>NZ_CP173258.1:2080000-3982500 GCF_044905095.1 Sphingomonas sp. MMS24-J13
TCTTCATCGCGCGGAACGCGGCCTGAAGGCAGAAGAAAGCGCCGTTGAGATTGGTATCGATCACCCGGCGCCAATCCGCCTCGGTCAGTTCATCGAGTGCGACCGCCGGCGCACCGATACCGGCATTGTTGAACAACAGATCGATCCGGCCGAGCCTGGCGATAACCTCGGCGAACAGGGTATCGACCAATTCCCGGATGCTCACGTCGCTCGTGATGCAGAAGGTCTCGGCGCCTTCGACCGCGCACAAGGCAGCGCTTTCTTCGAGCTTTCCGAGGCGCCGCCCGGTCAGTGCCAGCCGGTAGCCGCGCCGCGCCAGCGATAGAGCGACCGCGCGGCCGATCCCGCTGCCCGCACCGGTGATGATCGCGATTTTCGCCACATGCATTGCCCTATGCCACCGCCGCCGGCGGCTCCTGCCCCGCCATGACCGCGTCCAGATTGGCGAGCACCATATCGGCCATCGCGCGGCGCGTTTCGACGGTCGCGCTCGCGATGTGCGGGGTGAGCACCGTGCGGTCGCTGCTCCGCAAGGCGGCGGGCACGTGCGGCTCGTTCTCGAACACGTCGAGCGCCGCGCCAGCCAGCCGGCCGGCAGTAAGCGCCTCGGTCAGCGCGGCCTCGTCGACCACCGATCCGCGTGAGATATTGACGAGATAGCCGTCAGGCCCGAGTGCAGCGAGCACGTCGGCATCCACCAGATGGCGCGTCGCCGGATTGGCGGCCGCGGCCACGCACAGCACGTCCGACGCCCCGGCGAGCGCCAGCAGATCGGGAAAATAGTCGTATGGCACGTCCTTGCGATGCGGATCGTAATAAGCGACCGGCCCGAACGCCGCGAGCCGCTGCGCGACGGCAAGGCCGATATGCCCGAGCCCGAGAATGCCGAACCGGCGCCCGCTCACCTTGCGTGCGAGCGGGCGTTCGGCATCCGGCCAGTCGCCGCGGCGGACGTGCGCGGCCGCCGCGGGAAGATCCCGCAGCAGGGCAATCACCAGCCCGATCGCCAGATCGGCCACGTCCTCGGTCAGGGTGCCCGGGGTGGTCGTGACACGGACACCGCGCGCCCGCGCCAGATCGAGATCGACCTTGTCGAAGCCGACGCCATTGATCGCGACGATGCGCAGCGCGGGCAGTCGTTCCATCAGCGCGCTCGGACAGCCGATATGGCCGCCGGTCGCCGCCGCCCGCACTTCGCCGGCATGCTCCGCCAGCCAGTCTGCCTGCGCGCCCGGCGCGAGATCAAACCAGCGCACGACATTGAACCGCTCGGCCAGCCCGGCTTCGAGATAGGGCGAAAGCGGACAGAGCTGCAGTGCGGTCGAGCGATCGGTGGTCATGGCGCCTGCCCTCAGATGACGGAGGTGATGCCGCCATCGACGAAGATGGTCTGGCCATTGATGAAGTCGGATGCGCCCGAGGACAGGAAGATGGCGATGCCATGCAGATCCTGGAGATTGCCCCAGCGCGCGGCGGGCGTGCGCTTGCGCAACCAATCGTCGAACGCCGGATCCTCGACCAGAGCACGGTTCATGGGCGTCGCGAAATAGCCCGGCGCGATGGCGTTGACCTGAATGTTATGGCGCGCCCAATCGGCGCACATGCCCCGCGTGAGGTTGCGGACCGCGCCTTTCGACGCGGTGTAGGGCGCGATGCCGGGCCGGGCGAGATCGCACTGGACGCTTCCGATATTGACGATCTTGCCCCGTCCCCGCGCGATCATGTGCGGCGCCACCGCCTTGCTGACATAATAGATGCTGTCGAGGTTGGTCGCCATCAGCTCGCGCCAGTCATTGTCGTCGAACTGTTCAAGCGGCGCGCGGCGCTGGATGCCCGCATTGTTGATCAGGACGTCGATCGCGCCGATATCCGATTCGATTGCCGCGATCGCCGCGCGGACGGCTGCCGCATCGGTCACGTCGAACACGCTGGTCTCGATGGTCGCACCCGCGGCTCGCAAGGCGGATGCGGCTTCTTCGAGGGTAGCTGGTGAGCGGCCATTGAGGATGATCCGCGCCCCTGCCCCAGCCAGCGCCTCGGCGATCGCATAGCCGATCCCGCGCGCAGCCCCGGTGACGAGCGCGGTCTTTCCCTCCAGGCTGAATGGATTCACGTTCGCCTTGCCCCTCTCCACAGTGATCTCCGCCTAATAAGGGAACGATAACATTGCAACATCGGAGCGCAAAGGATTCAAAATCCAGCTTGCACGGAAAGCATATGGATTGGGCCGCTTGCAGTAAAAAATTGCGCAAGGTTAAAACAAATGATAGCGGTCACATCCGGGAGAGAGGCATGCCTGCCGCAGTTTGCCACGACCGGACCGATCTGCAACTCTGGCCTGCCGCCAATCGCGTGGCCAGAAGTCGATAGAGAAAAGATGAACATGCCCGAGAGGATATCCGATGCGGCGCCGGACGCGGCATCTCCGCCTTGGCCGAGCCCGGCGAGCGGCTGGTTGCTGGCATCGTTGCTGGCGCTCGCATCGATCGTTTCGCAGTTCGACCGCACGGTCATCAATCTCACCGTCCAGCCGCTCAAGGCTGCGTTCGGGCTGGACGATACCCATTTCGGCATGCTGCAAGGCCTCGCCTTCGGGCTGTTCTATGTCACCGCCTGTATCCCGCTCGGGCGAATGGCGGATCTTTACCAGCGGCGGCTGATGATTGCGGGCGGGCTGTTCCTGTTCAGCTGCTTCGCGATGGGATCGGGGCTGGCGCCGACCTTCTTCATCCTGTTCCTGACGCGGGTCGGGGTGGGCGTCGGCGAGGCGACGCTGACGCCTTCCGGCTTCTCGATGCTGAGCGATCATTTTCCGCCCGATCGGCTCGGTCGGCCGATCGCCGCCTTCCTGATGAGCGCACCGTTCGGTCAAGGCCTCGCTTTCATCCTCGGCGGCAGCTTGCTGCAATGGCTCGCCACATCGTCCGTCCTGACTCATGGCCCGCTTGCCGGACTGCAGCCCTATCAGGCGGCCTTCATTATCGTCGGAGCGCCGGGCCTGCTGCTCGTGCCGTTGTTCCTGCTGCTGCGCGAACCCAAGCGCCGGGGCGTCCGGACCGAGGCCATGCCGTTCGGTGAAGTCGTCGCTATCGTGCGCAACCGCTCGGCGGCGTTAGTACCGATGCTGGCCGGCTTTTCGATGGTGACGTTGGTCGTCTACGCCATCTTCATATGGGCCCCGGCGATGTTTCAGCGCTCCTATGGCTGGAATCCGGCAGAGGTCGGGCTCGGCTTCGGGCTGATCCTGATGACCTGCGGCATGGGCGGCGCCTTCTTCAGCGGTTGGATGATCGATCGGCTGACCAGAAAGGGTTATGTCGATGCGCCCCTGCTAGTGGCTGGCTATGGCTTCGTCGGCTGCGGCTGCTTCGGGGCCGCGGCCGCGTTGATGCCGAGCGCGCCGCTGGCGCTCGCTTTCTTCGCGCCCGCGATCTTCCTCAGCAACATGCCGTTCGCATGCGCCGCGACCGCTATCCAACTGATCGTCCCCAACCGTGCACGCGCGCAAGTGAGCGCACTCTACATCACTTTGACGACTTTGGTCGGCTTGACGATCGGACCAATGGTGATCGGGCTGATGACCGATCATCTGTTCCGCAATCCGGCCGATGTGCGCTATTCGCTCGCCATCATCGTTGGCCTACCCGCCCCGATCATGTTCACTTTGATGATGATTGCGCGGCGCCCCTACCGTGCGTTGAGGGCAGAGTTGGCATGATGAAGCGAATTGTTTTCGCCGCGCTCGCTTTGCTCGAGGCTACAGGGGCACACGCCGCAGCGCCCTGCCCGTCCAGCGACGGCCTGCATTATATTTGCGGGCCTGTCGGGAGCGAAGATCTGGCGCGCGTGCCGGGCACATCCTGGCTGATCGCGAGCGGCATCCGGACCGACGTGCCGGGCCGACTCTACCGGATCGACACGCGCACCGGGCGGGCCGAAGCACTGACGATCGCGATCCGGCCCGATCCCGTGCTCGCGAAGGATTGCCCTGCCCCGCTCGATCCGTCGCGATTGTCGATCGACGGGATCGGACTGCGGGGGCGCCGGCTTTATGGTGCCAATCATGGCGGTCGACAGGCGATCGAGATATTCGATATCGATCGGCAAGACGACAAACCGCGTCTGACATGGATCGGCTGCGCGCCGACGCCGATCGGCACGCTCGCCAATTCCGTCGCGCCCTTGCCCGACGGCGGCATCGTCGTCACCAGCTTCTATGATCCACGTGACATGGCGGCGTGGGAACGGATGGGGCGTGGTGAGCCGACCGGTTCGCTTTGGGAATGGCATTCCGATCGCGGTTTCCGCCGGATGGATGTCGGCCCGATTTCAGGCGCGAACGGGCTCGCGATCAGTCGCGACGCCGGCACGCTCTATGTCAGCGCGTGGAGCAGTCATGCCTTGCTGGCGATCGACCGGCAAACTTTGGGGCGCCGCACGATCGCACTCGATTTCATGCCCGACAATCTCAAGCTGGCGGCGGACGGGACGCTCTTCGTTGCCGGGCAGGCGACGACCGTCGCAAGTATCGCGGCTTGCACCGGGCCGGTTTGCGCGCAGAATTGGGTGGTCGCGCGGGTTGGTCCCGAGCGCGGCACGGTGACCAAGCTCATCGCGCGTGCCGGCAATGCCACCGTCAGCTATGCATGTGGCGCGTTGGCGGTCGGTGACCGGCTCTATATCACTGCGCGCGCGGATCGACGGCTCATCACAATGCCTCTTAGCGAACTGCCATCCTTGCGCTGATCGGGCCAGCCAACGGAACTAGGGAGCGGTACCAAGGCAATCGTCCGTAATCTGTCAAAACGCTTATTTGCCTGACCCAAAAACAAATGGTATCGGTCCCATGGGAGATCATGATGCTTGCTGCCGTTTGTCACGGGAAGAAAGACCTGCGAATCGAGGAGGTCGTCGACCGCGCACTGGCGTCCGATGAGGTGCGGGTTGCGGTGGCCTATGGCGGCATCTGCGGATCGGACATGCACTACTACCATCGTGGCGCGGTGGGCGATTTCGCCGTGCGCGAGCCGATGGCGCTGGGCCATGAAATCTCGGGCGTGGTGGTCGAACTGGGCTCGGCAGTAACGGGTTTGAAGCCGGGTATGAAGGCCGCGCTCGATCCCAGCCGGCCGTGCCGGGTGTGCCGTGCCTGTCGGGAAGGCCGCGCCAATCTGTGCTCGAACATGCTCTTCCTCGGCAGCGCAGGACGCTTCCCGCATGTGCAAGGGGGATTTGCCCAGCGCCTCGTGTTGCGCAGCGACCAGATCATCCCGGTTCCCGATGACACCGATCTTTTGAAGCTTTCGGTCGCCGAGCCGCTTTCGGTCGGCCTCCATGCGGTCAACCGCGCCGGTCCATTGATGGGCAAGCGCGTGATCGTCACCGGATCGGGGCCGATCGGGTTGTTGACCGCACGCTCGGCGCGTCTTGCCGGTGCGATCGAGGTGGTCTGCACCGATGTCGAGGATGCCGCGCTCAAGGTGGCGCACGACACGATGGGCGCCACACGCACCGTCAACGTCGCCGCCGATCCCGAGGGACTGATCGAATTCGAGGCCGATGGCGGCTATTTCGATGTCGCGTTCGAGGCGTCGGGCGCGCAATCGGCGCTGGCCTCGCTGTTCAAGATCGTCCGCCGCGGCGGAAGGATCGTCCAGGTCGGCATGCTGCCGCCGGGCACCGCGCCGATCCCCGTCAATGGGCTGCAATCGCGCGAGATCGAATTCGTTGGTGCCTTCCGCGCCAATGACGAATTCGGGCTGGCGGTCGAGTTGATCGTCTCGGGAGGGATCGACGTCACTCCGATTCTGTCGGGCACTTACAGACTGGCCGATGCGCAGGCCGCGTTCGAACGCGCGGGCGATCGTTCGCGGGTCGTCAAGCTGCACATCGCCGTCAACGAGGAATTGGCATGATCACACGCACTGCCGTCTTCGAGGGCCGGCTCAAGGACGGCTGCGAGGAGCGCTTCTTTTCCGAAATCCGCGAACGCCTCGCCCCGCTCTGGCGCCAGTTCCCCCATGCCAGCAACGTCCGGCTCCATCGCATTGAGAGTACCGATGACGACACGACCCCGATCCTGATGATCCAGCAGATCGATTATCCGTCGCACGCCGCAGTCGAAGAGGCGCTCGCCTCCCCGGTCCGTGCGCAGGCGCGCGCGGTCACGATGGAATTGATGGAGATGTTCGAGGGGCGATTCTATCATCTGCTCAGCGAAGGCAATGCCGTGGAGCCAAGCGCTTGATCCGCCTATACAGTGCGGACCAATGCGAGAGGTAGCCTATGATCCGGCCGGGACAGACGAAGGACAAGGACGAGAAACCGGGCAAGCGCGGATCGTCACAACCGACCATCCGCGATGTTTCGCGACTGGCGGGCGTATCGCGCATGACCGTCTCGCGTGTCGTCAGCGATCCCGAGCTGGTGCTGCCCGCCACGCGCGAGCGGGTGAACAAGGCGATTGCTGACCTGGGCTATGTGCCCGATCGGGCGGCGGGCAGCCTGTCGAGCCGGCGCACCGGCTTCATCGCCCTGATGCTGCCGACGTTGACCAACGCCAACTTCTCGGCGGTGGCGCACGGCCTGACCAAGGTGCTGCGCGAGCGCGATTATCACCTGCTGATCGCTTATACCGATTATGATCTGGCCGAGGAAGAGCGCCAGCTGCGCAACCTGCTCGCGCGGCGCCCCGAGGCGATCGTGCTGACCGGCACGTTGCACAAACGCGCCTCGTCGCGGATGCTGATGGCGGCCGACATTCCGGTGATCGAGATCGCCGATCTGCCACCGCACCCGATCGACCATGTCGTCGGCTTCTCCAACTATCAGGTCGGCCGCACTGCTGCGCGCCACCTGATCCAGAAGGGGTTCAAGCGCATCGGTGCGGTCGCCGCCTCGCCCGAAGGGGAGGTGATGGACCATCGCGGCGAAGAACGCATGCGCGGCTTCGAGGACGAATTGCGCTTCTCCGGGCTCGCGACCGATCTGGTGCTCCGCCATGGCAGCGCGCCGGTCAGCTACGATCATGGTGCCAAGGCGATCGCCTTGCTGCTCGACAGGGCGCCGGACATCGAAGCGGTGTTCGGCGTCTCGGATCTGTCGGCGGTCGGCATCGTGATGGAATGCCAGCGGCGAGGCATCGCGGTACCCGATCGGCTTTCGGTCATGGGCTTCGGCGATTTCGAGATCGGTCGCGAGATCAACCCGCCGCTGACGACGATCCATGTCGATTTCCGCGCGCTCGGCCAGCGCGCGGGCGAGCTCATGCTGAAACTGCTCAAAGGCGATGCTGCAGCCGACACCCCGACGATCGACGATGTCGGGTTGACGGTGGTCGAGCGGGCGTCGGTCAAGGAGATGACGTGATCAAGGTTGCCGTTATCGGCGTGGGCGTGATGGGATCGGCGATCGCCGGTCGCCTGATCGATACCGGTGCCTCCGTCAGCGTCTATGACGCGACGCCGGGAAAGACCGACGCTCTGGCCGCAAAGGGGGCCGTGGCCGCCGGCTCCGCCAAGGAGGCGGCCGCGGCGGCCGATTATGTCATCACCAGTTTGAACAGTGCGGCGATCGTCGAGAAGGCCGTGTTCGGCCCCGACGGCGTTGCCGCCGCAGCTGGCCCAGACAAATTGCTGGTCGACATGTCGAGCATCGACGCCGCCAAGACCGCCGAAATGGCGGCCCGCCTCGCGACCGAAACCGGCATGGGCTGGGTCGATGCGCCGCTTTCGGGCGGCGCGCCAGCGGCGGCCAACGGGACGCTGACCCTGATGCTGGGCGGCGCCAAGGGCGATGTCGCGCGCGCGCAGCCGCTGCTGTCGCTGTTGTCGACCAATTTCAACCACATGGGCGCGTCAGGCGCGGGGCAGACGGTCAAGCTGATCAACCAGATCCTCTGCGCCAACACCTTTATGGCGGTGGCCGAGGCGGTGCGCTTCGCCGAGGCGCATGGCGTCGATGCGTCGCTCGTGCCCGGGGCACTGGCGGGGGGCCGTGCGGATTCGCGCATCATGCAGGAATATATGGCGAAGATGGCCCGGCGCGATTTCTCGCCGACCGGGCGCATCGACAACATGCTGAAGGATCTGGAAACGGTGCAGGTCGCGGCGCAGGGCAAGCGCCTCGCGCTTCCCGTCACCTCGCTGATCGCCGATCTGCATCGTATGCTGGTGGCGGGCGGCCTCGGCGCGGCCGATAGCGCCGAATATGTCCGGTTGTTCGATTTCGGACGCGAAACCGCATCGTGATCCGGGCTGTAGTGGTGATGGGCGTCAGCGGCAGCGGCAAGACGACCCTGGGGCTGGCGCTGGCAGAGCGTCTGGGCTGGCACTATGTCGAGGCCGACGATCAGCATCCGCCCGAGAATATCGCGAAGATGGCGGCGGGCATTCCGCTAACCGATGACGATCGGATACCCTTCCTCACCAATGTCGCCAATGCGATGGCGGCTCTTAAGGATGAGGGCGTGATCGCGACTTGCTCGGCGCTCAAGCGCAGCTATCGGGATCTCATTCGCGATCGGGTCGGTGCGGTCGCCTTCCTGATGCAGGTGCTGACCCCGGAGGCACTGCGCGCGCGAATGAAGCATCGGGAAGGCCATTTCATGCCAGCCTCCCTGCTCGACAGCCAGCTGGCCTCGCTCGAACTGCCGGGCGACGACGAGAATGCGATCTTCGTCGATGGCGATGCGCCGGTCGACGCGCAGGTGGCCGAGGCAATCTCCGCACTGAAGCGCCTCGCCACGATCGCTTGAAAGCGTCGCATTTTGGGCATCGCGTCGTTCGGTATGCCGCGCCCGCCACTCCGATCTTTCGGGCCTGTCGCCCGCCGCGTATACGCAGTATCGGCGAGCTGCCCGATGATGCTCGAACAATCATGCTGAGCTTGCCCGAACAGGCCATGCTGAACCTGGAACAGGCGCGCGATCTGCGCGCGTCCGGCTACCCCTATCGTGAGATCGGCCGCCGGCTCGGCCTGACGTCCAATCAGCTCAGCCACATCCGTCGCACTTTGAAACGCCAGAAAGCGGCCAGCACGCGGTTGCGTACGCGCCGGCCGGACGCGACCGATCGCGACCTGCCGGTCGGCCAGTCGGTGCTTCCGCCCGGGCTGCGAAAATTGCTGAAGGCACTGGGTTATCTGACGCTTGGCGATCTGGCCGATCGCGTCGCAGACCCTGACCTGCCGGGCCTGGCGACAATCAACGGCATAGGCCCATATCGATTGCAGCTGATCCGCAGGATGCTCGATCATTACGGCCTGCTGCCGGGATCGGATGATCTGCAGGCCGAGGTGGAGCAGCTATTTCCGGAGTTTGGCGACGCGCTCCCCGCCACGCCCATGCCTGACGACTTCTAGTCAGACACTCAACTCCGCCGCTGCGATATCGCGGCGCACGGTCCGCCCCGCCAACCAGTAATGCAAGCCGGCCCAGACGTTGACCAACGCGACGGTCGCCATAGCAGTGCGCAGGGCTTCGGGGCCAAGCCGGGGCAGCAGCGCATCGCTGATCATTCCGGTGACAAGCGGGCCGATACCGAGGCCGATCATCGTCTGGATGAAGAGCAGGACCGAGGCAGCGAGCGCGCGGCGGCTGGGGCTGGCAAGGGCCTGTCCCATGGCAAAGGACGGGCCGAAGAAGAAGGACGCAAAGAAGGCGCTGAAGGCGAAGCCGGTCATCGCCAGCGGCACGGTTGGGGCGAGATAGCCGAAGATCTGGAACGGGATACCGACCACCGCAGCGGCGCCGGGCGCCCACATGTAGAAACGCCGATCATGGAACCGCGCCGACAGCCGATCGGCGAGCATGCCGCCGGCGAACGTACCGGCCGCGCCGGCAATTGAGAGAAAGGCAAGCCAGCTCCCTACTGCGCTGGTCGTGAGGTGATGCGTCTTCGTCAGGAAGAGCGAGTTGAACGTGCTCGCGCCATACCAGACGAACGAATGGAGCGCGACGCCGAGTGCCATGTTGCGGAAGGCGGCGCGCCGCATCAGCTCGGGTATCGCGCCAAACGATCCTGCGGCGAGCCCGGTGCGCCGGGTGGAAACGTGCGTGCGCCGCGGCTCACGCACCGTCGTTGCCATCACCAGGGCGAGCGCCAGCCCCGGCACGCCGGCCAGCATGAAGGTGGTTCGCCAGCCGAAATGGTCGCTGCTCCAGCCCGCCAGCGGCAGGCCGACAATTCCGCCGACCGAAACGCCGAGCGCATAGAAAGCGAGTGCCGTGCCCCGCTTGTCGGGCGGGAAATAGTCCGAGATCAGCGAATGCGAAGCCGGGCTCGCGCCCGCCTCGCCCGTCGCGGTGCCGACGCGGCCGATCAGCAACTGGACGAAGTTGGTCGCCAGCCCGCACAGGCCGGTCATCACGCTCCAGCCGACGATGCAGATGGTGAGCACCCATTTTCGGCTGGTGCGATCGGCCAGCCCGGCGATGGGGATGCCGAGCGTGGCGTAGAACAGCGCGAAGGCCAGCCCACCGAGCAGGCCGACCTGCGTGTAGCTGAGCGCGAACTCCTTCTGGATCGGCGGCATCAATATGCCGAGGACACCGCGATCGATCGAGTTGACGACGTAACCCAGGAAGAGAACGAACAGGACGTAATTTCGGTAGCCTACGGACGGGGCGACGTCGTCGTTCAAGCAAATGCTCCTGAAACTGAAATCCTCCCCGAGCAACCCAAGGGAAGGACTTCCTAAAGTCGATCGTCGATCCGGGAGCGTACGAAACCTACGGGGAAATCCTCCACGTGATTACCCACGATCGTATATTCCTTGCCGGCGCCGGTGAAGCGGCTTTCCAGCTCCATATAGGACTGCGGATCGAACAGGGGCGTGGCACTCATGCCCATGATGCCGGTCGCATCGACCTTCTGGCAGGTGTAATGGCAGCCCTGCTGCTTCACATTGTGCAGCCCATGCTCGAGCATGCCGTCCATCGCCGCCTTGAGCGTATAGTGCATCGTCAGGAAGTTGAAGCCGAGCGGCCACAGATCCTCGACCGTCACGCCGGGCTTACCGTCGATATCGCGCACGTCGGGGAACATCTTCCAGCCCGGCACCTTGCTCGAGACGTACTTGGCATGATCGAGCGTGCTGATCTTGACGACGGTGCTCATCTTCGCACCGAGTTCGATCGCCATGGCCATGCGCTCGCAGCCTTCGTCCATCTGCGTCTCGGGATCGGCGTTGGTGCGCGCGAGCAGGAAGCAGTCGGTCCCTTCCAATGCGGCGACAGCGGCGCGGACCTTCTCATAATATTTCTCGCGCGGCAGCAGCCCGGTCGATTCCTCCATGTCGCTGGCATCCTCGAGCTGGAGCGCCTTGGCGCCCGCCATGGCGAGGCGCTTGGCCGAGCGATACACCGCGAGCGGGCCGCCGAAACCGTCCTCGATATCGGCCGCCAGCGGAATGGCCGAGGTCTGGCTGATGCGGCTGGTGATCCATTCGATATCGGTGAGGTTGCAGAAGCCGTAGTCGATCACGCCGTTCATCGCGATCGAGACCTCACCGCCCGACAGCATCATCGCCTCGAACCCGACCAGCTCGACCGCGCGCGCCGACGCACAATCATAGACGCAGGGCGCCACGATGGTGTGGTTCGTCCGTTCCAGCAGCTGCAACAACGACTTGTTCGCCATTCCGGGGATTCCTGATTACTGAGTGTGTATATTGGTTGGCGATCGCGGCTGCCGGTCACATCCGGACGCGCACGCCCGCCTTGAAGTAGCGTCCGATCGGATCGAAATACACTTGGTTGGTGCCGCCCTGCGCGCTCGGCGCCAGGGGCGGATCCTTGTCGAACAGATTGTTGATTGCGCCGAATATCTCGATGTTCGAGGTTACGCGAAAATTGCCGCTGAGATCGAAATAGGTGCGCGCGGCGACCCGGTTCGAGCTGACGCTATTGGTGAGCGTGACCGCATAACCCGGATCCTCAGGCCCGACGAGCAAGGCATCGAGCTTGCCGCGCGAGATGAAGCGGGCATGGCCGGTCAGCGTGAAGCGATCGATCGTCCAGCCGATCAACGCATCGGCGGTCCAGTTGGGCACGCCGGTGGTGGTACCGGCGCGGTAGCCGGTCTGGCCGACGCGATCGGTAACGCCGACCGTGTCGCGCGTCGAGAACTCCAGATAATGGGTGGCCAGCAGGCGGAAGTCGAGCTTGCCGAGCGAGCCGATGCGGGTGGCGTAATCGCCCTCGAAATCGATGCCGCGGCTGACCTGCTGGTTCACGTTCTGCAGCACGTCCTGCACCAGGGTCAGGGTGTTGGTAGAGTCGCGACTGACGAACGGGCAGAATTCGGTCGCGCCGGCGGCACAGCGCTGCACGACGGTCTGTGCGCCGAGCGTCGCGATGGCACCCTTGACCTTGATGTCGAAATAATCGGCCGAGAAGCGCAGCGAACGCACGAAATCCCAGTGCGGGCTGAGCACGATGCCGGCCGTCCAGGTGTCCGCCTTCTCGGGATTCAGCGCCGGGTTCGATCCGCTGAGCGAGTTGATCTGGATCTGCTGGCCGCCATTGACAGGATCGATGATCGTGGTGCGACCCGACGTCACCGGCCCGAACAATTCGCTGATATTGGGCGCGCGGATGTCGCGCGATTTGGTGGCGCGGAAGCGGATGTCGGGGATCGGCTGCCACACCGCGCCGAACTTCCAAGTCGTCGCATTGGCGGTCGACGAGGCGGCGGCCACGCTGCTGCGCTTGTAGTGGGTGCGGCGTACGGCGCCGTTCAGTTCGAGCGATTCAGCGAAGGGTACGTCCTTGAGCAAAGGCGCTACCGCCTCGACATAGCCTTCGGCCACCTCGATCTTGCCATTGATCGCCTTGCCGTTGAACGACCAGAAAGCACTTGCAGCCGAGAGCGGATCAGCACCGCCGACCAGCTTGTCGCTGCGAAACTCGGCGCCCGACGCGATCGACAGAGGACCACCCGGCAATTGGAACAGATCGCCATGGACGTTGCCCGACACGACATTCTCAGTGGTGTCGGCGGTTTGCCAGCCGCTCGGTGCGACATAGGCGCGCGCAGCGGCGCTGGACTGGCCCCGGCCGAACAGGTTGAACGGCACGCATGATGGATCGTCGTTGGTGGTGATGTTGTCGGCGTTGATCGCACAGACGGTCGTGCCGTTGCTCACCACCGCATTGGTGGCGTTGCGCATCCGCGCGATGATCACGTCGCCGGTATAATCCTGGCGGAATTTGTTGCGCCCATATTCGTAATAGGCGTCCCACTTCCACGATCCGCCGATCCTGCCTTCGAGCGACGCGACCGCACGATACGTATCATTCACAGAATGGTCGACCGAACCGCCGAGATCGCCGAACACGCGGCCGACCGAGACCGAGGTCAGGTTGTTGGCATCCATGACGCCGGCAAGCTGGGCCGGCAGGAAGGCGTTGTTGCGATTGATCACAAAGGCCGCATCGCGCGCTTCGGAGCCGATGATGGTACCCTTCACCTGGCCGTAGGACAGGTCGAGGTTCGCCTTGAGCGCATCGCTGAATTCATAGTCGAGATGGCCGTAGCTCGTGATGCGGCGCACCGGTGGCATCAGGATGATGCCCTGTAGGTAGCCATTCTCGTTGGCACCCTCGCCGCCGATCATGAACAAAGGCGCGGTGCTGTTGCCGATGATGCGCCCATACTGATACTGGCGGGTCGTGCCGCCGGGATTGAAGGTGATGCCGCGCGGTGCGAGCGACGTGGCGCCGGCTGCCGTCGTCCCGAAATTGACGAGGCCGTCTTGCGACAGGTTGCCCGTGCCGTTGGGGCCGGCGCGGTAGCTGGCCGGAAACCCGCCGTCGCCTGCCTTCGAATTGCCGACGAGCATGTCGTTCGGGCACCAGGCGCTGCGCGTGTAGCAATCGCCCATGCCCTTATTCTTGTCGAATTCGCCGCCCACGATGAAGTGGCCGCGATCTTCCGCGAACTTCGTGCCGTAAGCGAGCGAGACATTGTAGTCCTTGGCGTCGCCGCGCTGGGACTCACCATATTGAACGCTACCCTTGAAGCCCTGAAACTTCTTGTCGAGGATGAAATTGACGACACCCGCGACTGCATCCGATCCATAAGCGGCAGACGCACCACCGGTCACCACTTCGGTCCGCTGGACGAGGATGCTGGGGATCAGATTGACGTCGATCGTGCCGGTCGTGGTCGAAGGCACGAAGCGCTTGCCGTCGAGCAGCACGAGGGTGCGGGCAGCACCCAGGCCCCGCAGATCGAGCACGCGCGCGCCGATATTGCCGCCCGCCGCCTGCTGCGTCGCCGGCGTTACCAAGGCGCGGAAGGACGGCAGCTCGTTCAGCGCCTCGCCGACATTGGTGATGGCGCGTGCTTCAAGCCGCTCTGCACCGACAACCGTGACCGGGGTCGGCGAGGTGAAGCCGGTGCGTGCGATGCGCGATCCCGTGACGACAATATCCTGCGTCGGATCGGCCGACGGCACCGAAGGCCCGGTGGACGCTTGCTGCGCGTTACCTGCGCTACAGGCCAGTACCAACGCACCGAGGGCAACGCCCCGACATAGAAAACTTCCCTTGAATGTCCTTGATCAATTCACCGGCCATCCCCTTTGCATCTTTTGTTCGCTTTCCGGCGCAAGGCGGCGGAAAAGCACATGCTATCAATGTGACCGATATCATAATTAATTTTGCTGTCTACCCCCTCAGCGAATGACCGCCTTCCCGATACGTCTAAACAACGGTCTATATGACGATTAAATATGGTTTTTTAAAATCGGACGCCGCCATCAAAAACACTGCCCAGGGCCATGATAGCGTTATCAAGATGCGCTACGAACGATCGTCTTAGCCGACCGTTACGGGACGTGGCTCGGCCCAAATGTCTTCATAGAGAAGCCACGCGGCAACCCACGCTGCGCATAGTAGGCGCAGCGTGGGGTCGTTCATAATACCTCACGGATCAGCCGGGCGTCAGCACGGTCCGATCGGTGGCGTGCGCTTCGACGGCTGCCTTGCTAAACCACAAGGGCTGCTCCGCCCCTGCCAGCCAATCGGCATAGAAATCGCGATAGTGCGCCGAGCGTGGGTCGGTCGACTGGCCGGGCAACAGCAAATAGCGCGTATTGTCCCACGCACCGACGTCGGCGACCATCAGATAGCTCGCGCCATGCATGACGTTGTAGCTGCGCGCGGGACTGACGCCCCGCGCCATGACGGTCGTGCCGTCGCCGCCCGATCGGCCGCCCTCGATCTTCGGGAAGGCCGCTGCGATCGCCGGGATGCTGGCGGCGAGCGGATGCGCCAGCACCACGGCGTGCAGATCACCCCAGCGCCATTGAGCGGGATCGGCGCCGCGCAGCCGCACCGCCTTTTTCCACCCGGCGACAAGCGCCTTGTCGATCAGCGTGTCGCGCGCGGCCGCCGGATCCTTGCCCATCCGCGGATCGGGATTAGCCAGCAGCTGCAACATTTCGGACAGGTTGACCGACTTGATTAGATCCTGCGCAGCCGGCGGAATGACGAGATCGCGGAAGCGCGCCGACAATTCGGGCATGACTATCTCGTAGAGCAAGGCAGCGGCGCTATCCGCCCCGATCTCGCAATCCCAGCCGCGCAGCAGCGCCACCGCCGGCGCCGCCTCGGGAGAGGGCGCCGTGGGTAGCAACTTGATCAGAGCGCGTGCCGGTAGCGATTGCACATCGTGCTGGAGCGCGACGCTATCCTCGATGCGATGCTTCGGCTGCGCGCCCAGCACCTCGTCGATGCGATCATGCCGATAAGGATCGCTCCAGCTGAAGCTGATGATGCGTTCCTTGTAGGGATAATCGGGCGGCAAATTCATCTGGTTGGCCGAAGCGAACCAGCCCTGCTTCGGATTGTAGATGCTCGGCATCTCCTCGACCGTCAGGATCCCCGCCCAGTCGAAGCTGCCGTCGCCCGGCGCGGGGAAGAGACCGTCATGCTTCGGGCGCTTCGGCGTATAGCCACTCGCCTGCCAGCCGGTATTGCCCTGCACATCGGCATAATGATGGTTGGTCGGCGAGACGTGGAGCTTGAGCGCCTCGCGCAGCGATGCCCAGTCATGTGCCAGGTTGATCGCGATGATCGCGAACCGCATGTTCGCCCCCGGCAGCAATTCGACCGACGCGAACGCGACGGCACGGTGCCGGGAAGGATCCTGCGAGACGATCGGGCGCCCCTGCGAATAGCGCAGGGTGACGCGTTCGGACGGCGCGCCCTGGACGAGGATTTCCTCCTCGACGGTCTCGAACCGCTTCCACTGCCCGTTATGCCAATATTGCTCGGGGTCGTCCTCGCGCGTCCTGAGGATGAAGAGATCGGTCTGGTCGATGTGAAAATTGGTGCGGCCGAAGGCGAAGCGATCGGTATGCCCTTGCATGATCCCCGGCAGTCCGGGCTGGCCGCCACCGATCACATCGAGCCCTGGCGCGGTCAGATGCGCGATATGGCGTGGGCTGGTGCCGCCGATACCGAGATGCGGATCGTTGGCGAGAATCGGCCGCCCCGTCGCAGTGCGCGATCCCGCAACCGTCCAGGCATTGCTGCCCTGCCCTGCCAGATCGACGCGATCCAGTTCGCGATCGTAGAAGGCCACTTCCTTCACGCCGAACGGCAGCGGCTTGGCGGCGTCGAGCAACGTGCCGAGGTCGGCCTCGGTCACAGCGCCGCAATCGAGCCCATCGGGTACCTTGAAGTTCCATGCCGGGCGCAGCGGATCGAGCAGCAGATCGAAGTCGAGCAGACCGCGCGCCTGAAGCTGGGCGCGGCGCACCTCGTCATCGACATCGCCCATCGCCGCGCTGCGGATGCGGACGAGATCGCGGATGTCCCAGCGCAGCGGCTTGATACCCAATATGCCATATTCGGGCGGCAATAGGCTGGGATCGGCCTCCAGTTCGGCGATCCGGGCATTGACGCCGGCGACATAACCCTTGGCGCACTCCAACACCTCGGGCGGGAGCGCCTTGAGTTCGGCTTCGATGTCGCCGTGGTAAAGGAACAGCCGTGCGGCGCGATCGGCCGCCACGAAGCGGGGGCCGAACACCTCGGCCATACGCCCCGCCTCGCGCCGATAGCTGGAATCGATCTGATAGAGCCGGTCGCGTGCAACGACGTAGCCCTGGCCGAAGAATGCATCATGCTTCGATTTGGCGCGGATGTGCGGAATGCCGCGCTCTTCTTCGAGTATCTCGATCGGCGCGCGCAGGCCGGTCAGGCGGATGGTGCGGCTTTTCTTGAGGATCGGCCGGGCGCACCCGACGCCTTGCAGCGACAGCAAGGCGACCGAAGCGAGCAGGAACGAGCGGCGCTGAAGCATTACGCGCAATGCTCCGGCTTGGGGCGGAGTAGCGCACGACCGGCCGTCACACCCGTGGTCTGGCTGTTCTCCACGGCAAGTTGGCCGTTGACGAACAGCTCCTTCACCCCGACGCTCAGTTCGCGCGGATGCACATAATTGGCGCGCGGCGCATAATGGGCCGGATCGAGCACGACCACGTCGGCGAAATAACCCGGCCGCAAATAACCGCGCCGATCGATCTTGTAGATGTCGGCGGTGCGTCCGGTCGATTGGCGGATGAAGGTGGTGAGATCGATCACGTGCCGATCGCGGACATATTTGACGTATTTTTCGGGGAAGGTCGCGAACATGCGCGGATGGCCGTCCGATCCGTCCGACGAGGTGACCACCCACGGCTGCTTCATGATCAGGTCGACATCGGCCTGCGCCATGTTGAACGAGGCGACCGCGGTGCCGCCGCGCTCCTCGCCCGAATCTTTGCTCGCGGCGCTGCGGCGGATGATGCGCAGCGCCGCGTCGAGCGGATCGACACTCCATTCCTTGGCGACCTGCGCCAGCGTCTTGCCAGTCCAGGGAAAGCCCGCGGTGATCAGCAACAACGAATCCGGGCCGCCACGCCGGCGCATATTCTCCTTCATTTCCGTGCGGATACGCGCCAATGTTTCCGGATTGTCGAGGCGCGCGAGCAAAGCCTTGTTGCCGCCGTCGACCGACCAGCGCGGCAGCAGCGAGGCATCGAGACTCGATCCCGAGGCCAGCCACGGATATTGATCGGCGGTGACATCGAGCCCGCTTGCGCGTGCGGCGTTGATCGCGGCGATCACCGCCGGTGCCTGCCCCTGCACATCGACGCCCAATGCCTTCAGATGCGCGAAATGAACGGGCATGCCCGCCTCGCGCCCGATGCGGATCACCTCACGCACCGAACCGAGCAGGCCGATCGTATAGGAGGATTCATCGCGCTGGTGGGTGTCATAGAGGCCGCCACGGATCGCCGCCTCGTGCGCGACCGCGATCACCTCCTCGGTCTTGGCGAAGCTCTGGGGCGCGTAGAAGAGGCCGGTCGAAAGCCCGACGCCGCCCTCGCACATCCCCTTCGCGACGAGCTTCTTCATCCTATCCAGTTCCGCCGGGTTGGGCGCACGCGCATCCTGCCCCAGCACGCGCTCGCGGATCGCGCCGAAGCCGATGAAGGAAACGATGTTGGTGCCGATCCCCGACGCGACCAGCTTGCTCGTGTCGGCCGCAATGTCAGGCGTGCCATAGCCGTCGACCCCGATCAGCACCGTGCTCGCCCCCTGATCGAGCCAGGCGGCGTTGACCCGCTTCGCCTTGTCGGGCGAGCGGATGAAGCTGTCGGCATGGGTGTGCGCATCGATGAACCCGGGGGCGACGATCATGCCCTTCGCGTCGATCGTGCGCGTTGCGGTCACATCGGTGGCGCGTCCCACATAGACGATCTGATCGCCGCGCAGCGCGACATCGCCCACGTAGGGCTTGCTTTCGGTGCCGTCGTAGATCGTGCCGCCCTTGATCAGAACATCGACCGCACCGCCCGGCGAGGGCGCCGCCGCCCCCGCGGGAACCGCCACCAACGCGGCCGCCGCCAGCAACGACCGCAGCTTTCGCCCAACAACAGGCGAGGCAGGCAAATGCGGCATGGACGTCTCCCTTTGGCATGAAGCGCGCTGATCCGACGGACTCTTGCAGGCCCGGGAGGCGACGTTCAATCAGGCAAGACTTCCTCATGCCCCGGGCGCCGTCCAGACTTGGTTGTTTGGCGCCCCATAACCGCATGGCATAGGGGCCTTTCCGATGTAAGGTGACGCCCATGAATCTGCGCCAGATCGAGGTTTTCCACGCCGTCTACCTGCATGGTACCGTCAGCGCCGCCGCGCGCGCGCTCAACGTCTCGCAGCCATCGGTGACCAAGGTGCTGCGCCATGCCGAACGGACGATCGGCCTGCCCCTGTTCGAGCGCGCCAAAGGTCGGCTCGTTCCGACCCAGGACGCGCATACCTTGTTCGCCGAAGTGTCCGACGTGACGGATCGGGTACGCGTGCTGCGCCAGGTCTGCCAGAATATGAAGCATGGCCGCGGCAGCCTGCTGCGCGTCTCGGCCCTGCCCTCGCTCGGGCTCGGCGCGATTCCCGAGGCGGTGGTGCAGTTCATGAACAGGCATGGCGATGTGCTGTTCGACCTGCAGACGCTTCATCATGACGAGATGGTCCGCAAATTGTTCGAGCGTGAGACCGATATCGCGATCAGCTTCGAGGTACCGCTGACGGCTCCGGTCGCGCATCAGGTGATCGGCGAAGGCGAACTGGTCGTGCTGTATCGCGAGGAGGATATCCCCGATGCCCCGGCACGTATCCATCTCGCCGAATTGCGCTCGCACAAATTTATCAGCCCGCTGCAGGGGGGCCCGATCGGCCGCCGGCTATCGAGCGAACTCAGCCGGCTCGATGTCGAACTGGACGAGGTGATTTCGGCCCGAACCTATTATGTCGCGGCGGCTCTGGTTCGCGCGGGCATCGGCATGGCGATCGTGGACAATTTCACTGCCCAGGCCTCGCTCTCCCCGGGTCTCGCCTCGCGCCCCCTCCAGCCTGCGATCACGTTCGACGTCAACGCGGTCTATCTGCAGAACCGGCCGCCGTCGCGGATGACGTCCGAATTCCTCGACCTGCTGGGAAGCGTCATCGAGAAGCTCTAAGGAGTCGTCCTTCGCGAGGCGCACCTCAGCGAGGGCCGGCAGCCGAAGATGCTGCCTGGTCCGGCGAGGATCTTGCCGCGTGTCGCTCCGCCATGTTGCGCTTCCATCGAAAACGCAGCTCGCCGGGGCGCGCGGCGTAGCTTTCCGTGAGAAACTCCGCGGCGTGGATCCGATCGGTGCGAAAATGGCGAAAATCCTGCCGTAACTCGCACCAGGCGGCCAACATCCTCGCCTGTTCGAGATAACCGACGATCACCGGCCAGATGATCCGGCAGGTCATGCCGCCATGCTCGTCGCGATAGTCGATCCGGATCTTGCGCCCCTCGCGGATCCAGGTGCGTACGCGGGCGAGGTCGATCCCGTCGGGCACACCGCGATAGGAAGGCCTTGTCGCGATCGACGGATCGACGATGAACGGCCGCAGCCTTTCCGGCACCACCGACGTGATCTTGGCGATGAGATCGCGCGCCGCAGCGGCCAGCACCGGATCGCCACGCCCCGCCACCCACTCCGCGCCGAGCACCGCCGCCTCGATTTCGTCGGGGGTCAGCATCAAAGCCGGCATGTCGAACTGATCGTCGAGCACGTAGCCGAAGCCAGCCTCGCCGCTGATCGGCACCCGCTGCCCGATCAGGTCCGCGATATCGCGGTAGATCGTCCGGATCGAGACTTCGAGCTCGCGCGCAATCTCTCCTGCCGTCACCGGGCGCGCCGATCGGCGGAGAATCTGGATGATCTGGAACAGGCGATCTGCGCGGCGCATCCTGCTGACATGATGCTGTCAGCAGGCCCCACCTACAAGCGATTTCGACAGTCACCGTCGTCGAGGAGATCGCCATGATCACATTATACCACGCCCCCCGTTCGCGCTCGTCGCGCATCATCTGGCTGCTGGAAGAATTGGGCGTGCCCTACGAGATCCGGCCGGTCTCGATCTTTCGCCCGATGACCGGCGAAGGCGAAGGCGATCTCGCCAACCCGCACCCCGACAAGCGCGTGCCGGCGATCGATCATGACGGCGAGATCGTCGCGGAATTGGTCGCGATCGTGCTTTACCTGAGCGAAGCTTTCCCCACACCGGCCTAGCCCCCGCGATCGGCGAGAAGGGGCGCGGCACCCACCTCACCTGGGCGTCATGGTATGCGGCCGAACTCGAACCCGCGATGTTCGCCAGTATGCTGGGCGAACTCGGCACGTCGCCGCAGAAGCAGCGCAATTTCGATGCGGCGATGGCGCGGCTTAACGAGGCTTTGTGGAACAACCCTTATGTGATGGGCGATACGTTCTCGGCGGCGGACTTCCTGATCAGCAGCGCGCTCGCCTTCGCCCGCAACGCGTTTCCGCCGAGCGCGGTGCTCGATGCCTATATCGAACGCTGCCAGGCTCGCCCTGCCGCGATGCGCGCGCTGGCGCTCGATGAAGCATCGGGACCGCAGCACGCCGATTGACGGACCGCGGCTCCGGGTTGCAGGACGTATGGATGCGATGTTCTGCAATCCGGAGTAAGCGATGAAGATCGGCTATTGGGCCCAGCGGGCCGATGACGAGACCGCCGAGCCTGCGCCGATGCTCGGCGCCGCATCGCCCGAGGATGCAGCTGCAGCCCTCGCCCAGCGCCTGATCGAGCAGGGCGAAGGCGACTGGACCGAAGGACCGATCCGGGTTTGGGATGCCAAAAGCGGCGTCGAGCATGCGGTGATCTTCGATGTCACTGCCAGCTTCTTCGAAAGCGAAGAGGAAGAAGGCGAGTTCGACTGCGAACTCGAGATTGTCGAACGCGAATGAGCAAGCCTGCGGCAGCGCCCGAATGGGACGGCGCGATGGTGCATATCTGGCTGGAACGCCGGATCATAGCGGCCCGCGCCGATCAGGTGACCGCCGAGCGTGCCGGCCGGGGCGAGCAGGACGATTGCGACAAGGCAGCGGCCGAGGAAATGATCTGCACCTTGCTGAAGGGCAAGGCAGCGACGAACGCGCAAGGCACCCTTGTCGATGAACTGAAGGCATTGCTGGACCGCGACGATTATATCTGGCGCGGCGTCTATGACGATCGGCGCTTCGATCGTCATACCCGGACCTACATCAGGAAGCTGATGAAAATGGCCAAGACCAACACAGGGTTTGGGAACACCACCCACTATCAGTGAAGGGGTGCTACTCGCCCCCGGTGCCGACCCGCTGGAACTTCGGCTCCATGTACGGGACGATCACGTAAGCCAGGCGCTGCGTGAACTTCCAGCCCTGCGCCGTGCGCACCAACCGGTCATCATAGGCGCCGAGATGCCACACGCGCAGCGTGCCATTCTCGGCGGGCGTGATGTGCTGAAACTTGCTGCTTGCCGTGGCACTGTCCCCATCGATATCGATCAGAACGTCGAGCGTGACGTGCCAGGTCCGTGTCGCCTCACTGTCCCAGGGCTTCATATATTGGCCGAGGATTTCGGCGATCCCCACCGGACCGACGCCGCGACCGACGACGCCGGCCCAAACGCCATCCTCGGTGAAGCCTTCGCCGTAAGCCTTGAGATCGCGATTATCGATCGCGGCCTGCATCGCCATGAACAACCGCCAGATCGCCTCGCGATCCTCGGCTTGAGCGAGGCGCTTCTCCATGGCATCGAGGCGCGCTTGAAGGGCTGCTGCGTCCGTCATCATGCGTCCCTATCCATTTGCTTTCGGCAGCGCGTGCCCGAACCGGAAGAATCAATGGCCTTCGCGGGCCATGGCTTCGATATATTGGCGCAGCGCTTCGATCTGATCGTCGTTCAGTTCGGGAAAAGGCGGCATGCCGCGCTGCGCCAGCGCGCCCTTGCGGACAACCTGAACGAAGGCATCCTGCGAATGGTGCAGCGGCGACGCGCGCAGATCGGGCGCCGAGCCGGGCGAGCGCGCGTGGGTGCCATGACAGCCCATGCAGCCGCCCCACAGCGCACCGCCGAGCTTCACCATGGCCGGTTCGAGCTTCATCGAAGGATCGACCAACGGCTGTTCGGGGCCGGCCACGGCGGGTTTGGGAATGGTGCCAGTGCCATCGAGCGCGAAGGTGACGATCCGCGCCGGCTGGGTGCGGAAATTGTAGCCGTAGGCGCTCGCCCCCTCGAGCGAGAATTGCGAGCCGAGCGGCGGGCCGATCACCAGGCTCACATATTGCCTGTCCTTCCAAGCATAGGAGATCGGCGTGCCGCCAGCGGCGGTGTTGACCGCATAGCGCCATACCGGCTTGCCGCTCACCGCATCGTAAGCGACCAGATGGCCATCGATCTGCCCCTGGAAGACGAGCTTGCCGGCTGTGGTCAAAGCGCCGCCGTTCCACGGCGCGGGGGTCTTCACCTGCCACGCCTTGGTCTTGCGCACCGGATCCCAGGCGATCAGCGACGCCGCGCTCGTTGCCGGAAAGCCATCGGCATAAAGCTCGGGCACGCCATTGTTGAGCATGCCCGGCACGTCCTCCCAATGTGCCGGATCGACCCCCTTGTCGGTCATCTTCATGCCGGTCTCGATCGCCGGAATGTAGACGAGGCCGGTGCCGGAATTGAACGCCATCGGCGGCCAATTGTGCAGCCCGAGATTGCCCGGCCATACCTCCGATGCGGTTCCGTCCGCATAGCGCATGCCGGGGTTTTCGACCGGACGTCCGGTCTGAAGATCGATCCGGTCGGCCCAGGTGACCTTACCAAGCTTGTCGGCCGAGATCAGCTTGCCGCTTTCGCGGTCGATCACATAGAAGAAGCCGTTCTTCGGCGCGTGGAGGATGACCTTGCGGGCCTTGCCGTCGATGGCGAGCGTCGCGAGCTCGATATCCATCGTCGAATTGTAATCCCACGCCTCGTTGGGATTCTCCTGATAATGCCAGAGATATTTGCCGGTCTTCGCATCGAGCGCGACGATCGAGGCGAGGAACAGATCGTCGCCGCCCCTCGGGCTGCGAATCTTGGGGTTCCACGGCGCGCCATTGCCGGTGCCGAGATAGATACGACCGAATTCGGGATCGTAGGTGATCGCGTTCCAGACGGTACCCCCGCCGCCATGCTTCCAATATTCGCCCGACCAGGTCTTTGCGGCCATCGCCTGTGTCGCGTCCTCGAAGCCCTTCGCCGGATCGCCGGGAACGGTGTAGAAGCGCCAGAGCTGCTTGCCGCTCACCACGTCATAGGCGGTCACATAGCCGCGCACGGCCGCAAAATCGGCGCCGCCATGGCCGATGATGACCTTGCCGTCGAACACGCGCGGTGCGCCGGTGATGTAACGGCCGTCATCCTGCCCCTCGGTCGTCTGGACCGACCAGTCGAGCTTGCCGGTCTTCGCATCGATCGCAAACAATTGTCCGTCCTGCGCGCCGACGAACACCCGGCCATGATCGTAAGCGAGGCCGCGCGCGCCCCACGCAAAGCGCATCTTGATCGGTGCGGTGTCGAGCTTTGGTTCGAACCGCCACAGCCTTTTGCCCGTCTCGACATCGAACGCCTGCACGATGCTCAGACCGCCAGTGACATAGAGCACGCCATCGACCGCGATCGGCTCCGAATTGGCGCGTGGGACGTCGAGATCGATCGCAGAGACCGGCTTCAGCCGTCCGATCGTAGTGCGATTGATCTGATCGAGCGGGCTATAATGATTTTCGTCCGTCTGGCCGCCATAGACCGGCCAGTTGACGCTCCTGCCGTCTGGATGCGCGCCGGACAGGGCGACAAGCAGGATTGCGGCGAAACCGAGAGTGTGCCGCCTGAACCCTGCCGACATGATCCGCCCCTCCGCCCTGCCGTCCTTTACGACGGGACATGTTAGGCCTTGTCTAGTCGCTCCCGGCAGCCCTGACTTGTTCAGGGCCGAACGGCGCCATGCTTCGCGCGAAAGCGCAAGGCATTCCCGTCCGGCGGGATCAGGCTTACAAACCCGCGCAAAGCGATCGATTTTCCAGATCGCACGAAGGGTGAGGACAGAGGATGATCAAATCCGTCATCGCGGCTGCGACCGCCGGCCTGTTTGCGTTCGGCTTCGCGGCCATGGCGCAGGTGCCGCCCGACATCGCCGCGAAGGTGCGCGCCGCCGGGCAGGCAATGGATCCCTCCATCGGTCAGCTTTACGCGCCGCTATTCGCCAAGGAGCCCTGGGCCGACGTCACCGTTGCACGCGACATCAGGTACGGGCGCGATCCGCTGCAGAAGCTCGATATCTACACGCCCGTGGGCAAGTCGAAACAGCGGCCGGTTTTGCTGTTCGTTCATGGCGGCGGCTTCGTCCGCGGCGACAAGCATGGCGCTTTCTATCCCGACAATATCACCGCCTGGGGCGCGCAGAACGGCATGATCGGGGTCAATATCGACTATCGGCTGGCTCCCAAGGACGTCTGGCCAACGGGCGCCAGGGACATTGGTTCGGCAATCGCCTGGGTTCACGCCAATATCGCGAACTATGGCGGCGATCCCGATCGCATCATCATCTGGGGCCACTCGGCCGGCGCCAACCACGTCAACGACTATATCGCCCATCCCGAGCTTCAGGGACCGGAGGCCGAAGCGGTGAAGGGCGCGGTGATCCTGTCGGCTTTCTATGCGGAGACGCCCGATCCTGCCAAACCCAATGCCTATTACGGGCAGGACCCGGCGCAGACCGCCACCGTCGCGATCGAGGGGCTGAAGCGCAGCAGCATCCCTTTGTTCGTCGCCAATGCCGAATTCGATCCGGAGCAGTTCAAAGTCTATATGACGCGCATGCGAAGCGAACTCTGCAAGACGCCCACCCGCTGCCCGCGCCATGTCTACGTGAAGAATTCCAATCATTTCAGCGAAGGAATGGCAGTGGGCACGGCAGATCAAACCCTGACGGGACCGCTGCTAGAGTGGGTCAAGGGACTGCGTTGACCACGGAGTTCTTCTCGCGCGAAAAGCATGGAGGGCATTGCACGCCGCCGCTTTACATCAGCAACACACCGACTAGTGTCGGGCCCAGGAGGCGATTCCCATGCTGACGATCGAGCGATTGACCCATGTCTACGGCAACGGGACACGCGCGCTGGACGGGGTCGATCTCACCATACCACCCGGCATGTTCGGGCTGCTCGGTCCCAACGGCGCGGGCAAGTCGACCTTGATGCGCACGATCGCGACCTTGCAGACGCCCACGTCCGGCGCGATCAATTTCAACGGGATTGATGTGATCGCCGAGCCCGAGCGGCTGCGGCGCACCTTGGGCTATCTGCCGCAGGATTTCGGCGTGTATCCAAGGGTCTCGGCCTACGACATGCTCGATCATATGGCTGTGCTGAAGGGCGTCGCCACACCGGCCGAGCGCAAGGATACGGTCGAGAGCCTGCTCAACCAGGTCAATCTGTGGGCCGTGCGCAAGAAGGCGCTGGCGGGGTTTTCTGGCGGCATGCGGCAGCGCTTCGGCATCGCGCAGGCGCTGATCGGCAACCCGCAGTTGATCATCGTCGACGAGCCGACCGCCGGTCTCGATCCCGAGGAGAGGAACCGCTTCCTCAACCTGCTCGGCGAGATTGGGGACGAGGTGGTGGTGATCCTGTCGACCCATATCGTCGAGGATGTCGCCGATCTGTGCCCGCGCATGGCGGTACTGGCGGGCGGGCGCATCCTGCTCGAAGGCGCACCGCTCGATCTGATCGAGGCGACGCGCGGCCGCATCTGGCAGAAGACGATCGCGCGAAGCGAACTCGACGATCATCGCGAACGGTATCGCGTCATCTCGACCCGGCTGTTCGCCGGTCGCACGATCATCCACGTGATGTCGGATACCGATCCGGGTGAGGGATTCGCCCCCGTGCGGGGTGGGCTGGAGGATGTCTATTTCTCGACGCTCGACGCCAGCCGTCGCGCGGCAGCCTGAGGCGGCCATGTTCAGGAGCGTCGCCGGCTTCGAACTGCGCTACCAGATGCGCAATCCGGTCTTCTGGGTGGCGACGGTGATATTCGGGCTACTCGCGTTCGGGGCGACCACGATCGACCAGATCCAGATGGGGGCGGGCGGCAACACGCATAAGAATGCGCCCTTCGCCATCGCGCAGATGATGCTCATCTTCTCGATGCTCTACATGTTCGTCTCGACCGCGTTCGTCGCGAACGTCATCGTGCGCGACGACGAGAGCGGGTTTGGGCCGATCATACGCGCAACGCGCATCACGAAGCGCGCTTATCTGCTCGGACGCTTCACCGGTGCTTTCGCGGCGGCGGCAGTGGGCTTCCTCATGATCCCGCTCGCGGTCTGGCTGGGAAGCCATATGCCATGGCTCGAAGCCGAGCAGGTTGGCCCCAACAGCCTCGCTTTCTATCTGCGCCCTTATCTGTGGCTGGCGCTGCCCAATCTGTTCATGACCGCTGCCTTGTTCTTCGCGCTGGCGACGGTCACGCGATCGATGATGGCGACCTATCTCGGCGTGGTCGGCTTCCTCATCCTGTGGACGCTCGCGACGGTCGTGCTCGATCGCAACCCGGCGTGGGAGCTGTTCGGCGCCTATGGCGAGCCGCTCGGCTTCGGCGCCTATAGCTACGCGACCAAATATTGGACCGCGGCCGAGCGTAACACGCTCACCGTGCCGATCGATGGCATGCTGTTGTGGAACCGCGCGATCTGGCTCGCGGTCGGCGCGGCTGCGCTGGCAGCGGCTTACGCCCTGTTCAGCTTCGGCGAACGGCCCCGCCGCCTGAGGCGCCGGGAGCGGCTTGCGCTGCAGGCCGAGGCACCGGTCAGCGCCCCCGCTGTCCACCCCCTGCCCTCGCCGCGCTTCAATGGCGCGACGGCATTCGCGCAGCTTCGCGTGCGCACCCGACTCGAATTCCTGCAGGTGGTGCGCAGCCCGGCCTTCTTCGTCCTGATGGCGCTCGGCCTGTTCAATGCGATGGGATCGCTGATCGATCTCGGCGAAGTGTTCGGCACCCCGGTCAAGCCCGTGACCCGCATCGTGATCAACCTGATCGAAGGCACGTTCGGCTTCATCCCGATCATTGTCGCCATCTATTATTCGGGCGAATTCGTGTGGCGCGAGCGCGAGCGCAAGACGCACGAGATCATCGATGCCTCGGCGGTGTCCGACTGGGCCTTCCTTGTTCCCAAGGTGCTCGCGGTCGCCCTCGTGTTGTTCGCGACCCTGCTGATCAGCGTCGCCGGTGCGATGCTGATGCAGCTGTTTCACGGTTATGCCGAGTTCGAACTCGGCAAATATCTGTTGTGGTACGTGGTCCCGACCACGGTCGATTTCACCCTGCTCGCGGTCCTGGCGGTGTTCGTTCAGGCATTGAGCCCGAACAAATATGCCGGGTGGGGCATCATGGTGCTCTACGTCATCAGCCGGGCGACGCTGCGCAATCTCGGCTTCGGCGACAATCTCTACAATTATTCGGGCCATCCCGGCGTGCCGATGTCGGACATGAACGGGCTCGGCCGCTTCTGGATCGGGGCATGGTGGTTCCGGCTCTACTGGTCGGCCTTCGCGCTGATCCTGCTCGTCCTGTCGCACGTCTTATGGCGGCGCGGGACCGAGACGCGGCTGATGCCGCGGTTGCGGCGGCTGCCGGTGCGGCTCAAGGGCCCGGCGGGTGCGATCGGGCTGGCGGCCTTGCTCGTCTTCGTCGCGACCGGCGCGTGGAATTACACCAATACGCATGTCTGGAACGCCTATCGTACCGACATCTCGGACGAACGCTATCAGGCCGATTACGAGAAGACGCTCCTCGGCTACGAAAATGTCCCGCAGCCCGAAGTGAAGGCCGCCAAGGTCGCCATTGAAATCTGGCCGCATGCCCCGCGGCTGGAGGCGGCGGGCACTCTCACCCTGGTCAATCACACCGGCAAGCCGATCGATCAGCTCCACATCCGGATGGGCGATCGCGATACCGCGCTCGCCTCACTGGATGTGCCAGGAGCGACGCTGGCGAAGGACTATCCGCGTTTCCAGTATCGCATCTACCATCTCGCGCAGCCGCTTGCGCCCGACGCGACAATGCAGATCGCCTTCCGCACCGTTCGCGCGCAGCGCGGCTTCCGCAACAATGGCAACGATCACCGCGTCGTCGACAACGGCACCTTCGTGAACAGCATGGAGATCGTGCCGACGATCGGCATGGACCGCAACGGGCTGCTGACCGATCGCATCCGCCGCCAGAAATATGGGCTGGTGCCGCAATTGCGCCCGGCCAAGCTGGAGGATCTGTCCGCCACGCGGTTCGCCCAGTTGCGCGGCGGCTGGCTGACGACCGATCTCACCGTCACCACCGATGCCGATCAAACCCCGATCGCGCCGGGCTACAAGACCAGCGACCGGATTGCCAACGGCCGCCGCACCGCGCGCTTCGTGGTCGATGCGCCGATCCTCAATTTCTATTCGGTCCAATCGGCGCGCTATGCCGAGAAGCATCTGATGCATAACGGCGTCGATCTGGTCGTCTATTACGACCCCAAACATGGCGCCAATGTCGATCGCATGCTGGCCGCCTTCGCGCACGGGCTCGATCTCTACCAGCCCGCCTTCGGCCCCTATCAGTTCCGGCAGGCCAGGATTATCGAATTCCCCGATTACGATCAGTTTGCCCAGGCCTTCGCCGGTACAATGCCTTATTCGGAAGGCCTCGGTTTCATCGCCGATCTCTCCGATCCAACCAAGATCGACTATGTGACCTATGTCGTCGCGCATGAGCTCGGCCACCAATGGTGGGCGCACCAGGCGATCGGTGCCGATATGCAGGGCGCGACGATGCTGACCGAGACGCTCGCCCAATATTCGGCGCTGATGGTGATGGAGCATCTCTACGGCCGCGATCAGATCCGCCGCTTCCTCAAGTTCGAGCTCGACCGCTACCTCAAGGGGCGTGGCGGCGATGTCGTCGAGGAATTGCCGCTCTATCGGGTCGAGAACCAGCAATATATCCATTATCGCAAGGGCTCGCTGGTCATGTACCGGCTGAAGGACGAGCTGGGCGAGGCGCGGGTCGATGCCGCGCTCCACCGTTATCTCGACGCGCACAAGTTCAAGGGCGCGCCCTATCCGCGCTCGCTCGACCTGATCGCCGAGTTCCGCAAGGGCGCGAGCCCGGCCGAGCAGGCACTGATCACCGATCTGTTCGAGCGGATCACGCTCTACGACATCAAGACCAAGGCGGCGCAGGTGCGGAAGCTGCCCGACGGCCGCTACGAGACGAAGCTGACGATCGAGGCGCACAAGCTCTATGCCGACGGCAAGGGCAAGGAGACCGAGGCGCCGATGCAGGAGACAACCGAGGTCGGCCTGTTCACCGCCATGCCCGGCAGAGGCACCTTCGCCGCCAAGGATGTGGTGCAGTTGACGCGCGTGCCGATCCATAGCGGGGTGCAGACGGTGACGTTGGTCAGCGCGAAGAAGCCGGACTTTGCGGGTGCCGACCCTTACAATGTACGGATCGATCGCAACTCGGACGATAACGTCATCGCCACCGCGTCCTGATGCCGATCGGTCGGCTCGCACTCCTGGCTCTGGCTGCGTGGCAACCGCCCAATCCGGCGAAATGCTTACTCGGGCAAGGGATCACGGCGGCTCAGGCCAATCAGGGCCTTTGCGGCTTCGACGCAGCGACGCTGCGATTTACCGGAACGCCGGCCGATCAGGCGCGCTGCCTGACACGGCATGTCGGGCGCGGCGGCACGATCGGCGGCCCCCAACTGCCCGCCCACCTCGCGCAATTGATCGGGCTTGCTCTGCCGTTCGCGCCGGAGCGGGTGGCCGCCTATGTGCAGGCGCTCGGCCTGACCGACCGGCAGCTTGGCGGCCCTTTAAGCCGCCCGCTCGCGGCCGATTATTTCATCATCCACGACACCAGTTCGCCCAATTGTTCGCAGCTCGACGACCAGCATGAGAAACTAAGCGAGTGCGATCGGCTCGATGCCTTTCCCGCTGATCGCGACAAACGAAGCTGGTCCGGCAACCAGACGTTCGAAGGGCGCCCGAAGCAGGCCCCCAACCGCGCTGCGAATGTGTTCACCAACCGCGTCGGCAATTCCGTGACCGAGGTCGATTTCGCCGATCCCTTCTACACGACTAAGTTCGAGCAATGCGCGAACGAGGGCCGCGCGATCGGCCATTTCGTCGGCATCGAGAATATCCAGCCGCGCCTCCCCTCCCCCGTGCCGCCACCGTCGCGCGAGCGGATGAACGATCTCGACGCGCCCGATCCGGGCTTCACCGATCCGCAATATGCGCGGCTGGCTTTGCTCTACATCGTCGCGAGCACGCGGCACGGCCGGTGGCTGATCCCGGCCTATCATGCCGTCGTCGATAGTCTCTATCTGGACCGGCACGACGATCCGCAGAAGTTCGACGTCGGGCGATTTGACGCGGCGATCGCGGCGCATCTGAAAGCAATGCGATAAAAAACCGCCCCGGCGTCGGCCGGGGCGGAAAGAGTGACTTCGGTTGCGATCAATCAGAATTTCTGGCCGAACTTGACCCCGAAGAATTGCGGCTTGATCGTGAACGTACGCGACGACCCCGAGCAGAAGGTGATCGAGCAGAAGGTATTCTTGGTCAGCTGCCCACGCTTGTCAAACGCGTTCTGCAGGAAGAAATCGACCGTCCAATTGTCCTTCTTGAAGCCCGCCGAGAAATCGAAGCTGACGAAACCAGGAGTGTCGCCCAACAGCTGATCGTTAAGCGTGTTCAGGTCCTGCGTTGCTCCCGTCTGGTAAAGCGCTGCGCCCATGAGATAGGCGCGATAGGGACCCAGATCGGTGTCGTAGCGGATCGAGGTTGTTCCCTTGAATTTTGGCTGACGGGGTAGGCGCGTGCCGTCAGCTGCCGCAACTTCGGACGTGGCGACATTGACACCGTTCACCTGCTTGGTTGCCGAGCACGTGGCCAACTGGGTGATCGACTGTGTGACCGGGTCTGCGACGAAGTTACAGAAATTTCCCTTCAGCCTGGCATCATTATAGGCACCCGACGAGGAGATCGTAACTTTACCCAGCCTCAAGTCCGCATCATATTCTAAGCCCTTTACCTCAGCCTTGCCGGCATTGCCGGTGTATCCAGCACCCTGAGCACCAGCGACCACCACGCCGTATTGGATATTATTCCATTTCTCGAAGTACACGGCCGCATTGAAGCGGAAGATGTTGTGCCAGGTTGTCTTTAAACCGATCTCATAATTGGTCAGCGTTTCCGATTTAAACGGTGGGGCACCGACGACGATACCGGTGGTCCGGATGCGCAATGGCCGATTGTAGCCGCCTGGACGGAAGCCTGTCGAATAGTTCGCATAGATCATTTTTGACGGCTCGAACTGCCAGTTCAATGCCACCTTGTGCGTTTCGCCACTTTCGCTGTAGCGCCCGACTTCGTCAGATGCGAGCGGGTTCTGGTTGAGGCACTGCAAGCGGGCGGCTGGCAGCGGCGTCGGGCACCCCTTCGTTCCGGTCGGGACGTAGAGCGAACTGGCGGTACTCGCAGCGGAACTCCGCACACCGGCAAAGCCGGTTATGCTGTAATCCGTCCAGAAGTATCGGATGCCTCCCGTAATTTTGAGCTTGGGCGTAATATCGTAATGGCCCTCCGCGAAGATCGCTTCGTCGTGATAAAGTTGGTCAGTTTCGATGATATAGAAGCCGTCCTGCTTCACGGCCGGCGATATCGTCGTTACCATTGTGCCGCCTTGCGAAACGGGAACACCGAAGCCCGCCAAGCTGGTTGTATTACCGTCGCAAGTGTCCTTCACATAGCTATAGGCGCAGGCTTGCGTATAACCGGCGATCTGATCCAGGCCTCGGATCGCATAGTAAGCGTTGTTCTCCTGCTTCTGGCGCTGGTAAAAACCACCGACCGTCACATCGAAAGGCCAGGTCTTTGGCGTGCTGAGCCGAAGTTCCTGCGTGAACTTGTTCCGGTTGGTCGTGCTATGATAATATTGCTGCGGATTGATGAGCGTGGAACACTTCAAGCTGGCGCCTGATCCTGTGCAACCGCTCTTGTCAAAAAATTGCAGATAGTTTTCGTAGCCGCCACCGAAGCCATCATAGGTCACGGTGTAATAGGTGTAATCGTTGTTCAGCTTGGTCTTGCGCTTGAAATAGCCGGTCGCTGAAACCAGGTCCCAGTCGCCGATATGGCCATGGATGGACAGCGCGGCCTGGAACCACTTGTCGTCCTGGCGGGTGAGATCATAGTCGTGCACCTCGAGATCGCCGACCCGCGGATCGTAACCGAAATATCCGTAGGCGATCTGGCGCTGCGCGGTGATCTCCGGCGTCAGGCTCCAGCCTGGCGCAACTTGCCACAGCGCCTGCAAGCGACCGCCATATTCGTAAATCGGATTATAGTCTTTTTTCGCAATAGCGGCGTTGCTCAACGTATAGTTGGTAAGCGGATTGGTATCGCCCAGGCCCAGCGTCGACGATCTACCGTCGTTGAAATTGCCGTTGTTCGGCGTATTATCGATATATCCGCCATCGCGGCGATAATACCCCATGGCACGGACCGCGACCGCATCGCCCATCGGAACATTGACATAGGCTTCACCCTGGCCGCCATAGCCGCCCTTGCCATATTTGTTCCCCTCAAGATCATAGCCGAACTGCCACTCGCCGATCTTAGGCTTGTTGGTGATAAACCGGATCGTGCCGGCCAGCGAACCGGCGCCGTAGAGCGTACCCTGCGGACCCGACAGCGCCTCGATACGCTCGAGATCATAGACGTGGATGTCGGGAACACCGGTACCGGTGATCGGGATGTCGTCGAGATAATAGCCGACCGACGCATAATTGCCGCCCGCGGGCACAATACCGCGGAAATAGGCGGTGCTGCGGCCGGGGCCAATGCCGGCAAACGAAACTGAAGGAAGCAGTGCGGCGAAGTCGCTTAGGCCCTTTACCTGACGCTCGCCCAGCGTTTCAGCACCCAGCGCCTGGATCGAGATCGGGACCTTCTGGATGCTCTCTGCCTTGCGGGTCGCCGTCACGACGATCTCGCCCAATGGCGCGTCCGACGCCGGCTCGGCTGCGGCGGGTGCCGGCGCGGGATCGGCGGCAACGGCCGCAGCCGCGGCACCCGACGTCATCACCGCCTGTGCGGGAGCCTGGCCGCCCATCATGAACGGCGTCAGGAACGTCGTCGTTCCCAACAGCCAAGAGGCGCTCTTACGGCGCCTCGCCGCAATGGTCTTCATCTGTGAACCCCCTTTATTGGTGCGTGACTTTCCTCCTTGTCCTCTCCTGGTCGACGGTGGCTTAGCTTACTAAGTCTCTACCGCGACTCCCCATCTGGGCGGTTGGTCCGATCAGACGGGAAATCCTTTTCCCGCCTCCTGCGCCGGCCGGCTGCAAGCCATTCCCGCCGGTTTCCCGGCGTCCGTGAATGTTCACGGGACTTATCTGACGACCGTCAAGATTCGCATACTGGTCATCATTCAGCTTCTGTCAAGCACTATGGGAAATGGCCCGAACGCGACCCCGCGCTGTGTCCTTTTCTCCTCATCGACAAAGCTTGACTCCCGCCCTAGCTTCGCACCCGCAGCAATACGGGATGGCAGGATATGCGGGGTGTGGCGGCGAATGCGGCGGGTGGCCTGAACGAGGCGATTGCCCATGCCACGCGCCTGCTCGGAGCCGATCCCGGTGGGGCATTGGCCCTCGCGCGCGACATATTGCGCGCAGCACCGGGGCATCCTCATGCCTTGTTGATCGAGGGCCAGGCGCTGCGTCTGACGGGCAATGCGGGCGAGGCGTTATCGCGACTCGCCGCGCTGGCGCGGGGCCAGCCGCGCATGCTCGATGCATTGTGGGAGCTATCGCAGGTGGCGAGCGCGACCGGCGACAGCGCACAGGCGGTCGCAGCATTGGAAAGCCTCACACGGCAACAGCCGGCGGCGGCGAACGCCTGGTTCCTCATGGCGAAGGAATTGCGCAAGCTGGGCCGGACCCAGGATGCGTGGCGCGCCGATCTGTCGGGCGTGCATGCCTCGTCTCGCAACCCCGAACTGCTCAAGGCCGCAGTTGCGATGAACGAAGAGCGCTTCGACGCGGGCGAGGCGATCCTCAAGGCGTGGCTACAGCGCGCGCCCGAAGACGCCGCCGCGACCCGGTTGCTCGGTGAGATGATCTGGCGCCGGGGCGACCTGACCGAGGCAATGGCGCTGGTCGAACGCGCAGTTGCGCTTGCCCCGGGCTTCGATCTGGCCCGCGATTTCCTGATCCGCCTGCTGCTCCAGGCCAATCGCCTGCCCGATGCGCTGGCACACGCAGAAATATTGGTCACTTCCCCGCTCAAGAATCCGGGCCACGATCTCATCAAGGCTTCGGTGCTGGTGCGTCTTGGGGAGCAAGCTCCGGCCGGCGAGATCTACGAGCGCCTGCTGAAGCTGCAGCCCAACCAGCCGCAAGTCTGGCAGAATCTTGGCCATGTACGGAAAACGCTGGGCCAGCAGGCCGAGGCGATCCACGCCTATCGTCAGGCGGTGACCCATCAGCCGACGATGGGTGAGGCCTGGTGGAGCCTCGCCAACCTCAAGACGGTGAAGCTGGGCGACGAAGATGTAGCGGCAATGGAGAGTGCGCTGGCATCGCTGGCGCCGGACCGGCGGGAGGATATCTTCCATCTCCATTTCTCGCTCGGCAAGGCGCTGGAAGATGCGAAGGACTATGCGGCGTCCTTCCGCCATTACGAGGCGGGCAACCGGATCCGCCGGGCGATGGTGCAGCACGATGCCGCCGAATTCACCGCCGAGGTGGAGGCGACGGCCAAAACCTTCACCGCCCCCTTCATCGCCGCAATGGGCGATGGCGGCTGCCCGGCGCCCGATCCGATCTTCATCGTCGGCTTGCCCCGCTCGGGCTCGACTTTGGTCGAGCAAATCCTCGCCAGCCACAGCCAGGTGGAAGGGACGATGGAACTGCCGGAGATGATGATCATCGCCAGCCGTCTGCAAGCCCGGGTGGACGAGGGTGAATTCCCCGATTTCCGCACGATGATCGCCTCCCTCACGCCCGGTGACCGGCTGCGTCTGGGCGAGGAATATATCGAGCGCACCCGCGTCCATCGCCAGACCGGCCGGCCGCTCTTCATCGACAAGATGCCCAACAACTGGCAGCATATCGGCCTGATCAAGCTGATCCTGCCGAACGCGAAGATCATCGATGCACGGCGCCATCCCTTGTCCTGTTGCTTCTCGGGCTGGAAGCAGCATTTCGCGCGCGGCCAGACCTTCTCCTACGATCTCACCGACATCGGCCTTTATTATCGCGACTATGTCGCATCGATGGCCTCTTATGACGAAGCCGCCCCAGGCGCGGTGCACCGCGTCCTCTACGAGGATATGGTGCGGAACACCGAGCATGAGGTGCGCCGGCTGCTCGACTATCTCGGTCTGCCGTTCGAGCCGGCCTGCCTCGAATTCTACAAGAACGACCGCGCAGTGCGCACCGCCAGCTCCGAGCAGGTCCGCCAGCCGATCTTCACCGACGGGATCGAGCAGTGGAAGAATTACGAGCCGTGGCTCGGTCCTTTGAAAGCCGCACTCGGCCCTGTGTTGGCAGCCTATCCATCGGCGCCGGATCGGGCATCGTGACGCCCGACCGATAACCTTTCAACGCTACGCAACGATACGCGGTCCAGCATCTTCACCTTGATGTCGAAGATGCTCGCGTCAGGCTTTGGTGACGATCACCCGCAAATAGGTGGCCGCGATCACGGTATCATCCGCGCCACCCTTATTCTGGCTTTCGAACAAGGCGGCGAGTTCCGCCTGCAGTGCGTCGGCATTGCCCGCGCGCGAGGCCGCCTCGAAAGCGTTCATCGTCGGCCCGTAATAGTCCCGGAACAGGCCCAGCATCTCCACCGGCGGGCCAGGATGGCGAAAATAATAAGGCGCCGGCTTGCAACTGATGTCATCGGGCCTGATGCCCGCAGCTTCGAACCGTTCACGCACCGTCGCCTCGACGCCCCACGTCACCGGGCTTACGAAGCCTTCGGGCGGCGGCGGGGTGTAAGCGGCACTGATCCTGAGAATTTGCGCAACCAACGTCGGATCGCGCGGAATCCAATTGCCCATGACGATCCGGCCACCCGGACGGACGACGCGGACCATCTCGCGCGCCACATCGAGCGGCTTGGGCGCGAACATCGCGCCGAAAATGCTGACGACGAGATCGACGCTTTCATCGGCGACATCGCCCAGGCAGGAGGCATCGCCCTCCTGGAAGCGAAGATTGTGCAACCCCGCCTGCCCAGCACGCGCATTGCCCGCCGCGACAAGATTGGCGGCGATATCGACCCCCAGTACGTTCGCGCCGAGCCGCGCGGCAGGGAGCGCCGTCGTGCCGTCGCCGCAGCCGAGATCGAGGATTTCCATGCCGGGCGTCACCTCAAGCGACGCGATCAATTCTTCGCCGCTTTCGCGCATGCAAGCGGCGATCCGGGTGAAATCCCCTTTTTCCCACAGGGCCTTGTTTGGGTTGGCGGGCAAGGCCGCCGTAACGGGTGAATGTGTCGTCATCATCGAGTTCCAGATTTTGAGCGGCAAGACGATCCCGCCTGCTGGTACCGCCACAGCAGATCGGCACTGCAAGCAGCCAGTTCAGGAATTGAATCCAGACCGGTATAGAAACTGAACTGGTTCGCGCGTGCGCACGGATATAATGATGCGCTAGGTTCAGGTCCGGGGAGGATGTCATGCCGGAAGGTGGTCACAACCAATTTTGTCCGATCGCGATGGCGTCCGACATATTGTGCACACGCTGGACGATCATGCTCGTGCGCGAACTTCTGCTCGGCACCACGCGTTTCAACGATCTGCGGCGCGGTCTTCCCCGGATGTCGCCCGCTCTGTTGTCCAAACGATTACGCGACCTTGAGACGGCCGGGGTCGTTGCCCGGCGCCGCGCCGAAAGCGAACCCGATCTCTACGAATATATTCTGACCGAGGCGGGACAGGCCCTGAAACCGGTCGTCTACGCAATCGGCGATTGGGGCCACCGTTGGGTTACGACCGAGGCCAGCCTCGCCCATCTCGATGTGAGCCTGCTGATGTGGAACATGCGGCGCAACATCGATCCGGACCCGATGCCGGCCGGCCGCAGCACGATCCAGATCATCTATCCCGATCTGCCGCCGGCGCGCCGCAACTGGTGGCTGTTGGTCGAGCCGGGCAAGGAGACCGACCTCTGCTCGGTCGATCCCGGCTATGACGTCGATCTCTACATCACCACCGACTTGCGGACGATGACCGAGATCTGGATGGGCTATGCGACGATCCGCTGCGCCAAGGCCGACAACCGCCTGACCTTCGTCGGCAACCGCGCGCTGGAAAGCACGTTCGAGTTCTGGATCGGCTCGAGCCGGTTCGCGAGAATGGAGAAGCGCGTCGCTTAGGACTTTTCCGTCATCCCCGCGAGGGCCGGGATCCATAAACTCCAAACCTCAAAGAATATGGCCCCCGCCTTCGCGAGGATAACGAGGTTACTTTGACGGGATATGATCCCGATACTTCTCCCAATGCCCCAATATCTCGTGCACCACAGGCGCACCTACCCGGTAATTGGCCTCATAGGCGACCAATTGCCCCGGCCCCTCGTCGCCAACGCTGTCGGCGGCCGACACACCCGGCGGCGGCTCGGTCTGGTTGCTGGCGGTGCGCAGCACCATCATGCGATCGAGATCGACCAAGCCGGCCTTGGCAAGCACGTTCATCGCACCCGCCAGCGACTGGCTTTCCATGTTCGACATCGCGAACACGCCCTTGCCGCCTGTCCACAATTTGACCCAATCCTCGGCCCATTTGGTACGGCCGGGCCCGTGCCAATAGCGCACCGATCCCAAGGTTTCGCCCATCAGCACGAAAGGCGGGCGCTGCGCGTTGAGAAAGCCCTTCCATAAAGCGCGCTGCCTCTGCAACTCGGGTGAATCCGGAATCGGCACGTCCTTCGTGCGATCATAGGCCCAGCGCGCAAGCCCCTGATTGAGTTCGAGCGCCATCGATAATTTGCCGCTGTCGGTATAGCCGGCGAAGCTCCTGGGATCGGCGGGAAGCGCGTTGGGCCGGGCGGCGCCGATCGCGAACAGCCCATAGGGCCAGTCCTTCGCGACCTCGCGATCGTCGAACTCGCGCAACGTATCGCCCTGGATCACCCACCGCGCCCAAGCCGCACTACCAACGGAGGCGAGATTGGGATCGGTCCCGGAGATGCCTGTAAACAGCCAATAGGTCTTGCGGAAATCGAAGCGCGGATCGAGCACCAGCGCTTCGAGTTGCTCCGCGACGCCACCGACCATCGTGCCGGCATCACCCCAAACCATGCCGTACAGCCCGTTCGCGTTGCGCCGCAGCGGATGGAGCGCGCCCTTGATCGGGATCACCTGATCGAGATGCTCGCGCTCGGCCCAGAGTTGAAACTCGCCGGGCTCGTCGCCCATGTCCTTGCCCGGCTCGAAATTGGCGATCACCACGAATTTGACCGCGATCCGGTGCTTCACCACCGGCAGGGGCGGTATAAGAGGTTCTGCCGCTCTCGCCGTTCCGCTCGCGACCAATGCGGCGGCCAACATCGCATTGCGCCACATCTGACGGCTCATCGAACACCCCCCAACTTGTGCCAACCGGGACATATTGCACCGCAGCATAGTCCGGCACAACCCGCGGCTCGGCGCCAAATAGATGGGACGCGGTCACATCGCCACCGGCATCGCTTCACGCTTCCCCTCCTTGCGATAATGTCTTAGCAGATCGCCATAACGCTGGCGGTCGCGACAAAAGAAGGTGAGGAACGCACATGGATGGTATCGGTAACATGGATGTCACGGCTGCAATCCTGAGCGAACCCGATGGCCCCTTCACGATCGAGCAGCTCACCGTCGAGCAGCCGCGCGCGGGAGAGGTGCTGGTCAGGATCGTCGCCGCCGGCATGTGCCACACCGATGCCGCCGTGCGCAGCCGCGATCTGCCGACGCCCCTGCCGGTTGTGCTCGGTCACGAGGGTGCGGGCGTGGTCGAGGCCGTCGGCGCCGGCGTGACCAAGGTGGCGCCGGGCGATCATGTCGTCATCACCGTCAACAGCTGCGGCCAGTGCGACCAATGCCTGTCGGGCCATCCCTCGATCTGCGACATGATCTTCCCGTTGAATTTCGCCGGATCACGCCTCGATGGCAGCCACGCTTTGTGTGGGCACGAGGGCCTGAACGACCAGTTCTTCGGCCAATCCTCCTTCGCGACACGCTCGCTCGCGCACGAGCGCAACGTCATCAAGGTGACGAAGGAGGTCCCGCTCGAACTGCTCGGGCCGCTCGCCTGCGGCATCCAGACCGGCGCCGGATCGGTGATCAGCGGGCTGCGCGTCAAGGCAGGCGAGAGCTTCGTCGTGTTCGGCAGCGGCGCGGTCGGCCTGTCGGCGGTGATGGGCGCACACGTCTGCGGCGCTGCCATCATCATCGCGGTCGATATCAACCCGTCGCGGCTCGAACTCGCGCGCGAACTCGGTGCAACCCACGTCATCAACGGACGGACGGAGGATGTCGTCGCGCGGATCATGGAGATCACCGGCAAGGGCATCCATCATTCGCTTGATACGACAGGCAATCTCGCCGTGATCCAGAGTGCGATCGATTGTCTGCGCCCGGGCGGTGTTTGCGGCATCCTCGGCGCGAGCCCGCCGGGCGCTGCGCTGGCGCTGCCGGTCGGCCCGTTCATGAGCATGAGCAAGACCTTGCGCGGTATCGTCGAGGGTGATGTCGTGCCCGAAATCTTCATCCCGCAGATGATCGCGCTCTATCAGCAGGGGCGCTTCCCGTTCGATAAGCTGATCAAATTCTACGAACTGGATCAGATCAATCAGGCGCTGGAGGACAGCGAAAAGGGTGTCACGGTGAAGCCCGTCATCAAGATGCCGGCGTAACATTCAGCAAGCCTCTCCTTTCGAGACACGTCAATTGGAGTTCCATTTCTCCTCGTCATGCTGAACTTGTTTCAGCATCCACCAGGCAACTTGCACGGACAGTGCGGCACGCACGGTGGACCCTGAAACAATTTCAGGGTGACGGGCGGAGGAGGCAAGCGGCGCCCTTAACCAGCCAGGTGCAATTGCCCTGACAGAAGGCGACAACTCAGACTACCGACGCAATCGCGCGCAGCCACAACGCCACCGCATAAGCCCCCGGATCCGGATGGCCCAGCGCGCGATCACCGACATAGGAGGAACGGCCGAGGCGCGGGTGCATCGTCTTCGTCGCCTCGACACCGCCTTCGGCCGCCGCGACAGCAGGGCTCAGCACGCTGACCGCGCCATCCCCGACAGTCCGTTCGATCGCCTCCGCTGCCGGCAGCAACGCATCGAGCATCGTCCGGTCCCCGGCCTTCCCGCCGCCCAAGGCCTGGATTCCATCGACGCCCGCACGGAACGCTGCAGCCCAGGCCGCCGCCCGGCTCACATCCGCCGCTTCGGCAAGCCCGGTCGCGATCCGCAGCACGAACGCCGCATAGAGCGGCCCCGACGTGCCGCCCAGCGCCCGCCGCAACGTGGCGGAGATATCGCGCAAGGCAGCAGCCGGGTGATCCAGATCGAGGCGTGGGGTCAGTTCGGCGATCGCGCGCGCGCCGCGCGACAGGCTGATGCCGATATCGCCGTCACCCACGACCGAATCCAGTTCGGTCAGCCGCGCCTCGGCCTGTTCGAGCGCCGCGATCACCGCCGCGATCGCAGCGGCAAAGCGTACCTTGTCGGCATTGGTCGCCCACGCGGCCCCGCGCGCCATGTCACTATGGACGTCATCGGGCAGCGACACCGCCTCGATTGCGGAAACGGGCTGCGTCGGAGGCGCCCAGGCGCCGGCCGCGCTAGGCGCAAGCAGGCGCTTCAGGCGGCCTTCGTCGAGTTTCAGCAGCGAGACCGAACAGCCCGGCATTTCGAGCGCGGTCAGGAATGTGCCGACCAGCGCCGCTTGGGCATGCACGCCCGCCCGTCCCAGTCGCTGCAAGGCGTGTCGCGCGACGACGCTCAGTTCCTGGACCGCCGTGCCGCCGAGATTGTTGACCAGCAGGGCCACCCGATCGCCGACGACGATCCCGCCGCGCTCGATCAACCGATCGAGCAATCGATCCAGCATGACATCGGCGGCCGCGATCGGGCCCCGCCGCGCACCGCTCTCGCCATGGATGCCAAGGCCATATTCGACCTCGTGATCGCCCAATTCGAATCCGCGTTTACCCGCCGCTGGAACGATGCAGGCGCCGAGCCCCAGGCCCATGCTGAACAGGGCTTGGCTTGCCGCCTCCGTCTCGGCCTTGACCTCGGCGAGCGATAGTCCCGCCTCGGCGGCGGCGCCCGCCACCTTGTGGATCAGCACGGTACCGGCGATGCCGCGCCGGCCGACCGCGCCGCCATCATCGGCCAGTGCGACATCGTCGCGCACGATCACCATCTCGACCGCGATGCCGGACGCCCGGGCGACCTCGGCAGCGAGGCCGAAATTGAGCCGATCACCCGTATAATTCTTGATGATCAGCAGCACGCCTGCGGGTCCTGCCACCGCGCGGATCGCGGCAATCACCGCATCGACGCTGGGTGAGGTGAAGACCGCCCCGATCACCGCCGCGGTGAGCATGCCGTGCCCGACATAGCCGGCATGGGCAGGCTCATGCCCCGCCCCGCCGCCCGATATGATCGCAACCTTGCCGCTCGCCGCGAGTGCGGCATAATCGCGCCGCAACACGACATTCTCACCCTCGATGCGGGTCAGGCGACCATCGGCCAGCAACAAGCCTTCGATCATCTCCTCGACGATCAGCAACGGATCGTTGACCAGCTTCTTCATGCGTCCTCCGCTTGGCTAGCCCCGATCAAAGTAGGATAAGATACGAAGCCCGTTATCGCTACCGTAGATCGAGCTTGTTCTTCTTCAAGAATAACGAAAGTTGATCGGCCACCTGAACGTTGTTCATATCGGCAAAGGCGATGTGCGTATTGCCTTTGAGCCCGACCGAGGGGAGCATCAGCATCTCGGCATGCCCGCCATGCGCGTTGATGCTGGCGACGAATTGCCGGCAGACCGCGACGCTATCCTTCCAGAAAGTCTGTCCGGTATTGTCGCCCCAGACGATCTGGATCGGTATGTGGGTGAGCTTCATGAATTCGGCCAGCGGGACGTGGGTCGGGCCGAATGCACCTTCGGGCTCTTTCGGTCCTTCGCCATCGGGAAAGACATAGGCCGGCGTCTCGTAGGCGACGATGCCCTTCACATTTCCGCTCTTGAGCGCGGCCAGCATGCCGCGCCAGCCGCCCGCGGAATTGGTCACCAGAACGACCGGGCCGATCCTGTCGATCGCCTTCGCCGCCGCCTCGGCCTCCATGTGCGCATTCTTGGCGATGTCGAATTCGTCGTAGCGCGCGCTCATCGCCTGATCCCAGGCTTCGGCATCGTCGCGCGGAAATTGCACGCCGGGAAACCACTGGCCGGCAACCGGGCCGAAGCGCCACGCCATATGGTTGAGCTGGTCCGAATTGAGCCGCGGGACATAGCTATAGCCCTCGCAGCTCCAGTTGCCGCGGCCGACGCGCGGTCCATCCCAGATGTAGACCGGGAAGCCGCGCCGCAGGAATATCTGTTGATAGCCCTCCCCACCATCCCAGCGTTGCTGCCATACCTGCGCGCTCGAACTGTGCCACAGGAACAGGCCGGTTTTCCGGGCATGGACCGGGATCTGATAGTCGACGAAGCCGTGATCGCAGTGGAGTGTCGCCTTGGCCGGATCGCCGATCACCGTGCCGCCGGCGGTGAAACTGCCGAGCTTCTCGATCATGATGGGCGGCCGGGCTGCGATCGGCAGCGGCAGCGCGAGCGCAAGAACCGCGCTTATATGTTTGCAAAGACCGATGACCGACATGGCATCCCTCCAAGATTTAGTCTTGCTCGCTAAATGCCATCGACTTCCGCCAGCGCCTCGCCCGCAGCGGCAAAACTATCGACCGCAGCGGGAATCCCACCATAGGCCATGGCGTGGAGCAGGATTTCGCGAATCTCGTCACGCGACACGCCATTGGCGAGCGCGCCCCTGACGTGCAGCTTGATCTGATTAGGTTTACCGAGAGCCGCGAGCATCGCGATCGTGAGCATGCTGCGCAGCTTGAGATCGAGATGCGGCCGGTGCCAGAGTTCACCGAAGCAGGAGCGTGTAACCATCTCCTGGAGCGGCCGGGTAAAATCGGTGGCCGCCGCTATTTGCTGGTCGGCGCCGGCAGGGCCAAACATCTGCCGGCGCAGCGCAAGACCGCGATCAAATTCGGCATCTGCCACCCGATGCGCCCTCCCCGCTCCGGCGCCATCCCGTTCGGCTGGTCACCTTTCATCTCGTCACGTCAAATCATTTAACGTGATAAGTTTTGGATGGCAATGCGGACGTCCAATCGACTGAGGCAAGCCGATCACGACCTTGGACCGTGAGGTTATTCGACGCCTTTGATCGCCGCGGAAAGCGCGCGCAGTTCGTTGACCAGTTTCTCGAGGCGCTGGGCGCCGAACCGATCCGAATATTCGCGCATGATGCGGACAACCTGACGGGACACCACCTTGACGATCTCGCGGCCTTCGGGGGTAAGCGCCACCAGCGCGCGACGCCGGTCGTTGATGTCGGGCTCGCGCACGACGAGCTTGCGCTCTTCCAGTTCCTTGAGGATCCGGGTGACGCTCGGCGCATGGAGCAGGCCGACTTCGGCCAGTCCGGTCGCATCGGTCGCACCGCGATCGTTGATCACGCGCATGACGCGCCATTGGGGTTCGGTGATCTTGAACTCGCGCAGCTTGGGCCGCATCGGCGCAATGACCGCTTCCTTGGAGCTGAGCATGATCGCCGCGAGCGACTGCTCGAACGGCGGGATTTTGCGGATGGCGCTCATCCCTGACTATTGCTCCGGCCAACCGGCATTACGTCTCTCCCGTTAAGATTTAAACCGAAACAGCACCAAATCGTATCATGCTACCAATATTCGAAAAGCCCCGACATCGCGCGTTCGAAGGATCGGATATCAGAGGCGACCGGAGATGTCGCCTTTTGCTGCGACCGGGGGAAGCCGCGATTGCAGGGCGCGTAACAGAGTTGTCGCCGGTCATTTGTAGATCGCGCCCGCAGGGGGGCGCAACTCGACATGCCGCACGGCCTTGGCGGACCATTACGGCGGGCCACGATCGGTGTCGCGATCGGGCTGATGTCGGCCGACACGCCGGCTTACGCGGCGGGCGGTCCCGATATCGTCGATGATGCCTTTGCCGAAACCCCTAAGGTCTGTCATCTCGAAAGCTGGCTGATCGCGCCACTCCATGGCGATGCGCTGACCCACGCCGGCATAGGCTGCACCTTCGCCGCCGTCCCGCGGCTGGAGCTCGACGGCGCGGTCGAATATCAGCGCGGCAATGCCGATGGGCCATGGTCGTTCCAGCCGACCGCCAAATATACGCTGCTTGTCCACCCCGGCGTCTTTGCGATCGGCCTGAGCGGCGCCGGCTTCGTCGATCGCCACGGCCATTTGGATGGTTTCGCGGTGGACATGCCGGCCAGCTTCACGCGCGGCCGCTTCACCACGATCAATGTCGATATCGGCTGCGTCGGCACGCTCGAACGGCACGCGCCGGCACAATATCAGGTGAGTTGGGGCGTGCAGATCGTCCAGGCGATCGCGCCGCATTTCTCGCTGATGGGCGAGGTGTTCGGCGTCGAGGCGCAGAAACCCGGGGAACAGGCCGGGGTGCGCTGGTCACCCGGGCCACAGAAGGTCGATATCGATCTGCGTGCATCGCACGGCGGGACGTTTGCAGGGACGGCGCTGACGTTGGGAATTACGTTCCGGGTTTAGGGGTTGACCGCCGCAACCTTCAGCCGCACCTCGTACAGCGCATCGCAGGCGGTGATGAACAGGCTCCTCCCGTCCGCGCCGCCGAAGGCGAGGTTGGTCGCGCAAATCTGCCGTTTGGGTTCGCCACCATAGATGGGTAGGTTGAGCGTGCCGAGCAATTTGCCGGAGGGCGCGGTCACCCGGACGATGCCGGGGCCGCCGCCATTGGTGGAATAGAGATTCCCCGCTCGATCGGTCTTCATGCCATCGCCCATGCCGATCCCGCGGGTGAAAGGCTCACCGGGGCCGAGCGTGCCGTCGGCCAGGACCGGATAGCGCCGGATCAGATCGAAGCCGACCGAGAGATAGAGATATTTGTCATCGGGTGACAAAGCGATACCGTTGGGGATACCGCCGAGCGCCTTGTCGTCCATCAACTTGATCGTCTTGCCGCCGCGGATCAGATAGATGCCGTCTGACATCTGCTTGTCCGGATTCTTGCCATAGTCGCGCAAGCCGAACGAATTGTCGGCGAGGTAGATCGCGCCGTCGCGCGCGATCGCGATATCGTTGGGGCCGTTGAATTGCTTGCCGTCATAACCCGCCGACAGGACGGTGCGCGTCCCGTCCTTCTCCAGCCGCATCACCATCCGGTCATTGTCCGCGCACCAGAGAAGGCGCCCCTGCGCATCGCGGGCGGTGCAGGACGGGCCGATCAGCAGCACGTGCGACCGGCCCGATCGGGTCTGGGTGCCGGCATGCTCGGGATCGTTGCCGGTGTAGCCCGCACGTTCGAGGAAAACGGAGACCTTATGGGCGAGCGTCACCTTGTAGATGACGTTGTCGAGCAGCCCGCTCACCAGCACGAAGCCGCTTTTGCCGTCGGGAAACCAGACCGGACCCTCGTTGAGGCCGAAGCCGCGCGCGAGTTCGATCGGCTTGGTTTTGGGATCGATGATGGCGGCAAAAGCGGGATCGCTGACCGTGATGCTGAAGGGGGTCGGCGCCGGCGGTGGGCCGTCGCCGCGCATTTGCGGTCTGGGTGTGACCGGGGGTTCTATCTTCGACATCGGGGCCGCGACCTGTGCGGATGCCATCGAACAACCGAAGATCAGCGCAAAAGCAAGCAATCCTCTCATCACACCCCCGTCGCCCCTGTGTAGGCAGGGGCCCAATCTCTATTTGATCGAAAGCTGCCTTTCGTTGGGAGAGACATAGGCCCCTGCCTACACAGGGGCGACGGTTATTCTACTTCCCTTTCATCCGCTTCGCGGCGATGCGGCACCCCTCCGACATCGCTTTGAGTTTAGCCCAGACGATCTCCTCATGGCCGACGCGTGAGCCGATACCGCAATCGGTGCCGGCATGGACATTTTCCATGCCAACCAATCTGGCGAAATTGAGCAATCGCTCGGCAACCAATTCGGGATGCTCGACCAGATCGGTATAATGGCCGACCACGCCAGGCACGAGGATCTTGCCCTCGGGCAGCTTCACATCCTCAAACACGTGATATTCGTGCGCGTGGCGGACGTTACTATGCTCGAACGAATAAGCCTGCGCGTCGATCTTGAGCAATTTATCGACGATATGCTTGAACTCGATATCGTTGACATGCGGGCGGTGGCCCGATCCCCAGCACATGTGGAAGCGGATCTGCTCCTCGGGCAGCCCTCGCAGCGCATGATTGATGATCTCGACGCAGAAATCGAGATGACTGCGATATTGCTCGACGCTCCAGTCGGGATAGAACATCCACGTCGTCGCGAATTCGGGCTCATCGACCTGCAGGATCAGGCCCGCATCGGTGATCGCCTTATACTCTTCGCGTACGCAATCGGCGACCGCGAACATGTAATCGCGCTCGTCCTTGTAGTGGAGATTGTGGATCCCGGCACCCAAGCTGAGCGGCCCCAAGGCGGCGATGAAGCCGTCGACGCCCGATTTTCCGATCAGCGCCTGCTTGAGCGCGTCGATGTCCTTCTGGATGGCATCATAGCCGTGATAGGTCACCGCCGCGGTGCAGGCGCGGATCTTAGCCGGCTTCGGATCCATGATCCCGCGCCAGCCACCGCCAGGCGCGACGAAGCCGGGGCGCACCGGCCCGCCCGAACCCGCAAACCACAGGCCGCTCTCGTAGAAGCCCGGAAAGTCGCGCCGGTCGCGCTCGGCGGTGAAGTAGCGCTTCGGTTCGAGCCCCTCGGGTCGGTCGATCGTGCTGTAGCCGCTGATACGATCGAAGATGTAGGCGGCGTAAGTGCCGGGATGCGCGGCCTTCACATATTCGCCGTCGTTCAGGATATCGACGCCGCACTCCATCTGCTTGGCGACGACCCAGTCGACCGCCTTGGGCAGTTCCTCCGCGATCGCGGCTTCATTCTCCTTCGCGTTGGGCAGAAGGCTGGAGAGGCTTTCGGGCAGCGGCAGATTGCCGCCATGGCTGCTGAGGAAATAGTCGGTCGAACGCCGCATTGGCTGTCCCTTTCAAAAATAGCTCGGTGGATTAGCGGCCGAAGCCCCAGCTCATCGGGGGTGGGCCCCAGTCCTGCGAAGCCGGTGGCAGGTTGAACAGGCGGCGTGCATTGCCGCCGAGCACCAGTGCCTTCTGTTCGTAGGTCAGATGGCCCGAATGGAGGAGGTAGTTGAGGTTTTCGCCATAGGTGATGCCGCGCCGGCGCGGGCGGTCGCCCTTGGGCAGATCGGCGCTGCGCAGGCGGGTATAATCGCTGCCCCACAGGATGCGGTCATGGCCGAAGGCCGCGAACATGCGGTCGAGGTTCGGCCACACATCCTCGTAAGGATAATTTTCCTGCGACAGCAGAGGCGCGCCACACAGCTTGACGTGGACATTCGGATACTTGGCCAGTTCGAGCAGATCCTCGAACGGTGCCCAGGTCATCGTTTCAGGCGGCGACACCGGATGCTGCGCGACCCCGATATGGTCGACGATCAGGATCAGGTTGGGATGCCGCTCGGCCACCGCCGCCATGTGGGCACAGCCGCCGTGGGTGGAATTGAAGATCGGCAGGCCGACCTCCTCTGCCGTCGCATAGATCGGATCGAACACGCCGGCGGCGAATTCGGGCCGCATCCTGGCATTGATGAAGTCGCCGACCAGCGCCCGGCCCGCCACCATGGCCGGATTGGCGCGGATGCGTCGCACCTCGGACGCCAGATCGGGGTGGGTGTGGAAGAGCGTGTGAACCCCCGGGAAGCGCCCCGGATAACGCTGATGCGCCAGCTCGATGAACGCCTCGCTCGTCACCGCCAGCGCGATATCGACCCCGATCGCGTCCATCGCCTCGCGCGCCAGCTCGACCTGCCACAGGCTGGTCTGCGGCTTCATGTCCTCGTCGAGCGGCTTGCCCGGCCAGGGCTCATGGATTTGCGCGTCGATGATCTCGAGAGATTCCAGATTGGTGCTCATGCCGTCCTCTTCGTTGCGGCGGATAGGGATCAGTTGGCGAATTCGCGCACGGCACGCTCGTAGGAGCGGGCGTAGGGCTTGAGTCCCTGCCACACGACCAGCAGCGCGAGCGTGCCCATGATGACGGCGTTGAGCACCATCGAGTAACGCAGCGCGGAGGAGTCGCCGAACAGGTAGTCGGTGAACAGGGCAACGATCAGCGGGCTGATCGCGAAGGCGATGACGTTGTTGCAGAACTGGGTCAGCGAACCGACCTGCGCGCGCATCCGATTGGGCGTGATTACCTGGAAGGCCGCGATGCTCGGGCCGAACCCGAGCGTGCCGATGAAACCGCACAGCGCGTTCACCGCCAAGACGAGATAGGGGCTCGGCATCAGCGGTGAGATGATCATGAGCGGGACGGACGCGAGCAGGCCGTAGAAGACGATGCGCAGATTGGCATCGTTGCGGCCCTGCCTGGTCCAATATTCGGACAGTTTGGCCCCCGCCAGCAGCGCGATCGGCGAGATGATCAGGGTGATCGTGCCGCTGATCATGCCGACCTTGGCCAGTTCCCACCCGAACTGGCGGTGGAGGAAGGTTGCCCCCCAGGTGGCCGGGCCGGTCAGCAGCATCGCCTTGATGCACATGCCGCCGATCACGGCCAGATACGTGCGCCAATCGTCGCGCAACCAGCGCCCGACTTCGCCGACCGGCACCTTCCGCGCCTTCTGCCCGGCAAGCAGCCCGCGGCGCGGCGGCTCCTTGGTGGTGAGCACGATCAGAGCGACGATCAACCCTGGTGCTCCGACGATCATGAAGGCCCATTGCCAGGGGCGGATCACGCCCATCCCCAGCAAGTGGACCGGGGGCATGCCGGAAACGAAGTGGAGCGCAGCCCCACCAAGGAAGAGCGCCAGCCCGGTGCCGAGCATCGCGCCGATGCCCATCGTGCCGGTGGCGAAGGCCACCTTCTCACGCGGCCAATTATCGGTCGCGATCGACCAGCTCGCCGGGCCGTAGCCGGATTCACCCGCTCCGATCCCCATGCGCGCGATCAGCAGGCCGGCGAAGCCTTGGACTATGCCGCAAGCGACGGTGGCAGCGCTCCAGAAAGCGATCGAGATCGCAACGATATTGCGCCGGCTGTAGATGTCCGCCGCGCGCGCCACCGCCAGCCCGACAATACCATAGGGCAGTGAAAAACTCGCGCCGATCAACAGGGCCGCTTCGGTATCGGTGATGCCGAAATCCTGCTTGATCGGATCGATCAACAACGAGAGCACGCTGCGATCGAGCACGGTGAACATCACCACGATCGTCATCACGAACAGCGAATAATAAGCATCGCGGCGCGGCGGCCAAGGGAGGCTTTCGGGAGCCGTGGCCGGGGGCGGATCATCCGCCTGCCGGCCCACCAAGGGCACGTTTGCTACACCAGCCATGAACCGCTCTCCGGGGCTTGTTCTATTCGTTATCGGCTGCCTTAACCCACCCGCACCCCGAGGGTAATGCTTAATGTGATAAGTATTACAGCAGCCTGGTGGGGCTCGCATGCCCGCCTGCGCGGCGCTTGCTCGGGACGGAAGTTGGGTGTGCCCGCTACGGAATTGGTCGTCATCCCCGAGAGGCCGGGAATGACGGACTTATCGGAATCGGTGCTCTACGAGAGCGCCTGCCCGCGATAATCACTGGCCGAACAGCCGAACTGGCTGCGGAAACTGCGCGCAAAATGCGGAGCGCTGTTGAAGCCCCAGCCGAAGGCGATGTTGGTGATCGAATAATGACGCCAGCGCGGATCGCGCAATTGGGCCGCGCATTCCTCGAGCCGGCGGCGCAAAATATAGGCCGAGGGCGCCTCGTCGCTGACCGCGAAGATCATCCGCAAATAGCGATCGGAGAGGGCCATACGCCGCGCGATGAAGCAGGGCTTCAGTTCGGGATTGCGCAGATGCTCCTCGATGAAGAGCTTCACCTTCCAGAAGCGCGCCGCCATCACCGCCGAAGCCGCGTTGCGATCGTTGAACGCGGCCATGTAGGCGCTCGCCAACACATCGAGCAGGTGCCGCCCTGCCCGTTCGGCCTGATCGGGATGCAGCCGGCTCGGATCCTCGCTAACGAGGGTCTGCGCCATCGCCGCCGCCATCGGCGCGAGGCTCACATCGTGCGCCAGCCGCCGCCCGCACAGAAAATCCGACAAGGGAATGGTATCGTGGACGATCGCGGTCGGCACGCGAAACATGATGATCTCGCTCGGCCCGTCGGGCCGCAGTTCATATTGCGTGCTGTTGTTGCAGAGCGTGAAATCGCCTTTTTCCAGCGCGATCTGGTTGCCGTAATGGTTGAAGGCGCTGCATCCCCGCACTTGGTGGATGAAGGTCGACATGCCGTTCGAGCGTTCGCGGATGTCGGCGGCCTCGCGCCGGATCGAAACCGATCCGCAGCGCAGCCTTATCAGCCCCATCCGTCCCATCTCGAAGCTGCGATATTCATGATCGGGAACGCGCGAAAACACCTCCACCTGGGTGCGCTCGCCATGCAGGGTCGAGGTGTAGATGGGCGCGCCGTCCCCCGGCCCGCGCTGCGGATAGTCCGGGACTTCGCGCATCGTCTGATCCTCTCCGAGCCGGCCGAAGCCGCTTTTTGGAGTATCATATGCGATCGTCATAAGTGGTCAATTCCACGCGATAGGCGAACCCATTCGGCCCTGGATAAAAAAACTCCCCGGGGCGTGCCCGGGGAGCAGAGGGAGAAGGATAAATCAGAACACGCGCCGGACCGACAAAGTGATTTCGCGCGGTGGCGCCAAGCGCGTCTGGGCGTCGAGCGTTCCCTGCAGCACCTGATAACGGTAGAATTTGTCGGCCAGATTGGCGACCGACAAAGTCGCGGACCATTTGCGATCATCGGTTTCGTAAGCGATCTGCGCGTTCCAGAGCGAATAGGGCTTGATGATATAGACCGGTAGCGGCGCACGCGACTGCGCCGACGGATCGTAATCCTGCTGCGATTGCCAGCTCCAGTCGATCCGCGGTGTGAAGCTGCCGATCGGAGTTTGAATCGCGTAGGACGCATCGGCGTGCATGTTCCAGATCGGCTGGCGATGGTTGCCGGGGAAGAGATAGCCCGGCTGGCCGACCGTCTTGATGCCAGACTTGAAGTGGTTGTAGCCACCGGTCCAGTCAAGGCGCAGCCCTTCGATCGGAACCAACGTAATATCCCACTCTGCGCCGTAGATCTTCGCCGGGATCGCAGCATTGATGAAATATTGCACGTTGCCAGTGTTAGGCGCGTATTGCTGGCACGACGCCGGGGTCGGATACCAGATCGCGGTCGCACCGGTCTGGCCGACGCATTCATAGCCCTGCACCGATGTCGCGAGCGACTTATAGTCGGTATAGAAGGCCGACAGGTTGGTGCGCAGGCGGCGTTCGAACCATTCCGCCTTGAGCCCGGTTTCGTACGAGATCAGATCCTCGGCCGGCGTCGGCGAAAGCTGGCGCGCGGTGTTGACGATCGTGGTCAGGCCCGGCGGGCGCGATCCGGTCGCAGCATTGGCATAAGCAAGAATATTGTCGGTGATCTTGTAATCGGTCGAGATCAGCCAATCCCAGCGATGTTGCACCGACTTGACCGGATCGATGACCGACACCGCGGTCGGGTTGTTGATCGTGATCTTGATCGTGCCGTCGGTATAACGCGCACCACCCGAAACCCGCCATCTCGGCGTGATGTTGAAATCGAGGTGGAAGAAGCCCGACTGCGAGTTGTTGGTGCCGTGCACGACCGATTGCTGACTGGTCGTCAGGAAGTTGATGCTGTTCTTCTGGTAGCCGTCGAGCCGCAGCAGATAGCCGCCGACGACCCAGTTCAGCCGATTGTCGAACAATTTGCCGTCAAGCCGTACCTCGCCCGACCCCTGATTGTCCTGGTTGGTGAAGTGCGAGACGACATAACCAAAGGGAGACTGATCGCCATTCTGGGTGAAGGCGTTACTATACTTGGTATAGGCGCCGATCCCGGTCAGATGGATATCATCGGTGATGTCGTAGTGGATCTTGCCCGAGAATAGCGCGTGATCCGCCTGCTTGCCGCGATCGAAGCAGAAGCCGTTAGGCTGGATGTTGATGTTGGGCCGGCAATTGGTCGCGTAGGTGGCGTAGCCGCCCGTGCCCGGCGGAGCGACGAAGCGGCTGTCGAGTTGGATGCCGAACGCGTTCCGGACTGCGATATTGTAGGTTTCCACCAGCGCGTTGGTCGTGTTCGGATTGGGGTTAGGCTGGTATGACAACGCCACTTCGGGCGTTTCCTCGTCCCGCTCGATATGCTTGCGCGCGGTCAGGATGATGTCGAGTTTCTCGGTCGGCCGCCAGCGCAGCTTCACCTGGCCGGTCGTATGATTGTAACCGCCGAGACGACCAAGTACACAATCACGCGCCGCCGAATCCGGCTGCGCGAGCGGCAAGGTTCCGGCCAGCGCCGGCGTGCCGAGCTTCTGCATCTCGCAGGTGAAATCGAGCCTTTGCTCAAACCCGTCCTGCCGCTCGAAATTGCCCGAGACGCGGATCGCCAGGGTCGGCGAGATGCCCAGGTCGATCGCGCCGTTGGCACCCAGTTTCTTGCGGCTGCCGCCCTCGAACGAGAGATAGCCCGAATTGTTGCCGACCGGATCCTTGGTGTAGAGCTTGATCGAGCCGCCGATGCTGGCATTGCCCGAAAGCGTGCTCTGCGGGCCGCGATTGACCTCGACATGGTCGAGATCGGTGAAATCCAGTTCCGAGCCCGCCGTCGTCGCGTGATAGACATCGTCGGTATAGATCGCGACCGCAGGCGGCACCGCGATGCTCGACGATTCACCCTGGATGATGCCGCGCATCCTGATCTTGGGCGTGCCGGCCGATTGTGAATCGCCCGGTATGGTCTGCAGATTCGGCACCACTGCACCCAGCGTGCCGACATTGGTGACGTGCGCGGCCTCCAGCTGTGCATTGGTCTGCGCCGTGATCGCGATCGGTGTGTCCTGCAGCTTTTCGCTCACGAAACGCGCGGTGACGACGATATCGCCGAGCTGATCGACCTTTGCCGACGCCGCGCCCTGGTGCGGTGTCTCGGCATTTTGCGCCACCGCCGGCTGCGGCAGGACAACTAACGCAGCCAGACAAGTGCCGGCAAGCAATTGCCGGCCCGTGGCTGCGGACGAACAGAACCCTCCCCTTAGTGCCATTCCGATTTCCTTCCTCTCTTGTGCGCATCGATGGCCGCCATCTTGCGTGGAGCCTGTGCGCTGCATGCCATGTAGCCGCGCCACAAAACATAACATGATAACTATCTTCAAGAAAAGCTCGAGTCAACGAAGCGCGATGCGCGACACCCTGCGGATCCCGTCGCGGATGCATAACCCGTAGGAAAATATCATATAATCAGATAGTTGATAATAGCCGTGCGAGCGGTTAATTATCCGCAATGGCACTCACCCCATCCAACCGCGCGAGCGCCTAGACTCCCATAGAAGATTTTATCAAAAGTACGTTTAACGCATTAAGTTGTCGAAATAGGCAAAATTTTGTGCCGTCCCCGGCAAGCGACTGCGTGATCAAGCCCGATCCGGTCGTTCAAAGGGAATCGATGCGGAACGCGATCGGGCACGCTAGCGATACGGAGAGGCCGCCAGCGTTGCGGGGGAGGAAAACAGGATGAGGCGATCACAGCCCAGCAGGCGATATTTCCGTCGGCGATCGATCGGGTGTGCGCTGGTGGCCGTATGTCTGGGCATCGGCGCCGTCAACGCCCACTCGGCGGCCCGGCCGTTCACGATCGTCAGGGCCGACCCCGCGCTCGACGCGTTGATCGCACCAGACGCCAAACTCAGGAAGATCGCCTCGGGCTTTGGTTTCGCCGACGGGCCGGTCTGGGTACGCGGCCAATCCGGCGCACCGGGCTTCCTGTTGGTCAGCAGCATCATCGGTAACGTGGTGTACAAGGTTACGCCGGGCGGTAAGGTTTCGGCCTATCTCGAAACCGCCGGCTATAGCGGCACCGATTTCGCGCATGACGGCAAGCTTGCTTCCTTCGCGCGGCTCCATCTGATCCTGATCGGTCCGAATTGCACCGGCATCGACGGACAAGGGCGCCTGATCTGGTGCGCAGGACAGGATCGCGCAATCAAGCGGCTTGAGAATGACGGCACGCGCACCGTGCTGGCCGACAAGGCGGACGGCAAGCGCTTCAACGGGCCGAACGACGTTGCGATCGCTGCGGACGGGGCGATCTATTTCACCGATTCCGACGTCGGCCTGCGCGGTGGCATCAATGGCGGCCTCGCGCAGATGCCGGACTCGGTCTGGCGGTGGAAAGACGGCGAGGTCAGCAAGGTCGTCAGCCGAGAGCAACTCGGCGACGAACCCAACGGGATCGCTCTCTCGCCCGACGGCAAATATCTCTACCTTTCGGCCGGCACGACCGCCGCCAATCCGCGGGTCATACGCTACCCGGTCCGCCCCGACGGCAGCGTCGGTGCCGGCACCCTCTTCACGCAGGGCGAAGGCATCGGCGACGGGATGAAGACCGACGCCCGGGGCAATCTCTATTCGACCGGGCCGCTGACGGGGAGCGTGCGCATCACTTCGCCCGCCGGCAAGTTGCTCGGCATTCTGCGCATGCCGAAACCGGGCGATGCCGAGCCCGCCCGACTGGTCTGCGCCTCAGCACTCGCGTTCGGGGGTGACGACGCCAAGACGCTCTACATCACCGCCTGCGACGATATTTACGCCGTTCCATTGAAATCGCCCGGGATACTCGAAGGCCCCGCGCGCTAGACCAGACACTGGAGAATATAATGGCCGAGCCGGACACCGCCCTGATCCCCGTCGCGATACGCGCGCGCGATATCCCACCGCCGTCGACGATCAGCCCGATCGCGCAAGCGGCGCTATCGGCAGGCGCGGCGATGCCCGCCATGCCGTGGCCCTCGCCCGACGACACCGACGCCTGGCGCGCTCAGGTCGCAGCGAGCGACGCCAATTGGGAACAGATGGCCGCGCCCGTCCTTGCGACGATCGCGGCAAGGATCGAAACGACCGAGATCGGCGGCGTACCCTGCTACGATTGCGAACCCACTGGCGGCGTAGCGGCCGACGGCCCGCTCTATCTGTTCGTTCATGGGGGCGCATTCGTGGTCGGCGGCGGCGCGTTCGCCAAAGTGATGGGCGCGCGCGCCGCGGTAGCGATCGACGCGCGCACGGTGTCAGTCGACTATCGCATGCCGCCCGACCATCCGTTCCCGGCAGCACCGGAGGATGTCGTCGCGGTCTATGCAAATCTGATCGAGACACTCGATCCGACACGGATCGTGATCGGGGGCAGTTCCGCCGGCGGCAATATCGCCGCCGCCGCGACCTTGATGATCCGCGATCGCGGGCTGCCCCAGCCAGCTGGAACGGTCTTGCTCACACCCGAAGTCGATCTGACCGAAGCTGGCGACAGCTTCCGCACCAATGAGGATCTCGACGTCGTTCTCAAGCGCGGCCTGCCCGAATGCAACGCGCTCTATGCCAACGGGCACGACTTGCGCGATCCTTATGTCTCGCCTCTGTTCGCGGACTTCACCAAAGGCTTCCCGCCGACCCTGATCCAGACCGGTACGCGCGACCTGTTCCTGTCCAACTCGGTGCTGATGCACCGCAAGTTGCGCGACGCTGGGGTCGATGCCGAACTGCATGTGTGGGAGGCGATGCCGCACGCCGGTTTCCTGCCGAGCGAAGCACCGGAGAATGCCGAGATCGACGTCGAGGTGGCGCGGTTCGTGAAACGCGTGGTAGCGTAGTCAAATCCTAAAATCGGCGCGCGGCACGTAAGTTTCGTCGAAGATGTCCGGCAGACCTGAATCGGCGATCACCACCCGCTTGGTAATCCGCCACCGGCCGTCCTGTTTGGTCAGCCGGTCGAACTCGCGCCCCTGCTCGATCAACCGCGGCGGTCCCTTGATCGTGTCGTTCAGCGTCTGGGTCCACAGCATCTGCGCGGTGGCCGTGTCGCCGTCCAGCGCGATCACCAGATTGCTCAGGATCATCCGGAACTGGCCGGTAAGCCGCGGCTTGTCGGCCGAGACCGCACGATACAGGTCGGCAATCTCGCTAAATCCGTGCGCCACATAACCGTTCACGTCCAGTTCGGCGCCTTCGACGAAATATCTGCCGAAGCCTTCGGGATCGCCCGCGTCGAGCCCCGAATAATAACGTGTGAACAATTCCTCGATCTGCATGCGATCGTACAACGCCTGCGCCATTGTCTCCGGGCTCATCGTCATCCCCTCTCAATCCGTGCCGGGCTCTTGCGCGCAGATGCCGCTTATTGCAAGGTGAACATGTTAACTAGATTGGAGAGGAAAGTGGCCGGGTTACCCGATCAGACCGCGCTGCAAAAGGTGATCGACAGGCTCGAGATTGCCGAGATGCAGAACCGCTACATGTATGCGCTCGATTGGAATGATGCCGACGTTTATGCCGGGCTGTTCGTCGCCGATGGGGAGATGGAATGGCCCGAAGGCCGTGCCAGGGGCCATTCGGAGATCCATGATGCCTGCGTCCGGATCGGCGCCTATTTCGGCCGGATCGCGGCGGCCGCCGCGCCGACCAAAGCGTCGCATCTGCGCCACTTCGTGACCAATCAGGTGATCGACATCCAGGGCGATACCGCGCGGGCACGCGCCTACTGGTTCGATCTGGACAACGATAACAAGCCACGTTGGCCCTATGTCGCGGGCTATGGCTATTACGAGGACGATCTGGTGCGCACCGCTGAGGGGTGGCGGTTCACGCGGCGGTTGATCGTGAATGAAATGACGGGCGTATCGCGGCCGGAGAATCCGTGCTGGTGAGGAGCACTCCTCCCATTTCTATTGGACGGGCAATCCCAGCACCCTTGCGGGATTGGCCTTGAACATCAGGTTCAGGTCGTCCTCGCCGAACCCAGCCTCGCGCAGCACGCGAGCGGCGTGCACCAGTGCGTCGGCATGGGCGAAGAAGCCCGGCAGGCCACTATCCGACGAGACGAAGCAATGGGCCGGCCCCAGCGCCCGGATCATGCGCAGCGTAGCGTCCCTCGTCTTCCCGACCAGTTCGGAGGCCACCACCTCGGCATAAGCCCCCTGCGCCGTGACCCGTTTGAGCTGATCGATGGTCGGATCGGTGTACATCGGCCCGAGCCCCGGATGGGTGATGATAATGTGCGCGATGCCGCGCTTCTCGGCCTCGGCGACAATCTGAAGCATCTCCTTCGTAGAGACATGCCCGGTCGCGAGCGTCAGTTTATAGTGCGCGATCAGATCGAGCACCTCCAGTACCGACGGCAGCAACACGCCGTCCTTGGAGACGATGACGTAGGGGCGGACCTCCTTGAGGTAATTCACCTCGTTGGCTGAATCGTGGGTCGGCATCCACACGACCTTGGCGTAACCGCCCTCCACCTCGGCAAAATAGCGCACCGCCTGCGGGTTGATACCCCCACCGTCGCATTGAGGACAAGCCCCCCGAACACTTCGAGCCCCGGCACGTCCGCATATTTGCGGACGAGATACGCCTCGCCCGCGGACTCGCTCCAATGGTTCTTGAGCACCAGCCCGCGCATGCCCCGTTGCTTCGCGATCTTCGCGATCTCGAACGCGTCCCACTGGCGATCGTAAGCGTCGGGGCCGAAATGGGCGTGGATGTCGATCGCGCCCTTGAGCACGGGATCCTCGAGATGCTCCTCGACCGTCTTCTTGGTGAGCTTGCCCTTGAAATCTTCCCACGCATCGAGCCCCTCGTTCTTTGAGGGGGCGATCACCGATTGTGGTGCAGATGCCCACGTCGCCGCCGGGCCCTCCGCCCGTGCGACCCCGGTAACGAGCATTGCCGCACACGCGGCCATCCTGCCGGCTGAAACCATCTCCGCACCCTTCCACCCTGCCCGCTTCGCAGTCGCGCGGGTTTGCTTGTCCTGTATCGCGCCACTTCCCACCGGCACTGGCCCGGAAGGGAAATCCGCTATGTCGTTGACACCGATACTCCCGAAATATACTTATCATGTTATGTTTTGTGAAGCAGGTCAATGAACGGCCTGCGCACAGGAGGGGCACGCATGGATCTGGAGCTGGGCGGCAAATCGGTCGTGATCTGCGGCGGCGCGCGCGGGATCGGCCGAGCTTGCGCCGAAGCTTTCGTGCGCGAAGGTGCGCGCGTGGCGATTTTCGACTGGAACGCCGATCTGCTGGCAGAAGCACGCCAGGCGATGGGGCACGATATTCTTGCCGTACAGGTCGATGTATCCGACGCCGCCTCAGTCGATGCCGCGCACGCGCAGGCGATCGAGACATTCGGTGCTATCGACGTCGGCTTCAACAATGCCGGGATCAATTCGCCCCCGCGCGCGATCGAGGATACGAGCGAGGAAGATTGGGATCGCGTCATCAACGTCAATCTCAAGGGTATCTGGCTCTGCACTCGTGCACAGGTGCGCCACATGCGACCACGCAATCGGGGCTCGATCATCAACACGACGTCCAACGTCGCCTTCACCGGTGCGCCGGGTTTTGCCGCTTATGTCGCCGCCAAGCATGGTATCGTCGGCATCACTCGCACGGTCGCGCTGGAATTGGCCAAGACCGAAGTCCGCATCAACGCGATCGCGCCAGGCACCGTACGGACTTCGCTCGGCGGCGAGATGCGCAAGTTCGTCGATCCGTTCGCCGACGCCCTGATCCGCAAGGGGCTGCCGATCGGACGCTTCGGCGAACCATCCGAGGTGGCCGACGCAGTGCTGTGGCTCGCGAGCCCGCGCTCGAGTTTCGCGCTGGGATCGACTTTGGTGATCGATGGTGGCTTCACCGCCCAATAGGAGAGAGCGATGCGCACGAACACACCACGGCTGGGGCCGTTGACCGACGCCGAGCTCGACGAGGAGCAGGAGGCGATCATCGCGCCGTTCCGGGAGGTCGGCGCCGATTTCGGCGTTTCACGTGCGTTCGTGCGTCATCCCGCCGCGCTGAAGGCGTTCCGGGTGTGGGCAACCTATGTGATGATCGACCGCAACCCCCTGCCCGAGCGCGAGCGCGAGATCCTGGCGCTTCGCACGGCATGGCTGGTCAAGTCCGGCTATGTCTGGTCGCGCCACATCCCCTACGGCCGGAAGGTTGGACTGACGGAAGACGAGATGGCCGCGCTCAAGCGGCCGATCAAGGAGCGCGACTGGAGCGAGGCCGATGCCGCTCTGATCGCGGCCGCCGACGCGCTCGTGGCGCAGCATTTCATTCCCGACGATATCTGGACGACGCTGTCCGCTCATTTCGACGACCGGCAGTGCATGGATGCGATTTTCGTCGTCGGCCATTTCGTGATGCTGGCGATGTTCCTCAACACCGCCGGCGTGCCGATCGATCATGACGTGACGCTCGATCCCGATCTGGATCTGCGGTCCTGATCGCATCAAGTGTTAGCAAAGACCCATCCCACCCATTCGTCATTCCAGCGAAGGCCGGGATCTCAGGAGGATAGCAGGGCATCTCATCCTTCCTGAGACCCCAACCTTCGCTGCGGTGACGGCAGAAAGTTTAGCGCGTTGACAGGCAGGACTCGAGAATATACTTATCACGTTATGTTTTTGGCGTAATTCTGCGACTTTCCTCTGGCCAAGGCTCCCAAGCCGGCGCCCGACCAGATTCCGAATGATCGAAGCAAGCGGGCTGATCCGGCTTTGCGCTGGGTCAACGCGATTCCGGTTGAGATCATTGTAGATGAGTGAGTATGAGGCTGGAATGACTGAACGCTTCTTCCTTCGCGACCTGATCGACGACCGCCCCCAGGATGGGGTGTTCCGCATCAATCGCGCCTTGTTCCGCGATCCGGCCCTGTTCGCGCTCGAGATGAAGCATGTATTCGAGAGCGGCTGGGTGTTCATCGGCCTTTCGACCCAGGCCGAGAACCCGCACGATTATTTCTCCAACTTCATCGGGCGTGTGCCGATCATCGTCAGCCGCGACGGCCAGGGAGAATTGCGCTGTTTCATCAACGCCTGCCCGCATAAGGGCGTCCGGCTGGTACAGAAATTGTGCGGCAATGCCGCGCGCCACGTCTGCCCCTACCATAGCTGGACGTTCGACAGCGCGGGGGTCAATCGCAACATCAAGTGGAAGAAGAGCGGCTGTTACGGCGCCGGCTTCGACGATCAGGACCATGATCTGGCGCCGGTCGCCCGCTTCGGCGAATATCGCGGTTTCCTCTTCGCCAGCCTGAGCCCCGATGTGCCGAGCCTCGAAGAGTATCTCGGCGAGACGCGCAAGTTGCTCGATCTGGTGGTCGACAAGAGCCCCGAGGGGGTCGAACTGGTCCCGGGGCGCGTGTGCTTCACCTATGCCGCCAACTGGAAGATGCAGCTCGAAAACTGCTCGGATCAATATCACTTCACCTCGACCCACCCGAGCTACATCCGCATCCTCGAGCAGCGCGCCAAGGAGAAGACCGCGGAGGTGGTGCAGGCCACGCTGGGCGCCGCCGATTTCTGGCAGGAGGAGGCGAGCGGCGTCACCGGCGGGACGATGAGCTTCGACCATGGCCACGTGCTCAACTGGGGCATCATGCCGGTCTCTTCGGCTCAGCCCGATTTCGAGCGTGCCGAGCAGATTGCCGAGTTGCATGGGGTCGCCCGGCGCAACTGGATGTTCAACATGCGCAACCTGACGATCTTCCCCAACCTCCAGATCGCCGAGAATGCGTCGAGCCAGATGCGCGTGATCCGTCCGATCGCGCACGACCTGACCGAGATGCAGACCTGGTGCATCGCCCCGCGCGGCGAGAGTGCGCAGGCGCGGACGCTGCGCATCCGGCAGTATGAGGATTTCTTCAATCCGACCGGCATGGCCACGCCCGACGACACCGTCTGCTACGAGGAGGCCCAACTCGGCATGGCCGAACAGGAGCGGCCCTGGCTGCAGGGCCACGCACGCGGGCTGACCGCCTCGGTCGACGGCGGCAACCAGTTTTCGGACATGATCGATCTCAAGCCGGCGCGCAGCGTGCTCGCCGACGCGCAGCTTTGCGACGAGAGCCTGTTCGCGAGCTACTACCGCGCCTGGGCCCAGCGCATGGGGGAGGTGCTGTCGTGAGCACGCTTTCGCAGGCCGAAGCGGCGGCTTTCCTTTATCGCGAGGCCTTGTTCCTCAATTCGGGCGATTACGACGCCTGGCTCGCGCTCTACACCGCCGACTGCCTGTTCTGGATGCCGGCATGGCGCGACGATGGCACACCGACCGACGATCCCGAGCGAGAGCTGTCGCTGATCTATTATCGCGGCCGGCGCAATCTGGAGGATCGTATCCAGCGCATCCGATCGGGTTTCTCCGCGGCGTCGGTGGTGATGCCGCGTGTCGCGCACATGATCGGCAATGTGCTGACCGATCCGGTGGACGATGTGCGGGTGCGGCTCGATTCCTCGTTCATCGTCAATGTCCACGATGTGCGGACCAAGCGGGACCACGCCTATTTCGGCCGCTACGAGCACGAGCTGCGCCTCGAAAACGGCGGGTGGAAGATCTCGCGCAAGATCATCCGGTTGATGAACGACGTCGTCCCGACCATGCTCGACGTTTACGGCGTGTAGGAGCGGACTTATGCTGTCTTCATCATCGGCGCCCAGCGTCACGGTCGTCGGCGCTGGTGCGATGGGGTGCCTGTTCGCGGCGCGGCTGGCGGAGCAACGTGCCAACGTGACGATGGTGGACGTCGATCGCGAGCGGCTTTCGATCATCGGCCGCGAGGGCATCACGCTGGTCGATGACCATGGATCGCGGACGGTGGCGGTAAGCGCGGCGCTGGCCGCGGATGTCGCCGGGCCGGTGGATCTGCTGATCCTCTTCACCAAAGGTATCCATAGCGCTGCCGCCATCAGGTCGGTGGCGCATCTGGCGGCCACGAGGCCGGTCGCTCTGACCTTGCAGAACGGCATCGGTAATGCCGAGCTCCTTGCCGAGGGTTTCGGCCCGGAACAGGTGGTGATGGGAACCGCGCACGTGCCGGCCGATCTTACCGGGCCTTCATCGGTCGTGACGCACGGGTTCGGCTTGCTCGACGTCGGCGGCTTTACCCCCGCCGCGCAGGGCTTCGCGCCCGCCGTGGCAGCTTTGCTGCACGATGCGGGTTTCAAGACCAAGGTCGCGGGCGACATCAAGGCCGCCGTCTGGGAAAAAGTGGCCTTCAACGCGGCGCTTAACGCCACCGGCATGATCTGCCAGGTAGCGAATGCCGGCGTTGACAACGAGCCCGGCCGTCGGCTCGCTGCCAAGGTGGTGGACGAGACTGCGAACGTCGCGGCAGCGGCCGGAATTCACATCGATCGGGAGCAGATCATCGCGACGATCGACGCGGCCTTGCGCGAGCATGCTCATCACAAGGCTTCGATGCTGCAGGACCGCGAGCATGGCCGGATGACCGAGATCGAGACGATCAACGGTGCGATCGCGCGCGAAGGTGCGCGGCTGGGCGTACCGACACCGGTGTGCGATACGCTGACCGATCTGGTGCGGATCATCGAGCAGGCGGAAACCTGAGGGCGAGCAACAGAAACCTCACTCGCCTCCCGTTTCTTCGTCATGCTGAACTTGTTTCAGCATCCACCGGGCAATTTGCGCGGACAGTGCGGTCCGCACGGTGGACCCTGAACAAGTTCAGGGCGACGGGTGGATAAATCGCGGTATCCCTCTCCAAACAATAACCGGAGCGCCGCGCGAGGAGTGCGCGACGCTCCGGCAGTCGGGAGATCAGGCCAACTCGGCGGGCGCGCCGTCGAGCAGGATCGTCTTGGTTTCGAGATAATGCATCAGGCCCTGCGATCCGCCTTCGCGACCGATGCCCGATTGCTTGTAGCCGCCGAAGGGCAACGAGAAATCGCTGCGCATCCCGTTCTGGCCGACATTGCCGGTCCGCACCCGCCGCGCGACCTTCCACGCAGCATCGGCATCGTGGGTCAGCACCGATCCGTTGAGACCATAATTGGAATCGTTGGCGATGCGGATCGCGTCATCGACATCGTCGCACGGGATCAGGCTCAGGACGGGACCGAAAATCTCCTCGCGCGCGATCGTCATATCGTTGCTGACATTGGCGAACAAAGTCGGCTCGAAGAAATAGCCGCGGTTGAGGTGCGCCGGGCGGCCACCGCCGGTGACCAGATCAGCGCCCTCTTTCTGGCCCTTCTCGATATAGGATTCGACCCGATCCAGCTGTCGCTGCATCGCGAGCGGTCCCATATTGACCGAGGCGTCATCCGAATGGCCGACCCGCACCTTCTTCATCTCGGCTGCGATCGCATGGGCGATCTCGTCGTGACGGCGCCTGGGGACGATCGCGCGGGTCAGCATCGCGCAGACCTGCCCGCTGACGAGCGTGATCGCGCCGGCCAGCACCTTGGCGGTTTCCTCGGCCGAGAAATCGTCGAGGATGACCGCAGCCGATTTGCCGCCGAGTTCGAGCGTGCAGCGCGCAATGCGCGAACCGCAGACCGAGCCGATCCTTTTGCCGGCAACGGTCGAACCGGTGAAGCTGACCTTGTCGACGCCCGGATTGCAGACGAGGTGATCGGACGCCTCACGATGCCCGGGAACGAGGTTGATCACCCCCGCCGGCAGCCCTGCCTCTTCGGCGCACTCGGCGATGATATAGGCTTCGAGCGGGGTCTCGGGCGAGGGCTTGATGATGATCGTGCAGCCCGACAACAAAGCCGGCGCGAGCTTGGCGGCCATGATCATGTAGGGCACGTTCCACGGCGCGATCGCGGCGACGACGCCGACCGGCTCGTGGACGACATAGGCGACGGGGGATGCCTTGCTCTCGACCTTGGTAATGAACGGGAAGGTCCCGCCGAGATCGATCGCTTCCTGCAGATTCTGGGTGCCGCGGCCGGTGAGATAAGGCGCGATCGCAGTCAGGCCGCCCATCTGCTGGGTCCACGCCGCAGCAATCTCGGGCTCACGCTTGCGCAGCGCCTCGACGAGCCGCCCCATCGCGGCGACGCGCTCGGCCGGCGGCATCCATTGCCACGGCCCTTCGTCGAAAGCCTTGCGCGCAGCAGCGACTGCGCGATCCATGTCGGTCTCGTCGGCCTCGGCGACGCGCGCCACGACCTGCTCGGTATCGGGCGAGACAATCTCGATCTGGCGGCCCGAATGGGCTTCGACCCAGGCACCGCCAATGAACAGGCGATCGGGATGGCGAAGAACGGGGGCGCTCATGCGAAATCCTCCAGCGGATAATGGACGAGGGTATAGCCACCCGACGCATAGTTTTCGGCATCGGCCGCGACCTTCTGGCCAGCCTCGGACTGCATCGCCGCGCCGAACGCGGCCTCGTCGGCGAACTGGCCTTCCCAGATGCAGAAGAAGGGCGCCTCGCCCATCGGCGAGCGCACGTCGAACGTGTAGCGGCACGCCTCCAGCCCGGGCAGCTGCTTGGCGAGCGGCAGATGCGTACCCAGATAATAATCCTTGAAGTGCTGGGGATCGTCGGGCGTCTGATAGAGAACCAGAACCTTGTACATATCGTCTCTCCTATGATCGGCGAACCACCGCTTCTCGTTGCTTATGCACCCGCCCGTCAGTGGATTTCCATGTCCGCGAAATCGGGATGGAGCAGAAATTCGCGCACTTCATAGCCGGTGAACGGGATTTGCGAGGCGGTGCGGCCATGCTTGGTCCACCAGTAATTGTGCGCACGCGGATCGGCCCACACTTTCATCCGGTTCCCCTCGTCGACCAGCTTGTTGTAGCGCCAGTAAGCGTCTTCCTTGACCTCGATCGTGTCCTTCCCGTCGAGGATCAGCTTTTCCATGCACTGGAGCGCGTAGATCGTGGTCATTTCGTGGAACTGCGCCACGGGCAGCCCGCCATTGGTATTGGGTCCATAGAGCGCCCACAGATTGGGGAAGCCCGGCATCATGCAGCCGAGATAGGCACGCGCGCCGTCGGCGGCCCATAAAGCCTCGATCGTCTGGCCGCCGCGCCCGGTGATCGTCATCGGATAAAGGAAATCGTTGGCGCGGAAGCCGGTCGCATAGACGATCACGTCGACATCGTGCTGGACGCCCTGCCCGTCTTCGATGCCGGTGCGGTTGATGCGGCGAATGCCGTTGGTCACGAGCGTGACATTGTCGGCCTGCAGCGCATCGAGGATGCTGTACTCCGGATCGACCACCACCGGCCGCGCCGACCACGCCGGATGGTTCGGCGTCATGATCTCGACCAGCTTGGGATCGCTGAGCTTGCTTTCGAGAAAGGCGATGCTCGCGTCGCGCGCCGCCTTGTTGACCGCACTGCAGGCGAAGGGATCGTCGAAATCGGGATCGATATCGAAGATCTTCGCAAGATCGGGCCCAGCCGCATAGAAGGCCCGAAAGCGCATGAAATTGGTGTGATAGGGCAAGTTGCGATCGAGCCACTGCACCTGCGGCGACGATTCCGAGAGATAGCCTGGCACGGGAAACAGCCATTGCGGCGTACGCTGGAAGACGGTGACGTGGCCGGCGGTATGCGCGAGTTCGGGTACGAGCTGGTAGCCGGTGCAGCCCGTGCCGATCACTGCGATCCTTTTGCCGGCAAGATCGACATCCTCGGGCCAGCGCGCGGTATGCCATGACGGGCCTTCGAAATCACGCATGCCCTCGATTTCGGGCATGTTAGGCCGATTGAGGAAGCCGACGCCGGTGATCACCGCATTGGCCAGCAGGGTGTGCTCGCCTTGGGGCCCGTCGACATGGATCTCCCACATCGATGCCGCTTCGTCCCAGGTCAGCGCGCGCACTTCGGTATCGAAGGTGATGTCGCCGCGAAGATCGAATTCGTCGGCAACCCAGTCATAATATTTCTGGTTCTCGACGTGATTGCCGAACGCATAAGGATACGGAAAGTCGACCCCGAACAGGTTCATGTACGACCGGCTCGGCGTATCGACCCGCGCGCCCGGATAGCGGTTCTCGTACCAGGTGCCACCGACGCCCGAATTCTTCTCGACGATATGATAATGGATGCCGGCGCGCTTCAATTGCACCGCGGCGTTCAGCCCGCCCATGCCCGCGCCGATAATCATCACGCTGAACGTTTCGAGCCGCGCCGGATCGGGTTCAGCCTGCCATTGGAGCGACCGTGCCCACGGATCGAGCGCGGTTTCCTCGACCATCAGGTCGATCGCCTCCGCCTTGATCTCGTGACCGACGATCAGCGCCAGGCTCTCGGGCAGCCTTTCCTCGGGTCCATAGCCGATCCGGCCCGCACCTGAGTCGCGATAGGCCTTGAGGAAGTCGACGGCCTTGCGCCTTACCAGCGCGGCGTCCGCGTCGGTCGCGGGCGCCACCACTTCCGCGCGGCCCATCTTCACGCGCTTCAATTCCATCGCCTTGAGCTCGGGATCACCGGTCAGCTGATAGAGCAGACCGCGCAGCACCATCAGGTCCGCATGGCCGACCGCGTCCTCAATCTGTGCGTCACTCGCCATGCGCAATTCAGGGCGCACCGGCGCTTCGATCGTCGCCATCCTCAACCTTCCCGCTTTCGATCAAATTAACATGATAATCAGTTTAGGAGCAATGATGATTCGGTGCCCAACGCCCGCCCGAAAGCCCTTTCCCTTTGGGAGAGGGCGTAACTTCAATCGTTCGGATTGTGCGGCGGCCAAGGCGGCATCGGGCCGATGATCTTCTCCAGATCATCGGTGATCCGCCCTGCAACCATCACCACCAGCACCCGGCAATGCGCGCCGCTGCGATTGACCCAGGCGTGGTTGGTCGCGCGTTGAACGATCGTGTCCCCCCTGCGCAGCACCACTTCATGATCGGCATCGTCGAGCAGCATGACGATCTCGCCCTCGAGCACGTGGAGATAATCGATCGAGTTGGTGCGGTGCATGAAAGGTTCGGCACCCGGCACCGACGGCGGAATATCGGTGATCCGCACCCGGACACCCGTATTCGGAATACCGAAATGGACCGGGCCATCGGTCGGATCGCGTTCGGTCGCATCGATCGGCGCGGGCACGACGTCCGACTCCCAGATGTCCTGCACGCCCCAGCTGCCGGCGGCGAGATCGCCGTGGAAGGTGGGAAATCCATCGATCAGCACGATCGACTTGCCGGCCGCGTCATGCCCGGTGACGACGCGGCGAAGGCGCGGATACCGCTCCGCAATTGCTTCCTTGTCCAAGGCCATGCTCTCGCTCCCCATCCCTCTTGCCTGTCGTTTGACGGGTTATTATTAACGTGTGAAGTATATATGCGGCACGGGGCACTGCACAACCTGATTCTGACGGGGTGGCACTGGCCCTTCACATCATTAGGGTGGAAATGGATGATCGGAGTGGTGATGTCTTGCCTGGCGCGGCGATGAAGGCGTTCGATTATATCGTGATCGGATCGGGATCGGCCGGATCAATCGTGGCGGCGCGCTTGAGCGAGGATCCCGACGTTTCGGTGCTGGTGCTTGAGGCGGGACGGCGCGACGATCATCCCTTCATGCCGATGCCGATCGCCTTTCCAAAGGTAGCGACCAACCCCAAATTCGTCTGGCCATATGAGACCGAGGAGGAGCCCGGCCTAAACAATCGCAAGCTACCGATCTGGCGCGGCAAGACGCTGGGCGGATGCTCGTCGATCAATGCGATGATCAACGTCCGCGGCAGCCGGCATGATTACAATATCTGGCGCCAGCGCGGGCTGGAGGGCTGGGGCTATCGCGACGTCTTGCCCTATTTCAGGAAACTGGAGAGCAGTTGGCGCGGGCCGGGGATCTATCATGGCACCGACGGGCCGGTCGGCAATGCGCCGGTCGATATTGCCGATGCGTACTTCCCCACTCTCGAACGCGCCGCCGCCAATGCCGGGCTTCCGATCTGTGCCGATCACAATGGCGCCGATCAGGAAGGCGTGAGCCGGATGGAAATCACCACCAATTCCGGTCGCCGCGCGAGCACGTCACGCGCCTATCTCCATCCGGCGATGAAGCGGCCGAACCTGACGGTCCTGACCGGCGCGCAGACGACCCGCATCCTGATCGAGGGCAAAACCGCGATCGGAGTCGAATATCGGCGCAAAGGCGCGATCGAGCGCGTCTATGCCGATCGGGAGGTGGTGCTGAGCGCCGGCACCTACAGCTCGCCGCAAATCCTGATGCTCTCGGGCATCGGCCCGGCCGATCAGCTCCGATCGCTCGGCATCGATGTGGTGCAGGATCTGCCGGGGGTCGGCACTAATCTGCAGGAGCATCCCAACCTGCTCAACATCTACCGCACCGATGGAAAGCTGGGGCTGTCGCGCCACCTCCGGCTCGATCGCGCGACGCTCGCGGTCGCGCGCTGGGCCTTGTTCGGTGACGGGCCGTTCGCGACCGCAGGCACGATGGCGAACATCTTCCTGCGCACCCGGCCGGAACTCGAGCGCCCCGATGTTCAGATCATCACCATGCCGCTGCACCAGCATGCCGAACTGTGGTTTCCACTACTGACCAAGCCGCCTATCTACGCCTTCACCGCGCGGGTCGGCATCCTCCACGCGCAATCGCGCGGCTGGGTTAAGTTGCGATCGGCCGACCCGTTCGATCTGCCGCGCATCCGCTTCAACATGCTCACCGAGCAAGCCGACGTGGATGCTATGGTCAATGCGGTGAAGCTGAGCCGCGAAATCTTCAGCCAAGAGCCGATGTGCCAGCTGATCGCCGAGGAATTGCTGCCCGGGCCACAGTGCCAGACCGACGCCGAACTGGCGCAGGCGATCCGCGAGCAGGCCGAGCATCGCCACCACGCGGTCGGTACCTGCCGGATGGGGATCGACGATCAGGCGGTGGTCGATGCGCACCTGCGCGTGATCGGCATCTCCAATCTACGCGTCGCCGATGCCTCGGTTATGCCCGAAGACCCTTCGGGCAACACCAACGTGCCGACCATGATGATCGGCGAGAAAGCCGCCGATCTCCTGAAAGGACAAGTTTTAGAGCCGATCGACGCATAGTTTGGGGCTGGTCGGCTCAGGCATAGCCAGCATCCCGCCGTTGACTCGATCGACCGCAAAATATACTTATCATGTTATGTTTTGAAACGCAGCTGCACGAGCGGCCGGCGCGGAGAGGAAGCGGCTGATGTACGATAAATCGGACCCCCGATCGAAGCTTTCGACCGCACCGCGCGACGCCAACAACACCGGCAGCACCGCGACTCCGGCCAGCTACGGGCTCTATTATCGCGACGATCCGGTCGAGAGCGATGCCAACGGCAAGGCGTGGTACACGCGCGGCCAGGACCTGCTGGTCAATTATATCGAGGCGGCGCCGGGCGCGACTTTCTCCCGCATCGGCCAGCATGACGAATATATGATCGTCCTGCCTGACGAGAACACGCCCTACACGGTCTCGGCGTTGGGCGAGACGAAGGAGGGCCCCGGCCATCAGGTGATCATTGTGCCGCCGGGCGACAGCGAGATCACCCTGCCCCAGGGCGGTGTCGTGGTGCGCCTGTTCTCGACCCAGTCGGACGATCTCAACGCGAAGTGCGCCAATGCCGCGACCTATGCCGTGCATGATCCGGCAATCCCCGAGTTCAAGCCGTGGCCCGATCCGGTCGATGGCTTCAGGCTGCGGGTTTACGATCTGTGGAAGGATCGCGTGCCCGGAAAGATCGGCCCGATCTGGCGCTGCACGACGATCATGCTCAACTTCCCGCCGCCGGGCGGCGGCCCGCGCGACATCACGAAAATGTCGCCGCACAGCCACCCCGATTTCGATCAATGCTCGCTGGTTCTGGCCGGGTCGTTCCTCCACAATATGCGCTGGCCGTGGGGGCTCAACAAGAATGAGTGGCGCCCGGACGAATTTCCGGTGACCGAGGCGCCGTCGGCGACGATCATCCCTGCACGCGTCATCCATTCGTCGGAAAGCCTGCACAAGACCGGCAACCGCATGGCCGACATCTTCGCCCCGCCGCGGCTGGATTTCTCGCTGCTGGAAGGCTGGATCCAGAATGCCGACGAATATCCGATGCCGACTGAGACAAGCGCCTGACCGGGCCGCGATCTATGCGCGCGCCTCCCGATGCCGTTCGAAAGAGTTGACCCGATGACATCCGCCCCCCGCCCAGATCCGCGCGATTTCCGCAAACGGCTGCTCGCCCGCGAGCCGTTGATCGGCAGCTTCCTCAAATTCCCGGGGCCGCAGGCAACCGAGATTTTCGGTTCGATCGGCTATGATTTCGTCATGCTCGACGAAGAGCATTCGCCGTGGACGCGCGACCAGCTCGGCATGGGGCTGCTCGCTGCCAAGGCCTATGGCACCGCCGGCTTCGTGCGTGTCTCGCGTCCCGATGCTGCCAGCATCCTTTCGATGCTCGACGATGGCGCGATCGGGGTGATGGTGCCGCATGTCACCTCGGCGCAGAAGGCGCACGATATCGCCTCGTGGGCGCGCTACAAGGGCGGCACGCGCGGTTCGGGTGTCAGCCGCGGCGGCGATTATGGCGGGCGGGTCGGCGCCGGCGGGATCGACGGTTATTATGCCGATTCCGACGCGATCACGACGGTGTTCGCAATGATCGAGGATGCCGAAGCGGTCGAGCAGATCGACGAGATCGTCGCGGTCGACGGGATCGACGCTTACTTCATGGGCCGAGGCGATCTCGGGCTGTCGCTGAGCAACGTGCAGGGCGCGGCCCCCACGCTCGACGAGGCGGTGAAGAAAGTCGCCGACGCGGTGCTCGGGGCGGGCAAGATCCTGGCGGCGGTGACGCCGAACATGACTTCCGACGACGCCAAGGCAATGAAGGATGTCGGGGTAACCGTGCTGATGGTCGGCAGCGATCAGGGCTTCATGCGCGCGGGCGCGCTGGGGCAGCTCGGCCATTTCGAGACGCTGATGAAGGGCTGATCACAACGCCGTCATGCCAGCGAAAGCTGCATCTCGGGAGGATATGAGCGCACCTGGACAACGCACAACCCCAACTTCTGCTGGGGTGCCGAGAAGGGGATGCGCAGGGGAGAGAAGATGTCCGGACCGTATCGCCTTTATGATTCACACGCCCATCTGGTGTCGGACGATCCCGTGCGTTACCCTCACAACCCGTTCAAGCTGAACCCGCCCAAGGACGGCAAACCCGCGATCCGCGCCCCGTTCGGCCCCGGCACGGTCGGTATCCCTGGCGGCATGCACGGCCCGTCCCCCGTCAATGAAAAGCCGACCGCCGAGCAGATGCACGGCTGGATGGCCGAATTGAATGTCGTCGGCATCGCGGCGGTACAGAAGGGCATGATCTACGGCACCGACAATTCCTATATCGTCGATGCTGCCAGCCTGTTTCCGGACGAGATGAGCGCGGTGATCATCGTCGATCCGCAGGCGCCCGAGACCCCGCAGGCCATGCGCGATTGCGCCAAACGCGGCGCGGTCAGCATCCGCTTCTTCCCGGTCAATGTCATCGATAAAGCCGCCTGGTTGACCACGCCCGCCGCGATCGCGGTATGGGAACTGGCCGCCGAACTCGGGCTCGTGGTCGATCTCGAGGCACCGCCTTACGACGCCGAAGATATGATCCCTGTCGTCGAAGCTATGGCCGATCGCTTCCCCGGCATGGCGATCGTGCTCGATCACGTCTTCATGCCCGACGTGACCCAGCCTGATTTCGGCATCGGCGCCCAGTTCGACGGCTTCGCGGCGCGTAAGAACATCTACGTCAAATTCACCTCGCTGATCATGGACGTGATCCGCGAGCAGGGCGTGGCGCCAGAGGCGGTGCTGCGCCAGACGGTCGACTTCTACGGCGCGGATCAGGTGATGTGGGGATCGGACATCGGCACCTCGTCGGGCACCTACAAGGAGATGGTAGAGCGCGCGATCGCCTCGACCGCGCTGCTGACAGAGGAGGAGAGACGCAAGGTGCTGCACGATACCGGGCGGCGGGTGTTCGTCGGATGGGACGGAGCGAGCGACTAAATCAGCACGCCGGGCGCGGGGCGCGAGATGGATGGCTTCCGCCCTGCCGACATTGATAACGCTGCTGCCGGAAACGCTGCCAAAGATCGGCGGCGTTCCGGTGTCGGGTTGTTATTCATCCATCCCGAGCAAACGCAGCGGGTTGAGCGAGATCATCTTGCGAATATCCTCTTCCGAATAGCCGAGACCGAGGCAGACCTTGATGACGTTGCGGAAGCCCAGCACCGGATGATCGTTGCCGATCTGGCCGAGATCGGAGGCGAGGATCGTGCGATCGACCGTCCCCGCCTTGATCAGGCCATCCAGCGCCTCGGGCGGGAGCGGGTTGCGAGCGACCTTCGACATGCGCACGAACATGCACAGCGAATGCTCGATATAGGCGCCCATCTCGACCAGCGCGCGGATGTCGTCGTGCGTGGCATCGATGATGAAGCTCGGATGATTGACCAACAAGCGCGTGACGCCGCGCTTCAGCGCTTCCTCGAACACCGTGAATATCTCCGAGATGTGGAGATGCCCGCCCGACAGGATCACGTCGTTCGCGGCGATGAGGTCGAGGATTTCCTTGACCTCGTCCTTGACCTCACCATCGGGATCGATCGGAGTGAGCGGATCGAACATGATCATCTTCTTCGTCGTGTGCGGGAAGTTGGCCTTGATTCCGAACGGCGAGTCGTAATGGTTCTTCGACGCGAAGGTCGGCATCCACACCAGCTTGGCGCCGAGCGCGATGCCGTGATCGACCGCATATTTGTTGAAGCCGCCGACGGCATTGTTGAGCGGCACGCCCGAAAATAGCGCCACGTTGAGGTGGCCGTGCGTCTGGTTGAGCAATTCGGTGATCGGGGTCGCCGAATAATAATGATCCTTGATCAGCATCGCGCGGAAGCCCGCGGCCGAAGCCTCCTCCAACGCCTCGATATGGTTGAGATCGCGCGGCATCACCGAGGGTCCGGAGTGACAGTGCATGTCGACCGCGCCCACGAGCAGGCGCGAGACGCGATCCTCCAGATCCTCTTCGATGGGTTGGGGTGTCAGGGTCGTCGCCATGGTCGATTTCCTCCTAAGCGCCTTCCTGGATCCGCTGCCGATAGACGCGCCCATAGGGCGCAAGCGATTTCCACAGGAAGAAAGCAGTGAGCGGGCCAGCCACCAGCCGCACGGCGACGATGACGTAGCGAAGATCGGATTCCGAATGCGCGATATGATCGGTGATTAACGCCACCAAGGTCGGCCCGAGCGAACCCGCGATCGCATTCTGAAGAATGAAGTACATCACGTTGATTTGGCTGCGCATTTCGTTCGGCGTCGCCACGTTGAGCGCGGCATTGTAGCCGGCCGCGCCCATCGTGCTGAGGACGCCGCCGATCGCGAGGCAGCCAAGCGCCGCCCAAGGATTGGGCAATAGCGGCCCGATCACGAACAAGGGGATCGGCAGGAGTTGTGCGAGGAACAGCACACGCAGATTGGCATCGTCATGGCGCTTGCCGAGGATTTCGGCGAGGCGCGCGCCGCCGAACAGACCGACGGTCGATCCGATGAGAGTGACGATGCCGAGCAAAGGACCGACCTTGGCCGGCCCCCAGCCATAGGTGCGCTCGTAGAAAGCCGGCAGCCATGCGCCAAGGCCATAGACCTGGAACGACATCAGCAGAACGCCGACGATCAGCGGCACATGCAGCGCGCGCTGGGCAATTACGAAGCGGACCACCTCGCGCACGGGATAGCCCCGGGCCGGCTCGGCCCCGTGCGGCGCGGCTCGGGCACCGAGACCATCACGATCGCGGCGACCAGCAATCCGGGCAGGCCGACCACCATGAAGACGAGTTGCCAATTGTAGATCACGCCGAGCCCGGCAATGTGGATCGGCGGAATGTGCGCGAACAGCCCGATCAGCACCCCGCCGATCACCAGCGACAGCGCCTGCCCACCAAGGAAGCCCGAATTGTAGATCGCGTAAGCGCGCGGCAATTTCTGCTTGGGCACCGCATCGGCGATGAGCGAGAGCGAGGCGGGGCCGCAGCCGGCCTCACTGCCGCCGATCACCGCGCGCGATACGAAGAAAGCCCAGAAATTCTGGGCAAGTCCGCACGATGCCGTCGCAAGGCTCCACACCGCCAGGCAACCCGAGATCAGGCTCTTGCGAACGCCGCGATCAGCCATGCGTGAGAGCGGCGGGCCGCCCACGACATAGAAGAAGGTGAAGGCGAAGCCGAGCAGCAAGCTCACCTGCGTATCGGTCAGGTGGAAATCCCGCTTCATCGGCTGGACGAACAGCGCGAGGATGCCGCGATCGATCTGCGACATGATGCCGACGACTGCGGTCATGTAGACGGTGAACCAGCCGCCCCGGCCCCCGGCGGACCGAGGAACAGGCGCAGCGGGCTCGGACGGCGTCTCGATCGCCATGCTGACATTGCCTCCGGTCACCCTGCCACCCTCTTCCGCTCAAGCGTTCGGGATCATCGCCCGCGCCCGATTTCTATTTGTCTCACCCAGCGATACAGTCGCCGCGATAAATATAACATGATAAGTATATGTCGCTGGTCGACAGTGTCAACGTGACGGTTTTCGGGGGCGAAAATCCGCTTCGGACCATATTGCGAGCCGCCCCAGGCAAGCGTGAGGGCGTGAGCCCGGCAAGCCGCCGAAGATTGACGGGAACGCCCCACGCCACGGATAAAAATCGATGCGCGTAACGATCATACTTGCTGCCGCGTTGATCGCGTCGACCGCCCTCGCCGCGCCCCGGCAGGACGGACTGGCCCGCGATCTTGATCGGGTGGAGTCGGTCCGCGCGATCAAGGCGCTCCAGCACGGTATCGCGCTCGAAGTCGAGGCGGGCCGATGGAAGGACGCGGCCGCGCATTTCACTCCGGATGCGCAAGCCGAATGGGGCGACGGCAAGCCATCGTCCGGCGCGAAGGCGATCGAGACGCATTTACGCCGCTTGCTCGGTGACGGCCGGGATGGCCGCATGCCCGGATCGGTTCATGCGCAATTGCTGATGGCGCCGGTGGTCACTCTCGCCGACGATGGCGAACATGCCAAGGCGCGGTGGCACGTTATCGCGATGCTGGGCGGGACAAGCGGCACGCCGCGCTGGAACGGCGGCATCTATGAGAATGACTATATTCGGGTGAACGGCGCATGGCGTATCGCGCGCATGAATTTCTATCCGCAGCTGCATGGGCCCTATGCCGGCGGCTGGCGCGATGCTTACCCAGACCAGAAGGTCTTCCCTTATCATTATGACGCCGCGACGGTCGGCAGGCCCGCGACGTCGGGACCTGCACCGTCGCCGCTGACCGCGAATGTCGCGCGACGCATCACGGCGCTGATCGACAGCGATGCGATCGCCAATCTGCAAAATGCCTACGGCTATTATGTCGATCGCAAGATGTGGGGCGACGTCGCCGATCTTTTCGAAGCCAACGCGACCTATTCGATCGACGGAACCCCCGAAGCACGCGGGGCCGCCGCGATCCGCGCGGCGCTGGAACGGGCCGATGGCCCCGCAGGCCTGCGGCATAGCGAGCTCAACGACCATGTCCAGATCGACATGCTCGTCTGCGTCGCGCCTGACGGCGTGCACGCCCGCACGCGCGGGATCGATCTGGGCATGACGGGACGAAACGACGGCCGAGCCTATTGGTCGCTTAGCCTGTTCGATAATCGCTTCGTCAAAGCGGGCGGCGTCTGGCAGATCGCCGCGATGCGGCTGATCCCCCGGATGAAGGCGGATTATGCGACCGGCTGGGGCAAGGGCGATCTGATCGGCAACACCGCCACCGGCGAACTGCCGCTCTTTTCCTGCGGCAGCGCCCCCGCCGCACCGCTGTCGATGACGGGCGAGGAGGCCGAGGCCCAGCTCCGCCGCGCCGCTGCCCGCGACGCGATCGAGAATGTCTCGGGCGCGTTCGGCAATTATATCGACGATTTCGCGTGGGAGGATCTGGGCCGCCTCTTCACTGCGACAGGCCGGCGCGAAGCGCCTGGCGTCGGCTTCTATGTCGGTCCGGTGCGGGTCACGAAAATGGAGCAGGTGCGTTACGGCAGCCTCAAATCGCCCCGCACCTTCGTGCCGATCCACGCACGCATCCAGCCGGTCATCGACGTGGCAGCGGACGGCCGTTCGGCGAAATATCGCACCCGTCTGCTCCAGCTCAACACGGCACTCGATCGCCCCGGCGGGATAACGACTGCCATGTACGAGGATGAAATGGTGCTCGATGGCGGAGCATGGAAATTCAAGTCGGTCGAAGTCGATCACCAGATGCAGACACTCGACATCGCCAAAGGCTGGACCGGCATCCCTGACGGCAGCGGGCTGCGCCTGTTGCCGCCCGCGGATTCGCTGCTTCGCACCTTCCCGCCCGACACGCCGATCGAGGGCGAGATGTACCCGCCCTTCCCTACGATCGGCATCATGTGGTTCCATTATGCCAATCCGGTGAGCGGTCGAAAGCCCGCCTATATGACGCCGAAGTCGGCGGCGGTGGTCAGTAGCAGGGATGTGCCCAGCGATCAGTGACGGCGCGCCAAGCTTTTCTTTGGCCCCCTTTCACCCGCTTCCATCGTCGCGCCGGCTGCCTAGATAGGATGGCGGAGAACTGATCTATGGTTGCGCTTTCGATCCTCGATCTCGTCCGCGTCCGTCAGGGCGGCAATGCCCGCATCGCGCTCGATGCGGCACGCGATCTGGCGGCCTTTGCCGAGACGCTCGGCTACACCCGCTTCTGGGTGGCCGAGCATCACAATATGCCGGGCGTGGCCTCGGCCGCGACCTCGGTCGTGATCGGCCATATCGCGGCGGGGACTAAGACGATCCGGGTCGGCGCGGGCGGGATCATGCTGCCCAACCATTCGCCGCTCGTGATCGCCGAGCAATTCGGCACGCTCGCCACCCTCTTCCCTGACCGCATCGACCTCGGCCTCGGCCGCGCCCCCGGCACCGATCAGATGACGTGGCGCGCGCTACGCCGTGATGCGATGAGCGCTGACCGCTTCCCTAGCGACGTGCTGGAGTTGCAGGCTCTGTTCGAACCGGTGCAGGAGGGTCAGCGCATTCAGGCCGTGCCAGGTGCCGGCACGCGGGTGCCCTTGTGGATCCTGGGATCGAGCCTGTTCGGCGCGCAGCTCGCGGCGCAACTCGGCCTGCCCTATGCGTTTGCGTCGCACTTCGCCCCGGCGGCGCTGCTCGACGCGCTCGCCGTCTATCGCCGCAATTTCGAGCCTTCCGAGCAACTGGCGCGCCCTCACGCGATGGTAGGCGTCAATATCATCGCTGCCGATACGGATGCGGAGGCGCGCCGGCTGGCCACAACCCAGCAAATGTCGGTCGCCGATCTGTTCCGCGGCGCCCGTGGGCTGAGCAAACCGCCGATCGACGATATCGACGATTACTGGACTCCGGTCGAACGAGCGCAGGCGGCAGGCTTCCTGGCGCGGTCGATCGTGGGGTCGCCTGCGACCGTGGCGGACGGCATGGCGAGACTAGTCGAGGAGACCGGAGCGGACGAATTGATGATCGTGTCGGATGTGTTCGATCATCAGGCGCGGTTGCGCTCGTACGAGTTGATCGCCGAAGCCGCTGCGCCGCTTGCCAAGGCGGCCGAATGACATGTTCCCTCTCCCGAAAGGGAGGGAAGGCCTCACAGATGCAACCCGCTCCGGATCCGATCGAACATCGATCGGAAGAATCCCCCTACTCCCGCATCCGGATCGACCTCCTGCGGCACCGGACGCGCCGCCGGGCGGGCGCCGATCGCGCCTTCCATGAAGCTGCGCCAGACATGGGCCGGCATGCCGCCACCCGCCACCCCTGGCAAAGGCTGGTTGTCGTCGCGGCCGACCCACACCGCCGTTACCAGGCCACCGGCAAAACCGACGAACAGCGCGTCGCGGTTATCCTGTGAGGTGCCGGTCTTGCCATAGACTTGCGTGTTGAGCCCGGCCCCGCGCGCCGTGCCGGTGTTGACCGCGGTGGAGAGGAGATCGAGCAGCATTTGCCGCTGATTCTCGTCCAGCCGGCGCTGGCCGTTCGCCGCACCCCCCGCATCCTGCGGCAGACCGTAAGGCCGCACCGGATAGGCACCACCCGCAACCGCCGCATAGGCTCCGGTGAGTTCCAGCAGGTTGGTGACCGATGTGCCGAGCCCGATCCCTGCATCGGGGCGAAGGGGACTCTGGATACCGAGGTCGCGCGCGGCCTGGATGACGGCATCGGAGCCGACCCTTTGCGTCAGCCGCACGGCTGCAACGTTGCTGGAGCGGGCAAAGGCCTCGCGCAGCGGGATCGGCCCGAGATAATGGCCGTCGGCATTGCGCGGCGACCAGCCTTCGATCGTGATCGGGCGATCCTCGACCTCGTCGTCGGGGGTCATGCCCGCACGCAGAGCCGCCAGATAGACGAATAACTTGAAGGTCGAACCCGGCTGCCGTTTGGCCTGCACCGCCCGGTTGAAACTGCTTGCACCATAATTGCGGCCACCAACCATCGCCACGACCCGGCCATCGGGACGCATCGCCACCAGTGCGACCTGTGAGCCGGGCAGACGGGCATGCGCGACCGCGGATTCGGCGAGGCGCTGGAGCCGGGCGTCGAGCGTCGTGCGGATCGTCGTGGTGGCATAGGCATCTTCGGCCTGCGCGGTCAGCGAATCGCCCTGGGTCGGCTTGGCCCGCACCATCGGCATGACCCAATCGCTGAAATAGGTCGCCTGGGTCGGCTCGGGCGCCGGACGGAGGCGTAGATTGACCGCCAGCGCGCGGCGCGCCTCATGCTCGTCGATGAAGCCCGCATCCCTCATCGCAGCGACGACCAGCGCTGCACGAGCCTGCGCGCCCGCCAGATTGGCGCTCGGCGCCAGCCGCGACGGCGCCTTCATCAGCCCGGCGAGCATGGCCGCCTCGCCGATCGTCAGCCGCTCGGGCGGCTTGCTGAAATAATGGCGAGCGGCGGCGCGCAAGCCATAGACGTTGTCGCCGAAATAGACGTCCGATAGGTAACGCGAGAGGATCTCGTCCTTGGTCAGCCACAGTTCGAGCCAGGGCGCGATCAGGAATTCGCGGAACTTGCGGGCAGCCGTGCGATCCGAATCGAGATAGACCTGCTTGGCGAGCTGCTGGGTGATCGTGCTGCCGCCTTCGCGCATCTGGCGGGCGCGCAGATCATGCCACGCTGCGCGCATCATGCCGCGCGGATCGACGCCGAAATGATGGTAGAAGCGGCGATCCTCGATCGCGACGAACGCCTCGCCGACATGGGCGGGCAGCGCGCGAACGTCGACCGGCCGATCGGTGATCGCCCCCCGCCGCGAGATGAGCGATCCGTTCGAGGCGAGCAGAGTGACACTGGGCGGCACGATCGGCCGCAAAGTCTGCGATGGCGGTGCGACGATCGCAAGCCACGTGCTTGTCACGACGAGCAGCAGGGCCAAAGCCGTGAGGAGCCACCCCGCCCTGCGCCAGCGGCGGGACCACAGGATGTGTGGCGGGATCCCGGTCTGCGCCGGTGGTGAAGCGGGGATCCCGGGGATCGGCGCAGCGGTTGGCGGCTCCTCGCGCTGACGCGTTTCATCGGGGCGGAGATCGAGCATCTAGTGTATTATACGAACAAAACACATCGAGTGGAAGTGTTTAAGATGGCATCCCGATCGCCCAATCCTAACGGCCGTCGCCAAGCATTCCCGGTCGGAAATCGGACCGGCGGCTGACGACCTTCCCGGACTGCAAAAACAATCTCCCGCTTGGGAAATTCGGCGAGGGAGCGTTAATCCGTTCGTTGCGCGAGGTTACGGTTGACGCCCAGCGCAACGATCGTCCCGATTGCGCCAGAGAGCAGATACAGGCCGGCTGCGAGCAGGCCTAGATGCGTCGCCAGCAGCAACGCCGCCAGCGGCGCGAAGCCGGCACCGAACAGCCACGCCAGATCCGACGTTAGCGCCGATCCGGTGTAACGCGAGGTCTGCGAGAAGCTCGAGGCGACCGCGCCCGAGGATTGGCCGAACGACAGGCCAAGCAGGATGAAACCCACGACCATGAACGCAGCCGCGCCGATCTCGCCCGTATCCAGCAGCTGCGGCGCGAACCCGCTATAAACTGCGATCGCGGCGGCCGATCCGCCCAGCACCCAGCGCCGCCCGAATCGATCCGCCAGATAACCCGAGCCGACCATCGCACAGATGCCGACGATCGCGCCGACGATCTCGATCACCAGAAAGCGCGGCGCGGTCTCGGTGGTGAACAGCACGACCCACGAGAGCGGAAACACGGTCACCATGTGGAACAGCGCGAAGCTGGCCAGGGGCGCGAATGCGCCAATGACGATGTTCCACCCGTCCGACTTCAAGGTCGCGGTGACGCGCGACGGCTGGAGCTCGAGCGATTTGAACGCCGCCTCATATTCGGGCGTGACGACGATGCGCAGCCGCGCGAACAGGGCCACGACATTGAGCGCGAACGCCACGAAGAAGGGATAGCGCCAGCCCCAATCGAGAAAGTCCGCCGACGACAGGCTGACGAGGAAGAAAGCGAACAGCCCGCTCGCCACGATCAGCCCGAGCGGCGCGCCCAACTGGGGGATCATCGCATACCAGCCGCGCTTGTTATCCGGCACGTTCAGCGCGAGCAAAGAGGCAAGCCCGTCCCACGCGCCACCGAGCGCCACGCCCTGCCCGATCCGGAATACCGACAGCAGCAAGGCGGCCAGTCCGCCGACCTCGGCATAAGTCGGCAGGAAAGCGATCGATACGGTCGAGCTGCCAAGCAGGAAGAGTGCGATGGTGAGTTTCGTGCCGCGCCCGAAATGGCGATCGAGCGCGAGAAAGATCAGCGAGCCGATCGGGCGCGCGACGAAAGCGAGCGCGAAGATAGCGAACGACAGCAGGGTGCCCGTCAGCCGATCGACATAAGGAAAGATCGTCGCAGGAAAGACCAGCACGGAAGCGATTGCATAGACGAAGAAATCGAAGAATTCGGACGTGCGCCCGATGATCACCCCGATCGCGATCTCGCCCGGATGCATGTGCGGCTGGCCGCTCGCGTTCAGCACGCGGGCGTCATGTTCCATCGGCGTCGACGATATATTGGCCATGCGGCTACTCTGATCCTTTGACCCCGGCCTGTTTGCGCAATGGCGCAAGCGGCAGAATTGTTCCGTTCGATCGCCCCTTAGCGGTGAATGGCTGTGCGGGGGCATAGGACAAATTGTCCAATCGTGCCGGCCAGAGCAGCGGCGTAGTCGGCGCGCATGTTGCACCGCCGCATAGACCGCATCCTGCCATTCCTACCGCTTGCGCTGCTCGCCGGCTGCAAGATGGAGGTGCTCAACCCCGCGGGCGATGTCGCACGCCAGCAGGCCAACCTGCTGATCGTCTCGACGATCCTGATGTTGCTGATCATCATCCCCGTGATGGCGCTGACCGTGCTGTTCGCGTGGCGCTATCGGGCCGCCAACAAGGCCGCCGAGCACCGGCCCGATTGGGACCACTCGACCGCGCTCGAACTGGTCATCTGGTCGGCGCCGCTCCTGATCATCATCATGCTGGGTGCGATCACCTGGATCAGCACGCACACGCTGGATCCCTATCGCCGGCTCGGCCGGATCGCGCCCGGGCAGATGATCCCCGCCAACGCCAAGCCGCTGGAGATCGAGGTCGTCGCACTCGATTGGAAGTGGCTGTTCATCTATCCCGAACAGGGGGTCGCGACGGTCAACAAGCTGGTACTGCCGGTCAACCGCGAGGTGCGCTTCCGCATCACCTCCAGCGCGGTGATGAACAGTTTCTACGTGCCCGCGCTCGCCGGGCAGATCTATGCGATGCCGGCGATGGAAACCAAGCTCCACGCCGTGCTCAACAAGCCGGGCACGTTCGAGGGCTTTTCGGCCAATTATAGCGGCGCCGGCTTCTCGGGCATGCATTTCCCGACGATCGGCGTCGACAATGCCGGCTTCGATAGCTGGGTCGCACAGGCTAAGGCCGCGGGCGGCGCGCTCGACCGCGACGCCTATCTCAAGCTCGCGGAGCCGAGCGAGAATGTGCCGGCCCAAAGCTGGGCTTCGGTCGACACCCGCCTGTTCGACCAGATCACCACCATGTGCGTCACACCCGGCCCGCAATGCATGCAGACTTGGGGGCATGGCGAGAAGCCGATGCACGACATGCCCATGACCCCATCTCCTTTGCCCGCCGACGACGCCTCGCGTCACACGTCCGCGCCACCGCATCACGGCTGAGAAAATATGTCGCCTGAACTCATCAAATTCGTCTTCGGTCGCTTCTCGCTCGACTCGCTGCCGCTGCACGAGCCGATCCTGGTCGCGACCTTCATCGGTGTCGCGATCGGCGGGGCCGCCCTGATCGGCGCGCTGACCTACTTCCGTTGCTGGGGCTATCTCTGGAAGGAGTGGTTCACCAGCGTCGATCACAAGCGGATCGGTGTCATGTATATGGTGCTGGGCCTCGTCATGCTGCTGCGCGGCTTCTCCGACGCGATCATGATGCGCGCGCAGCAGGTGATGTCGTTCGGATCGAGCCAGGGCTTCCTGCCCGCACACCATTATGATCAGGTCTTCACCGCGCACGGCGTAATCATGATCTTCTTCGTGGCGATGCCGTTCGTCACGGGACTGATGAACTTCGCAGTGCCCCTCCAGATCGGCGCGCGCGACGTCTCCTTCCCCTTCCTCAACAATTTCAGTTTCTGGATGACCGCGATGGGCGCCGCCATCGTGATGATGAGCCTGTTCGTCGGCGAGTTCGCGCGTACCGGCTGGCTGGCGATGGCGCCGCTCTCGGGGCTCGATTATTCGCCGGACGTCGGCGTCGATTATTATATCTGGGCCCTGCAGGTCGCGGGCATCGGCACCCTATTATCGGGCGTCAATCTGGTCTGCACGATCGTCAAGATGCGCGCGCCGGGCATGACGCTGATGAAGATGCCGATCTTCACCTGGACCGCGCTCTGTACCAACATCCTGATCGTCGCGGCCTTCCCGGTGCTCACCGCGGTGCTCGTCCTGCTCGGGCTCGATCGCTACGTCGGCACGCATTTCTTCACGAACACCATGGGTGGAAACTACATGATGTACGTGAACATGATATGGATCTGGGGCCATCCTGAAGTCTACATCCTGATCCTGCCCGCGTTCGGCGTGTTCTCTGAAGTCACCTCGACCTTCTGCGACAAGCGCCTCTTCGGCTACACGTCGATGGTCTATGCGACGGTCGTCATCACGATCCTGTCCTACCTCGTCTGGCTGCACCATTTCTTCACGATGGGATCGGGCGCCAGCGTCAACAGCTTTTTCGGCATCACGACGATGATCATCTCGATCCCGACGGGCGCCAAGATCTTCAACTGGCTGTTCACGATGTATCATGGCCGCATCCGCTTCGAGCTGCCGATGATGTGGACGATCGCGTTCATGCTGACCTTCACGGTCGGCGGCATGACCGGCGTGATGCTGGCCGTCCCCCTGCTGATTTCGTGCTCCACAATTCGCTCTTCCTGGTGGCGCACTTCCACAACGTCATCATCGGTGGCGTCGTGTTCGGCATGTTCGCCGGCATCGCTTACTGGTTCCCCAAGGCGTTCGGCTTCAAGCTCGATCCCTTCTGGGGCAAGGTGAGCTTCTGGTTCTGGGTGTCGGGTTACTGGTTCGCCTTCACCCCGCTCTACGTGCTCGGCCTGATGGGCGTGACGCGCCGTCTGCGCCACTTCGACGATCCGTCGCTGCGCATCTGGTTCGAGATTGCGGCCTTTGGCGCGGCGCTCGTCGCGGTCGGCATCGCCGCCTCGCTGATCCAGTTCTACGTCAGCTTCCGCGATCGCGAGCGGCTGCGCGACACGACCGGCGATCCGTGGGGCGGCCGTACGCTGGAATGGGCAACCTCCTCGCCGCCGCCGGCCTACAATTTCGCCTTCACGCCGGTGATCCACGATCTCGACGCCTGGTACGACATGAAGAGCCGTGGCTACGTCCGTCCGGTCGACGGCTTCCGCCCGATCCTGATGCCGAAGAACACGCCGACCGGCATCTATCTGGCGGGCTTGAGCGCTGCCTGTGCGGTCGGGCTGATCTGGTATGTCTGGTGGCTCGCCGCGATCAGTTTCGTCGGGATCATCGTCGTCGCGATCCACCACACGTTCAACTACAATCGCGAGTTCCACATCTCGAAGGACGAGGTGATCGCGACCGAGGGCGAACGCACACGCCAGCTTGCGGCGCAGGGGGCCTGAGCGATGGCAAACCACGACGCATCCCACGCGATCGACGATAAGGTCTTCTACGTCGTCGACGAGCATGATCACGAAGCCGGCGGCAGCACGATGCTCGGCTTCTGGATCTACCTGATGAGCGACTGCCTCATCTTCGCGATGCTGTTCGCCGCCTATGGCGTGTTCGGCACCAGCTATGCCGGCGGCCCGCGGCCGTCCGAAATCTTCGAGCTGCCACTGGTCGCAGTCAACACGACCATGCTGCTGCTGTCGTCGATCACCTACGGCTTCGCGATGCTGGCGATGGAAGAGGATCGCAAGACCAGCACCTTGGTGTGGCTGGCGATCACCGGCTTGTTCGGCGCGGCCTTCGTCGGCATCGAACTGACGGAATTTTCGAAGCTTATTGCCGACGGCGCCACCCCGCAGCGCAGCGCCTTCCTCTCCTCCTTCTTCACCCTCGTCAGCACGCACGGGCTTCACGTCACGATGGGCCTCGTCTGGCTGGTGACGTTGATGGTGCAGGTCGGCCGCTACGGCCTGACCACCGCCAACCGCCGGCGGCTGATGTGCCTGTCGCTGTTCTGGCACTTCCTCGACGTGATCTGGATCGGCGTCTTCACCTTTGTCTATCTGCTCGGAGTCCTGAGATGAGCGCCGATCCGCACGCCATGGGCGATCATCCGTCGCACGGCACCCGCCGGTCCTATCTGACCGGCTTCGCGCTCTCGGTCGTCCTGACCGCGATCCCCTTCTGGCTGGTGATGGCCGGCACGCTGCACGACCCGCAGACGACCGCTTTGGTCATCATGGGTTTCGCGTTCGTCCAGGTGGTCGTCCACATGATATACTTCCTCCACATGAACAGCCGTTCGGAGGGTGGTTGGACGATGATGGCGCTGATCTTCACCTTGATCCTGGTCGCGATCGGCCTGATCGGGTCGCTGTGGGTGATGTACCATATGAACGTCAACATGATGCCCGGGATGATGCCGGGCGGGCAGCCGGGCGACATGAGCGGGATGTGAGACGCCTCCTCCTGCCCGCGATCGCGCTCGTCGTGATCGCGGGCCTGGTGGCGCTCGGCGTGTGGCAACTGGAGCGCCGCGTCACCAAGCTCGCCTTGATCGATCAGGTCGAGCATCGCCTTGTTGCCTCGCCGGTCTCCGCTCCGGGGCCAGAGGCCTGGCCCGGCATCGGACCGCAATCCGCTTATACGCGCGTGGCGGTTCACGGCACCTTGCTGCGCGATCGCTCGACCCTGACGCAGGCGGTGACGGCATTCGGGCCCGGTTTCTGGGTGATGACGCCGATGAAGACCGACCAGGGTTTCACCGTCCTGATAAACCGCGGCTTCGTGTCCTCAGGCTTCACCGGCCCGGCCGGGACGACGCCCCTGCCCTCGCACGTGACCATAACCGGCCTGCTGCGCGTCACCGAGCCCAAAGGCGGCTTCCTGCGATCCAACGATCCCGCCGCCGATCGCTGGTACTCGCGCGATGTCGCCGCCATCGCCGCCAGACGCGCGCTGGGGCCGGTCGCACCTTACTTCATCGACGCCGACGCGAAATCCGAACCCGGCTCGCCGCGCGGCGGGCTTACGGTCGTGAGCTTCCCGAACAATCACCTTCAATACGCCCTGACATGGTTCGCCATGGCGGGCCTGCTTGCCCTTGCCACCGTGCGGATGGTGTTGCGCCCGTCCCGAGACTAACATGCGGCCGATGGCCGAAGCACGGATCCTGTCAGCAGTTGAGCGTGCCAAGCAGCGCGCCGAGATTGCCGGCCGCCGCAACATGCTGCTGCTCACCCATTTGCGCTGGTTCGCCTCGCTCGGGCAGCTCGTCACGATCCTGACCGTCCATTTCTGGCTCGGCGTCAATCTGCCGATCGGCCCGATGATCACCGTGCTGGCAGGACTGGTGCTACTGAACATTCTGACCTTGATCATGCTGGCGGGGCGACACGCCGTCGCGAACTGGGAGCTGTTTCTGGCGCTCCTGGTCGATCTCGCCGCTTTGACCTCGCAGCTTTACATGAGCGGCGGCGCCTCGAACCCGTTTGCGCCGATCGGGCTGCTGCAGGTGGTGGTCGGTGCGGTCCTGCTCGAAGCATGGTCGAGCTGGGTGCTCGCGGCGATGCACAGCGCCGCATTCGGGCTGCTCACAATATATTATCGTCCGCTCGAACTGCCGCTTGAGCATACGAGTTCGCTCGCGCCGATCCATATCTTCGCGAGCTGGCTGAACTTCGTGCTGGTGGCGGTGCTATTGGTCTTCTTCGTTACGCGGATTGGCCGCAACTTGCGGATGCGCGATGCCAGCCTCGCCGAGATGCGGCAGCAGGCGGCCGAGGAGGATCATATCGTCCGCATGGGCCTGCTCGCCTCGGGCGCCGCGCACGAGTTGGGGACGCCGCTCTCATCGCTCGCCGTGATCGTCGGCGACTGGCGCAAGCGCCCCGATTTCGCGGCCAATCACAGCCTTATCGAGGACATTACCGAGATGCAGATCGCGGTCGCGCGCTGCAAGGAGATCGTCGGCGGCATCCTCTACGCCTCGGGCGAAGCACGCAGCGAGGGTCTCGAACGCACCACCCTACGCCGGTTCGTCAAGTCAGTCGCAGATCAGTGGACCCTACAACATCCCGGCGTGTTACGGCTCGACGACAGGCTGACCGAAAATCCCGCAATCGCCGCCGATCGCACGCTCGCACAGATCGTCACCAACGTGCTCGACAATGCGGCAGAAGCGGACGCCACCCTGGTCGAGATGACCGCCGAGACAAAGAAGGGCAATCTCCTGCTTATCGTGCGCGACGACGGCAGCGGCTTCCCGACCGAAATGCTGCGCAACTTGGGCACACCTTACCATTCGAGCAAGGATCGCCGTGGTGCGGGGCTCGGCCTGTTCCTGGCCGTCAACGTGATGCGCAAGCTAGGCGGATCGATCGAGATCCGGAACGGGCGCGTCCGCGGCGCGCTGGTGACGCTGTCGATCCCGCTCGACGCCTTGGCCCTGAGCGACGCCGATGGCTGAGCGCAACCTGCTGATCATCGAGGATGACGAGGGCTTCGCGCGCACGCTGTCGCGATCGTTCGAACGGCGCGGCTATAAGGTCCGCGCGCTGCACGGCGAGACCGGCTTGCCGGCGTTGCTGGAAGAATTTACTCCCCATTTCGCCATCGTTGATCTGCGGCTGGGCGGCGCATCCGGTCTGTCTTGCGTGCAGACACTCCATGCTCATGACGCCGCGATGAGGATCGTGGTGCTGACCGGTTTCGCCAGCATCTCCACCGCGGTCGAAGCGATCAAGCTCGGCGCCACCAACTACCTGACCAAGCCATCGGACAGCGATGATATCGAACGCGCCTTCGGCCGATTGGAGGGCGACGCCGACGTCGATCTCGCGGCCCGCCCGACCTCGATCAAGACGCTCGAATGGGAGCATATCCACCAGACATTGTCGGAGGTGAACTTCAACATATCGGAAGCCGCCCGGCGACTGGGGATGCACCGGCGGACCCTGGCACGAAAGCTCGAGAAGAGACATGTGGGGTGAGTGTTTTCACCGCCAAGCACCCTTCAACCGACGGGAATGGCCCCGCTAGTTCGCGACATTTTCAGCGGCCCCAGCAATCGATCAGTCGCGCTGCCACGTCCGATCGACTGCGATCGAAGCGACCTTGTCGCCGGCAAGGTTCATCCGCACCGTCCAGCGGACCTGATCGAGATATTCGTCGACGGTCTCGACATCGCGATAGGTGCAGGTTTCCACACCATCGGCTGCAACCGCCCCACAGCGTGCGCCCGCCAGCGTGAGAAGGCGTTCGGCACCCCGCCGATCGGCGCCGGCCGGAACCGCCGCCTCGATCGCCGCACGGGCGCCAGCAAGCTGATCGATCGAGGCGTGGTGGATCTCGACATAGGCCGGGTTTGATCCGGTCAGCGGATCGCGTGGCTGCTGGTATTCGAGTTCGCGAAAGCGTAGCGAACCGCCAGGGGCGCCCGCCTGCGCGGCACCGCCCAGCATCGCGGCGGCAAATGCTGCGGCAATAACGATCTTACGCATGACGATCTCCTTCGTGGGGGGATTTCCTGAGTGAATGGTTCGGTGCTTGAGGGACCCGGTCGGCCGCCTGCTGCGCGTCTGGATTGATCCAGCCGCCACCCAGCGCCCGGATCAGCCCGACGCTCGCCTGCAGGCGCAAAGTGGTCAGGATCAGCGCCTGGCGCCGCGTGCGCAGCGCGGTGGTCTGCGCGGTCACCACGTCCAGATAATCGACCGCGCCCTTGACGTAGCGGTTGAGCGAAAGCGCTTCGGCCTGCCCCGCTTGTGTCACGGCGCGATCCTCGGCCTCGGCCTCGACCCCATAGAGATGGAGCCGCGCAAGGTTGTCCTCGACATCCTGGAATGCCTGCAGCACGTGGCGGCGATAGGCGGCAGTCGACTGGTTCCATTCGGCACGCGCGACCGCGAGCTGCGCGCGCCGGCGCCCGCCGTCGAAAAGATTGAGGACCAGATTGGGCCCGATCGACCAGAACAGGTTGGGGGCCGAGATCAGATCGGGCAGCCCGGTATTCTGTACGCCAACCTGTCCACCCAGCGAGATCGCCGGGAAGAAGGCCGCCTTGGTGACGCCGATCCGCGCATTGGCGGCGGCCATGCGGCGTTCCGCCGCGGCGACGTCCGGGCGTCGCTGGAGCAAGGCCGATGGCAGGCTCGCCGGCACAATCGGGATCGGCAACCCGGTCGCCGCCGGCTGGACGGCGAAACTGGACGCCGGCGTGCTGGTCAGGCTGGCAATCGCATGCTCGGTCAGTGCGCGCGCGGCCCGGATGTCGGCGAGTTGCGCTTGCGCTTCGGCCAGTTGCGCGCCCGAACGGCCGGTATCGACACCCGAGGCGATGCCGCCGCGAAACCGCCGTTCGGTCATCGCATCGGCCTTGGCATAGGCATCGACGGTGGCGGACAGGAGTTGGATCTGCAGATCGTAGCCGCGCAACGCGATATAGCTCGAGGCGAGTTCAGCCTCGAGACTGAGGCGGATCGCGGCAAGATCGTCGGCGCTCGCCTCGGCGTCGGCCCTGCCCGCAGCAATGCTGTTGCGCACGCGCCCCCACAGATCGAGCTCGTAGGAGGCGCTCGCGCCGATCGCGTCGGCCGGATATTGGTTGGGCTGGTTCGCGCCGCGCAGCGGCCGGTTGTCGGACTGCCGATTACCGCTGATTTCGGTGTTGAAGCCGATCGTGGGAAGCAGCCCCGCATGCGCCTGCACCAGATAAGCGCGCGCCTCGTCGTAACGGCCGAGCGCCTCGGCAAGCGTGGGATTATCGCGATCGACACTTTGCTCGAGGCTATCGAGGGTCGTATCGCCAAAGACGGCCCACCATGCCCCCCGCATGGCGAGATCGGCCGGAGCGGCAGGTATCCATGGTCCCGCTTCCTTGTAGGCGACGGGTGTGGCGATCGCGGGTGGGCGATAGGGCGGCGCGAACGAACAGCCGGCGAGCATCGCCAGCAACGCGGCCCCGGCCGCCAGTCGCACCCTAGCCATGGGCCGTGTCCGCGACCCGGACGAGTTCGCCGTCGGCAATAGAATCGGGCGGGCTGTCGATGATGCGCTGGTTTGGCCCGAGGCCCGAAGTAACCTCGATCGTGCCACCCAGATCGCGCCCAAGCTTGATGGGCAGCATCCGCACGCGACTGTCCGGCCCGATCGTGGCCACCCGGATGCCCTGTGCGCGGAACACCAGCGCACTCGACGGGATCGCGATCGTGGCGCCAGGCGATGGCGCGGCGATCTGCACCTGAGCATAGCCGCCGGGCTTGAGCAGTCCCCCCGGATTGTCCGCGACGAGCTGAATCTGCAGCGTGCCAGTCTGTGGGTTGATCACCCCCGAAGTGCCGATCAGTTCGGCAGTGAAGATACGACCGGGATAATCGGGAACGGTGAGGGTGGCGCGCAGGCCGGGGCGCATCGCCGCCGAATAGGCTTGAGGCACGCTGACGTAGAGGCGGATCCGGTGCACGTCGGCGACCGCGAACAAGGGCTGCTGGGTGCTCGCACCCGGCCCGACCAGATCGCCGACATCGGCACTGCGCAACGTCACCACGCCGGCAAAGGGCGCGCGCAGCGTGGCGAATTGCTTCTGGGCAAGGAGGCGCCCCAGATTGGCGCTGGCCGACTGGACCGAGGCGTTGCTGGCCGCCAGCTCGCCATTCTTCTCGTCGGCTTCCTGATGCGAGACCGAATTGGTCGAGAGGAGGTCGTTCCAGCGTGCTGCGGTGCTTTTGGCGAGTCCGGCGCTGGCGCGCGCCTTCGCCAGATCGGCCCGCGCCTGCACGATCTGCTGATCGAGTTCGGGCGTGTCGACAATACCCAGCGGTGTGCCGGTGGCGACGGTGGCGCCGATGTCCCGATCCCAATTCCGGAGGTAACCGCCGACGCGGGCATAGATCTTGGCGGCGTTCCACGCCTCCATCGTTCCCGGCAAGGTCAGCGGATCGCGCGCGGTCGAAGCCTTGACCGGCACCAGATGGACGGTCGGCACGGCGCGCGCATCGGACCAATGCTGCGCTTCGCTCGCATCGCTGGCTCGGGTCCAGAAGCCGATGCCGACGATCAGGACGGCCACCCCCGCGGCGACCATTCCTGCCGTCTTCAAGCCGCGCGGCGCCCACGGCGTCGTGCCCTCATTCTGCATAAACTGGCTCTCCGGAGAAGGCATCGGCACCGGACGCAGCCTTCGGGCTGCGATCACGGCGATGCGCGATGCTGAAGACGACCGGCACGAACACCAGGGTCGCCATGGTGGCGAAGATCAGCCCGCCGATGACGGCGCGGCCGAGCGGCGCGTTCTGCTCGCCCCCCTCACCCAGCCCGAGTGCCATGGGCGCCATGCCGATGATCATGGCCAGCGCGGTCATCAACACCGGACGGAAGCGGGTCGCCCCCGCCTCGGCCGCCGCCTTGAGCGCGTCGCCCGTGATCGCGAGCCGTTCGCGCGCAAAGCTCACCACCAGGACCGAATTGGCGGTGGCGACCCCCATGCACATGATCGCCCCGGTCAATGCCGGTACCGACAAGGGGGTGTGTGTCGCGAACAGCATCCAGACGATACCGGCCAGCGCGGCCGGCAAAGCCGAGACGATCACGATCGGATCGATCCACGACTGGAAGTTGACGACGATAAGCAGGTAGATGAGCAGGATCGCGCCGGCGAGGCCGAGCACCAGCCCGGTGAAGGCGGTGTTCATCGTCTCCACCTGGCCGCGCAGCGTCACCGACGCGCCCTTGGGCCGCTGCGCCTTCGTGTCTTCGATGATCCGCTGGATATCGGCCGCGACCGCGCCGAGGTCGCGCGACTGGGTGGTCGCATAGACGTCGTAGGAGGTCTGGACCGCGTAATGCGACACGACCGCTGCCGAGGGCTCGCGATGGAGCGTTCCAAGCGCGCCGAGGATTTGGAAATCGCCGGGCTTGGATCCGGTCACGGGCACATTGTTCATGCCCGACATCGAATCGATGCGATATTGCGGGGTCTGGACGACGATCGGGTAGGAGACGCCGTTGCGGGGGTTGAGCCAGAAGGCCGGCGCAACCTGAAAGCTGCCCGCGAGGTTGACCGAGAGGCTTTTCGTGACGTCGTTTTCCGTGATGCCGAGCCGATCGGCGCGGCTGCGATCGACGTCGAAGGCGAGTTCGGGATAGTCGCTCGCCTGCTGCAGCCGTACGTCGGCAATGCCGGCGACATGGCGCAGGCGCGCGACCAGCAGGTGGGCATATGCCTCGTTCGCCTTGAAATCGGGGCCCGCGACCTGAACGTCGATCGGCGCTGGGGCACCGAAGTTCAGGATCTGGCTGATGATATCGGCCGGCAGAAACGAGAAGGTCGAGCCTGGGAAGTTTTCCGGCAGCGCCCCGCGCAGCGCACGAACATAGCCGGCCGTCGGCGCATGATCCTTGCTGAGGGTGACGAGAATATCGCCATCCTGCGGACCGACGCCGCCAGTGTTCGAATAAGCGCGATTGATGCCGCTGACCGGCAACCCGATATTATCGACGATGGAGACGAGCTGATCGGGCGGGACGATCGCGCGAATCCGCCCCTCGATGTGATCGAACAGGGCGGCCGTTTCCTCGATCCGGGTGCCGACCGGAGCTCGAACGTGAAGGTTGATCTGGCCGGAATCGACCGAGGGGAAGAAATTGCGACCGAGCGCTGGAATGAGCGCCAGCGAAACCAGCATCAAGCCAAGGAAAGCGGGGACGAACAGTTTGCGGCGCGCAAGCGCAAGGGCCAGCACCGAAGAATAATAAAGCCGCATGCCTTCGAACCGCTGTTCGAAGCCATGCTGGAAACGCCGGAACGGATTGCGCGTCTCCGGCCGGCCGGCGCCTGCATCGTGACTCGCCATGATCTGCGCGGTGTGCTCGGTCGCGTGATCGCGCAGCAGATAATTGCCCATCGTCGGCACGAGCGTGCGCGACAGGACGAACGAGGCGATCATCGCGAACACCACCGCCTTCGCCATCGGCGCGAACAGGAAGCCCGCGACACCCGGCAGGAAGAACATCGGCACGAACGCGATGCAGATGCAGAGCAGCGAAACGAAGGCCGGCCCAACGATCTGCTCCGCGCCGTCGAGGATCGCCTGGCGCACCGGCTTGCCCTGTTCGAGGTGCCAGTTGATATTCTCGATCGTGACCGTGGCGTCATCGACGAGGATGCCGACCGCGAGCGCAAGCCCGCCCAATGTCATGATGTTGAGCGTCTCTCCTGCCGCAGACAAGGCGGCCACCGCCGCCAGCACCGCGAGCGGAATCGATGCGGCGATGATCACTGTCGAGCGCCACGATCCCAGAAAGACCAGGATCATGAGCGAGGTTAGTGCAGCGGCGATGATGCCTTCGCGCACCACGCCCGAAACAGCGGCCTTCACGAACAAGGACTGATCCGACAGCGGCTGGACGTGGAGGCTCGCCGGCAATGTCTCGGCGAGCTTGGGCAAGAGCGCCTTCACCTGATCGACGATGGCGATGGTGGAGGCCGAACCGCTTTTCAGCACGGTCATCAGCACCGCGCGGCTGCCATCGACGCGCACTTCGTTGCGTTGGGGCGGCGAACCGTCATGCACATGCGCGACATCGCGCATGTAGACGGTGCTGCTCCCGATCGTCTTGATCGGCATATTGTTGAGCTGGTCGATCACCGCCGGGCTGTTGTTCAGGCGGAAATTATATTCATACTGACCGATCTTGGTCGTGCCGGCGGGCACGATCTGGTTCTGCGCGGCAAGCGCCCCCCCACATCGGTTGCCGAAAGCTGGCGCGCCTGAAGCGCGTCGGGATCGAGATCGATCTGGATCTGGCGCTCGCGTCCGCCATAAGGCGACGGGATCGCGGCCCCCTGCACGGCGGCAAGCGACGGGCGGATGAAGTTCTGTCCGAGATCGTAGATCTTCTGTTCGGACAGATCGGGCGCCGATAGCGCAAGCTGCAGGATCGGCACGGTCGATGCGTTGTAGTTGAGGATCAAAGGCGGCGTGATGCCCGGCGGCATCTGCTTGAGCACGGTCTGCGAAACCGAGGTCACCTGCGCGGTCGCGGTGCGGATATCGACGCCCGGCCGGAAGAATATCTTCACGATGCCGATGCCGTTCAACGACTGGCTTTCGATATGATCGATATCGTTGACGGTCGTCGAAAGCTGGCGCTCGTAATAATAGACGACGCGCCCCGCCATGTCCTCGGGCGGCAGGCCGCGATAGGTCCACACCGCGGCGATCACCGGGATCTTGATGTCGGGAAAGATGTCGGTCGGCGTCTTGAACCACGCAATCGTGCCCGACAACAAGATCAGAATTGCGAGAACGACGAAGGTATATGGTTTACCAAGCGCGAGCTTGACCAAATGAAGCATTATACGGTCTCGACAAATACAAGTGCCGATGACGCCGCTCGAAAGGGAAATGTCTTGCTGGCGCCATCGACGTGATGCCAGTGCAGGATTTTGTGCAGTGCGGCGAGTGAAATGATTTTCACTCGGAAGGGATGGGTTAATCTATAGGCGTCATCCCAGCGAAAGCTGGGATCTCAGGAGGATTGAGCGCGCTCAACTCGCCCGAGCCCGCTGCTCTCCCTGGGGTGACGTACTTCCGATCACTCTCGGCACCGTATCCGCGCCGCCAATCCTGGCGCCGCATCCCCCAGTTCGAACGAAAAGTCATGGAGACGCACGATCGCCATGACGATGCTCAAGCCCACGCCGGACCCCGGAACATCGACCGAATTGGCGCCACGGAAGAACCGCCGCAACACCGCCTCGCGTTCATTCTCCGCAATGCCGCGGCCATTGTCGCGGATTTCGATCACCACGCCGTCGTCGGCGCGGGCCGTCAGCGAGACATGGCCGCCGGCGGCGGTGAATTTCAGGCCGTTGTCAACGAGGTTGCTCACGGCCTCGAACAGCAATTTGGCGTCGCCATTGACGCTCAGCCCGTCCGGGCAATCGAGCACGAAACCGATCCCGGCCTCCTCCGCCACCGGCTCGTACAATTCGTATACCGTAGTCAGCATCGGCAGCAATTTGACCTCGCCGAATCCCGCGCGCCGCCTCCCGTCCTCCAGCTCCGAGATGCGCAGCAGAGCCGCGAAGCGATCGAGCACCGTCTCCAAATCCGCCGAACCTGCTTCCGCAATCTCGCCCGCAGCGGCCGGCAACCCCGGCATTTCCGCGATCCGCCCGAGCAACCGGCGCACATGCGCCAGCGGCGCGCGCAGATCGTGGGCGATGACGTCGGTCACCTCCTTTACCTGCAAGATCACGCGGCCGACATCCTCGACCATCACATTGACCGTGCCGGCGAACTGATCGAGTTCGTCGTGCCGACCCAGCACCGGCATGCGCGCATTGAGATCGCCCGCAGCGATGCGCCTGCTGACGCGCTGCAGATCGCGCACGCGCCGCAACGGGGCGAGACTGAGCAGGAAGCCGCACACCAGTACCGCGAGCGCGATTACGAGGCCGCTCGTTATCAGGATCGTCAGCATCCGTCGCCGCAGATCGACTACCGGCGCCATATCGCGCGCGATGATCAGGGTTTCGCCCGCCGCCGTCCGGCTCGCGAGCATGCGCACCGGCTGCGGGATGCCCGGCCCTTCGGGTACGTCGACCGGCCGATCGAACAGCAGGCCCGACGGTATCGCGATATTGCCGACGATCAGACGCCCGTCTGCCGATTCCAGCGCATAATAGTTCAACCGGCTGGTATTCTGCGCGATGTCCGCGGTGATGCGGGCTGGCAGATCGGCCACGCTCACCGCGTGGAGCCGCTTCGCCTCGAGCCGCAGGATCGCGTCGCTGCGCGCATCCAACTCCTCAGCGGTCTGGAGGTAGATCAATCCGATCATTCCCGCCATGCCGAGCGCGAAGAGCAGGCCGAGCAATGCGGTCAGGCGAAAGGTGCTGATGCTCCTGACGTCGCGGAAGCGCAGCCGATCAGACAGCGTCAAATCGATAACCCTCGCCCTTGACGGTGGCGATCACCGATGGCTGCCCCGGCCGATCGAGCTTCTTGCGCAGGCGCGCGATATGGACGTTGATCAGGTTGGCGCCCGGATCGAAATGATAGCCCCACACCTGTTCGAAGATCATCCGCCGGCTGACGATCGTGCCCTGATGCCGCATCAGGAATTCGAGCAGACGGAACTCCATGTGGAGCAGCCTCACCGTATTGCCATCGACCTGCACGGTACGCGCGATGAGATCGACCTCGATCGCGCCGGCACGCAGGATCGCTGAGGGCGAGGGCTGCTGGTGCCGGCGCAGCAGCACCGCGACGCGGGCCGCCATTTCGGACGGCGCAAAGGGCTTGACCAGATAATCGTCCCCGCCCGCGCGTAGGCCGGCGATGCGCTCGTCGACATCGCTCATCGCGCTGATCATGAGCACCGGCACATGGACATTGTGCGCGCGCAGCCGCGATATCAACGTCAACCCGTCGACCCCCGGCAGCATGCGATCGAGCGTGATCGCATCGAACGGCTCGCGGAGAGCCTGCTCCAGCGCGAGCGCTCCGTCGGGTATGTGAGTAACCACATGATCGTCGGCCTGCAGAGCGGCCGTGATCTCACCGGCCGTCTCCTTATCGTCCTCGATCACCAAAATATGGGACATTCGGCCAGTTTACCCTACATTTGGCGATCGGCAACGCCCGCCGCCGCGCCTCAGAAATAGTCGGCCAGTTGGAAGTCCATATGGCGCCCGTCGGCCAGGCCGAGCTGGACCGGCGTGCCGGCCGGACGATAGCCTTGCCGCTCTCCCGGTGCCGGCCAGGCCTGATCGATCGCGCGTCCATCGAGCGCGACGATATCGTCGCCGGCACGAAGGCCCGCATGCCAAGCCGGGCTGTCCGGCGCGACATGGCCGACCCTGATGTGATCGGTATAACGCACCCCGCCGATGCCCGAGCGATCCTTGGGAAAGGGTTTCGCCAGCGCAACCGGATCGGGCCTCAGCCAAAGTGAATCCGCACCGAGATTGAGCGTCGCGTCGAACGCCGCGAACAAGGGCCAGCCGATGTTGATCGGCCGCTCCATCTGCCAATTCTCGACCACGCAGACCGGGATTTCGGCGAGGGTGAACGGCCCGATCCGAGCGTTGCGCAAGGTGAAGATCTGGCTGACCGCCTGCCCTTCCGCGCCCACCGTCATCGTCGTCGAGACGCGCCGATCGCGCAGCAGGCCGAGATCGGCCGCCCATTCGCGCGAGATCGACATGGGCAACGCACTGCCCAGATCGATGATCGCATAATCATGAAGCCGCCCCTCGAGCGTGATCGCGAGCGACGGGAAGGCGCGATCGGCACCCTGCACCTCCAGCCGCCTGTGCGATGCCGGATGCCCAACCGTGGACGCAGTGAGAAAACGCGCGCGATCGCCCGGGAAGTCCATCTCCACCGCGACATTGCGCAGCACATCCTGCCCGATCACGAACGGGATCCTGCTCGATACCGATCGCTCGATACCGCTCATATCATAGCTGGCGACGCTGACATGGTGGAAGCTCGCGACATCGAGTGCAAGATGATCGACCCGGTAGAGCGAGCCGCTGACCGGCCCTGTGAACGTGGTCGCAAGCGTCGAACCCTCGAACGGCAATTGCAGATCGAGCGCGAGATCGTCACGGATTACGCTGCGCGTCGCGCCGCTATCGATCACGGCGTTGAACGGCTTGTCGTTGAGCCGCGCGGGTAGCGAAAGATAGCGCGCCGATCCGAGGTTCAACGGATGCCATTCGCCCTGATCGGGGCCAGCAATGGAATCACGCCTGAGGCCGGCCGTGGCGGACGCACGCCCTGCGAACAAGGCGGCCCCGCCGATCGCTGCCAGAGCCTCACGTCGTTGGAGATTTCGCATGGCGACTGTCCCATATCGGTTTTGCCCGAGGCGACAGGCCACCCATCGGAGTCAGCGCGCTGAACGCACCGATCCGTTAAACCTGTTCCAGAATTTCGATAAATTAGGTTTTCCACAGTAGTTTCAAAGTGAAATTAATTTCATGTTGCCGCAAATCATTCAAATATGGAGAGATTAAATTTCTTAAACCTTCAACTATTCTACTATGTAACAGAACCGTCATGGCGCAGCCCTAGCCGCCCCGGGACGTTCACTCAGGGTGGACATTAAGGGGTATGAGACGATGAAATTGCATATTGCGTTGCTAGCCACGGTGGCAGCCACTTCGCTGATCGCCGGTGGAGCGACAGCGGCGCCGCGCAAGACGAAGCACGAGGCGCCTTCGACCAAGGCGTTGCTCGATCAGATCCACACGATGCAGGCCGAACTCGACGAACTGCGCTCAGAGGTCCACCAGCAGACGGCCGCGCAGGCCGCGACCCAGCAGCAGGCCACCGCCGCGCAGACCCAGGCCGCCGCCGTTCAGAGCCAGGTTGCGGCAGTCCAGACCCAGATCGCGTCAGCCCCCGCGCCGGTGAGCAAGGAGCAGGTCAACACCCAGATCGCGAGCGCGATCGACAAGGAACATCATAACGATAAATTCTACTTCAAGGGAATCACGATTACGCCGGGCGGCTTCCTGGAACTCGCGGGCATCTATCGCGACCATTTCCAGGGCAACGACATCTCGTCGAGCTTCGCGGTCAACTTCCCCAATGCGCGGCAATATCACGAGCATGAAGGCCGCTTCACCGCACGCCAGAGCCGCGTCTCCTTCCTCGCGCAGGGCAATGTGAACAAAAGCATCGTCGCCTCGATGTATGGCGAGTTCGATTTCCAGGGTGCCGCGCAGACCGCCAATTCGAACCAGTCGGACAGCTACAATCCCCGCATCCGCAACCTCTACGGCACGATCGACTGGAACCGCGGCGATTATGGCCTGCATCTGCTCGCCGGCCAGAACTGGTCGCTGGTGACGATGCAGTCGAAGGGCATTTCGCCCCGCGCCGAGGTCACGCCGCCGCAGGTCGACGCGCAATATATCCCCGGCTTCGCCTGGGCTCGTCAGCCGGGCGTCCGCATCGCCGCCGACTTCATGGATCACGCGCTGTGGGTCGCAGTCGCGGCCGAAAATCCGCAGAACAATACGGCGGCGGGTGGCGTGGCCTCAATCTCGGGCACGACCGGCGGCTCGGGCTTCAACAGCCTCAACAGCAATTCATTCAACGACGTACCCGACATCATCGGCAAGGTTGCTTATGAGGCCAATATCGGCGGCCGTTCGCTCCACCTCGAAGGCTTCGGCATCGTCCGCACCTTCAACGAGCGCCTGATCTCGGGCACGACAGGGGCCAACCGTAGCGTCAGTACCTTGGGCTATGGCGGCAGCATCAACCTGCAGGTCGTGCCGAAACTGCTCGATGTCCAGTTCTCGGGCTTCGGCGGCAAGGGCATCGGGCGTTACGGTTCGGCGGGCCTGTCCGATGTCGCCTTCTCGACCGACGGTCGGGTCCATCCGATCAACGAGTTCATGTTGCTCGGCGGTGTGACCGTGCATGCCAGCAAGGCGCTCGACCTCTACGGTTTTGCCGGCGAGGAGCAGGAGAGCCTGTCCAAATATGCGCCGAATTTCGGCAGCATCGCCACCAGCAATGCCGGTTGCTTCATCGAAGGCGGCACCTGTTCGCAGAATACGCGCCGCATCCGTCAGCTCACATTCGGGTTCTGGGACAAATTCTACCAGGGTTCGTTCGGCCGCGCGCAGGTGGGCATCCAGTATAGCTATACCCAGCGCCAGCTCTTCGAAGGCGCGGGCTACGACGGCTATCCGCAGGCCGGCAACAGCATGGGCTTCCTGAGCTTCCGTTATTATCCGTTCTGATTCCGCTGCCCGTCATGGCTCGCGCCGTGACGGGCATTCGGTCAGTCGGCGAATCTTCCTCGACACAATCAGCAGGCACGGTCGGCCAAGGCCGCGGTACCAGTCATCGTCGGATGGGCCTGCTCCTTCACCCCCTTTCGGGCGATGACGCGATCGAGTTGACTCCGCCCGCAAGTCGCGGAAATTGCCCGGCCAATCCGGCCGCGCCAGACTGGTGACACATCGAACAACGTCGCTTATAGAGCGCGGGCGGCGCCGCGAACGCAGGAGAGGCGTTGATCATGGGGGCCGGTCGCGAGAAGAGAAAAGGCGGCAAATCTGGCTATGATCAGGCTTGGACCCTCGCTGTCGCACGCGCGACTGATCGCGCGGTCACAGCTGCTTCGCTTCGGTATGAACCCCGCCCCTGCGGTTGTTGGAACTACGGAAACCCCGTATCCGATCGCCATCATTTTGAAGCAAATTCATGCAGAAACCGAAATGAATCGCGTCTAGGGGGCGAGCTTCTTAAAAGCGTTGCCCCGCGCAGAAGTTTGACGTTCATCAAATTTTGCGATGCTGCAACGCATCCGGTGATTTGCGTTCGAGAGAAAGCGTACGATGTCGACTGATCCGATCAAGGCCGCTCCGCTTCGCCCCGGCACCTATGCCCGCGGCGCCGAAACCGTCGACCTCATCCTCAAGGCCGCGCTCGAGGTTCTGCTGGAAGAGGGGGCGAGCGGCTTTTCCCTGCGCCGGATCGCGGCCAAATGCGGCATGAAGGTAGGCAATCTCAGCTATCATTTCCCCCGCAAGGAAGCCCTCATCCAGCTCCTGCTGGAAGAATTGCTCGAATCCTACGGGCGGCTGCTCGATCGCACCGTGCGCGAGACCGATCTGACGTCCGAAGAGCGCCTTCGCGCCGTGATCGACATCTGCCTGGTCGACATTCAGTCGAGACGCACGACCCATCTCTTCACCGAATTGTGGGCGTTGGCCAACCACAACGCCTTCATCGCCGATCGGGTCGAGGCATTCTATCGATCGGTGCAGGACATCATCGGCGAATATGTCGGCGAACTGAATCCCGCGCTCAACGCCGAGGAGGTTCAGATCGTCGCGCTCTACATCAGCGCGTCGATGGAAGGTACGACCCCGTTCCTGGGACATAACAAGCCTTGGCATGCCCAGATGGGCCAGATCAGAAACCTTTCGTCCAAAACGCTGGTGCATCTTGCCAAGACCGTGACACCGAGTGATATTCGCGGCCCTGAAGAGCCGGTCCAACTCAAGCCCCGGCCCCGCAAAGGGGAGAGTGCCCGAAGAACCTGACGTGCCCTGGCAGGCACGAGCGCCTGCCATGGGAGCTTGGGTTTGGAGGATCGGCATTATTTGCGGGACCGCGTCGTCGCGGCTCTGGCATGCCTTCAGCCGGGCATCGATCCGGTGTTCCTCGTATTGCTATCGGGCAATCCCGCCATTCCGCTTTCCAGCCACGGGCTGATCGTCAGCGCGAGCCAGCTCGGGATGATGCTGGGCGCAGTCTTCTACTGGCGCTTGCCGGGGCGCATCGGCCGCGGACGTGCCGCGCTGGTTGCCGCTGCCGCGCTTGCCACCAGCTTGATGACGGCGTTCGCCGATACGGTCGCGGTGCTGGTCGCCCTGCGAGCGCTCTATGGCCTCGGTACTGGCATTCTCTACACCCGCGCCGCGAGTGCCGCAGCCGCGCGCAACGCGCCGCAGGCGTTCGGTACGATCTTCCTGATGCAGCTTTTGCTTTCGTCCTTGGTAGCAGCGGTGCTGCCCTGGCTGGCCGGCCAGGCGGGGCCGGCGATCGGCCTCGCCGCACTCGCAATCGGCCCGGCGACGATCCTGATCCTGTTGGCTTTGTCGCGCGGGCCCGAAGCGCAGGCCCGGCCGCGCTTTGCCGCGACGACGCGCGCAACCGACAAAGCTGGATCGATCGCCGCCGCAGCAGCCCTGTTCCTGTTCATCTGCGCTACGATGATGATCTGGAGCCATGTCGGCGCGGCCGCAATGGAAGCCGGCCTCGACGATGGCGAGATCGGCTGGGGCGTGGCGATCGGATCGCTGAGCGGGGCAGTGCCGGCGATCGCGAGCTCCTATCTGCGCAGCCGCCTGCCGTTGCTGATCGGCGCCGGCGCGAGCGCACTGGCGATGATCTCACCTTTGCTGTTCGGGGGCGTAATGGACGTCGTCACCTTCACGATACTGATGGTGCTGTTCAACGTCGGCTCGACTTATGTGATCATTCGCTGCTCGGCGTTGGCCGTGGAGCTCAACCCGACAGGTTTCATGCGCCGTGCCGCGTCGGCCATGCACCCCGCCGGCATGATCGCGGGGCCCATGATCGGCTTCATCGCGATGCGCTTCAACGGGCCGGTCGGTCTGATCGACATGGCTGTCGTCGCCGTGTCGGCCGCGATGGTGGCGCTCACCATGGCGCGTTCCAATGCCGCCCGGTGGCGGCTGCTCAAGGCCTGAAAAATGGTGGATTCCGCCGAAACGACGATCGATCCGGCACACCGCGAGGCGCTCGTACCAGCGTGGGGCAGACCCTGATCGTTGTCGCGGCGCTGGCGCGGGCGCGCCCGCCGATGCCGGCCCTGGCTTAGGCGCTTTCGCTCGTCGCCGATTTACTCCAGACGGAACGCATGACCTACCGCACCCTCTACCCCGCGATCGAACCTTATGAGACCAGCATGCTCGATGTCGGCGACGGCCACAGCATCTACTATGAGCGCAGCGGCACACCCGGCGCCAAGCCGGCGGTGTTCCTGCATGGCGGACCGGGCGGCGGAATCTCTCCGCGCCATCGCTGCCTGTTCGATCCGGCGCTCTACGACGTCATGCTGTTCGATCAGCGCGGCTGCGGACGTTCGACCCCGCACGCCAACTTGGACGCCAACACCACCTGGGATCTCGTCGCCGATATCGAAAAGCTGCGCGCGCTGGCGGGCGCCGATCGCTGGCTCGTGTTCGGCGGATCGTGGGGATCCGCCCTCGCATTAGCCTATGCCGAAACGCATCCCGATCATGTGAGCGAACTGGTCCTGCGCGGCATCTTCACCGTGCGAAAATCCGAACTCGACTGGTATTATCAATTCGGCGCGTCCGAAGTCTTCCCAGATTATTGGGCTGAATTCGTGGCCCCGATCCCGCCCGAGGAGCGCGGCGATCTGCGCAGCGCCTTCCGCAAACGGCTGGTCGGCGACGATCCCGTCGCACAGATCGAGGCCGCGAAGGCATGGTCGCTATGGGAAGGCCGGACGATCAGTCTGCTGCCCGATCGAGCGACCTCGGCCGGGTTCGAGGACGGCCATTTCGCGCTCGCCTTCGCGCGGATCGAGAACCATTATTTCGTCCATCATGGCTGGCTCGAGGAAGGCCAGTTGATCGCCAATGCCGGGCGGCTGCGCGACATTCCGGGGACGATCGTGCAGGGCCGCTACGACATGGCCTGCCCGGCGCGATCGGCCTACGATCTGCATCAGGCGTGGCCTGAGGCAGATTTCCGGCTGGTCGAGGGCGCCGGGCATGCGTTCAACGAGCCGGGGATATTGCACGAATTGGTCGAGGCGACCGACCGGTATGCGGGGAAGATCGGTTAGGGGCTTTTGTTATGGGGAGGCCATCGATGCGCTCGGAACGGACGGGGACGGGCAGTTCTCTCATGAAGCGCCCGTACATTCTCATCGCACTCCTACTCGGCACAAGCGCCTTGGCCGCGTCGAGCGCGGACAAGTCCGCCACACTGATCATCCGCGGCGGTACGATCTACGACGGATCGTCGCAGACCCCTCTGATCGGCGACGTCGCAGTTGCAGGCGACCGGATCGTCTATGTCGGGCAGACCGCCGCCGATCCGTACCGGAGTGCGCACGTAATCGATGCCAAGGGTCTGGTCGTAGCGCCAGGCTTCATCGATCCGCACACCCATTCGGATGCCTTTCTCCTGGGCAAGACCGCCGAGGCCAGGCTGGTGCTGCCCTGGCTGAAGCAGGGCGTGACCACGATCTTCACCGGCAGTGACGGTGCCGGCCAAAGCGGCAAGAGCGATGTCGCCGGCTATCTCGCCACGCTCGACGCCGCGCCGATCGGCCCCAATGTCGTCAGCTATGTCGGTTTCGGCGCGGTGCGTCACACCGTACTCGGCGACGATGCCCGCGCACCAACCGATTCCGAGCTGACCACCATGAAGATGATGGTGGCCAAGGGGATGTGCGAGGGCGCGTTCGGGCTTTCGACCGGACTGTTCTACGCGCCTCAAAGCTTCGCCAGGACCGAAGAGGTGATTGCGGTCTCGCGCGAGGCGGGATTGCGCGGCGGCGTCTACGATACCCACCAGCGCGACGAGGGCACCGGCCATACGATCGGCCTGATCCCGTCGATGCAGGAGGTGATCCGGATCGGGCGCGAGGCGCACATGCCGGTCCATTTCTCACACCTCAAGGCCGGCGGGATCGAGGCGCACGGCAAGGCGCCCGAGATGATCGCCTTGATCGATGCAGCGCGGCGCGAGGGCATCGATGTGACCGCCGATCAATATCCCTACAATGCCTCGCAGACGAGCCTCGCGGCGCTCAATCTGCCGCCCTGGGCGCTCGACGGCGGGCAGGCGGCGCTGGCCAAACGCGCAGCCGATCCGGCGATGCGCGAGAAGATCAAGACCGAGATGCGCGGCTTCATCGCCGGGCGCGGCGGCGCCGAAACGCAGATGGTGATCGTCGCCGGCCAGCCATATAGCGGCCAGCGGCTCGACCGGATCGCGCGCGATATGCAGCTCGATCCGGCCGAGGCGGCGCTGCGGCTCATCCTCCAGACCGAAGGCCGCGCGCGCGTCATCTCGTTCAACATGGCCGAGAGCGACATCGAACTGATCATGCGGCAGCCCTGGACGATGACCGGATCGGACGGATCGGCTGGTCACCCCCGCATGTACGGCACCTTCGCCGAGAAATATGCCAGATATGTCGTGGCGGAGAAGGTGATCGGCCTGGCCGATTTCATCAATTCCAGCACGGGACGTACCGCCGATTTCTTCAAGCTGGAGGGGCGCGGGCATCTGCGCGCCGGCGCATTCGCCGATGTGGTGGTGTTCGATCCCGCCACCTACCGGCCGCGATCGACCTATACCGCGCCGACCGAATATGCCGAGGGGGTGCGGACCTTGCTGGTCAATGGCGTGCTGGCGATCGATGGCGGGCAAGTGGTGGGCAAGGGCAGCGGGCGGGCGTTGCGGCATGTGCCGACTGCGGGGACTTGTTCTTAGGAGTTGGGCAAACCCCACCCCGTTGGCCCCGAGCAAAACCCCTGACTTAACCCCAGAACCCCGCCTCGGGCGGCAGCATGATCCCGCCCTCGCTCAGCCGCACCCCGCCCGGCCGATCCTCGGTCAGCCACAACGGCCCATCCAGATCGGCACAATCGGCCTGTACCGCCACATGGAAGGCCGGCGCGATCGACAGCGACGTCGAGATCATACAGCCGACCATCACGTCCATCCCGATCGCGCGCGCGCCCGCTGCCAGATCGAGCGCCTCGGTCAGCCCGCCGGTCTTGTCGAGCTTGATGTTGACCATCCCATAGCGCGGGCGGAGCCGTGCGAGATCGGCCGTGGTGTGGCAGGATTCGTCGGCGCAGATCGGCACCAGCGGTTCGAATCCCTCCAGCGCGGCATCGTTGGCGGCGGGCAAAGGCTGTTCCAGGAATTCGACCGCCAGATCGGCCAGCACCGGCTGCATCCGCTCGACCAGATCCATCGTCCAGGCTTCATTCGCATCGACGATCAGCCGTGATCCCGGCACTTCGGCCCGGATCGCGCGGAGCCGTTCCTCGCAAAGCTCGCCATCGACCTTGACCTTGACGATCGCGGCACCGCGCAAGGCGCGCGCCTTGGCGCCCATCGCCTCGGGCGTATCGATGCCGATCGTCAAGGCGGTCGGGATCGGGCTCAACGCGGACAGACCCGACGGGCTGTCATCCAGCACCGCTTCCAGATCCCACAGCGCGCAGTCGGCCGCGTTGCGTGCCGATCCGGCGGGCAATAATCGGCGCAGATCGTCACGGGTAATGCCCTCGCGCAAAGCACCCTCGATCGAGCGAAGCTGTTCGAGCATCGCCTCGACGCTCTCGCCATAACGCGGGGTCACCGCGCCCTCGCCGCGCCCGCAGGCATCGTCCTGCTGGATCTTGACCGTTACCACCTCGGCGACGGTGCGAATCCCGCGCGAGATGCGAAACGGCGTCTTGAGCGGCCATTGCTCGGCGGCGATGGTTACAGTGCGAAGCATGCGCCGAACCGATCGATGATCCGATCGACGCCCATCGCCACCGGATCCTGGCATGGCAGGCCGAGCAAATCCTCCGCCTCGGCACAGGCGCGCTTCGCCGCCTCGGGCGTCAGGGATGCGGTGTTGAGCGCGATGCCGACCGGGATGACATCGGGATTGGTTAGCCGCGCGGCCTCGAGATTGCGTTCGAGGCACAGGGCCAGATCGGGCACGGTATGGACCGCCATGCCGCGCATCCGCACCCGGCCGGCTTCGTGGCAGAGCACGACGGCGTCAGGCTGCGAACCGTGCAGCAAACCGAGCGAGACGCCGGCAAAAGAGGGATGGAAGAGCGAACCCTGCCCTTCGATCAGATCCCAGCCGCCATCCTCACGCGCAGGCGATAGCTGCTCGACCGCGCCCGAGATGAAATCCGCGACCACTGCATCGATCGGCATGCCCGATCCGGCGATGAGGATGCCGGTCTGACCGGTCGCGCGGAAATCGGCGTTGATGCCGCGTGCGCGCATCTCACGCTCCAGCGCCAGCGTGGTATACATCTTGCCCACCGAGCAATCGGTGCCGACCGTGAGCAGCCGTTTGCCGGCCCGGCGCACGCCCTTGCCGACCTTGAGATCGGCCGGCGGCTCGCGCACATCCCACAAGGTACGACCGAGTTCCTGCGCCACCGCGCTGATCTCGGGATTGCTCGAAAGGCGTTGGTGAAGCCCGCTGGCGATATCGAGCCCCGCCCGCAGCGCCTGCACGACATGCTCGACCATCTCGGGCGCGATCACGCCGCCGGCATTGGCGATGCCGAGCACGAGGGTGCGGGCACCGCGCGCCGCGGCTTCCTCGAAGCCAATATCCTCCAGCCCCAGATCGATCGCATCGTCGGTGGTGCGGAACTGGCCGAGGCAAAGCTCCGGCCGCCATACCGCGATCCCGCGCGAAGTCTTCACCGACAGGGGGTCGGCGACCTTGCCGATATAGAGAAGGTAGGGCGGAAGGATCATGGTAGCCTCTTGCTGAACGTGCCGAACTCAAACCCGATCGCCACGACCGCGCAATCATCAATCGCGCCGAATGGCATAACCTCAGGGTATGGGTGCCAGAACCACCCCGGTTACGGCCGGACTTGAAGCCCGCTAAGCCGCCACTTCCTTCTCGATCTCCTGCGTGCGTTCGCCATGGATGTGAATGAGCGAGGCCATCAGATCGTCCTCCTCGCTTGACATGACCGCGACGGTGACCGCCTCGTCACAGCCTTCGCCGGCGAGATACGCATGCCCCATGCCGGAATCGATATAGATCGACTCTCCCGCATTGAGGACGACCGGATCGTAATATTCGGTGTGCACGATCACCTGTCCTTCGGCGACGTAGATGAACTCCTCGCCCGAATGGCGCACGAGATCGCCGAATTCGGCGAGGGACTTTGCCCGAACCCGAGTGATGTTGGGGATCATGCGCTTCTGGCGCAGTTCGGTGCACAGATAATAATAATCGTAATTGGCGGTGTTGACCCGCAACGCCGTCTCCAGCCTGCCGATACTGCGCCGCCCGGTGACCGCCGGGGTGGCCGACGCCTCCCCCTCGGCGAACAGCTCGGACATGCGGATATTGAGCCTCTGACTAAGCTGCTGGAGCTTGTCGTAAGTCAAGGTCAGGCGATCATGCTCGACCTTCGACAGGGTCGAGATCGGGATGCCGCTGCGTTGGCTCATCTCCTTGAGCGTCCAGTCGTTGCGGCTGCGTAGACCGCGCAGAACTGAGCCGAGGGTCGACGGGCGGCTTGGCATGGTAAAACGGTCTCCCACTTGCTCCGCATATCGCTTGACGCATCCTGATCAGGATCATACCATCCTGATCAGGAACAACCTAGCGCTTAAACTGCGGGTTCGGATCGAAATCTACCATTGCTTTGCGTGGGCGCGCAATCACGGGTCGGATTTGGCCGGGTCGTCGCCGGCACAGCCGGGCGCCGCATGAGGACCATTGGCATGATCGAGGTCAAGACGCTGACGCTTCGGGCTACGGTCAAGTCGCTCCCCCTCGCAAAGCCCTTCCATATTTCCGGCCATGTCTTCACCACGAGCGACGTCGTCGAAGTGATCTTGTCCGATGGCCGCCACATCGGCCGGGGCGAAGCGTCGGGCATCTATTATATGAACGATGACGTTCCGGCGATGATGGCGGCCATCACGAAGATCCGCGACAAGATCGAATACGGCATCACACGCGCCGAACTGCGCGAGATCCTGCCGGCCGGCGGTGCGCGCAATGCGATCGATTGCGCCCTGTGGGAACTGGAGGCGCGCCAGACCGGACGGCCGGTGTGGCAGCTGGCCGAACTAGAAGAGGAGCCCGCCCCGATCGTCACCACCTTCACCCTGGGTGCTGGCAGCCCGGAGGAGATGGCCGAGGGCGCGATTGGATTCAGCGGCGCGATCGCGATCAAGCTCAAGCTGACCGGCGAACTCGATCTGGACATTGCCCGGGTGAATGCGGTGCGTGCCGCGCGGCCCGATTGCTGGATCGGCGTCGACGCCAATCAGGGTTATGAGATCGACGATCTCGATGCCTTGATGACGGCGTTGGTCGCGGCCGAGGTGAAACTGCTCGAACAGCCTCTGCGACGCGGACGCGAAGCCGATCTGGAGGGATTCAAACGGCGCATCCCGATCGCCGCCGACGAAAGCATCCTGACGCTTGCCGATGTGCCGGACGCCGTCGGCCTGTTCGACGTGATCAACATCAAGCTCGATAAATGTGGTGGGCTGACCGAGGGGCTGGCGATGGCGCGGCTGGCGCGGTCGCTCGGGCTTCAGGTGATGGTCGGCAATATGGTCGGATCGAGCCTCGCAATGGCGCCGGCCTTCATCCTCGGCCAGTTGTGTGACATCGTCGACCTCGACGGACCGATCTTCCTGGCTGCCGACCGCACGCCTTCGATCGTCTATGAAGCGGGCACGGCTTTTTGCCCGAGTCCTTGTGGGGCCGTGCCGGCGCGTGAATGATGTAACCGACAAAATCGTCGCGAAGGGGAAATCGATGCTCAAGCGCCTGTGGCTGGCTTGCTCCACCGGAATCGCGCTCGCTGCCGCCACACAGGCCGCGCCACCGCCACCAAAGCTCGAGGCCTTTCTCTCCTACCCGTTCGAGAGCGAGCTGACGGCGCCAAAAGCCGGCGGCAGGCTCGCCTGGATCGAGATGCGCAAGGGCATCCGCAACATCTGGATCGCCGACGGCCCGGATTACAAGCCGCGCCAGCTGACCGACGGCACGCGCGACGACGGACAGGAATTCTCGTCGCTCGCCTTCTCTCCCGATGGCAAGATGCTCGCCTGGGTGCATGGCGGGGGCGAGCATAACAGCTGGGCGAACAACCTGCCGCCGCCCAACCCGGATTCGTCGGTGATCCAGCCGCAGATGGAAATCTGGGTTTCGATCGGCGGCGGGGCGCCGGTCAAAGTCGCCGAGGGCGAGGCGCCGGTCTTCGCGCCGGGCGGCAAGCTGACCTTCCTCAAGGACGGTCAGGTCTTCACCGTCGATCCTTCCGGACAAGGCAAGCCGGTCAAACTCTTCTACGATCATGGCAAGATCGGCGGCCTCGCCTGGTCGCCCGACGGCAGCAAGCTCGCCTTCGTCTCGCATCGCGGCGATCACAGCTTTATCGGCGTCTATTCGTCGCCTGACCGGCCGCTCGCGTGGATCGCGCCGACCACGTCGTTCGACGACAATCCCGCCTGGTCGCCCGACGGTACACGGATCGCCTTCTCGCGGCAGGCGGGCATCGCCGATATCCTGTCGTCGCCGCTGGAGGAGAAGCCCAATCCCTTCTCGATCTGGGTCGGCAGCATCGCCGACGGCACGGCAAAACTGGCGTGGCGCAGCCCGAAGGTCATCAACGGCTCGTTCCCGCAAGTGCCTGACGGGCTCTTCCTGATGTGGGGCGCGGGTGATCGCCTGACCTTCCGTGCCGAAATGGACGGCTGGCCGCATCTCTACTCGTTGCCGGCGTCGGGTGGCGAACCAACCCTGCTGACGCCGGGCAATTTCATGGTCGAGCATGTGTCGATGACGCCCGATCATCGCAGCCTGCTCTATAGCGCCAACAGCGGCACCGCCGAGGGCGATATCGATCGCCGCCATATCTTCCGGGTCGCAGTCGACAAGCCTGGGCCGGTCGGGCTGACGCCGGGCAGCGGGCTCGAATGGACGCCGGTCGGGCTCGGTGACAAGATCGCCTTCGTCGGTTCAACCGCCACGACGCCGATGCGCGTAACACTGGCCGATGCCGGCGGGAAGAACGCGCGTCCGCTGGAAACGACGACGATCGATTATACCGCCAAGCTGATCGTGCCCAGGCCGGTGACCTTCACTGCTTCGGACGGCATGCTGATCCACGGCCAACTCTTCCTGCCCAAGGGACGCGGCAAGCATCCGGGGCTGATCTTCGTCCATGGCGGGCCGCCGCGGCAGATGCTGCTCGGCTGGTCTTACATGGATTATTACACCCACGCTTATGCGATGAACCAATATTATGCGTCGCGCGGGTTTGCCGTGCTGTCGGTCAATTACCGGCTGGGGATCGGTTATGGCCGGGCGTTCCAGCATCCCGCCAAGGCCGGCGTCGCAGGCAATTCGGAATATCTCGACGTGCTCGCCGGCGCAGCGTTCCTGAAAGCCCAGCCCGAGGTCGATCCGGCGCGGCTCGGTATCTGGGGCGGCTCCTATGGCGGGCTGCTGACCGCGCACGCGCTCGCGCACAATAGCGACATGTTCAAGGTCGGCGTCGATTTCCACGGGGTCCACGATTGGACGCTCTATCCCGGCAAGGTCGGGCGGCCGCAACGTTACGAGCAGGGCGATTACGACATCGTTCTCAAGACCGCGTTCGAAAGCTCGCCCGAGGCGGCGATCGCCGGCTGGAAATCGCCGGTGCTGCTGATCCACGGCGACGACGATCGCAACGTCCGCTTCGACCAGACGGTCGATCTTGCGCGAAGGCTGGCCGCGCAGGATACTCCGTTCGAGGAATTGATCCTGCCGAACGAGATCCACGGCTTCCTGCGCTATGACAGCTGGCTGCGGGCGGACACGGCGGCGGTGGCCTTTCTGGAAAGCGTGCTGAAGCCGTAATCGTCAAAATCCTGGCCGCTCGGGGATTTTACCGGTCCTTTCCTTAAGGAGCGCGTGAACAGCAGGCACTCGACCGGTGGGTGGGGAACGGCGAGCACCTTGCCGCGCCTTCAATATGACGCGTGCGGTGACACCATAAACCGTCTCAATCAGAGAAATTTTTCTTTTCAGGCCAACCCGTTCGGATTAGAGATTTGAGCCGGTTGGTGCGGCTATCGGCACTTTGCAGGCACACGAGGGGATTTCAGATGCACTATGCGACGGTGACACGGTGAGCGAAAGCGACAGCGCAGCCGCGCGCGCGATCGAACTCCCCTTCCCTTACCTGCTTTTCCTCGGCGACGTGGAGGATAAGGGCCATGCCAAGACGGCGTTCGGCTTACGCGATTGGGTGCCCGAAAAATGCGTCGCCGAGCTTGCTTTGCCGGCCGCGCAGGTTTCGACCGGCCTGCCCGCGATGCGCCCGGCCGAAGCGAAGGCGCATGGCGCGCGATCGCTGGTGATCGGCGTCGCGGCGTCGGGCGGCGCGATCAAACCGGGATGGATGCCGAGCCTGATAGAGGCGTTAGAGGCCGGTCTCGATCTGGTGAGCGGCATGCACAGCCGCATGGCCGACATTCCACTGCTGGTCGAGACCGCGCAACGGCTCGGCCGGAAGCTGATCGATATCCGCGTCCCGCCCGCCAATCTGCCGGTTGGCACCGGGCTCAAGAGATCGGGCAGGCGTCTGCTCACGGTCGGCACCGATTGCGCGCTCGGCAAGAAATATACGGCTCTCGCGCTGGCCCGCGGCATCGCGGCGCGCGGCGTCGCATGCGATTTCCGCGCGACCGGCCAGACCGGGATCATGATCGCGGGCGGCGGCATGCCGATGGACGCGGTCGTCGCCGATTTCGAGGCAGGCGCCGCCGAAGTGCTGAGCCCCGCCGCAGCTGACGATCATTGGGATGTGATCGAAGGACAGGGATTGCTTTTCCATCCGAGCTTCGCCGCCGTTTCGCTCGGCCTGCTCCATGGCAGCCAGCCCGACGTAATCGTGGTCTGCCACGAGCCGGGGCGACACCGAATGCTTGGCTCGGAGGATTTCGCCACGCCGTCGATCGAGGAAGCGATCGAACTCAACCTGCGCCTGGGCAGCCGGACCAATCCCACGATCCGCTGTGGCGGCGTTTCGCTCAACACCTCCGAATTGTCCGCAGACGAGGCCGAAGCCATGATTGCGGCTGAGAGCAAAAGGCTCGGCCTGCCCGTGGCGGATCCGGTGCGCGGCGGCGCGGCCTTCGAGCGGCTGGTGGATTGCTGCCTTTCCTGATCGAACGGGGACGTTCCATGACGCTCAAGACGCTGCTCGCCTGCTCCGCCGCCTTGCTGCTCGGCAGCGCCGCGATCGCGGCATCGTCCGACTACGATATCCTGATCCGCAACGGCAAAGTGCTCGATGGCGCGGGCAATCCGTGGGTTAAGGCCGATGTCGCGATCAAGGACGGTCGCATCGTCCGGATCGGCAAGCTGACCGGCTCGGCGACCCGCGTGATCGACGCGACCGGTCGCTACGTCTCGCCCGGCTTCATCGACATGATGGACCAATCGGGCGAAACCTTGCTGGTCAGCGGCGGGGCCGAGAACAAGTTGCTCGAAGGCGTCACCAGCGCGATCGCGGGCGAAGGCGGCACGCCGGTACCGGCCGATCAGATCAAGGCCTATTTCGACAAGCTTCAGGCCCAGGGCATCGCGATCAACTTCGGCAGCTATTATGCCACTTATCAGGCGCGCGAGAAGGTGATGGGCGATCGCGCCGGCACGCCGACGCCAGCGCAGATGGCGGTGATGGCCAAGGAGGTCGACACCGCAATGCATGCCGGCGCGTTCGGCATCAGCACCGCGCTGATCTATTCGCCGATCACCTTCCAGTCGACCGCGGACCTGATCGCACTCGCCAAGGTGGCGAGCCAGTGCAACGCTATCTACGCCACCCATATGCGCGACGAGGGACCCAAGCTGATCCCGGCGATCGAGGAGGCGATCCGGATCGGCGAGGAAGGCGGCGTCAAGGTCGAGATCTTCCACCTCAAGGCCGGCTACCGCGCCGGTTGGGGCAAATTGATGCCGGAGGCGATCGCGACGGTCGAGGCGGCGCGTGCCCGCGGGGTCGATGTTGCCGCCGACATGTATGTCTACAACGCCGGGGGTACCGGCATCGACATCACCGTTCCGACGTGGGTGTGGAAGGATGGCGAGGCCAAGGCGATCGAGCGGCTCAAGGATCCCACGATCCGCGCGCGGCTGAAGCAGGAGGTCGCTGCCGGGCCGCAGCCCGACTGGACCAACATGGTGCAGGCCGCCGGCGGCTGGGACAATGTCGTGCTCGGCAACGCGCAGAGCGCGCAGTACGACAAATATAACGGGATGAGCTTCGCCAAGATCGGCGCTGCGCTCGGCAAGGATCCGGCCGACGCGGCATGGGACATCATGATCGCCGGGCTGCCGCACCGATCGATGGCGCTCTATTTCATGATCGGCGAGGACGACATCCGCACCGCCTTGCGCCAGCCGTGGGTCAGCATCGGCAGCGATGCCGGATCGTCGGTCAAGCTCGGCCAGATCGACGGGCTCGGCCTGCCCCACCCGCGCGCTTATGGCAATTTCACCCGCGTCATCGCCGAATATGTCCAGAAGCAGCATGTGCTGACGCTGGAGAATGCCATCCGCAAGATGACGAGCTGGCCGGCCCAGCGCATGGGGCTGAGCGATCGCGGGCTGGTGCGCGAAGGGATGCGCGCCGACGTGCTGGTGTTCGATCTCGACAAGGTGAAGGATGTGGCGACCTACCAGCAGCCCCTGCTACCCTCGACCGGGATCGAGGAGGTGATCGTCAACGGCGTGATTACGATCGATCAAGGCCGCCCTACCGGCGCACGCGCCGGGCAGGTATTGCGGCACACATGTCCTGCGTGATCGATCGGGCAGCAATCGCCGCATCGCCGCCTTCAGCGCCTGACGAGGGCACCGCACGCTGGCACGTCGAAGGCCTTGCCTCGACGCAATCGCCATTGCGAATTCTGGGCCTGCTGGCGCAGCGTGATCGGTTGTTCACGAGTTGCGAGGCGCGTGTCGAGGGCGACGCGCTATCGATGACGATCGCCGTCGATCATATCGCCGTCAGAGACGCCGAACTGATCGCAGAAAGGATGCGCGGGATTGTCGGCGTCGCGAGGGTGGCACTGGATTGGACGGTGCGTCGAGCCGCCTGAACACCTCTTGTGCGCGCCGATTCAATTCTGGAGAAGGCGCGCATGCGCATATCCTCTCCCCGCCTCCGTCGCCTCGACAATGCCCTGGCTCACCTTCCGGCCGATTGCGATGCCATGCTGTTGGGCGAACTGGACGGATATCTGGCCGGCCTGATCGTCTGTCCGGACCCGATCGAGCCCGACGAATGGCTCCCGCCAGTCTGGAGCGACGACGGTGGAGAGGTGCCCTTTGCCGAGGAAGATGAAGCCAGATGGTATGCCAGGCTGGTCGTCGAACATCATGACGCTGTCGTGCGGGCCCTGAATAACGGCCCCGGCCGCTATGCGCCCTTTTTCGAAGTGGATACGAGGCACAACGAAGTGTTGTGGGAGATGTGGATCGAAGGCTTCGCCACCGCGATGACACTACGACCCGAGAGCTGGGGCGAGATCATCCAGAGCGGCGACGAAGGCGCGGGTGCGGCTCTCACCGGGCTGATCACACTGGCGGACATTGCGCGGGACGAGAGCGATCTGGAACGCGAGGCCATCGATGCGCTAACCGAAGACGCACCGAAGCTTATCCCGCAATGGATCGACGCCCTGCACGCCTGGCGATCGACGACCAGCCCCGCTGCTCCTGCCTCGCTGAGCCCGTTATCGTCCGCTAAAATTGGCCGGAACGATCCCTGTCCCTGCGGGTCTGGCAAAAAATACAAGAAATGCTGCGGACTGAACTGAAGCTGCCCACGCCCGATAATCGGGCTTGCAGCCACTCTCGCGCCAACGGCCTTCCAGCCGCGCGAAGCAGCGCAACGTCGCGGCGGATATAACTAACCACCGATCGGAGGAAATACTGTCTGTTTGAAGCCGAAGGGCGCGCCTATTCCGCCGGCTGATCCACGAGCGCGCCCCCTCGCCCGGACCGGCGTAATTCTGCAATCCGCACCAGCCCGATCGTGAACAACGGCAGCAGAAAGATCGCCATTACCGCATAGGCCATAGCCCGGTATCCGGTGGCGATCAGCGCGACGAGACCGATGGTCGAAGCGATGAACACCGATCCGAAGGTGAGCGAACCGGTCACCAACAGACGAAGCCATTGCGGCGTCGTCCGTCCGCGCTTGGCATTGTGGACATCGACGCGCGCGTTGAACGCCTGGACGAAGCCTACGCTGCATTCGAGCAAGGCAAAGAACACCATCAACTGGAAGAGGATATGGAAAATCGGCTGGTGCAGCGCGGTCAGCACATAATCGGAGGGCAAGGCTTCGCCCAGCACCCGCGGATAAAAAGCCACCAGGCAGACGAAGAAGACGATTGCGGGAACCATTGCCAGCGGCCCCGCCAGCAGCCCCGATACGATCGCATCGCGCTCGCTCTTCAGATGGCGCAGGACCGGCAGGATCAGCACTGCACCGATCACATTGTACGAGGCATAGGTGAGCCCGCCCGCGATCCAGCCAGTGGCCGGTACTGGGATCTGGAAACCCTGTGCAATCTGCGGCGTGAACGACCACAGGCTGAGCGCGAGGAAGATCGTATAGACGCCGTAGAGCAGGACCGAGACATATTTGAACACCGCCTCGGCCGCCCCCTGCCCCGCCGCGCACACCGCGAGGACGGCGAACACCAGCAGCAACGTCCCGGCAATGAGCGGCGCGCTCAGTAGTGCCGCACCGATCGCGCCAGCGGCCGATCCGAACACGGCGAGGACAAGGATCACATTGGCGAAATAGACGATCTCGAATGCGAAATCGAAACGACCGAGCAGGGCCCGGAAGAAGCTCTGATAATCATAGGCCCTGAGCTTGAAGGCGAGCAGGAAGGTCAGCGCGCAGACAAGGCTCCAGAAGGCCATCGCCAGCGCCATTCCATAAAGCCCGCCGACCGGTCCCGACGGCATGAAGAATTCGACCAGTTCGCGCCCGGTTGCATAACCGCCCCCGATCACCACCGCCTTGAAGGCGAGGCCCGGCAGGACGAAGCGATTGAGCGACGAGAAAAACCGCATGCCACCTCCGGTCGAGCAATTTCGATGCTCAATTCGGAGAAGATTGTCCTGATCGGAAAAACATGCAAGCGACAATCACGGGCGGCTCACCTACGCCCCGGCGTAACCCGCATGAACCGCATCTCATAGTCGCGCGGGTCGCTATAGTTGAAGCCGTTGATCTGTCCGCCTGGATTGCGCACGAACCTGATCATGCCGCCATTGGCGAGGGTGAACACGTCGCCATAAGCCGGATCGAGCCGAATTTCGGGCGCGCGTGCCGGGCTGACGAACGCCGCCGATCCCGCAGCGGTGATGCGCCAGCAGGCGCCGTTATCGATACTGCAATAGCGGCCGGCATAGGTCACGGCGCTTGCCGGAGGGCTCCAGTTCGCCTTGCGATAGGGTATGCGATCGCCCTCCTGCGTTTCGAGGGTCAATTGCCGCCCATCGAAGACATAGGTGCCCGTGCCGATCCGCCACCGGCCTAGCCCGGTTGGATCGAGCGTCTGCCCGCCGATCGAGAGCCGGCCGTTCACGGCACCGAACCAGACCGGGTAGTTCGACACGCTGTTGACGTAGACGCCTTCGGGCCGGTGAGGCTGGGGCTGCGTGTAGGCAGGTGCACGATAAGGCGGAAGGAAGATATCGGCGACCCTCCGCGCCAGGGCGGTCGTATCGGCATCGCCGGCATTGCATAGCAGCGCCACCGACAGGTGCTGCGTGGGATAGCGCCCGAGCCAAGCGCGATACCCACCGGTAGCACCGGGATGGCCGATTTCGGGCAGGCCATTGTGGGCGAGCTTGAACAATCCGGCGGCATAAGCGAGCTTACCGCCACCGGTGAGATTGATCTGATTCTCCATCGCAGCCGTGAAGCCCGGGCCGAGCTTGTCCGACTCCAGCGCGGCGTTCCAGATTTGCAGATCGCGCACGGTCGTCAGCAATCCGCCATTGCCATAGGCATCCTCGATCGGCTGGCCGATCGCCCAGACATTGCCCTCCCGCACATAAGCATGTGCCCGGCGCGGCACGATCGCGGTATGATCGTCTCGCCAGCGCGTTTCGGTCATGCCGAGCGGCATGAAGATCTGCGCCTTCGTGAAGGAGGCAAGCGTCTGCCCGCTCACTCGCTGGACTATGATGGCGAGCAGATTGAAGTTGGTGTTGCTGTAGAGATAGTGGCTGCCCGGTGCGAAATTGAGCGCCTTTTGTCGCGCCGCGATCGCCAGCACGTCGGCGTTGGTGACGGTACGACTGTCGCGCGGCCATCCCTCGACTGCCGCCGCACCGCCCCAGTCGCGCAGGCCGCTGACATGGTGGAGCAAGTGGCGGATCGTGATGCGCGGACCATAATTGGGCATCTCGGGTAGATATTTACGGATATCGTCGTCCAGCCCGAGCCGGCCGGCGCGCGCGAGCAGGATGATCGCCGCGGCGGTGAACTGTTTGGAGGTCGATCCCGCCTCGAACACGCTGTCGGTGCGCACCGGCACGCCCAGATCGAGATCGGCCATGCCATAAGCGCGATCGACCAGCAGATTGCCCTTGTGCATCACCGAGACCGCGCAACCCGGGCTGGTGCCGGTCGCCCAATGCGCGAAAATCCCATCGACCTCGCGAACCTGCTCGGAGGTTGCCTGCGCGGAAACCGGCGCAACGCCTGCCAGGCTGGCGACCACAGCAGCGCCATGCGTTAGGACGCGGACGATCACTGAACTTTATCCCCCTGAAACACTCGGCAATCCGCGACCCGCCTTCCCATCGGGAAGGCGCTTTGTCGAGTATCGACCGTCCGGCGTTCGGTGGGTGAGTTTACCAGCAGGAGCGGCGTCGCCGTCTCACCCTTGCGCCAAGGCTGCTCATGCGTCGTCCGTGCAAGATCGACTCTTGCATCGGCACGCAAAACATGAGCCAATAGCGAATATTGCACTGGTCTGCGCTATGCTGCCGGGCAACGGAGAGGATATATGGATAATCACGCCCGCGGGCCGATCAGCGTTGCGCACAGCGCGTCGAACCGGACCGCAATGACCATGATGCTCGTGATCTTCGGCGGCAGTCTGATCGGCGGCGCGGTGTTGCTCACCACCTTCTTCGAACTTACCAGGCTCTAGGCAAAAGAACGCGGTAATCGACGCCAGAATATTGATTGTCGGTTGGCGTTGCCCCGACGCTCGATCAGTGCGCCGAACAAGGCCAGCGCCCTCTCCTAATTCATTTCAGATTGGCCGACGCCACAGCCAGGGCAAATGACAACGCCCACAAGCCGAGCAGGTTATTACAAGCGGTGCGGGGCCTGCGCCACCTCATCGATAAGACCCATCCTTTATCGACTGCTCGACTTATCGCACGACTATGTTCGAAATACAAATTCCCGTACAAGCTTGTAATTGGATAGCGTTCCATCTCGCTTATCATCGCACGTGGAATAAAGATCCCGGAATATTTCCCGAGATTGGCTTTTATGGCCGTTGCATCTGTAACTATATATTTGTGGCACACCCGTAGCTGCAACGGCTTGGCGCTTTCATATCCTGCGCGGCATGAGCCGCGCGCGGGACATCAGCAGCCCCGCCCGGCCGGAAGTGCCAACATCTCGCTATTGAGACAAAATTATCCTGATCAGAAAAATTTTGCTGTATTTGCCGATTTACGCTGATAGTCTCACATGGTTTCAAGAGTGCGGCCGTGGCCGCGGGAACGGAAACGGGGAAAATGATCGTGAGAACGCTGCTGCTCGCCGCCACCGCCTTGCTCTTGGCTTCTGCGGCAAGCGCAGCCGATTTCGACATCGTCATCCGCAACGGCAAGGTGCTCGACGGCGCCGGCAATCCGTGGGTCCGGGCCGATGTCGCGGTGAAGGATGGCCGCATCGTCAAGATCGGCCAGATCGGCGGCAGTGGCTTCAAGGAGATCGATGCGGCCGGCCGCTACGTGACGCCGGGATTCATCGACATGATGGATCAGTCGAGCCGGGTCCTGCTCGTCAATGGCGGGGCCGAGAACAAGCTGCTCGAGGGCGTCACATCGGTCATCGCGGGCGAAGGCGGCACGCCGGTCCCTGCCGCCGATATCCCGAGCTATTTCGCCAAGCTCGAAAGGCAGGGCATCGCGATCAATTTCGGCACTTATTATTCGCCCACGCAGGCGCGCGTGAAGGTGATGGGCGACGCCGCCGGCATCCCGACGCCCGAGCAAATCAAGGCGATGGGCAAGGAAGTCGATATCGCGATGCACGCCGGCGTGTTCGGCATCTCGTCAGCGCTCGTCTACGCCCCGAGCAGCTTCCAGAGTACCGCCGATCTGATCGCGATGGCGAAGGTCGCGAGCAAGTGCAACGCCATCTACGCCACCCATATGCGCGATGAAGCGAACAAGCTGGTGTCCGCGGTGAAGGAGGCGATCCAGATCGGCGAGGAAGGTGGCGTGAAGGTGGAGATATTCCACCTCAAGGCCGGCTTCCGCCCCGGCTGGGGCAAGCTGATGCCCGATGCGCTCGCAACGATCGAGGCGGCGCGGGAACGCGGCGTCGATGTCGCCGCCGACATGTATGTCTACACAGCGGGCGGCACCGGGCTCGACATCACCGTGCCGGGCTGGGTGTGGGCCGACGGCAAGGAGAAGGGCATCGAACGGCTCAAGGATCCCGAGATCCGCAAACGCCTGAAGAAGGAGATCGTCACCGGCTATCCCGGCTGGTCGAACTTCGTCGAAGCGGCGGGCGGCTGGGAGCATGTCAGCCTCGCCAGCGCACATAGCGATGAATATGCCAGATATAACGGCATGAGCATCGCGAAGATCGGTGCGACGCTGCGCAAGGATCCCGCCGATGTGGCATGGGACATATTGATCGCCGGCCTGCCCGAGCGCGCGACCGCGCTGTATTTCATGATGGGCGAGCCCGACATCGAGCTCGCGCTCCGCCAGCCTTATGTCAGCATCGGCAGCGATGCCGGTGCCGCGGTCAAGCCGGGCGAGCTCGATGCGCTGTCCCTCCCCCATCCGCGCAGCAACGGTAATTTTACGCGCGTCATCGCCGAATATGTCGAGAAGCGCCACGTGCTGACCCTGCCCGAGGCGGTGCGCAAGATGACGAGTTGGCCCGCCGCGCGCATGGGGCTGAGCGATCGCGGGCTGGTGCGCGAAGGGATGCGCGCCGATCTTCTGGTGTTCGATCCTGCCAAGGTGAAGGACGTCGCAACCTACGAGCAGCCGCTGCTGCTTTCGACGGGCATCGACGAGGTCGTCGTCAACGGCGTGCTCGCAGTCGATGATGGTAAAGTAACGGGTTTGCGTGGCGGCCATGTCCTGCGCCACACATGCTCTGCACCGATGGCCGACTGAGCGATGTCGCGCGGCGACCGATCGACGTGCGGGGGCAAGTCGCGATGAGACCGAACGACCTTTCGAGCCACTGGATGCCGTTTACCGCAAATCGGCAATACAAGGCCGCGCCGCGGATGATCGTGGCGGCGGACGGCATGTATTACACTACCGACGATGGCCGCCCGTTGCTCGACGCGACCGCCGGCCTGTGGTGCTGCAATGCCGGCCACAACAATCCACGCATCGTCGAGGCGATCCGAGCACAGGCCGGCGCGTTGGATTATGCCCCCTCGTTCCAGATGGGCCATCCCAAGGCGTTCGAACTGTCCGCCCGGCTGATCGCCATGGCGCCGGCGGGCTTCGATCAGGTCTTCTTCTGCAATAGCGGATCTGAAGCGGTCGATACCGCGCTCAAGATCGCCCTGGGCTACCATCGCGTCCGTGGCGACGGCAGCCGCACACGCTTGATCGGACGCGAACGCGGTTATCACGGCGTCGGCTTCGGCGGCATTTCGGTTGGCGGGATGGTCGGCAATCGCAAGATGTTCGGCGCTTTGCTGAGCGGTGTCGATCATCTGCGCCATACCCATCTGCCCGAACTGAACAGCTTCACGCGCGGCATGCCCGAGCATGGCGCCGATCTCGCCGACGATCTCGAGCGGCTGGTGCAACTCCACGATGCCTCGACCATCGCTGCGGTGATCGTCGAGCCGGTTGCCTGCTCTACCGGCGTGCTCGTGCCGCCGAAGGGCTATCTGGAGCGATTGCGCGCGATCTGCGACCGCCATGGCATATTGCTGATCTTCGACGAGGTCATCACCGGCTTCGGCCGGATCGGCGCTAGCTTCGCCGCCGACCGGTTCGGCGTCACTCCCGACATGATCACGATGGCAAAGGGCATAACCACCGGTGCGGTACCGATGGGTGGCGTGCTGGTGCAGGGCAAGATCTACGATGCATTCATGGACGCGGCGCCCGCCAACGGCATCGAGTTCGCGCATGGCTATACCTACTCCGCGCATCCGCTTGCCTGCGCCGCCGCGCTGGCGACGCTCGACGTCTATCGTGACGAACACCTGTTTGATCGCGCGGCGAAACTCGCGCCGATGTGGGAAGAGCGGCTCCACAGCCTCGCCGATGAAGAGGGCATCGTCGACATCCGCAATTTCGGACTGATCGGCGCGATCGAACTGACACCCCAGCCGGGCGCTCCGGGTGCGCGCGGTTACGACGTCTATCTGCGCTGCTTCAACGCCGGCGTGCTGGTGCGCTACACCGCGGATACGATCGCGATGTCGCCGCCTTTGATCATTTCCGAACAACAGATCGATCAGATCATCGACACGATCCGCACGGCGCTTCGCGCCAGCGCGGCCAGTATCAGCACATCATAAAGATGGCTTAGTTCAGGAGAGGACGCCTGGGATTCAACCTGAAAATGGGGAATTCACATGCGTCTGGACAAAGGGACATTGAAGATCAGGCGGGCAATGCTGCTCGCCACCGCGTTGACCAGCCTGGCCGGGACGGCGCCCGCCTTCGGGGCGCCCGCACCGGCCGCCGATCCGGCTCCCGCCACCGATGAGGCACCGACGGAGATCGTCGTCACCGGATCGCAGGTTCGCCGCGCGGGCTTCACCTCGCCGACCCCAGTGACCAGTCTCACCCCTGCCGATCTTGCCAAGGTCGGCGCACCCAACATCGCCGACGCGCTCAATCAATTGCCCGCGCTCAAACCCAGCATCACGCCATCGTCGGTCACCAACCTTTCGGTCGTGTCGGGCGGCAACTTCCTCGATCTGCGCGGCCTCACCTATCTGCGCACGCTCACCCTGATCGATGGCAAGCGCTACACACCCACCACCGTCACCGGCGCGATCAACATCAACCTCGTACCGCAGGCACTGATCGGATCGGCCGACGTCGTCACCGGCGGCGCATCGGCGGCCTATGGTTCGGACGCGGTCGCCGGCGTGGTCAACCTGAAGCTCGACGACAGATTAGAGGGCATTCGCGGCAGCTTCCAGGGCGGCATCACCGATCACAACGACAATCGCAATTATCTGGCGTCGGCCGCTTTCGGGAAGAGCTTCGCCGGCGGGCGCGGCCGGATCCTGATCGGCGCCGAAATCGCGCAGAACAGCGGTGTCGGCAAAATGGGCGATCGGGACTGGGGCCAGAACCGCACGACGATCAACAATCCGGCCTATGTCGCCGGCAACGGCCAGCCGCAAAGCCTTCTGGTGAATGATGGCCGCGCGTCGAACGCCTCCTATGGCGGCGTGATCAATTCGCCCGGGCTGCTCAAGGGTATCCAGTTCGGCGCAAACGGCACTACCCTGCCCTTCACCTATGGAACCAGCGTGACCGCGACGACGATGAATGGCGGCGATGGCGTCAATGGCGACGCCGATTACGTCCTCGCCTCACCGCTGAAACGCTGGAGCGCGTTCGGCAAGGCGAGCTACGATCTGGTGGACGACATCACCGCCTACGCCAGCTTCGGCTATGGCCACAGCGCGTTCGACGAAGCGAGCATCACCGGCAACGATCAGATCACGATCAAGGCCGACAATGCCTATTTGCCCGCCTCGATCAAATCGATCATGACCGCGAACAATATCGCCAGCTTCGTGATGGGGCGCAGCCTCAACGATTATGCCCGCGGCGGCATCAGCCAGCGCATCCACACCTGGCAGGGATCGGGCGGAGTCAAAGGCAAGATCGGCGGCTCGTGGACGTTCGACACCTCCTATTCCTATGGCAAGACCAAGAATCTGACCCTGTTTACCGGCGATCGCTGGACCTCGCGCTGGAACCAGGCGGTCGACGCGGTGGTCAATCCCGCCACCGGCGGCACCGTCTGCCGCTCGACCCTGACCGATCCGACCAACGGCTGCGTGCCGATCAACCTGTTTGGCGTCGGATCGGCATCGTCGCAGGCCATCAACTGGATCACAGGCGTGTCGCGGCGCAACTGGGACATCACCCAACAGGTCGCCGACGCGGTCGTGCGTGGCGAGCCCTTCTCGACCTGGGCTGGTCCGATCTCGATCGCAGCCGGCGGCGAATGGCGCCAGCAGACCGCCGATGTCACCTCGGACGCGCTTTCAGTCCAGGGAGTCTACCGGGTCGGCAACGTCCAACCTTTCTACGGCCGCGTGACCGTAAAGGAAGGTTTCGGCGAGATCGTCGTACCGCTGGCGAAGGATGAAAGCTGGGCGAAGAATATCGATCTCGATGTCGCCGGCCGCGTCACCGATTACAGCACATCGGGCACCGTCGAAACGTGGAAGGCGGGGCTCAACTATGCCGTCAACGACAGCATCCGCCTGCGCGCCACACGCTCGCGCGATATCCGCGCGCCCAGCCTGAACGAGCTGTTCGCCAAGGGTGCGACCCTGGTCTACGGAATCACCGATCCGGTGCTGAACGCGAGCTATAGCGTCAACGGCATCACCAGCGGCAACCCCAATCTGAAGCCCGAAAAAGGCGATACGACCACCGCAGGCATCGTCTTCACGCCGACCTTCATTCCCCGCTTCAGCCTGTCAGTCGACTATTACCACATCAAGCTCAAGAACACGATCAACACGCTGACCGCATCGAGCATCGTCACCCGTTGCTATACCGATACGCCGGCCCTCTGTTCGCTGATCACGCGCGTCAACGGCACGATCACCCAGGTCTCGCTCGCGCCTGCCAACTTCCAGAGCGCGGTCGAGACCGGCGTCGATGTCGAGGTCGCGTACCGCCTGCCGATCGGGCCGGGCAATCTCGATCTGCACGGGCTGGTCAATTACACCGACAAGCTCGATCTGATCGACGGCAGCAACGTCACCCACTATGCGGGCGATACCGAGCAGCCGAGCCTCGACGGCATCGGCGGCACGCCGCACTGGCGCGCCAATGCCAGCGCGAGCTTCACCACCGATCGTTACCGGCTGAGCATCACCGGCCGCTATGTCGGCGGCGGCGTGATCACACGAACCTACACCACGCTGAACGGCGCCTCCGTCAACGGCCGGGTCTATTTCGACCTGTCCGGCGAGGTGAATGTGTTCAAGACGAGCACCGGCAAGGTCTCCCTGTTCGGCGTCATCCTCAACGCATTCGACAAGGACCCGCCGATCACCGGCATCAGCGGCTACGGCACCACCCGCAGCCTCTACGACATGATCGGCCGCCAATATACGGCCGGCGTGCGCTTCTCGTTCTGATGTACCGCCTCCTCCCCCGTTCCGGGGAGGAGGCGGTTCCGCTATCTCCCCACCATGACCCGGAAGAAATATTACCTCACCGCCACCCTGCCCGACGGCTACGTCAAGACGATCGGCCCGACCGCATCCGACTTCACCCATTACTGGCGGATCGTGGCGACGCTCGGTAATGGCAAGACGGAGGTATTCTGGGGCCACACCAAATCGCTTGCCGAAGCGAAGGGAAAGAAAGCTGCAGCCGCCGATGCTTCCAGCCAGCGCGGCTGGAAAAGTTATGATTTCGAGATTGCCGCGCTGACCCGAACCACCTCCCTGCCCTAACACCGTGGCTCCCGACCAACAGCTCGGCCGGGCGCCGGTCCTTACTTCGCTGCGGCACCGCTGGCCTTCAAGGTCGAGCCGGGCCACGGCTGGCCGGCCTCGATTCCGCGCGTGATGGCGTCACGCCTGCAATTCATCAGCGCGCGACCGCAATCTCCCGCCAGGCACCCGGCTCCAGCCCGTCGAGCGCCCACTCGCCGATCCGCCACCGCACCAGCCGCAAGGTCGGCAGGCCGACCGCCGCGGTCATCCGGCGGACCTGCCGGTTGCGTCCTTCGCGGATCGTCAGGCGAAGCCAGCTATCGGGCACGCTCTTGCGGAAACGCACCGGTGGATCGCGCGGCCACAAAGCCGGATCATCGATCGCTTCGGCCTCGGCCGGCCGGGTCATGCCGTCCTTCAGCATCACCCCGCGCCGCAACCGATCGAGGCTGGCCTCATCGGGATTGCCCTCGACCTGCACCAGATAGGTCTTCGCCATCTTGAAGGCGGGATCGGCGATCCGCGCCTGCAAACGGCCATCATCTGTCAGCACCAGCAGCCCTTCACTGTCGCGATCGAGCCGGCCCGCCGGATAGACACCGGGCAGATCGATATGGTCCGAAAGCGTGGCATGCGCCGATCCCGCGCTGCCGCCCGTGAATTGCGACAGCACGCCATAAGGCTTATTGAACAGGATCAGCCGCGACATGAGCGGCTCATATCCGATTGTACGGTCTTGTCCCGGCGCAACGCGTCACGCGGCCCATCGACCGGTTCGATCGACCATGGTCGGTGGCCAACCGCCATAACGACGCTTCAACCCTTCGCTGTGGCGATATAGCCATCGACCCGCGTTTCCAGCACCGCGAGAGGAAGCGATCCGCCGAGCAAGATCACGTCGTGGAAACGGCGAATATCGAACTTCGTGCCAAGCGCCGACTGCGCCTTTTCGCGCAGCCGCAGGATCGTGCGCTTGCCCACCATGTAGCCGCAGGCCTGTCCCGGCCAGCAGGCGTAGCGCTCGATCTCCTGCCCGCTGAGCGCAACCGGATCGCCGTCGATACCGCTCAAGGTCGCGATCGCCTTTTCGCGGCTCCAGCGCTTGGCGTGGATGCCCGTATCGACCACCAGCCGTCCCGATCGCAACAGCGCATCATGGATATAACCGAGCTCCCAGGCCGGCTGATCCTTGTAGAAGCCCATCTCCTGCGCGAGTTGCTCCGAATAGAGCGCCCAGCCTTCGACATAGGCGTTGAAGTTCATGGTCTTGCGCACCATCGGCATCTCCGACTGCAATTGCAGCGTGATCTGGAGATGATGGCCGGGAATGCCTTCGTGGAAGGTCGTGGTCGGCATGTCCCAGAAGGGCGCCTCGCCGGTATCGCGCAGGTTCAGCCAATAAATTCCCGGGCGCGTACCATCGAGGCTGCCTTGCGAATAATGAGTTGAGGCGCCGCCCTCGGTCGCAGGCGGGATTCGTCTTATCTCGAGCGGGGTCTTGGGCAGGGTTGCGAAATAACCCGGCAGGCGTTTCTGCATCGCCTGCACCAGCGCGTTGAGATCGGCGACCTCCTTCGCCTTGCCTGCATCGGTGTTGGGATAGAGATATTTCGGATCCTTGAAGAGCGCGCCGTAGCGTTCGGCGACACTGCCTTTGGTCATGCCGATCCGCCTGAACAACACATCCGCGCGCGCGGACATCTCGCGCGTCACGTCGAGACCCATGCGGTGCACGTCGTCGGGGCTGAGATCGGTGGTGATGGAGGCTTTGAGCGAGGCCGCGTAATAGGCATCGCCATCGGGCAGGCGCCACACGCCGGCGTCGTGCGTGGCCTTGGGTAGCAGGCTCTGCATCAACGCCATCTGCCGATCGAGTGCGGGGATAACGCGCGCCTGATAGACTGCGGCGGCCTGCGTCTTCCAATCGCCGGCTATGCCCTTGGCGGCGGCGCGGGATGCCAGCGAGGCTACCAATGTCGACCGGTCCGCCGGTGCCCGCAACACCTTCATCTGCGCGAGCGCAGCGTTGATCGCGAAATCGGGCGGCACGACGCCTAGCGCAACGTCGTGCCGAACGCATTCGCATTCCTGGTCCATCATCCGCGCAAACGCATCGAGCCGCGCGAGATAGGCTTCGCAATCCACCTTCGTCTCGATCGGATGCTGGCTGTCGAGGAAATCGGGGATATTGCAGTATGAGCCGGTGACCTGGCTGATGATATAGGGCGCGCCCGAACCTCCGCTACCATAAGCGAACCGGCGATTGGCATCGTCCTGCAGCGCCAGGCCGTAGAGGACGGCATCATGATCGATCGCCGCCGGCGCCCCCAACCGACTGCAATCGATCGCGCGCAACAAGGCGACCTGCCCCGCTACGATGCCCTTGTTATGCGCGATGGCCGCGAGCGAAACTTCGCTGAGCCGCGACCGCTCGACAGCCCGCGCACCCACGTCGAGGCCGAGCGAGGTCGCCGTCTCGGGGCTGTCATCGAGGATCTGCGCGAAGATCGTGTCGAATGCCTTGGCGAGCCCCGCGTCAGCGGTGGGGTTGGCGCTTGCGCGGGCGGTCGCCGACGACATCAGAAGAGCTGCCAGCGACGATGCACAGAATTGGCGGCGGTTTGGCAATGCTTTGGTCCTGCAAAACGGGTCAGCCGGTCTGACTCTTGTCTACCGCGTGCGCAAGTCCGGCAGCGCCGGCCTCATTCCGCCGTCACTCTTTCCCCGCCCGCAAATCCTCGAACGTCACATTGCCGATCGGGTAATCGGCCCAGGCGCCATAATCGAAATGCCACCATTCCTCGGGATAGACGGTGAAGCCGTTCGCCTCCATCGCCGCGCGCAGCACCTCGCGCAACCAGCGCTGGTGATCGGTGCCTCCGACATAATTCGAATAAGAGCGCGCCGACATTTCGTCGTAGCGGCCGGTCGCCACGATCGGCTTGCCGGTGGCGAGATAGTACATCGTCAGATCGACTGCCGCACCGCGATTGTGGCGTGATCCCCGCGACGGATCGGCGACGAACATATGATGTTCGGGCGGGGTCGCATCCCAGAACATCTTGGTCACATACCAGGGGCGATAGGCGTTGTGGATCAGCAGGCCGTAGCCGCGGGCATGGAGCTGCTGGCTGGCCCGCGCGACCGCCTCCGCCGCCGGCCGGCGCATGAAGGCGCCTACGCTGGAATAGACCGGCAGGCCCAGGAAATTGCTGTGATCGGCGTAACGTATCTCAAGTTTGATCGAGGGATCGAGCGACGTCAGCGCGACGAGCGGCGGCGCGGCCGGCTTCGTCGTCTCCACCGGCGGCTGCGCGGCGAGCGCCGCCGCCGGGAGCGCGCCGACATCGCCATTGAGGCCCCGGCGGATCGAGTCCTGCGACTCCTGGCCGAAATCGCGGCGCGGCCAGCTTATCCCGTTGAGCGTCGCAGCGATCGGTACGCCGCTGGCGCCACGCACGAAATGGAGCGTCTCGCGCGGGTAGAGACCGCGGTCGTTCGGGAAGGCATAGGTGTCGGCGTCGATCCTGTGCAGCGGACGCCAGTCGGTCCACTCGATCCGGACATAAGGCTGGCCGTCGCGCTCGTAGATGCGCAGGATGTTGTGCGGCCAGCCATAATCACCGATCAGGGCGGCGAAGGCGGGCTCCGGATCGAACGGTTCGGGCTGAACGGCGCGAACGTAGCGCTTGCCGTCGAGCTCGACCCAGCTCGCATCGGGGGCGAAGGACAAGGCATCGTCGATCAGTTGCGCATCCTCGATCCGATAGGCGCCGCCGCTTTTGCGGATCATGCCTGCGCTTTCGGGGCCATCGATTGCGAGCTGGCCTTGATAGATGCGAACGCCGACGCTTTGATGCCCATCGCTATACCAGCCGGACAGGCGCCTGGCCTCGTCGCCGGTCACGGCTTCGCTGGTGGAGAAAACGGGCAAAGGCTTGCCGGTGCGTTCGGCGAGGAAAGCCTGCAACGCATAGCGCACCAATTTGTCCGAACTGGCGCCGCTATCGACCGTGCTGAACACGATCGCGCCGATGCCCGCCTCCGGCATCAACCGCAACTCGGTCGAAAAACCATAAATGCCACCCGAATGGCCGACCACGCGCTGGCCATCGATATTGGTGACGATGAAGCCGAGCCCGAAGGTGCGCGAGCCGTTTTGAACGGCATATTGCGGACGCCACATCTCGTCGAGCGATGTCGGTTTGATCAACCCGCCGCCATGGTTGAGCATGGCAACCGCAAAACGGCCGAGATCGCCGGTTGTCGTGTAGAGACTGCCAGCCGCCGGCATGCCAAGATCGAACAATGGCGCTGGTGTGCGGGCGCTATCGAACGACGCCATCTCGCTATAAGCGATCTTGTCCCGCAGCGGGGCCAGCGTCATGCTGCTGGCATTCATGCCGAGTGGCGAGAGCACCAGATCGTGGACCGCCTGTTCATATGGCTTCCCCGTCATGGTCGCGAGCACCTGACCGACCACCGCGATTCCCGCATTCGAATATTTGGTGAGCGCTCCCGGCGCGGCGACAAGCGTCGTCTCGTTGAGGCTGGCGACGGTATCGGCCTGCCCCTTCGGCGCCATATCGAAATAATGGCCGCGCGGCGGTTCGCGTACCAACCCGCTGCGGTGCGTCATCAATTGACGCAACGTGATGACGCCACCGAACGGATTGCGGGGGCGGAAGCCCGGCAGATATGTCGTCACCGGCTTGTCGAGATCGATCTTGCCCTGTTCCACCAGCCGCATGATCGCGACGTCGGTGAACAGCTTCGACACCGATCCGGCACGATAGACCGAAGCGGTCGTCGCCGGCACCTTTCCCTCGGCGTCGGCGTGGCCCCACGCTTGCGACCAAACCACACCATTTCGATCGACGAGAGCGATCGCGATCGAGGGAACCGCTTTCGTCTCGATCTCCCATCGTGCGGCGGCGGCGATCCGGTCGGCGGCGGCTTCCAGCAAGGCATGAGCGGGCCAAGCCACCGCCGCGAGGATCACCAACAGAGCGTGGAATGAATTGCGCATGCGCCATCGAACCCCAATCCGGACCGAATTGCCAGACACGAACTATGATCCCGACAGAAATTTTCTGATCAGGATCATTTTCTCTTGACGTAGACCATCTCAGCCGGAACATTCTCGGTCTCAAGCGCTATCGGAGACGGGGGCATGGGTTCGAAATCGATCCGCACGATCGCGGCGACCGCTTTGGCGGCCCTGCTCCTGCCCACCGGCGTATCCGCGCAGGCGACATTCGACGAGGCCTTTGCCAGCATTCGCGATCGGCCCGAATTCGTCCATTCCTTCTTTGGGGTCGAGATCTATTCGATCGACCGCAAGAAAGTGCTTTACGCTTATAATGGCGACAAACTGTTCCAGACCGGATCGACTGCCAAGGCGCTGACCGAAGGTACCTCGCTTGAACTACTAGGCCCCGATTTCCGCTTCCATACGCCGGTCTATCGCACCGGGCCGGTCGTAAACGGTGTGCTCAAGGGCAATATCTTGCTGGTCGGCAGCGGCGATCCCAATCTTTCCAACCGGCTGCAGCCGGACGGCACGCTCGCTTTCGCCGATGAGGATCACAGCTATGGCGGGTTTGAATCGCGGCTGTTGCCGGGCGATCCGGCCCTACCGCTGGCGAAACTGGCCGAGCAGATCGCCGGAGCGGGGATCAAACGGATCGAGGGTCATATCCTGATCGACATCAGCCTGTTCGACGAAGGCGGGCGCGAAATGGGCACCGGGGTGGTGCGATCGCCAGTGGTGGTGAACGACAATGTCGTCGATCTGGTCGTCTCGCCCGGCGCCGAAAATGGCCCAGCGATCCTCAAGCCAAGTCTGGCCATACCTTATCTGCGCTTCGTCAACCTGGTGACAACCGGCGGCAAAGGCAGCGATACCGCTTTCAGCCGCCGCGAAACATCGCTGCCCGACGGCACGATCGAGATCACGCTGAGCGGCCATATCCCAAGCGACAAGGGCAGCTACGTCTATCCCTATCCGGTCGCGAGCCCGTCGCGCTTTGCTGCCGCCCTGTTCGCCGCGCGACTGGCGGATCATGGCGTGAGCGTCGTCGTCCCAGGCGGACCGAAGCCGGCGGGCGATGCGTTCAAGTCGAGCTACGCACCGACCAACAAGCTCGCCGAATGGGTGTCCGCACCCTTGCGCGAGGATGTGAAGGTCACGCTCCAGACCAGTCAAAACCTCCATGCCTCGACGATGCCGTTTGTCTGGGGCGGCATTCTCGCACCCGGCGCGGGGCCCGCCGATTATCGCGGCTTCGCGCTGGAGCGCGCGATGCTGAAGAAAGCGGGCGTCGATGCATCCGGCATCGTGCAGGCCAATGGTGAAGGCAGCGCCCTCTTCTCTCCCGACTTCATCGCACGCTTCCTCGCTTTTATGGCGGGGCGACCGACCTACCAGCTCTATCACGATTCGCTGCCCGTGCTCGGCCGGCGCGGCACGCTCAAGGACATCTTGCCGGACAGCCCGGCAGCCGGCCACGTCTTCGCCAAGACCGGCACCCATATGGGGATCAATCCGCTCGCCGACGGCCTGATCGTCAACGCCAAGGCGCTGGCGGGTTACACGACCACGCCATCGGGCGAGAATGTCGCGATCGCGATCTATCTCAACAATGTCCCGATCGACGCCAGCACGAGCGATCCCGACGCTGCGCGCGAAGCGATTGCGCGCGTGACCGGGGATACGCTGGGCCGCATCGCCGCCGCAGCGCATCTGTTACCGATCACGGCGAAATAGCCCAGCCAGGATGCAACCCGCTTTCTGTCCAAACTTTGCATCGCGAACATCGCCGGCTTCGACGACGGAACACAAAAATGTCCAGAGGTGAAACCAACCGTCGGCTGAGCTAGCAGTTCGCCCATGCTCCACGTCGTCCACCATCCCGGCTACACGACGCCTCTCCCGCCGGCCGGTAGTTTCCCGCACGACAAATATATGCTGGTCATGCAGGCGCTTGAGGAACGCGGTGTCGCCATGTCCACGCATCTGCCGCAGGCGATGCCGCGATCGTGGCTCGAGGCGGTCCATGATCCAACTTACGTCGACGAGGTGCTGCGTTGCGCGGTGCCGGCCGAGAAGGAGCGACGGATCGGCTTCGCGGTCACCGCGCGCGTATCGCATCGTTCGCAGCTCTCGCCGGGCGGCACCTGGCTCGCAGCGTGCCTGGCATTGCGTCACGGCTATGCCGCCAACAGCGCCGGCGGCAGCCACCATGCCCTGTGGGACACCGGCGCGGGCTATTGCGTGTTCAACGACCTTGCGATCGCGGCGCATCGCCTGCTTGCCGAAGCGCGCGTGACGCGGATCCTGATCCTCGATCTCGATGTCCATCAGGGTGACGGCACCGCGGCGCTGACCGCTGGGCATGGCGACATCTTCACCCTGTCGATCCATGCCGAGAAGAACTTTCCGATGCACAAGGCACGATCGAATCTCGATGTGGCTTTACCCGATGGTAGCGGCGACGCGGATTACGAGCAGGCGCTCGAAGACTGCCTGCCGCGCGTGCTCGATGATTTCAGGCCGGACCTCATCCTGTTTCAGGCCGGAGTCGATGCCCATATCGACGATCGCCTCGGCCGGCTGGCTCTATCCGATTCCGGGCTGGAAGGACGCGATCGCTTCGTTGCGAGGCAGGCGCTGGAGCGCGGCATCCCGATCGCGAGCGCGCTGGGGGGCGGCTACGGCAAGGATCGCATGGCGGTGGCACGCCGTCACGCGCAGACGATGGTTACGCTCGCTGCCGAATTTGGACGCCGGGGCGGTTAACCTGCCACCACGATCGGATGATCGAGCCGCAGCGTGTCCATCAGCCGCTCGATCCGGGCCACCTGGCGGACATCGCCCGACGGCGCGATCGACCAGTTGCAATGGGAATGCGTCGCCAGATCGTGCAGCCGGATCGGCCCGACCGCACTGCGCCAGCTACGCGGGCTGCCGCCCGACGTTCGCACCAACGTCCGCACGATCAGATCCTGGAGTTCGCTCACGGTCATGCGTTTGCTCCCTCGTCTCCGGCGCGATCGGCCATATCCATGAAATCGCGCGCGGCGTTGCGGTCTTCCTCGGTCTTGAAGGCAACATCCAGATCGGGCGAGACGCCCAGCATATACATCAACGACCACAAGGCGAACCGTCGGCCGCGATCCTTCTCGAGGCCGAACCGGAGCCGCAATTGCTCGATCCCGGAGCCCATCTGATCAGCGGAAAGCGTGGCGAGATCGGCGGTACCGAAGAAGCGCGTGAGAAGATGGTCGAGGTCCATGGATGGGTCATAGCCGAAGGCCGAGCGCCCCCCTACCCCCCTCGGTTTCGCGGTGCGAGAGTTATGACTATATAGCGGTCACCCCAATCCATCCGGACCCTGCCTTGACCGATCCCAGCCCGGCCGTTCGCATCGCGGCGCTCTACAAATTCGCGCCGTTCGACGAATGCGAAGCCAAGCGTGCCGCGCTTGCGCGTCTGTGCTGCGCGCTGCACGTGAAAGGCACCCTCCTCATCGCGCATGAAGGCATCAACGGCACGATCGCGGGCTCGCCCGCCGCGATCGACGAGGTGCTCGCGCATATCCGGTCGCTCCCCGCTTGCGCCGATCTCGACGTGAAGCTTTCGGCGGCGGATACCCTGCCGTTCCACCGCATGAAGGTCCGCATCAAGCGTGAGATCGTCACGATGGGGCAGCCCGACATCGATCCGCTCGCCGATGCCGGCCATTATGTCGCTCCAGAGGACTGGAACGCGCTAATTTCGCGACCCGACACGATTCTGATCGATACACGCAACGATTATGAGGTCGCGGTCGGCAGCTTTGCAGGCGCGATCGATCCGCAGACGAAGACCTTCCGCGATTTCCCGGCGTGGTTCCGCGCGCAGCGGGCGAGTTTGCTGGGCGACGGCCCTCCACCCAAAGTCGCGATGTTCTGCACCGGCGGGATACGTTGCGAGAAGGCCACCGCTTTCCTGAAGGCGGAAGGGCTGGACGAGGTCTATCATCTGAAGGGCGGCATCCTCAAATATCTGGAGACGGTCGCGGCCGACGAGAGCCTGTGGCAGGGCGAATGCTTCGTGTTCGATCAGCGTGTCGCGGTGACCCACGATCTGACCCCGGGATCGAGCTTGCTGTGCCACGCCTGTCGTCGGCCTGTCAGCGAGGATGACCTCGCCTCTCCGCTTTATGCGCCCGGGGTAAGTTGCCCCGCATGCTACCCCGAGCGAACCGACGAGCAGCGAGCGGGTTATGCCGAGCGCCATCGCCAGAGCCTGCTGGCCGCAGCCCGGGGCGAACAGCATATCGGGGCCATGCCACCGCCGCGCGATGGCTGATCTGCCGATCCTGTACAGCTTTCGCCGCTGCCCTTATGCCATACGCGCCCGGCTGGCGCTGCTGACGAGCGGCACGCCCTGCGAGATTCGCGAGGTGAAACTTTCGGACAAGCCCCCCCAATTGCTGGCGGCATCGCCGAAGGCCACTGTACCCGTGCTGGTGTTGCCCGACGGCACGGTGATCGATCAGAGCCTGGACATCATGCACTGGGCGCTCGGACGCAACGATCCGGATGGCTGGCTCGATCGCGTCGATGACGCGCTGATCGCCCGGAACGACGCCGTCTTCAAACATCATCTCGATCGATACAAATATCCCGGACGCTACCCGGCCGACGGAATCGACCATCGCGCCGCCGGTTTCGCTTTGCTGGCGCCGATCGAGCAGCGCCTCGCCATGACTGCCAATCTGTGCGGCGATGCACCCGGGCTGACCGATGCCGCGCTGCTGCCCTTCATCCGCCAGTTTGCCGCTACGGACCGGAACTGGTTCGATGCGCAGCCGCTGCCGCAACTGCAAGCGTGGCTGTCCGGCCATCTCGTCTCGCCTCTGTTCGAGGCCGCCATGGTCCGGTTGGTACCTTGGAAACCGTCAGATGCAGTGACGATCCTGCCAGGCTTCAGGTAAGCCGCCAGATCGTGCAGAGCATGCCGACGATCACGGCCGGAGCCAGTGCCGCGATCAGTCGGCTGCGCGGCACGGTCGCTCCCGCCCCGTAATCGGCGATCACGAACCCGGCTGCTATCGCGGTACCGGTAATAGTCCATAGATTGTAGCGCAGCTCGGACGACACGCTGAAGGGCAGGTAGCCGAGCCCGTAGAACAGGGTCGACATCGCCATCGGGATAGTCAGCCAGGCCGACGGCATGCTCCAGCCGATCGCCAGCAAGCCGCCCGCCAGTGCCATCCAGAAAATCGGCCAGCCGAGCGGGCTATGGATCGATCCCTCGGCACCCTTGGTGATCGCAGTCAAAGCGGCATTGGGCGTGACGTCGAAATGCCACTCATTTTCGGTCGGCCGTTCGGGCACCGGCCCCTGAACTTCATCGTGGACGAGGAAACGCGAATTGATGTTGAAGTGACCCAGGCGATGCTCCGCATAAGCGATCGGGTGCGCCACTATCGCCCGAACGAGCGTCGGATAGGGTTTGGCTCCCGTCTGATCCATGACCTCATCGATCCGCTTGAACGTGATCGGGCAGGGCTCGGGCGCCCAGGTGGAGTAATAGTCCCACTTGTCGGGGTGGTAGCAGGCCGCATTGACGCCAACGATGTTCGGCACGCCGATCGGCGGGAACATGTCGATGCCGGTATGTTTGGTGATCCCCGCCATATCGAAGATCACGAGCGACAATTCGACATCGCTCTTGTCGGCGCCGATCAGGCGGTTGGCAACCGGCATAGCGGCGACGAGCACTGCAAGCGAAACGATCGCGGCGCCAACCATCCGTAGCGGCGTACGCCGGAATGCGGCGGGCAGGAATGCGACCACCAGTGGCAAAGTCGCCAGGAAGGCGTTGAAACGCAGCATGCCGGCGAAGACCAGCAGCGCGATGCCGGTGATGCGCACGCCCCAGCCGCGTTCGGGCCCGCTCCAGATGAACAGGCCGGTTGCGGTCAGCAAGGCGCCCTGCATCAGGCAATCCTTGAGTACCGATCCCATCAGCGCGAGCGGGAACGGCATCAAGGCGACGGCGACCGTGACGATCGCCGCCTTGTTCCACCCCCGTCGCACCGCGCCGGCGACGATCAGCGCGTAGCCCAGCCAGTAAAGCCCGAGTTGCAGAAGATACATCGACGCCGGGCCGGGCTTGATGGCGATGAATTGTCGCCAGATCCACGCCATGATTGGCGGATGCCAGTCGTCGAACACGCCCTCGGTCGCCTGCCCATATTGGTTGATGGCGTCCCATGTCATCAGTCCGGGCCAGTAGGCCACGCCCTGCACGATCGCAGCGATGATCAGAATGATTGCGAGCACGATGATCGTGCGGCGTTGGGATGCGGCGAAAATCAGCGACGGTCTCGGCATTGCGCCGAACCTAGTCGGGTCGCCGCGATAGACAAGGCGCGATGACATCGACCGGCAGCGCGCCGGCCGATGTCACGACAGAGTGTCAGGCGTCCGCGCGGTGCGGCAATTTCCAGCCGGGCCGGACGAAGTGGCAGGTATAGCCGTTGGGGATGCGCTCCAGATAATCCTGGTGCTCGGGTTCGGCTTCCCAGAAATCGCCGACCGGGGTAACCTCGGTCACGACCTTGCCCGGCCACAAGCCCGAGGCATCGACATCGGCGATCACATCCTCGGCCACCGCCTTCTGCTCGGGGCTGGTGTAGAAGATGGCCGAGCGATAGCTGGTGCCACGATCATTGCCCTGCCGGTTGAGCGTGGTCGGATCGTGGATCTGGAAGAAGAATTCCAGGATCGCACGGAAGCTGGTGACCGCGGGATCGAAGATGATCTCGATCGCCTCGGCGTGGCTCCCGTGGTTGCGATAGGTCGCGTTCGGGACGTCGCCGCCCGAATAGCCGACGCGGGTACTGATCACGCCCGGCAGCTTGCGGACCAGATCCTGCACGCCCCAGAAGCATCCCCCCGCCAGAACGGCGCGTTCGGTACTCATGCTAAGTCCTCCACTTGATCGAGATAGGCACCATAACCCTGCGCCTCCATGTCGTCGCGATGGACGAAGCGCAGCGAGGCGGAGTTGATGCAGTAGCGCAAGCCGCCGCGATCGGGTGGCCCGTCATCGAATACATGCCCGAGATGGCTGTCGCCATTGGCCGAACGGACCTCGGTACGGACCATGCCGTGCGAGACGTCGCGGAGCTCGGCGACATTGGCCGGCTCGATCGGCTTGGTGAAGCTCGGCCAGCCACAGCCAGACTCATATTTGTCCGATGACGCGAACAGCGGCTCGCCCGAGACGATATCGACGTAGATTCCCGGCTCCTTGTTATAGAGCAAGGGCCCGGTACCCGGCCGCTCGGTGCCGCTCTGCTGCGTCACGCGATATTGTTCGGGGGTGAGAGCCGCGACGGCTTCGGCGGTCTTCCGGTAATTTGCCATAAAACCCTCCATTTCCCCGCCTAGATGGTGAGCGGAAGGCGGCTTGTCGAGCCACCGCCCTGATCAAGCCTTGTGGCGACGCCGCAACAGCTTTCGCGACAGGCGGACGCCGATGGCCATGGTTCCACCGATCAAGACCGCGCCGAGCAGCACCCAGATCGCCCAATGGGTGCTATCGAGTAACGGATCGATCGCCTTACCGAAGACATAGCCGATCACGGCCATCAACGGCCCCCAGATGGCCGCAGCCACCATGTTGATCAACACGAAGCGTTTGGCCGGGATGGCGGAGGCACCGATCGCGATCGGACTGACTGTGCGCAGCCCGTAGATGAATCGGAAACTGAAGATGAAGCGGGTCGGATGGCGTTCGAGAATGCCCAGCACGCGCGCAAAGGCTGGCTTGGCGGCGATCGACCTGACCCAGCGGTAATCCCGAAAGTAGCGGCCGGCGAGAAACCAGAGCTGATCGATCACGCACGATCCCACCGCTGCCGCGACCGCGACACCCCACAAGGGCAGCAGCCCGCGATGCGCCAATATGCCGCCGGTAATGACGACCGCTTCGCCCTCGATCCCGGCGCCGCCAAGGATCGCCCACAGGCCATAGCGCGCGATGAGTGCTTCAAGCGCCAAGTGTTTCAAATCTTTCAGACGAGGGAGGGACCGGACGCATACGCCCCCGCAAGCGTCCCGAACGCCTTTTAAGCCTACCTCCCGCCTCGTGACCAGCGTCGCCCCAAAACCTTGCGCTTTCCCCCGCCCCTGCCCTAACGCCGCGCATTCGCAAAATCAGAGGATGCCATGCGCGCGTTCATATTTCCGGGTCAGGGCAGCCAGGCTGTCGGCATGGGTACCGAGCTTGTCCAGGCGAGTGCCATTGCGCGCGCCGTATTCGAGGAGGTCGACGAGGCGCTCGGCCAGCATCTCTCGCGGATCATGGCCGAAGGCCCGGCCGACGATCTGACCCTGACCGAGAATGCCCAGCCGGCGATCATGGCCAATGCCATCGCGGTGCTGCGCGTGCTGGAGCAGGAGGGCGGCCTCAAGTTGGTCGATAAAGCCGATTTCGTCGCCGGCCACAGCTTGGGGGAATATTCGGCGTTGTGCGGCGCGCAGGCGTTCGATCTCGCCACCACCGCACGGTTGCTCAAGCTGCGCGGCCGGGCGATGCAGGCGGCCGTGCCGGTCGGTTTGGGCGCGATGGCGGCCTTGCTCGGCACCGATTTCGATCAGGCCAAGGCGATCTGCGCCGAGGCGGCGCAGGGCGAGGTGTGCGAGGCGGCCAACGACAATGGCGGCGGGCAGGTCGTGATCTCGGGCCACAAGGATGCTGTCGAACGCGCGATGGCGCTTTCGAAGGCGCAGGGCGTCAAGCGCGCCGTCCTCCTCCCCGTTTCGGCCCCCTTCCATTGCGCGCTGATGCAACCGGCCGCTGACGCCATGGCCGACGCGCTGGGAAAGGCTACGGTCCGCTCGCCGCTCCTGCCGGTCTACGCCAACGTCACCGCGGCACCGGCCGCCGATCCCGATACGATCCGCGAGCTGCTGGTGCGGCAGGTCACCGGCACGGTGCGCTGGCGCGAAAGCGTCGCGGCGATGTGGGCCGCAGGTGTGACCGAATATGTCGAATTCGGCGCGAAGGTGCTTGGCCCGATGGTCAAACGCATCGCCCCCGATGCGACGGTGACCAGCGTGATCTCGATGGCCGATATCGAGGCGTTGGCGGCTAGCCTGTAAACATCGCTCCTGCAAAGGCAGGGGCCAGTGTCTCTCACGACGAGAGACGGCGCGAATGAACAGAGAGATAGGCCCCTGCCTTCGCAGGGGCGACGGAGGAGCAGATGTTCGACCTTACAGGCATGACCGCATTGGTAACCGGCGCCTCGGGCGGGATCGGTTCGGCGATCGCGAAGGCTTTGACGGCGCAAGGTGCGACGGTGGCGCTATCCGGCACGCGTGCCGAGGCGTTGACCGCGCTGGCGCACGAAATCGGCGGCGGCTCGGTGCCCGTGCCGTGCAATCTCGGCGATACCGCCGCGGTCGAGGCGTTGATCCCGGCCGCGACGGAGGCGCTGGGCGGCAAGCTCGATATCCTCGTCAACAATGCCGGCGTCACCCGCGATAACCTCACCATGCGGATGAAGGACGAGGAATGGGCGCAGGTGATCGGGGTGAATCTGGAGGCAGCCTTCCGCCTGATCCGCGCCGCGTCGCGCCCGATGATGAAGGCGCGCTTCGGACGGATTGTCTCCATCACGTCCGTCGTGGGCTGGACCGGCAACCCGGGCCAGGCCAATTACGCCGCGTCCAAGGGCGGGCTGACCGCGATGAGCAAGGCGCTGGCGCAGGAATTCGCCAGCCGCAACATCACCGTCAACTGCGTCGCGCCCGGTTTCATCGCGTCGGCGATGACCGACGCGCTCAACGACGCCCAGAAATCCGCCATATTGGGCCGGATCCCTGCCGGTACGTTGGGTACGGGGGATGACGTGGCCGCTGCGGTCGCCTATCTGGCCAGCCGCGAGGCAGGTTATGTCACCGGGCAGACGATTCACGTCAACGGCGGCATGGCTATGCTGTGATCGGGCTCCCCCTTGCGGGAGCGTGGCCACAGGGCTAGGGCAGCGACCAAACAGACTAGGGAAGACAAACAAATGAGCGACACCCCCGATCGCGTGAAGAAGATTGTGGTCGAGCATCTGGGCGTCGAGCCCGAGAAGGTGACCGAAGAAGCGAGCTTCACCGATGATCTCGGCGCAGACAGCCTCGACATCGTCGAACTGGTGATGGCTTTCGAGGAAGAATTCGGCGTCGAAATCCCCGACGATGCGGCTGAGAAGATCAGCACCGTCAAGGATGCGATCGCCTATATCGACACGCACAAGGGCTGATAGCCCGCCAGCAATGGCGTCAACGGCTTCCCGGCGCAGATGCGCTGGGGAGCCGTTTCGATTTTTGGACGTAAGTTTTACGAAGCGTCACCCCGTAGGCGGGGTAGGAGATGCCGCCCCCGGGTCGGCCGACGCGATAACAAGAAGGATGATTCCATGCGCCGCGTGGTCGTGACCGGAATGGGGCTCGTGACGCCGGTGGGTGCCGACGTCGAGACCGCCTGGGCCAATATCAAGGCCGGGAAGTCGGGCGCGGGGCGCATTACGCGCTTCGATCCGAGCGATCAGGTCTGCACGATCGCGTGCGAGGTCAAGCCGGCGGATCATCCGTGGGGCTTCGATCCCGGCAAGCGCGTCGACCACAAGGTTCAGCGCCAGGTCGATCCGTTCATCATCTTCGGTATCGATGCCGCCGGCCAGGCACTGGAAGATGCCGGCATCGGCGAACTCTCCTATGAAGAATCGACCCGCATCGGCTGCGTCATCGGTTCGGGCATCGGCGGCCTCCCCGGCATCGCGAGCGAATCGCTGGTGTGCGAGAATAAGGGGCCCCGCCGCGTATCGCCGCATTTCGTCCACGGCCGGCTGATCAACCTGATCTCGGGCCAGGTCTCGATCAAATATGGTCTGCGTGGTCCCAACCATGCGGTCGTTACGGCTTGCTCGACCGGCGCGCACGCGATCGGCGATGCGGCGCGGATCATTGCCGCCGACGATGCCGACATCATGCTGGCCGGCGGTGCCGAAGGTGCGATCTGTCCGCTGGGTATTGCCGGATTCGCGCAGGCGCGTGCTCTCTCGACTGGCTTCAACGACACGCCCGAAAAGGCCAGCCGCCCGTATGATCAGGCGCGCGACGGCTTCGTCATGGGCGAAGGCGCGGGTATCGTCTGCCTCGAAGAATATGAGCATGCCAAAGCGCGCGGCGCCAAGATCTATGCCGAAGTGATCGGCTATGGTCTGTCGGGCGATGCCTATCACGTCACGGCCCCGCATCCCGAGGGTGACGGCGCGTTCCGTTCGATGCAGATGGCGCTGCGCAAGGCGGGGCTCGAGCCCAAGGATATCGATTATATCAATGCCCATGGGACCTCGACCCCTCTCGGCGACGAACTGGAGCTAGGCGCGGTCCGCCGCCTGTTCGGCGATGCGATGGAGACGGTGTCGATGTCGTCGACCAAATCGATGATCGGGCATCTGCTCGGCGGTGCCGGTGCGGTCGAATCGATCTTCTGCATCCTCGCGATGCGGGACCAGATCGTGCCACCGACGATCAATCTCGATAATCCGTCGGAAAGCTGCGAGGGGGTCGATCTCGTCCCCAACGTCGCGAAGGAGCGGCGGGTGAAGGCGGTGCTCAACAACAGCTTCGGCTTCGGCGGCACCAATGCCAGCCTGGTGATGCGGGCGATCTGATGCCCATAAGTCGTCTTGGCGGAGGCGCCGGCTTCCGCTGGGACGAAGACCCGATTAAGCTGGACTGATGGCGAAACGTCGATCCTCTGCGCGTGGCGGGCTGGGATGCCTGCTGCTGATTGTGATCATCGTCGGCGGCGCGATGTGGCTTTCGGTTTATCGCAACTGGCGCGGGCCGGGGCCGGCGACGCACCACACGACGGTCGTCATTCCCCCGGGCGCGACGCTCGCCGCCGCCGCGCGCGATCTCGAACACGCCGGGGCGGTGCGATCGACCACCGGCTTCCTTCGCTTCGCCCGATATTTCGGATCGGGCGCGCCGATTAGGGCGGGCGAATATGAGGTGGCGCCGCATATGAGCGCCAAGGACATCCTCGCGCTGATCCAGAGCGGCAAGACCGTCCAGCGCATGATCACTATCCCTGAAGGCATGCCCTCGATCGAAGTGTTCGATCGACTGGCATCGGAGAAATTGCTGACCGGCAAGCTCCCGATGCCGCCCGAGGGATCGGTGCTGCCCGGCACCTACAGCTTCCAGCGCGGCGAGCCCCGGCGCGCGGTGCTGAAGCGCATGCAGGATGCGATGACGCAAACGCTCAACCACCTGTGGATGACGCGCAAGGCGAACACGGTCGTCAATTCAAAGCAGGAAGCGCTCACTCTGGCATCGATCGTCGAGAAGGAAACCGGCGTTCCTGAAGAGCGTCCGATGGTGGCGGGCGTCTATTCGAACCGGCTGCGCACCGGTATGCGCCTGCAGGCCGATCCGACAATCATCTATCCGATGACCAAGGGTAAGCCACTCGGCCGCCGCATCAAATTGTCCGAAGTGCGCGCCAAAAACGATTACAACACCTACGCGATGACCGGGCTGCCCGTCGGCCCGATCACCAATCCGGGCAAGGCCTCGATCGCGGCGGTGCTGGCCCCGGCGCAGACGGACGCAGTCTATTTCGTAGCCGACGGCAAAGGCGGCCACGTGTTCTCGACCAATCTGCAGGACCACAACGCCAACGTGCAGAGATATTATAATCTGCGGAAGGCCGAGGGCACGCGCTGACCCGCAGATCTGCCCCCCGGAATTGGGGGAAGTATTTGCGCTAAAGCCGCAACCCTGCGGTCTCGGGCAAGCCAGCCATCAGGTTGAGGCTCTGCACCGCCGCACCCGCGGCGCCCTTGCCGAGATTATCCAGGGCTGCCGCCAGCCGCGCCTGCTGATTGGCCACGTCCGCAAAGACGAACAGATCGAGCCGATCGGTATCGGCCAGTCGCTCGATCGCCAGGGTGCCCTCGTCATAGCCGCTCACGACGCGCACAATCGGAGATTCTTCATAAGCCGCCGCCAGCGCATCGCTCAGCGCAGCCGCCGTCGGCGCGCTCGGAAGCGCCGCGAGGTGAAGCGGGACCTCGACAATCATGCCGCTGAACAGATTGGCGACCGCCGGGGCGAAGAGCGGGGCGATCGCCAGGCCGCAACGCTCGCGCATTTCGGGGACGTGCTTGTGGTTGAGCCTGAGCCCGTAAGTGCGCCATGCGGGTGGAACGCCCTCGCCGGATTCGAACTCCGCGATCATGCTCTTGCCGCCGCCCGAATAGCCCGAGACGGCGTTGCAGGTCAGCGGCCAATCGGCCGGAATCAGTCCGGCCTTCACCAAGGGCGCAACCAAAGCGATGAAGCCGGTCGAATAGCAACCGGGGTTGCTGACACGCATCGCCTCCGCAACCGCCGCCCGCCCCGAAACCTCGGGAAAGCCGTAGATCCAGCCCGGCGCGATGCGATGCGCAGTCGAGGCGTCGATCACGCGGGTGTGTGGATTGTCTATCAGCGCCACCGCCTCGCGTGCGGCATCGTCGGGCAGGCACAGGATCACGATATCGGCGGCGTTGAGCGCGTCGCGGCGCGCGATCGCATCCTTGCGCTTCTCCTCGGGCAGGGTCAGTTGGACGAATTCGCTCCGCCCGGCCAGCCGCTCGCCGATCTGCAATCCAGTGGTGCCGACTGCACCGTCGATGAAAATTGTGGTCACCCGATCCTCCGCCGCGCGGAAATAGGGCTTGCGTGGGTGGGCGCAAGCCGCGCGACAACATCGGCGAGCGGCTCGACCGTCACCGCCATCCAGAATGCGTTGGCGTGGATGAGCCGTTCGGCATCGACCATCAACCCGACGTGACCGGGAAAGAAGACCAGATCACCGCGCACGAGCGCTTCGTCATCGGCCAGCGCGCGACCAAGACCGTCACGCTGCTGATCGCTATCGCGCGGCGCTTCGATGCCCGCGAGACCAAGCGCGCGCTGGACGAGGCCAGAGCAATCGATTCCGTCAGCCCCACGACCGCCCCAGAGATAAGGCATGCCGATCAGCCGCTCGGCCACTACGACCGGATCAGGCTCGACCGCGTCGATCACCTGCAAATGGCGGCGATGGATGAAGCCCGTGTCGGTGCGGACAAAATCCCCGTTCAGCTGCCCATAGACCTGCGCGCCGATCGCCAGCCGCCCGATCAAGGGCGCCTTAATGTCCGCATCAGCGAACACCAAGGCCAGCGGCGCGATCACCTTATGATCGGGTGCCGCGACCGGGCCGAGCGCGCTCGCCGGAACATAGCCGACATAATCGTCATGCAGGCACCGCCCCCACGCCCAGCCCGCCGCGATATCCAGCACGGCGAATCTTTCACCATGAACCAATTGCGAAATGCCGCGCGCATCCGTCGAAGGCCCGGCGCGGAGCATCACCGAATCGACGATGCAGCTGCTTGTTTCGGCACGGGCATAATGCGGCGCAAAGATCGCGCCTGCCAACGTCACATCGGCTATATCGCGGCGAAAGGCGTTAATCCGCGGATCGAGCCGCCGCGACGGCCCGTCCAAGTGGAAGACGTCAGGCCGCGGCCGTGCGGAGCTGGCGCCCGAGATGTGCGGGGGCGTCGCCGTCGATGAGCCCGCCAAAGCCTTCAAGGAATTTCGCCCCTTTGTCCGTCGCTGCGATGAAGATGTTGCGGCGGTCCGCCTCATCCCGTTCGCGGCGCAGATAGCCGAGCGCTCCCAGCGTATTCAAGGCGCGTGTAACGACGGGCTTCGAAACACCAAGCGATTGCGCCAGTCCCCGCACTGTGTGTGGCCCGCCGGTCAGATAGACCAGCAGCAGCAGCGCCATTTGCCGGTTGGTAAGATCCGGCTGACCCGAGCGGACATAGCCGACGAGAGTTTGCATCCACTCTGCCAGCTGCGTGTCGTGCATCATAACGCCTACACCTTGTCCCAAACTCTCCTCCACGCTCCCGCAACCAAACACGCAAAAGCGGCAATCGTTTCATCGGCGTTTGCTATTCCTGTCACAAAGCTGTCGACCTCCGTCCGGACATGGTAAAAAACCAATTTAATATAGTATCTTATGAGGAATCGGAGTGATAGCGCGGGCAAAATGTTGCGGCCGATTGCCCAACAGCCCTCCTTTGGGCAGGCAGACGCCTCCCTCTTTCCGGAGTTCCGATGGCATGAAGACGGTGGCGATCCTCCTGGCCGGCATTTCCTGCACCTTCGCGACAGTGCCGGGGATTGCGCGGACGGGTGCCCCGAACATCTTCGCCCAGCCAAGCCCCCTTCCCTTCGGCGCGCCGCAGTTCGACCGCATTACCGACGCCGATTACCAGCCCGGCTTCGAACAGGGCATCGCCGAGGATGCCGCCGACATCGATCGCATCGCCCACAATCCCGCCGCGCCGACGTTCGACAACGTAATCGTGGCCATGGAGAGGTCCGGCCGGATGCTTCAGCGGGTGCAGGCGGCCTTCTCCGCAGCTCAACAGGCCGATACCAATCCGACGCGCCAGGCAATTCAGAAGGCGGTCGCGCCCAAGCTTACGGCGCATAGCGACGCCATCTATCTCGATTCGGCCCTGTTCGCGCGGATCAAGGCGTTGTGGGACAGGAGGGCGACGCTGGGCCTTAACCCCGAGCAGGCGCAGTTGCTGAAGATCTATTACCAGCGCTTCGTCCGTGCCGGTGCCTTGCTGTCGCCCGACGACAAGCAGAAACTGCGCGACATCAATACGCGGCTGTCGGTGCTACAGACCTCGTTCCAGCAGAAATTGCTTGCCGCCACCAAGGCGGCCGCGCTGGTGGTGGATGAGCCCGCAAAGCTCAAAGGGCTGGGCGATGGCGGCATCGCTGCGGCGGCGGAAGCAGCCAAGGCGCGCGGGCTCGACGGCAAATGGGTCTTGTCGCTCCAGAACACCACCCAGCAGCCGGCTTTGTCATCGCTCGACGATCGCGCGACACGGCAGCAATTGTTCGAGGCGAGCTGGACCCGCACGGTGAAGGGTGACGCCAACGACACCCGGGCGACGATCAGCGAGATTGCCGCGCTTCGCGCGCAGAAGGCCGCCTTGCTCGGCTTCCCGAGCTGGGCCGATTACGTGCTGGTCGATCAGATGGCGAAGACGCCGCAAAATGCCGAAGCCTTCATGGCAAAGCTGATTCCCCCTACCGCCGCCGAGGAGCGGCGCGAAGCTGCCGAGCTCGATGCGACGATCAAGGCCGGTGGGGAGGATTTCACCGTCAAGCCTTGGGATTGGGACCGCTATGCCGATCGGGTGAAGAACGCGCGGCTGGATTTCGATGCCGCTGTGACGAAGCCCTACTTCGAGCTGAACACGGTACTGGAGAAGGGCGTCTTCTATGCCGCCAACCAGCTTTACGGCATCACCTTCAAGGAACGCCGAGATATCCCGGTCTATCACCCGGACGTGCGCGTGTTCGAGGTGTTCGATCGCGACGGCAAACATCTGGCGCTCTTCTATTGCGACTATTTCAAGCGCGATTCGAAGGGCGGCGGGGCCTGGAAGAGCAGCTTCGTCGATCCATCGAAACTGCTCGGCCAGACCGCCGTCGTCTACAACGTCGCGAACCTGCCCAAGCCAGCCCCCGGCCAGCCCGCCTTGATAAGCTTCGACGACGTAACGACGATGTTCCACGAATTTGGCCATGCGTTGCACGGCATGTTCGCGAACCTGACCTATCCGTCGCTCAACAGCACCGCACGCGACTTCGTGGAATTCCCGTCGCAGTTCAACGAGCATTGGGCGCTCGATCCCAAGGTGCTCGCCCATTATGCACACCATTACCAGACCGGCGCACCGATCCCGCCGGCGTTGATCGCCAAATTGCGTGAGGCGGCCAAATATAATCAGGGCTATGCACTCGGCGAGCTCATCGCCGTGGCCGAACTCGACATGCAGTGGCACGCACTGCCGAGCGGCGCGCCGCGCCAAGACGCCGATGCATTCGAGACGGCAGCCCTCACCAAGACCGGGCTCGATGTCGAGCATGTGCCGCCGCGCTATCGTTCGTCTTACTTCCAGCACATCTGGTCCGGCGGCTATGCGGCCGGATATTATGGCTATCTGTGGACGCAGATGCTGGAGAATGACGCGTTCGCGTGGTTCACCGCGCACGGGGGACTGACCCGCGCCAACGGCGATCGCTTCCGAAAGCTCATCCTCTCACGCGGTCATACCCAGGACTATGACGTCATGTTTCGTGCCTTCTACGGCAAGGATCCCGACATCGAACCCATGCTGGCGGACCGTGGGTTGCTTAAGGCAAAACCCTGAGCCGAGCCGAGGCGTCCCGCTCTTGAATCGCCGGAAAACGAGCGTATTCTTTTCAAAATTGAAATAAGGAGCGGATGTCATGGATTATAGCGAGGAGCAGAGGCTGCATGACTCGGTCGGGTTCGTCGGTCTCCGCGCGCAGGCAACTGCAGTCGGCCTGTTGCAGCTCTCGCTCGAATTGCGCCGCGCGGGCGTAATCGACGAGGAGGCGATCAACCGGATCAAGGAGGCGATCGCCAAGGACATCTCGCTGTCGTGCCCCCGGTCCCAGCCGAAACGCGAATTCCTGAGCAACATTCGCAGCCGGCTCGATCGCCTGTTTGCGGGCGGCACCCCGGTGGGTGATGCAAGCATGATGGGCGCCCCCGTGAACCCGCCGCCGGTGGCGGAACGGCATTGATCCAGAGCCTCCTCCCCTATTCCGGGGAGGACGAACTCGCGAAGCGCAGCGTGAAGATTTAAGGCGCCCCCACTGCCGATCCCGCCAGAGGTGCATCGAGCGTCCAGCGCAGCCCAGCCGCCGCATGATCCATCTTGCAGGTCCCGCGGAACTCCGCCGCGGTCGCAACTTCGATCAGCCTCGTGCCGAAGCCGCGCCGTGAGGGCGGCATCACCGGCGGGCCGCCGCGTTCGATCCAGCCGAAATGGAAGCTGGGCTCGCCTTTATCGATCACGTCCCAATCGATGCCGATCCGCCCGGTATCATTCGCAAGCGCGCCGTATTTGAGGGCGTTGGTCGCCAGCTCGTGCAATGCGAGCGCGAGCTGCAACGCCGGCCTTGGGCCGAGCTTGAGTGCACCCCCGCATATATCGAGACGGTCGCGCGGCAGGCTCAGCGCCTCGATCACGCTATCGACCACCGCCCCCACCTCGGCCGAGACCCAACTCGTCGCCGTCAGCAGATCGTGCGCCTTACCGAAGGTCATCAGCCGGTTCGATGCCTCGCGCCGCGCGGTCATCAAATCGGACGCGCTGCGGATCGAGGCATCGACGATCGAGCCCACCACGGCGAGCGTATTCTTCACGCGATGGTTCAGTTCGTTGGTCAGAAGCTGGCGATGCGCATCGGCGCGCTTTTCTTCGCTCACGTCGTCGAGCACGCCGATGAAGCGCGTACAGAGGCCATTCCGGAATTCGGTCCGCCCGACCGCGCTCAACCAACGTGTGTCCCCCGTTTCCCGATCGATCACACGAAATGTTTCCCGGAACGGCCCGCTGCGTTCGGGATCCACTGCGCGCTGCGCCGCTTGCTCGACGCGCGCCCGATCGTCGGGGTGAATGACCATATAGGAATTGGCGACATCGGCGCTTTCCTCGATCGTCAGGCCCATCATTTGCCGCGCGCGTGCATCGTAACGACGAATGCCCGACGCGATATCATGATCCCAGCTGCCCAGTTCGGCCGCGCTCATCGCCAGTTCGCGTCGCATATCGGCCTCGCGCAGCCGATATTCGGTCTCCTTGCGCTCGGTCACATCGATGATGATGCCGGGAAAGCAGGCTGGCTTGCCATGCTGGTCGTGCAGGCAGCGCCCGCGCGCCGAGACCCACAGCACGCGACCGTCGGGATGGACGATCCGATATTCCTCGCGAAACGGCTCGCCGGTTTCGACCGCATCCTTGACCGCGAGCGAGAGCATCTCGCGATCGAGCGGATGGACATTGGCAAAGAACACTTCAATCGGCGCACCGGTGGTGGCGATCCGCGGGTCGAGTGCAAAATCGCGGCAAAGATCGGCATTGCCCGTGACGAGGTCGGTCGAAACGTCCCATTCCCACCACCCGACCGCGCCCAATTCAAGCGCGCGGCGCAGGCGATCCTCGCGAGTCAGGCTCGATTCGATCAGACTGGCCTGTCGCTGAACCAACCGCCGCAACCGCAATTGCTCGGACACCTGATCGGCCAGCACCTGCAGCAGCGACATCTGTTCGGGCGTAAGTCCTTCCGGCCGGGCGACCTTGTCGACGACGCACAATGTTCCCAATGGGGCGCCTTCCTCCGATCGGATGATCGCACTGGCATAGAAACGCAGCGTGAGATCGTCGGTGACCAGCGGATTGTCGACGAAGCGCATATCCTTGGTGGCATCGGGCACGACCATCACCCCGTCGCCGCCGATTGCATGCGCGCAGAAGGACACGTCGCGCGGCGTTTCGGCAACGTCGAGCCCGACCCGTGCCTTGAACCATTGGCGGTTGCGATCGACCAGGCTGACGGCGGCTATGGGCACGCCGAACGCATCCACCGCAGCCCTTACGATCTCGTCGAATGATTCTTCTGGCGGCGTATCCAGCACACCATGGTCGTGCAGAATTCGCAGCCGTTCCTGTTCGCCCCAACTCGTCACACGTCTTCTTCTAGCAAGCCCCGCCCGAAAGCAATGTGGCGTATGATAACGATTGTCGGACGGATCGGAGATGAGCGAGGTTAAGGACCGCCGAGGGATATGGCGCCAAGGCGATGGCTCAAATAGACCGTATGCCAGAACCGGATTTTTGGCTCGGACCCGGAACGATATTGGACCTTGGGTGATTTAGATCGACCTGAAGGGCAGGCGAAAGGCAATTGGCAGACGTGGCGGACGGCGAGACTCAAGTCGATCTCACCAATTGTGATCGCGAGCCAATCCATATCCTGGGCGCGATCCAGCCCATTGGCTTTCTGCTTGCGCTGACGACCGACTGGATGATCTCGCGCGCTTCGGAAAACACGGCCGAGTTCATCGGCATGACGCCCCAGGAGTTGATCGGCCGCCCGTTGCGCGAATGTATTCCAGCCGGGGCCTTCCACGATCTGCGCAACCGCATGTCGATGCTGCGCGGACCCAACGCCGTCGAACGAATGTTCGGTTGTATTCTCGTCGAGCATGCCTCGCCGTTCGATATCGCGATCCACATCTCGGGCGGCCAGATCATTCTGGAGGCAATGCCGGGATCCGACGAACATGGCGACGCCACCGGAACCGTCCGATCCATGATCGCCCGGCTCGATCAATGCCAGGATTTCGACACCTTCTTCAGGGAGGGCGCACGTCAGATCCGCGCTTTGGTGGGCTTCGATCGTGTCATGGTCTATCGCTTCGCCCCCGATCTTTCGGGCGAGGTGATCGCCGAAGTCTGCAAGCCCGGCATCGGGACGTTCAAGGGGCTTCATTATCCGGCGAGCGACATTCCCGCTCAAGCTCGCGAGCTCTACAAACGCAGTCTGCTGCGGGTGATTACCGATGTCGAGGCCGATCCTGTGCGCATCGTCCCCCAGCTCGACGAGGCCGGCACGCCGCTCGATCTTTCGCTATCGCTGCTGCGCGCGGTGTCGCCGATCCATATCGAATATCTGAAGAATATGGGCGTGGGTGCGTCGATGTCGATCTCGATCGTCGTCGATGGCAATCTGTGGGGCTTGTTTGCGTGCCACCATTATAGGCCGCGCTGTCCCACGTTCGAGCGGCGATCGGTCGCCGAACTGTTCGCACAGATGTTCTCGATGCGGCTCGAGAGCCGCGAGCGGCAGGAGACGGTCGAATATGAGCGCCGCGCGCGCGATATTTCGGACCAGCTGCTCGGTGCGGTCGCATCGGACGAAACCCTGCTCAAGGATCCCGACTGGCTCGGCGATATCCTGACCAAAACCATTCCTGCCGACGGTGTCGGCGTGTGGATCAACGGCAACTATGCCTTTTCCGGCACTACGCCGTCGGTCGAGGATTTTCGCAAGGTCATCCGCGCCCTCAACGGCACCGCTGCCGGGCGCGTCTATGCGACCGACAGCATTGCCTCGATCGTCCCCGATGCCGACACATTCAAGGATATGGCAGCCGGCATGCTCGCCATTCCGATCTCGCGCAGCCCGCGCGATTATGTCGTGTTGTTTCGCCAGGAGCTTGTGCGTTCGGTGCGCTGGGCGGGCGATCCGCAAAAGCCGATGCAATATGGCCCCAACGGCCCGCGCCTGACCCCGCGCGAAAGCTTCGAGGAATGGAAGGAAAAGGTCGAGGGCCGGTCGCGTGCCTTTACCGTGTCCGAACTGCGCGTCGCCGAGACGCTGCGCGCCACCCTGATCGAGGTGGTCCTGCGGCTCGCCGACGAGGCGACGACCGAGCGCCAAGCGGCCAGCGCGCGGCAGGAATTGCTGATCGCCGAACTCAATCACCGGGTGCGCAATATTCTGGGCGTGATCCGCGGGCTCGTCCGCCAGTCGCGACCGCACACCGACGATGTCGAGGATTTCGTCAAGGTGGTCGATGGACGCATTCACGCGCTCGCCCGGGCGCACAACCAGATCACCGACGATCATTGGGGCCCTGCCCCGATCCGCGCGATCATCGATGCTGAAGCGGCCGCCTTCATTGCCGACGGATCGGAGCGCGTGATCGCCCGCGGCGAGCCGGTTCTGCTCAACCCGCAGGCTTATTCGACCATGGCGCTCGTGATGCACGAGCTTGTCACCAACTCGACCAAATATGGCAGCCTTTCGGTCGAAGAGACCGGCCGCGTCTTCATCGATTGGAAACGCGACCAAGCCGGCGATCTCGTGCTGAACTGGCGTGAGGAAGGGGGGCCGCCAGTCGCCCCGCCGACCCGCAGGGGCTTCGGTACGACGATCATCGATCGGTCGGTGCCATACGATCTCGGCGGCAAGGCCACTCTCCAATATTTCGAGGAGGGGGTCGAAGCCACATTTTGCATTCCGGCGCGGCACGTGTCCGATCCCAAGGCCTTTGCCGGCCCGGCGATCAAATTCCCGCGCTCGTCACTTGGCCATCCGATGAAGGCTCCCGAGCATGTGCTCGACGGCAAAACCGTATTGCTGGTCGAGGACAGCCTGATCATCGCGCTCGACGCCGAAGATATCCTGTCGCGGCTGGGCGCCGAAAATGTTGCGACCGCGGCGACGGTCGATGCAGCGCTGGAAATCCTCGACACGACCCGACCCGATGTGGCGATGCTCGACGTCAATCTGGGCGACCAGAACGAGCTTCGCGGTCGCGGACCGGCTGCTTACGATGGGAGTGCCCTTCATCTTCGCCACCGGCTATGGCGAGGAGGCGCAACTTCCGCCCGATCATCAATCGCGCAATGTCGTCCAGAAGCCCTACACGATCGAGAATGTCGCCCGCGCGATCGACGAGGTGGTCGCGGCAGAGTAGCGCGCTCCCGTTTCTCCGATCGCTGCCCAAACGGAGGCTGGGATCAGACCGTTTGGGATATGTTCGATCCTATTTGCCCGGATCGTCCGCACCAACCGCGCTGTACAGATCCACGCGATTGGAAAGATCCGCCAGGATCGTCGCGATCTCGCTCTGACGCGCGGCATAAAGCGTCCGCTGGCTGGTTAGCGTGGTCAGGTAGGACGCGATTCCCGCTCTGTACTGCGCGGTCGACAGGGTAAGACTCTTCTCGCTCGCCTGGACGAACTGGCGCTGCGCGGCCCGCTGCCGATCGATCGTGCCGCGCCGGGCGAGCGCGTTGGATACGTCGCGGAAGGCCGACTGGATCGCCTTCTCATAGCCCGCAAGATAATAATCGCGCTGGGCCTTGGCATAAGCAAGGTTGGCGCCGGTCGGCCCACCGAAGATCGGCATCGTTGCCGACGGCGCGACCTGCCATGCAAACGCGCCACCCGTGAACAAAGTCGAGAGTGCCGTACTGGCGAAGCCGAGGCCCGAAGTCAGCGTGATGTTCGGGAAGAACGCCGCGCGCGCCGCGCCAATATTGGCGTTGGCGGACTGCAATTGATGTTCGGCCTGCAGTACGTCGGGACGCTGGAGCAGGACATCGGAGGATAGCCCGGCAGGCGCGATCGCCAGCGCGCTTTCGATCTCGGCGAGCGAGCGGGGCAGCTGCGCCGCGTCGATCGGCGATCCGACGAGCAATTGCAGCGCGTTGCGATCCTGTTCGACCTGGGTCGAATAATTCTCGACATCGGATCGGGCCTGCGCCTCGATCGTCTCGGCCTGATTGACATCGAGCTTGCCGATCAACCCGGCGCGGTCGAGTTCGCGGGTGAGTTCCAGGCTCCGCCCTGCGCTCGCGACCGTATCCTTCGCCACCGCCAGCAGATCGCTATCGGCGGCGAACGTCACCCAAGCCGTCGCCAGCTCCGCTACCAACGTGATCCGGGCCGAACGCGCGCCGGCGTCGCTTGCCAGATACGTTTCGAATGCGGCGCGCGTCAGATCGCGCTGGCGACCGAACAGGTCGATCTCGAACGCGCTGAACCCGAGCGTCGCCGAATAGCTGTTGCGCCCACTCGAATCCTTGCCGGTGATCGAGGCCGAAGCATCGGGACCGATCGTGGGGAGCAGGTTGCTCCGCTGCGAACGATATTGCGCGCGGGCCGAGGCAACGTTCGCGACCGCCTGACGCAGGTCGCGATTATCGGCGAGCGCCTTGGTGATTAATGCCTGCAGGCGCGTGTCGGAGACCAAAGTCTGCCACGCCAGGCCCGGCCTCTGATCGGTCGCGGCCGGATAGACGACGCCGCCGCTCGGGAAAGCCGGCGGCACCGGCGCGCCGGGGCGGACATAATGCGGCGCGAAGTCGCAGCCCGCGAGGGCAAGCGCGCACAATGGCAACGTGAAGAGGATACGACGCATCCTCATGTCGGCACCGCATCGCCGCGCTGCGCCTCGTCTTCGGCTTCCTCATGTCGGCCACCCCCGAACACGCGGATGACAAGCACGAAGAACAGCGGCACCAGGAAGATCGCCAGCACGGTTGCGGTGATCATGCCGCCGAGCACCGCGGTGCCGATCGCGATCCGGCCCTGCGCGCCCGCACCGCTGGCGATCGCGAGCGGCAGCACGCCCACCATGAACGCGATCGACGTCATGATGATCGGCCGCAGGCGGATCCGCGCAGCCTGGATCGCGGCATCCAGCGGTGAGGCGCCGCGGTGATAGGCAAGCTCGGCGAACTCCACGATCAGGATCGCATTCTTGGCCGCGAGCCCCATCGTCGTCAGCAGGCCGACCTGGAAATAGATATTGTTGTCGAGACCCCGCAAGGTGACCGCAATCGCCGCACCGATCATGCCGAGCGGCACCACCAGCAGCACCGACAACGGTACCGACCAGCTTTCATAAAGCGCTGCGAGCGCAAGGAAGACCACGACCGCCGAGATGCCGTATAGCAACGGCCCCTGCCCGCTCGACAGTTGCTCTTCATAGGAAAGCCCGCTCCACGCCACCGACGTACCGGGTGCCAGTTCCTGGGCGAGTTCGGTGATCCGCTTCATCGCGTCGCCCGAACTGTATCCAGCGCCGGCCTGCCCCTGCAGTTCATAGGACGGCACGCCGTTGAAGCGCGACAACGTCACCGGGCCATTGGTCCAGTTCGTCGTCGCGAAGGAGGAGAAAGGCACCATCGTGCCGTTGCTCGCCCGCACGAACCAATTGTCGAGATCGGACGGCATCGAGCGATATTGCGCATCGCCCTGCATGAAGACGCGCTTGACGCGGCCACGATCGACGAAATCGTTGACATAGGTGCTGCCCCACGCCCCGCTCAGCGTGGAATTGACGTTCGCCTGCGTCAGTCCGAGCACCGCAAGCTTGGTCGGATCGACCTGGACGTGAAGCTGCGGCGTATCCTCGAGGATCGACGAGCGCACGGCGGCGAGCTTCGGATCCTTGCTGGCGGCACCGATGACCTTGTCGCGCAACGCCTTGAATTGAGCGGCGGGCATCGCCGTGGAGTTCAGCAGTTCGAAGGTGAAGCCGTTCGACTGGCCGAAGCCCTGGATCGGCGGCGGCTGGACCGCGAACACCTGCGCATCGCGGATTCCCTGGAAGTTCATCGTCGAGCGCATCGAGATCGCGCCCGCACTATGCTTCTGCCCGTGGCGCTGATCGAACGGGTTGAGCAGCACGAAGGCGATACCGGCATTCTGCCCCGATCCGGACAGGCTGAAGCCGATCACCTGGAAGAAATATTCGATGTCCTTCTCGGTCCGCAGATAATCCGCGATCCGCTTCTCGACCTTTTGCGTGCGATCGATATTCGCGCCCGAAGGCAGCGTATACTGGACGATCACCTGCCCCTGATCTTCAGTCGGCAGGAAGCCGGTCGGCAAGCGCACGAACAGCAGGACGAGCACCACCAAGAGCGCGGCATAGCCCACCAGCGCAATGATCTTGCGTCCGAAGACGTTGTGGACGCCGTTGATATAACGATCGGTCTGGCGGGCGAACCAGCGATTGAAACGCGCGCCGTAACCGTTGCCTTTGTCGCGATCCTTCTCGGGCTTCTTGAGCAGGGTCGCGCAGATCGCCGGCGACAGGATCAGGGCGACCAGCACCGACAGCAGCATCGACGAGACGATCGTCAGCGAAAACTGGCGGTAGATCACGCCGGTCGATCCGCCGAAGAAGGCCATCGGTAGCAGCACGGCCGACAACACCACCGCGATCCCGACCAGCGCGGAACCGATTTCGTCCATCGATTTGGCGGTCGCCTCACGCGGGGAGAGATCCTCCTCCTCCATGATGCGCTCGACATTCTCCACCACGACGATCGCGTCATCGACCAGCAGGCCGATCGAAAGCACCAACCCGAAGAGGGTCAGCGTGTTGATCGAATATCCGAACAAAGCGAGCACGCCGAACGTGCCGAGCAGCACAACCGGCACCGCAATCGCTGGAACCAGCGTCGCACGCCAGCTCTGCAGGAAGACGAACATGACGATGACGACCAGCACGACCGCCTCGATCAGCGTCTTCACGACTTCCTTGATCGAAAGCGTGATGAACGCGGTCGAATTGCGCGGGAACGCCAGCTGATAGCCATCGGGCATATTGGCGCCGAGTTGGCGCGCCCGCGTCTTGACAGCCTCGGCCGTCTTGAGCGCGTCGGCGCCGGGCGCAAGCTGGATAGCCATGCCCGAGGCCGGCAAGCCGCGCAGATGGACGAGAAAGCCGTAATTCTCGTTGCCGAGCTCGATCCGCGCCACATCGGAAAGATGCACGACCGAGCCATCGGGCTGCGTCTTGACGACGATCTTCGCGAATTCGTCGGGCGTGGTCAGGCGCGACTGGGCGGTCACGGTGGCGCTGAGATGCTGGCCCGCTGGATAAGGTGGCTGACCGATCTGGCCGGCCGAAACATCGATATTCTGCGCCGAAATGGCCGACGAGATGTCGCTCGGCATCAACTGAACGGCGGCGAGCTTGTAAGGATCGAGCCACACGCGCATCGCATATTGCGACCCGAACACCTGCGTCTGGCCGACGCCGGGTACGCGCGAGATCGAATCCTGGAAATTGGTGACGAGGTAATCCGCCATGTCCGGCGGCTGCGAGCGGTTCTTGGTGTCGTAGACCGCGACCACGATCAGGAAGTCGTTGCTCGCCTTGGTGACGGTGACGCCCTGCTGCTGCACCTGCTGCGGCAGGCGCGGCAGGGCCTGCTGGACGCGGTTCTGCACCTGCACCTGCGCCGTGTCGGGGTTGGTCCCCTTGGCGAAGGTGACACTGATGCTGACGCTGCCATTGGCCTGCGAGCTCGACGAGAAATAGAGCATGCCGTCGAGCGCGGTAAGCTGTTGCTCGATCGGCTGGGTGACGCTCAATTCGAGCGTCTGGGCATTGGCGCCGGGATAGGTCGCGCTGATCTGGACCGTCGGCGGGGCGACGTCCGGAAACTGCGCGATCGGGAGCGAGCGGATCGCGCCGATGCCGCACAGCATCACGCCGATCGCGAGCACCCAGGCGAAGATCGGCCTGGATATGAAGAAACGGCTTATATTCACGCGCTCAGCCTGCCGGCTTGGCTGCGGGTCCGCCCGGCCCGGCGGGCGCCGGCGTTACCGATCCGGCGGGGACCGGCTTGATCGGCGCGCCGGGCCGAGCCTTGCCAGTGCCCTCGACGATCAGTTTGTCGCCGGCCTTGAGGCCCGCCGTGATCAGCCATTTGTCGCCGATCGCGCGGCCGGCGGTGACGCTGCGCATCTCCGCCTTGTTATCGGCCCCGACCACCAACGCCGTGGCATTGCCCTTGGGATCGCGGCTGATACCGTCCTGCGGCGCCAAGATACCCTGCGGCACGGTCGCCTGGGGGGTCATCACGCGTACGAACATGCCCGGCAGCAGCATGCGCTGCGGATTGGGGAAGCGCGCGCGAATGGTCACCGTGCCCGCGGTCGTATCGACATTCACCTCGGAGAATTCGACCGTGCCGGTGAACGGATAGTCGCTTTCGTCCTCAAGCTTCAGATGCACCTGCGCCGACGCCGGCAGCACGCTGCCCTTGGCCAGCGCGCGTCGCAGCGACACGAGCTGCGCGCTCGACTGGGTGATGTCGACGTAAATCGGATCAAGCTGCTGAATCGTCGCCAGCGCATCGGCTTGACTCGCCGTCACCAAAGCACCCGCCGTGAAGGCAGACCGGCCGATCCTGCCGCTTATCGGCGCGACGATACGGGTATAGCCGAGATTGGTATTGGCAGTATTGAGATTGGCCTGCGCCTGCTGCACCTGCGCGCGCGCCTCGCCCGCGGCAGCGATCGCGTCGTCGATATCCTGCCGGCTCACCGCCTCGATATCGCGCAGGCTCTTGTAGCGTGCAGCCTTGGCGTCAGCGGTCACCACCGCCGCTTTGGCTTGCGCGAGCGCCGCCGCGGCCTGATCGCGCGCGGCGCGATAAAGCGCCGGATCGATCTGGTAGAGCGGCTGGCCGGCATGGACCATCGCACCTTCGGTGAAGAGCCGCGCCTTGATCACGCCGTTGACCTGGGGGCGGACATCGGACTGCAAGGTCGCGTTGGTCCGGCCGGGGAGCTCGTTCGACAGTGTCACCGGCTCGGTCTGGAGCACGACGTAGCCGACCTCGGGCGGCGGCGGCGTGGGAGGGGCCTTCTTGCCGCAACCGGCCAAAGCCAGTGCGGCTGCGATGACCGTGGCGCCACTCAGAAGAGTGGCACGCATCGGGCGCCTCGGAGAAGGGCAGGCCTGCGCCGAGAGATCGTTGTTGAGCCGATTCACACCGCCCTGATGCAACGCAACATGGCCGCAAGCAACTGCTTCCGTGGCCCTTGCGCAAAAAATTGATACTGCGGGGTATCAAATTTTCCGGGATACGCCGCTACGATCATATACTTAGTGCCGAGGACTCGACGAAAATCGAAAAAACTATATATACCGATCGTTATGGAAAGCCCGACCCTCGCTACCCCTAAAGGCCGTCCGCGCGAATTTTGCGTCGATCAGGCATTGGCTGCCGCATTGCGCGTCTTCTGGCGCAAGGGCTTCGACGGCGCGTCGCTCACGGATCTCACCGAGGCGATGGGGATCACCCGCCCGAGCCTGTATGCCGCCTTCGGCAACAAGGAAGAGTTGTTTCGCAAGGCGCTGGACCTCTACGGCCGCGAGAAACTGGCCTACGTCCAGTCCGCGCTGGCCGCGCCGACCGCGCGCGGCGTCGCCGAGCGGATGCTCAACGGTTCGCTGGACATCATCACCAGCGGCTGCGATCCGGTCGGCTGCTTCGGTGTCGTCAGCAGCGTCGCCTGCACCGATCACGCCGACTTCAATTCGCTCCGAAGTCGTCGCGCGCCGCGCCGCTTCGGAGAAAGCGATCATCGAACGCTTTCGCGAGGCGAGCCTTTCGGGCGACCTCCCCGCCAATATCGAACCTGAAGGCCTTGCGCGGTACCTGATGGCGATCATGCAGGGCATGTCGGTGCAGGCCAGCGCCGGCGCCACCCGCGCCGATCTCGAGCATCTGGTCGACACCAGCCTGCAGGTCTGGCCGAGCCGCTAGGCACTCACGCAAAACTCTTCCAAAAGAAAAATACCGATCAGTACAGAAAGCGGTTGACGCCCCCCCGACTGATTTATATACCGATCAGTATCGAAGGAGGGCAGCTTGCTTCATCGAAGCGCAAGCTCTCCAAGCCGATAAATTCTAGAGCCGAGGGCGACCGGACCCCGCTGGCGTGTGCATTCCTGCATGCGCGCCAGTCCGATCGCCCGCAGCCGGGGAGTATTTGCCATGGCCTATATCGATTTCCGCGAAGCCGAATTGTCCGGCTCGCTCTCCACCGCCTTCGCGCCGCGCGCGGAACCCGAGGTCACGGCGCATGCCAGCGGCTTTTCCGCGCTCGAATGGCTGGTCGTGGCACTCGCCCGGCGCGACAGCCTGGGCAGCCTGCGCACACCCGGCCGGATCGGTTCGGCTTTGTCGCGCATCTTCGGCGGTCGCGGCGAACCCCGCCTGGCCAATCCCCGGCTGGAGGCGCTGCGCCGCTTTGCGGTCTTCGCCTGGCACCGCGGCCACAATGTGCCCCCGTCGGAGCTGGCGGCCTTTCGCGACGCCGGCTTCTCGCCCAATCAGGCCGAGACGGTGCTGGAAAGCATCCTGAGCACCCGTGCGGTCAAGTTCGCGCGGGGTTGAGGCAATGTCAGTCGCCCCTGTCTCCGCAGGGGCGACTGCTCTACTTTATAGAGCTTGCGCCGCTGCCCAGCCGCTGGCCCAGGCCCACTGGAAATTGTAGCCGCCGAGCCAGCCGGTAACGTCGACGGCCTCGCCGATCGCATAAAGCCCCGGCACCTTCCTGGCCTCCATCGTCTGCGACGACAGATCGGCGGTGCTGATCCCGCCGACGGTAACCTCCGCCTTGGCGAACCCCTCGCTTCCGCTCGGCGTAAACCGCCAATCGGCGATGCGGCGTTCGGCCGCTTCGAGCTTTACGTCAGTGAGATTGGCCAGTTCGCCGACTATCCCAAGTCGATCTGCCAGAGCGATCGCCAGCCGATCCGACAGCCCCTCCGCCAGTATTTTCGACAGCGTTGCGCGCGGCATCGCGCGCTTGGCCTCCCGCAGCCAGCCGGGCGCACGATCTGGCTGGAAATCGATGCCGATAGTCTCTCCATTCCGCCAGTAGGACGAAACCTGCAGGATCGCTGGCCCCGAGAGGCCGCGATGCGTGAACAGGGCTGCTTCGCGGAATCGCACCTTTCCACAAACAGCCATGACCTCGGCCGAAACACCCGCGAGTGCGTGGAACAGGGCTTCTCCGGGTCCAAGCGTCAAGGGCACCAGGGCCGGGCGCGGCTCGACGACCTTGAGCCTGAACTTGCGCGCCAGTTCATAGGCGAAGCCGGTCGCACCCATCTTCGGGATGGACGGACCTCCGGTCGCGATCACCAGCGCGGGCGCTGCCGCCGTCCGCGCGCCGCACGCGACATGGAACATCCCATCGCGATGTTCGACGCCGCCGATCGACGCACCACAGGCGATCTCTACTCCGCCCTTGGCGCATTCCTCGACCAGCATCGCCACGATCTGCTTCGCCGACCCATCGCAGAAGAGCTGGCCGAGCGTCTTTTCGTGCCACGCGATGCCGTAGCGATCGACCAGATCGATGAAATCCTGCGGCGCGTATCGCCCCAGCGCCGATTTGGCGAAATGCGGATTGGCCGAAAGATAGCGATCGGGCGCGGTGTGGATGTTGGTGAAGTTGCAGCGCCCGCCGCCAGAGATCAGGATCTTCTTGCCGGGTTGGTCGGCATGATCGATCAGCAGCACGCTTTTGCCGCGCTGCCCCGCCACGCTAGCGCACATCAGCCCGGCCGCGCCCGCGCCGAGGATGATCGCATCATAACCAGCCATGCGTCAGTGAAGCTTGGCGATCGACAGCCCGTCGAGCTTGGCGCGCTCCTTGACCAATTCCTCGCTGCGGGTCAGTGCCTTGGCGATCGCCTTCAGCGCCATGCCCTTCTTGGCGAGTGTGTGGAGCTTCTGGATCTCGTCCTGCCGCCACGGTTGGCGATGTCGTTCGAATTTCTCGGCCATTGGTTTTCCTTATCAGTGGGCGGCAAGGATGCTGAGCGCCACCGCCTCGGCCACCTTGATCCCGTCGATCGCGGCGGAGAGGATTCCGCCGGCATAGCCCGCCCCCTCCCCGCCGGATAGAGACTGGCGGTGTTGAGGCTCTGGAAATCCTTGCCGCGCGTGATTCGCACCGGCGAAGAGGTGCGCGTCTCGACACCGGTCATCATCGCATCGGGGTGATCGTAGTTGGCGATCTGGCGGCCGAACACCGGCAACGCCTCGCGCAGTGCCCTGACCACGAAATCCGGCAGGCATTGCGCCAGATCGGTCAGGTGGACGCCCGGCTTGTAGGACGGATTGACCTCGCCCAGCGCCGTGGACGGCAGTCCGGCGAGGAAATCGCCGACCCGCTGGCCGGGGGCCGCATAGGTCGAGCCGCCAGCGACAAAGGCCGCGCTTTCCCATTTGCGCTGGAGTTCGATCCCGGCGAGCGGATGCCCGGGATAATCGCGTTCGGGATCGATGCCGACCACCAGTCCCGAATTGGCGTTGAACTCGGCACGCGAATATTGGCTCATGCCATTGGTGACGACGCGGCCCTCTTCGGACGTCGCCGCGACCACCCTCCCACCCGGGCACATGCAGAAGCTGTAGACGGTGCGATCGTCGGCGCAGTGGTGCGACAAGGTATAAGCCGCAGCGCCGAGATCGGGATGGCCGGCACACGGACCGAAGCGCGCACGATCGACCCAGCTTTGCGGATGCTCGATCCGGACCCCGATCGAGAAGGGCTTGGCCTCGATATGGACGCCGCGCGCGTGCAGCATCGCGAACGTGTCCCGTGCGCTATGGCCGAGTGCCAGCACGACATGATCGGCCTCCAGGACCTCGCCGGTCTGGAACCGCAACGCGCGAATGCGGCGGCGCCCGTCGCTGGCGGTCTCGACATCGATATCCTCGACGCGATGGCTCCAGCGATATTCGCCGCCGAGCGCCTCGATCGTCGCGCGCATCGATTCGACCATCGTCACTAGGCGGAAGGTGCCGATATGCGGATGTGCCTCGGTCAGAATTTCCTCGGGCGCGCCCGCTTTCACGAACTCGGTCAGCACTTTGCGGCCGAGAAAGCGCGGATCCTTGATCTGGCTCCAAAGCTTACCGTCGGAAAAGGTGCCTGCCCCGCCCTCGCCGAACTGGACGTTCAATTCGGGGTCGAGCACCGATCGCCGCCACAATCCCCATGTATCCCGCGTCCGTTCGCGCACGACCTTGCCGCGATCGACGATGATCGGGCGGAAGCCCATCTGCGCTAAGATCAACCCGGCGAAGAGCCCGCAAGGGCCGGCCCCGACTACGACCGGGCGCTTGCCCGACCAGTTGGCGGGAGCCTGCGTGACGAAGCGGTAATCGGTATCGGGGGTCGGCCGGGTGTGCTGGTCGATCGCGACGGCGGCCTCGTCGCGCACCTGCACGTCGACCGAATAGACCATCAGGATCGCCGACTTGCGCCGGGCGTCATTGGCGCGGCGGGCGATCTCGAATGAGAGCAGATCGGCAGGCGGAATGCCGAGGCGTTCGAGAATCGCATCTCGCAGCGCCTCGGGCGGATGGCCGAGCGGGAGCTTGAGTTCGGTGATGCGGAGCATCGGGGCCCTTTAGAGCGTATGGCGACGAGGAGATATCCTCCCCGGCACGGGGGCTTATTGTTCGTCCCGCACCAGCACTTCACCCTCGATCCGCCGGTAGAAACAACTCCGCTCGCCCGTGTGGCACGCCGGGCCGGCAGGATTCGCGCGGATCCAGATCGCGTCCTGATCGCAATCGATCCGAATCTCGACCACCGCCAGCACGTTCCCCGAGCTTTCACCTTTCTTCCACAGCCGTCCGCGCGAGCGCGACCAGAACCAGGCGACGCCGCTCTCGATCGTGCGAGCCAGTGCATCGGCATTCATATGAGCGAGCATCAGCGCTTCGCCGCTGGCGTGATCGGTTACGACCGCCGTGATCAGCCCGTTCGCATCCCAGCGTGGCCGGAGGATAGTGCCCTGCTCGACGTCGTCGTCGCTCATCTCGTTGTTCCGCCTAGGTAAAATTACGACTGTGGCCGCAAAGGCAGCCTATCCCCAGAAAACTTGGTCACACCCGCGTCACAAAGGGCGACAATTCGGAAAGCCGTCTCTATATGGGCCATGCACCCGAGCCAAGGCAGGGAAATGCTCACCACAAATCCCTTCGATGACGACAAGCTCCGTGAGGAGTGCGGTATTTTCGGCGTATATGGCAGCGAGACGGCATCCGCCGTCGTCGCGTTAGGTCTGCACGCCCTCCAGCATCGCGGCCAGGAGGCCGCGGGTGTGACCAGCTGGGACGGCGACAATTTCCATGCGCACCGCGCGATGGGGCATGTCGCCGGCAATTTCGACCGTGACGATGTCATTCGCGGGCTGCCGGGCAGCGTCGCCTGCGGCCACGTCCGCTACTCGACCACCGGCGAAACCGCGTTGCGCAACGTGCAGCCGCTCTTCGCCGAGCTCGCCTCGGGCGGGTTCGCGGTCGCACATAACGGTAACATCTCCAACGCGATGAAACTCAAGCGAGAGCTGGTGAAGCGCGGATCGATCTTCCAATCGACCAGCGATACCGAGACGATCATCCACTTGGTCGCCACCTCCAGCTACCGCACCCTGATCGATCGCTTCATCGACGCGCTGCGCAAGGTCGAGGGAGCCTACTCGCTCATCTGCATGACGCCGGAGGGCATGATCGCATGCCGCGATCCGCTCGGCATCCGGCCGCTGGTGATGGGCAAATTGGGCGACGCGATCATCTTCGCGTCCGAAACCGTCGCGCTCGACGTGTGCGGCGCCGAGTTCGTGCGTGAGGTCGATGCCGGAGAACTGGTAATCGTGTCCGAGAACGGCATGCGCTCGCTCCGCCCCTTTGCCGAGGTGCGCGCGCGGCCATGCGTGTTCGAGCATGTCTATTTCTCGCGACCCAATTCGGTGACCGGCGGACAGTCGGTTTATGGCGTACGCAAGGCGATCGGCGCCGAGCTGGCGCGCGAAAATCCGGTCGATGTCGATTACGTCATCCCCGTACCCGATTCGGGCGTGCCGGCGGCGATCGGCTATGCGCAGGAAGCGGGCGTGCCGTTCGAGCTGGGCATCATCCGATCGCATTATGTCGGCCGCACCTTTATCCAGCCGGCGGACAATATCCGCCATCTGGGCGTGAAGCTGAAGCACAATGCCAATCGCGCTTTGCTGGAAGGCAAGCGCATCGTCCTGATCGACGATTCGATCGTGCGCGGTACGACCAGCCTCAAGATCGTGCAGATGATGCGCGATGCGGGCGCGACCGAAGTGCATATGCGCATCGCATCGCCACCGACACGGCATAGCTGCTTCTACGGCGTCGACACGCCCGAGCGCGCGAAATTGCTTGCCGCGCGGATGACGGTCCAGGAGATGGCCGACTATATCGGCGCCGACAGCCTTGCTTTCGTTTCGGTCGATGGCCTTTATCGCGCGATGGGCGAAGCAGGACGCGACGCCGCGCTGCCGACGCATTGCGACGCCTGCTTCACCGGCGACTATCCGACCCCGCTGACCGACCACGACGACATCGCGATCCCGGACCAGTTTGCGCTGCTGGACGAGCGAGTCTTGGTGTGACCTGAATCCTCCCCGGGAACGGGGAGGATTTTAAATCGGTCCCGATCCGCTAAGGCGCCCGCATGACACTCACCGACAAGATCGCCCTCGTCACCGGCGCCTCGCGCGGCATCGGCGCCGCCACCGCCAAAGCCCTGGCCGCCAGAGGCGCGCATATCGTTCTCGTCGCGCGCACGCCGGGCGGTCTTGAGGAGACCGAGGAAGCGATTCACAAGGCTGGCGGCACCGCGACGATCGCACCGATCGATCTGATCGACGGCGATTTGATCGGCCGCCTCGCCGACGCCGTCGCGCAGCGTTGGGGCAAGCTCGATCTGCTCGTGCTCAACGCAGCGATGCTCGGCACGCTGGCGCCGGTGCCGTCGATCGATCCCAAGGAATTTTCGCGACTGCTGACGCTCAATGTCGGCGCCAACCAGGCATTGATCGCCGCGTTCGATCCGCTGCTGCGCAGGAGCGACGCGGCGCGAATGGCGGTGCTCACCTCCAGCGTGGCCGCGACCCCCCGCGCTTATTGGGGCGCTTACGGCGCGTCCAAGGCAGCGTTGGAGACGTTGACGCTCGCTTATGCCGAGGAGATGACCGATCTGATCGATCTGCGCGTCGCGATCGTCGATCCCGGCGCCACCGCCACCGCGATGCGCAAGGATGCCTATCCGGGCGAGGACCCCACCACGATCAAGCAGCCCGCAGCAGTGGGCGAAGCGATTGCCGCGCTGCTGGAGAGCGATTTTCCCACCGGGCACCGCCTGCGGATCGGCTGAGCGGGAGCGCCCGACGGCGCCCCCGATCGATTATCGACCGATACGGTAGCGTCCCAGCACCTTCGCCGAGCGTGCCCCGTTGGTCGCAGTCGCGGGCTCCGGAACCGGCGCGGCCATCGGCTTGGGATCGACCTCGGTTAGCTTTGTCGGCGCGGCCAACAGGCCGGATTGTGTCAGATTGAACACCCCGATCTCACCAAAGCGGAATTTGTAATTCGATCCTGCCGGGACTTTGCAGCGCAGCCAGATCTGGAGCGACGTGAGATCGGCCGGCACAGTGAAGGTCTTGAGGATCGGGCCGAAATTATAGACGCCCTCCTCGACGAGCGTACCAGGCCATTGAACGCCGAGGCGCTCGATCGGCCATGCAGTATTCCCGTTGACGACCAACACATCGCCGAACGCCGTGCCCCCGTAGATCACGTTCTGGGCGAGCCAGTCTCCGGATAGATCGATCACCTGCATCTTGGCCGAGAAGGCCAGCACATCGCCATTGGTCCACGCGGTGTCGTAACTCTTACCGAGCGAGTAGAAATAGCAATAATCCGCCGCCTCCTCGCCACCGACATCGAGTTCCAGGAACGCGCCGGTCTCGATCAGCCCGGTCGTGTCCGCCGCGCGCGAGAGATAGCCGGTGCCCGTTGTATTGGGCGACAACCGCCAACCCGCCGTGCCCGATTGCATCCACGGATTCGAGACAAGGTTGAACGTCGAATAGCCATCGACCACGCGGCCGATTTCCGGCAGCGCCATCACGGGAGCGCGCAACACGCGGACGATTTCCTGCGCTATCGCGAAATGCCCGGCATTGCGCAGCCGGCCCGTTTCCTTGCTCCAGTAAGCACCGATCAGATAGCCCGTATCGGGATCGACCAGCACGGGGTGGATATCGATCAGCGTGCCATATTGGGGCACGGTCTGGCGGAGCCAGTAATTCTGGATGTCGATGGCGAGGCGAGCCGTCTCGCCATCTTCATCATTTCGTGGCGGAGGAATGGTCAGCACGAACAATTTCGCGCCTGCCTTCCGGACGGTATCGAACATGCCGAGCATGGTCGCGGCATAGCTGGCGATCGGCACATTCTGCTCGGCATCATGCGCCCCGGCGAGCAGGAAGATCGTGTCGCAACCGGCGTCGATCAACGCCTTTTGCAGGAACGGCGCGATCTCGGCCGAAGTCTTGCCGGGATGACCCGAGACGACTGGCCTAGCGCCTGCCGGTGGAGCGATGGCGGTGCCGAGCATCGACGGCACCAACGATGTGAAAGGAAAATCCAATGTCGTCGCGGTGATATTGTCGCCGATCCATCCGAACAGCATTGCTCAATTCCCCCAGATTGCCCCGGCCGCGCCTAAGGGTCCGAAGGCAAAGAAATGGTTAACAAGAGCTCAGATAATGGGCGAGATACGATCGAATTTTAACGGGGCGCCGGCGGCGGCGGAGGCGTCATCGCGTAGCGCAGGTAGATACCGCGGTCATCGTCGGTCAGCTGGCGCAACATGGCGATCGTAAGCTCGTTCTGGCGAGTGCGGAACTGGAGCTGGAGCGCATCGCGCTGCTTGAGCAGATCCGCCAATTTGTCGACGTTGACGGTGGTGCCCATCGCCATGCCGGTGATCGACGACTGGACCTGCCGCTGCTGCCGCGCGGTGGCGAGCAATTGCGGATCAGGCGTCCCGAAGACCTTGGCGTAGATGGCGTTGCCGTCGTCCGACAGGCCCGGAATTTTCTTCACCGAGGGCGCGCCTGCGGCGGGTGGAGTAGCCGGCCGCACCGGCGGTGCGGGCTGCTGGGCGATGGCGCCGCTGGCTATGGCGACGAGAAGGATCGGCATCAGGCGTTTCATAAGGCGGCTTCCGGCTGTCATCGTCGTGCCATAAGCCCGCTCCGGCTGAACACAAACTTGATCCGCGCCGCCAAAGAGTGAAAGCCCGCTTCATGACTGAACCTTATGTCCGCCCCGACGTCCTCCCTTTCCTGACCTTTCTCAATGCCCAGCCCGGCCCGAAGGTGCACGAGATGGAGGTCGACGCCGCCCGCACGGCGATGCGGGGCATGAAGGACCTGGCCGATCTGCCGGTCGGCGAGCTGGCGGTGATGCGCGATCTCACTTGCCAAGGACCGGACGGCGATATTCCGCTGCGCCTGTTCGATCCGCGCGCCGATCGCGCGCCCGGGCCGGCGGTCATGTTCTTCCACGGCGGCGGCTTCGTATTCGGCGATCTCGACAGCCACGCCCCGATCTGCGCGGAGATCGCCCGCACGCTCGATCTGCCGGTGATCGCGGTCGACTATCGGCTTGCCCCCGAAAATCGCTGGCCGGCCGCGCCCGACGATTGCGAGGCCGCGGCGCGCTGGGTGGCGGGGAGCCCCAATGAGCTCGGCCGACGCATAACCGGGCTCGTCCTGACGGGCGACAGCGCCGGCGGCACGCTGACGATCGTCACGGCGATGGCGCTGCGCGACGTGCCCGCTGTCGCGCCCGTACTCGCGCAATGGCCGATCTACCCCTTGGTCGACGAATGCCCCGGCTACCAATCTTACCACGATTTCGCGAGCGGGTATGTCCTGTCCAAGGACAGCATAAGCTATTTCGACGACGCCTATCGCGCCGACGTCGCCCATTGGCGTGGCGCGCCGATCCGTGCCGACCAGACCGGCATGCCCCCGACCCTTGTGATCACAGCCTCGCTCGATCCGTTGCGCGATCAGGGGCGCGCTTATGCCGCTGCGACCGCCAAAGCCGGCGTCCCGACGATCTATCGCGAGGCGGTCGGCACGGTGCACGGCTTCATCAACCTGCGCCGCGCCCTCCCATCGGCGGTGACCGACGTTGCCGACTGTCTGGCGCACCTCAAGCTCATGATCGCCGAGGCCCAACGATGACGGACCTGCCCTATCGCCCCGCCGCCGGGATCATGCTGATCAATGCCGATCGCAGGGTTTGGGTCGGCCAGCGGCTCGATAACAGCCTCGAAGCGTGGCAGATGCCGCAGGGCGGGCTCGATCCGGGCGAGGATGCCGAGGCGGGTGCGCTACGCGAGCTGGAGGAGGAGACCGGCATCACGGCCGATCTGGTGGAGATCATTGCGCAGGCATCGAAGCCGCTCGATTATGATCTGCCACCCGACCTGGTCGGGAAATTGTGGCGCGGCAGATATCGTGGGCAGCGCCAGATATGGTTCCTGATGCGCTTCCTCGGCAACGACGCCGATATCGATCTGCAGACCGAGCATCCCGAATTCCGCGCGTGGAAATGGGCCGATCCGGTTCACCTGCCCGACATGATCGTTCCGTTTAAGCGCCAGCTCTACATCGATGTGCTGGCGGAGTTCGCTCCACAGCTCAGCTAAGGCGAGGCCCATGATCCGGTACCCCATGGTTGCCGCGCTGCTGTTGCTGTTCACTCCGGCCATCGCAGTGGCGGCCGATCCCGCACGGCCTCCCCTGATATTGCCCGCCGACAACGATCCCATCGACACGCTCGCCGCGATGATCGCCGCCGCCTACCGCACCGGCGACGATGCGACGATCAACGCGGTGGTCGGGGTTGCGAAGGCAACCTTTCCCAACGAAGTGGCAGTGATCGACCGGCTCGCGGCGGGTGACGCCGCCGTTCTGGCCGCCACCCGCAAGGATGCGCAGGAGCGCGAACGAATCCGCATCCAGCAGGCGCGCTTCTTCGAAATCTGGAAGGGTGAGCTGGAGGCTGGTGCCAGCCGATCGACCGGAACCACTCGCAGCCTGGGCATCTATGCTTCGGCGAAGCTGGCGCGCGACGGGCTCGACTGGCGTCAGAAATTCTCGGCGCGGCTCGATGTGCAGCAGACCGACAATGTCACCACCACCGAGCGCCTGATCGCGGCGTGGCAGCCCAACTACAAATTCGACGAGCGGCTCTACGCCTATGGCCTTACCCAATATGAGCATGACCGGACGCTCGGCTACAACAGCCGCTTCACGCTCGGCGCGGGCGTTGGCTATACGGTTCTGGCAACCAGCAATGCCAAGCTGGAGGTCGAGGGCGGCCCGGCCTTCCGCCATACCGACTATACCGACGAACCGACTCACAATACGGTCGCGGCGCGCGCATCGCTGACGGGCAAGATCGCCCTTAGCCCGACTGTCTCGATCAGTCAGGACGCGGCGCTCTTCTTCGAGGCCAAGGACACCACGATCAGCGCCACCAGCGCGCTCGAGACGACGCTGATCGGCGCGCTCAAGGCCAAATTCTCATACAATATCCAGTACGAGCAGAATGCGCCGGAAGGCGCGCACGCACTCGATACGGTAACGCGCGCAACTTTGGTCTATGGGTTCTGAATGACCAAGGCTTTCATCCGCCCCGCCAGCTCGGCGGACCTCGATTCGCTCTACGAGATGGCGAAGCTCGCCGGCACCGGCTTCACCAACCTGCCGGCCGATCGCGGCGCGCTCGCCGCCAAGCTGGCCGAATTGGACGCCGCCTTCGCGCGCGCCGAGGACGGCCTCCACAACGATCGCTACATGCTGATGCTGGAAGATCCCGAGCATGGCCGGGTCGCAGGCACATCGCAGATCATGGCGCGTGTCGGCGAGATCCATCCTTTCTATTCCTATCGCCGCGGCACGCTGACCCAGCATTCGGCCGAGCTCGGACGGAGTTTCCGCGCGGAGATGCTGACCTTGACGACCGATCTCGAAGGGTCGTCGGAAGTGGGTGGGCTGTTCCTCCACCCGCGTTACCGGGCGGGCGGGCTCGGTCTGCTGCTCGCGCGCAGCCGCTATCTGTTCATTCGGCAGCACCGTGCGCGCTTTGCCGATCGGCTGATCGCCGAATTGCGCGGGGTGATCGACGAAACCGGAGCCGCGCCATTCTGGGACGGACTGGCCGGGCGCTTCTTCGGCATGGGCTTCCGCGAGGCGGACGAGTTCAATGCGATCCGCGGCCACCAGTTCATCGCCGATCTGATGCCCAAGCACCCGATCTATACGGCAATGCTCCCCGACAGCGCGCGCGCGGTGATCGGCCTGCCCCACCCCACCGGCCGCCCCGCCATGCGCATGCTGGAGAGCGAGGGCTTCACGGCGCAGGGCTATCTCGACATCTTCGATGGCGGGCCGACCATGTGCGCGCAGACCGATCAGGTTCGTAGCGTACGCGATGCGGTGGAAGCGACCATCGTGGGCATCGATGGCGGCAAGGGGCGCAAAGCGCTCCTGTCGACGGGACGGCTGGAGAGCTTCCGGTGCGGGTTTGCCCAAGTGAAAGACGCCGAGGGGGGTATCGTCGTGGACGAAGTTGCCTCTGAAATGCTTGGGCTTTCAGTCGGTGACAGGGTTTTGCATGTCGCACATTGATGGCGCGCGTCATGCCGTAGCACCCTTTTTCCCGTCGATCAGCGGGGGGGCCGGGCGGTGATCCGCGAGATCAATTTCGACGGGCTGGTGGGTCCGAGCCATAATTATGCCGGGCTTAGCCCTGGCAATCTCGCTGCAAGCGCCAATGCCGGGCTGGCGTCGCGACCGCGCGATGCGGCACTGGAAGGCATTGCCAAGATGCGCGCCAACCTGGCGCTCGGACTCGCGCAAGGCATCCTGTTGCCACATCGCCGGCCTAACCGCGGCTGGATCGAGAGCCTTTCGACCACGCTGGCTACCGCCGAGCCGTGGATGCGCGCATCGGCACTCTCCGCCTCGGCGATGTGGGCTGCCAATGCCGCGACGGTCTCGCCCGCCGCCGATACCGCCAACGGACTGTGCCACCTGACCGTGGCCAACCTGATGACGATGCCCCATCGCAGCCACGAATGGCCCGAGACGCTGGCGCAGCTCCGCATCGCATTCGCGGGCGAGGGCTTCGCGGTCCATGGCCCGGTCCCGACACCGTTCGGGGATGAGGGGGCCGCCAATCACATGCGTCTGGCACCGACGCACAATGCCCCTGGAGTCGAGATCTTCGTCCACGGCGTGGGCGGCGGCGGCTTTCCCGTACGCCAGCACGCCGAGGCCGGACGCGCCGTCGCACGCGCGCACGGTCTCGATCCCGATCGCACGCTCCATGTCGCCCAGTCCGAGATCGCGATCGCCGCCGGCGCGTTTCACAACGATGTCGTCGCGGTAGCCGACGGCCTCACCGTGTTTGCACATGAGCAGGCGTTCGCGGACCGGGACGGCTTCTACGCAGCGCTGCGCAGCCTGTTGCCCGAGGTGGCGATCGTCGAGGTGCCCGCTGCCGCGGTGAGCCTGAAGGACGCGGTCAGCTCCTATCTGTTCAACGCCCAGCTCGTGACCCTGCCCGAAGGTGATCAGGCACTCATCCTGCCCGCCGAGGCGCAGGAGAATCCGAACGTCTGGACATGGCTGCAGACGATGATCGCCGGCAACGGGCCGATCCGTCGGCTGGAACTGGTCGACGTCCGCCAGTCGATGCGCAATGGCGGGGGGCCGGCCTGCCTGCGGTTGCGCGTGGTGTGCGATCCGGCGACGGTCGACCCGCGCTTCATGATCGACGGGGCAAAGCTGGACATGATCGCGGAGCTCGTCCGGCTTTATTGGCCAGAACAGATCTCGATTGCGGATCTCGACGATCCCGCCTTGTGGGCGCGGGCCGAAACGGCGCGCGCAGCGCTGTTCGAGAGCTTGGGGTTGCGCGAGCTGATCTGAGCCCCTCGCTAGAAGCGCTCCGGCGCAAAGCGCTCCACGTCGATAGTCGCTGTCATGGCGGGCATCGCCTCGGCGAGCAGCAGCGCCGCGCCGATCGCGGCTGCAGCCGGGGCCGTCTGGATACCGAAGCCGCCCTGCCCCGCGAACCAGAAGAAGCCCGGCCGGGCCGGATCGAAACCATAGACGGGCGCGCGATCGGGGGCGAAGCTGCGCAGGCCCGCCCATGCGCGTTCGCGCTTGAGCACGCGCCAATCGACGACATGTTCGAAGCGATCGATCGCGATGGCGATGTCGAGTTCTTCCGGTGCGACATCGTTCGGTGGCATCGGCGATTCGTCATGCGGCGACAGCCAAAGCCGCCCGCCGGGCTCAGGCTTGAAATAGAAGCGTTTTTCCGCGTCCATCACGAGCGGCAGACCGGACGGTGCCGGCGGATCGGTCGCGATCTGGACCACGGTACGTCGATAGGGCTGTACCCCCAGCGGTCTGACGCCCGCCAGACCCGCCACCTGATCGGCCCAGGCACCGGCGGCATTGACCAATATCGTCGCGTCGACCGTTCCGGCTCGCGTCTCGAGATGCCAACCGCCTGGCACCGACTCGGCCGCCAGCACGGCAGCGTCCACCAACGAAACCGCGCCGGCGCGCCGCGCCGCCGTCAGATAGTCGGCATGAAGCCTGCCAACATCGATGTCGCAGACGGTCGGTTCGCGCACACCCCAGGCGAAGGCAGTGGCAAGGCCGGAAACGGTTGCCTCGAGTCCGGCCCGGTCGAGCGACGTCCAGTCTATTCCGCCCAAATCCAGGTCCGCGATGAGCGCCGCAAGAGCCGGGCGACCGGCTTCGTCGGCGACATGGACGCAGGTACGCGGGTTGAGATAGCCGCCCGCCTGCAGCCACGGCCCCGATGCTGTCGTCAGCGGCTGGATCACCGGGCCGCCATAGCTTTCGGACCAGAAGGCCGCCGAACGCCCGGTCGTATGATAGCCCGGCTGCGATTCGGCCTCGACGAGCACGACGCGCGCGCGCGATCCGATCGCCGCCGCAAGGCTGGCGCCGGCCATTCCTGAGCCCACGATGGCGATATCGGCTACGTATTTCGACACAGCGCGACGGTTACGTTTTGGCAAGTGCTGCCGTCTAGCCTTTGCGGGTGATTAACCCTGCTTCGATCCTCCTGATCATTCTCGCCGCACTCCTGATCGTCGCAGCGGTGGGCGATATCCGATCGCGGATCATCCCCAACTGGCTGAACGCCGCGATCGCATTGCTGGCGATCCCTTTTTGGTTCGCCGCCGGGTTGGGTGCCCACGATATGCTGATCCAGATCGGCCTCGCCGGCGGGGTGCTCGCGATCTTCGCGGGCTGCTTCATCATCGGAATGATGGGCGGCGGCGACGTCAAGATGATCTCCGCTCTCGCTTTGTGGATGCCGCTCGGCAAGATTTTCTTGTTGCTCGTGTGGATGGCCCTCGCAGGTGGTGTGATCACGATCGGAATGTTGATTTATTACTACCTACGTAAAAATACAGGTAAGATCGAAATTCCCTATGGTGTGGCAATTTCAGCATCAGCCTTGCTGTTGGTGACCAACGATATTTTAACTAACACAGGCGCATGACTTTCCCCTCTCACCGTTAGTCGGTGACACGATGGTTCTTTTGGGGATTTTTCGCACACCATGAATGTCAGAAGGCTTATGCTCATGGTGGGCGCGCTGGTGTTCGCCATCGTGTGCGCATTCCTGGCACGAAGCATGTTCAGCGGTTCCAACCCGGCTGCCGCGGCGGCTCCGGCCGCACCGGCCGGCCCCGAGGTATTGGTCGCTACCCGCACACTGCCGACCGGCACGATCATCGGCGCCGATTCCTATCGTTTCCAGCCGTGGCCGAAGGACCTCATCGATAACGCTTATTATCTGAAGAGCGGCCAGCCGCCGCAGAATCTGACCGGCACCGTGGTGCGCTATCCGATCACGGCGGGACAGCCGATCACGCAGGGCGCGCTAATCCGACCGAGCGATCGTGGTTTCCTCGCCGCGGCGCTCACGCCGGGCATGCGTGCCATCACCATACCGGTCTCGCCGCTGAGCGGCGTCGGCGGTTTCGTCTTCCCGGGCGACCGCGTCGATCTGCTGCTGACCCAGACGGTCACGGGCGGCGGCGACGGCCAGCCGCTCAAGGTGGCCGAGACGATCGTGCGCAATGTGCGCGTCCTCGCCACCGATCAGAAGACCGACAAACCCACCGACGACAAGGGCAAGACGATCGTCACCGCATTTTCCAACGTAACCCTCGAGGTGACGCCCAAGCTTTCCGAAAAGATCGCGGTCGCGCAGACGATCGGAGCACTGTCGCTGTCGCTGCGCTCGATCGCAGACGACAAGATGGAGTTAGAGCGCAAGATCGCAGCCGGCGAGATGGAGGCGCCGGGCGATGCCAGGGCCGAAAGGCAGGCGCTGATCCAGATCGCATCGCAGCCGATCGACAGCAACACGACCTTCTCGACCGGCGGCGACGTTTCGCGTTTCCAACGCACCAACGTGCCCCCCAAGCCGAGCGTCACCACCAGCCCCGTGCCGCATGTGAACGGGCCATCCATCATCATCGCCCGCGGCAATGCGGTCACCGAAATCCCGCTGGGTAGGAATTGAATTGATGCGTTTCGCAAACGCGCTCCGTCACCCGGGCGCCTCCAGCCTGATCCTGGCGATCGCCACCGCCACGCTGGCCGCCATGGCCTCGCCTGTCCGCGCCGAGGCACCGCATGGCGACGGCGGCGGCACCGCACCATCGGCGGCCAGGGCCGAAATGCCGGCACGGCTGGTAACGATGTCGGTCGGCAGCGGGCAGTTGATCCGCCTGCCGCGCCCAATGGCCGGCGTATTCGTCGCCGACGACAAGGTCGCCGACGTTCAGGTCAAGGGTCCGACCGGCATCTATCTCTTTGCCAAGACGGCGGGTCAGACGACCGTATTCGCCACCGACCGGTCCGGCGCCGTCCTGTGGTCGACCAACGTGCGGGTCGGCAACAATCTGGCCGATGTCGGGCAGATGCTGAAAGCGGCGATGCCCGAGGCGGATATCACCGCGACCCCACTTTCGGGCATGATCCTGCTCACCGGCACCGTGCTGGCGCCCAAGGACGCCGCCGATGCCGAGGATCTGGCGCAGAAATTCACCGGCGGCACGGTGACCGTGCTCAATCACCTCAAGGTCGCGACACCGCAACAGGTCAATCTGCAGGTCAAGATCGCCGAGGTGAGTCGCAGTGTCGCACGCACGATCGGCATGAACCTCGCGAGCCGCGACAGCAGCGGCGGCTTCCTGTTCGGCATCGGTCAGGGCGACCCGGGCACGATCAAGACCAATACGAGCGGTACGGTCGATGCCGATTCGGGCGGCGGACCGCTTTCGACGATCTTCTCGTTCAAGAATATCGCCGGCACGACCCTGGGCTTTGCCGGTCACGCCTTCGGCCTGGACCTGCTGTCGACGCTGCAACTGCTTGAGGATGACGGGCTCGTCACGACCCTGGCCGAGCCCAATCTGACCGCACTGTCGGGCGAAACCGCGAGCTTCCTCGCGGGTGGCGAGATCCCGGTCCCGCAGAGCCAGGGGTTTGGCACGGTCTCGGTCGAGTTCAAGCAATATGGCGTGAGCCTGTCCTTCACCCCGACGGTGATGTCAGGCGGGCGCATTTCGATGCGGGTACGCCCCGAAGTGTCTCAGCTTTCGGATTCGGGATCGGTCAAGCTTGGCGGTTTCACCATTCCCGCCCTGAGCACCCGCCGGGCCGAAACGACGGTCGAGCTCGGCTCGGGCCAGAGCTTCGTGATCGGCGGACTACTCCAAAACAGCCACAACAACAGCACGTCGAAGGCGCCGGTGCTAGGCGATCTGCCGATCATCGGGGCGCTGTTCCGATCGAACAGCTTCCAGAAGCAGGAGACCGAGCTGATGATCGTGGTCACCCCCTATCTGGTGAAGCCGGTCGATGCGAACCGGATCGCCCTGCCGACCGACGGCTATCGTTCGGCCACGACCGCCCAGCGCGTGCTGCTCGGCAAGAGCGACGCGAGCGTCCCCGGTTTGGATCGGCCCAAGCCGACCACAACCGTCACCCCTTCGGTCTCGCGTTAAAGCGATGGAGTTCGCCATGATCCGTAGCTGTTTCACCATGGTCGCCGCGGCGATCGCCTTGACGGGTTGTGCGGCCGGCGATCGCGGGCTCGTCTCGACGCATCAGCCGGTCGTCAGCGAAGCCGGCGCGACCGTGCCGCATTGCCCCAACTGGCAACCCGAGGAGCGCGGCGAGCAGGAAGGCCAGTCGTCCAATTATGGGTGCGCCTCTGCCGTCAATCTCGCTGCGATGGTCGCCGATCCGGCGGATCTGGTCCGCGGCAAGAGCGAGGCGACATCGTTGGCCGAAACCGCGGTGCGGGCGCTCAAGGCGCTCCGCGACGCCGGAACGACCGGCAAGGGCAACACCGTCGAGAAAATCAGCGCCAAGGCAGCCAACTAGTGAACGCCCCCTTCCCTCCACAGCGCATCGGTACGCGCGATCCGTTCAGCGCCTTCATGAGCGATCTCGATTCGGAAGATGTCGCCCGCGCCGCGGCGCTCGCCTTCGGCTGGCCGCTCGAGCGCATTCACAATGGCGGGGTGCGTTATGCCGCGCAGAGCCTCGCCGTATCGCCGTCGCCGAGCATCCTGCTGGTCGATCTGTCCGACTCCGCAGATCCGATCGAGGATATCAACGGGCTGGCGGAAGTATGCGAGCCCGGCACGATGGTGATCGCCTGCGGCCACGTCAACGACGTGCATTTCTATCGTGACCTGATCAACGCGGGTCTGCACGATTATCTGCTCAAGCCATTCTCGCAGGAGCAATTGCACGACGCGATCGTCGCCGCCCAGGCGGTGCAGATGGGTGCGCGCGCGGCCGACGCGGCGAGTGCGACCCCACATCTGGCCGTAGCGGTGGTCGGCGTGCGCGGGGGGTCGGGCAGTTCGACCGTGGGCGTCGCGGTTGCGACGATGCTGGCCGAACGCCGTTCCACGGCCTTGCTCGATCTCGACGTTCATTTCGGCACCAGCGCGCTCGCGCTCGATCTGGAGCCGGGACGCGGCCTGACCGACGCGATCGAAAACCCCAGCCGAATTGATGGCCTGTTCATCGAACGCGCGCTGGTGCGCGTGAACGACAGGCTCGGCGTGCTTTCGGCCGAGGCACCGATGAGCCAGCCGCTGACCGGCGACGGCGCGGCCTTTTTCCAGCTTCAGGACGAGTTGAAGGGCGCGTGCGAATGCACTGTCATCGATCTGCCGCGTCATATGCTGGTTCAGCATCCGACCTTGCTGCTCGATGTCGGCGTCACCATCATCGTCACCGAATTCACGCTCGCCGCGACGCGCGATACGATCCGCATCCTCTCCTGGCTCAAGGCCAATGCACCGGCAACGCGCGTGGTGCTGGTCGCCAACAAGGTGCCGCCCTCGGGCCAGGAAGAGGTGGTTCGCAAGGACTTCGAAGCGTCAGTCGAGCGCAAGGTCGACGTCGTGCTCCCCTACGATCTCAAGCTCGCCGCGCAGGCCGCCAAGCATGGCAAGCCGATCCACGAAATTGCGAAGACGGGCAAGGTCGGACTGGCCTACGCCGTCCTCGCCGAACTCGTCACCGGCGACGGTGAGGACAAGAAGAGCAAATCCTTGCTCGGCCGCTTCGCCAGCATGCGCGGGCTCATGCCGCGCAAGCCCGCCCCGTGATCGTCTCGCCGCTGCTGCTAGCCGCGGTCATAGTGCTGTGCGGCATGGTACTGCTGGCCGTGCTGCTCAGCCGCAACCCCGCGCGCCGCCATTCCAAACGTCGGCTGGAAGCGGTCAAGGCGCGGCATGGCTCCGGCAACATCATCGAAACGCAAATGCGCCGCATCACCGCGCAGCGCACGAGTGCGCTCGACAATCGCTTCCAGCGGCTGATCCCCAATCGCGACTTGCTACGCAAGCGTATCGAGATGACCGGGCGGAGCTGGACGCTGAGCCAATACGCGATCACGTGCGCGGGGCTGACGGTCACGACGTGGCTGTTGCTGGCTATCCGCGGCACGCCGTTCCCGCTGACCTTCTTCGTAGGGCTGTTGGTAGGCATAGGCCTCCCCCACTATGTGATCGGCAGCCTGGCCAAGCGCCGCACCGCCGCCTTCGTCATCCGCTTTCCCGACGCCATCGAGTTGCTCGTGCGCGGCCTGCGCGCCGGCCTGCCGATTTCGGAGACCTTGGGCGTCGTCGGCAACGAGATTCCTGAGCCGGTCGGCAGCGAATTTCGCGGGGTCGCCGATCGCATGCGCATCGGCCGGACGATGGAGATGGCACTTCAAGAAAGCGCCGAGCGCATCAACATGCCCGAGTTCCAGTTCTTCGTGATCACACTGGCGATCCAGCGCGAGACCGGCGGCAATCTGGCCGAGACCTTGTCCAACCTGGCCGACGTGCTGCGCAAACGCATGCAGATGAAGCTCAAGGTCAAGGCGATGTCGTCCGAATCGAAGGCCTCGGCCTACATCATCGGATCCCTGCCCTTCATCGTCTTCGGCCTGATCTGGTACATAAATCCCGAATATATGGGCACTTTCTTTTCCGATCCGCGGCTTATCATCGCCGCTTCGGGCGGCGGCGTATGGATGGGCATCGGCGTGTTCATCATGGCCAAGATGATCAGTTTCGAGATCTGAGGGCACATGATCGAGGGCCTGATGGGGATCAACCTGACCGCCGCCGCGACCTTGATGTCGGCCGCGGCGGTGCTCGCCTTGCTGTTTGCCATCTATACCGCAACGACGGTGCGCGATCCGATGGCGAAGCGTGTCAAGGCGCTGAACGACCGGCGCGAGCAATTGAAGGCGGGAATCACAGCATCGACCCGCAAGCGCGCCAGCCTGACCAAGACGAGCCAGCATACCGACATGATGCGGGCGATCCTGGCGAGTTTCAAAGGCCTGCAGGACACCCAGCTCAAAACCGCGCAGACCAAGCTGATGCAGGCAGGCATCCGATCAAAGGACGCTGCCATCATCGTCATCTTCGCGCGCATGGTGCTGCCGCTCGTATTGGGCAGCATCGTAATCATAGGGGTCTATCTGCTCGACTGGTTCCCGGACTGGGGCGGGATAAAGCGCTACTGCCTCGTCGCCGGGATTCTGGTGCTGAGCTACAAGGCACCCGATCTGGTGGTGCAGAACAAGATCACCAAGCGCACCGCTGCGATCCGCAAAGGCCTGCCCGACGCGCTCGACCTGCTCGTCATCTGCGCCGAGGCCGGCCTGACCGTCGATGCCGCTTTCAGCCGCGTCGCGCGCGAGCTCGGCAAGGCCTATCCTGAACTGGCCGACGAATTTGCACTGACTTCTATCGAACTGGGCTTCCTGACCGAACGCCGCATCGCGTTCGAGAACCTGTCGCAGCGGATCGATCTCGATTCAGTCCGCGGGGTCGTCACGACCATGATCCAGACCGAGAAATACGGCACCCCGCTCGCCTCCGCGCTGCGTGTCCTCTCCGCAGAATTCCGCAACGTCCGGATGATGAAGGCCGAAGAGAAGGCCGCGCGCCTGCCCGCGATCATGACCGTGCCGCTGATCCTGTTCATCCTGCCGGTGTTGTTCATCGTCATTCTGGGGCCGGCGGCCTGCTCGATCTCGGACAACATGCTCAAAACGTGACGGCCTGAACAATCCGGTCGTGAAGCAGGTTCGAGCCTGCCCCGAACCGTATCGGGATAGCTTGGTAGAAATCCTTCGATACGGCTTCGTCGCCAAGGGTACCACGAAGTACCACCTTCGGGGCGACCGGCTTGCTGAAAGGCCACTCGGGCGAGCGGTCATTATTTCCGGATGATCTCTAGCTGGTTGACCGGAACAGCGCGGGCGAGCAAGCGTTGCCCCGACGTAACGACTGGAGAGCGTATAATGCCGGCATTCGCCCACTTCGGCACGAACGAATGGGTCATCCTGTTCCTCGTCCTGCTGCTCGGCTGGCTGCTTGGCCTGATTTCCCGTGCAGGTGGCGCTCGCAAGTGGCGCCGCGCCTACGAGGCCGAGCGCGACGCGCGGATCGAGGAGCAGCGCGACCACGAGGCTGCGCTGACCAAAGCCAACACGCGTGTGGCCGAGCTCGAGGCGGCGCAGGCCACGAAGGTGATGCCGGTCGCAGCCACCCCGGTCGTGACGCCCGAAACGCTCGACCTGCGCCGCGACGATCTCTCGATCATCCGCGGCATCGGCCGTGGCGGCGAGCGGCGGCTGAACGCACAGGGGCTGTATCGCTACACCGATATTACCGGGCTATCCCCCGCCGACGAGGCGGAACTCGAACAGAATCTCGGCGCCGACCCCGGCTACATCGAGCAGGAACGCTGGCGCGAGCAGGCGGCATTGCTGGAAGCCGGCCGCGGGGACGAGCACAAAGCCAAGTTCGGGTGAGGTGACTAAGCCCTCCCCTTGAGGGGAGGGGTTAGCGTTGCGGCCATACCTTTTCACGAAATATAGCGGTTTTTACCGCTACTTCGTCCCCTCTCCCTACTCCTCTTCCCTGAAGGGAAGAGAGCCTACGACTTCAGAGCAGCCTGCGCGGCCGCCAACCTTGCGATCGGCACGCGATACGGCGAGGCCGATACATAGTTCAGGCCGATGCTCTCGCAGAACGCTATGCTCGCCGGATCTCCGCCATGTTCGCCGCAGATACCGAGCTTGATGTCGGGCCGCGTTGCGCGGCCCCGCTCCGCTGCCATCGAAATCAGCTCGCCGACGCCCTCGACATCGAGGCTCACGAAGGGATCCTTCGCGTAGATCCCCTGCTCGACATAGGCACCCAGGAAACGCCCCGCATCATCGCGTGACACGCCAAGCGCGGTCTGCGTCAGATCATTGGTGCCGAACGAGAAGAACTCGCCGACCTCGGCGATCTCGCCGGCCTTCAGCGCCGCGCGCGGGAGCTCGATCATCGTGCCGACGAGATATTCGAGAGTCTTGCCCTTCTCTGCGAAGACGGCGGCGGCGGTGCGATCGATCAGCGCCTTGATGATCTCGAGCTCGCGGCGGGTGGCAACGAGCGGCACCATCACCTCGGGGATCGGCGCTTCGCCCGTCTTGACCGCGACATCGACCGCCGCCTCGAAGATCGCCCGCGCCTGCATCTCGTAGATTTCGGGATAGGTGATGCCGAGCCGGCAACCGCGATGACCGAGCATCGGGTTGAACTCGTGCAGTTCGGCCGCGCGGCGCTTCAATTTCTCCACGCCGACCCCGGTCGCGGCCGCAACCTCGTCGAACTCGCTATCTTCGTGTGGCAGGAATTCATGGAGCGGCGGATCGAGCAGACGGATCGTCACCGGCAGGCCGGCCATGATCTCGAAGATCTCGGCGAAATCGCTGCGTTGTTCGGGCAGCAGTTTCTCGAGCGCGGCGCGGCGCCCCTTCTCGTCCTCCGCCAGGATCATCTGGCGCACGGCGGTAATGCGTGCGGCATCGAAGAACATATGCTCGGTGCGGCACAGGCCGACGCCCTCGGCGCCGAAGCGCCGCGCGGTGCGGCAATCGAGCGGGGTTTCGGCATTGGCGCGCACCTTGAGGCGACGGACCTCGTCGGCCCACAGCATCAGCACGCCGAAATCGCCCGCCAGCTCGGGCTGCACGGTGGCGACCTCGCCCAGCATCACCTCGCCGGTCGAGCCGTCGATCGTGACGATGTCGCCTTCCTTCACCTCGCGCCCGGCAACCCGGAACAGCTTCGCCTTGGCGTCGATCGCAAGACTGCCGACGCCCGAGACGCACGGACGCCCCATGCCGCGCGCCACCACAGCGGCGTGGCTGGTCATGCCCCCGCGCGCGGTCAGGATACCGCGAGCGGCATGCATGCCGTGAATATCCTCAGGGCTGGTCTCGACGCGGATCAGGATCACCGCCTCGCCCGCCGCCGCCTGCTTCTCGGCGCTATCGGCATCGAATACCGCCTTGCCAGATGCCGCGCCCGGACTGGCGGGCAGGCCCTTGGCGATCACGTCGCGCGGGGCCTTGGGATCAAGCGTCGGGTGTAGCAACTGATCGAGTGCTGAGGGATCGACGCGACCGACGGCCTCGTCCTGCGTGATCAGGCCTTCGTTCGCCATATCGACCGCGATCTTGAGCGCGGCCTTGGCGGTACGCTTGCCCGAGCGCGTCTGGAGCATCCAGAGCTTGCCCTGCTGCACCGTGAACTCGATGTCCTGCATGTCGCGATAATGCGTCTCGAGCAGATCGAACACCTTGGCGAGCTCGGCATAGGTTTCGGGCAGAGCCTCTTCCATTGAGAGCGGCTTGGCGCCGGCACGCTCGCGCGCAGCGAGCGTCAGATATTGCGGGGTGCGGATGCCGGCGACGACATCCTCGCCCTGCGCATTGATCAGGAATTCGCCATAATAAGCATGCTCGCCGGTCGACGGATCGCGCGTGAAGGCGACGCCGGTGGCCGAGGTATCGCCCATATTGCCGAACACCATCGCCTGGACATTGACCGCAGTGCCCCAATCGGCCGGTATGTCGTGCAGGCGGCGATAGACCTTCGCGCGATCCGACTGCCACGATCCGAACACCGCACCGACCGCGCCCCACAGCTGATCGTGGACATCCTGCGGGAAGGGCTTCTTCCACTGCTCCTCGACCAGGCCCTTGTAGGTCTTGACGAGCGCGCGCAGATCGTCGGCCGAAAGCTCGGTATCGAGCGTAAAGCCGTTATCCTCCTTGGCGATCTCGAGCGCTTCCTCGAACGCGCCATGATCGAGTTCGAGTACGACATCCGAATACATCTGGATGAAGCGGCGATAGCTGTCCCACGCGAAGCGCGCGTCGCCCGACGTCGCCGCCAGCCCCTCGACCGTCTCGTCGTTGAGGCCGAGGTTGAGCACCGTATCCATCATGCCCGGCATCGACGCGCGCGCGCCCGAGCGCACCGAGACGAGCAGAGGATCGGCCGCATCGCCGAAATTCTTACCGGTCACCTTTTCGATATGCGCAAGTCCGGCTGCGACCTCTTCGCGAAGGCTGACAGGAAAAACCGCACCCTCTTCGTAGTAACGCGTGCACATCGCGGTCGAAATGGTGAAGCCCGGCGGCACCGGCAGACCGATCGACGCCATTTCGGCAAGGTTAGCACCCTTACCACCAAGGAGATTACGGTCGCCTTTGCCACCGTCGGAGACACCGCCGCCGAAACGATAGACGTAACGCTCTTGTTCGAAGCTCACGGGCACGCTCGCCATCCTGTCACCTTTGCCGACTGCATTGTGCAATGCGGCGGATATTTGCCCGATCGGGCCGAACAATGCGAGTTATTACGGCCCGGATCGGGACGATCGGGCTTCGAATGACGACGATCAGCCTTCGATTTTCGAGAAGTCGGCGACGCCATTGCAGGCCGCCCGCACGCGGGTGAGCATCGCCAGGCGCGCCGCCCTCTTGTCGGGATCCGCATCGTTCACCGTCACCTTGTCGAAGAAGGCATCGATCGGCGCCCGCAATGTCGCCAGCGCCGCCATCGCCTCCTCGAACCGCTCCCGCGCAACCGCCTCACCCGCCGCCGACTCGGCGGTTTCGAGCGCGGCGAGCAGATCGGCCTCCTCCGCTTCTGGCATGTAGCTCAGCGCCGTCTTGCCTGGATCGGCAGCCGTTTCGAATCCCTCCTTTTTGAGGATATTTGCAGCACGCTTGTAGCCGGCAAGCAGATTGGCGCCGTCATCCGTCGTGACGAACGCCTGCAGCGCCTTCACCCGCGCGAGCAGGCGAACGAGATCATCCTCACCGCCGAGCGCAAACACGGCGTCGATCAGGTCGTGGCGAACGCCGGCTTCGCGTTGTTGCACCTTGAGGCGGTCGATCAGAAACGCCATCACTTGTTCAAAAGAGGCAGCCGATCCCGGTTGCATTTCCGCAAACGGAAAATCCGCTTTGCGGAGTACGGGAAGTGCGGCAAACCGGAGACCGTTGTCCAATATCAAGCTGGCAATGCCCAGCGCTGCGCGTCGTAACGCAAAAGGATCCTTGGAACCGGTCGGCTTCTCTCCGACAGCAAAGAACGCGGCGATCGTATCCAACTTATCCGCCAGGCTCACCGCCACCGTTACCGGCGCAGTCGGCACATCATCCCCCTGCCCGACCGGCTTGTAATGATCGCGGATTGCGTCGGCGACCGCGTCGGGCAACCCCTCGGCGCGCGCATAATAGCCGCCCATCAGCCCCTGCAATTCGGGGAATTCGCCGACCATGCCGGTGACGAGATCGGCCTTGCTGAGTTCCGCCGCCTGCCGCGCAAGCTGAGGATCGGCGCCGGGGACGATGCCTTCGGCTGCCAGCCATTCGGCCAGCTTCGCCACGCGTGCGACCTTGTCGGCGACCGTGCCGAGCTTCTCGTGGAACACGATCTTGTCGAGCTTCTTCGCCTGCTCGGCGAGGCTCGTCCTGAGATCGGTCTCGTAGAAGAAGCGCGCGTCCGACAGGCGCGCCGCGAGCACCTTGCGGTTGCCCTCGACGATCTTCGCACCGCCGTCCGCCGCCTCGATATTGGCGCAGCAGACGAAGGCGTTGGCGAGCTTGCCCCCGCTATCGCGGCAGACGAAATATTTCTGGTTCACGCGCGCGGTGAGCTGGATCACCTCGGGCGGGACATCGAGGAACGCCTCGTCGAAGCGACCGGGCAACGGCACCGGCCATTCGGTGAGGCCGGCATTCTCGAACAGCAGGCCCTCGTCCTCGACCAGTTCGAGCCCGGCCGCGCGGGTCGCGGCGACCGCGCCATCGGCGATGATCGCGCGGCGTTCGGCGCCATCGACGATGACGTGGCAGGCGCGCAGCTTCTCGACATAATCGGACGCACCGCCGATCGTGATCATGCCCGGATGGTGGAAACGATGGCCGACCGTCGCGGCGGCGCTGGCGACACCGGCGACCTCGAACTCCAGCACATCCTCGCCCAGGATCGCAACGACCCCCTGCAGCGGACGCACCCAGCGCGGGCTCTCGGTCGAAGCTGAGGCCGCACCCCAGCGCATCGCCTTGGGCCACGGGAAAGCGCGCACGATCGCGGGGATCGCGGCAGACAGCACATCGGCGGTGGCGCGGCCGGGCTTGTCGATCACGGCGAACAGCACGCCATCGCGCTCGACCAATTGATCGGCGGTAAGCCCGGTCTTGCGCAGGAAGCCTTCGAGCGCCTGCGGCGGCGGCGAGGCACGCGGCCCCTTGGTCTCCTCACGCACCGCCTCGGTCTGCTCGGGCAGGCCATAAGCGATCAGCGCGAGCCGGCGCGGCGTCGCGTAAGTGACGATCTGCGTCGCGGCGAGCCCGGCGGCCGCCAGCTCGGCAACGAACAATTTCTCCAGATCCGCCCGCGCCCGCTCCTGCATGCGCGCCGGAATTTCCTCCGAACGGAGTTCGAGCAGGAAATCGGTCACCGCGAATCCTCCCCGGCACGGGAAGCGCGACCGCCTATACCCACCCCGTCATGCTGACGGTTCGTATGCCGCCCGGGCACGCCCAAATCCGCAAGGGCCATCACGCCGCCCACCCATTCTTCTCCATCCACGCCTGGCACGATCCCTTCGCCAGATCGCGCACGCGACCGATATAGGCCTGCCGCTCGGCCACCGAGATCACGCCGCGCGCGTTCAGCAGGTTGAAGACGTGGCTCGCCTCGATCGCCTGCTCATAAGCCGGGATCGGCAATTCGTGCGCGAGGCAATTCTGGCATTCCGCCTCGGCCTTGCGGAACAGATCGAACAAGGCGTCGGTGTCGGCCACCTCGAAATTCCACTTCGACATCTGCTTCTCGTTCTCGAGGAAGACGTCGCCATAGGTGAATTGGGGCGCGTTACCCTCGGCGTCGTTGAACGCGAGATCGTACACGCTGTCCTTGTTCTGGATATACATGGCCAGCCGCTCGAGCCCGTAGGTGAGCTCGCCCGCCACCGGCTTGCAATCGAAGCCGCCCATCTGCTGGAAGTAGGTGAACTGGCTCACCTCCATCCCGTCGCACCAGACCTCCCAGCCCAGCCCCCACGCACCGAGCGTCGGGCTCTCCCAATCGTCCTCCACGAAGCGGATATCGTGGCGGGTGAAATCGATCCCGATCGCCGCGAGCGAGCCGAGATAGAGCGCCTGCAGATCGGGCGGGCTCGGCTTCATGATCACCTGATATTGGTAATAATGCTGGAGCCGGTTGGGGTTCTCGCCATAGCGGCCGTCGGTCGGCCGCCTGGACGGCTGCACAAACGCCGCATTCCACGGATCGGGGCCGAGCGCGCGCAAGGTGGTGGCGGTGTGGAAGGTACCAGCACCCATGCGCATGTCGTAAGGCTGCAGGATGAGACAGCCTTGCGCGCTCCAATAATCATGGAGCGTCAGGATCATGCGCTGGAAACTGAGCGGCTGGGGCGCGCCCACGGGGCTTACCTTTCATCTGCGACGGGGACAGGGCGTTTGGCGCAGCGGGCTTAAGGGGTCAACCGGCAGCTGTTCGTTCAGACAAATCTCTCTAGAGAGCGAGAATGCGCCTTCGCCTGCTCGCTCCGCTTCTCCTGCTGCTCGCTGCGGCCCCCGCACCGCATAAGGCGCATCCCGCTTTGTGGAGGCTGTCGGACGCCGACACGACGATCTGGCTGTTCGGAACGATCCACGCTTTGCCCGCCGGCTATAGCTGGCGCGATCCATCGATCGAGACGGCGATGGAGCATGCCGATGCGCTCACCCTGGAGACGGTGATCGATCAGGATCCGGGCAAGCTGGCCACAATCCTCTACACGCTTGGCAAGGGCGACGGGCTGCCGCCGCTGGCGGACCGGGTGCCAGTCGCCAAACGCGCGCGACTGGCGCAATTGATCAAAGCCACCGGGCTGCCGCCCACGGCGCTAGACGGGATGAAGAGCTGGGCAGCCGCCGTGGTCCTGACGGGCGTGGCGATGCAGGAGATCGGGGTCGGCGCACAGGATGGGGTCGAGACCCAACTCACCAGTTTCTTCCGCGGCAAAAGCGAGCCCGTCGACGGGTTCGAGACGCCCGAACAGCAACTCGGCTTCTTCAATGCCCTGCCGCAGGCTGCGCAGGACAGCTTCCTCATCGCAACGCTCGACAGCCCGGCCAAGGCGAAAGCGGAATTCGCCGAGATGGTCGGCGCGTGGAGCAAGGGCGACGTCAAGGCGATCGCGCGCGCCTTCGCCGACGACCCCGAATTCACGCCCGCCTTGCGCGAGATCCTGGTGCGGCACCGCAACGCCGCGTGGGCGGCGGCGCTTCAACAGCGGATGGCGCGACCGGGGACCAGCTTCGTCGCGGTCGGCGCGGGCCATCTGGCGGGGCCGGATTCGCTTATCGAGATGTTGCGGGCCAAGGGATTGAAGGTCGAGCGGGCTGATTGATAGCACTCTCACCGCCCGTTGAAGCCCTCCTTATTTCCCCTCGGCCTGCGCCTTGAGAGCCGCCATGAACACCTGAAAGCGCTGCGCCATCCCGTCGCGCATCCCGGCGCGCTTATCCGCCGCGACGCGCGATTGGTCATAGGTCAGGGTATAATCGACCCGCGACGTACCTGCCCCGGTCGGCTCGACCGCGAGCGTACCGTGATAATCGATATCCTTGTTAGGGCCGACAGTCTGGCCATAAGTGTAGGAGTGCGCGGTGCCTGCCACCATCGGCTCCTCGATCACGCCGCCCAACAGACGACGGATGCTGCCGACCCCGCCCGATCCCGCGATCAGTTCGCACGGCATCTTGGCCCATTTGGCGATGTCGCAATAGGTGCCGATCCTGGCCCATGCGAGGTCGGCCGGCACGTTTGCATCGACGTGCAGATCGATCGCCACATAATCCGCCGCGCATGCCGGCGCAGTTGCCCCCAGCAGAAGTGCCATCATCAGCCCACGCATCGCTCTCTCCCTCTGATTGTCGACCCGAAGATAGCGGAGCGGTGCGCACGATCCAGCGCGTTTTAGGAACGACGCGCCGTTCATCTTCTTGAAATATTTCCATCGTCACGAACGGGTTCAGCTGTGTCCATAATACAACAAAATCGATCTTATGAGACGAGCCGAGGAACGACACCAATCCCTTATGACTTAACCCCGCCGACAGGGGCGAACATGTTTGTGAGGTTATTATGCGTTTTGTATCTATCGCCGTCCTGATGGGCGCTGGTCTAATGGCTTCTCAAGCTGTTCAGGCTCAGGACACAAATAGCGATGCGGCGAGCAACGGCACCAGCTTCATCGGCTTCCGTGCCGAGGCCCAGTTGGGAGGCGATCGCTTTCAGAGCCAAGGCACCCATCGCGACAAATTGGGATATGGTGCCGCGGTCGGCTGGGACGGCCTGATCGGCAACAAGATCGTCGTTGGGCCCGAGTTCAGCTATTGGCGCGGACGCGCCGAGAATGTGACTCCCGGCGGCGCGGGCGGCACCGTTGCGCAGAAATCGTTCCAGGAACTGGGCGCTGCCGTGCGCGCAGGCTATCTCGTGACGCCGAAGGTGCTGGTCTATGGGTTGGGCGGCTATGTGAACAGCGAGCACCGGCTGGCCTATAGCGGGGCCGCAGGCACCGGGGCGGGCGCCTTTTACGATCACTACCACACGTCGGGTTATCAGCTTGGCGGCGGCGCGGAATATTCGCTCACCAAGAACCTCTATACGGGGGTAGGGTATCGCTATTCCAATTACGATGACCATACGACCCAGCAGCGCCTGTACGGAAGCGTCGGCGTCAGGTTCTGATCCCCTTATCCTCCCCGGCTTGCCGGGGAGGACCTTGACGGCCCGCCTTGCCGTTCGGCTCCAGTTCCGCTAAGGGCGCGCGCTTCCGTCAGGTCATCCCTGGAGGCTGACGGTTTTTATCAACTCAATGCGAACTGGAGAACAGACATGAGCGACACGCTCACGCTCTCGGCTCAGACGCGCGATCGGGCTGGCAAGGGAGCCTCCCGTGCCATGCGTCGTGAAGGCCGCGTCCCCGCCGTTGTATACGGTAACAAGCAGGAAGCCCTTTCCATCTCCCTCGAGGAGAAGGCGCTGATCAAGGCGATGGCCAACGGCCATTTCATGAACTCGGTCGTGATGATCGACGGCGTCGGCCAGGCTGTCCGCACCCTGCCGAAGGACGTTCAGTTCCATCCGGTCACCGATCGTCCGCTGCACGTCGATTTCCTGCGCATCGGCGAGCACACCACCGTCCACGTCAACGTGCCGGTCGTGTTCACCGATGAAGAGAACTCGCCCGGCATCAAGCGCGGTGGCGTGCTCAACGTCGTCGCGCACGAGCTCGAGCTGATCGTCGACGCCGCCGAAATCCCTGACGAGATCTCGGTCTCGCTCGCAGGCCTCGATGTCGGTGCCTCGATCCACATCAGCGCCGTGACGCTCCCGGCGGGTGCCACCGTGGCGCACGCCGAGGACGACTTCACCGTCGCCACGATCGTCGCCCCGTCGGCTTTGCTGTCGAGCGAAGGCGCTGCCGAAGACGCCGCGACCGAAGAATAAGCTTATCCGTCGCCCCCGCGATGGCGGGGGCGACGTTCTTTCTGTGGGCACATGCCATGCTACTCTGGGTCGGCCTCGGCAATCCGGGCGCGGAGTATGCGCTCAACCGCCACAATGTCGGCTTTATGGCGATCGATATCATCGCCGACATGTACAATTTCGAGAGTTGGAAGAAGCAGTTCCAGGGCTGGGCCGCCACCGGGCGGATCGGCACGACGCGCATCCTGCTGCTCAAGCCCGCCACCTACATGAATGACAGCGGCCGCTCGGTCGGCGAGGCGATGCGTTTCTATAAACTCGGCCTCGACGCACTCACCGTCTTTCACGACGAGCTCGATCTCGCTCCTTTCAAGGTCAAGGTGAAGACCGGCGGCGGGGCGGCGGGACATAACGGCCTACGCTCGATCGACGCGCATATCGGACAGGCGTATCGCCGCGTGCGGATCGGCATAGGCCATCCCGGCCATAAGGACCGGGTAACCGGCCATGTGCTGGGCAACTATGCCAAAGCGGAGATGGACGATCTCACCGACCTGCTCGGCGCGATCGGCGCCGAGGCGCCTTCGCTCGCGGCAGGCGACGAGACGCGCTTCATGAACGATGTCGCGCTCAGGATGCAGGATTAAAGCCCTTTCCCAAAAAGGAAGAGAGTCCGCTGACCTCAGAATTTCAGTGCGAACGACGCCTGCGCCACCGGGTTGATCCGCGACCAGGCCGCGGCCCGAATCATGGGCTGTGCAATGGCGAAGGCGGTGCGATCCGCGCCGCCATGCTGCATCAACACGCCCGCCTCGAGCCCGACCATCGCCATTTTCGTAAGATGCGTCGTCCAGCCCGCGGTTGCGGCTGGCGCCACCCGGTTGATGTTGTTCCGCGGCGTCAATCGGCTGATCATGGCCGGCGCATAGATCAGCGCCGTCACCGATGCGTCGCGATCGGGCGAAAAAGTATTTTTCCCGCGGCGAACCAACACATGCATGCCGGCCGAAAAATGCAGCCCGTTATCGGCTTCGGGATAGAAATCGATCATCCGCCCGACGCGACGAAGATGCGGCTTCGCGCTGATGGACTGGCCGTTAAAGAACGCCACCGGCGACAGATCGCTGATCCGCACATGCATTCTCGAAAAGAGTGTGCCGGGTTGGCCAGTTACACCAAGGACACCCCCCGTGTCCGCGCCACCGTCCAACCCGGCGGGCACCAGCGTCTCTGCAGCCGCCGGCACCACATGCGTCGTCATCATCGCAGCCGTAAGGGCCGCGAGTTGCCATGCCCGCATTACAATCCCCTGTTATGCAACCTGAGCGCGCCCCCGCGCCCAGGCTGTTGCAAGGAAGACGTTGCAGCTTGTCGGTTCCACCACCCGTAAAACTACGTATCTTAAAGGATATCCGACGAGACGCCCTAAATCGGCGTCGAACCGAGGAACGAATCCGGCGCTGGTCTTGAGCAAATCCCCGGCTTAAGGCGCTCGCCGTGCGCGCCGGTCGCGCGATCAATATCGAAGGAATATCATGGGTTTTCGTTGCGGCATCGTCGGCCTGCCCAATGTCGGCAAGTCCACGCTTTTCAACGCGCTGACCGAAACGGCGGCTGCGCAGGCGGCCAATTACCCCTTCTGCACGATCGAGCCCAATGTGGGACAGGTCGCGGTGCCGGATCCGCGGCTGGATGCGCTCGCCGCGGTCGCGGGATCGGCCAAGAAGATCGAGACCCAGCTCGCCTTCGTCGACATTGCCGGGCTGGTGCGCGGCGCGTCGAAGGGGGAAGGGCTGGGCAACCAGTTCCTCGGCAATATCCGCGAATGCGACGCGATCATCCACGTGCTGCGCTGCTTCGAAGGCGAGGTGACGCACGTCGAGGGCAAGGTCGATCCGATCGCCGATGCCGAGACCGTCGAAACCGAGCTGATGCTCGCCGATCTCGAAAGCCTTGAGAAGCGCGTTCCCAACCTCGTCAAGAAGGGCCAGCAGGGCGACAAGGAGGCCAAGACCGGCGCCAGCGTGCTCGGCCAGGCGCTCGATCTGTTGCGCGAGGGCAAGCCGGCGCGGCTCACCCAGCCTAAGGATGACGATGAAAAGCGTTTGTTCGATCAGGCGCAATTGCTGACCGCCAAGCCGGTGCTCTATGTCTGCAACGTCGACGAAAGCGCCGCCGCCGAGGGCAATGCGCTATCGGCCCGGGTGTTCGAGAAGGCCAAGGCCGAGGGCGCGCAGGCGGTCGTGGTTTCAGCCGAGATCGAGGCCGAGATCGTGACGCTCGACCCGGCCGACCGTGCCGAATTCCTGTCGGATCTGGGCCTTACCGAAACCGGGCTCGCGCGCGTGATCGTCGCGGGGTACGAACTCCTCCACCTCCTCACCTTCTTCACCTGCGGACCCAAGGAGACGCGCGCCTGGACGATCCCCAAGGGTTCCAAAGCCCCGCAGGCGGCAGGCGCAATTCACAGCGATTTCGAACGCGGCTTCATCCGCGCCGAAACGATCGGCTATGAGGATTATGTGACCTACAAGGGTGAGGCCGGCGCGCGCGATGCAGGCAAATTGCGCTCCGAAGGAAAAGACTATATGGTGCGCGACGGCGATGTGATGCTGTTCCGCTTCAACGTCTGAAGCGGATTTCCCGAGAGGCATGGATGCGGACAGCATGGCCGATGGCCGTAATCGGGCTGTGCTGCCTGATGGGAGTTAGCATGGCGGCACGCGCCACGAACGCAGATCAGGATCGCCGCAAGCCGGTCACCATCCTCGTTTCGATCGACGGTTTCCGCGCCGATTACCTCGACCGTGGCCTGACCTCGCCCCTGAGCGCGCTGGCCCGCGGCGGAGTCACCGGTCCGATGCGGCCGTCCTTCCCGACCAAGACCTATGCCAGCCATTATGCGATCGTGACCGGTCTGCATCCCGATCGGCACGGCATCGTCGGCAACCGCTTCGAGGATCCGGCGCATCCCGGCCTGATGTTCACGATGGCGGCGCACAAGGACAGTTTCTGGTGGGATCAGGCCGAGCCGATCTGGGTTGCGGCGGAGAAAGCCGGTATCCCGAGCGCGCCGCTCTTCTGGCCGGGATCGGACGTGAAGATCCAGGGCACATGGGCGAGCACCTGGCAGCATTATGATATGGATGTGAGCGGCCGCCAGCGCGTTGATGCCGCGATCGATCTGCTGCGCCGCCCGGCAGCGACCCGGCCGCGCTTCCTGACACTTTATTTCGACGAGGTCGACACGCAGGGCCATCGCTACGGTCCGGACAGCCCCGAGTTGACGGCTGCGCTGATGCAGGTGGATGGCGCGATGGCTCATCTACGAGCCGAGCTAGCCGCGCTTGAGCAACCCGCTAACCTCGTGATCGTCGCCGATCACGGCATGATCGCGACCGATCCATCACGCGTGATCATGATCGACCAGATCGCCGATCCAGCCGATTACCACGTCGTCGACGAAGGGCCCTCGGCGATGATCGCGCCGACCCCGGGACGCGAGGCGACCCTGGCGGCGAAATTGCTCGCGCCGCATCCGCATTATCGCTGCATGCGCAAGGAGGACCTGCCCGCGCACCTCCGCTTCGGCCACAATCCGCGCGTCGCGGCGTTCGTCTGTCTGGCCGAACCCGGCTGGCTGCTGCTCGGCAAGGTCCCCGCTAAGGGGGTCGATCTCGGCAGCCATGGTTACGACAATCGGGAACCCGGTATGCTGGCTTTGTTCATCGCCAACGGCCCCGCCTTTGCGGCGGACAAGCGGATCCCGACGTTCGACAGCGTCGATATCTATCCACTGCTGCGCGACCTGATCGGCCTGCCGCCCAGGCCCGATATCGACGGCAGCGACGCGCCGTTCAACGGCGTGCGTCGGCCATGACATTGTGGTTCGACGACATGACGGTCGGCCGGATCGACCGCTACGGATCGAAGCGGGTCAAGCGTGAGGAGGTGCTCGATTTCGCGCGGAAATATGATCCGCAGCCCTTCCACCTCGACGATGCAGCCGCCGCCGCAAACCCGGTGTTCGGGCGGCTGGCGGCAAGCGGCTGGCATACTGCCGCGATGGCGATGCGAATGACGGCTGACCATTGGGCCGGGATCGGCGGGCGATCGATCCTCGGCGGTGCGGGAATCGAAGATCTGGCGTGGCTGACCCCGGTCTATCCGGGCGATACGCTCCGTTGCGATCTGGAGGTCATCGAGACCAGGCCTTCGCGGTCCAAACCGGATCGGGGAATCGTCAAATCCCGGCTGACGGTGTTCAACCAGGATGACGAGCCCGTGATGCGCCAGACCAGCGTGGTGATGGTGGCCCGTCGGCCGGTGAAAACGAATTAGCCTGAACGCCCTCCCCCAAGAGGGAGAGGGCGTAAGATCCGCTCAGCAACCGTTGCGATAATTCTGTTCGGCGTCGTGCTGCTTGTCGAGGTGCTTGCCGAGCAGGCCACCACCGACCGCCCCGAGCAGGGTGCCGAGCGTGCCGCCACCGAGCGCGTTGCCGATCAGCGCCCCGCCGGCACCGCCCGCGAGCAGCCCTGTCGTGCCGCTCGAACGGCGGCAATCCTGAGAATAACGCACGTCGCGGCCGCGATACTGGCGGTAATCGTTATGATAAGGGCGATTATAGCCGTTATCGTAAGCGCGATCATACTGGCTGCGCTGATAATCACCGTAATAATACTTATCCGAATAACGCTGCGCCTCGGCCGGGGCCGATGCCACCATCGGCGTTGCCACGGCGGCAGCAATCGCGGCGATCATGATCTTGCTCTTCATCTCAGCTCTCCTGTTGCATTCGATGACCCTTTATAAAACAGGCCTACTGCCCCAGTGCTGAATGCCTCGTGCAACTTCAGTTAAGCTTCCAAACCCTTATCGTTTCTTTCTATCGACTGAACGAGCAATGCTAACTTGTTGGAACGAAAACGAGATCCTGAAAATCGAAGCTGAAGTCGGCCAACGGGGAGAGCGGCTTCATCGTGATCCCGGTCACCTTGCCGTTCGCCACTGCGAACATCACCACCGCATCTTCCCCGACGCCGTCGGCGAATCGCGTCCGGAACATGTCCTGACCCCACGGCTCGAGTCTGCTCCTGAAAGCAGGCGTGCGGGTGAAATCGATCGTTAGCCCCTGCGCTTTGCGGCCGACGACGATGTCGCCGTACCAGGAATTGCGATAGCGGCCGGCATAAGCGTCCAGCGGCAAGGATGGGCCGCCGAGCACGGGCTTTGGCGCTCCACCCCCGGTCGTCTCCATCGCCTCCTTCTCGGACTTGGCGATGCGCGTCTGCGTCCAACCGACCCAGTCGAACGGCGGCGCGGCGACGAGCCGATCCAGCAAGGCATTGCGCAACCCGACCGAGGCTGCGCCATCCTCGGTATTGGTATAGACCGCCAGCCCACAACCGAGATCGGGCAACAGAGCCTGCTGGGTCACCTGCCCCACCAGGCCGCCCGAATGCGATATCAGCCGGTGGCCGCGATAATCCTGAACGAACCAGCCGAGCGCATAAGCCTGCAACACAGGGCGCTGCGGCTGATCGGCGGTGGGCCCGTCGCTGTTCCCGGTGATGGTCTGCGGGGTCCACATCTCCTTCGCCTGCACCGCGCTCCACAGGCGTTTGCCGTCGGATAGCTTGCCTTGCGCCAGCTGGGCGTGGAACCAGCGGGTGATGTCGTGCGCGCTGGCATTGATGCCGCCCGCCGCAGCGATCTTGTCCTGCTCGTCGGGCTGCACCACGCGTACCGGCCCCATGCCGCGCAACGGTGGTCCGAGGCGCGCATGGCGGCCGGCGACGTTGGCGGTCCTGATCAGCGAACGTGTCGACACGCTTTCGTCCATGCCCAACGGACGCAGCAGACGAGCGGAGACGAAATCCTGCCAGCTCAGCCCGCTGATCTTCGTGATCAGCATGCCCGCGACCAGATAAAGGATATTGTCATAGGCATAGCCTGCCCGAAAACCGCGTGCGGGCTTCAGATATTGCAGGCCATGGAGGATGTCGGACAAGCTGTGCTTGGTCTCCGGAAATTGCATCAGATCGCCCGCGCCGAGCCCCAGCCCCGATCGGTGGACCAGCAGATCACGCACCGTCATCATCTGCGTGACGGCGGGATCGTACATCTTGAATTCGGGAAGGTAACGGATGACCGGCTCATCCCAGCCGATCTTGCCCTCGTCCACCAGCATGGCGAGCGCGGCGGCGGTGAAGGCTTTGCTGTTGGAGGCGATGCCGAACAGCGTGTGCGCATCGACCGCACCCGGCCGGCCGAGCGTGCGCACGCCATAGCCCTTGGCGAAATCGGGCTTGCCGGGCCGCACGATAGCGACGGCAAGGCCGGGCACGCCGAATTGGGCGAGGAAGGGCTGGACGATCGCGTCGATCGCGGCTTCGTCGAAATCGGTGGCCTGGGCCCAAGCCGGCCAAGCCGCCAGGATTGCACCGCCAGCGCCCACCCCCAGGAATCCACGCCGGCTGGTTGTTAATCCACTCATATCTCGCCCCTTTAGGGGGAGACTAACGGAGCGCGCCGCTATCGCAAGCGTTGGCCTTCACGCCCTTCCCCGTGTTGGGGAGGAGCTTTTAGCGTCGCTCCTTGGTCGCGTGGAACTGGATCGCCGGGAACCGCCCGCTGACGTAATTGAGCTCCCAGCTATCCTTCGCCATGAACACCGGCGCGCCGTCACGATCGGCCGCCATCGCGCCGCGATATTCGCTGACGAAGCCATCCAGCAGCTTGGCGTCGTCCGACGTGATCCAGCGCGCCGTATCCCAGGGCGAGGGTTCGAACCCCGCATCGACCTTATACTCCGCCTGCAACCGCGAGATCATCACGTCGAGCTGGAGCTGCCCGACCACGCCGACCACCCAGCTCGACCCGATCTGCGGGAAGAAGACCTGCATGACCCCCTCCTCCGCCATATCGTTGAGCGCGTTGCGCAGCTGCTTGGTCTTGGTCGGATCGGCGAGCCGCACGCGGCGCAGGATTTCGGGCGCGAAATTGGGGATGCCGGTGAAGCGGATCGCCTCGCCCTCGGTCAGCGTGTCGCCCACCCGCAGCGTGCCATGATTGGGAATGCCGATGATGTCTCCGGGATAAGCCTCCTCGGCGAGTTCGCGATCGCGCGCCATGAACAGCAGGGGCGAATGGACCGCGATCGTCTTGCCGGTACCGACCTGTGCCAGCTTCATACCGCGCCGGAAGCGCCCCGCGCACAGCCGCATGAACGCGACGCGATCGCGATGCTGCGGGTTCATGTTCGCCTGCACCTTGAAGATGAAGCCCGCGACCTGCGCTTCGTCGGGCTGGACGGTACGCGTATCGGCCGGCTGCGGGCGCGGCGACGGGGCGAAGCCAGCCAATGCATCGATCAATTGCTCGACCCCGAAATCCTTGAGCGCCGAGCCGAAATAGACCGGCGTCTGATCGCCCGCGCGATAGGCGGTTTCGTCGAACGCGCCGTAACCCGCCATCGCCAGTTCGGCCTCCTCGCGGAGTTGGGCGACCCCGTCGGCGGAAAGAAGATTGTCCAGATCGGAATCGTCGAGCCCACCGACGGGCACGCTATCGCCTTCGAAGGCGCCGGTCGCATCCTGCGCCGGGCGATGCAGCACATTCTTCGCAAGATCGTAGATGCCCTCGAACGTGCCGCCCATGCCGACCGGCCAGCTCATCGGCGTGACGTCGAGCGCCAGCGCATCGGCGACCTCGTCGAGCAGCTCGTAGGGCGCTCGCCCCTCGCGATCGACCTTATTGACGAAGGTGATGATCGGCACATTGCGCATGCGGCAGACTTCGAACAGCTTGCGCGTCTGCGCCTCGATGCCGCGCGCCGCATCGATCACCATCACCGCCGAATCCACGGCAGTGAGCGTACGATACGTATCTTCGGAAAAGTCTTCGTGGCCCGGCGTATCGAGCAGGTTGAAGACCACGCCCTCACGCTCGAACGTCATCACGCTGGAGGTGACCGAGATGCCGCGCTGCTGCTCGATCTTCATCCAGTCCGATCGGGCACGCCGCTGCTGGCCGCGCGCGCGCACTTCGCCCGCGGCGTGGATCGCACCGCCGAACAGGAGGAGTTTCTCGGTGAGCGTCGTCTTGCCGGCGTCGGGGTGTGAAATGATCGCAAAGGTACGACGCGAAGGAATATCGGGAGATGCCATGATGGCGTGGCGGTTAGCAGAGCATCACGCCCGCGTCATGCCCATGAACGGCAACGTTCGCCGATCGTGCGACCGGCGAACGTGCCTCGTCGGTCGAGATCAGCCGAAGGTGATCCGAGTGCCAATCGCCTTGCGCCGGCGCATCGCGCCGCCGAGCAGGCCAAAGCCCGCAACCATCATGCCCCAGCTCGCTGGCTCGGGAACCGAGACGTTGAACGCCTGCGCGACATAGCCGGGCAAATCGGCATCCGAGAAGCTGAACACGAAAAACTGGTTCGGCCCCGCGGTCGCCGGAACGAAATCATTGTCGTTGGCGACATAGAGGGTGTGGAGCGTCTGGCCGTTCTGCACGACATCCTGGCCGAACGAGATGCCCTCGATCTTCGCCGGGATGGTTGACGTGGTGAAGCCATTTCCCAGCAGCGCGGTGACGACGTTGATGAAAGGCGAATTGGCCTTGTTGACGAGCTGAACGGCGTTCGGACCGGTCCGCGCCGCGATCTGCGCGCCCGTGAGCCCCTTGATGTCGGTCGCGCCGGTGATGTCGATCTGAAACAGCTGTTTGACCGATGCCTTCGTGCCGTCGCCCAGGCCCTTGCCGTCGCGCTCGTCGACCAGGAACTGATGGTCGTTGATCGCGACGATGTCGCTCACGCCCGAACCGCTGGTGAGGTTGTACCCATATTCGTGCGTCGTGCCCGTCGCGACATCGATCGTCACGATTCGAACCATCTTGGATGTGGCGGAGACCGACGCATCCTGTTCCACCGCAGCCTGCATGATACCGACCAACGTCTTGCCGTCGGGGGTGAGCGCCAGCCCCTCCATGCCTTTGTTGGCGACGCGACCGGTCGTGTTGCCGGCAATCTCGGTATTGCCGACCGGCGACTGATTGGTCACGGCCAGATCGGTCGGCACGGCAAAGGTCTTGACCAGCTTGCCGGTCGCACGATCGAACTCCCGCACATATGGGCCGTATTCGTCGGAGATGAAGACGGTCTTGCCGTCGTTGGACAAGCGCACCGATTCGGGATCGAAGCGCGCGTTCGCCGCGTCGGTCGAAAGGCCGGGTGCGAAATTGTCGGACCGGCCGGTGAAATAATAGGTACCGGCGCTGTTCTGGCTCGGCGCGCCCGAGCCGAGCGGCTGACCATTGGCGCGGTTCCCGAGCCCCGCACCAGTGCCGTAAGCCAGCGGCGTCGAACTCGACAGCAGCGTGGTCTTGGTCAGCGTCGGGGTCAGCGTGAAGGGCAACCCACCGGTGGCGGTCGCGCTCAGATCCATCGTCAGCGTCTGGAACCGGCTGATATAGGAGACGGTATCGTCGACTTTGGAATTGTAAGGCGTGGCATTCGGTCCGCGATCGGGCACTGCGATGAAGGTATTGCCGCCGGCATAGGTAAGGCCCGATCCGATGCCGCCCAGAATATTGGCGGGCAGGCCGTTTTCGAGTGTTCCTGTAAGGCCGGACAGATCGGTGGCGCTGTTGATGACTCCCTTGGCGATCAACGCAACGGTGGCACCGGCCGGCGCGGCGAAGGCGACGGATGCGAGTAACAGGCTCGTGAACAGACGACGCATCTTATCCCCTCAAGGCAACGATCGATTTGATAAATATCTCGTTAACCTCGTGGTATGACGGTTTGGCGTCAGCCCGATAGCGCGTCCGCCGCGCCGTTCGTTTCGTCGCTTGTCGAAGTCTGTTGGGCGCTTGCCGAATTCGGGTGACGCGCCGACAAGCAATCGGCTGCGCTGCGCCAATCGAAATGAGGGAGGATCTTCGCCCATGAAACGCATCCGCATCCTGTTGGTCACCACCTTGATCGGCCTTGCCGCCAGCACCGCCATCGCCGCCCCCCTGCCCCCCAATATCGCCGCGTCGGCGGCCGATCCGAAGCGCGCCGAAAGTGCCAGGAGCGACGTCGCCCGCCATGGTCCGGAGATCGTCGCGTTCGCCGACGTCAAGCCGGGCGCAAAGGTGGTCGATCTGATTCCGGGCGGCGGCTATTGGACACGCCTTCTCGCCGGCGCGGTCGGCCCCAAGGGGCATGTCTATGCGATCTGGCCCGACGAATATGTGAAGGTCGATGGCGAGGAGGTCGCGCCGTACAAGCAGGTCGCCGACCTCTACCCCAATGTCAGCATCGCGCAGCAGCCGGGCACGGCCCTATCCGTGCCGGAGAAGGTCGATTTGATCTTCACCGCGCAGAATTATCACGATTATCCCGACAAGTTCATGGGTCATATCGATCCGGCGGTGCTCAACCGCGCGGCGTTCGCGGCGCTGAAGCCCGGCGGCATCTTCCTGATCGTCGATCATGCTGCCACCGCCGGCAGCGGCATGCGCGACACCGATACCCTCCACCGCATCGATCCGGCGATCGTGAAGCGGCAGGTCGAGGCGGCGGGCTTCAAGTTCGTCGGCGAGAGCAAGCTCCTTGCCAATCCGGCGGACGACAAGACGAAGAACGTGTTCGACAAAGCGATCCGCGGCCATACCGATCAGTTCATCTACAAGTTCAAGAAGCCGTACGCGTAGATTTTGCCTGATCCCGGCTCAGGGACCGCGCGACGGGAGCGCGCGATTTAGGACGCGTGTCAATTTTGCAACGCAGCAATCTTTCCCGCCCTGCCCCTTGCCCTGCTGTCTACCGCGTTGCAGCATGCACTGCGGCTCAAGGGCAAGGGGGAGAGCTTCGTGGGGACGGACAGCGGCCAGGATCTCGGGGGAACGACGCGACGGCAATTGCTGACGCGGATCGGCATGTTGGGCGGCACCGCCGCGCTCTACCAGGCCATGACGAGCATGGCGCATGCCGCCGAAACCCAATTTGCCGGCCCGCCCAAACTTTCCGGAGCCAAACCCGGCGCTTCGGTGATCGTGCTCGGCGCAGGCCTGGCGGGCATGCTGGCCGCTTATGAGCTCAACAAGGCGGGCTATGCGGTCAAGATCCTCGAATATCAGAACCGTGCGGGCGGGCGGAACTGGTCGCTCTACGGCGGCGATACCTATACCGAACTCGGTGGCGCCACCCAGCATGTGAAGTTCGCGCCAGGGAATTACCTCAACCCCGGCCCGTGGCGCATCCCGCATCATCACCGCACCTTGCTCCATTATTGCAAGGCGTTCGGGGTCGCGCTCGAGCCGTTCATCCAGTTCAACCACAACGCCTACGCCCACAATGTCGATGCCTTCGGCGGCAAGCCGCAGCGCTTCAAGGCCCTCGCCGCCGATTTCGAGGGCAACGTCGCCGAATTGCTCGGCAAGGCAATCGACCAGAAGGCACTCGATGCTCAATTGACCGCGGAAGATCGCGACCGGCTAAAGGAAGCGCTGCGCGACTGGGGCATGCTCGACAAGGACATGCGCTATGTGAAGGGTCTCAAATCGTCCGGCCATCGGGGCTATGATCGTCCGCCCGGTGGCGGGGTCAACGGCGCGCCAATCCCGTCCGAGCCATTCAAGCTCGACGACATTCTCAACTCGCGTATCTGGACGAACATCGCCTTCTTCATGAACGATGAGATGCAGACGACGATGTTCCAGCCGGTGGGCGGCATGGGCATGATCGGCAAGGCCTTCGCCCGGCAGGTCGAGCCGATGCTCAACTACGGCGCCAAGGTGACCAGGATCCGGCAGGACAAGAAGGGCGTCACCGTCACCTATTCGGACATGAACAGCAGCGGCACGGTGAAGAGCGGGCATGCCGATTATGTCGTCTGCACGATCCCGCTGGGCATCCTCAATCAGATCGACATCAACGTCTCCCCCGAAATGCGCGAGGCGATCAGCGCCGTACCCTATTCGGGCCAGGTGAAGATGGGGCTCGAGATGAAGCGCCGCTTCTGGGAGGAGGATGCCGCCATCTACGGTGGGCACAGCTTCACCAGCCAGGATATCGCGCTGATTTCCTACCCCAATTATAATTTCTTCAAGGACGGGCCGGCGGTTCTGCTCGGCGCTTTCGCGAACGGACTCGGTGCCTATCGCCTCGCCGGCATGACGCCCGACGAGCGGATCGAGGCCGCCCTGGCGCAGGGAGCGGTGTTCCACCCCGAATCATACCGCAAGGAATTCCTATCGGGCGCCTCGGTCGCGTGGAGCCGCGTGCCGTGGACATTGGGTTGCTGTGCACGCTGGAGCGAGGAGGCGCGCAAGGCGCATTACCAGAACCTCGTCGCGGTCAACGACCGCATCGTGCTGGCCGGCGAGCATGCGTCCTATGTCGGCTGCTGGATGGAGGGTGCCTTGCTCTCGTCGATCGACGCCATCACCCGTCTCCACAAGCGCGCTTCCGAGGCCTGACCCATGATCGCCAAGCATATCCGCATCGCGCTTCCCGCCGTTGCCCTGATCCTGATCGGCGCGCCCGCCTCCGCCGACGAACCCGGCCCTGGCGGCTTCAAATCCAAGCCACCCGTGTCCGGCGAGGAAGTCTATAAGGCGGTGTGTCAGGCCTGCCACATGGCCGACGCCAAAGGCGGGACCGGCGCCGCCACGATCCCCGCGCTCGCGAAGAATCCCAATCTCGCGGTTTCGGCCTATCCCGTCATGATGGTGGCGAACGGCCGGGGGGCAATGCCCTCGTTCCGGGATCTGCTGAAGCCGCCGCAGATCGCCAACGTCGTCAACTATGTCCGCACCCATTTCGGGAACGACTATAGGGATGGAGTCAGGACCGAGGACGTGGCGCAATTCGAAGGCCACTGACGCTTAAAGTTCGCCACGGTCGCATTCGATAAAATGCTTCAAAAATCGAAATATTGTATGAACGCATGCTGCTAAGTGCATTCCAACTTCATTCAGTACGAATCGCATAGAACTCTCAATAAGCCACGATCGGTTGGCTGTTGGAGAGTATCATGCGTAGCGTGTTCAAGACCATCATTGCCGCGTCGGCTTTGGCCGCCACATCTTTAGCTGTCGTTCAGCCGGCTCAGGCCCGAGATCATACGGGTGTAGCAGTCGCAGCAGGCATTATCGGCCTTGGCGTCGGCGCGGCGCTCGCCTCCGATCATCGCGGTTACGATCGCGGCTATGATCAGAGCGGCTATTATTACAGCGATTACCCGTCGGGCTATTATGCGCCGTCTTACAGCTATGGCTATGCGCAGCCTTACGGCTATTCGTCTTATGGCTACGATTACGGCCGGGGCTATGGCTATGATCATGGCCGCGATTGGGGCCGCGATCATTGGCGCGACGGCCGGGGCCATCGCGAACATTGGGACCGCCGCGACCGTCGGGACGATGACGGCTGGCGCCGCTAAAGCCTGATCCCGCAAGGGACGGCCATAACGACCGAAACGCCCCGCCGCTCAACCCGAGCGGCGGGGCCTCTTGCGATGCCGGCGTTACGACCGGACAAGTATGATTGCGCGCAGCGCCCTTTTCTTCGCGCGCCGCCCCTGCCAAAGCCACCGCATGCTGCGCCGCCTGCTCCCCGACAATTTCCTGCTCATGCTCGTCGGCACCGTCCTGCTGGCGACCTTCCTGCCGGCGCAGGGCGGCTTCGCCGTCGTCGTGGGCTGGCTCTCGACCGCGACGGTCGTCGCGCTCTTCTTCTTCCACGGCGCCAAGCTGCCGCGCGAACAGGTCGTCGCCGGGCTGATGCATTGGCGGCTGCATCTCACCATCCTGCTCAGCACCTTCGTCTTCTTCCCGCTGCTCGGCCTCGCGGGGATGAAGGCCTTCCCGACCCTGCTGCCGCCCGATCTCTGGACTGGCATCCTGTTCGTCTGCGCGCTTCCCTCGACCGTCCAGTCGGCGATCGCCTTCGTCTCGATGGCGCGCGGCAACGTGCCCGCCGCGATCGCATCGGCATCGGCCAGCCAGATGCTCGGGATCGTGCTGACCCCGATGCTGATGGGCCTCCTCGCCGGATCGCATGGCGGCGCGGGCGGGATCGAAGGGATCGGCAAGGTCGCGCTGCAGATCTTCGTGCCGTTCATGGCGGGGCATTTGCTGCGCCCGTGGATCGCGGGCTTCGTCAATCGCAACAAGCAGATCATCGGCTACACCGATCGATCGACCATCCTGATCGCGGTCTATGGCGCCTTCTCGGCGGCGGTGCTGGAAGGGTTGTGGCACAAATTGCCCCCGATCAGCTTCGCGCTTCTGTTCGTGGTCGATGGCGTGCTGCTGGCGATAGCCTTGACCGGTACCTGGGCGGCGGGCCGCGCACTCGGCTTCGATCGCGAGGATCGCATCGCCATCCAATTCTGCGGCACCAAGAAAAGCCTGGTCCAGGGCGTGCCTATGGCGAAAGTGTTGTTTCCGGGGCCGGCAGCGGGCGTAATCTTGCTTCCGCTCATGCTATTCCACCAGATGCAGCTTATGGCATGCGCGTTCATCGCGCGGCGTTATGCCACCAAACTCGAACAGGAAGAAAAGGCGGCGCAGCCCGCCTGAGAGGAAGCAAGATGGCCGATCAAGACGTCTATCCGGTACCCGACGCATGGGCGGCTCGGGCGAAGATCGACAAGTTGAAATATGCCGAACTGTACGCGCGCTCGCTGAACGAGCCCGAGGCCTTCTGGCTCGAGCAGGCGCAGCGGCTAGACTGGATCACGCCGCCAACCAAAGCGGATGAGAGCGAGTTCGCCGAGGAAGGCTTTCAGGTGCGTTGGTTCGCCGACGGCGTTCTCAACATCGCGGCCAATTGCCTCGATCGCCATCTCGCCGAGCATGGCGAGCGGGTGGCAATCATCTGGGAGCCCGATGTCCCGAGCGAAGAGCCGCGCCACATCACCTACCGCCAGTTGTACGAAGAAGTCTGCCGCTTCGCCAATGTGCTGAAGGCCGAGGGTGTCAGCAAGGGCGACCGGGTTACGGTCTACATGCCGATGATACCCGAAGCGGCGGTGGCCCTGCTCGCCTGCGCGCGGATCGGTGCGATCCATTCGGTCGTGTTCGGCGGCTTCTCGCCCGACGCGCTTGCCGGCCGAATTGAGGATTGCGGATCGACCATCGTCATCACCGCCGATGAGGGCCGGCGCGGCGGCAAGGCGGTCCCGCTCAAGAAGAATGTCGATGCTGCAGCCGAGCGCTGCACGATCGAGAAGGTCATCGTCGTGCGCGCCACCGGCGGCGCGATCGAGATGCAGCCGGGCCGTGATATCTGGTATGCGGACGCGCTGGCGGAGGTCTCGGCGGATTGCGCGCCGGAGCCGGTCGGTGCCGAGGACCCGCTCTTCATCCTCTACACCTCGGGTTCGACCGGCAAGCCCAAGGGGGTGGTGCACACCAGCGGCGGCTACCTGCTTTGGGCGAGCCTGACCCATGCCACCGTGTTCGATTATCACCCCGGCCAGATCTATTGGTGCGCGGCCGATATCGGTTGGGTCACCGGCCACTCCTATATCGTCTACGGTCCGCTGGCGAATGGCGGTACGACTTTGATGTTCGAGGGCGTGCCCAACTGGCCCGACGCCAGCCGCATCTGGCAGGTGGTGGATCGCCATAAGGTCGAGATCCTCTACACCGCCCCGACCGCCTTGCGCGCGCTGATGCGCGAGGGCGACGATTTCGTGACCAGGACGAGCCGCGCGAGCCTGAAACTACTCGGCTCGGTCGGCGAGCCGATCAATCCCGAGGCGTGGCGCTGGTATCACGAGGTGGTGGGCAATGGCCGCTGCCCGATCGTCGACACTTGGTGGCAGACCGAGACCGGCGGTCACATGATAACGCCTTTGCCGGGCGCCACCGATCTCAAGCCCGGCTCCGCGACCCTGCCCTTTTTCGGGGTCGAGCCGCATCTGCTCGATGGCGAGGGCAAGACGCTGGAGGGCGCGGCCGAGGGCAATCTGGTGATTTCACGCAGCTGGCCCGGCCAGATGCGCGGCGTGTGGGGCGATTCCCAACGCTTCTTCCAAACCTATTTCTCGACTTTCGCCGGCCATTACACGACCGGCGACGGCGCGCGCCGGGACGCCGACGGCTATTGGTGGATCACCGGCCGGGTCGACGACGTCATCAACGTCTCGGGCCATCGCATGGGCACCGCCGAGGTGGAAAGCGCCTTGGTGCTCCACGCCAAGGTGGCCGAGGCAGCCGTGGTCGGCTTCCCGCACGACATCAAGGGCCAGGGCATCTATGCGTATGTCACCCTGAAGGCGGGCGAGGAAGCGAGCGATGCGCTGCGGAAGGAGCTTACCGCATGGGTTCGCACCGAAATCGGGCCGATTGCGACACCCGACGCGATCCAGTTCGCCCCGGGGCTGCCCAAGACGCGCTCGGGCAAGATCATGCGGCGGATCCTGCGCAAGGTTGCCGAGGGCGATGTGTCGAGCCTCGGCGATACGAGCACATTGGCCGATCCGAGTGTCGTCGACGATCTGATCGCAAACCGTAGGGGTTAAAGGAGTCCGTCATTTCCCGAAGGCGGGAACGACGGGTGACTATTCCTCTCCAATCTTCCGTATGATCCGCGCCGGATTGCCCCCGGCGAGGACATTCGCGGGCACATCCCGGGTTACGACCGAGCCCGCCGCCACAACCGAATTCTCCCCGATCGTGACCCCGCCGATCACGCTCACTCCAGCGGCAATCCAGACATTACGCCCGATCACGATCGGCCGGGCGATCACATGATCGCGGCGCCGCGACGGTTCGATCAGATGGCTCGAGGTGAGCAAACTCACATTCGGGCCGATCATCACATCGTCGCCGATCTCGATCCCGCCGAGATCGTACATCGTGCAATTCTGGTTGATGAAGACATTGCGCCCGATGCGGATGTCCATGCCGCCGGTCGTGTAGAAAGGCGGTATCAGCGAGAAGCCGTCGTCCACCTTCACGCCGATCAGAGTGCTGAAGATCGCGCGGACCTGATCGGCATCGTCGATGGTCAGGCGATTGAGGATCGGCGTGATCGCCATGGCGCGCCGAACGGCGGCGACCATGGCGGCCGATTCAGGGGTTCTGCCGGGGACGATCAGGGCGTTATTGTCTCTGGACATACGCCGGTCCCCTTGACGGAACCTTTACCCCTCCAGCTGCCGCAGCAGCAGCCGTACATCCGCATCCAGTTCGGCATCACGCGCGCGCAGAGCCTCGATCGTCTTGACCGCGTGGATCACGGTCGTGTGGTCGCGCCCGCCGAAACGGCGGCCGATTTCGGGCAGCGAGCGCTGGGTGAGCTGCTTAGCGAGGTACATCGCCACCTGCCGCGGCCGCGCCACTTCGCGCGCGCGCCGAGCCGACCCCATCTCCGACTGGCGGATGCGATAATGATCGCACACCTTGCGCTGGATCTCGTCGATCGAGACGCGGCGCTGGCTAGCGCGCAACTGATCGGCAAGATGCTCCTGCGCGAAATCGAGGTCGATCGGGCGATTATGCAGGGTCGCGAACGCGATCACACGATTGAGCGCACCTTCCAGCTCCCGCACCGACGCGCTGATGCGCTTGGCGAGAAACAGCGCGACATCGTCGGGCACCGTCCCCTTGGGCAGGCCCTCGAGTTTCTTGACGATGATGTTGTAGCGCAGCTCGAAATCGGCGGAATTGATATCCGCCACCAGCCCCCACGAGAGCCGTGACTGGATGCGCGCCTCGATCCCCTCGAGCGTCTGAGGCGAGCGATCGGCGCTGATCACGAGCCGGCGCCCGGCCGAAATCAGCTCGTTCATCGTGTGGAAGAATTCCTCCTGGGTGGAATCCTTGCCGGCGATGAACTGGACATCGTCGATCAGCAGCACGTCGGCATTGCGCAGCCGCTGCTTGAAGCTGTGCGTGTCCTTGGCGCGCATCGCCGCCACGAATTCGAACATGAACTTTTCGGACGTCATGTAGAGGATGCGGGCGTGCGGATGGCGCGCCCGATATTCGTGCCCGATGGCGTGCATCAGGTGAGTCTTCCCGAGACCGACGCCGGCATGGAGGAACAGCGGGTTGAAGCCGAGCTTGCCGCCTTCGGCCAACGTACGCGCGGCATTATAGGCAAGCTCGTTCGCCTTGCCGACGACGAAACTGTCGAACGTGTAGCGCGGATCGAGCTGGCTCGATCCGGCCGGAATGCTGGCTTCGGCATCAGGCTGCGGCTCGGCAGCCGGCGCAGGTTCGGCGGATACCGCGAACGTCGCCCGCTGGGGCGCTTCGGCGCCTGCGACGATCGATACGCGTGCGACATGCGGCAGCATCGCGCGCCAGGCGGCCGTAATCTGTTCGGCGAAGTCATTCTCAACCCATTCGGCCATGAAAGCCGACGGTGCGGTCAGGCGCACTTCGCCCGAATCGAGATCGCACTCGCCGAGCGCGAGCGGCTTCAGCCAGCCGTCGAATATGCGGTCACCGCAACTGCGGCGCAGGCTCAGGCGAATCGCTTCCCAGGCGGCTTCCGTCGGTGTGTGGTGGTCCCCCGCGCTTGCCGCGCTGATTTTCATTGCCTGCTGCACACACAACTCTCCTCATCGCGGAAGCACGCCGCGCCCCCACGCCCGCTCAAGACACGCTTCACCCCCGCGCACGATGTCATTCGCACGCGCTTTCAAGCAACGTTCGGTGATGGCCCCAGCCGAGAATCATCGGCGGAACGGCACGACTTTAGGGAGATCGCGCGACCGGTTTCAAGCGGTCTAATCGTCACGCTTTTGAAATAATGCGGGTTGACAGGCCGCGCGGCGCGGAAAACCGCGATTTTCCACCAAGTCACTGAATAGTAATGATTATTAACAATATCACCAATGTGACAGAACCAAGAATCAAGCGAAATCCGCGCGATGCGCGCAAAACATGATCATAATCAAAAACCCGCCGGAATTGCTCCCGACGGGTCCGAATTCAAGTGTTAACTGCGGTTAATCAACCCAGCGCAGCGACTCGCTTGGTGAGACGAGCCAGCTTCCGCGACGCGGTATTCTTGTGAAACACGCCCTTCGAAACACCGCGCATCAGCTCGGGCTGAGCGGCCGTCAGCGCTGCTGCGGCAGCATCCTTGTTGCCCTCGGTCAGCGCGCCTTCGACCTTCTTGAGGAAGGTACGGATGCGGCTGACACGCGCGCCGTTGATGTCGGCACGGCGATCGTTGCGACGGATGCGCTTCTTGGCTTGCGGCGTGTTCGCCATGCTCTACTAACCTCAAGTATAAATGGATTTGCGGCGTCGGGCAGGCCCGCGCCGTGAAACCCTGCCACTATAGAAGGTGACGGCTTTCGTCAACCTCGGCCATCGGGCCAGACCCAACGTCAATTCTGGCATTTCGGGCACCAGAAGGTCGACCGGCCGCCATCGACCTGACGCTGGATGATACCCCCGTCATACGGGCATTTGTCACCTTCGCGCCCATAGACGCGGAACTGCTTGGAGAAGTAACCGAGCTGGCCGTCAGGACGGGCATAGTCGCGCAAGGACGATCCCCCCGCCTCGATCGCCGCCTCCAGCACCTCGTGGATCGCGTCGACCAGCCGGCCGAACGCGGCGCGGGCGATCGCGCCGCCTGGCTTGCGCGGATTGATCCGCGCCATGTTGAGCGCCTCGCACACATAGATGTTGCCGAGTCCTGCCACGATCCTTTGATCGAGCAGCAGCAATTTGACCGGAGCGATTCGACCTTCCAGCCGATCGGCCAGGAACGCCGGCGTCAGTTCGTCCCCCAAGGGTTCCGGGCCAAGCGCCATGAAAGCCGGAAAATCGCCGAGATCGGCAGTCTGCACGAGATCGAGCGAGCCGAAGCGCCGGGGATCACACAGCGACAGGCTGCGTCCCTCATCGGTTTCGATCACGAGATGGTCGTGCTTGCCGATCTCCTCGGGATCGACTCGCCAGCGTCCTGACATGCCGAGGTGGAAGATCAGCGTATCGCCACGATCGGTGTCGATCAGGCCATATTTTGCCCGTCGGCCGAGTCCGATCACGACCGCCCCCGTCAGCCGCTGGCGCAGATCGGGTGGGATGGCGCGGCGCAGATCGGCGCGGCGTGGCTCGAACTCGCGTCAGCCGCCGGCCCTCGAGCACGGGGCGCAGGCCGCGGACGGTGGTCTCGACTTCGGGAAGCTCGGGCATTTCCCGCCCGCTAGCCCATAAGCGGCAGCCCCGCTATGGGCCTCGCATGAGCGACACCGTCTCCTTTGGCTATACCGACGTCACCCCTGCGGAAAAGACCGCCAAGGTGGGTGAGGTCTTCGCGCGCGTGGCCAGGCGCTACGACATCATGAACGACGCCATGTCGGGTGGAATGCACCGACTGTGGAAGGACCGTTTCGTCGCGCGGATCAAGCCGCGCGAAGGCGAGCGCATCCTCGATCTGGCCGGCGGCACGGGCGACATCGCTTTCCGCATGGCAAAACATGGCGCGCATGTGACCGTCACCGATATCAATCCGGCGATGCTGGACGTCGGCCGCGAACGCGCGGTTAAGAAGGGTATCGAGGGGCTCGAGTGGGGCGTCGAGAATGCTGAAACGCTGAGCTTCAGCGATTCGCAATTCGACGCGGTGACGATCGCGTTCGGCATCCGCAACGTGACCCACATCCAGCAGGCACTGGGCGAGGCGCATCGCGTGCTGAAGCGCGGCGGGCGCTTCTTCTGCCTCGAATTCTCGACGACGCTCTGGCCGGGATTTGCCGACGTCTACGATTTCTACTCGCACAAGATCGTACCCAAGCTCGGCAAGGCGATCGCGCAGGATGAAGAGAGCTATCGCTATTTGATCGAATCGATCCGCCGCTTTCCCGATATGGAAACATTCAAGGGGATGATCGCAAAGGCCGGGTTCGTGCAGGCCAAGGCCGAGCCGATCCTCGGCGGGCTGGTTGCGATCCATTCGGGCTGGAAGATTTGATGCGGAACGGGAATTCCTCCCTGGCTTCGCCGGGGAGGGGGGCCATCGCGATAGCGATGGTGGAGGGGCGGCGGTTTAACCGCCGTCTGCGACGGCGGCCCCTCCACCAGCCTGCGGCTGGTCCCCCTCCACTGCTTTGCAGGGGAGGATTTTTCAGGTGACCTCCTCCCTCACCCATACGCTCCGCCTGCTGCGCTGGGGCCGCATCCTCGCACGCCACGGCGCGCTGCGCGGAATCGAGCGCGATCCGAACACGCCTGCGCCCGTCCGCCGGCTGGTCAAGCTCGCCCGCTTCGGCGCGCGCGTCCCCGAAACACCGCGCTATGCCGACGCCTTCCAGGCGATCGGCCCGGCCGCGATCAAGCTCGGCCAGGCGTTGTCGACCCGACCCGACCTGGTCGGCGAGGCGGCGGCCGCCGATCTCGCGCGGTTGCAGGACGCCGTCCCCCCTGCCCCGTTCGAGCAGATCAAGGCAGCGATCGAACGCAGCCTCGAAAAGCCGATCGAGGCATTGTTCGCCGAGTTCGATCCCGTGCCGATCGGCGCCGCCTCGATCGCCCAGGTCCATCGCGCGATCACCACCGATGGCCGCACCGTCGCGGTCAAGACGCTCCGCCCCGGGATCGAGGAAGATCTCGCCCGCGCGATCGAAACCTACGAATGGGCGGCAGCGCAGGTCGAGGCGATGGGCGGCGAACTCGCGCGCTTGCGCCCGCGCCTTGTCATCGCCCATTTCCGCCAATGGACGATGCGCGAGCTCGATCTCAGGCGCGAGGCGGCCTCGGCCTCCGAGCTTGCCGAGAATATGCTGGCCGAGCCCGGCTTTACGCTGCCGGGAATCGACTGGAGCCGCACCACACGCCGCGTGCTGACGCTCGAATGGGTCGACGGCATCAAGCTTTCCAACCGACAGGCCCTGATCGATGCCGGGCACGACACGCACGAACTGGCCTCGTCGCTGGTGCGTGCCTTCCTACGCCAGGCGATTTCGGACGGTTTCTTCCACGCGGATCTTCATCAGGGCAATCTGTTCGCGCTGCCCGACGGGCGTATCGCCGCGATCGATTTCGGCATCATGGGCCGCATCAATCGCCAGGCGCGCTTGTGGTTGGCCGAAATCCTCCACGGCCTGATCACCGGCAATTATGCCCGCGTCGCGGAGATCCATTTCGAGGCGGGCTATGTGCCTGCCCATCACAATATCGCCGAGTTCACCACGGCCCTGCGCGCGGTCGGCGAGCCGATCAGGGGCCTGCCGGTCAAGGATGTCTCGATCGGCCAGATGCTCGACGGCCTGTTCGCGATCACCCGCGATTTCGACATGGCAACCCAGCCGCACCTGCTGCTGCTCCAGAAGACCATGGTAATGGTCGAGGGGGTCGCCTCGATGCTCGATCCCGATATCAACATGTGGGAGGTGTCGGGCCCGTTCGTGAAAGAATGGCTGCGCGGGGAATTGGGCCCCGAAGCGTGGCTGGCCGATCGCATCCACGAAGATGTGAAGACATTGCTGCGCCTGCCCGATCTGCTGCGCCGCATCGAGGCAAGCTACCCGGTACCGGGTGCGGCGCCACCGCCACCGCCGCTGCGTGAAGTGCAGGTGGTGCGGATCGGCGGCGGGTGGCGTTATGCGCTTGTGGCGCTGCTGGCCGCTGCCGTGGGGGCCGGAGCGGTGCACTTCCTATAGGGCTCCCGGCATAACCAGGATCTTCGCACACCTGAAATAATCGATTGCGTTCGAGCAGCGCAGCAACAACTATGCTGCATCGCAACAGGGGCAATCGATGAATCGAGACGGGGCGTGGGGTCGCAGGGATCTGCTCAAAGGATCGCTGGCAGTCGGGGGACTGGCGGGGCTGCAAGGCTGCGCACCTTCGGTGAAGAGCGCGGCAACCGTACCGCCGCGCGGGGTCTCGCTCGTGCCGATGCGCATGAGCGTCGATGAGATCATCGACGTCAAATGCTGTATCCGCCCGTTCCGCCCGCAAGGGCCGCGGCTCGATGCTGAGCAGATCGGCGATACGCTGGTGATCCACAATTACGGCCATGGCGGCAGCGGCTGGTCGCTCTCGTGGGGATCGGCCGAGATCGTGGTCGGCAAGGCGATGACCGTCCTGCCGAAGGAAATCGCGGTGATCGGCTGCGGCATCATCGGGCTGACCGCTGCGGTCGTCGCCCAGCGCGCCGGCGCCAAGGTAACGATTTATGCGCGCGACCAACTGCCGCGCACGCGCTCGTTCCGCGCAAACGGCTCCTGGACTCCTGATTCGCGCATTTCGCTGACCGAACCCGCTGGCGCTGCATTCGGCGATCTGTGGGAGCAGATGGCGCGCATCTCGTGGAAGAATTTCCGCACCTATCTCGGCCTGCCCGAACGGCCGGTCGAGTTTAGCGATCAATATGGCCTTTCCGACGGCCCGATCAGATCCGAAGGCGAGGGCCGCGTGCCCGATGCCACGGCGCGAGGCAGCTTCGCCACCACCGGCATGCCGCAGCAAAAAGGGGAGTTCGGCCATTATTCGGACCGCATCCGCGATATCGTCCCGCAGTCGGAAACGGTCAGTGCCGAGGAGAATCCGTTCGGCGTCGCGCATGTGCGCCGCACCTCGATGATGCACTTCAACTTCGGCAGCTACGGCCATCTGCTGATGAGCGAATTCTTCCAGCAGGGCGGCCGGTTCGAGATGCGCGATTTCCATTCGCCGGCCGATGTCGCGACGCTCAGGGAGAAGGTGGTGATCAACTGCCCCGGTTATGCCGGGCGCGATCTATGGCGCGACAAGACGATCATCCCCGTGCGCGGCCAGACCGGCTGGCTCGTGCCCCAGCCCGAGGCCAAATACGGGCTTTATTATGCCGGCGTCTCGGTGCTGTCGAAGAGTGACGGGGTGATGATGATGCACACATCCAGCACGCTGGGCGATATGGAGGGCGTCGGCAACAGCCTGGAATTGCCCGATCGCGTCCCGATCGAGGAAGGGGTGAAGATCATCGCTCCGATCTTCGATCGCCTGCGGGGAGCGCGCGCATGATGCGGCTGCGGATGCTTACCGTGCCGGCGCTGGCGCTGATCGCCTCACTCGGTGCGGCCGATGGCGAGCAGCCGGGCGCCAGCACCGCGCGCGGCGCTTACACCGCCGCGCAGGCAACGGAGGGCGCTACCCTGTACAAAGGCGCCTGCGCGATGTGCCATGGCGAGAGCTTGGCCGGCACGTTCGAAGTGCCGCCGTTGACGGGGCTGTTCGTCGCGCGCTGGTCGAACGGATCGGTCGGCGCCCTGTTCGATTATGTGAGCAACGCCATGCCGCAAATGGCGCCTGGTTCGCTCAGCCCGGACGACAACGCGAAGATCGTGGCCTATCTGCTTCAGGCAAATGGCATGCCAGCCGGTACGAAGCCCCTGTCAACGGATGCCGCAGCGCTCAAGGCGATCGCGTTCGAGCCGGTGAAGCATTAAGTCAGAGCCGGTTAGCCACGGTCGCTCGCATCATCCACCCGTCCCTGACGAAGAAGAGGAGCGGGCTCGGCGATTATCGCGAGGTATAGCGCAGCCGCTCGCCGGGCGCGCGGCCATCGGCCGTCATCCCCAGATCGATCACGCACATCGTCCGGAAAACGGGGTGCGGGCCGCAGGCGACGCCAGCGTAGCGCAGTTCGCCGCTATAGATGATCTGGCGATGGCCGCGATCGGCGACGCCGTCGTCGACCACCAATTGGCGCATCGCGTCGGCCGCATCGACCGAACCGTAGGCGATGATCTCGGCGACATAGATGCCACCACCGCGCCGCTGGACCCGTACGCGTGGCGACGACCCGTCGCTGCCGACATGCCCGATCTGCCCGGTGCGCGATTGATCGGCGAGGTGATCGGCGGCCGCCGCCTGCAGGAGCAAGGAAGGCTGGACCTGCGAAAGCGGCGCCTGCTTGCCGAGGTACGCGATCGTCTCGTCGACCACCTTGACGCCTTCTTCGGTGGCGATGTCGGCGGTCGACCCCGGATAGCGTAGCAGATTGGCGTGGAAGAAGCCGCGATACTCGCGCAGACCTGTCATATAGCCGGCCGGATCGGCGCGCGCCGAGTTGAGTTCCATCAGCAGTTGCAGTTCGTCGATCGGCTGCTGCGCCGATGCGATCGAGGGGGTCGCGATCAGGGCGAAAGCTGCCGCAGCCACCTGCCATAAACCTGTACGCATAAAACACCATGCCGCCTGTTGATCGTCGGCATCGGTGTGCTCCCTGCGCACCTAAGGAAGCGCGCATAGCTAAGGTAAACAACCCATTATCCAAACAATCAACGACAACTATAGTCGATTATACACCACCACGATCTCTCTCCTGATTATTCGACCGGGTCGAAACAATCCGCATGATTGGTCGGGAACATTACCCATCGAAGATCGTTCCCGCTCGCCATTTAACACCCGCAGCTGCATCTATAGTATTATACTTGATTGCGCTCCTTCTAGGCGCTCCATCCGCCGTCAATGTTATAAACTGCTCCCGTCACAAACCCCGCCGATCCAGACGCGAGATAGGCGACCAGCACCGCAACCTCCTCTGCGCTCCCGTGCCGCCGGATTGCGAGTGGCGAGCGATTGGCCTCCGCATTGGGGCCATCGGCGGGATTGCGCTCGGTATCGATCGGGCCCGGCTGGACGAGGTTGGCCGTAATGCCGCGATCCCCGAGATCGCGCGCCAGCCCGCGCGTCATCCCGGCCAGCGCGGCCTTGCTCGCCGCATAGAGCGTACCGCCAGCACCCGGCATGCGATCCGCCACGATGCTGCCGATCGTGATGATGCGGCCGCCTTGGGTCATCACACCGGCCGCTTTTTGCGCGGCGAGGAAGGGTGCCCGGACATTGACCGCGAACACCCGATCGAAGGCATCGGGGGGATAATCCGCCAGCGGGCCGGTAATCGCCAGCCCGGCATTGTTGATCAGAATATCGAGCCGCCCGAACCGGGCGATAACGGTGTCGATGGCGTCGTTCAGCGCCACCGGATCGCCGACGTCCGCCGCGATCGTCAGCGCGTCCGCGCCCGTCGCTTGCAACTCGGCGAGCAGGGCATCGGCTTCGCCGGAGCGGCTGCGATGGATCATCGCCACCGCCGCACCATCGGCCGCCAGCTGCCGGCTGATCGCCGCGCCGATGCCGCGCGTGCCACCGATCACAAGCGCTACCTTTCCCGTAAAGGCCCGGGTCACGTCTGCTCCTTCTAGATGATGAAGTGGTCGCCCGCCGCGCGCACCGTGACGTCGGCGATCGATACGCCCCAAGGTTGGTCGATCGCGTGGATGATCGCCTCGGCGATATATTGCGGCGCGAGCGAGGCGTAATCGACATTGGCCGGGTCAAGCCGCTCGGCCGGGAACATGCCCGTCTGCATCTGCATCACCATGTCGGTGAAGATACTCATATTCTGGCCGAGGATGCCTATACCGGCGTCACGATTGACCACCGTCGCGCCAAGGCCGGTCACTGGCACGCCGGTCGGCTTGATCACCGTCACCTTGATCTTGCCGCGCCCCTCGACCCGCAGCGATTCGGACATGAAGTTCACCGCCGATTTGGTCGCACCATAGACCGCCGCGCCGACCACCGGATGATTGCCGTAGATCGACGAGAGGTTGATCACGTGGCCGCGCCCCTGCGCCATCATCGGATCGAACGCGGCGACGATACCGTTCAGCACGCCTTTGAAATTGATGTCGATGCAGCGATCCCACGCCTCGTACGCCGCCTCGTGATCGGCGATGAAGGCGAGCGGCATCGTGCCGGCATTATTGATCATCACGTCGATCGCGCCATGCCCATCGAGCGCGGCCTGAACGAGCGCGCGAACATCGCCGAGCTTCGTGACGTCGGCTCGAACCGCCGATGCCTCGCCGCCCGCAGCTCGGATGCCTTCCACCACAGTTTCGATCGCTTCGAGATTGATATCGCCGCAAACCACTTTCGCGCCGCGCGCGGCTGTGCCTTCGGCGACCAGCCGGCCGAAGCCGCTGCCCGCACCCGTGATGACGATCGTCTTGCCCGCGATATGATCGGCCATTCCCGCTCTCCTCTTCTTATCTGGCGTGAGCGATGGCGGCCCGCATCCAGCCTTGCAAGTGGCGCGCCTTGCCGCGACACTCATGCCCAGGCTGTGGGGGTCGCGATGGACGGTGAAGCTTCGCTCTGGAATCCGGATCTGGCGCCGACCGGCCCGGCGCAGCGCACTTGGCGCTGGTATCATTTCGCAGCCTTGTGGGTCGGCATGATCGTCCAGGTGCCGAGCTGGCTGCTCGCCTCGGGGCTGATCGAGCAGGGGATGTCAGCGGGTCAGGCAGCGTTGACCGTATTGGCGGGCAATGTCGTCGTGCTGATCCCGATGCTGCTGATCGGCCATGCCGGCGCGCGCCACGGCGTGCCTTATGCGGTGCTCGCCCGCGCCGCCTTCGGAACCAGCGGGGCGCGGCTGCCGGCGATCGCCCGCGCCTTGGTCGCATGCGGCTGGTATGGCATCCAGACCTGGATCGGAGGCGAAGCCCTGCTGACCCTGCTCGGTGTAATGGCGGGGTACAATCTGTCGGGTGCGCCACTGCCTTTCCTGGATATCGGCATCGGCCAGTTGCTCGCCTTCGCCGCTTTCTGGGCGTTCCAGATCCTGTTCCTGCAAAAGGGGCTGACGATCGTCCGCAAGCTCGAAACCTGGACCGCGCCGATCAAGATCGCGGTGTGCGGGGCGCTGGTCTGGTGGGCGCTCGATCGCGCGGGCGGGGTCGGGCCGATCTTCGCATCGCCCTCGGCGTTCGCGCCGGGGGGCGCCAAAGCCGGGCAATTCTGGCCGACCTTCTGGCCGGCACTGACCGCGATGGTCGGCTTCTGGGGCACGCTCGCGCTCAACATCCCCGATTTCACCCGATTCGCCCGTGCGCAACGCGATCAGATCATCGGCCAGGCGATCGGTCTGCCACCGACGATGGGGCTGATCGCGCTGGCGAGCGTGATCACGACATCGGCGACGGTCGTAATCTACGGCAAGGCGATCTGGGATCCGGTCGCGCTCGCCGGCACCTTGTCCGGCCCGTTCGTGCTGATCGGGCTGCTGGTGATCAGCATCGACACGATATCGTGCAACATCGCCGCCAATCTGGTGTGCGCCGCCTATGATTTCTCGTCGCTCTGGCCGGCGCGGATTTCCTACCGCACCGGCGGCATGATCACGGCGGGGATCGGCGTGCTGATCATGCCGTGGAAATTGCTCGCGACTACCGGCGGCTACATCTTCACCTGGCTGACCGGCTATTCGGCCCTGCTCGGGCCGATTGCGGGCATATTGATCGCGGATTACTGGCTGGTACGCGGCACGAAGCTCGACGTCGTTGCGCTCTACCGCAGCCATGGCCGCTATACCTATGCCGGCGGATGGAACGTCGCGGCGGTGCTGGCCTTCGCGATCGGCGTGCTCCCCAATCTTCCGGGCTTCCTCCATGCAGCCGCGCCCGGCACATTCGGCTGGATCGGCGCCCCATGGACGACGATCTATTCCTACGCCTGGTTCGTCGGGCTTTTGCTGGCTCTGGTAAGCTACCGTCTGCTGATGCTGCGATCACCTGCCCCTGCCCCGATCGTTGAGCCCGCGTAAGGGACGGAACCGGACCTAATCCCCGAACGCTTTGCCATCGCGTCCTGCGAAACAGCGCGCGAACAGGGAAAACCTTATGGCCGGGATCCTCAAACCTGCGTTGATCGCGGGGTTGCTGAGTATTGTCGTCGGTCTTTTCTTGGGAGAGACCACCGTCGAGGCGATGCAGGTGCGACACTTCCCGGCGGCAGACGATGTCGCGGTCAATACCAGCCTGATTGACGATGGCGTGCGCTGGGCCGCCATGCACCACCCGGCGGATGCCGATGCGTGTCCGCAGCCGACCCTGCTGTTTCAGTGGGGCTGCGTGATGGGGACGACAAACTGAGACGGTAAACTGGTGAATCCGTTCGACAGCTTCCGCCCCATTGCAGACCTGGGGCTGCAACCGTAGATTGACGGAATGCAATGTCTGCTAACGCTTGCGCTCTTATGTTTGGGGGACGTTACGCATGTCGAAGTAACCCCCCCAAGCTCGATTGGTCGCTTCGCTGACGTGCGAGTAGGCGAAGCAAGCGTGCAGGTGACGCTACACTCGGATAGTTTTCGGGGTGAGTTGAACCCGGATGCAATGAGAAGAGCATGCAAGGACGGTGCTTGCGTGACCTATCACAAGTCTTGCGTTCGGGACCCAGAAGCAATCACCTGCTCCTACACTACGGATTCGGTGCAGTTCGGGGGCTGGCTCAAGGTCAGCGCACCCAGCGAGACAGCATTTGCAGAAGTCGAAGAAAAGATCGGAATTATCGACCCTAAGGCGCAATCAGATGGAGCCGTACCGCTCAAGAACCTGAGCGTGCGCGTGGACGAAAAGGTCCCGCTCTATTGCCGGCGCGACGGCAGGGGGCCGCAATGCCCTCAAATCAACGGCAGCTAACCACCCGATCCCGGTCGTCTGATTTATAAGAACGGGTAGACAGCAGCCGGAGGCTTAATCCGCCCCCAGCATTCCCTTCAACCGCGTGAAGAACCCGGTCGATTGCGGGCACTCCTCGCCCGTCTCGGTCGCGCGGAATTCCTCGAGCAATTCGCGCTGGCGCGCACTCAACCGCGTCGGGGTTTCCACCTCGATCTGGACGACCATGTCGCCCTGCCCGCGCCCGTTGAGCACCGGCATGCCGGCGCCGCGCTGGCGGAGTTGCTTGCCCGACTGGATGCCCGCCGGGATGCGGATTTCGTGCGCGACCTTGTCGAGCCCCGGCACGGTGATCGTGCCGCCAAGCGCCGCCGTCGTGATGCTGATCGGCGCACGCGCGAACAAAGTCGTGCCGTCGCGCTGGAACAGCGAATGCGGGCGGACGTGGAGAAAGATGTAGAGATCGCCCGCCGGGCCGCCACGCGAGCCGGCTTCGCCCTCGCCGGTCATGCGGATCCGCGTGCCTTCGTCGACGCCCGGCGGAATCTTGACCTCGAGCGTCTTGGATTTCTCGACCCGGCCCTCGCCACGACAGCCGGGGCACGGATCGGAGATCACCTCGCCGCGGCCATGGCAGGACGGGCAGGTGCGTTCGACCACGAAGAAACCCTGCTGCGCGCGCACCTTGCCGTGCCCGTGGCAGGTCGGACAGCCGCGCGCGGTCGTACCGGCCTTGGCGCCCGATCCCTGGCACACGTCGCACACCGCTGCGACATCGACCCGGACGGTCTCGGTCTTGCCGTGATAGGCTTCCTCGAGGCCGATCTCGAGATCATAGCGCAGATCGGCACCGCGCTGGACCGACGAGCGGCCACCACCCTGGCCCCGGCCCATAAACTCGCCGAAGATATTCTCGAAGATATCGGAGAAGCCTTCGAAGCCCTGGCCCTGGCTACCACCGCCGCCATTCTGGAAGGCGGCATGGCCATAGCGATCATAAGCCGCGCGCTTCTGAGGGTCTTTCAGGACATCATAGGCGACGCTGATCGCCTTGAACTTGGCTTCGCTATCCTGGCAGCCCGGATTACGATCCGGGTGGCATTGCATCGCCAGCCGACGATACGAACTCTTGATCGTCTTTTCGTCCGCGGTCCGCTCGACTTCGAGCAACTCGTAATAATCGACTTCAGCCATTGGGTCCCCCGACCGCTCCCATCGCTACCCCGGTTTCAACCGGGGCCCAGTTCGATGCTGTGAACCGGATACCGGCTTTTGCCGGCATAGCGAGAGAGGGCGTCACGCTTCGTCTTACTTGGTATCGTCGACTTCGGAGAATTCCGCATCGACGACATCGTCGCCCTTGGGCTTGTCGGCACCGGCAGCGGCGCCACCCGCGGCCTGCTCCTTCTCGTAGATCGCCTGGCCCATCTTCATGGCGACCTGGCTGAGCGCGTTGGTCTTCTCGCTCATCTGATCGGGATCGTTGCTCTCGACCGCGGTCTTGGCGGCGGCCACCGCCGTTTCGATCTCGGACTTCAGCGACGCGTCGATCTTGTCACCATTGTCGGCGAGTTGACGCTCGGTCGAATGGATCAGGCTCTCGGCGTTGTTCTTCGCCTCGGCCGCGGCACGGCGCTTCTTGTCCTCCTCGGCAAACGCCTCGGCATCGCGCACCATCTTGTCGATGTCCGCATCCGAAAGGCCGCCCGACGCCTGGATCTTGATCTGCTGCTCCTTGCCGGTGCCCTTGTCCTTGGCGCTGACGTTGACGATGCCGTTGGCGTCGATGTCGAACGTCACCTCGATCTGCGGCACGCCGCGCGGCGCCGGCGGGATGCCGACCAGATCGAACTGACCGAGCATCTTGTTGTCCGCCGCCATCTCGCGCTCACCCTGGAAGACCCGGATGGTAACCGCATTCTGGTTGTCGTCCGCGGTCGAATAGGTCTGGCTCTTCTTGGTCGGGATGGTCGTGTTGCGGTCGATCATCTTGGTCATGATGCCGCCGAGCGTCTCGATACCGAGCGACAGCGGCGTCACGTCGAGCAGCAACACGTCCTTGACGTCGCCCTGGAGCACGCCGGCCTGCACCGCGGCGCCAATCGCCACCACCTCGTCGGGGTTGACGCCGGTGTGCGGCTCCTTGCCGAAGAAGCTCTTCACCGCATCGCGCACCTTGGGCATGCGGGTCATGCCGCCGACGAGGACGACCTCGTCGATCTGGTCGGCCTTCAGGCCGGCATCGGCGAGCGCCTTGCGCATCGGCTCGATCGTGCGCTTGATCAGGTCATCGACGAGACGCTCCAGATCGGCACGGCTGATCGACTTGACGAGGTGCTTCGGCCCGGTCGCGTCGGCGGTGATGAAGGGCAGGTTGACCTCGGTCGTCTGGGTCGACGACAGTTCGATCTTCGCCTTCTCGGCCGCTTCCTTCAGGCGCTGCAGGGCGAGGCGATCCTTGGTGAGATCGATGCCTTCGGCCTTCTTGAACTCGTCGGCCAGATACTGGACCAGCTTGGCGTCGAAATCCTCGCCGCCCAGGAAGGTGTCGCCGTTGGTCGACTTCACCTCGAACACGCCGTCGCCGATCTCGAGCACCGACACGTCGAACGTACCGCCGCCGAGGTCATAGACCGCGATCGTCTTGTTCGTTTCCTTGTCGAGGCCATAAGCGAGCGCCGCAGCCGTCGGCTCGTTGATGATGCGCAGCACTTCGAGGCCCGCGATCTGGCCGGCATCCTTGGTCGCCTGGCGCTGCGCGTCGTTGAAGTAGGCCGGGACGGTGATGACCGCCTGCGTCACGGTTTCGCCGAGATAGGATTCGGCGGTTTCCTTCATCTTCTGCAGGATGAAGGCCGAGATCTGCGACGGCGAATAATCCTTGCCGCCCGACTGGACCCACGCGTCACCGTTCGGACCCTTCACGATGTGATAGGGAACCAGTTCGGTATCCTTCTTGGTGACGGGATCGTCGAAGCGGCGGCCGATCAGGCGCTTCACCGCGAAAATCGTATTGTCGGGGTTGGTGACCGCCTGCCGCTTGGCGGGCTGCCCGATCAGTCGCTCCCCATCCTTGGCGAAGGCGACGATCGAAGGCGTGGTGCGCGCGCCTTCCGCATTTTCGATCACCTTGGGCTGGCCGCCTTCCATGACGGCGACGCACGAATTGGTCGTACCCAGATCGATGCCGATAACTTTGGCCATTTCATTCCTCTTGCAAGTGCTTCCCGCCGCTACCCGGCGCATCCCCTCAACAGGCAGATGCGTGCCCCCGACCAGCGATCACGAAGCGGATATAGGAAAGCTGAAAGCGACGACAAGAAGCGGGAAGCAGCGCAGGAGTTTTGATTGTCGCGACAACCGTCTAAAGGCACCCAAGTATGAAATTCGCCCGCCCTGCCCTCGCCGCCTTGCTCCTGCTCGCCGCCTGCAAGGGCCATGATGCCGATCCCAAGGTGACCCAGGCGTGGGTCAAGCTGCCGGCGGTCGCCGGACAGCCGGCCGCTGCCTATTTCACCATCCATGGCGGCGGTAGCGACGACAAGTTGATCAAGATCGAAACCACGCTCGCCAAACATACGGATATGCACGAGAGCATGACCGGCATGCACAATATGGCGAGCATGGCGCCGATCGATCATGTCGACGTGCCTGCGGGCGCCACGGTCAGCTTCGCGCCCGGCGGCAATCACGCCATGGTCTATGGCCTCGATCCCGTGGTGGTACCGGGAACGGCGGTGCCGTTGCGCTTCGGCTTTGCCAGCGGCAAGACCGCGGAAGCCGAAGCCAAGAGCGTCGCCGCGGGCGACAGCGCACCCTATTGATCTGGTGGCAGCGCGATCCCGGCCGGTCCTTGACCGCCGGTGAGCAGGCTCTGGCCGCGATGATGTTCGGCCGGGCGCTGGATGCCGGGCAGGTTCGCATCCACAGCGCCAAATGGTGGCCGTTCCAGCCACGTCGGACCGTCATGGCGCCCGATGGCGATATCTGGTTCGCGCCCGGCGACGGCCTTTGGCGCGAGGATTTCGCGACGGCTCCCCCCGCGCTCCAACAATTGCTCGTCCACGAACTGACACATTGCTGGCAGCACCAGAGCGGGATCTGCCTGCCGCTGCGTCGGCACCCCTTCTGCCGCTACGACTACCGGATCGCGCCCGAACGACCGCTTCACCGCTACGGGATCGAGCAGCAGGCGATGATCGTCGAGCATGCCTTTGCCGCGCGGCAGGCGAGGCGACACGATCCCGTGTTGGAAGCGCTATTGATCGAGGTGGGGTTAGGATCGCCCTCGAGCTAACCCGTCACCCCGTAAGCGCGAGAATGACGGGATGTAAAATCAGCGCAGCGCGACCACCTGGCCGCTACTCGGTTGCTGGCCGGCCAGGGCCTCACCCTTGAAGCGGTAGAAGGCGGTGTAGCCGATATGATCGGACAGCATCCGCCCCTTGGCGTCATGCCCGAACGGCGCATCGACCCCAAGCAAGGCGACGCTCGTGGTGGCGCCCGGCGCGAACACCTGCAGATCCTTGTTGCGCTTGGCGGAGATGCGTACCTCCTTCGGCGTGCTGATCATGCAGCCGCTATCGGTGCCCTCCAGGCACGTCTTGAGCGCGATGCGGACCTGACCGGCATCGGCCGTGCGCGGCAGACCTGCCAGCATCAATTCGAGCGCGGCCATGCGCGGCTGCGACCGGCCGACATTGGTATCGCCGGCGAAGATGTAGGGCGTGCTGGGCGGCAGGTTCGCGGTCAGGAACTTCGATAGGGTTTCGACCTGACGCATGAAGGCGTAACGGTGACGCGCCTCGGGAACATGCGATAAATCCTTGGAATTCATGTGGGTTGCGATCACCGCGACCGGCTGGTCGACCCCGGGAACCTGCACGGTCACCATCATCACGCCCTTGTTGGCGAGGCAATCGAAGCCCGCGCAGGCATAAGACGGGAAGGCGGCCTTGGCGACCGAGACGATCGGGTAATCGGACAGGATAGCGAGCCCGCTACCGGTCATCTTGCCCGAACGCTCGCCCTTCAGGAAACGCGCCTGTTCGGCGAATGCCTTGTCGTCGGCGCTCATCGCCTCGTCATTCCTGAGATCGCGATCGGGACCGAACGCGACATAGCGATAACCGGCTTCCTCGCCGATCTTGCGCTGGGCGTCGCCGAACGCCTCCTGCAGCACCACGACATGTGGCTGGAGCCCGGCATCGCGCATCTGATGCAGACGATCGGCAATCTGGCACGCGGCGCTGCTGCGGCCGAAGCGCACCGGAAAGGGCAGCCCCTCGACATTGTAGGTCATGACTGAGAGCGCGTTTTCGCCCTTCTGCTGGACGTCGCTCGCCACCAGAGCCGGCGGTGACCATTCCTCGGCCTTCACCGATGCCAGACCGAGCACCAGGGTCGTTCCCACGCCGATTGCCGCAAACCAACCCGTAACCTTGCGCATTCATAGTCTCCGAAGCCGTGCTTCGAAAACAAGACGTCACCCCGGGAACCAAGCCGCAGTAAGTAGGTTTACCTACGCCATTTTTTTGAGACGATCGGAGCGCTGCCCTCTCCCGCCTTAGCGAGAGAGGAATTCGGCCCCGCCCGATTACTCCGCGGCCTTGGCCACGCCCACCATCGCCGGACGCAGCAAGCGGTCCTTGATCATGTACCCCGCCTGCATCTCCTGCACGATCGTGCCGGGCTCCTGATCGCTCGGCAGTTCGATCATCGCCTGGTGGCGATTGGGATCGAGCTTGGCGCCGACGCTCTGGATGCGGGTGATGCCGTTGCGCTGGAACACGTTCTCCAGTTCCTTGGCGGTCATCTCGATGCCGGTAACGAGCACCTTGGTGCCTTCTTCCTCGCGCAGGGCCGGCGGCAGCGCGGCCAGCGCGCGGGAGAGATTGTCGGACACCGACAATATGTCGCGCGCGAAATTGGTTGCGGCATAAGCGCGCGCGTCCTGCGCATCCTTCTCCATGCGGCGGCGGACATTCTGGGTTTCGGCCTGCGCATAAAGCAGCTGGCGCTTCAGATCGTCGATCTGCGCCTCGAGCGCGGCGGCGCGATCATGCTCGGCCACCTCGGGCGCTTCGCCAGCGGTTTCCTCGCGAAGGTCGGCGTCGGTCGTCTCTTCGTTCATGCCATCAATCTCGTCAGTGTTTGTGCGGTGAAATCCACCATGGGAACGACACGGGCATAGTTCAACCGGGTCGGCCCGATCACGCCGACCACGCCGACCACCCGGCCATCCGCGCCATGATAGGGTGCGGCGATAACCGACGAACCCGATAACGCGAACAGCTTGTTTTCCGATCCGATGAATATCTTCATCGCGCGGGCGCCCCGCGCGCTGTCCAGCAGCCGGGCGATCTCCTCCTTGCCCTCGATCTCGTCGAGCAACTGGCGCACGCGTTCCAGGTCGGCGGCCGCGGCCGGATCGATCAGGTTGGCGGCGCCGCGCACGATCATCACCGGACGGCGCGCGCCGTCTTCGGACCAGACCGCCAGCCCGCGCTGGACGACACTCTGCGCCGCCTCGTCCAGCGCAGATCGGCCCTGCGCGATCTCGTCCGCCAGCCGCACCTGCGCCTCGCCGAGCGTCAGCCCGGCCAGACGGACGCTGATATAATTGGCCGCCTCCGCCAGCGCACTCACACCGACACCGGGCGGCAATTCGACCACCCGATTCTCCACCGATCCGTCGATCCCGACCAATATTGCCACCGCCCGATCATGCGACAGCGGCACGAACGAGAATTGGCGCAGCGCCGGCTCGCCACGCGGCACCAGCACCAGCCCGGCGCAGGCCGACAGCCCCGACAGGACCTGGCTGGTCGCAGCCAGCGCATCCTCGATCGGCCCGCGCGCCTGCGCCTCGATCGCGGCGCGCTCATGTTCCGAGGGTTCGGCGGCCTGCATCATCGCATCGACAAACAGCCGCAGCCCGCTCTCGGTCGGCATCCGCCCGGCCGAGATGTGCGGGGCCGCGAGCAACCCCATTTCTTCCAGATCCTGCATGACGTTGCGAATCGAGGCGGGCGACAGGTTCAATCCGCTGAATCGCGAGATGGTGCGGCTGCCGACCGGAATGCCGCTTTCAAGATAATTTTCGACCACCATGCGAAACACATCGCGGGCGCGGAGCGACAGTTCGGAGATTGGAGCGACCATGTCATCACAGGTATGCTCTGCGGCCTCGTCACTCAACCTCTAGTGTTCGGCGCTGGCACTTGGGCGCCAGCGCGGCTAGAGGCGCACCCCTATCATCTCAGGAGTCATCATGCGTCCCAGCGGCCGTGCGCCAGATCAGATGCGCGCCATCAGCATCACGCCGAACTATACCAATTACGCCGAGGGCTCGTGCCTGATCGCGTTCGGCGAAACCAAGGTGCTGGTCACCGCATCGGTCGAGGAGCGCGTGCCGCCATTCCTGCGCGGCAAGGGCCAGGGTTGGGTGACCGCGGAATACGGCATGCTGCCGCGCGCGACCCACACCCGCGGCAGCCGTGAGGCCGCCAAGGGCAAGCAATCCGGGCGCACCCAGGAAATCCAGCGGCTGATCGGCCGCTCGCTGCGCTCGGTGGTCGACATGACCGCATTGGGCGAGCGCCAGATCACGCTCGATTGCGACGTGATCCAGGCTGACGGCGGCACCCGCACCGCCTCGATCTCGGGCGCTTGGGTGGCACTGCGGCTGGCGATCGACGGGCTCATCGCGAGCGGCGCGTTGCCGACCGATCCGATCAAGAGCCAGGTCGCCGCAGTCTCGTGCGGCATCTATGAAGGCACACCGGTGCTCGATCTCGATTATATCGAGGACAGCAATGCCCATGCCGACGCCAATTTCGTGCTCCTGTCCGACGGCAATATCGCCGAGGCGCAGGCCACCGCCGAAGGCGCCACCTATGACGAAGAGGCTTTGCTGCGCCTGCTGCGTCTGGCACGGATCGGCTGCGGCGACATCTTCGCCGCGCAATTGAAGGCCACGGGCAGATGACCATCGAGCTGATCGACGACGAGCCTCCCGCCGTGCCGCACCGCCGGCTCGAACCCGGCAAGCTCGTCATCGCCAGCCATAATGAGGGCAAGGTGCGCGAAATCGGCGCCTTGCTCGCGCCCTATGGCATCGAAACGGTGTCGGCGGCCTCGCTCGGCATTCCCGAGCCCGAGGAGACCGGCACCAGCTTCGCCGCCAACGCCGAACTGAAGGCGCGTTTCTCCGCCGATCTGTCGGGGCTGGTCGCGCTGGCCGACGATAGCGGGCTGTGCGTCGATGCGCTCAACGGCGATCCCGGCGTCTACACCGCCAATTGGGCCGAGACGCCGACCGGGCGTGACTGGGGCCTTGCGATGCAGAAAGTCGAGGATGCGCTCCAGGCAAAAGGCCCCGAGGCCGGACGCGACGCGCATTTCGTGTGCGTATTGTCGCTCTGCTGGCCCGACGGCCATGTCGAAAGCTTCGAAGGCCGGGTCGAGGGTAGCCTGACATGGCCGCCGCGCGGCACGATCGGCTTCGGTTACGACCCGGTGTTCGTGCCTTATGGCTACGACAAAAGCTTCGCCGAACTCGACCCGGCGGTTAAGCATAGCATCAGCCACCGCGCCGACGCCTTCCGCAAGCTGGCCGGGGCCGTGCTACCCGCCGCAGAATAGCTGCTGTTCGGATTCACATCGGGGATGGCTTCGTGACATTCGCACTGCCCAAGCCTTCGGACTTTAGACGATCGATCGATGACGTCGCGTCGCGCCTTGCCTGGGCGCGTGACGGGCGGATGCCCCTGGCCGGTGCCTTGGGACGATCGTTGCTGATGCGCCCGTTCCCACGATCGGCGAAGCAAAGGATATTGCTCGCTTATCAGGCGCACCAGCTCGCCGCGCCGCAATTTTATCCGTTCCTGCGCTATTCACGTCGCTTCGCGGCCAAGGGCATTCATTTCCGGGCGCTGCCGGCCGACGCGCTGACAGCGGCGAGCTTGCCGCCGAACCTTGACGCCCTGTTCCTTCAATCGACCTACACCCCCGCGAAGGGGAACTCGAAGATCTGCTCGCAAGCCTCAAGGCTGCGCAGCCCGATCTGAAGATCAGCTATTTTGACTGGTTCGCGCCCACCGATGTCCGTTTCGCCGAACGGGTCGAGCCGTGGATCGGCGCTTATGTCAAAAAAAGCCTGCTGAGCGATCGAAACCTTTATGCGGTGCCCACCGAGGGGCATACGATATTGGACGATCATTATTCGGCGCGCTTCCATCTCGAAAACCCGCCGCGCACCTGGACCATACCGCCCGAGATCATACCGAAGCTAACGTTGGGCCCGGCCTTCCACACGGCGCCCAATCTGATCGCTTTGTTTGAGGGGGAATTGCCCCCTGAGACGCAGCGCGACATCGACCTCCATGCCCGTATCGCGACCGGTGGAACGCCCTGGTACAGCGCCATGCGCCAAGAATTGAAGGCGGCGGTCAGCGATCACTTCGGGGATCTTACAGTCGCGAGCGAGGGCCGCGTGTCCTACGTCGAATTCATGCGTGAACTGGGTCGATCGAAACTGTGCTTCAGCCCGTTCGGCTATGGCGAAGTATGTTGGCGTGATTTCGAGGCGATCGCGGCGGGCTCGGTGCTGATCAAGCAGGATATGGGGATGGTCGCGGCCGATCCGGATATCTATCGGGCGGACGAGACCTATGTTCCAGTGGCATGGGATTTCTCGGATCTCGACGCGAAGGTGCGCGCGCTGCTGGCAGATCCAGCACGGCGGCGGCGGATCGCCGAGCGTGCTTTCGCAGTGGTTCGCGATCATCTGCGCGGGCCGGCGCTGGAGCAATTGATCGCCCGCCTGACATAGATGGCAACCGGCGTGAGTGCATCCTTGATGTGGGAGCGGGCCGCAGCGGACGGCAGGGCGATCGAGCCCGGGCATCCGCTCGCACTCTACATCCACTGGCCGTTCTGCGTTTCGAAATGCCCCTATTGCGACTTCAACAGCCACGTTCGCCAGAGCGTGGATCAGGCCGCATGGCGCGATGCGCTGCTGATCGATCTGGCGCACGAAGCCGCAGTCGGGCCCGAAAGAGCGCTGGGATCGATCTTCTTCGGGGGCGGCACGCCTTCGCTGATGCCGCCCGAGACCGTAGCCGCACTGATCGCGGCGGCCGAGCGTCACTGGGGCTTCCTGCGGGATATCGAGATCACGCTCGAAGCCAATCCCTCCTCGGTCGAGGCGGCGCGCTTCGCCGATCTGGCCGCGGCGGGGGTCAATCGGGTCAGCCTGGGATTGCAGGCACTCGACGATGCGACCCTGCGCTTCCTCGGCCGCGCCCATGACGTGGCCGAGGGGCTAGCCGCGCTGGAAACCGCGCAGCGCACATTCGAACGGGTGAATTTCGACCTGATCTATGCACGCCCGGGCCAGAGCGAGGCCGATTGGCAGGCCGAAATGACGCGTGCGCTCGGCTTCGGCACCAGCCACCTTTCGCTGTACCAGCTCACGATCGAGCCCGGCACGCGCTTCGCGACGATGGCCGCACGTGGTGAATTGCCGCCGGTCGATCCCGATCATGGCGCCCGCCTGTTCGAGCTGACCCGGGCAATGACCGCCGCCGCCGGCCTTCCGGCCTACGAAATCTCGAACCATGCACGCCCCGGCGAGGAGAGCCGCCACAACCTCGCTTACTGGCGCTATGCCGATTATCTGGGCGTGGGGCCGGGCGCGCACGGCCGACGCAACAGCGCCTTCACCGTGCGCGCGAAGAAGCCCGAAAACTGGCTCGCACGGATCGAGCGGGATGGCCACGGGATCGAGCAGGAAGACGGACTCGATCTCGCCACGCGGCGGACCGAGGCGCTGCTGATGGGGTTGCGGCTGGAAGAAGGCGTGCCGATCACGCGGATCGATGGTGCCGTGAACATGGGCGCGGTCGATCGGCTGGCGAAGCACGGCTTGATCGAGCGCACGACCGAGCGGTTGCGGGTATTGCCCGCGGGTATGCTGCTGCTGGATGCGATCCTGGCCGAGATCGCCGCGTAAAAGCCCCCGCCCCAAGGTAGGGTTTGTGCGGCTTCATGCGTCCAACCGAAAAAATCTTACGCTTCGCCCCCTCCCCTGGAGGCGAGCACAAATATTCCTAAAAGCCCTTCGGCGCAGGCGACACCGTCGTGCCCCCGCCGGGTCCGATCTGGTGCACCGCCAAGGCGCGCTCCGCGACGTGACCTTCGCTGAAGCGGAATGCGCCATCGACCCCGGCAAAGCCCCCCTGATCGGTCAATTTGTCGATCGGGAACGGATCGTTGCGCTTCCAGTCCTTGGCCACGCGCGCGGTGAGCAAGACCGCATCGTAGCCGAGGCTCGCCAGCCGATAGGGCGAGCGGCCGTAGCGAGCGCGGTAGCGGGTCGCCAATTGGCCGAACGTCTCGTCGTCGACGCTCGCGAACCACGCCCCCGCCATCGCCGGGGCCGCGCTCAGGCCGGGTTCCGCGTTCCACAATTCGGTGCCGAGCAGCCGTACCGGGCCGCCAGCGGCTTTGTTGATGAGCGGCGCCGTGCGGACCGCGATCCGGCCGCTGTCCGCGATCAGCACCGCGTCATATTTGACCTTGGCGAGCTTCGTGATCGCCGCCTGCAGCGAAGCCGCACTGCGATCGTAATTCTGCATTGCAACGACCGTTCCGCCAGCTGCCTCGACGCTGCGGATCAGGATACCCGATGCGTTGCGTCCATAAGCGCCCTGCGGCATCAGCCCGGCAAAACGCGTCAATCCCTTGCTCCGGGCGTAGCGAACGACCCGATCGATCGACTGGACGGGCGAGAAACCGAGCAGCCAGACATTGTCGGCAGTGACGGTAGCATCGTTCGAGAAAGCGATGACCGGCACACGCGCAGCCGCCGCAGCGGCCGATACCGCGCGGACATCCTCAGCCAGCAGCGGCCCGAGCAGCAGGCCATTGCCGTCTGCCAGAGCCTTCGCCGCCGCCGCCGAGGCGCCAGGCGCGGTATCGTAATTGGTGATGCGCAGATCCTTGCCGCCCGTGTCGGCGAGCGCCAGGGCGGCGGCATTGGCGATCGATTGGCCGACCGCGGCATTGGGGCCGGTCAGCGGCACCAGCAGGGCCACGCGATGCCGCGCCTGATCCTCGGGCAGCGCACCTTGTATCGGCTTGGTGGGTACCGTGACGGTCGGCGGGGGGGCCGTTATCGGCGCCGTGGTCTTGGGCACGATCGTCGAGCAGGCACTCAACAGTAAAGCCGCCGCCAGTGCAAAGCCGCGAGTCGGCCATTTGAACGATTGCCGCCCGTACCCAGCCTCTGCCATGTTACGCTATGTCCTTATCCACACCCGAAGACGGGCGCCTGTCGCCGGGCCTCTACATCGTCGCGACCCCGATCGGCAACTTGTCCGATCTAAGCCCACGTGCTGCCAACATACTTTCGCGCGCCGACGCGATCGCGGTGGAAGATAGCCGGGTCACCGCGCGGCTGCTCCAGCATATCGGCACGAAGCGGCCGATGATCCCCTATCACGATCACAACGCCGATCGGGTGCGCCCCGGCCTGATCGCCCGGATGGCAAGCGAGGCGATCGCGTTGGTGTCGGATGCCGGCACGCCGCTTATCTCGGATCCGGGGTTCAAGCTGGTGCGCGATGCGCGCGCGGCAGGCCACGCGGTCGTGACCCTGCCCGGCCCCTGCGCCGCCATCGCCGCGCTCACCCTTGCCGGGCTACCGACCGATCGCTTCCTGTTCCTCGGCTTCCTGCCCGCCAAGGCCAAGGCGCGCGCCGACGCGATCGCCGAAGTGGCGGCGATCCGCGCGACCCTGATCCTCTACGAATCAGGCCCGCGCCTCGCCGCGACCCTGGCGGCGCTCGGCGATGGATTGGGCAATCGCGAGGCGGCGGTCGCGCGCGAGATCAGCAAGAGGTTCGAGGAATGCGTCACCGGCACGCTCTCCGAACTCGCCGCACGCTATGAGGATACCCCGCCCAAGGGTGAGATCGTGATCGTCGTGGCACCACCCGGCGAAGCGCCACCGGTGACCGAGACCGACGCCGATGCGATGCTGCGCGAAGCCCTCACCCGTCTGCCCGCCGCCAAGGCCGCGAACGAAGTTGCCAAGGCGACCGGCCTGCAGAAGCGCGATCTCTATGCGCGGGCCCTCGAGATGAAGGGATGAGGGATCGCCGCCGCGCCGAGCGGGTCGGTCGCGTCGGCGAGACGGCGGCTGCCTGGTGGCTGCGGCTCAAGGGCTGGCGCATCCTCGCGCGGCGGGTGCGGACGCCGGCCGGCGAGATCGACCTGATCGCGCGCAAGGGCGGGCTTGTCGCCTTCGTCGAGGTCAAACGCCGCGCGACCGGGGCCGAACTGGATTATGCGATCGACCATCGCCGCCTCGCCCGCGTCGCCGCGGCGGCCGAATATCTTGGCCCGCGCTACATGGAGGCGGGCGACGATATGCGGGTCGACGTCATCCTGATCGCGCCGGGCCGATCGCTGCGCCATATCGAGAATGCCTGGATCGGGTGACAGGGCCGCGTTGCGACACTAGGTAGGCCCGCATTCGAACCGGAGGGTGAAGCATGAGCCTGCGCGTCGCGGTCCAGATGGACCCGCTCGAGACGATCAATATCGCCGGGGATTCGACATTCGCGCTGATGCTGGCGGCGCAGGCGCGCGGGCATAGCCTGTTCCATTATCAGGCGGGCGACCTAACCTATCGCGACGGCCGCCTGACAGCGCCGGCGCGACCGGTCACCGTCCAGCGCGTCGCAGGCGATCATTTCAAGGCCGGCCCGGTCCAGACGATCGATCTCGCCGCCGATATCGACGTGATCCTGATGCGGCAGGATCCGCCATTCGACCTCGCCTACATCACCGCCACCCATCTGCTCGAGCGGATCCAGCACGAGACCCTAGTGGTCAACGATCCGGCATCGGTGCGCAACGCACCCGAGAAGCTGTTCGTGCTCGATTATGCCGAATTCATGCCGCCGACGATGATCACGCGCAGCCTGGAGCAAGCACGCGCCTTCCACGCCGAGCATGGCGAGGTCGTGGTCAAGCCGCTCTACGGCAATGCCGGATCGGCGGTGTTCCATGTCGGCAAGACCGACGCCAACCTCGCCGCGCTTACCGAATTGTTCGGACAGGTGTGGCGCGAGCCCTTCATGGTTCAGGCCTTCCTCCCCGACGTTTCGAAGGGCGACAAGAGGATCGTGCTGGTCGACGGCAAGCCCGCGGGCGGGGTCAACCGCCTGCCCAAGGCGGGCGAGATCCGCTCCAACCTCGCGGTCGGCGGCAAGGGCGCAGCGACCGATCTGACGCCGCGGGAACTGGAGATTTGCGCGAAGATCGGGCCCGAACTTGCGCGGCGCGGGCTGGTGTTCGTCGGGATCGACGTGATTGCGGGCTATCTGACCGAGATCAACGTGACCTCGCCGACCGGCATCGTCGCGATCGACCAGTTCAACGGGACGGATACGCCGGGGCTGATCTGGGATGCGATCGAGGGGAAGGCGAAGTAGTGCCCTCCCCGTTCCGTCGCCCCAGCGAAGGCTGGGGTCTCGAGCGATCGGAGCGCACCGCCACTCTCCCGGGATCCCAGCCTTCGCTGGGATGACGAACGATGGCTAGCGAAGCTCCTGAACCCGACGGCCTCCTCACCCCCCGCCGCTACTGGGCCACCGTCGCGATCTGGCTCGCCATGTCGCTGTCGGTGCTCGACGGGTCGATCGCCAATATCGCGCTGCCGACGATCGCGAAGGATCTCGGCGCCAATCCGGTATCGGCGATCTGGGTGGTCAATGCCTATCAGATCGCGATCACGATGAGCCTGCTGACGGTGTCGTCGCTCGGCGACATCCTGGGCTACAAGCGTGTCTATATGGCGGGGCTGAGCTTGTTCGTGATCGCCTCGCTCGTCTGCGCGACCTCGACCAGCCTGCCCGCGCTCGCGGCGGCGCGTTTTGCGCAGGGGCTTGGATCGGCGGGAATCATGGGGGTGAACGGTGCGCTGGTGCGCTTCACCTGGCCGCGCGCGAAGTTCGGGCGCGGGCTGGGCTATAATGCGCTGGTCGTGTCGCTGGCATCGGCGGCCGGACCGAGCATCGCCGCCGCGATCCTGTCGCTCGCGTCGTGGCAATGGCTGTTCGCGATCAACCTGCCGATCGGCATCGTCAGCTTGCTGATCGGATCGCGCTGCCTGCCGGTCATCCCGACCGGATCGCAACGGCTCGATCGTGCCTCCGCCGCGCTCAACGCGCTGACCTTCGGGCCCTTCTTTCTCGGGCTGGCGGACCTTGTCCATGGCGGCGTCGCGGTGCGCGCTACGATCGAGCTGGCGATCGGGCTGCTCGCCGGAACCGTGCTGGTGCGGCGCGAATGGAGCCGGCCGCGCCCGCTGGTGCCGCTCGATCTGCTACGCATCCCGCTGCTGCGGCTCTCCTACATGACCTCGATAACCGCCTTCGCCGCGCAGGTGGCGGTGCTGATCTGCCTGCCTTTCTACCTGCTCGGACGGTTCGACTTCAGCCATGTCGAGATCGGCCTGCTGATCACCCCGATGCCGCTCGGCATCGCAGCGGCGGCGCCTTTATCGGGCCGTCTGGTCGAGCGCTATCCAGCCGGCCTGCTCGGCGGGATCGGGTTGGCACTCCAGGGCTCCGGCGCGCTGCTGCTCGCCGGTCTGCCCGATCATCCGCCCCACATACTGGCGGCGCTCGGCACTTTCGTGGTCGGCTTCGGCTTCGGCATTTTCCAGACGCCCAATAACCGGACGCTGCTCGGCACCGCCCCGCCCGAACGCAGCGGCGCCGCAGGCGGCATGCAGGCGACCGCGCGGCTGGTCGGCCAGACCTTCGGCGCGGTGCTGGTGGCGTTGATGTTCCGGATCAGCGGACCAGCCAGCCGTGCAAGCCTGCTGGCAGCGGCGGTGCTAGCGGGGATGGCGACCTTCTTCAGCTTGCGGCGGCTCTCGGTCAGGTAGCCCCCTCCTCTACCGCCGCACCGGCGTCGCGGCGCCCTCGCCTGCCACCGTTAGCCAGCGCCGTACCCGCCATTCCCGCACCAGCCCGTGAACGACATAGGGATCTGAGCGCGCAAACGCGTGCGGCACCGCCGCATCCTCGGCTTCGAACAGCAGAATCGCCCGATCGACCGGATCGTCGAGTGCACCGCCCAGAAGCAACTCGCCCCGGCTGCTCGCTTCCCAGGCGAGCTTCAGATGCACATCGCGAAACGCTGCGCGGCGATCGAGATAATCGGGCGCCAGATCGTAGATCAGCAGGAAATGCGGCATCGTCAGCGCTTCTCCGGCGTCCAGCCGCCGCCGAGCGCAGCATAAAGCTGGACCCGCGCGTTGAGCGCGTCGGTGCGCGCCTGCACCAGCCCGAGTTGCGAGGCCAGCAACTGACGCTGCGCATCGAGCTGCTCAAGATAGGGCGAATAGCCTTCCTTGTAGCGGTTGGTGGCGCGTCGGAGAACTTGCTGGAGCGCGTCGCGCTGGGCGGCGGCGGCAGCAGCCTGCTCGTCGAGGCGTTTCACACCGGCGAGCGCATCCTCGACCTCGCGGAATGCGCCAAGCGTGGCGCGGCGATAGGCGAAGGCCGCCTGATCGCGCTGGCCCGCGGCCGCCTCGGTCGCGCCGGTCAGCCGTCCGCCCTCGAACAGGGGCGCCAGCACGCTGCCGCCGAGCGACCACAAGGTGATCGGATCGACCAAGGCATCCGATACCGCCACACCCCCGCTTGCCGACAAGGTGAGACGTGGCAGGAAGCGTTTGCGCGCGGCGGCGAGCGAGCGGTCGGCGGCGGCGAGCTGATATTCGGCCTGCGCGATATCCGGCCGGCGGCGCAGAAGATCCGACGGCAAGCCAGCGGGGACACCCGGCGCCGCAAGCGAGTCGAGCTTAGCTCCGCGCGCGATCGCGTGCGGTGTATCGCCGGTAAGCAGGCTCAGGCTATCCTCGATGCGGACTATGGCGAGTTCCGCCTGCGGAATGATCTGCACCGCCGCCTGATATTCGGCGCGCGCCTGATCGAGCTCCAGTTGGGGCGAATAACCGCGATCGACCCGCGATTGGGCCAGGCGGAGCGAATCCGATCGCGCCGCCACCGTCGCCCGCGCCACGTCCAGCCGCGCGTCGAGCCCGAGCAAGGTGATATACGCGTTGGCGACCGCATTGGCGATGGCGAGGCGGGCGGCGTCCTGCCCGGCCTCGCTGGCGAGATAGGCATTGCGTGCGGCCGCTTTCTGGTCCGCCAACCGCCCGAACAGATCGATCTCGTAACCGACCTGTGCCAGCGGCTCGTAATAATTCTGGTTGAGTGGCGTGCCGACTCCACTCACGGAGCGGGAACTCCCGCCCGCGAGCGCCCCATCGAGCGTCGGCAGCAAAGCCGCCGACACGGCGCGGAGGTTGCCGCGCGCCTCGCGCACGCGCCCGGCCGAGATGGCGATATCGCTGTTATTGGCGAGCGCGCGCTCGACCAGGGCGGCCAGCACCGGATCGCCGAACGCCTGCCACCAGGTGGCGTCGATCCTGCCGGCAGCGGCATCGTCGGTGCGCCACGCAGCCGGCGGCGGCACCGGTGGCACGGCGACCGGCTGGATCTCCTTGCCCAGACAGCCGCCGAGCAGGAGCAGCAAGGCGGGAGCGAGGCGCCGCATCAGGCGCCGCCATCATGGGTGTGAACCTTGACCTCGACCGACATTCCAGGCCGCAGCCGTTTCGCCGCCTCCTGCCCCGGATCGACCGCGATTCGGATCGCTATACGCTGCGCCACCTTGACGAAATTGCCGGTGGCGTTGTCGGGCTTGAGCACCGCGAATTCGGAACCCGCAGCGGGCGCCATGTTCTCGACATGGCCGCGCAACCTGGTGCCGCCCAGCGCATCGACCTTGAAGGTCGCGCTTTGGCCGATCCGCATATTGTGCGTTTGCGCCTCCTTGAAATTGGCGACGATCCAGACGTCATGCGGGACGAGGAACAGCAATTGGGTCCCCGCCGTGACATAGGCACCGAGGCGCACCCCGATCTCGGATAGCTGGCCGTCGGCCGGCGCGCGGATGATCGTATTGTCGAGATCGACCTCCGCCAGACGAAGCTGCGCCTCGGCCGCCTCCACCGCCGCCTCCAGCGCCGCCCGGCCGACCACGACCGTACGCACGTCCTGCGTGCCGATCGCGCGGCCGGCGGTCGCCTGCCGCACCGTCGCTTCGGCCGCGAGCAGGGCGGCGCGCGTCTGGTCGCGTTCGCGGGCCGAAATCGATCCGTCGGCGACGAGCGCGTCGGCACGGCGCATGTCCTCCTTCGCACGGACCAATTGCGCTTGGGCCGACGCGATCCCGGCATCCTGGCTCTGCGTCGCCACCTCGCGCGATCGCTGCGCCTGCGCCGAATTGGCAAGTTGCGCCTTGGCGGCGGCGATATTGGCGCGCGCCTGCTCGACCCGCGCGCGATAGATACGGTCGTCGATCGTCGCGAGCACCTGGCCGGCTTTCACCTCGGCGAAATCCTGGACGAGGACCTTGGTGACATAGCCGCTCACCTGCGGGCTGATCACGGTCGTGCGGCCGCGGACATAGGCGTTATCGGTCGCCTCGTTGAAACCCGCAAAGGGTGGCAGCCGCCAGGCATAGAGCACCGCCAGGATCGCCAGCAGCGCGATTACCACGATCGACAGGGTCACCCGCATGCTGCGTTCGGGTGGTCGCCAGCCGGTCGCCGGCGGGGCGACGGGCGGATCGGATGGCGGTGCGGTGGGTTCTCCCAATTCACTTTCCCCCTTTGGCCATCTCCGCCAGCTTGCGCTGGAGCAGGATGATCGGTGACACCTCGCCGCGGCGGCGGATCGACATGCGTATCAGCAATCCCCAGATCGCGACTGCCACGGCGAGTAGGCCGACCGTGAAGAAGATGTCGTTAAAGGCAAGGATATTGGCCTCGCGCGTCACTTGCTGGGCGAGCAGGGCAGTACCCTCGGCCCCGCGCAACACCGGATCGCCGATCACGCCGCCCACGGCCCCGCCGCTAGCGCGGATCCGCGCAGCCACGATCGGATCGGTCAGCAATATGTGCTGGACGAGTTCGTTCGAATGGAATTTCTCGCGGATCACCTGCAGCGTGCCCAAAAAGGCGTTGCCGGCCAGCCCGCCGACGCTCTGACTGATGCTGAACAGCACGACGAAGCTCACGAACTGAGTGCCCCCCGCCAGCAGCATCCGTGCCATGCCGATCACCATCGCCTGGCCGAGGAACAGCAAGGAGGCAAAGCCGATGATCGCCTGGCTCAGATAGAAGTTGCTCGGCCGGGTGAGGTTGGTGCCGAACGCATCCATGAAACAGGCGATCGCGATGAGCACCACCGCGACATTGATGGGCCGCGAGACATCGGCCGGGTCGAAGGTCAGCACGCCGACCACGATTCCGGCAATCGAGGCGGCGACGATGATCAGGTTCAAGGTAACCATCTGATCGTTGATCATGCCGACTACGTTCAGCAGCCCGACCGATCCGAACGCCTGTTCCGACAGCAGGATACGCACCGAAGAAGCAACCAGCATCAACCGCACGATCTCATGCGTCGCCAGCCAGCGCGTGTTGATCAACGGGTTGGCACGGCGATGCTCGACGATCAGCCCGGCCGCGATCAGGACGATACCGCCGATCAGCGCCCAGGCGAGCCACTCGCGATCGGTCCACCACTGGATGCGCCCTTCCGACAGCACCGCGATCAGCAGCCACATGCCAGGTGCAAGCAGGCTGAAGGTGAGAAAATCGAGCGGCTCGAACGCCTTGCTTTTCTCGCTCGGCGGCAGCGGCAAGGTCATCACCGCAGCCAGCGTCGACAAGGCCATGCCGAGTTCGAACCAATAGACCATGTGCCAATCGCCCCAGTCGAGCAGCCGGGGCGACAAGGCACGCGCCAGCGGGGTGGCAAGCTGGGGAATGCAGATGCCGATCATCACGCCCGCCAGTCGTTTAGGCGGGGTCATTGCCTGCATGAGATAGAGAATGGTGAGCGTGGTGAGGCCGCTCGCGGCGATCCCACTCACAGCGCGCACCGCCACCGAGGTCCAGAAACCATGGAGGAACAGGTGCAGCAAGGTCGTCACCGCATAGACGACGAGGATGTAACGGATGAACGGCTGCAAGCCGAACTGTTGGCGATATTTGACCAGCAGCAGGTTCGCCGTGATGTTGGTCATGAAATAGGCTGCGGTCAGCCAGGTCACCTCGTCGCTGTAGAGGCCGAGTGTCCCTTGCGCGAAGTTGAGATTGACCGTCACCAGCGCGTTGCCGAGCCCGCCGGTGAGGCCGATCAGGCAGCCGATCGCGAAATAGCCCCGCCGCCGCGCGGCCGGATGATCCGGATTGGCCGGCGATCCGGGCAAGGTCGGCCGCTCGTGCGGCTTGAATATGTAGGCTGCCGGTTCGGCCATTATGCTGTCACGCTCCCGAGCCACCCCGTCCGATCATCACGGTGCAGGAGCGAGGCGTCGTCCGCAAGTGGCTACTCCCAGGCCAGAAGATCGAGAGCGGACGGATTTTTTCCACCAACCCCCGATGCTCGTCGACCAACCGACAGGCGCCAGATGCGTTGTTCAGCTTCCCGAATTATAAACCCCGGGATGCAAACCCTTGAAGCGGCCGCGCCGCCGCTCCCGCACCGTATCGCCTTCATCTCGATCATCGCCTTCTGGACGCTCTATTTCGCGGTCCTGACCTTCCGCGCGCTCGCTATCTATCATTATCATTACGGCATGGCCGCCCGCACGATCGTATCGGTCGCAGGCATCGGCATCACCATCCTGTTCTATCTGATCCTGCGTCGCATCCCTACCACGCGGATGGGGCTCGGCATCACAGTTGCCGCCTTGCTCGCCGCGCCCTGCGCGTGCGTCTATTCGACCGTCAACTATTACGCCTTCCGCCAGTCGGCGATGGAGGAAGAGAGCAAGAGTTGGAGCAAGAAGGCCGCTACGCCGGGGACCGCCATAACCCAGCCCGCGATGACCGTTGGTGCGATGAAAAGCCATGACGAGATGTCGATGCTCGGCGAGATCGCCGATCAAGCGGCCAATGGCTATTTCTTCTTCGCTTCGTGGGCGTCACTCTATCTTGCGCTCTGCTATGCGGCGCGGCTCGGCGCGGTCGAGCGTCGCGCGGCGCAATTGCAGGCGGCGGCGCAATCGGCCGAATTGCGTGCGCTGCGCTATCAGGTGAACCCGCACTTCCTGTTCAACACGCTGAACTCGCTCTCGAGCCTCGTCCTCACCGGCAAGCGCGACGAGGCCGAGCGGATGATCCTCAACCTCGCGACATTTTTCCGCACCAGCCTGACGGGCGATCCGACCGAGGATGTGCCCTTAGGTGACGAGATCCAGCTCCAGCGGCTCTATCTCGATATCGAGACGGTGCGTTTTCCCGAACGGTTGACGGTGGTGATCGATCTGCCCGAGGCTTTGCGATCGGCGTGCGTGCCGGGGCTGATCCTGCAACCTCTGGTCGAGAATGCGGTCAAATATGGCGTGTCGCGTACGCGCCGGCCGGTCACCATCCGCATCCGTGCGCGCGAGGAGCAGGGCAACCTCCAACTCACCGTCGAGGACGACGGCGATCCGATGGAAAATGACGCAGTCCAAGGCACCGGCGTGGGCCTGCGCAACGTCCGCGACCGGCTTGCGGCGCGTTATGGGGCCGATGCGCACAGCCTCTGGGGAAGACGGCCGGAAGGGGGATTCAGCGTGACCTTGCAGATACCGCTGGTGCGCGATGGTTGCTGACGTCCCGCTTCGCACGCTCATCGTCGACGACGAGCCGCTGGCGATCGAACGGCTCCAGATATTGTGCGCGCAGCTCGCCACGATCAGCCTGATCGGTACCGCCAATGACGGCGACGCAGCCCTCCGCCTGATCGAGGCGCTGACGCCCGATCTGGTGCTGCTCGACATCGCGATGCCGGGCCTCTCCGGCATGGAGGTCGCCCGCGCGCTAGAGGGCAAGGCGACGCCGCCGGCGATCATCTTCTGCACCGCCTTCGATCAGTTTGCGGTCGCCGCGTTCGACGTCGCCGCGGTCGGCTATCTGCTCAAGCCGGTCACTTCGGAGCAGCTCGCCAAAGCGGTCGCGCGCGTCCACGAACGCGTCCGCGTCGCGCGCGAGACGCCTACGCAGGCCCCCGGCTGGATCGAGGAATTCTGGGTTCCGCACCGCTCCGAGGTGATCCGCATCGCCGCGACCGACGTTGACTGGATCGAGGCCGAGCGCGATTATATGCGGCTTCACACCGGCACGCGCAGCTTCCTGCTCCACCAGACGATCAGCGAACTCGAACGCCGGCTCGATCCCGAACGCTTCATCCGCGTCCACCGCTCGACGATCCTCAGACGCGATTTCATCGATAGCCTCAAACATGACGGTCTCGGCACCTGGTCGGCCAGGCTCAACGACGGCCGTGAGGTGCGGATCGGGCGGAGCTACCAGGCGGCAGCGAAGGCGATGGCCGGGCGGGTCTGAGGCTGTTGCCATTGCGCCGAAGCCGCTACGAGGCTCACTCTCCCATTTCTGGGAGATGGCTTTCGGGACAGTCCATGAATCAATCGCTGAAGGTGTGGCTCCAGTTTCTCGGGCTTCTGGTCGTTGTGTTCGTCTTCGGCGTAGCGGTCATTTCGCTACGACGAATGGCCGGGCATTGAGCCGACGAGGCGTCACGATGAAGCCTCAGGCCTCGCTCGTTCTAACCGCTATTCTTGCCTTACCCGCCATGGCGCACGCGGATTCGCCTTTTGTCGAAGGCTGGCGCGATCGCGCGATCGGCGGGGCACTCAGCAGCGCCAAACCGTCACGATCGCTGCAACGCTGCATCACCAGCGGGCTCGGCGGATCGTCCGACGGCGCGCTGATCCACCGCGAGGAGCTCGGCCCGCGCATCGTCGAAATCGATACGCCCGCAAGGACTTTCGGCGTGCGCATCGTCGATCAGGGGAATCGGCGCGTGCTGATCTTCGTGACCGATCCCCGCATGACCGAACGCGGCGTGGCGGTGCTCAAGGGCTGCGTCTGAGCAATCCGGGAAGGCATGCGCCCTACCCTTCCCAAGCCTCGATGAACGGCGCCAGGAGCGCCCGGTACGGCTCCGCCGCACCGATCCCCGCGCGGTTGATCGGGCGGCGCACCTGCATCATGCTGGCCGTGGGAACGGGGCGCCGGTTCTCATGCGGCGCGAAGGGCTGTGCTTCTTCGGCCAGCCCGCAATGTGCCAGGATGCGACGGATCCAGCCGTCCGGCTCGGTCACCAGATCCTCGTAGGACAGGACCAGCAGACGATCGCCGAGGATCTCGCGCCATTGCGTCAGCAGGCGATCCTCCAGTCGAAAATGCGCGGCAATGTCGTTCAGATCATAGCTCCACGGCATCGCGCCGGCGGCGAAATTGGTGCGAAAGCATGACCATGCCTGATCGAGCGGATCGCGCGTCATCCAGATCAGGGGCGCGTCGGGCAACAAGGCCGCCACGAGCCCAAGGAAGCGGCTGCTGTTGACCGACTTGTCGACGATCCGCCCCGTCGCGGGATAGAGCTCGTCGAGCCAATGGTCCCACAGACGGGCCGCCGGAGCGACGCCTTGCGTTTCGACGGCGCGCGCAAGCGCGGGCCAGGACGCGCCGCCCATCTCCTCGGCGAGCAGCACCAGCCGGCTCGATTCCCCGCCATCATCGACCGCGCTGTGGCTGGTAAGGATCTGCTCGACCAGGGTCGTCCCCGATCGCGGCAGGCCGGTGACGAAGATCGTCCGTCCGGTCGGCTCGCTTTGCTGGCCGGAGATAGCTGCGATCCGCGCCGCATCATAGCCTTCGACCGCGCGCGCAGCCTCGGCCCGATCGGCCGCGTGATCGTAGGGCATGGTGGCCTTCATCAGCCGCGCGCCGCGCGCGAAGGCCGCGAAGGCGTCCGCATGCTCGCCGCGATCGGCATATGCCTTGCCCAGCGCATAATGATAAGGCGCGCGTTCGGGGCTCGGCGCCTGATCGATACCACGGCCGGCCGCGATCAAACGATCGGCGAGGTCCGGCTCGCGCGCGAAATCCACCGTCATCGCCAGCGAGAGCCAGGCCATTCCCGAATACAGCATCATCCGCGTCGCACGATCGAGCGCCTGCCGCGCCTCTTCCGCCCGACCGAGCGCGAGCGCCGAGATACCGCGAACATAGGCGTTGGTGGCCGGGTTGGGCACGTTTTCGGGCAACGAGCGGAGCAGCGCATCCGCATCCCTGGTTGCGCCGATCGTCGAGAGGAATGCGGCCTTGTGAAACTGCGCCCCGTTGCCACCGCCCGCAGCCTCGACCTGCAGATCGATCGCCTTCTTCGCCAGCGAAAGTTCGCCGTTGCCCGCGGCCAGATATGCCAATTGCTCCCACTGCCCGCCCATCGGCGCCCGGAGCGCGATCAGCCGTTCGACGATCTCGTTGATGCCGGCGCGGTCGCCCCGCTCGAGCGCGGGCCGGATCTGCGCGGCCAAGGCGACGACATTGGCGAGATTGGGGTCGGCCATGATTTCCGGATGGTTTCGTTGATCATCGACATAAGCGCGAACCCGGGGCGGGCACGCGCCCGTCGAGAAAAATTCCTGAACCCCCGCCTCCTCCCTGCGGACCTCAGGGATCGGCGGCGTCTACCCTTTGAACAGCGATCTTGTCGCCTTTATTTCAATGCCGAAATCGAAGGCGACCTGACAAAAGACTGATTTTGTAGACGCTTGTCTGTCAACGTCGCCATCGAACCGAAGCGACGCAACAGAAATCAACGGGAGAGAGGGAGGATGCCATCCATATTGGTTGGATCCACGGCGAAGACAGGGCGAGCCCCGATCGCCATCGGCGATGTCACGAAGCGACAACCCGTCCAGGTCCGCGCGGACATTCCGGACGACCACCCCGCGCTCAGCTTCCCGCCTGCCTGGCCGGGCATCGCGACGATGTCTGACGACAAGGCAATGCCCCCCGAGAAAAGCGGTGTCACCGGGTGCTGGCGCGCTGCGGATCTGAAGCGCGCGATCCGCGCGGCCGAACAGGCGGGTCTTACCGCCTATCGGGTCGAGATCGCATCCGACGGCACGATATCGATCATCGTCGGGAAATAACCGCCGGGTACGATGCGTTGCGCCGCAATCCCTTGCGGCGTCCGACAATTCTGGCACGCTGCCGCCCGACCAAAGGATCGGGGACGGGCATGAAAAATCTTGGGGTGTTGCTGGCAAGCGTGGCACTGGCGTGGGCGCCGGCGGCGCACGCGCAGAAACTACCCAACGGCATCCCTGCCAAATTCATCCCCGTGACCACGACCGACGATTATGATCGCCGCGAAGTCGACGTGAAGATGCGCGACGGCGTGACCCTGCACATGATCCTGATCGTGCCCAGGGGAACGCACGACGCGCCCATCCTGCTCGATCGCACCCCCTACAATGCCGACAAGTCGACCAGCCGGAACGACAGCAACCATGCGGTGATGCTGGTCGCGCCGGCCTACGCCGAACTGCTCCAGGCCGGCTACATCGTCGCGATCGAGGATGTGCGCGGCAAATACGGATCGAAGGGCGAGTATGTGAACGAGCGCCCCCTGATCGGGCCGCTCAACGGCACCAAGGTCGATCATTCGACCGATGCTTACGACACGATCGAATGGCTGACGAAGAACGTCAAGGAATTGAACGGCCGGGTCGGCATCATCGGCACCAGCTACGACGGGATGATGGCGGCCATGGCGCTGGTCCATCCGCATCCCGCGCTCAAGGCGGCCGCGCCGATGCACCCGGTGATCAACACCTGGATGAACGACGACGATTTCCACGGCGGCGCTCTGCGTCTGATCGGCTACGATTATTATTTCAGCCAGGATACCAAGCGCGGCAGCGGCGGCGATCTGTGGCGCGATGCCTATGACGATTACGACACCTTCCTGCGCGCCGGATCGGCGAGCGATTTCGTCAAGAGCCGCGGGCTCGACCAGATCCAATTCGTCAAGGATCTGCACGATCACCCCGCCTATGACGCTTTCTGGCAGGCGCAGGCGCTCGAGGTGATCCTGTCGAAGCAGCCGCTGACCGTGCCGACGCTCTGGATCGCCGGACAATGGGACCAGGAGGATATGTATGGCGCAGTCGCGGCCTATGAGGCGATCGCGAAGAACGACCCCAACCATTTCAACCATCTCGCGCTCGGCCCATGGCGGCATGGCGGGTGGTCGACCGCGGGCGACAGCCTCGGCCCGATCCGCTTCGAATCGGATACCGGCACATGGTTCCGCCAGCATGTGCTCATCCCGTTCCTCGACGGCTATTTGAAGACCGGCGGCAAGCCCGCCGATATCGCCCCGGTCACCGCCTTCCAGACCGGCACCAACGAGTGGCAGCGCCTGTCGACCTGGCCGACCGCCTGCATCACCGGCTGCACGCAGACGAGCCGCAAGCTCTATCTCCAGGCAGGCGGCGGCCTGTCCTTCACGGCACCGGTCGGCGATGGCGCCGACGATTATGTCTCCGATCCGGCCAAGCCGATCCCCTACCGCATCCGCCCGATCCGACCGACCGACGGGAGCGGATCGACCTGGGGCCAGTGGCTGGTCGACGATCAGCGCCCCTTCTCCGACCGGACCGACGTGCTGACGTACGAGACACCCCCGCTCGACGCGCCGATCGCGCTGGCAGGCGCCCCGATCGCCGATCTGGTCGCTGCCACCACAGGCACCGACGGCGATTTCGTGGTCAAGCTGATCGACGTCTACCCGGCCGAATATTTCCCGAAGCCCGAGCTTGGCGGCTATCAGCTGGCGGTATCGATGGACATCCTGCGCGGCCGCTATCGGGAAAGCTTTTCCGATCCCAAGCCGATCACGCCGAACGTGCCTCTATCGTACCGCTTCGCGCTGCCCAACGTGAACCACGTCTTCCTGCCCGGCCACCGCATCATGGTGCAGATCCAGTCGAGCTGGTTCCCGCTCTACGATCGCAATCCGCAGACCTTCGTGCCGAACATCTTCGACGCTAAGCCGGGCGACTATCGCAAGGCGACTATCCGGGTGTTTCACACACCCGCGCAGGCGAGCGCGATCGAATTGCCGGTGGCAGGCGACTAAACATACTTCGTCATCCCCGCCTGCGCAGGGATGACGGTTAAGCTTACCTCGCCCGATACAGCATCGCCACATTGCACCGCGCGTAACGCTTTCCAAACTCCTCCATGATCCCGGCGTCATGGACGAAGCCGAGCTTCTCATAGAGGTGGATCGCCGCTGCGCTCTTGCTGTTGCTCAGCAGGTAGAGCCGGTCGCAGCCCAGCGCATGAGCGCGCGCGATGACCGCCTGGAGCAGGAATTCGCCCGCCTTTCGCCCGCGCGCGCTTTCGAGTACGCCCATCTTGGTCAGCTCGAACTGCCGCTCGCCGGTCTTCTGCAATGCGCAGGTGCCGACGATGCCAAGCTCGGGATCCTCGACGAACAATATGTCGCCGCCAGGCGCGATGATGCGCTCGCGCGGATGTTCGAGCACGTCGAGATCGGTCTGCTCGATCCGGTACATCGTCTCGATCCACTCGGCGTTGATGCGGTAGAAATCACCCGCCAGCTTATCGCTGAACCACCGGATCGCGAGACCGCCCCGTGGCCGTCGATCGAGCGGCCGATCGGCCAGCGCCTGCTCGGCCTCGGCTACCAGCGCGAGCAACGCGGGGACGTCGCATAGCTCCGCCACGGCGGCGCGCAGGCGCGGCCAGAGCGAGGTCATCGCCAGTTCCATCGCCGCCCGCCCCTGCGCGGTCAGCGCCATCGTCTTGCTGCGCTGATCGCGCTCGTCGCGCACCGTCTCGACCAGCTCCATTTCGAGCAGTTTCGAGAGGAGCCGCGTCACCGCCGGCTGGCTGATGCCGAGCACCTCGACCGCCTCCCCGACCGTCATCGGCCCCTGGCGGTACAGGGCGGTCAGCAAAGGCATCTGACTCGGCTGGGTCGGCAGGCCGCAATCCGCCGCGATCCGCTCGGCGCCGGCCTGCAGCCGCTCGGCAAGGCGTTTCAGCCGACTGCCGAGCATCACCGCGCCTTCAAACGCAACTGCATCGATCATCACACCATTCCTCGCATTTACATAACGCACTATATAACACGTTATTTATCGATGCCAAGGAGAAGGCGCATGCGCCGAACTTGCGCATGCGCCTTGCGTCATTCTCTCATGCAGAGCCTTAGTGGAAAGACTGCAACTCGGCTGCGGCGGCGCGGAACTGCGCCTGGAATGCGGGCTGCTGCATCAGCCGCTCGGCGATCAGCATGCCATAGGTCTGCCCGGCAGTCACATCGCTGGCGAAATGCATTTCGCAGACCAGGCGGCTGTGCCCATAGTCCGCCGCACGGGCGAGGATCGCTGGCGCCTTGGTGGGCACCAGATCGGCCAGCACCGCCGCCATCGCATAGCCCATCGTCGCGTGCCCGCTCGGATAGCTGCTCTGCGGTTCGTCGTCGGTGCTGCACGGATGGAGAGTCTTGTCGACGATCCACGGACGGTTGCGCAGGAAATGATCCTTGGCGCGATCGGCCGCCGCTTTCTCCTCGGCCCGCACCGTCTGGAACAAGGCTTTGGTGGCGGGCAGGCGATCCAGGTCGAAACCCGGCCCCATGATCGCGGCGAAGATGGTGACGTCCTTGACTCGGTTGTCGGTCTTCGCCCGGGCTTCCTCAGCCGGGGTGCGCGTGCGGTCGACCACGAACAAGGCGGCCAGTTCGGCCTTGGCGATGGCGCTGCCGTCCGCCGGTGGTGGCGGCAGCAGCAGGGCCGGATCGAAATTGGCCTCGTTCAGCAGCAGCGGGCCGGCCGGGCCCGGCTTCGCCGCGACCAGAACGGTGGCGGCGAGCACAAGGGCGAGCGTGCGGCGCATCAGAATTTCACCGTGATGTCGCCGCTGATCTGGCGGCCGGGTTGGTAATAGAATTGATCGGACGTCTGGTTGACGCCGTGGGCGGCGTTACCCGACGGGCCGCTGCCCGAGAGATTAAGATTCTCGACCTTGCGCGAGTCGAACAGGTCGGTGACGTTCAGCCCGAAGCGCAGATTGCGCCACTGATAGCTCGCCGACAGCACGGTATCATTATAGGGCGAGATCCGCACCGAACGCTGCAGGACGAAGAAGGTCTGCGTCGGATCGAGCGCTTCGGTCGTGGCATATTGCGGACCGGTCCACTTATCGATCAGCGAGAAGCGGATCGGGCCATGCTTGTAGAGCAGGCCGGCCGCAGCCGTTCCTTTCGGCGCATTGGAGACCGGGTTGTGCGTGCCCGCCTCCTTGGCGTAATTGAGCGAGCCATTGGCGAAGATCGCGAAGCCGCCCGCCAGCACGTAGGTCGCCTGACCTTCTATGCCTTTGTAGAGCACGCGCCCGGCGTTGAAATAAGCTGTCTGGGCGGTGTTCGTATCATCGATCACCGTCTCTTGCTGAATCTTGTTATTGATCTTGATGTAATAGAGATCGGCATCGAGGCTGAGCCGCTCGCCATGATAGACCGCGCCGGTTTGGTAATTGGTCGAGGTCTGCGGCTGGATCGACGACAGATTTGGATTGTTGACATACAGGTCGCCGAGGATCGGCAGGGCCATGCCCTTCGCGAACTGGCCATAGACCGACAGGCGCGGCGTGACCGCATAGTTGACGGTCACGAACGGCAGATCTTTTCTGTAATTCTGGCTGATATCCTGCGGGATGCGCGTGGTTTGATTATATTTTGCGTCGATCTTCAGATTGAAATCGACATGCTTGTAGCCAGGCGTGATCGTCAGCCCTTGCAGCGGGCGCAGCTCCAGCTCGACGAACTCTTCGGCATGGCTGAAACCGCTATTCTGGTTGAACTTCACATATTGCGGCGTGTTCGCGCCCTTCACCACCTTCTCGACATAGTTGAAATTGCCGGTGACAAGATCGACGTCGGTCTGCTGGCGGAACGTGTTCGCCTCCTCGATCCACACGCCAGCGGTCAGCGCGCCGAAACCGAGGTCGAAGCGCACCTTGGGAATGTCGCCCCAGACGCGATATTTGTTGGTCTTGGTGTAGCCGGGCACGCCGGAAACCGCTTTCGCGCCGGGCGAAAGGGTCACCGTCTGCTGCGGGCCGCCGGCCGAAACCGGGAGCGCCGTCGCACTGCTGCCGCTCAGCGTCTCGTTGTCGTAATAATACGTGTAGGCCGTGTTGACGAACGTCGTGCCCGGCCGGATTTCGGCATCCAGCTTGGCGATCTCGAAATCGGTCGTCTTGGTGGTCTTGTTGTAATCCCAGTAGCTCTGGCTAGTCGGATCGTTGTTTAGATTATAATATTTGCCGTAAATCGCCTGCTGCGCCAGCGTAACACCATTCTTGTCGGGCTGGAAGAAGTGGTTCTTGTTGTATGTGCTGAGAAGCGACAGATGGACATCGTTGCCCAGCGGGATAACGACCTTGCCGAAGACGTTCTTCTGATTGTAGCCGCTGAGGCTCAGACGGCCGTCGGTCTTGATATATTGGGCTGAGATCACCGCCTCGGTGCCGTTCAATTTGTCGATCGCGCCGGTCTGGAGCAGGCCGCGGAGCAGATAGGTGTTGAAGCTGCCATAGGCGCCCTTCAACTCGATCGAGCGATCGGCGCGCGTCTCGCGCGAGAACAGGTTCATGTTGCCGCCATAGGTCGATTCACCGAGTTGGCTGGCATTGCCGGGGCCGCGATCCACCACGAGCGTTTCGACCGTGTTCGACGGGAAGAAGGTGTTTGAATGGTGCGTCGGACCGTTGGTGTCGCCGAACGGTACGCCATCGTAGGTGATGTTATATTCGCCGTCCTGGAACCCGCGGATCGTCATCTTGGACTCGTTGAGCCCGACGCCATTCTCGCCACCGGTGTTGGCGACCGAGGGCGAGATCAGCGCGATATCGTTGAAATCGGCGCTGGCAGGCAGCGAATCCTCGATGAACGAGCGCGACACGATCGAGGCCGGCTGGGTCGCCCGGAGCGATGCGGTGACCGGCGCGATCTCGTTCGCCTTGGTGCCGGTGACGACGATGTCCGAACCCTCGGCGATGTCGTTGGGCGCTGGCGCGGGAGGCGGCGGCACGCCGTCGGCGGCATGGGCGGACTGACCGGTCAGCGCCATCACCAGAGCGAGTGCAGGCACAGTTATACAGGCGCGCGAACGCCTTGCCGAAATCGTCATGGCTGAAATTCCCCAACAGGTTTTTGCTGTTGGGGCGCGGGTAGGAGCGGTTTGTGACACTTCCGTGCAAACGCATGCTGCAGAAGCGAAGGTTGTAAATTTGCAATCTAGGCGAAGGTGACGCGCCCGCGCTGATCTTCGGAATTTATCCGCGCCATGTCGAAAGCGCGCGGTATAACAGCCTGAAAAGGCTGGGGGCTCGCAATTGCCGGGATGCGGATGCGCACCTGGAGCCCCGGTGCGCCGGCCAAGAGTGCGAGGTTGCCGCGATGGAAGCGCGCGATTGCGTTGGCGATGGCGAGTCCCAGGCCGCTGCCCTTGCGCAGCGAGGAGGCGGTCCCGCGCTCGAACGGCTGCATCACCCGCGCGAGATCGCTCGCGGCGAGCCCAGGCCCGTCGTCGCTCAGTGTGATCACCGCATCATCGTGCTCGCGTTCGAGCGAGAGGACAGCGTTCGTGCCCGCCGGCGTGTGCGTCGCGACATTTTCGAGCAGATTGATCAGCAACTGGTTGATCAGATCGGCATCGCCGACGATCGCGACATCGTCGAGGCGGCGGATGGTGAGCGTGCCGCCATGATCGATCATGACGGGCTCCATCGTATCCGCCACATCCTCCACCAAAGTCCGTAGCGGCAGCGTGGCCATCGCCGACGGATGCTGGCCCGTCTCGATCTCGGCGAGCCGCAGCAGCGCCTCGAAGATACCGATGATCGACGCACACTCGCGATCGGCCCGCTCAAGCAGAGCTGTCGACCCCGGCGCGCCCTCGCGCGATGCCTGCGCCAGCATGCCGCGCAGCCGGGTGAGCGGGGTGCGTAGATCATGCGCAAGATTGCTGGAGAAGAGTTGTTGCGATCGAACCAGCTCCGCCATCTTGTCGAGCATCTGGTTTAGGCTGCCCGCCTGGACCGCGAACATGCCGTCGAGCCGGTCGGTCGGGATCCGCCGGCTAAGATCGCCACCCGCAATCGCAGTTGCGGTTTCCTGCGTTTCGGCCAGACGCTGGGCCGTCATCCGCGCGAACAGCAAGGTCGCCGTCACGCCCATGACGAGCGCGACCAGCGTGATCCCGATCACCATGATCGGCAGGAGCGCGTGGAGGCTCGCCGCCGCCTCGCTATGCTGGACGACGACGAACAGCCCGCCGGTGGAGAGCCGCGTCGCGAGCGCGCGCCCCACCTCATAATGACGGCCGCCGGCGGTAAAGCGAACGTCGGAGAAGCCGGTCGGCGGCGGACCGATATCGAGCCGCCCGGCCAGTCGCCGGCCATGGCGATCGAACAGCAGATAGGTCCGCTCGCTCAGCACCTTGCGGCGCTGCCAATCGAAGATCCTGGCCTGCACCGTCGTATCGGCCGCCGGGTCGTTCGCGACATCCGACACATATTTGGCGGTGTGATAGGTCAGCGATGCATCGATCCGCCGCGCCACCCAATCGTCGGCCACGCCGAAGCCGATCACCCCGACCGCGAGCATAGCTGCGGCGAAAGCCAGCCCGACGTCGATCGCCAGCCGGCCGAGCCGCATCGGCCCCGCCCAGAGCGGGTGCCTCAAGCGCATCGTTCGGCCCGCAGGATATAGCCGGCGCCACGCTGCGTCTCGATCGGATCGCAGCCGATCTCCTGCAGCGCGGTCCGCAACCGGCTCATATTGCTTTCGATGATGTTGGTGGTCGGCGAGAAGGAATAGGACCAGACGCATTCGAGCAGCATCGATCGCGTGACGAGCCGATCGGCATTGCGCATCAGATGCGCGAGCAGGGAATATTGCTTGCGATTGAGCACCGCCGAAGCCGAGCCATAAAGGACGCGATGGCTGCTGGGATCGAGCCGCAACCGGCCGACCTCGATGTTGACCCCGTCCGACCGCGGCACGCCGCGCCGGACGATCGCGTTGAGCCGCGCGGCGAGTTCGTCGATATCGAACGGCTTGGCGAGATAATCGTCCGCGCCCAATTGCAGCCCCTCGATCCGGTGCTTCACCGAAGAGAGCGCGCTCAGCATCAGCACCGGCACGGCACCGCTCTGGCTACGCATATGGCGGATGACCGAGGTGCCGTCGCCATCGGGCAGCATCCGATCGAGCACGACCGCATCATGCGCCCGCCCCGCCAGCGCGGCGATCGCCTCCGACCCTGTCCGTGCGAGCGTCGCACTATGGCCGAAATGGCCGAGCCCCGACACGATATGATCCGCGATAACCGGATCGTCCTCGACCACCAGCAGATGCACGCCTGACTCCTTCGCGCCGGAGCTTCGGCATCTATGACGTTTTGATTTCAGTTACGTGTCGCTTCGCAAATGCCCCTTCCCGTCTCGGGATCCCCCCGGCGCGTTTTCCAACCGTCGTACGCTCGATCCCACAGAGGGTTAATCGTCCCGCTTCCGGGGGCCAGACGGACATGATACGTTCCGGCCCATGCTCGCTTCGTTGCCGGTCGAAACCGCGTCGCCCGATCCCGATTTCGTCGTCGTCGACGTGGAAACCGCCTGTTCGCGGGTCAGCAGCATCTGCCAGATCGGAATCGTCGGCTTCCGGGGCGGGGCCGAGGTCTTCGCTTACGAGACGCTGGTCGATCCGTGCGACGACTTCTCGCCGTTCAACACCCGCATCCACGGCATCAGCTGCGATCATGTCGCCGGCCAGCCGACATTCGCCCATATCCATGCCACGATCGACGCGCATCTGTCGCGCAGGGTCACCGTGGCGCATTCCTATTTCGACAAGGGCGCGCTGGCAGCGGCTTGCCGGGTGCACGATCGCTCCGCGATCGAGACGACGTGGCTCGACAGTGTCCGCGTCGCCAAGCGCGCCTGGCCCGAACTGCCCAGCCACCGGCTCAACGTGCTGACCAAGTTCCTCGGCGTGCGCCACAAGCACCATGATGCACTGAGCGATGCGCGCGCCGCCGGCATGGTGATCGTGCGCGCGATCGACCATACCGGGATCGATCTGGCCGGCTGGCTGGCACCCGCCAACACCCGCGGCGGCGCGGCCCCCAAACCCGCGGCGGAGGGCCCGCTCAAGGACGAGCGGATCTACGTGCTGGGCGGTCCACGCGATGGGCCGCTGGGATTGCGATTGGCGCAGGCAGGCGCGCGCGTTACGGCATCGGTCGGCGTCAGCACGACGATGCTGGTGGTAAGCAACGACCAGCCATTCGGCCGCTTCGCACACGCCAGCGCACCCTACCGGCGGGCCGAGGAACTGCGCCGGGCGGGGGCGAATATCGCGATCCTGAGCGAGGACGAACTGCGTATGCGGATCGATGCGCCGTCGGACGAGGTGGCCCCTGCCCGTTGCGTTGCAGGGTGATGACCGGAGCCCGCCGCCGAGCGACGTCGAGGCGGACCGACCTGATCTTACGCTCGACGCAGCAGACCATGTGCCGGCAATGGACCCTATCGATTGATCAGCCGATGCGCGTCACGACGACCGAAACCTCCATCGCGACGAAATCCTCCGCCGCGCCAAGATAGCCCCCCGTCACGGGCATGATCTGGCGATTGTTGCGCGCGATCGCGACCGGCACCAAATTGGCGCCGCCCGTCCGGCGATGGGTGGGATCGAACGCGATCCAGCCGGCGCCCGGTAAAAAGATCTCGGCCCAGGCATGCGTCGATCCCGCGTCCCCTTCGACCGCGGCGGGATCGTAGAGATAGCCAGAAACCGCGCGCGCCCCGAAGCCCAGATGGCGCGCAGCCTCGATGAACAGGGCAGCGATATCGCGGCATGACCCGCTACGCAGATCCAGTGTCTGCTTCGGGCTCTGCGTGCCCTCTTCGTCGCGCACGCGATAGGCGATATCGGCGGTGACCCCGGCGTTGAGATCTTTGAGCAGCGCCAACGTATCCGTCTGTAGCCCGGCGACGAAACCCCGCGCCCACGTACCGACATCGCCCGTGCCCGACGCCAGCCAATCGGGCTCCCGCAACTGGCCGAGATCGATCATGTCATCGAGCGAATAAGCGAAGGGGTAGACATGCGCTGCAGGATCGATCGCGAAGATCGGCCAATCGGGTGCAGTCAGGTCCACCTCGGCCTTGCCGACGATCGTCAATGTATCGGTACGATCGGGGAAAGTCGCAGTCGCGATGAGGTTCCCGAAGATGTCCTGCGTCCAGCTGATCTCGGCTACCGGATCGCATTGCACGCTGTGCGACAGCACCACCAGTTCGTGTCCGCCGCGCGGCGACAGCAGCAACCGATGCGGCTGGAGCGTCACCGGCGAGCAATAGGCATAGTGCGTGCTGTGTTCGATGGTGAGGCGCATGAGCCTAACAACGCGCGGCGCATCGAGACGGTGCCGGAACTTCTCCATGCGCCAGCAGCTTTGATAGGAAGCGGAAGGTCGGGTCCGGTCCAAGCGCCCACTCGCGACCGAGAGAGGCCCATGATCCGCTATCACTTCAATATTCGTGACGGGACCTATATCCCCGATTGCGAAGGATCGGTGCTTCCCACGCTGGGGCACGCGCACCGGGAGGCAGTATGCCTTGCCGGCTATGTCCTGATGACCCAGCCGGGCAAGTTCTGGAACGGCGAAGCCTGGTTCGTCGAAGTCACGCTCGATGACGGCACCATGCTGTTCCGCGTCAAGTTCCAGGCCGAAAGCTTCACGGCCTGAGGGCCGTGGGCGCGTACTGGTTGGCCGACGAGAAACTGCACGTCCGTTTCATCAGGCAGTCGCGTCGCAGTTAATTCAAGTTAAGTGGGTGATATTTCCTCAGATTATTTTGTCACGTCGGCGGTCTTTTACCGCGCCCACGCGTTGCAGGGTGGCTTTCTATTCAGATGCTATGACAAGGGCCCGCACATATGGCGAACGACCTCGGCTACGACACGACCACCGGTTCCGGCGGTGAGACGCATCAACAGGCGTCGGGCGGCGCGGATGCCGCCTACCTCACGACCAACCAGGGCATCCGCGTCTCGGACAACCAGAACCAGCTCAAATCCGGCGCGCGCGGCCCCGCGCTGCTCGAGGATTTCGTACTGCGCGAGAAGATCTTCCACTTCGATCATGAGCGCATCCCCGAGCGCATCGTCCATGCGCGCGGATCGGCCGCACATGGCTATTTCGAGGCGACCGACGACATTTCGGACATCTCGAAGGCGGCGCTCTTCCAGAAGGGCAGCAAGACCCCGGTCTTCACCCGCTTCTCCACCGTCGCCGGCGGCGCCGGATCGGTCGATACGCCGCGTGACGTGCGCGGCTTCGCAGTCAAATTCTACACGCCCGAGGGTAATTGGGATCTGGTCGGCAACAATATCCCGGTCTTCTTCATCCAGGACGCGATCAAGTTCCCCGATCTGATCCACGCCGCCAAGATGGAGGCGCAGACCGGCTACCCGCAGGCCGCCACCGCGCACGATACCTTCTGGGATTTCATCAGCCTGATGCCCGAATCGACCCACATGATCATGTGGGCGATGAGCGATCGCACCCTGCCCGCCTCGTTCGCGACGATGGAGGGCTTCGGCATCCACACCTTCCAGCTGATCAACGACGCTGGCGACGTCACCTTCGTCAAATTCCACTGGAAGCCCAAGGCCGGGTTGCAATCGACCATCTGGGATGAAACGGTCAAGATCGCTGGCGCCGATCCCGATCACCAGCGCCGCGACCTGTTCGAGCGGATCGACCGCGGCGATTTCCCGACCTGGGAGCTCGGCATCCAGGCGTTCGACAAGGCGTTTGCCGACAGCCTCGATTATGACGTCCTGGACTCGACCAAGATCATTCCGGAGGAGGTGCTGCCGGTCCGCATCATCGGGCAGATGGTGCTCGATCGCTATCCCGACAATTTCTTTGCCGAGACCGAGCAGGTCGCCTTCTGCCCGGGCAACATCGTGCCGGGCATCGGTTTCTCGAACGATCCGCTGCTGCAGGGGCGGCTCTTCTCCTATCTCGACACGCAGAAGTCGCGGCTCGGCACCGCCAATTTCCACCAGCTGCCGATCAACGCGCCGAAATGCCCCGTCATGAACTTTCAGCGCGACGGCCAATTCCAGATGGCCATCCCTAAGGGCCGCACCAACTACGAGCCCAACGGCCTCTCCGCTGAAGGCGAAGCGCGCCCCGGCGACGAGCCTGGCCCGCGCGAATGCCCGGTCACCGGCTATAAATCGGTCACCGCAGCAACCGGCCCGGATGAAGAGGGCGAGAAACTGCGCGTACGCCCGGAGAGCTTCGCCGATCATTACAGCCAGGCGCGCATGTTCTTCCGCTCGCTTGCCGCACCCGAGCAGGCGCACCTCGCCTCGGCTCTGGTGTTCGAACTGAGCAAGGTCGGGCTGGCGCATGTGCGGACGCGGATGCTGTCCAACCTCGTCAACGTCGATCCCGATCTGGCCGGGCGCGTGGCCGACGGCCTTAACATGCCGGTGCCGGAAGCCTCGCCGACTGCAGTGCCGGTCAAGGACATGGAGCCCTCGCCAGCCTTGCGGATCATCGAAGGCCCGCGCGCGCCCAAGTCGATCGAGGGCCGCACGATCGCGATCCTGATCGCGGATGGCTCCGACGCCGCCGCGGTCGACACGCTTACCAGCCAGATCGGCGATGCCGGCGGCCGGCCGGTGATCGTCGCGCCCAAGGTGGGCGGTGCCAAGATGTCGGACGGCTCCTTGCTCCCGGCCGACTTCCAGCTAGCCGGTGGACCATCGGTGTTGTTCGATGCGGTGGCGCTCGCTTTGTCCGCGGAGGGCTGCGCCGCTTTGCTGAAGGAGGCGGCTGCGGTTCAGTTTGTGATGGACGCCTTCGGCCATCTCAAGGCGATCGGCCATACTGCCGAGGCGCAGCCTTTGCTCGACAAGGCCGGGGTCGAGCCGGATGATGGCGTCACGGGTCTCGACAAGGCCTTCATCGCCGCAGCGGCGAAGCGCTTCTGGGATCGCGAACCAAAGCTGCGCACATTGGCCTGAGCCCGCGCGACGCCCCCTCGAGCCTTGCCCGGGCAAGATTCGAGGGCCGCGTCCCGCGGCGCTCGATTTGGAAATCGTTGGAAGGCCGTGGCCATGCCATCGTATGGTTGAAAAGCGTTAACCTCGAATATCGGCTGTAGCCGATTGGTTCTAAAGGACGTTCTCGTTACCGAAGGTGCTGGCCTCCCCCGGACGGCATCTTCGAGCTGCCACTTTCAGCGACAGCGGACGGTCCGCCCGTTTAACGCGCGGGCGGGCCGTCAACCGCGCTGCCAGGGTGGCCCTCACAATGCCAAGGGGGGGCGGTTTCACGCCAAGCGGGCGCTCGGCCGTGTTCGACGCATCGCGCCGCCGACGATGCCGAACCCACCCAGCATCAGCATCCACGAGGCAGGCTCGGGCACCGGTACCGCCAGGAAAGCATTGCCGACCTGCGCGATTGGCTTGGTCGAAGCGATCTGGGTCGTGCCGAGCGTGCTATAAATGCGATCGAGATTGGCCATGTCGGTCGCATCGGGCGCCAAATTGGCCAGCGTGCCGTTGGTGCCGAGCTTCCCGGTGGGATCATTGGTGTAATCGGTGCAGGTGCCCGAATTGGCGTTGCCGAAATTGTGATCGGAATCGTCGAGTCCAAGCGCATTGCCCAGTTCCTGGCATGTCACCAACTGCCGCCACGCCACCGTATTGTACTTTGGTTGTGAGAAGTAATATTCATTCAGCTTGACGGTTGCCTGAACGATGTAATTGTTCAGTGTCCAAACTTGAGTATAGCCGACCCAGCCCGTCGCACCGTAATTGGCATTGCATACCTGGAGGGTGCCATAGGACGCCGCGCATGTCGTGCTGGTCGAAGGGGTGCCGGCTTTGACGACATAATCGATATACTGATCCTTCGACCATTGCGCTGCCGCAGCGGTGACATACGGTGTCCAGGCCGAGCTGACATTTGCCTTGAGCGTAATGGCCAGCGGTCCGGTCCGCGACCACTTCCACCCGTTCCATGATTGCGGCAGCAAAGTAGCCGAAACGGAGGCTGCCGCCAAATTCATCGCTGCAAAAAGCGCGCAGCCGATCACACCGCGAAAAGCGGTCTTCCCAAAGCTCGACATTTCTCAACCCCACCCAACAGCGGCCTGCGAGCGAACACCCGCACGAAGCTTCCCCGGAAGCCCCTTCGACCGCGGTCCTGATCTCATTGAAATGGTTAACAGGCCATAAAGCTGCGGCAAGGGGTTCGTTTAGGCCGACAGGAGGCCGGTCGCGGCGGAACCATTCGAACGTTTAATCGACGTGCGCGCCTTCATCGATAAAATGGCCCGTCTCACCGTACTTGCAACGTCACGCCGCGATTCGGGCGATTGCAATGCGGAGAGAGGCACTTGCGATCGAGCGCACCACGCTGGATCGCGCCGTCGCGGGGCTAGGTCGGCAGGGTGAGATAGGACCCTTGGGCGTCGATGGCCGAAAGGCCGGCTCGACCGCATGTTCCGCTCGATCACGACCGCTTGCGGAGGGTCGCGACAATCTAAGCTCACGAAGCCTAATACCGGGACTTTGCAATCGACCAGTTCACTAAGGCAGGCATTACACTTCAAGCCGATTTTAAGAAGGATCGGCCTAATCCTAAGGCTCAAGCGGGCACCGCGAGCGCATTACGATCAAAAACCGGGGGCATCGGCGTCGCCGATGGCCCCCGACCTTTACATGTTAGGCAAACTTGATCGCGACGTTGCGGCGACGGGTGGTGCGAAGCGCGCCACCAACCATGCCGAAACCGCCGAGCATCAAAGCCCACGAAGCCGGCTCAGGAACGGCGCTCTGCGGGTTGCCGCCGGCGTTGAATGGCGCAAACGCGACGGTGCCCGAATAGGAACCCTTACCGCTACCCGAGATGAGCAGGGTCTGCAGCCCTGCGTTCACCGGAAGATCGGTGAACGAAAACGACTGGTTCGGCAGCGCCGGCATGAAGTTCAGATCGACCCCGTTGAGCGAAACCGAGGTGAACGTCAGGCCCGACGAACCCGTTACGTTGGCCGATCCAACGAGCGAGCTGATCACGCCATCCGCAGGAACATTGAACGTCCAGGAATTGTTGAACGTCCCGTTCACGTTGGATCCGAAGAATCCGGACAGGTACGTTGCGGGGTCGCCGGCGAGGCCGATCGTCGCCGCATTGGCGCCTGAGGAAACAGCAAACACGGCTGCGGTCGCAGCAATCGCACAAAAAACTGAACGCATAAACATAACTCCCTGAACCACCGGCTCATGGCGCCAGGCAAATAGCCCATGCGAGGTGGTAACCTCGGCGCTGGTCGGGTTAACAAAATGTTAAAGACGATTGTTCCGCCCCGGACCGGTTGAATTTCACCAACCTTTACATGACGATGCCGTAACAATCTCGCCGGTACCGGTGGGCAGCGGCCATTCAGGCCCGCGAGCCGCCTGCCGGCCGCGATAGACGAACCGGACGATGGGTGGGCCGTTGGAGGCGCCTTTGCGGGCGGGCTCCACCCTCCAAATTGCTGCAGCGCAGCGTGATGGGCGGCAGTCTTTTAGCGAACGCCACTCCCGGGGGCTGGCCCTATGAGGGGCCAGGCTCTGCCGGTTCCGATTGCCGCTGCTGCCACCAGCGGAGCAGCCGCGGGCTCATCGCGATGGCCAGGACGACGGCGCCCGCCGCAAAGATCAGCAAGGTCGCCGATTTGATCCGGTGCAGCCAGGGATCGATCGTCTTGCCGAACAGGAACCCGCCCCACACCATCAGCACCGCCCACACCGCCGCCGAGATCGCGTTGAGCATGACGAAGGTCCGCGATTGGATATGCGATGCCGAGATCGCGATCGGGGTTACCGTCCGCATGCCGTAAATGAAGCGGAAGCTCAGCGTGAACAGGATAAGGTGATGCTCGAGGATGCGGAGCGCGCGCTGGAAGGCCGGACGCTTCTCGACCCGTTTGACCCACTTCTCCTGCTCGTAATGCCGCGCGAGCCAGAACCAGAGCTGGTCGGCAATGCACGCCCCGACCCCGGCGGCGACCACCACGCCCCAGACCGGCAAGAGACCGTTCTGCGCCAGTACCCCGCCGGTGATCGCCACCGCCTCCCCCTCGATGCCCGCACCGACGAAGATGGCGGCCAAACCGAAGCGCGCGATCAGGGTTTCCAGTGCCAGCGCGATACCCCTTGGTTTGGTTGCAAGAGTTTAGGCCACGGAATGACGCGCGCAAGCTTGCACGGATTCCACCGCCGCTCCGCATGCCACGACCTCACTCGAGGCCGAGCTTGCCTTTGAGCGCGTCGATCCGCTTCGAGGCTTCGGCCTTGCTGAGATCGGCCACCGGCATTTCCTCGCCCGCTTCCTCGCTCAAGGTCGCCAGATAGGAGGCCTGCGCGCCGGTGATGGGATCGTCGCCCGAGACCCAATTGTCCGGATCTTTCTCGGTATTCGAGCCGGGATGCTCGTCGAGCTTGGGGTTGTGCAGCTGTTCGCTCATGTCGACCTCGATGTTCCTTGTTTGTTCGGCCCTTAAACGGCATGGCGGATGGATGGTTCCGGCGCGGCGAGCCGCGGGTCCTTGATCGCGACCATGCCGATGGCCATCTGGCGCCCGCGGCCCCAAGCGAAGGATCGAGTCATGGCACTGCGCGACATTCTGCCCGGCAAACTCGGTTTCGGCGCGGCGCCGCTCGGCAATATGTTCCGCGACATTCCCGAGTACGAGGCGCTGGCGACGGTCGAAGCCGCGTGGGACGATGGCATCCGCTATTACGACAATGCGCCCTTCTACGGCGCCGGGTTGGCGGAGATCCGCATGGGCCGCGCGCTCGCGGGCAAGCCGCGTGAAGACTATGTGATCAGCACCAAGGTCGGCCGGGTGATCCTCGACGAGCTCGAGGATGTCGGCGCGCGCGACCAGGGCGAGAAAGCCGGCGTCTTCGCGCATGGCCGCGCCAACAAAGTCGTCAACGATTACAGCCACGACGCGACCTTGCGATCGATCGAGGGGAGCCTGGAGCGCTTGCAGACCGATCGGATAGAGATCGTCTTCGTCCACGATCTGGCGCGCGATTTCTGGGGCGATCAATGGATCGCGCGCTTCGAGGAGGCGCGGACGGGCGCGTTCCGCGCGCTCGATCGGTTGCGCGACGAGGGCGTGATCAAGGCGTGGGGGCTCGGCGTCAATCTGGTCGAGCCGATCGAGACCTTGCTCGATCTGAAGGAGTCGCGCCCCGACGGCGCCTTGCTGGCGGGGCGTTACACCCTGCTCGATCATGCGCGCGCGCTGCAGCGGGTGATGCCCACGGTGGCCGCCAAGGGCCTCGGCATCGTCGTCGGCGGGCCGTACAGTTCGGGCGCGCTCGTGGGCGGGCCCAATTTCGAATATGCCCCTGCCCCGCCGGCCATCCTCGACAAGGTGGCACGGATCAAGGCGATCGCGGATCGCCATGGAGTCAGCATGAAGGCGGCCGGACTGCAATTCGCACTGGCCAATCCCGCGGTTGCGGCGGTGATCCCCGGCGCCAGCCACCCGAGCCGGATCGCGGAGGATCGCGCGGCGCTGGACGAGAGAGTGCCGGCGGATTTCTGGCACGAATTGCGGACGGAGGGACTGGTCGATCCAGCGGCGCCGTTGCCGGCATAACCCAACGGCAGCCCATCCGTCTTCGTGTCCGGAGTCCTCTGATCGGCCGATCCCGCACGGAACCCGGCGCGCCGTTCCGGCGTAGGCAATCCCGTGTCTAAACCCGTCCTGCTCTGGCTCCGCCAGGATCTCCGCCTCGCCGATCAACCCGCGCTCATGGCTGCCATCGGCGAGGGCCCGGTCATCCCGGTCTATGTGCTCGACGACGAGACGCCGGGTGATTGGCGGATCGGCGGGGCGCAACGCTGGTGGCTGCATCACAGCCTCGCCAGCCTCGCACAAAGCCTGAAGGCGAAGGGCAGCCGGCTGATCCTGCGGCGCGGGCGTGCCGATACGGTGCTGCGCGATCTGATGGCCGAGACCGGCGCGAGCCAGATCCACGCGATCCGCCATTACGAGCCATGGTGGCGCAAGGCCGAGGCCGCGCTCGGCGATGCGCTCTGCCTGCACGACGGCAACCATCTCGCCCCGGTCGAGCAGGTGCGCAACGGATCCGGCCAGCCGTATCGGATGTACTCGGCCTTCTGGCGCGCGCTGCAGGAGCAATTGCCCCCGGACAAACCGATCCCTGCGCCGGACACGATCCCTGCCCCGCCCCACTGGCCGAAGAGCGAACCGCTCGCGGACTGGCAGTTGCTGCCGCACAAGCCCGATTGGTCCACCGGCTTCGGCGACGCCTGGACGCCGGGCGAGGCCGCGGCGCTGGCCAGGGCCGAGGATTGGGCCGACGAGGTCCATGCCAATGCCGAAGCCCGCGATCTGCCCGCCGCGCCGGGCACGTCCATGCTCTCGCCGCATCTCCACTTCGGCGAGCTTTCGGCGCGCGCGCTCTACGGGCGGGTGCATGATCGCGCGCATGCCGGAAAATTCGTCAAGGAGCTCGCCTGGCGCGATTTCAGCGACGGGGTGATCCTCGCGCTGCCCGATTATGGCCGCCGTAACGGCCGCCCCAAATACGACACGCTGCGCTGGCGCAGCGATGCCGCGGCGAAGCGCGATCTGCGCGCGTGGCAGCGCGGCCGCACCGGCTATCCGATCGTCGATGCCGGCATGCGCCAGCTCTGGTCGATCGGATGGATGCACAACCGGGTCCGCATGATCGCGGCGAGCTTCCTGGTGAAGCATCTGCTGATCGATTGGCGCGCGGGCGAGCGCTGGTTCTGGGATTGCCTGGTCGATGCCGATTACGGCAACAATTCGGTCAACTGGCAGTGGATTTCGGGCACGGGCGTCGACGCCAACATGTTCGGCCGGATCATGGCGCCGCTCAGCCAATCGGAGAAATTCCACGCCGGCGACTATATCCGCCGGTGGGTGCCCGAACTGGCCGGCCTGCCCGACGGCGCGATCCACGATCCCGACGCGGCAGGCTGCCGGCCCGAGGCCTATCCCGCCAAGATCGTCGGCCACCGCGAGGGGCGCGAGCGCGCGCTGGCGGCGGGGCGCGCCCTGGACTGAGGCGATCGCATCGTCCGGGGGCAATCCAGCTGCCGGACGACCCAGGTCTTTCGATCCGTCCCGAAAGTTATCGATAATTAACCATTTAACATCGTGAAGTGATGAACCCTTATCCCCGCCGTCCGTTGGAGGGCCACCCGATATTGGGCAGCCAATAGGAATCCACATGAACCTTATCATCCTCCTCGTCGTGGGCGGCATCATTGGCTGGCTCGCAAGCCTCATCATGCGCACCGACGCGCAGCAGGGCATCATTCTCAACGTCGTGGTCGGCATCGTCGGCGCACTTCTGGCGGGCTTTCTCCTGACGCCGCTCATCGGCGGCGTGCCGATCACCAGCGGTTCGCTCAGCATCCAGTCGATCCTGGTTTCGCTGCTCGGCTCGGTCGTCCTGCTGGCAGTGGTCAATCTCGTCCGTCGCGGCAGCGTTCGCTGAGCGGACACAAGGCCCGACAGGGCAAATGAGCGGTCGCGGCGATGCCGCGGCCGACACATAAAATCATCGAGAGGAACATACCTATGAAGATCTGTCTTGCCGCGCTCATCGCCGGCGGCCTCGCGACCGGCGCCCTCGCCCAGGACGCGCAGAGCGGTTCGCACAATCCCGTCGTGAAGGACAGCAGCGCGCATGCCGTCGCGGCGCCGGCCAAGGGCCACAGCTCCTTCACCGAATCCCAGGCCAAGAAGCGCATCGCCAAGGCCGGCTATACCGGCATCAGCGATCTCAAGAAGACCGACGCCGGCTGGACCGGGACGGCCATGAAGAGCGGCCAGAGCGTCACCGTCACGCTCGACTACAAAGGCAACATCAGCTCGAATTGATCGAGTTTTAAGGAGAGTATCATGTCCAGAACCATCACTCGACTGTTCGACGACTATGCCGACGCCAAGGCCGCCGTGGCCGAGCTCGAGCGCCTCGGCGTTCCGCACGACGATCTGAGCATCGTCGCCAACAACACCCATGGCGACCATGTCGTCGGTGACGGCACCACCGGCGGCGATGTCGGCCGTGGCGCGACGACGGGCGCCGCGATCGGCGGCGTCGGCGGCCTGCTCGCCGGGCTCGGCCTGCTCGCCATTCCCGGCCTCGGCCCGATCGTGGCGGCCGGCTGGCTCGCAGCAACCGCAGCCGGTGCCGCCATCGGCGGTGTCGGCGGCGCCGCAGCCGGCGGTCTGGTCGGCGCGCTCAAGCATGCCGGGCACACCGAAGAGGAGGCCCATGTCTATTCGGAGGGCGTCCGCCGCGGCGGCACCCTGGTGAGCGCGCGCGTCTCGGACGAGCTCGCGCCGGCCGCCGAAGCCGCCCTCAACGGCCGCAACGGCGTCGATGCGACCACCCGTGGCGAGGATTATCGCCGCGCGGGCTGGGCCGGCTTCGACGAGACCGCAGCGCCCTACACCGCCGAGGAGATCGAGCGGGATCGCGGCAGCTATCGTCGCGAACCGATCGTCTGACGCCAATCCGGGCCGGATCGCACACGCGATCCGGCCCGAACGGCACCATCCGCCCCCTCCCCCCTCACGCGGAAGCACGCAACGGCCAGGATCCTGCCTTCGAGTGACGGCCCGTTCGGGCGCCGGGCCGCGGAACTGGCGATCAGTTCGCGCCAGGTGCTGACATCGTGGCTGCTCGCGGCGATCGCGATCGGCTTCCTCTATTTCGGCCGATCGGTCCTGATCCCGATCACGCTGGCGGCGTTTCTCGCCTTCCTGCTGGCCCCGATCGTCGCGACGATCCGGCGCGCCAGGGTGCCCAAGCCCTTGGCCGTCCTGCTGGCGATGCTGATCGCGCTGGGCGTGATCTCGACCACCGCGGTGATCCTGATCGGCCAGGCCGCGGTGCTGAAGAGCGACGCCCCGGTCTACGTCCAGCGCATCACCGAGAAGGCCGAGCGCGCCCGCGCCAGCATCCAGCAGCGTTTCACCTTCCCCGCCATCAGCGCGCGCGAGCAGCGCCGCCGCCCCACCGCGGCCGAGCGCGCCGGCGCCAGCCTGAAGACCCGGCAACAGCAGAGCGCCGACGCCGGGACCGTACCCGTCGCCATCCGCGGCGCGCCGCCCGCGCTCACCGAACAGCTCCAGACCTATGTCATGCCCCTGCTCGCGCCGATCGAGACCGGGCTGATCGTGCTGGTCGTGACCTTGTTCTTCATGGTCCAGAAGGAGGATGTGCGCGATCGCGTGATCCGCCTGATGGGCGCGGCCGATCTCCACCGGACGACGATCGCGCTCGACGATGCGGCCAAGCGCCTCAGCCGCTATTTCTTCGCCCAGGCGATCGTGAACTGCGCCTTCGGAGGCGTGATCTGGATCGGCCTGTGGCTGCTCGGCATTCCGGCGCCGGGCCTGTGGGGCATCCTTGCCGGGCTGCTGCGCTTCGTGCCCTATGTCGGCATATTGATCGCCGCGGTCGGCCCGCTCGGCCTCGCCGCCGCGACCGCGCCGGGCCTGGGGCTGGTGTTCGCGGTCGCCGGGCTGTTCCTGATCATCGAGCCGATCGTCGGCTATGCGATCGAGCCGATGGTCTATGGCCGCTCGACCGGCCTGTCGCCGGTCTCGGTCGTCGTCTCGTCGATCTTCTGGGCGTGGATCTGGGGCCCGATCGGGCTGGTGCTGGCGATGCCGCTGACCCTGATGCTGGTCGTGCTCGGGCGACATATCCCGGCGTTCGAGCTGTTCGATATCCTGCTGGGCGATCGGCCGCCGCTCAGCGTGGCCGAGACCTTCTACCAGCGCGCGCTGGCGCTCCGCCCCGAAGAGGCGATCGAGAATGCCGAGGAGCAGCTGGAGCAGCTCTCGCTCCAGGATTTCTACGATCAGGTGGCGCTGCCCGGGCTGCGGCTGGCGGCGGCCGATGTCGAGCGCGGCGTGGTCGAGCGGGCGTCGATGAAATCGGTGTGCGAGACCGTCGTCCAGGTGGTCGATGCGCTGCGCGACCTGCCCGCCGACCAGACCGACGATCCCGACCAGCCCGCCGATATCCTGGCGGGCCGCACCATCCTGTGCGTGCCCGGGCGCGGGCCGCTCGACATCGCCGCGGCGGCGATCGCGGCGCACCTGCTCGAACAGGCGGGCGCCACGATCCATCGCGTGACGCGCGAGGCGATGGGCCAGTTCGATCCGGCCGGCGAGACGACGGACGCGATCGACACGGTGTGCATCGTCGGGCTGTTCAGCGCCAAGTCCGCCCGCCGGCTGGCGCAGGTGGCCGGGCATGTCCGATCGAAGCTGCCCGACGCCGCGATCTGCGTGGGCGTCGACCGCTACGAGGACGGCGCGGTCGACGGCGATCCGCCGCTGGCCGGCTCGTTCGGCGCATATGTCGATTGCGTCGCCGCCGCCCAGGATTTGCCCGCCCCGGCCGCGCGCCGCGCGGCAAGCACGGTCCTGCCAAAGTGAAATAACGGCAATAAAGCGCGCGCGCCCGGAACAGACATACCGGCCAAGCCTTCTGGTATCGAAGGAGAATAGATGTGAAAATCTTGAAGATCGCCCTGATCGCCGCCACGATCGCGATTGGCGGGGCCGGCGCAGCCGAGGCCAAGCAATGGGATCGCGATCATCACGACCGGGGCTATCACCGCGGCGAGCGCGATCGTCACGACCGCTCCTACAATGGCGGCTATGGCTATCGCCACCATCGCGAATGGCGCGAAAACCGCTATTACGGGCACCGCCGCTACGAGCATCACGGCCGCCGTCACTGGGGCTGATCCGCCCGTCGACGACGTCGACCGGCTTATGATTTGAGCAACGCCCACCGCGCCATCGCCGTGGGCGTTTCGCGTTCGGGCGGGCGCGATCGTGCCCGTTGCGATCGGCGCGGCTTGGCTCCGCCATCGCCTGAGGCGCCGAAATGCAGCCCGCGGGCGCGACCTCCCCGTCCATACAGCCCGCCGCGCAGCGGATCGGGCCGAGGCCCGCCAGAGGGCGATTTTCCCTGTTATGCGCAAATAACAGGGAAAATCCGACTTTTTCGGCACGCGATCGGCGCCGAGGATCCCCGCAAGCCATTGGGAAGGCGAGCCTGTTCCGGCAATTTCCCGTCGTGTCGGAACAGGGAATTCGGCGTGCGGAAAATCGCTTTATCAGGGGCGCATATCGCCCGGAACAGGGAATTGATCGCGCCAATATTCGGCGCGCGTTCTGGCGATAACGGAATACATGGTCAGGCGACGCCGGACAATTCCTCCGATCCATTCTCGCCTCCAATCTTTTCATATGTCCAATCCGCCTGTCCCGTAGTCTATCCCGAAGGACACAGGACGATCCGACGGCGTCGTTAAATTCTGTGTACTTCGATATCGGGCCATTATAGCGGAAGATTGACCGATTTTCCCGCGCGTATTGGAGCGGAGACGCGGCAATTTCTGATGCCAACTGCGCTTGCCCTCCGATCGACAAGCCGTGGCGAGAGCCGTGAAAACGACCCAAAGGCTGGATCGTGTCATGCAATTGCATTACGGGCGGCATATCCTTTGTCATGCAATTGCATGACACGCCCTACACCACGGAAGCCCGCCCGATGCCCGCCAATGCCCTCATCCAGACCCGGATCGATCGCGATCTCAAGGATCGCGCGGCCGCGGTGCTCGACACGATGGGCCTCACGGTATCGGATGCGGTCCGCATCCTGCTCACCCGCATCGCCCACGAAGGCCGCCTCCCCTTCGAACTGGCGGCGGATCGCGAGGCGTACGACGCCTGGTTCCGCGCCAAGGTCTACGAGGCTCTGATGGGGGACGAGCAGGACGGGTTGAGCGAGCAGATCGAGGCGGCCGCTGGCGCGCGCGGCGCCGCCGTTGCACACAAGGCATGATGCTGGTTGATCTTGGCGTGCCGTGCGACCGGCTGGCGTGGCGACCGAGCCATGGGCCGGCGCTGGCGGATCTTCCCTAACGGGCACGAAGACCCAGAACCCGAAATTTACGGTAGCTTGAGCGTTCGCCAAAAGCTGCCGTTGGTTGGGGCGTTGCCAAGCGGCTGGAACAGGGTCGCTGACGGCATGGCGGCCTCCGCCGGTGCTTGGTGGAAACTGCCGTTCGGCTCCCTCCGCAGCGGTGCAACAATATGGGCAATTTTGTTGCAGGCTAACACGTTGATAATACGTAAATTCCCGGCGAATGCTCAGGGTGCACCGCTAACCGCTCACGGTGAGAAGTCCGGATTTTTCAACGTACGCCTGCCCAGTAGGTAAAATCTGTACCGTCGCATTCCGCTCATCGAAATGAACCCATGCCTTGCTGTGCAGGTCCTTCAATACCTTGCGCTTGAAATCAGTGCCGTTCTTATATTCGACCCACGTCTGCAATTGAGCGACGCTTACTGGTTTTCCCTCGGCGTAAAGAAGTATCAAGGCTTTTTGGGCGGCGGTCTTCGCGGGTTCCAGCACTCGGCGTACGTTACCAGCTGACCAGACGATCTGAAACGTTCGAGCGGTAACTGCCTCCACCACCGCGTGGGAGTCCGCGAGAGGGAGCCGCGAATAGTTCCGCACGAACTCCCCCATAACCCATTTCATGCCTCGCAAGAAAAGCTCGGCATCCATATGATTGGGGCTGACATCGGCTGACACATGACCAATCGCACGGTTATTCCGAAGCTCGTAGAGAGCCGCCAACATCTTCGGTACTTGCATGCAAAGCGAGCGACCTTTGGAGGCGTTGTACTGCTCTAGGTCACGGCAAGCCTGCGGGAAGTTTCCCGGCTTCGAGGGTGTCGCAGCGTAGGTTCCGGTGGCGTGCCCAGCGCAGATACAAAAGGCGATTTCGCAGAACTTTCCTGCCTTGAGGCCGACCTTTTCCCAGTCTGCAGCGCGATACTCGTCGAGGGCTTGGCTAAACTCCTCCACTAGTGGATCACGAAGACTGGGGGGAACCGTCCGTAGCGATTCTTGGAGCGTGGGGAGGCTCAAGGATTAGTCCCTATCCCAGTAGTACTTGAACGGTCCTGAACCCTCTTTAGTTCTTTGCAGGAGGCTCCGCTTGAACAAGGACTCGCCTGCTGCCGCAACCTGATTCGACTTGTGGGTATACCCTTTTGCTGAGAGGCCTGCGACAATATCCCCGCCGGTTCTCTTGGTCTTGAAGAACCCTTCCTCCTTCAAAGCAATAATCCGATCCGCACAGGTGTGCCCCTTCGGAGCGACGTTGCGCTTGCGTTTGAACTTTGCCTTATCCGGGGCTCCTCCATCCTCAACGGCACCGCTATCCTGCGTGTTGGTGGCTTCATTACTGAGTTCGGGTGCTTCTTTTGCCGCAGGCGGACGGCTGCCAAACCCGGCTTCCTCAAGTAAGGGAAATAGTTTCGCTAGCAGGCCCTCCACGAAGTCCTTTTCGCCCTCGATTTCGACGACACCGGCCGGCGCGTCGATATGAACTCGGTTGGTCATTTGGCTAATCCTCCCCCAAAAACGATGCACGATCCTCGGCTGAGTCTCAGTGATATGCAAGTGCCAACTTGATTTGCCGTATGACCTACTGGAATCGCTGTATTATTTATCATGGCGGTAACCCATCCCCCTATCAAAGCAGAGCGAGCCATTGCTTCTGAGCCTTGGTGGCGTGCCATTGGTTAAACCGATCGAGAATTTATTCGCGCAACCCTATTGCCCATTCTGTTGCACCTCAGCCCCTGCGACCGGCAGCTTCCGGGTACTCCCGATCGGGCGTTGTCGACCGATTTTGGGGGCGCATAGCTGTCGCGGGGAAGCAGCCGACGAATATCCGGTTACCTCTGGCAGCCGCTCCAAACCGGCCATTCCGGTTTCCACCCATCGGCGGCCAATCTCGTTGGAATAATAGAATCCTTAGACGCTCGGGTAGCGGCCCCTCACTCCATCCGCGCCAACAGCTCATCCACCCCGCAACTCGCAAAACTCGCGAAATTGTCCGCGATCCCGAACGGCAGCAGCAGCGTCCGCTCGTGCACGATCGCCCCGCAGCTATACACCACGTTGGGCACATAACCGTTCCGCTCGCTCGGGCTCGGGCGCAGGATCGGTTCGGGGGTGCGGGCGAGCAGCTTGGTCGGGTCGGCCTTGTCGAGCAGGCAGGCGCCCATGCAGTAGTTGCGCATCATGCCCACGCCATGGGTCAGTAGCAGCCAGCCTTCGTCGATCTCGATCGGCGATCCGCAATTGCCAATCTGGATGAACTCCCACGGGAAATGCGGGCGCACGATCTTCGTGCCGCCGTCCCAGGTGGTGATGTCGTCCGATGGAGACGAACACCGTCAGCCCCTCCTAGGGCGTCCTGATCCAGATCGACATTCTGGGACGATCGCTGAGTTCGCGCTCAACCGGTTCGGGGCGGACGTCGTTTGGCTCTTTCTGCTCTTGCGGAGGATAAGTACCAGCCGGGCAACCCCTGATGTTCCCATGGTGGCCGCAGGAGCCGCCGTGCACCGCCTGATTGGCATGACAACTAAAAGAGCCATTGTTCAGCCTGACGCAGCTAGCCTCTTGGCAAGGCTGGTAGCACTTACCCTGACAGGCATTACGATTAGCTATGGCGCATGCATTGGCTGGAGTGTCGGCCACGCCAAACCGATATTCCGCCAGCGACGGAGCACTTAAAAAACAAACCGCGGAAAGCACAAATAACATCTTCATGGCGACAATACTCACCGCGCTAGCAGCTTCGCCTTCTGTGCATCGAATTCGACCTGCGTGATGATACCTTTGGCTTTTAAATCCGCGAGCTTGATCAACTCGTCAGCGATGCCGAGCCTGGCATTCCCCTCCGCAGCGACGACCGTTCTGATCGCGCAACTCGGGCTGGAGCTCAACCTTCGCACCGGTATCGCATGTCGTTACGCTTTCCAGCGCGTTGCCCCAGGAAATGGTGCCGTTGGCGTCGCTCAGGATCCAGAAACCTTGCGCGCCGACATAGCCGCCCATGCGATTCTTGGCGTTGAGAGTGCCGCAGGCGATCCAACCCCATGTACGCTTGCCAATCAGCGGCTTCGCATAACCCCATTGAAAGCCGCTCGTATAAACGATCTGCGCCGAGACCGGATCGAACAGAGGCGCTTTTAGCGACGCTTCGCCGGTTGCGCGCACTTTGGCAAAATCTGGCTTCGGCACGGGCGGTGGCGGCGTCACCTGCGCCGCGAGCCCGGGCACCCACAGGGCGCTGACGACGATGGCGATCCCGCTCAAACCCTCTGACTTCATGCCCACCCCCGCCGGCTCATTTCGAGCACTCTTATCGCAGCCTACGGATCTGTCACGGCGATTTTAATCCAATCCCATTGGGCAAGAGGGCTTCGGTTCAACTCATCCGCCCCAACAAATCATCCACCCCACAACTCGCAAAGCTCGCGAAATTATCCGCGATCCCGAACGGCAGCAGCAGCGTGCGCTCGTGCACGATCGCCCCGCAGCTATGCACCACGTCGCGGTAGAGCCGGGCCTGCCCGCCGATCCGGCGGCCGAGCAAGCCCGTCCCAACTCAGAAATTGTAGCTGAGGGACACTCTGGCACCATAGTCGCCGAGCGCGCCCGAGGTCTGGCCGAAGGCGGATCCGCCGATGCGGAAGCCGTGGCCTGCCACGATATCGGCGCCTCCCTCCACGCGGAGGGCATCCTTGCCGGTGCTGGCACCGGTAATCGAGAAGGCGCTGCCCGCTCCTGCAAAGGTCGCATGCTCGATGCCGAGAATGTTGCCCCACATATGCTGGTAGGAGATCGACAGCTTGGGCAGCAGCGTCGCCCCGCCGATCGGTGCCGCGCCGTAGATCTTCAGGCCGAGCTCGGCGACATCGATGTTACGCGTCGTTCCGCTGACGGTGAGTGCAGCCACCGTGCCACTTTCGGCGAAGCCGTCGCGATGGGTGCGCAGATGCGAATAACCAGCGAACGGCGCGAAGCTCGCACCCCTGTAGCTGATCGCATAGGCAGCCTGGCCGAATAGCTGCGCGCTGTCGGCGTCATACTGCGCCGTGGTCAGACCACCGATCGTGCCGAGGCTGACGGTGCGACGGGTGTGGATGTCATGCCAGGTGTAGCTGATCCCGCCGTCGAGCATCAGCGCGTCGCGCGTATAGCCAGCGTAGGCGGTCACGATCTTGCTGTCGATATCGGCCTGGCTGGCGCGGCCGGTCGCGCCGATGTTGCTGCGCAGATAGCCGCCGGCGATGCCGGCACGCAGCCCTTCGTGCCCATAATCGATGCCGGCGATACCGCCCCGGCGATCGGTCCGCGTCGGGGCGACGCCATCGCGCGCAGCGCTCTCGGCCAGATTGTACATGGCCTGCCCCCAGACACCGACACCCTCGCCATCGAAGGTGGCGCGGTTGCGCACGACGCGACCGACCTCATTCACCTCATCGAGCAGGCTGGTCGGCACGCTCGCGTGGATTTCCCCCGACAGGCTGGTGAATGCCGCCTGTGCGCCGCTCGCATCCTGCATCAGCACATAATTGTAGAGCGGGTTGCCGAGCCCGCGCGACTGGACCGCCGCGGCGACGCTGCGCTGATTGTCATTGCTGGCGATCGCGGCGAAGTTCACGTCGTTGCGCGCGAGCGTCAGCGTGACGGCATTGGCCGAATAATTCAGCAACGGCGTCAGGAAGGCAAGGTTGGAGGTCACGGAAGCGAACTGCCCGCTCACGCCGCCCGGCGCGGTCAGAATGACGTAGTTGGTCAAATTGCTGTAGGTGCCGGTCGCCGCCAGCACGCGCACGGTGCCACCCTGCAGGGTGGCGGTGCCGGTCGCGTCGATCCGGTCGGACTGGCCGGCGGCATTGGCCTCGACCGCATAGGTCGATCCGGCCGCGAACGTGACGTTGCCGGTCACGGCCTGCGTGCCGATCGAATTGCCCGGCGCCCAGACGCCGCCCGATTGCACGATGGTCGAGCCGACCCGCCCGGTGCCGCCCAGCGTGCCGCCCGACGCGACCACCACCGGCGAGACGATGCTGCCGTTGACCGACAGGGTGCCGCCGTTGATCGTGGTCGTGCCGGTATAGCTGTTCGTCCCGCTCAGGTTGAGCCGCCCGCTGCCGGACTTGGTGAGGCTGCCACTCCCGATCACCGCCCCCGCGAAGGTGGTATCGCTGGTCTGGGTGGTGGTCAGCGAGCCGCCGGCGATGTTGATCGTCGTCGATGTGTTGGTGCCGCTCAGCGAGGCGACGCTCTGGTTGGTGCCCGCCAGGTTGAGCTGGCCGGCTCCTTCCACGTCGAGCTGGATGGTGGGCGCCATCGGTGCGCTCAGTCGGATCGAACCGTCCTGGATCGTCATGACGCCATTGAGCGCATAACCGGCAGCGAAGACGAGCTCGCCCGCACCCCGCTTCAGCAGGGTGCCGTTGCCGCTTAGGCTTCCGCCGAAAGTCGTGCCGTCGCTGCGATCGACCACCAATGCGCCGTTGTCGACCAGATTGCCGGTGAAGGTGCCGGTTGTCCCGCCGGTGCCGATCTGCAGTGTGCCGCCGGTGTTGGTGGCGAAATTGCCCCCCTGCGTGCCGCTGATCAGCGCGGTGGCGCCGGCGTCGATCGTCGTCATACCCGTCGTCTGGATGCTGTTCACGCCATCGAGCGTCACCTTGCCTGCGCCGGTGAGCAGTATGTCGCCCGAGCCGGTCACCACCGTCGAACCGAAGGTGGAGCCCGCCGACGCCGCGCTGCTGCGCACGACCAGGGTGCCATTGTCGACGATGGACGGCGTCGTCACACCCGTCAGCCCATTCGCACCGTTCTGGCTCTCGAGGCTCGCGCCCGATTCGATCGCAACGCCGCCGGAGAAGTTCAGGGCGGCTGTCGTCCAAATCCCCGATTGAACGTCCAGCGTCTCGAAATGGGAGACGGCGTTCAGGGCGCCCGGCCCCGCACCAGCCAGGATCAAGGCGTCCGTGCCGGCACCGCCATCGACGGTTCCACTAATACGGGCGCTCGAAAATAGGGTCAAAGTGTCGTTGCCGCTGCCGAGCGCTATTGCGGCGCCGGCACCGCCCGTAACCGAGCCTGCGATCTTGAGGATTGCGGCCGTTCCGGTTCCGGTGATGGCCGCGCCTTGCGACGACGCAATCGATCCACTCGCCTGCAGATCGATGCTGACGGTTTGGCCGGGCCCGGCCATATAGCTGATCGCATCGCTGCCGCTACCGATCGCCGCAACCTGCCCCGCAATCTGCAGATCCGAACCCCCGGCAAGCTGGATCGCCGCCGAAGAGGCGCCCGAGGTCGAAACCACACCAGTCTGTCCGACAGTGATCGAACTGCCGTAGTAGCTCGTCCCGAACAAGCCGTTCGAGCCCGTGGCAATGGCGGCCGAGCTGTTTCCCGACGTCCGCACCGTGCCATCGACGGAAATGTTCGTTAGCGCGCCCATCACGCCAATAGCAGGCGCGAAACCGAAATGGTTCGACGTCGTCTCGACAAGCCCGGTCTCGCTGATGACAAGCGACGATCGCGCGCCGAGCAAGACGGCGTCGGCACCGCTACCGGAGATCAGGCCGGAAATGCTCATCGAGGCGCCGCTACCGCTTGTGACCGCGGACCCGTAAAAATTGCGGATCTGACTGCCGGCTGCGGTCGTCAGCGTTCCATTGTTGGCGATGGAAACGGTGTAGGATTGCGGGGACCCACCGGCAAAGGGATCGTCGACCTGGACAATGGCGCCAGGAAGAAGGGTTACCTGCAGGCCAGAAGTACCATTTCGCTCCGGGTTCGGCGCAGCAGCGTCGCAGGTGACCGTCGTTCCGGTGGTTACGCAGTGCGCTTCGAGGCGGCTCCCGCAAAACAAGCTCGTCAGGGCCAAGCAGGACGTGCCCAGCAAGCGCGAGCGCGCTGCGAAACCAAAGATTTTCATACTTCCCCCAGATCTTATCGGGCGCTCTTGAACGCCGCGATGCACACCCGCCAATTGTCCGAGCCGCGGCTGTAAGGCAAGCCGCTGTATCACCGTAATGGTTGTATCCGCCTCCGGCCCGGTGGCATTCGCCCTCGACGGTAAAATGAGACGCTCACCGCCGCCGAGACCTCCTGCCAGCGCGCGCTGCCGGCCTTCGTCGATCCGGATCGTCGGCGTTGACTCCCGGGCCGTCATTCTGATGGCCCGTGCGCAAGTGGCCGCGCAAGCGTGACCTCGACGCCCCGGCAAAGTCGTTTAGCGGCAACCATTCTGATCGCGCCTGAAGAGGCGCCCATAGCGACAATGCGGTGGGCGTTTCGCGTTCAGGGCGAGAGCCGCTCAGGCCATCCGCTCGAGCAGTTGATCCACCCCGCAACTCGCAAAACTCGCGAAATTGTCCGCGATCCCGAACGGCAGCAGCAGCGTGCGCTCGTGCACGATCGCCCCGCAGCTATACACCACGTTGGGCACATAGCCGTTCCGCTCGCTCGGGCTCGGGCGCAGGATCGGTTCGGGGGTGCGGGCGAGCAGCTTGGTCGGGTCTGCCTTGTCGAGCAGGCAGGCGCCCATGCAGTAATTGCGCATCATGCCCACGCCATGGGTCAGCAGCAGCCAGCCTTCGTCGATCTCGATCGGCGATCCGCAATTGCCCATCTGGATGAACTCCCACGGGAAATGCGGGCGCACGATCTTCGTGCCGCCGTCCCAGGTGGTGATGTCGTCCGATGCGATCAGCCACAAATTCTCGCTGTCCTGCCGGCCGATCATGTGGAAGCGGCCGTCGATCCGGCGGGGGAAGAGCGCCATGCCCTTGCTCGCCGGCACCGATCCCTTGAGCGCGGTCATCTCGAACGTGTTGATGCCGGTGCCGCGGAACAGCTCGCAGCGCGCATCGCGGCCGTCGAAGGCGGTGTAGGTGCCGAGGAAGGTCGGGCGGCCGTCATCCTCGATGAAGCGCACCATGCGCAGATCCTCGATCCCCTGGCGCTGGCTGGCGGTGACCGGGAAGAGCACGCTTTCGGACGGGCTCTCGCTGCCTTCGCAGATCACCCGCGTCGTGCCCAATCGGCCGCTCTCGTCGGGGCCCTCGATCCGCGGCGAGGTGACCCATGGGCTCGGATCGTCGACATGGAAGCCGGCGGCGGCGCTCCAGTGGCCGGTGCGGAAGGTGACCGAGGAGACATGCCCCTCGCCGATGCCGCGCAGCGAGAGGATGAAGTTGATCCCGTCGGCGGGCGCGTCATCCTGGTTCATCCGCATCACGATGCTGGGGTTGAACAAGGCGGCGGCCTCGAACGAATATTCGGCGCTGAGATAGGCGCCGATCAGCAACTGCTGCTCGGGATCGGCGGTCACCGTCTCGGGCAGGCAATCGCACACCTGCTCGAAGCGGCGGACCAGCATGGTTTCGACGTTGCGATGGCGTTCGGAGAGCGCGGCGACGGCGGCGGTGCATTCCGCGCGCCGGGCCCCCTCGTCGAGCGTGAGGACGCGTTCGATCACGGTGCGCATGCGTGGCTGCGCGGCATCGCGGAACGCCTCGGGATAATCGACGCTGAAGGGCTTGATCACCGTGCGCGCGGGATCGGGGCGCAGGTGGAGACCCGAGAAGGTCAGGAGGTCGTTGTCGCTCATGGGGGGCAGGCTCCGATCGCGGGATGGCGATGGGTGGGGGTGTAAATTCCTCCCCACGATTTCGTGGGGAGGGGGACCATGCGCAGCATGGTGGAGGGGCCGCCGTCGAAGACGGCGGTCTGCGACCGCCGCCCCTCCACCACGCCGCTATGCGGCGCGGTCCCCCTCCCCTGCGAAGCAGGGGAGGATCTTCAGATCAGCAATTGTTGAACTTACCGACGTGGCCGCGGCAGCGTTCCACCTTCACCGGGTGATGCGCTTTCAGGTTCACGCGCGGGGCGACGACCTTGTGGCAGGGGAAACGCTTGCCGTGGCTGTTGTGGCACATACGCGCTTCGGCGGGCGCGACGCCGGCGATCGCCACGCAGACCAGGGCGGCGGCAGTCATCATCTTCAACATGCGGGATCTCCTCGGCGCGCCGGGGAGGCACGCCGCCCGCTCAACGAGCCGGCACCCGATTGGATGCGGGGCCGTGACGACCCCATAAAAACAAGGCCCCCGGAGCGCACTCCGGAGGCCTTCAGGTGAGACATTCTCACAGGGGAGTCAGAATGCCCTCGCCGTGACGGCGATGCTGTTGGCGGCAAGGCGGCGCCCGGCGTCGCGGGCGGCGAGCGCGAGCTGGACCTGCTGGGAGGCGTCGTCGATCGCCTGCGTGCGGCAGGTGCGGGTCGCCTGCGTGCCGATGAGGTCGATCGCGTCGGGGTGGCCGCACACCATGCCGGCGGCGTGGCCGATGCGGCGGGCGAGCGTGGCGCGGCCGGCGCTGCTGGAGAGATCGAGGTCGGCGGTGGGAACGCCGACGCTCATGGCCTCGCCGGCGGGGGCGGCATAGGCCGGGCTGGAGATGATCGCGCCCGCCAAGGCGAGCGCCGCGGTCAAACGGGCAAAGCTGATCACGGGAGTGTTCCTTCCTTCGGCGGCGGCCGCTCATCGGCGCCGCTGGAGCCTTCCTAGGCGGCCGGCCGGGCCGTTGCGCGCCCGGTTCGACCGGGCGGGAAGCCGCGTCCACCGGTCGACGAAGTGCGGAGAGACGGCGACGAACGGCGCGAACGGTCCGTTGGGGTGCGCCGCGACACGAGCGGACAACTACGTAGAGACCGACGGTCGGCCGCCCTTCCATATGCGAATCCTACGCGACGAACCGAGTGCCGATCTCGCTTTCGAACGTGCCGGCCTCCTAATCGCACAGCTTCGATTACCCATGAGGGCACCATGCAAGATATCCTATGGATCGCGGTGATAGCGGGGCTGACGGCGGCGACGCTCGCTTATGCCCGCCTCTGCGACAAAGCGTGAGGCGGCACGATGACGCTGGACCTCACCCTCGCCGGGCTGACCGCGGTCGGCCTGCTTTTCTATCTCGTGGCCGTGCTCCTGCGGCCCGAGCGCTTCTGAACGGGGCGCGCACATCATGACCATTCAAGGCTGGATCCTGATCCTCGTCTTCCTCGGCATCCTCCTCGCGCTCACCAAGCCGATGGGGATGTGGCTGTTCGCGCTCTACGAAGGCCGCCGCACCCCGCTCCATGCGGTGCTGGGCCCGGTCGAGCGCGGCTTCTATCGCCTCGCCGGCATCGATCCGGCCGAGGAGATGGGCTGGCGCCGTTACGCGGTGCACATGCTGATCTTCAACGTCGCTTTGATGCTGTTCACCTATGCGATCCTGCGCACCCAGGCCTTCCTGCCGCTCAACACGCCGGGCATGGCCAATGTCGGGACGGACGGCGCGTTCAACGTCGCGGTGAGCTTCACCACCAACACCAACTGGCAATGGTATTCGGGCGAGAGCACGCTTTCGAACCTCAGCCAGATGCTGGGGCTGACGATCCACAATTTCATGAGCGCCGCCACCGGCATCGCGCTCGCCTTCGCGCTGTTCCGCGGCTTCGCGCGGCGCCAGGCAGGCACGATCGGCAATTTCTGGGCGGATGCGACGCGCATCACGCTCTACCTGCTGCTGCCGATCAGCATCGTCTATGCGGTCTATCTGATCGCCGCGGGCGTGCCGCAGACCTTGACCCAGCAGGTCACCGCCACGACGGTGGAGGGCGCCAAGCAGGTGATCGCGCTCGGGCCGGTCGCCAGCCAGGAAGCGATCAAGATGCTCGGCACCAATGGTGGCGGCTTCTTCAACGCCAATTCGGCGCATCCATTCGAAAATCCGGACGCGCTCACCAACCTCGTCCAGATGCTGTCGATCTTCGTGATCGGGTTCGGGCTCGCCTGGTGCTTCGGCAAGGCGGTGGGCAACACCAAACAGGGCTGGGCGATCCTGAGCGCGATGGTGCTGCTGTTCCTCGCCGGCACGACGGTCGCCTACTGGCAGGAGTCCGGCGGCACGCCGCTGCTGCACAGCTTCGGGCTGCAGGGCGGCAATATGGAGGGCAAGGAGGTGCGCTTCGGCATCGCCGCCTCGTCTTTGTTCGCCACCGTCACCACCGATGCCTCGTGCGGCGCGGTCAATGCGATGCACGACAGCTTCACCGCACTCGGCGGGCTGGTGCCGATCTTCAACATGCAGCTGGGCGAAGTCGTCGTCGGCGGCGTCGGCGCGGGCATCTACGGCTTCCTGCTGTTCGCCATCCTCGCGGTGTTCGTGGCGGGGCTGATGGTCGGCCGCACGCCCGAATATGTCGGCAAGAAGATCGAGGGCCGCGAGGTGAAGCTCGCCGTGCTGGCCATCGCGGTGCTGCCACTCGCCATTCTCGGCGGGGCGGCGATCGCGAGCGTGACCACGGCGGGTCTGGCCGGGCCGCTCAACAAGGGGCCGCACGGCTTCTCGGAGATCCTCTATGCCTTCTCCAGCTCGGTCGCGAACAACGGGTCGGCCTTTGCCGGGCTCACCGCGGGCACGCCCTTCTACAACGCGATGCTCGGCGTCTGCATGTGGGTCGGCCGCTTCTTCATGATCGTGCCGATGCTCGCCATCGCCGGCAGCCTCGCCGCGAAGAAGTACACGCCCGAGACCGCCGGCTCCTTCCCCACCACGGGCGGGCTGTGGGTCGGGCTGCTGATCGGGGTGATCCTGATCATGGGCGGGCTGACCTTCCTGCCGAGCCTCGCGCTCGGCCCCATCGCCGATCATCTCGCGATGATCGGCGGCCACCTCTCCTGATCCTTAGGACGCGTCATATGGCACGCACCGCCACCAAGTCCCTCTTCACCGCCGATCTGCTGTTGCCAGCGGTCGGCCAGGCCTTCCTCAAACTCTCGCCGGCGCAGCTCGTGCGCAATCCGGTGATGTTCGTCACCGCCTGCGTCGCGGCCTTGCTCACCGTCCTGCTCGTCGTCGGGCATGACGGCCTCGCGATCGGCTTCAAGCTCCAGCTCGTCGTCTGGCTGTGGCTGACCGTCCTGTTCGGCACCTTCGCCGAGGCGATCGCCGAAGGGCGCGGCAAGGCGCAGGCGGCGAGCCTGCGCGCCACCAAGGCCGAGCTCAACGCCAAGCGCGTCAAGGGCGACAGCGTCCAGACCGTGCCCGCCAGCCAGCTGCGCATCGGCGACGTCGTGCTGGTCGAGACCGGCGATCTGATCCCGTCGGACGGCGACGTGGTCGAGGGTGTCGCCAGCGTCAACGAAGCCGCCATCACCGGCGAAAGCGCGCCGGTGATCCGCGAGGCGGGCGGCGACCGTTCGGCGGTGACCGCGGGCACCCGCGTCATCTCCGACCAGATCAAGGTGCGCGTGTCGGTCAATCCCGGCCAGGGCTTCCTCGATCGCATGATCGCGCTGGTCGAGGGCGCCGAGCGGCAGAAGACCCCGAACGAGATCGCGCTGACGATCCTGCTCGTCGGGCTCACGATCATCTTCCTGATCGCGGTCGGCACGATCCCGAGCTTCGCCAGCTATGCCGGCGGCGCGATCCCGGTGGCGGTGCTGGCGGCTTTGCTGATCACGCTCATCCCGACGACGATCGCGGCCCTGCTGTCGGCGATCGGCATTGCGGGCATGGATCGGCTGGTGCGCTTCAACGTGCTCGCCAAATCGGGCCGCGCGGTCGAAGCCGCGGGCGACATCGACACCTTGCTGCTCGACAAGACCGGCACGATCACGATCGGCGATCGCCAGGCGAGCGAGTTCCGCCCCGCGTCCGGGATCGCCGTGTCGGATCTCGCCGAGACCGCTTTGCTGGCCAGCCTCGCCGACGAGACGCCTGAGGGGCGCTCGATCGTGCTGCTCGCGCGCGAACGCTTCGACGTACGCCACACCGCCCTGCCGGCGGGCGCGGAGGTGATCCCGTTCACCGCGCAGACGCGCATCTCGGGCGTGAAGATCGGCGAGACCCTGATCCAGAAGGGCGCGGTCGATTCGGTGCTGCGCGCCAATCCGGGCCTGGGCGAGACCGCCGCCGCGACCGAACTGCGCCGCGCCACCGACGAGATCGCGCGGGCCGGCATGACCCCGCTGGCGGTGGCCCGCGACGGCAAGCTGCTCGGCGCGATCGCGCTCAAGGACGTGGTCAAGGCGGGCATTCGCGAACGCTTCGGCGAGCTGCGCAAGATGGGCATCCGAACGGTGATGATCACCGGCGACAACCCGCTCACCGCCGCCGCCATCGCCGCCGAGGCCGGGGTCGACGATTTCCTGGCGCAAGCCACGCCCGAGGACAAATTGGCGCTGATCCGCAAGGAGCAGGCCGGCGGCAAATTGGTGGCGATGTGCGGCGACGGCACCAACGACGCGCCCGCATTGGCCCAGGCCGATGTCGGCGTGGCGATGAACACCGGCACGCAGGCGGCGCGCGAGGCGGGCAACATGGTCGATCTCGACAGCGATCCGACCAAGCTGATCGAGGTGGTCGGCCTCGGCAAGCAATTGCTGATGACCCGCGGCGCGCTCACCACCTTCTCGGTCGCCAACGACGTGGCGAAATATTTCGCGATCATCCCGGCGATGTTCGTGGTGCTCTATCCGGGGCTGGCGGTGCTCAACGTGATGCACCTCGCCTCGCCCACCACCGCGATCCTCTCGGCGATCATCTTCAACGCCCTGATCATCCCGGCTCTGGTGCCGCTGGCGCTCAAGGGCGTGACCTATCGCCCGATGAGCGCGGGCCCGCTGCTGCGCCGCAACCTCGCCATCTACGGGCTGGGCGGGCTGATCGCCCCGTTCGCCGGGATCAAGCTGATCGACATGGTCGTCAGCGGGATCGGGCTCGCCTGAGCAAAGGACATTCCGATGAACAACGACATCCTCTCTTCCTTCCGCCCGGCGATCGTTATGACGCTGCTGTTCGCTTTGCTGCTCGGCATCGCCTACCCGCTCGCGCTCACCGGGATCGGCCAGGCGCTCTTCCCGCATCAGGCCAATGGCAGCCTGATTGAGGACAACGGCAAGGTGATCGGCTCCGAACTGCTCGCACAGGGCTTCGCCGCCGACCGCTATTTCCATCCGCGCCCGTCGGCCGCCGGCAAGGGCTATGACCCGCTCGCCTCCTCCGGCTCGAACCTCGGGCCGGCCAGCCAGGCGCTGCACGATCGCATCGCGGGCGATGTGAAGACACTCAAGGCTTCCGTACCAGGTAGTTCCGTTCCACTGGATCTGGTCACGGCCTCCGCCTCGGGCCTCGATCCCGATATCACGCCCGAGGCGGCTTTGTATCAGGTGGCCCGCGTCGCCAAGGCGCGCGGGATGAGCGAGGCGGCACTCGACGTCATCGTCGCCAACGCCACCAAGGGGCCGCTGTTCGGCTTCCTCGGCGAGAAGAGGGTAAACGTGTTGCTGCTCAATCGACAGCTGGATAGCTTGAGCGCTACAAAGACGAAGTGAGCGACGAACGCCCCGATCCCGACGCGCTCCTGCGGCAGGCCGAGCAGGAGTCGCGCGGCAAGCTCAAGGTCTTCCTGGGTGCCGCGCCGGGGGTCGGCAAGACGTACGAGATGCTGTCCGAAGGCGCCGCGCGCAAACGCGCCGGCGCCGATGTCGTGATCGGCGTCGTCGAAACCCACGGCCGCGCCGAAACCGAGGCGCTGATCGCGGGGCACGAGGTCATTCCGCGGCGCGCGGTCGAATATCAGGGCCGCGTGCTGTGGGAGATGGACCTGGACGCGGTCCTGGCACGCCGGCCGGCGCTCGTGCTGGTCGACGAGCTCGCCCACACCAACAGCCCGGGCAGCCGCCATCCCAAGCGCTACCAGGATGTCGACGAGCTGCTGGCAGCCGGGATCGACGTCTATTCGACGATCAACATCCAGCATATCGAAAGCCTCAACGACGTCGTCGCCTCGTTCACGCGCGTCCGGGTGCGGGAGACGGTGCCCGATCGCGTGCTCGAAACCGCCGAGATCGAGGTGGTGGACATCCCGCCGGACGAGCTCATCGAGCGGCTGAAGGACGGCAAGGTCTATGTGCCCGACGAGGCGACCCGCGCGCTCGCCCATTTCTTCTCCAAGTCCAATCTCTCCGCCCTGCGCGAATTGGCGCTCCGCCGCGCCGCCCAGGCGGTCGATGCGCAGATGCTGGATTATGTCCGCACCCATGCGCTGTCCGGCACCTGGGCGGGCAGCGAACGCATCCTGGTCGCGGTCAGCGAACTGCCCGGCGCGGATGGGCTGGTGCGCGAGGCCAAGCGGATCGCCGATGCCCAGCGCGCGCCATGGACGGCGATCTCGATCGAGACACCGCGCACGCGCGCCTTGCCCGACGCCTACAAGCAGCGCGTGGCGGCCACGATGCACCTCGCCAGCCAGCTGGGCGCGACCGTCATGTCGATGCCCGCGGCGTCGGTGCTCGAGGGGCTCAAGGCCTATGTCGAGGAAGGCCGCATCACGCAGATCGTTATCGGCAAGTCGCAGCGCTCCAAGCTGTTCGAGCTCCGCTATGGATCGGTCGTCGATCGGCTGGTGCGCGAGACGGCCGGCGTTGCGGTCCACGTCCTGCCGATGGAAACGCCGGTGGAGGAACCGACGCGCCGCCTGCCGAGCCGGCCGAGCGCGTGGGGCCGCCGCAGCGACTATCTCTGGGCGACATTGATGGTCGCCGTCGTGACCGGCATCGGAACCGGCCTGTCGCAGTTCCTGAACATCGCCAACGTGGCCTTGCTCTATCTGCTGCCGGTGATGGTCGCAGCCAGTTCGTTCGGGCTGCGCGCGGGGCTGTTCGCCGGCATCTGCTCGAGCCTGGCGTACAATTTCTTCTTCCTGCCGCCGACCGGCACCTTGACGGTCAACAACCCCGAAAACGTCGTGACGATCGTCGTGCTGCTGGGGGTCGCCTTCGTGACCAGCCAGTTCGCCGCGCGGGTGCGCGCGCAGGCCGATCTCGCCGCCGCGAGTGCGAAGGCCAATGCCTCGCTGGCGGGCTTCCTCCGCCAGATCACCCAGGTCTCCAACGAAGAGGAACTGGGCCACGTCATCTGCGCCGAAGTGTCGCACCTGTTCGGGGTCCGCGTCGTGCTGATCGTCGCATCCCCGGAGGGGCCACGGGTCGCCGCCGCCAACCCGGCGGACGATCGGCTCGACACGATCGAGCTCGCCGCGGCGCAATGGACGCTGGAACGCGGCCAGTCGGCCGGGCGCGGCTCGGAAACGTTGACGGCGTCGGACTGGCTGTTCACGCCGATCCGCACCGCCGATCGTACCCTCGCCGCGATCGGCCTCGCCCGTGACGATGGGCGCGAGCCGGTGTCGTCGGACCAGCTCCCCTTGCTGACCGGATTGCTCGATCAGGCGGCGCTGGGGCTGGAGCGCGCGCGGCTGGAGCATGAAACGCGCGACGTCGTGCAGTTGAAGGAGCGCGATCGGCTGCGCGCAGCTTTGCTGTCCTCGGTCAGCCACGATCTGCGGACGCCGCTGACGTCGATCCTGGCCGCCGCAGCCGGCCTGCGCAGCGGCGTCAGCGAGGATCTGATCGACACGATCCAGGCCGAGGCCGAACGGCTCAACCGCTTCGTCGCCAACCTGCTCGACATGGCGCGGGTCGAGGCGGGTGCGCTCGCGCTCAAGAGCGAGGCGATCGACCTGACCGATGCGGTGGCAAGCGCGGTCCACGACACGCGCCGCGTGCTGGAAGGGCATGAGGTGGTGCTGGAGGTCGCGCCCGATCTGCCGCTGGTGCGCGCCGATCCGCAATTGCTCCACCATATCCTGATCAACCTACTCGACAATGCCGGCCGCTATGCCGACGCGGCGAGCCCGGTCACGATCCGCGCCGAGCGCAAGCCGGACTCGCTGATCCTCTCGGTCCTCGATCACGGCCCGGGGCTGCCCGCCGGCCGCGAGAGCGAGGTATTCGAAACCTTCCGCCGGCTGGAGGGATCGGATCAGAGCAAGGGGGGCACCGGGCTCGGCCTCGCCATCGTCAAAGGCTTTGCCGATGCGCTGGGCCTCGCGGTCGAGGCCGCCAACCGCACCGACGCGCATGGCGCGCGTTTCTCGCTTCGCTTTCCCGATAACGCACTGGTCCTATGAGCGACGCTGCCACCGTCCTGATCGTTGACGACGAACCCCATATCCGCCGCCTGCTGCGCGGCGCGCTGGAGCGGGCGGGCTATCACGTTGTCGAGGCCGGCGGCGCCCGCAGCGCGCTCGAGCGGCTCAGCGAAGGCGCACCCGATGTCGTGCTGCTCGATCTGGGCCTGCCCGATCGCGACGGGATGGAGCTGGTCCAACTCTTTCGCCAGCGCACCACCGCCGCCGTGCTGGTCATCTCGGCGCGCGATACGACCGACGAGAAAGTGGCCGCGCTCGATCTCGGCGCGATCGACTATGTCACCAAGCCGTTCGACACCGAGGAACTGCTCGCCCGCATCCGCGTCGCCTTGCGCAGCCGGCTGACGGCGGAGGGCGGCCGCGCCGAAGTGACATCCGGCAACGTGAAGATCGACCTCGTCGAGCGACGCGTCACCCGCAACGGCGAGGAGGTCCACCTCACCCCCAAGGAGTTCGGCGTCGTCGCCGAACTCGCCCGCTTTCCCGGGCGCGTCATCACGCACGAGAAGCTGCTCGCGGCGGTATGGGCGAGCGATCACGAACGCCACATCGAATATCTGCGCGTGGTGGTGCGCAATATCCGGCAGAAGCTAGAGGACGATCCGGCGCGGCCGGCGGTGATCGTGAACGAGTTGGGGGTGGGGTATCGATTGATCGGGGCGAGTTAAGTTAGGTCGTGAAGAGATAAATCCAGGGCCCTGAGCCCTTCGGCTGCCTGCCAAGGGACACCATCATGAAGGGAAGGTCACTTGGAAAACTCTCGCTTGCGGTCGACTGGCGTGATCGGGCCGCGCCGCCATTTCTTAACCAGGGCATCGGCATGCGCCTCATAGTAATCGGCCGGACCGCCCCCGCGCGACACGGGGATCGCATGGGTGGTCTGATAGATGCCGTCGAGGATGCATTCCTGATTGATGTGCACATGCACGACCTGGCCGAACACCACCCGGAAGTCGCTGGGAATGCCGTCCAGATCCTTGAGGTGGACGATCTCGGTCACCTTGCATTCGAACTGGGCGGGGCTCGCCGCCACGCGCGGCGGTGCGACATCGATCGAGGCGATCTTCTCGATCCCCGCCATTTCGAACTCGTCGACTTCGGGGCCCACCTCGTCCCCCGTCAGGATCATCACGTCGGTGACATCGCGGCCAACCAGATTCCAGACGAATTCACCGGTTTCCCGCGCATTGCGGACGCTGTCCTTCTCCGCGCCGGAGGAGAAGCCGATGATCAGCGGGCGATAGCTGAAGATGTTGAACAAGCTGAACGGAGCGAGATTGGCGACCCCCTCGCTGCTGACCGTGCTGATCCAGCCGATCGGGCGGGGCGCGACGATCGAGTTGGCCGGCTCGTGCTTGAGACGATGGCCCTCGGCCGGGCGATAGGAGTGAAATTCTCTCATGATGGCGCAAGTCCCCTGGCAAGCTGGAAAAACCGGAAAGATTTCCGGTTTCTTGTTCGATGGGGCCTATAAGTCGTGAATGCGCCTGCGTCTAAGACATTTTCGGACGGTGGCGATGGAAGTCCGCTTTCCACCCCACTTTCAGTCGGCTCTCCAACTTGTGATGGAATTACGGGGACACGGAATTACAGGGACACTATACATAATTGACGTCGCAGCCTGCGCCCGTTAGCCATCGTCAATGGCCCGCTTGTCACGCATCGTCATTCCGGACGTGGCACACCACGTCACCCAGCGCGGCAATCGCCGGCTTCCCGTCTTCTTCGGCGACGACGATCGGATCCTGTACCTTCGCCTCGTGGCGGAAGCCTGCCGGGATCAGGGAACGCGCTGTCTGGCGTGGTGCCTGATGGACAATCACATCCACCTGATCCTCGTTCCGGCGCGCATCGATGGCCTGCGCGCAACGCTTGCGGAGGCGCATCGCCGTTATTCGCGCCACATCAACTTTCGCGAAGGCTGGCGCGGCTATCTCTTCCAGGGGCGCTTTGCCAGCTATCCCATGGACGACGCCCATCTGATGGTGGCGGTGCGCTATGTCGAGCGCAATCCGGTCGCGGCCGGCCTGGTCGAACGCGCCGAGGATTGGCGCTGGTCGAGCGCGCGATCGCACATTGGTGGCCGCCGCGCACAGGATGATCCGCTGACCGATGTCGCCGCGCTGTCGAGCCATGTTCGAAACTGGCGACGCATGCTGGTGGACGGTCTTGAGGCGGCAGGCATCCCTGAGGATGATGCCCTGATCGAAGCTCGGATTTCGACAGGACGCCCGCTTGCCGAGCCGGAGTGGATCGCTGACGCGGAACGCCGTTGCGCGCGGACCATGGCGCCCCAAAAGCGTGGACCCAAGCCCAAGATCGAGAGTTTGGTATAGTGTCCCCGGAACTACGGAACTACCCGAACTACGGCGACGACGATTGGATCTGTACCTTCGCCTCGTGCCGGAGACCTGCCCGGATCAGGGAACGCGCTGCGCCCGGTAATAAACTCGCTCAGCGACGGTGCCCAAAAGCCCGTGTGGGTCCTTTGCGCAGGCCGATCGTACGTCTTCCAGAGTAATCGTTCGCGCCTGGACGCGACCCGCGGTCGACGCTGCCATCAAATTCATGCCCGACCATAGGCCTCGTATGTAGCTCCGGGTGGCGTATTGAAACTCAGGCTTCCAAGCGTTTGAGCAGCTAACGCCACCTTCGTTGCCAAACATGGTGATGGACGGTCTTGCCGCGGCAACCGTGGCGGCCAGAAATATCAGCGGCATCATATCCGTATCTCCGGTTAGACAGGTAGTTTGGGGATTCGGTGGTTGCCTGTCCAGTCGCTCGGCCACAGCGATTGACACCGAATTGGGTCTATCGAAGACTTCGACGCAATATCGACGGCTGATTTCAGCTGGATAGACCGCCGTCCGCTTAGGGCTCAGACAACGGTCAAATCCGAGCAATGCCAGATTGCCCGAAACCTGCCGTCAGTGCACTAAGCGGCATGGCCTATGTCGATCGCTCTTGGCGCAACTGGGGCGCCCTGGTCGGCACTGCGGTTGCTGTCCCGGCTGCCGCCGCCTGGACGTTGATCGAATTCGTTGGCGGCGCTTTAGTGTGCGAAAGCGTCGATGGACCGTGTGGCCCGTCATTGATTGATTGGCTTCTTGGGCTGACCGCCATTGCGGTGGTGGCCTTCGGCGTGGGCTGGATATTCAACCGCGCCATCGATCTGATCAGGAGCGTTCACTAGCGGCGCGGGCCGCTGGGCCACCTTCGCACACCATTTTCGCCATTCGAATGATCTGGTGCTGGGCATCGGCTGATCGGGGCAAGTTGATCGCCCTCACTCTTCCCACCGCTGCGCGGCGGGCCCCTTCCCTCTCCCGACGGGAGAGGGAGAGAGGCGCGGAGCGCCGGAAGGGTGAGGGTGACCCGCTACCGGTTAAAGCTCCACCTGGCTCCCCAATTCCACCACCCGGTTGGTCGGCAGCCGGAAGAATTCCATCGCGCTCTCGGCATTGCGCACCATCCAGGCGAACAATTGCTCGCGCCACACCGCCATGCCGGGATGCGCCGAGGCGATGAGGGTTTGGCGGCCGAGGAAATAGCTCGTGTCCATCGCGCGGAAGATGCCGTTGCAGTCCTTCGCCTGCGCCAGCGCGGCCGGGATATCGGCCTCGTCCATGAAGCCGAAATGGAGGATCACGCGGTAGAAATTGGCGGGTAGCGCGAAGGTCTCGATCCGTTTCTCGATCGGCACGTGCGGCACCTGCTCCATCTTCACCGTCAGCACGACCACCCGTTCGTGCAGCACCTTGTTGTGCTTGACGTTGTGGAGCAACGCCGTCGGCACCGCCGTCGGGCTGGCCGACATGAAGATGGCGGTGCCCGACACGCGCTTGAGCGACTTCGCGGTCGAGGCGATGAACATTTCCATCGTCAGGTCGCTATGCCCCAGCCGATCACGCAGGATTTTCCGCCCGCGCGCCCAGGTGGTGAGAAAGGTGAACGCCACCGCCGCGACCAGCAGCGGAAACCAGCCGCCATCGGGCACCTTGGTGAGGTTCGACGCAAAATAAAGCCCGTCGATCAACAGGAAGCCGCCGGTCACCAGCCCGGCCACCACCGGCGGCCATTTCCACACGGCGAAGGCGAGCACACCGAACATGCAGGCGGTGATGAACATCGTGCCGGTCACCGCGATGCCGTAGGCCGCAGCGAGATTGCCCGAATTCTTGAAGCCCAGCGTGATCATGATCACCAGCACCAGCAGCGCCCAGTTCACGAACGGCACGTAGATCTGCCCCGCCGCCTTGGCGCTGGTATTGACGATCTTCAGCCGCGGCAGGAAGCCGAGCTGGACCGCCTGCTGCGTGACCGAAAAGGCACCCGATATCACCGCCTGGCTCGCAATCACGGTCGCCATCGTCGCCAGGATCACCAGCGGCAGGCGCGCCCAATCCGGGGCCATCAGGTAGAACGGATTCTCGACCGTCTTCGGATCGGACAGGAGCAATGCCCCCTGCCCCATATAATTGAGCAGCAGGCACGGCAGAGCGATGTAAAGCCACGAAATGCCGATCGCCTTGCGACCGAAATGACCCATGTCGGCGTAAAGCGCCTCGGCCCCCGTCACCGCCAGCACGACCGATCCCAGCGCGAGAAAGGCCAGCTTGGGATCGATGATGAAGAAGCGCACCGCCCACAGCGGATTGACGCTCCCCAGGATTGCCGGCTGGGCCGCGACGGACGTGATGCCCAGAAGCGCGATGATCACGAAATAGAAGACCATGATCGGCCCGAACAGCGCGCCGACCCGGGCCGTGCCGTAGGATTGGATCGCGAACAGCCCGATCAGGATCAGCACGGCGATCGGCAGCACCATATGCTCCAGGCCGTCCTGCACCACCGTCAGCCCCTCGACCGCGGACAGGACCGAGACCGCGGGCGTGATGATCGCATCGCCATAGAAGAGCGCTGTGGCCGCCACGCCGAGCATGATGATGCCATTCTTCCACTTGGCCGCGCCGAGGCGGCGCGAGATCAGCGCCAGCAACGCCAGGCTGCCGCCCTCGCCCTTGTTGTCCGCGCGCAGAATCAGCAGGACATATTTGACCGTGACGATCAGCATCATCGTCCAGAAGATCAGGCTGAGCACACCGTAGATGTGCAGCCGATCGACCGTGAGCGGATGATGGCCGACGAAGCTTTCTTTGAGCGCATAGAGCGGCGAGGTGCCGATATCGCCGAACACCACCCCGATCGCGCCAAGCGCGAGCGCGCCGGTGCCCTCGGGGGTGCCGTCATGTGCGTGGGCGGTATCGATGGACGATGGGGCAGAGGCCGGATCGACGGCCTGGGTCATAGCGGACACGTAATGGAACATCCTGCGCGCCGGGGGGCGACCGCGACGACGCACGCGCACATGAACCCGTCCTCATAGGCTTTCGAGACGGGTTCGGGCAGCGGCGCATATGTTTCGCATATGTTTTTCGCGCGACGCGGCGGCCCGATCATATGCGGCCACTATGCCAAGGCGCGGTTCATGATCTCGAATGCCTATGCCGCCCCGAATACATGGCCTGCTTCCGATTGGGTGAAGCGATGCAGATGGCAATGCAACCGACGAAATGGGCAAACCTGCCGCTCCGGCTGGTGGGCGCGGTAACGCTTGTTGTCAGCGCGGCCTTGTGGTCGCTGCTATTCAGAACGCCGACGCGGTCGCCCGATGCCATCGCGTTTCTGCTGGCCCTGCTCGCCTTCGCCTCGCTGAGCGCGGGCAGCGCAATGCTGGTGCTGGGCCAGCATCTCTTCGATCAGGTCGAGCTCTCCCAACGCTGGACGCGGCGATACTAGGATCCTCCCCGGCACGGGGAGGGGGACCGCGACGCGTAGCGGCGTGGTGGAGGGGGCCCACCTCGACCGAAGCACCTGTTTGGAGGTGGGCCCCCTCCACCATTGCTTCGCAATGGTCCCCCTCCCCGTGCCGGGGAGGATTTTAGAGCGCTTCAACTCACCCCGTACAGCGCCATCACGTCGCGCCGGAACGCCGCCTGGCTGTCGCCGCGCGAATAGAACATGTGCCCGCCGGGGTAGGTGCGCAGCTGGATACGGCCGGGCTTGCCCATGTCGGGCATCTGCGCGACCACCATCCGGCTCTGGAAGTAGGGGCAGGACAGATCGTTGTAGCCGTGCACGATCATGACCTTGAGCTTCGGGTCGATCGCGAGCGCGGCGCGCAATTCGGAGGCGGATTCGATCCGGGTGAACCAGCCTTTCTCCCAGCGCTCGTTCACCTCGCCGTTGAGCGCCTCATAATGCGCGTCGACCTTCCAGCCGACCTGGTTGGTGACGAAATCGACCATCGCCGAGGTCGTCGGCGCATAGATGCCGTCGAGGATCGGATCGCCCGCGCGCTGGTTGGGCGACCAGGGATAGGGATCGTAAGCGGTGACGTTGGGATCGTACCAGCTGCCGAGCCGGCCCTGATCGCGATAGAGTTCGCGCAGGAACGCGCGGCTGTCGATCCGCCCGCCCGCGCGGCGCACGAACGCCGGATCGAGCCCGGTATAGCCCGAGACCTTCTGGACGATCCGATCGACCGCCGCCGGATCCTCGCGCCCGCGCAGCAGATCGGTGACGAAATCGGTGCGCGCATAGGTCTCGACCTCGGCCATCTGCGCCGGGGTCAGCGGCTTGCCCTGGCGTTCGTAATAGGCCGCCGCCATCGACGGCAAGGTCGCCACCCACGACATCGGCGAGACATCGGGATCGGCGGCGGTCCTGCCGTCGAGCGCGGGCGACACCATCACCACGCCGGACACGCCGACCCCCATATCGGTCTGCAGCGCATGCGCGATCGCGGGCGCGCGATAGCCGCCATAGCTTTCGCCGACGATATATTTGGGCGAGGCCATGCGCCCGTTCTTGGCCAGCCAGTCATAGACGATGCGCGACAGGTAATTGATATCCTTGTCGATCATGAAAAAGGCCTTGTCGGTCTCGTCGCGCTTGAGCAGCGAGCGCGAGAAGCCGGTGCCGACCGGATCGATGAAGACGAGATCGGTGAAATCGAGCCAAGTGCCCGGATTGTCGTGCAGCCGCGCCGGATCGGACGGGCTGTCGCCCTGCGCGCCGAACTGGATGCGCTTCGGCCCGATCGCGCCGAGGTTGAGATAGACCGATGCCGCACCCGGCCCGCCATTGAAGGCGAAGGTCACCGGGCGATCGGGATTGCGCGGGCCATCGATCGTGTAGGCGGTGAAGACCACCTCGGCGGTCTTCTTTCCATCGGCATCGCGCACCGGCAGCGAACCGACGGTGACCGCATAGTTGATCGCCTTGCCCGCGACATGCGTCACTTGCCTGATGCTGGCGTCCGCGGGGAAAGGCAGTGGGCTCGCATCGGCGGCGGCCGGCTTGTCGGCGGGCTTGTCGGCTGCGATCGTCGCGGTGCCGAGCGCGGCGGTGGCGAGGAGAAGGGTGGCAAAACGTGCGTAGGCGCGCATGATATGTCCCGGAATGGAAGGTTACCCGATCGCTAGCGCAGCTTGGCGGCGGTCAACAGGGCTTTCGACGGAGTGTCGAATGACAACTGCGAACGACCATTCGCCATTTTTCGGTTTAGCTTGGATGTAATGCAGAAACGCATTATATAGCCTCACGAGGAGAATGGCCATGGCAACGCTGACCGTAACCGAGCGGGGGCAGGTGACATTCCGTAAGGACGTCCTCAAACATCTGGGCATCCAGCCGGGCGACAAGCTCAGGCTCGAACTGCTGCCCGATGGCCGCGCCGAATTAAAGGCTGACCGACCAACGGGGTCGTGGAATGCGCTGCGGGGCATGCTCAAGGCCAAGGGCAATGGGCGGACGCTCTCGATCGAGGAGATCGGCGAGGAGATAGCGGAGGCGGGCGCGGCCCGACATCGCGACGGCCCATGAACGTTATCGCCGATACCAACATCCTCGTTCGCCTCGTCATGGAGGATGACGCGGCGCAGACCGATCTCGCTATCCGGACAATGGCCGAGGCGTCGTCGGTTGCGATCAGTCCGCTGGTGCTGTGCGAACTGGCGTGGGTGCTGGGGCGTGGCTATGCGGTGCCGCGCCACGCGATCGCGAACGCGATCCGCAGCATCATGGAAACGCGCGGCGTTCTGGTCGATCGCCCGGCCGCCGAGGCCGGTCTCGCCATATTGGAAGCGGGTGGCGATTTCGCCGACGGCGTCATCGCATATCAGGGCCGGTGGCTAGGGGGCGAGACATTCGTGTCGTTCGACAGGAAGGCGGTCAGGCTTCTCGACGAAAATGGGGTAAGCGCTCGCCTCCTCACCGCACGTACCGCAGATCCTTGAAATCTTCCGGCACATAATCGACCGTGCGCCGGGCGAAGCGCACGACGATCTTGAACACTTCTCCCGGCGCGCCTGCGTCGACATCGGTGACGATCCCGATGGATCCCTTCATCGTGCGGGTCGAATGATCGTCGACCAAAGTCTCGATGATGTCGCCGCGGATCGGCACGCGATCGGTCACGAGCGGCATGTCCGTGAGCCGGACGAGGACCAGAGCGACGGTCTCGTCATAATTGCGCGCGATCGTCGCCGCATCGTCGGCGGGATCGACCTGGACCGCGATATCGCTGAACAGCATCACGACCGGGCCGTCACTCTCCCGGGCCGCCTGCATCGCCAGCGCGATCGTTCCCTCGAAGCTGCGGCCCGTGACGGCGGGGATGGTCGGTACGGTATCTGCCACGGCGGCTCCTGCTCATTGTCGCGCCGAGCCTTATGAGGCCATCCAGCGATTGCGTACAATTGCCGCGACGCTAGAGGCGGCGATGATGGACCGCCGCTTCATTCTCGCCTCGCTCATCCGCTTCGACCGGCCGATCGCCGAACTGGAGGCGCTCGTCGCCGGGCTCGATTGGGATGACGGTCCGGCGGTGCCGCTCCGTCGCCAGGATATCGCTGATGTGATCGACCGCTTCGTGACCGGGCAGACCGATGCCGAGAGCGTCGCGCGCTGGGCCAACCTGATCGAATTGCGCGAGGATATCGCCTTCGAGCCGCGCCACGAACCCGCGGTCGCGGATGCGATCTTCGATCTCGCCAATCCCGATCTGCAGGGGCCCCTGGCGGAGATCGCGCCCGCCATCCTGGCGTCGATCGAAGCCTAGAGGCGTCAGGGCATCGGATCTGGCTCCGGCCCGGTCGGGGGTGCGAGGTATCCGTGCGCCGACAACGCCAGATCGGGGCGGACGTCGCAGGGCACGCACACCGGCGTATAATGTTCGGGCACGCGCCCGCTCACCGGGTTCCGGTAATCGAACCACATCGGCAGGATGCCGGGCCATTCGATCGTCTGCCCGGTGCCGCCGCGGAAGTGCTCCATGCGGGCGCCGAGCGACTTGATCGGGATGTCGGGCGGATATTTGGCCATGAGCGGGCTGGCGGGCGCATTGCTGTCGATCACGCGATCCTTCGCACCCGACCAGCCGCCCTTCCAGTCGGGCGAGACCATGTAGGGCTCGTCGAGCGACAGGTTCCAGAAGCGCCAGATCCCGTCCTCCAGCACCATCTGGTCGTGATATACGCCGCTGTGGAAGCCCGCGCCGTAGAAGGCGTAAGGCTTGGCCGGCTGCTTCGAGGTGCGCGGCTGGAACAGGCGGGCGTGGTAGGTGGCGGAGCGGCCATCGGCGGCGACGTTGATCACCGGCTGGATGCGCCAGTGAAAGGAAATGCCCACGCGCGTCACCGGCGGCTTGCCCCAGACGAGCAGCCCCGCCTGGGTCACCCGCTCGCGCCCGACGAAATAGCCGGCAAAGGCCGAGACCTTGAAGCCGTCCTTCGCGAGCAAGGCGCTGAACTGCGGCGACTGGAAGTCGTCGAGGAAGTCGCCATAGGCGGTCGAGACATTCTCGACCCCGTCATAGGCCTTCGACACGGCAAGACGGCGGGATAGCTCGGCCAGCGCCATCGGTGCGCGTGCCGGGGCGGGCGGGATCGGGCCGGTGAGCGGTGCAGCCGCCACCTTCGTCTTGCCGGCCGGGATGGCGATCGGGCGGCCGCTCGCCGGATTGGCGATCAGGAAGGCCGGGATGATGTCGTCCTGCGAGCCACGATCGGCAGCGGGAACCGTATGGTCGGGGGCGAGGCGGCCGGTCGGCGCGTCCTCGACCAGCCGGCTCCTGGCCCAGCCCTGATGATAATCGCTGCGGATCAACGGAAAGATCCGCATCTCGCGGATCTTCCAGACGCCCCCTTCCCTGACGAAGCGGTTGTCGAAGACGTTGACCTCCCAATAGGCCTCGCCCTTGTCGGCCTCGCCCAGCATGCCGAGCTCGATACCGCGGGCATGGGCTTCGTTGCCGTCGATCGTCACGACCGTATCGAACAGCGGCCGATCGTTGAGCTGGCCGTGGGTCAGCCCTTGCGGCCCCATCCGCTCCATCGCGCGCCGGACGCCGGACTTGCCGTCATAGACGCCGATCCCGCCGATCTCGATCGCGCTCTTGTCGGCGAACAGATCGACCACATCGTCCCACATCCTGCGATCGACATAATAGCCGTACGCATTCTGGAGGTTGCGGACCTTGTCCTCGTCGTTCAGCGCGACGATCCGCTTCTGCAGCGCAGCCAAGGTCGCAGCGGATCGGGGCGCCGGGCCGGTCGCCGGCGGGATCGGCACGCCTGCGCTGTCGGGGGTGAAATGGTAGGGGACGATCGGCAGATCCTGTCCCTTCCAGTTGAGCCAGCCCTGCTCGTACGGGCCGGTATATTGCGGATAGAAATGGAGCGTCGCGATCTTCCAGACGCTGCCCTGCTTCACATAGTCATTCTCGTAGATGCCGCCGGTGATGGTCGCATGGCCTTTGCCGTCGCCCTGAAAGAACAGGCCATGCCAGCGCCCTTTCGCCGTCCGGCCATCGGGGGCGAGGTTGATCAGCGGCGTCTCGATCATCATGGTGTTGACGACACCCGGCGCCAGCCCGTCATGCCCGCCACCCCCGGCCAGCAGATGGCGGCCGATCGCGGCGCGACCGGCGATCGTCTCGGTATCGAATATCCAGCGCGCGTCGTCGGCGAACAAGGCCGCCATTTCGCGCCACAGCCCGAACTGGGCAAAATTGGCGTAGGAGCGCTGGAGCGTCTTGATCGCGCGAACGTCCTCGGCCTGGCCGACATCGCGCGCGAGGCTGTCGCGCGTCACCGGCACGGCCACGACCGGTGCCGTGGAAAGCATCAGCGCCAGGCCAAGCGCGCGCATGGCATTACCCATCACCAACCTCCCATCACGCGACCACCAGCCGCCGGAACAACCCGATCGCGGCGAAGGTCAGCAGCATCGGCACCGCCATCACCCAGAAGACCATATGCGGCCCGATCCCCGCGCTCAGCATCGCGCCCGCCGCCGCCGGGCTGATCACGTTGCCGATCCGCCCGAACGCCACCGCAGCACCGACCCCGGTCGATCGGATCGCCGTCGGGTAGAAACCCACCGCCGGCGGATAGACGAGGTAGAAAGCGCCCGGCACGAACAGGCCGCAGGCGAAGACCACCGCCATATTGAGCGCATCGCTGCCGCTCAGCACCATGCCCAGGGCCGCGACGCTGGCGGCGCCGATCAGCGCACAGGCCATCAGCACGCGGATAACCGTAAAGCGCGGACAGAAAAGCGGGACCACCAGCCCGCTGACGACCCCGCCCGCGCTATAGACGCCGATCGCGGTCATGCCGATCGCCGCCGGCTTTCCGGCGTAGGTGTAGATGAGCGTCAGCCAGTTGGTGAAGAAGCTGACCTCGGCACACACGCCGATGAAGGTCGCCCACAGCAGGCAGGTGCCGAGCGCGCGGCCGTGGCGGAACAGCTCGATCACGCTGCCGCGCCTGCCGCCCTCGGCACGCTCACCCTCCGCCGACGGCACGGACGCGATGCCGAGCTTGCCGAGCATCGCCGCGATTTTCGCGCCGCCGGGATGGCGCAGCAGCAGATAGCGCGGGGATTCGGGCAAGGCGAAGACCAGCAGCACCGTGGTCGCGGCGCAGATGCCGCCGGTCAGGAGGATGATCCCCTGCCAGTCGTGCGTGCCGAGCATCTGCCTGGCCAGAAAGGCCGCGACCACGGCGCCGAGATTCTGGCCGAGGATCACGAACGCGACCACGCTCGCACGGCGCTTCGTGGCGAGGAATTCGGACACCAAAGCGGTCGAGGCCGGGATCACCCCGCCGAAGCCAATGCCGGTGACGATCCGGCAGACCAGCATTTCGGGAACGGTGTGGATCCACACCGTCGCCAGCGTCGCCGCCGTCATCAGCACCATCGCCCCGATCAGCGAGGCGCGACGGCCGTAACGATCGGCGAAATAGCCCATCGCGAATCCGCCGACGATCAGCCCGATCGGCCCGGCGGCGAAGATCGCGCCGAACGCGCCCGACGGCAGCGCCCACGCCTTGGCGATGGCCGGGGCCAGCAAGGGGATCATGGTGAGATCGATCCCCTCGGTCACCGACACCAGGGTGCAGAGCAGGACGACATGGATCTGGAGCGCGGAAAGCGGTGCGGCATCGATCAGCGCCTGCAAACCCGAAGGGCGCGTGCCCTCCCCTTCCACGATCATGCCGTTCACCCTCTCTTGCCGGACCTGATTGATGCCAGACGCATCCCCGCCCGATTGCTCTATGCGGCAGAATCATACAGGATTTGCTGGATGGGGAAGAATTTTGGTCCTAACCGGCGGGCAAACGCGGCCGGGACGATGCGCCGATGACGGAACAAACGACGGGAAATTTCGCCAGCGCCAAGCCGGGCCGCATCAAGCGATCGCCGGGCTTCGTCGACGAGGTCTTTGCATTGATCCGGGCCGACATCATGTCGCTGCGCATCCCGCCCGACACGCGCATCTCGATCGACAGCCTCGCACGCGAACTTGGCGTCTCGCAAACCCCGATCCGCGAGGCGCTGAGCATGCTCGAGGCGGTCGGGCTCGTCACCAAGAAGCATTTCGCCGGCTATTGCAGCGCGCCGCAGCTCAACCGCCGCCAGCTTGACCAGCTCTACGAGGTCCGCCTGCTGATCGAGCCTTACGCCGCCGCGCGCGCCGCCGAGCGGATGAGCGACGAGGATCTGGCGAAGCTGGTCACGCTCGCCAAGAGCATGGAACCGGGCGAATCACGCACGTCCTACGATCGCTTTGCCGACCAGGATGCCGAACTGCACGACATGATCGCGCATGGCAGCGGCAACCAGATCATCGAGGAGTCGCTCGCCCGGCTCCACATCCACATGCATGTCTTCCGCCTGCGCTTCCACAGCGAGGTAACGACCGAGGCCCTGGTCGAGCATGAGCGGCTGGTGGCGGCGCTCGCGGCGCGCGATGCGGCGGGCGCGGAGGCGGCGATGCGCGCGCATATCGAGCGCTCCTACGAACGGCTGATGCCCTCTACGCAGGCGTGACGGGCCCTCCGGCGATTTTGGCGCCCCGATGACGAGACGTCATTGGGACACGGGCTTCCGCGCGAACCAGCCGAACGCCAGGATTACGCCATAGCAGGCCACCGGCAGCAACAAGGCCGTCGTCAGGCTGGTCATATCCGCCAGCTTGCCGGTGACGAACGGCACGATCGCACCGCCGACGATCGCCATGCAGATGATGCCCGATCCCTCCGATGCCCGATCGCCGAGCCCTTCGCTGGCGAGGCTGAAGATGGTCGGGAACATGATCGAGTTGAACAGCCCGACGGCAAGGAGGGTCCAGCCCGCAACGTGGCCGGTCGAGGAAATCGAGACCAGCACGAGCCCGGCTGCAATCGCCGCCACGGTCGCCAGCACCTTGCCCGGCGAGAACATCCGGAGCACCCACGAGCCGATGAAGCGGCCGACCATCGCCCCGCCCCAGTAAAGCGACAGCCGCTCGCCCGCCGAATGTTCGCTGAGCGCGAGCGTGGTGGGCTGGCTCAGGTAGCTCACCATCACGCTGCCGATCGTCACCTCGGCGCCGACATAGAGGAAGATGCACAGGGTGCCGAGCGCGAAGCGCGGGCGCTGGAGCAGTTCGAAGCCCTGGAAGAGACCGACCCTGCTGTCGCCGCTCGCGGGCAAAGCGCGGCGGCGGAACCAGAAGACCAGGGCCGCGAGCGCCAGCACCACCGCGAGCCCGATGTAAGCGCGGCCGATCACCGCCGCCTCGTGGCGCTGGAATGCGAGCAGGGTCGCCCCCGACAGCGTCTTGGGATCGGTCTTCGCGACCGATCCGAGCAGCACCTGGCTGCCGAGATAGGGCATGATCGTCGTGCCGAGCGAGTTGAACGCCTGCGCGAAGGTCAGCCGGCTCGATGCGGTCGCCGGATTGCCGAGCGCCGAGATCAGCGGGTTGGCGACGACCTGGACGATCGTGACCCCCGCCGCGAGCACGAACAGGGCGACGAGGAAGGTCCAGAACAGCCCCGATCCGGCCGCCGGCACGAACAGCAAGCAGCCGGCCGCCATCACCGCCAGCCCCACCACCGCCGCGCGCATATAGCCGATCCGCGAGACCAGCACGCCCGCGGGCAGCGAGATGAAGAAATAGGCCGCGAAGAAGGCGAATTGCGTGAGCATCGCCTCGGCATAATCGAGCTGGAACAAGCCCTTGAGCTTGGGCACCAGCACGTCGTTCAGGCTGGTGATGCCGCCGAAGAAGAAGAAGAGCGCGAACACCAGCAGGACCAGCGCATGCAGCGCCGGCCCCGATGCCAGCGGCGCGCGTGCGCCCACCGATCCGCTCGTCCCCATCGGTGCCGCCACGCTTCGCCCTTCCGTCTAGTTCTGATCGCTCGGCTTATGCGTCTTCCGGCATGAAGGAAATGGTGCGCAATTCGATGCTCTGGCGCGGCGCCGCATCGGCAGGCGCGGTCGGATCGTCGAACGCGGTGTGGGCGGTATGCTGGATGCGCGTGCGATCGGAATCGAACAGCTTGAACGCGTAGATCTCGTCCGGCCGCATGTGCGGCGTATAGTACCAGCGATGCTCGGGCCGGTGCGCCAGATTATAGCCCCACAGCGACGGGCGATTGGCGTCGCCGAGCCCGCCGCGTATCTCGCTGTCGAACATATCCTCGACGAACACCGTGCTCGCGTCGCACAGCGCCAGCGGGGTGCGCTCGACCGTGCGGATCGGGCGCCAGAGGTTGATCAGCATGTAGCGGCGATCGAGCCACTTGTCGGCCTCGTCGCCCAAGATATTCCGCGTGGTCTCGCGCACCGTGTAATCGCCATAATCGACATGCGCGCCATGCGCCGGCAGCCCGCCATCCTCCATGCCGGGACTGTCGCTGCGGATCATCGTGCCGAAGGTGATCACCTTTTCCGCACCGGTAAGCCGCTTCACCAGATCGACGATCTCGGGAATGTAGACATCGGCGATCTGCGCGGGATCGCGGAAGTCGCTGACCGCGGTCGGCTCCTCGAGCAGGACGAAGCCGTTGCGATCGAACGAGAGCTGATCCGTGATCGGGCGGACGTCGTGGATCGTCACCCTGTGCGGATCCTTCGGCCAGTAGGAGGCATCGCGATCGGCGGCGCAGAACACCGCTTTCTCGCCGCGCACGACATAGGTGATCTCGGTTTCGATCGCGCCCGCTTCCATCGCCATCCTCGCATCGGCCGGCTTGTTGCGGCTCGCTGCCCGCCCTTGTAGACCCCGATGCGACGCCGCCGAAAGCCAAAATACGCGCGCGCAGGAGGGGATGAGCATGATCGCGGAGGACGGCCCGGTCGCGTGGCGCCAATGGACGGTGCTGGCGCTCGTGCTGTGCGCTTTGGTGATCGACGGGATCGACACCCAGCTGCTGGCCCTGGTCGCGCCGCTGATCATGGGCGAATGGGGCGTCGACAAGGCCAGCTTCGGCCCGGCGATGAGCGCGGCCCTGCTCGGCATGGCGCTGGGCGCGGGATCGGGCGGGTGGCTGGGCGACCGGCTCGGCCGCCGCACCGTCCTGATCGGCGCGACCTTGTCGTTCGGCCTGTGCACGGTGGCGGTGGGATTGATCCATTCGCTGTTGCCACTGGTCGCGCTGCGGCTGATCGCCGGGCTCGGCTTCGGCGCGGTCGCCCCCAATGGCGCGGCCCTCGTCTCCGAATGGCTGCCGACGGGGATGCGGCCGCGCGCAATGGCCTTCCTGTCGATCACGATACCGATGGGCGGGCTGATCGGCGGCGGGGCGGTGTTGCTCCTGCTGCCGCTGGTCGGCTGGCGCGGCTGCTTCTTCACCTGCGGCATCGCCACGCTCGTCATGGTCGCGGTGATCGTCGCCTTGCTGCCCGAATCCGCCGCCTATCTCGCCGCCAAAGGCCGCCACGCCGAGGCCGAAGATTTGGTCGCGCGGATCAGCCGCCGCCCAGCCACCGCCCGCGCAGCCGCACCGATCGCGGCGTCCGCGGTCTTCACCCGCGCCAATCGGCGGCTCAATATCGGCGGCTGGCTGGCCTTCTTCTGCCTGCAGCTCATCGCCTATGCCTTCATCTCGTGGGCGCCCGTACTGCTGACGATGCTCGGCTGGCCTTTGCCCCATGCCATTCGCGGCTCGCTCGTGTTCAACCTCTCGGCGGTGTGCGCGTCGCTTGCGGCGGGATGGCTGCTCGGCTGGATCCGCGTGCGCACGCTGGCGCTGATCGGCAGCCTCGGCGCGATCCCGGCACTGGCGCTGCTCTACGCATTATTCGTGGCGCACGGGCCATTCGATGCGGCGGACGAGTGGATCATGCTCGGCGCGATCGCGCTGGTCAGCATCCTGGCGGGCTGGGGGATCGCCACGATCTATACCTTATTGTCGTTCGGCTATCCGGCCGGCTGTCGCGCGGGCGGGATGGGCTTCGGATTGATGGCAGGCCGGGCGGGCGGGATCACGAGCGCGTTCACCGGCGGCGCCTTGCTGGCGATCGACGGCGCCCATCCGCTGGCCTTCTTCGTGCCGCTGATGATCGCCGCGGCCGTGGCGGGGCTGGCGGTGATCCTGTTGGGGCCGCGCTATGCGGGCCGGCTGGTCGATATGGCCCGCCCGTGAGACCCTACCAGACGCCCCGCTCCATCAGCACGGGCAGCACCGTGAAAATCGACTCCACCTCTTCGATGAAACCGCCCCGCACCTTGAAAGCCTCCGCCATCGCCAGCGAATAAGGCTTGGTCGTCTGTTTGGGGCAGATCGTGCCGTAGTCGACGACGTTGGCGCAGGGGCCTTTCACATACTGGTTGTACATCGCGAAGGCGACGACGATCCCGCGCTCCTCGTCGACCACCGGATAGCGCCGATCAGTGATCGTATCGGTATCCCAGATGTGGGTGTTGAACTGATCGCGGCACGACATGGCGGTGAAATTGGGCACCGGCTTGCCCGAGGGCGACACGCCCGGGCTCGGGAAGGCGGGATTGCGGATCAGCTGGATGCCGTTCTCGACCTTGATGCAGTCATTGTCGAACGGGACGATATCGCCGTTGCCGCGTTCGATTCCGACATAATGGAGATCGGCGGCCTGGATGATCTGCGATCGGTCGCGCCGCTCCTCGGGCCGGAGCGCGGTGGCGAAAGCCGGGCGCGCGAGCGTCAGCTTGCCGGCGCCGCTGGAGAGATCGAAGGTACCCGCACTGGCGGCAGCGCCAGGCGCGATCGCCTCGATCTCCGAAATCCGGCCATCTTGGATGCGCAGGCGCACTGTCAGCATCGTCCAGCCGCTCGCGATCTGGGCATTGCCCATGAAGGCGATCTGCTGATTGCGGATATCCGACGCGAGGATCCGGTAGGTGCCGATCGCGCGCAGGCTCTTCCACAGCCCCTCGCCGATCGGCACTAGCGCCTGGTTCTCGGTATATTTGACGTTCGGGACGGCATGGATCCTGGCGGGATCATGCGCGACGATTGCGCCAAGATACGCGGTCATGAAGCCTTCGAGGCAGGATCGATCGCAAGCCGGTTTCTCAGCGGCCATGGCCGGTGCGGCGAGCATCATTGTGGCGGCTGCAACGAGTGCTTTCATGATCCTGTCCCCTCAAGCCCCACCCGTTCGCTCATTGCTAGCGGGCTGATCCTCAGCCCTCCCACTCCAGCGACGCGATATCGCGCTTCTGGAAAGGACGGATTGCGGCATAGTCGCCGTCGTGTACCTTCTTGACCCAATCGGGATCGCTGATCAGGCTGCGGCCGACCGAGACGAGGTCGAACTCGCCCCGCGCCAGCCGCCGGCTGAGCTCGTCAAGCGACGTCTCGATCGTCGATCGCGCCTCGCCTTCGGTGCTGAAGCTTTCCATCACGTCGCGGTCCAGCCCGACACTGCCGACCGTGATCGTCGGCAGCCCGCTCAGATGGCGCGTCCACCCCGCTAGGCCCCAATCGTGATCGGGCCATTCGGGGGTCCAGAACCGGCGGGTCGAGGCGTGGAGCATGTCCACCCCGGCCTCGCGCAGGATCGCCAGCATCTCGCCGAGCTCGTCGGGCGTTTGCGCGACGCGCGCGGTATAATCATGCTCCTTCCATTGCGAGAAGCGGAAGGAGATCAGGAAATCCGGCCCGCAGGCCGCACGGATCGCGGCGACGATCTCGGCGGGCAGGCGCACCCGATCGGCGATCGCCGCGCCGCCATAACCGTCGGCGCGCTGGTTGGTCGCCGCCCACAGGAATTGATCGAGCATGAAGCCATGCGCGCCATGCACCTCGACGCCCGCCGCACCCGCCTTCTGGGCGAGCAAGGCACTGGTGACGAAGCCGTCGATCATTTCGCCGAGCTCGGCCGGCGATGCCGCGCGGCCGCGCTGCAGGCCGGGATGGCCGTAGCCCGAGGCGCTGAGGGTCAGTCCGTCCTCGTCCTTGCGCAGCCCGCCCTCGTGCCACAATTGCAGCAGCATATGGCCCCCGGCATCGGTGACCGCACCGACGCAGCGCGCCCATGCATCGAAGGTGTCGGGTGCGAGACGCGAGGCAGCGGGCTGGGCCGTGGCGGACTCGTGCGCGATCGCGCAGGATTCGCTGATCACCAGCGAGACCCCACCCTCGACCCGCCGTCGATAATAATCGGCAAGCTGCGGCAGCGGGCGTCCGCCTTCGCTGAAGCCGCGCTGCATGCCCGGCATCACGAAGCGGTTGGCGAGTGTGATCGGACCGATCGTGAAAGGCCTGAACAGCCCCGATATATCCGCGCTCACAGCGATGCGCCCCGGGGCGGCTGAAGCGGGCGCTCGTAGCTCATGTCGGTGGGATCGCGATGCGCGCGGATCTCGTCCCAGGCCGGGCCGAGCCAGCCGGATTTGGCGATCTCGAAGCTGCAATCCATCACGAGCCGCCGCACCGAGATCGCCCATTTGCCGTCGCGCCGCTCGAGCCGGTCGATATAGCGGCCATAGCCCGATCCCAGCATCTGCCCGCCCGGTTGCACCACGAAGAAATAGACATAGCTTTCGGCATGCGCCTCGTCGCCGTCGATCTCGCAATTGTGGCTGGTGATGCCGTGATGGGTCGCGACGAAGCTGCCCTCGATCTCGATCGCGAACGGCACGAACTCGTCGACGCCGCCGAGGAAGGGCCCATGCTGGTCGATCGCGTCGGGATGGTAGGCATTGCGGATCAGGCCCGCATCGAGCCGATCGAGCCCGCGCCCATAGAGATTGATGCAGTCGAGAATCTCCTGGCGATCGCGCAGAAGACGGACTTCGCTTTCAAGCGCCGCAAAGGCTTCCTCGGATATCGTCACAAGAAGCTCTCCCGGCATATTCTGGCTGTGGAGCGGGGCTACACCCAAGTTTCCGGCATCGGCTTTCGTGTTTCCGAACCGATCGCTTGCCCGGGCGCGAAGCGCGGCCCGATCCGGCGCACAAAGCGCTTGCGCCCATCCCCGCCAAGGGACATTTTCATTTCACCGAAGCGGGTCAACCCGCTCGCGCGAGAGTGATGCCAAAAAGGAGGGTTTATCCCGTGGGCCACGTCCAGACGTCCGAGGCGAATTCACCCAATATCCGCGAGCGCTTTCGGATGATCGGATCGATCGTGTCCGAATGCTTCTATTCGAGCTGGGCGGCCGAGCCGATCGGACCGATGCAGGGCGCATCGCGCGTCAGCTGGGCTTATACCGACGGCGTCAGCGTCAGCCGCGCGCAGATGACGCCGCAGCGGATGATCAACAGCTGCGCCACCAGCCGGCACAAGCGCCGTTATTATGCCTATAGCGCCAACCAGACGACCCACATCCGTCTGCCGGGCAAGCCGATCATCCAGGTGCAGCCCGACGAGGTGATGATCCTGAGCTCCAGCACGCCGAGCGAATGGTTCATGTCGCGCCCGTACGAAACGTCGTGCCTGATCATCGAGGAGGATCTGTTCCACCAATATGTGCCCAATGCCGACGATATCGTCGGCCGCCGGCTGAACATTCCGAACTGCCTGCAGGAATCATTGAAGGGCATCGTCGACTCCGCCTGGGCGATCTCGTCCGCGGGACTGCTGGACGTGGCAGGGCTGAAACTGGCGCGATCCTTCATGGAGATGCTGTCGGTCGCGTCCCTCTCGAACTCGACCGATCCCGCAGATGTGGAGCGGATCCGCAGCTCCGCGCTCGATGTGCGGCGCATGCAGGTGAAGGCCTTCGTCAAGGATCATTACAAGGATCCCGATCTTTCGGTCGGTACGATCGCGCGCAGCCTCAATCTGAGCCCGCGTTACGTGCAACTCGCCTTCGCACCCGAGCAGACCACGCCGTCCGAATATATTCGCGAGCTGCGGCTCGAGGCGTCGGCGCGCATGCTGGGCGATCTGCACAATGCGCGATCGATCACCGAAATCCTCTACGATTGCGGATTCAACAGCTCCTCGCATTTCTCCACGCAGTTCAAGCATCGCTTCGGCATTTCCCCCCGCGATTTCAGGATGAACGCACAATCGCAGCGCGGATTTCAATAACAGCGCGAACCGCGTTGACGGCCAATTCGGCTCTTCATCTATTCGCGCAAACGAAAATGGCCGCTTCGTTCGCGGGAAAGACGTGCTGCCCCCGCAAGCCTAGCTCACCTCTGTCCGCGACATTTTGCGCGCGGTCCAAAGACGGAATGAGGGGAGATTGGTTATGCGCATGCACAGGGAGGGCCAGCGCCACTCCGCCGGATCGGCGATGCTCCGATCGACGGCAGCGATGCTGCTCGCGACGACGGCGACCACCGCTTATGCGCAACAGGCCGCGACCGGCGGCGCGCCGGACACGACCGCGCCTGCCGCCGCGACATCCACCGATACCGGCCTGGGCGAGATCGTCGTCACCGCAGCGAAGCGCTCCGAAAACCTCCAGCGCGCCGCCATCTCGATCACCGCGGTGAGTGCGGCGACGATGCAGGCGCGCGGCATCAACGATCTGGGGCAGCTTGCCGGTCTCGCGCCCGCGGTGCAGTTCCAGCCCAGCTTCCTTTTGCTCACCTACATTCGCGGCGTCGGCAATTATTCGTCGCAGCCGGCGGTGGACCAGTCGGTCGCCTACAATGTCGACGGCATCTATCTCGACCGGCCTTATGCCGTGCCCAACCTGCTGTTCGATCTGGACCGGATCGAGCTGGCGCGCGGCCCGCAAGGGACGCTGCAGGGGCGCAACTCGACCGGCGGTTCGGTCGATCTCATCACCGCGCGCCCGACCATGGATTTCGCCGCCAAGGTCAGCGTGTCGGCCGGCAATTACGGGCTGGTCGCGACCGAGGGCATGGTCAACGTCAAGCTGTCCGACGATATCGCGCTGCGCATTTCGGGCGCGAGCAGCCAGCATAACGGCTATTTCGACAATGGCTTCGGCGATCAGAATGCGCTCGGCTTCCGCGCCCGCCTGCTGGCGCACGTCACCCCGCGGCTCGAAGTCTTGCTGACCGCCGAATATACCCGCCAGAACGAGAAGGGCCCGACCGACTCCCCCTGCCCGCCCGGCAGCATCGATGCGGCCTGCAAGGGCGTGAAGTGGCGCCCGTTCGCCGGCACCGCCGGCCAGGGCACGAACGACGTCACCAACATCAACGAACCGCAAATTCTGCGCGACAAGAATTATGCGATCTACGCACAGGTCAATTACGATCTCGATTTCGCGACCCTGACGTGGGTGCCAAACTATCGCTCGCTCAATTATCGCAGCGATCAGGAATATTCGCAATTCTTCGGCTTCGCCCCGGCAGCGATCGATCAGATGCATTCGGAAGAATTGCGGCTCTCATCGAAGGCCGGATCGCCGATCACCTGGGTCGCCGGCCTTTATTATGGCCGCCAGCATTCGCGCGAGCAGAACTATTTCCTGACTTCGCAGGGCGCGTTCATCACGGCCAACGAGCCCGGCTTCGACACGATCGGCCATGTCTATTTCAAGAACGACATCGATCGCTACGTCTACCGCTCGCAATCGGTGTTCGGGCAGGTGTCGGTACCGATCTTCACCGGCTTTCGCCTCGTCGCTGGCGGCCGCTACACGCAGGACAAGAAGGAGCTCACCGGCCGCGTCGGCCTGGTCAATCCCGGGCCGACTTTGGTGACGGTCGCCGTCGGCGGCACGCAGAAACTGCATCGCTTCACCTATAAGGCCGGCTTCGAATATGACATCGCCGATCAGGTGATGGGCTATGCCCATATCAGCACCGGCTTCAAATCGGGCGGCGTCAACGGCGTGCCCCCCGGCTCGGCGGTCTCGTCGATCTTCGGGCCGGAGAAGAACACCGCCTATCAGGCCGGTATCAAGAGCCGCTTCCTCGACAACCGGCTGCAGCTCAATGCCGAGGGCTTCTATTACGATTATCGCGGCTACCAGACGAGCGCCTTCTACACGACGCCGCAAGGGATCACCGTCGGCCTCAACGTCAATTCGCAGAAGGCGCGCATGTATGGCGGCGAGGTGGAAGGCAGCTTCCTGCTCACCCCCGACGATCGCTTCGACGCCAATCTGTCGTTGCTCCACGCCAAATACGTGACCTTCGTCGTGCCGGGCGCCGGGCTCGATCTCAGCGGCAAGCGCATGCAGAATGCGCCGGGCCATACCTTCACGCTGAGCTACGGCCATACGTTCCAGATGGCGGGCGGCGGCAAGGTCGTCGCTCATGGCGAAGGCCATTACGAGAGCAATCAATATGTCGATTACCGCCTGTCGCCCGGGTCGCTGCAGAAGGGCTATTGGCGCGCCAATGCGGACCTGACCTACACCGCGCCCAACGGCCGCTGGACGCTCGGCGCGTTCGTCAACAACATCACCAATAACGGCGCGCTGACGACCGCGGTTGGCGGGCTCGGGCCCTATGAACTCGGCGTGCCGCTGCCGCCGCGGACCTTCGGCGGACGCGCCACGGCGAAATTCTAGGACAATATCCAACCATCATTCCCGCGAAGGCGGGAATCCATATGCTCTGAAGCTCGCGAATATCTCGAAACGTTAGAGAATATGGATTCCCGCCTGCGCGGGAATGACGAAATAAAGGCAGGAGAAACCGGCACCATGGCGGAAACGGAGTTGTCGGCGGGGCCGGTGACCTGCGACGTGCTGATCATCGGCACCGGCGCCGCAGCGATGAGCGCAGCGCTCACCGCCTCGGTCGCGGGATTGTCGGTGCTCATGGTGGAGAAAGAGGAGAAGTTCGGGGGCGCCTCGGCGCGCTCGGGCGGATGCCTGTGGGTGCCCAACACCAGCCATGCGGCGCGCGCCGGGGTGGAGGATAGCCGCGAGGCCGCGATCACCTTCTTCCGCAACGAAACCGGCCATCGCTTCAACCAGCGCAATGTCGAGGCGTTCGTCGATGCGGGGCCGGCGATGGTCGATTTCGTCGAGGCGAACAGCCCGGTCCGCTTCGGCTTTCTCAAGGGCTTCCCGGACTATCATTGCGATACGCCGGGCGGATCCACCAAGGGACGCGGGCTTTACCCGATCAACTGGGATGCCGCCCCGCTAGGCAAGGATCTCGCGCGGCTGCGTCCTGCTCTGGAGACGGGCACGTTCCTGGGTATGCAAATCGGGGTCAACGAGGTCGGCTATTATATGACGGCCGGTCGCAAGCTCGCTTCGGCCGCTTATGTCGCGAAGTGCATGATGCTGCGGGTCCGCGATCAGTTTCGGGCAGGCCGAACGATGCGGCTCGCGCTCGGCAACGCGCTCGTCGGCGGTCTCGCGGCGGGGGCATTTGCGCGTGGCATGAGGCTCTGGACCTCCAGCCCGGCGCGCCGCCTGCTCTTCGACGGCACCCGCGTGACCGGGGCCGAAGTCGATACCCCGCAGGGCCTGCGCCAGATCGTCGCGAAGCGCGGCGTCATCCTTGCGACCGGCGGTTTCCCGCACGATTCCAAACGGCGCGCCGAGCTCTTCCCCACCGGAGCGACCGCGCCAGAGGTTTGGGGCATGTTCCCCTACGGCAATTCGGGCGACGGCATCCGCATGGGCGAGGCGGTCGGCGGCCGCTTCAACGCCGACGTCAAATCCCCGATCGCGCTCACCCCGATCACGCGCCTCGCTTCGGGCGAAGGCGCGCTCGAGACGATGCCCTGCTTCTTCAATCGCGGCGTCCCCGGCGCGATCGCGGTGACGCGCGACGGCATGCGCTTCGCCAACGAAGGGCGCTCCTACCACGATGTCGGGATCAACCTGCTCGCCAAGACCGCCGGCCAGCCCGAGGCGGTGGCGTGGCTGGTGTTCGACCATCGCTTCCTGCGCCGCTACGGCCAGGGACCGATCCGGCCCGCGCCCCTGCCGTACAAGCATTTCATCAAGAGCGGTTATCTCAAGATGGGCAAGACGGTACGTGAGCTGGCCGAACAATGCGGGATCGATCCCGACGGACTGTCGGCCTCGGTCAGCCGCTACAACCATTTCGCCGCCGAGGGGCACGACCCCGATTTCCATCGGGGCACCAATGCGTTCGACATCGCCAATGGCGATCCCGAGCATAAGCCCAACCCCTGCATCGGGCCGCTCGATCAGGCGCCTTATTACGCCGTCCGCGTCTTCGCCGGCTGCGTCGGCACCTTCGCCGGCCTGCAGGCGGACGAGCATGCGCGCGTGCTGAACGAGCAGAACCAGCCGATCGCGGGCCTCTATGTGGTCGGCAACGATATGCTGAGCATCACCGCGGGCGATTATATCGCGGGCGGCTGCACGCTCGGCCCCGGCATGACCTTCGGCTATCTCGCCGCGCGCCATATCGCGGGCGCGGCATGAGGCGGCTTGGCACTGCCTTGTCGGCGCTGGCGCTCGGATCGCTGGTCGCGAGCCATGCGCTCTCCTCGACCGGGATCGACACCGCGCGCTTGAGCAACGAAGCCGACGGCACCGATTGGGGCAGCTATGGGCGCACCTATAGCGAGAACCATTATTCGCCGCTCGCGCAGATCACGACCGCAAACGTGGCGAAGCTCGGGCTGGCCTGGTCGTTCGACCTCAACACGCCGCTCCGCGCGGACTCGCAGCCGCTGGCGGCGAACGGCATCCTCTATGTCGCGACCGGGCTCAGCGTCGTCCAGGCGATCGATGCGCTCAGCGGCAAATTGCTGTGGCGCTACGATCCCGATGTCGCCGGGGTCGGCGGGCGCAAGCTCATCTCGGGCTGGGGCATTCGCGGGCTGGCCTTGTGGAGGGACCGCGTCATCGTCGCGACGCAGGACGGCCGCCTGATCGGGATCGACGCGAAGAGCGGCAAACTCGTCTGGAGCACGCAGACGCTCGACAAGAGCGTCGACGCGATGGGCGAGGCCGACATTACCGGCGCGCCGCGCGTGTTCGACGGCAAGGTCGTGATCGGCTTCGGCGGCGCCGAGCGCTGGGCGCGCGGCGCGGTCAGCTGCTTCGATGCCGAAACCGGCAAATTCCTTTGGCGCTTCTACACCGTGCCCGGCGATCCCGCCAAAGGCTTCGAGAACGACACGATGGCGATGGCCGCCAGGACGTGGACCGGCGAATGGTGGAAATATGGCGGCGGCGGCACCGTCTGGAACGCCATGACCTACGATCCCGAACTGCACCGGCTCTATATCGGCACCGGCAATGCCGGCCCTTGGAACTGGAAGATCCGCAACCCCGGCAAGGGCGACAATCTCTTCATTGCCTCGATCGTCGCGCTCGATGCCAACACCGGCAAATATGTCTGGCATTACCAGGAGAATCCCGACGAGGCGTGGGACTATAATTCGACGATGGATATCGCGATGGCGACGCTCACCATCGGCGGCCGCCCGCGCAAGGTGCTGATGCAGGCGCCGAAGAACGGTTTCTATTATGTGATAGATCGCGAAACCGGCAAATTGATTTCGGCGGAGAAGATCGGGCTGGTGACCTGGGCAAAGGGCGTGGATCTCAAGACCGGGCGACCGATCGAAAATCCGGGGATCCGCTACGAGAATGGCCCGATCCTGCAATGGCCGGGCACCTACGGCACGCACAATTGGCAGCCCATGTCGTACAGCCCGAAGACGAAGCTGGCCTATATCCCGACAATCCACCAGGCCGACATCTACTCGTCCGAGGGCATCAAGCCGGCCGACTGGAAGCCGATCAACGATGCCTGGAACACCGGCATGGGCGGCGCCGGTACCCTGACCGCACCGGCCGACACCTTCTCGAGCATGCTCCAGGGCTGGGATCCTGTGGCGCAGAAAGCGCGGTGGCAGGTGCCGACCCCCGGCATCATCAACGGCGGCACGATGGCGACCGCCGACGGCCTCGTCTTCCAGGGGCATATCGACGGCACGTTCAACGCCTACGACGCCGGCACCGGCAAATTGCTGTGGCATTTCCCTGCCGGGGTTTCGGTGCTGGGCGCGCCGATCAGCTATACTGCCAAGGGGCGCCAGATGGTGTCGGTCGTGGTCGGCCCGCCCAGCGGATCGCCCTCGGCCACCCTGACCGGCCAGTCCAAATTCGGCTGGACCTACCGCACCCATCCGCGAATGCTGCTCACCTTCGCGCTCGGCGGCAAAGCGAAGCTGCCGGCGATCCCGAAACATGCGCCCGAGCAGCCGCTCACCAGCCGCGAACTCGTGCCCGACCCCAAACTGGCGGCGGCGGGCGGCGCGATCTTCAACAATGCCTGCATGACCTGCCACGGTGTCGGCGCGATCGCCTCGGGCGGCGCACCCGATCTGCGCGCATCGCCGGTGCCGCTCGATCGCGACACGTTCGCGCAGATCGTGAAGGAGGGCGCCTTGCTCAAGCAGGGCATGCCCAAATTCGGCGATCTCGGCCCCGCCGATCTCGACGCGTTGCGCCACTATATCCGCCAGCAGGCGCTCGCCCCGAAGACCGACGTCGTCCACGCCATGTGATATTCGCGCGTGCTGGAATCAATCCACCTTTCGCACGACATTAGAGTCTGATGACGTTAAGTTGCACCATAGCCTGAGTTTCGCAGGTAATTGCTGCATTCATCGGGTGGGAACCGATCCAGCAGCGCTCCGACGCGCTGCCATGTTGCGTCGTGCGTTCGCTCTGCGGCCTTTCGGAGCAGGTGTTTGAGCTTGGCGAAGACCTGCTCGATCGGATTGAGGTCTGGGCTGTAGGGCGGCAGGAAGAGAAGGCGAGCGCCTCTGGCGCGGATGGCGGCCCTGACGGCGGGTGTCTTGTGGCTGGAGAGGTTGTCCATGATGACGATGTCGCCTGCGCGCAGCGTTGGGCAGAGCTGGGTTTCGACCCACGCGGTGAAGCTGGCGGCGTTGATCGGCTGATCGAACACGAACGGCGCATCGATCCGGTCGGAGCGCAGGGCGGCGATGACGGTCATCGTTTTCCAGTGGCCGTAAGGCACCTTGGCATGGAGCCGTTTGCCGACCGGCGCCCACCCACGCAGAGGCGCCATGTTGGTCTTGGCCCAGGTCTCGTCGATGAAGACGAGGCGCGCTGGATCAGGCCGGCTCTGGAACTTCTTCCACTGCTCGCGCCGCCGTGCCACTGCGGGTCGTAGCTGCTCGGCGGGGAGCACGCTTTTTTTTAAAGCTCAGGCCCTCGGCATGGACGAAACGCCAGACCTGCACATAGTCTACCGTGACGTCGCGTTCGGCGAGTTCGGCCACCAGCCCGCGCAGGGTGAAGTCTGTCTTTGCCCGCTCCAGCAACCAGTCGCGGTTGCCGCCCGACAATATGCCGATCTTGTGGCCGCCCACCTTGCCCGGAGCCACGCTGCCCGATCCGCGATATCGCTGCGCCCAGCGCACCACTGTCGCGGCGCTGACACTCAGCGCCTCCGCCACCGATCGAACCGTCTCCCCCGCCAGCACCCGCGCAATCGCGCGATCCCGCAAATCCATCGAATAGGGTTTCATCGTCGCTGGCCTCCAACCCAGCACGAAGCTTGAATCAGAAAATCAGACCCGTGTGAATCCCCCGATTCATTCAAACGTCATCCCGCTCTAGTATTCAAATCGATATCTTTGTCAGAAAATCTCGCTGTTATATTGACTGATATCGTTTCACCAACCCTGTAATTTCTCTTACAATAATTTACGGTATCGAATTTTATAATTCTCTTATAATGACACTCACTATTTCCGATGTTGATTTTTTGGCAAGAAAAACCCAAACGGGCCAATGCGTAGAGCCGATTACCACGGCTGTTCGAAATTTCATGTCTGATATAGCGTTCAGCATAGCCGGCTAGAAATGGGCCCATCGGCCATTGCTCGTCAACGAACCCATCCATTTTTGATGATGCATCCAACGGCGATGTTCTTTCAATTCTGTCCTCGCAGACCATACCGCAGCCGCCAAGGCAAAAGAATCCGCAGATCGCGGCTACAAAACCGGGTATCGCCGATCTCGGCTGATCGAGATTATTTGAGATCATTGGAAAGTGGCTAAACATTCCAGCCCTTTTGCGCATCACGATTTAAGACTCTGCAAAATTGCACCGTCTGGCTTACGCTTCCTATACACCAAGTTACCCGGAGCAAGACATGTCGTAACCCAGCTATAGACACCGGCCATATCGACGCCTTCGCGCCATGGTTTGCATAGCCAAGCGAACATCATCAAGTGCGCCTATTGACAGCCGCGCGCACGGGCCGACCATGCGACAAAGTCAACGACGGGAGAGAATCGGCATGTGCGATAACGATATCCATCAGGGACTGGTCGAGGACTGGCGCCTGTCGCGCCGCGCATTCGTCGCCACCGGCATGGTCGCCGGCATCGCGACTGCCGCACACGCCGCCGACAACGTCGTCGAAAAGGACGTGACGATTACCACGCCCGACGGCACCTGCGATGCCGCGCTCTTCTATCCCGCCGGCAAGGGCACGTGGCCCACCGTGCTCGTCTGGCCCGATATCATGGGGCTGCGCCCGGTGTTCCGCGACATGGCGCGGCGGCTGTCGGCCGAGGGCTATGTCGTGCTCGTGCCCAACCCCTTCTATCGCAGCAAGCATGCGCCGGTCGTGGAAGGCGCATTCGATTTCAACAATGCCGAAGCGCGCAAGACCCTGTTCGGCTATCGCGCGGCGATGACCGACGAAGGCGTCGAGAAGGACGCCACCGCCTATCTCGCCTTCCTCGACGCGCAGAAGCAGACCGCAAAAGGTAAGAAGGCCGGCGTGCAGGGCTATTGCATGGGCGGCCCGCTTTCCTTCCATACCGGCGCGGCGGTGCCGAACCGGATCGGCGCGATCGCGACCTTCCATGGCGGCGGCCTCGTCACCGATACGCCCGCCAGCCCGCATCTGCTGATCCCCAAGACCAAGGCGGCCTATCTGATCTGCGTCGCCAAGAATGACGATGCACGCGAGCCCAAATCGAAGGACGTGCTGAAGGACGCGCTCAAGGCGGCGGGCCGGCCGGGGACGGTCGAGGTCTATCCGGGCGACCATGGCTGGACCGTTCCGGGCAGCCAGGTCTACGATCAGGCGGCGGCGGAGCGTGCGTGGGCGGCACTGGCGGCGTTTTACAAGGCGAATCTGGTTTAAGAACGCCGTCCGTCTCATCCACCCGTCACCCTGAACTTGTTTCAGGGTCCACCGCGCGTGCCGCACCGTCTGTGCGGATGCCTGGTGGATGCTGAAACAAGTTCAGCATGACGGATGGTGGAGGGGATCGGGCTACCCGGAAACGAGAGGGGACTTTGGGTTGCCCTCCCCGCCTCCCGCGCCCTAAACGGCGGGCGTGACTGCAGATATCGCGCCCTTCCAGGCCATCACGATCAGCCGCCTCGCCCACCGTCTCGCGGTGGAGGGGCGGTCGATCATCCATATGGAGTTCGGTCAGCCCTCGACGGGCGCGCCCGCCGCCGCGATCCGCGAGGCGCATCGCATCCTCGACGCAGACGGCATGGGTTATTGGGAAAGCCCGATGCTGCGAACGCGCATCGCCCGCCATTATGCCGAGGCCTATGGGGTCGAGCTCGATCCCGATCAGGTGCTGCTCACCTGCGGCGCCTCGCCCGCTTTGGTGCTGGCACTGACAACCCTCTTCGCGCCCGGTGCGCGGGTGGCGATCGCCCGGCCCGGCTACGTCGCCTATCGCAACACGCTGAAGGCGCTGCACATGGTGCCGATCGAGATGGCGTGCGGCGCGGCCGAGCGGTTCCAGGTCACCGCCGCCGCGATCGAGGCGATGGAGCCCAAGCCCGACGGGCTGATCGTCGCCAGCCCCGCCAACCCGACCGGCACGATCATCGCCCCCGACGAATTGCAGGCGATCGCCGAGACCTGCCGCCGCCACGGCATCCGCATCGTCTCCGACGAAATCTATCACGGGCTGAGCTATGCCGGCGCGACCGCGTCGATGCTCGAGGTCGAGCCGCAGGCTTTGATCATCAACAGCTTCTCCAAATATTTCAGCATGGCCGGCTGGCGGCTGGGCTGGCTGGTCGTGCCGCCCACGCTGATCGAGGCGGCCAAGGCGCGGATCGGCAACCTGTTCCTCACCCCGCCGTCGCTCAGCCAGCATGCCGGGCTGATCGCGTTCGATTGCCGCGACGAGCTTGAGGGCCATATCGCGACCTATGCGCGCAATCGCGATCTGATGCTGGCGGCCCTCCCTACGCTCGGGCTGGCACGGATCGCCCCGCCCGACGGCGCCTTCTATATCTATGCCGATATCGGGCATCTGACCGACGACAGCCTCGCTTTCTGCACTCGCCTGCTGGAGGATACCGGCGTCGCCACTGCCCCGGGCGTGGATTTCGATCCGGTCGAGGGACACCGCTTCATGCGCTTCAGCTTTGCGGTCTCGACCGACCGGATCGAGCAAGCGATCGAACGGATAAAGCCGTGGTTTGCCGAGCGCGCAACGGAGGCGGGCGCGAAACCTGCCTTTCCCCTTCACGGAAAAGGGCTTTGACCGATCGATCCGCCCACCGCAACAACGCCCTTCGCAGAGGCCGGATTTTCATGCGTCGCCACGGCCCCACCGCACCGATATGGCGGCAGCGGCTCGCCATCTTCGGCGGCGCGGTCGCAGTCGGGCTCGTCGCGATCCTGTTCGCGGCGGTTGCCGACAAAGCGAGCGACTTGTTTGCGAACCGGATCGCACACGTCTGGTGGCTGCCGCTGATCGTTACACCGCTCGGTTTCGTCGTCATCAGTTGGGTGACGACCCGCCTCGCCCCAGCCGCACGCGGCTCCGGCATCCCCCAGATCATCGCCGCCAAGCATGATCCGGAAGAGGCGACCGCGTCGCTCGCCTCGGCGCGAACCGCCGGCGCCAAGGCGGTATTGACCGCCGCTGCGCTCGCCTGTGGTGCCTCGGTCGGGCGCGAGGGGCCGACGGTGCAGATCGGCGCGACCGTGATGGCCTATGCGCACCGGCTGATGCGCGTGCCCGTGCGGGCCTCGGTGCTCGTCGCCGGCGCCGCGGCGGGTGTCGCCGCGGCGTTCAACACCCCGCTCGCGGGCGTCGCCTTCGCGATCGAGGAACTCGCCGCCGCCTACGAGCAGCGCATGACCCTGCTGGTGATGACGGCGGTGCTGATCGCAGGGATGATCAGCCTCGGCGTCGCCGGCGACTATGTCTATTTCGGTATCGTCGGCCAGACCTTGCCGCTGCGTGCCGTGCTGTTTCTGGCACCGGTGGCGGGCATCCTCGGCGGTTTGAGCGGCGGGCTGTTCTCGCGCATCATGCTGTGGCTGGCACGCGGGGGCGCGGCGCGGATTTCGCGCGGGCAGCCGCTGCTCCTCGCGGGCGGATGCGGCCTGGTGGTGGCCAGCCTCGGGGTGGCGACCGGGCTGACCTGGGGCACCGGCTACACCGCCGCGCGGGCGATGATCGACGGGGCGCACGCCCCTCTGTGGTTCGGCCCCGCGAAGTTCGCGGCGACACTGGCCACCGCCGCCGCCGGCCTGCCCGGCGGCATCTTTGCGCCTTCGCTGGCCACGGGCGCGGGCATCGGCAATCTCGTCCACGCGATCTTCCCGGGCGAGCCGACCGGCGCGGTCGTGCTGCTCGGCATGGTCGCCTATTTCACGGGTGTGGTGCGTGCGCCGCTGACATCGGTGATCATCATGTCCGAAACGACCGGAAGCCGCGGTCTGATGCTGCCGCTGCTCGCGACCGCGCTGATCGCCGAAGGCGCCGCTTCGCTCATCTCGCGCGAGCGGCTCTATCATGGCCTGGCGGCAGGCTTCCTGCCAGCGGATGCAGGCGCCCCGAAGCGTTGAGACGCGATCGCAGAACGCGGCACTGTCCCTATCTTAGCAACGATTTTTTAATCTTTTCCGTATCATAAGAGCGTCAGGCCATTGCAGGGGTCGCGTTAGCCTCAGCGATTTGGTTTCGGTGGACGGGCAGCGCGTGCGCGCCGACCTGGGGACGTCCACCGTTACACTCTCGGCCAGTCCTCCCGACATGGACGCCTCACCGCCTTTGCGGTCTTCCCACGCTCGACATGCCGGCCACCGAGGCTGCGAAACCGATTCGCATGACCGGCGACATTGCGACCTGACCCTACACGTTTGCCGCCGGTTCTCATCGGTTGGCCCGCCGCTGCCGTCGCGCACCGAACATATTGAGCCGCCCCTATATTCATGATAGCAGGAATTTAAATTCATGGATCCGGGAATAAACCCCGGACGAAAGGGAGAGGGTATCATGAAGAACGGAATGCTCGCGTCCGTGTCGTTCGGCGCGCTCGTGCTGGCTATGCCTGCCGCCGCACAGGAAGCACCCGCAACGCCGTCTCCCCCCACAGCAAACGCGCCTCAAGGGGCGGCGGTTGGCACCGTTACGCCCGAGGGCCAGGGCCTCGCCGAGATCGTCGTCACCGCGCAGAGGGTCAGCGAAAGCAGCCAGCGCACGCCGCTGGCGATCGACGTCGTGAAGCCTGAAGAATTGCAGCGCCAGAACGTCATCCGCGCCGAAGATCTGGCGCGGACCGCACCTGCGCTGGCCGCGATCGGTGGCACCGGTGGGCCGACGACCGCCTTCTTCGTGCGCGGTGTCGGCAATGGCACGGTCAATTCCTATTCGGATCCGGCGATCGCGTTCAATTATGACGGCGTCTATATCGGCCGGCCTTCCTCCACGTCCGGCGTCTTCTACGACCTCCAGCGCGTCGAGGTGCTCAAGGGCCCGCAAGGGACGCTTTACGGCCGCAACGCCACGGGCGGGGCGATCAACGTCATCCCCAACCGGCCCAAGCTGGGCGAGAATGGCGGCGAGTTCACGCTCGGTTACGGCAATTACAACTGGCTGACCGGCCAGGCGGCGGTGAACCTGGCGGTCGGCGAAAAGGTGGCGGCGCGCTTTGCCGGCACGATCGCGCGGCACGACGCCTTCCTGTCCGACGGCACCGGCAAGCAGCGCGAATATGCCGGTCGCGCCCAACTCTATGCCGAGCCGACCGAACAGCTGAACCTGCGCATCGGCCTCGATTATGCGCACCAGGGCGGCAGCAGCCAGAGCGGCTTCTACCTCGGCACGGTCGATCCGGTCTTCGGCGCGACCGGCTTTGCCGGCTACAAATATACGCCGACCAATTTCTCCCGCCAGCAGGGGCTGCTCGATCCCGCGTCGAACGCGTTGCTGTCGTCGCGCTTCGTCACGCAGGCCGGCCGCGCAGGGGCGGTGGTCGATGGCCAGCCCTACAACGACGACGATTATTGGGGTGCCACGGGCGAACTGAACTACAAGACCGACATCGGCACGTTGACGATCCAGCCGGCCTATCGCGAGGCCAAGCTCGACTACACGTTCAACGGCGTGTTCCGCCAGGCCGGCGTCAAGGAGAAGGACAAGCAGACCAGCGTCGAGGCGCGCTTGGCGGGCAAGATCGGGCCATCGCTCGATTATCTGCTGGGCGGGATGTATTTCGACGAGAATATCAACACGCCCAACGCCTTCTACGACCAGTCGACGCTGTCGCCGATCCAGCATTTCACCACCGGGACCAAATCCTATGCCGGGTTCGGTAAGCTCACCTTCCGCCCGATCGACAAATTGAGCCTGACGGCGGCCGGCCGCTACACATCGGACAAGAAGACGTTCGACGGACTGTCGCAGGTCTATATCCTGTTCTGCGGCAATCCGGCGAGCTTCCCGCCCAACAGCTGCCCCACCCTGCCGTTCGTCCCCACGGTGCGCAGCACGGCGGAAATGGAAAGTTTCTACACGTCGCGCGGCATCCCCGTGACGTCGGTGCCGCTCTATGTCCTGCCGCCCTTCCTCGGCGGATCGCAGACCGCGCCGTTCGTGCTGCGTTCGCCGATTGCGATCGATTCCGGGCTGAAGAACGAGAAATTCACCTACCGCCTGGCCGCGCAATACGATCTCACGTCGCGCAACATGCTCTACGCGAGCTACGAGACCGGCTACCATGGCGGCGGTTTCTCATTCGCGCGCGGGGTGGAATCGTACAAGCCCGAGACGATCCGCGCTTACACGATCGGAAGCAAGAATCGCTTTTTCGGGAATACCTTGCAGATCAACGGTGAGGCTTTCCTCTGGAAGTATAAGGATCAGCAGTTCACGCAATTCGGCTACGATCTCGGCAGCCCGCCCGCGACGGTCTATTTGACGCGCAACATCGGCAACAGCACGATCAAGGGTGCCGAATTCGACGTCGAACTGCTGGCGACGCCAAACACCTTGCTGTCCGCCAACGTCCAGTATCTCGACGCCAAATATGACAGCTTCGTCTATTACGCGCCCAACCAGGGGCTGCCGCCGAACACCGCCTGCGGCTACGCACCGATCACGCAAACCGCGACCGACGGCAGCGTGCTGAACGTGTTCCGCGTCGATTGCTCGGGCAAGCAGGCATTCAATTCGCCCAAATGGTCGCTCAACCTCAACGCCCAGCAGACGATCCCGCTGGGCTCGCACAAGCTCGTGCTCCAGGCGGGCACGCGCTATCGCGGATCGAGCTATTCGTCGGCGGACTATCTCTCCTACCTCAAGTCCGAGGCAGCTTTCGTAAGCAACGCATCGGTCACGCTCTCGACCGACAACGAGCGCTGGTTCGCGAGCGTCTATGTGTTCAATCTCGAAAACAACCAGCGCCTCGTCGGCGGCACGACCAATTCCGCCGGCGTGATCTCCGCCGCCGCCGAACAGCCGCGCACCTATGGCCTGCGGATCGGCGGAAAATTCTGATAGACGGAACGGATGGTATCCCTGCGGGCCAACCCCGAAAGATACCATCCCGGTTGCAATCGCGCAGCGAGCCTTTATTCCTGAGTACAGGAATTATCGAGTCCGGAGAGGTCCCCATGACCGCAGTCACCGATCTACAGTATGTTGCCCTCGCCGTGCCCGATCTTGCGGCCGAACGGCAGTTCTTTGGCGAAACCTGGGGCCTCACCGAGGTCGGCGAGATGGACGGCAAGGTCTATTTCGCCGCCGAGGGATCGCCCTACCCGTTCGTGATCCGGCTGCGCCAGGACGACGAGCGCAAGACCGATCTGATCGGCTTCTCCGCCGCATCGCGCGCCGATGTCGATGCGCTCTATGCGCAGGTGCAGGCGGCCGAGTGCAAGATCATCTCGCCCCCGGGCGCGGCCGAGGGGCCGGCGGGCGGCTACGCCTTCCGCTTCTTCGATCCCGATGGGCGGGCGATCGAGGTGATCTGCGACAGCAACCAGCGCACGCACCGCGCGCTGGCCAAGGGCGAGGCGATCCCGATCGGGCTGAGCCACATCGTGCTCCACACCCCCGATCATAAGAAGCTCGCCCAATTCTATCAGGACGTGCTCGGCTTCCGCCTGTCCGACTGGATCGGCGAGTTCATGGTGTTCCTGCGCTGCAACCCGGTGCATCACCGCCTCGCCATCCTGCCCGGGCCCCCTGCCCTCAACCATGTCGCGTTCGACGTGAGCTCGGTCGACGAGCTCATGCGCGGGCTCGCGCGGATGACCGAAAAGGGGGTGAAGCTCTCGTGGGGCCCCGGCCGCCACACGGCCGGCAACAACACCTTCACTTATTATCTCACCCCCAACGGCAATGCGGTGGAATATACGTCCGACCTCGAAGAGGTCGAGGAGGCGACCTGGCAGCCGACCACCTATGCTTTCTCCCCGACCATCACCGATCAATGGGGCACGGGGCGGATCATCACCGGCAACGTGCCGCATGCCGAGATGACCCCCGACAAGGGCCTGTGGCAGGTGCCGGCGTGATCGCAAATGCGCTGATCGTCGGCGGAGGCGTCGGCGGCATGACCGCCGCGATCGCGCTGCGCCGCGCGGGGGTCGATGTCACCTTGATCGATGCCGATCCCGACTGGCGCGTCTATGGTGCGGGCATCAGCGTCACGGGCATATCGCTGCGCGCGTTCGACGATCTCGGCATCCTCGATCGGATCAGGGCGCGCGGCCATGTCGGTGCCGGGATGCGCGGCAAGACGGTCGCCGGGCAGACCGTGTTCGAGCCGCCGGTCCCCGAAAACCCGCGCCCGGTCGAGCAGAGCGGCGGCATCATGCGCCCGGTTCTGCACGACATCCTGTCTTCGATCGTGCGGGCGGAAGGCGTGACGGTGCGGCTCGGGGTGAAGGTCCAGGCGCTGGTGCAGGATGACGACGGGGTCGATGTCGGGTTCACCGACGGCTCCGAGGGCCGCTACGATCTCGTCGTCGGCGCCGACGGCATCTTTTCGCAGATTCGGGGCATGATCTTCCCCGATGTGCCGCGGCCCAAATTCACCGGCCAGGGGTGCTGGCGCGTCGTCGCCAAGCGCCCGCCCGAGGTGGACCGGACCGAAATGTATTTCGGCGGACCGGTGAAGCTGGGCATCAATCCCGTATCGGCGGACGAGATGTACATGTTCATCCTCGAACATGTGCCCGACAATCCGTTCTTCGCGGAGGCGGAGATGGTGTCGCACGTACGCGCCTTGCTGGAGCCGTTCGGCGGCGCGGTGCCGGCGGTGCGCGAATCCCTCACCGATGCGGCGCAGATCAATTACCGCCCGCTCGAATGGCTCCTCCTGCCCAAGCCCTGGCACCAGGGCCGGGTGGTGCTGATCGGCGATGCCGCGCACGCCACCACCCCGCATATGGCGAGCGGCGCCGGCATCGCCGCCGAGGACGGGCTGGTGCTCGCCGACGAGCTGAAGCGGCACGATGCCGTGGCCGACGCGCTCGATGCGTTCGTCGAGCGGCGCTTCGAACGCGCGCGGCTGGTGGTCGAGAATTCGGTGATGATCGGCGACATGGAGATGGCGGGCGACATGTCGAACAAGGGCCCGACCATGCTCGGCGCGACCATGCACCAGCTCCAGCAGCCTTATTGAGAGGAAGACGAGAATGGCATTCGGCCTGGCGACCCTGCGCGACGGCGGTGCGGCCCTGGTAGTCGATGGCAAGGCGATCCGGCTTGCCGATCATGACGAGCCGCGCGACGCGCTCGCCTTGCTCGACGATTGGGATGCGGTGCTGCCGCGACTCGAACGGATCGCGGCAACGGCGGCGCCGGGCGAGGAGGCCACCGATTTCGCCGCCCCCTATATCCCCCGCCAGATCTTCTGCACCGGCGCCAATTACCGCAAGCATGTGATCGGGCTGATCATGGGCGATCCCTCGATGCGCACCGCCGAGCATGAGGGGATCAGCGACGACGAACGCCGCGCGCGTGCCGAAAAGACGATGGACGAGCGCGCCAACGCGGCGCTGCCCTTCTGCTTCCTCAAGCTGCCGTCGTGCGTCGTCGGGCCGAACGATCCGGTCGTGCTGCCGCGCAATGTCGAGAAACCCGACTGGGAGCTCGAACTCGGCGTCGTGATCGGCAAGCGCGCCCGCCACGTCACGCCCGAAGATGCGATGGATTATGTCGCCGGCTTCGTCGTGGTGAACGACGTCACCGCGCGCGAGCATATCTTTCGCCGCGACGGATCGGCGATCGGCGCCGACTGGCTGTCGGGCAAATGCTTCCCGACCTTCCTGCCGTTCGGGCCGATGATCGTGCCAAAGCAGTTCGTCGCCGATCCCTATGCCCTCAACATCAAGCTGGCGGTGAACGACAAGGTCTATCAGGACGAATCCACCGCCGACATGATGATCAACATCCAGCGCCAGGTGGCGTATCTGTCCGACCGCGTCGTGCTGACGCCGGGCGACGTGATCTGCACCGGATCGCCCTACGGCAACGGCTCGGCCTTCGGCGTCTATCTGAAGCCGGGCGACGTGATGGAGGGTACCATCACGGGGCTCGGCACCCAGCGTAATCCGTGCGTCGCCGAGTGAAGTCGCCCCATTAGAACCTATCGAGGGAGAGAGATTATGCGTCAGACGATGATCATGGTGGCGGTGGTTTCGCTGGTGACCGGCACTCTGCCTGTCGGCATCGCAGCCGCGTCCGCGCAGACCGCCACGCCGAACCCGACCGGCCATTACTCGGTGAATTCGACGCTGGTCGGAAAGCTGCTCGACGATCCCGCAGCGGCCGCGGTGCTGAAACGGCTTGTTCCCACCGTCTATGCGAATCCCATGTTTCAGCAGGATGGTCGCGCGCTGACGCTGAGGGACATCCAGACCTATGAAACCGACGCGCTCAGCGATGCGAACCTCGCCAAGATCCAGGCGGAGTTCGATAAGCTTCCGCCGAAGGGCTGATGCGACTTTCCGCAGCTTGGCAACGCAGGGAGACGACCGGGCATTTTCGGGGGTGACGTCGTGAAGAAGACGATCAGCGGAACCGGCACCCCGCACAATCCTGGGATGACCAAATGAGCAGAGCCGCCTGGCTCCGCAATGCCTGGTATCAGGCAGCGTGGTCGGCGGACCTGGCGCCCGGCGCGTTGCTGGCGCGTACCTTGCTCGACGAGCCGGTCGTGATCTTTCGCGGAAGGGAGGGCTCTCCGGCGGTGTTGGCCGACCGTTGCCCGCACCGTTTCGCGCCGCTGTCGATGGGGCGGATCGAGGCCGATGGCGTGCGTTGCGGCTATCATGGGCTGGCGTTCGGCGGCAACGGCCATTGCATCGCCAACCCGCACGGGCCGATCACGCGCGCGCTGCAGGTGCGCGCTTATCCAACGATCGAGCGGCACGGGGCGATCTGGGTGTGGATGGGCGAAGACGAACTGGCCGATCCCGCCAGTCTGCCAAGGCTCGACTTCATCGACGAAACCCCCGAGGCCGGGCGCATCCAAGGCTATATGCCGACGCAGGCGAACTACCAGCTGATCGTGGACAATATCCTCGATCTAAGTCACGCCGATTATCTCCACCCGACCACGCTGGGTGGCATGATGACCGCAGCCGATGTGCACATCACCGAGCAGGAGGGACGGGTGCGCACCGCATGGACCGCATTGGACCTCGCCGAGGCACCCCCGCCCTTTCGCGCGCAGGTCCCGCCATCGTCGAACATGGACATCCGCATCTCGGTCGAATGGCAGGCACCGGCAACGATGATGCTGTGCGTCACGACCATGCCTGCCGGAACCCCGCCGACACCCGCGGACGAGAGCTGGACGCTCCACAGCATGACCCCTGAAACCGCGACGCGGACGCACTATTTCTACTGCGCCACTCGTCGCCGAAAGCTCGACGATACCAATCTCACGTCCGCGATCAGAAACGCAATCGAGCAGGCTTTCCAGCGCGAAGACAAACCCATGCTCGAAGCGCAGCAGGCCCGCATCGGTACACCCGATCTGCTGGATCTTGGCCCCGCAATGTTGTCGATCGACAACGGCGCGGTCCGCGCCCGCCGCCTGCTGGCGCGGCTGATCGATCGGGAGAGCGAACCGAGGAGATAATAGAGAACGGAAGCATCCGTCGTTCATACTCCGGCTAACGCTTACGCAGCCCATTCAACAGTAATTGCGTGACGAACGTCTCGTACTTCCGGTCGAGTTCGGCCATGTCGGTGCCCGGCGGGGCGAGCAGGCGGACGAGCGGGGCGCCCGATACGAAGAAATCGCTGATGCCGATCACCGCGAGATGCAGGAACAGCGCATCGAAGGGTGCCAGTTCCTTGCCGCCATCGCTCTTGGCGATGTCCTCGTAGAATTCGACCGGGGCCCAGTTCCACTCGCGCACCTGATCGAGCAATTCCGGAGACCGGGCGCTGTCCAGCTCCTCGATCATGAGCCGCTGCATGTATTTGGCCGATCGCGTGAAGCGGAACGTGCGCTTGATATAGTCCTGGAGCGCGTCGAGCGGCCGATCGATGCCGGGCATCGGATCGCCCAATTCCGTGAGCCGTTTCACGGCCGCAAGCAGCAATGCCTCGCGATTGCCGAAATAATACCGGATCATCGCAGGGTCTGCCCCTGCTTCGCGCGCGATCGCGATGATCGTGACCTGATTGGGCGGCAGAACCTGGAGCAGCCGGGTGGCTGCGGCCAGCACGGCCTCGCGTCCGACCCCGGCGGCGGCCGTCGCCGGGCGCCCTTTTTTGCGTTTCTCGCCGGCAGCGGGAGCAGGTTTGGATTTGGCCACGACGCTTCTATTCCTCTTTTGCGGCGGACGAGCAACCGCCGTCGGCCCCGGCTAATTCTTGCAAACGGGAATTAACTTGCTAGACCTGCCCGCAACGAGAAGGAGGAGCGGGTGGCGAACTGGCCGTTCACGCAAGGCGTGCACGATATCGGCAACGGCGTTTACGGTTATGTCCAGCCGGATGGAACCTGGGGCTGGTCCAATGCCGGGCTGATCGCCAGCCAGGGCGAGACGCTGCTGGTCGATACGCTGATGAGCGTGCCGCTGACCCGCGAGATGCTCGACGCCTTCAAGACGGTGCCCGGCGGCGCGAAGATCGATCGGCTGGTCAACACCCATGCCAATCCCGATCACTTCTTCGGCAACGGGCTGGTTGCCGACGCCGAAATCATCGGCACGTCCGAGGCGAAGAAGGAAATGGCCGGCTTCGATCCGAAGATGCTCGCCGCCCTCGCCGCCAATTACCAGCAGATGGGTGAAGCCGGCGAGTTCCTTTACGAAACGATGGGGCGCAAATTCGATTTTTCGGGCGTCGACGAGGTCACGCTGCCCACGCGCACCTTCGACCACCAGCTCACGCTGACGGTGGGCGACAAGACGATCGAGCTGACCGATCTGGGCCCCGCCCACACCCAGAGCGATACGATCGTCTGGGTGCCGGGCGATCGCACCGTCTTTACCGGCGACCTCCTGTTCAACGAGGGCCATCCGATCATGTGGGCCGGCCCGGTCGAGAACTGGATCAGGGCCTGCCAGTACATCATCGATCTCGATCCCGCGGTGGTCGTGCCCGGCCATGGGCCCATCACCGAGAGGACAGCGGTGGCCAATATGAAGGCCTATCTCGAATATGTCCGCGACGAAGCGAGGAAGCGCTTCGACGCGGGCATGGACTTCGAAGAGGCGGCCCGCGACATCAATATGACCGAATATCGCGGCTGGAGCGATCCCGAGCGGATCGTCGCCAACGTCTTCTCACTCTACAAGCAATGGGGTGCCCCCTTCACGGCCGAACAGCAGCGCGGGCTGTTCGGCGCGATGGGCCGTTACCACAAGGAACTGGCCGCGCATGACGAGGCTTGCGGCCATGAGCATTGATCTGAACGCCACCCACGATCCCGCGCGCAAAAGCTGGGCCGAAAGCGCGAACGCGCCCGATACCGACTTTCCGATCCAGAATCTGCCGTTCGGGCTATTTCGCACCGACGGAGCGGCGGCGGGCGGAGGCGGCGTCGCGCTTGGCGACTCCATCATCGATCTCGCGGCCCTGCTGACGCTGGACGTCCTGACGGGCGCGGCGATCGAAGCGGCGAAAGCAGCGGCCGGACCGTCGCTCGAACCGCTGCTGCGCTGCGATCCCGCTGCGGTGAGCGCGCTGCGTGCGCAATTGTCCGATCTGTTCCGCAAGGACGGGACCGGCGATCCCGCGCAGCTCGAGCCGGTCCTGGTGCCGATCGCCGGGGCCGAACTGCTGATGCCGCTGAAGCCCACGGCCTTCACCGATTTCTGCACCTCCTACGATCATATCCGCCGCATGGGCGGGGCGACGCCGAAGCTGGCGGCCCTGTCGTTGCCGGTCGCGTACAATGGCCGCGCCAGCTCGGTGCGGCCGAGCGGCACGCCGGTGGTCCGCCCGAGCGGACAGTATGAAGCCCCTCCCGGCAGCAATGCGGTGCGCTTCGGGCCCGAACCGATGCTCGATTTCGAGCTGGAATTCGGCGTGTGGCTGCGCGCGGGCAATGTATTGGGCGAGCCGCTCGGCATGGCCCAGGCGGAAGACGCGCTGTTCGGCTGCTGTCTCGTCAACGATTGGTCGGCGCGCGGCATCCAGTTCTTCGAATCGATCCTGGGCCCGCATCTCGGCAAAAGCTTCATCACCACCATTTCGCCCTGGATCGTGACGATGGAGGCGCTGGCGCCGTTCCGCGTCGCGGCGCGCGGCCGCACGAGCGACGAACCCGCGGTGCCCGCCTATCTGCTTGGCGATGCCGATCGGGCGGCCGGCGGCATCAATATCGAGCTCTACGCCGATCTCGCCAATGCCGGCGGCGCGTCGGCGCGGATCGTGCGCAGCAATCTCGCCGAGCTGTTCTGGACGCTCGCGCAGATGGCGGCGCATCAGGCCTCCAACGGCGCTCCGCTCGAGCCGGGCGATCTCATCGCGACCGGAACCGTCTCGGGCGCTGCCGAAGAGGCGCGCGGTTGCCTTGCGGAGATCACGATGCGCGGCGGCAAGCCGATCGATCTGCCCGACGGCAGCCAGCGCAACTGGCTGGAGGATGGCGATACGCTGACGCTCAGCGGGCGCGCGCTGGCCGATGGCTATGTGCCGATCGGCTTCGGGCCATGCGCGGGCACGATCCAGCCGGCGAAGGCTGCGGCATGACGATCACCACCTGCGGCGACCGCAAGCCGATCCCGGTGAAAGCGCGCGGCAAGCACCTTGTCGTCGACATCCATTGCCATCTCGGCATTCCGGCAGCCGACGGCATCGTCCAGGCGAAATATCCGGGGCCGCCGCCGGGCATCAACGACTTCACCAGCGCCAAGAGCAGCGAAGTCAATCGCGCCCAGTTCATGGCGATCGGCCGCACGCTCAACACGCTCGATACACGGCTGGCGGACATGGACCGGCTCGGGATCGACGTGCAGGCGATCAGCCCCAGCCCCGGCCAATATTTCTACTTCGCCGATGCCGAGACCGGCCGTGACGCCGCGCGTGCGGTGAATGACGGCATGGCAGACGCGGTCGCCAGACATCCCGATCGTCTGATCGGCATGGGCACCGTACCGTTGCAGAATGTCGAGATGGCGGTGGCGGAGATGAAGCGCTGCGTGCGCGAGCTCGATCTGCGCGGCATCGAGATCAGCTCGAACGTCAACGGCAAGGATTTCCACGCCGAGGAATTCCGGCCCTTCTTCGCGGCAGCCGAGGAACTCGGCATCCTGCTCTTCCTCCATCCGCTCGGCTTCACCCACGCCAACCGGATGAGCGAATATTATTTCAACAATCTGATCGGCAATCCGCTCGAATCCACGCTCGCGATCGGCCACCTGATCTTCGGCGGCGTGCTCGATCGTTATCCGGGCCTGAAGATCTGCGTCGCGCATGGCGGCGGCTACATGCCCGGTTACTGGGGCCGGATGGATCATGGCTGGCGCGCGCGCGCCGATTGCAGCGAGCATTGCCAGCATGTGCCATCGAGCTACCTGCGCAAGCTGTGGCTCGACACGCTCGTCTTCGATCAGGACGAGCTCGACAGCCTGGTGCGCACGCACGGTGCGGACAAGCTCTGCCTCGGCACCGATTACCCGTTCGACATGTCCGAACCCGATCCGGTCGGCTTCCACGCACGGCTCAGTGAAGCGGATCAGGCCAAGATCATGGGCCGCAATGCCGCCGATTTGTTGGGGCTGGTTACGGCACGGTAAAGCGGGCGCGCGTGCCGATAGAGTGACCCGATAGAGTGACAAAGGGCCAACGATAGGCCCGTAAAAGACAAACGGAGAGGGGGCTGCCGAACGGCAGAGAGCGACGTCATGACCGAGATTGTCCGCCGCGCGACCGGGGCCCGCTACACGCTGTTCCTGCTGTTCCTCGCGAACCTGCTCAACGTGGCGGATCGCGCCTTGCTCGGCATCGTCGTCGATCCGGTGAAAGCCGATCTGGCGCTGAGCGACACCCAGATGAGCATCGTCTCGGGCTTCGCGTTCGTGACCTTCAATCTGGTGATGGGGATCTTCATCGCCCATTGGGTCGATCACGGCAACCGCAAGCTCATCCTCACGCTCGGCGTCGCCCTGTGGTCCGCGGCGACCGCAATGACCGGGCTTGCGCAGGGCTTCACCTCGCTCACGCTCGCACGGATCCTCGTCGGCGTCGGCGAAGCCACCGCCTTCCCGGTCGCCTATTCGATGATTGCGGATCTGTTCGCGGCGCCCAGGCGGCCGCGGGCCGTCGCGATCTTCCAGGCGAGCACGTTCGTCGGGCTGATCGCCGGATCGATCCTGGCGGGCGTCATCGCCGCCGCGCATGGCTGGCGGACGATGTTCGTTACCTGCGGTCTGGCGGGGTTCGTGCTCGTCGCGCTGCTCCTCGTCACGATGCGCGAGCCGCAGCGCATCGAGGGTGGCGCCGTGCTCCATCGCCGCAGCGAAGGCGGCATCGCCGGATCGATCCTCCACCTCGCCCGACTGCCCGGCTTCGTCGCTTTGTCGTTCGGCACCGCGTTCGCGACGATGGTGGGCGGCGTCATGCCGACATGGGCGCCGGCCTTCTTCCTGCGCAGCCATGACGTGCCGCTGGCCGCGGTTGGCGCGCTGATCGGGCCGGCGGTCGGTGGCGGCGGCATCGCCGGAACGCTGGTGTCCGGAATATTGGCGACGCGGCTCGCGCGCGGGCGCGACAGCGAAGTGCCCGGCATGCTGGTGCCGCTCGTGGCGCTGCCGCTGGCGGTCCCGTTCCTGGCGATCTTCACCTTCGCGCCGTCGCTCACCCTCACGATGATCGCCGCGGCGATCATGAACTTCCTGCTGGGAATGGCGGTCGGGCCGTGCATCGCGGTCGCGATCGGCGTGGCGCCCCCGCGGATGCGTGCGCTGGCCTCGACGCTCGTCCTGGTCGGCACCGGCCTCATCGGCAGCGCGCTCGCGCCCGCGATCGTCGGTATCATCAGCGACGCGCTGCAGCCGAGGTTCGGCGCCAATTCGCTGCGCTACGGCATCGCCGCCATTATCCCGACCCCGATCATAGCGGCATTGTTCTTGCGCCGCGCTTATGCTCAGCTTCGGTCGTAGCTAAGCCAGGATTGCAGCCTGCTCGCCCAATAAGATTACCAGGGGAGGACAAGAGAGAGATGCCGGGTCGGACGATGATTCATCGCGCAGCCAAGCCGATGGCGGGGCTTGCAATCGCGCTCATTCATTTCGGCGCCGGCGCTGCCGAACCGGCGGCCGCACCCCGCCTCGAATTCGCGTTCGAGGAACTGGTGACGCTTTCCCCCGCGATCGTTCCGGGCAAGACGCCCTATGGCAGCAGAAACATGATCCCGATCACCGGGGGGACATTCGAGGGCCCCGGCATCAAGGGAACCATCGTCCCCGGCGGCTGGGATTGGCAACTGGTCCGCGCCGACGGCTGCGTCGACGTCCACGCCGATTATATGCTGAGGACGGACGATGGCGTCGTCATCAACGTCGTCAACAATGGCGCCCTGTGCATGCCGCACGACGGCCAGCCGCCGAAGCCGGTGCGAACGTCGCCTCGTTTCGAGGCGCCGCTGGGCAAATATGAATGGCTCGGGCAAACGGCTTTCGTTGGTACGCTCGAGGGCGCCAAGGGTCCGAAGGGCGAGCCGGCAGTCCGGATCCGCTTCTACAAAGCGATGTGACGTCAAATAGCAAACTTGGACTAGGACAGGGGTAGCCAGATGGGCATTTTCGGATCGGTACGATGGGCCATGCTGGCCACCGCCATCGGGATGGGTACGGCGGCGCACGCGGCCGGCCCCGCATGCGGCAAGGCGCTCAATCTCACCATCACCTACCCGGCCAAGGTGCGGCTCACCGGGGCACAGTGGGTGCCGCCGGCCGCCGCGGGCACGGTGACGGCACGCGCCGGCCAGCCGCCGCTCGACGTCGCGCTGCCGGGATATTGCAAGATCACCGGGATGATCAACGAGCGGACCGGCGCGGGCGGACGCAGTTTCGGGATCGGCTTCGTCATCGCATTGCCCGCCGATTGGAACGGGCGCCTGCTGTTCCAGGGCGGGGGCGGGCTCAACGGCGTGCTCAACCCACCGCTGGGCACGCAGGCGACCGGCGACCGGCCCGCGCTGGCCCGCGGTTTCGCCGTGGTGTCGACCGACGGTGGGCACCAGAGCCCACGCGGGTTCGACTTCAGCTTCAGCGACGACCAGGGCGCCGCGCTCGACTTCGCCAACAGTTCGATGCCGATGACCACTCTGGTCGCCAAGCAGGTTGTGGCGGCGCATTATGGCCGCCCCGCCCACCACAGCTATATCGTCGGCTGTTCGACCGGCGGGCGTGAGGCAATGCTGGCGGCCGAACGCTATCCCGACATGTTCGACGGCGTGGTGGCGGGTGCGCCCGCCATGCGCACCGGCTTCTCCAACATCACGACCAGCTACATCACCGCCACGCTCAACCGGGCCGCACCGAAGGACGCGACCGGACGCCCCACGGCCTTGTTCTCTGCTGGGGACAAGGCGCTGATCGTGCGAGCGATGCTGGACGATTGCGATGGGCTGGACGGGCTGAAGGATGGCGTGATCGCGCGATACGGCGCCTGCCATTTCCGCCCGGCCCGGATCGAATGCAGCGGCGCCAAGACCGCGACCTGCCTGACGTCGGCCCAGGTCAAGGCGCTCGACACGGCCTTCCTGCCGCCACGCGATGCGGCGGGTGCCGTGATCTACCCGGCCTTCCCCTGGGATACCGGGGTGGTCTTCGACGGGCCCGGCATCCCCGGCATCCTCGTCAACGGCGTCGCCACGCCGTTGGGGCCGGCGAACACCGCGACCACGGTCGATCTCGACGCGCGGGTTCAGGCGGCGCGTGCCGATGCGATGCAGGCACTGACCGACACCAATGTCTGGACCAGCCTCAACACCTTTCTCGACCGCGGCGGCAAGATCATCTGGTATCACGGCACAAGCGACCCCTGGTTCTCGCCCCTGGACACGCAGGACTATTACGAACGCGCCGCCAAACAGAACGGGGCACGCTGGGATGGATCGGCGCGGCTCTACATGGTGCCGGGAATGGGCCATTGCGGCGGTGGAACGAATACGTTCGACCAGTTCGATTTGCTGACCAAGGTCGTGGACTGGGTCGAGCATGGCAGCGCGCCGTCGGACGTGCCGGCCCACCGCAAGTTGCCGACGCCGGCGGACCGTCCGCTATGCCCGTGGCCGAGCTATCCGCGATACAAGGGCACCGGCAACGAGGCGGATCGGGCCAGCTTTCAGTGCAGCATCAGCAGTTGATCAGCGCGCTCTGCTGGTGGCGGGTGTCGATGCAGCGCTGATGCTCACGGAACAGGCCGGGCGGCAAGCCGTATCGATCCTTGAACGACTTGCTGAAATGGGCGGAATTGTTGAAGCCCCACATGAAGGAGATCTCGGTGATCGAATGCTGCGCCATGCGGGGATTGCTGAGCGCCTCGCGGCAGCGTTCCAGCCGTTCCGACCAGACGAACTGGCTCAAACTCAGCTCGTCGCCGCTGAACACCTTGTGCAGGTGACGCTTGGTGCAGCCGAAGGCGGTGGCGACGCGCGCGATCGACAATGCCGGGTCGCGCACGTTGCGGCGCACATAATCCTTGACCCGCAGGCGTAGCGTCTCACGCATCGACACCGGGGGCGCCGCATAGCGCGCCTCGAACAATGCCAGGCGGACGAGTTGGGCGGCCATGTCGGCCAACTCGCCGCAATTGCTGTCGTCGATCGCGGCGATCTCGTCGAGCAGGCCCGCGAGATAGCGCGGCAGCAGCCGTCCGGTCCCCCCGCTCGCCCCGAAGCCGCGCACAATATGCATCGTGACGCTCCCCGCGATGGCGAGCCGATCGCGCGGCAGCAGCACGATCAATTGCTCGCCCGCCCCACCGCTGGTCATCGTGAAGGCGCGTTCGGCATCGCAGATCGCCCACATGCCAGGCTCCAGCGCCAGATCGCGGCCGGCTTGGCGCAGCGTCGCAACCCCTTCGCGCTGCACGACCAACTGAATGAGCCCCGCCCCCGTCCCGGCAGGCAGCACGGCTTCAGGGGACCGCGCGAGGCGATGGGCGCTCGCAACGATACGGAACAGGTGCAACGGCCCGAGCCGGCCAAAGCTTGCCTTGCCGCTGAACGGCTCCCCTGCCGCCTCGGTGCGGAAAGGAACGAGCGGTTTCCAGAGGCTTGCGTCCCATCGCGAGAGGCGCTCTTCCGGCGCGATCTCGTCCGTGGTGAAGTGGGCAAGCTGCGCCATCTTCCTCCCTTTTGCTGCCGTGCAGCGATATTTCCTTCTTATAAAGATATATTATTCAGCGCCGGACGGGTGTCAACGCCATCGCGGATCAGCCCCGATCGAACATGCGCAGCAGTCGCACCAGGTCCTTCAGATTGCCGGCGCCGATGCGCTGGGCATATTCGGCCAGATAGAGGTCGTGTACCGCATGCGCCGCGGACAGCATCGTCGCGCCTTCGTCCGTCAGGCTCAGTTTGCGCGCGCGGCGATCGTGGGCGTCGGTCTTCTTCGTCACGAAGCCGCGCTTGACCAGGTCGGCGATGATGCCGACCATGTTGTTCTGGGTGATACCCATCGGCATGACGAGATCGCCCGGCGTGCACCCGGGATTGCGATCGATCAATTCCAAGACCGAAAATTGAACGGCCGATATATCCAGGGTGCGGAAATGGTGGGCGAAGCGCCGATCGGCATCGCGCCATGCGCGGCGCAGCAGATAGCCGAACGTGTCGATCAGGATGCCCATGTCCATGGGCCTATCCGGGCCGGCGGCAACCTCATCGAGCGACGCTTCCCGATACATCGGTCGATCTGATTTCATGGGCAAGGGCTATGGGCACAACGCCTTGCCCGTCAACGTCTGCCCCGCCCGAAACCCGGTGTTCGCAGCCCTCCTTGCGCCGAGTTCGCTGTCAGCGAAGCGAGCCTGCACTTTCACGATTATCCTGACCGCATAACCGGAGAGGAAAGACCATGCGACACGCGCTTCTTTTGGCAACGGCGGCGATGAGCGGGCTGGCGATGGGCCCGGCCTTCGCCCAGCCGCGATGCGGCAAGGCCTGCCTCGAGGAGATCGGCACGGCCTATCGCACCGCCTATCTTGCGCATGACCCGAAGCTGGCGCCGTTCGGCAGGAGCGTCCGCTTCACCGAGAACAATGTCGAAATGCGGCTGCCCGACGGGACCTGGGATACGGTGACGCAGGAAGTGGGGCCCGCGCTGACGATATCGGATCCGGTCAGCGGCAATGTCGGCATCTACACCACGATCATGCAGAAGGACGTTCCGGGCTTTCTCGCGATCCGTCTCAAGGTGGCGGGCGGCAAGATCACCGAGGTCGAGCAGGTCATTTCGACCAAGCGGAACCTGTCCTCGCCGCCGACGCCGATCGGGCCGATCGAGGGATTTGCCCATGATCCCGATCTCGCCCGGCCGGTCGACCCCCGCGAACGGACGAGCCGAACCGATCTGGTTCGGATCGCCAATGGCTATTTCACGACATTGGAGAACAACAATGGCGAGATCCGCGATACGAAATTTTCGCCGACCGCCACGCGCTTCGAAAACGGCATGAAATTCCCCGATGTCGAGAAGGGCTTCAAATCGGGCCGCTACCATTTCAACGAACGTGTCCGCGATCGCGATTTCGTCCTGGTCGACGAGGCGCGGGGGATCGTGATGGCGCGCGGCTTCATCGATCACAAGGGCGTGCTCGATACGTTTCAGCTCACCGATGGCACGCCACAGCGAAGCGTCTTCCGCGAGCCGCAAACCTGGGGGCTGCTGGAAATGTTCAAGATCAAGCATGGCGAGATCACCGGGATCGAGGCGACCTTCATCCAGACCGCTTATTACATGCGCTCGCCCTGGACCGCGCATCCGGACATGCGACCGGGCGGCATCACTCCGCCCGCGCCGCCAGCCCCGCCATCATCGCCGGCACCGACCAATCCGCCGCTGCCGGAGTGATCCCAGGTTAGCGCCCCGATCGACCAATCGGTCCGCCGATCGCGATCGGCGGATCACTTCTCGCGCGGATCGCGCTCGCCGAGTTCGGGATAATAGATGCCGCGGTTGCTCAGCCGCTCGTTGAAGATGCGGCGCTCCTGGAAATACCAGCGGCCGTCGATCTTCACATATTTGTCCTCGTAATGGCCGAACTCGGCCGTCTCGAACTTGTGGTCGTTGCGGTTGCTGAAGCCCAGCCACATGCCGACATCGTGCGCGGTGTTCGGACCGGTGAAATCGATCCGCTGGCTGCCGAGCGTATGGATGAAGCGCGGCCGATCGGTGGCATCCTTGGGCAGTTTCTGGCGGCCGGTGCCGAAGCTCGCGAGATTCTTGTAGATCGCGTCGCGCCCATGCTCGACCCCGCCGATCCAGTAGAGCGTCGCGTCGGGCGCAAATACGCCCGCATAGGTATCGAGATCGCCGGCATCGAGCGCGACGAAATAGGTGCTCATCAGATTGACGATCGACACATAATCGTCCGCCCGTCCCGCGGGCACCATCGGCGGGAACGGGCTTGGCGCCTGCGGCTGGAGGGTCTTCACCCAATCGGTGGCGCCGGGCGCGCCGATCTGCGCCGCGGCCGGCAGCGCCATCGCCATGCCGGCCAACAGCGCAAGGATCCTCTTCTGCATGGTCTTCTCTCCTGGTCGGCGCGCTCCACCCGAGCGAGCCCTCATGTGTTCGATCAGACGGGGAGCGGCAACTCGCCGTCCTGGACCCAGATGCCATGCACCTGGGGACCGGCGCGGAATGGGAGCACCACGCGCGCAACATCGCCCTCACCCAGGCGCTGCGCATCGACGATCACCAGCTCGGAGCGCATCTCGGCGTAGTTCGACGCGACCCCGATCAGGTAACCGTCCCCCTCGGTCGTGCTGCCCGGTCGCGGCACGAAGCAGCATTCCTGCAACGAGTGGACGTCGCCCGCGAAATAGACGTCGAACTTGCCGCTCTTCAGATCGAACCGGCCATAGCTGTTGGTCACCCGCCCGCGCATGTTGCCCGCGCGCTGGGTATCGAAGGCGGCATTCTGATCGGTGAAGCCGGTATAAACGTAGCGTTGGTCGAGCGTCAGGTAGCGCGGATCGACCCGCGCCAGATCGACCACCGGGGTCTGGAACAACGTCTCCTCATGCCAGCGATCATCCTTCGAATTCAGATCGAAGACGTAGCGGCGGATATAGGCCTTGGCCCGATCGCGATCCCACGGCGAACCGTCGACATTCGGGAAGAAGGGGAAGAAGTTGGTGTCCCAGAAGGGGGCCTCGAGGATCACCTTGTCGCCCTCGGTGCGCGCGTTGACGGTGTGCATCATGCAGCGCTCGGGGCCCTGGAACCAGCGCATGTCCCTGGCGTCGCCATCGCGCGGCAGGATGCCGATCATGCTGGGTTTCGACTTGTCCCACCACCAGTGGATCTTGCCTGCTTGTAGGATTTCCTGGCTGGTCGTGTAGCAGGCGAACGGGAAGACGATGTGCTTCTGCGTCAGCGCAATGTCGTGCATGATGCTGACATAGGGCACCTGAAAACGCACCTCGCGCTTCACATGGCCGTGACGGTCCATCGTGTAGACGAACACGTCCTTGCTGGCCGGGCCGGTGGCTTCGTAGCCATAGGTCACCATCTCGCCCGAGACCGGATCGATCTTGGGATGCGCGGTGTGGGTCTGGCTGCGATATTGGCCGTGGAAATCCCACGTGCCGATCGTGTCGAGCGTCAACGGATCGATCTGGTAGGGAAGCCCGTCTTCCTTGAGCGTGAAGAGCTTGCCCGCGAAGGCCAATGGCGTCGTGTTAGAGACCGTCCGTCGCGCGGGATGCGCGACATCGCGGACGCTCGGATCGTCGGTATAGCCATTGCGGTAATAACCGTAGAGTTGGCGTCCCGCCGCCAGATTGTGCTGGAATCGCTCGGTCCGAACGAAGCGGCCCTTATAGTCGACCCGCCCCTCGTGAAACCGGAACATGCTGACATAGCCATCGGTATTGAGGGCCGCGTCATCCTTATATTTGGGCGGATAATACCATTCGCCGCCCAGGCGCACGAACGCGCCTTTGAGATCGTGCGGCAGGGTGCCGATCACCTCGCAATCCCGGATGTCGGCATCATAACGCTGCGGCGAGAAGAAGCCCTTCATCGTCGGCTGGCCTGAGAAATCCACCATGATGCGACCTCGAGAATGGATGCGTTGGGAAGGCGTTCAGAGATTGTAGACGAGTTGGCGGAGCGCATCCTCGTCGAGGCCGTCGAGCGCGCGAAGCCCGGGCGGCGGGACATAAGGCTCGGCGGTCCCACTATGATCGAGATAGAGGTGGTCGGCATGGAAGGCGACGACCGCGCCCTGCGCGCGCGACCGTGTCGGCATGCGCAGCGCCATCGGCGACAGCATCGCCGCGCTGCCCGCGATGAGCAGCGCGCCGCCGATCACCCCCCGCCGGGATACGCCGCGGCGATCGACCGGGTCGTGCGCGGGGCATCTGGGTGACTGTATCCCCGTCATGTTCATCCCCAAATCGTCGGCGCTTCTCCACGCGCGCCTATCAGCGTGGGCTAGCCGCGGCCCCCGAGGCTCGCTTCACTGCGGGCGAACCGCGCATTCGCTCGCAGCGAACGGCGTGATGCTGCCGAGAGAGGCCTTCCTCCAGCCGGGCCATCGCGAACCCCTGCTTAAAGGTTTGGGGCGCCCCATGACCGCCGCCATCTCCCTCGATCGACGGAACAGTTGCGCGCCAGGGCGGTTTGCCGTGGGAACAGAGGATCGCGCATGTCAAACCCAGTCGACGCCGCTCATATTGCCGAACCGACCAATCTGCTCCTGGCATCCAACAAGGTTGACGGAACCAAGGTCGCGTCCCGCGATGGTGATGCCCTCGGATCGATCTACAGCCTCATGATCAACAAGCGTTCGGGGGCCGCTGCTTATGCCATCTTGAGCGTAGGCGGCTTTCTCGGCATCGGCAGAAGCTATTACCCGCTTCCGTTCGAACTTCTGTCGTACGACCCTGTCGCCGACGGCTTCATCGTGACAATCGATCGGCGCCTGCTGGAAGGCGGCCCCAGCTGGGCCAATAATCCGCCCGATTTCAACCAGGCCTATGCCGATCGCGTATCCAATTATTATGGCGTGGCCCCGACAAATATATCGATCGGTGAAGCGGCGTCGGGCGCGACGGCACCGCAATAAGACGCGAACCGGTCGCGTTGCAGAAGCGACTGGCCCCATACGCCCCAAGTCGATCGCGATGCGGCGGACTTGTTGCTGCCAAAAGCACGGCAAAACCCTAAACCGAATATGAACCGCGCGGTTCAGTGGGCGTCGCGCGCCCCCGGCTAGATACGCGGCATCTCGCAATGGCGAGACGATGTTTCCGTTACATCGCATCCACTTCGGACCCTTTTTGGCGAGTTGGGGGTTCAGCGGCGCGGACTAACAGGGGTCGGTATGGCAACAGCAACTGCGGCGGTACGGCCGGAAGGCCGCGGCGCGCCGAAAGAAGCCACGCGCGCCACGGCGGCGCTTCAGGCGCTCAACTTCTTCATGGCCGACATGCAGGCGGGGATCGGCCCGTTCCTGGGCGTCTTCCTGCAACAAAAAGGCTGGACGTCCGGCCCGATCGGATCGGTGATGACCGCCGGCGGGATTGCGGGCATGATCATGACCGCGCCGGCGGGCGCCTTCATCGACCATACCGACAAGAAGCGCTGGGTCGTGATCGTCACCGGCATCTGCACCGTGATGGCCTCCTTTCTGATCCTGTTCTCGCAGTCGGGCGTGATCGTGACGGTCAGCCAGGTTGCAACGGCCATCGCCGGTGCGGCGATCGGACCCGCCGTTACCGGCATGACGCTCGGGATCGTTCGGCAAAGAGGCTTCAACGCGCAAAACGGTCGCAATCAGGCGTGGAACCATGCCGGCAACATGATCGGCGCTGGCCTGTCGGGCTGGCTCGGCTGGAAGTTCGGGATGCCCGCCATATTCTACCTCGCCGCGGCATTCGGCGTGCTTGCGATCATCTCCGTGCTGATGATCCCCGAAAAGGCGATCGATCATCGCGCAGCCCGTGGCCTGGAGAGCAGGGACGGCGATAGCGACGAGCCCGGCAAGGCCGAAGGCTTCAGGACGCTGCTGCGCAACAAGCCGATGCTCATCCTCGCAGCCGCCCTCGCCTGCTTCCATCTCGGCAACGGCGCCATGCTCCCGCTCTATGGCCTCGCGGTGGTCGGTGCCGGCAAGGGCGATGCGGCCTTGTTCGTCGCCCAGACGGTCGTGGTCGCCCAGGCGGTGATGATCGTGGCGTCGCTGCTCGCGATGCGCATGGCGGCCGGCAGAGGCTATTGGCTGGTCCTCCTCATCTCCTTCGCGGTGCTGCCGTTGCGCGGCTTCCTGGCCGGAACCTTCATCGAGCATTGGGGCGTCTGGCCGGTCCAGGCGCTCGACGGGATCGGGGCCGGGCTGCAGAGCGTCGCGGTTCCGGGGCTCGTCGCCTGCCTGCTCAACGGGACCGGCCGGGTGAATGTCGGCCAGGGCGCGGTGATGACCGTGCAGGGCGTCGGCGCCTCGCTCAGTCCCGCGATCGGTGGCTGGCTGGCGCAAGCGCTCGGCTATCACGTCACCTTCTTCGTGCTCGGCAGCTTCGCCCTGATCAGCGTCGCTTTATGGATCGGCTTTGCCGGCACGCTGCGGCGCGCCTGCGCGGGAATGGACGGCGCCGCAGAAGACGAAGCGGCGTGACGGCCCCGGTCTGCCGGGTTCGTATCGGCGATCCGCACATGAACGAGGCTGACGGCCGGCAGCGCCGCGGTCTCTGCGCGAAGAGCTTGCGCGGGCAAAGACGGAAAGGCAGACGCCCCTCGTGTTCGTGCACGCTCATCCCGGCCATTGTGCCGATTGCCAAGTGATCGCTCGCATGTTCGCGGATGCGCGTGTCGTCTTTTTCGGCACCTGCAGAGCCCCCAACAGGAACGGAAAGCGTCGGTGATGCTGGCGACAGCCGCGACCCTGGGAATCTGCGCGGCCTCGACCGGGGCGGTCATCGCGCGCCCGTTCCGTTGGCCCGAAGCGATCTGGGCCGTGGCGGGCGCCGTTTTGCTGCTGCTGCTCGGCCTGATGCCACTGGACGCGGCGTTCGGCGCGGTCGGCAAGGGCATCGACGTCTATCTGTTCCTGATCGGCATGATGCTGCTCAGCGAAACGGCGCGAGAGCAGGGCCTGTTCGACTGGGTCGCAGCGACAGCGGCCAACCAAGCCGGGGGATCGACCGCACGCCTGTTCCTGCTGGTCTACCTGACCGGGATCGTCACGACGACCTTCCTGTCCAATGACGCGACCGCCGTCGTGCTCACTCCGGCCGTCTATGCGGCCGCCAGGAAGGCCAAGGCCGACGCGCTGCCATTGCTCTTCGCCTGCGCGCTCATCGCCAACGCCGCAAGCTTCGTGCTTCCGATCTCCAACCCCGCCAACCTGGTCCTGTACGGCGGAAAGATGCCGCCGCTCGGCCAATGGTTCGGGTCGTTCGCCCTGCCCTCGCTCGCGTCGATCGTCGTGACCTACATCATGTTGCGGTGGGCTGAGCGCAAACGATTGGCCGCGCGTTGCGAGCACGGCGCGGAGCGTCATCCGCTGTCGCACGGCGGCAAGGCGGCGTTTGCCGGCATCGCGGCGACGGCCGCCTTGCTCATCGTGATGTCCGCGCTCGACAGACCGCTCGGGCTGCCGACATGCCTTGCAGGGATCGCGACGACGCTCGGCGTCTGCGCGCTGGCAAGGCAATCGCCGATCAGGCTGGCGCGCTCGGTCTCGTGGAGCGTATTGCCGCTCGTCGCCGGCCTGTTCGTGCTGGTCGAGGCGCTCGACCGGACCGGCATGATTCACAAGGTCGCGCTTGCTCTCCAGGCGGCGGCGTCCGATCCGGTGCGCGGTGCGGCGGCCTCGGGCACGATCCTCGCATTCGTGTCGAACCTGATGAACAACCTGCCCGCCGGGCTCGTGGCCAGCACCGCGGTGGCGCAGGCCCACCCGCCCCGGCTCATCGTCGACGCGCTGCTGATCGGGGTCGATCTGGGCCCCAATCTCTCGATCACGGGCTCGCTCGCCACGATCCTGTGGCTGCAGGCCATCCGCCGCGAGGGCGAGGATGTCGGCTTCTGGCGTTTCCTGAAGGTCGGCGCCGTGACCATGATCCCGGCCCTGGCCGCCGCCCTCGGCGCGCGCCTGCTTATCGGGTGAAGGATCAGGCTGCGTAGTCTGCACCGGCCGTGTCGAGCATGCGCCGCAGCGCACTCCATTCGCGCGCGATGACGCGCTCGCCCCCTTCGAAGGCGCGCGCCATGGCGCGGCAATCGCCCTCGCTCGGGTAGACCAGTTGCGACGCCGGATCGGTGCATTGCGAGAGCGAGGCCACCTGCATTCGGCAGGCGCGTTCGAGATAATAGATGCGCGAGAACGCCTCGGCGACGGTGGGTCCGATCACCAGCGGCCCGTGGTTGCGGAGCATCAACACGTCGCCTGTGCCGAGCGTTTTCGGCAGCGCGTCGCGCTTTTCCTTCGTATCGAAGACGCCGGTATAATCCAGATACGCGATCTTGCCGTAGAAGCGCAGTGCATGCTGGCTGAGCGGCAGCAGCCCATCGCGGTAATTGGCCACCGCGATCGTCGCCTCGGTATGGGCATGCATCACGCAGGCGGCGGCGGGCGTGCCCATATGGATCGCGCTGTGGATGCAGAAGCCGCCCCGGCTGATGCCGAGCCCGGTGGGATCGGAGATGACGTTGCCGTCGACGTCGCATTTGACCATCTGCGATGCGCGCGCCTCGCCGAACAGATGGCCGTAGGGAAGCTGGAGGAAATGGCCCTCCTCGCCCGGCACGCGGACCGAGATATGGGTATGGATCAGATCGGTCATGCCCTGCCAGTCGAGCAGGCGATAGGCGATCGCCAGGTCGACGCGCGCGTCCCACTCGGCCGCCGAGCATTCGACCCCGGCGCCGGTCGCCTGCGAGTCCATGATATTGTCGATCATAATTGCGGTTCCTCGCCGGCGAGCGTGCGCTTGAGGATGGCCATCGCCTGAAGCGCTTTGGGCAGCCCGGCATAAGGGATCGTCTGGAGGACGATCTCCTTGAGTTCGTCCTCGGTGAAGCCGAGCTTGTGGGCATGCTTGAAGTGAAGGGCGACACCGTGCGCGCCGACCGCGATCAGGATCGACAGGCAGATCAGCTCGCGATCGCGCAGCGCCAGGCCCGGGCGTGCCCAGATCGTCCCGAAATTTGTCTCGGTGACGATCCGCCACAAATCCTCGTCGAGCTCGCGCACGCCCTCATTCTGCCCCCAGCCGAGCTGTTCGAGCACGGCGAGACCGGCCTGTTCGCGACCGTCATCGAACCCGCCCATCAGAACTTCACCTGTCCGCGCACGCCGAACGTCCGCGGCGGAAGCAGGCGCGCCCCGAACGCCTGGTTGACGGCATAGCTCGTGCTCATCGTCGTCGCGGTGATGGTGGTCGCGTCGGTCACATTGTCGACATAGGCTTTGAGCGAGAAAGCGTTGCCCGGCGCCTCGTAGCCGAAGCTCAAATTCACACGCGCGCTGGCGTTCGCGACGCCCTCAGGCAGGTAGGACAGATCGGTCTGATAGTGCCCTTCATAGCGGACGTTGGCCTCGCCCACGAGCCGACCGCCGTTGGGAAGCGGGATGCCCTGCTCGACGCTGCCGACGAGGGTCCAGGTCGGCGAGCGCAGCGTGGTCTGGCCCGAACAGTCGACCGCCGCATTGGGCGGCGAACCCGCCGAAACCGTGCAGCTCGTCCGCGCCGCCGGCGGCGCGCCCAGCGTCAGATAAGTGAAGTCGTCATATTTCGAGTGGAGATATTGCGCCTGGAAACTCAGCCGGGTGGTCGGCGTCGCCAGAAATTGGCTGTCGAGATCGAACCCGTAAGCGTGGCTCCGCGCGGCATTCTCGGTCACCAGCGTGGCAAGGCCGGTGACGAGCTTGACGAAGCTGACCTGCTGGTTGGAATATTTGAGGTAGAAGCCTTCCAGGTTGAGCTGCAGCCTGTTGTCGAAGAAGCGGTTCTTCGAGCCGGCCACGAACGAGGTGACCTTCTCGGGCTCGTACGTCGTGAACCCCGGCGGCCCGTAATAGAAGCCGCCCGCTTTGAAGCCGGTGCTGACATTGGCGTAGAGCAGACTGCGCGGCCCGGCATCATATTCCACGCCGGCCTTCCAGTTCACCTTGTTCCAGTCGCGCGAGCCCGCAATGACGTTGGTCGGCGCGCCCGGCGGTGCCGCGGGGATGACCGGATCGGGCCCGTTGGCCACGAGCCGATAGCGGTTGCTGTCCGAATTCTTCTTCTCATAGGTGTAGCGCACACCGCCGACGATGCGGAAGGTGTCGGTCAGGCCGTAGTTCAGCTGGCTGAACAGCGCCCCGGTCCAACCCGTCAAATTGGTCCTCTGATCGCTATAATTATGCGCGGTCGCGCTCTCGCCATTGGCGTGCGCGTGCATCGCCGTATCGAGATAATAAGCCCCGAACACATAGCCGAGCCGCTGCCCGCTCGGCGAGGCGAGGCGGAGCTCGAGCGACTTCTGCGTAGGATGCTGGTTCTCGATGATCTGCCAGCTCGTCGCGGTGCTGTTGTAGCGCACGTCGGACTTGCGATAGCCGCCGACCAGCGAGACCGTGCCGATGTGCGTGGTCCAGTCGGCGTTGAGGCCTACCCCATAATAATCGCTGTCGAGATAGGGATCGCGCGACTGCACCGCGATGCCCGCCGCAGTGTAGTAAGCGGGCAGATCGCCGACATCGGTATAGGGATCGGCGACGAAGCAGCTGACGCCCGGCCGACCCAGCGCCGAACAGGCCTTGCGCAAGGTCGCACCCGGCCCCTTCCCGCCTTCGTGCGCCCAATCGGCGGACAGCAGGATCGACAGGTCCGTGGACGGCTGGAACAGCACGGATCCGCGCACCGCGTTGACGTCTTCGTCGTTGGTGCCGAGGCTCATATAGCCGGAATGCTTGGCATGCTGGCCGGCGATGCGGACCGCGACCGCATCCGACAGCGGCAGGTTGAAGGCCGCATTGGCGTCGAAATGGGAATAGTTGCCGAGGACGATGCCGGCATTGCCGCCCAACCGGAACGTCGGACGGTTGGGAATGAGGTTGATCGCGCCGCCGGTGGCGTTGCGACCATAGAGCGTGCCCTGCGGTCCCTTGAGCAGCTCGACGCGGTCGAGATCGTAGAAGAGCCCGCGAAACGTCGTCGGTGTCGCGAGATAGACGCCGTTGACGTTCACCGCGATCGACGGGTCCGAAAAGGCGTTGCCGCTGAGATTGCTCACCGAGCGGACGGTGAAGGTGGTGTAGGGCCCTCCGCTCGGCTGGATTTCGATGCCGGCGGTCTGGCGCGCCAAGGCGTCGATATTGGTGACACCGGCATTGCGCAGCGCGTCGCCCGACACCGCCACGATCGATAGCGCCGCCTTCTGCGCGCTTTCGGTGCGCCGCTGGGCCGTCACGACGATGTCTGCCAGCCCCTGCTCCGGGGCCGGCGTGGTCGGGCTGCTTTGCGCGAACGCGGGCGCGGCGCCCGCGAACGCGAGAGCCAGAAGTGAGCTACCGAAACCGACCCTCGACATGGCGCAATCCCCCCGAAGAGTTTTTTGATTGCGCGGAGGGGTAGGAGCGCCGCCGAAAAAGGTCTGTCCGTCGGCTAGAGGACAATCGCGCGGCCCGGAGCCGGCCTAAGACCGGGTGACTTCAGGTTGGACCAACCAAGCTATTCAACCTCATCTTGTCCTGCTCCAGCCCTGAATCGTACACAGCCCATGCCGTCATTCCCGCACAGGCGGGAATCCATATTCTCAAGGGTTGGAGGTTATGGATCCCCGCCTGCGCGGGGATGACGCTTTTAATCATGGTTCTGATCTTAGGCACGAGCTTCAGTGGCTGACCAGCAGGCAGAGCTGATAGGGGCTGGTGACGCTCAGGCGATGATAGGCCCGTTGTCGATAGGTGAGCACCGAGGTCTTGGCGATACCGAGGTCGAGCGCGGTCGCCTCCACGGTCATCCCGATCGCCGCGCGCGCGCACACTTGCCGTTCGCGCAGCGTCAACGCCGGAAAGCGGGCAGCGAAACGGTTTTCGAGTTGCTCGGCGCCAAGCCGCGGCGCGACGCCCGGACGCTGCCGGTTGAGCGGCAGCATGGGCAGCACCAGCCAGGCGAGATTGACGAGGGCGGAAATCTCCTGGTCAGAGAAATAGCCGTCGGACTGGTGGCGGGCGATGTTCATGGCGCGCCAGGAGTCCGGGCCGCGCTGAACGATCGAGATGCGTTCGATGATGCCGGGCTCTTCGAAGAAGCGGCGGCGAAATCCCGCCGACGCGATATCGGAGGGCAGGATCCGCTGGAACACCGTATCGCTGGGCTCGGCGGCTGCGCGATAGGCGTCACTAACCGGATCGAGCTGCAGATAGGATTTGTTGTAGAGCGGGAGCAATTCGATCAGCCCGGGCTCGCACGAATAATATTGCAGGCTGTTGTCGAGCCGGCCGGTCGCCTCGAACAGATAGACCCGCCGGGCGCCGGACGTCACCGCGAGGATCGAATCGCGCACGGTCGCGCCGAATTCCTCGGTCCCGATCGCTCCGAGCAGCCGCTCGTAGGATGGACCGATCGATCGGCTGGCGTGCCAGTCGGTGATCTGCTGGATCGTGGTCAACTCTCCCTGGCCTCCGGCTTCGCGCGGCTGTCGGGATCGTATCTACCACGATTTGCCGCGGCGATGACAAGCAATGCCGCCGCGGCCAGAGCGGCGGGAATGGCGAACAGCGACATGACGGTCTCCGCATGCATGCCCGCGCTCAGCGCCACCCCGACGAGGATCGGCGCGACGACAGTGCCGACGCGCCCGACGCTCTTGGTGACGCCGATCCCGAAGGCCCGCGTGGCCGACGGGTAGAAGCCCGCCAGCACGACGTTGACACCGCCATAGGCGCCCAGCGCGAAGAAGCCGCAGACGATCAGCAGTGCCAGCAACACGGGCGGGGAAGCGCTCGCCAGCACCTGACCGATCACGACCAGCAACAGGCTCGCAGCGCAGAGAAAAACGACGAGCACGCGCGTTGCCCCAAAACGGTCGATCAGCAAACCGACGCCCAGAGCGGCGACGATCCCGCCCAACGAGAAGACCGAGACGGCCATCGCCGCATAGGCCGTATCGCGACCCAGTTGCACCAGCATGATCGGCAGCCACGAATTGAGGCAATAGCTCAGCGTCAGCATCGCGATGAACAGCACCCATAGGGCCAATGTACCGACCAGATAAGGCGGGGAGAGCAGCGAGAGCGCGTCCCCGATCACCCCGGGCGACGCTGCGGCATCGGCGTCGGCCGACGCGGTGGGCTCGCGAAGCCAGACCCATGCGATCGCCGCGGACAAAATGCACAGCCCGCCGACGGCAATCATCGCCGCGCGCCAGCCGCCATGGGCAAGGAACAGCCCCGACAGCAGCCCCGCTGCGGTCGATCCGATAGCATAGCCGGTGAACAACACGGTCACGGCAAGGCCGCGACGATGCGGCGGTGCGGCCCCGGTCACCATGGCCATGCAACTGGGCAGCGACCCGCCGAGGAAGAAGCCGGTGACGAAGCGCAGCAGCAAAAGCTGGCTTGCGGTCTCCGCCGCGCCGCTGATCGCCTGGAAAAGCCCGAAGCCGGCCAGCGTGCCGACCACCACGATCCGATGGCCCGTCCGGTTGGCGAGCAGTGGAAAGAGGATCAGTCCAAAGCACTGCCCCGCGAGATTGGCCGAGAAGATCGGCCCGAGCGCGGCGTTGGTCAAAGCGAGCGTATGGGCGATCTCGGGCGCCAGCGGCCCCATGATCGAAAATACCACGCCGTCGAGAAGATAAGCGAGCGAGCAGATCGCGATGACCGGCATGTCGAACACGGCCGACACCTCGGCGGCGGCAGACTCCTCGTTGCGCGCTGTCATATCGACATCCTCTCTCGCGCCGGTCTTCGCACGTCCCCTGTCGCCCCGTTGTCCTTTCGAGAGAGGACAGCCGCCTTGTCCCGCCGGAAGAGGACAGACGCGGCAGCCGCGACCCGCCATCGGGTTTGCCGAAGCGGAGGGATTTCGATGCTCGAAGGTAACAAGGTCATCATCACGGTCGCGCTCAACGGCGGCATGCAGCAGGATCGCGACGGCGCGATCATTCCGAAGCAGCCCGACGAGATCGGCGAGGCGGCGGCGCGCTGCTACGAGGCGGGCGCGTCGGTCGTGCACGTCCATGCCCGCGACAAGGAGGGCAGGAATTCGGGTGACCCGGCCATCTATTCGCAGATCATCCAGGAGATACGCGCCCGATCGCCGATCCTGATCCAGACGACCAACGGCATCGGCGTCCGCCGCGATGCCACGACCGGCCGGCTATACTGGCCCGACGATGCCGAACGGCTCGGCCTGCTCGGGATCGAGCCGCAGCAGGATCTGTTCGGGATCGCGGCGGGATCGGCCGATTTCTACAATCCCGAGGGCGGCTACCCGGGCGAGACGCCTTACGTGAACTCGCCCGAATTGCTCAAGAAGACGATCGAGGCGGTCTACGCCAAGGGATCCGCGCTGGAATATGAGATCGTCGAGGCAAGCACGCTCCATCGCCTGCTGCGCTATGCCGCCGAGGGCCTGTTCGATCGCGATCGGGACAATGTCTGGCTGCTCCATGGCGGCGGCTTTGGCGCGACGCCGCCGATCGCGCGCAACCTGCTCTTCTCGATCGACGAGGGCCAGCGGCTGTTCCCCAAGGCGATCTGGGGGGTCACCGGCACCGGACGCGACATGTTCAGGATGGTGACGCTGGGAATGTCGATGGGGTGCGATCTGGCGCGCGTCGGCTTCGAAGACGGCGTCCACTTGCCCGATGGCAGCGTCGGACGGCACAATAGCGACATGGTGAAAGCCGCCGTCGAGATCGCCAAATTCTACGGCATGGCGCCCGCGACCGTCGCCGAGGCGCGCGCGCGCTTCCGCCTGCCGGCCTGACGATTATGGGCCGGCCCGCACTCCTGATCCACAGTCCATTCCTGATCGAAAGGCTGAGTGGATTGGAGATCGACGCCGATATCCTGCTGCCGGGCGACCTTTCGAACGTCTCTCGGGATGCGATCGAAGCGGTCGCTTGCGGCGAAACCTTGCCCGACAGCCTGATCGACGCGCTTCCCAACCTGAAGCTCGTCGCCTGTTTCTCGACCGGCTACGCGGGCATCGATCTGGCGCGCCTGCGCGCCCGGGGTATCGCGCTTACGACGGGCGCCGGGGTCAACGCCCACGATGTCGCGGATCATGCCATCGCGCTGTTTCTCGCCCTGTGGCACGGCATTCCGGCGGCCGACGCGCTCGTGCGCGCCGGCGGCTGGCGCGAGGGGGTCGTCGCGCGCCGCTCGCTGCGGGGCCGGCGGGCCGGCGTGGTCGGTCTGGGGAGGATCGGCCACGCCGTTGCGACGCGCCTCGCCGCGCACGAAATGGAGGTCGCCTGGTGGGGACCGCGCGATCAGGCCGATGCGGGTTTTCCGCGTGCCGAAAGCCTGCACGCCTTGGCCGAACAGAGCGACGCCCTGTTCGTCGCCACGCGCGCCGTGCCGGAGAATGCGGGCCAGATCGACGCCGCGATCCTCCACGCGCTGGGGCGGGATGGCGTATTGATCAACGTCTCGCGCGGCTTCCTGGTCGACGAGGCGGCGCTCGTTTCCGCCCTGACAGCGGGGACGATCGCGGGCGCGGCGCTCGACGTGTTCGAGCAGGAGCCTACCGATCCCGCCCGCTGGCGCGACCTGCCCAACATCGTGCTGAGCCCCCATCTGGCCGGCTATACCTACGAGGCCGGCGAAGATCTGTTCGGCCAGTTGCGCGCCAACATCGAACGGCACTTCCGCGGTGCTCCCCTGCTCACGCCGGTCACGGGTTTGTAGGGGCCTCGGCCACCGCAGGAAGATTCTGGCGCCTCGTCAGTTGCAGACCAGCCTTAGCTCAAAGCCGGCACGCGAAGCTGTCGGCCGCGTTCACGTCCCCGCCAACGTACCGAGCGATGGTGGGGTACGGGCAGAGCGGGCGCTGGACCGCAGGGAACTTGCGCGACCCGGCCAGGATACGCGCGGGCGCCTGCCCCTGCTCGACCCAGCGCATGATCGCGTCCAGCATATCGAACTGGTCGGTCGCCTCGCCTCCGCCGCAATGAAGCATGCCCGGAACGAGGAAAAGGCTGACCGCTTCTCGGCCGGAGGGGCCGGTCGACGCCACCATCTGATCGTACCAGGCGGCGACGACGTTCGAGGCGAGCCCCTGATCCGACAGACCGTTGTAGACGATCATCTTCCCATGACCGGCGAAGCTTCCGAGGAACGGATTGTCGGCGTCGGTGAGCGCGGCGGTATGGCGTAGCCGTTCGACCACCTCGCCATAGTCGATGGGCGTCTCGGGGCCGAATGCGGGGTCGGGCGGCGTGAGGTGGAGATACTTGAAGGCGCCGAGGCCCAATGTCGCATCGGCCGGTTTCCCCTGCCCCGATCCCAGCCGCATGCCGCGCCACGCGGACGAAGCGATCCCCGTATCGTAGTTGAAGGCGCCGTAGAGCGCGTTACCGTCGCGATCGCGCGGGCCGCGGTGCAGATCGCGCAAGACCGCGACCTGGGCAGGCGACAGGCATGACGCGGCTTTCGCCCCCCGGCAGCTCAGCACGCCGGGATCGAAGTCGCAACGGCGCCAGTCATTGATGAACCCGTCGGACAAGCCATCCTTTGCGTCGCAACGCCTGAGGACGGCCGCGCGAACGAGTTGCAGATCGCCATCCGAGAAAGCGCGCGCATAAATGGGCTGGCCCTGGCCGTCTTTGGGGGCGATCCGCGCCAGAGCGTGGAGGTTCGACACTTCCGCAAGGGTGACCCGGGAGAAACGAAGCGTGGGATCGCCCGCCACGATCCCGTCGAAGTAGAGCGGCAGCCGCTGCGAGACGGTCAGCGCCTGGCGCCCCCCGTTCGAACATCCGACCATGTAGGAGCGAACGGGTGGCTTGCCGTAATAGCGCGCAATCAATGCCTTGGCCGCGAGGGTGACCTTGTCGAGCGCATTGTATCCGTAATCGATGCGCGCCTGCTGATCGACGGCAAACGAGGCGTCGACAGGCGATCCCTGGTGGCCGGCGTCGGTCGATACGACGGCAAACCCGCCGACGAGCGCGGGCGGCTGCGCGGAATTGGGAATGACGCCGATTGCAGGCGCCACGACGCCGTCGAGCCCCGCGCCCCCCTGAAAGAGAAAGCGCCCGTTCCAATCGACCGGCAGCCGAAGCTCGAAACCGATGCCATAGGCGCGCCCACCCGCGCCGATCCGTCGGTTTATCGTGCCCCGGACGAGGCAATGTCGCGGGAGGACGATCGGCGCCGCGCCTTGCCCGCTCGCACCGGCGGGCGGAGGGGCACTGGTCGATAGCGCAGCCTCGTCGATCACCGCGCCATCGATCGACGTCGCCCGCAGCGCCGCACATCGCTCGACGTCGCCGCGCGCATTCGCCTGTGCGCGCACGGTCGACGGGAGCAGCAAGGCAAGCGCCATCGCCGCAATGCCGTGGCCAAAGATCCACCAATGGCCGCTCCGTCGATCTGCCGCCATGCTTCGTCCTCTCCCGTTGCCGGCAGCTATCGGCCCGCTCAAAACATCGTGTTGGAATTCATCGGGTTTTCCGGGATCGGCTGGACCGCATCCCAATGCTCGACGACCTTGCCGCGCTCGAGCTTGAAGATGTCGATGATCGCATTGCCGCGCGTGCCGGGCTCGCGCACCGAATGGACGTGGAGAATCACGTAATCGCCGTCGGCGAAGGCCTGCTTGATCTCGCTGTGCGAATTGGGGAATTTTTCCTTGAGGAAGGCGATGAACCCCCTCAGCCCTTCGGGCCCGTCCTTGGCGGTAGGGTTGTGCTGCGTGTAGCGATCGCCGAGATATTTGGCGGCGGCGTCGAAATCCTTGGCGTTGAGCGCCTTGTCGTAAAACGCCATGACCAGCGCCTTGTTGTGCCGCTCCTGCGCGGTTTCGCTGCCTGCAGCGAATGCCGGCGCCGCGACGCTGGTAATCGCCAGCGCGGCTGCGAGCGCAAATCGTCTCATGCTATGCTCCTGCTGCTCGATAGGATCGACCGCGGCCGCCGAAGCGACCGCGGTCCCAAGACTTAGAACTTCTTCTTCACGCTGAACGCCCATTCGCGCGGCCGGCCGGGTTGGGCGGTGATCGTGCCGCCACCGCTGATGGAGCCGTCGGAGACGGTCAGATAATAATATTTGTCGGTGAAGTTCGTGACTTCCAGCGCCGCTTCCAGATCGCCCTTCTTATTACGCCAGGTCAGTCGGGCATTGGCAATGGTATAGCCGTCGATGATGTTCGAGGAACGGTTCGCGCCCGCCGTGTAGAGATGGCCCTGGAACGCCGCGTCGACGCGTGGCGTGAGCGTGCCTGCCGCGCTCAAGCCGAATTCGTATTGAATACCGGCGCTCCACTTCCAGCGTGGCGTGTAGCTCGGATAATCGCCGAACTGCGGGCCGTTGAGATTGGTCGGGCCGCCCACGCTCACGGTGGAGGTCACGCCGTTGACGGTCGCCGTGTACGTCCCGAACTTCGTATATTTGAAGTCGAGATAGCTGAACGACCCGTCGAAGACGAGGCCCGCCACCGGGCGGATCGTCGTTTCCAACTCGACGCCCTTGATGTCGGCATCGCCGGCGTTGGTCGGAAGTGCGCACGGCACGCCGAAGCCCGCACCCGTGAGCGCCGTGCAATTGCCCAGAGAAAGCTGAATGCCCTTATACTTGCTGAGGAAGGCAGCGAGGTTCAACCGCACCTTGCGATCGAACAGATCGCTTTTCGCGCCGATTTCGTACGCCGTCAGCGTCTCGGGGCCGAACGACTGCACCTGCTGCGAGAAGAACGGCCGCGGATTGATGCCGCCGCCCTTGAAGCCGGTCGAAATCTGCGCGTAGCCCATGATCGTATCGGTGAAATTATATTGGGCGTTGGCCCGATAATCGACCCGGTCTCCGCTATACTTGCCGGTCAGTCCGTTCAAAGGCGCCAGCGCCGGCGGGGCGACGCCGCCCTCGGGGCTGCGGCGGACATAAGTATAGGTCTTCAATTCCTTGGTGTACCGCAGGCCGCCGTTGAACGTCAGCCGCGGCAGCGGCGTCCAGGCGAGCTGCGCGAAGACGGCCTTGCTGCTCGCCTTGACCGGATCTTCCTGCTCGAAGCGCAGCGCCGAATAGCGCAGATCCTGAAACGACTTATAGACCGACTTCTGATCGCTGTAATAGCCGCCCAACGTATATTGGAGCTTGTTGCTGTCACCAATCGATCCGCTCAGCCGCGCTTCCTCGCTGAAGAAGTGGAACGTGAGCGGTCCATAGCCCAGGCTGTGCGACAGCGGCGACGCGTCATTGTCGTTCGAGAAGTAGGAATTGTAGGCGCGGTACGCCGTGATGGACGTCAGCTTCACCTTTTCGGCCAGCTGCCATTCGGCCTCGCCCGACACGCCCCAGCCCCGGAAGCGGACGCGCCCGTCCGCCTGCCCGGCTGGATAAGAGCCGTCGGCCGGATCGATGAAATTCTCGTAGGTGCAATATTTTCCGCACACGAAGCGCGTGTCGTAGGGCACCGTCACGTTGAAGGGCTGGATATCGCGACCCGGAGGCGTGGCGCTGGCATAAGGCGGGCTCGCCGGCAGCGGAAAGCGGGGGCTTGCAAGATCCCCGTTCGGATAATTGCGCTGCAGAAGGATATTCGGCGCGGTGGTGCGATCATCGTCGGTATAGTCGCCGGCGATATTGACCTCGAACGTCTCGGTCGGCCGCAGCCGGATCTGGGCGCGTCCGGCAATGTAATTGACCTGGCCCTCTTTCGCGAGGAGGCAGTTGCCGGTGGTCGTCGCGGGCACGCCGCCTGCGGGGTTGATGGCGGTCCCTGCATTGAGAGGCGCGTTGGCCGGCAATGTCGCCGGTCCGCCGGCAGGGTAGACGCATCCGAAGTCGAGACGCTTGACGTACCCCTCCTGCTTCTTGCCCACGCCGGACAGCCGAACGTCGACGCCGGGCGCGAGATTGAAATCGGCGCCACCCCGCAGGTCGATCCGGTTACGGCTGCCATAGGTCGCCGAGATATAGCCGCTGCCGTCTCCCTCCGGGCGTTTGGAATAGAGTTTGACCGCGCCGCCGATCGAATTGCGCCCGGCGAGCGTCCCTTGCGGACCGCGCAGAATCTCGACCCGGTCTAGATCGAGGAGATCGAGGATCGATCCGGTGAGCGTCGCATAATAGACATCGTCGACATAGAAGCCGACGCCGGGCTCCAGCGCCGGGTTGAAGTCGAACTGGCCGACGCCGCGAATGTTCGCGCCAAGCGCCGGGCCATAAGCGGCGCCCTGCGGCTTCAGCGTGACCGACGGCGCCTGGTTCGCAACCTGGGCGATGTTGGTCTGGCTGCGCGATTCGAGCATCGCCGACGAGACCGCGGTGATCGCGATCGGCGTATCCTGCAGCTTCTGCGATCGGAACTGCGCCGTGACGATGATCTCGTCAGGACCGCCCGCAGGCGGAGCATCGGCTGCCGCGGCCGCGGCACCAGCGCTATTCGACGCACCGGCTGCAACCTGCGCCATCGCCCCCGACGCGCAGAATGCAAGGCCGGCGATCAGACCGGTCGATGTGCCGATCGTGGCATATATACGTGCTTTTCGCATGGAATTCCCCTCCTGTTAATGTGTCGGCCAGTGAATATTTTGATCTGGCCATCCCCGAAAAAAGTACTCCTACTTCTTGTTTTGGTAGTTCTGACCGAACGACGGATCACAATCGTACGGAAATACATAGCTGCCGGGGTGCGCGGTCCACTTTATAAACCTGGCGCCATTATTCTCCAGCACCTGTGGATCCTCGAACCACTCCGTCGCCATCAGCGTCTTATGATCGGGACTGAGCTTGTAACGCTCTACCATATGGATCTGATCGCTATGATTGAGCCCGTTGTTGGTGATGGTGGCGGCAGAGAGATGGGTCGTATCGACGACCAGTTCGTCGCCCTCCCAATGGCCGATCGAATGGCCCGTCTTGGAATGCGGCGCGTCCGCGGGCGGATGGTCGCGTCCGTCCATGAAGATCTCCCGCACCTGATCGAAATATTCGTACTTGAACACGATCAACGTGGGTGTCTGGTAGATCTCGAACGGGAACGGCCCCTGGATCGCGTAGACGATGGAAGGCGCGGCGCAGGTGCGCGCGACAGTCATCTCATCCGACGGCTTCCACTTGCGCGCGGCGGCGAGTGCGTCGGGCTTGGGCTTGAGGCCGCCATATTCGCCCTGCGGAAACTCAGCAAAGCCGCTATCGTCGACGATCCCGGTATTGGGTGGAAGCTTGGCCATCAGGCCAGGATCGAACGGATGCTGCTGGGGGGACGAATTCCAGAAGCCGGACAGATCGGGATGTGTCCCACCCACCGCCGGCGCTGGCGATTGGGCGATCGCGCCGGCCGAAGCGGCCCATAGCAGCAGTCCGCCCGCCAACAGGCGGGACATGCTGCTTGCGCGCGCGAACCGCAGGCTCACTTGTCGTCCGTGCTGAATGGAGTGCCGATGACCGTGCCATCAGCGCGGTTGGCCTGGCGCAGTCGCAGGTAAGGCTGGCCGTCGCGCGATGCCCAGCCGGTCAGCGTGACGACTTCCCCCGGTTTCAGGGTTTCGCGCGTCCAGCCCCGCCGCATCAGAACCACCGGCGCATTGGTTTCGGCACGCCAATGCTCGACCTGCCCGTTCGCGCCGCGCACATCGATCGCGATCAGGCCATGCGGGTTGGTGAAGTGGTATGATGTGACAGTGCCTTTGACCGTCACCGTCTTGTCCGGATCGAAGAAGGCCGCGAAGGAGTGATGGGCGGATGCCGCCCCGGCAATCGTCAACGCGACAAGACAGGCGATCACCTTACGCGGACTCATCATCGCGGCATTCCTTGACTGCAAATTCGGTAGATAGGAACATTCGAAATCATGGCAGAGGCGCCTCGCCGACGACGGTCGTACGCACGAGATGGCGGCGCTCGCCTTCATAGTCGTGCACGCCGCAATGTTGCGAAAAGCGGTTGTCCCAGACGATCACCGTGTTGCGCTCCCAGCGCACGCGGCACTGATATTGCAGCCGGTACGGAAGCGAGTCGAAGAAGTTGAGCAGCGCCTGGCTCTCGTCGTCGCCATAGCCTTCGAAACGTTTGAAATAGGCCCGGCAGACATAGAGCGCCTTGCGTCCGCTCACGGGGTGGCGTCGCACCGCCGGATGGGTGCTTTCCAGCCGATCCTCGGTGAAATCGTGCGCGGTCCGCAGCCGCAGCCGCTTTTCCGGATCGAGCGCCTGGTTCTTCTTCCAGATATCCTTGCCCGAATAGACGACGCGCAGCCCGTTCGCGAGGGCCTGCATCGCCGGCGACAGCCCTTCATAAGCGAGATACATGTTGGCGAAGGCCGTGTCGCCGCCATAGGCCGGCGCATCGATCGCCCGCATGACCATGCACTTGGGCGGATTTGGCAGAAACGGGCTGTCCGAGTGGAAGCGGGTGAAGGGCACGACACTCGCCGGCTCGTCCGCCTCGCGCCGCACCTCCTGCATGTCGGGATGCCCCGGAAAGATGGGGGCCTGCGGCAGATCGGTGAGTTCACCGAAATGGCGCGAGAAGCTTTTGTGCTGCTCGGGCGTGAGCGGCTGATCGCGGAAGACTATCACCAGGAAATGCTCGAACGCACCCATCACCTCGGCCAGGACGGCGGGCGATAAAGGGCGCCGGAGGTCCACGCCGCGGATCTCCGCACCGCAAGCGCCCGTGAGCGGCGTGACCTGGATATGCTGGAATTGCGGCATCGGCCGCCCCGCCACGGTCACGCCAGCCACCATCGATCGTGCCGTCGCCATTGGCACCTCTCCCGTTTTTATCGAATCGATTTCTAGTTCACCTTATGAACGATCGTCAATACGGTTCATTTTATGAACTGTTTTTACGATCCCGTTGACTTGGTCCGCCGGTTGGGTGTGGTGGCGCCATGATAAGCGAGGATGCACCAACGCCCGTCGCCTTCGGGCTGCTCGAGGATGTGCTCGGATTTCGGATGCAACGATTGCGCGCGGCATTGTCGGCGCCGATGATCGTGGGAATGCGGCGCTGGGGGCTCCGCCGCGGTGCATTCATGGTGCTGGCCCTGGTGAAGGCAAATCCCGGTCTGTCGCAGACCGCGCTCGTCCGCGAGACGGGCATCCAGAAGACGCTGCTTGTCGCGCTGCTGCACGAACTGGAGGATCGCGGGCTGGTGGTGCGTCAGGCCCTCGCCTCGGATCGTCGACACAATCAGCTGTTCCTGACCGACGCCGGCCACGCTGCCGTGCGCGAGATGGGAGAGATCGTCTCGCGGATCGAGGCACCGATCCATCAGGCCCTGTCTCCCGCCGCTATCGACCAGTTGAAGGCGGCTCTGGATTGCGCTCTCGCTGCGATCCAGCAAGATCGCGCCCAAGAATAGCGCTTGCGACGCTTGAAAAACACGAAGCGACAGAACGGGAGACGGATGGATGCGCGGGTGGACCAAATTGGCCGGGATCGTTCTCGCTTCGGCGATCGTAGCGTTGCACCCGGGCCGCGGCATGGCCCAGGTGGCGACCGAGGCACCGCTCCCGGTTGCCAACGCTCCGGCACCGCGCATCGAAGCGATCAAGATCCATTCGCGCGAAATTGCGGGCAATCTTCTCGGCACGTCGGCTGAGCGCGAGGTCTACGTCGTCCTTCCGCCCAGCTATGACCGGCAGCCCAAACGGCGTTACCCCGTCGTCTACGCGCTTCACGGCTATTCGATCGACGCCGCTCAATGGTTGAAGGAGATTCATGTCCCCGACACCGTTGCGGCGGCCTTCGCCAAGGGCACGCCGGAAATGATCATGGTGTTTCCGAACAGCAAGAACGAATATGGCGGCGCCTTCTATTCCAATTCGGTTACGACCGGGAATTTCGAGAACTTCATCGCCGATGAATTGATCGAATATATCGACGCGCATTACCGCACGATCGCGCGGCCCGAGGCGCGCGGCCTCGTCGGCCATTCGATGGGCGGCTATGGCGCCGCGCGCATCGGCATCCTGCGCGCCGAACGCTTCGGTGCGCTCTATCTCATGTCGCCGTGCTGCCTGTCGGCACTCGGCACGCAGGGGCTCACCGGCAACGATGCGGCCAGGATCGGCGCGCTCACGAGCATCGCGGCCGCCAAGGATCTGCCATTCAAATTTGCGGGCCCGCTCGCAATTTCCGCAGCTTTCGCGCCCAACCCGCACAACCCGCCGCTGTTTGTCGATCTGCCGGTCGACGATCAGGGCAAGGAACGCCCGGACATCATCGCCAAGCGCGCGGCGAACGCCCCGCTCGATTTCCTCGATCAATATATCGCAAAGGTTCGTCGCTATCGCGCGATCGGCATGGATGTGGGCGATCAGGACACTCTGGTCGGCGATACGACTAGGATGCACGAGGCGCTCGACGCCTATGGCATTGGCAATCGCTTCGAGGTTTACAGCGGCACGCACACAAGCCGTGTTGCGTTCCGCTTTCAGGATAACGTCCTGCCCTTCTTCGGGCGCGCGCTCTCCTTCGTTCAGCCGCGCCGATAGCGAGCAGCAACACCGCAGCGATTAACAATATTTTCGGCGCCGTGCGCTTCAAGAAATCGAAAGCGCGATGCATGCCGATTCGATCGAGGCTCAAGTCGCCCATGCCAACTTGGCGGATCTGCACATTTGGCAGTGCGTGGCCAGCGCTCACCGCGAAGCGGAAGAGTGCAATGGGTGCATGGTGAAGTACGTCTGCTATCGTGGACACGATGATGTCCCTCAATCGCCCGGCCTCTTGAAAGGCCCGCAGTCGCCCGCGGTCGGTTCGCGGACGGCTGATGTTCGTCCACGGCATCGTAGCGACAGAGTAGCCTTATGCCCAAAGTGGCGATAGCGGCCCGCGGCTATTGCTTGGTTCGGATCCGCTGCTCGATCCTTATTTCGGCTTCCAACAGCGCGATCTCTCGCCTTAAGCGCCGCACCTCTTCCGGATCGGTTGCATTCGTGAGAGCCGATCTCAAGTCCACAAGTCTTCGTTCGACATATATCCCCATCTCGACCCTCCATAGACGACGCCCGAGTCGTCACATGAATATCATGGTTAATTTCACACTTATCGCTCTCTCCAAATTCAACGGTCCGCTCACCCGATTTGAGAGCCATTGCGCCATACGGATATACTACGTCCTACTACGTATTAATACTGTTGAAGATGTCGCGGGAAATTTCCTGGCGCCGGAAGATAGCCCTTAGGTGAAAAGAGCGATAACTATACTCGAAATCCCCGTTGAAGCCGGGCCGAGCCTGCGGCAGCGTTTCGAGGCTGGCGCTCGGGCGAGCGGGACGTCAGCGGCGCCCCGTTTCGGCCTCTACACGGGGCGGGGCGCCATCCTTTACGGCGGCTTAGCGCGGGCGCCGCTTGGACCCCGAAGCTGCGGGCGGGGCTCTTACCCCCACTGGAGGGTTGAGACCCGGCGCGACATTCGGCAGAAGTCTCCCGCCGGCCTGCTGGCGCGACTCCTGCGGCTGGAGGTATCTTCCGTGCGCTGGCGGGGCGCTTGCCGAATATCGTCGAGTAAGGACGATCCGGGGAGTCCTCGCGCCAGAGCGTAGAAGGATTGCGGCCGCACACCCCGAGGCGGCACGCCGCCCAGACGCGATAATTGAACCTTCGCGGCGACCGGACGATACCCGTCGGTGGCGCCATCACGGTTGCTCCGGCGCATTGCCGCCGTGGAAGCGGCCGAAATGACGGGCAGAAAACAGAGCGATCAGGAGAGCACCGGCGCCGCATGCCAGAACGTCGGCCGTGTTCCGCAACCCGAAGTCGCCGACGCGGCAGACCAGGACATAGCCAACGACGATATTGAAAAAGCCCCAGAGCACGTTGACGATCGAGGAGGAGAGCCCCTCGCCCGGCGGTTTCGCAAAGGGGCTCTGGAATGGCCTCCCCAGCATACCGCTGACGCAATGGGGGACCGCGTTTGCCAGGAAGGCGCCGCCGAAGAAGTAGGAAAGAAGGGCAAGCCACTGCACGTTACGCGCTCCTCGTCTGCAGGAGGTCGACGATCTCCCGCGTCGCGCCGGTTTCGCCGAGCCGCGGGAAGACCTTACTGATGCTGTAGTCATGCGCCTCGGGACGCATGTCGGTCATGGCGTCGATAGCCAGGGTGACGTTGAAGCCTTGCTCATAGGCCTGCCGTGCCGTCGCCTCGACGCCGGTCCCCGTCGCGATGCCCGCGATCACGACCTGGGTAACGCCGAGCGCTTTCAACTGCGCTTCGAGATCGGTGCTCGCGAACGCGCCCCAGGTCCGCTTCGTCACGACAATGTCCTCGGGTTGCCGGTCCAGTTCCGGGATGAAGTCGGTCCAGTCTTCCGGACGCGGTCCGGTCTGACGCGGCGGCTGTTCCGTCCGGCCCGGCGCGCTGCCGGCGACGTTGACGAGCACCACCGGCAGGCCGCGCGCGCGGAAGGCGTCGGCCAGCGCACGGGCATGCCCTATGACATCGCCAATGGCGGGAATGCCCGGCAAGCCGACGATTCCCTTCTGCAGATCGATGATTACCAGGGCGGTGTGCGGGTCGAGTGTGGTCGGCGCCAAGGGGGTTCCAATCGAGTTCGAGAGCGTTTGAGCCTCGTCAGTCGTCGACAAGCCGCTTGAGCAGCGCGATGGCCTCGCCGAGCTTGTCCTGCTCCTGCGGAGACAGCCGCGCCTGGAGGGTGCGGGTCAGCCAGTCCTGCCGCGCCGCGCGGCCTTCCTCGACCCATTTCCGGCACGCCTGGGTGAGCGACAAGATGGTCTGGCGTCCGTCCTTCGTATCCGGCGTACCGCTCACCAGGCCAGCCTCCTCGAGGGGAGCGATTACCGCGCCCATCGATTGCGGGCGCATCCCCTCGAGCCGGGCGAGGCTCGACGTAGTCGCCGGCCCCTCCCGCTCCAGCCGGAGCAGGACGGATACCTGCGATGGCGTCAGGTCTCCGGGCGCAGCCTGCTCGCGCAGCCGGCGCTTCAGCTTGCCGACAAGCGCGCGGATTTCCCTCGCAAGACTGTCCGCCTGGGGCGTCGGGGAGCTGTCCTGAGGCGTAATCACAACCTCCTACTAGAACAAGAAAGCGTAACTGTAAAGCTAGCCTTCATATTTGGTCGCGCCGCCTGATTTGCCGTAAGACTGCGGTAAACAGGATGCCGACGGTGAACCGAGCCGCTTATATGCCACGCGGGCGCGAGCCGGCGCGGTTCAATGGCCTCTAGCTGTTTGATGCGCTCTAGGATGCGAATGAAGTTCCTGTGGCCTTCGATCGCCCGCCCTCAAAAAGCTCATCAGCACGTTGAGCGGCGTGGAACCAAGCATCGTTACCGTGCTGCTTAATCAGTAAGTTGGCACAAGCCCATATCTCGCGATCGGATATTATCAGAGATTATCCGCCCTGATCCCGCCGAAAGGACAGGGGATTTCTACATCGCTTCAGTTTGCTGCCGCTGAAAGCTGGGTAACAACGTTATGCCTGATTTCGTCCTTCTTTGCTCGGATCATGCCGGGGATCAGAAACGCGTCGATCAATACCCAAACAAAGCCTACCAACACAAAGTAGGATAGGATTTGGAGAATAGCCGTGCCCGTCTTCCCTAGGTAAAAGCGATGGGCGCTAACGAACCATAGGAACAACCAGAGAAGATAGGCGACACCGGTGCTAGGACTGTCGTTGGCAACCCGTTGCTCCACCAAAGAAAGTTCTGCGATGCTGAGTGCCATTAAGATTCTCCCCGCTCCTCAACCGGCTGTTGAACAAGCTATGCGAACCTAGCAGAAAAGAAACGAAGCTCAACACTTAGGTCCTTTTCTCGACCCTCTGAATAGCAGCCCGCGAAACACTGTATTGTTTAGCCAATACACCCAGCGATGCACCTGCAGCCCGAGCTGATCGGATAGCCTGCTGTTGCTCATTAGTAAGCACCATCGGCCTGCCAAGCGTCTTGCCGGCAGCCTTCGCCCGACTAAGCCCCGATTGGGTGCGCTCTATAAGGAGGTCGCGTTCGAATTCGGCAACGGCAGCGATCACCCCCATTGTCATCTTACCGGCCGGGCTCGTTAGATCGACCCCGCCAAGCGCAAGGCAATGAACCCGCACCCCATCCTTAGCCAGCCGATCAACCGTAGCCCGAACATCCATGGCATTCCTGCCCAGGCGATCGAGCTTGGTGACGATAAGGATGTCGCCACCTTCAAGGCGATCAACGAGCTTAGCGAACCCCTTCCGCTCCATTGCGGCGATGGAGCCCGAAACGGTTTCGGTGACAATCCGCTTTGGATCGAGCGCAAAGCCGGCGCCTTCAATCTCTCGAACCTGATTGTCGGTTGTCTGATCGCCAGTGCTAACCCGGCAATATGCAAAAGGGCGGCTCATCATCGTTACCCTGTATCGAATCGGTGTAACGGAACTAGCAATGTATCGGATATATTTGGAGTCTAATTTACGATACGGCCGCCAGCGCTGTATCGGAATCGACCGTTTTAGCCGAGCATTTGGCGCGAGTTGCAAACCAGCTACATCGGGAGCATGCTAATCGAAGATAGCGATTGCAGAGCAGAGTGATGGCAAGCAACAACGAGCGGGTACTCGCTGAAGTCCTTTCAATTGACGCGTGGCATGAACCGCTCAGGTGCGACGGTAAAACTTCGGCAGTTCACGTCGAATTGAGTTTCCGTAATGGCCGTTTGGGCGGCGACGATAAGAGCTTCCCATTCACATTCGATTTGTATCTTAAGCGAGCAGTGCTTACAATTAGATTGGAGAAGCCGCTTGAACTGGATCGCCAATCTGTAGCGAGGAACATACCGAAAGATAACAGTGAATACACCATGGTAACTGGGCTGAAGAACAAGGTGCAAGCAAGCGCCGCCTTTAAGGGTAAACTTTCTCCCAGTTCGATAAGCGCCAGCTTGGACGGCTCAGTAAGTGCGGACAACGAAGCCACACAGGAAGAGAAGCTTAAGGTAATTCAGCGTTTTCCTCGTATAATTGCCACTCCACGACCCGGCGGATCGCACGAATATTCTTGGTGCCTAGAGCCGTTCCATGAAGACTATTTAACCGGGCAACCATGGGACCCTACGGAAGATCCTCGTTTATCGGTAAAGTCGCTTGGAAGAATCCTCGCAATCGAGCCTGCAATAAAAGTAGTGGTCAGCTGCTCGCTGGATGATATTCATATCGATAATCTTCAGCTAAAGAATCGAACTATATTGAATGTAGCGGAGGATTTAATCTTTGGAACCGTGAACGAAAAAGCCGCGATTCAGCATCTAAAACATGTTTTGAAAGACATGCAGTTGGAAGCGGGTTTGCTAGAGGACAGGTTTTCTGAAATGAACATTGCAGATATATTGTCGGTGACGCAATGAATGATTATGATCCAAGATTCTCTAAAACTATAGAGATATTGGTTTCTAAGAGTGGGTCGTTAAAAGCGTTAGCTAAGATTTCTGGGCGCGATCCATTTTCGTTCTATAGATCTGCTGATCTATCTAACTTAGATCTTAGCCAACAGGACTTGACTGGACTTAATTTCGAAGGGGCAGATTTACGATTTTGCAATCTCGCTGACATTCGATATGACTCCGGAGCCTTTAACGGATGCATTGTTGATGATGCAAATAGTCACATAAAGGATCAGTACGAGTTTTACGCAAGCGATGTCGAAAAATTCAAGACAGAAGAAATCCTGCTTCATTGTAGAGTAAGGCCCAATATTATTGATCAATTTATTGAGCCGTTTGATATGACCCTAAGAGAATTTAGCAAGTTTTCCGAGGTTGGGTTAAATTCTCTTAGGAAGGCGCGCGTCGGATCGGTTGTTGCGATGGAAACTGCTAAGCGTATTTTCCTTAGTTTGCGACGTATGGTTTACGATCCCAACCAAGGTTTAAACGAAGATTGGTGCGGTAAATTTGAGCAGCCGCATGTCGATTTTCTTGTTGGTGGCAACAATGCACCTTGGGCTAGCATAACCCGAGAGCGGTTTAACCGCCTCATATTATTAAGGCAAATTAGAAGAGAACTAGTTAGAGAAAGAAGGCCGGACCAACCCGAATTGCCCTACCGAGATACACCTGAAACACTTGCATTCGTCGAAGAGTCTCTGCTTAGTCTACGTGAACTTGGGGTTGATGCTACTTATTAGCAAGTAGGTCCGTCTACTGAACCGCTTAATGGGCGGCCCGAAGGCCGCCCATGCTGACGCGTTAGGGTGCAGCTAAGCTGCTAGTTGAAGATGCCCAATGTTCGAACGGGCGATATCGATCGCTCGCTCGGCATCAGGCAGATTGAAGAACGACTCCGCCGACATGGCGAACAGCTTGCCCGAATGATCGTAGCAGAGCCATTGCCACATGTACTGGTCGTTCATGTGGAGCCAGAAATCCAGGTGTGCCATTGGCACCTCCTTCGTTTCTTAGTGGGGCCATCGGAATCGGACGATCATTTGTCCTGAGCACCGCGAGAGGGAAGCCAGTTGCCCGAGCCTTAAAGATTCGGGTGTTGGCTATGTCTATGTACGGGCCCCCGTTTTCACGTCGTTCCTACTAGCTTGTCGCTCGGGCTATGGACTCATTGGCGCTCTCCCTTGTGCGTGATGCCTTCACGTCAGCCCCAAGAGGTAGATCATGGAGAGGTCGGGCAAGCAAGCGACGAATCGGCTTATCCACATCGATCGCCCTCGATCAGCCCCGCCTACGGGTTGTCTGACCCGTTCCCTGAATTGAGATGATGCGGCGGTCAAAAACCGAGGCGGCATAGATGCAGGAAATCCCCGCCATCCCACCGGCTTAATGATGTTGGGCGGAATGTGGGCCACCTCACCCGCCCAAAGGAATTCTCTAGCTAAATCAACTAGTTAGAGAATCCTTTGGCGGAGAGGGTGGGATTCGAACCCACGTTACGGTTCCCCGTAAACCGCATTTCGAGTGCGGCGCGATCGACCACTCTGCCACCTCTCCGCAAGAGGTCCCGGTCGAAGGAGGGAGGCCCCTAGCCGAACGTTTCGCGCTTGCCAAGCGGCGCTTGCACGCAAAGCGCGCGGCACTAAATAAGAGGAATGATTCCGCACCGCACCACATTCTCGTCCCCGCCGCTTCCGCCGATGCCGCCGGTCGCCACCGCGCGCTTCGGGATCGGGGAGGTTGTGCGTCATCGCCTGTTCGCCTTCAGGGGCGTGGTGTTCGACATCGACCCGGTCTTCGCCAATAGCGAGGAGTGGTATGATGCCATCCCCGAGGACGTGCGTCCGCGGCGCGACCAACCGTTCTACCACCTGCTCGCCGAGAATGCCGAGAGCAGCTACATCGCCTATGTCAGCCAGCAGAACCTGGAGCGCGATGAAACGGACGAGCCGGTCGATCACCCCGCGATCGAAGGGCTGTTCGACGATTTCAACGACGGCCGGTACGAACTACGCCGTGAACACCGGCATTAAGGCCTGTCAGTTCCCTTGCTGAGCCCTGTATGGCCGGCTGGCGCCCGGCCGTCCTGTCGTTTGCGCTTCAAGACTCTTTTCCTCGAGTCGCGACAGGTTTAAAGAGCGCGAACAGGGAGATAGTGAATGGCAGTTTTTGCGTATTGCGTTCGTGGCGCGGCATTGATCGGGTTGACGCTTGGCGCGCTCAGCCCCGCCAACGCCTATCTTTACTGGGGCAAGCTCCCGCTCGCGGGCGCGCCGGTCACGGGCGATGATCCCAGAATCGCGATCAGCCTCGCCGGGGCTACGGCCAAGGAACTGCAGGCCAATCTGACCTGGACGATGCGGGCGGGGCTCAATGTGGCGGCGCTGCAATGCCAGTTCGCGCCCGCGTTGGGCACGGTTGCCAATTACAACAATATGCTTCGCCAGCATGCGGCCGAGCTGCAGGCGACCTATGCGACGCTCGGCGCTTACTTCAAGCGCACCCTGCCCAAGAATTGGTCGATCGCATTCGATCAATATACGACGCGCACTTACAACAGCTTCTCGACGCTCCAGGCGCAGCGCAGCTTCTGCGAAGTGGCATCGTCGATCGGGCAGGACACGCTGGCCCGTCCCAAGGGCCAGCTCGGCGCGGTCGCGATCGCGAGGCTGCGCGAATTCCGCAATAGCCTGACGCCGATCGGGGATAGCGGTTTCGTTGGGGTGCGGCCCGATGTCGACGTCAAGATCGACGCGTTGCCGCCGCTGGAACCCGTCTGCTACGACAAGAAGGGCCGGGAGAAGCCCTGCAAGAAAAGGGGGTAGGGCCGTCGGGCTAGCGCACCCCGATCAATTTGTGGGTCTGGGTCGACAGGCGCCAGCGCGGATGCTGCATCACGAAGGCGATGCACGCATCGCGCGCGGCGATCGCATCGGGGCCGTCCATCGGCTGGACCAACCAATGATCGAAGGCCCAGCCCTCCAGCGCCGGCACGTCGAGCCCGGGTTGTGGCCACACCATCTTCAATTCGTTGCCCGATTGCTGGACGACACGCGTCCCCGCCTTGGGGCTGACGCAGATCCAGTCGATCCCGGCCGCCGTGGGTAAGGTACCGTTGGTCTCGATCGCGATCTCGAACCCCTCGGCCTTGAGCGCGGCGACGAGCGGCGCATCGACCTGAAGCATGGGCTCGCCCCCGGTGAGGACCGTGAAGGGCTGCCCCTGATCGCCTGCGATTCCGTGCGCCCACATCGACCGCGCCTGCGCCGCCAGCGCCGCAGCATCGGCGAACCGACCGCCACCATCGCCGTCGATCCCGACGAAATCGGTATCGCAGAAAGTGCATTCCGCCTTGGCGCGATCCTCCTCGCGCCCCGACCAGAGATTGCAGCCCGCGAAGCGGATGAACACCGCGCGGCGCCCAGCCTGGATGCCCTCGCCCTGCACGGTCAGGAACATTTCCTTGACGGCATAGCTCATTCGAGCGGCGCCACCGCATAATCGGTCGGATCGGGCAGCCCCGCCTCGACGAAGCCCTTGGCGCGCAGCCGGCAGCTGTCGCAGCGCCCGCAATGCTGGTCGCCGACCGGATCGTAACAGGACCAGCTCATCCCCGCATCGAGCTCCAGCCGTGCCGCTTCGGCGGCGATATCGGCCTTGGTCATGCGGAGCAAAGGCGTGTGGATCGTGAAGCGATCGCCCTCCACCCCGGCCTTCGTCGCGACATTGGCGAGAGCCTGGAACGCCTCGACGAATTCCGGGCGACAATCGGGATAGCCCGAATAATCGAGCGCGTTGACCCCGATATAGATGTCGCGCGCGCCGGTCGCCTCAGCCAGTCCCAGCGCAAGGCTCAGGAAGATCGTGTTGCGCGCCGGCACGTAGGTGACGGGAATATCGGTCCCCACCCCTTCCTTGGGCACATCGATATCGGCGGTCAGCGCCGAACCGCCGAAGCGGGTGAGATCGATCGGCAGGATGATATGGCGCTCGGCACGCAACCGCTCGGCGATGCGCGATGCGGCCTGCAGCTCGACGCGATGGCGCTGATTATAGTCGATCGTCAGCGCAACGAGGCGCTTGCCCGCCTCGACCGCGAGCCCGGCGGCGACCATCGAGTCGAGTCCGCCCGAAATGAGCGCCACCGCGACGCCCTTGTTCCCAGTCTGTGTCATGCGCGGCCCGATATGCGAGCGGGCCGGCTTTTCCAAGCATAGCCCGAAAAGAAGGGGCCGCCCCGATGGAGCGGCCCGAGATCGAGGCCGTTTCGGCCCACCAGGGAGGTCAATGCCGAAAGGGCACTGAAGCCCTTTAGCGCCGATCTATTAAACAAGCGGTGAATGGCGATCATGCCGGTTCGGGCTCGAGCGAGAAACGGCGCGCACAGAATTCGCAATCGACATGGATCAGGCCGTCTTCATCGGCCATCGCCGCCTGATCTTCGGCCGGGAATTGCCCGATCACGCTCGCGATATGATCGGGATCGCAGCGGCAGCCGCGGCTGAGCGTCACGCCGGGCAAGGTGTGCACCTCTTCCTCGTTGAACAGCCGCCACAGCAAGGTTTCGAGCGGCAGTTCGGGATCGGCCAGTTCATCCTCGCGCGCGCTGCCGCCGAGGATCGCGACATCGGCCCATTCGGGATGGTCGAGGCGCGTGTGGAGCCGGTCGCGCCCCTCCTCGCCCTCGGGCAGGTGCTGGAGCAGCAGCCCGCCCGCAATCACGCCGCCGGCCGTGCGCGCCACGCCGATCCGCACGAGGCTGGGGATCTGTTCGGACTGGGCAAAATAGGATTGCGCTGCCTCGCCCAGGCTGCCGCCCTCCAGCGGCACGATCCCCTGATAGCGCTCACCGGTGGTGGCGAGATCGAAGGTGATGGCGAGATAGCCCTTGCCGAACAGCCCGAAGAGCGACGGATCGGCAGGCAACTCGGCCAGCCGATCGGGATCGTGGCGAACATAGCCGCGCATCTCGCCGCCGCGATAATCGACCACCAACAGATCGATCGCGCCGCCCTGGGTCTGCGCCTGGATCGTAAGCTGGCCGGCAGCCTCCTTGAGCGTCGCGCCGAACAGGGCCGCCAGCACCAGCGCTTCAGCCAGCACGCGCTCGATCGCCGGCGGATAGCCGTGCGCAGACAATATCGTGTTGAGCGCCGGCCCGAGGCGGATCAGCCGCCCGCGTGCGTGGCGGGCCGGGATGGTGAAACCGAGGGTTCGATCGAGATCCAGAGAGGTCATGCCCCCCATTTAGGATGTCGGGCGCGTAAATCCATCGGGCCGCGATGCCCGCACGGCCCTGGATTGACACAGCGCCGGAACGATCCCTAATCCCATGCAAACGCGAATCACTCGCATTAGCATTAGAGGGACGGGAATTGGACTATCCAGACTTGCGGCATTCGCGCCATGGAAAGCAGATAGCGGCGTTGGCGCTCGCGTGGGCACTCGTCCCGGCGGCGGCCATCGCCGGGGTGGATACCGATGATGGATCGACCATCACCGTCACCGCGACCCGCGTTCCGCAATCGGCGAACGATGTGCCAGCGACCGTGAGCGTGATCGATGCGGAGACGATTGCCGATCAGCTCTCGTCCGATATCAAGGCGTTGATCCGGTTCGAACCCGGCGTCAGCGTCCATCGCGCGCCCACCCGTTTCGGCGCGGCGCAGGGGACGACCGGGCGCGACGGCAATGCCGGCTTCAATATTCGCGGGCTCGAGGGAAATCGCGTGCTCATCCAGGTCGATGGCGTGCGCGTGCCCGACGGGTTCGAGTTCGGCGCGCAATCGGCCGGACGCGGCGACTATGTCGATCTGGGGGTGATCAAGTCGGTCGAGATCCTGCGCGGCCCCGCATCGGCGCTTTACGGCAGCGACGGGCTGGCGGGCGCGGTCAGCTTCACCACCAGCGATCCGCAGGATTTCCTGCGGCCCGGCAGGAGCATCGGCGGGATCGTGCGATCGGCCTATGATTCGGCCGACGACCAATTCTCCGAGACCGGCATTCTCGCCGCCCGGTCGGGCGCATGGTCGGCGATGATTTCCTATGTCCGCCGCGACGGGCACGATCTCGACAATAAGGGCAGCATCGACGCGCCCAACGCCACGCGCACGACGCCAAACCCGCAGGACACGCACTCGAACGCATTGCTTGGCAAGCTGCTGTTCGAGCCGGACGCCCATAATCGCATCCGCCTGACGCTCGATCATCTCGACGATCATGTCTTCACCAATGTGCTGAGCGGCGTCGCGGCAGTGCCGAGTGCGGCCACCAGCGTGATCGGCCTGACCGCGCGCGATCGCACCAGGCGCAATCGGGCGAGCCTGGACTGGCGCTATACCGGACAAGGCGCGATCGAGTCCGCACAGGTGACGGCCTGGTATCAGGACAGCCTCAACCGCCAGTTCACCGCCGAGGATCGCAACACCGCCGCCGATCGGACGCGCATCAACACCTTCGCCAACCGCGTCTTCGGCGCGAGCGCGGAACTGCACAGCGATTTCTCGACCGGCGCGCTCACGCATCGTCTGGTCTATGGCGGCGACGGCAGCATCACCCGCCAGAAGGGCGTGCGCGACGGCACGGTGCCGACCCCGCCCGATGTCTTTCCGACGCGCGCCTTCCCGATCACCGATTATACGTTGGTGGGCGGCTATATCGCCGATCAGATCGGCATCGGCGGCAAGCTCGTGACGCTCTTCCCGGCACTGCGCCTGGATTATTACAAGCTCGATCCGAAGGGCGATCCGCTGCTGGCCGGCTTCGCGTCCGCCGGGCAGCATGATACCCACGTCTCGCCCAAGATCGGCGTCGTGGTGCAGCCGAGCGACGGGCTCAACCTGTTCGCAAACTATGCGCGCGGCTTCAAGGCGCCCTCTCCCACGCAGGTGAACCAGTTCTTCCAGAACCTCGCGCAGGGCTACACTTCGATCCCCAATCCCGATCTCCGGCCCGAGACCAGCGAGACGTTCGAGGGTGGGGTAAAGATCGAGAAGGGCGCGATCGGCGCGGCGGCAACCGGGTTCACCGGGCGCTACCACAATTTCATCAGCCAGGAGGTGGTGAGCGGGGGCTTCACGCCGACCGACCCGGCAGTCTTCCAGTTCATCAACCTCAACCGGGTGCGGATCAGTGGCGCCGAGGGCAAGGTGGATGCGCGCACCCGCATCGGCATTTCGGGCCGGTTCGCGATCAGCTACACCAAGGGTACGGTGATCGGGACGGGCAATGTCCGCTCGCCGCTCTCGACGATCGATCCGCTCAAGCTGGTCGCCGGCGTCGGCTATGACGCGCCCGACAAACGCTATGGCGGGCAGCTGATCGCGACCCATTCCGCGCAGAAGTCGCTCGCATCGACGACCTATGCGACCGCGACCGGCCCGGCGAGCACCTGCACGGGCACCGGCGGTTGCTTCCGGCCGGGCGGGTTCACCATCCTCGATGCGACGGCCTATGCGAAGATCGGGCAGCTCTTCACGCTGCGCGCAGGCATCTTCAACCTGTTCGACACGAAATATGCCTGGTGGAGCGATGTCCGCGGGCTCGCCGCCAGCTCGACCGTCACCGACGCCTATACCCAGCCCGGACGCAATGCGAGCGTCTCGCTGACCGCGCGCTTCTGAGGACCGATCCCATGAAAACACGCTCTATCCGACTGGCGCTTGCCGCATCCCTGCTGACGATCGCCCACGCCGCACCCGCCTTGGCCGACGGCCCGGTCGCCGCCCGCAGCACCGCCGACGAAAAGGCCGCGTTCGAGGCCGACCGCGCCTCGATCCTCGCCATGACCGGCAATTATGCCGTTACGTTCGACATGCGCGAAACCACGCCGTGGCGCACCGATTACACGCCGATCCCGGCCAAGGTATCCGGCGGGCATGAAAGCGTGCGCGTGATCGAGGACACGGGCCGCAAGATCGTGCTGCAGCATATGCTGGTCGTCAGCGAAGCCGGCAAGACGATGGTGGTCAAGCATTGGCGCCAGGACTGGACCTACGAGCCGGCGTCGGTTCTGGTCTATGCCGGCCAGGGGCGCTGGACGATCGAGGCGGTGCCCGAGCGGATGCGCAAGGGCCGCTGGTCGCAGACCGTCTGGCAGACCGACGATTCCCCGCGTTATGGCGGCTGGGGCGAATGGACCGAGGAAGGCGGCGTCCGCCGCTGGCGCAGCAACTGGACCTGGCGCCCGCTCGCCCGGCGCGATGCGGTGCGCCATCCACGCTACGATCGCTACCTCTCGATTAACCGCCACTCGCCCTCGCCCGCCGGCTGGATCCACTGGCAGGACAATATCAAGATGGGGCCCATCGACGGGAAGATCGGGCCGTTCGTGCAGGAAGCGGTGCTCAACTCCTATGTCCGTGACGATCGTTATGACGTGAAGGCGGCGGACGATTATTGGGCCGCGACCAAGGACTATTGGGCGGCGGTGCGCGGCCTGTGGGATGCCGCGATCGCGAAGGCCAACGGTGTGGCCGTGGCGGAAGTCGCCGAGACGGGATCGGCGTCCGGCGAAAGGCTGATGGCTTTTGCGGACGATATCCAGGCCGGGAAGCTCAAGACGGCTGCAGCGGTGGATAAGGCCAGGGCGGTGATTGCGGAGGTGACACGCTGACCTGAAAATCCTCCCCACGATTTCGTGGGGAGGGGGACCATCCGAAGGATGGTGGAGGGGCCGCCGTCGCAAGACGGCGGTCTGAGACCGCCGCCCCTCCACCACCAGCCTGCGGCTGGCGGTCCCCCTCCCCTTGCTCTGCAAGGGGAGGATTTGATTTACAGCTTACCCAAACACCACAGCAGAACCGCCTTCTGCGCATGCAGGCGGTTCTCCGCCTCGTCCCAGATCGCCGATTGCGGGCCGTCTATCACCGCGTCCACCACCTCCTCGCCGCGATGCGCGGGGAGGCAGTGGAGGAAGATGCCGTCGCCGGTCGCATCGCCCATCAGCGCCTCGGTCACCTGATAGGGCGCCAACGCCGCAAGCTTCTCTTCGGCATGGGCCTGCCCCATCGAGATCCAGGTGTCGGTGACGACGACGTCCGCCCCCGCCACCGCCTCACGCGGGTCGCGGGTCAACAAAGGCGGGCGGTTGCCGATCCGGCGCGCGGCCTCGACCACCGCCGGATTGGGTTCATACCCTTCCGGGCACGCCGCCGCGACATCGAAGCCGAGAAGAGCGCCCGCCTCGATGATCGAGTGAAGCACATTGTTGCCATCGCCGAGCCATGCCCAACGCGTCCCCTCGACGCCGCCCTTGCGCTCGATGATCGTGAGCAGATCGGCCATGATCTGGCAGGGATGGCTTTGATCGGTGAGGCCGTTGATCACGGGCACGCTGGCATACTCCGCCAGTTCGCGCGCCTTGGCGTGATCGTCGGTGCGGATCATGATCGCATCGACGTAGCGCGAGAGCACGCGCGCGGTATCCGCCACCGTCTCGCCGCGGCCGAGTTGGGTCGAACCCGCATCCATCACGATCGTGGTACCGCCGAGCTGACGCATCGCCATATCGAACGACACGCGCGTGCGGGTGGAGTTCTTCTCGAACACCATCGCCAGCACATAGCCGTCGAGCGGGCGGTCGAGATCGGGCTTGCCCCTGGGCCAGCCGGCGCGGACCTGCTTGCGGGTACGGGCATCGTCCAGCATCGCCCGAAGCGCATCGGGGCCCGCATCGACCAGATCGATGAAGTGGCGGGTCATAGTTCCAAATCCCCCAACCGCTCATCCCGGGGCGTTCCCCGGGACGAGCGGATCCTGATCAGTTCATGCCGCCTCGGGCAGCACATAATCGCGCGCACCGGCGCTCAGGCGCTCGATGCATTCGGCGACATGGCTGTCGTCGATATTGAGCGGCGGCAGGATGCGGACGACATTGTCGCCGGCCGCCACCGTCAGCAGCCCGTGTTTGTCGCGCAGATGGCCGACGAACGCGCGGCTGTCGCTCTTGAGCTTGATGCCGAGCATCAGCCCCATGCCACGCACGCTTTCGAACAGGTGATCGTGGTTGGGGATCATCTGCTCGAGCGCCTGGCGCAGGCGCGCGCCGGTCTGCTTCACATTCTCGAGGAAGGCGGGTTCGCCGACGATGTCGAGCACCGCTTCGCCCGCGGCACAGGCAAGCGGGTTGCCGCCATAGGTCGAGCCGTGCGTGCCGAACACCATCCCCTTGGCGGCTTCCTCGGTCGCAAGGCAGGCGCCGAGCGGGAAGCCGCCGCCGATGCCCTTCGCCACCGCCATGATATCGGGGGTGATGCCATATTGCTCATGCGCGAAGAAGGTACCGGTCCGCGCATAGCCGCACTGCACCTCGTCGAGGATCAGCAGCATCCCATGCTCGTCGGCGAGCTTGCGCAGGCCACGCAGGAATTCCTGCGTCGCCGGCAGGATGCCGCCTTCGCCCTGGATCGGCTCGATCAGGAAACCGGCCGCATCGGGGCCGATCGCGGCTTCGGCCGCCGCCAGATCGTTGAACGGCACGACCGTGAAGCCCGGCAGCAGCGGCTCGAACCCGTCGCGCATCTTCGGCTGGTTGGTGGCCGAGATCGTGCCGAGCGTGCGGCCGTGGAACGCGTTGGAGAAGCTGATGATGCGATGCTTCTCGGGCTGGCCATTGGCATAATGATAGCGCCGCGCGGTCTTGATCGCGCACTCGACCGCCTCGGCGCCCGAATTGGTGAAGAAGACGGTGTCGGCGAACGTCTTGTCGACCAGCCGCTGCGCGAACCTCTCGCCCTGCGGGCTGCCATAGAGGTTGGAGACATGCATCAGGGTCGCCGCCTGGTCGGCGATCGCCTTTACGAGCGCGGGATGGCCATGGCCGAGGATGTTGACCGCGATGCCGCTCGCGAAATCGAGATAGCGCTCGCCATTCTCACCGAACAGATACGCGCCCTCGCCTCGCACCGGACGCACGCCACACCGCGGGTAAACGGGCATCAGGGGCGTGATAGTCATGGTACGATATCCTTCTTCAGCGCAGAATTCGGTGGAAAGGCTCCGAAATGGAAAAGGGCGGCCCGATCGGGACCGCCCGAAGCGCCCTATATCGCCCTGAGGGCGGGAGCGTCAATTGAAGGTGGAGAAGGAGGACCGGGAATTCTGACGGATAGGGCGCCCTAGGGATTGCCCTTCAAACCCGGCCGCCACATCGATCGGCTCGCCTTCACCAGCAGCGGCTGGGCGCCACTGCTCGACGCAACCGGCTTGCGCGCATCGCGCGGATCGACCGGCTCCGCGAACGATACACCGATCCGTCCGCCCGTCGACCAGGCGATCGTCCCGGCGATGCGGCCGATCCCGCGCAGATCCACCTCGATCAATTCGCTGCGTGCGAAGCCGACCGGGCATTCGGCCATCATCCCGCCCGCGGACAGATTGCGCACCTTGACCATCACGTCCTGACCGCCTGGTCGGCGCACCGTCGCCATCAGGAACATGCTGTCGCGCGGCGCCGAGCGGAGATTGGCATATCCCCCCTCCTCGTCCGTTTCGTCGCGCGTCAAAGACTGATCCACCGCATCCCCGAGCCTTTATCCTCCACGAAATGTGACGGAAAATGGCTGACAAGGCGTTAACAGCCAGCGTCGGAGCTATTCTTCCCGGCTGACCTTCTCGTTGCGCTCGTGGCGCTCCTGGGCTTCGACCGTCATCGTCGCAACGGGACGCGCTTCGAGTCGGGCAAGGCTGATCGGCTCGCCGGTTACCTCGCAATAGCCATATTCGCCCTCGTCGATGCGGCGGATCGCAGCGTCGATCTTCGAGATCAATTTGCGCTGGCGGTCACGCGTGCGCAGCTCGATCGACCAGTCGGTCTCGCTCGAGGCGCGATCGGTGACATCGGGTTCGCGAAGCGAATCGACCTGGAGCTGGGCGAGCGTCTCTTTCAATTCGCGGAGGATCGAATCCTTCCAATCGAGCAACTTGCGCCGAAAATAAGCCTGCTGCCTCGGATTCATGAACTCTTCGTTCGGCGATGGTCGATAATCTTGATCCAACACTTCGCCACCGACCCGACTGTGATCCTGCGCCGCCGTCGCCATCATTCACTAAGCCCCAAAGGGGTGCGCAAACTCGTAGCTCGCCGACCCCATCGCCCGCCGGCCCTATAGCCAGCGGTGGGGCCGCAAACAAGCGCCCGGCGCACAACGGAAATCCGTTGCGCGCCGAACCGCTCATCGCGCGTTAAGCGCCGGTCTTCTTCGCCGCACCGGCCCCCTTGGCGGCGGCCTCCAGTTCGGACGCGGTCATCGCGATGACGAGGCCATTTTCGCCCTGCGCGAAGGCCGTCTTGGGCAACTGTGCCTTGGCATTGGCGGTCGCGACCGTCACCAGATTGCCCGATACTGCGGCAACCTTGCCGACCACGCCGCCCTTGGTATCGTTCACCGTCGCGCCGACCGTGATCGACGCGGGAGCGGAAAGGGCGGTCTGGCTGGCGGCCGGCGCGGTCTTGCCCGCCGGTGCGCTCGTGGCCGCGGACGCGCTCTGCGCGCCACCGCCGGCCTTTGCGACCGCATCCTCGAGCTGGGCCTTCGTCATGCCGATCACGAGGCCGCCATTCGGCGCTGCCGCAAACGCGGTGACAGGCAGGGTCGCCTTAGCCGTGCCGGTCGAGAGCACCGCGTTGCCGCCGCTGACCAATTCGATCGTGCCGACCGCACCGCCACTGGCATCTGCCACCTGAGCGCCAGCGGCCACGTTCGGCGTCGCGGCGGCCGCAGATGCCGCGGGTGCTGCAGCGCTATCCGACGGCGCGGGCGCCTGGGTGGTCGTGGTCGTCGTCGGCGTGCTCATCTGTGCGAAAGACGGAACAGCAATCAACGCCGAACTGGCCAAAGCAAAAGCAATATACTTCATGTCACTCTCCAAATGCGGTTACTCGCTTGAGTAACAATGTAGGTACGAATCCCCTGTGATCAGAACTCCCCGGATGAACCGTTCAATTTTCAAGGTGAATTTTATCAGGATTGATAGGATTTGAGCGCTTCCTCGATCCGATCGACCGAATGCCCGGTCAGATCCTTGGGTATCTCGGCACTGATCCGTGCCTCGACTTCCTTGTGATAATGGCGCCGCAACTCACCCAGCGTGCGGGGCGACGCGACGATGATCAACTGCTCGAATTCGCCCGCTAGCGCGGCGCGATTTATCCGGTCGGCCGCATCGGCCGCGAAGCGGTCCTCGGCCTGCTGGTGAAAATCGGCTTCGCCGGCGCTCGATGCGCCGCCCATTCCCGGGCTTCCGGGCTTCTGGCCGGCCCGATCGCTCTTGATGTCCTGGTCGGATGCGTCGGCCTGTTGCTCCGCCGCGACGACCTTCAGGTCGAGATGTTCGGCATCCCCCTCGTTGCGGAAGAACAGCATCTTCGCGCCGTCGGCGATCAGCACATAGCTGTCGTGGGGAACTTGCATCGGGCTTACCTCTCATCTTTGATCGACGGGCTAACGCACCGACGGCGTAACGGGTTGCAGGGTTGCAGCTTTACGTCGCCACCGTCATTAGGCTCGCGCCATGCATGATATCCGCGCCATTCGGGACGACCCCGCCGCTTTCGATACCGGCCTCGCGAAACGCGGGCTCGCGCCTCAGTCGGCCGGACTGCTCCAGCTGGACGAGGTGCGCCGGGCGCGCATGACCGAGGCGCAGGCGCTGCAGACACGCCGCAACGAAGCGTCGAAGGCGATCGGCGCGGCCAAGGCCAGGCGCGACGATGAAACCGCGCAGGCGCTGATGGCCGAGGTCGCGGAAATCAAGGCGCGCATGGGCGCGATCGAGGCCGAGGCGGCCGAGACCCAGGCGGCACTCGATACCGCGCTCGCCGCCATCCCCAATCTGCCCGCCGCCGACGTGCCCGAGGGCGAGGACGAAGCCGGCAATGCCGAGCAGAAGCGCTGGGGAAGCCCGCGCAGCTTCGATTTCAGCCCGCGTGACCATGCCGATCTCGGCCCGCCGCTCGGCGTCGATTTCGAAAGCGGCGGGCGCATTGCCGGCACCCGCTTCACCGTGCTGCGTGGCCAGGCGGCGCGGCTGCATCGGGCGCTCGGCCAGTTCATGCTCGATCTCCAGACGACAGAGAACGGCTATAGCGAGACGTGGCCGCCGTTGCTGGTGCGCGACGAGGCGGCGTTCGGCACGACGCAATTGCCCAAGTTTCGCGACGATCTGTTCCAGACGACCGACGGCCGCTGGCTGATTCCGACCGCGGAAGTGAGCCTGACCAATCTGGCGCGCGAGCAGATCCAGCCCGAAAGCGCGCTGCCGATGCGGCTGGCCGCGCTGACTCCCTGCTTCCGTTCGGAGGCCGGCGCCGCCGGACGCGACACGAGGGGCTTCATCCGCCAGCACCAGTTCGAGAAGGTCGAGCTCGTCTCGATCACCACCCCCGAGCAATCCGACGCCGAGCACGAGCGGATGACGCTCGCGGCCGAGACGATCCTCGAACGGCTCGGCCTGCCCTATCGCCGCATGCTGCTGTGCACCGGCGACATGGGCTTCGCCGCACGCAAGACCTTCGATCTGGAGGTGTGGCTGCCCGGACAGGACACTTATCGCGAGATTTCGAGCTGCTCGAACTGCGGCGACTTCCAGGCGCGCCGCATGGATGCGCGCTACAAGCCCGCCGACGGCACGACCGGGCGCGGCACGACCGCGTTCGTCCATACGCTCAACGGATCGGGGCTGGCAGTCGGGCGGACGTTCGTGGCGGTGCTGGAGAATTATCAGCAGGCCGATGGATCGGTGACGGTACCGGAGGTGCTGCTGCCTTATACGGGCGGGATGACGCGGCTGGTGCCGGACGCCTGATGCGGATCCTCATCACCAATGACGACGGCATCAACGCCCCCGGCATCCATCTGCTCGAACGGATCGCCCGGCGCTTCTCCGACGACGTTACCGTCGTCGCGCCTGCCGAGGAGCAATCGGGCAAGGGCCGTTCGCTCACGCTGACGCAGCCGATCCGCCTGCGCACGATCGACGCACGCCACCATGAGGTGGTCGGCACACCCACCGATGCGGTCATCATGGCGCTGGCGGTCATCATGAAGGACGCCCCGCCCGAACTGATCCTGTCAGGCATCAATCGCGGCGCCAATCTCGGCGAGGATGTCCTCTATTCGGGCACCGCCGCCGCTGCGATGGAAGGGGCGCTGGCGGGCATTCGCTCGATCGCGCTCAGCCAACGCTACGAGCGCGAGGGGATGGGCAACGAAGTGTCGTTCGCCGCCGCCGAGGGGTGGGCCGAGCGGGTGCTGGCGCCACTGATCCAAAGCGAGTGGGCACCGCGCACTTTGGTGAATATCAATTTCCCGCCGGTCACGGCCGATGCGGTCGAAGGCATCAAGGTCGTCGGTCAGGGCCTGCGCGATTACGGCCGCCCGAAGCTCGACGAGCGGGTCGATCCGCGCGGCTTCACTTATTACTGGCTCGGCCTCGGCAAGGTGCCGCATACGGCGCAGGCGGCAACCGATCTGGAGGCGATCGAACAGGGCTATGTCACGGTGACGCCGCTCCATCTCGATCTGACGCATCAGCCCTCGCGCGCGACGCTGGAACGACTGTTCGCATGAGATTGCCGGGCGCCCTCGTTGCGCTCATGCTGATCGCGGCAAGCCCCGCGCCCGTTTCGCAGCAGCCCCCGCCAGCGTGGGAGGCCAAGCCGGTTACCGCCGATGCCGACGAGGTCGAGGATTCGACCTATATCGTGCAGCCCGGCGACACGCTTTCGCGAGTCGTGAGCAAGACCAAGGTCGGCACCGATGCCTTGGCACGCACCAATGATCTCAAGCCGCCCTACGTGTTGCGCCCGAAGCAGAAGCTCAGGATTCCAGGCGGCCGCTACCATCTCGTTCGCCGGGGCCAGGCAGGCATCGCGATCGCGCGCGCTTATGGCGTCGACTGGTCGCGCATCGCCTCGCTCAACCACCTGGAGGAGCCCTATTCGCTCCGCGCCGGCGAGCGGCTGCTGCTGCCGAGCAGCAAGGAGGTCGCCAAGATGACGCTGGAACAGCGCGCCGCCGCCTTCCGCATCGACATAGACGATCTCGTCACCGGCAGCGAGCCCGCCCTCGCCCCCAAGGCCAAGCCCGTCGCGCCGACCAAGGCTGCCGAGAAACCGGTGCCGCCCACCGTCGCGGTCGCCCAGCCGAGCCCCGAGCCCAGCGCCGCCCCCGGCCGCTTCATCTGGCCGGTCAAGGGCCGCATCCTCCGCTTCTTCGGCCCACAGCCCAATGGCGCGCGCAACGACGGGATCAATATCGCGACCGAACGCGGCACCCCGATCCAGGCTGCGGCCGAGGGCGTGGTCGCTTATGCCGGAACCCTACCCGGCTTCGGCCAACTCGTCCTGATCCGCCATGGCGGCGGCTGGCTCACCGCCTACGGCCATGCCGACGCCCTGCTGGTGACGCGCGGTCAGGCGGTCGCACGCGGCCAGACGATCGCACGGGCCGGTGCCAGCGGTTCGGCCGACCAGCCGCAGCTCCATTTCGAGATTCGCGACGGCCGCAAGCCGGTAAACCCGGTCGACAGGTTGCCGGCGCAATAGAATCCTCTCCTGGCGCAAGGGGAGATCTTCAAGGGTGCGCCTTCACCCAGGCCGCGCTCTGCGCACCCAGCAGATCCACGATATTCCCCTGCACCAGACTGATATCGAGCGCATGCAGCCCCCAGCCGCCGGGCAGCGCGAGCTGGTTCAGCGCATAAGCCAATAGCCCGGCAAATTTGCCGTTGGGTTCGATATGGATGCGCAGCACCGCCCCCTTGTCGTCGGTGACGCACTGTGCGCTCATCTGGCCCAGTGGTTCGACATAAGGCGGGTCGCTCGGCGCGGAGAGGGCGGGTTTGGACAGGTAGGGCTTAGCGAGACCGCTGCCGCCCGCGAGCGCTGCCGGATTGACGCACAAGGGCGGCTCACCCGCATTGGTGCCCCCGAAGAAGCGCTCGCCGGGTTGGCCGTCCCGATAGCTCGACCAGGCGATCAGGCAGCCGGTCTGGTCGGCGGCAGCGCACGGCGGGATCGCCTTGAAGCTCTTCGCCGAAAGATCGCGATTGCCCGCGAGATAGGCCGCGACCAGCAATTTCTGCACCGGCTTGCCGTCGATCTTCTCGGCGATCAGCCGCTTGAGCAGGATCGCCCCCTGGCTGTGACCGATCAGGACGACGCCACGCCCCTTATTGTCGTGCGCCAGATAGGAGCGCCATGCCGCGACGATATCCGCATAAGGCACGTCGAAGTCGATCGCCTTGTCGTCGCCGGGGTGCGCCATGCTCCAGCGCAGGGCGGTCATCGTGAAGGAATGATAGACCGGCACGAACAAACGGCATTTCTCGCGCAGCCGTGCCGCCTGGCCATGGACCGCGCGCCGCTCCGCCGCGTCGGGCTTGAGGTCGCTGTAGAGGGTCGGGTCGTTCGACGTCGTCGGATAGACGTAGAAGCAATCGATCTTCGGATCGGCCGCGGCGACGAACGGCGCCGGCGTCCGCTCGCCCTTCGCATCCACCGCGATCGCATCGAGGTTGGTCGAGCAGGTGCCGTCGTCGACACCCGGGCGGCAGATCCAGTTTTCAGGGATCGAATAATTCACCGGAAAGATGTCGCCGCGCGGTGGCATCGCGCGCCCGTTGGCGGGGCCTTGCGCACTGGCGGGGGCGAGCAGTGAAGCCCACAGAGCCAAGGCTATCGTCAGCCGCATCGCCATCCTCTCGCAAAATCGTTCGCGATCCACTATGTGGGCCGCCTTCCCATGGCAACTACACTCCCCTCCCCGCCGAAGGTCGGCATGGTTTCGCTCGGCTGTCCCAAGAATCTGGTCGACAGCGAACGGATTCTCACCAAGCTGCGCGCCGACGGCTATTCGATGTCGCCCGATTATGCGGGGGCGGACGTCGTGCTGGTCAACACCTGCGGCTTCCTCAATTCGGCCAAGGAGGAAAGCCTCGAGGCGATCGGCGAGGCGATTGCCGAGAATGGCCGCGTCATCGTCACCGGCTGCATGGGCAAGGAAGCGGAGATGATCCGCGAACGCTTCCCCGCCGTGCTCGCGGTCACCGGCGCGCATCAATATGAGCAGGTCGTCGGCGCCGTGCACGACGCCGCCCCGATCCCGCCCTCGGCCTATCTCGATCTGGTGCCCGAGCGCGATCTGAAGCTCACGCCGAAGCATTATAGCTATCTGAAGATTTCGGAGGGCTGCAACCACCGTTGCAGCTTCTGCATCATCCCGGCTTTACGCGGCGATCTGGCCAGCCGCCGCCCCGACGCGATCCTGCGCGAGGCGGAGAAGCTGGTCGCAGGCGGCACGCGCGAATTGCTGGTGATCAGCCAGGATACGAGCGCCTACGGGCTCGACCTGCGCCACGGATCCTATGCGCTCAAAAGCGGTGGCGAGATTCGTGCCGACATGACCGATCTGGCCCGCCATCTCGGCCAGTTGGGCGCGTGGGTGCGGCTCCATTACGTCTACCCCTACCCGCACGTCGATCGCGTCATTCCGCTGATGGCAGACGGGCTGGTGCTGCCCTATCTCGACATCCCGTTCCAGCATGCCGCCCCCAGCGTGCTGCGCGCGATGAAGCGGCCCGCCAACGACGCCAAGGTTCTTGAACGCCTCGCCAAATGGCGGTCGATCGCGCCCGACATCACGATCCGATCGACCTTCGTCGTCGGCTTCCCGGGCGAGACCGAGGCGGATTTCGAATATCTTCTGCAGTGGCTCGACGAAGCCCAGCTCGACCGGGTCGGCGCGTTCCGCTTCGAGCCGGTGGCGGGCGCCGCCGCCAACGATCTGCCGGATCACGTGCCCGAAGAGGTCAAGGAAGAGCGTTACGCCCGGCTGATGGAGCGCTGCGCCGCCATTTCGACCGCAAAGCTCGAGGCCAAGATCGGCCGCACGCTCGACGTGATCATCGACGTTGCCGACGACGAGGGTGGCGCCACCGGTCGCTCGAAGGCCGACGCGCCCGAGATCGATGGCGAGGTCCACCTGCGCGATGCCTACGGGCTCACGCCGGGCGATATCGTGAAGGTCGAGATCGAGGATGCCGACGAGCATGATCTGTTCGGCGTGCCGGTGGTTTGACGCGGCTCTGAATTTGCGTTCGTCCGTCGACTTCGCTCAGGACGAACGGCCCCGGGAATTTGGGCTCCGCTTCACTCCGCCTGATCCAGATAGAACAGATTCCCGTCGGGATCGGCGAAAATCCCCATATAACCGCCCCAGGGCTGCTTGCCTGGTTTCATGGGAAATTCCACGCCCTTCGCGATCAGTTCCTCGGCCGCGGCATTCACGTCCGCGACGGTCAGCCCGATGCCCGTATGGCGATTGCCCGGCACGCCGCCACTGAAATGGTCTACTTCGGACGCGGCAATCGCGAAGCGGAAGCCGCCGACATCGAAGCGGGCATAATGGAATTGAGGCTCGCAAAAGACCAGGGTGAAGCCCAGCACGTCGCGATAGAAAGCGACCGAGCGCTCCAGATCGCGAACACCCACATTCACGTAACCGATGCGGCAATCCATGGCCCGCCTCCCATCGCATCCGCCAAAGTACCGAAAATCGCATCGCCACGCTATCGAGGGGTGCGACAAATATTCGCACAGGCGCCATGGGGGCCACTGCGCGAGACACATAGCCGGGTGCTCTCCCACTCGGTGAAAGCGAGGGTGTTCTGGCTCGGGTCACCGACGAATGTGCCGGACAGAGTCAACTAATCACTGGCAGTCGGTGATGCGCTTGCCTAATCATCCCCGGAAATCGGCAACGCCGCAGGAGGACAGGATGGCGAAGGACAACAAGATCATTCTCTACGATCTGGCGCTCGCAAGCGGCGCCACGATCAGTCCGTTCGTATGGGCGACCAAATATGCGGTCGCGCACAAGGGCTTCGAGATCGAGATCGTCCCCGGCGGCTTCACCGGGATTCCCGAGCGTACCGGCGGCAAGACCGAACGGCTGCCGGCGATCGTCGACGACGGCAAATGGGTGCTCGATAGCTGGCTGATCGCCGAATATCTCGACGAGACCTATCCCGACCGCCCAACCTTGATCGGCGATCCCAGCGTCAAGGTGCTGACGCAGGCGATGGAAAGCTGGCTGTGGGCAACCGCGATCAGCCCGTGGATGACCTGTTTCATCGGCCAGTATCGCGATCGATCGCTGCCACAGGACCATGCCTATGTCACCGAATCGCGCGAGCGCATGTTCGGCCGCAAGATCGAGGACATCATCATCGGCCGCGAGGATCGCGTGCCGCTGGTCCCGCCCAAGCTGCAGTTGATGCGCAACACGCTGGCGCAGAACAAATGGTTCGGCGGCGACAGCCCCAATTATGCCGATTTCCGCTTGCTCGCGGTATTCCTGTTCACCGCATCGGTGGCGGACACGCCGGTGCTGACCGACGACGATCCGCTGCGCGACTGGATCGATCGCGGCTTCGATCTCTATGGCGGGCTCGGCCGGCATCCCGGCCTCTCTCCGCTCTTCGGGCTCCAGTTGCGCGAAGGCGATCCCGAGCCGTTTGTGCGGGGGCCGCTGGCCGGTGGTCTCAACACGCGCAACACTGGCCCCCAATCGACCGCGGCGGAGACGGCCCGGCTCAAGGGGACGGCCGCTTAACCGAGCTCTCTCCCGCGTTTCGCGGGAGGCGTTCCCTCGCCAGCCCCTTGCGCGTATTGACCCCCGACCTGCGGGGGCAGGTTTCGCATGCTCAGGGGGCCACGACTTGCACCTTTATCGTTCCGCCTTGCTCGCGGCGCTGGCCCTGCTCGCGTCGCCGGCCTCCGCCAAGACGATCCTGTTCGTCGGCAACAGCTTCACCTTCGGCGGCGGATCGGCGGTGCGCATCTATCATCCCGATTATGTGACCGATCTGAATGACGAGCATATCGGCGGCGTCCCCGCGCTGTTCGCGACCTTTGCGCGCGAAGCGGGGCTCGACTGGCAGGTCAGCCTGGAGACATCGCCCGGCCGGGACCTGGCCTTCCATTATGCCGACAAGCAGCGCGAGCTCGCCGGCAAGTGGGATGTGGTGATGCTACAGGGCTTCAGCACGCTCGATCCCGCCCGTCCCGGCGATCCGACGCGCCATATCCAGGCCGCGGCCGAACTGGCGGCGATGTTCAGGGCCCAGAATCCGCAGGTGCGGGTCGAACTGGTCTCGACCTGGTCGCGCGCGGATCTGACCTTTCGGCCCGGCGGGCATTGGTATGGCAAGCCGATCACGCGCATGGCGCAGGATATCGACGCCGCCAATGCGCTGGCCGTGCGCAGAAATCCCGATATCGTCGGAACGGTCCCTGTCGGGCTCGCATGGAATCGCGCGATCCAGGCCGGGCTGGCCGACGACAATCCTTATGATGGCATCGCGTTCGGCAAGATCGATTTGTGGACGTGGGACCAATATCACGCGAGCGTGGAGGGCTATTATCTCTCGGCGCTGATGATCTTCGGCCGCGTCACCGGGCTCGACCCGCGCACGCTCGGCGAGACCGAACTGGCGGGCAACGCGCTCGGCATCGCGCCCGTGTGGATCAAAGCGTTACAGAATATCGCGGCCGAGGAGCTGAGCGCGACCAGGCCGGGATCGGGAAATGAAAAAGGCCGCTGACCCGTCAGGGTCGGCGGCCTTATTCTGGTGGGCGTGGCAAGGATTGAACTTGCGACCCCTGCGATGTCAACACAGTGCTCTACCACTGAGCTACACGCCCACTGGGCCGATCACTCACCACCAAGGAAAATGAATCGACCCGGAAACGGGGTCCGGCGCTCCTAGCGAAGCCGTGCCGGGCATGCAACCCGCTCGCCCAAGTTAAATGTCGGCGGCGCTGCCGAGCTGGAAAATGCGATCGACCTCGTTGACGAGATCGCGCAGGTGGAATGGCTTGGACAGGACCTTGGCCTCGCGCGGCATCGCGCTGTTCTGCAGCGCCACCGCGGCAAAGCCGGTGATGAACATGACGCGCATCGCCGGATACATCACCGCCACCCGCTGGGCGAGTTCGATGCCGTCCAGCTCGGGCATGACGATGTCGGTCAGGAGCAGATCGAACAATTCCTGCTCGAGCATCTTGAGCGCTTCCGTGCCGCGATCGACCGCGGTCACGCTGTAACCCGTCCGCTCGAGAGAGCGCTTGATGTAAACTCGCATCGACTCTTCGTCTTCGGCGAGCAGAATGCGGATCATCGATATCTCCATGTACCTGCGCACCACGCACGAGCACGGGAGCCTCTATAGGGGTCAGATAGTTAACAAACTCTAGCGCGGTTACTGGCAAATATTAACCATTTCGCGCCGCTTTTGCCACTTTCGCGAGACCTGCCCGGCGGCTAGCAGGAGGTGATGGGCGGACGCATTTCCGACGGGCAATCACCACCATGGTTCGATCGGCTGGGGCCGGGCTTCGCGGCGACGCCGCTCGTCATCGCCGTCCCCCACGCCGGACGCATCTATCCCGACGAACTGCTCGCCGACAGCGCGGTGCCCCGTGGCCAACTGGAGGAGCTTGAGGATCGCCACGCCGATCTGTTGATCGCGTGCGCCGTGGCGCAGGGTGCGGTGGCGATCGTTGCCCGCGCCGCGCGCGCCTGGATCGATCTCAATCGTTCCGAGGAGGATCTCGATCCCGCCCTGCGCAATCCGCCGGGGAGCGGGCCGTCTGCGACCGCCCGTGCCCGATCGGGGCTGGGGCTGATCCCACGCCGCATCGGACGGCGCGATCTGTGGCGGACAGGCCCCTCCCCCGCGGCGGCGGCGCGGCGCATCGGTGAGGTGCATGCGCCCTATCACGCGGCGATTGCACGCGCGCTCGACGATGCCTTGCTCCGGCATGGCCATGCGGTGCTGCTCGATTGCCATTCGATGCCCCCCTTGCCGGGGCTTCGCCCGGCCCGGATCGTGATCGGCGATCGCCATGGCCGAACCGCGGCGCACGGATTGGCGGCGCGGTTGGCCGCGGTAGCACGCGCAGAGGGCTATACGGCCGCGATCAACGCGCCTTACGCCGGGGCACACGCGATCGAGCGTCATGGCCAGCCCGCGCGAGGCGTGCATGCCATCCAGATCGAGGTCGATCGTTCGCTCTATCTGCTGCGCGATATGCGGGCGATATCGCCCGGGCTGGAGCCTGTGCGCGCGCTGATCGCCACCCTGGCGCAGGCCGCGATCGAAGCGACACGCCCGTCGCTCGACATTGCCGCCGAATAGCCGTCGGAACCGTCGGAAAGAAAAAGCCACCCCGTGCTATGCACGGAGTGGCCAAGGTTCAGGGAGGAAGCGCGCCGAAGCGCGCTAATGCCCGGCCGCGAAAGGGGAACACGGCGAGGCATCACGGTTAGAAATAATCACGCCGCGAAAAGTTTCAAGCCGTGTGCGACATTTTTGCATCCCCGATCGGGAGCAGGATCCAGCGTCCTATTCCCGGAAGGAAAAGCGTCAAATTGCCGCACCCCCGGCAAAAAGCACGCTCTGCGAGATATTTAGCAGTCGGTCTGGCCGCTATCCAGCCTGTCCGAATCGGACGAAACGCCGGATGCGCTCCGCCAATCTTTTGCACCGTTTTGAATGCAATCATCGGGACGTCGGGAAACGAAAAAGGCGGCCCCCGCAGGGACCGCCTTTGCGAACGCAACTATGTGCGGGTCAGTTCAACTGGACCTGCGGCGGCACCTTGCCCTGCTCCATCTGGCGATTGAAGACCTCGGTCATCAGGTTGAGCGAAAAGAGGTGTGCGTGAAGCAGGACGAGCATGCCGTTCTGGTTCATCTTGCGCAGCTGATCGCCGCGCAGTTCACGCAGCTTTTCCTCGTTCACCATCTGGAAGCCGCGATAGATATAGGGGTTCGCGACGTTGGGATGCTGGATACTGACTTCGCCATCCTCGAGCAGGCCAGTCTCGAGCAGGTCCTTCATGAACTGCCCGGTGCGCTGGGCGCCCATCTCGAACTGCTCGCAGAATGCGAGCGTGTCGGTCACCTGCTGGGTCGATTCGCCGTTCTCGAACAGCGCGAGCCCTTCCTCGGTCTCGCCGAGCAGTCCCGATTGCGGATCGAAGCACAGCGACATTTCGTCGCTCTGCGGGTTGAGCCGGGCGAGCATGAACGGATAGCGGCGCAGATAGGCCGGCAGATAGGTGTTCGGCGGATTGAGCTTGTTGTCTTCGTCGACGAACACGTTCACGCCCTCGTTCAGACCCATCAGCGCCAGCGGCACGGGATCCGGGCCCGCCGAAAAGATGATCGGATAGAAACGCATCGCGACGGTGAACTCGTCGGTCGTCAGCGGTATCGCATGGACGTTGGCGACGATCCGGAAATCGTCATGCCCCTTAACCTTGTAATTGGCATGATCGAGCTTCGAGAGCGGGATCAGATCGTTATACAGAAGCGGCAGGCCCTGGGCCTGGGGAACGCTCGCCATGCAGCTACTCTCCTGGACGAATGCGGCCGGGCGACGCGCACGCCGGCTCAAAGGTGGATCGGTCGCCCCTTATTGGCTTGCGGCAACGGGCGCAACCGCGTGCGCCATCGGCACCAACTTGCCGGGGTTCATGATCAGGCCCGGATCGAGCGCAGCCTTGATCGCGCGCAGCGCCGCCAGACGCACGGGTGAGGCCGTGCGCGCGAAATCGGCCAGCCTGGTCTGGCCGATGCCATGTTCGGCCGAAAGCGAGCCGCCTTGTGCGGTCACCAATTCATGGACGAAGCTGCTGATCGCCGCGCCCTCCTGTCTGAACCATGCGCGATCGTCGACGCCTTCGGGCGCGCGGACGTTGAAATGAACGTTACCGTCGCCAAGATGCCCGAACGCGATCACGCGCACCCCGGGAAACCGCGCTTCGACCGCTTCGCGCCCTTCATCGAGGAAGGCGGGCATCTGGGAGACCGCAACCGAAATGTCGTGCTTGGCCGCCATGCCATCGACTCGTTCCGCCTCGGAGATCGAACTCGCGCAGCTTCCACAAGGCCTCGGCCTGGGCTTCGCTGGTAGCGAGCGCCGCATCTTCGATCCGTCCCGCCTCGATCGCGGCGCCGAGGGCGGCACCCAGCGCCTCGCCCGGATCGGGCGCACCCGATGGCGCGGTCGCCTCGATCAGGACATGCCAGGCATGCGTGCCCGCAAGTGGTGCACGCGTGCCGGGGATATGCCGGAGGACCAGATCCAGTGCGGTACGCGGCACGATCTCGAAACTCTCGATCGCCTCACCGGTGGTTGCCTCCAGCTGCCGCAACAAGGCCAGAGCCGCCTGCGGTGTGGCGAGCCCGACCCATGCGACCGCTCGCGCCCCGATGGCCGGGATGAGCCGCAGGCTCGCCGCAGTGACGATCCCAAGCGTGCCCTCCGCCCCCACCAGCAACTGGCGCAGGTCATAGCCGCGATTGTCCTTGCGCAGCGCCGACAGGCCCTCGAATATTTCGCCATCGGGCAGCACCGCCTCGATGCCCAGCACCTGTGCGCGCATCGTGCCGAAACGCAAAACCTGCGTGCCGCCCGCGTTGGTCGAAACCAGTCCGCCGATCGTGGCGCTCCCTTTGGCGGCAAGGCTGAGCGGGAAGCGGCGGCCGATCGCCTCGGCCGCTTCGTGAAGGTCCGCCAGCACCACGCCGGCTTCCGCAATCGCGACATTGTCGTCGGGCAGGATCGAGCGGATTGCGTTCATCCGCCGCAGCGACACTAGCAAGGCGCTGCCGTCGGCCGGCGGCGTAGCACCCGCCACCATCGATGTGTTCCCGCCTTGCGGCACCAAAGCCACACCTGCGCGTGCGGCGAGCCGCACGACATCGGCCACCTCATCCACATTCGCCGGCGAGAGCAAGGCGGCAGCCGCCCCGGTCACGCGCCCGCGCCAATCGGTCAGCCAGGGTGCCATCGCATCCGTATCGGTAGTGAACCCTTTTGGGCCCAAACGGCGTTCGAGAGCGCCAAGCAGCGTTGCATCGGGAACACAGGTCATGTGCCATGCTATAGACGGCGCGCACGATACGTCGCCAGTTCATCCGGCATTCAAGCCGCTGCTTGTTGCACGGGCCTCGACCATGGATTCAGAATCGTGACCTTTCCGCTGCTTGTCGGGCTGTTGCTGGCCAGCAGCGCATCCGTCGCCGCGCCGCCTGCCCCGTCATCACCGATTCAGCCGCAGGGGCTCCAGTTCGCCCAGGTCACGTTTCATTCGAGGGTCGTCGTCCGCATCGAGGCGGCGCGCGTTCCGACCATCACGACCTGGGTCGAAAAGAAGGGCCCTCACTGCATCAACCTGTCGGATATCCAGGGGACCGCGGTGATCGTCGCCAACAGCGTCGATATCGCACTCCGCGGCAGCGACCGTACCCGGATGCGCTTCCAGCGATCTTGCCCGGGGCTGGACTATTATTCGGGATTCTATGTCGTCCCCAACAAGGACGGAAAGATCTGCGCCGGGCGCGATATCGTCCGCGACCGGGCCGGCGGCGAGTGCGCGATCGACAAATTCAGGAAGCTCGTGCCGGCGAAATAGCCGTTTTACTTGACATCATGGCCTCTTTATCCCTTAGCCCCGCAATGGACGCGGGCGCCATTGTCGCGTGCCCGGCCCCATTGCCCGGACGCTTATGCCCTTTGCCGATCTCGGCCTTTCCGATGAATTGCTCCACGCGATAGAGGATTCGGGCTACACCGAACCCACGCCGATCCAGGCGGCTGCCATCCCGCCTGTGCTGATGAACCGCGACCTGATCGGGATCGCGCAGACCGGCACCGGCAAGACCGCCAGCTTCGTGCTGCCGATGATCGACATCCTCGCGCATGGGCGCAGCCGCGCGATGATGCCGCGCAGCCTGATTCTCGAGCCGACGCGTGAACTCGCCGCGCAGGTCGCCGAGAATTTCGAGAAATACGGGAAATATCACAAGCTCAGCATGGCGCTGCTGATCGGCGGCGTGCAGATGGGCGATCAGGTCAAGGCACTCGCCAAGGGTGTCGACGTGCTGATCGCTACGCCGGGCCGGCTGATGGACCTGTTCCAACGCGGCAAGATACTGCTCTCGGGCTGTTCGATCCTGGTGATCGACGAGGCCGATCGCATGCTCGACATGGGCTTCATCCCGGATATCGAGGAAATCTGCACCAAGCTGCCGGCAACCCGCCAGACCCTGCTTTTCTCCGCCACCATGCCGGCGCCGATCAAGAAGCTGGCCGACAAGTTCCTCTCGAACCCCAAGCAGGTCGAGGTTTCACGGCCCGCATCGGCCAATACCCAGATCGAGCAGGCGCTGGTCGAGACCAGCGCGCGCGGCAAGCGCGAAACCTTGCGCGAGTTGCTGCGCGCCGACGACGTCAAGACCGCGATCATCTTCTCGAACCGCAAGACGATGGTGCGCGAGCTGGCCGAATCGCTGCGGCGGTCGGGCTTCGCCGCCAGCCAGATCCATGGCGACATGGAGCAATCGGAGCGGCTGCGCGAGCTCGACCGGTTCAAGACCGGCGAGATCAACGTGCTGGTAGCATCGGACGTCGCGGCGCGCGGGCTCGACATCAAGGGCGTCAGCCACGTCTTCAATTTCGACGTGCCATGGCATCCGGACGATTATGTGCACCGCATCGGCCGCACCGGCCGTGCCGGCGCGACCGGCAAGGCCTTCACTCTCGTGACCCCCGACGATGCCGAGGCGGTCGATAATATCGAGAAGCTGACCGGCTTCAAAATCCCGCGCGTCAAGCGCGCCGACGCGATCGAGGCCGAGGCTGAGCCCGCGAACGAAGAGCCCCGGCCGTCGCGCAGCAAGCGTGGCGATCGGCGCGGGCCCGCCAAGGCGTCCGCGCCCGCGGCCGCTCCTGCAGAAGAGGCGCCCCGGCCGGTCGAGCGTTCGCCAGAACCGCGCGGCCGCGACCGCCAGCCCGAGCCCCGCCGCGACGATCGCCGGCAGGCGCGCGATGCCGAGCCGGCCGATGACGGCTGGAACGGACCGATCCCCGCCTTCCTCTCGCACGGTTTCGGCTCGCTCGCCGAAGATTGAGCACCCCTTCTTAAGCCTTGGGTAAATATTGAAGGTTAGAAACGGCAGTCGCTTCAGCGCGGCGACCGTTTTGATTTCCTCGTGCAGGGGAGATCGGTGCCGGGGGCGGCGGGGAATGGCCACCGCCAGTGGCCGGGATCGAGGTTATGGTGGGGAAGCAGCGCACCACGCGTGCATCCGGGACTGTGGCTGAACAGGCCCCCACGAGCGCGTCGCCCGGGGAAGCGGCCGATCGGCGAGGCAATATCCGCCTCACCACCGTCCTGCAGATCGCCAAGATCATCACCCGCCGACACGAGGAATTGTGCATCCTGCGCGATATATCCCCCAACGGCGTGAAGGCGGAAATCTATCATCCGGTGGCGATCGGCGAGAGCGTCACCGTGGAATTCCGAACGGGCCATGCCGCTTCGGGCGCGGTGGTATGGGCGCATGGCGCGTTCATCGGGGTAGCCTTCGCCGACATGGTATCGGTCGAGGGCGTGTTGTCGCGCTCGAGATTTGCCGATGGACTCGGCCGCATTCGCCCGTCGCGGATCACGGTGGATCTACGGGGCCGATTGCGCAGCGGCGAGGACGATGTCGATATTCAGGTGGTGGATATCTCGCTGTCGGGCGCCAAGGTGCTGGTCGATATGGCCTTCCGTCCCGACATGACCTGCGACCTGTGGCTGCCATCACTGGATCGCAAACGCGCGCTGGTCCGCTGGTCGCGTGCTGGCACTGCCGGGCTGATGTTCGCTGCTCCGATCCCGTTTCGAGACTTCGCCTCGTGGCGGCGACTGCTCGTGACGGACATCGAGACTCAGCCGAGGTAGCGTGCGCGGAACCGATTGGCCCATTCGGTCAATTGGCCAACCGCGATCGCATCCCGCAAGCCGGCCATGACCTGCTGGTAGAACCACAAATTGTGCTGGGTCAGGAGCATCGCTCCCAGCATTTCGCCGCTCTTGATCAGATGATGGATATAGGCCCGGCTCCATCCTGCCGCCGGCGAATCCGGATCGATCGGCCCCAGATCCTCGGCCCACTTCGCATTGCGCAGGTTGATCGGGCCATCCCAGGTGAATGCCTGCCCGTTGCGACCGCTTCGCGTCGGCAGCACGCAATCGAACATGTCGATGCCGCGCTCGACCGCACCGACGATATCGTCGGGCTTGCCCACCCCCATCAGGTAACGCGGCTTGTAGGGATCGAGCTGGCCCGGCGCATAATCGAGGCAGGCGAACATCGCCTCCTGCCCCTCCCCCACCGCCAGCCCGCCGACCGCATAGCCGTCGAAACCGATATCGAGCAGGGCATCGGCCGAAGCCTTGCGCAGCCCTTCGTCGAGTGCGCCCTGCTGGATGCCGAACAGGGCCGCGCGATCGGCATGGTCGCCACCCGCATCGAAGGCCGCGCGTGAGCGGCGCGCCCAGCGCATCGAGCGCTCCATCGCCGCGGCCTGGACCTCCCGTGTCGAGGTGGTCGGCACCAGTTCGTCGAACGCCATGACGATATCCGATCCGAGCAGGCGCTGGATCTCCATCGATCGTTCGGGGCTCAGCATATGCGCCGATCCGTCGAGATGACTCTTGAACGCCACCCCTTGCTCGCTGCGCTTGGTCAGCGCGGAAAGGCTCATCACCTGATAGCCGCCGCTGTCGGTCAGGATCGGGCGTTCCCAGCCGGAAAATGCGTGGAGGCCGCCGAGCCGCGCCACCCGCTCCGCACCGGGGCGGAGCATGAGGTGATAGGTATTGCCGAGGATGATGTCGGCCCCGGTCTCGCGCACCTCGGCCGGGCGCATCGCCTTGACCGTGCCGGCGGTGCCGACCGGCATGAAGGCCGGCGTACGGATCTCGCCCCGCAGCATCGTAATGCGGCCAGTGCGCGCCTTGCCGTCGGTCGCGTCGATCGCGAACGCGAAACGTTCTCGGTTCATCCCAGATATCCCGCCTGAAGCAGCCAGACCCAGCCGCTCACGGTTGCAAAGGCCAATGCCGTGGTCACGAGCAAGGCCGCCCCGCAGAATTTCTCTTCGCCATAACGCTGCGCGATGATCGGATAGATACTCAGCATCGGGATGGTTGCGAGCAGAATCACCGTATGGCGCAAATCCTTGTCGGCGATCGGGATCAGCATGAGTAAGCCGATCATGGCCAGCGGGTGGATCAGCAGCTTGGCGGCGGAGATCTCCAGCACCGGCCGCATCATCCCCTTGGCGCTCAACCCGAACAGGCTCGCGCCGATCACCAGCAACGCGACCGGAGCCGAGGCACCCGCCAGGAGATCGATGACCTTGGCGAGCGGGCCGATCGGATGAATCCCGATCACGAGGCCAATGCATGCGGTAACGATGGCGATGACCAACGGCGACTTGACCAGACCCAGGCCGATTCGCCTGGCGAGGATTCCCACCGGCGCATGCCCCGCCTGCCCGCTTTCGGCCAGCGCCAGAACGGTCGGCAGCATCACCAGGTTTTCGACGATGTAAGTCAGCGCCAGCGGGACGGCCGCGTGCGGTCCGATCAGTTGCATCGCCATGGGAAAGCCGATGAAACCGTTATTCGACACGCTCATGCCGAAGCCACGCAATGCTGCCGACGTGACGCCCTGCTTGTGCACGATGCGCGCGTAGAGGAATCCGCCGATCAGCAAGGCGAGCGACCCCAGCGCATAAACGAGGAGATAGCGCCATTCGAGCACATCGCGCAGTTGCTGCTGGACCAGCGCGCGGAACAATAGCGCCGGCAGGGCGATGGTGATGACGAAGCGGCCCATGCCCCGCACCTGATCGGGCGTGAACAGGCGGCGCCATGCACAGACATAGCCGAGGCCGATCAACAGAAAGATCGGCAAAGTGATGGTCAGTATCGCCAAGGCAGCCCCGTTCGCTCTTTGCGCCGCCCCCTGGCATCCGCCGTCGGCGGGTTCAACGCTCTACGCGCCCTATCTCTTGTCTCGGCACCCCGGAAGCCGGGTATCGGACACCGGCACTTCCAGGCGGTTGCCGTCGGCTCGGGCCGTTTCCGCCATCCGCAAGGCTCGCGGCACGGTTGCGACGAACAAATTTACCTGCCCCGGCTGCGCCACGCAGTGGACATTGTCTCCCCGGATGATAGGCCATAGTTGATTCGGTCCTCAGGATAAGATCGGGACCGTCGGAGGGATGATGTCGTTATCGAAAGCGCTGGGGTCGCTGTGCCGCTGGCTTGAGACATGGCCGTTGCACACGACGATGCAGGATCAGGGCTGGATCGTGCCGACCGTGCAGACGGTCCATATCCTCGCGATCGGCTTCGTCTTTTCGTCCTCGATGGTCCTGTCGCTGCGCGCGATCGGGGCATCGGGGATCGACTGGTCGCCCGCGCAATGGGGCCGCCGGCTCAACCGCTGGATCGGCTGGTCGCTGCTGGTGCTGCTGGTGAGCGGCGCGATCCTGATCGTCGGCGAACCCGCCCGCTCGCTGCTGAGCCCGGTCTTCCAGCTCAAGATGCTGCTCGTGGCGATCGATGGCCTGCTCGTGTGGTGGCTCGCAACCCGGCTGCAGCATCGCCACGATCGTGTGACGGGCAGCGAACGTGGGCTGGCCGTGCTGATCGTGCTCCTGTGGATGGCGGTAATCTCGTGCGGTCGCTGGATCGCCTACTATGGCGGCTGAAGGATAGGCGATGCTGGATCAGATTTTCACCGCGCTCAACGATAGCGCAATCGGCACGACGATTCGCGAGAACGGCATCGTCTTTCCGTGGATCGAAGTGGTTCATGTGATGGCGATCACCATCGTGGTCGGCACGATCGCCCTGGTCGACCTGCGGCTCGTCGGCCTCGCGTCGACCAACTATCCGGTATCGCGGCTGACCAAGGCGCTGCTGCCGCTGACGTGGATCGCGTTCGCGATCGCGTTCGTCAGCGGCGCACTGATGTTCAGTTCGCAACCCGCCAAATATTTTGCCAATTTCGCTTTCCGCATGAAGATGGTGATGCTGCTGGCAGCGGGGCTCAACATGGCGGTGTTCCACCTGATGACGATGCGCGGCATCAGCCTGTGGGACAACAATGCGAAGGTGCCGGGCGCGGCCAAGGCGGCCGGGCTGATATCGATGGTGATCTGGGTGACGATCGTGGCGCTCGGCCGCTGGATCGGCTTCACCATGTCGCCCTTCTGACGCCGGACACAGAAACGCCCGCCGATACGCAACACGGCGGGCGTCCTTGAAGCTTGGGGCCAGAGCTTTGCACGGACACGGGCCCCGTGGAGCGCATAACCGGAATTTGTGACCAAAGGTTCCACGACCGGGTTCGTTTCGGCGCATTTTGCGAGACCGTGACCACTTTGCTTCGGCAAGCGCGGGGCCTTCAGGGGCGTGGGGCCTGCGACGATGCCGCCCGCATCCTCTGCCCGACCTGAGTTGCGCTCGTGATGGGGGCGCCCGCCGCGCGGCCGTCGGTTTCTGCGATGCTCGCATTTGCCGCCTCGAGTTGCGCATCCATCGCATCGTTGTTGCGATCGCGCTGGGCCTGCGAACCGCAGCATGTCAGCGTCAATCCCAGTGCAAAGCAGCCGCAGAGCCGCACTCGCGCCCGAAATTGTCGATAAGCCTGTGATGTCATGCCGCACTCCTCGCTGGCGGGAGCACAAGCATCTCTCAGTCGCACGGTGCCAGGATCGGATCGGTCGATCGCTGCCTTATGGTGGAGAATCTGCCGGATAGCGAGGACACCGCAGGCGTCGGAGCGTACCGACGCCTGCGCATGCGTTTCACTGAGTCTTGCTGGGATCGTCGGTCGGGCTCGAAAGCTGCTTGAGCGTCTGGCCGTTGGGCAAGGTCACGGCGACATCGAAGCCGCCCTTGCGCCCATCCTTGAGCGGATAATAAACCAGGGAGATCTTGTCGCCCGGCTGCAGCGTCCGCTTGCTCCAGCCGATCCGGCCAAGGTGGTTGGGGCTCATTCCCTCGAACGCCCATTCCTCGTCGCCAACCTTCACATACAGGAAGGTGTGCGGGTTGGTCCATTCCCACCGCTCGACGGTGGCAGAGGCGATCTTCACCTCCTTGCCCCACGAGAACATCGCGGTCGAATGATGGGCGACCGCCGCACCGGCGGTCAGCAAGGCGGCGCCGGCAACGGCGAGGCGGGTGAATGTGAAACGCATATTCTCTCCTTCGGCCTCGGCCGCTTAATGCTTGGCGATATCGAACGACGGGCGGCCAAATTCGTCGGCCTTGTCGTGGTTATTCTCCTGGCAGACATATTCCTTGAGCTGCCAATCGCGCTTGCGGACGTAGTTGGTCTCGAGCACCAGCGGCTTGGCCAGCACGAGCGGATCGGTGATCGTCGTGACGATCAGCATCTTGCCCGGCCCGACAAGATGGATCCGCTCCTGAATCACGGCCTTCTCGCTTGGGTGGACACCGGGGACCAGGCTCGTCTTCGGGTTGAGCCCGATGGTGTCGACGACAAGGGTATCGCCCTCCCAATGGCCGACCGACCAGCCGTTGAAATAGGGATCGGGATCGTCCGGCAGCGGGCGCCCGTCGGTATAGACGCGCCGCATCTGGCTCTCGGTCTCGATATTGATGGTCACACGGCCGGGGGTGAACAGGAATTCGATCGGATAAGGCATGCGCATGATTTGCGGCATGCCGGGCGGCACGCAATTGGCGAGTTCGGTCTGGAGATTCTCGCCCTTTTTCTTCGCTTCCTCGAACGCGGCAAGCGCCTTGGCCGGCCCGGGCAACAACACCGGCGTCGATGCCGCGCGCGACGCGAACAGGCTCCCCCAAACGGGCTGCCACACACCCGACCAGTCGGGAAGCTTCGCCAGCGCCGCATAATCCGCCGGCGTCGCCGGCTTGGTTATCGGATCAGCCATTGCCGGCATCGCCAGCAGGGCGGCAAATGCCAGCACCGCCCTCGCCTTATTTCCCATCGTACATCCTTCTCGCGGCTTATCTGTTTTCACGCTCAGTCTTATGGCGCCACAATGGACTTGGTCAACTAACTCGCGCGGACTTTTGACTTGAGCCGGCGGGCGCGGTGTAAAGGAGGGCGAGAGAGGGCCGAAAACAATGCGCAATACAGACCGCTTCCTGACCACCCATACCGGCAGCCTGCCCCGCCCCGAGCGTCTCATGCAGATGATGTTCGCGCAGCAGGCGGGCGAGGACATCGAGTCGGGCGCACTCGATGCCGCGGTCGACGATGCGGTGCGCGAGATGGTCTTGCGGCAGACCGGGGCAGGCATCGCGATCGTCAACGACGGCGAGATGTCGAAGCCGAGCTACGCCACCTACATCAAGGACCGGCTCCACGGCTTTGGCGGATCGAGCGGGAGTTACAGCTTCCAGGATCTCGACGATTTCCCAGGCACGCGCGCCAAGGTGTTCGCCGATACCGGCCGTGCGAAGCGACGCGCCCCTGCCTGCGACGGCCCGATCAGCGTCAAGGACATGGAGGCGCCGCGCGAAGACGCCCGGCGGCTCGCCGCCGCCGCCGGGGAGACCGCCACCTTCATGAGCGCCGCCTCGCCAGGCGTCACCGCGCTTTTCTTCGGCAACCAGCATTATCCGAGCCACGAAGCCTATGTCTTCGCGATCGCCGATGCGCTGGCGCACGAATATGAGGCGATCGCCGAGGCCGGAATCATGCTCCAGCTCGATTGCCCCGATCTCGCGATGGGGCGTCACGTGCAATATGCCGACCTCGATCTGGCGGGTTTCCGCAAGGCGATGGGGCTCAACATCGCCGCACTCAACCACGCGGTGCGCAACATCCCGGCCGAACGGATGCGGATGCACCTGTGCTGGGGCAATTATCCGGGGCCGCATCATCGCGACGTGCCGCTGGCCGAGATCCTCGACGTGGTGTGGACGGCGAAACCGGCAACCGTGCTGCTGGAGGCGGCCAACCCGCGCCACGCGCACGAATATGCCCTGTTCGAAACGGCACCATTGCCCGACGGCAAGATCCTCTGCCCCGGCCTGATCGAGCCGCAATCGACCTATATCGAACATCCCGAACTGATCGCCGACCGGATCGGCCGCTATGCCGACATCGTCGGGCGCGAGAATGTGATCGCAGGGGTGGATTGCGGGTTCAGCATCCACGTCGGATCGGGCGGGCTCGATCCGGAGGTGGTGTGGGCCAAGCTGGCGGCCCTGGCGCAGGGGGCCGAGATCGCGAGCAGGCGGTATTGGTGAGGTTTTGAAGGAGGGTTTCGCGCCGAGGCGCAGAGTTTGGGAGTGACGTTCAATAGTCACGTCGCCCCTGCGCAAGCAGGGGCCCATCTCTCTATCCTCCAAGGCATTACTCGTTGGAACAGACATGGACCCCTGCCTGCGCAGGGGCGACGATGTTCTTACGCCGCCATCTCATCCTCATGGCGGAAATTGTTGTTGATGCTGTGGTCGCCCGCCAGCCAGCGCTTGAGTTCGCTATGTGCGTCGGCCTTGCGCAATGCATTGATCTGATCGGCCTTCTCGGCGTCGCGGGTGAACTCCACCGTCATGCCGTTGGGATCGACCGCATAGATCGAGCGACAATAGCCATGCTCGAGCACGTAGAAATTCGGCAGGTCATAGCCCGCCGCCTTCAGCCGCGCCTCGATCGCATCCTGCGTCTCGGCATCGACGTTGAGCGCGATGTGGTGGAACGGCGATTCGGGCATCTTCGGCCCGAACAATTCCTGGTCGGCTGGATTGGCGAACTGGAAGAAGGCGAGCGCCCCGCCGTCGCCGATGCCGAAGAAGCAATGGCAGTAGGTGCGCTCGGCACCCCACAGTTCGTCCACCTCGCACCACGTCGCGATCAGCGGCAGGCCGATCAGATCCTCGTAGAAGGCGCGCGTCGCCTCCAGATCGCGGGTGACATAAGCAGTGTGGTGCAGACGGCTCGGCAGCTTGGCCATGTTTATCCCCTCACATATTGAATGCTCTTCTCTACGGAATTTATCACATTCGGGTTGCGCCGCTACAATTTCTATTTGGATGACGGCCCATCATAGTCGATCGCCTCGGCCGCCTTGCCCGAGAGGATGAAGCCGATCGGCCGCTCACTCTCTTCCTGCAGATGACCGATCAGGCTGGCGGTGCGCGCGAGCAGCGAAATCCCCTTGAGCGCGGCGAGCGGGAAGCCCGCATCGAGCATCACCGCCGGGATCGCACCATTGACGTTGATCGGCAGCGAGCGGCCGAGCACTGCCGGAATCGCCGCCTCGATCTCGCGGAGCTTCGCGATATGGGCACCCTCCATGCCCTGTTCCGCGGCGAGCGCGAGGAGCAGGTTGGCGCGCGGATCGCCACCCGAATGCTGGGGGTGACCAAAACCGGGGATCGGCTTGCGCTCCGCGCGCAGCGCGCGAACCCCCTCCTCCGCCGCCGTACCGTTCGCGACCAGTTCGGACAGGAGACGCCCCGCCACCTCGGCCGAACCCAGCACGACCGAACCACAGCCGAGCAAGCCCGCGGCGACCGCGCCATGGAATGCCTCAGGTGCGGCGGCATAGGTCATCCGCGCCGCGACCACGCTCGGTACCAGGCCATGCTCGGCGATCGCCACCAGCACGGCATTGGCGAGGAAGAGCTGCCTGTCGTCGGGCTCGACCCCGGTGACGAGCAGCCAGAAATAACGGGTGAAGTCGACCTTGCCGATCAGATCCCGACACAGATCGCGGCCGCGCACGGTGATCGTCTCGGCATCCGAGGTCGCAATCGCGGTGAACGGATTATCCTGCTTGCCGATACGCATCCTCGTCCTCCTCTGGTTCAGCATGGCCTAAGCCGCCACGCCACCCCTTCGCAAGACGAGCCCCGCCCGCTATCCCTGCGCCCAACGACAAACCGGAGAGGCAAGGAATGGCGAAGGTGCTGGAGGATGTGCGGGTGCTCGAGATGGGCACGTTCATCACCGGCCCGGCGGCCGGCATGCTGCTCGCCGACATGGGTGCCGATGTCGTCAAGATCGAGCATCCCGATGGCGATCCGTTCCGCGCGTTCCGCGGCGAACTCTATAGCCCGCATTTCCAGACCTATAATCGCAACAAGAAGAGCATCCGGCTCAACACCAAGCTGCCGGAAGATCTGGCGGCGTTCGATGCGCTGATCGCCGACGCCGACATCTTCATCCAGAATTTCCGCCCCGGCGTGGCCGACCGGCTTGGCGTCGACGCCAAGCGCCTGCGCGCGCTCAACCCGCGCCTGATCTACGTCTCGATCTCGGGCTTCGGCCCCGATGGGCCGGGCCGGGACCGCCCCGCCTTCGATACGGTCGCGCAGGCAGCGAGCGGTTTCCTGCGGCTCTTGGTCAATCCCGAACATCCCCGCGTCGTCGGCCCGGCCATCGCCGATGCGATGACGGGCTTCTACGCCGCTTATGGTGCGCTCGGTGCGCTCCATGAGCGCCACCGCAGCGGCAAGGGCCGGCTGGTCGAGGTGTCGATGCTGGAGGCGATGATGCACTTCAACCTCGACGATTTCACCCATTACCTCTCGGATGATCAGGTGATGGGGCCGTATAGCCGCCCGCACGTCTCCCAATCCTATGTCTTCCAATGTTCGGACGGCGGCTGGATCGCGCTGCATATGTCCTCCCCGGTCAAATTCTGGGAGAATCTGGCCGAGGCGGTCGGCCTGCCCGATATGCTGAGCCGGCCGCAATTCGCCGATCGCACCGCACGCATCGCCAATTACGATGCAGTCGTGGCGCTGCTGGCGCCGATCTTCGCGACCAAAAGCCGCGAGGAATGGCGCGAGCGATTGCTGGCGCTGGAGGTGCCGCATTCGCCGGTCCTGTCGTCGCAAGAGGCGCTGCAATCGGATCAGGCGCAGCATCTGCAGATGGAGGTCACCGCGCCGCACCCCAAGGGCGGCGAATGGCGCAGCGTGCGCTTCCCGGTGTCGTTCGACGGCGAACGCGCGCTCGACGTGACGGCGCCGCCGATCCTGGGCCAGGACGATGCCGAGATCCTCGGCCGCACCCATGGCTGACGCCCTCGTCGTCGGCGGCGGGCCGGTCGGATTCGTCACCGCGCTCGGGCTGGCGCGCGCGGGGCTCGAAGTCGAGCTGATCGAAGCCGAGCGCGATATCGGCGATTCGCCGCGCGCGGCGGTCTATCACTGGTCGGTGCTCGACGGGCTCGAACGGCTGGGCCTGCTCGACGATGGTCGCGAAGCGGGGCTGATCAAGCAGGATTATTGCTATCTCGTGCGATCGACCGGCGAGCGGATCCGCTACGATCTCTCGGTACTGGAGGGGCGCACGCGCCACCCGTACAACATTCATCTCGGCCAGCATCGCCTTGCCGAGATTGCGGCAAAGCATCTGGCTGCATACCCCAATGCGCGCGTCCGCTTCGGTACGCGGCTGGAACGGATCGAACAGGACGACACGGGCGTCACCGCTTATGTCGAAGGCGCCGACGAGCCGATCCGCGCGCGCTGGCTGGTCGGTGCGGATGGGGGCGGCAGCACCGTACGCAAGGCGGTGGGCCTGTCGTTCGATGGGATCACCTGGCCCGAACGCTTTATCGCCACCAATGTGTGGTTCGATTTCGAGGCGGCCGGCTATCCGCTGACGACGATGGTGATCGACGATCGCTTCGGCGCGGTGATCGTCAAGCTCGACGATACCGGCCTGTGGCGGTGCACCTTCATGGAGGATGCCAGCCTGCCCGAAGCGAACTATGCGAACCGCATCCCGGCGGCCTACCGCGAACTCCTGCCGTATGACGGCCCCTACCGGATCGACCGCGCCGCACCTTACCGGATGCACCAGCGCGCGGCGCCCAGCTTCCGCGCACGCCGGGTGGTGCTGGCGGGCGATGCCGCGCACGTGACCAATCCGACCGGCGGCCTTGGGCTGACCTCCGGGCTGTTCGATGCTTTCGCGCTGTATCCGTCGCTCGCCGCCGTCGCGAAAGGCGAAGCCGACGAAAGCCTGCTCGATGATTATGCGCGGAGCCGCCGCGATGTCTTCGTCGAGCGCACATCGCCGCAGGCGGTGCGCAACAAGGACCTGATCTTCCACGCCAATCGCACCCCCGATGCGCTCGAGGCGGCGCTCGGCGGGCTGCGGTTGATGGCGAGCGATCCCGCCGTCCGGCTCGAACGCTTGATGTTCACCAAGAGCCTCGAGACCCGATCGCCCGCCGAGAAGGAGCCCGCATGACCCGATCCTACCGCCCGCACGATCTCCATGCCGCCGGCACGGCGCCGCTGGTGCTCGCCGCGCAGGGCTTCTTCTGGGTCGGCGCCGAGCGGGTCGAGCTGTCTTCGGGGCCGACGCTGCGCGGCCAGACCTATGTCGAATATTGGATCCCGCAGGATCTGAAGCATCCCCTGCCGATCGTGATGATCCATGGCGGCGGCGGACAGGGCACCGACATGCTCGGCACCGCCGACGGGCGCGAAGGCTGGGCCAAATGGTTCGTGCGCGCAGGTTATGCGGTCTACGTGATCGACCGCCCCGGCCATGGCCGCGCGCCCTACCATCCCGACCTGCTCGGCCCGATGAACCCGGCAGGCGGCGCGACCTTTCTCGAAGAGATGTTCTGCAAGCCCGAGGAGCATCCCGAACGCTACCCCCAGGCGAAGCTGCACGACAAATGGCCGGGCCCGGGCAAGACCGGCGATCCGTATTTCGACCATTTCCTGTGCGGCACCGGCCCCGCCCCCGCCAACATGGCGCAGACCCATATCGACGCGCAGCGCGGCGGCGCGGCGTTGCTCGATGCGATCGGGCCGGCGATCCTGCTGTCGCATTCGGCCGGCGGACCGCCGGGCTGGCTGATCGCCGATGCGCGGCCCGATCTGGTGAAGGGCCTTATCGCGGTTGAACCGCTCGGCCCGCCGGCGCAGGCGCTGTCGGGGCCGTTGGCGTGGGGGATTACGGCGGCGCCTTTGACCTATGATCCGCCGGTCAGCGATCCGGCCGATCTGACCTTCGAGAAGCGGAAGGCGCCGCATCCCGATCTGGTCGACTGCTTCGTCCAGACCGAGCCGGCGCGACGCCTGCCGAACCTTGCACGCATGCCGATCGTGGTGGTGACGGCGGAAGCGTCATGGATGGCGGCCGACAATCACGGCATGGTCGATTATCTGGTGCAGGCCGGTGCCGAGGCCGAGCATCTGCGGCTCGAGGATCATGGGGTGCACGGCAATGGCCATGCGATGATGCTGGAGACGAATAGCGACGATGTGGTGGCGGTGATCGAGGGATGGATTGCGGCGAAGGGCTTGGGGTGACCGAAAAGCCCTCTCCCATTTTGGGAGAGGGTTGGGAGAGGGCCCGTCCGTCAGTACGAAATCTCGCGCTTTTACCGCTACTTCAGCCCCTCTCCCGAAATGGGAGAGGGAGTTCTTAGGCCAATTGCGAATGACGTTCGCTCAGCTCCAGCCCTGCCGCAATCGTCGGATCCACACCGGCCCAGCGTGACCCTTCCCGCAGCGTATCCCCGATCACCCGGAACGGGAAAAACATCATCAGCTTCGCCAGCTCGGGGTTGTCGATCATCGGCTTGACCCCCTCCATATCCTTGCGGCGCTGAAGGGGATCGCGTTCCTCCATCATCACCTTGTTGCGGATCGCACCGGGGTTGACGATGTCGAGGAAGATGCGGCGCCGCTCGTCCGACCAGCGATCGAGAATGGCCGCATCCTCGTCGCCCTTCAGCACCGCACCGAGCAGATCGGCCAGCACCACGCCGGTCCACATGCCCGACGTCAGGCCGAGCCCGCCGCACGGATTGGTCGTGTGCCCGGCATCGCCCGCGAGCAGGATGCGCCCCTTGCGCAGCGTCTCCGAGCAACGCTGGTGAAGCGCATAAGGCGATGACGAGGCGATCTCATATTTCATCCCTTTGGGGATGAAGCCGCGATAACGGCTGGGCAGGCGATCGCGATAGGTTTCGGGTTCGAGCCAGGCATCCTCCGAATAGGTCAGCCGCCACAGCCCCTCGGCATCGAGCTGCGCGACGACGCCGCCGCTGACCGGATCGCAGATGAAGTTGGCCTGCTGGTAACCGAGGCTCGCCATGTCGCAATAGACGTTGGTGGCGATGAAGTGATTGTCCCAGGTGAAGCCATCCCACGCGATCCCGGCCAGCCGGCGCACCGCGCTGCGCGCGCCATCGGCGCCGATCACCCAGCGCGCATCGATCTGCTGTACGCCCTCAGCCGTCTCGATCGTCGCGCGGACGAGTCCGCCATCGTCGTGCAGCCCCGTCAGGCGATGTCCGAACAACACCGGCATATCGCGCTGGCGCAGCCGATCGATCACGATGTCGCACAGGATGTGCTGCCCGACATGGAGCTGATAATCGTAGGTGATGCCCTTCATGCATTCCATCGAGATCAGGGCATGGAAATCATATTCGGGCACATGATGGCCGAACAGGCTGACATGGATGCCGCGTGCATCCACCTCGTCCAATATCCCCAATTCACGGAACACGATCAGGCTGGTCGCGAAATAGGAGGCGGCGCGCGGGGAATCGTTGGGCGCCGCATTGCCCTCGATCACCATCACCTTCGCACCGGCTTGCGCCAGTGTCAGCGCGGTCAGCAGCCCGACCGGGCCGGCACCGACAATAAGGACGTCACAATCCGCCAACACCCTCTCCCACTTATTCTTCGGCTTTTTATCGAACCGACTTGACGTCGAGACTAACGGGCTGGTCGCGCGAGGGCAATTGGCGGCAGCGCCTCAATCCTTGGCCGGCATCGTCAGCAGCCGATCGGCGGTTTCGCGGCGAAGATTTTCGAAGGTCAGCCGTGCTTCGCTGATCTCTTCATCCTGCCAGAACGAATCCTCGATCAGGCGATGGCGATCCTTCACCTCTTCGAGGAATTCGCGGTGGGTGAGGATGTGGAAGCGGTTTTCCTTGATGCACTGGACGACGCGGCGGCCAAGCTCGATCGGCTCCATCGCCGCTTGCAGCGCGACCCATAATTTGCGGGTGAAATCGTCGGGTGCCTCGTCGAGATTGTCGGGGATGTCGAGCAGGGCCGATCTGGTCGCGCCGGGATAGAGGCACGACACGCCGATCCCCTCAGGCGCGAGCTGCATGCGCAGCGATTCGGTGAGCCCGCGCACCGCATATTTGCCGGTCATATAAGCGCCCATGTCGGGCAGCGGCACCATGCCCGCCATCGACGAGGTGTTGACGACATGCCCACCCTCGCCATGCGCCTTGATCAGCGGCACGATGATCTTGGTGCCGTTGACCACGCCGCCAAGGTTGATCGAGAGCGCGCGATCCCATTCCTCGAAATCGGGATCGTCGAGATTGCCGCCACCGGCGACGCCGGCATTGTTGCACAGCACGTGGATGCGCCCGAACACGGATATCGCCTCGTCCGCTGCCGCGCGCAGCTGCGCGCGATCGGAGACGTCGACCTGCAGGAAATGGACCGCATTAGACCCCGCCAGCGCCTCGGCGGCGGCGGCAAGGTGCGCCGGATTATAATCCGCGATCACAACCTTCATGCCCTCCTCGAGGAAGGCACGCACCATGCCGAAACCGATTCCGCTCGCCCCACCGGTGACGAACGCGACTTTGCCCGCGAGATTGCGCATCCTCGATCCTTCCGCTGCGGCGGTCCGATCGAGGACCGCTCTTATGACTTTGCGTTCAAGACCGCATCGATATCGCTTGCCGAATGGCGCTCGGCAAGCTGAACATCGCCGAACGAGCGATTGACGATCCGCCCGCGCTGCACGCCCGGTCGCGCCTCGAGCAGGTCCATCCAGCGCTTCACATGTTTGTATTCGTGGACCGACAGGAATTCCTGCGCATTGTACGCGCTCGACATGATCGCGCCGTACCAGGTGTAGATCGCGATATCGGCGATCGTGTACTCGTCCCCGATCACATATTCGCGGTTCGCCAGATTGGTGTCGAGCACATGGAGCTGGCGCTTGGTCTCCATCGCATAGCGGTTGATCGGATATTCCATCTTGAACGGCGCGTAGGCGTAGAAATGACCGAAGCCGCCGCCGACGAACGGGGCCGAGCCCATCTGCCACATCAGCCAGTTCATCGTCTCGGCACGCTTGTAATGCTCGGTCGGATAGAAAGCGCCGAACTTTTCGCCGAGATAGACCAGCATCGATCCGCTTTCGAACAGGCGCGTCGGCGGATTGGTACTATGATCCATCATCGCCGGAATCTTCGAGTTGGGATTGATCGCGACGAAGCCGCTGCCGAACTGATCGCCCTTGCCGATATTGATCAGCCACGCGTCATATTCGGCGTCCGCATAGCCGGCCGCCAGCAGCTCCTCGAGCATGATGGTGACCTTCTGGCCGTTGGGCGTGCCGAGCGAATAGAGCTGAAACGGGTGCTGGCCGACCGGCAACTCCTTCTCGTGCGTCGCGCCCGAGACCGGCCGGTTAATGTTGGCGAACTGGCCGCCATTCTCCTTGTCCCATGCCCAAACCTTGGCGGGGATATAGCCTGCCGGCTGGTTGTTCGCGCCATCCTCTGCGTCGGCCATCACATCAGTCCTTCTCGTTCGGCATTTGAGCGATCGTCGAGGCGCCGCCTGATCGGCGGGATGCCTTGGCGCGGGGCGGCGTCAACGGCTTCCAGCGGCGCATCTCCCACCGTGATAACGTAAAGCCCCTCCCGGAAATCGGCCGTCAATGTTTCGGCTGCGCATGTTGGGTCGCCCGGGGCAAAGTCAACGGTACGATCGTCGCGCCGTTCAACGGTTTCGACCGAAAAACCACACTTCTTTGACGAGCGTCATGATTGCGCAAATTGCAATTGCAAGCCAGCCGCTTTTACGTTCGTTTCCCCTTCAGCAAGAGCGATGAGGCGGAGCGGGGCGACAGTCCCCGCCAGGCACGCCATCGGATCGGGCAAAAAGGGGATCCCTCGGGCATGCCGCTTGCAGCGGCGTTGGACAGCGGTGCGGCGCAATTACGCGCCGCGACGGACGGGGGCTGCCGGTTTGATTTCATGCGGTATTCTGCTTGATCGAGACGGCGCGACACTGGGTCGCGCGCGCCGGGCTGCAGCCTGAGCGTGGCCGATGCAGGATATCCATCGTGATCGACATGATCATCCGTCCGGCGCAGCGCGCCGAAATCCCCGCGATCGAGACGCTGATCGAGGCCTCGGCCCGCATCCTCAGCCGCGGCCATTATGACGAAAGCGAGATCGAGGCGGCGGTAGCGCACGTCTTCGGCGTCGATTCGGATCTGGTGGACGACGGTACCTATTTCGTCGCCGAGCGGCCGGGCGGCGCGATGATCGGCTGCGGCGGCTGGAGCCGGCGGCAGACCCTGTTCGGCGGCGATCAGGCCGGGCATCGCGACAGCAGCCTGCTCGATCCTGCCACCGATGCCGCGCGTATTCGCGCTTTCTTCACCGCACCCGGCTATGAGCGCCAGGGCGTCGCCAGCAGGCTGCTTGCGGCATGCGAGGACGCGGCAGCCGAGGCCGGCTTCCTGCGCACCGCCCTGATGGCCACCCTGCCGGGCCTGCCCTTCTACGCCGCCCATGGATATCGCGCCGACGAAGCGATCGAGCATCCCTGCGGCGACACGATGGTGTCCTTCGTCCCCATGGAGAAGGTCTTGTTGCAGAAATGATACATTTACCCATTATGAATAACGTTTCCTCGTACCGGAGCATGTAGGCACTTGCGTGGCGGCGTGACTGCCATAGCATCAGTAACGTCGCACTGATTCGATCGGATCTAGTGCGAAACGGGGCTTATTACCGGGGGTAGCATTGCATTTTTCGCGCGGATTATTTGTCCGAGTGGTGATTTATGCTTATTTTTGACCGTAGCGAAAGATAGCAAAAACGGAGAGGAAACCTGAAGCGCTTAAGAGCACTTGGGGGAGTCCTTAATGACACGTTTGAATATGGTTTCACGCGGCGCGCTGACGGTGGCGTTACTGGGTTCCGCATCGGCCTTGTGGGCGGCCGATCCGGCCCCGACACCGGCGGCTGCCGATCCAGCCGAAGCAGGCAGCGAGATCATCGTCACCGGCACGCGCGTTTCGGGATTCAAGGCGTCGGACAGCGCCGCCCCGATCCAGGTGCTCGGCAATGACGCGCTGAAGCGCGTCGGCCAGACCGATCTGGTCCAGGCATTGGCGCAGAATATCCCGTCGATCCAGGCGCAGGCATTCGGCAACGACCAGACCGCCTTCCACCCCTCGATCAAGCTGCGCGGCCTCAACCCCAACCACACTCTGATCATGATCGACGGCAAGCGCCGCCACGGCACCGCCAACGTCGTCGTCACCAACGCGATCTGGACCGGCGGTGCGGCGCCCGACATCGGCCTCATCCCCGAAGACGCGATCGATCATGTCGAAGTGCTGCAGGACGGCGCCGCCGCCCAATACGGCACCGATGCCATTGCCGGCGTCGTCAACTTCATCCTCAAGAAGGCCGATCATGGCGGCACGGTCAACGCCACCGTCGGCCAATATATCGACGGCGACGGCCTGACCTACGACATCATGGGCAATATCGGCCTCGCGCCGATCGAGGACATGTACCTCAACCTCACCGCCGAGCGAAAATTCCACGATTACAGCTTTCGCGGCGATGTCGATCCGCGCGTGGTCGATACCGGCCAGTCGGGTTCTGCCAACACCGGCAATAATGGCGGCCGCACGATCCTCGCGCGCTATCCCGGCGTGAAGACGATCGCGCACTATCCGTACGTCAACCAAATCTTCGGCGACGGCAAGATGACGCTGACGAACGGCATGTACAATTGGGGTTATAACGGCTTCAGCGGGCTCGAACTCTATTCGTTCGGCACCTACTCGCGCCGTATCGGCAGCACCTGGCAGAATTATCGTCTGCCCAACGTCGTCTACGGCAAGTCGGCGGCGGCGAGCGTCAACACCAACACCCCGACCGGCGACATTCCCTTCCCCAACGGCTTCACGCCACGCGAAGTGCTGCGCGAGACCGATTATGCCGCCACCGGCGGCGCCAAATACACGACCGGCGACTTCACGCTCGATGGCAGCCTGAGCTACGGCAAGGATCTCGATGCGGTCTATGTCGAGGATTCGGCCAACGCTGCATTGTATTACGACTCCTCGAGCTACGACCCGGTGACCGGGGCCTCGAAGGCGGGCTATTCGCCGAGCAACGTGCTCGACGGTACGTTCGTCAACACCCAGCTCGTCGCCAATCTGGATGCGACCTACAAGGTCAATCTGGGTCTGTACGAGCCGCTCAACATCGCGGCCGGCGTCGAGCACCGTCACGAAACCTATGAGCTGCGCGCCGGCGATCCGGCGTCCTATTATGTCGGCACGGGCTTCCTCGGCGGCGGTATCCAGTCCTTCTTCGGCTATGCGCCGGCCAATGCCAGCAAGAATTATCGCAACAACCTGTCCGAATATATCGATCTGTCGTTGAAGCCGATCGAGGGCTGGCTGATCGATGGCGCCGTCCGTCACGAACATTATAGCGATTTCGGCAATACCACGGTCTTCAAGCTGACCAGCCGTTACGACATCTCGCCGGCGATCGCGGTTCGCGGCACGGTCTCGACCGGTTTCCGCGCCCCCACCCTGGCAGAAGGTTTCTATTCGGGCATCAACGTAAGCGTCGCATCCTTGTCCGGCATCTTCGCGCCCAACTCGGCGGGCGCCAAGGCGCTCGGCCTCAGCGGCCTGAAGCCGGAAAAGTCCACCACCTTCAGCGGCGGCCTCGTCCTTCATCCAATCGATCGCATGACCGTGACGATCGACGCCTACCAGCTGAAGCTGCGCGACCGGATCGTGCAGTCGTCGGGCTTCACCGGCTATTCGAACAGCTGCAAATATCTGCCCAACGGATACACTGCCGGTATGGACGTTCAGGCGGCCTATGCCGCTTATAAGGGCAGCTGCGCCGGCGTGATCTCGCCTGCGGTGCTGACAGCGCTCGCCAATAACAGCGTGCCGATCGCATCGGTGGTGCAGACGATCAACGGCGGCGCATCCGGCTCGCTCTCGATCAACAGCTTCGTCAACGGCGTCGACTCGCGTACTCGCGGCATCGACTTCCTCGCCACCTACTGGACCCCGATCGGCAAGCTCGGCCGGATCGACTGGTCGCTGGCGGCGAACTACAACAAGACGGTTCTCACCAAGATCGGCGGACCACCGTCCAACATCAATCCGGCGCAGGGCGTGGTCGACAAATATGCCGCCTCGAACCTGACCGACACCACGCCGAAGATCCGTGCCACGCTGAGCGCGCTCTGGAGCATCGGCATATTCGAGGTGACCGCGCGCGAGTCCTTCTACGGCAAGAGCGGCTTCCTGACGACCTTCCCGGTGACCGCAACCGATTACTATATCAATGTCGGATCGGCCTTCATCACCGATCTCGAGGTTGCGGCCAAGATCGGCAAGGGCCTGCGCCTCTCGGCCGGCGCCAACAACCTCTTCAACAAATATCCGAACAAGTATCCGGCCGATTTCCGCACGGCGCAGTACAATAGCAGCTCGACGGCCTACATCACCAAATACCCTGTCACTTCGCCTTACGGCGTGATGGGCGGTTATTATTATGGCCGCGTGGGCCTGAAGTTCTAAACGACGCGACACACTTTCATACCGGGGAGGGGATGCCCGGCATCGGAAATCCGATGGCGGGCATTCCCCTTCCCGGCGTTGAAACGGGCTGGCGATCCGGCCCGAACCACAGCATGATCCCGACGACGCGGTGATATCAGGCCGCCGTCCGTAATTCTGGAGGAGCCCCAATGCGCAAGACCCTCGCCATCCTGTCGATCGCGGCCGCTGCCGCCCTTGCCATGCCGTCGCAGGCCGCCGAGATCACCCGGATCAAGGGGCCTGCCGGTGCGGTCATCCTCCAAGGCGCGCTGGTGCCCGCCAGTGCGGAGGTCTTCTACCTTTCCGGCCAGCTCGCCAGCCCGGTCGACCCGGCCAAGCCGACCGAGTGGGGCGATACCAAGACGCAGACGGTCAGCATCCTCACCAAGATCAAGGCCATCCTCGAGGCCAAAGGCTACAAGATGTCCGACATCTTCAAAATGACGATCTTCGCGGGCGGCGATCCCAAGCTCGGCGGCAAGATGGATTTCCCGAGCATCAACGAAGGCTTCAAGATGTTCTTCGGCACCGCCGAGAACCCCAACACCGTCGCACGCTCGACCGTTCAGGTCGCGGCACTGGCCAGCCCTTCCGCGTTGCTGGAAATCGAGGTCATCGCGGCCAAATAAGGTGGCAAAACGGACAGCCGGCGACGGGATCGATCGTCGCCGGCTTATCCTCGCCGGGGCCGCCGCCGGGCTGACCGGCACGGCGACGGCACCCGCCACATCGGGCCCAAAATCGGGCGGCGTCACGTCCGATCTGGTCGCGCAATGCGATCTTTTCGCCGGGCTCGAGTTTACCGGGCCGGAGCGCGAGCAGATGCTCGCCACCGTCGACGAGCAGCTCGATCGGCTGCGGATGCTGCGCGCCGTTCATTTCGAGAACGACCTCGGCCCCGCCGAAGTGTTCGATCCGCGCCTGCCCGGCTGGAAGCCGCGGCCTTTACCTCCGCCCGCCAAAGCGCCCACTGCTCCGTCCTTGCCGTCGAGCGGCGAGGATATCGCCTTCGCCCCGGCCTGGGCGCAGGCCGCGTGGATCGCGGCGGGCAAGCTCACCTCGCGGGCTTTGACCGATCTCTATCTCGATCGGATCGCCAAGCGCGCCGACCGGCTGCACTGCATCATCACCCTGCTGGCTGACTCCGCGCGCGCCGAAGCCGATGCGCGCGACAGGGAAGCCAAGGCCGGCAAATTGCGCGGGCCGCTCCACGGCCTTCCCTACGGGCTCAAGGACCTGTTCGATACCAAGGACGTGCGCACCACCTGGGGCGGCGAACCATGGCGCGATCGTATCGCCACCCGCGACGCGGCCGTGGTCGAACGGCTGCGCGCCGCCGGCGCAGTGCTGCTCGCCAAGACGAGCTGCGGCGCGATCGCTTATGGCGACATCTGGTTCGGCGGCCGCACGCGCAATCCGTGGAATATCGAGGAAGGATCGTCGGGCTCATCGGCCGGCAGCGCCGCGGCGGTGGCCGACGGACTCTGCTCGTTCGCGATCGGCACCGAGACGATGGGTTCGATCGTCTCGCCCTCGACCCGCTGCGGCACGGTCGGCCTTCGCCCGACCTTCGGCCGCGTATCGCGCACCGGGGCGATGGCCCTGTGCTGGTCGCTCGACAAGGTCGGCGCGATCGCCCGCTCGACGCGCGACACCGGGCTGGTGGTGCGCGCGATCCACGGCGCCGACGGCGTCGATCCCGGCGCGATCGACATGCCGTTCGCGCCGGCCGCGCGGATCGATCCCCAACATATCCGGCTCGGCTACCGGCCCGAATGGTTCGAGGGCGGCCCGCCGACCAACCGCGCCGCGCTCGATGCCGCGCGCGCCGCCGGCTTCCACATGGTCGAGATCACCCTGCCCGCGACCAAGCCGAGCCTGCTCGGGGCGATCGTCCAGGTCGAATCCGCCGCCGCCTTCGAAGACCTAACCCTCTCGGGCGCCGACGACACGCTGGCGTGGCAGGACGATGCCGCCTGGCCCAATGGCTGGCGCGCGACCCGGTTCGAACCGGCGATCGGCTATGTCCAGGCGCAGCGGCTGCGCCGCCGCCTGATGAACGAGTTCGCCCTGACGATGGCGGGCGTCGACGCGATCCTGCACCCCAACGATGCCGGCGGCCTGCTCGGCATCGGCAATCATTGCGGCTATCCGACCCTCGTCCTTCCTACCGGCCTCGTCCCGCAACCGTCTCGGGTTCGATCGGGCGCCTATGTCGACGTCGCCAAGCTTCCGGCTGGCACGACGACGCATCGCGTCCCCTTCGCAATCTCGGTCACCGGTCACTTATTCGACGAACCGCGCCTTCTCGCCATAGGCGAAACATTGGAGCGACATTTGCCCCTGCCCGGCCGCCCTCCGGCCTGACCCCTGCGACACTTGCCGCCCGATCTGCGCCGGTGCCGCAGGCGATCGGTTCAGCGCATTGAGCCTCCAAGACTTTGAAATGTCATCAAGCGCCGCTTTAGTTAAGACGGCGGTAAGGAATCCTGCTCGCCCCAACCGGAGTGCTCATGAAAATCCTCTCTGCCTTTTTCTCGACCCTGCTGCTCGCGTCCGCCGTGCCGGTGGATGCCGCGATCCTTCGTTATACGATCAGCGGGAACGGCACGCAGGTCAGCTTCGATCTGTCCGATCACCCCCCGCTCTTTGCGGCTTATTCCGATCCCGATTCCTTCGCGACGTTGAGCATCGTCAACGAGAACGGCCATGATGCCGGCCTGACCTTCTATGACGATATCGCGGGCGGCGGCCTGAGCTTTGTCGAATTGTGGAGCGTCGGGAATAGCTTCCACGCCAATGCGGCGATCGATCTCGCCGGGTCGGTGCTGTTCAGCGGCAGCCTGACCGCGCCCGTTTTGTACGCCTTCGGCCCAACCCAGTTTAGCGATTACGACGATCCGACCATCGGCTACACGGTTTCGGCGGTCACGCTGGCCGTTCCGGAACCGGCGAGTTGGGCACTGATGATCGGCGGGTTCGCGCTGACGGGGGTCGCCCTGCGCCGACGCAGGGCGGCAGTCGCAGCTATCTGAAAATGGCCAGAAGCGGAGGCTGGCACAAACGCAGCGGCGGCGTGCAGCCACCGCATTGGCCAGTGTCAGCCCTCGCCGGTCAACCGCTCCAGATAGGCGCACATCATATCCGCCAGCGCGTCGGCATAAGCTTCGATCTCGATGGCCGTGCGGGGGGTAGCCGAGAAGCTGCTGCCAACCGCGCTCAAGGTCGTTTTCATGAGATCGCCAGCGAGCGCGCGCTGCGCCGGACTGGTGCGCGGCGCGCTCTCCAGAAGGAAAGCCTCGACGATCCGGGTGCTTTCGGCGTGCGCCTCGGCGGCTTCGGGCGCGTCTCGGTAGAAAGGTGCCGCATCGTCCAGCGCCGTCCGGATCGTCGCTTCCTCGCACTCCGAGCGGATGAAGGCATGGATGAGCGCGCGCAGTCGCGCGACGGGCGGTGTGCCGCTTTCCTCGAGGATCGAGCGAAGCAGTGCCGAGGTACGTCGCCACTCGTCGCTTTGCAGCCGGAACAGGATCGCCGCCTTGTTGGGAAAATATTGGTAGAGCGACCCCACGCTGACTCCCGCCCGCTCGGCGACCCGCGCCGTGGTGAAACGCTGCGCCCCTTCGGCCTCCAGAACCTGAACGGCCGCTTCGAGCACGGCCGTGACGAGCTCCCCGGAACGCGCCTGCTGAGGCATCTTTCGTGAGGAAATTCCAATATTTCGCGGCATGATCGGCTGCGCTCTCGCCAATGCGAATAGGCGAACCTGACGAATTAGTCGTATTTCTCCCGCGAGGCAAACAAACCCGGAGAAACCTATGACCACGCTTACAGAAGCCCCCGTCGCACCGTTGCTCGATCGCCTGTTCTCGCAGGCAGACGCGGCAAAACCGATGGCCGATCCGGCGTTCGCGGCGATCACGCCCGAGGAGCGACTTCGGCTGATGCGCAGCAAGGCCGACTATCGCCACTTCTACGCGCAGTTGAAGGATTATGCGCTGCCGGTATCGCGCGATGCGGGCCGACTTCTCTATATGCTCGCCCGCACCAGCCGGGCCCGCACGATCGTCGAGTTCGGCACGTCGTTCGGGCTGTCGACGCTGCACCTGGCGGCGGCATTACGCGACAATGGCGGCGGGAAAGTGATCACGAGCGAGTTCGAGCCTTCGAAGATCGCCCGGGCGCGAGCGAATCTGGCGGAAGCCGGCCTCGCCGACCTGGTCGAGATCCGGGAGGGCGATGCGTTGGAGACGCTCGCATCGGACCTGCCCGAGCGGATCGACCTGCTGCTGCTCGACGGCGCCAAATCGCTGTATCGCGACATCCTCGGCCTCGTCGAAGGGCGCCTGCGGGCCGGCGCGGCGATCGTCGCCGACAACGCGGATCATTGCCCCGACTATCTGGAATATGTCGGCAACCCGGCGAACGGCTATCTTTCGATGCCGTTCACCGACGAGGTGGAATTGACCGTGCGGCTGGACGGCGCCGGCGAGCGGTGAACATGCTCAAATATCGAACCCTCACGCATGCCCGCTCGTCGAGGCCAAAAGCCGCACATCGATCCCCGCCGCCTTGAACGATTGCGGCCATCGCTTGCACACTTCGGTCTCGAACAGCAGTTCGTCGCGCGCCGCCACCGTGAACCAGCCGTGGCGGCGCATCTCCTCGTCGAGTTGGCCCTCGCCCCAGCCGGCATAGCCGAGCGCGATCAGCCAGCGATCCGGCCCCGCACCCGCCGCGATCGCGCGCAACACGTCCAACGTGGTCGTCAGCGCCAGATCGTCCGAGACGCCGACCGTATCCTCGCCCTTCCAGTCGGGCGAGTGGAGCACGAAACCGCGCTGCGGATCGACCGGCCCACCCTGGTGGATCGGCGCATCGGGCGCGGCGCCGGGCGTGATCTCGAGCTGGTGGAGCAAGGCGTGCAGGCCGACGCCGGGGATCACCCGATCGATCCCCACCCCCATCGCGCCGTCGGGCTCGTGGACGCACAGTGCGATCACCGCATGCTCGAAACGCGGATCGCCGATACCGGGCAGCGCCAGCAGCAGCTGGCCGGCAAGCGAATGAAAGCGGCCGTCCGACATGGCCGCCACTATAAAGGGCGCGCATCCGAGGTCCAGCGCGCGACGCATCCGGCGCGGCTATGTTACGCTTCCGGTCTGCCGGATCGGCTGTTAGGGGCTTGGGCATAGACCCCGCCTTTAGGAGGATGCCATGACGATCCAGGTCGGCGACAAACTGCCCAGCGTGAGCCTCACCAAGATGACCAACCACGGTCCGGAGAAGGTCGACCTTGCCGGCTATGTGGCCGGGCGGCGGATCGCGCTCTTCTCGGTGCCGGGCGCCTTCACGCCGACCTGCTCGGCCAAGCATCTGCCGGGCTTCGTCGAGAAGGCGGCCGAGCTCAAGGCCAAGGGCATCCAGGAGATTATCGGCACCGCGGTAAACGACGTGTTCGTGCTCAGCGCCTGGGCCAAGGCGGGCGGCGCCGAGGAGGCGGTGACGATGCTGGCCGACGGCAATGGCGAGTTCGTCAAGGCGATCGGGCTGACGCTCGACGGCAGCGCCTTCGGCCTCGGCACGCGCGGCCAGCGTTTCGCGATGGTGGTCAATGACGGCGTGGTCGAGAAATTGTTCGTCGAGGCGCCGGGCGAGTTCAAGGTGAGCTCGGCCGATTACATGCTCGGGCAGATCTGAGCCCTTATGCCCAGCGCCGCCAGCCTGGCCTATGTCGATGCTCTCGATGCGATCTATCGCGACTCGGTGTCGACGTTGCGCGGCGCCTTGTCGCGCTACATCGCCCACGGGGAGCAACCCGATCTCGCCGCCCGCGAGGCCGGGGCGTTCTGCTATCCCGAGCTGCGGCTGCGCTATGATGGGATCAAGACCAGTTCGGTCCAGGGGCGCGCATTCGGGCGGCTGCATACGGCGGGCGATTATGCGATCAGCGTCACCCAGCCCGAACTGTTCCGCGATTATATCGCCGAACAGCTCGATTATCTGATCGAGGATTATGGCGCGGCGATCAGCGTCGGCCGCAGCGCGCAGGAAATTCCCTATCCTTACGTGCTGGATGCCGAGATCGATCTGACCGGTGCGGCCGCGATCGAACTGGCGCGGATCTTCCCGTCGACCGAATTGCAGCATATCGGCGACGAGATCGCGGACGGCACCGCCGATTTCGGCCCGGGCGAACCGCGGCCTTTGGCCCTGTTCGAAGCGGCGCGGGTGGATTTCAGCCTCGCCCGGCTGCGCCATTATACCGGCACCCCGCCGGCCCATATCCAGAAGTATATCCTCTTCACCAATTATCATCGCTACGTCGACGAGTTCGTGCGCTGGGGCGTTTCCGAGCTTAATGCCGGCAAGGGCTACACGATGCTGTCGGGCGCGGGTGGACTCGAGATCCGGCCGGGCGATCCCGATCCGGATTCGGCCATCGCCGACAGCGCGTGGCGGCGGCACCAGATGCCGGCCTACCATCTGGTCGCGCCCAATGGAGCCGGGATTACCTTGGTCAATATCGGCGTCGGCCCGTCCAATGCCAAGACGATCACCGATCATCTGGCGGTGATGCGGCCCGAAGCGTGGGTGATGATCGGCCATTGCGGCGGGCTGCGGCCGAGCCAGCGCATCGGCGATTATGTGCTGGCGCACGCCTATCTGCGCGACGACCATGTTCTCGACGACGTATTGCCGCCCGAAATTCCCGTACCTGCGATCGCCGAGGTGCAACTGGCGCTGAGCCGCGCGGCCGAGCGCATTTCGGGCGAGACCAGCGATCAGCTCAAATCGCGCATGCGCACCGGCACCGTCGTCACCAGCGACGATCGCAATTGGGAGCTGCGTTACTCGCATTCGGCCTTGCGCTTCAGCCAGAGCCGCGCGGTCGCGATCGACATGGAATCGGCGACCCTGGCGGCCCAGGGCTTCCGCTTCCGCGTGCCCTACGGGACGTTGCTATGCGTATCGGACAAGCCGATCCATGGCGAGATCAAGCTGCCCGGCCAGGCCAACCGCTTCTACGAGCGCGCCATCGCCGAGCATCTGCGGATCGGGATCGCGGCAATGGACGAACTCAAGCTGGCGGGGGATCAACTCCACAGCCGCAAGATGCGGGCGTTCAACGAGCCGCCGTTCAGATAAGTGGCGCTGAGCCCTTTCCCGCTTCTCGCGGGAGAGGCTTCCACTCCCTACGACGCCACCACCACGCGATCGCGGCCTGTCTCCTTTGCCCGATACAAGGCCTCGTCGGCGCGCCGCACCACATCGGCAAGCTCGCCATCGCTATCGCGCAATTCCGCCACACCGAAGCTCGCCGTCACCTGCAACGGGGTGGCCAGATCGACCACCATCTCCGCCACTGCCGCGCGCAGCACCTCGGCCGCACACTCTGCCGCCTCGAGATCGACATCGGCCATGACCAACGCGAACTCCTCGCCGCCGATCCGCGCGAAGATGTCGCGCCGGCCGATCCCTTCCGCGATCGTGCCGCAGAGCTGGCACAACACCCGATCGCCCGCCGGATGCCCGAAGCGGTCGTTGACCTGCTTGAAGCGATCGACGTTGATCACCACCACCGCGACCGACCTTCCGTGACGCCGCGCGCTCGCGATCAGTGCGCGTGCGGCCTCCTCGAACCCGCGACGGTTGAGCAGGCCGGTCAGCATATCGGTCGCGGCGAGCCGACGCGCCTGATCCGCAAGATCGGCGGCGAGCAGGATGATCGTGAACAGCCCAATCCCGGTTACGATCCCCGGCATGAGCAGGATGGTGAGCATGCCGAGCCGGGTAAGATCGAACAGGGGCCGATCGAAGATCAGAGCGATCATACCGCTCAGGAAGGCGAGGTTGACCAGCGACAGGATCAGCAGGCCGATCTGCGCGGCACGCGCCGCCACCCGCTCCCCCTTACGGCGCCCCCCTTGAGAGCGCGCGCCGCGAACCAGAACATCGCCGCGTTGAGCAGGCCGAACGGCATCGCACGGATCGATGCCGGCGCCCCGATCGCGCCGAGCCCGATCACCAGCACCGCATTGACCAAAGCTGCGGCGACCAGCCCCGAGACATGGCCATGGATTCCGGCGCGTTGACGGAACCCGATCGTGTTGAGCATGGCCGCGATGCCCGCGATCGCCAGCATCGATCCGCCGATCGCGCCATCGTTCGGCCGCTCGATACGGCAGATCAGATCGACACCCCACATCACCGCCGAAAGCCCGAACGCCGCCGCCCAGGTGAAGGCATGCTTCGGCCGACCGAATTCGTGCCACGCCACCGTCAGCACCAACGCCACCGTCGCGCTGATCAGGATCAGCGCGATCGAGATGACCAGACTTGCCGCCACCGTCATGGCGCCGCAGGCGATGCGAGGGTCGATCGATCGCGCCCCTCGCGCTTCGAGCGGTAAAGAGCTTCGTCCGCCCGCTCGATCAGGCTGTCGAGTGCCTCGCCCGGCAGATGTTGCGCAATCCCGAAACTGGCGCGGACTTCCAGATCGGGCAGGTTGGGAATCGTCAGCGACGCCAGATCGGCGCGCATCGCCTCGATCCGCGCGAACGCCTGTGCCCCGTCGCTCCCCGGCAGCAGCACCGCGAATTCCTCACCGCCGAAGCGCCCGACGACCTCGTCGCGTTCGAGACTGCTGGCGAGGTAGCGGGCGAACCCTGCGAGCGCCTCATCGCCGGCGGCATGGCCGTGGCGATCATTGACCCCTTTGAAGCCGTCGAGATCGGACAGGGCGATCGACATCGGCCGCGGCCGCCGGCGACGATCCATCGCGACACGCGCGGCCTGTTTGAAACCCTGGCGATTGAGCACCCCGGTCAAGGGATCGGTGTTGATCAATCGTTGCTGCTCGGCCGAAAAATCGAACGCGATCAGGAGCAGGGTCGACATGCCCAGCGCTGCGCAGATCGGCTGCAGGGTCACAGCGAACAGGATCGCATAGGCGCCACGCGGGGGGACCAGCCCGGTCTGCTCGAGAATCGTGAGTGCCGCACCGCCAAGCTCGATCCCGGCCAGCAGCACGAGGATCAGCATCACCGTGAATTCGGTGAGCGATATGCGCCGGTCGCGCGGCGCGACCAAGGCGACCGTCCAGCAGATCAGCAACCCCGCCAGCAGCGGGATCAGGGTCGCCCGCATCGGCACGTTCGGCACAAAATAGGCGATCAGCTGGACCGGGATCGCGATCGCGGCCGCCGCGGGTACCACCCAGCGCATGCTCTTCGCGCGCGCGCGCATGCGGACGCCCTCCGCAAGCAGCAGGATCGGCACCACGCCGAGTGGGCTCACGCCCAGCCCGTCGCTGGGGAACTCGGCCGCCCCGGTGCCGAAGAGTCCGATGATCGCCCAGCGGATCGCGGTCGCAGCAAAGGCCGCCGACCAGATCAGCGCATGCGGCACGCGACTCAGGCTGCGATGGACGATGAAAAGCGCGATAGCCGCCATCGACGCAATCAGGCACGGGCCTGCTGCGATTATCGTTGAAATGGTTAACATGCCCCCGCGTCGACTGTCCCCCAAAACAGTGTCGGTCATCCAGCAAAGCGCGGATTGGGGGCGCGGTCAAGGTGGCTAGGTTAAGCTATCTTGTGATCAGACCACGAGAAAGTCTGCGATGGCCTTACCGAGATCGGGCTTGAGCACCGCGCTCATATGGTTACCGGGCACTTCGACCAGCGTTCCGTTCATTAACGAATTGGCAAGGGCTGCGGCGGAGCCGTTGTCGTGATCATCGACGCCCGACAATACCAACGTCGGCGTCGCGATGCCGGCGATTTCGGCTGCGCTCGACGAGACGAAACTGTCGAGCAAGGGCAGCATCGCCTGCGGATCGCCACCGGTGGTCTTGAGGAACGCGGCAGCCATCCACTCGGGCGAACCCTGCGGGTGATTTCCTATGCCTGTCAGTATTTTGCGAAAGTGATCGCTGCGCTGCCCGGTCGCCAGCAAGCCCTCGAGCCCCATCCCGGACAATATGGCACGACGCGGGCTGGCACCACGCACAAGCATCCGCGCAACCGTCCGCGCGCCAAGCGAATAGCCACCGAGATCATAATCGGAGAGACCGAGATGCTGCAGCAAGGCTTCCCCGTCGGCGGCCAGAATATCGGGCGGATAAGCGGCCGGATCGTGCGGCGCCGCGCTGTCGCCATGCCCGCGCAGATCGGGCATGATCACGCGGAAGCCGGCCTCGGCGATCCGCAAAGCATGTCCATAACGGATCCAGTTCGTCCAGCCATTCGAGAAGAGGCCATGGAGCAGGACCACGGGCCGCCCCTCGCCCATCTCGCGATAGGCCATGGTCAATCCGTCGGCGCCGGCGAAATGGCGGACGGGCAGGTCAGTCGGGGAGCTTGCCAAGGGTTTTCATCCAGCGATCGGCCACGGGGGCATGTTCATCGAGGCGCTTGCCGGGCAGGTGCGAGGTGTCGCTCCACTCCGGCAACATCGTCTCGATCGAGAAATGGGAGGTCGGGCGGAAATAGCCCGGATCGTCGAACGAACCCACCGTCAGATCCATGTTGGTCGCGTCGAGAAACTGGAAGCCGAGCGGGGTGCCGCAGGTCGAGCAGAAGGGCCGCTTGGCGATCGGCGAGGACTGGAAATAATCGGGCGGATCGCCGGTCCAGGTGACATCCGCCTGCGCGACATTGGTGAAAGCGATCGAGACGCCGCCGGTGGCGTGGCGGCAGTAATTGCAATGGCACAGATAGGCCTCGTCGCTGGCGATCCGCGCTTCGTAGCGGATGCGCCGGCACTGGCAGCCGCCGGTCATCATCTGGGTCATGGCATCGCTCATTCCATCAAAACGTCATCCCAGCGCAGGCTGGGATCTCTGGAGGATAGGAGCGCGCTCAAAACGCACGAGACCCCAGCCTGCGCCGGTGTGACGATAGGGGGAAGGCTTAGCCTTGTGTAGGTGCTCTTATAACGCGAGATACAGGAACTGGCTGAACGGGTTAGCCGCATAGTCGCCGAATGGGGAGCCGTTCACGAAACCGTGTGCACGATACAGGGCAAGCGCCGGCTCGAAGGCCGGGCCGCGGCCAGTCTCCAGATTCAAAGTGACGATGCCCTCGCCGCGCGCCTGGTCGATGATGCGGGCGAGCAATGTCCTCGCGACGCCCTTGCGCAGATGATCGGGATGGGTGCGCATCGATTTGATTTCGGCCTGCCGGTCGCCCAACCGCTTGAGCGCGCCGATCCCGGCGATGCTGTCGCCATCCCACGCCGACCAGACCGTGATCCCGGGCGCCTGCAGCCCGGAAACATCGAGCGCGAAGACGCTTTCCGGGGGCGAACTGGCGTGCATGCCGGCAAGGTGGATCGCCAGCAAGGCACGCGTCCGCGCGCCCGAAAGATCGTCTTCACGTATCTCGATCATCCGGCCCACCCCGTTCGCAAACCAGCTTGTGCAACCGGCACCATCCCTGTGCGGTGGGAACGATGCAACGGCAAAAGGCGGGCGGGGAGAGGATGGCGCTCGATCCCCCGGCGGAACGAGGATGGGCCGCGGCCGTTGGCCGGTAATGATCAAAACCATCGCCGTTGCAGCCCGCGATCGCGAACGGCTCGCCGAGGTCACCGGCGTGGCGGCGCGTTACGGGCTGGATGTCCTGCTCGCCCGGCTCGGTCTCGCCAATGGGAGCGAGGACGGCGCGCCGATCGATCTGCCGCGTCGCACGCGTGAGGCGATCGAGGCGCTGGGACCAACCTACGTCAAGCTCGGCCAGATCCTTTCGACCCGACGCGATCTGCTGCCCGACGAATGGATCGCCGAACTGGCGCACCTCCACAACAGGGCCGCCACCTTGCCGTTCGAGGCGTTGCGCGCGCAGGTCGAACAAGCGCTCGGCGAGCCGCCTGAAAGCGTCTTCGCCCGCTTCGATCCCGAACCGCTTGCCGCCGCATCGATCGCGCAAGTCCATCGCGCGACCACGCATGACGGCCGCGAGATCGTCCTCAAGATCCGCCGCCCCGGCATCCGCCGCCAGATGGAGGCCGATCTCCGCCTGATCAGCCACCTCGCCGAAATGGTCGAGGCGAGCAGCCGCGAGGCCCGACGCTTCCAGCCCAAGGCGCTCGTCCGGCAGCTGGCGCAGGAGCTGATCGACGAGCTCGACTTCATGGTCGAGGGCCGCAACGCCGATCGCCTGCGCGCCGATCTGGCGGGCGACGATCGCGTCGTCATCCCCGAAATCCACTGGCAGTGGACGTCCGAAGCGTTGCTGGCGATGGATTATGTCGAGGGCATCGCTCCGCGCAATGCCCAGACGCTGCGCGATGCCGGGATCGATCCGGCGGCGATCGCCGCGCTCGGCGCCGATCTCGTGCTCGACATGGTGCTCATCAACGGCCGCTTCCATGGCGACCCGCACCCCGGCAATCTGCTCTGCCTGCCCGGCAATCGGCTGGCCCTGCTCGATCTCGGGCTGACCGGCCACGTCAGCCCGCGCCGGCAGCAGGAATTCCTGCGCTTCATCCTGGCACTGCGGTCGGGCGATCCAAGCGCGCTCGCTGATACGCTGGCAGGGTGGAACCAGGGCGAGGACGTGCCTTACGACCGCATCCTCACCGCGTCCGAACGACTGGTCGCGCGCCACAGCGGCGGCCCGCTCGTGCTGAGCACGCTCACCGCCGATCTGTTCCCGCTGCTGCGCCGGGAGAGACTGGTGCTGCCGCCCGATCTGGTGCTGATCTTCAAGGCGATGATCACGATGGACGGCGTCCTGAGCGGCATCGAACCGGGCTTCGACCTGTCGTCGGCGCTCGACCGCGCCCGCGCGAAGTTGCTGGCGTCGCGGCTGATGCCCGCGCGCGGCGCCGAGCGTGCCGAAGCCATGCTGCTGGAAGTGGCGCGCCTCTATGACGACGCCCCGCGCCTGCTGCGCGCGCTGACAAGGCGCCTGGAGGCTGACCCTCCGGCGGCGCGCGAAGCGATTGCGCCCGCTATCGTCACCGCCGGCAAATGGATCGCGGGGGCGATCGTCCTGGCGGCGATAGTGCTCGGCGCGATACTGGCGATCCCCGGATAGTTCCTCCCGGAACGACAGGGTAATCGCGTCTGCTTTCTTCGTCATGCTGAACTTGCTTCAGCATCCACCAAGCCTCCGCACGGACAGTGCGGCACGCCCGGTGGACCCTGAAACGAGTTCAGGGTGACGGCCGCTTCGGGCTATGGGATCGCAAAATCCAACCCACAAAGTTCAAATGGAGCCCTGCCAGAATGGGAGGACTTATCAATCCGCCTTCTGCAGATGCCGCCGCCCCAGCAATTCCGCGATCTGCACCGCGTTCAGCGCCGCGCCCTTACGCAGATTGTCGCTGACGCACCACAGGCTGAGCCCGCTATCCACGGTCGGATCCTCGCGCACGCGGCTGATGAAGGTCGCGAATTCGCCGACGCATTCGATCGGGGTGATGTAGCCGCCATCCTCATGCTTATCGACGAGCATGATGCCCGGCGCCTCGCGCAGGATCGATTTCGCCTTGGCGGCCGAAATCTCATCGACGAACTCGATGTTGATCGCCTCGGAATGGCCGACGAACACCGGCACCCGCACGCAGGTGGCGCTCACCTTGATCTTGGGATCGAGGATCTTCTTGGTCTCGACCACCATCTTCCATTCCTCCTTGGTCGATCCGTCGTCGAGGAAGCTGTCGATATGGGGGATGACGTTGAAGGCGATCTGCTTGGTGAACTTCTTCGGCTCGGCGGGATCGCCGACGAAGATGTTGCGGCTCTGCTCGAACAATTCGTCCATGCCCGCCTTGCCGGCGCCCGAGACCGACTGATAGGTCGCGACCACGACCCGCTTGATCGTCGCGGCATCATGGAGCGGCTTCAGCGCAACCACCATCTGCGCGGTCGAGCAGTTCGGGTTGGCGATGATGTTGCGCTTGCGATAGCCGTTGATCGCCTCGGGGTTCACCTCGGGCACGATCAGCGGCACGTCGGGATCCATGCGATAGAGCGACGAATTGTCGATCACGACGCAGCCGGCGGCGGCGGCGATCGGAGCGTATTTCTTCGTCGCGTCCGATCCGATCGCGAACAGGGCGATGTCCCAGCCGGTCCAGTCGAAATGCTCGATATTCTTGACGGTGAGCTTCTTGCCGGTTTCGCCGAAATCGATCACGTCGCCGGCCGAACGCGACGACGCCAGAGCGGCGACCTCATCATAGGGAAATTCGCGCTCCGCCAGGATGTTCAGCATTTCGCGCCCGACATTGCCGGTCGCGCCTGCAACGACCACCCGATAACCCATTTCATATACTCCGGTTTGACGCGCCGCGATTTAGGCATAATGCGCGCCCTGTCCAGCCGCGCGGGAGAATGAATGGCCGATCTGGAAGCTGCGACCACCGAAGTGCCGGCCGGCGCGGGCGTGCCCCTACCGCGGCGCTACTGGGCGATCGCGGCGCTGTCGCTCGGCACGGTCCTGACCGTGATCGATGGCGCCATCGCCACGGTCGCGCTCCCCACCATCGCCAGCGATCTCAAGGTCGACGGATCGTCGGCAGTGCTGGTGGTGACGGTCTACCAGCTCGTGCTGGTGATGACCTTGCTGCCCTGTTCGGCGCTGGGGGATCTGATCGGGCTGAAGCGGGTCTATCAGGCCGGACAATTGCTGTTCACGATCGCGACCGCTCTATGTTTCTTCGCGCACAGCCTGCCCTTCCTCCTGGTCGTGCGTGCGCTGCAGGCGCTGGGGGGCGCGGCGGCGCTGTCGGTGATGCAGGCGATGATGCGCAGCATCTACCCCGCCAACCATCTCGGCCGCGGGCTCGCGCTGAACGGCGTGATCGTCTCGATCTCGGCCGCGCTGGCTCCCACGGCCGGCGGACTTATCCTTAGTGCCGCATCCTGGCCCTGGGTGTTCGCGGCAGCGGCGCCGTTCGGCATATTGTCGCTCCTGCTGGGCCGCTTCGCGATGCCCGACGTTCCGGCGCGCGGCGGCAGTTACGATCTGGCGGGCGCGGTGCTCAACATGGCGACCTTCGGCCTTACCTTCGCCGGGCTGGAAGCGTTGGTGCATGGCGGTTCGCCGGTCGTGGCGTCGGCGATCGTCGTGATCGGAATCGTGTTCGGCATCCTGCTGGTGCGCCATGCGCTCAAGGAGGCCAAGCCGATCCTGCCGGTCGATCTGCTCGCCCGGCCGGTGATCGCGCTGTCGACCGGCGGCGCCTTCTTCTGCTTCATCGCCAGCATGCTGCCGAGCCTGTCGCTGCCCTTCCGCCTGCAGCATGTCTACGGCTTCACCCCCCGCGAGATCGGCGCGATCATCGCGCCATGGCCGTTGACCCTGATGGTCGTGTCGCCGATCGCGGGCATCCTCAGCGATCGCTATCCGGCGGGCCTGCTCGGCGCGATCGGCATGGGAATCGCCGCCGTGGGGATGGTGTTCCTGGGCTTCCTGCCCGCGCATCTGACCTATCCCGCGATCCTGTGGCGGATGGTGATGTGCGGCACCGGCTTCGCCTTGTTCTTCGCCCCGAACATGCGGCTGGTGGTGGGTTCGGCACCGCGCGATCGCGCCGCGTCGGCGGGCGGGCTGATCTCGACCACGCGATTGACCGGGCAGACTCTGGGCGCAACCCTGGTGGCGGCGATGCTGGCGCTGGGAATGGAGGCGACGGCCATCCCGTGTCTGATCGGCGCCGGCATGCTGGTCGTTGCCGGCCTGTGCAGCGCGGCGCGCCTCCGCCCCGAGATACGCAATCCTGCCGGGGATGAAACGTCCGCGAGCCACGTCGGCGCCTGATTAATTCCTATCAATTCGGTATAAATTTATTTGACGAAACGAACAGCATGGTTGCAGCGGGTCCGTTCGCGCGCCTAGGAGCATCCGACCATGGCGCAATCTCCCTTCGCCTTTCGCGACTATCGCTTTCTGTGGGCGACGCGCTTCGGATCGAACATCGCGCAGAATTCGATGGTCGTCGTCATCGGGTGGCAGGTCTACGACATCGCTCGCCGGACGATGGCGCCCAAGGAAGCCGCCTTCCAGCTCGGCATGATCGGCATCGCGCAATTCCTGCCGCTCGCCTTGCTCACCCTAATCACCGGCTGGACCGCCGACCGAGTCGACCGCCGCTGGATCGGGCGGATCGTGCTGTTCGTCGAGGCGGGCTGCGCCGGGACGCTGGCGCTTTTGGCTTGGCACGGCACGACCACCTTACCTGCCATCTACGTCATCGCGGCACTGCTCGGAATGTGCCGCGCCTTCGCCCAGCCGGCGATCAGCGCGCTCGCCCCCAATCTGGTGCCGGCCGAGGTCCTGCCCGGCGCGATCGCGGCCAGTTCGATCGCGTGGCAGATCGGCTCGATCGGCGGCCCGGCACTGGGCGGCTATCTCTATGCCGGCGCGCACTGGCTGCCCTACACCGTCTCGGCCAGCCTGTTCCTGATGTCCGCGCTCTGCATGATGTTCATCCGGCCGGTGCCGCGCACCGTGCTCGATCGCGCACAGAATCCTTGGCGGCAGATGATCGACGGGCTGCATTATGTTCGCCGCAACCGGCTGGTGCTCGGCGCGATCAGCCTCGATCTGTTCGCGGTCCTGCTCGGCGGCGCGACCGCGATGCTGCCGATCTTCGCACGCGATATCCTGATGATCGGATCGGAAGGGCTTGGCCATCTCCGCGCCGCCCCGGCCGTGGGTGCGGCGCTCACCGCGATCATCCTTTCGTTCCGACCCCTCAAGCATAATGTCGGGGTGAAGATGCTGATCGCGGTCGGTATCTTCGGCGCTGCCACGGTCGTGTTCGGCTTTTCGCGCTGGCTGCCCTTGTCGCTCTTCTGCCTCGCTCTACTGGGCGCGGGCGACATGCTCTCGGTCTATGTCCGCCAGTCGCTGATCCAGATCTACACACCCAACGAGATGCGCGGCCGGGTCGGGGCGGTTGCGACTTTGTTCGTGTCGGGTTCGAACGAACTCGGCGAGGCGGAATCGGGGCTGATCGCCTCCTTGATCGGCCCGGTGCCGGCGGTGGTGCTCGGCGGAATTGGCGCAATCGGCGTAACAATATTGTGGGCGGTGATCTTCCCGGAGCTGCCGCGCGCGCGTACTTTCGATCCACCGAAGACGCTGGAAGATGTTCCAGGCGAGGAGATGGCGGTATGAAGGCGAATACGGTTCTCGAGACGATCGGCGGCACCCCCCACATCCGCATCCAGCGGCTGTTCGGCGACGCCGAGGTGTGGATCAAGTCGGAGCGATCCAACCCCGGCGGTTCGATCAAGGACCGCATCGCGCTGGCGATGATCGAGGCGGCCGAGAAATCGGGCGATCTCCAGCCCGGCGGCACGATCGTCGAGCCGACCAGCGGCAATACCGGCGTCGGCCTCGCGATGGTGGCGGCGGTGAAGGGCTACAAGCTCGTGCTGGTGATGCCCGAGAGCATGAGCCTCGAGCGGCGCCGGCTGATGCTGGCCTATGGCGCGAGCTTCGATCTTACCCCGCGCGAAAAGGGCATGAAGGGCGCGATCGAGCGCGGGCTCGAGATCGTCAATTCGACTCCCGGCGCCTGGATGCCGCAGCAATTCGAGAATCCGGCCAATATCGAGGTCCACCAGCGCACCACCGCGCAGGAGATCCTCGCCGATTTCGGCGATACGCCGCTCGATATCCTCATCACCGGCGTCGGCACCGGCGGGCACATCACCGGCACCGCCAATGTGCTGAAGAAGGCCTGGCCCAAGCTGCAGGTGTTCGCGGTCGAGCCGACCCTCTCGCCGGTCATCTCGGGCGGCCAGCCCGGGCCGCATCCGATCCAGGGCATCGGCGCGGGCTTCATCCCGGCCAACCTCCATACCGGCATCCTCGACGGTGTGATCCAGGTCGATCCGGGCGATGCGAAGGAATATGCGCGGCGCTCGGCGCGTGAGGAGGGACTGCTGGTGGGTATATCCTCGGGCGCGACGCTCGCGGCGATCGCACAGAAGCTGAAGGATGCGCCCGGCGCGAAGATCCTCGGGTTCAATTACGATACCGGCGAGCGCTATCTGTCCGTACCGGACTTTTTGCCGGAGTAATTCCCACCGTCGCCCCTGCGCAGCAGGGGCCCATCTCTCTATCCTCCAGGCCACCTTTCGTGGCGAGAGACATGGGCCCCTGCCTGCGCAGGGGCGACGGGTTCAGGTATTCACCGACAGCACCAGCTTCGGATCGGGAATATCATCCGCCTCGTGCCCCGCAATCGGCAGCACCGCGGTGCCGATCGCGAAGAATTCGATCACGTGGCTCGACCAATTGTGGCTGCCTTCGTGCAGGTCCGCGCCGACGACGCCTTCGGCACCCGCCTTGGTCGCCTCCAGCTGCATCCGCTCCATCGCGATCTCGCGCGCCTCGTACAGAGCGAGGCTGAAGTTGGAGAGCTCCACATTCTGGCCGATCGACCCGAGCGTCGAAAGCGGCCCGCGCCGCGCGACGTGATAGACGCAGCTTCCCATCACCATTTCGAGCGGGCGGTAGCCGGCCGACAGCAGGGTCCAGAAATCCTGCCCCGACAGGGCCGAAGTGAAGGGCTGACCGTTCGGCCCCTTGAAGCCCTCATGCCCCTTGGCGTGGACGATGCCGGTGCCGATCGCGACGAATTCCAGCACCTTGCTGTCCCATTCGAGCCGCTTCACCGTCAGCCGCACGCCGACGATGCCGTCCGCGCCCATATTGGCGGCTTCCAGGCGCATGCGCTCCATCGCCAGCGCGCGCGCCTCGTACATAGCGAGGCTCAGTTGCTCGAGCTCGACGTTCGATCCCCATCCGGCGAACTGGAAGCCGAGATGATAGATGCACGAGCCGACGCATAGCCCGACCGGCTCGAACCCCGCCTTGCGCACCAGCAGGAACTCGTTGACCGAGAAATCGGAAGTGAAGATGCCGCCCGGATGGCCCTGACTGCGCAGCCCCTTCAGCCGCTCCAGCGCGTGCTGCGTGATCATTTCGGCCATCAGATCGGCCCCTCCCCTTCACCTTCGGTTGGATAGACGCCGTGGCGGCTGCCGCCGCCATCGACGAACGGCGACAGGCCGTCGCGCATGTCGATCACCTGCTCGATCCCGTGCGGCACGTCCGCATTGCGCAGCGTATCGACGACGGTGCCGATCACGATATGCCGGCCGAGATAGGCCGGCGGCTGCTTGTCGCGTTCCTGGCGGATGATCTGGCCGAAATGGGTGTGCGCGAGCACGCCATTGCCCATCGTCGCGGCATGGCGGCGCAGATCGGCATGCGCATCGCGACGGATGCTCTCCCAGAACTGGCTGAGCTCGGTCATCGGCTGGTTGCCGGCGAAGACGCTGCTCTGCCATTGGGTGACTTGGCTGCCGCCGCGCCACTGATTGCCATAGCCGCCCCAGCCGCCACCGCCGAGCCATTCGAAGCGCGCGCCGATCGCGATGCCGGTCGGCACGATCCCCATTTCGAGCAGGCGCACGAATTCGAGCGCGGGGACGGTCGCGACCACCGGATCGGGGCTCGGCGGCAGGCCGTCGACCCGGATGGCGGTGCCGAGCAAAGTGAAATCCATGCTCGATCCGATGCGGTGGCGGATCGTACGCATGCGGACATCCACGATTGCGTTGGCGCCGGCGGCGAACGCCTCGCGCCGGATACGGATCAGCGCATTGGCCCAGCCCTCGGCATGGCCCTCGGTCCAACTGCGGCCGAACTGATACCAGCAGGTGCCGGTGACGGTCGCGACCGGGCGGACGCCGTGGCTGCGGGCGGTGAGCAATTCGGCCGGGGTCATGGTCGCGACCCATGGCACGCGCCCGGCGCGGGCATCGGCCAGTCGCTCCAGCACAGGATCGGGCAAGCTGTCGCGGGCGAGCGCCTCGCCCCAAGATCGCTCGCGCTCCTCGACCTCCGCGCTGGAGGTGAATGCGGCCTTCCTGCCGAACCAGCCCATCTCTCACCCCGACTCCGCGGATGGGGATAGCTAGGCCCGTCAGTGGAGCGTTACGAGCACAATTTCCGGTGGAACCCCGATGCGCATCGGTAGAACGCTGGTGCCGAGCCCGGCCGAAACGATCAGGTCATGGCCGTTTTCCACGACGTGCCCGTGGACATAGCGTTTGCCATAGACGGATGCGGTCAGGATCGGCCCGATCAACGGTGGAGCGATCTGCCCGCCGTGCGTGTGCCCGGCGAGCGTCAGCCCTACCCGGCTATCGACCCGGGGAAAGATATCGGGCGTGTGCGACAGCAGGATCGTCGGCCGGGCCGGATCGATCGCATAGAGCGCACGACGCAGATCCGGACGCCCGACATTCCAGTCGTCAATGCCGGCGATCATGACCGGGCCCACGCGCGTATGGTGGTTGTTCAGGAGGCGAACATGGGCGCGATCGAGCGCGGCCTTGATTTCACCGAACTGGAAAAGATGGTCGTGATTGCCCAGCACCGCGTAGACGCCCAGCCGCGCCTTCAGGCCCGCGAATGGGGCCACCGCCTGATCAGGCGGCAAGGGTTCGGTCCCGAGCACGCCGTCACCGGCATAATCCCCCGTCAGCACCACGATATCCGGCCGGAGCGCGTTGACCCTCCGCACCAGCGCCTGCAGCCGGCTCGCAGGCATGAAGCGCGTATTGGCGTGGCTATCGCTGAGCTGGACGATCCGCAGCGGCGGCACCCCCGCCGGCCAGTTGGGTAGGCGGATATCGTAGGATGCCAGCACCGGCGCCCGCACGGCACCCCATATCCCCGCACCGATCGCGAGGACGACGACGAGCAGGATCGTGAGCGAAACGCCGAGCCAGCGCGGAATCAGAAATCCCCGAGCATCTCGTGGAGCACGCCCAGACAATCCGCGCCCAGCCGAGCCGATCGCTCGGCCGACCAGCCGAACGCCGGATCGGGCAGATCGTCATTGTCCTTGAACGGCATTTCGAGCGTCATCGAGACCGCGCCGAAACGGTTGGCGAGCTGGTTGGTCGACATCGACAGATTGGCCTGCCCCGCGCTCGCCACCGCATAGCCGTGTTTCGCCTGGAAATCCGGCGAGCGCCGCGCGAGCGTGTCGCGGAACTGCGCGTAGAGCCTGCCCTGGCGTTCGGTCCATTTCGGGATGCCTTCGAAGCCGGCCAGGAAGACGTAGGGGATCGCCTCGTCGCCATGGACGTCCATCGCGAAATCGACCCCGGTCTCGTCCATGCGGTTGCGCACCGCCAGCACTTCCGGGCTGCGCTCGGGCGTCGGCTCGTGCCATTCGCGGTTGAGGTTCACGCCCGCTGCGTTGGTACGCAGGTGCCCGCGCTTCGATCCATCAGGGTTCATGTTCGGCACGACATGAAAGGTCGCCTCGCGCCGTAGCACGCGCGCAACCGGATCGTGCGGATCGGTCAGACGCTCGAGCGCGCCTTCCATCCACCATTCGGCCATCGATTCGCCAGGATGCTGGCGAGCGTATAGCCACACGGACAGCTTGCCTTCGCCGATCGTCAGACAATCCAGTTCCTGCCCGTCGAGCGTCCGCCCGAGCGAGCGATAGGTCACGCCCGGTCGCCCGGCGATGCGGGCGACCAGATTATGATGGCGCTCCATCGAATAAGGCGCGAAATAGGCGAACCAGAGATTGTCGCTCTCGCACGCATCGCGGATCGTCAGCACGCCCTCGGCATAATCGGTCTCCACTCGATGCCATGCCACACGATCCGCCGAACAGCGCGCTTTGTAGTTGGGCCAGCCCATCGGGTAGGCAGAGCTGCCGGCATTGACGATGCGCAACGTCACCGTGCGCCCCTTCGCGCCGGTCAGGCGGAAGTGGAACCATTGGTAGAAATCGGACTGGTGATCCTTGACGATCTCGAGATCGAAAGTGTCGCCATCCTGCGCGAGGACACGGATATTGCCGCTATCGAAGGCGGCCGAGATGTGGGCGGTCATTTCACCGTGATAGAGCGGCCGGACTCCCCGGGAAAGCCCTGGAACAACGCGCCGGCGAGCCGGGAGACCGCATCGGCGGGCTGCGATCCGGGTGCGCCGAAGCGCTGCGTCGTCTCGGCGCGGCCTTCCCATATCGTGCTACCGTCGGAACGGCGCTTGATCTGGACGATCAGGCGGGTCGCGACATTCTGGCTGGGCCGGCCGGCCACCGGCACGCTCACCCCACCGCCGAATCCGCCACGATAGCCGTAGCTGCCGCCCCCGATCCCGATCGAGAAAGCCGAACGCGGCGGCCCGTCGAAGAAGGCACGCTCGACCTGCACCACCGCCACCTGTTCGGACTTGGCGAGCCCGGGCGCTTCGGTGAAGCCGAGCTTCGCGAGCTGCGCGCCGACGATGCTGGCATAGGTCTGGAATTCGGGGCTGCCATGATCGGCCGGGTTCAGCGGTTCGACCGTGAGGCTGCCCGGCGCGATCGCCTGATCGAGGTGGAAGCGCGTGACCCGCGTCTCCGGCCCGGTGCTGCATCCCGCGAGCATCAGGCTGCCAATGGTCATGGCGAACAGGGTCTTGCGCATTTATAGTCCTCCCGGATGCGGGTTACGCCGATCGCAACGCCTCAGCAACGACTTGGCTGCATCGCGGGTGGTGTCTGTCGCAAACACGGCGTCACGCTGAACTCGTTTCAGGGTCCATCGTGCGCGCCGCACTGGCCAGAAGGATGCTTGGTGGATGCTGAATCGCGTTCAGCATGACGAAGAAGAGATGAGCGGTTCCCTAAAACCCGCTCCCAACCTTGACTCGGCCCGAGCCTTCGCATAGGCGAGCCCCCTCTTTCGACAACCCAATTCAAGCAGGCGTTTCCGGCCATGAAGATCCGCAATTCTTTGAAGTCGCTCAAGGACCGTCATCGCGACAATCGCGTGATCCGTCGCCGTGGCCGCACTTACGTCATCAACAAGACCAATCGTCGCTTCAAGGCCCGTCAGGGCTGAAGCTACGCCGGCGGGGCCTCGGCCCCGTTCGGGTCATTTCGAACGGCCGTGCATTGCGCGGCCGTTTTCGTTTGCGCGCCCGCCATTGGCCAAGCATGATTTCCCCTTCCCGACGGAAGGATTGAAATGCGCGCATTCGCCCTCGCCACCTTGTTGCTTGCCGGCACCGCGCATGCGGCGCCGCTGACTCCGTCGCAGACCGCCGCGATCGACGAGGCCGCCACCAGGGCGCTCGCCACGACCGGCGTGCCCGCTGCCTCGATCGCGGTCGTGCGCGATGGCGCGGTCGTCTATACGCATGCCTATGGCCAGCAGCGCGAGGGCCAGCCCGCGACGACCGAGGGCAAATACAAGATCGCCTCGATCTCCAAGCAATTCACGGCCGCCGCGATCCTGCTGCTTGCGGAGGACGGCAAGCTATCGCTCGACGATCCCGTCTCGAAATATCTGCCCGATCTCACCCGTGCGGGCGATGTGAAGGTGCGGCAGTTGCTGAGCCATACGTCGGGCTATCGCGATTTCTGGCCGCAGGATTTCGCCTTCGTCGATATGCAGACGCCCGCGACGCCGGCCCATATCCTCGACAAATGGGCGAAGTTGCCGCTCGATTTCGAGCCCGGATCGCGCTGGCAATATTCGAACACCGGTTATGTCGCCGCGGGCCTGATCGTCGAGAAAGTCTCGGGCCAGCCGCTGATGGCGTTCCTGAAGGCGCGCGTGTTCGATAGGCTGGGCATGCGCGCGGTCGACCAGGATACCGGCATGACCGCCGCCGACCCGCTCGGCTACCAGCGATTCGCGCTCGGCCCGGTGCGGGTCGAGCCGCAGCCGGGCGCGGGCTGGCTCTTCGCGGCGGGCGGCCTCGCCATGACCGCGTCCGATCTCGCGCGCTGGGACATTTCGGTGATCGACCAGAGCGTGATGCGGCCCACGTCCTACGCCGAACAGCAGCGCAGCGTGCTCCTGACCAACGGCACGAGCAGCAATTACGGTCTCGGCGTCGATGTGCAGAATGTTAAGGGTCATCGCCGTATCAGCCATGGCGGCGAGGCGGCGGGCTATCTCTCCGAGAATCGCATCTATCCGGACGAGAAGGCTGCGATCATCGTGCTCGACAATGCCGATTTCGGGAATGCGCAAACCGCCATTGCGGATGCGATCGAGAAGATCCTGTTCGCCGACAGCGGCGATACATCGCGTGCCTTGTCAGTCTATCGATCGTTGCGGGACGGGCGTATCGATCGCAGCGCGTTTACCGAGAACGGCAATTTCTACCTGACCGCACGCGCCGTGGCCGATTACCGGACCAGCCTGATGCCCCTGGGCGAACCAAAGAGCATCACGCGCGACAGCAGCGCGCTGCGCGGCGGGCTGACGGCGGAGAAATATACGCTCGATTTCGGCACCAGGAAGCTGACGATCGTGCTGCGGGCACAGCCCGGGCCGAACGGACGGATCGAACAGTTTTCGGTCTATCCGGCGAGCTGAATCCCGTCGCCCCTGCGCAGGCAGGGGCCCATGGCTCTCACGAGAAAACATCGCTCGTTGATCGAGAAATAGGCCCCTGCCTGTGCAGGGGCGACGGTGAATTTTACCCCTGATACCCCTCCAGCTCCTTGCCCGTCAGCCGCTGCACATGGAGCATGTTGGTCGAGCCTGGCTTGCCGAACGGAACGCCGGCCATGATCACGATGCGGTCGCTCGCGCGGGCGAGGTGGTGGCGCAGGACCATGCGCTTGGCCTTGGCGACCATTTCCTCGAAATTGGACACGTCGCGCGTGCGCACCGCGTGCACGCCCCACAGCAGGCCCAGCCGCCTGGCCGTCTCCAGCTTGGGCGTCAGCACCAGCAGGGGGACCGAAGGGCGATCGCGCGCGATGCGGCGCGCCGACGAGCCCGACAACGTGAAGCAGATGATCGCGGTGGCGCCGATCGTCCGGGCAATTTCCTTGGCCGCCTGGCTGAGCGCGTCGGCAGTGGTCGAATCGGGCAAGGTCTCGGTGAAATGGAGCCGCGCCGCGTAGCCGGGGTCCGCCTCCACCGCGACCGCGATATGGTCCATCATCGCCACCAATTCCTCGGGCCAGGCACCCGCCGCACTCTCGGCCGAAAGCATCACGGCATCGGCGCCGTCGTAGATCGCGGTTGCAACGTCGGAGACTTCGGCGCGGGTCGGCGTCGGCGAGACGATCATCGACTCGAGCATCTGGGTCGCGACGACGACCGGGCGGCCCATGCGGCGCGCGGTGGCGACCACATATTTCTGGACGATCGGCACGCGCTGCGGCGGCAGCTCGACGCCCAGATCGCCGCGCGCGACCATCACGCCATCGGCAAGCTCGAGAATCTCCTCGAGCCGCTCGACCGCCGCAGGCTTCTCGATCTTGGCGAGGATAGCCGCCTTGCCGCCGACCAGACGGCGCGCCTCGGCGACATCCTCGGGCCGCTGGACGAACGAGAGCGCGATCCAGTCGGCGCCCTGCTCCAGCGCGAACGACAGATCGGCGCGATCCTTCTCGGTCAAAGCCGCCATCGGCACGACCACGTCGGGGACGTTGAGTCCCTTGTTGTTGGACAGCACGCCGCCGACCTCGACCCGCGTCTCGACCTTGTCGGGCGCGACCGACAGCACGCGCAGCACCATCTTGCCGTCATCGAGCAGCAGCCGCGCGCCTACCTCCAGCGCGGCGAAAATCTCCTTGTGGGGCAATTCGACCCGGGTTGCGTCGCCAGGCTCCTTCGATCGATCGAGCGTGAAAGGCTGGCCGGTCTCCAGCATCACCTTGCCCTCGGCGAAGCGGCCGACGCGCAGCTTCGGGCCTTGCAGATCGAACAGGATCGTCGTGACGCGCCCAAGCTCCTTCTCCAGCGCGCGGATCGCCTGGACGAGGGGAATCTTGTCGGCGTGCGCGCCGTGGCTCATGTTGATGCGGAACGCGTCCGCACCCGCCAGGAACAATTTGCGGATCATCTCGGGCGAGCCCGATGCCGGGCCCAGTGTCGCGAGAACGCGCACCTTGCGGCTGCGTGGTCCAATCTGGGTCGACACTGATACCTCTTTCTACTGGAGGGGCGAGGCCCCCTAGCCGCTTGCCGCAGGTCAAGTCGAGCCGGGAGTTAGGCCCGGATCGGTCGTAGCGGCCCGTGCCCCCAGTGAACGCTGGGATCTCAGGAGGTTAGCAACGCTTCCGCTATTTGAAGACCGTCACCCCTGCGGAGGCAAGGGCGACGGTGAATGGCTTGGGAAACGCGCTTATTTCAGCCGCATGTCCAGATAATCGTCCACCGACTTCATCAGCTCCGGCATCTCGTTCTCGAAGAAATGGTTCGCGCCGGGGATGGTATCGTGGTGGATCGTGATGTGGCGCTGGGTGCGCAGCTTGTCGACCAGCTTCTGGGTCGCGGCGGGCGTCGCCACCTCGTCATTCTCGCCCTGGATGATGATGCCCGATGACGGGCACGGCGCCAGGAAGGTGAAGTCGTAGAGGTTGGCGGGCGGGGCGATCGAGATGAAACCCTTGATCTCGGGCCGGCGCATCAGCAACTGCATGCCGATCCACGCGCCGAACGAGAAGCCGGCGATCCAGGTGGTCTGCGCCTCGGGATGGATCGACTGAACCCAGTCGAGCGCCGAGGCGGCATCGGACAATTCGCCGATACCGTTATCGAACACGCCCTGGCTCTTGCCGACGCCGCGGAAGTTGAACCGCAGGGTGGCGAAGCCGCGCCGCACGAAGGTCTTGTAGAGCTCTTGCACGATGCGGTTGTTCATCGTGCCACCCGCCTGCGGGTGCGGATGAAGGATCATCGCGACAGGTGCGCGGGGACGGGGGCCGGGCTGAAAACGGCCTTCGAGGCGCCCCTCGGGGCCGGGAAAAATGACGTCTGGCATCGTGCTCGCTTGCAAATCGGGAGGCGCTTGGGACAGCGCGTGGCCCGCGCCTATATAGAAAGGGCCTGCCCCGGCGCAATCATGGAGACTCACCGCCTTGCAGGAACGCCTTTATCTGGATCATGCGGCCACCACGCCGATACTGCCGGCGGCACGCGACGCGATGATCGAGGGTTTCGCGCGCTGGGCCAATCCGTCATCGCCGCATGCCGAGGGGCGCGCGGCGAAAGCGGAACTGGAGCGCGCGCGCACCCGGATCAAAGCGGCTTTGGGGTGGGATCATCATGTGATCTTCACCGGGGGCGCCAGCGAGGCCGCGGCGCTCGCGCTCGGTCGAGCCAAAACCGCGCGGCGTTTCGTCTCGGCGGTGGAACATGACGTGGTGCGGCGCGAGGCCGGCGACGCCATCGTCCTGCCGGTCGACGCGGGCGGGATCGTCGATCCGGCAGCGATCGGCGAAGGCGCGCTGGTGGCGATCCAGTCGGTCAACAGCGAAACCGGCGTGATCCAGCCGGCCTCGCTGGCCGGGCTGATCCACGATCGGGGCGCGTTATGGCTTGCCGATTGCGCGCAATCGGCGGCGAAGATGCCCCTGCCCGACGCCGATCTCATCATCCTGTCGGCACATAAACTGGGCGGGCCGCCCGGCGTCGGCGCGCTGCTGGTGCGCGATCTCGCAATGCTGAAGCCGACCGGCGGGCAGGAGCAGGGCTATCGCGGCGGCACCGAGAATCTGCCCGCCGTCCTGGGCTTCGCCGCCGCGCTGGAGGCACGCGGCGCGCGCGACCATCTGCCGATGCTCAGGGCGATGCTGGACGAAGGTGCGCGCGGCATGGGCGGCCTGGTGGTGGCGGAGCCCAGCCCTCGCCTGCCTGAAATCGGCTCCTACCGCCTGCCCGGCGTTCCGGCGGCGGGGCAGTTGATCGAGCTCGATCTGGCGGGGATATCGGTATCGGCGGGAAGCGCCTGCTCATCGGGCAGCCTCAAGCCGAGCCCGGTGCTGATGGCGATGGGCTGGAACGACACCGAAGCGCGCGAGGTGATCCGGGTCAGCCTCGCGCCCGAGACGAGCAGGGACGATATCACCCGCTTCCTCGAAGCCTGGGCACGGCTCAAGGCGCGGCGGGCGGCGGCATGATCTATCTCGACTATCAGGCGACCACCCGCATCGCGCCCGAGGCGCGCGACGCGATGCAGCCATGGCTCGACGCGAAATATGGCAATCCGCATTCGCCGCATCGCATGGGGCGCGAGGCGGCGGCGGCGATCGCGGTGGCGCGCAGGCAGATCGTCGATCTGCTGATCGAAGGGCGCCCCGAAGCCGGGCAGCTCTATTTCACCAGCGGCGCGACCGAGGCGGCCAACTGGGCGATCAAGGGCACGTTTTCGCGGCTCACCCCCACGCGCAATCGCATCGTCACCGTCGCGACCGAACATGCCTGCGTGCTCGATAGCGTGCGCGCGCTCGAACGGTTCGGGGCGGATGTGGTGGTGCTGCCGGTCGGGGCCAACGGGCTGGTCGATCTCGATCGGGCGCACGCGGCGATCGACGAGCGCACGGCGCTGGTGGCGGCGATGCTGGTCAATAACGAGATCGGCACGATCGGCCCCATCGCGGCGCTCGGCGCGATCGCGCGCGCGGCCGGGGCGATGATGTTCTGCGATGCAGTCCAGGGCCTCGGCCGGGTGACCGTGCCTGTCGAGGCGTGCGACCTGATCGCGCTCACCGCGCACAAGATCCATGGTCCCAAGGGCATCGGGGCTCTGTGGATCCGCCACGGCTGCGAGCCCGAGCCTTTGCTTCACGGCGGTGGACAGGAGGGCGGGGTCAGGTCGGGCACCTTGAGCCCGGCGCTGTGCGTCGGATTCGGCACCGCCGCGACGATCGCGCAGGCTCGGCTCGCCGCGGACGCGACTTATGTTGATCGGTTGAATCGGCGATTTCGCGACGCGCTTGGCCCCGAATGGCGCGTCAACGGCAGTTTGGAACAACGTTATGCCGGCAATCTCAATCTGCGGCGCGAGGGGCTGGACGTGGGGCGGCTGATGTCGGAATTGCGTGACATCGCCTTTTCCGCCGGGTCGGCGTGCGCCAGTGGATCGGGACGGCCGAGTCACGTGCTGAAGGCGATCGGTCTGAGCGATACCGAAGCGCGATCGAGCATTCGGCTGGGCTTCGGCCGCTATACGACCGAAGCCGAGATCGACGAAGCGGCTGAACTGATCAACGCCGCCGTCGCGCGGCAATTGGAGTGGGCATGAGCGTGAAGGTCCGGTTCGTTTCGGCCGATGGCAACGAAGTCCGCGAGGTCGAGGCCAAGGCCGGCGATCGCCTGCTCGAGGTGGCGCAGGCCGATGGCCAGCCGCTGGAAGGCACATGCGAGGGGCAGATGGCCTGCTCGACCTGCCATGTCATCGTGGCGGCGGAGGATTTCGACCGACTGCCGCGTGCCAGCGTAGAAGAGGACGATCTGCTCGATCTGGCGACGCATGTGACGCGGACCAGCCGCTTGGCGTGTCAGATCCTGCTGACGGAGGATCTGGGGACGCTGACCGTGCGGATCCCGCCCGAAGCGCGGAACATGCAGGGGCGGTAATTCAGGCAGCCGCTTTCTTTTCCTTCGGCTTCTCTTCGCCACCACCGGCCGCCTCCAGCAGCAACCGTTCGAGCGTACGCAGCCGGCTCTGCGTCTCGATCTTGTCGCCGATCAGATCGGTCACGTAGAAGACGTCGACCGCGCGCTCGCCATAGGTGGCGATATGCGCCGAATGGATCGTCACCTTCGCTTGGAACAGCGCATAGGCCAGCGCGTGGAGCAAGGCCGGGCGATCGCCGGCATTGACCTCGACCACGGTGTAGCGGTTCGATGCGCGGTTATCGATCAGCACGTTGGGCGCGACATCGAAGGCATGCGCACGCGTGCGGGGCGGCGGCTTGGCGGCCAGCTTGGTGGCGAGCTGGTTGCGCGCGGACAGCGCATCCTCGATCCCCTGCGACAGGCGGCGCAACCGCATCGGATCGTCGAACGACTGGCCGAACGGATCCTGCACCAGCAGATTGTCGACCGCCATGCCGTCGCGCGTCGTGTGGATGCGTGCGTCGATGATGCTGCCACCGGCGAGGTGGATCGCACCCGCGATGCGGTAGAACAGGCCGGGATGGTCGCCGGCATAGATGGTGACGAGGGTCGCGCCGCGCTGCGGATCGGCCTGCGAGACGATCGAGAGCGGCTTGTGGCCGGCATCCGCCGCCGCGATCAGGCGGGCATTGCGTTCGAGGATATCAACCCCTTCCGCGACCCAGTAAGCGTCGGGGAACCGCCTGGCATATTCCTCGAAGCGTTCGGCATCCCAGCCCAGTTCCTCCGCCAGATCGGCCTTCTTGGCGGCGATGCGCTCGTTGCGGCCGCGCTGCTTGTGGCCCAGCCGGATCACCTCTTCGGCGGCATCGTAGAGATCGCCGAGCAACTGGCGCTTCCAGCCGTTCCACACGCCCGGGCCGACCGCGCGGATATCGACGATCGTCAGCACCAGCAGCATCCGCAGCCGCTCGGGGCTCTGCACGATCTCGGCGAAATCCAGCACGGTCTTGAAATCGGCAAGGTCGCGCTTGAACGCGGTGGCCGACATCAGCAGGTGATATTTGACCAGCCACGCCACCGTCTCGGTTTCGGCCGCCGTCAGGCCGAGCCGGGGGCCGAGCTTCAGCGCGACCTCGGCACCCAGGATGCTGTGATCGCCGCCACGCCCCTTGGCGATGTCGTGGAGCAACACCGCCACGTAGAGCGCACGCCGCAAGACAATCTGGCGGGTGAGGCGCACGGCAAGCGGATGATCGTCGTTGAGCTCGCCTTTCTCGATTCGTGCGAGCAGCCCGATGGCGTGGAGCGTATGCTCGTCCACCGTGTAATGATGGTACATGTCGAACTGCATCTGCGCGACGACACGGCCGAAATCGGGAATGAAGCGGCCGAAGATGCCCGCCTCGTTCATCCAGCGCAGCACCCGCTCCGGATCGCGCGGCGAGGACAGGATTTCGAGGAACGAGGCATTGGCTTGCCTGTCTTCGCGCACCTTGCCGTCGATCAGGCGGGCATCGCGCGATGCGGCGCGCATCGTGAGCGGATGGATTTCCAGCTCGAAGCGATCGGCGAGCGAGAACAGGCCGATCAGGCGCACCGGATCCTCGGCGAAGAAGGTGTCGTAGGGGATGCACAATCGCCCGCGATCGAGCTTGAAGCCATCGAGCTTGCGCGGGCGGCGGGTAAGATGGGGCAGGCCGAAACGCCGGCCGCGCGTGGCGAAAGCCTCGTCGAGGTGGGCGAGGAACACGCCGGTCAGGTCGCCCACTTCCTTCGCCGTCAGAAAGTAATGCCGCATGAAGCGCTCGACCGCGGTGCGTCCCGGGCGCTCGGCATAGCGCATCCGCACCGCAATCTCCGACTGGACGTCGAACGTCAGCCGATCCTCGGCGCGTCGCGTGAGGATATGGAGATGGCAACGCACCGCCCACAGGAAATTCTCGGCGCGGCGGAAACGGCGCAGCTCCTGCGCGGTCAGCAACCCCTTGTCGACCAGTTCGCCGACATGGCGGACCTTGTACGCATATTTGCCGATCCAGAAGAGCGTGTGGAGATCGCGCAGCCCCCCTTCCCTTCCTTGAGATTGGGTTCGACGACGTAGCGGCTGTCGCCCATCCGCTCGTGGCGGGCGTTACGCTCGGCCAGCTTCTCGGCGACGAACGCGCGCGCGGTGCCTGCCATCACACTGGCATCGAAGCGGCGCGCGGCATCGTCGTAAAGCGCCTGATCGCCCCACACATAGCGCGCCTCGAGCAAAGCGGTGCGGATCGTGAGATCGCTCTTCGCCATCCGCACCATATCGTCGAGCGAACGGCTCGAATGGCCGACCTTGAGGCCGAGGTCCCACAGCGAATAGAGCATCGATTCGATGACCTGCTCGCACCAGCCGGTCTGCTTCCACGGTGTCATGAAGGCGATGTCGACGTCCGAATGGAGCGCCATCTCGCCGCGTCCGTAGCCCCCGACGGCGATCAGGGTGATCCTTTCGCCCGCCGACGGATTGTTGTTCGGATAGAGGCGCTGGATCGTGAAATCATACACCGCCCGCACGATCTGATCGGTCAGGAAAGCGTAGGACGCGGCCGTCTCGATCCCATGGCTCGGGTTGGCGGCGAGGCGCCGGGCGATCTCATCGCGCCCTTTGTCGAGCGCTGCGCGGAGGATCGGAGTCGCCGCCCCCCGCAGAGTGGCGGGATCGCGCCCTTCCAGCGCCGCAAGCGCATCGGCAACGTCGCGTCGATCGACGATGGCGCGGCGGCTGGTCAGTGTTTCGAAACGCGTCGCCATGGACCGGCAGATAGGCGGAGACGACCGTAACGGAAAGGGCCGTGCGCATCTGCGCAGGCGCCGGCTGGTTTCGGCGCAAAGATCCCGCAGATCGGGCGATCGGAGGCCGTATAAACCATTCCGGATCGGTTTCGCCCATCGGTCACCGTAGTTTTCCGCAGGCGCGCGTGCCGCGACCCGATGATACCGACCCTTATCCCGTGTTTGGGGGAAAGGTGCGTGTGTCTTTGGCTGTGGAACCGATCTATCTGGTGATCCGCGACGCGGCGCTGCGCAGCACGCTCAGCGCGCGCCTCGGGCTTGCCGGGCATTCGATCGTCGCCCTCCAAGATTTGGACACGCTCATCGCCAGCCGCCCCGCTTCGAACGGGCTGTTCGTGATCGAAGGCGTGCTGCTGCCGACCGATCGTAGGGATTGGATCGACGTGCTCGATCCGGTGGCTCCGTCGGAGCGCTGCATCGTCCTCGCGACCGGCGAAGGCGGCCGGCAGGGGCCCTTCATGCAGATCGACCGGCGTGGCGCCCTGACCGCCATCCAGGATGCAATCGCCCGGATGGAAGCCACTCAACCCGACGGATAGAGCCCGGCGGCAAAGGCGACCCGCAGCGCCTCGGACAGGCTGCGCACTTCCAGCTTCTCCATCAGATGCGCACGGTAGATCTCGACCGTACGCGGGCTGATATCGAGGTGATGCGCGATTACCTTGTTGGCTTGGCCGTCGATCAGCCCCTTGAGCACATCGGTCTCACGACCCGAAAGGCGGGCGAGCTTGGCCCTGGCAGACTCGACTCGGGCGGCGTCGGCGCTGTCGGTCTCCAGCCGGGAAAAGGCGCCCTCCACCATCTGCAGCAACGCCAGATGTTCGTAGGGCTTTTCGACGAAATCGAGCGCGCCCGCTTTCATCGCGTCGACCGCAAGCGTGATATTACCCTGTCCGGTCAGCACGATCGAGGCAAATTGCCGAGAATCGGGCAAGGCACGCAGTACGTCGATGCCTGACGAGCCCGGCATATGAACGTCCAGCAAGAGCACGCCGCGATCCAGTTCCTTTACCTCCGCGAGGAAGGCGTCGCCCGAGCGGAAAGTGCGAACCAGCAGATTTGGCCGGGTCGCGAGCAGGCTTTGCAGGGAAGCCCGCACCGCATCGTCATCATCGACGATATAGATATTACGCATCCAGCTCCTCCCAATCCCGATCCTGCTCATCCATGCGCGGCACGGTGAAAAGGAAGCGCGCGCCGCCGCCTTCCACGTTCTCCGCGCGAAGCTCTCCACCATGCGCCTCGACGATCCGCTTGCAAATCGAAAGGCCCAACCCAAGCCCGCCGACGCCCTTGGTCGAGACGAAAGCGGTATAAAGGCGATCGATCACCGCTTGCGGCAGGCCCGGACCGGTATCGGTAATGCTGACCTCGATCTCGTCCAGTTCGGACAGACGCGTGGCGATGACGATTTCGCGCTGGTCGCGTGGCACCTGGCGCAACACTTCGATCGCGTTGCGCAGCAGATTGACCAGCACCTGCTGGATCTGGACGCGATCGGCCAGCATCTCGCTCGCTGCCGCGTCGAGATCGTAGCGCAGCCGAATATCGAACTGCCCAGATCCGACGAGCACGAGCGCCACCGCATCGTGGATCGCGGCCTCGACCGGTTCGATCCGCATCTCGACATCCCGCTTGGCGACGAATTCGCGCGAGCGGCGGATGATGTCGCCCGCCCGGATGACCTGCGAATTGGCCATCTGGAGCAATTCGGCGATACGGCTGGCGTCGGCGGTATCCTGCAAGATCAGCTCGGCCGCGCCGAGGAAATTGGCGGTCGCCGCAAGCGGCTGGTTCAGCTCGTGGGCGAGGCCGGCGGCCAGTTCGCCCATCGCGGTGGTGCGGCCGACATGGGCGAATTCGGCACTGAGATCGGCGAGGCGTTCCTCCGCCGCGAGCCGTTCCGAAATGTCCCGGATGAAGGCGGTGAAGAGTCGCTCCTGCCCGGTCCACGCCTCGCCGACGCTGAGCTCGATCGGGAATTCGTGGCCGTCGGCATGCCGCCCAGCCATCGGCGGCGGGACGCCGGGCGCGGCCGCCCGGCCGGTTGCGAAGAAGCTGCTGAGGAAGTCGTCGGTCGGCACGACATCGATGGGCGACAGGCGTGAGAGATTGTTGCCGCTGATGTCGTGCGCGGCATAGCCGAACAGACGTTCGGCGGCCGTGCTGAAGCTCAGCACGGTACCTGCCGCGTCCACCACGATCATGGCTGTCGGCACCGCCTCGAGGATGGAGCGCAACTGGGCTTCTCGCGCATAAAGCTCGGCCTCGCGCCGATTGCGCTCGGTCACGTCCTTGAGCACGCCGACGACGCGTGCCGCCGTGCGATGTTCGTCATAGATGATGTGCGCCGAGCCCTCGATCATGCGCAGCATGCCGTTGGGCGAGACCAGCCGGTATTTGAACTCGAAGCGCTCCTGGCGGCGTGCGGTCGCCTCGGCAAAGGATTTGAGCACCACCGCGCGATCCTCGGACAGGATGTTGCTGCGCCATTTTTCGATCGTGTCGATCGATCCAGTCTCCATCCCGAAGCGCTGCTCGGTGCCGGCCGACCAGGTCATCCGACCCGTGAGATAATCCGCCTCGAACACCGCGACTTCCTGCGCGTTCGCCGCGAGCGAAAGCCGCGCCTCGCCCTCGACCAGGGCGGCCTCGGCGGCCTTGCGCCCGCTGATGTCGAGCATCGACAGCACCAGCGGCGAATCGCGCCGCCGTCCGTCGAGCCGGTGGACCCGCTCGATCACTTCGATCCCGGTGCCGTCGCGGCGATATTCGCGCAACTCCTGGCCGCGCGCACGATCACCCGCCGATCGGCCGACCGCACCCGAAATGTCGCAGCTCGAACGCAGCAACGCATATTTGCCGCGGCCGACCGCTTCGTTGGCGCTCCAGCCATACATGCGCTCGCACCCCGCCGACCAGTGCATGATCGACCCATTGCTGTCGACGAGCGCGATCGCGACGGTATCGAGCGCGCGGGTGATGGCGAGCCGGGCCGCATGCTCGCGCGCCGCGTTCAGCATCGACAACCTCGACGCACCCGCCAGCGACGTGGCGATGATCAACGCCGAAAGCAGACCCGCGGGCAACGCCCCGATCCGGCCCTCCTGCACCCCGTAGAGCGACACCGGAATCGTTGCGACCGGGATAAGCAGCATGACGAACAGCATGATGCGGTCGATCGGCCGGGGATCGGGCACGCCGAACCCGTCCGACATGCTCTGGTTCACCATGCGCTGCCAGTCAGCCTTACCTTGCATGGCAGCCCTGATCTGCATCGCTCCCCTCGCCTTATGTCCTTGGTGGAATGGCACGAAAAGCCGCGCTGTCCGATCGATTTCGAAGCGGATAGCGCAAATTCCTTAAGCGAGATTGCACGGCCCGCCCGGGCGTGGGAGAGGCAGGCCCTCAGGGCAAGCGAGAGGGTTGGATGGCGGGCTGGACGATCGCGGCAAGGGCGCTGGCCATCCTTGCGCTGACGGGCTCTGCAGCCCCGGCGCTGGCGATGCAGCCCGCGTCCTGGGCCCAGGACCGCAGCGACATCAAGGCCAGCAAGGCCGTGCTGTTCGGCACGCTGCCCAACGGGATGCGCTACGCCGTCATGCGCGGCACCGTCCCGCCGGGCCGGGTCTCGCTGCGGTTGCGGATCGACGCCGGATCGATCGACGAAAGCGAGAATCAGCGCGGCCTCGCCCATTTTCTCGAACATATGGCCTTTCGCGGATCGAAACATGTCGAAAGCGGGGAGGCGTTGCGCATCCTCGAGCGGCTCGGGCTCGCGGTCGGCGCGGACGCGAATGCCTCCACCGATTTCACCCAGACCGTCTACAAATTCGACATTCCGTCGGCCGACAGCGCCAAGCTCGACACCGCTTTGATGCTGATGCGCGAGACGGCGAGCGAGCTGACCCTCACCGATTCCGCGTTCGAGGCGGAACGCCCGGTGGTTTTGTCCGAGGAGCGCGGCGGGGCAGGCCCCAATCGTGATCGCGCGCAAGCCGATCTCGATCTGCTGTTCCATGGCCAGCGCGCGGCCACGCGCCTGCCGATCGGAACGGTGGAGCTGCTGAGCAAGACCGGCCCCGAACCGCTGCGGAAATTCTACCGCGATTATTACCGACCCGAACGCGCCACCCTGATCGCGGTTGGCGATTTCGATCCGAAGGAGATCGAGACGAAGATCAAGGCGCGCTTCGCCGACTGGAAGAATACGGCGCCAGCCGGCGCCGATCCCGATTACGGCAAGCCGATCCAGAAAGGGCCGACCGTGCGGATCGTCACGGCGCCAGGCCTGTCCTCGCAGCTCAGCCTCGCCTGGACGCGCCCTTATGACGATTCACCACGCGACAAGGCGCGGTTGCGGCAGCGCGGTGCCGCGGCGCTGGCGATGAATATCCTCAGCCGCCGGCTCTACGCGCTCGCCTCCAGCGACAATTCGCCCTTTGCGTCGGCCGCCGCCGGCATCTCGAACCAGCTTCATTCGGCGCAGGTCACGACGATCGGCGCGCTGATCAAACCCGATCAATGGCAGCGCGCGCTGCAGGCGCTGGTCGTCGCCGAGCGCCAGATCACCGCTCCCTCGGGGGTCAGCCAGGCCGATCTCGATACCGCGATCGCCGCGAACCGCGCCAATCTGCAGACCCGCGCCGCCAGCGCCGCTTCACGGCCCAGCAACCAGCTTGCCGACGGACTGGTCGCATCGGTCAACGAGGATGACGTCTTCACCGCCGATACCGACGATCTCGTCCTGTTCGAGGAGATCATCAAGACGATCACGCCCGAGGATGTCGCCGCCGCGGCACGCGCCGCCTTTTCGGGCGACGGGCCGCTGATCATGCTCTCGGGCCCCGCCGCGACCGCGACCGAGGCCGACGTGAAGAAAGCGCTCGCCGAGGCGGAGACCGTCTCGACCTCGGCGATCCAGGTGACCGCAAAATCCTGGCCCTTCACCAATTTCGGCACCCCAGGGAAAATCGTCGATCGCAAATATGTCGGCGATCTCGATTTCACCGCGCTGCGCTTCGCCAACGGCGTCCGACTCAACGTCAAGCATACCGATCTGGTCAAGGATCAGGTGGTAATCAGCCTGCGCTTCGGCACCGGACGTGCGACGATGCCGAAGGACAAGGCCTCGATCGACTGGACGATCGGCACCTGGACCGCGGGCGGGCTCAAGGGGATCAGCCTGGCCGAGATGCAGCAGATCTTCGCCGGGAAGGTCCATGGCGAGAGTGCCACGACCGGCGACGACGCGTTCCTGGTGGCCGCGGCGACCCGGCCCGAGGATGCCGAGCTCGAACTGCAATTGCTCGCCGCCTACATGACCGCACCCGCATGGCGCGGCGACGCGTTCGATCGCGCGCGGACCGTATTGGCCGGCGTGATCCCGCAACTCGACACCTCGCCGGGCGGCGTTCTGCGCCGCGAACTCGGCCTGCTGCTCCATTCGGGCGATCGCCGCTGGCAGGCGCCGACCACCGCCGATGTTGCCGCAACCCATGTCGAGGATGCGCGCGCGCTGATCGATCCGCAGCTTGCCACCGGCGCGCTCGAAGTGACGATCGTCGGCGATATTACCAGCGAGCGCGCGACCGCTCTGGTGGCTTCGACGTTCGGCGCGCTGCCGCTGCGCCGGACCTACGCGCGGATTTCCGATCCGGTAGCCTTCCCGCGCCCGTCGCCCGATCCGGTGACTCTGCGCCATGGCGGCCGTCCCGATCAGGGGCTCGCGTTCGTGGCGTGGCCGATCCCCGATCTCTATTCGGACCCTCAACGCGCCCGCATTCTGGATCTGCTCGCGGCCGTCGTCAGCCAGCGCCTGTTCGATCAGGTGCGCGTGGCGCAGGGGGCGAGCTACAGCACCAAGGCGAACTCTGACCCGTCGGCGATCCATCCCGGCTATGGCTATTTCGCGGCTTATGCGGAGACCCCGCCCGACAAGGTGCAAAGCTTCTACGACACGCTCGACGGGATCATCGCCGATCTCAAGGCGAAGGAGGTGAGCGCCGACGAGTTCGCCCGCGCCCGCACCCCGATCCTCGAGCAGCTTGCCAGCGCCAAGCGCACCAACGCCTACTGGGCCGCGCGTCTCAGCGGATCCCAGGCCGAACCGCGTCAGCTCGAAGTGGCGCGGACGGGCGAGAACGGGATGAAGGCGGTTACCCCGGCGGATATCCGCAAGGCGGCGCAGGACTATCTGGACCCGGCGCATATCTGGCGCCTGCGCGTCCTGCCCAGAGCCCTGCCCGTAGCTCCGGCTCAGCCGAAATGACGACATACAGGGAGAGGATGGCATGACGATCGCGATATTGTGGCCGACCTTCGTGCTGGTCGCCCTGATCTACGGCGTCTGGTTCTTCATGTTCGTCAAACGCCTCGGCCATATCCGCCGCAATCCGCCGAGCGCGAACGACTTCGCCGATGGCGAATCCGCGATGCGTTACTTCCGCCCGGTCGAGATGCCGGCCAACAACCTGCGCAACCTGTTCGAGATGCCGGTGCTCTATTTCGCGCTGGTGCCTTTGCTGATGCTGACCCGCCATGCCGGCTACGTCGAGCTCACGCTCGCGTGGATCTATGTGGTGCTGCGCATCGTCCATAGCCTGATCCATGTCGGGCCGAACCAGGTGATGCCGCGCTTCATGGTCTATCTCGCCTCGTGCATCGTGCTGTCGGCGATGTGGATCGGCTTTGCGATCGATATGGCGAGCGTACCGGCAGTCTGACAGGACAAACCCGCTTGCGCTCGTCTCCCGATCGGGTGAGACGAGCGCGTCCAACCGAGGAGAGGGCGATGATCGGTTATACGCTTGTCGGCACCAACGATCTGGAGCGTGCCAAGACCTTTTACGATGCGTTGTTCAAGCCGATCGGCGCCACGCGGATGATGGATTTCGGGAAATCGGTGGTGTGGGGTGTCGGCCAGGACAAGCCCGGTTTCGGCGTCACCCTGCCCTATGACCAACAGGAAGCGACCCCCGGCAACGGCACGATGATCGGCCTGGTGCAGGACAGGCGCGCGAACGTCGATGCGCTGTACGCCGCAGCGATGGCGCAAGGCGGCATGGACGAGGGCGCGCCGGGGCTGCGCGGCGACGAAGGGCCTCATGCTTTCTACGCGGCCTATTTCCGCGATCTGGATGGCAACAAGCTCTGCGCCTACGCGGTCGGACCGGCCGACGCCTGATGGCATTCGATCTCGACCTTTATCTGGAGCGCATCCGCCTCGCTGAAAGACCGCAGGCGGATGCGGCCGGGCTGGTGGCGCTCCAGCGCGCGCACCGCCTGGCGATCCCGTTCGAGAATCTCGACGTGATCCTGGGGCGCGGTATCCAAGTCGATAGCGACAGCGTGTTCGCCAAGCTCGTGACCGCGCGGCGCGGCGGCTATTGCTTCGAGCATAACCGGCTGTTCCTCGATGCGCTCGACGCCCTCGGTTTCACCGCGCGGCCATTGCTGGCGCGGGTATGGCTGGGTGCAGAGCATGTGCCGCCGCTGACTCACGCGATCAGCCTGGTCACGATCGACGGACAGGACTGGATCGCCGACGCCGGCTTTGGCGGCAGTTATGTTCCGCCGATGCCGCTTGCCGACGGCGAGGTAGCGCTTGGCCCCGACGGCGCACGCTTCACGCTGAATCGCGATCCCCTCTACGGCTGGATGCTCGATCGGCATGGCGATCCCGCGGCGACCGATGGCCGGACCAGCTCTGCCGATCCGGAATTGTTCGCCGGCGCGCAGTACAGCTTCGGGCTCGAGGCGGTATATCCATCGGATTTCGCGCTCGGCAATCACTGGACCTCGACGGCATCGGGGACGCGTTTCACGACGCTGCGCCTGGTCAGCATCGTGCTCCCGACCGGCTTTGCCAGCCTCAACGACCGCGCCTATCGCCGCCGCAACGGCGACAATGACACCAGTGCCGAAATCACCGATCCGCGCGTCTATCGCATGCGCCTGAGCATGATGTTCGGGATCGATCTGACCGCGGACGAGGTGGCGCAGCTGGGGTTGTTCGGGGGGTGACCGCAGGCAGCCGCCCCCTCCCCCTGCGCTCGATCATCGGCGGCTCCGCCGGCAATCTCGTCGAATGGTTCGACTGGTACGTCTACTCGGCCTTCTCGCTCTATTTCGCCAAGGCCTTCTTCCCGCACAGCGACCAGACGGCGCAATTCCTCGCGACGAGCGGGATCTTCTGGGTCGGCTTCCTGATGCGCCCGATCGGCGGCTGGCTGCTCGGGCGGATCGGCGATCGCCGCGGGCGGCGGACCGCGCTGACATGGTCGGTAGCGATGATGGGTGGTGGCTCGCTCATGCTCGCGCTGACGCCCGGCTATGCCGAGATCGGGATTGCCGCGCCGATGCTGCTGATGGCGGCGCGCATCATCCAGGGATTGAGCCTCGGCGGCGAATATGGTGCGGCGGCAACCTATCTCAGCGAAATGTCGCCGCCGACACAGCGCGGTCTCTGGTCGAGCTTCCAATATGTGACGCTCTACGGCGGCCAATTGCTGGCGCTGCTGATGCTGATCGCCATGCAGACGGCGGGGCTCGGCGAGGCGGCGCTCGGCGCATGGGGCTGGCGCGTGGCGTTCGTTGCCGGTGCCGTGCTCGCGCTGACCGTGTTCTGGATTCGGCGGGGGATCGAGGAGACGCCCGAATTCGTCGCCGAGGGCACGCCCGGCAAGAAGCGGGGCGGGGTGGCGGAACTCTGGCGCAACCATCGCAAGCCGGTACTGATCGCCTTCGCGCTCGCGATGGGCAGCAATGTCGCCTTCTACACCTTCACCACCTACATGCAGAAATATCTCGTGGTGACATCCGGCTTCTCCAAGCCGACCGCGAGCCTGATCTGCGGCATCGCCATCCTGATTGCCTTGCTGATCCAGCCGGCGCTCGGCGCCTTGTCGGATCGGGTCGGACGCAAGCCCCTGCAATATGCGTTCGGGATCGGCGGAGTTGTCGGTACGGTGCCGCTGATGACCGCGATCGGCCATACGCATGATCCCATGACCGCGTTTCTGCTGATTCTGACGGCAATCGCGATCCTGAGCTGCGCGACGTCGACCAGCGCCGCGCTCAAGGCCGAGCTGTTCCCGGTTCATGTCCGCGCCTTGGGCGTCGGGCTGCCTTATGCACTGAGCCAGTCCCTGTTCGGCGGGTCGGCCGAGACGCTTGCGCTGTCGCTCAAGCAGGCCGGGCATGAAAGCCTGTATTTCTGGTATGTTAGCGCCATGATCGGAATCGCGTTGATCGCAACGCTGGCCATCCGTGAGACTGCCCCACGCAAGGACCGCGTCCGAAACGGATATGAACCGGCCGTTTCGGCCAGACGTTAACACTCCCGGACGGAAACAGGCTTATCCTGCATCCCGAGTCGGGTGGATCATATGCTTCTCGAGTTACAGAATCTGGTCCTCGAACTGATGGCGACCGGAGTTCCTCTGGCGCAGACGACGCGCACCCTGTGTGGGGAAGTGGAGCGGCTTGTCCCAGACGCTTTCTGTTCGGTCCTGACGATCGACAGCGAGGGCCGATTGCATACGATCGCAGCGCCGAGCCTGCCCGCCGATTTCTGCAGCGCGATAGAAGGTACGCCGATCGGCCCCGATACCGGCTCGTGCGGCACTGCGGCGTGGCGGGGTGAGCCCGTCGCGGTGCTCGATATCGCCACCGATCCCCTCTGGGCCGACTACCGGCATCTGGCGGCGCCGCACGGCATCCGCGCCTGCTGGTCGAGCCCGATCTGGGATCAACATGGCAAGGTCGTGGGCACATTCGCCTTCTATTATCGTCACCATCGCGGACCGACCGAGCTCGAGCGGAATATCGTGGCCGCCAGCGTCCACCTCTGTTCGCTCGCGATCGAACGCGACGATCAACTCAACGAGGCGCACCGCCTGATCTACACCGACGCGTTGACGGGCCTGGGCAATCGCGCCTGCTTCAACGATGTCGCGGCGCGCTACGATCCGCCTGATTCGGGCAGATGGGGCCTGCTGCTGATCGATGTCGACGGTCTCAAGGTGGTCAACGACACGTTCGGGCACCGTGCGGGCGATCGCCTGATCCGTATCGTCGCCGATCGGATCAGCGATGTCGCCGCCGGCATGCCGGTTTTCCGATTGGGCGGCGACGAGATCGCGGTGATGCTAAGCAGTGACGACCGCGCGCAGGCAGAGCAGACCGCGGTCGCGATTCTGCGCGCGCTGGAGGCGCCCGCGGAATGCGACGGACATATGCTCGCGCCGACCGCAACGATCGGCATAGCGGTGCGTGGCAGCCCGCACGAAAGCTCTGAGACCGTGCGCCAGAATGCCGACATGGCGCTCTACCATGCCAAGGAAACGCAGCGCGGCGGCTTCGTCCATCACGTCGACGGGCTGGGCACCGCGATCACGCGGCGGATGACCGCGATCCTCGACATGCGCGCGGCGCTCGACGAGGATAGGATCGTCCCATTCTACCAGCCGATGGTCGAACTGGTCAGCCAACGCGTCGTCGGGCTGGAGGCGCTTTATCGGATCCGGCGTTCCGACGGCAGCTTGGGGAGCGCCGGCGATTTCCAGGCCGCGACCGCCGATGCGCATGTCGCCAAGGCGCTGACCCGGCGCATGCTGGAACGCATCGCCGCCGATGCCCGCCGCTGGGCAGAACGCGGCGTCGATTTCCGGCTGATCAGCATCAATCTGCCACCCGCCGATTTCCATTCGGGCGGGATCGCCGATCGCGTCGCGCAAGCGTTCGACGCCGTCGGCGTGCCGCTCACCTCCGTCATGATCGAGGTGACCGAGTTGGTCTATCTCAGCCGGCGTGACGACATGGTGTCGCGCGAGATCGCGGCGCTACGCGATTATGGCATACGAATCGCGCTTGATGATTTCGGCACGGGCTATGCCTCGCTCAGCCATTTGCTGACCGTACCGATCGACGTGATCAAGATCGACCGGAGCTTCGTGGAGCAGCTCGATCATGATCGGGGCAGCGCCGCGATTATCAACGGCGTCGCGCGCATCGCCGAAAAACTGGGGCTCGACGTGGTTGCCGAGGGAGTCGAGACTGAGGAGCAATGCAAGATATTGCTCTCGCTCGGTTGCCATGTCGGCCAAGGCTTCCATCTCGCCGCGCCGATGGATCAGGCCGCAACGAAGTCATTCCTGACGGAACGGGCCGGCGCGCAAATGCCGATCGGGCCGCATCTGCGGGAAGAGAGATCGGTTTGGCCGATCAGATCCGTGATCTGAGTGCTACCGGTGAGGCTATAGCGCAACCGACGAGCTGACCGCGCGCGTCATAGTCCGCCGCGCGGCGTGGACGCGTGCGAGATCAGTAGAGCCGCGCGCTCGCAAGGCGCGCGCCCTCGGTCAGCGCCCCCAGCTTCGCCCATGCGATCTGCGGGTGACAGCGCAGGCCAAGCCCGCAATCGGTCGATGCGATCACATTCTCGCGGCCGACGAGGCGAGCGAACCGCTCGATCCGCTGCGCCACCAATTCGGGATGCTCGATCACCGTCGTCGCGTGGCTGACGACGCCGGGGGCCAGCAACCGGCCCTCGGGCAGCTTCACTTCTTCCCATATGCGATACTCATGCTCGTGCCGGGCATTGGCGGCCTCGAACAGATAGGCGCCCGCCTTGATCGCCAGCATCACCTCGACGATGTCGGCAAGCGGGATGTCGCGCGAATGCGGGCCGTGCCAGCTGCCCCAGCAGAGATGGTAGCGGATCTGCTCGACGGCCACGTTGCGCAGCGCATGGTTCAGCGCCTCGACCCTGAGCATGCAATATCGGCGATAGGCAGCGAGACCCATGCCGACGCCGATCCGATCCCACAATGCCGCCATCCACGCATCGTCGACCTGGACGAGGAAACCGGCCTGCGCGATCGCCTCGTATTCGATCCGCAAGGCCTCGGCGAGCGCGAACACGAACTCTTCCTCGCTCTTGTAGAACAGGTTGCGCCGGCCGACCTCGACGCTGGTCGGTGCGGTCGAGGTGAGGAAGGCATCGCCGACCGGGTGGTCGCCGAGCGCCTCGCGCAGCAAGGCGATCTCCCGCTCCAGCGCCGCGAGGCCGACATATTCGATCGGCCCGGTGCAGGCCCAGTCGCGCACGCCGCGCCGTTGCTCGGGCGCGGCGCGGGTCTGTTCGAACAGGGTCCCGCCTTCCATCGCGGCCTGGTAGAAATCGCCGAACGCCTGCCAGTCGGTGCTGGACGTCAGCAAGGTGGCGCTGTTGCCCTGCGCATCGGGTTCGAAACCCGACAGGCGGCTGTTGATGAAAGTGACCCAGTTACCGCCCTTGGTGAGTTCGCCCTCGTTGACGATATCGACACCGAGCTCGCGCTGGCGCGCCACCACCTCACCGACCGCGGCGCGCACCGTCTCCGGCTCCGCCTCGCCCTGCCACACCGCATGCGGCCCGGGCAGCGCGCCGACATGGGACGTGAGAATATGATCGCTGCTGCGCTTCATCGGTTCATCCTCTCTTTGTCGTTGCCCTCGGCGTGCCACGAGTTTTGGCAGGATGCCACACCATAAGATTCTCCCCGAAACGAGGAGGATTTGGTACGCCTGATAAGATCATGCGCCTCATCCTATACTTCTTTGCATCCCTCGCCGCCTTCCCCGCCCAAGCCGCCGACCCCATCCCCGCGTCGGTGCGCGTGACATTCGACCGCCGCGGCGTCACCTCCGCCGCCGCAGTCGGTCTTGCCGATCGCGCAGGCGGCCGCGCGGTGACCGCGGACTCCCCTGCCCGGATTGCATCGATCTCCAAGCTCGTCACCGCGATCGGCGTGATGCGGCTGGTCGAGGCAGGTCGGCTCGACCTCGATGCCGACGTTTCGGAGCTGCTCGGCTTCCCCGTCCGCAACCCAGCCTTCCCCGACACGCCGATCACATTACGGCTGCTGATGTCGCACCGTTCCTCGCTGACCGACGGCGCCGACTATGTGCTTCCGCTGGACGCCACGCTCCAGGCGACCCTTGCCGATCCGCGCGCGTGGGACAGCCAGCATGCGCCGGGCACGTGGTTCCAATATACCAACCTCAATTTCCCGATGGTCGCGGCAGTGATGGAGAGAGCGACCGGCGAACGGTTCGACCAGCTCATGCAGCGGCTGGTGTTTCAGCCGCTCAAACTCGACGCCTGCTTCAACTGGTCGGGCTGTTCGGACGCCGCGATCGCCAAAGCGGTGGTGCTTTATCGTTCGGACGGGCAGGTGGCGCGCGACGATCTCCACGGCGTCCGCCCGGCCTGCATAGCGACGCCAGCGCGCGACGGGAGCTGCGACCTTTCGATCTGGCGCGCAGGGGTCAATGGCGCGATCTTCTCACCGCAGGGGGGCGTGCGCATCTCGATGCGCGATCTCGCCACGATCGGGCGGCTGCTGCTCGATAAGGGTAAGATCGACGGCCAGCGGCTGCTGAGCGCCCGATCGATCCGCACCCTGCGGCGGATCGAATGGGCCAATGACGGCAAGAATGGCGAGAGCGATCGCGGCTTCTACTGCGCCTATGGCCTCGCAATGCAATTGCTGAGCGTGGGCACGCCCGGCTGCAACGGTAATCCATTCAACGACGGCCGCGCGCGCTTCGGCCATGCCGGCGACGCTTACGGCCTCAAATCAGGTCTGTGGATCGATCCGGCTCGCCATGAGGGCGTGGCCTATTTCACCACCGCGGTCGCGCCCGATGCGCCACGCGGCGTGACCGGCTATCCGGTCCCGGAGGAGGACATGGCGCAGGGCCGGCTTCCAAACGCCGCCAGCCCCGCGCCCTGATCCTACTTCAGCGACATCAGATAATCGGCGATCGCGGCCTGCTTCGCCGGATCCTTCTCGCCGGCATAGGTCATCTTGTTGCCGGGAATCTTCGCCTGCGGATTGGCGATGTACGAGATGATCTCGGCCTTCGACCACTTGATCTTCGCGGCCTTCATCGCCGGCGAATAGGTATAGCCCGCAAGCGTGCCCGAAACGCGGCCGCCGACGCCCCAGAGGTTCGGGCCGATCGCGGGCGCAGCGCCGGCCTCGACCTTGTGGCACACGCCGCACATCGCGAACGCCGCGGGCTTGGGCAACGGATCCGCGCCGGCCGCAGTGGCTCCAAGCGACAGCATGGCAATAACGACCGGCAGCTTCATCAACCCTGTTCCCTCTTCGTGACGCGAATACATGCAATTCCCCTGCCCCATTCAAGCTGAACGGATGGCGAACCACGGACTGACACTCGTCCTAGAAGAGCGAAAGCGCGGAAGAAAAGGGAAAACCCGCCGGGATCCCACCGGCGGGCATGGAAATCGGATCACGCCGTGGCGGCGCGGCGACGGTCGTACATCTTCTTGGCGGCATAAGCGCCGCCGAGCGCTAGACCGATCGGGCCCAGCCGCCGGGCGAGCGAGAAGCCAGCGGCGCCCAGAACGGCACCCTTCAGCCCGCTCTCCTGACGCCTCTTCTCGACTTCGGCCCCGATCAAGGCGCTCAATATCTTGCCGACCATATGATCCTCCATGTGCGTTCAACCATGGAAAGAGCGTCGGCGGCGGGCGTTGGTTCCGCGACCGATCGGACAGCAATCACTGTCCGTCGGCGTGCGCCGCGTGCACGAGATCAAAGTCTTCGACCGGAATCCAGCCGTTCACGTAGTTCGCATAATAGAGGCCGAACAGAACCAAAGCGACGACCGTCGTCCATTTGGCGGTACGGCCGAAGCTGAAGCTGGGCGGCGCGCTTTCGGCCTGCCCCCTGATGGGGCCCGAATTCCCGTCGCGTGACTGGAGACGGAAGGGCAGCACGAGAAAGAAGCTCAGCGCCCAGAAGAGCATGAAGATCGCACTGATCGAGGTGGGCTTCATATTCGGGTCCAGCTGGGCGGTTGTCGTGATCGCCTGTCTTACAAACGAATGATCGACACATCGACGATTGGCTTCTTGCCGGTCCAGTTCGTCGCCGCGCGGCGCACGGCGAGCCGGATCGCCTCGCGCAGCCCGGCTTCGTCCTTGCGATTGCCCTTGACCGCATCGGCGGCCGCATCGCGCGCTTCGTCGATGAAATCGTCGCGATCCTCCTCCACCGGAATGCCCTGCAGCATGATGGCGGCCTCGCCGCGCTGACGATTATTGTTGTCGAGCGCGACGGTCACTGAAATGATGCCGTAATTGGAAATGCGGCGACGCTCGTTCATCGTCGATCCGTCGGCGGGCAGGATCACGTCGCCATCGAGGATCAGGCGGCCGGCGCGCTCGTTGCCGATCTTGCGCGGCTCGCCCGGGGCAAGCCGGATCAGATCGCCATTCCCCTGGACGATACCCTTGGGCACGCCCAGCGACCGCGCGAAACGCTCCTGCTCGGCCATGTGGCGCATCTCGCCATGGACCGGCAGGATGATCTCGGGCCGGATCCACTTGTACATCAGCTCGAGTTCGGGCCGGCCGGGGTGACCCGAGACGTGAACATGTGCCTGCCGGTCGGTGACCATGATCACCCCCTTGGTGGCGAGCATGTTCTGGATGCGGCCGATCGCGACTTCGTTGCCGGGGATCTGCTTCGACGAGAAGACGACCGTATCGCCTTCCGAAAGCTTGATCTGGTGGCTGTCGAACGCGATGCGCGACAGTGCGGCACGGGCCTCGCCCTGGCCGCCGGTAGCGATGATCATTACCTCGTTGCGCGGCAGCTTCATCGCCGTCTCGAAATCGACGACCGGTGGGAAATCCAACAGGTAGCCGGCGCTTTTGGCGACGCGGATGATGCGATCGAGCGAGCGGCCGGCGACGCAGAGCTGGCGCCCGCAATCCGTGGCGACCTCGCCCAACGTCTGCAGCCGGGCGGCGTTCGAGGCGAAGGTCGTGACGAGCACGCGCCCCTTCACGTCCTTGATGACGCCATCCAGTCCTTCGCGCACCGCGGCTTCGGAACCCGAGGCCTTCTCATTGAAGACGTTGGTGCTGTCGCCGACGAGCGCGAGGATGCCCATGTCGCCGATCGCCTCCAGTTCGGCCGCGGTCGAAGCGTTGCCGACCACGGGCTCGTCGTCCAGCTTCCAGTCGCCGGTATGGAAGATGCGCCCGTACGGCGTCTCGATCAGCAGCGCATTGCCCTCGGGGATCGAGTGGGCAAGCGGCACATAGGTGAAGCCGAACGGGCCGAGCTGGAAGCTGCTGTCGCGTTCGATCTCGATCAGTTCGACCTGATCGGTGATGCCCTCTTCCTCGAGCTTGCCGCGGATCAGGCCAGCCGTGAAAGGGGTGGCGTAAAGCGGCACGCCGAGATCGGCGGCGAGATAGGGAATGGCGCCGATATGATCCTCATGGCCGTGCGTGAGGACGATGCCGAGCAGATCCTCACGATTGCGCTCGATGAAGTCGAGATCGGGCAGGATGAGATCGATGCCGGGATAGGTCGGGTCGGCGAAGGTGAGGCCGAGATCGACCATCACCCATTTGCCCTGCGTTCCATAGAGATTGACGTTCATGCCAATCTCCCCCGAACCGCCGAGGGCGAGGAAAAGAAGTTCGTCAGCAGGCGTTGTCACTAAAATTCCGATATTTGGGGGGCGGATATGCCGCCCTATGATTTTGGGCCGCGGCGAGGCCTGCGGCAGTCTCTGCCCATGTAGAGGTTGCGCGCGCTGTCGCAAGGCTTTCCGGTGGCGATTCGACGCTCCGGACGCCTGTCAGCCGTCATCTTCATCCTTCGGCTTGGTGGGCCGCGGGCAGCGGGTGGTGCGGGTCTGGCGCACGGCTTTGGTGGTCGCGAACTCGGCTGGGGTCAGCAGGCCGGTCTTCTCCTTGTCGGCGTCGTTGAAGCGCTCGATCGCCTTGGCGGCATATTCATCGAAGCTCAGCTTACCGTCGCCATCCTTGTCGAGCTTGGCGAAGTTGCGGCGGCGCGCGGCGAGGAATTCGTCGCGGCTGACCTTGCCGTCCTTGTCATGATCGATGCGCGAAAGGCGGCGCTGCTCGCGGGTCTTCTCGCTCGCCATCGGCGGTTCGGGCATGGCATCGTCGCCCGCCGCCGCCCCTGCGATAGCCTGCGGCGCATTGGGCAAGCCATGGCCCGCGATAGCCGTCGTCCGCCACCAAAGCACCCCGCCGGCCATCAGCACGACGCCAGCCGCCAGACCCACCAGATACCGCCACATGGCTTCCTCCCCGCGCCGTTCGACGCCCCACGCTATCGCCCGGTCAGGCGCAATGCCAGCATCCGCATGATCCGGCGCGGGCTGCCCTGCACACGCCGCGCATCGCTGGCGACGTCGCCGCGCGCGAGCGTGACCAGCATCGCGAGCGGGCGGGCGGCGCGGGGCCAGCGATGGCGCGGAAGCGCGTCCAGGATCGCGCGCCCACGCCGGCGGGCGGATGTCCGGACTTCGGGCGCGCTGTGGCGGTGCGCGAGATCGGCGAGTGCCCAGGCTTCGCCGGCGCCGGGCAGGCGGTCATCCTTGGTGCCCAGGATCGCCGCTGCTGCGATGAACAGCCAGCGGCCACGTTCGCGCCCGTGCCGCGCGACCTTGGGTTCTTCCGCGAGCAACGCGGCCCAGCCGTCCTCGATTGCGCCCAAAGTCGCACCGAGCACGCCATGCGGCAGGATATGGGTGGCGATGTCGCGCAGCAGCGGTTCGGCCGGCGCAGGTTCCTTGTCCAGCTTCTCGAGCGCCTCACGCCACCAGGCGAGGCGCATCAGGCCGATCATCGGTTCGGTGGTGGTCGCGACGATCGTGCCCATGCGTTCATCGAGCGCAAACAGGGCAGCGAGGGCCGGGCGAGCGGATGCGGGCGCGTACGCGATCGCAAGCGTGCGTTCCGGATCGGCAAGGTCCACTAAAATCCTCCCGGAGCGAAGAGGGGGACCATTTCGCAGATATGATGGAGGGGGCCCTCCACCATCGAGTCGCTTGCCGGGGGCCCCCTCCACCGCTGTTCGAGCGGTCCCCCTCCCCGTTCCGGGGAGGATCTTTGGCGCTTATCGGTAGCACACCTTCTTCGCCGCTTCGACGACCTGGTCGGCAGTAATGAGCGCCGCTTTCTCCAGGTTGGCGGCATAAGGCAGCGGCACGTCGACGTTGGTGACGCGCAGCACCGGCGCATCGAGATCGTCGAAGCCCTCTTCCATCACGAACGCGGCGATTTCCGAGGCGATCGAGCAGGTCGGCCAGCCTTCCTCGACCACGACGATACGGTTGGTCTTCTTGAGGCTCTCGAGCACCGTGCGCTTGTCGAGCGGACGGATCGTGCGCAGATCGACGACCTCCGCGTCGATGCCCTCTTCGGCCAGCAGCTTGGCGGCTTCGAGCGCGACGCCAACGCCGATCGTGTAACTGACGAGCGTCACGTCCTTGCCCGGCTTGACGACGCGCGCCTTGCCGATCGGCAGGACATAATCGTCGAGCTTCGGCACGTCGAACGACTGGCCGTAGAGCAGTTCGTTCTCGAGGAAGACGACCGGATCGTTCGACCGGATCGCCGCCTTGAGCAGACCCTTCGCGTCGGCCGCCGAATAAGGCGCGATCACGATCAGGCCGGGAACCGCCGCATACCAGGGCGCATAATTCTGCGAGTGCTGCGCGCCGACACGGGCCGCCGCACCATTGGGGCCGCGGAACACGATCGGGCAGCGCATCTGGCCGCCCGACATGTAATTGGTCTTGGCGGCCGAATTGATGATGTGGTCGATCGCCTGCATCGCGAAGTTGAAGGTCATGAACTCGACGATCGGGCGCAGGCCCGCCATCGCGGCGCCCGTACCGATGCCGGCAAAGCCATATTCGGTGATCGGCGTATCGATCACGCGTGCCGGGCCGAACTCGTCGAGCAGCCCCTGCGTGACCTTGTAGGCGCCCTGATATTCGGCGACTTCCTCACCCATCACGAAGACGAGTTCGTTGGCACGCATTTCCTCGGCCATCGCATCGCGCAGCGCATCGCGCACCGTCATGCGCACGACCTCGGTGCCTTCGGGCACCTCCGGATCGTCCCGCGTATCCGCGACATCGGCCACCAGCGCACGCGCGGCGGTCGGCATCTTCGGCTGGGCTGCACCGCCCTCGCCGCCGACTTCCGTCTTCTGGTCGGCAGGCTTTTCGACCGGTGCTTCGGCCTTGGCCGCGGCCGGCGCGGCGGCGGACGCATCCTCGCCTTCCTCGGCGATGAGCGCGATCACTTCGCCCACCTTCACGCCGTCGGTGCCTTCGGCGATGAGGATCTTCGCAATGGTCCCTTCGTCGACCGCCTCGAATTCCATCGTCGCCTTGTCGGTCTCGATCTCGGCGAGGACATCACCCGATTTGACGGTGTCGCCTTCCTTCACCAGCCATTTGGAAAGCGTGCCCTCTTCCATCGTCGGCGAGAGCGCGGGCATCTTGAGTTCAATGGGCATCGGTCTGGGCGCTCAATAGCTGTCGACGAGAACGTCGGTGTAAAGTTCGGACGCTTCGGGCTCCGGGCTCTCTTCGGCGAACGCGGCAGCGTCGGCGACGATCTTGCGGATATCCTTGTCGAGCGCCTTGAGCTGGTCCTCGCCGATCCCCTTTTCCGCCAGGATCTTGGCGAGGTGATCGATCGGATCGCTCTTGTCGCGCACCGCCTGCACTTCCTCGCGCGAGCGGTACTTGGCCGGATCGGACATCGAGTGGCCCCGATAGCGATAGGTCTTGAGCTCGAGCAGGACCGGGCCCTTGCCCGCCTGCACCCACTCCAGCGCGGTTTCGGCCGCACCGCGCACCGCAAGCACGTCCATGCCGTCGACCTGGATGCCGGGGATGCGGAAGCTTTCGCCGCGCTTGTAGAGCTGGTCTTCCGCGCTCGCGCGGTTGACGCTCGTGCCCATCGCGTATTGGTTGTTCTCGATCACGAAGATGACGGGCAGCTTCCACAGCTCCGCCATATTGAAGCTTTCGTAGACCTGGCCCTGGTTCGCGGCACCGTCACCGAAGTAGACCAGCGCGACGCCGCCATCCTTGGCATACTTATGCTTGAACGCGAGGCCGGCGCCGATCGACACCTGCGCGCCGACGATGCCGTGGCCGCCGTAAAAGCCATGCTCGACCGAGAACATGTGCATCGAGCCGCCCTTGCCCTTGGAAATGCCGGCGGCACGGCCGGTCAGTTCGGCCATGATGACGTTCGGATCGATGCCGTAGGCGAGCATGTGGCCATGGTCGCGATACCCGGTGACGACCGAATCGCGGCCCACGGTGAGCGCGGACTGGAGCCCGACGGCAACCGCTTCCTGGCCGATATAGAGGTGGCAGAAACCGCCGATCAGGCCGAGGCCGTACAGCTGGCCGGCGCGCTCTTCGAAGCGGCGGATCAACAGCATCTGACGGTAGAATTCGAGCAATTCCTCCTTGCTCGCGTCATAGAGCTTGGGCTCGGGCGGGCGCTCCCGGTTGGGGGCAGCGGGGGGTGCGCTCGCCTCTTCCTTGGGTTTCGCGGTACGTGGTGCTCTGGCCAAGGCGGCGATGCTCCTTTCGAGGCTGTCGGCGCCCCTATAGGCGCGGGAAAGCCGCTCCCGCAACGCCCACTTCCAGCAAGACACTCCTGCCACCGTCAGTTGGTGCCGGAACGCCTCACCCGCGCAAACTCAATTGGTTGGGACGATGACCTCGTCGGGACGCACCTGGCCGGTGTGGCGGCGCACCAGCTCATCGGCCAGATCGGGATCGACATGGCCCGGATCGAGCAGGGCGACACGGTGCGCAAGCTGATCGCGCTTGGCCTTGAGCTCGGCCAGCGAATCCATGTGCGCCGCGCGCTGGTGGCGATAGCCGGCAAGGCTCATCAGCCCGTTCGCGCCGAAGATCGCCGACCCCGCAAAATAGGCGATCACGAATAGCGCGATGGCAGGACCCATCGCCGAACGGATCAGGGTAAGGGACGAGCGACGCGACATAATGCGTCAAGAATCACGTTTGCCCAAAGGGTTCAAGCAAAAAGCCGCCGAACCGTGCGAAACCTGAGTCGGATAGACGGCGCCGCGCCGGCCGAGCCGTTCAGCCCCAGATACGACGGACCTCGCCCCCTCGCGGGGCTCCCGGCCGACCGCCTGCCTTCGTCTGGGTCGAAGGACGCGGCCGTGCGTCGAGCAGTCCTTCCAGCAGATCCTGCCCGTCACGCCAATCGGCGAGCCCCGAGGCCGCATTGATATGCCCCTCGCCCTCCAGCAGGACGAATTCGGCGCCCCAGCGCGCGGCCAGCTCCTCGGTGCGATCGGCCTCGCAATAGGGATCGTCGGTGCTGGCCACCACGATCGCCGGGAAGGGTAGAATGGCCTGCGGTGCCGGTGCAAATCGCCGGATGACGGGCAAGGCATCGTCGCGATCGACGTCCGGCGGCGCCACCAGCATCGCGCCGACGACGTTGCCGGGGACCGAATCCCCGAGGAGTCGCGTCCACCACAGCACCGCATGACAACCGAGGCTGTGCGCCACCACCACCACCGGCCCCTGCGCCGCGCGCACCGCCTGATCGATTCGACTGATCCAGACATTGCGCACAGGATCGTCCCACATACCCAACTGGACGCGCAGGCAATCGTGGCGCTGCTGCTCCCAGATCGTCTGCCAATGGCCCGAGCCCGAATTGCCGAGCCCCGGCACGATCAGGCACAGAGGCGAAAGGGAAAGCTCTCCGTCGGTCATTGGCTTCCTCCATTACAGTGCGTGGAGTCTATATCCTATCGATCAAGTGGGGAATAAGCTTTGACTTGGGCAGCGCCTAGCCTGGCTTGGAAAGCCCACGGCTTATCACAACGCGTAAACGAATGCCGTAGCCCCGGCGCAGGCAGGGACCCATCGCTCCAATAAACCAGGCTAGCGCGCGGTGGGCGCCATGGGGCCCTGCCTGCGCCGGGGCGACGACATCCAGGCTCTCAGGCCGGCGGGTTTTCCCGATAATGCGGGACGTCATCGTCCGCCAACGCGACCCACGGCTGCTTGCTCGACAACCAGATATGCGATTCGGGCTTGAACAAGCCGAGATCGTCGAGGCTGCCCATCGTCAGTCCCATCACGTTCGCAGCCGCCCGTTCCGAGAATAATGTCGTCCCGCATCGCATGCAGAAGCCGCGCCGTAGCGCTGGCGAGCTGTGATACCAGCCGACCGGCCCCGAATATGTCACCCGATCGAGCGGGACCGCGACGCGCGCATAAAACGGCGCGCCGGTCGCCTTCTGGCAGCGATGGCAGTGGCAGGCACGGACATTGATGGGCTCGGCGTCGGTCTCATACCGGCATTCGCCGTACAGACAGCCGCCCTGGATTGCGATCATTGCCTTACCCCCGCTCCCGACCCCGCAGTGGGTTGGACTGGCCTCAGTTCAATCGAACACCCGTCCCGCATAGCGGCCGATCGCGCCCAGCTCTTCCTCGATGCGGATGAGCTGGTTGTACTTGGCCAACCGGTCCGAACGCGCCAGGCTGCCCGTCTTGATCTGCCCGCAATTGGTGGCGACCGCGAGATCGGCGATGGTCGAATCCTCGGTCTCGCCCGAACGATGCGACATGACCGCCGTGTAGCCAGCGCGCTGCGCCATCGTCACGGCGGCGAGCGTTTCGGTCAGCGTGCCGATCTGGTTGACCTTCACCAGCAGCGAATTGGCGAGACCGGCGTCGATCCCCTGCGCCAGGATCTTCGGGTTGGTCACGAACAGGTCGTCGCCGACCAGCTGGACCTTGCCGCCGAGTTGATCGGTCAGGATCTTCCAGCCGTCCCAATCGTCCTCGGCCATGCCGTCCTCGATCGAGACGATCGGATATTTGGCGCAAAGCTCGGCCAGATAATCGGACATCTCGGCCGAGGAGAGCTTCCGCCCCTCGCCCGCCAGATCATAGACGCCGCCCTTGTAGAATTCGCTCGCCGCGCAATCGAGCGCGATCGCGACATCGTCGCCGGGCGTATAGCCGGCGGCCTCGATCGACGACATGATGAAGTCGAGCGCGGCCGCCGGGCTCGCAAGATTCGGCGCGAAGCCGCCCTCGTCGCCGACCGCGGTCGCCAGACCCTTGTCGTGCAGCTTCTTCTTGAGCGTGTGGAAGATCTCCGATCCGCAGCGCACCGCCTCGATCAGGCTCTCGGCGCCGACCGGCATGATCATGAATTCCTGGAAATCGATCGGATTGTCGGCATGCGCGCCGCCATTGATGATGTTCATCATCGGGGTGGGCAGCACATGCGCCGAAACCCCGCCGACATAGCGATAGAGCGGCAGGCCGCGCGATTCCGCCGCCGCCTTCGCGACCGCGAGGCTGACGCCGAGGATGCCATTGGCGCCGAGCCGGCTCTTGGTCTCCGTGCCATCGAGTTCGATCATGACCGCATCGATCTCGGACTGGTCTTCGGCCTCGAGCCCCTCGACCGCCTCGGCAATCTCGCCATTGACGGCATCGACCGCATCGTCGACGCCCTTGCCGAGCCAGCGGCTCTTGTCGCCGTCGCGCTTCTCGACCGCCTCGCGCGCGCCGGTCGACGCGCCCGAAGGTACGGCGGCGCGGCCGAAGCTGCCATCCTCGAGCGTCACGTCGACTTCGACCGTCGGGTTGCCCCGGCTATCGATCACGGTGCGGGCGTGGATATCGACGATCGCGGTCATGCAGGTTCCTTGTCGCTGGGATGCCACTGGCAGGCGGTAAAAGCTAATCGGGGCTCTATCGGCGCGGCCACGGATAGGCAATAATTCCGCAGCCGATATGGAACGTGTCGGCGTGCAGGGATGTTGATTGAGTGAACCGCAAATCGGAGATCGTTCATGCTACCCGATGACCAGCTTCCCGAAGGCACCGATCATATCGTCCAAGGTGCCGGCGTCTCGAGCGACGATGAGGAGCCCGGTCAGGCCCTTTCGAGCACCGAGACCAAGGATGCGCCCGCCGACGATGGCGCCAACGCCTTCTTCGGCCGCTTCGACGAACTGAAAGGTCAGGCGACCGACAGGGCACGTTCCTTTGCCGTTGCCGGCAAGGATCGCGCCACCGCCGCGCTCGACGATCTCGTCAGGATGATCGAGGATGCGGCCGGCGAGGTGGATGGCAAGCTGGGATCGCAATATGGCGATTATGCCCGGCGCGCCGCCGAAGGGATCGGCAGTTTCTCCGAGACCTTCAAGGACAAGGACGTCGACCAGATTTTCGACGAAGCGCGCGAACTGGTGAAGAAATCGCCGGCTGTCGCGATCGGCGTCGCCGCCGCGATCGGCTTCGTCGTCGCGCGGATCGCGCGATCGGGTCTGCCCGAAAAGACTGCGGCCAATGACGCCGATGCGCCGGCTGCCTGATCTTGAACGACGCCAAATTGGACAATGGGGGCGACCAGGAAGATCTTTCGCTGCGCGACCTGATCGCGCGGCTGATCGACAGCGCGAAGGCCTATTTGCGGGCCGAGGTGGCGCTGGTGAAGAAGACGGTCGAGGTTCGCCTCGATCAGGCCAAGCCCGCGGCAGTGTTCGCGATCGGCGCGGTCATGATCGTGCAGGCGGCTTTGGTGGTGCTGCTGGCGGCGCTCGGCATGGGATTGGCGACCTGGCTCGGCACCGCGGGTGGGCTCGCGGTGGCGGGGCTGGTTGGCTTGCTGGTCTCGGGCTTGCTGGTGTGGCTGGCGATCAGCCGGTTCACGGGATCGAAGGACACGGCCGGAGAATGAGTGACGAAAGGGATTTGGCGCAGGCCAGAGCCGACGCGGCCAGCGCCCGCGAGCGGCTGCTTGGCGCAGCGCAGGCAGTACAGGCGCGGCTCAAGCCCGCCTCGCTGGCCAGCGACGCATGGGAAACCGTGCGCGACAAGGGTGAAGTGGTCGCCGAAGGCGCGGCGCGCGCGGTGGCGAAGCGTCCGGCGGTCGCATCGGCGGCGGTGCTGGGTATCGTCGCCCTGCTGGCGCGCAAGCCGATCGCGCGGCTGTTCGGCCGCTTACGCAAAGATCCGAAAGATTGAAGGAGACTTCCGATGAGCAAGACCGATGGTCCACAGGAAATTGAGCAGGCCGGATTGAGCGACCGGGTGACCGCAGCCTATTCGGCAGCGCGCGACAAAGCGGGCGACGCCGCCGAGACGGTGGTATCCAATCCGCTCGCCGCTCTGCTCGGCGGGCTCGCGATCGGCGCGATCGCCGGTGCGTTGCTGCCGCGCCTCGCCAAGGAAAAAGAGCTGCTCGCTCCGCTCGGCGAGCGGATCAGCGAAGCGGCGCGCGCCGCGATCGAGGCCGGCAAGACGGCCGGCAAGGACGCGCTCGTCGAGAGCAACCTGTCCACCGATGCGCTCAAGGCGCAGGTCAACAAGCTGGTCGAGCAGGCGCTCGATGCCGCCAGCGCCGCCAGCACGGCAGCCGCCCAGGCCGCACGCGAGGCGGCCACGCGTTAAGCTGGACGACGTCACAGCGGAGACTGGGATCTCGGGAGGCTATCTCGTCTCTCCCGAAATCCACCCGTTGGAGCCTAATCGGCTCGACGGAGTTCAAAGCGCGTTCAGACGTGCCGCCGCATAGGCGAAGCAGCACGTCGTCCGACGAAGAAGGAAAGAGCATGAAGATGGTTCGTGGCGCCCTTGCGGCGCTGGCATTGGGCAGTGGAGCAATCCTCCTGCCCGCAATTACCGCACCCGCGCAGGCGACGGTCGATACTTCGGATCCCCAGAAGTTCGTCTCGACGCTGACCACCGACGGCTTTGCGGCGATGAAGACCGGCAGCCGCGAATCGGCCAAGGCCAAGTTCCGCGCCTTGCTGTCGCAGAATGTCGCCGTCGATATGATCGGCGATCGCCTGATCCGCCGCTGGGTTCCGACCATCAGCCCGGCTCAGCACGACACCTACAAGGCGACCTTGCCGACCTATATCGTCGGCACCTATGCCGACCGATTGTTCGAATATTCGGACGCGACCGTAAAGGTCGTTCGCACCACGCCGACCGCCGGCGGTGGCGCGGATGTCACCACCGAGGTCGTCAAGCCCGGCCGTCAGCCGATTCCGGCGGTCTGGTCGGTCGTTCAGGTGGGCGGCGTCTGGAAGGTGCTCAACCTGCGGGTCGCCGGCATCAACATTGCGATGGCACAGGCCGCGGACTTCGACTCGGTTATCCAGCGCCAGGGCTTCGACGCGCTGATCAAGCTGATGAAGGCACGCGGGTAAGACGCGAACGCCGGCCGTCAGCGAAAAGTTGAGGGCCGGCGGCACGCACGTCTGTTGCATTGCAGCGCAGGTCGCGGCAGGAAGGCCCGCATGAGTCTGCTGCACCTAGTTTTCGGCGGTCGGGTCAAGGACCCCCGCAACCTCGAGTTCGACGACCTGTCGAAACTCGACATCATTGGCTTCTTCCCGGACTATGCCAGCGCCGAACGCGCCTGGCGCGGTGCGGCGCAGCGCACGGTCGACGATGCCGAGATGCGCTATGTGATCGTGCATCTGCACAAGCTGCTCGAGCCGAAGTAATCCCAGATCCCTTCCGGCTTCGCCGCGAGGGAGGCCGCCACAGGATGTGGAGGGCGGCGGTGGCAGATCGCCGTCTTCGCTGGCGGCAACGGGCACGCCTTATACCGCCCCCGTCGAGAAATGCCGGGGAGGAATCTTCCTTCAGGCTTTTCTGTAGCGCCACCGCAGCAGCGGTCGTGCCAGCAGCAGTCCGGCGATGAACCCGCCGATATGCGCCGCCGCCGCGATCGCGATCCCCTGCGTCGCCGAGGCGAACCCCAATAGCAGCTGTACTGCGACCCACGCCGCCGCCAGCCACAAGATGTGCAGCCACCGTGCCGCTGCCGGGCTGAACCGCGACGGCTTCCGCTGACCATACAGGATGGAATAGGCCCCCACGAAGGCAGAGATCGCGCCGCTCGCGCCGATCACGGGCATCGTCGAATGCGGCCCGGCAATATATTGCGCCGCCGACGCGGCATAAGCGCCGATTACGAACAGCACGATCACGCCCGGCGCGCCGAGCGCGACCTCGTCCTCGCGCCCGCAATAGCCCAGCATCAGCAGGTTGAAGCCGAGATGCAACGCATTGGCATGAAGCAGAGCGCTGCTCAGCGGGGTCAGCCAGACCGGAAGGCCACCGACCACGATCAGGCCCGAAAAGCGCGCGGGGATGAAGCCGCCGATCACGGTCGCCACGTCGGTCTTACCGAGTGCCGCAATCAGCAGGAAGCTCGCCGCGATCACCGCGCCGAGCGTCATCGTCATGCGGGGCGGGGCTGTCTTCATCGCCCCATCATCGGCTGGAGCGCCCCGCGCAGCCCATCGTCAGATGAACTCGATGCGGGAGACCACATAATAACGGTCGCCCGACGGCACCGTCACTTCGACTTCTTCGTCAGCCTTGCGGCCGATCAGCGCGCGGCCGAGCGGCGAGGAATAGCTGATCTTGCCCGATTTGGCGTCCGCCTCGGTCTGGCCGACGATCTGGTACGTCACCGGCTTGTCGTCCTCGTCGATCAGGTGGACGGTCGCGCCGAACACCACCTTGTCGCCTGACAGGGTCGACGGATCGATCACGAGCGCGCGGGAAAGGCGATCCTCGATGTCGGCGATCATCGCCTCGACCTGGCCCTGCCGTTCCTTGGCGGCGTGATATTCCGCATTTTCCGAGAGGTCGCCGTGAGCCCGCGCTTCCTCGATAGCATCGATGATCTGCGGACGCTCCTGTTTGAGACGCGCGAGCTCGACGGTGAGCATATTATAGCCCTCCGCAAGCATCGGCAGCTTCTCTTCGGTCGCCATCACTCAAGCCCCTTCGTGAAAATCACCCCTTACGCCGCCTGACTGGCGGCGCCCGCATCTTCGCTGATGTCTGGGGTCGTCAGTCAGTTATGATAGGATTGGAGCGAGCGTACTTCAAGCGTTCGTCCTTTGAGCGCCGTAATCGCCTGGACGGCGGCCAAACCCGCCGCGGCCGTCGTGAAATAGGGAATGCGGCTGAGCATCGTGGATGCGCGGATCGACTTCGAATCCTGGAGCGATTGCCAGCCTTCGGTGGTGTTGAACACCAACTGGACGCCACCATCCTTCAGCCGATCGACGATGTGCGGGCGGCCCTGCGCCACCTTGTTGACGCGCTCCACATCGATCCCGTTCGCCTGGAGGAAGGCGGCGGTGCCGTCGGTCGCCACGATCGTGAAGCCGAGCTCGATCAGGCCACGCACGGCCGGCAGAATCACCGGCTTGTCGGTCTCCTTGACCGATACGAAGGCGGTCCCGCCCTGCGGCAGGACGTTCGACGCGCCGAGCTGGGCCTTGGCGAAGGCGGTGGCGAAATCGCGATCGATTCCCATCACTTCGCCGGTCGATTTCATCTCGGGCGACAAGACCGGATCGACGCCGGGGAAGCGCGCCCACGGGAAGACCGCTTCCTTGACCGCGACATGATCGATCGCGAGATCGATCGTCGGCAGGTCCTTCAATTTCTCCCCTGCCATCACGCGCGCGGCAATCTTGGCGATCGGTGCCCCGATCGCCTTGGCGACGAATGGCACGGTGCGGCTGGCGCGCGGATTGACCTCGATCAGGTAAACTTCGCCATCCTTGACCGCATATTGGACGTTCATCAGGCCGCGCACACCCAGCGCACGCGCGAGTGCATCGGTCTGGCGCTCGATTTCATGTACGATCGCAGGCGACAGGCTGTAGGGCGGGAGCGAGCAGGCGCTGTCGCCCGAATGGACCCCGGCCTCCTCGATATGCTGCATCACGCCGGCAATGACGACATCGTCGCCGTCACAGATCGCATCGACGTCAACCTCGATCGCGTCGCGCAGATAGCGATCGATCAGCACGGGCGAATCACCCGACACCTGCACTGCGGTCTGGATGTAATTGTCGAGCTGCGCCGGCGTATCGACTACCTCCATCGCGCGCCCACCAAGCACGTAGGACGGGCGGGTCAGGACAGGATAGCCGATTCGCTCCGCGACCGCGATCGCCTCGTCGCGGCTGCGGGCAATACCGTTGGCGGGTTGCTTGAGGCCGAGGCTGGAGACGAGCGCCGCAAAACGCTCGCGATCCTCGGCGAGGTCGATCGCGTCGGGCGAGGTGCCGAGGATCGGGATCCCGGCATTTTCCAGTTCCTGCGCCAGCTTGAGCGGGGTCTGGCCGCCGAACTGGACGATCACGCCGACGAGCGTGCCGTTCTGCTGCTCGACATGGAGGATCTCGAGCACATCCTCGGCGGTCAGCGGCTCGAAATAGAGGCGATCGGACGTGTCGTAGTCGGTGCTCACCGTCTCCGGATTGCAATTGACCATGATCGTCTCGAACCCGGCATCGGACAGCGCGAAGCAGGCGTGGCAGCAGCAATAATCGAATTCGATCCCCTGCCCGATCCGGTTGGGGCCGCCGCCGAGGATGACGATCTTCTTGCGATCGGAGGGCTGCGCCTCATTCTCGGGCTCACCGAAGATCGGGGCCTCGTAGGTCGAGTACATATAGGGCGTTTTCGCCTCGAACTCGGCCGCGCAGGTGTCGATCCGCTTGAAGACCGGCCGCACACCGAGCTTGTGGCGCAGCGCGCGAACCTGCGCTTCGTTGACGGCGCCGGTCATCGCCGTGATGGCATCATGCACCACGCCAGATCCCTTGGCCTGCGCCTGCTCCATACCGGCGAGGTTGGCCGAATTGAGCGCGAGCCAGGCGAGGCGCTTGTCCGAAAAGCCCATTGCCTTGAGCTTGCGCAGCCCCGCGGCATCGCGCGGCAGCCCTTCGCGGCAAACCTCTTCCTCGGCACGGACGATCTCGGCCAGCCGCTCGATGAACCAGGGATCGTATTTGGCGATCCGATGGACCTCGTCCACCGTAAAACCCTCGCGCAGCGCCTGTGCGGCGATCAGCAGCCGATCGGGAGTCGGCTCGGAGAGCGCGGCCTCGATTTCCTGGCGCGGCTTGCCCTTGAGGCGATCGACGATGTTGAGCCCGGCCAGCCCGGTCTCCAGCCCGCGCAACGCCTTCTGCAGGCTCTCGTGGAAGTTGCGGCCGATCGCCATCACCTCCCCGACCGACTTCATCGCGGTGGTGAGGTGATCGGAGGCACCCTTGAACTTCTCGAACGCAAAGCGCGGGATCTTGGTGACGACATAGTCGATCGTCGGCTCGAAGCTCGCCGGGGTCGCGCCGGTGATGTCGTTGTCGATCTCGTCGAGCGTATAGCCGACCGCGAGCTTGGCGGCGACCTTGGCGATCGGGAAGCCGGTCGCCTTCGACGCCAGCGCCGACGAGCGCGACACGCGCGGGTTCATCTCGATCACGACCAGCCGGCCGTCCTTCGGATTGACCGCGAACTGGACGTTGGAGCCGCCGGTCTCGACCCCGATCTCGCGCAGCACCGCGATGCTCGCGTTGCGCATGATCTGATATTCCTTGTCGGTCAGCGTCAGCGCGGGCGCGACGGTGATCGAGTCGCCGGTGTGGATGCCCATCGGATCGACATTCTCGATCGAGCAGATGATGATGCAATTGTCGTTGCGATCGCGCACGACCTCCATCTCATACTCTTTCCAGCCGAGGACCGATTCCTCGACCAGCACCTCGGTGGTCGGCGACAGATCGAGCCCGGAGGTGACGATCTCGATGAATTCCTGGCGGTTATAGGCGATCCCGCCGCCCTGCCCGCCCATCGTGAAGCTCGGCCGGATGATCGACGGCAGCTGGACGAACTCCAGCGCCTCCAGCGCCTCCTCGACCGTATGGGCGATGCGGCTGCGCGGGCTTTCGAGCCCGATCTTGTCCATCGCATCGCGGAACTTCAGCCGGTCCTCGGCCTTGTCGATCGCCTCGGCATCGGCGCCGATCATCTGGCAGCCATATTTTTCGAGCGTGCCGTCGTGCCACAGCGCGAGCGCGGTGTTGAGCGCGGTCTGCCCACCCATCGTCGGCAGCACCGCATCGGGGCGCTCCTTCTCGATGATCTTGGCCACGATTTCGGGCGTGATCGGCTCGATATAGGTGGCGTCGGCCATGTCGGGGTCGGTCATGATCGTCGCCGGGTTCGAATTGACCAGGACGATGCGATAGCCTTCCTCGCGCAGCGCCTTGCACGCCTGCGTCCCCGAATAATCGAACTCGCACGCCTGGCCGATGACGATCGGGCCCGCGCCGATGATGAGGATGGAGGAGATGTCGGTGCGCTTGGGCATTATTGCGCCTTCAAAGCTGGATAGGTGACAAAGGTGTTGAGCGAGCATCGCTCCGGACGCACGGCCGGCGTCCTCTTCATGCTTCCGCCTTCAACCGGCTGACGAACTGCTCGAACAAATAATGGCTGTCCTGCGGACCCGGGCTCGCCTCGGGGTGGTATTGCACCGAAAAAGCCGGCTTGTCGGTCAGACGCAGCCCGGCGAGCGAGCCGTCGAACAGCGAGATATGGGTCGCCTCGGCATTGGCCGGCAGCGTCGCGGTATCGACCGCGAAGCCATGGTTCATGCTGGTGATCTCGACCCGACCGTCATCGGTGCGCTTGACCGGATGGTTGGCGCCACGATGGCCCTGGTGCATCTTGAAGGTCTTCGCGCCGACCGCGAGGCCGAGCAACTGGTGGCCCAGGCAGATGCCGAAGATCGGCTTGCCGATCTCCAGCAGCTTCTGGATCACCGGCACGGCATAGCTGCCGGTCGCGGCCGGATCGCCCGGGCCGTTGGAGAGGAACACGCCGTCGGGGGCATGCGCCATCACCTCGTCGAAGGTCGCGGTTGCGGGCACCACCGTCACGTGCGCGCCGGCGGCGACCAGATTGCGCAGGATATTGCGCTTGAGGCCATAATCGATCGCGACGACGTGCGGGCCGTCGGGATTGGCCGAATGGGTCGCGTAGCCCTCGCCCAGCGTCCACAGCCCATCGTCCCATTTGTAGCTCTGGGTCGACGAAACTTCCTTGGCGAGGTCCATGCCCTCGAGCCCCGGCCATTCGCGCGCCTGCGCCTTCAGCGCCTCGAGATCGAACTCGCCCTTGGCATTGTGCGCGATCACGCCGTTGGGCGCGCCGCCGATGCGAATCGCCCGGGTCAGCGCGCGGGTATCGACGCCAGCCAGCCCGATGCGGCCATTGTTCCGCAGCCAGGTATCGAACGTCTGGGTCGAGCGGAAATTGCTCGGGTCGGTGACGTCCTCGCGCACGATGCAGCCGAGCGCGTGCGGGTTGATCCCCTCCACGTCCTCGGGGTTCGCGCCGACATTGCCGATATGCGGAAAGGTGAAGTTGATGATCTGCCCGGCATAAGAGGGATCGGTCATCACCTCCTGGTATCCGGTCATCGCGGTGTTGAAGCACACCTCGCCGACGGCAGCGCCTTCGGCACCGAAACCGCGGCCCCAGATCACGGTACCGTCACCCAGGACGAGCACAGCTGTCGCTGAATCTGGCGCGCGTGTGGGCTTGGCGTCGGCCATGGTTGGCGGGCACTCCTCTAGGTGGGGCTGGCGATGTCGCTAAGCGCCGTCCGCTAGACGCCACGGAGGGGTCGGTCAACTCTACCAAATTTGCGCGAACCGCACTATGGTGATCGTTTCCCGAAAGCCCGAGACCCCATGATACGAGACGAAATTAAAGCGGCGCAGATCGCCGCGATGAAGGCTCGCGACACCGTAACCGTCGCCGCCACCCGCCTGATCCAGGCCGCGATCAAGAATCGCGACATCGAATTGCGCACCTCCTCCGCCACCCCGGACGACGATCTGGTGGTGACCGAAGTGCTGCAGAAGATGATCAAGCAGCGCCGCGAATCGATTGAACTCTACAATAAAGGCGGCCGCCCCGAGCTGGCCGAGGCCGAAGCTGCCGAGGTGGCGGTGATCGAACGCTTCCTGCCGCAGCAGATGAGCGATAGCGACGCGACCTTGGCAATCGACGCGATCGCGAGCGAACTCGGCGCGACCAGCGTCAAGGATATGGGCCGCGTGATGGCGGCGGTGAAGGAACGCCATGCCGGCCAGCTCGACATGAGCAAGGCCAGTGCGCTGGTGAAGGCACGGTTGAGCTAGAATCTCCCCCTCCCGCTTGCGGGAGGGGTCGGTCGTGATAGTCTATTCCGTTCGTCCCGAGCGAAGTCGAGGGACGCTACGCTGGGAGCGGGAATGGCGTTTTGGGCTTATATCCTGCGCTGCGTCGATGGTCACTTCTATACGGGGCACACCGACAATCTCGAGTTGCGCGTCGCGCAGCACCAGTATGGCGGTTTTTGCGATTTCACGTCCAGGCGGCGGCCGGTTACGCTTGTTTGGAGCGAGACATTTCCGTCGCGGATCGAAGCGTTGGAGGCCGAGCGGCGTATCAAGCCTTGGTCTCGCGCCAAGAAACAGGCGTTGATCGATGGCGATTGGAAGCGTCTATCACATTTCGCCAAACCCCCATCGGAACGTCCCTCGACTTCGCTCGGGAAGAACGGCTCTTTTGATGACAAGGCCCCGTTCGTGTCGAGCGAAGTCGAGACACGTTACCCCACCCCATGAGCCTCTCCCCCAATTCCTCGACGAACTGCGCGCGCGGACCACTTTGTCCACGCTGATCGGCCGTTCGGTGAAGCTCCAGAAAGCGGGGCGGGAATATCGTGCCTGCTGCCCGTTCCACAACGAGAAGAGCCCGAGTTTCTACGTCAATGACGAGAAGGGTTTCTACCATTGCTTCGGCTGCTCGGCGCATGGCGACGCGATCAGCTTCCTGACCGATGCGCAGGGCATGGCGTTCATGGATGCCGTCAAGGAACTGGTGGCGGCGGCAGGGATGGAGATGCCCGCGCCCGATCCGCGATCGGCCGAGCGCGACCAGCGCAGCGTCGGGCTGATCGCTGCGACCGAAGCCGCGCAGAAATGGTTCGTCGAGCAGTTGCAGGGTATCGCCGGCGCCGAGGCACGCGCTTACCTCGCGCGGCGCGGCATACCCGACGAACTGGCGCGCGCATTCGGGATCGGCTTCGCCCCCGATGCGCGCGGCAAGCTCAAGAGCGCGCTGTCTTCCTTCGGCAACGATATGCTGATCGAGGCCGGCCTTCTCATCCAGGTCGAGGACAAGGAACCGTACGACCGCTTCCGCGGGCGGCTGATGATCCCGATCCGCGATCCGCGCGGCCGGACGATCGCGTTCGGCGGCCGCATCCTCGATTCAGGCGAGCCCAAATATCTGAACTCGCCCGACACCCCGCTCTTCGACAAGGGGCGCACGCTCTACAATCTCGATCGCGCCGGCGCGGCCAGCCGCAAGAGCGACCGGCTGATCGTGGTCGAAGGCTATATGGACGTGATCGCCCTCGCCAAAGCCGGGATTGGCGAGGCGGTGGCGCCCCTTGGTACCGCGCTCACCGAGCACCAGATCGAGCGGCTGTGGCGGCTCGTGCCGGTGCCGATCCTGTGTTTCGACGGCGACAGCGCCGGGGTGAAGGCGGCGGTGCGGGGCGCCTTGCGCGCTTTGCCGATGGTGGGGCCCGATCGTTCGCTCAGCTTCGTCACCTTGCCCGGCGGACAGGATCCGGACGACCTCGTGAAAAGCGGCGGCCGCCCGGCGGTCGAGTCGGCCTTCGCGCAGCCGGTGCCGCTGGTCGATCTGATCTGGCGCCACGAAACCGAAGCCGCGCCGCTCGACACGCCCGAGGCGCGCGCCTCGCTACGCAAGCGGCTGGGCGATCACGCCCGTACGATCGCCGACGGCCCGACGCGTGAACAATATTCGCTGGAATTCCGCCGCCGCTTCGACGCGCTGTTCGCCGCCCAGCCCGCCCAATCCCCGCGCCATGGCGAGCGCCGGCCGTGGCGTCCGGGCTTCGGCAAGCCCCCGCCCCGCCCCATTTCCGACAATGCTCGCGCCATCGGCAAAGGCGGAATCGATCGCACCATGGCGCGCGCCGTCGTCAGTGGCCTGTTGCTCCATCCGCAGCTGGTGGCGATCCACGCCGAAACCCTGCAAGACCTTGCCTTGGGCGATCCCTTGCTCGAACGCGTCCGCGACGTGCTGGTCGATGCCGCCTTTCAGGGCCAGCCGCTTGAAAGCGGGGGAGGTCCCTCCATATTGGCCGGGGCGGGACTTGGCAGCGCGGCGGACGCGTTGTGCAAGACGAACGGTCTTGCCTTTTCGTTCTTGCGCAGCGATGCGGACCCTTCGCGTGTTGCGCGTGATTTAGGGGAAGCCATCGAAGTGCTGGTGACGCGGCCTTTGATAGAACAGGCGCTGGCCGAGGCAACCGCCCGGTTCGGCGAAACGAATGATGAAGCGCTGTTCGTAGAACAGCAACGGCTGACACGCGAAAAACAGGACGTGGAACGCCGTTTGATGGATTTGATGCAGCCGGATGCCGGCTAAACAGTTGACGGGATCAAGAGGTAGCATGGCGAAGAGCACCACGGTGGCGGTTGCAAGCGGCGGGAACGGCGACGGCGAGGGCGGCGATTCGCCGCTCATCGATCTCAACGAAGCGTCGCTCAAGAAGCTGATCGCACGCGCCAAGAAGCGTGGCTACATCACGATCGACGAACTGAACGAAGCGATGCCGCAGGACCAGATGTCCACGGATCAGATCGAGGACGTCATGTCCTCTCTGAACGAGATGGGCGTCAACATCGTCGAGAACGAAGAAGCGAGCGAGGACGGCGAGCCTGCCCAGCAGCAGGAGGACGATCAGCCCGACGAGATCGACGGCGGCGATGAAGCCGTTCCGACCTTCACCCAGGTCGCGAAGAAGGAAACCGTCGATCGCACCGACGATCCGGTGCGCATGTATCTGCGCGAGATGGGCGCGGTCGAATTGCTCAGCCGCGAGGGCGAGATCGCCATCGCCAAGCGGATCGAGGCCGGCCGCGATACGATGATCCTGGGGCTGTGCGAAAGCCCGATCACCTTCAACGCCATCATCGACTGGTCGAACGCGCTCAACGAAGGCACGATGCAGCTGCGCGAGATCCTCGATCTCGAGGCGATGGTCTCGAAGGGACCGACGGCCGAGCAGGTCGCGGGTGCCGAAGACGATTCGGGCGAGATCAGCGAAACCTCTGCCGGGCCGTCCTTCAAGGAAGAGGAAGAACCCGAGGAGGCCCCCGCCGCCGACGAGGACGAGGATTCGATGGTCGAGCGGCGCACCCCGCGCCCGAGCGACGACGAGGAAGAGGACAACACCCTCAGCCTCGCCCAGATGGAAGAGCAGCTCAAGCCGCAGGCGCTCGAGAAGTTCGCCGCCATCACCGATCTCTACAAGACGTTCGCACAGCTCCAGGCGCGGCGCGTGATCGCACGCGGCATGGGTGACGATTTCCCCAAAGCCGACGAGACCCGCTATCAGGATCTGCGCGAACAGCTCACCGCCGAGGTGGAGAGCGTCAAGTTCCACGCCGCCAAGATCGAGCATCTCGTCGACCAGCTTTATTCGTACAACCGGCGGCTGACCGCGCTGGGTGGCCAGATGCTGCGTCTGGCCGAGCGTCACCGCGTGCCGCGCAAGGACTTCCTCGACCGCTATGTCGGGCAGGAAACGACTGAGGGCTGGCTTGGCAGCGTCGCCAAGCTCGATCGCAAGTGGGCGGCGTTCGCGGCCGAAGAGGCCGAGCCGGTCGAGCGCATCCGCGCCGAAATCGGTGAGATCGCGACGGCGACGGGCATATCGCTGAGCGAATTCCGCCGCATCGTGAACATGGTGCAGAAGGGCGAGCGCGAGGCGCGCATCGCCAAGAAGGAGATGGTGGAAGCGAACCTCCGCCTCGTCATCTCGATCGCCAAGAAATATACCAACCGCGGCCTGCAGTTCCTGGATCTGATCCAGGAGGGCAATATCGGCCTGATGAAGGCGGTCGATAAGTTCGAATATCGCCGCGGCTACAAGTTCAGCACCTACGCCACCTGGTGGATCCGGCAGGCGATCACGCGCTCGATCGCCGATCAGGCGCGCACGATCCGCATCCCGGTCCACATGATCGAGACGATCAACAAGCTGGTCCGCACGAGCCGCCAGTTCCTCCATGAGACCGGCCGCGAGCCGACCCCGGAAGAGCTGGCCGAGCGCCTTTCGATGCCGCTCGAGAAGGTTCGCAAGGTGATGAAGATCGCCAAGGAGCCCATCTCTCTCGAAACGCCGATCGGCGACGAGGAAGACAGCCATCTCGGCGATTTCATCGAGGACAAGAATGCGATCATCCCGGTGGATGCCGCGATCCAGGCCAACCTCAAGGAAACGGTCACCCGCGTTCTCGCCAGCCTCACCCCGCGCGAGGAGCGTGTGCTGCGCATGCGCTTCGGCATCGGCATGAACACCGATCATACGCTGGAAGAGGTCGGCCAGCAGTTCAGCGTGACGCGCGAGCGTATCCGGCAGATCGAAGCCAAGGCACTGCGCAAGCTCAAGCATCCGAGCCGCAGCCGCAAGATGCGCAGCTTCCTGGATCAGTAGGTCCGTCTGGACGCCACGAAGGCCCTCTCTCTTGAAGAGAGGGTGGCTGAGGGTGTCCGAGCCTTGCGGTGGTAAGATCTGACCGTGCCCTCGCCCCTCACCCCGACCCTCTCCCGAATGGGAGAGGGGAGCTTGGGTCGTTCCATTCAGCCGCGCGAAGCATAAGTTAAAAATAGCGTTAATTGTGCGCTAACCTGATCTTTACGTCCGGCCTTTATCTCCCGGTGGCAGGGGGAAGAAGGTAGGCGGGGCATGTGCTTCGCGGCCGGGAGCCTGACATGCCACTCGCTGTTGTTGAAAATACCGAAGACATGGGCGATCTGCTCATGGGGCTCGCAGCGACCGAGGGGAGCGCAAGTCATCCCTACACCCATTCGTTCGAACTGAACGCCGATCCGCTGGCGACGCGTAACCTGGCCGATGTCCTGCACCTCCTGTCGATGCTCCACGGTGCCCAGCCCGGGCTGATCGAGGCGTCGGCGATGCGCAATGTTGCGCCACAAGCGGACCAATGGTTCAAACGCGCAGTCAGGGGTTTTGCGGTCGAGCGCTCTTATATGGCCCAGTTGATCGTCGCCGCCGGCCCCACGCCCAGTACGCCGGGCGAGGCCGAGACCGGAGCCGCCGTCCTCGGTCAGCGCCACGCGCTCGACACGATCGCTGCATCGGACCAATTCGGCTGCGCGCTTGGCGCCGTCGCCGCCATGCTGTTCGACTGGCAATCGATTCGCTCGGTATTCGATACCGCTGCGGCGCGTATCGGGATCGACGTCCCCGCGTGCGAACTTCCCGAGGATGACGAGACCGCGTCGGTCCTCAACCGCCTGCCGATGCATCCCCGCCTCGATCGCGCCCTGGCGTTCGGCGCGCGCCAGTTGCTCGTCCAGCATCGCGGGCTTTGGGATTTGCTCGAGGCCCGTGCCAAGGCGCGGATGGGGTAACGCTTGAATTCCTTTCCGGAAGGGGAGGATTTTGCTGCACCGCACTAGGAATAAAGCGCCCTCTCGTGATAGGCGCGCTCCATGCTCAATCTGAATGGCATCACCGTGCGCCTTGGCGGGCGCACGATCCTTGACGGCGCAAGCGCGACGCTGCCGCCCAAATCGCGCGTCGGCCTGATCGGACGCAACGGGGCGGGCAAATCGACCCTGATGAAGGTGATGATCGGCCAGCTCGATCCCGACGACGGCAGCATGGAAATGCCGCGCGGCACCCGGATCGGGTATATCGCGCAGGAAGCGCCGAGCGGCACGACTACGCCGATCGAGGCGGTGCTCGCCGGCGATACCGAGCGTGCCGCATTGCTGGAGGAGGCCGAGACCTGCCACGATCCCGACCGTGTCGGCGAGATCCACGAGCGGCTGGGCGCGATCGACGCCTATACGGCACCTGCCCGCGCGGCGCGCATCCTGGTCGGCCTCGGCTTCGACGAGGAGATGCAGCAGCGTCCGCTCGACAGCTATTCGGGCGGCTGGAAGATGCGTGTCGCGCTCGCGTCCCTGCTCTTCTCCGAGCCCGATCTGCTGCTGCTCGACGAGCCATCGAACCACCTCGATCTCGAAGCGACATTGTGGCTGGAAAGCTTCCTCAAAAGCTACCCGGCGATGATGGTGGTGATCAGCCACGAGCGCGATCTGCTCAACAATGTGGTCGACAACATCCTGCATCTCGAGCGCGGCAAGGTCACGCTCTACTCGGGCGGTTATGATTCGTTCGAGCGCCAGCGCGCCGAACGCGCCGCCCAACTCGCCGCCGCGCGCGCCAATCAGGATGCCCAGCGCGCCAAGCTGCAGGATTATGTCGCGCGCAATTCGGCGCGCGCCTCGACCGCCAAGCAGGCGCAGTCGCGCGCCAAGATGCTCGCCAAGATGCAGCCGATCGCGGCGATGGCCGAGGATCCGACGCTGTCATTCGGCTTCCCCAATCCCGAGGAATTGCGGCCGCCGTTGATCACACTCGATCTCGCCTCGGTCGGCTATGCCGACAAGCCGATCCTGCAGCGGTTGAACCTGCGCATCGATCCAGACGATCGCATCGCGTTGCTCGGCCGCAACGGCAACGGCAAGACCACACTCGCCCGCCTGCTCGCGGCGCAACTGGCGCCGATGGACGGCGCGATGAATGCCAGCGGCAAGATGAAGGTCGGCTATTTCACCCAATATCAGGTGGAGGAGCTCGACGGTTCGGACACGGCATTGGCGCACATGACCCGGATCATGCCGGGCAAGACTCCGGCGGCGGTACGGGCTCAGCTCGGCCGCTTCGGTTTCTCGGGCGACAAGGCGGTGACCGAGGTGCGCAAGCTTTCGGGCGGCGAACGTGCGCGCCTGGCACTCGCGCTGATCACGCGCGAAGCCCCGCACCTGCTGATCCTCGACGAGCCGACGAACCACCTCGATGTCGATGCGCGTGAGGCGTTGGTCCAGGCACTCAACGAATATTCGGGCGCGGTCGTACTGGTCAGCCACGACCGTCACATGCTCGAACTGACTGCCGACCGGCTGGTGCTGGTCGACGGCGGCACGGCGCGCGAATTCGATGGCAGCATCGAGGATTATACCGCCTTCATCCTCTCCAAGGAGGGCTCGGGCCGCGCCGCCAAGGCCAACAAGAAGGAAGACCGCAAGGCCGCCGCGGCAGCACGCGAAAAGGCCCAGGCACTGCGCAAGGCGCTCAAGGGAATGGAAGCCGATGTCGTCCGCCTGACTGCCGAGCGGTCGAAGCTCGATCTGGCGATGTTCGATCCGTCGTCGGCCGATCCCTCGCTGACCAAGCTCAGCATGGGCGCGCTGATGAAGAAGCGCGCCGATGTGGCGGCGAGTCTCGAGGAGGCCGAGGCGCGCTGGCTGGAGGCTTCGGAAGCGCTGGACGGGGTCGAGGCTTAAGCTTCTCACCGTCCATCCCGAGCGAAATCGAGGAATTCGCAATTCCGAGCGCAGTCGCGGTGCGTCTTGTTCAAACGCCACCTTCAAACAATGGCATCCCGGCTTCGCTCCGGACGAACGGGTGTGAGCTAGGGCTGCGTTCCCTTCCGCCGATACTCTCCCGGCGGCACTCCTTCGATCCGCGCGAACCAGCGCGAGAAATAAGCCGGATCCGCAAAGCCCAGCGCATAGGCAATCGCACTGACCGGCGCGGTACCGTGGGTCAGCAGCCGCCGCGCTTCGATCATCGTGCGATCCTGCAACATGCGGATCGGCGCCTGGCCCGAAGCAGAAGCACAGGCCGTGCGTAACCGAGACACAGACACACCGAGCGCAAGCGCATGCTGCGCGACCGACCAGCCCTCACCCAATCGGGCCTCGATCTGCCTGCGGAAACGCGCCACCAGAGCGGCTTCGCGCCCGGGCACCGCACTTCGGCCCGCCTCCCCTGCCCCCAGCGCGCGGGCCGCCTCGACCAGCACCAAGCTCAGCAAAGCCTCGCCCGCCAGCAGACCGAGCGCGCCACCGGCGGTCAACTCCGTGCCCAACCGCGCCAGTTGCCGATCGATCGCCAGGGCAGCCTTCCCGATCGACGCCGCCCGCGCCGATGCGAGTTGCTCCGCGACGTCAGGATGCGCAAGCCGGTCGGCAAAGCTCAGGATGTGCCCGCGCGTGGCAGGGTCGAAGCGGTAACCGTGAACCAGTCCGGCGGGAGCGATGAGCAGGCTTGCCGGGCCGAAGCGCCATTGCTCGGCCTCGGCCTGCATCACACCGCCGCCATCGGCGATCAGCAGCAATTGGTGTAGATCGCGGTGCGCGTGGCTGCGGATCGTCCAATCGCGTGGCGCGCTGCGGCTGGCGATTGTCTCGACATGGATGAAGCGCGGATCCGCCGGGCGCACCGGTTCGTCATAGAGCGTATAGCGCGGGATCGGCTTCGCCTCGGCGGGCAGGCGGTGCGACGCGGCCATCCCGCCTCGTGCCACGCCCCAAGCGAAAAGTCCAAGGGACTGCGCGCTATCGCCAGTGATCGATCCGCCCGATCCGGTACATTTCCGGGCACGGGAGAGCGAAAATGCGCACACAGATCGGGATCATCGGGGCGGGGCCGGCTGGACTGCTGCTGTCACAATTATTGTGGAAGGCCGGAATCGATTGCGTGATCCTCGAGCAGCGCAGCCGCGATTATGTCGAGGCGCGGATCCGCGCCGGCGTGCTCGAACAAACCACGGTCGATCTGCTGCATGAGGTGGGCGTCAACCGGCGCCTGGATGCGGAGGGGCTGATCCATGACGGCTTCGCGCTCTCACCCGATGGCGATCCGTTCCGCATCGATCTGAAGGGCCTCACCGGCAAATCGGTCACCGTTTACGGCCAGACCGAAGTGACGCGCGATCTGATCGCCGCCGCGATCGAGCGCGGCGTGCCGATCCATTTCGAGGCCGAAGGCGTCGCGATCCACGATATCGAGGGTAACCCTGCCCTTACATGGAGCAAGGATGGCATCGCACATCGCCTCGATTGCGACTTCATCGCCGGCTGCGACGGCTATCACGGCCCGGCACGCCAGGCGATGCCGGCCGATGTGCTCAAGACGTTCGAGCGGGTCTATCCGTTCGGCTGGCTCGGTGTGCTCGCCGATGTACCGCCGTGCGATCACGAGCTCATCTATGCCAGCCACGGCCATGGTTTTGCGCTGGCGTCGATGCGCTCGCCGACCCGCAGCCGTTATTATATCCAGGTCGCCGAGGGCGAAAAGCTGGCGGACTGGTCCGACGAGCGCTTCTGGGACGAACTGAGCCTGCGGCTCGGCCCCGATGCCGGCGCGCGGGTGACCCGCGGCCCTTCGATCGAGAAATCGATCGCGCCGCTGCGTTCGTTCGTGGCCGAACCGATGCGCCATGGCCGCCTGTTCCTGGCGGGGGACGCTGCGCATATCGTGCCGCCGACCGGTGCCAAGGGACTCAACCTCGCCGCCTCCGACGTCTTCTATCTCGCCGAGGCGATGGTCGATCATTATGCCGGTTCGTCGGCGGGGATCGATCGTTATTCCGAGCGCGCACTGGCGCGCGTTTGGAAGGCGGTGCGCTTCTCGTGGTGGCTCACCACGCTGATGCATCGTTTCCCGGATACCGACGATTTCGCGCGGCGCATCCAGCTGACCGAGCTCGATTATGTCCGCGGCTCGCACAACGCACAGGCATCGATCGCCGAAAATTATGTGGGGCTGCCGCTGTAAACTTCTTCCGGATCGGCTGCCGCGCCGAACACGAGGCGTGCCCAGATCGCCTCCACGTATCATTCTCGATCGGCGCAGTCGGGCCGATTTGTTGCGTTCATCGTCGGAGCCGCTGCGCCCCAACCTGCTCCTCGCGGGCGGCTCGCCGGGATCGATCGCGAGCGCCGATGCCCCATGCGCGGGCCTGAATTAGATTAGCTTGCTAACCATGACAGGAATTGGTAGGGCGGCGATCATGGACGTCAAACCACTCGCGGCCTTCGGGGCCGAAATCACCGGCCTCGATCTCACCCGGCCGAGCCCCGCGCTCGCAGAGACCTGCTTCCGGCTGTTCGACACATATGGCGTGTGTGTCTTCCGCGACACCGGGCTCGACGATGCCGCCCATGTCGCCTTCAGCTACCAGTTCGGCCAGCTCGAACATGCCCCGCTGATCCACACGCGCGCCCATCGTCTGTCGCTGCCGGAACTGTTCGATGCCGGCAATCTCAACGCAGACGGCACGATCCGCAGCGACGAGCGCAGCCGCCTGTTCAGCAAGGGCAACCAGCTGTGGCATACCGACAGCTCGTTCCGGCCCGAGCGCTCATCCTATTCGATGCTGCTCGCCCACATCACCCCGCCCGAGGGTGGCGATACCGAGTTTGCGGACATGCGCGCGGCGTATCGCGCGCTGCCCGACGATATGAAGGCGCGGATCGAGGGGCTCGAGGCCGAGCATACGATCTGGCATTCGCGCAAGCTCGCCGGCTACCCGGACGCCAGTGAGCGCGAGACGACGATGATCCCCGGCGCCCGCCAGCCGCTCGTGCTGGTCCACCCCCGCACCGGCGAGAAGGCGCTCTATCTGGCCCGCCACATCGCGCGCATCATCGGCCTGCCCAAGGACGAGAGCGATGCGCTGATCGACGAGCTCATCGCCTTCGCGACGCAGCCGCAATTCGTCTATGTCCACCAGTGGCGCGTGGGCGACCTGCTGGTGTGGGACAATCTCTGCACGATGCATCGCGCGACGCCGTTCAATGATCTGGGTTATCCACGGGACATGCGGCGCACGACGGTGCGGGATCGGCCATTGGAGATCCCCGCCTAACACGCGGTTGGTTTGTGGTCGGGCCGGAGAAGCCTACTTCTCCCCGTCCCCAACCCCCTTGTCAAACCGCGCCAGCAGCCGCTCGGCAAAGCGATTGAAGTGGATGATGTCCTCCTCGTCGAACTCGTCGAGCAGCACCGCGCGCAGATCATTCGCAACCTGACTGGCCGCCTCCAGCGTGTTCTCGCCTTCGGGGGTCAAGCGGATCAGCTTGGCGCGGCGATCGAATGGATCGGGCAGGCGCTCGACCAGCTTTTCGGCCTCGAGCATGTCGAGCATGCGGGTCAAAGTCGGTTTCTCGATCCCCATGCGATTGGCGATCTCGACCTGCGCACTCAGCCAAGGGGCGCGATCGATCGTCGACAGTGCCTCCATCCGCGCCGCGCTCGTCCCGATCACGCGCAATTTTTCATCGAGCATCGATCGCCAGCGGCGCGCCGCCAACACGATCTGAACGGTGAGACGAAATTTGGGGTCGCGCAGCCGCGCTTCGATATTGTCGGTGCGCGGCGTATGAGCCTGACGACGTTCAGGTGCGCGTTCGGACTGCTTGGGTTTCACCAAAATCGATCTCTCCCCCATTTACAAAGCCCCCGTCCAAGCGACGGCCTCCCCTGTTTTGACGATCTGTCTAACCGAAAAGCCGACGTCTCACCATATTGCCCGAATTATGGTTCACACCGCGCTGCGACCATCGCGGCCCCGCTGTGGCTGAAATGGTGCGAGGTCGTATGCCGTGTCAGGATGGAGAGCGCTTTGGCCGCCCAGCCGCCCTTTCCGTTATGCTGCGCGATGCGACCCCGCGTTCCCATGGAGGATCGGGTCAGGCTTTGCTCACCACGGGCACGAACAGATAGCCTTCGTTGCGCACGGTGCGGATCAATTCGCCGCCATTCTGGCCATCGGCCAATTTACGCCGCAGGCGGCTGATCTGGACATCGATTGCGCGATCATAATGTTCGCTATCCTCGCCGCGCGCGAAATCGAGCAATTGATCGCGGGTGAGCACGCGGCGCGGACGTTCGACCAAGGCGCGCAACAGGCGGAATTCGCCGTCGGTGATGCTGATCACGCGGTCCTGAGGATCGTACAGCATGCGTGCATCGATATCGATCCGCCAGCCGGCGAAGCGGAGGCCGCGGCCATGCTCGCCATCGTTGGCGGCCACGAACGAAACCGGCGACATTTCCTCTTTCTGCCGGCGGCGCAACACTGTGCGGATACGCGCGAGCAGTTCGCGTGGATTGCACGGCTTGGCCAGATAATCCTCTGCCCCCATTTCGAGCCCGACGATGCGATCGACATCGGTCCCGACCGCAGAGAGCATGATCACCGGCGGGCTGTCGTCGCGCTGCAAAGAGCGCAGCGCCGAGAGGCCATCCTCCTTCGGCATCATCACATCGAGCACGATCAGATCGTAGCGCGCTTTGGCCAGCTTCTCGCGCATCTCGATCGGATTGCCGGCCGAATTGGTCTGAAAACCGTGCTTGTCGAGGAAGGACGCGATGAGGCGGCGAATGCCTGCATCGTCATCGACGATCAGGATGCGCGTTGCGTGGTCCATGATGGGCATGATGGCGTTCATTGCCGCCAATTGCCAGTGCCGCATTCCGCCTATGTTTCAGCTTCTTTGCAGAAACGCGTCGCCGCGCGCGATGCGCTGTTACATTTACGCGACCGCCTGGACATTCGGCGGCAACGGCATGCGCCGATTTTGGCGACATGATCGCGTCGATCGTCCGAAACGGGCGAAATGGGAAAATGACATGGGGAGCTTCGATCGGCCGCATCGCGCTGCCCGGCGGCATGCGTCCATCTGTCACGGCAGCGCGCGATGTGGCATAAGCTGCGCTCGATGACCCTGCCCTCCCGTCCCGCATGGCGCGGTCCGCCGCTTGCGCTGCAGATGACCGTCCTGCTGATGGGCGGGCTGGTGATCGCGCAGCTCGTCACCCTGTTTCTGACCCTCGTATTTCCGCCGGCGCCGGCGGCGCAATACGGGCTGGACGATATCGCCACCGCGCTGGCCGATCGGCGCGGCGACGAGCATCAAGGCCTGCGTCGGCTGGTCCAGGCCGGCCCGCCCGATGTCTCCGGGCCCGGTTGGCTCGTGTCCGAGAAATCGCGGCGCGAATTGGCGCGGCTGATGAATGTCGATCCAAGCCGCGTCAGCCTGGCCTTCTACACGCCGCTGCCGTTCGCCGGCACCACCGCCGCACGCAGCTATGCCATGGCGAATGACGGGCCGATGGCCACGCTCTCCAGCCTGCCCGGCCCGATGCATCCGGCGGCATATCTGACGCTTGCCCAATATACGCAGGGGCCGGGCGCACCGCAGATGGGGAACAGCCGCGAAGCCCTGCCGCCGCGCGACGCCTTTCCGCCAGGCATGTTCCCGGGCGGGGGGACCGGGGGATCGGGCCGGCCGGAACCCGGATCGCGCGCGGCGCCGATCGTGCCGCTCGATCGCATGCGTGGCGCGCTGCCCTTGATCAGCGTCGATCCGCGTTTCGCCGACCGGCCGCGCGGGATCTATATTCCGGGTGATGGTGGCGCGGCCGTGCCGCCCCTGCTGCGCGGCGAGGGCGCCGGATCGGTACCCGCAGGCGGCAAGACGACTAGCCTGCCCACCACCGGAACGGTCACCGCGCCAGGCGCGACCGGATCGACGCCGGCCAACCCGATCTATCCGCCGGGTGGTTTTGCACGCCAGCTACCGCGCTCATTCCTGCCCAACTCATCGGTCCTGATGCCATCGGTGTCGGCAGCGCCGACCACGCCGGGCCACGTCATCCCGCCCTTGCTGATGCCCGAGACGCAACAGCAGCCGGCGCCGGCGCCGCGCGCTGTGCCGGCCGAGCCCGTCCAGCCCCCCGTCCGTGCTCCGATCGCGACGCCCGTGCCCGACGCTCAGATCGGGGGGCGATCGTGCAGCCGCCGCTCAAGCTGACGCCGGGACCTTTGCCCGAGACGATCACGCCGCCGTCCGGCCCCCCGATCGCGATCAGCGCGCCATCGCGCGGCCTGTTCGGCCTTGCCCCCGCGCCGTTCGTAGAGGGCGATTTCGTCGCCGCGCTGCAGATGCCCGATGGCCGCTGGTCGGTGGTGCAGCCCGCGCCCGAGCCGTTCCCCAATAGCTGGCAGCAGCGCGTGCTGATGTGGTTCGCGATCAGCCTGGCGCTGGTGGCCCCGGTCGGCTGGCTGTTCGCGCGCCGGCTGGTCAAGCCGCTCGACCGCTTCGCCCGCGCCGCGGAGCAATTGGGCCGCGATCCCTCGGTCGCGATCGGTCCGCTCGATGGCCCCGCCGAGATCGGCCGCGCCGCGCACGCCTTCAACCTGATGCAGGGCCGGCTGCGTGCATTCGTCGACGATCGCACGGCGATGGTCGGCGCGATCAGCCACGACCTGCGCACTCCGCTGACCCGCATGCGTTTCCGAATCGAGGACGTGCCCGACGATGTGCGCGAGGGCCTGCTTGAAGAGGTCGACGAGATGGAGGCGATGATCGCGCAGGTCATCGACTATATCCGCGACGCCTCCACTCCCGGCGTGCGCGAGCGGCTCGATCTGGCGACGTTGGTCGAGGAAGCGGTCGAGGATGCACGCCTCGTCGGCGGCACGGTCGAGTTCGAGCATTCGGATCCGGTGCCGGTCGAGATCGACGTCCTCGGCGTGCGCCGCGTGCTCGACAATCTGCTCGAAAATGCGATCAAATATGGCGACCGCGCGCGGATCCGCCTGCGCACCGAAGCCGGCAGTGCGATCGCGGAGATCTACGATGAAGGCCCGGGCCTGCCCGAGGACGAGATGGAACGCGCGTTCGAGCCTTTCTATCGAAGCGAGGCGGCGCGATCGTCGGAGAAAGCGGGGAGCGGGCTGGGGCTGGCGGTATGCCGTTCGATCGCGCGCGCGCATGGCGGCGACGTGCAGCTCAAGCGATCGGGCGAAGGCTTCCTCGCGGAGATGCGCATGCCCTTGGCTTACGACGCGGAAAGACCTTTGGCTGCGTAGATCCTTTCCGTGCCGGGGAGGATTTACGAGGCGCATCTCGCGCCATAATCGGTTGTCATGCAGCTAGGCCAAGCCATCGACGAAACCGGCACCCTCACCCGCGACGGTGGCGCATTCTGGCTCCGGCGCGACGCCGGCGGACGTTTCCGGCTCGATCTGCGCCGTACGCCAGTCGACGAGGTCGAGAAGCGCGTGCGGGTGATCGGGATCTATGCGGGCGACGATGCGGTCGATGTCGATGGCGTCGCCTTGATCTGATGCCGTCGATCCTGTTCGTCTGCCTCGGCAATATCTGCCGCTCGCCCTTGGCCGAAGCCGCGCTGCGGGCGGAGGCGGCGCGGGGCGCGCTGGACATCGAGATCAATTCGGCCGGCACGGGCAGCTGGCACGTCGGCAATCCCCCCGACCGGCGCGCCCAGGCCGTCGCGCATAACCATGGCATCGACATTACGGGCTATCGCGCGCGGCAGGTTATACCGGCCGACTTTCGCCGCTTCACCCACATCTACGCGCTCGATCCCGACAATCTCGCGGGCCTCCGCCGCATCGCGCCGGCCGATGCGACGGCCGAGGTGCGATTGCTGATGGACATGGTGCCGGGCCGCGAGGGGACGGGCGTCACGGATCCTTATTATGGCAACGAGGCGGGGTTCGAGCTGACCTGGGCCGATGTGAGCGCGGCGGCGCAGGCGATCATGGCCTCGCTCGAACGCTGACGCCCTCGGATCGACGCCGGTCGGCAACCTCACTGCGGCGAAGGGCCGGCGGACCTGAAACAAGTTCGTCATGACGTGTGTTCTCAACGAACGATGGCGCATCCACCCCATCTCTTGCTACGATAGCCACCTGTTCGCTTGGGTAATGTATCGCTTTGACCGCCTCCGCTGACGAACCGCCGCGCTGGCGACGGCACCGCCGGACGGTCGGCCGGGCGACTGCGATCTTCCTCCTGCTGCTTCTGCTGGCGCTCTGGCTCGGGCGGCAGCGGATCGCGACGCATCTGGTCAACGAGCATCTCGCCAAGGCAGGCGTGCCGGCCGCCTACCGCATCACGAAGCTCACCCCTTTCAGCCAGCGGATCGAGGATTTGCGGCTGGGCGATCCGGCCCATCCCGATCTGGTCGCGCGGCGGGTCGATCTGGGCTGGCGCTATGGCCTGAATGGCCCGGTGCTGGCGTCGGTCGAGGCCGACGGGATTCGGCTGGTGGGGCGGATCCGGAATGGCCGGCTCTCGCTCGGCACGATCGACCGGCTACTGCCGCAATCCTCGTCGGGCGGGCCAAGCCTGCCCGATCTGAATGCGACGCTCAGCGACACCCATATCGCGCTGGCGACCCCCGCCGGCGCAATCGGCGCGTGGCTGACCGGAGCGGGCAACCTCGCGCGCAATTATCGGGGGCAGGCGATCATCGATGCCCCCTCGCTCGCTTCCGGCGGCTGCGCGATCGATCATGCCGCCGCCAAACTCGCGATCCGGATCGTCGATCGATCGCCGCATTTGCTCGGCCCCGTGACGATCGGCGGCGCGCATTGCCTGCCCCAGGCGCTCACGATCGGCGCCGGCACGCTCACGACCGACGTGGCGCTCACCCCCGAACTGGATGGCGCGGATGGCCGGGTCACGCTGGCGGGCTTTGCCGGCCGCGCCGGATCGATCCGCTTCGGCGCGGCCGCCGGGACGATCAGCCTCGCCGGCAAGGCGAAGGATGCCCACGGCCGGGCCAACCTCACGCTCGCCGGGCTGCAGACGTCGCTGGCACATGCCGACAGCTTTTCGATCGCAGGCGGCTGGCGCCTGACGGCGGCCGAGCGCCATTTCGACGGCGCCATCGGGATGCGCCGCCTCGTCGCGCGCCGCGACATCGTCGATTCGATCGGCAGCGGCGCGCGGGCGGTGGCGGGCACCCCGATCGGGCCGATCGCGGCGCGGATCGGCGCTTCGATCGCCAGGATCCTGACGCGGGCCGACGCCGAGGCGCAGTTGGCATATATGGGCAGCGGCGCGCGCCAATCGGTGCGAATCGATCAGGCCACCCTCACGGCGGGCCGCGATCAGGTAAGCTTTACCGGCAGCGGATCGCGCGAAGCGCGGGGCTGGACGTTCGACGGCCGTGCGGCCGGCAGCGCGCTTCCCGCTTTGGCGGTGCGCGGGGACCTGTCCGGCGGCAGCGTTACCGCACTGGTCCGGATCGAGCCTTATTCCGTCGGGTCTGCGCGGCTCGCGCTGGCGCCGGTCGAGATCACGGCCGGCAAAGGCACCACCCGTTTCGCAACCACCGCCACGATCAGCGGCCCGATCGGATCGGGATCGGTCGAGGGGCTGACGCTGCCGATCGCCGCCACATACGCGCGGTCGGGCGAACTGCGCGTCGGCGAGGGCTGCATCCCGATCGGCTTCGCCCGCGTAAGGGTGGCGGCGCTCACGCTCGATCCCGGTACCGTCCGGGTCTGCGGCCAGCCGCTCCTCGTCCGCCGCGCCGACGGCAGCATCGCCATCGCCGCCATCGCGCGCGACGTCACACTCGACGGCCGTACCGGCACCGCGCCGCTTACGCTCCACGCCGCGAGGCTGGGCCTGAGCGGCACCAGCCGCTTCACCGCGGAGCAGCTCGATATCGCCTTGGGCGCGGCCGATGACGATCCCACCCGCCTCGCCGTCGCGAAGCTCGACGGCCAGATCGGCGCGAACGGCCCCTCAGGCACCTTCGCCGATGCCGCCGGATCGATCCGTCATGTCCCGCTGGCGCTCTCCGGCGCGACCGGCACGTGGCGGCTGGAGCAAGGTGCGCTTCGCCTCGAAGGCGCGCTCGGCGTCGCCGATCGCGGCCCGAACGTGCGCTTCAACCCGCTCACCTCGGGCGACGTGAAGCTGGCCTTGGTCGATGGCCGCATCGATGCGAGCGCCAGCCTGCGCAGCCCGCGCTACGACAAGCCGGTCGCGAACATCACCCTCACCCACGATCTCGCCACCGGCAGCGGCGGTGCACGGATCGATGTGCCCGCGCTCACCTTCGCCAGAAACAGGTTCCAGCCCGAGATGCTGACTCCGCTGACCCTGGGCGTCATCGCCAACACGGTCGGCACGATCAGCGGCCGGGGGCGGATCGACTGGACCGCCGACGCCATCACCAGCAGCGGCGATTTCCACACCGACCGGACCGATCTCGCCGCCGCCTTCGGCCCGGTCAGCGGGATCGAGGGCGATATCCATTTCACCGATCTGCTCGGGATGGTCACCGCGCCGCATCAGGCGGTGCGCATCGCCGAGATCAACCCCGGCGTGAGTGTCGCCAACGGGGTCGCGCATTACCAGATGCTCGGGCCCGAGCAGGTAAAAGTGGAGGACGCCGTCTGGCCATTCGCGGGCGGCACCCTCTCGCTCGATCCGACCACGCTCGATTTCAGCGAGACCGGGCAGCGGCGACTGACCTTCCAGGTCGCGCAGCTCGACGCCGGCATCTTCATCCAGCAGCTCGATTTTCCGAACATCTCGGCCACCGGCACGTTCGACGGCAAATTGCCGATGATCTTCGATGCGACCGGCGGGCGGATCGAGGGCGGGTTGCTGCAATCGCGCGGCGGCGGCCAGCTCGCTTATATCGGCGAGCTTTCGAATGCGGAGCTTGGCACGATGGGCAAGATGGCGTTCGATGCGCTGAAGGCGATCCATTATTCGACGCTTGGCATCAGCCTCGACGGGAAGCTCGACGGCGAGATCGTCAGCCGGGTGCGCTTCCAGGGGGTGCGCGATGCGACGCCGAGCGCGTCGATCGCCGCGCGGCTGATCCGCAACCTGCCCTTCCGCTTCAATATCGAGATCCGCGCCCCCTTCCGCGGGCTGGTCGGATCGGCGCAGGCCTATATGAACCCCGAAACGCTGCTGCGCGACGCGATCAAGCCCGCCGAGGCCCAGGGCAATGGGCAGCCGCCTGCCATTCAGCCTGCCGACAGCGGACCCGTGCGATGAAAGGATGTCGCTTGACGATGAGTGGTTGTGATGCAAGCCCGTGGTCGATGATCTATCACATGCTCCCCTGCTTCCCGCTTTTGGTGCTGGGAGGGTGCGTGACGTTGAAGACCCCGGACAAGCCGATCGAGATCAATCTCAACATCACCGTCAAGCAGGAGGTCGTCGTCAGCCTGAAGAAGGATGCCGAGGACTTCATCACCAACAATCCGGATCTGTTTCCGAAATGATTGGTCCCCGGAACGCCAGGACAAAGACAATGATCAGGATGCCCCGCCTCGTCTCTTCCGCCGCCGCCGGCTTCGCGCTCATGCTCGCGGCCGTGCCCGCCGTCGCGCAGATGGATGCGCAGGTGGAGGCGGCGCTGAGCTCCGGCGCGATCGGCGAGCAGGCCGACGGCTATCTCGGTTTCGTCCGCGCGCCCGCGCCCGATCTGAAGGCCAAGGTCGACGCGATCAACATCAAGCGCCGCGAGGGCTACACCCAGGTCGCGCAGACCAAGAACGTCCCGATCGAGGCGTTCGCGGCATCGATCGGCTGCCATTCGCTGAGCGTGCTGCGCCCCGGCCGCGCCTACAGCGTGGCACGCGGCGTATGGGCGGTGAAGACCGACGCGCCGATCAAGCTCCCGCCCCAGTGCGGTAGCTGAGCCGCGAAATCCTCCCCGACAGATCTCGGGGAGGGCCTATGCCCGCCGGAACACCAGCGACAGGTTGTTAGCCGGCATCGCCACCACCTCCTCCAGCGCGAGTCCATGGGCCTCCGCCACGCTCGCCACGTCCGCCACATCGCGGATTCCCCACGCCGGATCGCGCCGCTTCAGATCCGCGTCGAAGGCCGCATTGCTCGGCGCGAACGGCACCCCGGATTGCCGATAGGGCCCGTAGAGATAGACCACCCCACCCGCCGGCAATATCCGCCCGGCCTGCGCCATCAGCCCCACGGTCGCCGCCCATGGGCTGATATGGACCATGTTGATGGCAAGGATCGCATCGGCCCGGTCCACCGGCCACGGCGCAGCCGCGGCGTCGAGATCGATCGGCGCACGCACGTTCGGCGCCCCGTCGCTCGCGATCCACGCCGCGATCGACGTACGCGCCTCGATCGAAGGATCGGACGGCTGCCACACGAGATCCGGTAGCGCCCGCGCGAAGTGTAGAACATGCTCCCCGCTCCCGCTCGCAATCTCGAGCACGAGCCCGCTCGGCGGGAGAACGCGGCGCAGCACCGCGAGGATCGGATCGCGGTTGCGGAGCGCCGAGGGCGAGGAGCGGCGTTGGTCGATGGCATCGGTCATCCCGCCCCCTTAGCCCAGCCGCGTCGCCAAAGCCCGCTCGCGGTGCCGGCGAGGGAGAAGACGGCCTCGTTATTAACCATACCTACGGACACAAAGCCGTCCACGGCCGTTGCCACTCCATGAATTCGGCAACGAAATGCGCAATTTAAGGTTAAAATCTGCAATCGCGGCGGGGCTGACACTCACCTCTGCCTGCGCCGGCCGGCCATGCCGCCCGCATGCCGCGCCCACGGTTTCGCCTGCCGCATCTGCCGAAGACGACGCCGCGCTCAAGGCGTGGGAAGCGCGCATGGTCCGCCCCTGCAAACGCGTCGCCCAACGGATGGTGTGCTGAAGGCCGCCCTTATTCGAACGTGCGCCGCTTGACCTTGTTGGGCAGGTCCTTCCCCTTCGTCCGGCGCGAAGGCAGCTGGACGGGATTCTTCTTCTTCCACTCGGCCCAGGTCATCGGGCCATCGGGCGTCTGGATGATCGTGTCGTCGGGGGAGTCGCTCATGCCGCCATCCTATCGGCAAAGGCGGGGCGCGTGAACCATGCGATGGCGCGTCGAGAGCGCGTCGCTTCCGAGCAGCATGCGATGCGGCTTAACTATATCTAGGTTGGTTAATAGATAAACGCCTTCCAATAGCTCGCAATATTAACCAATATAGATGATTAATACACCCCAGAAACAGACGATTGATAGTTAACGCCTGTTGCGGATGGGTTCGACTTTGGTATTCGCCGCTTCGCGACTGACGGGACGTCGCTCGAACAGGGGTTAATAACATGCAGATCAAGCGGCTGGCTCTTATCGGCGCATCGTTTCTGACCCTGGTTGCATCGGCAGCGCACGCCGGGACGGTCTATACGAATGGCGCGACCGACGGGACGGCTTCGGGCTGGACGATCAGCAGCGGCTATGCCGTGACGAATGCCTTCACCCTGAGCGCGGCCGCCACCATCACCGGCTTCAGCTTCGGCGGCTGGACCTACCCGGGCGACGCGATCGCGACGGTGGATTGGGGCATTTCCTCGGCGGCGGATTATGCCATCAGCGGCACGGCGAACGTGACCGAGGGTGTGGGCGGCCAGAACGGATATGGCTATTCGGTCCACGATTACAGCGCGTCGATCGCGCCGCTTTCGCTGTCGGCCGGCACCTATTATTTCGCGCTGCAGAACGCCACCACGACCGCCGGCAACAATGCCTATTGGGACATCAACAACGGCCCGTCGATCGCGTATGAGAATATGCTCGGCAACACCGCCAATTACCTCTTCCCGGGTACGAATTCCGCCGCCTTCACCCTGCAATCGGGCGGCGCCGTGCCCGAGCCGGCGAGCTGGGCGATGATGATCGGCGGCTTCGGCATGGTCGGCGCGACCCTGCGCCGCCGCCAGCGCACCACGGTTCGCTTCGCCTGAGGCCGATCGCGTTCGATCAGGGCGCAGGCGGCCGTCGCGCCCGCGCTAGCGGCCGCCCGCGCCATACCGATCGAACAGGGATTGCAGCTCCTCCCGGCTGCGTGGCGTTTGCAGCGCGAGCAGGAGGAGAATGCGCGCCTTCGCGGGCGGAAGTTCGCGCCCCGCGATCGTGCCCAGCGCCGCGTCGCTCATATCGCCCATCGACGGCGGGTTGAACCAGACGTCGCCCATGCCCTGCCGCCCGGTGCGGACGACGGGGATGCCGCGCGCCGTCAGCGCCTTCACCGCCTGCCGCGCGCCGGCCGAGAAGGACCCGGCCCCCACCCCCGCGATCACCAGCGCCTCCGCGCCGTTCGCCGCCGCGCGGACGTCGTCTCCCTGGAAACCGGCATAGGCATAGGCGATCGCGACACGCGGCCATGCCGGGCCGACGACGGGAAAGGCGGCGTCGTGCGGCGTCGCATCGGCGAAGAATCGCGGGCGACCGGTCAGGACATCGCCGATCGGCCCCCGGCTCGGCGCCGCGAACGCATTCACGCGCCGGACATCGACCTTGGTCACCATTTCCGGATCGAAGATCGTGTCGTTCATCACCACCATCGTGCCGCGGTCGCACGCCTCGTCCGCGCTGGCGACGCGGAGCGCATCGAGCAGGTTTTCGGGCCCGTCGGCGGACGTGGCCGTCCCCGGCCGCATCGATCCCACGACGACGACCGGCTTGGCCGAGGGCAGGACCAGGCTCAGGAAATAAGCGGTTTCCTCAAGCGTGTCGGTGCCGTGCGTGATCACGATGCCGGCAACCTCGGGGTCTGCCAGCGCAACGCGGATGCGGCCGAGCAAGGTCAGCCAGATCGACTGGTCGACATCCTCGCTGCCGACATTGGCGACCTGTTCCGCGCTGACCTTCGCGACCGCGTCCAGCCCCGGCACCGCGCGCAGGATCGCCCCGATCGGCACCACCCCGGCGCGATAGCTGACGCTCGATCCCTCGCCCGCGCCGGCGATCGTCCCGCCGGTGGCCAGGAGCCGGACGGTCTTGAGCGCCGCGTCGGCCCGGGTCCGCGCGCCGCCACTCGGGGCCAGGCGCCTCAGAAGAGTGAACAAGGTGGCCGGTTTGCGCATATTGCCCTCGAATCGAGCGGACGACCGTAACGCCAAAACGTCCAATCTTCGCATGGGATCGATCGCGGGAAATTGGCTGGCATCACTCGTCCGGGCAACGATCCACGATCGGGGAACGCGACCTATGGCATGCGCCGTCACGACCGCCACGTTGGCGCATCACCAGAAGCCGAACAGGCCCGGTGCGAGCGCGTTCCACCCTTCGCTGCGCGCGATGAACGGTTCGGCCGCATGCAGCGGGATCAGGATCAGCGCCGCGCCGATCGTGACGGGGTGGATCCGCCCGATGGTCCGCCGGTCATGCAGCGCGAGCGCGAACAGCAGCGCATCGGCCACCAGATTGGGGCTCATATCGACCCACGGAAAGGGCAGCGGCAGCCGCAGCATCCAGCGCGAGAAAGCCGGGCCGAACAGGTTGAGCGCGGCGACGAACATCAACCGGCGATGCCATTCGATCCGCCGCGTCGCCTCGTAGATGCCCCAGCCCATGGCGATGCCGAACACCACGATGTCGACCAGATTGTAGAGCGAAGTCTCGAACGGCCGATCGAAGCCCGCCGCCTGCCGCTCCGCCGCCGCACTCACCGCCTGCCACAGCCCGAGCGGCAGCATCGCGCCGGCCAGCGCCACCCCGGCCATCCCGAGCTCGCGATGCAGCCGCACGTTACCAGTGCGCACCAGCCGCGTCTGGACGACATAAAGCGCGATCCAGCCGAAGAAAGCGAGGCCGTGGAGGTGGCGGAGCAGGGTGAAGTGCTTGCTGCCAGTCGCGAGCGGAATGAAATAGGTCAGCGGAAAACTCAGCACCACCAGCCCGGCGATCAGGATCGCGCTAACGGCGAAGAAACGGCTGCCGCGCACGGCTGGGCGTTGATGTTTCACGATTGTTCCCCGCTTTTATCCGGCATGCCCCCGCCGGTCGGCGACAGCCTGAAGCATGTATCGGCGTCCGGCAATTTCGATCGTTACGCCAGCCAAATGTGATACGAACAAGCCCCCGATAAATCCGCGCCGAAGACGCGCAACGCAGGTCGGGAGAGGAGTGGGGTGGCCATGAAGAGATTGCTATCGCTGGGATTGCTGCTGTCGGCCTGCATGGCCTCTGCCCAGCAGGCACCGCAATATGGCGTCAAGCCGCCGCCGCTCGCCGCCACGCCCTATATCTTCGACACGGCCGAGCAGCACGGCATCAAGGTGTCGGTGCTCGTGAAAGGCTTCAAGCGCCCGTTCGGCATGGCGTTCCTGCCCGATGGCGATCTGCTGATCGCCGAGCGCGGCGGCGATCTGCGGATCGTGCGCAGGGCGACCTCGGCTCAGCCGATGCTCGATCCCGAACCGGTGCCCGGCATGCCCAAGACGGGTCGCGCCGGCCTGCACGACATCGCGCTCCATCCGGATTTCACGCATAATCACTGGCTCTATTTCACCTATCTCGAGGATGCCCCGGACGGGCCGCTGCTGGACGGGACGACCCACCGCTCCGCGCTCACGCTCAAGCGCGGCAAGTTCGAGGGCGGCCGCCTGACCAATGTGGAGACGCTCATCACCGCCGGATCCTCCTGGCCCACCGCCTCGCGCGTCCGGTTCGGCAAGGATGGCAAGGTATGGGTGACGTCCGGCGGGCCGTTCGACAATCAGTCGCAGGAGCTCGGCTCGCTCTATGGCAAGGTGCTGCGGCTCAACGACGACGGGTCGATCCCGCGCGACAATCCCTTCGTCGGCAAGAAGGGCGCCAATCCCGCCGTCTACAGCTATGGCCATCGCGACCAGCATGCCCTCGCCATCCATCCCGTCACCGGCCAGGTCTTCAGCGCCGAACATGGCCCCAATGGCGGCGACGAGCTGAACCTCATCAAGCCCGGCGCCAATTATGGCTGGCCGCACTACAGCTATGGTCGCAATTATGACGGCACCGAGATCAGCGCCGCGCCGCTCGCCCCGGGGATCGAGAAGCCGGTGGTGGTCTGGCTCCCCTCGATCGCGCCCGGGAGCATCCTGTTCTACGAAGGCGACGCATTCCCGGCGTGGAAAGGCAACCTCTTCGTCGCCAGCGCGCGGCGCGGGGAGATCAACGGCACCGGCGGGCTGGAGCGCGTGGTGTTCAACGATGCGTTCGGCGAGTTGCGGCGCGAGTCACTCCTGACCCAGCTCGGCAAGCGCGTGCGGGATGTGGTGCAGGGGCCGGATGGGAATATCTATATCGTGACCGATGGGGACGAGTTTGCGCTCATGCGGATCGAGCCTTCGGGGAGGTGAGCGCGGGCTCGTTGCACAATCTTCGGCCCGGTTCGCTCCAGCTGACGTTAGCGTGAAACCGCCGTCGGGCAACCGCTGCGCGTGATTGTCCAATCTCAGCGCCCTATCGCCGTAGGCTTTCTTGACTTACACTAGGCTGCCCTGCAGACAGCTAAAACGATCGGTACGAGGAAAAAAATGAGCCGCTACAGGCCCGGAGCGGGGCTTCACGCCATTGAGCAAGCTGTAGTTGGAATCCGTCTGTTCGGTAGCGCGGACGATGCGACTTTTAATTCGGCTGTCGCTAAAGCCGCTGAACTGGCAAGCGAATATCGGCTACCTGGGCGTGTACAGCTTGATCCGATGGCTCTTATGTTCGGTAAGCAGGTTATCTCCTTTGGCTACGCTATGAATGCGCCCTTGCAACCAGGGGTGATGTTCCAACGCGTAGCTCCAGACGGCAGCATGGCGGAGGAACTGACGATCGAGAGAAACGCTGTGACCTATAGGACGCAGAGTTACAGACGCTGGGCAGACGTGGCTGCACTCATTAACGGGATATTATGCCCAGTGGGAGAACTGCTCGCTAAAGGCGCCAGCGAGTCAGTATCTGTTGTCGAGCTTAGATGTATCGATCGATTTGTTTCTGAAGTGGGAGACACGCCGCCTCTAAGCGAACTCGTATCGCTCAACTCTCCTTACATTTCGCGTAACATAGTTGAAAAAACCGAGCTTTTACATATCCATTCAGGTTGGTTTCAAGATGTCTCCGCAGACGGAACCGCTCGTACCCTTACGAATCTAAACGTGGATGTGACTCAAAACGAATTCGGCCAGCGATCAGCTGCAATATTACAGGTTATATCGAGACAAGGCGCCGAACCCGCGGCAATAATTGAGAGTGGAGCTGATTTTAGCGCTTCCATTGCTAATATGTTTGAAATAATGCATGGTGGAGATAAAATCCTACTTCGCGGACTGTTAACGCCGGAAATTCAGGATCAGATAAATCTATTTCCGAGAGAGGAAATCGAACAATGATGGCTGAGGTGACCGAGAGGGCGGCCTATGTAATGGTAAGCTCGACTGCGCCGAACAGTTGGTTAGCCAGTTTGCCGGGTTTTAACTCGACGGTAGATCACCTAAAGCGCATGGCCCAGCTGCGTATCGCGTCTGCTTCTCCCACATATTCTATGGTAGGCATTCTAGCAAGTCCGACAAGCGCAGACTTGGGGAACCATCTTCTATCCATGTTTGAGAGTGTTAGCGAACCTGAGGCAATTCAGGAGCGCGCTGTTTGGTTGAAATTAGCAGAATCAGGCTTGGCACCACTCTCTACCCAAAAGATCGGTGTGTTAATTGATGAACTATCGGCTTGTTTTTACGAGGGCCGATTTAACGACGTTGATAAAGCATTAGATGGAGCCGAACCTCAGTTCATGAGCGTTGATGCTGTGGTTACGATATCCAGAATTACATATACGGCACGAACAAAACTTTCAAAGTGGACTTCATTTATTGAGCGAGCCAAGGAGGAAATGTCAAAGCGCGGAGAGTACGCTGTGATGGCGGGTATCGACTAATTGCTGGAGCCCACTGATACGGCTTCGTTGGAGAGCATGCTCAATATCTCGTTCGCGATTCGGGAAATAGCCCCGGGGCAGAGACATTGCGGTATCTTGTACCGACCGACGGGTGAAAACGTTCGCATGCTGCATCTACGTTGGCATTGCGATCTTGAGGACATAGCGTGTCCTGACAATTACCAATGGACGCGCGCCAGCCTTCCGACTCCGCTAGCCAAATTTATCGCAGCACTATGCACGAAGATCGCTCATGCGCAGCCTCCTATACCATACGGACTAAACGCAAAGGGCATTTCATTCGACGTCTTGACTGGCGAGATCAAAGCAACACCTCCGGCCGGCAAAGGCCTAACGTGTGCTACTTTCATTCTTGAGATACTGAAGACTTATGGTATCCAACTTTTAGCCGAAGATGAATGGCCCCCAAACGCCAATCGCGAGTGGCAAGACAGTATTCTCTTAGCGTTACGCAATCACTCCAGTGCGACGCGCGAACACTTAGAGGGCATCGAGAATGATATCGGCTGCCGGCGCTTTTCTCCCGAGGATGTAGTGGGGGCAAGCACTGCCTTAGAATGGCCCGTCGGCTACGCTCGGGCTACGTCACTAGCTTCTGAAGTGATAGCAGAACTGGCTCGCGCGTAACTTATCACGCTGAATTTAGGGAAGAGCTTATAGCGACGAACTGCATTTTTCTCAGATTGTCGCTATAACTCTTGATCTGGTGGCCCCGGAGGGACTCGAACCCCCGACCTCTCGTTTAGGAAACGCTTGCTCTATCCGGCTGAGCTACGGAGCCACTAACCAGCCTTTATCCGGAGCGAGGCAGCTGGCGCAAGCAGGCATCACCCCGACCGTATCAACCCCACCGCCGCATCCCGCTCAAACACATACAAACACGTCCGCGCCGCCTGCCCGCGCGCCGCCTCCAGCCCACCATCGCGATCGATCAACAGCCGCGCATCCTGCCCCGCCGTATCGATCAGCGCGCTCGCCTGCTCGGGGCTTGCCAGCCTGAACGCCGCCTCCCCCGATTGGCGCGTGCCCAGCAATTCGCCGCTGCCGCGCAGCCGCAGATCCTCCTCTGCGATCCGGAAGCCGTCATTGGTCTCACGCAACAAGGCCAGCCGCGCGCGCGCGGTTTCGCTCAGCATGCCGCCGCGCAGCAGCACGCAGGTCGATTTGCCCTCGCCGCGCCCCACGCGCCCGCGCAACTGGTGCAATTGCGCAAGGCCGAAGCGATCGGCGTGGTCGACGATCATCAGGGTCGCGTTGGGCACGTCGACGCCGACCTCGATCACCGTCGTCGCGACCAGCAGGCCGATCTCGCCCCGCTGGAAAGCGGCCATGACCGCATCCTTCTCCGGCCCCTTCATCCGCCCGTGGACCAGCCCCACCCGATCCGCCCCGAAGCGCGCGCGCAGCGCCGCCGCGCGGTCCTCGGCGGCGTTGAGATCGGAGACCTCGCTCTCCTCCACCAACGGGCACACCCAATAGGCCTGCCCGCCGGTGGCGAGATGGCGGCCGAGGCCGTCGACCAGCTCGATCAGCCGATCCTCGGAGATGACGCGGGTTTCGATCGGCTGGCGGCCGGGGGGCATTTCGTCGAGCCGGCTCACGTCCATCTCGCCATAATGGCTCAAGGTGAGCGTGCGCGGGATCGGGGTGGCGGTCATGGCGAGGAGGTGCGGGGGCGCGGCCGCCTTCTGCGTCAGCAGCATGCGCTGGGCGACGCCGAAGCGATGCTGTTCGTCGACCACCGCCAGCCCGAGCCTCTTATAGGTCACCGCATCCTGGAAGATGGCGTGCGTGCCGACGAGGATATCGATCGATCCGTCGGCCAGCCCCATCAGGGTCGCTTCCCTGCCCCGCCCCTTGTCGCGCCCGGTGAGGATGGCGAGGTTGACGCCGGTGCCCGCGATCAGGCGCGAGAGGCTCTCATAATGCTGGCGGGCGAGGATCTCGGTCGGCGCGAGCAAGGCGCCCTGCGCGCCGGCCTCGACCGCGACCAGTAGGGCCATCAGCGCGACGAGGGTCTTGCCCGCGCCGACATCGCCCTGGAGCAGGCGCAGCATCGGCGCGGCCTGCGCCATGTCGCCCTCGATCTCGGCGATGGAGCGCGATTGCGCGCCGGTCGGGCGGTAGGGCAGATGGAGTTTGTCGCGCAGGCGCCCGTCGCCGACGAGCGGCTGCCCCCGCCGCCGGCGCGACGAGGCGCGGACGAGCGCGAAGGCGAGCTGGTTGGCGAACAATTCGTCATAGGCGAGCCGCTCGCGCGCCTTGGCGTCGGCGGGGTCGGCGTGGACGCGGAGCAGCGCCTCGCGCCAGCCGGGCCATTGCTGGCGCGCGAGCAGGCTCGGCTCGATCCATTCGGGCAGATCGGGGACGCGTTCGAGTGCTTGCGCGATCAGCGCCTGGAGGCGTTTGAGGGTGAGGCCTTCGGAGAGCGGATAGACCGCCTCGCGCGGGGGCAGAGCCAGCCCCTCCTCGGGCGTCATCACATCGGGGTGAACGATCTGGAGCCACTGGTCGTATTGCTCGAGCTTGCCCGAGATGGCGCGCGGTTCGCCGAGCGGGAGGAGTTTCTTCGCGTACCCCGAATTGGTGCCGAAGAAGACCAAAGCGATCGAATTGCCCGCCTGATCGAGCGCCACCACGCGTGAGGGCGCGCGCGGCGACCGGCCGATGCGATATTCGGTGGGGGTGACGGTGACGGTGACGATCGCGCCGACATCAGCGGCGTCTAGCGCGGCCACGGCCTTGCGATCGATCCAGCCGGTGGGAAGGTGGAAGACGAGATCGATCGCGCGCTTGAGGTTCAGCTTGGCGAGCGGTTTCGCGAGCGTGGGGCCGACGCCTTTCAGGGCCTCCACTTCGGCGAACAGCGGGTTGAGGATATCGGGGCGCATGGCCGGCATGAGGTGTCGCAATGGGGGGCGGATCGCAAGGGGTGGGTTGCCGCGGATAGGCTCCCACGCTCGCCTCCCACCGCGTCACCCTGAACTTGTTTCAGGGTCCACCAAGCGTGCCGCACTGTCCGTGCCTGTGGCCCGGTGGATGCTGAAACAAGTTCAGCATGACGATTACATTGAGAATATCCGCCCGTATCCCTAGATGACCCTCTCACCCATCCCTTCACCGGCGCCGCAAATGCGGCGGCCGGCTATCGCCATTGGAGCCCCATGGACCGCGAGACCCGCCTCAAGCGCCTGCGTTTCCGCGCATGGCATCGCGGCACCAAGGAGGCCGATCTGATGGTCGGGGGCTATTTCGATGCGTGCGGGGCCGACTGGAGCGAGGCCGAGATCGACTGGTTCGAGGCGTTTCTGGAAGAACAGGATGTCGACATCATGGCCTGGGCGATGGGGGTCGTGGCGGTGCCCGCGCGGTGGCAGGGGCCGATGATCGAGCGGCTCAAGGTGCTGGATTATGTGAAGATCGAACGCTGATCCGTCGCCCCTGCGGAGGCAGGGGCCCATGTCTCTCCCGACGGGCGATGTGGCAGCGATGAGAGAGATAGGCCCCTGCCTCCGCAGGGGCGACGATGATTGGGTGTATGGCTGACCTTCAACGCATTCTGAAAGCGAGCGAGTCGCTCACGCTTGCCGGCGCACCCGCGGGCTTCCTGCCGTGGCTGCTCGCCGATCTCGCGCGCGCCGCCAAGGGCCGCGCCGTGTTCATCGCGCCCGACGAGGCCGCGATGCGCGCGCTGGCCGATACCGCGCGCTATTTCGCGCCCGAGCTCGAGATCGTCAGCTTTCCGGCCTGGGATTGCCTGCCCTACGATCGCGCCTCGCCCTCGCTGCGGTCGACCTCCGAGCGCCTCGCCGCGCTCCACACCCTGCAGGGCAAGAAAGCCAAGCCGCAGCTCGTCGTCACCACGCTCAACGCCGCGACCCAGCGCACGCTCACGCCGTTCCGGCTGCGCCAGCTTTCGGCGACATTGGCGCCGGGCGAGCGGATCGATCGCGATGCGCTGGCCGAACTGCTCCAGGCCAACGGCTATGTCCGCGCCGACACCGTGCACGAAGCGGGCGAATATGCGGTGCGCGGCGGATTGCTCGATCTGTTTCCCGCGGGCGAGCCGCTCGCGCTCCGGCTCGATTTCTTCGGCGACGAGATCGAGAGCGTGCGCCAGTTCGATCCAGCCGACCAGCGCACCACCGCGCGGCTCGACGGCTTCACCCTGCTGCCCGCGTCCGAGGCGTTGCTCGACAGCGAGGGGATCAAGCGTTTCCGCACGCGCTATCGCGAGAAGTTCGGCGCGACCGCGACCGGCGATCCGCTCTACCAGGCCCTGTCCGAAGGACGGCGGCTGGCCGGCATGGAGCATTGGCTGCCGCTGATCGAGGACAAGCTCTCCACTTTGTTCGATCATCTGGCGCCGGACGATCTGATCATCCGCGATGCCGGCGTCGACGGCGCGGCCGATGCGCGCTTCGATGCGATCGCCGACTATTTCGAGAACCGGAAGCGCGCGCAATCGAGCGATCCCGGCAGCTACCGCCCGCTCGCCCCCGACGCGCTCTATTTGACGCGCAAGGAGTGGAACGAGGCGGTCGCGGACCGGCCGATCCACGTCACCACCCCGTTCCACGAGCATGAGAGCGATCGCGTCATCGACTTCGGGGTCGAGGGGCCCCGCGATTTCGCGCCGGAGCGCGCGCAGAACGCCAATGTCTATGATGCGGTGGTGGCGCATGTCCGCTCGTTCGGGCTTTCGCGGCGCAAGGTGGTGCTGGCGAGCTACACGGTGGGTTCGCGCGAGCGGCTGAAGGGCTTGCTCGCCGATCACGGGCTCGACGGCGCGATGCTGGCCGATGACTGGCAGGATGCTCTGGGATCGGCCTTCCGCCCGGGCACGGTCGCGCTGGCGGTGCTGCCGCTCGATCACGGCTTCACCACGCCCGACGTGGTGTTGCTGACCGAGCAGGACATGCTCGGCGACCGGCTGATCCGGCGGCAGAAGCGCCGCAAATCGGCCGATGCCTTCCTGGCCGAACTGGCCTCGCTGTCCCCGGGCGATCTGGTCGTCCATGCCGATCATGGCATCGGCCGCTATGACGGGCTGACCCAGATCCCGGTGAGCAAGGTGCCGCACGATTGCGTCGCCCTGAGCTATGCCGGCGGCGACAAGCTCTACGTTCCGGTCGAGAATCTCGAAGTCCTCTCGCGCTACGGCAATGAGGAGGGCGCGAGCCTCGATCGGCTTGGCGGCGTTGCGTGGCAGCAGCGCAAGGCGCGGATGAAGGAGCGCATCCGCGAGATTGCGGGTGAGCTGATCGCGACCGCCGCGCTGCGCGCTTTGCGCCAGGCCGATGCGGCGCATACCGACAGCGCCTACAATGCCTTCGTCGATCGCTTTCCCTATGAAGAGACCGACGATCAGGATCGCGCGATCGGCGATACGCTCGACGATCTGGCGGCGGGCAAGCCGATGGACCGGCTGGTGGTGGGCGATGTCGGCTTCGGCAAGACCGAGGTGGCGCTGCGCGCGGCGTTCGTCGCGGCGATGGCGGGGATGCAGGTGGCGGTGGTGTGCCCGACAACCCTGCTCGCGCGCCAGCATTACACCAATTTCGTCGAGCGGATGCGCGGTTTCCCGATCGAGGTCGCCCGCCTGTCCCGATTGGTTCCCGCGGGCGAAGCGAAGAAGACCAAGGAGGGATTGGCGGCCGGCACGGTCGATATCGTCGTCGGCACGCATGCGGTGCTCGCCAAGGGGATCGAGTTCAAGCGGCTCGGCCTGGTGGTGGTCGACGAGGAACAGCGCTTCGGCGTCACCCACAAGGAACGGCTGAAACAGCTCAAGGCCGACGTCCATATGCTGACGCTGACCGCGACGCCAATCCCGCGCACCTTGCAGATGGCGATGTCGGGCCTGCGCGAATTGTCGGTGATCCAGACCCCGCCGGTCGATCGGCTGGCGGTGCGGACCTATGTGGCGCCGTGGGATCCGGTGGTGATCCGTGAGGCGCTGCTGCGCGAACATTATCGCGGCGGGCAGACCTTCTTCGTCGTGCCGCGGCTCAAGGACCTGCCCGATATCGAGGAATATCTGCGCAAGGAGGTTCCCGAGATCAAATATGTCGTGGCGCACGGCCAGATGAGCGCGACCGAGGTCGAGGAGCGCATGAGCGCCTTCTACGACAAGAAGTTCGATGTTTTGCTCTCGACGACGATCGTCGAGAGCGGGCTCGACATTCCCTCGGCCAACACGTTGATCGTCCACCGCGCCGATCGCTTCGGGCTGGCGCAGCTGTACCAGCTGCGCGGGCGCGTCGGGCGTGCCAAGACGCGCGCTTATGCCTATCTGACGACCGCGCCCAACCGCGTCGTCACCGAGACGGCGGAGAAGCGCCTCCACATCCTGTCCAACCTCGATACGCTCGGCGCAGGCTTCCAGCTCGCCAGCCACGATCTCGACATTCGCGGCGCGGGCAATCTGCTCGGCGACGAGCAGTCGGGGCACATCAAGGAGGTCGGCTTCGAACTCTACCAGTCGATGCTGGAGGATGCGATCCTCGACGCCAAGGCGGGCGGGCTGGTCGAGGAGCGCCGATCGCGGGACTTCTCGCCGCAGATCAGCGTCGATGCGCCGATCATGATTCCCGAGGAATATGTGCTCGATCTCGACCTGCGCATGGGGCTGTATCGCCGCATGAACGAGCTGGAGGACAAGCCGCAGATCGAGGCGTTCGCGGCCGAGCTGATCGACCGCTTCGGCCCATTGCCCGAGGCGACGCAGAATCTGCTGACGATCATCGAGATCAAGTTGAACGCCAAGAAGGCCTGCGTGTCGAAGGTGGACGTCGGACCCAAGGGCGCGTTGGTGACCTTCTTCGGCGATCAATTCCCCGACATTCCGGGGCTGCTCGCCTATGTCGAGCGGCTGAAGGGCACCGCCAAGTTGCGGCCCGACAGCAAGCTGGTGATCCAGCGCAACTGGCCCGATGCCGCGCAGCAGTTGAACGGCGCGTTGCAATTGTCGAAGGGGCTGGCGAAGATCCTCGTATAATGATCCGCGCCGCCGCTTTCGCTTTGTCCCTGTTCGCCGGAGTCGCCATGGCCGCGCCGATGACCTGGTCCGATCTCACCTCGCGGCCGCAGCCGAAGGCGAGTGCCGTGATCGCCTATGGGGCGGATCCGCTCCAGCATGTCGATCTGTGGCTTCCCAAGGGCGCGGGGCCGTTCCCGGTGGTGCTGATGGTGCATGGCGGCTGCTGGCAAACCGATGTCGCCAAGGCGGACCTGATGAACTGGATCGCCGACGACCTGATGAAGCGCGGCATCGCGGTGTGGAACATCGAATATCGCGGGATCGATCGGCCGGGCGGCGGCTATCCGGGGACGTTCCTCGATGCGGCGGCGGCAAGCGACAAGCTGCGTGCGGCGGCTGGGACGTATAAGCTCGATCTGAAGCGCGTGGTGGGCGTGGGCCATTCGGCCGGCGGGCATCTGGTGCTGTGGCTGGCGGCGCGAAAGGGCATCGCGGCCGGAAGCCCGCTCCATGCCCCCGATCCCCTCGCGCTGAAGGCAGCGATCAGCCTGGGCGGCCTGCCCGATCTGGAGGCGGCCAGCGTCGCCCCCGGCGATACGTGCGGGCCGGAAGCGGTGCCCGGGCTGGTCGGCAAGCCGAGTGCGGCGCATCCGGATGTCTATGCGGACACCTCGCCCGCCCGCCTGCCTGCGCCCGGCATTCCGGTAACCCTGGTCAACGCCACGCTCGACCGCATCGCCCCGCCTGCTTTTGCAGAGGCCTATGCGGCGCGGATGAAGGATGAGCCGAAGCGCGTGGTGGTGCCCGACGAAGGCCATGCCGAACTGATCGCACCCGAGACCAAAGCCTGGGCGGCAACGGTCAAAGCGATCGAGGCAGCGCTGCGCTAAGATCCTCCCCTGGCACGAGGAGGGTCTTTCAGGCCTTCCGCCGCATCACCAGGAACAGCAGCGCGCTTCCCACCAGCACGCCCACCAGCGCCCCGATCTCGACCCATTGCGCGATCGCCACCAGCACGACCATGCTGGCAATCCCGACCAAAGCCGCCACCGGCAGCGCCGGCAACGCCAGCGGCTTGCCGAGGATCGCGACCTGTCGCCGCCGCAGCACCACCGCGGCCGCGCACACCGACGCATACAGCGGCGCGATCGCGAGCGTCGAGAGCACCGCCAGCGCTTCATACGTCCCCGACAAGGCCAGCCCCGCCGCCAGCCCGGCATGGAGCAGGATCGCCACATGCGGCGTCTTCCAGCTCGGATGCAGCCGGCCGAGCGGCGCCGGCAGCAAGCGATCGCGCGCGAACGCGAACAGCACGCGCGGCGCGCCGAGCAGATCGCTGCCGAGCCAGAACAGCATCGAGAGGAACGCCCCCACCAGCAACGGCGCGCGCAGCCGCGGATCGAGCGTGCCGAGCGCATCCGCCAGCGGTGCCTTCGAGCCGATCAGCCCCGCGCCGAGCAACGCATCCGCCACCACCTGGATCGCGACATAAAGCAGCCCGATCGACCCCATCGCCAGCAGCAAGGCGCGCGGCACGTTGCGCGATGGGTTTTTCACCTCGCCCGACGCCGCCAGCGCGGTCTCCATTCCAGACAGTGCGAACATCGCGAGGATCGCCGCGCGGCCGATCCCCGCGGTCGGCGCGGTGCTGACCGGCGTGGCGGCATGCGTGCCCGTCGCCAGCGCAATACCGCCGACGATCAGGAAGAAGGCCAAGGGCAACAGCTTCACCAACGTCGCGAAGCTGATGAAGCGCGCGGCGATATCGACCCCGCGCAAATTGATCCACGCCATCGCGCCGAGGATCGCGATGATCACCAGCCCGTGCGGGATGACGCCCGCCAGCGCCGGCACGATCACGCCGGCGGTATCGGCCACCGCCGCCGCAATCCCGCCACAGGCGAGCACGCTCGACAGCCACACCAGCATGCCGGCGACGAAGCCGGGCATCGGCCCGAACGCCGCCTCGACATAGGCATAAGGCCCGCCGCTGGTCGGCACGCGGCTGCCCGCCTCGGCGAAGCAGAGCACGATCGCGCCCATCGCCACCAGGCAGGCGAGGTAGGCGTAGGGCGCTGCCGTGCCCGCCGCGGCCGCCATCGCTGCCGGATTGCGGTAGACGCCCGATCCGACCACCTCGTTGGTGATCGCCGCAGCGAAGCCGATCACGCCGATCGCGCGCACCAGGCCATGGTCGCGTCCGGCCTGTTCGCGTGCGATCTCAGCCGTTTCTACCATGCCTCTTCCCCTAAAAAGCGAACGCGTAGCTTGCCTGAGGCCGGCCGGGGCCGCAACAGGCGGACCCATGACGACGCTCGACGAGGTCCGCGGCTGGGATGCGGCCGATCCGCTCGGCGCTTTCCGCGCGCGCTTCCGCCTGCCCGAAGGGGTGATCTATCTCGACGGCAACTCGCTCGGCGCCCTACCCCACGCCACCGCCGCGCGCATGCGCGACGCGATCGAGCGCGAATGGGGCGACGCGCTGGTGCGCAGCTGGAACGACGCCGGCTGGGTCGAGGCCCCCGCGCGGGTCGGCGCCAAGATCGCGCGGCTGATCGGCGCCGAGGCGGACGAGGTGATCGTGGCCAATTCGACGACGGTCGATCTGTTCAAGCTCGCGATTGCCGCCGCCGGCCTGCGCGACGGCGCGATCGTGGCCGAGCGCGATAATTTTCCGACCGATAGCTATGTGGGATCTGCCGCCGCGGCGCTGATCGGCCGCGCATTCCGCGCGGTACCGGCAGGCGAATCGGCCCGAGCGCTGACCGCCGACGTGGCGGTCGCGATCCTGACGCACGTCGATTATCGCACCGCCGTGCGCCACGACATGGCCGCCCTCAACGGCGCCGCGCGCGCCAGCGACACCAAAATCGTCTGGGATCTGAGCCACAGCGTGGGCGCGGTCCCGCTCGATCTCCACCGCGACGGCGTCGAACTGGCGGTCGGCTGCGGCTACAAATATCTGAATGGCGGTCCGGGCGCGCCGGCATTTCTCTATGTCGCCCGCCACCTCCAGTCCCGGATCGCCTCGCCGATCGCGGGCTGGTGGAGCCATGCCGCCCCGTTCGATTTCGCCGCCGACTATCGCGCCGCTCCCGGCATCGCCCGCTTCGCCGCCGGCACCCCGCCGATGCTGGGGCTGCTCGCGCTGGAAAGCGGAGTCGATCTGATGCTGGAGGCCGATCCGCACATGCTGTGGGCGAAATCGATCCGCCTCTACGATCTGTTTGCCGAACGCCTCGCGCAGCGCTGCCCGGACCTCGCCATCGTCTCACCCGCCGATGCAGGCAGACGCGGCAGCCACATCTCGATCGCGCACCCGAATGCGCTCGCCATCGTCCGCGCGCTCACCGCACGCGGCGTGATCGGCGATTTCCGCACGCCCGATATCGCCCGCTTCGGGCTCACCCCGCTCTACCTGTCCTTCACCGACATCTGGAATGCGGTGGAAACCCTGGCGGACGTCATGGATCGTGCCGAATGGCGGGATCCGCGTTTTTCGCAGGGCGGCGTTGTCACCTGAGGTACGTTGCGTAGTTGCCCGCCGGCCTTTGCCATGGCAGGAGGCTGGCCAACGGAGGGAATGCGTGGAAACAGTGTATGATTGGGTGACGGTCGCGATCTTCGCGGGCCTCATCGTGCTGTTTCTGCAGCGCTCCTCGGCCGAAGGCGAGCCGCAGGATTCGATCTGGCAATATCTCGCCGCGTCGGTCGGCTGCGCGGTCGCCAATTATCTCGGCAATAATGCGGTCAAGAACGGCGCCATCCCGGGCGCCGGGGTCGACTACCTCAACCATGGCCTCGCCATCCTCGTGCTGATCGGCACGGGGGTCTATGTGTGGATCGTGCTCAAGCCGTTCGACCGTAAGGGTTGAATTCCGCTCTCCCCGAAAGGGAGGGATTGAGGGTGGGTTCGCGCGCCTGCGCACCTCCAAGATTCTTCCACCATCGCCAAACAGAAAAGCCGGGGGCATCGAGCCCCCGGCTTTTCTTTACCAACGCCTTGTCCCCTCCCTCGAAAGGGAGGGGAAACGAGAGGCTTACAGCTGCCCGTGGCAGTGCTTGTACTTGCGGCCCGATCCGCACGGACAAGGCGAATTGCGGCTGATCTTGCCTTCCCACTCGGCCGGGTCCTCACCCAGCTCGTCGGGCATCGCGGGCTGCACAATCTGCAAGGGTGGCAGGCGCGTGGTCACCAGCCCCAGGCTCGCCGCGTCGAAATCGTTGGTGTCGTCGCTGCCACTCAACGGATCGAAATGCGTCGTCGTGAAGATCGACGGCATCTGCGGCAGTTCGGGCGGCGGTGCGAAATTGAAGCGGATGTTGGCGAGCGTACGCGTCACATCCTCACGGATCGCCGAGAGCATGCGCTCGAACAAGGCGAATGCCTCGGTCTTATATTCGTTGATCGGGGTCTTCTGCGCGTAAGCGCGCAGGTGGATTACCTGACGCAGCGCATCGAGCGTCGAGAGATGCTCCTTCCAGTGATGGTCGAGCGTCTGCAGCAGCACGCTCTTCTCGATCCCCTTCCAACTATCGATCCCGATCTCTTCGGCGCGTTCCTTGATGGTCGCTTCGGCGGCTTCGGCGATGCGCGTCGCGAGGATTTCGGGCTCGAGCATTTCCTCCTTCATCCACTCGTCGAGCGGCGGCTCGATCGCGAGCACGTCGAGCGCGGCTGCCTTCAGCCCCTCGATATTCCATTGCTCGGGATAGGAGCCCGGCGGGCAGGCATCGCCGACGATCGTCGTCACCGTCTCGGCGCGCATATCGGCGACGACATCGTCGACCGCCTCGGCATCCATGATGTCGGCGCGCTGCTCGTACACCACCTTGCGCTGGTCGTTCATGACGTCGTCATATTCGACGACCTGCTTGCGGATGTCGTAGTTGCGCGCCTCCACCTTCTTCTGCGCGGTCTCGATCGCCTTGCTGATCCAGGGGCTGACGATCGCCTCGCCGTCGGCAAGGTTCTTGTTCATCATCTTGGCGAACATCGTCTGCGGGCCGAAGATGCGTAGCAGATCGTCGTCGAGGCTCAGATAGAAGCGCGATAGGCCCGGATCGCCCTGACGGCCCGAACGGCCGCGCAGCTGATTGTCGATACGGCGGCTCTCATGGCGTTCGGTACCGAGCACGAACAGCCCGCCGGCGGCGAGAACCCGCTCCTTCTCGGCCACGATCTCGGCGCGGACGCCGGCCGCGACCGCATCATATTCGGGCGTGCCGGCGACGAGATCGGGATGCTCGTCGAGCATGCGCATCTCGAGGTTGCCGCCGAGCTGGATGTCGGTGCCGCGGCCGGCCATGTTTGTGGCGATCGTGACCGCGCCCATGCGGCCGGCCTGCGCCACGATATGTGATTCCTGCTCGTGCAGGCGCGCGTTCAGCACCGCGTGCGGGACATTTTCCGCCTTGAGATATTCGGACAGCAATTCCGATTTCTCGATCGAGACGGTGCCGACCAGCACCGGCTGACCCGTCTTCTGCTTGTCGCGGATCGCCGCGGCAATCGCCGCGAACTTGTCCCCGATATTCTTGTAGAATTCGTCATCCTCGTCGATCCGCTGCACCGGCACGTTGGTCGGGATCGAGACGACGTTCATCTTGTAGATCTGGTAGAATTCGGGCGCCTCGGTCGCAGCCGTGCCGGTCATGCCGCCGATCTTGGGATACATGCGGAAATAATTCTGGAAGGTGATCGAGGCGAGCGTCTGGTTCTCGGGCTCGATATTGACGCCCTCCTTGGCCTCGACCGCCTGGTGCAGCCCGTCCGACCAGCGGCGCCCGTCCATCATGCGGCCGGTAAACTCATCGATGATGATGACCTTGCCGTCCTTGACGATGTAATCGGTGTCGCGGCGGAAGACGACATTGGCCTTGAGCGCCTGGTTGAGGTGGTGGACCACCTGGGTATTCTCGAAATCGTAGAGATTGTCGCCCTGAAGCAGCCCCGCTGCCTCCAGCGCGCGCTCGATCGCCTCGGTGCCGTCCTCGGTCAGGATGACCGAGCGCTGCTTCTCGTCATGCTCGTAATGCGACTTGTCGACCTGCTTCACGACCGCGTCGACGAGCTTGTACAGCTCGGACTTGTCCTCGGTCGGGCCCGAGATGATGAGCGGGGTGCGGGCTTCGTCGATCAGCACCGAATCGACTTCGTCGACGACGGCGTAGGCGAACGGCCGCTGCACCATCTGGTGGCGCTCATACTTCATGTTGTCGCGCAGATAATCGAAGCCGAATTCGTTGTTGGTGCCGTAAGTGATGTCGGACCAATAGGCTTCGCGCCGCTCATCGTCGGACAGGTTGGGCACGATCACGCCCACGGTCAGGCCGAGGAAGCGATAGACCTGGCCCATCCATTCGGCGTCGCGCCGGGCGAGGTAATCGTTGACGGTGACGACGTGGACGCCGAGCCCGGGAAGCGCGTTGAGATAGACCGCGAGCGTCGCGACCAAGGTCTTGCCTTCGCCGGTGCGCATCTCGGCGATCTCGCCGCGATGGAGCGTGATGCCGCCGATCATCTGCACATCGTAGTGGCGCTGGCCGAGCACGCGCTTGGCCGCCTCGCGCACCGTGGCGAATGCCTCGGGCAGCAGTTGATCGAGCGTCTCGCCGCCGGCGTAGCGCTCACGGAACCTGACCGTCTGCGCCGCCAGATCCTCGTCGGACAACGCCGAAACGGTGGGCTCGAACGACGCTATCTTGTTGACGATCGGCTGCATCGACTTGACGTAGCGATCGTTGGACGATCCGAAGATGGCCTTGGCAATGCCGGCGAACATATGGACTTCCCTGTTTTGAATGCGTTGCGCGCGACTGCACGGCCGCACGCTCTATGGACGATGATATGGAGGGCGGCCCAATCGGACCGGCCCGGAAACGAATGGCACAGCGCCTTACTGGCGCCGGCGTTCCCCGAAAAAGCGACCGGGCCGATAAACGACCATCGGCGCAGGCGCCCGCCACGCAAGCTGGGGCGCGAAAGCCGCCTGCATCGCCCGCACCGGCGCGAGGGCGACGCTGGCGATCCCGCCGGGCTTGGCCGCGCTGACGCTGACGCTCGCCTCGACCGGCTGGGCCGACGCGGCCGCCCCTCCGACCACGCCGGTAAGCGCGGTCAACAAGGCTGACAGGAGGAGAAGCAGACGCATCGCTGCGTCATGTAGGTGATGGTTTCGCCTACGTCCATGATTCAGAGCACGACGGCGTGGTCGAGGCTGGTCTCGCTCGAACCGCCCCGCTAAACGCGCCGCATGAAGATATCCCCGCTCGCCACGCCGTTCCCACAAATGCCGCCGATCGCGGGGGTACGCGTCGCCGTCGCCCGCGCGCACTACAAGACGTGGGACCGCTGCGACCTCACCTTCGCCGCGTTCGAACCGGGCACGGTGGTCGCGGGCGTCACGACGAAAAGCAAATGCCCTTCGCCCGAGGTCGAATGGTGCCGCAACGCGCTCCCGCTCGGGCAGGCGCGCGCGCTGGTGGTGAATGCCGGCAACTCCAACGCCTTCACCGGCAATCGCGGCCGCGCGGCGGTCGAAGCGATCGCGGCGCGGGTCGCGGGCGCGCTGCAATGCCAGCCTTCGGACGTGTTCGTCGCCTCGACCGGGGTGATCGGCGTGCCTTTGCCGATCGACAAGGCCGAGGCCGGCATCGACGCGGTGCTGCAGGCCGATGCGGCCGACTGGCGGCAGGCGACCGACGCGATCGGCACCACCGATACGTTCGCCAAAGGTGCATCGACCACGGCGACGATCGATGGTCGCACCATCACTTTGGTCGGCATCATCAAGGGTTCGGGCATGATCGCGCCCGATATGGCGACGATGCTCGGCTTCCTCTTCACCGATGCCGCAATCGAGCCGGCCCTGCTCCAGCAGATGATGGACCGCGCCAACGCCAGGACCTTCTCGTGCATCACGGTCGACGGCGACACCTCGACTTCGGACACAGTGCTCGCCTTCGCCACCGGCAAGGCGGGCAACGCACCGCTCGCGACGATCGAGGATGAGGGCGCCGAGGCGTTCGAGACCGCGCTGACCGATCTGTGCCGCCAGCTCGCGCAGCTCGTCGTGCGCGATGGCGAGGGCGCCACCAAGTTCGTCGCGATCACGGTTGAGGGGGCCGAAAGCGACAGATCGGCGCACCGCATCGCCATGTCGATCGCCAATTCGCCGCTGGTGAAGACCGCGATCGCGGGCGAGGACGCGAATTGGGGTCGAATCGTCATGGCGGTGGGCAAGGCGGGCGAGCCCGCCGAGCGCGACAAGCTTGCGATCAGCTTCGGCGCCACCCAGGTCGCGCGCGACGGGCTGGCGGTCGAGGGCTATGACGAGGCGCCGGTCGCGGCCCACCTCAAGGGGCAGGATATCGAAATCGGGGTCGATCTCGGCCTCGGCGAGGGCCGCGCGACCGTGTGGACCTGCGATCTCACCCACGGCTACATCTCGATCAACGCGGATTATCGCAGCTGATGGGCGAGGGCTGGACGGGCGGCTGCGCCTGCGGCGCGGTGCGCTACCGCCTCGCCTCCGCACCTTTCGATGCGGGCTGGTGCCATTGCCGGACGTGCCAGCGCAATTCGGGCAGCCCGGCGATGGCGTTCGCAAGCGTCCCGGTGACCGATTTCGCTTTCACCACCGGCGCGGAGACGGTCGGGCGCTTCGCCTCCAGCGAGACCGGGCACCGGTTCTTCTGCACGCGCTGCGGAACACCGCTGCTGATGCGGGATAATGAGGGTGCCGCGACGCTCGATTTCTCGCTCGCCACGCTCGACGAACCGGATCGCGCCGTGCCCGGGTTCCACATCTATTATGCCAGCCGCATCGCGTGGGCGCCCGCAGCGGACGCCATGCCCCGTCACGACCGCGGCCGTTCGGAAGGAACGACATCATGACACCGCACCCGCTCAACGACGCCGTCACCGCACTGATGCGCGACGTAGCGGCGCGCATCGTGATGCCACGCTTTCGCCAGCTCGCCCCATCCGAAATCATCGAGAAGGCGCCCGACGATCTCGTCACCATCGCCGATCGCGAGAGCGAGATTGCGTTGGGCGAAGGCCTGACCACACTCCTGCGGAACTCGCGCGTCGTCGGCGAGGAAGCCTGCGCCGCCGATCCGGCCATCATCGACACGATCGGCGCGGGCGCCGTATGGATCGTGGATCCGATCGACGGCACGCACAATTTCGCAAGCGGCCACCCCCCCTTCGCGATCATGATCGCGCTGGCCGAGGACGGCGAGACCCAGGCGTCGTGGATCCTCGATCCCGTGACCGATCAACTCTGCCACGCCAACAAGGGTGGCGGCGCATCGATCGATGGCGAACGGGTCATCGCGCGCGGCAGCGGTGGGGCGCTGCCGGTGGCGGGCCTGTCCTTCACCTATCTGCCCAAGGATATAGCCGCCGACATGCAGGCGCGTGCAGACGGCAAGCTGGAATGCGCGCCGATCCCACGCTGCGCCGGGGAGCAATATCCGCGCATCGTGCTGGGGGTGAACGACATATCGATGTTCTGGCGGACCTATGCCTGGGATCATGCCCCGGGCGCCCTGTTCGTCACCGAAGCGGGCGGCCGCGTCGCGCGCTTCGACGGCACGCCTTATGCGCCGACCCAGACCGGGACCGGGATGATCGCGGCGGCGACGCCCGAACTATGGGACCAGGCCGCCAGGATCTTGGTGGGATAAGCTGAACGCCCTCTCCCCTTGGGAGAGGGAGTCCGGCGTCGCCGCCACCAGGGCGGCCGTATAAGGATCGCGCGGTCGTTCCAGCACATCGCCGGCCGCGCCTTCTTCCACCACGCGGCCGCCCCGCATCACCAGCACGCGATCAGCAAAGCCGCGCACCAGCCGCAGATCGTGGCTGATGAAGAGGTAAGCGATTCCCAGATCCGCTTGCAGCCTGAGCAGCAACGCGACGATCTCCGCGCGCACCCCCATGTCGAGCGCGGTCAGCGCTTCGTCGAGGACCATGATCGCAGGCTTGAGGATCAGCGCGCGGGCGATGGCAATCCGCTGACGCTGGCCGCCGGAGAATTGCGAGGGCAGCCGATCGGCCGCGTCGGCGGGCAGGCCGACCTGCGCCAGAACCTCGGCGACCAGCGCTTCGCGCTCCGCCTGAGAGGGCCGATCGTCGCGGAGATGGAGCGGCTCGCTGACGATCCGGCGTACCGTCTGGCGCGGATCGAAGCTGGCAGCGGGATCCTGGAACACCGCCTGGATCTGGCGCCGCATCGCCCGCAACTGCGGGCCGCGCGCACCGAGCCATGGCTGCCCCGCGATGGTCACTATTCCCGCATCGGCGCGGTCGAGCCCGAGCACGAGTTGCGCCAGTGTCGATTTGCCCGATCCGGACTCGCCGATCACGCCCAGCGTCTCACCCCGCCGCAATGTCAGGTTTACCCCCGCCACGCCAATGCTGGCAGCACGGCGGAAACGGCCGGCACCGTAGAGGCGGGAGACCTGGCTTACCTGCAAGATCGGTTCGCCCTGCGGAGATGCCCGCGCGATCGATGCGGCCCGCAACGGATCGGTCATCGCGCGCAGCGCCGGCGATTGCGGCGCGCCCAGCAGCAAGCGCGCATCGCCTTGCTCGGCCACCGTACCACCATCTAACACCACCAGCCGGTCCGCAATGTCCGCAACGAGAGCCAGATCATGGCTCACCAATAGCAGCCCGACCTCGCGCTCGCGCACCAGCCCACCCAGCAGATCGACAATCCCCGCCTGTGCGATCGGATCGAGCGAAGCGGTCGGCTCGTCGGCAATCAGCAGTTCGGGCGCGGCGGCGATCGCAATGGCGATCGCGACCCGCTGGCGCTGACCGCCCGAGAGGCTGTGCGGGTAGCGTGACGGCGCCAGTTCGAGCCCAACCCGCGCGAGCAGCGCCACGACCTCGGCGGCGATCGCCGCTTTCGACAGATCGGTGTGGCGCGCCAGCACCTCGCCGATCTGGCGCCCGATCGACATAGCCGGGTTGAGCGCGGTCGCCGGCTCCTGGAACACCATCCCGATCCGCCGACCGCGCACATCGCGCAGAGCGGGTTCGTCGAGCACCGTCCCATCCAGCCGGATCGTGCCGCCGATGGCGGCCATATCGGGCAACAGGCCCGGAATGGCGTGAGCAAGCGTCGATTTGCCCGAACCGGAAGCGCCGACCAGGGCCACGACCTCGCCGCGCTCGACCGTCAGCGAGACGCCTTCGAGCGCGTGGATCGCGCCATAGCGCACCGCCAGATCATCGATCGCAAGCAGGCTCATGACCGTTCGATCCCCAGCCGTCCACGCAGCGCTTCGCCGGTCAGGTTGATGCCGAGCACGGTCAGCAGGATGGCGAGCCCCGGCAGCAGGACAAGGCGCGGGGCCACCCCGATCAAGGTCTGCCCGTCGGCGAGCATCCGTCCCCAGCTGGCATAAGGCGGCTGCGCACCCAGCCCGAGGAAGGACAGGCCGGCCTCGGCGATCAGCCCGAGCGAGAGCTGCACCGCCGCCTGCACCAGCAACGGCCCAGCGACATTGGGCAATACGTGCTCGATCGAGATACGCGCCGCCCCCTTCCCTGCCAGCCGCGCGGCGAGGATGAAATCGCGTGCCCAGATCGATCGTGCGGCGGCGCGGGTCAGGCGGGTGAAGACGGGTACGTTGAACAGGCCGATCGCGATGGCCGCATGGGTCGCGCCCGGCCCCGCGACCGCCACGATCAGCAACGCCAGCACCAACGCCGGAAAGGCGAACACGATATCGGCCAGGCGCGCGATCGTCTCGTCGATCCAGCCCGGTCGAGCCGCCGCGAGCAGGCCGAGCGGCACCCCGCCCGCCAGCCCGATCCCCACCGCGAGCAACGCCACGCCGAGCGAGGGCCGAGCGCCTGCCATCAGCATCGAGACGAGATCGCGGCCATATTGATCGGTGCCGAGCGGATGCGCCGCCGAACCGGGCGCGAGCCGGTGCGCGATATCGAGCGCACCGACATCGTAAGGCGTCCAGACGAAGGACAGCAGCGCCATCGCACTGATGAGGATCACGATGGCCGGGCCGACAATCCGCGTCATCACCGTCGCACCACCCGCGGATCGGTCAACATCTGCGCGACGTCGATCAGGAAGCTCGTCGCGACCGTCGCCAGCACGAGCAGCATCGCCACCGCCTGCACCGTGATCAGATCGCGCCCGCCGATCGCCTGCAGCACCAGCCGCCCGAGCCCGGGCAGATAGAAGACATTCTCGACGATCACCCCGCCCGCCAGCAGGAACGGGAATTGCAGGCCGATGATGGTCAGGATCGGGGCGGCGGCATTGGGCAGCACATGCCGCCACAGGATCGCGTTCGGCCCGATCCCCTTGGCGCGCGCGGTGCGGACATAATCGCGCGCCAGTTCCTCGCCGAGGCTGCCGCGCGCGACCCGCGCGATCACCGCCGCCTGCGGCAGAGCCAGCGCGACCGTCGGCAGTGTCAGCGCGGCGAGCGCTGGACCGATCCCGCCATCCCAACCAGGGAAGCCGCCTGCGCCGACCCAACGCAACCGTACCGCGAACAGGAGGAGAAGCAGCATCGCGAGCCAGAAGCCGGGCATCGCAAGCCCAAGCTGCGCGAGCGCCCCGACCAGCCGGTCGGCCCACCCGCCCGGCCGCCGGGCGGCAAGCAAGGCCGCCGGCAGGCCGGTCGCGACCGACAGCAGCATCGCGAGCCCCGCCAGTGGCAGCGACACCGCCAGCCGCGACGCCAGCAGATCGCTCACCGGAATGCGATAGGTGTAGCTCGATCCGAACGATCCGTGCGCCAGCCCGCCGATCCAGGCGGCATAGCGGTGCACGGCCGAGCCATCGAGCCCGAGTTCGGCACGCAGGCTCGCCACCGCACGCGGGCTCGCTTCCAGCCCCATCATGAACTGCGCGGGATCCCCCGGCGCGATCTGCAACACGAAGAACACGAACAGGCTCGCCCCCACCAGGGTCAGCGCAAGGACGCCGAGCCGCCGTACGAGCCAGCGCAACCCGGTCGCCCGCCCGATCGCCGCGAGCGCGATCAGACCGATTGCGGCAGCCGCCCAGCCCCATCCAGCACCCCGGCCACGCTCGTTTTCACCACCGGCATCGTCGCCGGCGAAGCGCGTGGTGGTAAAGTCGATCGCCTGCAGCGGCGTGTTGACCCACATATGAGTCAACCGCGCATCGGCGACGCTCAGATGCGGGAACTGGAACAGGAAGGCGTTGACCGCATCCTGCGCGATCCGTCGCTGGATATCGCCGAGCAATATGTGGCGCTCGCCAGCATCGGTCGACGCCTGCAGCTTCGCCAGCAACGCACGGATCGCGCTGCCGTCATAGCCGAAATAATAATTCGGACGGCCATAGATGGCATAATCGGCCGGCTCGGCATGGTTGACGATCGTCATGTCGAAATCGTGCCGCGCGAACACCGCGTCGAGCCATTGCGGCCATTCGACCGGAACGATCGCCGCCCTGATCCCGACCGCGCGGAGCTGCGCCGCAACGATCTCGCCCGATCGCCGCGCATAAGCGGGCGGTGGCAGCTTGAGGGTGATAGCGAAGCCGTGCGGATAGCCCGCCTCGGCCAGCAACGCTTTCGCGCGCGCGGGATCGTGCGGATAGAGCCCGGTGAGATCGACATAGTCGGGATTTTGCGGCGGAAAATGGCTGCCGATCGGCCGTCCATAGCCGAACATAGCGCCATCGATGATCGCCTGCCGGTCGATGGCCAGCGCGATCGCGCGCCGCACGCGCAGATCGTGGAGCGGCCCCGTCCGGTTGTTGAGCGCGAGGATGACCTCGCCCTCGGTCGGCGCGGTGGTGACGCGCAGCGTCGGATCGGCGCGGAACTGCGCCAATTGCTCGGGCGCGGGATAATCGGGGAAGAGATCGATCTCGTGCGTCTTCATCGCCGCAAAGGCGGCGGCGGGATCGGAGACGAAGCGGAATTCGACGTGCTTAAGGGCGGGTTCGGCGCCCCAATAATGATCGTTGCGAACCAGGATCAGCCGATCGCCGCGCCGCCAGCTTTCATAACGAAACGGGCCGGTGCCGATCGGGCCGGTTGCGAGCGCGTTGACCGATCCCGGCGCGACCATCGCGCAATCGCCCCATGCCAGCAGGGTCGCGAAACCGGCATCGGCCAGCTTGAGACGGATGCGGACGGTGAGCGGATCGACCCGATCGACGCCCGCGATATTGCCGAGCGCCTGCGCCTGCGCGTTGGTCGAATCGGGCCGGATCGCGCGCATGAGACTGAAGGCGACGATGGAGGCGTCGAACGGCGTACCGTCGCTGAAGCGCACGTTGGGACGGAGGTGGAAGACGTAGCTGCGCGCGTCGGGCGCCATCGTCCAGCTTGTCGCCAGCAGCGGCACCGGTTGGCCGGTGGCGTCGAGCGTGGTGAGGGTCTCGAAGATGGTGCGATAGGTGACCTCGTCGACGGCGGCCGCCGCGCCCGAGGTGGGATCGAGGGTCGGGGGTTCGAGCTGGAGCGCGACGACGATGCGGTCGCGGGCGAGGGCGGGAGCGGCGAGACAAAAGATCGCACAGAGGAAGAGACGCAACAGCGCCCCGACCACCCCTCCGTCATGCTGAACTTGTTTCAGCATCCACCCTTTATCCGCACTGTCCGCGCGTGGCGCATGGTGGATGCTGAAACGAGTTCAGCATGACGAGTTGGCCCATTTGCTCGCCTCGTCCCTAGAACCGATACCGGGCCTGCACGCCGTAGCTTGCCGGGCGGCCCGGCGCGGCGATGTCGATCCCGCCGATGAAGAAGTTGCGCGTCAGATCGTAATGCTGGTTGAAGATGTTGCGACCATAGACGCCAAGGCTCCAGCGCCCGTCGGCCGCGCCATAGCTCAGCGATCCGTTGACCAGCCAGTAGGAATGGACCTTGAAGGTCGGCCCGAGCAGCACGGGATCGAGCGTATCGCGATAGGAATAATCGGTCGCGATCGTCACGTTGCGCGCCGCCCCTGCCGGTAGGGTGAGGGTCGCCGAGCCATTGTAGCTCCAATGCGGGAAGCCCTCGTCCTGGCCGTGCCGATCGGTGTAGACCGCGTGGCCGGCCGCAACGCTGGCGTCGATGTCGAGCCCCTGATAGCGATCGAATACGCCCTTCTTCCACGCCACGCCCTGCGTGATCTCGAGCACGCGGATCGGGCGCCAGGTAAGTTCGGCCTCGGCGCCATAGATATGCGCCTTGGGGGCGTTGACGATCTTGCCGATCGGGCCATCGAACAGCACGAAGCCGCCGGGTGCGACGACGGTCGTGTAGATCGCCGACTGCACCTGCTGATTGCGATAATCATAATAGAAGCCGGCGGCATTCAGCCGCACGCGATTGTCGGCGAACTGGCTCTTGAAACCGGCCTCGTAGGCCCACAGGCTTTCGGGCTTGAACGCGGTGAGCTGGTCGGGCGTCACCGTATTGTAGGCGGTGAACCCGCCCGATTTGATGCCGCGGCTGGCACTCGCATAGACGAGCGTGCCCGGCGTCAGCTGATATTGCGCCTCGGCCTTGCCCGAGACCTTGGTATAGCTGGTCGAACGCCCGACCTTGTCCCCCCAGCCCGAACAAGGGCACGGTGGTGGTGCTGAAATCGAGCAGATCGCGCTTCTCATGCTCGACGCGCAAGCCGCCGGTCAGCGTCAATTGGCCGATCTTGTAATCCGCCTGCCCGAAGCCCGCGATCGTCTGCGCATGCTGGCGATAGGTGGTGAGCGCGATATAGCCGGGCAGATCGGTGATGAACGCCTCGTGCAGGCGCTCGTCCGAATAATAAGCCCCGGTCACCCAGCGCAGCGGGCCGGTGCCGGTCGATGCCAGCCGCACTTCCTGCGAGAAGACCCTGGCATTGCTGTCATAATAGGCGCCCGCCAACGCCTGCGAAGTCGCGTCCCAATCCTCATATTCGCGGCGGTGGTAGCGCTCGTAGGCGGTCAGGCTGGTGAGCTTGGCGCCGCCCAGATCGAGATCGATCCGCCCGCTGGCGCCATCGCTGACGACATCGCGGAACGGCTTTTGCGAGGTGCCGACGCCGGTTGCCGCCTGAAAGCTTGGCGAGCCGCCCCAGCCGGTCGCGAAGCGATCGGTATCGGCGGGCATCGTACCCAAGGGCTGGAACAGGTAGAGCGCGCTGCCGTCCGACGTATCGCGCCCGTGCTGCGCCTGGACCAGCACGTCGAGCGGGCCGGAAGTGTAGGCGATCTGCCCGCGCACCGCCCAGCGATCGGCGTCGCCAATCCCCTGCCCCGTGTCGCGATTGTGCTGGAAGCCCCCACCCTGCTCGGTCGCTGCCGAGACGCGCACCGCAAAGCCGCCGCCGATCGGGCCCGATACGAACGCCTCGCCGCGAAACAGCCCGAACCGCCCGTAATCGGCATCGACGCCGGCCGAGAGATGGTCGGTTGGCCGCGCGGTGACGATATTGATCGCGCCGCCGGTGGTATTGCGCCCGTAGAGCGTCCCCTGCGGCCCACGCAGCACCTCGACCCGATCAAGATCGAACAGCAGCCCCTGCGTCTGGATCGGCAGCGGCTTGGCAATATCGTCGACCGTGATCCCAACCGGCGAGGCATTGTTCGACGCGTAATCGTCGAAGCCGACCCCACGCAGACGGAATTGCGGCTGGCCGCTGCCGAAGGCGGGAACCGCCTCCAGCCCCGGGGTCTGATATTGAAGCTGGTTGACCCCGGTCACGCCGCGCTGCGCCAGCGTGTCGCCGCCCAGCACCGACAGGGCCACGCCGATCGATTGCGCCGGCGCGATCCGCCGCTCGGCGGTCACGACGATATCGGGCAGCGCATCGTCGGCAGTGGTCGCCGCCTGCGCATGGACCGGCGCAGCCAGCCCGAAAGTCAGAGATGCCAGCGAGCAGGCGGCGACGAGCAGCGATCTATTTTGCATGATGCAAAATAAATGCGCCTGTAACGGCTATGCTGCAAGCGCTAAATTCGCATATTGCAAATTAGCGAACGCAAGGTTGCGCTGCAACTCGCATGGTGGAAAGGCATGGCGCGTGACGCGAAGCAATCCCAAAAGGCCGATCGACCGGGGCGCCCCCGCGGCGATCGTCGCCGCAAAGTTCGGCGGCCTCACCCGCTTTTCCGCCGCGATCGGCAAGCCGCCCTCGACCGTCCATCGCTGGCTGGTGAAGGGATTCATCGACGGCACGCATTATGCGGAGATCATGGCCGCCGCGCGGGTGCCGGGCAATCTGGTCGCCGGTGCGCGGCTGGTTCCGCTCGACTTCATCGATACGCGCCGCCCCGACGATCGCGCTGCGCCGGCCGTACCCCGCACGGGCCGCCGTCGGGCGGCGGATCAGATGCCGATCGTCGGATGGAGCCACACCCATTTCACCCGTCCCGACTGGGCCCGGCTGCGATCGGCGGTGCCGCTGACGCTCGACGAGGGCGACTTGCTCAAATTGCGCGGCACCAACGAGCCGACCTCGCTCAAGGAGGTCGAGGACATCTATTTGCCGCTCACCCGGCTGATCAACCTCCACGTCAATGCCGCCCAGGGGCTGGCGCGGGTCACTGACGACTTCCTTGGCCGTCCGCCGGCCAAACGCCCCTATGTGGTGGCGATCGCGGGATCGGTCGCGGTGGGCAAGAGCACGACCGCACGCCTGCTGCGGGCCCTCTTGTCGCGCTGGCCGGATACGCCGCGGGTCGATCTGGTGACCACCGACGGCTTTCTCTACCCCAACGCCACGCTCGAGGAGCGCGGGCTGATGGAGCGCAAGGGCTTCCCCGAAAGCTACGATGTACGCCGCATGATCCAGTTCCTCGCCGACGTGCGATCGTCGGGACAGGCCGAAGCACCTGTTTACTCGCACCACGTCTATGACGTGATCCCGGGCGAGGTCCAGCGGATCGACGCGCCCGACATCTTGATCTTCGAGGGCCTCAACGTCCTCCAGATCGGTGCCGGCCCGGACGGCTTCCGCGCGCCGTTCACCGCCTCCGATTTCTTCGACCTCTCCATCTATATCGACGCCGAATCCGCCGACGCCGCACGCTGGTTCGAAGAGCGCTTCATGGTGCTGCGCGCCACCGCCTTCCAGGACCCGACCGCGTTCTTCCACCGGCTGGCGGTGCTGCCCGAGGATGAGGCGAAGGCGATTGCGCGGCGCATCTGGCGCGACGTCAACGAACGCAATCTGGTCGAGAATATCCTGCCGACCCGGCCGCGCGCGGACGTGATCATCCGCAAGAGTGCGAACCATTCGGTCGATAGTCTGTGGCTGCGGAAGCTATAATCCGTCATTCCCGCGAAGGCGGGAATTCATATTCTCGAAGGTTCAGAGTTTATGGATTCCCGCCTCCGCGGGAATGATGTTTTATTTGAATGAAGCCTCGTAAACCTCAGGCTTGAACCCGACGATCGTTCGATCGCCCAGATCCGCCACCGGGCGCTTGATCATCGACGGCTGCGCCAGCATCAGATCGATCGCCTTGCCCGCATCGAGATCGCTCCGCTCGCTCTCGGACAGCTTGCGAAAGGTCGTGCCGGCGCGGTTCAGCACCGTCTCCCAGCCATGCTCGCCGACCCAGCGCTCGAGCGAGGCACGGTCGATCCCGGCTTTCTTGTAATCGCGGAAATCATACGCGACCTCATGGCCATCGAGCCATGTACGCGCCTTCTTCACCGTGTCGCAGTTCGGGATTCCATACAAAGTCAGGCGCACCGCTCACTCCACGAAAAGCAAGGCCGGCGTTTCGACCAGCCGCTTCATCGCCTGCACAAAGCTCGCCGCATCATGCCCGTCAATCACGCGATGATCGCAGGAGATGGAGAGGTTCATCATCTTCGCGACGACGATCGCGCCGTCCTTCACCACCGGCCGCTCGACGACCTTGTTCGGCCCGAGGATCGCCACTTCGGGCCGGTTGATCACCGGCGTCGCGGCGATCCCGCCGAGCGGGCCGAGCGACGACAGGGTGAGGGTCGATCCCGATAGCTCCTCGCTCTTCGCCTTGCCGCTGCGCGCAGCCTCGGCGAGGCGTTTCACCTCGGCCGCAAGCTGCCAGACGTTGCGCGATTGCGCGTCGCGGATCACCGGCACCATCAGCCCGGCGTCGGTCTGCGTCGCGATGCCAAGATGGACCGCGCCGAAGCGGGTAACGACATTCGCCTCGTCGTCGTAGCGCGCATTGAGCATCGGGAAAGCGGGCAGCGCCTTGCACGCGGCGACGATCAGGAAGGGGAGGATCGTCAGCCGGTCCTTGGCGCCGCGCGTCTCATTGAGATCGGCGCGCAGGGCTTCCAGCTTGGTGACCTCGAATTCCTCGACATAGGCGAAGTGCGGAATATGTCGCTTCGACGCCGCCATATTCTCGGCGATGCGGCGGCGCAGGCCGACCACCTTGATCTGCTCGTCGGGCCGCGCAGTGGCGGAGGGGCGATAGCCACGATTGTAGATGATGAAGGCATCGAGATCGGCGTGCCGGATGCGATCGCCTTCGGTTTTGACCTGCGCGAGATCGATCCCGAGTTCTTTGGCGCGTTCACGCACCGCGGGTGAGGCGAGTATCCTCTTCTTATCCCCGTTCGTCCCGAGCGACGTCGAGGGACCGCCGGCATCGCGCGAAGTCGATATGGGATTGTTTGAAGGTGGCGTTTCAACAAGGCGTGCCTCGGCTGCGCTCGGCGCTGCGGGTGCCTCGACTTCACTCGGCACGAACGGTTCCTCGGGCAACGCTACGCCTGCCGCCTCGTTCGGCGCGACCTCCACCAGCGGCTCGGCCGCCGCCTCGCCTTCGGCTTCGAACACCGCCAGCACCGATCCGATCGCGATCTGGTCGCCGACCTCGCCCGCCACCGCGACGATCCGGCCCGCCACCGGTGCGGTCATCTCGACCGTCGCCTTGTCGGTCATCATGTCGCACAAGGGATCGTCTTCGGCGACGATATCGCCGACCTTGACGTGCCACGCCACGATCTCGGCCTCGGCAATGCCTTCGCCGATGTCGGGCAGCTTGAATTCGGTGCGTGCCATCAGCCCTCCAGCAGCTTGTCGAGCGCGCGCTTGAGCCGCACAGGCCCGGGAAAATAGGCCCATTCCAGGCTGTGCGGGTAAGGCGTGTCCCAACCCGTCACCCGCGCCACCGGCGCCTCGAGCGAATAGAAGCAGCGTTCCTGTACCAGTGCCGACAGTTCGGCGCCGAAGCCCGAGGTACGGGTCGCCTCGTGCACGACCAGACAGCGCCCGGTCTTGCGCACCGACGCTTCGATCGCGGCGATATCGAGCGGCACGAGCGTGCGCAGGTCGATGATCTCGGCGTCGATCCCGGTCTCCGCGGCGACGCCGACCGCGACATGGACCATCGTGCCGTAGCACAGGATCGTCACCGCCTCGCCCTCGCGCACGATCGCCGCTTCGCCCAGCGGCACGCGATAATAGCCTTCGGGCACCGCGCTCGCGGGATGCTTCGACCATGGCGTGACCGGTTTGTCGTAATGGCCGTCGAACGGGCCGTTGTAGATGCGCTTGGGTTCGAAGAAGATCGTCGGATCATTGTCCTCGATCGCCGCGATCAGCAGCCCCTTGGCGTCATAGGGGGTGGACGGGATCACCGTCTTCAGCCCCGAGACATGGGTGAAGATGCCCTCGGGGCTCTGGCTGTGCGTCTGTCCGCCGAAGATGCCGCCGCCAAAGGGCGAACGCACCGTCAGCGGCGCAATATATTCGCCCGCCGACCGATAACGCAGTCGCGCCGCCTCGCTCACCAGCTGATCGAAGGCGGGGTAGATGTAATCGGCGAACTGGATCTCGGGCACCGGGCGCAGCCCGTAGGCGCACATGCCGACCGCGACGCCGATGATGCCGAGCTCGGAGATCGGCGTGTCGAACACGCGGGTCTTGCCATATTTGCCCTGCAAGCCCTCGGTTGCCTTGAACACGCCGCCGAAGAAGCCGACATCCTCGCCCATCACGACGATCGCCGCGTCGCGCGCCATCATCACGTCGAGCGCGGAATTGATCGCCTGGATCATGTTCATCGGCCGGGTGGTTGGGGCCTCGGTCATACGCCCATGCCGTCATTCCCGCGCAGGGGTACCCCACAAAGTAGTACTTTGTGGGGACCCCGAAGGCGGGAATTCATATGCTCGAGGGTTCGGAGGTTATGGATCCCCGCCTTCGCGGGGATGACTGCATTAGCAGGGTAACTCACAGCCCCACATCCTTCGCTTCGTCCTGCATCTGCCGGCTCTGCTCGCGCAGATGCCAGGGCATCTCCTCAAACACATCCTCGAACATGGTCGAGAAAGGATGCTGCTTGAGCCCGTCGGAGAGCACGCCGATGCTCTCGGCTTCCCGTTGCGCGGCGCGGACCTCCTCGGCAACTTCGCGGTCCATCGCCGCCTGGCGCGCCTCATCCCATGCGCCGATGACGATCAGATGCTGTTTCAGCCGCGCGATCGGATCGCCGAGCGGCCATTTGGCATTCTCTTCGGCCGACCGGTATTTGGTCGGATCGTCCGAGGTCGAATGGCCCTCGGCACGGTAGGTGAAGAACTCGATCAGGCTCGGCCCGGCATTGGCGCGCGCACGCTCGGCCGCCCATTCGGTCGCGGCATAGACCGCCAGCGCATCGTTGCCGTCGACCCGCAAGCCGGCGATGCCATAGCCGATCGCACGCGCGGCGAAGGTCGTCGCCTCGGCACCGGCGAAGCCCGAAAAGGAGGAGATCGCCCACTGATTGTTGATCACGTTGAGGATCACCGGCGCGCGATAGACGCTGGCGAAGGTGGCGGCCGAGTGGAAATCGCCCTCGGCGGTCGATCCCTCGCCGCACCAGCCCGAAGCGATGCGGCTATCGCCCTTGGCCGCGCTCGCCATCGCGAATCCTACCGCCTGGGGCAGCTGCGTCGCGAGATTGCCCGAGATCGAGAAGAAGGCGGCCTCGCGCGACGAATACATGATCGGCATCTGCCGGCCCTTCAGCCGGTCGGCCCGGTTCGAATAGACCTGGCACATCATGTCGACGAGGCTCCAGCCGCGCGCGATCAATATGCCCTGCTGGCGGTAGGACGGGAACACCATGTCGTCGCGATCGAGCGCATAGGCCGCGCCGATGCTGCACGCCTCCTCGCCGGTGCACTTCATATAGAAGCTGGTCTTGCCCTGGCGCTGCGCGCGGTAGAGGCGATCGTCGAAGGCGCGGGTCAGCGCCATGTGACGCAGCATCCCGACGAGTCGCTCAGGCTCGATCCGGGGATCCCATGGGCCCACCGCATTGCCCGCATCGTCCAGCACGCGGATAAGGCTGTAAGCGAGATCGCGTATTCCCGATGGCTTGGCCGCAATGTCGGGCCGGGGAACCGCGCCCGCCTCGCCGCGATCGAAATCTGCATAGTCGACCGCATCGCCCGGCCGGAATTTGGGCTCGGGTATGTGGAGCTTGAGCGGCGGCAGGTTGCGCCCGCGCGGTGCGTCGGCCATCTCTCCCATCCTCTCGAAACGCGTCTAAGCGCGGCGTTGTTGCCTGGATTATTTTATTTCACAATCGCGCAAGAAAGCAAGCATCCTTATGGTGAAGCGGCCAAGCTGGACGCGTCGCCGATCGCCCTGACCAAGCCATTAAGACGCAACCGGATTTCCCGAACGGCGAGTATGCAGGCGCTGTCGGTCAACGGGCATCGCATGTTCGTTCCGACGGAAAAACAATACCGCCCGTCGCAGCGCCCGAAACCATTTCACACCCCGCGAATTGCTCCATATCGGATGTAACGGTTGCGGGGCGTATGAATCGGTATCTTCAGGTTGAGGCTGACCGCGCACGGCGGCTGGCGGAAACGTGCTATGGCAGTAAACTTGCGCGCGAGTTGAATGGTTATGCGGCGGAATTGGAACGGATGATCGCGCGGGAACAGCGCGAGGAAGAGTATCGGCATCGGGTGAATGTGTAAGCCTGGCCTGCCCTTTCTGAAGAGATGGGCGGGACGGATCAGGCAGCCAACGGCAATCTGAGCAAAGCTTCGAGCCCGCCATCGGGCCGATTGCGGAGAGTCAACCGCCCGCCATGATCCTCCGCCACCGAGCGGGCGATGGTCAGGCCAAGCCCGATCCCACCAGTCTCGCGATTGCGCGAAGGGTCGCCGCGCCAGAAAGGCTGGAACACACGCTCCAGCGTATCGACCGGTAGCCCAGGACCGCGATCGGCGACGCTCAGCCGCGCCTCGCCTTCGGCCCGGGTTAACGAGACCTCGACCGCGCCGGCGTAAGCGACGCCGTTGTCGATCAAATTCTGGATCAGCCGCTCGAGCGCGAGCGGATCGCCATGGACCCGCGCCGGCTCACTCGCGCGCAGGCTCACCGGCCGTTCCAGATCACCCTCCTGCTCGACGATCGCCGAGACCAGACCCGCCAGATTGATCGTCGCCCGCTCGCCGGGCGTGGCTGCGTTGCGGGTGAACGCCATCGTGGCGGAGATCATCGCCTGCATCTGCTTGACGTCGGCCAGCACCTTGTCGCGCACCGGATCGGGCGCCGCCTCGACCCGGAAGGCGATGCGCGCGAGCGGTGTGCGCAGATCGTGCGCGATCGCGCCGATCATCGCGGTGCGCTCGCTGAGATAATCGGCGAGCCGCTGCTGCATGCGGTTGAGCGCGCGCGCGGCAACCCGCAATTCGGTCGCCCCCTCTTCCTTGACCGCAGGCGCGTTGGGATCGGTGCCGAGCCGGTCGGCGGCGTCGGCGAAGCGGCGAATCTGGCGGCTGATGGCGCGCGCGAACGTCCAGGCGAGCGGGATCAGGGCCACGGCACCGGCGGCGAACCAGATCAGGATGCGCCGCTGCCATTCGGAAATGAAGGGCGCGGGCGGCGTTTCGGCAACGCGCCAGCCTATCGCGGTTTGATAAGCGGCGACGAGCCGGCCGAAGAAGATCGGTTCGCGCCTGCGGATCGGCACGCCGTGCAAGTGGCCGCGGCGCGAGAATAGATGCGGCTGCGCGTCGGGCTGATAATAGAGCCGGACCGCGTCGTCGGCCACACCCAGCCGTGCCGCCAGCGCGTGGGTGAAGACCGGCTCGCTCACCAATTTGGGTGGTGCCGCCGGCGGTGCGGGGCTCAACCGCACGCTCAGTGCCTGTTCGCGTTCCTCGCGCTCGGCCCGATCCAGCGGCGTGCCGGACAGCGATGCCGCGACATCGGACAAGCGGTTGAAGTCGGGCCGCGGCTGCGGCAGCACGAACAGCATGCCGACGCCGACCGCCTGCGCGATCATCAGCCCGAACAGCAACAGCCCCAGCGTCTGCCAGTAGACCGACCATTGCCCGGGCCGCACGCGCACGATCAGCCCTCGACCTTGAGCGTGAACATATAGCCTTCGTTACGCACGGTGCGGATCGGATCGTCGGGCGAGAGCTTCTTGCGCAATCGGCTGATCGTCACGTCGATCGCGCGATCGAACACGTCGCTGCCGAGCCCGCGCGCATGTTCGATCAGCTGATCGCGCGTCAGCACACGCTGCGGCCGATCGAGGAAGGCCGAAAGGGTACGGAATTCGGCGTCGGTAAGCGCCACCGAGACCCCGGTACGGGTGAGCTGGCGCTGGACGATATCGAGCGCCCAGCTGCCGAAGCGGCGGACCTTGCCCATCGGCCCAGCCTCGCTCCCACCTGCGCGCCGCCGCAACACGGCGCGGATCCGCGCCAGAAGTTCGCGCGGATTGCATGGCTTGGCGAGATAGTCGTCGGCGCCGACCTCGAGCCCGATGATGCGATCGGTGTCCTCGCCCATCGCGGAGAGCATGATGATCGCGGGGCCATTGGGCCCGCGCAGCCGGCGCAGGATCGACAGGCCGTCCTCGCCGGGCATCATCTGATCGAGCACGATCAGATCGAAGCGGCCCTGCTGGAGCAATTTGTCCATTGCCTCGCCATTGGAGGCGGCCTCCACCGAAAAGCCGCTCGCGCTCAGGAATTCGGCGATCAGCGTGCGCAGTTCGGCATCGTCGTCGACCACCAGCAGGCGCGGCGTCGTATCGTTCATTGCGAGCGTCCTCTTTGCTGATTTTCGTTTTCGCGCCGCTGGTCCTGTCGCGCGACCTTGCGCGGCACGCATGGTCCTTCCAGCGACATCTGCGCCGGGGTTTTGGGAAGATCGGCCAGTTTGAGCATGCCACGTCCGGCGGTGAGCGTATCGTAGCGGCGGCTGGCCGCGGCGGCGAACTCGGCCGCACTCACCAGACGATCGATGTCGGCGTCGGTCGCCGAGACCGGCTCCGGAATGTTGAGCCAGGTGAAGCGCCCTGCCCCCATCGGCCCGCCATAATCGCTGTCGTCATTCCTGCTGACGCGTTGCGGCACGACACCCAGCAGATCCGGCAAGGCATCTTCATGCGGCCGCTGGCCCTTCTCCCGCTCGCTCCCGAGAGGGGGCAGCCGCCGGCCGCGATACAAAGCGATTTCAGGCGCCACGTTGGATTCATAGGCGGCAATCTCTTCGGGCGTGAGGCGGCCGTCATGATCGGTGTCGAGCATGCGGAAGAAGCGCTGCGCATCGGCAAGGAATTCGGTGCGATCGATCGCACCGTCATGGTTGGTATCGGCCGCCGCCGCCCAGATCGCAGAGGGATAAGGCTGGCCTGCCGCCGCGCGGAACGGCTCACCCATCGGCGACACGAAGGTCTGCGGCGTACCCGGCAGGGCACAATAAGGGGCGTTGGGGGAAGCTTGGGCGACTTGGCCGCCATGAGCCCCCCCAAATCGGCAGAGGCAGCGCGATCAGCAGAAGAATGGTGGCGCGATGACGCCGCTTTATTTTCATTATGGCGGGCCTAGCATGCTGGGGTGACGACGGATTGCAATGCTGTAACAGCCCCGTGCGCCGGGATGCCAGTATGATATAGAGCGGCAATATTGGGGGCGGCGCCTGAAAATCCTCCGCCGGACGGGCGATTTCTGGTTAGAAAGCGCTCTCCAGCCTGCGGAATAGCGCCCTGGCCGGGCTCGCCATCGCGATCGGCGCTTCGATGCCATCGGCCAGGCGCCCGACCCGTTCGTACAAATCGATTCCGGTCAGGATCAGCTTACGCGCCGGTGACGGCAATCCGCCCAGGACCTCGGGCGCGCTGGGCGAGGCTTCGGTGAGGCGTCGCTCGGCCGCGCCGACCTGGGCTGCAGCCAATTCGCCATTATCGATCGCGCGCCGCGTCGCCAGCCACGCGATGACGTGCATCAACCGCGTCGTCGCTTTCAGCGATTCGCACGCAAATTGCACGCGCCCGTAAGGCGAGAGCTGATCGCGATCGGCGCACCCGTCGCGATCGAAATAGGCGCGCATTTCGTCGGCCAGCAGCAGAGCCTCGGTATATAGCGAATCCGCGAGTCTCGCGGCCATGCTCCCGCTACCGTTCATCCCAATGCTCCTGCCCCCCAAGGCTGCGTCATGCCACAGCGCAGGTTACGCCGAAATGGAGAAAGAAGGTTTACGAAAAGGGTCCGGATCGGCCATTGAAACGGCGCGCACATTTCCTAGCTATAGGACGGCCCCCGTCGCCAATCGGGGCGGGGCCATCGGCCCGGCGGCGAGAGCTGCGGGCCAATCAACGTCAATCGCTTGAGCGAGGATTGGAAACTATGCGTACCTTCGATTTCGCGCCTTTGCTGCGCACCTCCATCGGCTTCGAAAACCTCAACCGCCTGGTCGATTTCGCGACCCGCGGCGAGGGCGATGCCTATCCCCCTTACAATATCGAGAAGGTCGGCGAAGACGCCTACCGCATTTCGATGGCGACCGCCGGCTTCAGCCGTTCCGAGCTCGAGATTACCGCCCAGGACAATGTCCTGATCGTCACCGGCCGGGCCCAGGAAGGCACCGAAGCCGACAAGCGCGAATTCCTGCATCGCGGCATCGCCAAGCGCGCGTTCGAACGCCGCTTCCAGCTCGCCGACACGATCAAGGTGACCGGCGCTGCCTACAATGACGGCCTGCTCGACATCCAGCTCGTCCGCGAAGTGCCGGAGCACAAGAAGCCCCGCAACATCGCGATCGGCAGCGCGGTCGAACCGCAAACAATCGAAGCCGTGAACGACCGCCAGGCGGCGTAACGGCAATTACCCTCTCTCCCGCTTGCGGGAGAGGGCAGGGAGGAGGGGCCAAAGCAGCGGTAAGGACGCGACGCTTCGTCCTGACGCACGGCCCCTCCCCAACCCCTCCCAAGGACAGGACTTTTATCGACCCTCGTACCGGCTGACCTCCAGCCCTTGTCCCACCGGCAACAACACGCTCGTCATCCCCGGCATCGCCCGCACCGCACGGCCATATCGCGCGACCTCTTCGCCGCCCGGGAACAGCATATTGTCGGCTACGATGATCGCGCCCGGATTGAGCTTCGGATAGAAGGCCTCGAGGCAGGGCGTGTAGAGATCCTTCCAAAGATCGAGCAGGATGAAATCGATCCCTGCCGGCAGCCGTTCGATCAGCGTGAGTGCATCCCCCACCTGGAAATCGACATAGTCGGCGAGGCCCGCCTGCCCGGCCATCCCCTTCGCGTGCACCGATTTGTAGTCCTGCAACTCCAGCGTGATCAGCCGGCCACCGGCGGCGCGCGCCGCCTCGGCCAGCCAGATGCCGGAATATCCGTAGGAAGTGCCGATCTCGAGGATCGTCGGCGCTGCGAGGCTTCTGGCGAGGATGTTGATGAAACGCCCCGCGTCTTCCCCGACAGGCAGAAGCATGCGATCGCGCCAGTCGGCATCCTCGGGGCCGAGCCCGCCTTCCGCGCGCATCTGGGCATGATAGGTGTCGAGAACCGCCTGAACCTTGGCGTCCATCCTTGTCCTCCATCCCGCTTCCGCGCGGTCGATCTCGATCAGGCGATGATGTCGGGGATCAGCATGTCTTCGAGCGCGGCTATCTCGTCCTTCAGCTTGAGCTTGCGCTTCTTGAGTCGCGCGACCTGGAGCTGATCGCTGGCGGTGGCGAAGATCATCGCATCGATCGCCGCATCGAGATCGCGATGCTCCTGCCGCAGCAGCCCAACCTGCCGGATGATTTCGGCCTCATCCATCATTCAATCCCACCACTCGCGTGACGGCGCCCTAAGGCCTTGGCGCGCACCGCTCAAGCCCATCGGCGATTACGCTGAAATGGTACTGAATTGCGAGGTAACGATCAAAACCCCGGCGACAAAGCCTGCGGCTCATGATTTACTCGATGGTCCTGACAAAGGAAGAGGAGTGAGTCGATGACCAATTCCCATTCTACGGCTTTGATGGCCAAGCATGCGCGGATTGACGCTCAAATCACCAACGAGCGGAGCCGGCCATCCCCCGATGAAATGTTGGTCGCGATGCTCAAGAAACAAAAGCTCAGAATCAAGGAAGCGCTCGCAAACCTTCGCTAGCGCACAAAATTACCGGTTTATCGGGCATCGGCCGAGCGCCGAATGCTGCAACGCAACGTGAAACCCCTCCTCGTATGGGGAGGGGTTGGGATCGGGCTTAAGCCTTATCCGTTGCGTTGCGGGACGCATAACCAACGTCCCCATCGTCACCTCAGCGAAAGCCGGGCTGTTGCGAGAGACGAGGGAGTATTCAGATCCTCCTGAGATCCCAGCCTTCGCTGGGATGACGGTACGGGCGAACGTCAGTTCCGCAGTTTCCAGCCCCGCAGGATCAGCACGTAGCACAAGGCCCCCAGCGCGCCGTTGATCGCCAGCAGCAGGATCGCCCCCACCGTGATGTTCGAATCCGCGATCCCGAGGAAGCCGTAGCGGAAGCCCGAAATGACGTGGAAGATCGGGTTCATGTGGCTCAGCGTGCGAAACACGCCGTGGAGATTGTCGACCGAATAGAAGGTTCCCGACAGCAAGGAGGCCGGCTGGATGATGAAATTGGTCACCGCGGCATTGTGATCGAACTTCTCGGCCCAGATCGACGCCAATACGCCGATGAACGATAGCAAGGCCGCGCCATTGAGCCCGAACCAGAGCACCGCCCATGGATGCTGCGGAATATGGGTGATGCCGGGCCACAGCAGCATCGCAACCCAGATCGCGCCGCCGACCATGATCGCCCGCGTCATCGCTGCGCCGACCAGCCCGGCGAGCAATTCGGCAGCCGAGAGCGGCGGCATCAGATAATCCACGATCGTGCCCTGGATCTTGCCGACCAGCAGGGAAAAACTGGCATTGGCGAACGCGCTCTGCATCATGCCGGTCGAGACGATCAGGCCGGGCGCCACGAAATTAGCGAAGGACGTTCCCATCACTTCGCGCCCGCCACGGCCCAGAGCGACGGTGAAAATCACCAGATATAGCAGTGTTGTGATCGCCGGGGCCCAGATCGTTTGCAGATGCACCTTGAAGAACCGCCGCACCTCCTTGATATAGAGGGCACGCAGCCCCCCCAGTTGACCATCGGGATCACCGGTACGCCGGGGGCGGGACGCGTGTTTTTTAGCGGGGCCTCGATCATGCCTGCCGGGTAGTCGCCGGGCACGCGCACGACAAGCCTCGAAGACGCAGGGAATGGCCGAATGGCGTGGACGGACGAACGGATCGATCAGCTCAGGCAGATGTGGCAGAATGGCATGACCGCCAGCCAGATCGCCGAGCAACTGGGTGGCGTCAGCCGCAATGCCGTGATCGGCAAAGCGCACCGCCTGGGCCTACAGTCGCGTCCGTCGCCGGTGAGCCAGCGCGAGGCTGCGCCAGCTTCCGCGCCCGAGCCGACTGCAGTACCTGTTGCGGTTGCGGCCGAGCCCGCCGCACCAGCGCCCCAGGCGCCCGCGCCTGCACCGGCCCCCGCACCGGTGTCTGCCTCCCCGTTCGAAGCCGACGAAGCCGATTCGGACGACGAGCCCGTCGTCGAGGCGGCCCCTGCGGCGCCCGCACCGATCGTGCGCTCGATCGGGCCTGGCGGTTTCGCCCGCCAGAACCCGCATGAGCAGCAGGCCCCGATCCCCCCGGCGCCGCCGCGCCGTCTGGTGCCGGCCAAGCCTTCGGCCGAGATTGCCGGCAAGACCAGCCTGCTCGATCTGAACGATCGCATCTGCAAATGGCCGATCGGCCACCCGGGCGAGCCCGATTTCCACTTCTGCGGCGATCAGGTGAATCCCGGTTTCCCCTATTGTCTGAGCCACTGCTCACTGGCCTATCAGGCGCAGCTGCCGCGCCGTGACCGCCGCCCGCCGCCGCCGCTGCCTTATGGCGGCCCGCGGGTGCGCTGACCGAGACCCGTCATGCTGAACTTGGTTTGGCATGACGGTCGAATGACCGGCCCATAAATCTTTCGATCCGCCGCAAATCGGGGCGGATCATGCAGGGGGTGTCAGGCGTTCTCATAGCATGCGCCTTCCCCTGCTTACACTGTCCCTGCTTCTCGCCGCTCCGGCCGGCGCTACCGCCACCGATCTCCGCTCGGTTGCCGGCATGCAGTTCCACAATCGCGTGCTGCTCGTCTTCGCACCGTCGCTGAAGGATCCACGACTGGCGACGCAAAGTGCCGTGATGGCGAAGGCCGCGCTGGAGGCATCCAACCGCGATCTCGTCTTCGTTCAGGTTGCCGAAGGCCGCGTGCTCGGCGCGCATGACAAGGCCGACAGCCTGCAACGGCGCTATCATATCACCGCCCCCATCTATCGCGCCTTCCTGATCGGCAAGGACGGCAAGGTCGCGAGCGAGGCCAATGGCCCGGTCGATGCGACCACGCTCATGCGCAAGATCGACGCAATGCCGATGCGGCAGGAAGAACTCCGTCGCGCGCATGCCGGGCAGCGCAAGACCGATCGATAGTTCCGCACCCGCTGCGATGACGGTTTCCGTCCCGCCTTTGTTCCGTTAAGGTCGCGGCCAATGGCCGACGATCTCTTCGCTTCCCCTACGCCCAACACCCCGCAAAATTATGATGCCTCGTCGATCGAGGTGCTCGAGGAACTCGAGCCCGTCCGGCGCCGCCCGGGCATGTATATCGGCGGCATCGACGAGCGCGCGCTCCACCACCTCGCCGCCGAGGTCCTCGACAATGCGATGGACGAGGCGGTCGCAGGGCATGCGACCCGGATCGAGGTGACGCTGGCCGCCGGCAATCGGATCACAATCGTCGACAATGGCCGCGGCATGCCGGTCGATCCGCACCCGAAATTCCCGAAGAAATCGGCGCTGGAGGTGATCCTCACCATGCTCCATTCGGGCGGCAAGTTCAGCGGCAAGAATTACAATACGAGCGGCGGCCTCCACGGCGTCGGTATCAGCGTCGTCAACGCGCTCTCGTCCGATACGGTGATCGAGGTGGCGCGCGATCGCACGCTGTACCGCCAGACCTTCGCGCGGGGCCTGCCGACCTCGAAACTCGAAACGGTCGGCGCCGCCCCTAACCGGCGCGGCACGAGCGTCGCCTTCACCCCCGATACCGAGATTTTCGGCGAGGCGATGCGCTTCAAGCCCGCACGGCTTTACCGACTCGCGCGCTCGAAGGCCTACCTCTATGCGGGGGTCGAGATACGCTGGCGCTGCGATCCGTCGCTGATCGGCGACGACACGCCCGCCGAGGCGGTGTTCCAATTCCCCGGCGGCCTCGCCGATCACCTGCGCGAGCAATTGGGCGAACGCGCCTGTGCCACCGCCACGCCCTTCATCGGGCGGCAGGATTTCCCCGATGGGCAAGGCTCGGTCGAATGGGCAGTCGCCTGGCCACTCTATTCGGATGGATCGTACAGTTATTATTGCAACACCATTCCGACGCCCGACGGCGGCACGCACGAGCATGGCCTGCGCGCTGCCTTGATCAAGGGGCTGCGTGGCTTCGCCGAGTTGGTGAACAACAAGAAAGCCAAGGATCTCGCGCCCGAGGATGTCGTCGTCGATGTCGAACTGATGCTGTCGGTCTTCATCCGCGATCCGCAATTCCAGAGCCAGACCAAGGACCGTCTCACCAGCCCCGAAGCGGCGCGAATGGTGGAAAGCGCGGTGCGCGACCATTTCGATCATTTCCTGTCGGACAATATGGATCGCGGCCGCGCATTGCTGGGCTTCGTGCTCGATCGGATGGACGATCGGCTGAAGCGCAAGGCCGAGCGCGACGTGAAGCGCAAGACCGCGACCAGTGCGCGCAAGCTGCGCCTGCCCGGGAAGCTTACCGATTGCGCCAACGATGATCCCACCGGCACCGAATTGTTCATCGTCGAGGGCGACAGCGCCGGCGGATCGGCCAAGCAGGCGCGCGACCGCAAGACCCAGGCGATCCTGCCGATCCGCGGCAAGATATTGAACGTCGCCTCGGCGAGCGCCGACAAGATCCGCGCGAACAGCGAGATCGCCGATCTGACCCTGGCAATGGGTTGCGGCATCCGCGACAAATGCGATCCGTCGGCGCTGCGCTACGAGCGCATCGTCATCATGACCGACGCCGATGTCGACGGCGCGCATATCGCGACCCTGCTGATGACCTTCTTCTTTCAGGAGATGGCGGCGATCGTGAAGGACAGCCGGGTCTACCTCGCCCAGCCGCCGCTCTATCGCCTGACATCGGGGACCAAGAGCCTCTATGCGCGCGACAACGAGGATCGCGAACGGATCGAGGCGAAGGAATTCAAGGGCAAGAAGGTCGAGGTCGCGCGCTTCAAGGGTCTCGGTGAGATGAACCCGCAACAATTACGCGAAACCACCATGGATCCGAAATCCCGCACGCTGGTGCGCATCACCCTGCCGCAGGAATATGAGGAGCGGCAGGGGACGAAGGATCTGGTCGAACGGCTGATGGGCAAGAATCCCGAGCACCGTTTTGCCTTCATCCAGGCCAATGCCAGTGCGGTCGAGGAAGGCGCGATCGATATTTAGCCTCTCCGTCATGCTGAACTTGTTTCAGCATCCTCCAGGCAACTTGCACGGACAGTGCGGCACGTACGGTGGATGCTGAAACAAGTTCAGCATGACTGGAAAACAAAGGTGGTCCTCATCCTGATTGCGTAGCGCCCGTTGCTGCCGCAAGGCTTCTCCAACAGGGGAGGCAACGATCACCAAAACCCAAACTCTCGACCAGCGCACCTCCGCCGTGACCGAGGGCAGCCTGTGGCGATCGGTCGCGACGATCGCGGTGCCGGTGGTGCTGACCAACCTGCTCCAGGCGACCTACCAGTTCGTCAACGGTTACTTCCTCGGCCATGCCGGACGCGATGCGCTGGCGGCGGTGTCGGCGTCGGCGCCGATGTTCGGGGTGCTGCTGGCGCTCGGATTGGGCCTCGCGACCGCGGGATCGGTGTTCATCGCCCAATATGCCGGCGCGCGGCGGACCGAGATGGTCGATCATGTCGCGGCCCAGACGTTGCTTTCGGTCGGCGCGGTCGGGCTGGGCTTCATGGCGATCGGGCTGATCGGCAACGGCGCGCTGATCCGGCTGATCGGACTCGAGCCCGAAATCGGCCGGCTGACCCATGCCTATCTCTCGGTATCCTATCTCGGCATGGTGCCGATGTTCGGCTTCATGACTGCACAGGCGATGCTCCAATCGCTGGGCGACGCGCGCTACCCGTTGCGGGTGATGGTCGCGAGCGTTGTGCTCAACGCCGTGCTCGATCCGATCCTGATCTTCGGCTGGGGACCGATCCCCGCGCTCGGCGTGGTCGGCGCGGCGATCTCGACCGTTACCGCGCAGGTGATGACGTGCGTGCTTGGGCTAGCGCGCCTTGCCGGGGGCAGATCGGGCGTCAGCCTGCGCCTCCACCATTTTCGCCCCGATTTCCCCCATATCCGTCGCGCGATCGGCATCGGCATCCCCGCCTCGATCGAGCAGGCGACGCGCACCTTCGGCAGCCTCGTCCTGATGAGCCTCGCCGCACGCTTCGGTACCAACGCCCTCGCCATCTATGGGCTCGGCACGAGGATCATGATCTTCTTCTTCGTGCCGATGCTGGGCCTGTCGGTCGCGACCGCCGCGGTGGTCGGGCAGAATATCGGCGCGGGGCAGATGGCTCGCGCCGAAGCGGCGGCACGCGGCACGGCGCTGGCCGCATTCCTGATGCTGACTGCGATCGGGCTGCTGCTGGTGCCGGCGGCGCCTTATCTGATCGCGTTCATGGCGCCCGGGCAACCGACGATCCTCGTGGGCACGGTCCACTTCCTGCACATCTTCGGCCCCTCGCTTGGCATCATGGCGCTGCCGCAGGTGCTCAACGGCGCGTTCCGCGGTGCCGGGAGCACGCGGCAGGCGATGGGAATTTCGCTGGTGATGCAATGGCTGATGCAGATGCCGTGCGCGTTGGTGCTGGCCTTATGGACGCCGCTCGGGCTCGACGGCGTGATGTGGAGCTTCCCGATCGCCAATGTGCTGGCGAGCCTGCTCGCGATCGGCTGGCTGATCTGGGGGCCGTGGCGGCGGACTTTGATCGACCCGGCCGAGGTGCGCGATGCCGTCACCGCGCTCAGGACCGAGGTCGAGGAAGAGATTTTGCCGGGTTGAGTGCCGTTCAGGCCTCGTATCTTACCCCACCAAGGCCGCGACCAGCGCCTTGACCTTCTTCTGGCGCCATTGCGGCACAGGCGCGATCAGCCAATAGGCTTTTTCGCCCTCCTTCGCGGCCAGCGCCTTGACCCGGCCGGCGGCGATATCGGCCTCGGCTAGCAGGGCGGGTACGGTCGCCTGCCCCAGCCCGGCCGCTGCCGCATCGATCGCGAGCCCGGCATCGGCCACGGTGATCACCGGATCATTGTCGGTCTGCGGGCAGCCAGGCCAGCCGATCGCGCGATCGGGTGCGGCATCGATGCCGACCGTGACATAGCCCGTCCCGCCGACCATCACGCCCTCATGCTCGCCCTTGTCGGCGGACAGACAGATGGCGAGATCGAGATTGGCCTGGGTGAAATCGATCGCATCGTCGGCGGCGATGAGATGGAAGCCGAGTTCGTCGTCGGTCCGGCCATAGGCCGCCAGCCGTGCCGCGAGCCAGCGCGCGGTGAGATCGCGCGGGGCGGCGATGGTCAGCCGCTTCGACGATTGCTGCGATTGCATCGCGCGCACCGCTTCCTCGAATTCGAGGAAACCACGCCGCAAGGCGTCGAGCCCGGCCGCACCCTCGGGCGTCAACTCCAGTCCCTTGGCGGTGCGGCGGAACAGGACGACGCCCAGCACATCCTCGAGCGTGCGGATCTGCTGGCCGACCGCCGCCGGGGTCACCGCCAGTTCGTCCGCCGCGCGGGTGAAGGAGAGATAGCGCGCCGCCGCATCCAGCACGCGCAGGCCGTTCAGGGGAAGATGCGTCCGCTTCATTGGGTCACCGCCGGGCCTGCCAGCGGAAAACGCGGGATCGTGACGTCGAACATCCGTCCATCCGCATCGATCATCTGATAGCTGCCCTCCATCGATCCCGTCGGCGTGTCCAACGGACAACCGGAGACATAATCGTAGGAACTGCCCGGCTCGATCAGGGGCTGGACGCCGACGACGCCTTCGCCCGCCACGCGATGGCGCGCGCCGCGTCCGTCGGTGATCAGCCAGCGCCGGGTGAGCAATTGCACTTCCTGCTCGCCGGCATTCTCGATCCGGATATGATAAGCCCAGAACCAGCGGCCGCGGGCGGGTTCCGACTGATCGGCGAGGAAGCTCACCGCCACGCGTACCACGACGTCGTTCGTCTCCGCGCTGTACGGAAAGAAGAGGCCGAGGGTCGAGGTGGTCACAGTCCGACCGCCACCAGCGCCTGATCGAGATCCTCGATCACGTCCTGCGGATCCTCGAGCCCGACATTCAGCCGCAGCATCCCCTCGCCCACGCCCATCGCCGCGCGGGTCTCGGCCGAGAGGCCCGCATGGGTCGTGGAGGCAGGGTGGGTCATCAGCGAGCGTGAGTCGCCGATATTGTTGGAAATGTCGATCAGTTCGAGCGCGTCGAGCAAGCCGTGCGCCTGCGTTCGTCCGCCGTCGACATTGATCGCCAGGATCGTACCGCCCGCATCCATCTGGCGCATCGCCAGATTATGCTGCGGGTGGCTGGCGAGCCCCGGATAGAGCGTGGCGACGCGGCGATCGAGGAAGCTGGCCACCTTGAGCGCATTCTCGCTCTGGCGGCGGATGCGCAGATCGAGCGTCTCGAGCCCCTTCAACACCACCCAGGCATTGAACGGCGACAAGGTCGGCCCGGTATTGCGGGTAAAGCTCAGCAGGGTCTTCTCGATGAACTCCTCCTTGCCGACCACGGCACCGGCGAGCACACGGCCCTGCCCGTCCATCATCTTTGTGGCCGAGTAAGCGACGATATCGGCACCGAAATCCATCGGTCGCTGCAGGAGCGGGGTGGCAAAGGCGTTATCGACCACGCTCAGCAATCCGGCCTCCTTCGCGATGCCGCACACCGCCTCCAGATCGACGATATCGAGCGTCGGGTTGGCGGGCGTCTCGAAGAAGAAGAGCTTCGTATTCGGGCGGATCGCATCCTTCCACTGATCGGTATCACTGCCGTCGACGATGGTCGTTTCGATCCCGAATCGGGGAAGCAACGTATCGGTCAGCCAGCGGCACGACCCGAATGCCGCGCGGCCCGCCACCATGTGATCGCCCTGGCTGAGCTGGCAGAGCAGGACCGCGGTCATCGCCGCCATGCCGGTCGCCATCGTCCGGCAGGATTCCGCGCCCTCCATCAGGGCGATGCGCTTTTCCAGCATCTCGACCGTGGGGTTCTGCAGCCGGCTATAGGTCATGCCCTGCTGCTCGCCCGCGAAGCGCGCGGCGGCGTCGGACGCCTTGTCGTAGCTGTAGCCCGAGGTGAGGAAGAGCGCCTCGCTCGTCTCGCCCCATTCGGAGCGCGCGGTGCCGCCGCGCACGGCCTGCGTGGCGGGCCGCCACTTCGAGGTGATCGATCTGTCCTGTCCGGTGGTGCGCTTCATAATGGCCAAGCCTTTGCCCGGCGGTTGACGGGCGCGCAAGCGCGGCGGAGAGTCCCCGCGACAGGAGAGACGCCATGACCGCGATTCAGGATATCCCGCTCAAGACCATTTCAGGCGCCGACGACAGCCTTGCCCACCATGAAGGCAAGGTGCTGCTGGTGGTAAACGTCGCGTCGAAATGCGGGCTCACCCCGCAATATGACGGACTCGAGGCGCTCTATCGCACCTATCGCGGCAAGGGGTTTGAGGTGCTGGGCTTCCCCGCCAACGATTTCGGCGCGCAGGAGCCGGGTACGAACGAAGAGATCGCCAGTTTCTGCCGCACCAATTTCTCGGTCGATTTCCCGATGTTCGCCAAGATCAGCGTCAAGGAACCCGACCAGCATCCGCTCTACGCCGAACTGGTCAAGACCGAGCCGGCCGGGCCGATCGCGTGGAATTTCGAGAAATTCCTGATCGGGCGCGATGGCGCGGTGATCGGCCGGTTCGGGCCGCGGACGACGCCGGACGATCCGGCCTTGGTAGGGGCGATCGAGGAAGCGCTGGGCTAGAATCCTCCCCGGCACGGGGAGGGGGACCGCGACGCGCAGCGGCGTGGTGGAGGGGGCCCACCTCCACGCAAGCGCCAGTGAGGAGGTGGGCCCCCTCCACCATGCTACGCATGGTCCCCCTCCCCGTACCGGGGAGGATTTTCACGTTACAACGCCGTCAGCACCGCGGCGCCCATCTGGCTGGTCGTCACCGTCCCGCCCAGATCGGCCGAGCGTGCGCCGCTTGCCAGCGCCTTCGCCACTGCCGCCTCGATCCGGTCGGCCTCGGCCGCCATACCCAGCGAATACCGCAGCATCATCGCCGCCGAGAGGATCGTCGCAAGCGGATTGGCCTTGCCCTGCCCGGCAATGTCGGGGGCGGAGCCGTGGATTGGCTCGTACAGACCCTTCTGGTTGGCATCGAGCGAGGCCGAGGGCAGCATGCCGATCGAGCCGACGCACATACTTGCCTGATCGGACAGGATATCGCCGAACAGATTGCCCGTGACGATCACGTCGAACTGGCCCGGATCGCGCACCAGCTGCATCGCGGCATTGTCGACATACATGTGGCTGAGCGCGACATCGGGATAATCCGCCGACACCTCGATCACCACGTCGCGCCACAGCTGCGAGGTTTCGAGCACATTGGCCTTGTCGACCGAGCAGAGCTTTCGGCCGCGCGCGCGCGCGGTTTCGAAGCCGACGCGGGCGATGCGGGCCACCTCGTCCTCGTTATAGGACATGATGTCATAGCCTTCGCGGCGGCCGTCGGCGGTGGTGCGCATGCCCTTCTCGCCGAAATAGACGTCGCCATTGAGCTCGCGGATGATGACCAGATCGATCCGCGCCGCCACTTCGGGGCGCAACGCCGAGGCATCGGCCAGCTCGGGGAAGAGCTTGGCGGGGCGCAGGTTGGCGAACAAAGTCAGCTCCTTGCGCAGGCCGAGGATCGCCTGCTCGGGCCGGAACCGACGCTCGAGCTTGTCGCAATCCGGATCGCCCACCGCGCCGAACAGGATCGCATCGGCGCGCTTCGCCAGATCGAGCGTCTCGGGCGGCAGCGGATGCCCCTTGGCCTTGTACGCCGCGCCACCGACCAGCGCTTCCTCGAACGTCAGCCGATCGCCGCAGACCGCCTCGAGCACGGCGCGCGCCTGGGTGATGACTTCGGGACCGATCCCGTCTCCGGGCAAAAGGGCAATGAGCATGTTACTTCCTAAATCCTCCCCGGCGCGGGGAGGGGGACCATTTCGTAGAAATGGTGGAGGGAGCCCGCGACGAACGCTGCGCCCGGCCGAGTGCCCCCTCCACCACGCTTCGCGCGGTTCCCCTCCCCGTTCCGGGGAGGATTTTCAAGCCGAGACTCGCTTGAGCCGGTCGACCAGCCGCTCGCGGGCGGCGAGCACGTCCATCGCACGGCCATGAAGAAGATCGCGTTCGAGGAAGAAACCGGTCAGCTTCAGCCCGTCGAGCAATTCAGGCCACTCCCCTGCCCCGCCCTCGATTAGGAAGGCCGGCAAAGGCAGCAGCCGATCGCGATAGACCTCGCCCGCAGCCCGGCTGACCGCGGCACTGCTCTTGGGGCTGACATAAGCCAGATCGGTCAGCGCCCCGGTCGCCACGCAACCGGACAGATCGAGCCCGAATCCCAATTCGCTGAGCATCAGCAACTCATAACGCACCAATGCCGCCGCCCAATCGCGCGCTGCCGGTGCCGCGACGACTGCCGCGAGCACCCCATCCAGCGCCTGGTACAACGGCGGATAAGGCTGTCCCTCCGGCAGGGTCGCCGCGGCCAGTGCGGTCGCCCAGTCGATCGCGGCGGCCGGCAGGGGCTCGCCCAGCATCCCCGCCCGGCTTTCGACCAGTTCCACTGTCAGGGCCGGCAATTGCTCTTCGGTGCGCGCGCGATAATCGGCGCGGATCAGGTTCCCGGGGACCAGCACCGGCTTCAGGCGGCGCGATCGGCCGCCGCGCACATAGCCCGCGACCAGCCCATCGGCAGGGGTCAGGGCGCGTACGATTGCGCCATGCTCGCCATGCGGTCGCACCGCGCAGACGATCGCCTGGGCCTCGATATGCATAAGGGATGCGTTCTCTCTGCCGTCGTTCCCGCGGAGGCGGGAAGCCATATTCTCAAAGGACCAGAGGCCATGGATTCCCGTTTTCGCGGGAATGACGGGGAATAGCACGTTTTGGGAGAACGGATCAGAATCGACGTATGCGGAAGCCAAGCCACGCGAAACACGTGACGTCCCCGTCACATGAACCCTTCTAGCCAGCGAGCATGACAGATGCAGTAAACGACGTGGTTAAAATGCTCGTAACCCGTTCCAATCAACGCGGACGCTGCACCTTTCACCCCGACGGATTGAAGTGATCGAAGATCGCGCGCGCCATCGTCGCCGAGACGCCGGGGGCTTTCATCAGGTCCTCCAGCCCCGCGCCGCGCACCGCCTTGGCCGTGCCGAAATGCATCAGCAACGCCTTCTTCCGCGCCGGACCGACGCCAGGGACGTCGTCGAGCGGGCTGGTGGTCATGCTCGCGGCACGCTTGGTGCGGTGCGCGCCGATCGCAAAACGGTGCGCCTCGTCGCGCAACCGCTGGAGGTAGAACAGAACGGGCGAGTTCATCGGCAACATCGATTCGCGCCCGTCGGGCATGTGGAAATGCTCGCGGCCAGCGTTGCGATCGGGGCCCTTCGAGATCCCGACGATGGGGACATCGTGGACGCCCATCTCCTCCATCGTCTTGAATACCGCCGACACCTGCCCCTTGCCCCCGTCGATCAGCAGCAGATCGGGCCACTCGCCCGACTTGCGATCGGGATCCTCGCGCTCCAGCCGGGCGAAGCGGCGCTCGAGCACCTCGCGCATCATCGCGAAATCGTCGCCGGGGGCGGTTTCGGGACGCTTGATGTTGAATTTGCGATACTGGCCCTTGCGGAAGCCCTCGGGCCCGGCGACGACCATCGCGCCGACCATGTTGGTGCCCATGATGTGGCTGTTGTCGTAAATCTCGATGCGGTTGGGCACCGCCTCCAGCTCGAACAGATCGGCGACCTCGCGCAGCAGCTTCGACTGGGTCGCGCCTTCGGCCAGCCGGCGATCGAGCGCCTCCTCGGCGTTCCGGGTCGCCTGGGCCAGCAGCCGCTTCTGCTCGCCACGCTGCGGCACCTTGAGCACCACCTTGCGCTCGGCTTTCTCGGCCAAGGCCTCGGCGACGAGTTCGGCCTCGGGCAGGATCCGATCGGTCAGGATCAGGCGCGGCGGCGGGACCTCGTCGTAGAATTGCATCATGAAGGCGAGCAGCACCTCGTCCTCGGGCACGTCGGCGGTGTGGGTCGGGAAGAAGGCACGGTGGCCCCAATTCTGCCCGCCCCGGATGAAGAAGGCCTGGATCCCGATCTGGCCCGATTTGCAGGCGAGCGCGAACACGTCCGCGTCGTCGACACCCTCGGCGTTGATCGCCTGGGTGCCCTGGATGAAGGTGAGCGCCTTGAGCCGATCGCGCAGCAAGGCTGCCTGCTCGAAGTCCATCGCCTCGGCCGCGGCGGCCATCTGCGCACCGAGGCGCTTCTGGACCTGCGTGGATTTGCCGGCGAGGAACGCCTTCGCGTCGTCGACCAGCTCGGCATAATCCTCCTTGCCGATCCGATCGACGCACGGTGCCGAACAGCGCTTGATCTGGTAGAGCAGGCACGGCCGCGAGCGGTTCGAGAAGAAGCTGTCGGTGCAGGAGCGGAGCAGGAAGAGCTTTTGTAGCGAGGTAAGCGTCGTGCGCACCGCGCCTGCGCCCGCGAACGGCCCGAAATATTGCCCCTTCGCGCGCCGCGCGCCGCGATGGAGCTGTGCGCGCGGGAAGTCATGATCCTCGCGGAGCAGGATGAACGGGAAGCTTTTGTCGTCACGCAACAGTACGTTGTAGGCGGGCCGGAAACGCTTGATCAGCTGGGCTTCGAGCAACAGCGCCTCGGCCTCGGTATTGGTGGTGACCACCGTCATGCCGCGCGTCTGCGCAACCATGCGCGAGAGGCGGCGCGGCAGGCGCGAGACCTGGGTGTAATTGGACACCCGGTTCTTGAGCGAGCGCGCTTTGCCCACATACAGCACGTCGCCGCGCACATCGAGCATGCGATAGACACCGGGCCGCGCCGGCAAGGTCTTCAGCACGTTGCGGATCGCCGCGATTCCCGCCTCCAGATCGGGCGCGGCGCCTTCCCCGCGCACCGCATAGGTGGATTTCTCTTCGGAGAAACGATCTGGGCTGTCGGGACGATCACTCACTCGAGCGATTTAGGAGCGCCGGGGGCAGTACGCCAGATGGTCGTTTCAGCCCAGATTTGTAGTGTGCGGTCGGGCCATTCCGGGATAAACGGCTGGCATGAGCGAAGCACCCGAACTGCCCGATCTCGAAACGGTCGAGGTTCATGACAAACGCCTCAACCGCGTCGTCGCGACGACGGTGGTGATCCTCAGCGTCTCGATGGCGCTGGTGAACATCAAGGACGGCAATATCGTCCAGAATATGCAGCAGGCGCAGGCCATGCAGGTCGATACCTGGAACCAATATCAGGCGACGCGGCTCAAGCTCCATATGGAGGAAATTGCAGCTGCCAATGGCGGGCCAGCGGCGGCCAGGGCGGAGGGTCAGATCGCCAAATACACCAAGGAATTGGTGGAGCTGAAGGCCAAGGCTCAGCAGGCGCAGGCCGATTACGACCACAACAATTATCGCGACGACCAGTTCGACCTGTCGGACGGCCTCGCCTCGATCGCGCTGGCGACCACCGCGATCGCGGCATTGGTCGAGCTGTGGGGGCTGCTGTTCTTCGGCTGGGCAGCGGGTGCGCTGTCGATCCTGTTCGCGGTCGCGGGCTTCGCGCAGTTGCCGATCCATCCCGACGCGATCGTCGGGTTTCTGACATAAAAAAATTCTCCCTGAGCGGCGCTCGGGAGGGGACCGCCAGCCGCTGGCTGGGGGTGGCGGGGCAGCGGTGCACCGCCATCTGCGATGGCGGCCCCTTTCCATTTCCACGAAATGGTTCGTCCCCTGCAAAAGCAGGGGAGGATCCAGATCAGTTCAGCCGCAGGCCGGCGATGGTCTTGTCCACCAACGCCTTGTCGCTCTCGGCGCCATGCTTTTCCGCGATCAGCGTCGCAGCGGCAGCGGCGGCTGCACCTGCGGCCTTGGCGCGCACCTCGGCAATCGCGGCACGCTCGGCGGCGGCGATCTTGTCTTCGGCCATGCGCTGGCGGCGCTCGATCAACGTCTCCGTATCCGCCTTGGCCTTGGCCAGGATCGCCTGCGCCTCGACTTGCGCATGCTCGACGATCGCCTTGGCTTCGCCTTCCGCGGCAGCAGCCTTCGCCTGATATTCGGCCTTGAGCGCCTCGGCCTCCGCACGCAGCTTGGTCGCCTCGTCCAGCTGGGCGCGGATCGATGCGATCTTCTTGTCGAGCGAACTGCCGATGGCCTTGAAGCCACCCTTCCAGATCAGGAGGGCAATGACGACGATCATCGACAGCGCGACGAAGCCGCCGGGGTTCAACCCGAATGCGGTCGCTTCGGAATGTTCGATCATGCCGGGTTCGGCGAGGGTCGTGGCGTTGAGATGGGGTGCGGCGGACATGACTATCTTATCTCCGCTCAGATACGTGCCATGGCGTCGGCGACCGCAGCGGCGGCCTGACCGCGATCGACCGACAGGCCGGCGACCCGATCGACGATCTCCTGCGTGGCATCGATCGCGACCGCCTCGATCTCGGCGACCGCGGCGACCCGGGCCGAGGCCAGAGCCGCTTCCGCATGCGCGACATGCTGGGCGATTTCGACATCGGCCGCCTTGACGCGCGCCTCGCTCGCCGCCGTGGCCTGCGCCTTGGCGGCGGCAGCCGCCGCGGCTGCATCGTTGCGGCTCTTGGCCAGCCCGGATTGGTAGGCCTCGTCAGCCTGATCCGCCGCCGCGCGCGCAGCCTTGGCCGCAGCGAGATCGCCCGCAATCTTCGCGTCACGATCGTCGACCGTGCGCTGGATCTTGGGCAGCATCGCCTTGCCGATGCCGAAATAGAGCAGCGCGAACACCACGACCAGCCAGAACAGCTGAGAGGCGTAGATGGAGGCAATCTGATCTATCTGGGGCATCGGATTCCGGCGCGAAATTGAGGACGTGGAAGGTTCCGAAGAACCCTTACTTGACCACGAACAGGATCAGGATCGCGATGACGAATGCGATCAGGCCCAGAAGCTCGGCGGCGGCGAAGCCGATGAACAGGCGGCCCTGCTGGCCGTCGGCAGCGCCCGGGTTGCGCAGAGCGCCCTGGAGGAACGAGCCGAACACGTTGCCCACGCCGAGCGCGGCCATGCCAACGCCGATGGCAGCGAGGCCGGCACCGATCATCTTGGCGGAAGTGACGTCCATGAGTGTTTTCCCTTCGTTGAAGTCGTTGAACTTAGTGAAGATTGATCGCGTCGTTGAGATACAGCGACGTCAGCAGCGCGAACACATAGGCCTGGATCGCCGACACGAGCAGCTCGAGTGCCGAGACCCCGACGATCATGACGAAGCTCAGCGCCGACACGGTCCAGCCGAGCGGGCCGCCATGGATGCCCTGCACCACGAAGCTTGCGAACACGTCGAGCAGGATGTGGCCGGCGGTCATCGCGACGAACAGTCGCAGCCCGAGGCTGAACGGACGCACCAGGAAGCTCATGAACTCGATCGGCGCGACGAGGATGGCGATATACCACGGCGTCCCGTGCGGCACGAACAGCGAGAAGAAATGCAGCCCGTGGCGGGCGAAGCCGACCACCAGCACGATGCCGAAGCTGAAGAAGGCCAGGATCGCGGTGAGCGAGATGTGGCTGGTGATCGTGAAAGGATGCCAGCCAGGCACGATGCCGAGCGGAACCAGGCCGATCAGATTGGCGAACAGGATGAACATGAAGAGCGAGAAGACATAGGGCGTGAACTTGCGTCCTTCCGGCCCGATGTTGGTCTGCATCATGTTGGTGACGAAGCCGGTCATGCCTTCGACCGCGGCCTGCCAGCGACCGGGAACGAGCGCACGCTTCATCCCGCCATACATGAACACGCCCAGCACGATCAGCGTGATGAACATGAACAAAGCCGAATTGGTGAAGCTGATATCGTAGCCACCAATCACCAGCGGCCGGCCGAGCAAAGGCTCGACCAGGAACTGGTGCATGGGATCGATACCGGACCCTTCAGCCGCCACTCTTCTTCACCCCTGCTTATGCGGCAAGCGCCCGGATCACTCCGGACGCTCGCTCGAAATCCGATAAATGTTTCTGATGGCGACGGCGAACCCAAGGAACAGCAGCACCAACAGAAGCCAGGGCGTCGTGCCAAACCAGCGGTCCAAAAGCCAGCCGATCAGCGCGCCGCCAGCGGGACCCGCAACGAGCTCGGTCAGAACACGGCTGCCTTGCTTATAACCCTTGTCGGGCTTGCGCTGCACCGTTCCCGTCCGTGCCGCCTCGACGCCCGCCGCAGCCTTAAGCCGCGCATCCAGCGAAGAAAGCCGGATGTCCCCAGAGGGATTTTGGTCGTCGATCGGATCCTGCCCGGGTTCGTTCGCCGCCACGCCATCTCTCCTGTCGACCTTGTACCGGTCCACCGACGGCAGCGCCGGCGGGTGATCCCGTCAGGCGCGGACCCTTTAGGAAGGGGGGCCGCCCGAGTCAACCAAAGCGACATCTGCCATATGTCGGTGGTGAAACATTTGGCGCCCGCCCGGCGCCTGCGGTAGCCATTCATCATGAGCGACGCCGATCCCGCGACCGATGCCAGTGGCCACCGCGCCCGCCTGCGCAAGCGATTGATCGAAGGCGGCAGCGACGCTTTGCTCGATCACGAACTGATCGAATATCTCTTGGCGCTCGTCACGCCCCGGCAGGACACCAAGCCGCGCGCACGAGCCCTGCTGGCCGAATTCGGCAGCCTCGGCGCGGTGCTGACGGCGGACGCCGAATCGCTCACGCGCGCCGGCCTGTCCGAAACCGCGATCGCCGCGCTCAAGATCGCACAAGCGTCCGCGTTGCGCCTGTTGAAAAGCGAGGTTGCCGAACGTCCGGTGCTGGGCAGCTGGCCGGCGCTGATCGACTATCTCCACGCGACGATGGCGCACCGCCTGACCGAAAGCGCGCGCGTGCTGCATCTCAACACGCGCAACATGCTGATTCGCGACGAATTGGTATCGGAAGGCTCGATCGATCAAGCGGCCATCTATGTACGTGAGGTGGCGCGGCGTGCGCTCGAACTGGGATCGGCGGCGATCATCCTCGCCCACAACCACCCGAGCGGCGATCCTTCGCCGAGCCGCCAGGATATCGATCTCACGCGGACTATCGTGGCGGCATTGAAGCCATTGGGAATTCAGGTGCACGATCATGTGATCATCGGTGCGCGCGGGAATATAAGCTTAAGGAGCGAGGGGCTGATCTGAACTGTCCCCGCGCCGGGAGGATCTTTATTTGCCTCCTCCTCCAACGCTGCTACCCGCGCCTCGCATACCCACTTACCGAAAGCACGCCGATGATCCCCCGCTATTCGCGCCCCGAAATGGTTGCGCTCTGGGCGCCCGAAGCCCGCTTCCGCATCTGGTTCGAAATCGAGGCGCACGCCACCGAGGCGCTCGGCGAACTCGGCGTGGTCCCGAAATCCGCGGCCAAGGCGTTATGGGACTGGTGGGCGACCAACCCGGTGATCGACGTCGCCGCGATCGACGCGATCGAGGCGGTGACCAAGCATGACGTGATCGCCTTCCTTACCTGGGTGGCGGAAAATGTCGGCGACGAAGCGCGCTTCATGCACCAGGGCATGACATCGTCCGACGTGCTCGACACCTGCCTGGCCGTCCAATTGGCGCGCGCAAGCGATCTGCTGCTGGCCGATATCGACAAGTTGCTCGACGTGCTCAAGCGCCGCGCGTTCGAGCATAAGCTCACCCCGACGATCGGCCGCAGCCATGGCATCCATGCCGAGCCGGTGACGTTCGGGCTCAAGCTGGCCGAGGCCTATGCCGAGTTCAGCCGCAACAAGGCGCGGCTGCTGGCGGCGCGCGCCGACATCGCCACCTGCGCAATTTCGGGCGCGGTCGGCACCTTCGCGAATATCGATCCGCGGGTGGAGGAATATGTAGCGGGGAAGCTCGACCTCGCGGTCGAGCCGGTCTCGACCCAGGTGATTCCGCGCGATCGCCATGCGATATTCTTCGCCACTTTGGGCGTGATCGCCTCGTCGATCGAGCGGCTGGCGGTCGAGGTGCGCCACCTGCAGCGCACCGAAGTGCTGGAAGCGGAGGAATATTTCTCGCCCGGCCAGAAGGGCTCGTCGGCGATGCCGCACAAGCGCAATCCGGTGCTGACCGAGAATCTGACCGGTCTCGCCCGCATGGTGCGCGGCTATGTCACCCCGGCGCTGGAGAATGTCGCCCTGTGGCATGAGCGCGACATCAGTCACTCGTCGGTCGAACGCTACATCGGCCCCGACGCCACCATCACGCTGGATTTCGCACTCGCGCGGCTGACCGGAGTGATGGACAAACTGCTCGTCTATCCGGCGCGGATGCAGAAGAATCTCGATCGCATGGGCGGGCTGGTCCACTCGCAGCGCGTGCTTCTCGCGCTGACGCAGGCTGGGGTCAGCCGTGAGGATTCGTATCGGCTGGTCCAGCGCAACGCGATGAAGGTGTGGGAATCCGACGGCGAACTATCGCTGCTGGAGCTGCTCAAGGCCGATCCCGAGGTGCCCTTGTCCGATGCGGAACTCGAGGAGAAGTTCGACCTCGGATATCATTTCAAGCAGGTCGATACGATCTTCGAGCGGGTGTTCGGCGAGAGCTGAGAGCCCTCTCCCTCTGGGTGTGCGGTCGTTTCGGTGATCATTCGGGATGATCGTTCGACCGCACAGGCTGGGTGAGGGTGACAGGTCCAGTGGACTGGGCGTTCCGGCTCCGTGCCCTTGCCCCTCCCACCGCTTCCCTCTGCAGGAGAGGGAGTTAGTCCGGCTTATGCGCCGCTAATTCGTTCCCCGCAGGATCGCGGAAGTGGAAGCGCCGGCCGCCGGGGAAGCCGAAGATCGGTTTCGTGATCGCGCCACCCGCCTGCTCGACTGCCGCCAGCGCCGCCTCCAGATCGGGCACGTTGATCACCGGCAGCGGCGCCGCGCTCTTTTCAGGTCGATCGGCCTGCAATCCGATGTCGACGTCGCCCGTCAGCGTGCAGGCATAAGTCGGGCCGAAGGCGGTCATGTCCCAGCCGAACACACCTTCATAGAAGGCCTTGGCCGCATCGATATCGTCAACCGGCAGTTCGATGAAATCGGGGCGGCCCTTGCCGGCCATCAGTGATAGCGCCGCAACAGGCCGGCGAGCTTGCCCTGGATGCGCACCTGGTTCGGCTTGTAGCGCTGCGGATCGTAGGCACGGTTGGCCGGATCAAGGCGAATCATATTGCCTTCGTGGCGGAAATATTTGAGCGTCGCCTCGCTATCGTCGATCAGCGCCACCACGATATCGCCGTCGCGCGCGGTATCGGCCTTGCGGATCAGCGCGTAATCGCCGTCGAGAATGCCCGCCTCGACCATCGAATCGCCGGCGACCTCGAGCGCATAATGTTCGCCCGAGCCGAGCAGAGCTGCGGGCACCGAGAGCATGTTCTGCCCTTCCATCGCCTCGATCGGCATGCCGGCTGCGATGCGACCGTGCAGGGGCACCTCGATCACGTCGTTGGCGGCGATCGGCATCGGCTTCGGTGGCGCCTTGGCCAGGGTCGGCGCCACGGCCTTGACCGGCGGCTTCACCGCCGACTTGATCGCCTCGGGCAGGCGCAGGATCTCCAGCGCGCGAGCGCGGTTGGGCAGGCGGCGGATGAAGTTGCGTTCCTCCAGCGCCGAGATCAGCCGGTGGACGCCCGATTTAGACTTGAGATCGAGCGCTTCCTTCATCTCCTCGAACGAGGGCGACACGCCGGTTTCGGCGAGGCGATCGTTGATGAAAGTCAGCAGCTCATGTTGCTTGCGCGTCAGCATGGCGTTTCCCGCGTTTAGGAACGAATGCGGAACGTGTAGGAAACACTTTGAGAGGTGTCAAGCGATCCTCAGGATATCCACAATTTCACCCACAGGGGCCGCCGGCGCCTCGCCAGCGCGCACGATCAGAGCATCGGCGCGCGCCAGCATCGCGAGCGCCGCGCTGTCTTGCCCCGAGAGCGGCAGGATGCCCTCGGGCGTGATCAGCCCGCGCAGAAAATCGGTGCGCTCGGTCACCTTGGGGAGCGGGCCGGCGAGCGGCATTCGCTCGCCCTTTGGGAAAGGCGCAGTGTCGCCGACGAGGCGGCGCACCAGCGGGAGCAGAAACAGAAAGGCGGTGACGAAGGCCGAAACCGGATTGCCCGGCAGCCCGAGCACGATCGCATCCTGCAGCCGGCCAGCCATCAGCGGCTTGCCCGGCCGCATCCTGACCCGCCAGAAATCCATGTCGGCGCCCGCCGCCTTGAGCGCCGGGCGGACGAGATCGTGATCGCCGACCGAGGCACCGCCCGTGGTGACGATGATGTCCGCATCGCGCGCCGCGGCAGCAAATCCCTCGGTAAGCTCATCGAGCCGATCGGGCAGGATGCCGCCATCGCGCACCTCGGCCGGCAGGCCCGCCAGCATCGCGGCGAGCATCGGGCCATTCGAGGCGGGCAACGCCAAGCCACTGCCTGGCTGACCCGGCCTGATCAATTCGTCGCCGGTCGAAATGATGGTGATGCGGGGGCGCCGCGGAACCGGCACCGTGCCGTGCCCGCCCATGGCGGCGAGGGCGATCCGGGCGGGCGTAAGACGCTCACCCGCCGCGACAAGTATATCGCCCTGCGCGAAATCGGACCCGTGCGCGCGGACGTGATAGCCCTTCAAGGCAGGCCCTTCCCCGGACAGGCGGAGTACCTCGCCATCGCGCGTCGCCTCTTCCTGGACGAGAACCGTATCGGCGCCTGCGGGCAACGGCGCGCCAGTGAAGATCCGCGCCGCCTCGCCCGGCGCCAGCGCGTAATCGAGCCCGGCCCCCGCCCTGCTCTCGCCCACCACACGCCATGGCCCGGGCAATTCGGCGAAACGGATCGCATAGCCATCCATCGCCGACAGATCGGCAGCGGGCTGAGCACGGCCGGCGACGATATCCTCTGCCGCATGCCGCCCGATCGCTTCCACAAACGGAGCACGCTCGATCGGCAGGTCCCGCGCAAGCGCGAGCAGGCGCGCCTGCGCTTCCGCAACGGGGAGCAGGCTCATGGTGCGCGCCAGTCGCCCGAGCGGCCGCCCGACTTCGCGATGAGCCTGATCTCGCCGATCCGCATCGCCTTATCGATGGCTTTGGCCATGTCGTAGAGCGTCAGCAGCGCGACGGAGACCGCGGTCAACGCCTCCATCTCGATCCCGGTCTGGCCGCTGGTGGTGATCGTGGCAGTGCAATCGATCCCAGCCTCACCCAGCACCAGATCGACGCTCGCCGCGGCGATCGGCAAGGGGTGGCACAGCGGGATCAGCTCGGCGGTGCGCTTGGCCGCCATGATCCCGGCGACGCGCGCCACCGCCAGCGCATCGCCCTTGGCGAGCGTTCCGGCCCGGATCGCCGCCAGCGCATCGGCCGACATGGCGATATGGCCCGCCGCAGTGGCGGTACGCTTGGTCACCGCCTTGGCCGAAACGTCGACCATATGCGCCGCACCCGCCTCGTCGAGATGGGTGAGCTTGCTCATGCCGGTTCGAGCAGCGCGCGCGTGGCGGCGGTGACATCCGCCTGCCGCATCAGGCTCTCGCCCACGAGGAAAGCACGCACGCCATGCGCCGCCATCGCTTCGACATCGGCATGCGAGCCGATGCCGCTTTCGGCGACGAACAGACAATCGGCCGGCGCCCGCGCGACCAATTCGTAGGTGCGCGCGAAATCGACGGTGAAATCGCGCAGATCGCGATTGTTCGCCCCGATCAGGCGCGACTTGAGCCGCAGCGCGCGCTCCAGTTCGGCGGCGTCATGCACCTCGACCAGCACGTCCATGCTACGCTCGAGCGCCGCAGCCTCGATCTCTGCCATGACGCTGTCTTCCAGCGCCGCGACGATGATCAGGATCGCATCCGCCCCGAGCGCGCGCGCTTCCGCGACCTGCCACGGATCGACCATGAAATCCTTGCGCAGGCAGGGCAAAGCGCAGGCAGCGCGGGCAGCAACAAGGTAATCGTCGGAGCCCTGGAAGAAGGGCACGTCGGTAAGGACCGACAGGCAGGCGGCGCCACCGGCTTCGTAAGCGCGGGCATGGGCGGGCGGATCGAAATCGGCGCGGATCAGGCCCTTGGAGGGCGAGGCTTTCTTGATCTCGGCGATCAGCGCGTAGCCATCGCGGGATTTCGCTTCGAGCGCCGCGCGGAAGCCGCGTGGCGCCGTTTGCTTGGACGCAGCGGCGTCGAGATCGGCCACACTGCGCTGCACCTTGCCGGCGGCGACATGCTCGCGCTTGGCGGCTAGGATTTCGGTCAAGCGATTGCTCATGCCGCCCTCATAAAGCGCGTTTCCCGTGCGTCGAGGGATTCCCGTTTGTCCCGAGCGAAGTCGAGGGACGCTACGCAACGTATCTCGACTTCGCTCGATACGAACGGTGGCTAAAAGGCAATCCAGCAGTCGAGAAGCGCCTTGGCCAGCCCCTTGTCGATCGTTTCGGCGGCCTCTTCCGCACCTTCGCGCAGGGTCTCGGCCTCCCCGGCCACGACCAGCGCCGCACCGGCGTTGAGCAGCACCGCATCGCGATACGCACCCCGTTCGCCCTGCAGGAGCGCCCGCAGCGCCGCCGCATTATACGCCGCATCCCCGCCCCGGATCGCATCCAAGCCATGCCGTGTCAGCCCGGCATCCTCGGGCACGATCGTTCCCTGCAACCCGCACAGGCCCACCGCCATCGCGCGGCTCGGCCCGGCGATCGAAAGCTCGTCGAGGCTTTCCTCACCCGAGACGACCAACGCCGCCTCGATCCCGAGCAGCTCAAGCGCCTCGCTCACCGTCGGCAGAAAATCGACCCGCGCGACACCGACCAGTTGCCGCGACACCCGCGCCGGATTGGCGAGCGGGCCGATCAGGTTGAAGATCGTCCGCCGTCCGATCGCGCGCCGAATGGGCGCAAGCCGGCCGAGCACGGGATGGTGCTTCTGCGCGAACAGGAATGCGATGCCGAGATCGGCAAGGCTCTCCTCCGCGCGCGCCGAGGCACGATCGAGATCGAGCCCGAGCGCCTCGAGCGTATCCGCCGCCCCCGCCTTGGAGGAGGCCGCGCGATTGCCATGCTTGGCGACCGGCACGCCCGCAGCGGCGACCACGATCGCAACCGCAGTCGAGATGTTGAGGCTGTGCGCGCCGTCGCCGCCGGTGCCGCACACATCGATCGCGCCCGCCGGCGCGCGGACCTCGATCATCCGCGATCGCAACACGCGGGCCGCCGCGGCGATCTCGACGCTGGTTTCGTCGCGGATCGCCATCGTCGTCAGGAAGTTCGCGATCTCCTCGTCACCGACCCTGCCGTCGAGAATGTCGTCGAACGCCGTCTCCGCCGTCTCGAGATCGAGCGGGGTCGAGGCGTCGGGCAGCAAAGCGAGCGTGGTCATGCCCGTTCGGGGACGGGGATGCCGGCCAGCGCCATGAAGTTGGCGAGCAGATCATGGCCATGCTCGGTGGCAATACTCTCGGGATGGAATTGCACGCCATGGATCGGCAGGGTCGCATGGCGGAAGCCCATCACGGTGCCGTCGTCGGTCTTCGCATTGACGATCAGCGTATCGGGTGCGCCCTCCACCACCAGCGAATGGTAGCGCGTGGCGGTGAACGGGCTCGGAATGTTGGCGAATACGCCGGTGCCGTCGTGAATCACCGGCGAGGTCTTGCCGTGCATCAGCGCATGCGCGCGCACGACGCTGCCGCCGAAATGCTGGCCGATCGCCTGGTGGCCGAGGCAGACGCCGAGCAGGGGCCGTTTCTGGTCGGCGCACGCCTCGACCAGTTCGAGGCTGATCCCCGCTTCGTTGGGCGTGCAGGGCCCCGGCGAGATCAGGAAGGCCTGCGCGCCCGAGGACATCGCCTGGCCGACGCCGATCGCGTCGTTGCGCACAACCTCCACCTCGGTCCCCAATTCCTGGAGATAGTGGACGAGGTTCCAGGTGAAGCTGTCGTAATTGTCGATGACGAGGATCATGGGGCTGCTTTATCGCCTGTACGCGTCGGGCGGAAGATGCAGCTGCGGCGCCCCGATGGACGCAAGAAACGAAAAAGCCGCCGCCCCGGTCCGGAACGGCGGCTCTTGAGCGTCTGATCGCTTACTGCTGCTGGTCGGCGCGGCTCGCGCCGGCACCGTCGAGGTTCTGGGAGATGAAGTCCCAGTTGACGATATTGGCCAGCACCGTCTCGGCGAACTTCGGCCGGGCGTTGCGGTAATCGATGTAATAGGCATGCTCCCACACGTCGAGCGTGAAGAGCGGGGTCGCGCCATGCGCCACCGGCGTGTCGGCGTCGTGGAACGACGTGACCTTGAGCGCGTCGCCTTCCAGCACCAGCCAGGCCCAGCCGCTCGCGAAGTGATTGACCGCTTCGGTCGCGATCGCCTTCAGCAAAGCCTCCTGGCCGCCGAAGCCCTCGATCAGGCCGGCGAGCTTCTCGGACGGCTTGGTCGAGCCGGCAGGTGCCAGGCAGTTCCAGAAGAAGGTGTGGTTCCAGATCTGGGCGCTGTTGTTGAACAGGCCCTTGTCGCCGGTGGTCTTGGCCTTGTCGATCACCTGAAGGAGCGAAAGACCGGCGAGGCCCTTCTCGTCGATCCAGCCATTGGTCTTGTCGACATAGGCTTTGTGGTGCTTGCCATGGTGATATTCGAAGGTCTCGGCCGACATGTACGGGTCGAGTGCAGTCGGGGCGAAAGGCAGGGGGGAAGTTCGAAGGCCATTGGGGCTACTCCTCCGTCATTAACCAGCATGATTGGTCGGGAGCCCCTAACGCCCCAAATCGAGAAGCGTCACGCGAAAACGACTATTGCGAAACGTTCGCGATTTAGGAGGAGAGTTCCTCCCCGGACCGGGGAGGAAGACCGCGACGCGAAGCGGCGTGGTGGAGGGCCCCCATCTCGACCAAAGCACTTGATTGAAGGAGGGACCCCTCCACCATTTCTGCGAAATGGTCCTCTTCCCCGTTCCGGGGAGGATCTTAAAGCGCAGCCGTCGCTTCGATGATCGGCACGAACAGGGCCGCAGTCAGGCTCGCACCTCCGACGAGCGCGCCGTCCACATCCGCTACCGCCATCAGTTCGACGGCATTGTCGGGCTTGACCGAGCCGCCATAGAGGATGCGCACCCCCTGCCCCTCCTCGCCGAGCAGATCGATCAGCTTCGCTCGGATCAGAGCATGCATCTCGGCGACGTCGCCGGCGGACGGCGTGCGGCCGGTGCCGATCGCCCAGACCGGTTCATAGGCAACCACGAGGGTCGCGGCGGTGCCGGCAGGCGGCACCGAACCCTCGAGCTGGCCCGCGACGACAATGCCGGCCCTGCCTTCGTCGCGCTCGGCCTCGGTCTCGCCGACGCATACGATAGGCGTAAGGCCGGCGGCGATCGCCGCTTCGGCCTTGGCGCGAATCTCGGCGTCGGTCTCGTTATTGTCGCAGCGGCGCTCGCTGTGACCGACGATCACATAGGACGCGCCGACATCCTTGAGCATCGCCGCGGCGACGCAGCCCGTATGCGCCCCCTTGATGCCGGTGTGGCAATCCTGCCCGCCGATCGCGATCCCGTTGGCCTTGATCGCGGCCTCGGCCACCAGGGTGAACGGCGGACAGATCAGGACGTCCAGAGAAGGCGCTGCGGCGGCCGCCGACGCGATCGGCGCAAGCTCCGCCAGAGCCGCCCGCGTCCCGTTCATCTTCCAATTGCCCGCCACCAGCTTCCGCAACGCCATGCTCGTCCCTCCGAAGAAAATCGCCGGCCGGGTAGCAAGACCAGCCTGAATCGCCAAGCGGTGGCGGCGCTTGATGCGCGACAGTCCCGCCACTAATGCAACGTTCCTCTTTATCGATCAGGCTGTTTCAATGCTCGCCTTCTTCCGTCGTGTTCTGTCTTCCTGGGTGGCCGTGGCGCTGCTTGGCGTCATCATGATCGCCTTCATCGTCACCGGCGTCGGTACGCCCGGCGGCGGACTCGTGGGCGGCATGCAGGAGGATGCGATCGCGACGATCGACGGCAAGCCGATCACCACCGCCGAAGTCTCGTCGCGCGTGCAGGGTGCGCTCAACGAGCAGCGCCAGCAAAATCCGACGATTACGATGCCCGCCTTCATCGCCGCCATCGGCGGAGTCACCCCGTTCGTCGATCAGTTCATCGGTACGCGCGTGCTCTCCGCCTGGGCCGAGCGCCATGGCATCGTCGCAAGCGAGCGGTTGATCGGGGCCGATATCGCCGCGATCCCGGCGTTTGCAGGCCCGACCGGCCAGTTCGATCAGAATCGCATGAACGCTGTGCTGAGCCAGCAGCATATGAGCTTCGCCGCGCTCCATTCGGGCATCGCCGACGATATCGTCCGTCGGCTGCTGCTTACCCCGATCAGCACCGGCACGAGCGCACCCGCCGGTCTGGTCGCGCCTTATGCGACGCTCCTGATCGCACGGCGCGAAGGCGCGGCGGGCCTCGTGCCCGCGCGGACCGAGGGCCTGCCGCAGCCGACGGATCCAGAGATCGCGGCCTTCTACAAGGCCAATGTTGCCCGCTACTCGCTGCCGGAGCGCCGGATCGTCCGCTACGCGAATATCGGCCCGGAAACGGTGACGATCGCACCGCCGACCGACGCCGAGATCGCCGCCGCCTACAAGGCCGACGCCGCAAAATATGCGGCGAGCGAGACACGCGCAGTGTCGCAGGTGGTGTTGCCCGACGAGGCCAAGGCCAAGGCGTTCGCCGCCAAGGTCGGCGGCGGCATGCCGTTCGACAAGGCAGCGACCGAAGCCGGTTTCGCGCCGGCCGACATCTCGCTCGGCAATCTGACCAAGGCTGCGTTGACCACAGCCAGCTCGGCCGATGTCGCCAACGCGGCTTTCGCGCTCAAGGCAGGCGGCACGACCAGCCCGATCAAGACCGGGCTCGGCTGGGCGATCGTCCATGTCGAGGCGATCAAGAGCAACCCGGGCCGCTCGCTCGATCAGGTAAAGGCCGAGATCGCCACCGCGCTGACCAAGAAGAAGACCGACGAGGCGGTCGCCAAGCTGATCGGCACGATCGACGATGCGCTCAACGACCGGGCGAGCTTCGACGATATCGTGAAGAAGAACAAGCTCACCGCGATCACGACTCCACCGGTGATCGGCGACGGCACCGCACCGACCGATCCCAATTTCAAGCCGGACGCCACCTTGACCGCCTTGATGAAGGTAGCCGCGCAAATGGCGCCGGAGGATCAGCCCACGGTCGAGACGGTCGGCCCCGACCAGCATTCGGCCCTGGTGTCGGTGCCCAACATCGTCCCTGCCGCCCCGCTCCCGCTCGCGCAGGTCAAGCCGCAGATCGTCCAGGCGATGCTGGCGCAGCGCGCGGCCGATCAGGCGCGCAAGACCGCGCAGGCGATTCTCGCCAAGGTGAAGTCCGGACAGACGCTCGCTGCCGCCTTCGCCGCCGCGGGCCTGCCCGCCCCGCAGACGGTCGCCGCCACGCAGGTCGATGTATCGCGCCTCGGCCAGAACGTGCCGCCGGTGCTGCGCGTCGTCTTCCGTCTCCAGCCGGGCGGCACCGATATCGCACCGGGGCCGGGCGGGGGCTGGTTCGTCGCGCATCTCGACGAGATCGAGCCGGGTGATCCGAAGCTGCTGCCGCAGGTCGTGACCGCGACCCGCAGCGAGCTCTCGCAGAGCCTGGGCGAGGAATATGCGCGCCAATTCTCGAACGCCGCGCGTGCCGAGGTGAAGGTGAAGCGCAACGACGCTGCGCAGACCAAGCTCGAGCAGCAATTGCGCGGCAACGCGCCCGATAGCGGCCAGTGAGCGAGGCAGCAGGCGCGGCCGATGCCGCCGCGATCGCCAGCCTTGCCGCCGGCCGTCCGGCGCTGGTCTGGCGCCGCCAACTCGCCGATACGGAAACGCCGGTCGCAGCGGCGCTCAAGCTGATCGAGCCCGGGCGGGGCGATTTCCTGCTCGAATCGGTCGAGGATGGCGCGACGCGCGGCCGCTACAGCCTGCTCGGGCTGGCGCCCGATCTCGTCTTCCGCGCCGATGGTACCAAGGCCGAAATCAACCGTAACTGGCTGCACGATCGCGATGCCTTCGTCGCGTCGGACCACGATACGCTGGCGGCCCTGCGCGCGCTGGTGGCTGAATGCCGCGCCGAGGTGCCCGAAGGCTTGCCCCCGGCGCTCGCCTGTCTCGTGGGGTATTTTGCCTACGAGACGGTCGGGCTGGTCGAGAAATTGCCGCGCCCCGCACCCAATCCGCTCGGGCTCGACGACATGCTGTTCGTGCGGCCGACCGTGATCGTGGTGTTCGATCGACTGGCGGACGTGATGTTCCTGGTATCGCCGGCGTGGCCATCGAAGGTGGCGCCGGAGCAGGCGGTGGCGCGCGCGGTCGAACGGATCGAGGCGACCGCCGCACGACTGGCGGGGCCGTTGCCGGCAAATGCCCGCATAACCGAAGAGCTCGCCCTGCCCGCACCCTCGCCGCAGCTCGCGCCCGGCCGCTATGCCGAAATGGTGCTGCGCGCGAAGGAGTATATCGCCGCGGGCGACATCTTTCAGGTCGTGCTGGCGCAGCGTTTCACCTGCCCCTTCCCGCTCCCCCCGTTCGATCTCTATCGGGCGCTGCGGCGGATCAATCCCTCGCCCTTCCTGTACCATCTCGATCTGCCCGGGTTCGCGCTGACCGGTTCGAGCCCGGAGATTCTGGTGCGAGTGCGCGACGGCGAAGTCACGATCCGCCCGATCGCGGGTACCCGCCCGCGCGGCAAGACTGCGGCCGAGGATGCCGAGAACCGCGATTCGCTGCTCGCCGATCCCAAGGAGCGCGCCGAGCATCTGATGCTGCTCGATCTCGGCCGCAACGATGTCGGCCGCGTCGCCACCGGCGGCACGGTCAAGGTGACCGACAGCTACACAGTCGAGAAATACAGCCATGTGATGCACATCGTCTCAAACGTGGTCGGCCGGCTGGACGACTCGAAGGATGCGCTCGACGCCTTGTTCGCGGGCTTCCCGGCGGGCACCGTCTCGGGCGCGCCCAAAGTGCGCGCGTGCGAGATCATCGCCGAACTCGAACCCGAAACGCGCGGCGCCTATGCCGGCGGGGTCGGCTATTTCTCGCCCGACGGATCGATGGATTCGTGCATCGTGCTGCGCACTGCGGTGATCAAGGACGGGATGATGCACGTCCAGGCGGGTGCGGGCATCGTGGCGGACAGCGAGCCGGCCTACGAGCAGCGCGAGTGCGAGGCGAAGTCCGGCGCGCTCTTCGCGGCGGCGCGCGAAGCGGTAGCGCGAGCGGGCGAGGCCGGGTTCGGCCAATAGATCCGTTTCCCGTCGGGAGAGGGCTAAAAAGGGCTATGACAAATTGTCCCACCCCCCTTTAATTGCAGGAATTGCAACCGGAGCCCCTACCCTTCCGGCGGCCTAATCCCTATTTGCAACGCAGCGAAACGCGGAGCGGGTATCATGGAACAGATCGGACTCGGACAGGCAGTCGGTCGTGGCCTCAAGCGTCACTGCCCGCAATGCGATGCGCCGACCCTGTTCTCGGGCTACCTGAAGGTGAGCCCGATCTGCGGCAATTGCGGCGCGGACAATGGCCAGTATCGCGTCGACGACATCGCCTCCTATGTCACCGTGCTGCTGGTCGGCCACGTGATCGTGGCACCTTTGCTCGCCATTCCGGCCTTCTGGTACATGCCGCTGTGGGCATCGATGACGACGATCATGATGCTGGTGGGGCTCGCTACGCTGGCAGCTCTGCCTTTCATCAAGGGCGGCGTGATCGGCGCGTTGAAGACCGCGGCCAAGAAGAAAGCGGCCTGATCACTCCTCCGGGGGGATCTGTTCTTCCTTGAGGCCATCGGTCGCAAGGCCGTGCTTGATCAGCATCGGAATATTCGCCGCGGCGAACAGGATCGTCGCGGGCAGCGAACCCCATAATTTGTAGCTGAGCCAGAAGCTGGTCGAGCTGTTGCGCCAGACCAGTTCATTGGCAATCGCCATACCTGCGAAGAAGAGGGCCCAGTTGCGTGTCAGCAGCCGCCAGCCCTCGGCGTTAAGCCCCGGATAGGCCTGCCCCAGGACGGCCTGCAGCGTCGGCTTGCCGGTGAGCAAACCATAAGTGAGGATCAGGGTCAGCGTGACGTAGTAGATGGTCGGCTTGACCTTGATGATCCATTCCTGATGCAGGACGATGGTCAGCCCGCCGAGCACCAGCACCATCAACGCCGAAAAGCACTGGATCGCCGAGACCTTGCCGTAGCGCATCCACGACACGCCCATCGCCACGATCGTCGCGACCATGAACAGGCCGGTCGACAGGAAGATGTTGTGATGGCTGAACGAATAAGCCGCGAAATAGACGGCGAGCGGCCCGAGATCGAGCGCCAGGCGCATGCCCATACCGTCGGCCGAAGCGGGGGCGTTGCTCATCTGGTCTTCTCCGGTGCCAGCCGTTCGATGCCGGCGATGGCGCGCGCCACCTCCTTCGGATCGAACGGCCGCAAATCCTCGATGGTTTCGCCCACCCCGATCGCATGGATCGGGAGGCCGTATTTCTCCGCCGCTGCCACCAGCACGCCACCGCGCGCGGTGCCGTCGAGCTTGGTCATCACCAACCCGGTGACGCCGGCCTCCTTGCCGAACACCTCGATCTGCTGAAGCCCGTTCTGCCCGGTGGTCGCATCGAGCACGAGCACGACATCGTGCGGCGCCGCCGGATTGAGCCGGCCGAGCACGCGCCGGATCTTGGACAGTTCGTCCATCAGCCCGGCCTTGTTCTGGAGGCGTCCGGCGGTGTCGACGATCAGCACGTCGATACCCTCGGCGGTGCCGCGCTTGACGCCCTCGAACACGAGGCCGGCCGCATCGGCACCCTCGTTGCCCGAAATGACCGGCACCCCGATCCGATCGGCCCACACCTTGAGCTGGCCGATCGCGGCGGCGCGGAACGTATCGCCCGCCACCAGCATCACCGAATAATCCTGCTCGGTCAGCAGATGGGCGAGCTTGGCGATGGTGGTGGTCTTGCCCGATCCGTTGACCCCGATGACGAGGATCACCTGCGGGCGCGGGAAGGCCTCGATCTCGAGCGGCTTGGCGACGGGGGTGAGAATCTGCGCAATCTCCTCGGCCACGATCTCGCGCAGCCGGGCTTCGGTGAGGCCGAGCGCGAACCGCTCGCCGGTCAGCCGTTCGCGCACCCTGCCGGCGGTAGCGGGGCCGAGATCGGAGGCGATCAAGGCCTCCTCGATCTGATCGAGCGTGTCCGCATCGAGCGCGGCCTTGCCGAACAGCCCCGACAAATTCTCGCCGAGCTTGTCCGAGGTACGGCGGAAGCCGCCGAGCAGGCGATCGTGCCAGGCGGTGCTCATGCCGGCATCCCGACCAGAGCGTCGCCCTCCACGGCGGTCATGCGGACCGGCAGAATCGCGTTCTTCACCACGCCTGGCCCCTCGCCGAGGACGACCCGCGCGAAATTCTCGGCATGTCCGCTCACCCCGTCCAACTCCACCAACACGCTCGCCACCTTGCCCACCTGCTCCTTCAGCCATGCGGCCTTCGCCGCTGCCCCCGCTTCGCGCAGCCTGGCCGCGCGCTCCTTGATCACCGAACGCGCGACCTGCGGCATCCGCGCCGCGGGCGTGCCGGGGCGTGGCGAATAGGGGAAGATATGCGCGAAGACGATCGCGCATTCGCCGATCAGGCGCAGCGTGTTCGCGAACGCCGCCTCATCCTCGGTCGGGAAGCCGGCGATCAGATCGGCGCCGACCGCCAGATCCGGGCGCAGCGCCTTCAGCCGCGCGGCCAGATCGACCGCCTGCCCGCGCGAATGGCGGCGCTTCATCCGCTTGAGGATGAGGTCGTCGCCAGCCTGCAGCGACAGGTGAAGGTGGGGCATCAGCCGGGGCTCGTGCGCGATCAGATCGGCGAGGCGATCGTCGACCTCGCACGGATCGAGCGACGACAGGCGCAGGCGCTCGAGTGCGGGAACGTGGTGCAGGATGCGCTCGACCAGGGCACCCAACGTCGGTGCGCCGGGGAGATCGGCGCCGTAGGCGGTCAGATCGACCCCGGTGAGGACGACTTCCTTGGCGCCGGCATCCATGGCCGCGCGGATCTCGTCGATCACACCGCCGGCGGGGAGCGAGCGGCTTGGGCCGCGGCCGAACGGGATGATGCAGAAGGTGCAGCGGTGGTCGCAGCCGTTTTGGACGGGGAGGAATGCGCGAGCATGCATCCCGCCCTTGATCGTCACCCCAGCGAGGGTCCCAGCAAAGTCGTACTTTGCTGGGTGCCCGAAGGCTGGGGTCTCGTGCGTCTGGAGGGCGCTCATAGCCTCCTGAGATCCCAGCATGCGCTGGGATGACGATTGGGAGGTGTAGCGGCTCGCATCCAGCTTGGCGGTGTTGGGCACCACCTCGGCCATCCCCAGAAAGGTCTCCGGCTCGATCTCCGCCGCGCACCCGGTCACCACGATCCGCGCGTCGGGCCGCTCGCGCCGTGCGCGCCGCACCGCCTTGCGCGCGGTCGCCACCGCTTCGGCCGTCACGGCGCAGCTGTTGACGACGATCAGATCGTCCTGCCCCGCCAGCATCGCCCGGATCGCTTCGCTCTCGGCGATGTTGAGCCGGCAGCCGAGCGTGATCAGCTCGGGTCCGCTCAAAGCTCCGCCTCGCCGGAGAAGACGTGGGTGGCGGGTCCGCTCATCCGGATCGTACCGCCGGGCACCCATTCGATCACGAGATCGCCGCCGGGCAAGGATACCGTCACCGGGCTCGCCGCGCGGCCCGACCGGATCGCCGCGACTGCGGTCGCGCAGGCGCCGGTGCCGCAGGCGCGGGTCAGTCCGACGCCGCGCTCCCACACGCGCAAGGTGACCCGGCCGTCGTGCACGCTCGCGACATTGACGTTGACCCGTTCGGGAAAGAGCGGATCGCGCTCGATGATCGGCCCCAGCCGCTCCATATCGACCGCATAGGGATCGTCGACGAAGAAGATGACGTGCGGGTTGCCGACATTCACCGCGGCAGGATCGGCCAGTTCCTCCCACGCCACCGGCAACCGCGCGGTATCCATCGCATAAGCGAGCGGAATCTGGTCCCAGCCGAAGCGCGGCTTGTCGAGATCGACCGTCGCGCTGGCATCGTTGGCGGCGAGGCGGAGTACGCCGCCCAACGTCTCGATCTTGGACACGCCGCCCAGCAGCAAGGCCACGCAGCGCGAGGCATTGCCGCACGCCTCCACCTCGCTGCCGTCGGCATTCCAAATCCGCATGCGTGCGTCGGCGCTGCTCGACGGCTCGATCAGGATGAGCTGATCGCAGCCGATCCCCTCGCGCCGATCGGCGATGGCGCGCGCGCGCGCGGCATCGATCGCGAAGGGGGCGCCCCGCGCGTCGATCACCACGAAATCGTTGCCGAGCCCGTGCATCTTGTGAAAACGAAACGACATGGCGCGCGATCTAGGGATTGAAGGTGCCCAAGTCCATGACGAGGGCCAAAAGCGCCGACCAAAGCCGGGTTCCATTCCCCATCTCGGCGGTTGTGGCCTTATGACCAGACCTGTAGCGAGGCCGGCTTCCGCACCGGGCCGATCGATGTCCACCTCGATATACGGAAGGGCTGATCCATGATCGATCGACGCCATAGGCTCGCCTTCAACCTGACAGAGGCCTGATCCGCCTTGGGCAAGCTTGGAAAGGGCCACCTGCTCGGGGCATTGCTCGGCTTCGTCGCGAGCGCCTGTTCGCCGCTGACGCTGTTCGACGCGGTCGTCCCCAAGGACGATGGCGGCCAGATGATCCTCCGCGACGCGGCGTTCGGCCCCGATCCGCGCCAGCGCATCGACCTCTATGCGCCGCGCGGGGATAAAGCCGGGCACCTGCCGGTGATCGTCTTCATCTATGGCGGATCGTGGAGTTCGGGCACCAAGGACGGCTATGCCTTCGTCGGCCGGGCACTTGCGGCGCAGGGCTTCCTTGTCGCGATCCCCGATTACCGGCTGGTGCCGCAGATCCGCTACCCTGCCTTCCTCGAGGACAATGCCGCCGCGGTCCGCTGGGTGCGGATCCACGCCGCCGCGCATGGCGGCGATCCCGATCGGCTGATCCTGGCCGGCCATTCGGCGGGCGCCTACGACGCCGCGATGCTGGCGCTCGATCCGCGCTGGCTCGGGCCGGACCGCAAGGCCGTGCGCGGCCTGATCGGGCTGGCGGGGCCGTACGACTTCCTGCCCTTCGACGGCGCTGTGGTGGAGGCGGCGTTCGCCGGCGTGCGCGATCCGGCCTCCACCCAGCCGGTTAATTTCGTCTCCGCCGACGCCCCGCCCGCTTTCCTCGCGACCGGCGACAAGGACACGACCGTCCGCCCCCGCAACAGCGACGCGCTCGCCGCCCGCCTCGAGCACCAGGGCGTCGCGGTGACGCGCATGCGCTATCCGGATGTCGGCCATGTCGGGCTGGTTACGGCGCTCGCCAGGCCGCTCCGGGGCCGCGCGGCGGTACTCGACGACGCGGTCACCTTCGCCCGCAAGGTCTCTCGATAGGCCAATCGCGGACGCGGCCGAGCGCCGCGCCGTGCCCCCAAACCCTGTCCCAAACGATGTTCGCGGGGCGTCTTCGGCCCGCCGTTTTCCCTGTTACCGCACCAATAACAGGGAAATAACAGGGAAAATCGCAATTTTTCCGGCCGAGCGGGCCGCAACGGGCGCTGCATGCCGTTGGCGCGACGGGGAAATTCGGGTGACTTCCCTGTCGCGCGGAACAGGGAGTTCAATTTGCGAAAAATCGTCCAAACAGGGAAGTCCATCAGGCTGAACAGGGAGAGATCAGGGCGATACAGCGCACCTTGCGTGCGAGAAGATTGAGGCGTATTGAAAACACGGGCTAAAGTTGTGTCTTTTGACATGGTCAGCATTACTGCACGATACCATATCTCGACCCAATGCTTCGCGGCATCTCTGCCATACCTTCGCAACACTAACCTGCCTGATCGCGACCCTGAGGTTGAGCCTTGGCCCTGCCAGCCATGGTTTCCGGGAAGCAGCCGCCGTCATATCATGCCGATGCCCGCACGATCAGTTCGGGGTTGAGGATCACCGATCCGGCGGCCGTTCCATCGATGCGTTTGAGCAGGCAATCGACGAGTTGCAGCGCACCGGCGGGAATATCCTGCCGGATCGTGGTGAGCTGCGGGACCATCCCGCGCGCCAGCGGCAAATCGTCGTAACCGATCACGCGGATCTGATCGGGAACGCTGATCCCGCGACTGGTGAGGACGTGGATCGCCGAAATCGCGACCATGTCGGAGGCCGCGATGATACCGTCGGGCAGTCGATCGGCCTCGTCCAGGAATTGCGCGATTTCGCCGCCGCTGAGCTCGACCGCGAGATGCGTTGGCGTCTCGGCGAGTTCGACTGCGCCGTCCGTCTCCGCAACCGCGGCGCGCGCGCCTTCAAGCCGCTGGCGGATCTCGATCGCCTGCGCATTGCCGAAGAAAGCGAGGCGGCGGCATCCGGCTGTGATCAGATGCGACGCCGCGAGATTGCCACCGCGGAAATTGTCGGTTCCGATCGAACAGTGGATCTGGCCCTGGCTGAAGCCTCCCCAAACCACCATCGGCTTGTAATGCCGCGCCGCTCGGTCGAGCACCGCCGATTGATCCGATTGCCCGATGATTATCAACCCCTCGGCACGGTCCGATGCGATGATCTTCTCGAGCCAGTCGGGGCCATCGGGAATGACGCGCGACAGGATCAGATCGTAGCCGCGTTCGGTCAGTGCATCGGCGAGGCAGCCGATCATCGTCATGAAGAACGGATCGGAAATGTGCTGAGAGCGATCGTGGCCGAGCGGGATCACCACGCCGATCGCGCCGCGCTTTCGCGTGCGCAGGTTGCGCGCGACCGCACTCGGCCGGAAATCATGATCCTGCGCCAGCTTGCGAATACGTTCCGCCGTGTCGGCATTGACCACGTCCTTGCCGGCGAGCGCGCGCGAGACGGTCCCCGCCGACACGCCGGCCAGCGTCGCCAGATCGTAGATCGTCTTTACTTTTCGCGTCTGCAAAGTCTCTCCCGCCCGCACCGCGAACATGCGGCCCCGCTCAGGTGCCGATGATAACGATGTGGGGCGCGGGCGTCGATCCAATGTGCGATGGGACCGTTCCGGTCAGCCCGCCGCGGCATAATCGGCCGCGTTGCGTTTGCGGAGCCGGGCGGCGATCGGGTCGGCCAGCCAATTATACCCGCACAGCGCGGCGAGCAGCGTCGCGAACACCGTGCCGAGTATCATCGTGTAGACCGGATCGCCAAGATGATCGCTCAGAGCCCCCATCGCGAGCGGGGCCAGCACCGCGCTGACGCAGGTGAAGAACAGCAGGACACCCGCGATCGCGCCATGCTGCGCTTTGTCGAAGCAGCTGATCCCGGTCGAGTTGATTGTCGGATACAGCACCGACATGAACAGGCCGGTCGCCGGAATCGAGAACAGCGCAACCGAGCGCCCGAACACGACCGCCGCCCAGAAGCACAGTGCGATCGCGGCGCTGCACACGATCAGCACGGTCTGCCAGCGCAGCCGCGCGAGCAGCCAGGCGCCGAGAAAGCGGCCGAAGGCGCGCAGCACGAAGAAAACCGCAACGACGTAAGCCGCGAGCCATGCGCCTGGGCCGTCATAGCCCGAGAGATAGGTCGGCGCCCACACGTAGACCGCCGCCTCGGCGCCAACATACAGCATCAGCGCGATACCGAAGGCGAGCGCGTAGGGATCGCCCAGCAGCCGCAGCGCACCCTTACGATCGGCCGCCACCGGCGCCTGATGGTGCGTCACGGGAAAGCGCGCGACGAGACAGCCCGCGATCAGAACGAGGCAAAGCATCGCGGCGATCGTGTAGATCCATTTCCAGCTCGCCCCGCTCTGCAGCAGATGCGCCACCAGCGCGGGGCCGATGATCGCGCCGACCCCGAAGAAGCCTTCGATCAGGTTCATCGTCGCGGCATGTTCACGCGTCGAACGCGAAATATCGCCGATCAGCGCAAGAGCGCCTGCCTTGAAGATGCCGATGCCGAGGCCGGCAACGAACAACAGGATGATGAACACCAGGAAATCGTGCCCGAGCGCGAACAGGCCCGATGCGACGCAGAAGAGCGCCAGCCCGATGATGATCGATCCCTTGTGGCCGATGCGGTCGGCCAGCGAGCCCAGCGCGATCGCGGCAAGACCGATTCCCGACATCGACGCATATTGGAACGCACCACCCGCCGTCATCCCGAGGTGAAATTCCTCGATCACACGCGGGATGATCGTGCCGACCGAATCGGTCGTCATCGCGAAGGTGGCGAACATCAGCAGGATCAGCACCTTGATCAGGCGCGCTCCGCCTGCCGGCGGCTCTTTCATTCGCGCTGTCACGATGCTGCTCCTTCGATGGATGGCGCGCTTTGCCACCGCGGCAGCCTCGCTATTGCGCCGACCTAGTAGGCACGCCACGCGGCTGCAATCGTTTGTAGCCGCGGTTGTGCGCGCCTATTCGGGGCGATGTGCGGATCGCGGCACGTGAATCACGGGATGAGATGATGGACGAACAAACCGGTTCGATCGGACGGCGCCACCTGCTGGCCGGCGCGACGGCGTTGCTGCCGCTCGCGGCTGCGCCAGCGCGCGCGTTGACGCCGGTTCCCGCAGCATGGCGCGCGGCGGAGACGCTGCCGCTCTGGCCGAACGACCCGCCGGGGCATGGCTTTGCTCCCCGCGCGCTCCCGGCTGACTGGTCCGACGCGTTCGTGCGCAACGTCGCCCGGCCGGCGCTGCACGTCTTCCGGCCGGCGCGGCCGAACGGGCGCGCGCTGCTCGTGATCCCCGGCGGCAGCTATGTGTTCGTGTCGATCGGCAACGAAGGTGCCGATGTCGCGCGGGAGATGACCGAGCGCGGCTACACCGTCTTCGTTTTGACCTATCGTCTGCCGGGCGAAGGCTGGGCCGATCGCGCCGACGTGCCACTGCAGGATGCGCAGCGCGCGATGCGGATAATCCGCCAGCGCGCAGCGCACTATGCGTGCGATCCGGCCAAGCTGTTCGTGATCGGCTTCTCGGCGGGCGGGCATCTCGCCGCCACCCTCGTCACCGGCTTTGCCGATCCGGCCTATCGCCCGGTCGACGCCGCCGATGCGCTCGACGCACGGCCGCGCGCGGCGGCGCTGATCTATCCGGTGATCGCGATGACCGCACCGATCGGGCATGCCGATTCGACCGCTGCCCTGCTCGGGGCGGATCCGTCGGTCGCGGCGATCGCTCGGCGATCGCCGGCCGAACATGTCGGGGCAGCGACACCGCCGCTGTTCCTGGTGCATGCGCTCGACGACCCCGCGGTGTCGCCGCAGAACACGATACTCATGCTCGAAGCGATGCGCGGCGCGCACCGCCCGGTCGAATGCCATTTATTCCAGCAGGGCGGCCACGGCTTCGGTCTCGGCGCGGCCGGAACGCCGGCACGGCAATGGCCCGCGCTGTTGGACGCCTGGCTCGACGGGGTACCGTGAGCCTGATTGCGGCCGATTGCTTTGATTGCACAATCGATTGTAATGCCGGCAAGGCGCCTTTGCGCCGGATAAGCGAAGGAGAGGGCGATGGATTTCAACAGGCGTACGTTCGGCGTCGCGGCCGGCGCACTCGCACTGGCGCCGCTGTTGGCGCGCGATCTGGCGGCCGTGGCGGCAGCGCCCGCGGTGTCGGCGGACTCGCTGGCGCGGATCGATCCCGAGCTGCGCGCGATCGCGCGGCAGATGCTCGCCGCGCCCGGCCCCTCGCCGCTGACGCTGGCCAACTTGCCTGCGCTGCGCGCCGGCGGGGCGGCCTACGCACCGCCGCGGCTGCCCGACGTGCCGGTGCAGGAACGCCATATCGCAGGCGGCCGCGGGATGCCCGAGGTGACGGTCTATGTCGTCAACGCCGATCCCGCGCGGCGACGCCCCGGCATCCTCCACATGCACGGCGGCGGATTCATCGCTGGCGCCGCGAAGTGGGAGATCGGCTATCTCCAGGATCTTGCGCGCACGCTCGATTGCATGATCGTGACCGTCGAATATCGCCTCGCACCCGAGGCGAGCTATCGCGGATCGATCGAGGACAATTACACCGGACTGCGCTGGATGCACGCGCAGGCGGCCGAGCTCGGGCTCGATCCTGCGCGCATCGCCGTGATGGGTGAAAGCGCCGGCGGCGGCCATGCCGCACTCCTTGCGCTCGCCGCGCGCGATCGCGGCGAGGTGCCGCTGGTGCTGCAGGTGCTCGTCTACCCGATGCTCGACGATCGCACCGGCAGTTCCAGGACGCCGCCGCCGTTCATCGGCGCGGTCGGCTGGAGCGCACAATCCAACCAGTTCGGCTGGCGCGCCTTCCTCGGCCAGGCGCCGGGCGGCGCAAGCGCGCCGAAGGGCGCGGTTCCGGCGCGGGTAGAGGATCTGCGCGGCCTGCCGCCGGCGTTCATCGGCGTCGGTGGGGTCGATCTCTTCGTTGACGAGGACATCGCCTATGCCGGCCGGCTGATCCAGGCAGGCGTCGCGACCGAACTGCTCGTCGTCCCCGGCGCCTTCCACGGCTTCGATCGTATCGCCGAGAAGACCAGCGTTGCCAGCCGCTTCACACGCGCAAAGATCGACGCGATCCGCCGCGCATTCGCGCCGGTGGCAGCATGAGCGGCATCGCCAAGACGGCGCTCACGCGGCTCAGCCTGCTGATCGCTGGCCTGTGTCTCGCTGCGGTGCCGGCGCACGCCGCTGTCGATGGCCCGATCAAGGCGGGTGCAGCCAAGATCGACGTGACGCCCGGTCGGGCGAGCCTGCCCGAGGGCACCGACGGCGTTCACGATCCGGTGTTCGTCCGTGCGATCGTGGTCGACAACGGCGCGACCCGCGCCGCTTTGGTGTCGGTCGACACGATCGGGATTCCGACCGATGTGTGGGCGCGCGTCAGCCGAAGGATCGAGCAGCAGCTCGGTATTCCGGCGCGCAACCTGATGCTCGGCGCGACCCATACGCACAGTGCGTTCCTGCGCGGGGCACCGTTCGAGGACGGCGTGGTCCGCGCCGTTGCCGACGCGACGAAGCGGCTGCAACCGGCGACGATCGCCTATGGTACCGGCGTGTCGTACATCAACGTCAACCGCAACATGATCGATCCGGCAACGCACCGCTGGACCGAAGGGCCCAACTACGACGGGCCGTCGGACAAAACGGTTGCGGTTGTCCGCTTCAGCGACACCGCGGGCAAGCCAATCGCAGTCTACTACAATTATGCGGTTCACGCGGTGCTGTCGGGACAACTCGATCAGGTCAGCGCCGATATTCCCGGGGCAACGTCCGGTTATATCGAGGACTCGCTTGGCCCCGATACGGTCGCGGTGTGGTCAGAGGGCGCCGCAGGCGACCAGAATCCCATCTATTTCCAGCAGACCTACGATCTGCGCGAGTGGCGAATCCGCGACTACGCCAAGCGCGGGATCGACATCAGCAACACCATGTTGCCCGGCGGCAAGGGGCTGAACAAGCAGGATCCTGCGGTCGTAAGACTGATGAACCAGCAACGCCAGATGGTGGTCTCGATGGGGCAGATGCTCGGCGAGGAGGTGCTCCACGTGGTACGCACGACGCCCGATCGTCCGTTCGCCCGCGCTTCCATCGAGGGCGCGCAATCGACGATCACCTGCCCCGGTCGCACCCGCATCGACAGCGGCCGCGCGGGATCGCCGGGGCACTATGAGGATGCCGGCCCGGTCCCGATTCGACTCAGCATGGTCGCACTCGGCGACATCGTGATCGGCGGTGTCGATGCCGAATTGTTCACCACGATCGGGCAGCGCCTCAAGCAGGAGTCGCCGTTCAAGCGGACGATCCTCGCTACCCTCGCGAACGGAACGGCGCCGTCGGGCTACATCCCGAATGATGCCGCCTTCGGCTACGAAACGTTCGAGGTTCTCTCGTCGCAACTCAAGCCGGGCTGCGCGGAAACCGCGATCGTCGACGGGCTGGTCGCGCTCGCCGGGCGCCCGACCGAAACCCGGTAACGGTCAGACGGCGAGCCGCGCGGTCTCACCGTCGAGCCGGAGCGTGAGGAAGGGCGCAAAGGTGCCGCCGAACCTCTTTGGGGTGCATGCGGCGGCGTCAACACCCCATTGATCGACGAAGCTCGTCACCGACAGATCGGGCAGTACGAGCCAGCTATACGCCTGCGCGGGCGCCTCGGGCGGGTTGGCGAAAACGAGGCCGCTGCCGTTGAGCGGACGCCATCCGTCGAGCAGATCGTGCGAGACCATGCCGTAGAGCCCCGTCGGCCCGATCGGCCCCTGCGGGTCGAAGACATGCGCCTGGGTCGACCAGAACAGGTAATATAGTCGATCGTGATAGATCATGTGCGGCCGCTCGAGTTCGTTGTTGAGCAGATCCGCGCTGACGATCGGGGGCAGGATGCGCCATCCCGACGCCGCTGCGGGATCGATCTGCGCGGCGCCTACGACACCGTTGAAGGCCGAGGACGAGCCGGCGAGCGAGCCGGCGAACAGCAGATAGGCCATCCCACTCGCGGGATCGTGGAAATAGGCCGGATCCCGGAACGCCTTGATCGTGCCGATCGCGCCACCGCCGGCGGTATCCATGTAGAATGCCGGATCGCGCTCGACGATTTCCATGAGATCGCACCAGTCGGTGCAGGAAGGTCCGCCGGGGGTATCGCGCATGGTGCAGCGCGCCGCGAACAGCCGTTGCTCGAATGTCACCACCGGTTCGCCGCGCCGTCCGGCCGCCGTGAAATAGAGCGTCACCGTGCCGTCGTCATCGGCGACCGCCGAGCCCGACCATTCGCGGCTTCCCGGGGAAAAGCCGTCTGGCATCGCCGGGCCGATATGGCGCCATCCGCCGTCGTCGCGGTGGATCAAGTGAATGCGGGCCAGCGCGTGACGTTCGTCGGGATCAGGCGCGCGCGGCGCGCCCAGCGCCATCCACAGCGTCCCCCCATGCACGAGCCGCCGCGGCATGCCTGCCCGATCCTGCACGGGCCACGCGTCCCAGAAGGCCAGTCCATCGGCGTCCCGCACCGGCTCGGGGCGATCGATCAGCGGCGCGACGGCAATCGCCTGCGAGTCAATTCGGGCCAGCGCCTGGTGGCGCCACTGCGAAGCGTGCATGATCAAGGGTGGTCCAAGGTACAAGAAATTCGCCAGGCGACAGGCGCGCGGTCGGGAAGGCTTTTGACATGATGCACCGCTCGACCGCCCCTCTATGGCAGGCATGGATCGGCGCCCGGCGCGCTCGATTACAGCCCGATAGGCCAAATAAACAATCGATTGCAACGGTTGGAAGCGCGCGATAGTCTCTGCATGAGACAATTAGAAGGCGTGGGTGGAGGACGGCGCTCCGCGTTGCCGCCCCACGCCATGACGCGGAGAGGACTTGCCATGAGAAAGCACATGCTTTGCAGGGCATCTCAAGGCGCGCGGGCTGCCGTCGGCGCTCGTCACGCGCCGCGTGCATCGTGGGACGCCGTAGGGTTATGGCATCGATCCGGTGAACAAGACCGATATCAGCGGCATGCCCGCAATACCCAATTTTATGGAGCGCCCGCGACTATGGCGTGCGCGCGATCGTGAGGTTCTGAGGATGCGAACATGTCGCCGTTTGATGCTCCTGGCCGGTGCCGCGGCGCTGAGCCTCGCCGTGCCGGCGGCCGCGCAGGCGGCGGTCGGTGCAGCCGGATGCGCCGCGCTGGCGCAGCCCGGTGCAAGCCTGCCCGATCCCGGCGGGCGCATTGCCGGCGCGGTCTGGCATGGCGCCGGCCCCGTCGCGATGGCTTCGCCCCCGCCCGGGACGCCGCCGGCACCGCCGCTTGCGCTGCCCGCCCATTGCGAGGTGACCGGCGTGCTCCATGAGCGCATCGGGATCGACGGCCAGCATTACGCGATCCGCTTTCACCTGCGGATGCCGACCGAATGGAACGGCAAGTTCTTCATGCAAGGCGGCGGCGGCACCAATGGCGAGCTCGGCGATGCGATCGGCCGGCTGAGCGGCGGCGCGGCGCCCGCGCTGGTGCAGGGCTATGCCGTGATGTCGCAGGATTCGGGGCATGACAATGCGGTCAACAGCGTCGCCGCGCGCGGCGGGGCGTCTTCGTTCGGATTCGATCCGCAGGCGCGCGCCGATTATGGTGGGGCGTCGCTGCGGCCGTCGGTCGAGGCGGCCAAGGCGACGGTCAAGGCGTTCTACGGCAAGAGGCCGGGCACCAGCTATTTCGTCGGCTGCTCGAAGGGCGGGCAGGAAGGGATGATGCTGGCCCAGCGTTATCCCGATCTGTTCGACGGTATCGTCGCGGCGGCACCCGGCTTTGCACTGCCGCGCGCGGCGATCGAGGAAGCGTGGGACACGCAGGCGTTCGCGCAGGTCGTCACCGCATCGGGCCAACCGGTCACGCTTTCCACGCTTGGCCAAAGCCTGTCGGCCGCGGATTCGGCCCTGGTCGGCAAGGCGATCCTCGCCGCGTGCGACAAGGACGATGGCGCGGTCGACGGCATGGTCGGGGATTTCACACGCTGCACGTCGGCCAAGGTGCTGCCGGAACTGGCGCGAATCACCTGCGGGGGCGTCAAGCAGGACGGTTGCCTGTCGGCTGCGCAGGTTGCGGCGCTGCAAAAAGTGCAAGCCGGCGCGCGCAACCGCCGCGGCGAGCCGCTCTACGCCAGTTACTATTGGGACGCCGGCTGGGCCGATCCGGGCTGGCGTATCTGGAAGGTCGGCAACGCGCCGGTGCCGTCCATCAACGTGCTGATGGGATCGCCGTCGCTCGGCGCGGTGTTCACCACACCGCCGACGGCGATCGACGACGATCCCCAGGCGAAGCTGGCTTATCAGATCGGCTTCGATTTCGATCGCGACGCGGCGAAGATCTATGCGACCGATGCCCGCTTCGCTCGCTCCGCATGGCAGGATATCGCTGCGCGCTCGGACGATCTCGCCGCGTTCAATCGGCGTGGCGGCAAGCTGATCGTGCCGCACGGCGTCTCTGATCCGGTCTTCTCGCTGGCAGATACGGTCGCCTGGTACGGCGATGTCGACAAGCGCAATGGTGGCCGTGCCGCCAGTTTCGTCCGGCTGTTCCCGGTGCCGGGGATGGCGCATTGCCAGGGCGGACCCGCCACCGACGGGTTCGATTCCTTCGCCGCGCTGGTCAACTGGGTCGAGCGAGCGCGGGCGCCCGATCAGATGGTCGGCACTGCGGGCCCGATGTCGCCCTGGCCCGGCCGCACCCGTCCGCTCTGCGCCTATCCGAAGGTGGCGCGCTACAAGGGCGCGGGCAGCCTCGAGGATGCGGACAGCTTCGTCTGCTCCTGATCGTGAACGATCAGCGCGCTGCGCGCTGGGCGAGCAGCAACGCGCCGCGTAGCCCGGCATCGTCGCCCAGCCGCGGTGCGCGGATGATATCGGCGATCGCGGCCGCATCGATCAGGTAGCCGGCGCTGAATGCGGTGGCGGCGGCGCGCACCCCGGCCAGCAGCCCGGGCGCGTGCATCACGCCGCCGCCGAACACGATCCGCGCGGGAGAAAGTACCGCCATCAGCGTGCCGGCGAGGTGGCCGAGATACCAGGCGACGATGGCATGCGCCGGGTGATCGGTGGGTAGCTCCGACAGCGATCGGCCCCAGCGCGCGTGAATTGCCGGCCCGCTCGCCAGCCCTTCGAGGCACGCGCCGTGGAACGGACAGCAGCCGGGAAAGGCGGTGTCGTCGGGATGGCGCGGTGGAAAGATATGCCCCATTTCGGCGTGGCGCAGACCCGGAATCGTCGCGCCGTTCGACGCGAAGCCCCCGCCGATTCCGGTGCCGACGGTGATGTAGACGACGCCTTTCGCGCGTATGTCGTCGAGCTCGGCCTCGGCGAGCGCGGCGGCGTTGACGTCGGTCTCGAACCCGGCCGGAACCCCGAACGCAGCCTCGATCGGGCGGGCGAGCGGCGTGCCGCTCCAACCGGGCTTGGGCGTGTCGAGGATCGAGCCCCAGCGCGGCGACGACGGATCGAGTTCGACCGGACCGAAGCTGGCGATCCCGAAGCCGCGATACCCGGCCGGTGCCGCTTCGGTGCGCCCGAACCAGGCGAGCACGGCTGCCAGGGTCGCCTCGGGCGTCGTGGTTGGGATCCGCGCGCGTTCGAGCAGCGCCCCGCGACCGTCCGCGATCGCGCAGACGAATTTCGTCCCACCCGCCTCGATGCAGCCGTAGCGCGCTTCGTCTGTCATCCGGCCTCTCGTTGGTTGCGATATCCGGCGGCTCCAGGGTAGCGCTGCCAGCAATCGATTGCTTGATCGCCCCGTTTTAAGCGGCGCCAGCCGCGACGACAAGGATCGGAATCGTCACGCGGGCAGCGCGACGATTTAGCAACACTCCCGATCAAACCGTGTAAATCGAGGCTTAAGAGGCCCATCCGCTATCGCAAATGGACTTGACCCCGCCCGATCCGTGACAGAGTGACGATTGCAATCGATTGTATAAAACGGCGAGAGAGGACTGAGGGATGCGGCTGGAAATTGCGATGGCACGGTCTCGCGGCGCGCACTTCGCGCTCGATGCCACGGGCATCCGACTGAAGCTCCAGCACCCCTGAGGCGCCCAATAGCTGCACTCTGAAATCAGCAGGCCATACGCGTGAGCCGAACGCCGCGCAGGGCTGCCAATCCACGACAGGAGATCACGATGATGACATTCAAGGCGGCGATTGCGCGCATGTTGGGCGGAACGGCCCTCGCGTTGGCGGGTAGCCCGGCGCTGGCGCAGCAGGCGCCGCAGGATGGTGCCGCCAACACACCCGTCGCGGCGGCACAGCCGGGATCGGCCGCCGGCGTGGGTGGGACGAACCAGCCGACCGAGCCTTCGGAGATCATCGTCACCGCACAAAAGAGCAGCGAGCGGCTGAGCAAGTCGCCCGTCGCGGTCAGCGTCGTCGGCCAGGCCGCGCTCGATCGCCAGAACATCACCGCGGTCGCCAACATCATCACGACCGTTCCCAATCTGCAGCTCAGCCAGAACGGCTTCGCGATCCGCGGCATCGGCAGCAACAACAGCTATAGCGGCTATTCGACCGTCGCGACGCAGATCGACGGCATTTACGAGCCGTCGTCGCAGGTGCTGGCGCTCGGCCTGTTCGATACCAGCTCGATCGAAGTGCTGCGCGGCCCGCAGGGCACGGTCTATGGCCGCAACGCCACCGCCGGCGTGGTCAACATCAATACCGCCGATCCGCGCAACGAATTCGGCGTCAGCGGCGATGTGCAATATGCCAATTTCAACGAACTGCAGACGCGCGCGGCGGTCGATCTGCCCGTCGGCGGCGGGCTTGCATTGCGTGCATCCTTCTTCCGCGATGTCGATCGCGGCATCAATGCGCGCTATGCGGCCGACGAGCGCTTCGGCAAGACCGACCGCCTCGGCGCGCGCATCAACGGCAAGTGGAGCCTCACCGACAGCCTGACATGGCGCTTCTCGCTCAATTACGGCCAGAATCGCGGCACGACGCCGCTGATCTTCCTGAGTTCGTATAACGTCTATCCCAACGCCAATCTCACGACGGGCACGTTCGGCCCCGCCACCGTCATCAAGACCGATCAGATCAATCCCGGCATGGATCTGGTCACCGACAACAAGATGGACCTGAAATATTATGCCGCGCGCTCGCGGCTGGTGTGGAACGTCGCCGAAGGGCTGACCGCGACCTATCTGACCGGTTATTCGCGGATCAAGGACAACGGCATCGACGCGGCGACCGGCGTCTATTCGTCGCAGAGCATCGGCACCAAGACCGAAAGCTATTCGAACGAGCTCGACATCAATTTCGATCGCGGCCCGTTCGCACTGGTCGCCGGCGCTTACGCCTATCGCGACAAGGCCTCTTCAGGCGCGACTTTGATCCACGCCGGCAACACCGCGCCGTACCCCTTCAACCAGGTCTTCAATGCGGTCGGGGCGCTGGTGGCGGGCACCGGCAACCAGATCTCGACGATCAACGGCGTCGACGTCGTTACCACGCCGATCGACAATGGCAGCCGCTCGCGCGCGTTGTTCGGCCAGGGCACCTACCGCGTCACCGATACGCTGCGCCTGCGCGCCGGCGTGCGCGCGACGTGGGATACGGTGTTCGCGCGCCAATATTCGAATGTCTGCCTCGGCGGCACGGTAACGCTCGCCAACATCAGCACCAAGTCCTGCCCGACCTTCCAGCTCGCGCTGACTGACGATTCCCAGCGTCCCGGCAAGAAGTTCAGCAAGGTCAACTGGAAGGTGGGCGCGGACTATGATCTGACGCCCGAAACGATGCTCTATGGCACGATCAGCACCGGCTATCGCAGCGGCGGGCTGCAATCGAGCAGCAATCCCGAGCCGTTCACGAGCTACAAGCCCGAGACCGTCACCAATTACGAGGCGGGCGTCCGCAGCAGCCTGATGCACGGCGTGCTTTTCCTGTCGGGCACCGTGTTCAACATGAACTACAAGGATCTGCAGGTTTCGAGCATCATTCCGGTGCCCAACCAGGGACCGGTCGCGGTGACCACCAACGCGGCCAAGGCGCGGTTGCGCGGTGTCGAGCTGGAAGCGTCGTTCCGGCCGACCTCGGCCGATCGCATCACCGGCTTCGTGTCGTTCCTCGACGCCAAGCTGAGGTCGTTCCCGAACGCGCAGGACAACCTGCACACGCCCGACACCTTCTACAACATCTATGCACCGTCGTTCGGCTACGCCACCTTCGGCGCGGCGACCGCGGATTTCTCGGGCAACCGCACGCCGAATTCGCCCAAGTGGAGCGCGCGGGCCGGCTACGCGCACATCTTCACGCTCGCGCGCGGCACGATCACCCCGAGCGTCGATTTCTACGTGCAGTCCAAGACCTACGCCGACGCCGCCAATTATGCGCAGAGCCTGATCGGCAGCTACACCAAGACCGACCTCAACCTGCGCTACGACGACGCCGCGAACCGTTATTATCTCGATCTGTTCGTGAACAATGTCGAGAATGATCGGGTTGCCGACAATGTGGTGACGGTGTGGAGCAGCACGACCACCTCGTATCGCCGCCCGCGCACTTATGGTGTACGCGCGGGGTTCAACTTCCATTGATCTGACGGAGTCGGGATGGCCGGATCGGATGCGGCGCTGCTGAGCCGGCGGATGCTCGGGCGTGACGCGCTCGCGCTCGCCGGCGCTGCATTCGTCACGCGGGCGCTTCCGGCGGCGGTCGCGCCGCCGGTCGATCCGCTCGCGTTCGTCGACCCCGAGCTGCGGCCGACGGCGCGCGTGATCCTTGCGATGATGAACACCCCGCCGCGCGGCGCGACGCTACTGTCCGTCATGCGTGGGCTCGGCGGTCCCCCTCCCGCCCCGCTCGCCGATGTGCCCTGGGTCGAGAAGCGCGTGCCGGGGCTTGCGGGCGCGCCGGACGTGGTCGTCTACCTGATCAACGCGCGCGATGGCGCGACGCGCCCAGCGATTCTCCATACCCATGGCGGGGGATTCATCTCGGGCTCGGCCAAGGCCGAGATCCGTGCCAAGCAGGAACTCGCGCGGTCGCTCGACTGCGTCGTGGTGACGGTCGAGTATCGCCTTGCGCCCGAGACCCGCTACACCGGATCGGTCGCCGACAATTATGCCGCGCTGCACTGGGTTCACGCCAACGCGCCGGCGTTGCGGGTCGATCGATCGCGGATTGCCGTCATGGGCGAGAGCGCGGGCGGCGGCCATGCTGCGCTGCTGGCCCAGATGGCACGTGACCGCGGCGAAATCCCGCTCGCCTTGCAAGTTCTGATCTATCCGATGCTCGACGACCGCACGGGGATTGATCGGCCGGTTCCCCCGCAAATCGGCCGCATCGGCTGGGACCAGCGCGCAAACACCCTTGGCTGGGCATCGTTCCTCGGCGTGCCTCCGGGACGTCACGGGGTGCCACCAGCGGGCGTGCCGGCTCGCACGCCGCGACTCGCCGGGCTCGCGCCGGCTTTCATCGGAGTTGGATCGGTCGACCTCTTCGTCGAGGAGGATATTGCCTATGCACGACGCCTGACCGATCAGGGCGTCCCGACCGAGCTGGTGGTCGCGCCTGGCGCGTTCCACGGCTTCGATGGCGCGGCACCAGAAACCCAGATCGCCAGGCGGTTCACAGCGGCGAAGATCGCTGCCTTACGGCGAACGTTCGACCGCTAGCCGCGCGGTCCGGAAATCCGCCGGCCGATGGTGACGCGGCTATACCGCATGAACGATGATCGAAGTGCCGCGCGCGGCCCGTGCCACGTCCTCGGGAATCAGCGCGTCGATGTGGCGCCACGGGAACGGGTCGAGAGCATCCGCCCGCCGGAGGCGGCATGACATGTCCAACGTCACCGACGAGAGACAGCCCGCACCGGTCCCGTCAGCGTGAAGCCGCCGGCAGCGTCGGCAAGCGGGATCCGGACTCAAGCAACTACGTAGACGCGAGCTTGAATTGTTCGCGCAGCACGTTTTTCTGCACTTTGCCCATGGCATTCCTGGGCAAGCTTTCAACGAAGATTATACGCTTGGGAACCTTGAAGCGGGCAAGCCTCGTCGCGAGGGTGCGAAGTATTTGCTCGGCGTCGAGCGTGGCGTCGCGGTCGCGAACGACGGCGGCGGTGACCGCTTCGCCGAAATCGTCGTGCGGCACCCCGAACACCGCCAACTCCGCGACACCATCCAGCGCGTCCAGCTCCGTCTCGACCTCCTTGGGATAGACGTTGAGCCCACCCGTGATCACCAGGTCCTTGCCGCGCCCCACGATCTCCAGATAGCCGTCGTCGCTGAGCTGCCCCAGATCGCCGGTCGTGAAGAAGCCGTCGGGGTGGAGTTCCGCAGCCGTCTTCTCGGGCATGCGCCAATAGCCGGAGAAGACGTTGGGGCCGCGGACCTCGATCATGCCGATCTCGCCGACCGGAAGCGCAGTCCTGGAGGTCGCGTCGACGACGCGGACCGTCACGCCCGGTAGCGCCGGGCCAACCGTGCCGGGACGCCGCTCGCCATCATAGGGGTTGGACGTGATCATGTTGGTCTCGGTCATGCCGTAGCGTTCGAGAATTCGGTGTTCGGTGCGCTCCTCCCAGGCGCGATGCGTGTCGGCGAGCAGCGGCGCCGATCCGGACACGAACAGCCTGACACCGGCGGTGGCTTCCCGATCGAGGCGGGGATTCGCCAATAAGCGCGTGTAGAAGGTCGGCACCCCCATCATCACCGTCGCGGTCTCAAGCCCGCGCAGCACGGCTTCGGGCTCGAACCTGGGCAACATCCGGATCGTGGCGCCGGCGAGCAGGCTGACGTTGGTCGCAACGAAGAGACCGTGCGTGTGATAGATCGGCAGCGCGTGAAGAAGCTCGTCCGCGGCATCGAACCGCCATTCGCGGACCAGTGTCGCGGCGTTCGACGCGAGGTTGGCGTGGGTGAGCATCGCCCCCTTCGACCGTCCGGTCGTGCCTGACGTGTACAGGATGGCGGCGACGTCCGATCCGCTTCGCGGAACGTCGGCAAACAGCGGATCGATCCGATCCAGCCCATCGAGCAGGCTCCCCTCGCCCCTGCCACCGAGGGTGTCGATCGCGGCGCCGACCGAGGCGGCAAGATCGGTTGCGGCTGCCCTGTTGGCGGGATCAACGACAAGCAATCGTGGTTCGGCGTCACCAAGGAAGTAAGCGAGCTCGGCCGCGGTGTAATCGATATTGAGCGGCAGATAGATCGCGCCCGTCCGCAGGCAGGCGAGATAGAGGATGAGCGCCTCGACGCTCTTCTCGACCTGGACGGCGACACGGTCGCCGGGGCGCACGCCCCGCTCCACCAGCCGGTTTGCCATGCGTCCGCTGGCCGCAAACAGGTCGCCATACGTGAGGGCGCCGTCCCAACCGTTGATGATCGCGGTCGCACCGGCATCCTTCCCGGCGATGAGAATGGCGAAGAGGTTGTCGCTCATTTTTTCTCCATAAGCGCGAGCAGGCGCCGGGCAGAGCGCGATGCCGCATCGGAACGCGCGAGGCGGCGCAGGCGGCTGCTGGCGGCGATCCTGTTGTCTTCGGCGAAGGCCCGGCAATTCGCCTCGACATGGGCCGGATCGTACAGATAGTTGACCATCATGCCGAACGATTGCCTCAGCCCCTTCGGCGAGGTGTCGCCGAGCCAGTCGAGCTGCTCGATACGCGCGCCGTTTCCGAGGTGGAAGCGCGCGACCGGATCCGCAGCCCGCCCCTGCACCATCGTTAGATAACGAGCCGCGGCGCGCATCAGCAGCGGCCGGATCTCGGTCTGGGCGGCGGCATGCGCGTGCCAGCCCGGCGCGCCGAGCCGTTCGACAAGGCTGGCATCGGCGGAATGTGCGCGCGCTTCCTCGCGCAGCCATTTCGCGAAGCCGGGCATCGGAGACAGCGTTACGGCGTTGCGAAGCATCGGCAGCTCGCTGCGGAGCAATTCCATCACCTGCTTGATCAGCGGCCCGCCAAACGGGATGCCTCGCAAGCCATCCTGGCAATTGGAGATCGAATAGAAGACGGCGGTGTTGGCCGTCGCCGGATCGATGACGGGCCGGTCGGGCCGGAGGATGTCGGCGATGCTGACCGGGATCGAGGTGGTGAGAGCGACCTCGACGAAGATCAGCGGATCGCTGCGCATCGCGGGGTGGAAAAAGGCATAGCAGCGCCGGTCCGCCGGTGCGAGGCGCGCGCGCAGCGCATCCCAGCTTTCGATCGGATGCACGGCTTCATAGTGGATCAGCCGGCCGAGGATCTCACCCGAACTGCTCCAGTCCAGGTGATGCAGCTCCAGGAAGCCCCCGTTGAACCAGGAGGCGAACAGATGGACGAAATCGGCGTCCAACGCGGCCAGGCTGGGCTCGTCCCGGCCCAGGCGCAGCAGGGTGGAGCGCATCGCCAGCAACATGGCGGTGCCATTGGGTATTTCGTTCAGGCGGCGGAGGATTTGCTGGCGGCGGGGTTCGGACGCCGCGTGCAGCTCGGCTAACGACCGGGGATCGGGATCGAGGCGAAACGCATCGATCGCGGCGCGCAGCCGCCGTGGATCGGCGTCGTAGCGATTGGACAGCATGGCGAGGAAGTCGCGCTTCTCATCGTCATCGGCGGCGCTGAAGCGGGCATGTATCTCCGCCGCCGTGCGCGATTTCTCGCCGACCGAGACGGGCGCCAGCAATCGCTCGCACGATTGGTCCAAAGGCTCTTCCGGGCGAGCAAGCGCCGCGGCGGTCAGCGCCGCCCAGCAGCCGGACAGTTCCGACGTCCACTTCGCCAACATCGCCAAGCTCCCTTTGCCGCGCCCGAGGGTTCAGGCCGCGTTCCTGCCCGCCTCCGCCAATCCCCGTTCCGCCAGCCATCGCTCGGCTTCGAGCGCGGCCATGCAGCCCATCGCTGCCGAAGTGACAGCCTGACGGAATATCTTGTCGCGGACGTCGCCCGCCGCGAACACGCCGGGCACCGATGTCGCGGTGGAATCGGGCGCGGTGACGGCATAACCCTCGTCGTCGAGCGCGATCTGCCCGCGGAACAGCTCCGTTGCCGGATGATGCCCGATCGCGACGAACAATCCGTCGACCGGCACGCGGTTGATCGCACCGCTGGGAAGGTGGCGGATATCGATCGCGCCGACGACGCGCCCGCCGGCATCGCCAACCACCTCCGTTACCTCGCTGGCCCAGATCATCTCGATACGAGGGTTCGCGAACAGGCGGGCCTGGTTGGTGCGGTCGGCGCGCAGCGCAGCGCGGCGGTGGATCAGATACACTTTGGTGGCGAAGTTCGTGAGGAACAGTGCCTCTTCCACGGCGCTGTTGCCGCCGCCGACCACCGCCACCGTACGCCCCCGAAAGAAGAAGCCGTCGCAGGTCGCACAGGCAGAAACGCCCGAGCCGCGATAGCGCTGTTCGCTGTCGAGCCCCAGCCAGCGCGCCTGCGCGCCGGTCGCGATCACCAGCGTGTCGGCGCGATACGGGGCACCGCTCTCGCCTACCGCCACGAACGGGTGCTGCGACAGGTCGACCGATGCGATCATGTCGGTGACGACGTCGACACCGATATGTCGCGCCTGCGCCTCCATTCGCTCCATCAGCGCAGGCCCCAGCACGGTCACGTCGCCGGGCCAATTCTCCACATCGGTCGTAATCGTGAGCTGGCCGCCCGGCTGGAGGCCCTGGACAAGCACCGGATCGAGCGCGGCACGTGCGGCATAGATGCCGGCAGTATAGCCGGCCGGGCCCGATCCGATGATCAGAAGGCGCGTATGGCGCGTCGCCCCCGTCATGCCGCGGCGCCCGTGCGAAGGTAGCGGATCGCGGCATGGGCCGCAGCCGCGCCGTCGCCGGCGACGCTCGCGAGCAGGGCGGTGGCGCCGCTGCGCACGTCGCCTGCAACGAACAGGCCGGGGCTGGCGGTCTGGAAATCGGCGTCGGCGATGATCGCGCCCCTCGCATCGGTCTCTGCCAGGTCCAATGCGAGGTCGTTGTTGGGGTCGAGCCCAACATAGACGAACAGCCCGTCAGCCCGTTCGCCGCTGCGGCCGCCCGGTCCCGCGAGCGCGACGCGCTCGACCTGCCCCTCGCCCTCGACCGCCACGATCTCGGTCCGCCCGAGGATGCGGACGTTCGGCAGTGCCGTTACCCGCGCGATGGCGGCTTCCTGCGCGGCCGGTTTCTCCCGGTTGTGGACGAGCACGACCGCGGCGGCATGCTGCGCCAGGATCTCGGTCTCGTCGAACGCAGAATCTCCACCGCCGGCAACGATCACGGTCTTGCCGCGAAAGAAGGGACCATCGCACGACGCACAGTGCGAGACACCGCGCCCCTTCAGCGCCTGCTCGCCCGGGACATCCAGGGCACGACGCCGCGATCCCACGGCGAGGATCACCACACGGGCGCGCACGTCCTCGCCCGCGCAGCCAAGCAAGAAATCCTCTCCATCGCGCGCGATCCGCTCGACCGAATTGAACAGAAACTCCGCGCCCGCTTCCTCGGCCTGCTGGAGCAGAAGCGGACCGAGTTCATGGCCGCCAATGCCGTCGGGGAAGCCGGGGAAGTTGCGGATGCGTTCGACGGTCGCGACCTGGCCCCCGGGAGCGAGATGCTCGATCACCAGCACGTCGATGCCCCATGGTGCGGCTGCTGCGGCTGCGCTGAGCCCCGCAACGCCCGCGCCGACGATCGCAAGATCCACGGATCGCATCGATCAGCGCCAGTCGTCGATGCGCACCGAGGTGCGGTAGCCCGCCCCCATGATCTGCCAATAGCCGTTGGTTTCCCCGCCGACGACGACGACGTTGATCGTCTCGCGACGGAACATCGGTATCCACTCGTCGGGCGCGGCTTTGGCATAGGTGGCGAGCGGTTCGACGCCCAGCGTGGCGTTGGGGTAGATATAGTTCTGGACGAGCTGCAGATCCCAATAGCGCTCGGCCGGCATCCGCGCGCTGTCGTGCAGGAAGTCGATCAGCTTGTCCTTGGTGTCGAAGCCGCCACGATCGATGAACTGCCGTGCCGTGATCGGATCGAGCAGCAGGGTCGGCGGCCCGACCACATCGGTGCCGCGCAGCAGATCGGCGACATGCTCGCGCCAATGCCGCGCGCGCAGACCCAGGCTGAACGTGGTCGATCGGCAGCCATAGAAGATGCTGACGACGCTATCGTCGGCGTCGAAGCCCTTCTGAACATGGAGCGGCTCCCACGGGCTCCGCTCCTCGTTCTCGGCGAAGGTTACGCTGCTATAGGCATAGGCGTTGCCGAGCGAGCCCATGAAGGTCTCTCCCGGCACCGATCCGCCCTGCAGGTTCTGCGAGAGCAGACCGTAGGCGCGTCCGATCGTCGCATTGGCATGATTGTAGGGGCCCATCGCGCCGATGCCGGAATTCATACCGATCTCGTGGCGGATCGGACCGTTGACGACCACCATCGCCGCCCCGGAGCTCGATGTGCTGCCGCGCGCGGTGTTGCCCGACGCGGCCAGCGCCAGGATGACCGGGAAATATTCGGGCCTGGCACCGGCCATGACGGCGTTGACCGCCACCTTCTCGACCGTGAATTCCCACAGGCCGCGATTGGGCGTCGGCTGCAACCGACCGACGACCTCGTCGGGCCGGCGGCTGGTGCCGGCCAGCATCGCCGCCACGCGCTCTTCGGTCGGCAGCACGATCGGCAGCTTGTCGGTCCAGTTGTTGTGCAGGAACAGCTCGTGAAGCGCGTCTTCCGTGTCCGGCTCCACCAGACGCGGCGTGGTGCGGGGCAGCGGCGCAGACGATACCGGCTCGGGCAGGCCCTTGGTCAGCCCATCGATGATCTCTCCCATCACCGGCAAACCGGTCAGGGGATCGGGCCCATCGACATAAGCGCGCAGCTGATCGGCGGTGCGGCCCATCACGGGCTGCGGCACGAACACCGTCGCGGCGGCCGGGAGGCCCGCCATCCGCGTCACCGATCGCACGACCCGATCGAACTTGTCGGTGTGGATCGCGACCGTCGGGATGCCATATTTGGTTTCCAGCGTGACGGCGTGGGCCGAGACTGCCGGCGCGCAGGTGCTGCAATGCCCTACGCCCAGGATCGCCGCGTCGCCGTTGGCGCGGATCTCCTCCCACAGCTCCGGATCATCGCGCCCGTAATAGCCATTGAGCGACACGAGCTTCGCCGTCACCGACGGCATCTTCTCCTCGAACCAGGCGACGATCTGCTTGAGCAGCTCGGCCGAGTCGTCGAACCGGCTATCGACCAGATAGACGGTCTTGCCATCCAGACTCTCCAGACGGGGCGCGAGCTGCTTGGCGCTGACTTTCGGGGGATACCCCACGGGGTTGAGAACGCTCAGCTTGGCGGCGTCGCGGGGCGACTGCAAAGACACGGCGAGGTTCATTTGCTTCCTTTCAGCATGGCGATACGGCGTGCCAGCATTTGCGACATCAATACGTCTGTAATTAGATGATTTCAAGATAGATCATTTTGTAACTCTTGCCGTGGCGTGCGGGAGGCCTAGTAAGGTTCGCGAAGGAGTAGTTGATGACAGGCACGCCGGGCGCAGAAGAGACCGCTACCGAGGAGCATCCCCGCCGCTGGCTGAAGGCTGGCCTCATGGCGGATCGCCTCTCGTTCCGCGTCCGAAGCGTGATGGCCCTGCTCGGCGCGCGCGTGACCGAGGCATTCGCACCATATGGCCTGCGACCGGGCTCGTTCACCTCGATGGCGCTGATCTCCGCCAACCCCGGCTCTTCGCAAATCGAGCTTGCCCGCCTCGGCGGACTCGACAAGTCCTCGATCGTGCTCATCATCGATGACCTGGTCCAGCGGGGCTACGCGGTCCGCGCGAAATCGACTGAGGATCGTCGGCGCAGTTCGTTGTTCCTCACCCGCGCCGGCGAAGAGGTGATGGCGCAGATGTACACCGCCGCCATGGCGACCGAGACGTCGATCCGTGCGGAACTGGGCCCCGACGACATGCAGCAATTGTTCGGACTGCTCGATCGCGTCTACGCCATCCTCGAACGCGAAGACCCTCCGATCGACTGATCGGCCGTTCGAAGGACCTCGCAGGACCATCTGGGCACTCTTCAATAGCGTGCACGGATGCCGACCTGGAAACTCCGGCCGATCGTGTCGAAGAGCGTGGGATTGGTACCGGTGTTGCCCGGGGAAGGCGGCGGATCGCGATCGAAAAGATTGTTGATCGCCCCGTAGAATTCGACCTCGGCACGCGTTCCGGGCCGGACCAAATAGCGCAAGCCTAGATTGGTGTAGAAACGCGCGGCGATGCGGTTGCTGGCAATGCTGGTCGCCAGCGTATTGCTATAGCCAGGATCCTCCGGCCCGATCAGCGTCGAGTCATATTTTCCGCGCGGAATGTAGCGATTTTCCACTGTCGCCGAGAATTTGCCGAGTTGCAGCGTCGTCGTCGCGGTCAGGTTCCACTTGGGAACGCCGAGTGCGCCGAGATATTGCTGTCCGGTCTGGCCAGCCCGATCGACCGGGCCCACGGCATCCACCGTGATCAGGTCCTTCACGTAAGAGCCGAGCAGGTTGAAGTCGAGGCTTTTGCCGGCGCCGAGCGGCAGGCGGTAATCAAGCTCGGCATCCACACCGCGCGTGATGAGCCGATTGAGATTGAGCTGCAGCGCGCGAACCTCGGAGATGATGCCGTCGCTGCCCCGGGTGATCAGCGCGCAGAGGTCGGTCGCACCCGCGAAGCAGCGATCGACGATCTGCTGTGCGGCCAGTGCCGCGACAGCGCCCTTGATCGAAATGTCGTACCAGTCGACCGACAGCCGGAGCGGCCGCAGCCAGCCAGGGCCGCCCGGCGTGAGAACCACGCCGCCAGTCCAGGTCGTCGCGACCTCCGGGACCAGATTCGGATTGCCGCCGGTCCGCACCCGCACCGTCGCGTTGACGTTGGTCGTGCGATCGGTAACCCCGCCCGGGGTCGCGCCGCCGGGATTGTAGAGTTCCTGCGCGGTGGGCGCCCGGATATCGCGCGAGCGCGTTCCGCGGAAGCGAACGCCCGTAACCGGTTCGTAGACCAGACCGAGCTTCCATGTCGTCACTTGGCCGCTGGTGCTGTAGTCGGTGTGGCGTACCGCTCCATTGAGATCGAGCAGCTTGGCAAAGGACCAGTCGCGCGCGAGCGGCAAGGATGCCTCGCCGAATATCTCCTTGGTGGTGATCTTCCCGTGATACCGGCCGCCATTGTTATACTGCCAGCCGACCGCCTGTCCGATCGCGTCGGCATCAGCCCGGGTGATGTCCTGGCGGAATTCGAGCCCGGTCGCGACCGAGAGCGGCCCGGCCCACAGCTCGGCAAGGTTGCCGGTCACGCTGACCGCACCGACATGCTGGGTCAGATGCTGCTCGATCCGCGGGGTGCCGAACGCATAATTGCGCGCCGCCTCGCTGAACTGGCCGATGCCGAACAGGTTGAGCGGCTGGCAACCGTTGGTGGGATTGGTCAGGGTCGATCGGCAGATCGGTCCATTCGGCCCTTGCACGACGTCGATCGCAAGATTGAAGTTGGCGATGTTCTTTACATTGCGAACAAGGATCCGGTTATCGCTGCGGCCATATTGATAATAGGCGTCCCATTTCCAGCTGCCGCCCAATGAGCCGCTGAGGCCCGTGGCGATGCGGAACGACTGCGCCTTGCCGTCGGCGTTGGTCGGTTTAAGATCGCGCCCGTCGAGCGTGAAGTCGCCATATCGGCCGAAGGTGAAAGAGGTCGTTCCCGCCGGGATCTGCGCACGCAACGCCTGCGGGATGTAGGGATTGTCGGTGCGGATCGTGAGCGCGCGCTCGAAGAAGGCGGCGCCGCGATTCTGTGCCTTGCTCTGGCCGTACGATGCCGTGACGAACGCCTTGATGTCGTCGGTCAGGTCATAATCGAGATTGGAAAACAGGCTGTAGCGCTGGATCGGAATGCGTAGATAGGGAACCGCCAGCCGCCAGTTACTGCCATAGGTGCCACCCCCGACCATGAACTGGATGTCGGGGAAGGTGCCGTACTGAAAGCGCTGGCTGCCCAGCGATCCGTCGGGGTTGAACTGGAGGCCGCGCAGCGCTCCCGGCCCGTTGACGATGCCTGCAGCCGTCAGCGTCGCTGCGCGGACGTTGGGTGAAATGAAATTGGCGGCCTGGCCGTTGGTGCGGAAATCGGGGTTCTGCACCAGCCCATATTCCCTGGCGCACCAGTCGCGCGTGTAACAGCCCCCGACGGCTTTCTCGTTCGAATATTCGCCGCCGGCAACCAGATGGCCGCGCCCGCCGGCAAATTCGAAGCCGCCGGCAAGCGACACGAGCAGGCTCGATCCATCGCCCTGTTCGGTGATGCCGCGCTGGATCTGCGCCTTGATGCCCTTCAGTTCGCGGTCGAGCAGGATGTTGACCACGCCGGAGACGGCATCCGAACCGTAGGCAGCCGACGCGCCGCCGGTCACGATCTCGGTCCGCTTCACCAGGAGGGCGGGAATGAGGTTGGAATCGACCGCACCCAGGATCGAACTCGGCACGAAGCGCCGCCCCTCGACCAGCACGAGCGTGCGATTGGCACCCAGCCCGCGCAGATCGAGATAGCGCGCGCCAAGATTGCCGCCCGATCCGGTTGCCGCCAGTGCCGTCACCGGAGACGTCGTGTTCCGGAATGCAGGAAGTTTGACCAGCACATCGCCGAGGTTGGTGTTGGCTAGCGCGGTGATCCTTTGCTCTCCAACGACCGTAACGGGCGTCGGCGCGCTGAACCCGGTATTGGCGAGGCGACTGCCCGTCACCACGATCTCCGCCGCATCGGCCGCCGCGTCCGCAACTGGTGGCGATACCGCCGTCTGCTCGACGGTCGCCGCGCTAGGCGCGGAGGCGCGCGCGGCGGGCGCGGTCTGGGCCGGCGCCGCCTGCGCCAGCAGCGCCAACGCGATTGCCGAGGCGGGAGTTGCAGCGCGCAGGGCGCGCACGTCGCGCGTAGTATTCCTCTGTCGAGTCATGATCTCTCCCCTTCGTTCTGTTTGTCTTCGGAGGGATTTGACCGAGAGATCTCGAAGGCCAGGTCCCGTGCGGCGCGCAATCGCGCGCCGCGCCTTCAGGTGGTCGTCTGCTCGTCGAGCTGCCGGACAGCGGCGGCGTAGGGTTTCATCGCGAGCCAAGTGAGCAGGATGCCGATCGGACCGACCACGGCCGCGAACAGCGCCATGGCATAACGAAGCATGGCTTCGTCGTGGAATAGCTGATCGGTGATCAGCGCGATCGCGGTGGGGCCAAAGCCGCCGCCGATTACGCTGATACTGAACAGATAGATCGCGCTGACCTGGCCGCGCATCTCATTCGGCGTGATGATCTGGATGGCGGAATTCTGCCCGGGCGCGCTCATGCCGACCGCCGTCAGGGCGAGCAGACCCAGCGCGAAAGCGAGCCAAGGGTTGGGCATCAGCGGCATGGCGACCGCGAACGGCACCGCCAGGATGTGCGACACGAGGCAGACGCGCAGCATGGCATCGTCGCGCATCTCGCGCATGAAGCGCTCGGCCAACATTGCGCCGAGGAAGAGACCCAGCGGCGTCGAAATGAGCATCATCGCGCCCAGGAGCGGTCCGGCAATCTCCGGCCCCCAGCCATAGGTCCGCTCGAAGAAAGCGGGTCGCCACACGACCATGCCGAACAATTCGATCGAGGCAATGGCGATCCCGAGCAGCAGGGGCACATAGATCCGCCAGCGCGTGCCCACGAAGAGCGCCACCTCGCGGATCGGCGCCTGGCCCTGCACCCGGCGGCCGCGGCGCGCCGGCTCGCGTATCGTCAGCATCATGATCAACGCAAGCAGCAGGCCCGGCACGCCGCAAAGCAGGAAAACGACGTGCCAGCTCTTGATGATGACACCGTTGGCAAGCACGATCGGGGGCATGCCTGCGAGCAAGGCGATCAGCGCACCGCCGATGATGAGCGCACCGCCCTGCCCCGCATTGATACCGAGCTGGTAGATGGCGAAGGCACGCGGCAAACGCTCGCGCGGCACCAGATCCGAAATCATCGACATCGAACAGGGGCCCTTGACCAACTCACCGGCCCCCACGAGCCCGCGTGTTGCGAATAGCTGCCAGAAGGTCTGGGCGAGGCCGCACAGCGCCGTCGCGAAACTCCAGACTGCCAAGGCGGACGTCAGGATCAGCTTGCGGTTCCGGCCATCGGACACGCGCGACATCGGCAACCCGCAGATCATGTAGAAGAATGAGAAAGCAAAGCCGACGAGCAGGCTGACCTGGGTGTCGCTGAGCACCATGTCGCGCTTGATCGGCTGCACCAGCAGATTGATGATGCCGCGATCGATATTGGACATCATCGATACGAGCGCGATGATGATGATCGTGTACCAGGCCCGCAGCGGCGACGGCCATCCGCCCGCGTCCGCCCGCCCATCGGCCTCGTCCGGGGTGCTTTCACCTCGAGCGGTCTCGCCAGCCAGCAGCACGGCTGCCATCACACTCTCCCAATTTCGATCTATTTTAAGATCGTCTATAATTAGACCGAATATGAGCGAGCTGACTCCTTTTGCAACTGATTTTTTGCGCCCGTCCGGGATCTGCTGCGTAAGCGGCTGATAAGGCAGCCGCACTGCCCGCTGAAGGCGGTCTGGATCGTCGCGCGCCCGGCCACCGCATTCTCGTCGGGCGTGAGATAGCCGAGCCGAACCGAGGCATCGGGCGCGAACAGGGTGCCGATGCGTCGCGAGGCGCGCGCTTATTCGGAGCGTTTCGCCGCGCCGATCGCCGGCAGGCCTGGAAGCCTGATCAGATCCTCGATCGCAAGGTTTTGATTGGCGAGCAGGGCCTCGAGCATCGGCTTGAGCTGGCCTAAGGATTCATCCACCGCCTCGCGGACCGTATCGACCATGACCTGGGTGCCGCGCTCGATCTCGACGTTGAGCAGGTCACCCTCCTTCTTGGCGTCAAGCGTCGTCATGCGCCGCGTTTCGGGGATCAACCACACCTCGATCCAGCCCTCGGCGCGGTTCACCTCGGACACGGTCAGGCTGCAGCCGTTGATCGCGATATAGCCCTTGGGAAAGATGTAGCGGCGGAACGCCTCGGGAATGGCGATGCGGATCAATTTGTTGGCATCGGTCGCGGTGATGCTCGCGATCCGCGCGGCAAAATCGATATGCCCGGACAAAGGATGCCCGCCGATCTCGGCGCCCTCCTTGGCCGCGCGTTCGATATTGACCTCGCCGCGCGTGGGGATCCCGCCGAGCGTGGTCACGCGCAGGCTTTGCAGGATCACGTCGAAGCGCGCGCGCACCGGCGAGAGGATCTCGGTCACGGTCAGGCAGACGCCGTCGACCGCGACGCTGGCACCGATCGCCAGTTCCTCGGCGAAACCTTCCGGGAACAGCAATTGCAGCGTGCGCAGCTCGCCCTGATCGGCGATCTCCTCGATCGTGGCGGTGCCCTGAACGATTCCCGTGAACATTTCGATCTTTCCAAGCTGGGCGCACGTGCGCCAGCGCCCCTCTAGGTCGTTGTCCGCGCTTTCGCCAAGCGGTTCAGGCAACCGCGCGGCTGAATTGCGGGCCGGCAATCTCCCCCTCGCCATGCTCTTCCAGCAACGCGAGCAGGCGGCGGCGCATGATCAGGCCTGGGCGATCGGACGGCATGTGCATCTCGATCTTGCGGGCGATGTCGACCGTCGCATCGGGATCGGTCGATTCCAGCACGTCGCGATCCTCCTCGATCACCTCGGCATCCCAGTCGATCAGCTCCTGGGTGGTGCAATCCTCCTCGGTGTCGTTGCGGTAGAGCAATTGCGTCACCTGGATCGATCCGTCGTCGATCGGGGTCGCGCAATTGAAGATGATGTGGCGCAGCCCGCCCGGATATTCGATGTCGAGCCGGCGGCTGAACGGCATGTACCAGGCGTTGCGCAGAAGGCGCGTCGTCCAGGGCTCGCTCGATCCGGTGATGCGCGCCGCACGCGGCGGGTTCGCGATCTTGACGAGCGTGATCGCCTCGAACCCCTCGTCGGTTTCGTTGATCTCGAACTTTTCGGGGCGCGGCTGATCCTGGATGCCGAAGGTGTTGCGGTGGACGAAGGAGAAATGCGCCGCGTCGAACGAATTCTCCATCAGCCGCAGCGCGCCGCAATTCCACTTTTCGTAGAATTGGAAGATGCGGCGATAGCCGGGATCGAAATCCTCGGCGATGTGCGGGATATCGGCCAGCGGCTCATCGAGCGCTACCCAGACATAGCCATAACGTTCGGCGGCATGGAAGGCACGCGCCCGCGCATTGGGAAGCTGCTGCCCTTCCGCGAATTGCGGGATCGCGACCAGCTTGCCGCTGCCGTCATATTCCCAGCCATGATAGCCGCAGACGATGTTGCCGTTCCTGCACCAGCCCTTGGAGAGGCGTGCGGTGCGGTGGCAGCAGCGATCCTCCAGTGCGCGCGGCTGCCCCTCGCCATCGAGGAACAGGACGATCTTCTCCCCCAGCAAGGTGAAGGGCTTGGGCCCATCGGCCAGATCGGCGATCGGCATGATCGAATACCAGAAGCGGCGTAGCACCGGCTGCTTCGTCACGAGCATAAAAGGACCCCTACGAACGGATTGTCATGTGAAAGGTAAAAGGCGGCGGCCGCCGCTCAGCCCTGCATCGCGTTGGCGAGCATGGCGGAAACCTGGCGGCAATAATCGGCGTAGACGGCGGACTGGCGGAATTCGGGCGTGCGTGCGTGGCCCGCATCGACATCCATGACGTCGACGATCCGGCCCGGGCGCGGCGCCATCACCGCGATCCGGGTCGACAGGAACACGCTTTCGTAGACGCTGTGCGTCACGAACATCACCGTGCTGCGCGTGCGCTGCCATATCTCCAGCAGGTCGTTCGAGAGGCGGTTGCGCGTGATCTCGTCCAGTGCCGCAAACGGCTCGTCCATCAGCAGCAATTTGGGTTCGGTGACGAGCGCGCGCGCGATCGAGACGCGCATCTTCATGCCGCCCGACAATTGGCGCGGATAGGATTCGGCGAAGCCGTCGAGCCCGACCAGATCGAGCGCGGCGCGCACCTTGTCGGTGGTGTCGCGCTTGGTCAGCCCCTTGAGCTTGAGCGGCAGGCGCACATTCTCGAACACCGTCGCCCAGGGCATCAGGTGCGGATCCTGGAAGACGAACCCGATCTCGCGATCGGGCTCGCCGCGTGCGTCATGCTGCGCGATCGGCCAGTCGATCGTCCCGCCATTGTGCCCGCCGAGCCCGGCGATGATGCGCAAGGCGGTCGACTTGCCGCAGCCCGAGGGGCCGAGCAGGCTGACAAATTCGTTCTGCCCTACCTCCATGCTGAACTGGCGCAGCGCGATCGTGCCGGTCTCGTAGACCTTGTCGACGCCCGACAGGCTAACCAGCGGCTTCGTCTTCTTCATGGCGACCTCGGCAGGGCGATCGAGCGGGGGCAGATCGACGAAGGATCGGAAATCAGCGGGCTCCATCGTCAATTCTCCTGCCGCACGGCGCTTTCGTGCCAGGCGCCGAGGAGGAAATGCTGGATGAGCGCCACCGCGCCGTTCATCAGCAGGCCGAACACTGCCAGCACGATCAGGGCGGCGAACATCTGCGGGATATCGAGCATCGTGCCGCTCGACACGATCGTCCAGGCGAGCCCGGTCGCCGATCCCGATCCGGCGACGAATTCCGCCACTACCGCGCCGATCACCGACAGCCCGGCCGACACGCGCAGGCCCGCCAATATGTAAGGCAAGGCCGACGGCAACTCGAGATAGAGGAAGCGCTTGGTGCGCGACGCGCGATAGAGCGAGAACAGGTTGCGCAGGCCGTGGTCGGTCGATTTCATCCCCACCATCGTGTTCGACAGCACCGGGAAGAAGGCGACGATCCATGCCAGGATCATCAAGGCAAGCCAGGCATGATCGAGCCCGACCCAGATCACCACCAAAGGCGCGATCGCGACCATCGGCGTCACCTGCAGCGCGATCGCATAAGGCCACAGCATGCGCTCGACCCGCGCATTCTGGGTCAGCAAAACCCCCAGCAGCACGCCGCTGAGCGTGGCCAGCGCGAATGCCGCGAGCGTGATCGTGGCAGTAAAGGCCAGCGCGTACATGAGTTCGCCGAAACGCGCGACGAGCTGACCGATGATCAGCGAGGGCGGCGGGAGGATGAACTTGGATACATGAAGCAGCCGCACCGTCGCTTCCCACACGCCCAGCACGACCAGCCCGCCCGCGGCCGAGGCGAGGCCGTCGAACAGGCGCGCCTGCAACCGGGTGCGCGCCTTGCTCTCGCGCCGCGCGAGCCGCTCGTCCGAACCGATGCTGAGGCTTGCCGGCACGGTCATCGTCCGTTCTCCTGGTAAGCGAGCGTATAGCCCTGACGGTAATCGAGATCGGTCGGAAACAGTTTCGCCTCGACGCCGACATCGAACACGCTCTTCCAGCGGGCGTCGGTCATCGCGCCCAGCCCATGTGCCGCTGTGTCGGCATTTTCGACCAGCTTGCGCTCCTTCATGATGCGGTACGAATAGGCCATCAGATCGGGCGTATTCTCGGGCGCGGCGCGGGCGACGGCGGCAAAGCCAACCTTGGGATCCTTCAGATAATCCGCCCAGCCGCGGCGCGAGGCGTCGACCAGACAGCGCACCTGCGCGGGATGGCGATCGATCAGGCTCTGCGGCGCGGTCAGCACCCCGCCATATTGATCGTAGCCGAGATCGCTGAGCAGGAAGGAACGCACCTTGATGCCGGCTTCATGCTGCAGGACGTAGCCGCCGTTGGTGATGGCGTTCTGCATCACCGCCTGGCGGTCGGCGATGAAGGGCGCATGCTGGCCGGTGTAGGAGCGCAGTTGCGCATCGCTCAGGCCGTAGCGGCTCTTCAGGAACTGCCACCAGGTGTTGCGCGAGCTGTTGCTGATATAGACGGCGCTGTCGCGCATGCCCGCAACCGAGGTGATGCCGCTTTCCGCATGCGCATCGATGCCGAGCGGGCTATGCTGCAATCCGGCGAAAATCGCGCGCGATTTGAAACCGGCCTGGTTCATACGCAGCACGCCGTCGCTGGTGGCGATGATCGCGACGTCGACCGCGCCGGTCGGCAGCAATTGATCCGATGCGATGCCGTTGCCGCCCTGGCGGATCACCAGATTGACGCCGCAATCGCGGTAATAGCCCTTCTCGAGCGCCTCGTAGAAGCCGCCGGCCTCGGCCTGCGCACGCCAGCTCAATTGCAGCACGAGCTGGTCGGCCTTGCGGGTCGATGCGCCGCCGAAGCGCCACATGGCCAGCAGCACGCCGGCGAGCGCCATCGCCAGCACGACCAGAAAGGCTTCCTTGATGCGCAGCGTCAGTCTCCCTGTGCGCCCGTCCGTGCCCGCCATGTTACGGTCGAGCCACCTTCCGTCACCCCGTCCAGGAAGGCGGGCATCCGTCCCGCCTACCGGAGCGGCGATGCCCGCATGTGGATCGCCGTCCACTTGCTGCGCCCAAGACAATCACAGCCGGAGAGATCGGGAAAGCACCGAATGCGTTGCGGTGCGGTGCCTTTTTCGCATCGGTCACGCCGCGTACGCCGCACCGCGCTCTTGCAACCTGCTGACGGACACGACGGTCTGAGCGCCGACGGCTGGTGGATCAAAAAGGCATCACTGCGGGATAAAATCGGCGCTTCGGCGGCACCGCAGCCTATGCTTATCTCCCTCCAGCCCAACGCAAGCTCCCGCCATAGCGGTGAGTGCATTCAGTCAAAAAGACGGATGCTCCTCAATAATTGCGATAGCGAAAGAGAGGAAGAACATAGGGAAAGGGAACCCTCCGACATGCAACGTCGAGTTATGAACCATGTTCTTCTAGCGTCCTGTTCTTTCATGATGCTTGCAGCCGCGCCTGCTTTTGCCAAGGCCGATCCGACTCCCGCCGACGCACCTGCCGCCGCAGCCGATGCCACCGACGGCGGCCAGCTGGGCGAGATCACCGTCGTCGGCGAAAAGCGCGAGACGAAGCTGCAAAACGCACCGCTCGCCATCACCGCCATCGGCAGCGATGTGCTCCAGTCGCACAACATGAAGGAGCTCAACGATCTCAACGGCTATGTGCCCGGCCTGACGATCGCCAAGGAGGAGGGCGGGTTCCGCATCGTCTCGATCCGCGGCGTCGGCTACGAAACGCACCAGAATCCCAATTCGGCGCCCGGCGTCGCCTTCCACATCAACGGCGTCTACATCGCCCACCCGATGTCGCTCGCGCAGGATCTGCTCGACGTCGACCATGTGGAGGTGCTGCGTGGCCCCCAGGGCACCGTCTTCGGCCAGACGTCGACCGGTGGCGCGATCAACGTCATCACCAGGAAGCCGGTCATCGGCGACGACAGCGCATCGCTGACCGCCAGCTACGGCAATTACAATTACGTCAAGGCCGGCGCGACCGTGAACCTTGGCATCAACGACGTCCTTGCGGTGCGCGGCAGCGTCGAATATCTGCGCCATGACGGCTACGCCAAAGCGACCGCCGTTCCCAACATCGCCAAATATGCGCTGGACGACGCCAACGACATCGGCGCGCGCGCAGCCGTGCTGTTCAAGCCGACCGACCATTTCAGCGCGATCCTCTCCGCGCAGGTCTTCAGCGCCAACCATAATGCGGAAGAGCGCAAGAACATCAACGATCCCAATCCCGATCCGCGCGTCGTGACGCAGGATTATCCGGGCATCTTCGATATCAAGACCCGCATGGCGGACCTGCAGCTGTCGCAGGACATCGGCGATTTCGCGGTGCTGAAGTCGATCACCGCCCATCAATATCTCCATAAGAACCAGACCATCGACAATGACGGCCTCGCCAGTCCGACCTATTATTTCAATAATGTCCGCTGGATCGACCAGAGCAAGACCTGGACGCAGGAAGTGTCACTCGGATCGCAGCTGGGTGCGCCGGTCGAATGGACCACGGGCATGTTCTACATGTACCAGCGCGGGCTGAAGGACATCGTCGAGACGGCGTCGACTGGCACTGTCTCCAACGGCCAGTATAGCAACGTCGCCTTCGCCCAATACGGGCCGTTCCAGCATCGATCGATCGCGGGCTACGGCCAGGTGACGGCGAATTTGACCGAGGCGCTGAGCGCGATCGGCGGCATCCGCTACAGCTGGGACAAGATCTGGGCGCAGCCGATCACCAACTTCAACACGGCGGGCCAGGTCTCGCGCAGCGTCACCAGCGATGCCTGGACCGGCAAGGCCAGCCTCCAGTATAAATTGACGCCCGACAACATGGTCTATGTGCTGGGCTCGCGCGGCTACAAGCCGTCGGCGATCAACTTCAACACTGCGCCTGTCTTCGTACCGGGCTATGCCAAGCCGGAAACCGTCTGGTCGGCGGAGTTCGGCACCAAGAATGACTTTTTCAACAAGACGCTGCGCCTCAATGCATCGGCTTATTATTACTGGTATCACAATTTCCAGTATACCGAGGAGGATCCGCGGCCGTTCAACAGTGGCACGAGCAACATCCCCAACGTCCGCATCTACGGCGTCGAGTTCGAATCGTCGCTGCTGCCCGCCAAGGGGCTGCGCTTCGACGCGACCCTGTCGCTGGAGCATGGCCGCATGAAGGGTGATTATTTCGCGCTCGACGGGGCCAGCGCGATCGTGCTGCGCCAGCAGGCGTCGGTCGCGCTCGGCCTGCCGCAGCCCTACCAGTCGGGTTACCAATTCAACCCCGCGGTCATCGCCTATGTCGCGGCGCATACCGCCAACACCAACGGCAACAAGGTGCCCAAGCTGCCGTCGGTGCAGGGCAATTTCGCCGGCCAGTATGAGTTCGACCGCGGCCCCGGCAAATGGACCCTGCGCGCCGAACTGGTCTATCGCGGATCGTTCAACGCGCGCGTGTTCAACACGACCGCGCTCGATCGGGTGCCGGGCTACACCACCTACAATCTGTTCGTGACCTTCAAGCCCGAGGATTCGCGCTACAGCTTCAGCATCTCCGGCCTGAACGTGACCAACAAGGCGGGCATCAACTCGGTCTACACCGACTCCTACGGCGCCGGCACGACCACGCGGCAATATATCAACCCGCGTCAGGTGTTCGGCACGGTCAAGGTCGACTTCTGATCATGCTTACGACCCGTCAGCCCGTCCTCAGGAAATTCTGGTACGCAACCCTGCGGCTGGACGACCTGAAGGCCGGACCCAAGCCCTTCACGCTGATGGGCACCGAGATCGTCCTGTTCCTGGACGAGAATGAAGCACCGGTCGCATTGCGCGACCGGTGCTGCCACCGCACCGCCAAGCTCTCGATCGGCTGGTGCGAGCAGGGCCGCATCGTCTGCGGCTATCATGGCTGGACCTTCGACGGCACCGGCGCGCTGGTGCGCATTCCGCAATATCCCGACGACAAGCCGCTACCGCAGGTCGGCGTCGACGCCTTCCACTGCCAGGCGCGCTACGGCTATGCCTGGGTCTGCCTCGACGAACCGATCGCCGGCATTCCGGCCATAACCGAAGACGATGATCCAGGCTTCCGCCGGATCATGCAGATCCACGAAACCTGGCGAACATCGCCGATGCGGCTGATGGAGAACAGCTTCGACGCCGCCCATCCCGCCTTCGTCCATCGCAACACGTTCGGGCGGATCGAGGCACCGCGCCCGACCCGCGTGTCGCTGACCGAGACCGACGACGGCTTCTGGACCGAGGGCAAGACCGAGTTCAACAATCCCGCCAACGGCCACAGGGTCACCGGATCAACCGAGCCGACCGTGGTCCGCGATACGCGCACGACCTGGTATCTGCCCTTCTGCCGCAAGCTCGACATCAGCTATGACGGCCGCATCCGCCACATCATCTTCAACTGCGCGACCCCGGTCGACGACGAGCATATCGTCGTGGCGCAGATCCTGTTCCGCAACGACAGCGAGGCCGATTGTCCCGCCGAGGAACTGATCGCGTGGGACAGCGCGATCGTCGCCGAGGACAAGCTGGTGCTGGAGGCGACCGAATACGACGCGCCGCTCGACGCCAGCGACGGCGAGGAAGCGTCGATGATCTCCGACCGGCCCGGGCTGGTGATGCGCAAGCAGATGCTGGCGCTGCTGCGCGCGCATGGCGAGACCGAGGTTCGCCGCGAGGGCGAGCGGCCCTACGTCTTTCGCAAGGGCGCGCGGCCGATCGCATCGGCCGAACTGGCCGCCGAAGAGGCCGGCATCGGCTGAAGACGTTTTGACGTACAAGGATATCGAAGGAAATCTCGATGGAAGTCAGTGAGATCAAGGGCGGCTTCGGCTCGGAGGTCACCGGCATCGACGTCGCCACCGCGACCGATGCGGAATTGGCCGAACTCGCCGCACTCTACCGCAAGGGCAGCGTGATGGTGGTGCGCGGGCAGACGCTCGAACCCGATCAGCTCGTGCGCTTCGGCAAGGCCTTGGGCGCGCTCGAGGATCACACCCGCGAGCAATTCACCCTGCCCGGCTATCCCACCATCTACATCCTCTCGAACAAGGAAGTGGACGGCAAGCGCATCGGCGTCCACCGCGACGGAATGGGCTGGCACACTGACGGCTCCTATCTGCGCAAGCCGCTCGACACGACGGTGCTCTACGCGCTCGAAACCCCGCCCGAGGGTGCCGATACGTTGCTGGCGGACATGCACGCCGCCTACGAGGCGCTCGATCCCGCACTTCGCGACGAGGTCAGCCCCTATCAGGTGCTGCACAGCTTCGTGCACCTGATCGGCCAGCTCGATCCGGAGGCGCGCTCGGTCGTCACCGCCGAGCAGCGCGAGCGCGCGCCCGACGTAATCCATCCGCTCGTGCTGACGCGCGACGGCGGCAAGAAGAGCTTCTATCTCAGCAACGGCTCGACCAAGGCGATCCTCGGCATGCCCGAGGAGGAAGGTCGCGCGCTGGTGCGCGAGCTGATCAAGCACGCGACCGACGAGGCGCATGTCTATCGCCACAAATGGCAGCCGGGCGATCTGCTGGTGTGGAACAACCGATACACGATGCACCGCGCCACGCCTTATGACGATCAGCGCTACGAGCGGCTCGTCTACCGGCTGTGGATCCGCGGCGAGGAGGAACTGGCGGCATGATGCACCAGTGGCGCGATCTCGCCTGGCCCGATTTCACGACGATCGATTTCGACAAGGCGGTCGCGCTGATGCCGGTCGCTGCGATCGAGCAGCACGGGCCGCATCTGCCCGTCTCGGTCGATTCGGATATCAATGCCGGCGTGGTCGCCGCCGCGGCCGAATTCCTGCCCTCGGGCGTCGAGGTCTATGTCCTGCCGCAGCTTCCGATCGGCAAGAGCAACGAGCATTCGGCCTTTCCGGGCACGCTTTCGATCGGCGCCGAGACGCTGATGAAGATGTGGACCGATGTGGGCGAGAGCGTTGTCCGCGCCGGCTTCCGCAAGCTCGTCATCCTCAACTCGCATGGCGGCCAGCCGCAGATCGTCGAGATCGTCGCGCGTGAATTGCGTGTCCGCCATGGCGTGATGGCGGTTTCGGCCGCGACCTATGCGCTGCGCGCGGGCGACGATTTCGGCGCACATGAGGCACGCCACGGTATCCATGGTGGCGCGGTCGAGACGTCGATGATGATGCATCTGCGCCCGGGCATCGTCCGCGAGCAGGAATTGCGCAACTATCCGGCGCTCAGCGAGACGATCGATACGGATTACAGCCTGCTGCGGCTCGAAGGCGGCATCGGCATCGGCTGGATGACGCAGGACGTGAACCCGATGGGGGCGATCGGCGATGCCTCGCGCGCCGATCGGGAAATCGGGGCCGATATCGTGCGCGGATCGGGTCAGGGGCTCGCGACCTTGTTGGCGGAGGTCAGCCGCTATCCGCTCGGCAACATCCGCGATCGCGCCTGAGCGGGAAAGGAAACCGTCCAATGGAAGCCATGGTCGCGCGATCGGTGGACCAGGTCGAGGTGCGGCGCATCTCGCCCCGCGACACCAATTATTTCGCCTTGCTGTTCGATCCAGCGGGCGACGCGATCGAGCCGGTCTGCGTGGTCGAGATCTTCACGCAAGGGGGCGCCACCCCGCCCAACACGCACAGCCATGCCCATGAATTCTTCTACGTGCTGGCGGGCGAAGGCATCGCGCATTGCGGCGGCGTCTCGCGCCCCATCCGCAAGGGCGATGCGCTGATGCTGCGCCCGGGCACCGAGCATGTGATCGAGAATGTCGGCACGGGCAAACTCTACACGCTCACCTTCATGCAGCCGAACGAGGGCTTCGCCGAGCTGATCCGCGCGGGCGAACGGCTCGAACTGGACGATGAGGATCGTGCCGTCCTGCTCGCGGTGGAGGGCGTGCAATGATGGTCCCGCTCGGCCCCAACCCAGCCAATAGCTGGCGCGTCGACGAACGCCGCGCCGATCTGGTCCGCCCGGCTCAGGCCGCGCGGCCGCTGGCGCTTGCCGCGGCGCCACAGGACGTGACCTTCGATATCGGTCGCAGCGCGATCGTCGTGATCGATATGCAGAACGATTTCTGCCACTCCGACGGCTGGCTCGCCTCGATCGGGGTCGACATCGCGCCGGCGCGCGCGCCCATCGAACCGCTCGCCGCCTTGCTGCCACGGCTGCGCGCCGCCGGGGTCCCGGTCATCTGGGCCAATTGGGGCAACCGCCCCGATCGTGCCAATCTGAGCCCGTCGCTGCTGCACGTCTACAAACCCACCGGCACCGGCACCGGCCTCGGCGATCCTTTGCCCGACGGCAGCGCGGTGCTGGAGGCCGGGAGCTGGTCGGCCGGAATCGTCGACGGGCTCGCGGCCGAAGCGGGCGACATCCACGTCGCCAAATATCGCATGTCGGGCTTTTGGGACACGCCGCTCGACAGCATCCTGCGCAATCTGCGCGTCGACACGTTGCTGTTCGCCGGGGTCAACCTCGATCAATGCGTCGCCTGCACGCTCCAGGACGCCAATTTCCTGGGCTATGATTGCGTGCTGCTCGACGATTGCTGCGCGACCACCTCACCCGGTTTCTGTACCGAGGCAACACTGTACAACGTCAAGCAATGCTTCGGATTCGTCGCCTCGGGCGCGGCGCTGGCGGCGGCGCTGGGCTGAGAGGACACGATGGCGCGTTACCAGACCGATATGGCCGATCTGCCGCGGCTCGACGGCGCGGTCGTTCATATCCTCAGCAGCCGGATCCACTGGGACGCTGCGGTGCGCAACCTGACCGAAGCCTGCGCAGCTGCACTCGAGCGGCTTGGCGCGAAAACCGTTACCCACATCCTGCCTGGCAGCCTCGAATTGCCGCTCGCCGCGCAGGTCGTGGCCGATCGCTACCATCCAGATGCGATCGTCTGCCTGGGCGTGCTGGTGAAGGGCGAGACTTTCCATTTCGAGATGGTCTACGAGGAGGTCGGTCGGGGCTTGGGCGAAGTATCGCGCCGCTTCGGCATACCGATCCTGTCGGAAGTGCTGCCGGTCCTCCGGCTGGAGGATGCCGTCGCGCGGAGTGCGCCCGACGGCTTCAACAAAGGGCTCGAGGCGGCGTCCGCCGCGGCGCAGATGATCGGCTGGCTCAGAGGTTTGCCGGCTTAGGGCGTCGCGCGCAGAACATGTCCCGTTCGTCCCAGACGACGTCGAGGGACGTTCCGGGAGCCAACATGGCTCAACCTCGCTCGACACGCACGTACCGTTCGCGCCAGTTTTAGCGCGCCAAGCCCCCAAGAGGCCTCAGCCCAGCAAACCCTTGAGCGCGCCGCGCGTGATTTCGGCAAGCTTGCTGACCGCGGGCGGCAGCATACCACTCTTGCGATAGACCAGGCTCAAGGGCTGATCGCGGATCACCTCGTCGTGGATCGGCACGTGGACAAGCTCGCCGCGCAGCCATTCCTCGGCGATGTCGACGCGGGTCATGAATGTGATCCCTTCCTGCCGACGGGCGAGGCTCTTCATCAGCCCGACCGAGTTGGACAAGATCTGCGGGTGGAAGGGCAGATTGCCCTCGTCGAACGCCTCGCGGATGATCGCGTGGATCGTCATCGAATCGTCGCCGACGATCAATGGATAGGCCGCGCAATCGCTCAGCCGCACCGCGGCGCGCTGGGCGAGCGGGTGCTCCGTCGCCACGATAGCGCCCAATCGGGTGGGAAAGGTGGCCAGCGCTGAAATGCCCGGCGGCACGCCCAGATTGTAGCCGAGCCCGAGATCGTAATCGCCGGCACTAAGGCCCGCGATCAGTTGCGGGCCGTTGACCGCGCGGATGTGGACGCGCACGCGCGGATGATTGCTGCGGAACTCGGCGACGACCTGCGGCATCAGGTTGATCACCAGATTCTCGAACGCGGCGATCGTCACCGATCCGCCGTGCAGCCCGCGCAGGCCGGCTATCTGCTCGCGAACACGGGCATGTTCCTTGAGCGTCGTGCGGATGTGGCGCAGCAGCAACTCGCCCGCCGCGGTCGGCCGGACGCTGCGCGGCAGCCGCTCGAAGATCTTCGTCCCGATCGTCTCCTCATAAGCGATGATCTGACGGTTGATCGCGGTCGAGGAGATGTTGAGGTGCTGCGCGGCCTTGCGGATGCTGCCGCTGCGAGCGACCTCATCGATGTAGCGAAGCAGGCGGGCATGAAGCATGTATCAGCGGTCTTGTAAGGCAAGCGCGATACGTCGCGCTTTCATAGGGCGTGCCACGGGAGCGATTGCGGACAGATGAACCGGATGCGGGCCCCGATCAATCCGGTAATGTCGCTGAATGCTCTCACGGCCGATCGTAACCCTAAGGGGGACCAGCATGGCACCGAGCAGGGCCTGCCGCTTGAGGTTGGGAGTAAGCACGACGCAGCAGCGCATCGTCGCCCGACCAGCCAATGCCCTGGATGCCGAGCGGGAGCAGCTTAACGGCTGCGAGGCCCCACAATCCGCCGATCCGCCCGGCCTACCGCCCTCCAGCTCCCGACAGCGTTCCTCGGTCGTTTTTTTCGGCTCGTGTAGCGCCTGCCGGTAGGCTAGAGCGTCAGCCCTTAACCTGCTCCCATTTTTTAGAAGCCGAGAGAATATGCAGATCATCGTTCGCGATAACAACGTCGACCAAGCGCTGCGCGCGTTGAAGAAGAAGCTGCAGCGCGAGGGCGTCTACCGTGAAATGAAGCTGCGGCGCCACTACGAGAAACCCTCCGAGAAGCGCGCACGCGAGCATGCTGCCGCTGTCAGCCGTGCCCGGAAGGCCGATCGCAAGCGAGCAGAGCGGGATCGCTGACACTTCGGCGACCCACACGCGCATAGCTGCGAAGCGGGCCCTCAAGCGGCCCTTGGTTCCTGATTGCGTTCCGCGCTGTTTCAGCTTGGTTCCAACCAACGCTACCTAGGGTAGCGCAAACTGACCGGAATTCAGCGGATATGCGCGAGACCGACAACGCCACCCTCCCCTGGGGCTCAGCCTTCGCGCACGCGAGGGAGCCATCCTTCTTCACGCCTCCAGGGTCAGCATGTGCTTTGGCGGTGAGGCGCAGTACGCGCTGATATCCCGACATCGGACCTCAATCGTAGATCCGGCCTTGAGCATGCCCCTGGGAAAGGCCTTTATAGCATGATGCGGTAGGGGTTGGCGGTTGATTGGGTACGAGAAACGATTCTGGATCCTGGCGGCCGGTCTTGCGGCCGTGGCCGGCTATGTCGATGCGGTAGGCTTCAGCCAGCTCGGCGGTTTTTTCGTATCGTTCATGAGCGGCAACTCAACCCGGCTCGCCGTCGGAACGGTGACCGATCTGGCGGCGGCCAGGACCGCCGGCGGCCTGGTGGGGGCGTTCGTGATCGGCGTGATTGCCGGAAGCTTCGCCGCTGCGGCAGCCGGACGGCACCGCAAGCCCGTCATCCTTCTCCTCGTATCGCTTCTGCTGGCAGGCGCCGCACTGACGGACATGATCGTCGGCCGCTCCGCAGCGTTGTTCCTGGCGGCTGCGATGGGTGCGGAGAACGCGGTCTTCCAGCGCGATGGCGAGGTGAGCATCGGCGTGACCTATATGACCGGAACGCTCGTCAAGTTCGGCCAGCGCCTGGCGGCTGCGTTCATGGGCGGTCCGCGATGGAGCTGGGCGCCTTACCTGGCGCTATGGTGCTCGCTGACGCTCGGCGCGGTCATCGGAACCATCGTCTACGTGCGGTTCGGACTGGCTGCGATCTGGGCGCCGGCGGGCGTCACAGGCTTGCTCGCGGCCTATGCCGCGGTGATCGGACCGTCAGCGCACGCGCGGTGAGATTGGATTGTCCGCAATTGCCGTCCCGGTCTCCCGCATCACGTCGCCCCGCCAGATCGGCCCTCGGGCACCTGCATCGCGGCGATCAGGCGATTTTGGGAAAGCCCGACGACGCCGCGTCGCGTTCGAGCCGTAGGACGATTTCGTATTCGGCCTCCGTCAGGATCGCGAAGCCTTTGAGGCCCAGTACCCGACATGCCTCGGCCATCGCAGGATCGGCAACCGCGCGGTCGAGCGCCTTACGAAGCGTTGCAAGCTCGGCATCGCTCGCCGTGGCGCGCGTGATCAGCGGAAGACCGGGGTCTTGGGCGTTTCGCAGAGGATGCGCAGGGACTGCAGCCTCTCGGGCGCGTGGTGCGCGATATTGCCCCAGGTCACGCAGTCGATCGCGGCGACATCCGCGACGCCGGTCGTGACAGCAGTGAGGCTGGCGACATGGCCGCCCGTCTCGATCACGTCCGCGAAGAAATGTCCGCCCCGCGCATGCGGAGCCACGGTCGCGCGCAGCAGATTGTAGCCGGAATTGCTGCCGCGATCGTTGATGGCGGCGCGACGACCGAAAAGATCGGCGATCGATATGGCCGGTTCGTCCGCGCGTACGATGACGAAGCTCCCGCCCCACGCACCGTTGCAGCCGGGATGATCGTAGCAGGGCGTCGCAACCAGCCTTACCCTGCCCCGCAGCCGGGTGGCGAACGGATAGCCGCAGGTCTGGGCCAAGAGCAGGTTCGGGGCGAGCCACGCCGCATCATGGGCGATCGTCTCGTCGAGCGCGTCGGGAATGCCGGCGAGCCCGGCAGCGCGCAGGCTATCGCGCACATGGCTCCATAGCTGGCGGGTCGCGGCGCGGACGACCGGCGGATCGTTGTACATGGCGAGGCTCGCCAGCCGATCGGGCAGCTCAGGCGACACGCAGCGACCTGACATATTCCGCCGCCTCATGGGCATGGATATGGGTGTGGCGGATCAGGCCCTCGAAATGCGTGCGCATGGTGCGGATCGTCTCGACGCTGTTGAGCACCAGATACATCTGGCCGGCGAACACCGCGACACGGGTCGATCCGAAGATCGTGTAGGGAATCGAGAAACGCTCGCGCCCGTCGAACAGGAACAGGCGGAACGAGGGATAGAGCTCCTCGATCAAGGTCGCCATGTGATCGAGCTGCGCCGCGCGCACCTTCTTGGACAGCCCGTTCCAGATGCCCGAGCCTTCGGCGAACTGGAGCAGCGTCTGATAGGGCATGCACGATTCCATGTCGGTCCCCGGCGCGCGATTGTAATCGAGCCGGAAGACCGCCTCCTCCTCCTGCGCCTCGGCGCTCTGGTGGGCGGCGGACGTCTCGTACGCGATCACCTGCGAGGTGCGCAGCAGATCGGGGATGCGGGCCGGCACGTAGCGGATCTTGGTGCCCGCCGCCTCGGCATGCCAGCGCATGAGCAAGGTCGCGCCATCGTCCTCGGCGGTCTCGATCGCGCGGCTCGGCAGCATCGCGCCGGTGGTGCCTTCGTCCTCCGATATCCCGAGCAGCCAATCGAGCGTCACGGCATGGCGTTCGGCGATGTGGAGCAGAGTCTCGACGCGCGGCAGTCGCGCCGTCTTCGACGACAGCAGCAGCGACAGCGCCGAGCGATCGATTCCGATCGAATCCGCAAAGGCCGACTGGCTGCTGCGCGACCGCTCGAACAGCAACCCGAGCCGTTGGCTGAAGATATCGGCGAGATCGCGTTTATCCAAAGTCCACCTTTCGTGATAATAATCACCGATTGACTATAACGTCGTACATTGTCAACGAAATGTCTCCATTGCCGCGTTGATGCGGCGATCGATCGATGAGACCTTCCGGTCATGCACCAATCCCGCACTGCCGCGGCGCCCGCGGCCCAACTGGTCCGAACCTACGAAGCGATCGAGTGGCCGACCCTGGCGCTGATCGGCGCGTGCTATGCGGTCTGGCTCGGCGCTGGCCTGCTCTATGTGCACGCCCCGCTCGTCTCGATCCTGCTCCTGGCGCTGACGATCGTGCTGCACTCGTCACTGCAGCACGAGGCGATCCATCGCCATCCGACGGGCAGCGCCGGCCTCAACGAGGCGCTGGTCTGGCTACCGTTGGGGCTACTCGTGCCCTACCGGCGCTATCGCCAGCAGCATCTGCAGCATCATAACGACAGCCGGCTGACCGATCCCTACGACGATCCGGAAAGCTATTATCGCGCGCGCGCCGATTGGCAGCGTTTGCCGCGCGCGTGGCGAGCGGTGCTGACGTGGAACAACATGCTGCTGGTCCGCATGCTGATCGGCCCCGCGCTGACCACTATCGTCTTTCTCAAGACCGAGGCGAAGGCGCTGCTGCGGCCCGCCGACCACCATCGCGCGCGGCAGGTTCGGATGGCGTGGACGCTGCATGCGATCGGGCTGGTCGCGGTCGCGCTGATCGTGCGCTTCGGCTTCGCGATGCCGATCGGTGCCTATCTGCTTTCGGCCTATGCCGGGCTGTCGCTGCTCGCGCTCCGCTCCTTCTGCGAACATCGATGGGCCGAACAGCCCGAGGCGCGGACGGTGATCGTCGAGCGTTCGTTACTCGGCCCGCTGTTCCTCAACAACAATCTGCATCTGGTTCATCACACCCATCCGGGAATGCCGTGGTACGATCTGCCGGCCGCCTATCACGCGCGCCGCAGCGAATGGCGGGCGATCAACGATAATTATGTGTTCCGAGGTTATGGCGAGGTGCTGCGCAACTTCGGGTTACGCGCCAAGGAGCCGGTGCCGCATCCGGTGCGGGTGGATCGGTAAAGCGCTTCCCCGCACGGGAGGCGCTTGGGGTCACTCCCCCGAAAGCGGCTCGTCGATCCGCTGATGGTGGAAATGGCGGATGATCCAATCGCGCAGCAGCACGATCGCGGGATCCGCGAGATCCTCGACATTGGTCTTGAGATAGTATCCGAAACCGTCGGCCGAGGCGCGGTCATAGGGCATGACCAATCGCCCGGCCGCGATCTCCTGCGCAAAGATGTCGATATCGGCGAGGACCACCCCGGTCGCGACCTGCGCATAACGCACCGCCGTGATCGAGGTGTCGAAGGCCATGCCGCGCGACGTATCGAGATCGAGCCGCTGCTGATCGGCATAGGCCGTCCACAACAGCCCGCGCGGCTCGCCCTCCAGCCGGACATGCAGCAGATCATTCTCGCGCAGGAATTGTTCGAGCGATCGGCCCTCGGCGGCGGCCGCCGTCGCCGGCGAGCATAAAGGGGCGACGCGCACCAGCCGCAGCAGATCGGCGACCTTCTCGTCGACCTTCGGCCGATCGAACACGATCGCCATGTCGACGTCGGTGCGCGGCTCGCCGGTAGCGTTGGAGGTGACGACGTCGATCCGGATATCGGGATGCTCGCGGTGGAAATCGCGCAGCAGCGGCATGGCGCTCTGGTAGAGCAGGGTCGGCGGAATGTGCAGGCGCAGCGGGCGGCTTTCGATGCCGTCCTCGCGGATGCCGTTGAGTGCATATTCCATGCGATCGAGCGATTTGCTGACCACCGGGAGCAAGGTCTTTCCCGCCGTGGTGAGCTTGAGCCCGGCCGGATCGCGCTCGAACAAGGGTTTGCCGATCAGACCCTCGAGACTGCCGATATGCCGGCTCACCGCGCTCTGCGTCACGGTGAGCGCCTGCGCGCCCCCGGTGAAGCTCATGTGTCGGCCCACCGCGTCGAACGCACGCAGCGCGTTGAGGGGCAACCAGCGGCGATTGATCGGGCGATCGGACGAGATTTTCAGGCCTCCAGCACTTGGCCGTTCCTGCCGCTAGCGGGAAAGCCGGTCAACGCTTTCCAGGCCCTCACGCGTCGCCGATGGCACGCTTCTGGTCTTCGACGATCGTCCGGATCGCAAGGTAGTAGTGCAGGGCCGCCCAAAAGCCGGTCGGCGCCAGGATCAGCAGCGCGCTTCGCAGCGATGCCGCATCGGGGCCGCCGGGCCCGGCGAACCAGTCGCTGAGCAGTCCGACGCCCTGCGGCGCCACGATCAGGTTGAAGACGTTGGCGACGAGCAGGCCGACGACGCTGAACATCGCGCGCATTTTCGGCGGCGCGAGATTCTGTGTCAGCGCCCATTGCGGGCCGAGGATCAGATAGACCGCCGGGATGAACAGCCATAGCGAGATGGTGGCGGTCGAGAGCGAATGGGTCCAGTAGGCGATGATCGACGGGATCGTCGCCACGGCATTGACCACCGCGAGCAACACCAGAATCCGGCGCGGATCGACGAAATAGGGCTTGGCCAGCAGCCAGGCGGTGAAGAGCGAGATGCCGACGCCGGCGACGAGATAGATCTGCCCGACCATATCGCCCGCCTGCGCCACGTTGAGGTGGTATGTACGCTGAAGGAAGGTCGGCGTGAACCACATCAGCCCCCAGCCCCACAAAGTGGTGACGCCGTTGGCCATGAAGACGTGGATCACGGCGCGCTGGCCGCGGATGAAGCGCAATGTCTCCATCACCGTCGGCGTATCCTCCGACGCCGGCTTGTCGAGGCAGCCGCGTTTGGGTTCGCGGATCGTCAGCAGCACGATCAAGGCGAGGATCACGCCCGGAACGCCGAGCACGAGGAAGGCCCCGCGCCAGCCATAAGCATGCGCTGCGGCCCCCGCGACGCTGGCACCGAGCCAAGCGCCGAGCGGCGCGCCGAGGCAGAAGATCGTCAATGCCATCGGCCGCCGCGCGGCGGGGAAGTAATCGCAGACCAACGAGGTGCAGGCGGGCGATCCGCCGGCCTCGCCGATGCCCACGCCGATCCGCGCCAGCAAAAGCTGCGTATAGTTGCGCGCCAGCCCGCAGAAGGTCGTCATCGCCGACCAGACCGCGATCGAGACCATCAAAACGTTGCGGCGACTGTAGCGATCGGTGAGCCATGCGAGCGGGAAACCCATGCCGACATAGAAGAGCGCGAGCGACACGCCGGTCAGGAAGGCGATGCCGGCATCGCTCAGATGCAGTTCGAGCCGGATCTCCTCCAGCACGGTCGACATCACATACCGATCGGCGATGTTAATCGTGTAGGCCAGCATCATGATGAAGAGGACGTACCAGCGCAGGCCGGCCGAAGCGCTGATCTCGCTGGTCGGTGCAGACCCTGCGGTCCCGACGATCATCCCCGCCATCCGTCACCCCGCCCGATCGCGCCGGCCAAGCCCTGCGCCGATGACCGGAGCTTAGGTGAAGTATTTATGAAATCTACTGCCCCGATCCATTTTCCCGATAGCATTCCCGGCGTGTAAATTGGCGGATTTCCGCCGATTGCACGCGGTGGCTGAGGCCGGCCCGACATTTGGAGAATATGCTATGGGGTCATGACGAAATGCGATTGGCTGCCGCCCCCGGCTTCCTTCACCCAATAGCCGGTCACACAAAGCTTTTGGACATCCGATGATCGATCTCGAGCGGATAGGCGCCCTCGTGGCGGAGCGGCGGGAGGGGCATTGCCTCCCCCAGGGGCTGTATAACGATCCCGAAGCGTTCGAATTCGACATGAAGGCGATCTATGGCCGCAGCTGGCTCCTGATCGGCTTCGACTGCGAGCTGCCGAAGCCCGGCAGCTATATTTCGGAGATGGTGGGCAACTGGCCGATCCTGATCGTGCGCGGCCGCGACGGCGAGATCCGCGCTTTCCACAACAGCTGCCGCCATCGCGGATCGATCCTGTGCCAGCCCGGCACGGGCACCGCGCCCAAATTGGTCTGCCCCTATCATCGCTGGACCTACAATCTCGACGGGTCGCTGTTCACCGCGATGCGGATGGACGCAGACTTCGACAAGTCGGAGCATGGCCTGAAGCAGCTCCACCTCCGCATCGTCTCGCACGCGATCTTCGTCTGCTTCGCCGACGAGCCGCCGCCGTTCGACGACTTCGCCGAGAAGCTCGAAATCTATCTCGGGCCGCAGCGGATGGAGCATGCCAAGCTCGCGCATCACAGCGTCATTTCCGAACTGGCCAACTGGAAGCTGGTGATGGAGAATGGCCGCGAATGCTATCATTGCGCCTCGGGCCATCCCGAGCTTGCCCGCACCTTTCCCGTCGGCGTGAAGAAGCATTTCGACGCGGATGGCGACGAGCGGCTGCTCGCCTTCGCCGACACGATGGCGCAGCACGATCTGACCGCCGACGCGATCGAGGGGAGCTGGTGGCAGCTCGCCCGCTTCGCGCTCAACAAGGATGTCGTCACGCTCTCGATGACCGGCCAGCATGTCGTCAGGAAGCTGATGCTGGATCTCAACGACGGCTATGTCGGCTCGATGCGGCTTGCGGTCGATCCGCATTGCTTCATGCACGCCACCGCCGACCATGTCTTCATCTTCAGCGCGATGCCGATCTCGCCGACCGAGACGCATGTCTTCGGCAAATGGTATGTCCACAAGGATGCGATCGAAGGCGAAGACTATGAGGTCGATGCGCTGATCGATCTGTGGACGCGCACCAATCTGCAGGACAAGGAATTGGCCGAGAACAACCAGAAGGGCGTCAACAGCCCAGGCTTCATTCCCGGCCCTTATTCGGCCGAGGCGGAGAGCCTCGCACTGCGCTTCACCGATTGGTATTGCGCCACCGCGAAAGCGTATCTCGCCGATGTCGGTTAAATCGCCCGGCGATTTCCGGCCCGAGACCTTGGCCGTGGCCTATGGCTACGATCCGGCGCAGGCGCTCGGCGCGGTCAAGCCGCCGGTCTATCTGAGCTCGACCTTCATCTATCCCTCGGCGCAGCACGCCAAGGACGTGCATTGCGCTTATTTCGACAATGAAGGCCCGCTCGTCGGCGAAAGCAACCACATCTACGCGCGGCTCGGCCATCCCGGGCTCGATATCCTCGAGAGCCGGCTGGCGGCGATCGACGGCGCCGAAGCAGCGGCTGCCTTCGCCAGCGGCATGGCGGCGCATTCCTCGATCGCGCTCGCGTTCGTGCGGCCCGGCGACAGCGTGGTGCACGGCCGCCCGATCTATGGCGGCGTCGACATGCTCTACGGCACGGTGATGTCCGAGTTCGGCGCGGCGGTCGAAACCTATACCGACGGCACCGATCCCGCCAACGTCCGCGCCGCGGCCGCGGCAGCGATGGCCAAGGGATCGCTCGCGCTGATCGTCGCAGAGACGCCGGCCAACCCGACCGCCGCCTTGGTCGATCTCGATCTGATGGTGGCGATCGCCGACGAGGTGGCGGCGCAGCAGGGCCGCCGGCCGCTCGTCGTGGTCGACAATACGTTGCTCGGGCCGTTCGCGCAGCGGCCGATCGAGCATGGGGTCGATCTGTGCCTGACCTCACTCACCAAATATTGCGCGGGGCATAGCGATCTGCTCGCCGGCGGAATCAGCGGGCGTCTCGATCTGATCGCGCGGCTGCGGATGCTGCGCACGACGTGGGGCAATCATTGCGATCCCTTTACCGCATGGCTGGTCGTACGCTCGCTCGAATCCGCGAGCGTCCGCATCGAGCGCGCTATGAGCAATGCCCGGATCGTCGCCGAATTCCTCCGCGATCATCCCAAGGTCGCAGGTGTCACCTATCTCGGCTTCCTCGAACAGGGGACGCCCGCCCGCGCGGTCTATGATCGCCAGTGCAAGGGGGCAGGATCGACCTTCTCCTTCCACCTCCATGGCGGAGAGGCGGAATTGTTTCGCATGCTCGATCGGCTCAGGCTGGCCAAGCTCGCGGTCAGCCTCGGCGGATCGGAGACGTTGATCTGCCATTCGGCGACCACCACCCATTACGCCGTCCCGCGCGATCTTCGGATTGCGGGCGGCATCACCGACGGGACGATGCGCCTGTCGATCGGGCTCGAACATCCCGACGATCTGGTCGCGGATCTGGCCCAGGCACTCGAGGCAGTCTGACGATGGGCGATTCCCAAATCACCGATTCCCACGCGCTCAACGGCAAATTGCCTGCCCCCGCGGCGTGCTACGATGTCGTCGTCATCGGCGCGGGGCCGAGCGGGATCGAGACGGCGGTCGTGGCCGCGGGCGAGGGCAAATCGGTCCTGCTGGTCGACGAGAATCCGGTCGCGGGTGCCGCGATGGGCAATGACGTGCCGCTCTTCTTCGGCGGCCGCATGACCACCGCGACCTTGAATGCCGATCGCATGGTCGAGACGGTTTTCACGAGCGAGCCCGGGCTGGAGGCCGCGATGGAGGCGGGCGTCGAGCTTCTGCTCGGCACCTGCGCATGGGGCGTCTACCGCAACGGCCCCGCCTTCGGCACGCTGCCGAGCCAGGTCGTCGGGCTGGCCGATGCGACCCGCTCATGGCTGGTCGGGTTCGACCGGCTGGTGCTGGCGACCGGCGCGCGCGATCTCGCGATCGGTTTCCCGGGCTGGAACCAGCCGGGCGTGATGGGCGCGGCGGCGCTGACGATGCTGCTCTCGCGCTACGAGGCCTTCGCCGGCAAGCGCGTGCTGTTCGTCGGATCGCACGATCTCGCGCTGGAGACCGCCTTGCTTGCGCGCGAAAAGGGCGTCGCGGTCGCCGGGCTGGTCGAGGTGCGCGACGCGCCGCAGGGCCGTGCCGATCTGGTCGAGGCGGTGCGCGCCGCGCAGATCGCGATCCACACCGATGATGTCGTCGCGCGTGCCGAGGGCGGCATCGACGGCGTCGAGCGCGCGATCCTGCGCTCTGGTGCCGAAATCGAATGCGATACGATCTGTCTTGGCATCGGCCTCGTCCCCGCGATCGAACTGGTCGATGCGATGGGCGCGAAGCGGACGCTCGATCCGGTGCGCGGCGGCTATGTGCCCGCGCCCGATGACGGGATCGACTTTGTCGGTGACTGCGCCGGCCTGCCCGATACCGGCTTCGATCATGTCGCCTATCGGATGGAATGGGCGCGTGCGCTCGGCGCGGTCAGCGCGCCTGAGACGATCGTCTGCCAGTGCGAGGAGGTGACCCGCGGCGATCTGATCGGGGTGCAGCCGCCCAATTACCTGACGCGATCGCCGACGATGGAGGCGCGCTCGCTCGCGACTTTGCTCGACGACGGCCCGGCCAATCAGGACCAGATCAAGCGTCTGACCCGCGCGGGCATGGGCGTCTGCCAAGGCCGGCGCTGCCGCGATCAGGTGGCGATGATGCTCGCGATCGAGGCGGACCAGCCGTTCGGCACGATCCCGCTCGCCACGCATCGCGCGCCGGTGCGGCCGCTGCCGCTCCAGATCCTCGCCGACTGGAGCGAGAGCGAGGAAATGCGTTCCGGCTGGGACGTGTGGTTCGGCATCCCGACCGCATGGATCCCCTATCGCGATATCGGCACCGAAGCCGAAATTACCCATCAGCAGGCAAGGGTGTGGTCCGCATGAAGGTCGTGATCGTCGGCGGCGGGGTAACCGGGCTGAGTTCCGCCTGGTGGCTGGCGCGATCGGGCGTCGCGGTGACCGTGCTCGACAAGTTCATCGTCGGCTGGGAAGCGTCGGGCCGCAATGGCGGCGGCGCATCGCATTATGCGAGCCCGTTGTTCGACGAAGAGCAGCGCATGTGGCCGCAGATGGACGAGTTGCTCGGCTACCCGACCGAGTTCCAGTCCGAACGGATCATCATCGCGGTCAACGAACGCCAACTCGCGGCCTATCACTATCTCGCGAAGATGGTGATCGGCATGGGCTATAATGTCGATGTGTTCGACGCGGCCGAAGCGCGCGCGCGCGTGCCGCTGGCGGGCGACAATTGTGTCGGCGGCATCCAGTATCGCTTCGGCGGCCACGCCAATCCGCAGCGCACGGTGCAGGCCTATGCCTGGGCGGTGCAGGATCTGGGCGGGCGGATCGTCCAGCACAGCCCGGTGACCGGGTTCGAGACGCAGGGCGGCAAGGTCGTCGCGGTCGAAAGCGCGACCGGGCGCTACGAATGCGATGCGGTGGTGGTCGCGGCGGGCCCGCAGACTGGCATCCTGATGGCCAAGCTCGGGATCAACGTGCCGGTCGCGGCGGCGCGCGCCGAGATGATCGTGACCGAGCCGGCGCCCAAACTGCCGCTCGGCGGGGTCGACGGCAACGGCCTCTATGGCCGCCAGACCTTGCGCGGCAATCTCGCTTATGGCGGCGGCCCGCATGAGTGGATCGAGATCGGCGAGGCCAGCCCCGTCCGCCCGACCTCGCCGCTCACCCGCAACCTCGCGCGGCGTGTGGCCGAGCTGCTGCCGGGTGCGGCGCACCTCAACGTGATCCGCAGCTGGGCGGGCGTGATCGAGAATACGCCCGACGGCCGCCCGATCATCGATCGGATGACCGATCCCGAGAATGTCGTGGTGTGCAGCATGTCGAGCGTCGGCTTCGGCCTGTCGCCGGCATCGGGCCATGCCGTGCGCGATCTGGTGATCGAAGGCCATTGCACCTTCACCAATATCGACAAGATCGGCCTGTCGCGCTTCGACGATCTCGAACCCGACTGGATCGCGCAAAGAGGCTGGCAGCCGCTGGCATGAACCGTTACTCGGCGTTCGGCCTGATCCGCGGCGCGTTCGACGGGCAGAAGCATTGGCAGCCCGCCTGGCGCGATCCCGAGCCGCGCGCATCCTATGACATCATCGTCATCGGTGGTGGCGGACATGGGCTCGCCACCGCTTATTATCTCGCCAAGGTGCATGGCCTGCGCAACATCGCGGTGCTGGAGAAGAGCTGGATCGGCGGCGGCAATGTCGGCCGCAACACCACGCTCGTGCGCTCCAATTACCGGCTCAAACCGCTCCACGATTTCTTCGAATTTGGGCTCAAGCTGTGGGAGCATCTGAGCGACGAGCTCAACTACAATGTCATGTTCTCGCCGCGCGGATCCCTGATCCTCGGCCATTCGGACGCCGACATGGCGATCCTCGCGCAGCGCGGCGACGCGATGGCGTGCGACGGGATCGATGCCGAACTGCTCTCGCGCGACAAGGTCGCGAAGCTTGAGCCTTTGCTCGACATGTCGCGCAGCGCGCGCTTCCCGATCGATGGCGCGCTCATGCAATGGCGCGGCGGCACGGCGCGCCACGACGCGGTCGCCTGGGGCTATGCGCGCGCCGCCGATGCGCTGGGCGTCGACATCATCCAGAAATGCGAGGTGACCGGGTTCGTTCGTGACGGCGATGCGGTCGTCGGGGTTGAGACGACGCGGGGGCGGATCGATGCGGGACGGATCGGCATTTGTGTCGCGGGGCATAGCGGGCATGTCGCCGGCATGGCCGGGCTGCGGCTGCCGATCGAATCGCAGACCCTGCAGGCGCTGGTGACCGAAGGCGTGAAGCCGATGATCAACGGCGTGATCCAGTCCAACTCGCTCCATTGCTATATCAGCCAATCGGACAAAGGCGGGATTGTCATGGGCGGCGATCCCGACAATTGGCCGAGCTATGCCCGCCGCGGCCAGCCGACGATCATCGAGGGCGCGATCGCCAATGCCATCGCTCTGGTACCGGCGCTGTCGCGGCTGCGGATGTTGCGGACATGGTCGGGCGTGACCGACATGAGCTTCGACGGATCACCGATCATCGGCACGACGCCCTTGCCCAACCTCTTCCTCAATGCCGGCTGGTGCTATGGCGGCTTCAAGGCCACGCCGGCATCGGGCTGGACCTACGCCCACACGCTCGCGACCGGGAAACCGCATCCGCTCAACGCGCCGTTCACGCTCGATCGCTTCGAGCGGGGTGCGACGATCGACGAACCCGGCGTCGGCCCGCTGCCGAACCACCGCTGATATGTATCTGATCCCCTGCCCCCACTGCGGCCCGCGCGCGCAAGCCGAGTTCACCTATGAGCGCACGACCGACTCCGTCGTCGATCCGGCCGCACCGGCGGACGAGGCGATGCGCGCTTTGTTCACGCGCGCCAATCCGATGGGGGTCGATGACGAGATCTGGCGTCATACGTTCGGCTGCCGCGCGTGGATGATCCTGACGCGCCATCGCGTGACGCACGCGATCGAGGCGGTGCGGCCGATCGGCCCGGAGGCACTGCCATGACCGGCCCCACACGCATCGCCGGCGGCGACGAGACCGTTTCCTTCATCTTCGACGGCAAGACTTACAAGGCGCGGCCGGGCGATACGCTCGCCGCCGCTTTGCTCGCCAACGGGATCGGGCTGGTCGGGCGCAGCTTCAAATATCACCGCCCGCGCGGGATCATGGCAGCGGGCGTCGAGGAACCCAATGCGCTGGTCACGATCGGCACCGGCGGCCGCGCCGAGCCCAATACGCGCGCGACCGATCTGTTCGTCTATGACGGTCTTGTCGCCTCCAGCCAGAATTGCTGGCCGAGCCTCGCCTTCGATGCCGGGGCGATCTTCGGGCTCGGCTCGAAGGCGATGCCGGCCGGTTTCTACTACAAGACCTTCTTGGGTCCGGCGAAGCGCTGGCTGAAATATGAAGCCTTGATCCGCCGCGCGGCGGGCCTCGGCGATGCGCCGACCGAACGCGATCCCGACAGCTTCGCCCAGCGTGCCGCTTTCTGCGATGTGCTGGTGGTCGGCGCCGGTCCGGCGGGACTCGCGGCGGCGCTGGAGGCGGCCGAGCGCGGCGAACGGGTGATGCTGGTCGAACAGGACGCGATCCCCGGCGGCTCACTGCTCCGCGACGGCGGCGCGGAATTGATCGATGCGACGGTGGCTGCGATCCGTGCGAAGGGCGGTCGCATCCTTACCCGCACCACGGCGGCGGGCTATTGGGATCACAATTTCATCACCCTCGTCGAGCGGCTGTCCGAGCCCGGCGCGCTGCCGCCGCACGGTGTCGCGCAACGCCTCTGGCATGTCCGCGCGGGCAAGGTCGTGCTGGCGACGGGGATGATCGAGCGGCCGATCCCGTTCGCGAACAATGATCGCCCCGGCGTGATGCTGTCGCAGGCGGTGCGGACCTATATCCGTCGCTACGGCGTGCTACCCGGCCGCCGCGTCGTGATCGCCACCAACAATGACGACGCCTACCGGACCGCCGATGCACTGGCCGAGGCGGGGGCCGAGGTGGTCGCGATCCTCGATGCGCGCGCCACCGGCCCGGCATCGCCCTTCCCCACGCATTATGACGCCCGGCCCGAGACGGTCACCGGTGGGCGCCACAGCCTGAAGCAAGTCACCGCGCGGATCGGCGATGCCACAAAAAGCTGGGACGCCGATCTGCTCGCCGTGTCGGGCGGGTTCGTTCCGGTGGTCCATCTTCATATGCAGGCGGGCGGCAAGCTCGGCTGGGACGAGGCGGCGCAGGCCTTCATCCCCGGTGCGATCGCGCAGGATTGCGTCACGATCGGCGATGCCGCGCAGCCGCCCGCGGCGATGCCGTTTGCGCCCGCCGGGCCGGCCAAGAAGAGCTTCGTCGATTTCCAGAACGACGTGACCTTGGCCGATGTCGATCTCGCCTGGCAGGAGGGCTATCGCTCGGTCGAGCATCTCAAGCGCTACACGACGCTCGGCATGGCGACCGACCAGGGCAAGACCAGCAACATGGCCGCGCTCACCCGGCTGGCCGAGAAGCAGCATGTCGCGGTGCCCGAGGCCGGGCTGACCACGTTCCGGCCGCCTTATACGCCGGTGACGATGGGCGCGCTTGCCGGCGTCGCCGGGCGCGACGCGGGCGCGCATGTCCGCCGCCTGCCGCTCCACGACGAGCATGCCCGGCGCAACCCGATCTGGCAGCCGAGCGGCTATTGGTTCCGCCCGCGCACGTACCCGATCGGCGGCGAGACGTCCGCTGCGGCCGCCCTGCGCGAAGCCCGCACTGTGCGGCGCGCTGTCGGCCTCACCGATGTCTCGACCCTCGCCAAGTTCGAGGTGACGGGCCCCGACGCGGCGGCGTTGCTGGAGATCGTCTGTGCCACCCCGGTCGCAAAGCTGGCGAACGGGCGCGGGCGCTACACCTTCATGCTGCGCGAAGACGGCATGGTGTGCGACGACGGCACCGTCTGGCGCATCGCCGACAACCGCTTTCTGCTGACCAGCTCGACCGGCGGCGCCGACCGGATGGCGACGCAGATCTCGTACGTCCGCAACGTGCTGCGCCCCGGCCTGCGCGTCTCGGCAGTCAACGCGCAGGAGCATCACGCGGCCTTCGCGCTCGCCGGGCCGCGCGCCAGGGCAGTGTTGCAGGCGCTGATCGTTGCGGAGCCGCCGCGCCACATGGCGGCGGAGCGCGCGACCTTGGCCGGCCTGTCCGTGCTGGTGCTCGGCGCCAGCTATAGCGGCGAACGCGCGTTCGAAGTCTATGTCGAGGCGAGCCACGCTTTGCCCGTCTGGACCGCGCTCAAAGCCGGGATCGATAGCGAAGGCGGCTGCCTCTACGGGCTCGATGCGATGGACCTGCTGCGGATCGAAAAGGGCCACGTGCTCGTCGGTGGCGAGATCGACGGCCGAATGACCCCGCACGATCTCGGCCTCGACGCCATGCTCAACAAAGCGGGCGGTTTTATCGGTGCCGCCGGCCTCCAGCGGCCCGCGCTCGCCGAGAGCGGTCGGCTGCAACTGGTCGGCCTCGAAGCGCTCAACGGGGCGATCCCCGAAGGCGCGATGCTGATCCCGGCCCTGCACCGGCCGCCCCAAGGGCACATCACCGGCTCCGGTCGGCGCGTGCTGGGCGAAGGCGCGATCGCGCTCGGCCTCCTCGCGGACGGACGCGCCCGCATCGACGAGATCCTGCTGGCCTCATCACCGACCCGCGGCATCACGACCAGCGTGCGGGTGACGTCGCCCCATTTCTACGATCCGGCGGGGGCACTCTACCGTGACTGAGCCGACGATCTCGATCCTGCCGCCGACGCCGCTTCACGTGCTGGAGATTTGGAGCAACGCGCGTGATGTCGCCGCACGGTTCGATATCGTCCTGCCGCCGATGGGACGATCGACGTCGCACGAGGGCCTCATCCTGATCCGCTTCGAACCGACGGTCTGGTTGGTCGAGGGCGATCCCGCGCCGCTCGCCTCCCTCATCGGCGACGACGGCGCGCTGACCGCAATCGGCGGCGGCATCGCCCGCGTGCGCATCGCCGGCCCCGGCTGGCGCACGTTGCTGATGGAAGGCGGCCTGTTCGACGCCGAATCCCCGACCTTCGCCCCCGGCTGCGCCGCGGCGACGATCATCGATCATGTCGCGGTGCGGCTGTGGGTCGAAAGCGAGGATGCGTGCCTGGCCTATGTGCCGGCGAGCTATGCGGCCGGGCTGGTCCACTTCTGGGGGCAGGCTCTGCCTTCGCTGGCGGTGTAAATTCCCCCGTCATGCTGAACTCGTTTCAGCATCCACCGTGCGTGCCGCACTGTCCGTAAGGATGCCTGGTGGATGCTGAAACGAGTTCAGCATGACGGTATTTTCGGGGCGGCGGATCGCGAGATTCACTCCACCGCAATCGCCTTGTTCAACCCATGCCCATGCGGCCCGGACTCGCGCGCCCAAAGCGCCGCCGTCGCCGCAAAACTCACCGTCGCCAGCACCCCGAACATCCACAGCATCGGCGTGTACCCCGCCGGATGCGCCGGCCCGGCCTGATAGACATCGTTCAGCCACCCCGCCGCCAGATTGCAGACGGCCAGCCCTAAACTCTGCAGCACGTTGATGATGCCATAGGCCGTCCCCAGCCGCTTCGGCGCGACCAGCATCGCGGTGGCCGGCCAGATCACGGCCGGAACGACCGAGAAAGCCAGTCCCATCATCGCCGTCGAGATCCACAGGCTCCAGTGGGTCGCGCCCAACGTGAGGAAAGTCAGCGGCATCAGCCCGGCGCCGATCGTCAGCAGCATCGCGCGACGCCCGAAGCGATCGGCGATCATGCCGAAGATCGGGGTCGCGAAGATAGCGGTGAAGAACACCCAACTGTTGACCAGCCCGGCCGCCGCGAGGGTCAACCCCTTGGCGTCCTGGAAATAGACGATCGCGAACGTGCTGCGGAACGGGAAGAAGACCGAGGCGAACAGCACGTTCAGGATCAAAATGTACCAAAAGGAGCGATCGAACCCGCCGAACGCGAACATGCCCGACCAGCTATGCGTGCCGCCCGCCACCGGAGGCCCGCGCCGCACGTCGAGCGCCCAATACGCCAGCGCGCCGATCAGGCTGATGCCGGTCAGCCCGGCCGCCAACGCGAGCGGCGGCTGCCACCCGCCCGCATAGACGCCCGGCGCCCAATTGGGCGAGATGTCGGCCATGTAGGAGCCGACCCGCGCAAGGCTGAACAGCAAGGACATCGCCAAGGCCGCGCGCGCCGCATGAAACCAGATCGCGATGCCCGCCAGCAGGGCGATCAGCAACGTCTCCTGCCCGATCCCGAACAACAATCGGCCGAACACCATCAGTCCGAACGGCTCGCCGATCGCGGTCAGCACCGCGCCGACGAAGCAGAAGCCGGCAAACAGCACCGCCGCGCGCGAGGCGCCGAAGCGATCGATCAGCAGGCCTCCGACAAGCGACAGCGGGATATTGGGCAGGCCTATCATCGCATTGAGCAGCCCGATCTGCGACTGGCTGAGCCCGCGCTGGGTGCGCAGCATATCCGCCACCGGCGCGAGCGCGTCGAAGGCGTAATAATTGCCCGAAATGGCGATGGCGGCGAGCGCCAGCACCAGCCATTTCAGCCGCCCGTCCCGATGCGCGCTGTCCCCCACGGCGCCCATCCTAGTCGATCCGCGCGCCCTGTCGCCGCAATTCGGCCTGAACCCGCCCGATATCGAGCCGGTCGAACGGCTGCCCGCTCTTCACCGAAACCGCCGCGGCCGTTCCCGCCCCCTGCCCCGCGACCGCGCAGCACATCATGTTGCGTACTGCCGCATGGCTGATCCGGTCGCCCCCGATCGCGCGGCCTGCCACCAGCAGATTCTCGACCTTGCGCGGAAGCAGCGAACGATAGGGCACATGGAAATAGCGACCGGTGGTCGGCAGGATCAGGATGCCGTAGCCGTCGATGAATTCCGGAAAGATGCCGATACTGTCGTCGAACCGCGCCTGCTCGCGCACGTCGGTCTCGGTGAGGTTATAGACCGCGTCGATCTTGCGCGTGTCGCGCACCCCCAGCGTCATGCCGAAATTGCGCAATTTGGCGTCCTCGCAGCCGGGCATGAAGCGCTTGAGCGCCGCGACCGCCATCACCGCCTGCCAGCGCCCCTCCATCTCGCCGCGCGTCAGATCGTCGGGATCGGTGCCATCGATCCCCGCGATCGCGACGAGGTTGAGATAGGTGAGATCGCCCTGATCGGTGACCGTCCCCCATGTGCCCGCGATGGTCGAGAGGGTGGGCGGCAGCAGCCCTTCTTCGAGCGCCTTCTTGAACGGCTTGCGCAGGAAGGGCGAGAACATCGCATCCTCCTTGCCGTCGGTCTCGATATCCCATTCGCCATTGCCACCCCAATCGGCGTAAGTCTGCGGATCGGCCTTCACCTGTTCGATGAAGCGCGTCTTGTTGACCCCGCTCATCGAGAACATCACCGACGCCGCCATCATCTGCTCGCGCGGGGCCTTGTGGACCGGGGCGCCACAACGCGTGGCGATGTCAGCATCGCCGGTCGCGTCGATCACGCGGCGGGCGAGGATCGCCTCGCGCCCCGCCTTGCTCTCGACGATGATGCCCTTGATCGTATCGCCCTCCATGATCGGGGCGACGAACTGGCGATGGAGCATCGGGTGGATGCCCGCCTCCTGCACCAGCACGTCGGCGACATATTTGAACATCTCGGCATCGAGCGCGTGGCTGATCGACTGTGGCTCAGGCATGGCCGCGCCCATCGCGATCGCGCGCTGCTCGAATTCGGGGCCGATGCCTTCGCTGTCGATCGTGGTCGGATGGCGATACCAGGCGAGCCCCTCGACCCCGACCTGCGTCATATTCCCACCGAAGCAGCCATAGCGTTCGAGCAGGGTCGTCTCCACGCCTGCGCGCGCCGAGGCCAGCGCTGCCGCCAGCCCGCCCGGTCCGCTGCCGACGACCAGAACGTCGGTCTGGTGCACCACATCGATCTGGCGGCTGGGTTCGGTGATCTGCATCGGCGGCCTTCGTATCGGTTGAAGCGACCGTAGCTACGCCGGCTATGCGACACAAAAGCGTAAGCCGCATTCTAATGGTCGCCATCAGCAGGGCTGGTCTTAAAGGGCGATCTCCCACGATTTCCGAGGAAGCCGCCGGTGCCCCGATCCGCCCAGCCGAACATCCTGATCCTGATGGCGGACCAGATGGCGCCGCGTGCGCTGCCGGCCTACGGCCACGAACTCGTCCATGCGCCCAATATCGCCAGACTGGCGGCCGAAGGCGTCGTGTTCGACAGCGCTTATTGCAACAGCCCGCTCTGTGCGCCCTCGCGTTTCTCCTTCCTCTCCGGGCTGCTGCCGTCGCGGATCGGCGCTTACGACAATGCCTGCGAATTCCCCGCCGATCAGCCGACGATCGCGCACGACCTGCGCTATCGCGGCTATCGCACGATCCTGGCGGGCAAGATGCATTTCGTCGGACCCGATCAGCTCCACGGCTTCGAGGAGCGGCTGACCACCGATATCTACCCCGCCGATTTCGGCTGGACCCCCGACTGGAGCAACTTCGCCGATCGGCCGAGCTGGTATCATTCGATGGATTCGGTGCTGACCGCGGGCACCTGCGTGCGCACCAACCAGCTCGATTATGACGAGGAGGTCACCTTCGTCACGCGGCGCAAATTGTTCGAGATCGCGCGCGGGCGCGACGAGCGGCCCTTCTTCATGGTGATGTCGCTCACCCACCCGCACGATCCGTTCGCGATTCCCGAGCGCTACTGGAATCTCTACGAGGGCGCCGACATCGCCCTGCCGCGCATCCGCATCGCCAAGGAAGATCAGGATCCGCACTCGCTGCGGCTGCGTCATGTCTGCGGCAACGATCTGGACGACGTCACCGACGATCAGGTGCGCGCCGCACGGCGGGCTTATTATGGCGCGATCAGTTTCGTCGACGAGCAGATCGGCACCGTGCTCGATGCGCTCGAGCAGAGCGGCATGGCCGACGATACGATCATCCTGCTGATAGGCGATCATGGCGAGATGCTCGGCGAGCGCGACCTCTGGTACAAGATGAACTTCTTCGAAGGCGGCGCGCGCATCCCAATGATCGTCCACGCGCCGCAGCGCTTCGCACCGCATCGCGTGGCGGCGAGCGTGTCCCTGGTCGATCTGCTGCCGACCTTGGCTGAGCTGGCGGGCGGTGACATGCCAGCGGCGATCGTACCGCGCACCGACGGCACCAGCTTGCTGCCGCACCTGCTGGGCGAGGCCGGCAAGGACGAGGTGATCGGCGAATATCTTGGCGAAAGCGCAATCGCGCCCGTCGTGATGATCCGGCGGGGGCGTTTCAAGTTCATCCATTCACCGGCGGATCCGGATCAGTTGTTCGATCTTGAGGCCGATCCGGATGAGCTGGCCAACCTGGCCGGGCGGCCGGCTTTTGCCGACACGGTCGCCGCTTTCCGGGCAGAGGTGGGCGAACGCTGGGACCTCGAGTTGGTCGAAGCGCAGGTGCTGGCGAGCCAGCAGCGCCGCCGGCTGATCGCTGCGGCTTCAGCCAAGGGCGTGGCCAAATCGTGGGACTATCAGCCGTTCCGCGACGCTGCACAGGATTATGTGCGCGGGCATATGGATCTGGAGGAACTGGAAGCCTCGGCCCGCTTCCCGAGGGTGCGGGGGGAGTAGGCCTTAAAAATCCTCCCCGGAACGGGGAGGATTTTAGGCCGCAGCCCCAGCCGGGCTCAGCGCCTTCAACACATCCTGGCCGCCGCATACGCCGACCACCTGATCGCCATCGGTCAGCAACACCGGATGCTTCGACGCCGCGAGGATGCGGATCAACGTCTTCACCGAAATGCTCGCCGGGCACGCCACCACCCCGTCGGGAAAATCCGCATGGCCATCGGGATCCTCGATCCGGATCGCGCCGTGCGGCGTCCCTCCCAATTGCAGGCTATCCACCCGCGCATCGGGCGCGACGCAATAATAAGCGCTGTCGTCGAGCAGCAACCGACCATTCGCGCTGGTCTCGAACGTCGCGGTGTGGCGCATCACCGTCTCGCCGGTCATCACGTTGAGCGGGTTCATGTGGCGCACGAATTCGGCGACATAGGGCGTCGCGGGGCGCAGCACGATATCCTCGGCGGTGCCGCTCTGGATGATGCGGCCGCCTTCCAGCAACGTGACGCGATCACCGAGCTTGAGCGCCTCGTCGAGATCGTGGCTGACGAACAGGATCGTCTTCTGCACCTTCGCCTGCAGATCGAGCAGTTCGTCCTGCAGCTTCGAACGGATCAGCGGATCGAGCGCCGAGAAGGGCTCGTCCATCAGCAGGATGTCGGCGTCGGTGGCGAAAGCGCGGGCGAGGCCGACGCGCTGCTGCATGCCGCCCGAAAGCTCGCCGGCATAGCGATCGGCCCAGCTGTCGAGCCCGACCAAGGCCAGCCGCTCGTCGACCACCCGCCTGATCTCTGTGCGATCGGTGCCACGCAGTTCGAGCCCGAAGGCGACATTCTCGCGCACCGTGCGCCAGGGCAGCAGCCCGAATTGCTGGAACACCATCGCCACGCGGTGGCGGCGGATATGGCGCAGAACCGCATCGGTGCAGCCAGCAATATCCTTCGACCCCAGCCCGTCGCGCACCAGGACATGGCCGCGCGTCACCTTGTTGAGTCCGTTGGCGGCGCGCAGCAAGGTCGACTTGCCCGAACCCGACAGGCCCATCAGCACCGAGATCGTGCCCTGCTCCACCTCCAGATTGGCGCCGGTGACGCCCAGTACCACGCCGGTCTTGCTCGCGATCGTGGCGCGATCGGCGCCTGCGTCGAGCAGCACCTGCGCGGCGGCCAGATCGATAGTCCGCTTGCGCCCGGTGGTCGAGCAGAACAGGATGTCGACATCCCGGAATTCGAGCGCGATCGTCATGACCTGGCTTTCTTCGTGCTGCGCGTCATCCGATCCAAAATGATCGCGACCAGGACGATCGCGAACCCGGCCTCGAACCCCATGCCGACCTGCACGGTGTTGAGCGCGCGCACCACCGGCACGCCGAGCCCGCCCGCCCCGACCAAAGCCGCGATCACCACCATCGACAGGCTGAGCATGATGCACTGGGTGATCCCGGCAACGATCGACGGCGCGGCCGCGGGCAGCTCGACCTTGGTGAGCAATTGCCACGGCGTCGCCCCGAACGATTGGCCCGCCTCGATCAGCGGCTTGGGCACCGACAGGATGCCGAGCTGCGTCAATCGGATCGGCGCGGGCAACGCGAAGATGATGGTCGAGATCAGCCCGGGCACCACGCCCAGCCCGAACAAGACCAGAGTCGGGATCAGATAGACGAAGGTCGGCAGGGTCTGCATCAGGTCCAGCCCCGGCTGGATGAACTGGAAGGCCTGCGGCCGATGCCCCGCCCAGATGCCCACCGGCACACCGATCAGCGTCGATACGAACGCGGCGAACAACACGAGCGACAAAGTCTCCATCGTCGCTGCCCAATAGCCCTGGTTGATGATGAAGAGCTGGGCGAGCAGGACGAAGATCGCGAGCGGGATCGATCGGCGCAGATACCAGGCGAGCCCCGCGACCAGCACCACGAACAGCAAGGGCGGGATCGCCGATAGCACCCACGTCAGCCCGTTGATCGACGAGCCCAGCACCAGGGTCACGAAATCGAACAGGCCGTGATGCGCCTTGATGCCGTTGACGAGGCTGTTCATCCACGCACCCACGGGGATCTTGTGCTCGGTCAGGAAGCCGCTGCCCGCCGCTGGCTTCAGCGATTTCAGCACCGCCGCCTCGCCCGGCTTGCCATCGACCGTCTCGACGCCCGCCAGCCAGGCATGGAGCTTCCCGGGATGCGCGCGCAGCCATTTGGTCGCCGCGAGCGCGGGATCGCCGGTGGCGAGCACGCTCTCCATCAGCGCATTCTCGTCCGGCACCTCGAACACGAGATTGTGCAGCAGCCGCGCGATGTTGGGGCATTGCTGGAGATAGCCGGCGCGCACGTTGGTCGAGACGGTTGCGCTGCCATAATTGGGCCCGAACACGGTATCGCCGCCGGTGAGATAGCGCATTTGGAAACGATCGTTCATCGGATGCGGCTGCCAGCCGAGGAACACGATCGGCTGCTTGTCGCGCACCGCGCGCTCGACTTCGGCGAGCATCCCCTGCTCGCTGCTCTCGATCAGCTTGAAGTCGCCGAGCCCGAACGTGTTCTGCTTGATCATGCCGAGGACGAGGCGGTTGCCGTCATTGCCCGATTCGATGCCGTAGATCTTGTGGCCGAGCGGCCCGGCGAACTTCTGAATCGAGCTGAAATCGGTGAGGCCCTGATCGTAGAGATATTTGGGCACCGCGAGCGTGTAGCGCGCGCCGGTGAGGTTCGCGCGGACCACCTCGACCGAATGATCGTCGGTGAACGGTTTGCGATCGGCCGTCTGCTGCGGCATCCAGTTGCCGAGGAAGACATCGACATCCTTGCTGCGCATGCCGTTGAAGGTGACCGGCACCGACAGGACGGTGATTTTCGGCGTGTAGCCGAGCCCGGCAACAAGCCGCCCGGCAAGCCCGGTGGTGGCGGTCACGTCGGCCCAGCCGACATCCGAGAATTGCACGATCCGGCACGATGGCGGATCAACGGCAAAAGCGGCCGTGGCGACCAGGGACACCCATAGCAGTGCGATCCATCGCGCTACAAAATCCCTCGCGCTTCGACCACCCACTCGATCACGCCCCCATGCTCTATGTCATGGAATTGAATGCAAGCTCAATCACTATGCAAGGGCCAAATCGCGCGATCCGGGCCGAATCCGCTTTCAAAAGGCATAAGCTTGACTTATTCCATTGAACGAGCGTTCAGGAGACCAAGCTTGCGGCCGCCGACTGCTATATCATCAGCCAACGACGGGCGGGCCCGCCAGCTCGTCGAGGTGACGATCGACAGCCTCGCCGAAATGGGGTTCGTCGGCACGACGCTCGCACAGGTCGCCGGGCGCGCCGACGTGTCGCCCGGGCTGGTCGCGCATTATTTCGGCGACAAGGACGGGCTGCTCGAGGCCGCCTTCCGCTCGCTCGCGATGCGGGTTGGCATCAACCTGCTGGTGCGCCTCGCGGAGACCGAGGATGCGCGCGGGCGGCTGCAGGCGGTGATCGACGCCAATCTCGGCCCGCAGGAATTCGACCATCGCACCGCGAAGGTGTGGCTCGCTTTCTGGGGGCAGGTGCTGCAGGCGCCGCGGCTGCGGCGGATCCAACAGGTCTACCAGCGCCGCATGCTCTCCAATTTGCGCCACGCGCTGCGTCGGCTCGTGCCGGCGAGCGAAGTGGTGCCGCTGGCGGCGATGATCGCGGCGATGATTGACGGCGTGTGGCTGCGCGGCGCGCTGTCGGGCTGGATCGAGACCGATGGCGAGACAGCGCGGGCGATGCTCACCTCGTTCGTCGACAGGCATATCGCGAGCCTGCCCCAATCGGCGGCGACGCCCCCCGCCCGCCCGACGACGATCGATCCGGTCAATCCGGCGACGGGCGCGGTGATCGCCTCGCTTCCCGTCACCACTATGGGCGAACTGGAGGCGATGATCGCGCGCGCCAAGGCGGCGCAGAAGCAATGGGCAGCCTTGATGCCGGTCGAGCGCGGACGGGTGCTGCGGCGGACAGCCGACCTGCTGCGCGAGCGCAATGCCGAACTCGCGCGGCTCGAGACGCAGAATACCGGCAAGCCGATCCAGGAGACCGAGGCGGTCGACGTCCTCTCCGGCGCCGACTGCCTCGAATATTATGCCGGCGTCGCCGCCACCATTGCCGGCCAGCATCTCGATCTCGGCGCGGGCGCGTTCGGTTACACGCGGCGCGAACCGCTCGGCATCGTCGCCGGCATCGGCGCGTGGAATTATCCGCTCCAGATCGCCTGCTGGAAGGCGGCGCCCGCGCTCGCCTGCGGCAATGCGATGCTGTTCAAGCCGGCCGAGCAGACTCCGCTGACCGCCGCCGCGCTGGAAGGCATCTTCCGCGAGGCGGGGCTGCCCGACGGCGTGTTCCAGGTCGTGCAGGGCTATGGCGATCTCGGCCGCGCGATGATCGAGCATCGCGACATCGCCAAGGTGTCGCTGACCGGATCGGTGCCGACCGGCCGCGCGGTAATGGCGACCGCCGCGAAGGGACTTAAGACCGTCACCCTCGAGCTCGGCGGCAAATCGCCGCTGATCGTGTTCGGCGATGCCGATATCGACAATGCGGTTGCGGGCGCGATGCTCGCCAACTTCTATTCCACCGGACAGGTCTGCTCGAACGGCACGCGCGTGTTCGTCCAGCGCCCGATCCTTGATCTGTTCCTCGAAAAGCTGGTCGCGCGCACCGCCAGACTGCGCATCGGCGATCCGCTCGATCCCGCGACGCAAATCGGGCCGCTCGTCTCGGCGAGCCAGCTCGATCTCGTCCTCGGCCATATCGCCCGTGCCAAGCGCGAGGGGGTACGACTGGTGACCGGCGGCCGCCGGCTGGCCGAAGGCGCGCTCGCCAGCGGTTTCTATGTCGAGCCGACAATCTTCGTCAGCGGCGACGACAGCAACGCGATCGTGCGCGACGAGGTGTTCGGCCCGGTCATGACGATCCTCCCCTTCGACGACGAGGACGAGGTGATCGCGCGCGCCAACGAGACCGAATTCGGGCTCGCGGCGGGCGTGTTCACGCAGGATATCACCCGCGCGCATCGCGTGATCGCGCGGCTCGATGCCGGTACCTGCTGGATCAACCAGTATAATGTCACCCCGGTCGAGATGCCGTTCGGCGGGGTCAAATCGTCGGGCATCGGGCGCGAGAATGGGCTCGCCGCGATCGAACATTATACCCGTATCAAGAGCGTCTACGTGGCGATGGCGCCGATCGACTGCCCCTACTGACAGAGGCGCGCATGGCTGAGGATTACGACTATATCATCGTCGGCGCCGGATCGGCCGGCTGCGTGCTCGCCGATCGGCTGAGCGCGGACGGCAAGGCCCGCGTGCTGGTGCTCGAATATGGCGGATCGGATCGATCGGTCGTGATCCAGATGCCGAGCGCGCTCTCGATCCCGATGAACCGCGATCGCTATAACTGGCGCTACGAGACCGAGCCCGAGCCGCATCTCGGCGGGCGGCGGATGCACACGCCGCGCGGCAAGGTGCTCGGCGGCTCCTCGTCGATCAACGGCATGGTCTATGTGCGCGGCAATCCGATGGATTTCGAACGCTGGCAGGCGGAAGGTGCCACCGGCTGGTCCTATGCCGACGTGCTGCCCTACTTCCGCCGCGCCGAGACGCGCGAGGAAGGCGGGGATTCGTATCGCGGTGGCGAGGGCAAGCTCCACACCAAGTACGGCCCGCTCCGCAATCCGCTCCACGCCGCCTTCCTGAAGGCGGCCCAGCAGGCCGGCTATCCGCTGACCGACGATATCAATGGCGGTCAGCAGGAAGGCTTCGGCCGGATGGACATGACCGTCCACAAGGGCCGCCGCTGGAGCGCGGCCAACGCCTACCTCAAGCCGGCGATGGCGCGGCCGAACCTGCGCGTCGTCACCCACGCGCTCGCCAGCCGCATCCTGCTGGAGGGCAAGCGCGCGGTGGGCGTCGCCTACACGCGCGGCGGCACCGAGCATCGCGCGATGGCGCGGCGCGAGGTGATCGTCTCGGGTGGACCGATCAACTCGCCGCAATTGCTCAAGCTGTCGGGCATCGGCCCGGCGGCGGAATTGCGCGCGCTAGGCATCCCGGTGGTGCACGATCTGCCCGGCGTCGGCGAAAATCTGCAGGACCATCTCGAATTCTATTTCCAGATGGAATGCCTCCAGCCGGTCACGCTCTATTCGGTGATGAACCTGTTTTCGAAGGGGCTGATCGGCGCGCGCTGGCTGCTGACGAAGGACGGGCTGGGTGCGACCAACCATTTCGAAAGCTGCGGCTTCATCCGCAGCCGGCCGGGCATCGCCTATCCCGACATCCAGTTCCACTTCCTGCCGTTGGCGGTGGCCTATGACGGCAGCACGATGGCCGAGGGGCACGGTTTCCAGGCGCATGTCGGCCCGATGCGATCGAAGAGCCGCGGCCATGTGCGGCTCAAGAGCGCCGATCCGGCCGAGAAGCCGATCATCCGCTTCAACTATATGAGCCACCCCGACGATTGGGTGGAAATGCGCGCCTGCGTCCGCCTGACGCGCGAGATCTTCCGCCAGCAGGCGCTGGTGCCGTTTGCGGGCCGAGAACTCCAGCCCGGCGAGGACGTAGTGACCGACGAGGCGATCGACGCGTTCGTGCGCGATCATGTCGAGAGCGCCTATCACCCGTCCTGCACCTGCAAGATCGGCCCCGGCGGCGATCCGATGGCGGTGGTCGATGCGGAGTTGCGGGTGCACGGAATCGCCAATCTGCGCGTGGTCGATTCATCGGTGATGCCGTCGGTGACGACCGGCAACCTCAACGCGCCGACGATCATGATCGGCGAGAAAGCGGCGGATCATATCCTGGGCAAGGGCATGCTGGCGGCGTCGAACGCGCCTTATCATCGCGCCGGGGGGTGGGAGACGGCGCAGCGTTAAGACAGTTGCGTCAGGTAGCTTAACTCGCGGTCTTGTCATTCTCGCGGAGGTCGGAATCGATGATCTCCGATTCTCTGATGACATGGATTCCAAACATCTGCGCTAAATATTGTAAGAATAGAATGGGACAGAAAAATTCTGTCTTATGATGTTTTCATAACACAATCAGCTAGAGCGGGATGACGTTTGAATGAATCGGGGGATTCACACGGGTCTGATTTTCTGATTCAAGCTTCGTGCTGGGTTGGAGGCCAGCGACGATGAAACCCTATTCGATGGATTTGCGGGATCGCGCGATTGCGCGGGTGCTGGCGGGGGAGACGGTTCGATCGGTGGCGGAGGCGCTGAGTGTCAGCGCCGCGACAGTGGTGCGCTGGGCGCAGCGATATCGCGGATCGGGCAGCGTGGCTCCGGGCAAGGTGGGCGGCCACAAGATCGGCATATTGTCGGGCGGCAACCGCGACTGGTTGCTGGAGCGGGCAAAGACAGACTTCACCCTGCGCGGGCTGGTGGCCGAACTCGCCGAACGCGACGTCACGGTAGACTATGTGCAGGTCTGGCGTTTCGTCCATGCCGAGGGCCTGAGCTTTAAAAAAAAGCGTGCTCCCCGCCGAGCAGCTACGACCCGCAGTGGCACGGCGGCGCGAGCAGTGGAAGAAGTTCCAGAGCCGGCCTGATCCAGCGCGCCTCGTCTTCATCGACGAGACCTGGGCCAAGACCAACATGGCGCCTCTGCGTGGGTGGGCGCCGGTCGGCAAACGGCTCCATGCCAAGGTGCCTTACGGCCACTGGAAAACGATGACCGTCATCGCCGCCCTGCGCTCCGACCGGATCGATGCGCCGTTCGTGTTCGATCAGCCGATCAACGCCGCCAGCTTCACCGCGTGGGTCGAAACCCAGCTCTGCCCAACGCTGCGCGCAGGCGACATCGTCATCATGGACAACCTCTCCAGCCACAAGACACCCGCCGTCAGGGCCGCCATCCGCGCCAGAGGCGCTCGCCTTCTCTTCCTGCCGCCCTACAGCCCAGACCTCAATCCGATCGAGCAGGTCTTCGCCAAGCTCAAACACCTGCTCCGAAAGGCCGCAGAGCGAACGCACGACGCAACATGGCAGCGCGTCGGAGCGCTGCTGGATCGGTTCCCACCCGATGAATGCAGCAATTACCTGCGAAACTCAGGCTATGGTGCAACTTAACGTCATCAGACTCTAGAAATTAACATTTTACCGACTGATTACAATAAGGGTGGACTAGATCCCCGTTCGAAACGTCACCAGTGCCACCTTCGCGAACGGGTGTGACATGGTCGTAGGAGACTGATTTGGCGGGATCTAATAATCCGTGACATATGTTGCACTTAATCGCGGAGTCGAGAGCACGCTTTACAAAAAGCGCCGATTTAGTTTCATCTGAAAAAACAGTGTTATTCGCAGCAGTTGTAATATCTAAAATTCTCCCGCGCGCTCCCAAATGTTCAATTGCTTCTTCTACCTTTACTGTTTTATTATCGGCAAAATTTTCAATCAAAAATGAATATAGATCGCGCATTTTGCTCACGCGAGTTTGCTTACTCATATTCTGGAGTAATATCCCGATGAGCGACTTATTTTCAATCAGAAATTTTTCCATGCGCTCGCGCGCGAGCACAAACTTTCCAAAAAAACCTCCATCGTTATCTTTGATCTTTCGTGATATTAGCAAAACCATGCCAAGGAAGAGGAACCGGCTGTGCTTGCCCCGCTCGTTGTAGAAATAAACCGCAGGGTGAAGGCCCAAGCTACCGTTCGAGTTCCCGGTTATGCGCTTGGCAACTGAGAGAGCATTTTGAAGCACCGCCACTGTAGTAGAACCATCGGGATCGTCGTCATAACCAGCAATCCCTTTAGTCAATGTCTGCGTTGAGTCTGCGATGCTCAAAAACTCGATCAACAGAGACAGCGCGTCTAATGGCGAAACCGAGCCGCCTAGCGGTAGATCAAGAGTCTTAATCGGCTGCGACACTTCGGGATCGAACAAAACTTCAAAAAGCTGCCTTGCAGCCGCCTCTACAGATTTTTGAGCATCGGCAGAGAAGGAGGACCAATATTTATGCCCACCGCCAGCACGAAGGATCGCTCGCGCGCCTACAGCGATCGGTTTCTTTCGATTCCGAAGCAAAAGCTCTTCCGTATCGTCGAGAGGCGTACCCTGGGAGTTGATTTTGAAAAATGATGTTTCAGCTACTGAGGCCGTACCTTGAACCCACTGTAAATTAAGTCCACGAGTAAAAAGTAGGTGCGCGCGCTTCAGGTCCAGTTCTGATCCAGAGTTTGTTGAACCCACGATACTTTTTAGCTTTGAGAAGCGACCAATTCGCGCCTCAACCATTGCACGGGTCCGCTTAGCGAGGCGTTTTTGATCATCGGAAATCTCGCCGCCGTAAAATACCTGCGATATGGCGCCATCGCCATAGTCGTCTTCGATCCAGGCTCGAAGGGCGCTCAAGCGATGCCCCCCGTCAATTACAAATATGTAAGATGAAGATTTCCATAGAATTAGTGACGGAATAAGCTCATTATCTAGAAAACTGGCGATGAAGGTTGTGACCTGTGCTGGTGTCCAATGGTTGGTTTCTCTCTGGAAGTCCGGCTTGCGCATTAGCCCACGGACTGGTGATCCAGATTCAAGATTCGATACATTGAAATTTTGAAAAAGATCCATCGTGTACTCGCCATCTTCTGTTGCGAAATCGGCGCGCTGGATCATAGCATCTAGATTTACTCGAGTGCCCATATATTATTGCCCTCCCGGCATGGACCATAGAGCTGGTAAGGCGTTTTGCGAAGACACTTCTGTCTTAAGCGGCCCGAAGCAGAAACTCGTCATCACTGTTTGATCCTACCGACGTGGGTTAGCGCCGCCCCGCTCAGCGTTGCTTCTTCGCCGTGGTCGCGGTGAAATCGGGGTCCTTCTTCGCCACCCAATCGACGAATTTGCGCACATTGGGGTTATCCAGCAGGCCCGTCACATCCATCCCGTGGCGCTGCAGTTCGGAATTGGTGAAATTGGCGATCAAGGTTTGCTGGCAGATCGGGTGCATCGGCACGACATCGCGCCCGCCCCGGCTCTTGGGCACGGGATGGTGCCAGACGATCGTCTTGCCGGTCGGCCGTCCGCACAGCCAGCAGACGACCGGCGCCGCCGGCTCTTCCTCTTGCTCGCGATGCAAGTCCCCGTAAGGATCGTGTTTCGAATGCTTGCGGGCCATGCATCTGCCTGAATATCGTGAAGGTGCGCCACCCACCTAGGCCGGCGCAGTCGGCATTGCCACACAAGCCTCTTCCACCCCGAAGCCGCTATCGATCGGACGGCTTCGCTGATAGGGGGCCGAAATGATCGCCCTCACCTGCCTTTGCGGCCAAGTCCGCACCGAACTCGGCAAGCGCCCCGATTTCATCCACGCATGCAACTGCACCTTGTGCAGCAAGAGCGGCGCACACTGGGGATATTTCCATCCGTCCGAGGTCTGCGTCGAGGGCGATACGAAGGGCTATTGCCGGAGCGACAAGGAAGCGCCGTCGGCGGAAATCCACTTTTGCGAACAGTGCGGCTCGACGACACACTTCACCCTGACCGCGGATGCGGTGGCGAAGTTCGGCAACGTGATGATGGGCGTCAATATGCTCCTGGCGGACGAACGCGATCTCGCCGGAGTGGAAGTGCGCTTCCCCGACGGCCGCGCCTGGCCGGGCGCGGGCGAATTTACCTATGTTCGCGAGGCGCGCTTCATCGGGGAAGGGTAATCCGCGCCGGCCGGAGCGAGCCAACGGAAGTGACCGTCTAGTCCTTCGTCTCGCGCCCCAACACGACGTGCGTCGCAAGGTCGGTGGAAGTGGATTCGACCACGCGATAGCCGAGCGCCGGCAGATCCAGCCCCGCGAACATCGCCTCGCCCCGACCGAGCAGGACAGGCGAAATGGCGAAGTGCAGGTCGTCGATCAGCCCGGCCTGCAGATACTGGCGCACCGTCGAGACGCCGCCGCCGATCTTGACGTCGCGCTCTCCTGCCGCTTCACGCGCGCGTTCGAGCGCGGCGTGGATGCCGTCGGTGACGAAGTGGAACGTCGTGCCGCCCTCCATGACGAGCGGCGCGCGTGCATGGTTCGTCAGGATGAAGGTCGGCGCGTGATAAGGGGGATTGTCGCCCCACCAGCCCTTCCATTCTTCGTCCGGCCATTCGCCCCGCACCGGGCCGAACATGTTGCGGCCGAGGATGAAGGCGCCGAACCCGTCCATCGAGCGGTGAGCAAAGCTCTCGTCGACGCCCTCCGATCCGCCCTCGGCACCGAACATCGCCTTGAATGTCTTCGTGCCGAAGAACCAGCCGTGAAGCGTGCGCCCGTTCTTGCCGAGGGGATCCTGCAGGCTCTGCTCGGGGCCGGCGCCGTAGCCGTCCAGCGACAAGGAAAATCCCGCAACTTTGACACGTCCCAATGCTGGTCTCCTGACAGCGTTCCCGATGAAGTCGTTTAGGGTGTCGATCCCCGCCCGTTCGGCGGGATCGACCAAATACCGACACCTGTCGACGAATTGGTCGGTCCCGCTTCTACAAACGACCTCAAGCTCGCCAGATAGATGCCCCAGCGGGTCGTACGAAGGGCCTCGTCATCATCGGGTCGCGGCCTGCAAACTGTCGCCCTGCTCGACCGAAGGCGGCCCCGGCTAGACGCACTGCAAGGGCTGGTGTGGCAGGGCCGGCAGGCGGATCTCGATGCAGTCTCCCGGGCGCACGGTTCCACCTGCCTGGACCACTGCCATAATGCCGGTCTTTCGGATCAGTATATTGTCCGGACCCCGGTCGAGCACCGCCGCGAGCAAACCTGGCCGGAAGCGCTCGATCTGAGCGCAGGGGTTCCGCAGGCCGGTAACCCGCAGCACGGCCGTCCTGCCGACGTTGAGTAAGGTGCCCTGCGGAAATGCGAGCAAGTTGAGCCCCGAGGTCGTGATGTTTTCGCCAAAATCAGCGGGCGCGATTTCGAAACCCTTGGCAGCGAGCTCGGCAAATAGCTCCGAATGGATCAGGTGCACCTGGCGCAAATTGGGCTGCGTCGGATCGGCGGCGACACGCGAGCGGTGCCTCACAGTGACACCCTCGTGCGCATCACCTGCCACGCCAAGTCCGGCAATCAGCTCGATGTGCGGCGCGCATTGCTTGGAAAAATTGTGACTTTTGTCGCTGGCTACGGCGATTACCCGGCCCATGTCGTCCGCCCCCTCGGAGGAAGCATAGCGGAGCATTGAATGTCTGCAACCGGCGACAGGCGTCACACAGCGTTCCTTCACTCGAACAGCTTTGCTTATGGCGCGCAGAAGGATGGCGACACGCGCGCCCTTACCATCTTCCGCCCGCGATCTCACCATGCCATCCGTCCTGCGAGGCATATGTGACACCCACGGGCCGGAGATTGACCATGTGTTCTTCGAACGGCCCCATTCTCGCTCTGGCTCTGGCCTTCTCCGCTTTAGGGACCACCGCGCACGCCGCTGTCCGCGTCATCACCGGCCCCACGCCGATCCCGCATGGGCAGGCCGAAGCGAAGGGCGACATCACCCTCGTCAACGAACGCCTCGCCGTCGCGATCGCAGTCGAGACCGCGCCGCCCTGGGCGATCCCGCGCGGGGCTTTGATCGATGCGGCGCCGGTGGTGGGCGGGGTGATCGGGACGGATCGCGTCACCTTCGCCGATTTCCTGCCGAACAGCTGGAGCGCGTGGCCGAGCGACCACCAGCAAGTCCGCGTCGTCACCGATACGCCGGGCGAGGCGGTGGTCGAGGCGAAGCGCAACTGGGCCGATGTCGAGATCGTCACGCGCTATTCGCTCAAAAGCGGCGACGACAGCGTCCATATCGCGGTGCGCATGACCAATCGCGGCGCGAAGCCGGTCGAGAATGCGCTCTCCGGGTTCGTATTGTGGTCGATGGGCGGGCATTTCTTCGGGGTGCCGGGGCTGCCGCATCAGGTCGAAGGGCCGTCGACCGGGGCGATGGCCGATCAGATCGTCGCCTACGACAAGGATTGGGCGATCGCGATGCACATGCCGGGCTTCGATCGCTTCGGTTTCGAGCAGAAGGATCTGTACAAGCGCACCACGCTCGCGCCGGGCGAGAGTCGCAGCTTCGACGGCTGGCTCCAGATCGTGCCGCGCGGCGATCTCGCGCCGATCGTGGCGGCCGAGCTGGCGCGCGCGGGGGGCGGCGTGGCGCATATCGGCGGGCAGGTGACGCAGGCCGATCGCACGCCGGTCGCGGCGCCGGTGGTGGTGGTCGAGAAAGACGGGCGGCCCTTTGCATGGACGGTCGGCGAGCGCGGCCATTATACCTTCACCCTCGCGCCCGGCCATTACCGCTTCTACGCAACGGGCGAGGGCTATAGCGAGACGCCGAAAGTCGATGTCGATCTCGCCGCCGATGCCAGCCGGACGCAGGATTTCGCGGGGTTAGAGCCCGCCGGCCATCTGCGTCTCCATGTCCATGACGCCGCCAGCGGCAAGCCGGCCGATGCGCGGATCGCGATTCTGCAGGGGCAGGCGCCGGTGGTCGAATATCTCGGCCGGCACATCTTCTTCACCCGGCTCGATCGGGTTGGGCAGGCGACGCTCGATCTGGCTCCGGGGGCTTATGTGCTGTCGGTGCAATCGGGCGCGGGCTTCACCGCGCCGCCGGTGACCCTGCCGGTGACGATCGTACCCGGCCAGACGCATGACGCCGATGTCGCAATCGACCGGCTGTTCGCGCCCGCGAAGCAAGGCTGGTTCGCGGCCGACATGCACCACCATTCGAACCAGGCCGACGGCGTGACCCCGCCCGAGGACCTTGCCCGATCGCAGCTCGCCGCCGGGCTCGATCTGCTGTTCGTCAGCGATCACGACCTGACGACCAATCATGCGATCCTGCAGCGGATCGCGGCGCGTCGGGGGGTGCCGTTCATCCCCTCGGCCGAATTCTCGCCCTCATGGGGGCATTTCAACGCTTATCCCCTGAAGCTCAGCGCGCAGGTCAGGCTGGAGATGGCGACCGCCACCGCGAGCGAGGTGTACGCCGAGGCACATCGGCTGGGCGCGCGCGTGATCCAGGTGAATCATCCGTTGATGGCAGGCGAGGGCTATCTCACCAGCGTCGCTCTGGGCGTTGCCAAAGGCGGGCTCGATCCGGCGTTCGATCTGCTCGAGATCAACGGGGCGCAGCCGGGGGACGACGACAAGGTGCTGGCCCGCGCGTGGCAATCATGGGGCGGGGATCATCCGTATTTCCTCAGCGCGGGATCGGACACGCATGATGTGTGGAACGAGGTTTCGGGCGATGTGCGGCTCTATGCGCATGTCGCGGGCAAGTTGACGGCGGCCAGCTTCGTCGAAGCGGCACGACAGGGTCATTCCTATGTGACGCACGGGCCGCTGGTGTTTCCGGATCACATGTTTGGCAGCGTGGTGGGCGCGGGAGGGACGGTCGCGCTTGGGTTCGAGCTCGAAGCCGCGAACGGGCTGAAGCGGGTCACGGTGATCCATGACGGCGTGGTCGATCGGACCTTGTCCTATATGAAGGAACGGTCGGCGCATCTCGTCGTCAAGGCGAATAGCGAGAAGCGGGGCTGGTATGCGCTGACGGTCGAGGATGAAGAGGGGCACAAGGCCTATACGAACCCGATTTTCATGCGGCCGAGGCGGAAGTGAACTTCCATTTCCCGTCCCGATAAGACGTCATCCCAGCGAAGGCTGGGATCTCAGGAGGATATAAGCGCCCTCAACTCTCCTGAGACCCCAGCCTTCGCTGGGGTGACGGATAAGAGATAGCCGCTCGCGCTATCAGAGATCGCCTGCCGTCAGCGCGAGCGCACCGACCAGATGTTCGGCAAAGGAGCGCCAGGTTTCGACGCGGAAAGCCGTCTCGCCGGTGCGCCACAGGATGATCTCGATGCCTTCGTGCAACGTGCGCGTGACCTTGCCGACCGGGAAGGCTGCGAGCGCGAGATCGAGCGCGATGCCGCATTGGAGCAGACGTTCCGCCTGCGGGCCCTCGACCGTCAGGCTGATATTGCGATCGCTGATGTCGGTCAGCGCATACGGGCCTTCGGGTACCGACGTTCCTTCGGGCAGGATTACCAGCCATTCGTCCGGGCCGAGGCCAAGCGCATGGCCGCCCGCGAAGGGCGCGCTCGCGAGGATCTTCGGCAGGCTCTCGGGCGAGCGGGTGCGCAGGCTGTAGCGCACCGCTGCGGGCGCGGGGGCGATCGTCACGCCTTCGTGGATGGAATGGAGATCAGCCATCGAGGCGTTCGCCTTTCCGGTCGTAGAAGATGGGATCCACCACCGTCACACGGTGGGTCGTGCCGGGCATCGGCACGAACAGGGTCTTGCCCATCCTTGCGCGCCCTCCGACGACCACCGCCAAGGCGATCGAACGCCCCAGAGTGGCGCTGTGGTAGGAGGAGGTGACGTGGCCGATCATCGGCATCGGCAGAGGGGCGCCAGGATCGGCGACGATCTGCGCGCCCTCCTCCAGCACCAGTTGCGCGTCCTCGGTCAGCAGGCCGACCAATTGCTTGCGATCGGGCAGCGCCATGTCCGGCCGCGCCAGCGAGCGCTTACCGACGAAATCCGGCTTGGCCTTGCCGATCATCCAGCCGAGCCCGGCATCGTCGGGGGTCAGCGTGCCGTCGGTATCCTGCCCGACGATGATGAAGCCCTTTTCGGCGCGCAGGACGTGCATCGTCTCGGTGCCGTAGGCGACGGCATCATATTTGCGGCCCTCGTCCCACAAGGCTTCCCACACCGTCAGGCCATGGCCGGCGGGCACATTGACCTCGAAGCCGAGCTCGCCGGTGAAGCTCACCCGGAACAGCCGCATCGGCACGCCGCAGATCGTGCCGGTCGCGAACGCCATATGCGGCAGCGCCTCGGGCGAGAGATCCACGTCCTCCACGAACGGCGCGATCAGGTCGCGCGCACGCGGGCCCTGCACCGCGATCACGGCATATTGCTCGCTGGTCGAGGTCAGCCAGACGTCGAGATCGGGCCATTCGGTCTGGCGGTAATCCTCCATCATGTTGAGGACGCGCGCAGCCCCGCCGGTGGTGGTCGTGACGTGGAAACGATCGGGTGCGATCCGCGCGGCGACGCCGTCGTCGCGGATGAAGCCATCCTCGCCGAGCAGCAGCCCGTAGCGGCAGCGGCCGGGGGCCAGCGCCTTCCACGGGTTGGTGTACATGCGGTTGAGGAACTCGGCCGCGTCAGCGCCGACGACCTCGATCTTGCCGAGCGTGGAGGCGTCGAACAGCCCGACCCGCTCGCGCACACCACGACATTCGCGCGCGACCGCGGCATCCATATCCTCGCCGTCACGCGGAAAGTAGCGCGCGCGGCGCCATTGTGCGACATTCTCGAACACCGCGCCGTGCGCCTCGGCCCAGCCGTCGATCACGGTCTTGCGGACCGGCTGGAACAGGGCGTCCTTGGCGATGCCGGCAAGCGCGCCGAAGGTGGTCGGCGTATAAGGCGGGCGGAAGGTGGTGAGGCCGACCTGCGGCGCACTGTTGCCGAGCGCCCCGGCGGCGATCTGGAGCCCGTTCAGGTTGGAGGTCTTGCCCTGATCGGTCGCCATGCCGTTAGTGGTGTAGCGCTTGATATGCTCGATCGAGCGGAAGCCCTCACGCACCGCAAGCCGGATATCGCGCGCGGTGACGTCGTTCTGGAGATCGACGAACGCCTTGAAGGTGGTCGGATCGTGCGGGCTCCACAAAGCCTCGACATGCACGCCGTTGCCGGGATCGACCGCGCCGGCGCAGGCACCGGTGCAGGTGACGAACTCTATCTCGCCCTCGGGCACGAACGCCCCGAGCGCGGCATCCCAGCCGAGCTTGCCCTTGTTGTGGCTCCACAGATGCACCGTCGGGGTCCAGCCGCCCGCCATCAACAGCGCATCGCAGGCGATGCGGCGCTCGGCCTTGCTGCCGATCGCGGTAACGCTGATGCCGGTGAGCGCCTTGCTCCCCTGCGTACCCGAGACGACATGCTCCGTGAGGATGTCGATCCCAAGCGTCTTCGCCTTGGCGGCGAGCATCGGATCGACCGTGTCGCGGATATCGACGATCGCGGCGATCGCGACGCCCGCTTCGGCGAGATCGAAGATCGCCTGATAGCCACTGTCATGCGCCGCGAGCAGCGCCACCTTGCGCCCGACGGCGACGCCGTAGCGCTGGAGGTAGGTTCGCGCGGCGCTCGCCAGCATGATGCCAGGGCGATCATTGTCGGCGAAGACGAGCGGACGCTCGATCGCGCCGGTCGCGAGCACGACCCGGCCGGCGCGGATGCGATGCAACCGCTCGCGCGGCCCCGTGCTCTCGGCGGGTGGCAGATGATCGGTCAGGCGCTCGACCGCGCCGACGAAGCCGTCATGATAGAGGCCGATCGCAGTGGTGCGCGGCAGGCAGACCGCGCCCGCATCGCGCAGGCGGTCGAGCGCGCCGGCGAGCCATTCCCAGCGCGCGGGCTCGGCCAGCAGCTTGCCGCCGAGCTCGCTCTGCTCGTCGAGAAGCATCACCCGTTGGCCGCTGTCGACCGCCGCCAGCGCCGCCTCGATCCCGGCGCGCCCGGCGCCGACGACCAGCAGATCGACGAAATCGTAAGTGGCGGTATAGCGATCTGCGTCGATCGCATCGGGCGCCTTGCCGAGCCCGGCCATGCGCCGGATGGCGGGCTCGTAGAGCTTCTCCCACGCGGCGCGCGGCCACATGAAAGTCTTGTTGTAGAAGCCCGCCGGGAAGAGCGGCGACAAAGCGTTGGTCGCGGCGCCCAGATCGAAGCCGAGCGACGGCCAGCAATTCTGCGTTTCGACCTTGAGCCCGTCATGCAGCTCGATCGAGGTCGCGCGGACGTTGGGGGTGTAGCGCCCTGCCCCGCGATCGACCCCCATCAGCGCATTGGGCTCCTCGACGCCAGCGCCGAGCAGGCCGCGCGGCCGGTGATATTTGAACGAGCGGCCGACGAGCGAGGTGCCGCTCGCCAGCAGGGCCGATGCGAGCGTGTCGCCGGCGAGCCCGCGCATCGCCTTGCCGTCGAAGCTGAAGGACAAAGGTCGCGCCGGATCGACGCGACCGCGGCCGGGACAGCGATAGCCACTCACGAGATCGTGTCGCTTTTGCCGGTCCAGCTATCGGCCTCGCCGGGGCGCGCCTCACCGGCTTTGTAGGTGCGCTCGAAACGGTCGGTCACCGTATCGCGGATCGCGTTGAAGAAGCGGCCGCAGCCATGGTTGTGGCGCCAGCGCTCGAAATGGCGGCCGCGCGCATTGGTGCGCTGGAACAGGTAGGTCTCCCAATCGGCGTCGCTCATCGTCGAGGGATTGGCCGGGCGCGCGATATGCGCCTCGCCGGCATAGCCGAACTCGATCTCTGGGCGGCGCTCGTCGCAATACGGGCAGTGGATCAGCAGCATATCAGTGCGCCACCGCCGCGGCCGCCGCTTCGTCGATCAGCCGCCCGTTGCGGAAGCGATCGAGATTGAAGGGCGCGTTGATCGGGTGGGGTTCGTCCTTGGCGATCGTCCATGCGAGCAGATCGGCCGCGCCCGGGGTCGCCTTGAAGCCGCCAGTGCCCCAGCCGCAATTGACGTAGAGCCCCTTGACGGGGGTCTTTCCCAAAATGGGCGAACGATCGGGGGTGACGTCGACGATCCCGCCCCAGTTGCGCAGCATCCGCATGCGGCGCACGACCGGGAAGATCTCGCAGATCGCCGCCAAAGTATGCTCGACGATGTGGAGCGCGCCACGCTGCGAGTAGCTCACATAAGCATCCGTGCCCGCGCCGATCACGAGCTCGCCCTTGTCGGACTGGCTCATATAGGCATGGACCGTGTTCGACATGACGACGCACGGGAAGAAGGGCTTCACCGGCTCGGACACCAGAGCCTGCAGTGGGAAGCTTTCGAGCGGGAAACGGAGCCCCGCCATCTCCATCACCACCGACGTGTTACCGGCGGCCGAGACGCCGATCTTCTTCGTGGCAATGAAGCCGCGCTCGGTCTCGACCCCGGTGACCGCGCCGTCGGGCCCGCGGCGGATTCCGGTGACCGCGCAATTCTGGATGATGTCGACGCCGAGCGCTGCCGCGCCGCGGGCATAGCCCCACGCGACCGAGTCATGCCGCGCGGTGCCGCCGCGCCGCTGGAGCGCAGCGCCGAGGACGGGGTGGCGCGCGTTGGGATCGATCGAGAGCGGCGGGCAATAGGCCTGCGCCTCTTCCGCCGTCAGCCACTCGTTATCGACGCCGTTCAGCCGGTTCGAATATATGTGCCGCTTGAAGCTCTGCACGTCATGGACGTTGTGCGCGAGCATGAGGACGCCGCGCTTCGAATACATGACGTTGTAGTTGAGCTCCTGGCTGAGCCCGTCCCACAATTTCACCGCATGATCGTAGAGGTGTGCGCTCTCGTCATAGAGGTAGTTCGAGCGGATGATCGTCGTGTTGCGGCCGGTATTGCCGCCGCCGAGCCAGCCTTTCTCGATCACCGCGATATTGGTGAGGCCATGCTTCTTGGCGAGATAATAAGCCGCGCCGAGGCCGTGGCCGCCGGCGCCGACGATGACCGCATCATAGGCCGGCTTGGGCGCGGCATCGGGCCATTGCTCGGGCCAGCTCCTGTGATGGCCGATCGCCTTGGCGACGAGGGTGGGGAAAGAGAAGCGGGTCATCAGGCGTCGCTATAGACGACGAGCATCGTCGCGCCATCGCGGCTGCCGCCGCCATGCACGGCACCGGCGGCGCGGACGATGAAGGTGCCGGCCGGATGGATCGTGCCGTCGTCATCGTAAAGGCTGCCGTCGAGTATGTAGACCTGTTCGGTCTGGTCATGCGCGTGCGGCGCGGAGACCGTGCCCGGCTCGACCCGCATCAGCTGGGTCGACAGGCCCGGCGCCAACAGCAGCGCGCGAACCGACCAGCCGGGCGAGCCCGGCGACGGCGCCCAATCCCCGGCCGGCGGGGTCGCGCGTGATCCCGCAGCCGGGAGGCCCAGATCGGTCATCGGATTTCACCCGTCACCTGAAGAAGATGAGGCACGGCCTATTCCGCCTCCGCCAGCGCCTTGCGGGCATTGTCGGCGTAGAAATTCTTGAAATATTCGACCAGCTTTTCCTCAAGGCTGTACGGACCCGGACGATAGCCGTCGGTGACGATGCCGGCATGGTTGAGCGCCGAGAGATAGCCGTCCTGCCCGTTGGTCGCGCGCCACACCGCCGCGAGATTGGCGGGATCGTAATCCACGCCTTCCTCGGCATCCTCGCGCACCAGCCAGCTCGTCCGCAGCAAGGTCCGGTCCGGACTCAGCGGGGTCAGCGAGAAGGTGACGACATGGTCGCAGCAGAAATGGTGCCAGCTGTTGGGTTGGGTCCAGATCGACAGGCTCGACGTATCGGGTTCGGTGAACGGCCCGAGCAGCTTGGTCGAAGCGACCTTGCCGTCGAGCGTCTGGCTGACCGCGCCGTTGGCGAGCGGCAGGCGTGCGATGCGGTGCCACCAGTTGCCCGGAAACTCGATCAGATCGTGATAGATGCCGAGCCGTTTCCATTCCTCGCGCTGGGCGGCGATCGCCTCGGCCGTATCGTCGATCACGCCCGGTGCCACATCCTCGGGCAGGCCCTTGCCGAAACCCGAATTGCCGAGGCAGGCGAGCAGCTCAGGATGGTTGTTATCGCAATGATAACATTCGCGATTATTCTCCATCACGAGCTTCCAATTGGCATGCTCGATCAGATCGTCTTGCACCGCGACCTTGCATTTCTCGAGATCGTACATCGCGATCTGCGCTTCGATATCCGCCTTCACCCGATCGATCGGCGGCGGATCGTCGCTCATGCAGATGAAGATCAGCCCGCCGATGTTCTCGAGCGCGACCGGGGTCAGCGGAAAATCGGCCTTGTCGAAATCATCGGCCATGCCGCGCGCGGCGAGCAGGCGGCCGTCGAGGCCGTAGGTCCACTGATGATAGGGGCACATCAGGCGCGGCGCCCTGCCCTTCTGCGCCTCGCACAATTTGGCACCGCGGTGGCGGCAGCTATTGTAGAAGGCGCGCACCTGGCCATCGCGGCCGCGCACGATGATGATCGAGTTGTTGGCCAGCTCGAACAGGAACCAGTCGCCCGGTTTCTTGATGTGCGCGACGGTGCAGGCATAGAGCCACACCCGCTTGAGCATCACCTGCGTATCGAACGCATAGGCCTCCTCGCCGACATAGAGGTCGCGCGGCAAGGTGTAGCCCGGGCGGTCCTTCGCGAGCAGTTTCGCGATATTTTCGAAGCGCGCCATCTTCAGCCCTTCAAAACATCATTGGCCGGATCGTAAGGGGAATCGGCGATCACCGTCGCCTGATAGACCGTACCGAGAATGACGATCTCCAGCGCGGTACCGGCGACTGCGAGCGAAGGATCGACCATCGCCAGCGCGAGGCTCTTGCCGATGCGCCAGCCATAGCCGCCCGAGGTGGCGCGGCCGATCATTTCGCCATTCAGCAGGATCGGCTCGCCGCCGCGCGCATCGGCATCGGTGATACCATGCACTTCGAGCGTGACGAACGCATTCGCCTCGCCCTTCTCCTTGCGCGCAAGCAGCGCGTCGCGGCCGAGGAAGCCCGGTTTGCGCAGGCCGATGAAGCGGCCGAGCCCGCTCTCATAGGCCGAATATTCGACCGAGAGTTCGCGTGGGATGAGCTTGTAGCTCTTCTCCAGCCGCATCGAATCCATCGCGCGGATGCCGAACGGCTTGAGATCGTCGCCGCCCACCTCGAAAAATTTGTCGAAGATGTAATTCTGCATCTCGATCGGGTGATGGATTTCCCAGCCCGCCTCGCCGACGAAATTGACCCGCAGCGCTTCGACCTGCGCAGCGCCGATGCTGATCTTCTTGCCGGTCAGCCACGGGAAGACCGCGCTCGACAGATCGGTGCTGGTGAGCTTGCCCAGGATCTCGCGCGATTTCGGGCCGGCCAGCACCAGCACGCCCATCGCGGTGGTCAGTCGCTCGAAGCTGACCGATCCGTCCTTCGGCATCGCCTTGCGCAGATAATCCTGGTCATGCTTCTCGTAGGCGCCCGCCGAGACCAGATAGAAACGCTGCGGCCCGCTCTTGTAGACGGTGAATTCGGAGCGCACCCCGCCATTGGCGGTGAGCAGGTAAGACAGGGTCACCCGGCCGATTGTCTTCGGCACCGCATTGGTGAGCAGCCCGTCGAGCCACGCCTCGGCGCCCGGCCCCGAAATCTCGCACTTGGCGAATGCGCTCATGTCGAGCAGGCCGGCTTTGGCGGCGACATGGCGGCATTCGGCGCCGACATGCTCGAAATAGTTGGAGCGGCGGAATGACCATTTCTCCTGCACCGGCGCTTCGCCGTCGGGGGTCGGATAATTGTGGCTCAGCAGCACATCGCCGCTGCCCTTTTCGTCCTCGCTCAGTTCATAGCCCTCGGGTGCGAACCAGTTCGGGCGCTCCCAGCCGAACACGGTGCCGAACACCGCGCCCTTGGCCTTCATCCGATCGTAGCACGGCGTGCGGCGCAGCCCACGCGCCGCCTCGCGCTCCTCGTCGGGATAGTGGACGGTGAAGACCTTGGCATAGGCTTCCTCGGTCTTGGCGTGGAGGTAGCCGAAGCCGGCATAATCGCCGAAGCGGCGCGGATCGACGCCGGTCATGTCGATCGTCGGCTCGCCATCGACGATCCAGTGGGCCAGCTGCCAGCCGGCGCCGCCCGCGGCGGTGATGCCGAAGCTGTGGCCTTCGTTGAGCCAGAAATTCTTGAGACCCGCCGCCGGGCCGACGATCGGGCTGCCGTCGGGCGTATAGGCGATCGCGCCATTATAGACGCGCTTGATGCCGACCTCGGCAAAGGCCGGCACGCGCGCGATCGCGGCCTCGACATAAGGCAGCAGCCGATCGAGATCCTCGGGAAACAATTCATATTCCGAATTGGCCGACGGGCCGTTCGGGTAACAGATCGGCGCACCGATCTCGTACGGCCCGAGCAGCAGGCCACCGGCTTCCTCGCGCATATAATAGCTCGCGTCGGATTCGCGCAGCACGCCCATTTCGGGGAGCCCCTGGCGCTTGCGTTCCATGATCGCGGGATGCTGTTCGGTGACGATATATTGGTGCTCGACCGGGATGACCGGGATATCGAGCCCGACCATCGCGCCGGTCTGGCGGGCGAAACTCCCGGTCGCGGAAACGACATGCTCGCACAGCACATCGCCCTGATCCGTCGAGACGAGCCATTCGCCGTTCGGCTGCTGCGTGATCGCGGTGACGACGGTGTTGCGATGGATCGCCGCCCCCATCTGCCGCGCGCCGCGCGCGAACGCCTGGGTGAGATCGGCCGGCTGGATATAGCCATCGGCCGGATGCCGGATCGCCGCCAGTACGCCGGTCGTGTCGCACAAGGGCCAGATCGCCTTGAGCTCTTCGGGCGTGATCAGATCGACCTCGACCCCGATCGTGCGGGCGATGCCCATATAATATTTGTATTCGTCGAGCCGGTCCTGCGTGCAGGCCAAGCGGATGTTCGAGACGTTCGAGAAGCCGACATTGAGCCCGGTCTCGGCCTCCAGCGCCGGATAGAGACCCACCGAATATTGGTGCATCTTGCCGACCGAATAGCTCAGGTTGAACAAGGGCAGCAGGCCGGCCGCATGCCAGGTCGAGCCCGAAGTCAGTTCCTTGCGCTCGATCAGCATGACATCGGTCCAGCCGAGCTTGGCGAGATGGTAGAGCGTCGCCACGCCCACCACACCGCCGCCGATCACCACCACACGCGCGCTTGTCTTCAAGGGATCAGTCCACCGTTGCTGGAGATGGCCGCAATCGCCATGCTCGTCTGATATTCCTGGTGCCCCGATTGGCGATATTAAAGTTGCTTATCCGCAGGCGGTGACGGGATCGCGACCACGGCCGGTTTGTGCCCCCAGGCGGCAAGCGCGGCGACCAGATCGGCCCCGGCCAGGCCCAAAGTTGCCGTGTTGTGCAGGGGGTGGACATTGACCCGCTCAGCCTCCGCCACGACGGGGTCGAGCACCACCGAGATCATGCCCTCGCCGGCATTGATCGCCGCCAGCGGCGTCACCGCGCCGGGGGTGACGCCGAGCAGCCGCTCCATATCCTCGGCCTTGCCGAACGACACCTTGCCCGCCCCGATCGCCGCCGGCAGCGCCTTGAGATCGACCCGCGCATGCGCCTCGACCGTGACGAGGAAGAAGCGGCCATTCTTGTCCTTGAGGAACAGGTTCTTGGTGTGCACGCCGGGAATGGCGCGATGGAGGCTTTCGCTCTCCTCGACGGTGAACACCGCCGCATGCGGCACATTCTCATACGCGATGCCAAGCTGGTCGAGCGCCGCCAGCAAAGTCGCTTCGTCATGCATATTCTGCTCCTTCATCGAACGGCGCGCCGGATAGCGCGCGGAGGGCCATGGTGCGACCGGATAAGTAAATCTAATTGTAGGCTTGGCGAGGCCGCCGGGACTGCGCTAGCTCTTGTCCGGACTGCCCATGAGCAATGGGGCGATCACATTTGAACATGGGGCGGCTCTTGCGATCCCGCCGCCCCACGTGTTCGTCACCCTGAACTTGTTTCAGGGTCCACCGGGAGTGCCGCACTGTCCGTGCGGATGCCTGGTGGATGCTGAAACAAGTTCAGCATGACGAAGAAAACAAATGCGATCATCTTCTCGCCAGGGACGTAAAGCTCACGCACGAGGACTTCACGCCACATGAAGATGCCGCCGGGTTTCGATCTCAGTTCGCTCGAAGTGTTCGTCCTTACCGCCGAACTCGGCGGGATGACGCAAAGCGGTCAGCATCTCGGCATGACCCAGTCGGCGGTGTCGCAGACCATCCTGAAGATGGAAGCGGCGCTCGGCGTGAAGTTGTTCGATCGTACGATGCGACCGCTCGCGCTGACGCCGAGCGGCAAGCTGCTGTTGCAGGAGGGCACGCGCCTGCTCGCGGCGGCCCGCAACCTGACGATCGAGGTGCGTGAGGGCAGCCAGCGCCCGGTCGACAGCGTGACGATCGCGCTCGCCGAGAGCCTAGCCAATCACCTGACCGCGCCGCTTCTGCTCGAGCTCGGCGGGCGGGCGACGCGCTGGCAGCTGCGATCGGGCATCTCGTTGCTGCAGCATCATGAGTTCCTGACCCGCAAGATCGACATGCTCATCACCGGCAGCAGCCAGTTGCGCGATTCGGACGAGGTCGATCATTTTCCGCTGATGACCGAATATTTCATCCTGATCGCGCCGGCCGGCCATGAAGGGCCGCTGGATCCGCTGGATGAACTGGCGGGATTGCCATTCGTTCGCTTTTCGCTGCTGTCGGCGATGGGGCAGCGGATCGAGCGTCAGCTCGCGCGGCTTCGGCTCGCTTTGCCGAACGTCGTCGAAATCGACTCGACCGAGCAGCAGGTGTCGAGCGTCGCGGCGGGCTTCGGCTGGAGCATCACGACGCCGCTTTGCCTGGCGAGCCATATCGACATGCTGCCCCACCTTCGGGTCGCGCCACTCAAGCGCGCCCAGTTCCGCCGGACGATCCACCTGGTGGCACGCCGCGGCGAATTCGGGACCTTGCCGCGCGACATCGCGGCTGTTGCGGAGCGCAGCCTGCGCACCAGCCGTCTTGTTGCACTGGCGCAGGAACTGCCCTGGCTGGCCGACGTGATCGGCTGGCCGGGTATTACGAGCGAAGCGTAGAGGGTCGGGCGACGATATTCCCCAAATAGGTCGTCCCCGGCGAAAACTTGTATCTCGGGAGAATAGGAGCGCACTTAGTCTCTGCCGACGCTCCCGCCTTCGCCGCGGCGATAAAGCGGAAGATCACGCACATTGCAGGCAATATGTGTTCGACAAACAACAGAATTCGGCAATTTCCCGGCTTCCGGGACGCTCCATAGTTTTTTCTTATAGCTGCCATGATAGATAACGGCATCGCAGTGCAGCATGGACCTCGGGAATGCTGACAGGTAGCGTTAAGGAACAGTGACAGCCGCAAAGAGCGGACGAGTCGGCGGGGGAGCCGAGTGTTCTGATCAAGTGCGTTCGTTGATCTTGCCTTGGGGGGAAGAAAATGAAGTCGCGTTATCTGATATCCTGCGCCGCCGCCGCCATGATCAGCGGCGTTGCCCATGCAGAACCGCAGGCCGCCGGCGCGGCGCCAGCCGATACGACGCCCGGCGAGATCATTGTGACCGCCACGCGGCGCAACGAGAGCCTCCAGAAGGTTCCGCTGACCATCCAGGCGTTCACCGGCGACACGCTGTCCAAGCTCAACGTCGCCAACTTCAACGACCTGATGAAGTTCACGCCGAACGTCACCTTCGGCAATAACGGGCCGGGCGCCGGATCGATCTTCCTGCGCGGCCTGTCGAGCGGTTTCGCCGGCAGTCAGTCGGCTTCGACCACCGGCTACTTCCCGAACGTCGCGCTCTATCTCGACGATCAGTCGATGCAGTTCCCGGCGCGCAACGCCGACATCTATGTCGCCGACATGGAGCGGGTCGAGGTGCTCGAAGGCCCGCAGGGTACGCTCTTCGGCGGCGGTGCGGAGGCGGGCGCGGTGCGCTACATCACCAACAAGCCCAAGCTGGATGTGTTCGAGGGCCATTTCGAGGGCAGCGCCGGCGCCACGCGCGGCGGTGCGCCCAACGGATCGTTCAACGCCACCATCAACATTCCGATCGTGAAGGACAAGCTCGCGGTCCGCGCGGTGATCTATGACGATCATCATGGTGGCTATATCGACAACGTCTACGGCACCTATACCCGCACGTCGCACGATCCCTACGCCAACTATCTGCCCAATCCGACTTCGGCGAACCAGTCCAACGGCGGGCAATATAACAATACCTCGACCTCCAAGAAGGATTTCAACCCGGTCGACTATATCGGCGGCCGGATCGCGGCGAAGTGGCAGATCAGCGACGACTGGGATTTCCTGGTCTCGGAAATGTACCAGAAGCTCGATGCGCAGGGTACGTTCGCCGAAGAACCCTACAGCCCGGACAATGTGAAGCTCGGCCGCCTGCAGACGGTGACGTTCGAGCCGAGCTACAACAAGGACGATTTCTCGAACACCGCCTGGACGTTGAACGGCAAGCTCGGCGATTTCCATATCGTCTATACCGGCGCCTACATGGTCCGGCATATCGAGACGCAGCAGGATTATACCAACTACTCGCGTCGCTTCGGCTCTTATTATCAGTGCGTCGGCAGCGGCACCGGGATCGGCAACGGCGTCAACGGCCAGCCTTATTGCTACGATCCGTACAGCTACTGGCACGACAAGACGCGCAGCACCCACATGAGCCACGAACTGCGGCTCTCGAGCCCGGTCGAGAAGCGCCTGCGCTTCATCGTCGGTGGTTTCTACGAGAAGTTCCGCATCTACGACAATATGGACTTCGACTATAAGTCGACGCCGACCTGCACGAACGAATTGATCGCCGGCGGCACCGGCTGCCTTGGCCTGCTGCAGCCGCTTCCGGGTACGACCATGAACATTCCGGGCACGCGCGGGCCGAAGGTTGCGTTCGGCGAAGACACGCAGCGCGGCTATGATCAATATGCCGGCTTCGCGTCGGTCGATTTCGATATCTTCCCGAACCTGACGCTCAGCGGCGGCACGCGTTATTACCACTACAAGGAATTCGAGACCGGATCGCAATATGGCATGTTCCCGGTATCGAACTGCCTGAACGTGCTCGTCTGCAAGACGGGTGTGGGCGGTGACATGGTCAATATCGACGCCAATAACGACCATGTCGTCTACCACGGCTTCCGCAGCCGCGGCACGCTGACGTGGAAGCCGACCAATCTTCTCACGATCTACGGCACGTTCAGCCAGGGCTTCCGTCCGGGCGGGTTCAACCGGACCGCGAAGACTGTTCTGCCCGGCGCCAATGGCGTGAACCAGTATCTGATCCCGAACGGCTACGCGCCCGACAAGCTGACCAACTGGGAAGCCGGTATCAAGGCCGACATGCTGGACCACAAGCTCCAGGTGAACCTGTCCGGTTATTATATGGTCTGGAACAATATCCAGTTCGGTTTCTTCGATCCGGGCGACGGTTTCGGCAATACGACGTTCGTCGTCAACGGCGCCGATTATCATATCAAGGGCGGCGAAATTCAGCTGACCTACCGCCCGATCAGCGGCCTCTCGATCCAGGGATCGGCAACCTATAACGACAGCAAGCAGGTCTCGTCGCCCTGCCTCGTGTCCACCGTGCCCGGATCGTCGACCCTCGGCCAGTGCATCACGGAGCGGCTGAAGGGCGGCAAGATGGTCCCGATCCAGGCGCCGTTCGGCCTGGTCGGGTCATCGCTGCCGTTCGCGCCGCACTTCCAGGGCAATGCGCGGATCCGCTACGATTGGTCGGGCCCGGCCGCGCTGAAATATTGGGTTGGCGCCGGCGTCACCTATACCGGCTCGACCTACAACCAGCCGGCCAACTTCCCGGCAGGCGTCGAGGGCTCGACCATCTACAACAGCACGTTGCTGCGCTATCGTATGAAGGGCTACGCTCTCGCCGATGCCCAGGTTGGCCTGCGCAAGGACAATTGGTCGGCGTCGATCTTCGGCGACAATATCTTCAACAGCCACGCCAGCACCTTCACCTCGTCGGCGCAATATATCGAATCCCGGACGGTCGTCCGCCCGACGACCTATGGCGTCAAATTCACCTTCGATTTCTGATCGGATTGCCCTTCGGGCAGGCCTTTGCCGATGACGCTGGATTGTAGCGGACCGCTCCTCCATGGAGATGTCCGCTACTTTCCAGGCGGATCGCTATATTCATGAATACGCTTTCCCCGCCGATTTCGCTCGAACAGGAGCTCGCCCGGCTGCGGGCCGCCGCCGATGCCGGCCGCCATGGCGAGGCACTCGGGCAACTCCAGCCTTTGCTCGCCGCCTATCCGGAGAACCGCGATCTGCTGCTGCTCACGGCGATCTGCCAACGCTATCTCGGCCAGATCGATGCGGCGCTGGCGACGCTCGATCGGCTCGCTCTGCTCAAGCCGCAATTCAGCCTGATGCATCAGGAGCGCGGCCTGTGCCATGTCGTGCGCAAGGACGCGCCGGCTGCGATCGAGGCCCTGCTGACGGCGGTGAACATCAACCCGGCCTTGCCGATGAGCTGGCGGATGCTGGAAGGCGTCTACCGCCTGATCGGCGATCAGGAGAATTCGGCGCGCGCGGCCGGCCACCGCCAGATCCTCGCCGCCCAGCCGCCCGAAGTGGTGACCGCGACCGCGCTCTTTTCCGACGGCGATATCGCCCCGGCCGAGCAGATCATCCGCGCCTTCCTGCTGCGTCATGGCGATCATGCCGAGGCGATGCGCCTGCTCGCCAAGATCGGGATGGCGCACGACGTGCTCGACGATGCCGAGATGCTGCTGGCGGGCGTGATGCGGCTCGCCCCTGATCATCACCCCGCGCGCTACGATTATGCGCGCTGCCTCGTCTACCGCCACAAATATGCGGAGGCGCGGGCGCAGCTTAGTCAGTTGCTTGCGATCGATCCTCGCAATCCGGACTATCGGACGCTCGATGCGACCGCGGCGGTGGGCCTGGGCGATCACGATCACGCCATCGCGGTCTATCGCGAATTGCTGGCAGAGACGCCCGGTCATGCCGACGCGCACCTCTGGCTCGGCCACGGCCTCAAGACGATCGGACAACTGGCCGAAGCGGTCGAAGCCTATCGCGCGGCGGCGGCGGCCCGCCCCGCCTTCGGCGATGCTTACTGGAGCCTCGCCAACCTCAAGCGCTACCGCTTCGAGGATGGCGAGATCGCCCGGATGCGCACCGAGGAGGCCGCCGCAGGGATCGCCAGCCTCGACCGCATCCACCTCTGCTTCGCGCTCGGCAAGGCCTACGAGGACCGTGGCGACCATGCCAAATCCTGGGGTTATTACGAGCGCGGCAATGCCCTGCAGCGCGCGGAAATCCGCTACACGCCCGAGGCGTTCGAAACCAATACCCGCCTGCAGAAAGCGGTCTGCACCCCGGACTTCTTCCGGGCGCGCGAAGGCTGGGGCGCTCAGGATCGCGATCCGATCTTCGTGGTCGGTCTGCCCCGGGCGGGTTCGACCCTGATCGAGCAGATCCTGGCCTCGCACTCGCAGGTCGAGGGCACGCACGAACTCGCCGATATCCAACGCATCGTCCATGAATTGCAGGGCCGCGATCAGGATCCCGGCAATCCGCGCTATCCTGGGATCTTGAACAGCCCAGGTGCCGAGGATTTCGCGGCGCTCGGCCGGCGCTATATGACCGACACGCGCGCTTTCCGCACCGATCGCGCCTTCTTCATTGACAAGATGCCGAACAATTTCCGGCATATCGGGCTGATCAAATTGATGCTGCCCAACGCGAAGATCATCGATGCGCGGCGCGACCCGATGTCCTGCTGCTTCAGCAATCTGAAGCAGCTCTTCGCAAGCGGGCAGGAATTCGCTTATTCGATCGAGGATATCGCGCGTTACTACCGTACCTATCTCGATCTGATGCGCCATTGGGATGCGGCGCTGCCGGGCTATGTCCTGCGCGTGCAGCACGAGGATGTCGTCGACGATCTCGAGGGAAGCGTGCGCCGGATTCTCGATTATTGCGGGCTGGAGTTCGAACCTGCTTGCATCGAATTCCACCGCAACACCCGCAGCGTGCGTACGCCGAGCTCGGAACAGGTGCGCCAGCCAATCTTCCGCGAAGGGCTCGACCAGTGGCGTAACTACGCGCGCTGGCTCGAGCCGCTGCGCGAGGCGCTTGGGGACGCGATGGAGCTTTATCGCACGTAGGGGCAGAGCGACGTTGGATTAATCCGCCATCCCCGCGGAGGCGGGGATCCATAAACTCTAACGCAGGCAGTTATTCGCGAGCTTCAGAGAATATGGATTCCCGCCTTCGCGGGAATGACGGTGATGATTTGGTCTCATGTTGTTCTACACTTGGGAGCACGCAAGGGGGCAGCACGGATGGATGGACAGGTCACGCTCGACAAGTCGCTGAACGCTTTCCATTTGTGGGCGATTGCCGTCGGCCTCGTCATTTCGGGCGAATATTTCGGCTGGAGCTTCGGCTGGGCGCAGGCCGGCACGCTCGGCTTCCTGATCACCACCATCGTCATTGCGGTGATGTATCTCGCCTTCGTGTTCAGCTTCACCGAGCTGACCACCGCGATCCCACAGGCGGGCGGGCCGTTCGCCTATAGCCACCGCGCGTTCGGGCCGCTCGGCGGCATGATCGCGGGCTTCGCGACCCTGATCGAGTTCCTGTTCGCTCCGCCCGCCATCGCGCTGGCGATCGGCGCCTATCTCAACGTCCAGTTTCCCGGGCTCGATCCCAAGTTGGGTGCGCTCGGGGCCTACCTGCTGTTCATGGCGCTCAACATCGTCGGCGTGCGCATCGCCGCGACGTTCGAGATCGTCGTGACCCTGCTCGCTGTCGCCGAACTGCTTGTCTTCATGGGCGTGGTGGCGCCGGCGTTCGAATGGAGCAAATTCGCCGCCGGTGGCTGGGCCGGGTCCTCGACCTTCCACATCGGCGCGATCGGCGGGATGGTCGCCGCCGCCCCCTTCGCGATCTGGTTCTTCCTGGCAATCGAGGGGGTCGCGATGGCGGCCGAGGAGGCCCGCGATCCGCGCCGTACGATTCCGATCGCTTATGCCGGCGGCATCCTCACATTGGTCGCGCTCGCTTTCGGGGTAATGATCCTGAGCGGCGGCGCGGGCGACTGGCACGCTTTATCCTCGGTCAACGATCCGCTGCCGCAGGCGATGAAGAGCGTGGTCGGGGCATCGAGCGGCTGGCTGCACATGCTCGTCTGGCTCGGCCTGTTCGGGCTGGTGGCGTCGTTTCACGGCATCATCCTCGGCTATGCCCGCCAGATCTTCGCGCTTGCCCGCGCCGGTTACCTGCCCGCTGCCTGCGCGCGGCTCCATCCGCGATTCCAGACGCCGGATGTCGCGACGATCGTCGGCGGGGTGATCGGCATCGCCGCGATCTACAGCGACAATCTGATCGTGATCGCCGGGCAGACGCTCACCGCCAGCATCGTCACTTTGTCGGCCTTCGGCGCCTTGCTGATGTACGTCACGAGCATGGCGAGCCTGTTCCGCCTGCGTCGCATCGCGCCCGATCTCGACCGGCCCTGGCGCACGCCACTTTACCCATTGGCGCCCGCGGTGGCACTCGGCATCGCCGGCTTCGCGCTGCTGACGATGGCCTGGTACAATCCGCAGCTGTTCGCGATCTTCGTCGGGCTGATGGTGGTCACGGTCGGAATCGCCAGCCTCACCAGGCGGCGCCCTGCCTCTTGAACCGCGCGATCACATAATAAAGCGGGCTCACGACCAGCAGTCCCGCAATCCACGACAGGTCCGCGCCGTGCAACATCCGCGCGATCGGCCCCGAATAGAGCCCGTTCGCCACAAAGGGGATCTGCACGACGATACCCACCGCATAACAGAACAAGGCGACGCCGTTATAATGGCCATAGATCCCGCCATCCGCGCGCAGGAACGAGGCGACATTATAATCGCCATGCCGGATCAGATAATAATCGACGAGGTTGATCGCAGTCCACGGCACCATCACGTAAAGCAGAAGCAGCAGGAAGTTGGTGTAGGCCTCCATAAAATGGGGCCCGGCGAACAGGGCCATCACCACCGCGATCGCCGCCAATAGGAGCGACAGGATCGTTCGCGCCTTTGCCCGCGCCTGCCAGGCGGGCGCAAAGGTCTGGATGATCGCGATCGTCGCGAGCACCGCGCAATAGAGGCTGATTGCGCTCGCGGCGGCGATGCTGAGCGTCAGGATCGGAATCGCGACATAGCCAAGCGCTCCGGTGCCCGCGGCCAGCGCCTGCGACATGTCCAGCGCGGGAAACAGGCTGCCGAGCCACGCCCCCAGCAGCATCGGGATGATCGATCCGATCACGCAGCCCCAATAACTCGTCCAGAAAGCGGCGCGCTGGCCGGTCTCGGGCGGCAGGTAACGTGAATAATCGGAGACGTAGGGCGCGTAGGCGACCTGCCACAGCACCGAAGTCGAGATCGCGCCGAGCAAGCCCGCGATAGTCATCGGCTGCCCGGCGAACAGATCGGTGTGCGGGTAGCGCCACAGCAGGACGACGAAGCAGGCGAGCATCGCGATGCCCGCCAGCCAGACCATCGCGCGGGTGAAACGGTGGATCAGATCATGGCCGAAGATCGTCGCCGCCGTGCCGATCAGCGCGACCGCCGCGATCGAGATGCCAGGTGTCGCCGCCGGCAAAGCGAAGTGCAGCGATTGCGCACTGAGGACGAGGTTGGTCGCGAAGAAGCCGACATCCATCAGCGCGACGAACGCGATCACCGCCAGCGCCCCGCGCGCGCCGAACTGGCCGCGAGTCTGCACCATCTGCGGCACGCCGAGATGCGGCCCCTGCGCCGCATGCAGTGCCATGAAGATCGCGCCGAACAGATTGCCGAACACGATGGCGAAGATCGATGCCGCCAGCGAGAGATGGAAGATGGTGGTGCAAAGCGCGCCGGTCGCAATCGTCAGCGTCGTCAGGTTGGCGCCGAACCAGAGCGTGAAGAGGTCGCGCGGCCGCCCATGGCGCCGGTCGAGCGGGATCTGCTGGATCGTGCGATCCTCGAACGCCGGAGCAATCCCCTCCCCGTCATGCTGAACTTGTTTCAGCATCCACCAGGCCTCCGCACGGACAGTGCTGCACGCCCGGTGGACCCTGAAACAAGTTCAGGGTGACAAATGAATTGCTCGATGATCACCGCCCCCTAACCCAGAACGGAGAAGCTGCTCTCCGCGTGTACCGGCCGCTTGCGCGAGAAGAAGCTGAGGCTGAGGTCCCGGTCAATGTGCCTTAGGTGAAAAGTCAGCGGCTCGGCATCATGATCGCCGCCCTTCGCGCAATACTCGACCAGCTCCGCCATCATCTCGCCGACCACCGGGGCATTCTTGAACTGGTTGCCGCTGGTGCCGATCGCCATGAAATAGCCGTCGAGATCGGATCGGTCGTAGATCGGGATCCAGTCGCTGCTGACATCGTAGAGCGCCGCCAGCCCCTGCGCCTGGTTGGGGATGCCGAGCGTCGGGAAACGCTGGGCTGCGCGCCATAATTGGTTGGTCGATTGCTCGGTCAGCTCGGGCACGAACGTATCGGGATCGGCCCATTCGAGCGTGTCGCAGGCGGGCTCGAGCGAGCCGATCAGCATATGGTTGCCGGTCTCGGGCCGCATATAGACCCCGCTGTCGCCATCGGTCATCACGCTGCCGCGCGCGCCGAACGCGAAGCCGGCGGGCGCGGGCACATGGACCACCTCCTGCCGCATCGCGCCGGTCGCGATCGTCATGTCGGCTGCGACCCCGGCCATCGCGTTGATCTTCGACGAATGCGGGCCGGCGGCGTTGATCACCACCGGCGCCTCGATCCGCTCGCGATCGTCGAGGACCAGCCCGGTGACGCGACCGTCTACGCGGAGGATCTCCACCACCTCGCGGTTGAAGCGATAGGTTGCGCCGCGCGCGATGCTCGCCTGCGCCAGATTGTGGCAGGCCAGCTGAGGATCGTTGATATAGCCCCCGGTCGGGCAGAAGATCGCCCCACCCAAGGTGCCGCCATTGGGCAAGCCGAATTCGGGATCGTCGATCCGCTTGGGCGGCGCGAAGGATTGCAAGTCGATCGTCGGCGCGCGCCGGCGAAGCTCTTCGGGCTCGATCACGTCGAACGGCACGCCGACCGCACCGAGCGTGCGCTGCGTCGCCGCCAGCCGATCCTCGCCCGCGGACATCAGCACGAGACAACCGCACTGGATATATTGGGTGAGCCGTTCGGCCGGATCGAGCCCGAGGAAATCGGCCCACTCCTGCCAGTAGAAATGGCCTTCATAGGCGAGCGCGGTGCCCTCGACGGTCGAATAATAAGGCCGGATGATCGCCGCCGACGACGAGGTCGATCCATAGCCGGCGGCCGGCAACTTATCGATATTGAGCGTGCGATAGCCCTTGCGCGTGAGCGCGAGCGCGATCGAGCAGCCAATCACGCCGGCGCCGATGATGACGGCATCGAAGGAGGACGAATTGCTCACCGTTTGGCGGACTCCGTGGCGTTGAACCGGGCGAACAGGTCATAGCCGGATCCAAGGAAGGACTGGCGGACGGCGGTGATCGGATCGTCGCCGCGCCAGGTGCGCCGCTCGATCTGGAGCAAAGGCGCTCCGGGCTGCACCTGCAATAGCGCGGCGGTCCGGCTGTCCGCCGCTGATGCCGAGATGCGCGTTTCGGCCTCGGTCCAGGGAACATGGCGAAGCAGCCAGGTACCCGGCGGATCGCGATCGAAAGCCGCATCTTCGATCGAGGGCACGGATTCGAGGCTGACTTGCCGATGCTCGACCGCGAGCGGGCGACCGTCGGCGAGGTGGATACCCGAAACCTCGAGCACGCGGCCGGGCCCGACGTCGAACAATTTGTCCTGCGCGGGCTTCGATGGCTTCACCTTGCGGGTCAGGAGGCGATATTCGTAGCATTGCCCGCGCGCGAGCACCTCCTGCGGCAGATCGGGCACGTCGAGGATCATCGCGTGCAGCCGCGGATGCGCAACGAACGATCCCGCCCGCTTGCGCCGATCGATCAACCGCGCGGCGGCGAGCGAGGACAGGGCCTTGTTCACCGTCATGCGCGAGCAGCCATGCTCAGCCATCAGCGCATGCTCGGTCGGGATACGATCGCCCGGCGCAAGCGTACCGGAGAGGATCTGCCCCTCGATATCGGCGCGGATACGCTCGTGGAGCGGCAGGCTCATATCAGCATTTTCGCGAGCGCCGTCCGGTAGATCTGCGCGATACGATCACGCGCGATATGCCTTCCGCCGCTGACCACCTTGCGCCCGCGCCGCCAGACGCAATCCACCGCCGGCTGGCCCGCAGCGAATATCAGCCCGTCGATCAGTTGCGCGTTGCGGCGCTCCCATAAGGACGGATGCTCGGTATCGAGGCTGACGAGGTCCGCCGGCCGCCCGATCGCGATGCCCGCCTCATGATCGCCGAGCGCCTGCCCGCCCCCTTTCAGCGCACCGCGCCAGAGCGCCTCGCCGGTCGATGCGCCGACGCCGGCGGCGAGGACGTTGCGCTGCCGCAGCGAGAGCCGCTGGCCATATTCGAGCAGCCGCAATTCCTCGGTCGCGTCGATCCGCACGTTCGAGTCCGATCCGATTCCGTACCGGCCACCGGCGGCGAGGAAAGACGATGCCGGGAAGATGCCGTCGCCCAGGTTGGCCTCGGTGATCGGGCAGAGCCCGGCGACGGCGCCGCTGGTCGCCAATATCATCGTCTCGGCTTCGGTCATGTGGGTTGCATGGACGAGGCACCAATTCCGGTCCACCGCCGCATGTTCGAACAGCCATTCGACCGGACGCGCGCCCGACCATTGCAGGCAATCCTCCACCTCCCGCACCTGTTCGGCGATGTGGATGTGGATCGGTGCTTCACCCGCCAGATCCGACAAGGCCGAGAGTTCGTCAGCGGTCACCGCGCGCAAGCTATGCGGCGCGATGCCGACGATGCTGTCGGGCAGATAGGCTGCCGCCGCGCGGACACCCTCGAGCAGCCGCGCGAAATCGTCGAGGCCATGGATGAAGCGGCGCTGGCCCTCATGCGGCGCGAGGCCACCGAAGCCGGCATGCGCGTAGAAGACCGGGAGATGCGTCAGCGCGATCCCGCTCGCCTCGGCCGCAGCCATGATCGCCAGGCTCATCTCGGCCGGATCGCCGAAGGGCTGCCCGTCGCGATCATGATGGAGGTAATGGAATTCCCCGACGCGGGTGAAGCCGCTTTCGAGCATCTCGACATAGGCCAGGGCGGCAACCGCGGTCAGATCATCGGGCCCGATCCGGCCGACGAAGCGGTACATCGCCTCGCGCCACGTCCAGAAGCTGTCGGCGCCCGGCCCGCGCGTCTCGGCGAAACCCGCCATGCCGCGCTGGAAGGCATGGCTGTGCAAATTGGGCAGGCCGGGCAGCAGGACGGCATGCCGCTCGTCGCCCGGCTGAGGCAATGATTGCGGCACGATGCTGGTGATCGAGCCATCCTCGATGACTATGCGCACCTGCTTGCCCCAGCCATCGGGCAGCAAAACCTCACGGGCATGAAGGCAGAGCGTGTCGGTCAGGACGGCCTCGTCATGGTCGATTATGTCTATACATTATTGCCGAGCGCTGCCAAGCTATAAGCAGGCCAGTGGAGACCATCGTGCACTGTGACAGGCTATGGAGCGACGCCCGGCTCGCGACGATGGCCGGATCGGATCTGGGCATCGTCGATCATGGCGTGGTCGCGGCGCGCAATGGCCGGATCGTCTATGCCGGGCCGGCCGCCGACGCACCCACGCTCGCCGCCGACGAGACGATCGATTGTGCCGGCCGCTGGATCACGCCCGGCCTGATCGATTGCCACACCCATCTCGTCCACGCCGGCGATCGCGCGCACGAATTCGAGCTGCGGCTGGCGGGCGCATCCTATGAGGAGATTGCGCGCGCGGGCGGCGGCATCGCCTCGACGGTCACGGCCACCCGCGCTGCCACGGAAGACGAATTGGTCGCGTCCGCGCTGCCGCGCCTCGATGCCCTGATCGCCGAGGGGGTGACGATGATAGAGGTGAAATCCGGCTACGGCCTGTCGCTCGATGCCGAACGACGGATGCTTCGCGCGGCGCGCCGGCTTGGGAAACAGCGGCCCGTCGGCATCGCCACGACCTTTCTCGGTGCCCATGCGCTGCCGCCCGAATATACCGGGGAGCCTGATCGCTACATCGATCTCGTGACCGACACCATGATTCCGATGTTGGCGCATGAGGGGCTGGCCGATGCGGTCGACGCCTTCTGCGAGGGGATCGGCTTCACGCCTGCGCAGACGAGGCGCGTGTTCGACGCTGCAGCGTTGCACGGTCTGCCGGTCAAGCTCCACGCCGAGCAGCTTTCGAACCTGCACGGCGCGGCACTCGCCGCCGGATATGGCGCTTTGTCTGCCGATCATCTCGAATATCTCGACGACGCCGGGATCGCCGCCATGGCCAGGGCCGGGACGGTCGCCACGCTTCTCCCCGGCGCCTATTATTTCGTGCGCGAGACCAGGCTGCCGCCGATCGCGGGGCTGCGTGCGGCGGGCGTGCCGATCGCGCTGGCGACCGACTGCAATCCCGGCACATCGCCGCTGACCTCACTGCTGCTCGTGCTCAACATGGGCGCAACCCTGTTCCGCCTGACCGTCGAGGAATGCCTGCTCGGTATTACCCGCAACGCCGCTTACGCGCTCGGGCTGGGCGACGAGATCGGCACGCTCGAAGCCGGGAAACGCTGCGATCTCGCCATCTGGGACATCGAGCGGCCGGCCGAACTCGTCTATCGCATGGGGTATAACCCGCTCCATGCCCGTATCTGGAGCGGCCGATGCGCGTGATCCTTACCCCGGGCGAAGTGAGCCTCGCCGATTGGCGCGCCATCTATCACGGCGCACCCGCGCAGCTGGCGGAAACGGCGGGGCCACGCATCGCTGCGGCAGCGGCGGCGATCGAACGCATCCTCGCTCGGGGCCAACCGGTCTATGGCATCAACACCGGCTTCGGAAAGCTGGCCAGCGTGCGGATCGGCAATGACGATCTGGCCGCGCTCCAGCGCAACATCGTCCTGAGCCACGCCGCCGGCACCGGGGCGCCCTCCCCTATCCGGATCGTCAGGCTGATGATGGCACTGAAGCTCGCCAGCCTCGGGCACGGCGCGTCGGGGGTCAAACCTGCGACGGTCGCATTGCTCGAGGCGATGCTCGATCGCGGCCTGACGCCGGTCATCCCATGCCAGGGCTCGGTCGGCGCGAGCGGGGATCTGGCGCCGCTCGCCCATATGGCGGCCACCATGATCGGGGTCGGTGAGATCGATGCCGCCGGTCGGCGTCTGCCAGCCGCGGACGCCTTGACGGCAGCCGGTCTGGCACCGCTGGAGCTCGGCCCCAAGGAAGGGCTGGCCTTGCTCAACGGCACCCAATTCTCGACCGCCAATGCGCTCGCCGGACTGTTCGAGGCCGAAACGCTCTTCCAATCCGCACTCGTCACCGGCGCGCTTTCGACCGAGGCGGCCAAGGGCACCGATGCGCCGTTCGACCATCGCATCCATGCGTTGCGCCGCCATCCGGGCCAGCTTGCCGTTGGCGATGCCTTGCGCACGTTGATGGCGGGCTCGGCGATCCGCGCATCGCATCGCGACGATGACCCGCGCGTACAGGATCCCTATTGCCTGCGTTGCCAGCCGCAGGTGATGGGTGCCGCGCTCGATATCCTCAATCAGGCGGGCACCACGCTCGCGACCGAAGCCAATGGCGTTTCCGACAATCCGCTGATCTTTCCCGATACCGACGAGGCTCTCTCCGGCGGCAATTTCCATGCCGAGCCGGTGGCCTTCGCGGCGGACATCATCGCCATGGCGATCTGCGAGATCGGATCGATCGCCGAACGCCGGATCGCGATGCTGGTCGATCCGGCCCTGTCCGGCCTGCCCGCTTTCCTGACTCCGGTCCCCGGACTCCATTCGGGCTTCATGATCCCGCAGGTGACCGCCGCCGCGCTCGTGTCCGAGAACAAGCAGCGTGCTTATCCCGCCAGCGTCGACTCGATCCCGACCTCGGCCAATCAGGAGGATCATGTCTCGATGGCGGCGCACGGCGCGCGCCGGCTCGCGGAGATGGCGGCCAATGCGACCGCGGTGATCGGCATCGAACTGCTCGCCGCGTGCCAGGGCATCGACTTTCATGCGCCGCTGGCGTCCAGCGAAGCATTGGAAGCGGTGCGAACCTGCCTCCGCGCCGCGGTGCCGCACCTCGGCAATGACCGCTATTTCCATCCCGACATGGAAATAGCGAACCGCCTCGTCCGCGCGGGCGCAATTGTGACCGCGGCAGGCGTGACACTGCCCGGCATCGTATGACCGACTGGCTCGAGGTGGAGCGCGGCGACGCGCCGCTCGTCGTCGCTTTTCCCCATGGCGGCACGGACTTTCCGGCCGAACTGACCCAGGCCTTCGTCTCCCCTTGGCTGGCGCGCAAGGATGCCGATTGGTGGATCGACGATCTCTACCGTTTTGCGCGCGATCTCGGCGCCACCACCATCCGCATGCGCCTTTCGCGTAGCGTGATCGATTGCAATCGCGATCCCTCCGGCGTGTCGCTCTATCCGGGGCAGACCACGACCGGCCTGTGCCCGACCGAGACCTTCGACGGCGAGCCGCTCTATCCGTGTGGCGACCCCGACGATGCGGAGATCGCCCGCCGTCGCGCAGACTATTTCGATCCCTATCACAAGGCGCTCGCCCGTGAGCTTGCACGGCTTCGTGAACGATACGGCCAAGTCGTCCTCTACGACGCCCATTCGATCCGCAGCCACGTTCCGCGCCTGTTCGCGGGTGAACTGCCGCAGTTCAACATCGGCACCAACGGCCGCACCACCTGCGCGCCGGCGCTGGTCGACGCCGTGACCGCGATCTGCGCCGCGAGCGGCCACAGCCATATCCTCGACGGCCGCTTCCGCGGCGGCTGGACGACCCGCCATTATGGCCGCCCCGCCGACGGCATCCACGCCATCCAGATGGAGCTGGCGATGCGCGGCTACATGGCCGAGCCCGACCAGGCCGGCCCCGACAACTGGCCCAGCCCGATCGATACGCCACCCGCCATCCGCCCGATCCTCCACAAAATACTCGAAGCCTGCCTCGCCTTCGCGAAAGGGATGACATGACCCGCCTCGATAACAGCCGCGTGATCAAGCCCGCCACCGGCCCCGAATTGTCTGCGAAAAGCTGGCTGACCGAAGCGCCGCTGCGGATGCTGATGAACAATCTCCACCCCGATGTCGCCGAGCGGCCCGAGGAACTGGTCGTCTATGGCGGCATCGGCCGCGCCGCGCGCGATTGGGAGAGTTTCGACATGATCGTCGCGACCTTGCGCCGGCTGGAGGCCGACCAGACTTTGCTCGTCCAGTCGGGCAAGCCGGTCGGCGTGTTCCGCACCCACGCCGATGCGCCGCGCGTGCTGATCGCCAATTCCAATCTCGTCCCCAAATGGGCCAATTGGGAGCATTTCAGCGAGCTCGATAAGAAGGGCCTGGCGATGTACGGCCAGATGACCGCCGGCTCGTGGATCTATATCGGCACGCAGGGCATCGTGCAGGGCACCTACGAGACCTTCGTCGAGATGGGACGCCAGCATTATGACGGCGACCTGTCGGGACGCTGGCTGCTGACCGCCGGCCTCGGCGGGATGGGCGGCGCGCAGCCGCTCGCGGCGGTGATGGCGGGCGCGTCCTGTCTCGCGATCGAATGCCAGCCGAGCCGCATCGAAATGCGCCTGCGCACCGGCTATCTCGACCGTGCCACCGACGATATCGACGAGGCGGTCGAGATCGTGACCACGGCCAGGACGCCGGTCTCGGTTGGCCTGCTCGGCAATGCAGCCGAATTGTTGCCCGAATTGTTCGCGCGCGGCGTTCGCCCCGATCTGCTGACCGACCAGACCTCGGCGCACGATCCGGTCAACGGTTACCTCCCCGCCGGCTGGACCGTCGCCGAGTGGATCGAGCGGCGCGAACGCTCGCCCGAATTGGTGGCCAAAGCCGCCAAGGCATCGATGGCGACGCATGTCCGCGCGATGCTTGCCTTCCACGAAGCCGGCGTGCCGACCGTCGATTACGGCAACAATATCCGTCAGGTCGCCAAGGACGAGGGCGTCGAGAATGCGTTCGCCTTCCCCGGTTTCGTCCCGGCTTACATCCGCCCGCTCTTCTGTCGCGGCATCGGCCCCTTCCGCTGGGTGGCGCTCTCGGGCGATCCCGAGGATATCTACAGGACCGATGCCAAGGTGAAGGAATTGCTGCCCGACGTCACGCATCTCCACCGCTGGCTCGACATGGCGCGCGAGAAGATCAGCTTTCAGGGCCTACCGGCCCGGATCTGCTGGGTGGGACTGGGCGATCGCCACCGGCTCGGCCTCGCGTTCAACGAGATGGTGGCCAGCGGCGAGCTCAAGGCGCCGGTGGTGATCGGCCGCGACCATCTCGATTCGGGCTCGGTCGCGAGCCCGAACCGCGAGACCGAGGCGATGCGCGACGGCAGCGACGCCGTCTCCGACTGGCCCTTGCTCAACGCGCTATTGAATACCGCATCGGGCGCGACCTGGGTCTCGCTCCACCATGGCGGCGGAGTCGGCATGGGCTATTCGCAGCATGCGGGCATGGTGATCGTCGCCGACGGCACGCCCGAAGCCGCGAAGCGGCTCGAACGCGTGCTGTGGAACGATCCCGCCACCGGCGTGATGCGCCACGCCGATGCAGGGTACGAGATCGCACTGGATTGCGCGCGCGAGAAGGGGCTGGATCTGCCCGGCATTCTGACGTGAGGGGAAACGGCGCCGCCGGGATCGAACGGCAGTAACTTCCTCTTAAGAAAGGCAGATTATCCGCGGTGCGGGGGCCTTTCGCTTAATGTATCAATCGCTCGATATCTCGACGCTGCGCCTGTGCAGCACGCTGGCAAGTCTGGCATCCGGATTTGTCTTTTTGGGTCTCTGGCACCGCCAGCGCTCCTCGGCCTATCTGCTCTATTGGGCGGCCAGTTCGCTGATCTATGCGCTCGTGATCGTCGCGTTTCAGGCGTCCATGAGCGGTTCGCTATTGGTGTCGACCAGCATCTTCGTCGTCATGGGGTCGACCGACGTCCTGCTGATATCGGGCCTGCGTAGCCTCGATGGCCGGCGGCCCTTCGCTGCCTGGATGCTCGTTCCAGCACTGGCGGCAGCCGCCGGCAACGCCATTCCGCACCTGCTGGCGACGTATTGCGCGATCGGTGGGCCGCTCTCGATCGATCTGGGCGACATGCTGGGGCTTTCGGGCTCGGTCGGCCTGACCGGTGCAGCCATCCTGTTCGATCGCGACGGCAAACCGCTGACACGGGCGCGCTTTCTGGCCGGAATGGCGTTGCTCGCTTATTTGCCGGGCTATGCCGGTGCGATGGTAGTGCGGCTGGGATTCATTCCATCGCATGAGATGCTGGCGGTGTTGCCGATGCTATCGGACCAGCTGTTGCTCGGGGTGCTCAATCTGGCACTGCTGGCAATCCCGGTTGAGCGCGCGCATGCGCAGCTGCGCGACCTGGCATTGCGGGATCATCTTACCGGCGTGTGGAACCGGGCCGGGCTGGCCGCGCAGTTCGCGCGGTTCGGCAAGCATGGTGCAACCTTGATCGCGATCGACGTCGATCATTTCAAATCGGTCAACGATCAGCACGGTCACGCCGCCGGGGACGATATCCTGATCGCACTCGCCCGCCGCGCCAGCATGCTGGTCGCCGAGATGGGCGGCGAAGTTGCGCGCATCGGCGGCGACGAGTTCATCGCGATCCTGCCCAAGCCTGGCCTCGACGAAGCCCGGACCTTTGCGGCACGGCTTGGAGCCCATGGCGACGACAGCTGGAAGCTGCCGCGCTGGACGGTCAGCATCGGCTTGGCGGCGATCGAACCGGGCGCGACCGATATCGGTCCGGCTCTCAAACAAGCCGATATCTCGCTCTACCGCGCCAAGGCGCTCGGGCGCAATCGCGTCGCGGCCTGATCCGCCGTCGCACCTTTCAACCGCTTCGCACCATCGGCCCTCGCCAGCCGCCGCGATCCATGATCTACTCGAATCCACAACGACTCCGTGGAGAGGGTCATGCCGGACGAGAGCGAAACCGACTATCTGCTGCGCCGCGCGCGGGAGGAGACCTATCTCGCGCTGACCGCCGGGCAGCCCGAAGTGGCCAGCGCGCATCGCGGGCTCTCGATCCAATATTCGAACCGGGCGCGATCGGCCTTCCCGCAACTCGTGCCGGCCATTCCGTCCATTACCACGACGTAATCGATTGGATCGACGCTCTGCCGCCTCGCGTGACCCGGCGAACCTGTTACCTCACGTCGCAATCCGCCTGGCAAGGCGCATCTCCTGCCACGCGATCCGTGGGTGGCAGGAGTTTTTCAGGCGCGCTGATCGTTCTCGTTAATTCGATGGCGCAAGCTTGGTGTTGAGCACCCAGCCGACATTGTCATTCTCGTCGGCAACCTCCCACCACAGCCCGTTCTTGTTGCCGGTGGGATAGACGATCGAGCCGGGCGGCAGCGTGCGAACCGCGGCACCGGTCGCCAGCGGAGTCTTGTGCATCACGAGCGGCGCCGTGGCCGTGAACGTCTTGGACGGCGCCGCTTCGGCGGTTCCGGTCGCGCCGGGCTGGACCAGATTCAAGGATGTAACCATCTTCGAATAGGCCTGGATGAAGGACAAGGTGACCATGCGGCCGATATCGGTATTGTCGTAGCCACCGCCTACGGCTGCCGCACCGCCGCCGAAGAAGCCCACGCCGCCGCCGGCCACAAAGGCCATGTTCTTCTTGGCGGCATAGCCATCCTCGGTGGCGATGGTTTCGGTGGTGCGGACGTTCGTCAGCGACAGAATGGTGTTCGCTTCCATCTTCTTCGAGCGCAATCCCCCGGCCAACGCGCCAAGCGAACCGCCAAGAAGGGCACCCGCTGCAGCGCCTACGCCACCGCCACTGACGTTGGAGTTCGCCCCCTGAATCTCGGCCACGAGAACATAATCGGCAGCCTTGATCTGGCCCTGCCCGACGTTGGACCGGCGCTGCAGCCCCAGGTTGGAGCCGATCTCGCGCTCGCGCTCCGCCGCGTTGAGGCCGGTCCCGCGATCGACCAGGTTGAAGCAGCCCGATCGGGTGATCAGCACCTTGAGCAGCTTTGACGGCGGGGCGAGCTGATATTGGGTCCAGCGCGACGGATCGTCGCCATCAGCCACCGACACCGTGCCGAGCTTGCGCGTGCAGTGCGGGACGTCGTTCATCGTCTGCTCCTGCAGCTGCTGGCCGCTGGATGCCTTGGCCAATTTCGGTTCAGCCCCCGCAACCGTCGCGCCCGAAACAACGCTGATCGCGAACAGTGCCAGTCCGAACTTCATGTTAAACCCCCGGATAAAATACAGAGCGATTTGCTTAGCAGAACGTCGCCACAAGACAAAGAGTCGGGTCGACACTTGGCACGACAATCAGGCCCCGGCCAGAAGCCCGCCCGACCCCATGCCCATCCTATTGATTTAAGGAGTTTTTAAAAGGACTGGCCGCTCGACCGAAACGAATGATGGCATTCGATGTCTTGCTATGCCTTGAAGGCTGGCACGAGCCAGCGGCGCATTCGCCGATTGAAATGGCCGCCATTCGGCGTCACAGCGCCGGGCCATGACACAAAAGACGATCTTCGTGCTCAACGGGCCCAATCTAGATCATCTCGGCGTGCGCGAGCCCGAAATCTACGGCCGCGAGACTTTGGCCGACGTCGAGGCGATGTGCCGCGCCGAGGCGGATGCCGCCGGTTTCGCGCTGCGCTTCCACCAGACCAATGCCGAGCATGAGATGATAGGCTGGCTGCACGAGGCGCGGGTGGGTGCCGCCGGCGTGGTCATCAACCCGGCGGCTTTCTCTTATGCCGGCTATCCGATCCTCGATGCGATCAAGATGGTCGATAGCCCGGTATTCGAGGTCCATATCTCGAACACGCACCGTCGCGAGTTCGAATGGCGGGCGAATTCGATCATCACGCAGGTGGCGACGGGGATGATCACCGGGTTCGGCGTGCACGGCTATGTGCTGGCGGTGCGGCACATCGCGCACCTGCGGAAGTAGAAAATAAGCACGTCATCCCCGCGCAGGCGGGGATGACGCTTATCTTTTAGCGAGCGCCTTCACCTCGGCCCGGAACTTGTGGAGCAACGGCTCGGTATAGCCACTCGGCTGGTCCACCCCTTCGAACACCAAGGCCTTCGCCGCCTTCAGCGCCAGGCTATCCCCGATCAGCGGCCGATACAGCGGATCGCCGGCATTCTGCCCGTCCACCTTCGCCGCCATGCGCGCGAACGCCGCCTCGATCTCGTCCGCCGTGCACACGCCGTGGAGCAGCCAGTTCGCCAGATGCTGCGACGAGATGCGCAACGTCGCGCGGTCCTCCATCAGGCCGATATCGTGGATGTCCGGCACCTTCGAACAGCCGATCCCCTGATCGACCCAGCGCACGACATAGCCGAGGATACCCTGCGCATTGTTGTCGAGCTCGTCGCGTATGTCCTGCTCGCTCCAGTTCCGGCCCTGCGCGAGCGGGATGGCCAGCAGTCGATCGAGGCTGGCGATGGGCTCGGCACGACGCTCGGCCTGCCGCGCGAAGACGTCGACCGCGTGATAATGGGTCGCGTGCAGCACGGCCGCGGTGGGTGACGGCACCCAGGCGGTGTTGGCGCCCGTCCTGGGATGGCCGATCTTCTGATCGAGCATGTCGGCCATGCGATCGGGCGCGGCCCACATGCCCTTGCCGATCTGGCCATGGCCCGAAAGCCCGCAGGCGAGCCCGATCTGGACGTTGCGATCTTCGTATGCCGCGATCCACGGCAACGTCTTCATCTCGGCCTTGCGGACCATCGCGCCGGCCCGCATCGAGGTATGGATCTCGTCCCCGGTGCGATCGAGGAAGCCAGTGTTGATGAAGAAGATGCGATGGCGCACCGCATGGATGCAGGCGGCGAGATTGGCCGACGTGCGCCGCTCCTCGTCCATCACGCCGACCTTGATCGTGTGGCGATCGAGGCCGAGCAGATCCTCGACCGCGTCGAACAAGGCATCGGTCAAAGCGGCCTCGGCGGGACCGTGCATCTTCGGCTTGACGATGTAGATCGCGCCGGTTCCGCTGTTGCGGAACCGACCGAGCCCTTTCACATCATGCGCGCCGATCAGGCTGGTAACGATCGCATCGAGAATCCCTTCCGGCGCTTCCGATCCATCGGCAAGCAGCACGGCCGGCGTCGTCATCAGGTGGCCGACATTGCGGATCAGCAGAATCGAGCGCCCCGGCAGGGTCACGGTCGATCCGTCGGGCGCGGTGTAGGTGCGATCTTCCTCCAGCGCGCGGGTCAGCGTCTTGCCGCCCTTGTCGAAGCTGGCGGTGAGATCGCCGCGCAGTACGCCGAGCCAATTGGCATAGGCCGCGACCTTGTCCTCGGCATCGACCGCCGCGATCGAATCCTCCAGATCGCAGATCGTGGTCAGTGCCGCCTCGACGACGACATCGGCGATGCCCGAGGGATCGTCCTTGCCGATCGGATGATCGGCATCGAACACCACCTCGATATGGAGGCCGTTATGGCGGAACAGGCGCCCCTGGGTGCTCCGGCCGACATATTGGGTGGGATCGGCGAGGATGATCTCGCCACGACCCAGATCGGCCCATGAACCGCTTGCGAGCGGCACCGCCTTGTCGAGAAACGCCTTGGCCCAGGCGATGACCTTCGCCCCGCGATCGGGATCATAACCCCTGGCGATCGCGCCCGGAATCGCATCGGTGCCGTAGAGCGCGTCATACAGGCTGCCCCAGCGCGCATTGGCGGCGTTGAGCAGGAAGCGCGCGTTGAGGATCGGGACGACCAATTGGGGCCCGGCGAGCTTCGCCACCTCGTCATCGACGTCGGCCGTGTCGACCGAGAAGGCTTCGGGCTCGGTGACGAGATAGCCTATCTCGCGCAGGAAGACCTGATATTCGGTCTGGTCGATCGGCTTGCCGCCGCGCGCGCCATGCCACGCATCGATCGCCGCCTGCAGCCGATCGCGCTCGGCGAGCAGCAAGCGGTTTTCCGGCGTGAAGCGCGCGAAGATGTCCGACGCTCCGTGCCAGAAGGCTTCGGCCGCCACCCCGGTGCCGGGCAGCGCCTGATCTTCGATAAACGCCGCCAGCGCCGCCGCGACCTGAAGTCCGGCGCGTGTCACCCTCTCGACCATGGAAATGCTCAGCCCTTCGCCTTGAGGCCAGCTGCCTCGATGCCGGCCAGCCCGCACGCCTCGTCATTGTCGGACGTGTCGCCGGTGACACCGACTGCACCGATCGCGAACCCATCCTCGCCGACGACGATCACACCACCCGCAGCCGGCAGCAGGCCGAGCGGAGCAAGCGAGCCTAACGCGCCGAAGAAGGTCGGCCGCTCGAGCGCCATCTCGCCGATCTTGCGGCTCGACACGCCAAGGCTGAGCGCCCCGCTCGCTTTGCCGATCGCGATCTGCGCGCGCATGTTGGACGAGCCGTCCTGGCGCTGGAACGCGATGAGATGGCCGCCGGCATCGAGCACCGCCACCGACAAAGGCGCGAGCTTGAGTTCGCCGCCCTTGGCGAAGGCGGCAGCGATGATCGTGTTCGCCTGATCGATGCTGATACGGCTCATGATACCTCCTAAATGCGCGACGCGCGGGTTTCCTGGGCGGTGATGAATTCGAGCAAAGCAGGCTGACCGCGTTCGGTCGCCGCGATGCCGCGTCGGATCGCGGCGGCGATATCGCCGGGCTCGGTGATGCGCTCGCCATAGCCGCCGAGCGCCTTGGCGAATTCCGCATAATTGCCCGAAATGTCGGTCGAACGGAATTTCTCGGTCGCGACCGGCATGATGTTGAGCTCGATCGCCATCGCGCTGTTGTTGAGCAGGATCGACAGGATCGGCAGCCGCTCGCGCACCGCGGTCTCGAAATCCATGCCGGTGAAGCCGATCGCGGCATCGCCCCACACATTGATGCAGAGCTTGTCCGGGCAGGCGAGCTTGGCGCCCATGGCGAGCCCGAGGCCATAGCCGAGCTGGGTGGTCTTGCCCCAGCCGATATAAGAGAGCGGCGTGGTCGACTTCCAGTAAGGCGTCAGCTGATCGCGCGGGGATCCGGCGTCGTGCGTGATGATGACATTGTCCATGTCGACCACCTTCTGCAGCTCCCACAGCACGCGATACGGGCTGAGCGGCGCATCCTCGGAGGTGAGCAGCGGCATCCACTTGGCGAGCCATTCGGCCTCGACCTGCTTGATCTCCTCGACCACGGCCGACCGGTCGCGCGGGCCGTCGATCAGCGACTTGCACACCTCGATCAGGGCGGCGAGCGTCAGTTTCGCGTCGCCGATCAAAGCGTGCTGGCAGATCACGCTCTTGTTGATGTCGGCGGTATCGAGCGTGGCGTGGATCACCGTCTTGCCGGTCGGCATGCGGACGCCGAAGGCGGTCTCGGTCAGGCTTGCACCGATGGCGAAGATGACATCGGCATTGTCGAGGAAGTGGCGCAACTGGCCCGGGATCGCGGCACCGCCCGAACCGATGCTCAGTTCGTGCCTCTCGTTGAACGCGCTCTTGCCTTCCAGACTGGTCGAGCAGGGCGCGCCCAGCAGTTCGACCAGCTCCTTGAGCTCGTCATAGGCCTCGGCCCAGTGGACCCCCTGCCCGGCGTGGATCACCGGACGCTTGGCGGCGACCAGTATTTCGGCCGCGGCGCGCACCGCATCGGGATCGGGGCCGAATTTGGTGCGGACGACCGGCTTGTAATCGCCGATGTCGGCACTCTCTTCCATCACGTCCCATGGCAGCTCGACCAGACAGGGGCGCAGGCGGCCGTTGCGCAGGCCCGTGAAGGCGCGGCGGAAGACGGTGCCCGTCTCGCCGCCCGACGTCAGCGGCTCGCACAATTTGGTGATGTCACGCATCGATACAGACGCGTTGTAATTGTCGCGCATGAAGGCGACGCGGCGCGAATAACCCATCGGCAGGACCAGCACCGGTACGCTTTCCGCATAAGCCTGGGCGACGCCGCCATAAGCATTTTCGGTGCCCGGCCCATGCTGCATCGCGAACACGCCCATGTGCTTGCCACGCGTCATGCGCGACAACGCGTCGGCCATGTGCAGCCCGGTGCGTTCCTGGCGGACGATGATCGGGCGGATCCCGATCTCTGCGGCGGCTTCGAGCACCGCGTTGCGCGGATATCCGAAAATCACCTCGATACCCTCCTTGCGGAGTATCTCGGCTATAGCTGTAGGCACCTTCTTTTGTTCGGTCATCGCGCTCCCTCTCCGATCATCCCGGTGGTCCAGCGCTGGAGCGATTGCAATGGAGCGGCGGCGCAAAGCACTTTTGCCTATGGGGCGTTTCCAGCGGCGATCGCTCTCGTTTCCTCGTGAATTGTTCGGGCGATTGCGCTCGACAATCCGTATACCACTGGAATTATCCCAGCACCTGATCCCAATACGGCTCGGGCCCGTAAATCTCCGCCAGGTGATCGATGAAGGCCCGCACCTTGGGCGGCACCAGCCGACGGCTGGGATAGATCGCCCAGATCGCGACGCGCGACGACCCGGCATGATTGGGTAGCACGCGCTTGAGCTTCCCCGCCCGCAACTCCTCCGAAATGTCCCAAGTCGAGCGCAGGCCGATGCCGAGCCCGCTGACGATCCCCTCACGCACCACCTCGCTCGAATTGGTGAGCAGCAAGGACGCCGGGCGATAGACGATCGCGCCATCGGGCCCGTCGAGGTGCCATTCGGGCTGCGACATGGTCGTGAGCACCTGATGGCGATCGAGATCGGCCAGCGTCACGGGCTCGCCACGCTCCGCCAGATAATCGGGCGTCGCGACCAGCAACCTGCGGTTGGGCGCGAGCTTACGAGCGACCATGCTCGAATCCTCCAGCGATCCGATCCGCACGACGACGTCGAACCCGCCCGCGATCAGATCGACGTAATCGTCGGACAGGTCGAGCTCGAGTCTCACTTCGGGATAGGCCCGCAGGAACGGCTTGAGGCGCGGCGCGATATGAAGCCGGCCGAACCCCGTCGGCGCCGAAACCCGCAACAATCCACGGGGATCGCCGCTGCCCGAGATGAAGGCGTCGGCTTCTTCCAGCGCGGTCAGTACGCGCAGCACATGTTCGTGATAGCCCTCGCCCACTTCGGTGAGGGTGAGCTGGCGGGTGGTGCGCTGGATCAACCGCGCGCCCAATTGCTCCTCCAACCGGGTCAGCCGCTTCGAGACGACGGTCGGCGACAATTGCAGCTCGCGTCCCGCGGCGGACAGGCTGCCGCTTTCCACCACGCGCGCGAAGATCTTGAGGTCGAGCAGGTCAGCCATGGGTCATCCGATCGACGCGCAGCTATGCGTTGTGCGCGCGGCTTGGGCAACATGCGCGTCTCAGCGTGGATTACGGCGCCTGCATCGCTATGGTGAGCTTGAAAACCGAAGCGGTGGAGACGGAAGCCCATGATCACGGACGAACTGGAGCGCGATGCGTCCGCGATGGCGCGCACGATCGCAAGGCTGCAGGAAACGCTCGGGACGGACATCGTCCACGGCGCCGATCGTGCCGACTTTCCGCGCCACGACCATGATTTCACCAACACGATCCTGCCCGGCATGACGATGGCCGGCGTCGCCTATCCGCGCACGACCGAGCAGGTCTCGCAGATCATGGCGATCTGCCACGACGAGGGCCTGCCGGTCGTGCCGCAGGGCGGACTGACCGGGATGGCCGGGGGCGGCGTGCCGATCCTCCCCTCACTCATGCTGTCACTCGAGCGGATGCGCACGATAGAGGAGCTCGATCCGGTCGGCCGCACCCTCACGGTACAGGCGGGCGTGGTGCTGGAGGCAGTGCAGCAGGCGGCGGATGCCGCAGACCTGTTCTTCCCGCTCGATCTGGGCGGGCGCGGCACCGCGCAGGTGGGCGGCAACGCCTCGACCAACGCCGGCGGCAATCGCGTGCTGCGCTATGGCATGATGCGCGATCTGATCCTCGGCGTCGAAGCGGTGCTGGCCGACGGAACGGTGATCTCGTCGCTCAACCGCATGCTCAAGAACAATGCCGGCTATGATCTGAAGCACCTCTTCATCGGCAGCGAGGGCACGCTGGGCATCATCACCCGCCTCGTGCTGCGGCTCTTCCCCAAACCGCGCAGCGCCAGCACCGGGCTGGTTGCGGTCGCGGACTTTCCGTCGCTGCTGAAGCTGATGGGTGAAGCCAGCGCCTCGTTCGGTGCCACCCTGTCGGCCTTCGAGGTGATGTGGCCCGATTTCTACCGGCTCGCCACCGATGCGCTCGGCCGCGCTGCGCCGATCCCGCACGGCCATGGCATCTATGTGCTGATGGAGACGTTGGGCACCGATCAGGAGGCCGACGATGCGCGCTTCGAGGCGGTGTTCGCCCAATTCATCGAGAGCGGGCTGGCGCAGGATGCGGTGATCGCGGCGTCGGGCAAGCAGCGCACCGATCTCTGGTCGATCCGCGATTCACCGGGCGAATGGCCCAGGGTCCACTGGCCGCAGATCGGCTTCGACGTCAGCCTGCCTGCCGTGCGGATCGAGGATTTCATCGTCCACGCGACCAAGCTGCTGACCGATCGCTGGCCCGACATCATCGTCGTACCATTCGGCCATCTGGCCGATTCCAACCTCCACCTCTCGGTTCGCCTGCCGCGCGATGTCGTGCCGGTGCACGAGATCGAGGAGACGATCTACGCCGCGGTCGGCGAATGGGGCGGATCGATCTCGGCCGAGCATGGCATTGGCCAGTTGAAGCGCGATTTCCTCCATTTCTCGCGCACGGAGGAAGAGCTGGCGCTGATGCGGCTGCTCAAGCGATCGATGGACCCGAAGGGAATCCTCAATCCCGGCAAGGTGATTTGATTATCTTAAGCCCTTCCTGAAGCCCTCTCCCGCTTTCGCGGGAGAGGGAGTCCTATGTCACCGCAGACTAATCCACGTCGGCGCGTGATCGCTCGCTTTCTCTTTCCCGCGCGCATCCTTGTCGACGCCGGCATCGAGCAGCCGGTCGGCCGCAGCCGGGCTCAGCATCAGATGGTCGATGCGGAAGCCGGCGTCGCGCGCCCAGGCGTTCATCGTATAGTCCCAGAAGGTGTAGACCGGGCCGGTCGGATGGATCGCGCGGATCGCGTCGGTCCAGCCGGCATGTTTCAGCCGGGCGAAGCAGGCGCGGCTCTCCGGCTGGGTCAGGGCATCCTCGGCCATGCGCTTGGCCGAGAAGACATCGTCGGTGCTGTCGGTAGGGATGACGTTCCAGTCGCCGGCCAGGACCACGGGCGCCTCGGTTGCCCACAGATCGACGGCGTGCACCAGTAGCGCCTCGAACCAGGCGATCTTGTAGTCGAATTTGGGGCCGGGCACCGGATTGCCGTTGGGCAGGTAGATCGATGCGACGGTTATCCCGTCCACTTCGGCTTCGAGATAACGGCTATGGCTGGGATCGGGATCGTTCGGCAGGCCGCGGCGGGTCTCGTGGATGTCCATGCCGCGTGCGAGGATGGCGACGCCGTTCCAGCTCTTCTGGCCATGCCAGAGCGCATTATAGCCGAGCGCCTTGATCTCGAATTCGGGGAAGCGTTCGTCGGGCGCCTTCAATTCCTGGAGGCAAACGATGTCGGTCTGGGTCTCTTCGAGCCATTCGAGCAGGCGCGGCAGGCGCGCGCCGATGCCGTTGATGTTATAGGTCGCGATCTTCATGGGACGGGCTTAGCGGATCGCTTGCCCCGAAGTCACCCTCGCGCTTGCGCGATCAGATGGAGAAGCTGGTCCCGCAGCCGCAGCCCGAGGCGGCATTGGGGTTGGTCACGCGGAACGCCGCGCCGCCCAGGCTTTCGACATAATCGACGGCGCTGCCCCGCACGAGATCGAGGCTGATCGAATCGACGACCAGTTGGACGCCGTCACGCTCGGCCACGGCATCGTCGGCGTCGATCGCATCGGCGAGACCGAATTTATACTGAAAGCCGGCGCAGCCGCCGCCATCGACGGCAAGCCGCAGGATGGCGGGCTTGCCCTGCTTGCCCGCAATCGCCGCGACACGCGCGGCGGCGGAGGATGTGATGTCGATCTGCGCGGTGTCGCTCATGATGCGGAGATAGGGCGGCGGGGCCACCCTATCAACCGTCTCATTCGACGTCGTTGTTGGCGTCGTCGGGGCCGCCGAGTGCGACCGCGGCAGCGCGGGCCTCCATCGCGGTCACATAATCGGCCGACTGGAGGAACGGGATCGGGTTGACCGCGCGGCCGTCGATGCGGACCTCGTAATGAAGGTGGCTACCGGTCGAACGGCCGGTCGAGCCCATCAGCGCGATCAGCATGCCGCGCGTGACCTTCTCGCCATCATGGACGAGGATGCGGGAGAGGTGGCCGAAGCGGGTCTGCAGACCCTTGCCATGATCGATCTCGACCATGTTGCCGTAGCCGCCCGCCCATTCGGCCTTGTCGACCACACCGTCGGCGGTGGCATAGACCGGGGTGCCCATCGGCCCCGCCAGATCGATGCCGGCATGCATCGCGGCCGATCCGCGGAACGGATCCGAACGGACGCCATAGCCCGAGGTGAAGGTGGCGGTGTTGACCGGCTTGGACGAGGGCACCGCGATCGCGCTCTGCGCGCCGGTGCCGTCCAGCTTCTTCCATGACATGAACAGCGAATGGAACTCGCCATTGCCACGTACCGAGGCGTCTGGAGCCACCGGTGCGACGGCTGCGATATGATCGCCTTTCTGCAGCGTTGCCACGCCTTCGGCGGCGGCTGGCTGGACGGAAATCGACATGCACGAAGCGACGAGAGCGCAGCTACCCATGACCCGGGCAGCAATATTTCGAATAATCATTCAATCTCCGGCGTTGCGAGCACGGACCGGGCCCCCCGCCCAATCCGGTTACTTCACGCTGGCCGTCTCCGGAAAAGCCCCTCCCGCGACGACAGGAACTTTTCTGCTGCATGCGCGTAAGGGTCGGCAACAGCCGAATAGAAATCCGTCGTCAGACCGGCCGCTGCCCGCGCCGAGTCGTTGAACGGAGGTTTCAGGCTGCCGCGAAAATATTTCGAGACCAGCTTTCGCCAGGTTTCGGGCGGCGAATCGTTGCGCACGACGCATCCGTATCGAAACCATCTTACGCCCGCTGCAACATGGACGATCTCGTCGCGCATGATCCGGCGGAGCGGCTGCGCCGACGCAGGATCGCCGGCCGCTTCCAGGCGCGCGATCGTCTGCGGGGTTATGTCGAGCGCGCGCGCCTCGAGAATCATGGGAACGATCGCGATGCGGGCGAGCGCATCGTGCGCGGTGAGCTCCGCCGCCTCCCACAGGCCGTCGTGCGCGGGCAACGCGCCGTAGAACGAGCCGAGCTGGCGCAACCGCCGATCGAGAATGGCGAAGTGCATCGCCTCGTCGGCGCCGACCCTCATCCAGTCGTCGACGAACGCGCGCGGGAAGCGCGCGCCGAAGCGGCCGATCAGATCGAACGCCAGATCGATCGCGACGAATTCGATATGCGCGAGCGCGTGGAGCAGGGCGATCCGGCCGGCCGGGCCGCCGCCCTTGCGGCGCTTCGGCATATAGCGTGGTGCCAGCAGTTCGGGCCGATCGGGTCTCGCCGGGCGATCGGGCATCGTCGCATCGAACGCCCAGCCGAGGCGACCGAGCCGCCAATCGCGCGCAGCCTGGCGCGCGGCGCGGATTTTGGCGGCGGGATCGGCGGTCGAAAGAACGGTGAGGCAGGCGGTACCGGCAGTTGCCTGCATCATCCCTTGAGCGCGCGCGCCGCTGCCAGCACCTCCGCCGCATGGCCCGGCACCGATACCTTGCGCCACACCTTTGCGATCTTGCCGTCGCCGTCGATCAGAAAGGTCGCGCGTTCGATGCCCATATATTTGCGGCCATACATGCTCTTCTGCACCCAGGTGCCGAACCCCTCGGTCACGGTACCGTCGGCGTCGGTGGCGAGCGGCACGGTCAGATCATATTTGGCGGTGAATTTGGCGTGGTCCTTCGGCGAGTTCTTCGAAACGCCGAGCAGCGAAACCCCTTCCGCGGCGAACGCGCTGGCCAAAGCGGAGAAATCCTTCGCCTCGACGGTGCAGCCCGACGTATCGTCCTTGGGATAGAAATAGACGACCAGCGGCTTCTCGAGATCGGCCAGTCTGGCCATGCTGCTGTCGGCCATCTGGAGCGTGACGTCGGGTGCGGTGTCGCCTTCGGTAATCATCGGCCTGTCCTCAAAGCTGGGTCGGGCAAGTCTCTAGCCCAGCCCCGCCACCCGATGCCACTCCCCCGCGATCAGGGTACGCGCCTGCGCATAGGCCGCGAGCAAGGAGCGCCAGTCCGCCATCCGGCACGCCCGCGCGACCAGCGCCTGCGAGGCGAGCGGCGGCTCGTCCGATTTAGGGGCGGCAAGGCGCAGCGAGATCAACATGCGGGTGAGAAGCGCATGCGCCTCGCCGAAGCCGCGCGCTATCAAACCTGCCCGTTCCATCGTCGCGACAGCGACGGCGAGGTGTGGATCGAGCCCGATCCGTTCGCGCAACTGGAGCAGATGGACGGTGAATTCGGCATCGATCAGCCCGCCTTCGATCAGCTTGACGTCGAACGGGCCTGCCGGCGGCTTGTGGGTAGAGATATCCTGCCTCATCTTGGCGGCATCGGCCGTGAGGCTCGCGGGATCGCGCGGGCGGGCGAGAGTCGCGTCGATCACGTCCTGCACCTGCGCGCGCGCGGCGGCCGAGCCGAAGAGCGGCCGCGCCCGGGTGAGCGCCATGTGCTCCCACGTCCAGGCGCTTTCCTCCTCGTAGCGCGCGAAGCTGTCGACCGAGACCGCGAGCATCCCCTGATTGCCCGACGGGCGCAGCCGCGTATCGACCTCATAGAGCGGCCCGGCCGCAGTCGGCACCGACAAAGCGGTCGAGACGCGCTGGGCGAGGCGATTGAAATAGGTGCTCGCGCCCAGCGCCCGGCGACCATCGGATTCGCTCATGAAATCGCCGGTGAAGAGATAGATCAGGTCGAGATCGGAGGCGTGGGTCAGCACCCCGCCGCCGAGCCGGCCAAGGCCGAGGATGACGAGTTCGCCGCCCGGCACCTTGCCATGCGCTTCCTCGAACCCGGCGATCGCGGCGCGGCCGAGCGTCTCGATCGCGGCTTCGGCCACACGGCCATAGCCTTCGCCGACCGCGATCGGGTCGGCTGCTCCGCAGATCAGCTGGACGCCGAGCTGGAAGCGTCGTTCGGCGACCATGCGACGCACCCGATCGAGCATCGCCTGGTAGTCCTCACCGCGCTCGCCTCGCGCGAACGTGGCGGCGAGGGTCGCAACGTCGGGTGGGGCATCGAGCGCGCTCGCATCGATCAACCCGTCGAGCAGCCCGGCATTGCGCGAGAGCGCCTCCGCCAGAGTCGGCGCATGGCTCAATATGTCGGCAAGCTGGCCGATCAGCGCGGGGCGCGCCTCAAGCAGGCGGAACAGGTTGATCGCGCTGGGCAGCCGGGCGACGAGATTGTCGAATCGATCGAGCGCGCGATCGGGCGCCGGCGCGCGGGCGAGCGCGTCGACCAGAGCGGGCAACACCGCCTCCAGCGCGTCGCGCGCCGCCTGGCTGCGGGTGGTCCGGGTTCGCCCCTCGCGCCAGCCCTCGATCCGTGCACGCGCGGCGGCGGTGTCGGTGAATCCGGCCTGCGCGAGCCGATCCTCGAGACTGTCATGCGCTTGGGGCAGGCCCTCGCCCGCCCCCTGTTCGAGCCCGTCATACAAGCGACCGGCGATGGCGACGTGCGGCGCGAGCAACGCCACCAGCGCCTCGCCATTCTCAAGGCCGGCGAGGCCGGCGACCGCATCCATATCGGCTGCGTCGGTTGGCAGGCGATGGGTCTGGTGATCGTCGATCATCTGCAGCCGGTGCTCGACCGTCCGCAAGGTCCGATACGCGGCGGCAAGCGCGGCGGCATCCGCTGTGGGGATCAGACCCTCCCCCGCCAGTCCCGCCAGCGCATCGAGCGTCGCGGGCGCTCGAATGGCGGGGATACGCCCGCCGTGGATCAGCTGGTGGATCTGGGCGAAGAATTCGACCTCGCGAATACCACCGCGCCCGCGCTTGACGTCGTAGCCGGCCCCGAGGACCTGCCCCTGGGCATGATGGTCGCGAATCCGGTGCGAGAGCCCGCGTAGTTCGCGGATCGCGCCATAATCCAGCGCGCGGCGCCAGACGAACGGGCGCAGATGATCGAGAAACTCCTGCCCGAGCGCGATATCGCCCGCCGCCGCCCGCGCACGAATGAACGCAGCGCGCTCCCATGGCAAAGCGCTCGATTCATAATGGGCGATCGCCATGTCGATCGGCACGGCGAGCGGGGTCGCCTCCGACGCCGGACGCAGGCGCAGGTCGACGCGCAGGACGTAGCCCTCGGCGGTCCGCTCCTGTAGCAAGGCAACGATCCGGCGGGCATAGCGCACCGCCGCCTCGATGGGCTCCTCCTGTCGCCGATGCGGCAGCGTTTCCGGATCGAACAGCAGGATCGGATCGATATCCGACGAATAGTTGAGCTCGTGGCTGCCCTGCTTGCCAAGCGCGAGCGCGACCATCCCGGTCATTGGAGCGTCGGGCACGCGCTCCGCGATTGCGGCCCCGATCGCGCGATCGAGCGCGCGATCGGCGAAATCGCTGAGCGCGCGGGTGACGACCTCGAACGGTGCGCCGGCCAGATCGGCGAGCGCCACCGCGAGCGCCACCGCCTGGCGTTCGCGCCGGAGCGCGCGCGGCGTATCGGGATCGGCGCGGCTGGCTGCTTCGGCTTGCGCAAGCGCCGCGGCCAGGCCCTGACGCTCGACCAAATCGGCCACCTCGCGCCGCCGTGCGATCAACCCGCGCAGGAATGGTGAAAATGCTTCGGCGCGTGCGATCGAATCACCGATCGGCAGCGAGACAAGATCGATTTCGGTTTCTTCTTTCACATACAAAGTGGAGCATGGCGCGTCGCAGCCCGCAACTCTCGTCCTATTATAACGTTATCCATGCATGAGTTTCGTAGAGTCGCGTAACCCTTCGCCAATTGGCGAACGACGGAAGCCCGAAACGGTGACGATGCCGACGCCGCATGAGGGCGTGCGCCGTGCCTTGCTTGGCAGCTTCGGCGCGGTCCCGTCATTGCCCCGGGAATTCGCCCGACTGCTCGAACGGCTGCGATAACGCCCCCTACAGCCGTGCGGGGCGAGATCGACATGTCTTCCAACGGCATTTGCCCGGGGCTAACGGCACGGAGCGCTGCAATCAGCGATTGCGGCTAAGCTCGTCGACCTCACCCATGATCGCCTGCAGCGGGCTCGCAGCATCGGCCGGATCGTCGCGACGTGAAGGCAATTTGTCGCCAAGCATGAGCTGCTCCAGCGCAACCCGCCCGCGCGCAACGCGGCTCTTGATCGTGCCGACCGCGCAGCCACAAATCTCCGCCGCCTCCTCGTAAGCGAAGCCACCCGCACCGACGAGAATCAGCGCTTCGCGCTGCGGCTGCGGCAGATACATCAACGCACGCTGCAGATCGCCGAGATCGACATGCCGTTCCTGGCTGGCCGGAGCGGCGAGGATCTTGCTGGCGGTGACGTCGTCCCACTCGCCTTTGAAACGCGCACGACGCATCTGGCTCAGGAAAAGATTGCGCAGGATGATGAAGGTCCAGGCGCGCATGTTAGTGCCGGCCTGAAAGCGCTTGCGAGCGGCCCAGGCCTTCAGCAGCGTCTCCTGGACGAGATCGTCGGCAAGGTCGCGATTGCCCGAAAGCGATCGGCCGAATGCGCGAAGATGGGGGATCACGCGCGCCAGCTCGGTGCGGAACTCCTCGTCGGAAAGCGCGACATGCTCTGCGGGCTCCGGCATATCTTCCGGCAGATCGTCGTCCGCTTCGGCTTCGGTCATCAAGCTGGAATATCCCCTACACGCGCAAGCCAACGGCCCACCCAACATGGGGTGGTTGGCAGAATATGCAATTGATCGAGATTACCCGAACCTATCGCCACACCAACAGGATGACCACGAACAGGATCACCACCAGCGCCAACGAGATCGGCAGAACGTAACGCGTCACATGGTTCGATTGCCCGGCCCGCGCTTCGGTCCGTGTCAGATGGGTGTCTTCGTCGGCCATCATGCGTTCCCGCAAATCATTTCGTTACAGGCGGCCAACGGCCGCGCTGCGACCGAGTTCCATCAGTTTCACAGCCGAAATGACTATTCCGCCGGCACCGTCGACAGATCGAAGAACAAGGCCTGGCTGATGGCAGCCTTCACCGTCGAACGCTGGAACGGCTTGGTGATCAGGAAGGTCGGCTCGGGCCGCTCGCCGGTCAGCAGGCGCTCGGGGAAGGCGGTGATGAAGATCACCGGCACCGAGAATTCCGCGAGGATGTCCTTGACCGCGTCGATGCCGGAACTGTCGTCGGCCAGCTGGATGTCGGCCAGAACGAGGCCGGGGCGCTGCGCCAGCGCCTGCGCCACTGCCTCGTCGCGCGTTACGGCGACGCCGGTGACGTTATGGCCGAGATCGCGCACGATCGTTTCGAGATCCATCGCGATGATCGGCTCGTCCTCGATGATCAGCACGTCCGCCCGGGTCTGACGCTCGATCTCCTCGATCGCCTCGGCAACGAGCGACTCGACCTCCGCCTGGTCTGTCTCCATCAGGTAGGACGCGTCCTCGACCGTGAAGCCCTCGAGCTGCGTGAGGAGCAAAGCCTGGCGGGAGCGCGGGGTTATCTGCGAAAGGCGGGCATCGGCGATACTGCCGCCGTCACTCGGATCGGCATCGGGGCGATCGATATCGTTGGTCGAATGCCAGATGCGCTGGAAGGTGCGGTAGAGGCCGAGCCGAACATCGACGTCGCGCGGAAAATCCTGCGGTGCGGCGACGATCGCTTCGAGCGCCTGACGAACATAAGCGTCACCATGCTTCTGGGTGCCGGTCAGCGCGCGGGCATAGCGGCGCAGGAAGGGAAGATGCGGTGCGAGATCCTGGCCGAGCGACATGGCGATTTTATGCTCCTGGTATATTTGTCCTTGCGGGATAGCCATAACGCTGCTGCAACGAAAGCGATGCAGGCCAAAAAGCCCTTTTCACCCCCGGTGCAGGCAACACCCGACTTTTTGCCCGCACCCCGGAACAAACATGATGCACTTTTGTTTCCGGATGTAGCGGGACTTTCCGCAATGGATTGGATATCGCATGGCCGACTCCGTCCGGAGCGGCCATTTTCTGCATTCGGCTGCAATTCGGCGGCCACCGAGTAACGAGCGTGAGGCTTGAGACGAAAGTGCGGCTGGACGATGATCTACGGCGGGGAGCGTTCGGTTTGACGGCAGACAATTCAGATAAAAAGCCGAAATCGGCCGGAACGAAAGCGGCTGGAAAAGGGAAGCCAGGATCGAAGGGAAGCGCGCGCGGATCGGATCCGCATGTCGCCAACGCTCTGCGCACCGCTTATGAGGAAGCCGTCAAGGAAGATGTACCCGCGGAATTCCTCGACCTGCTCGGGAAACTCAGCTGACGGCGAACGATAGCCCGATGGCGTCATCGCTGCCTTCCACGCCTCCGTCCGAATCCCGCTCATTCTTCGCCGGCGTTTCGACCGGCGTGAAGATGCTGCTGATCCTCACCGGCGCCCTGTTGCCGCTGGGCCTGATCGCACTCCTGGCATCGATCCAATCGTCGCACGGCAAACGGCTGCAGCGCGAACAGGATGCCCGCATCATCGCGACCGCCGAGGCGCGCCAGATCGACATCGCGCTGCTCCGCGGCGCCAGCATCCTGCGCAGCTCGCTGACGAACGGCCCTACCGACCCCCGGCAATGCCGCGAAGCGATGCAGACCGATATGGGCGCGTTCGAGAGCCCGGTGCGCTTTGCGCTTTTCAACAGCGACGGAACCTTGCGCTGCGCCAGCCCAGGCTACGATATACGCGGCTTGTCGTCACCGCGCGGGCGCGCCACCCCCGAAGTGCTTCTTCTGCCCAGCCCCGGAGGCTTGCGGTTCACGATCGCCGGCGTCGACGGGCGCTATGCGGTAGGCGAATTGCCCCTCGCCTTGCTGGCCCGGCTCCTGCCGACCGGAGACAAGACGCAGGGGCTTCAGCTCAGCCAGGGCAAGACAGCGCTCACCATTTCCAGCACCTCCACCGCCTATCCACTGGGCGAGCGGCTGGGCGTATCCGCGCCGATCGCGGGCGGACAGGCACAGCTGGACCTGACGCTCACCACCAATCCCATCAGCGCGGTCGAAATCCTGCTGGTCTTGCTGCCGCTTCTGATGTGGGCGGCCGCCGCCGGCATCGGCTGGGTGGTGGTCGACCAGTTGTTGCTGCGTCCGCTGGCCCAGCTTCAGCGCGCGGTGACCGAATATCGCGGCGAGGGGCCGCTCGAACTGCCGCGACTCACGACCCCGAGCCACGAAATTCGCGCGCTCGGCGAAGCCTTCCAGCAGAGCGCCGCCTTGTTGATGAAGCGTGAGGACGAACTGGAAGCGGGCCTGCGCCACCAGGTACGGCTGACGCGCGAGGTGCATCATCGCGTCAAGAACAACCTTCAGGTCGTCGCCAGCCTGATCAACCTTCATTCGCGCGGCACCAAGGGTGAGGTCGCGGCGGCCTATGCCTCGATCCAGCGCCGGGTCGATGCGCTCGCCGTGGTCCATCGCAACCATTATGCCGAACTTGAGGAAAATCGCGGCGTCGCGCTGCGCTCGCTGATCGCCGAACTGACCGCCAACCTGCGCGGTACCGCGCCCGCCGCGGCGAGCCACATGACGATCACGCTCGACATGATCCCGGCTTACATCACCCAGGATGTGGCGGTGCCGATCGCCTTCCTCGTCACCGAAATCGTCGAGCTCGTGATGGAGAACGACCCGGCGGGCGGCGTGGCGATCGCGCTGACCCCCGGGCCGGCACGGGATCGCGCGACCCTTTCGATCGAGGCACCCGGTCTCGCCTCGTCGGACCGCCCGCACCATCCCGGCCTCGATCGTTTCGAACGAATCGTGCTCGGCCTTTCGCGTCAGCTGCGCTCCCCGCTCGACTATGACGGTGCGACCGGCCGCTACCGTATCGCGATCACGGTGGCCGAGCCTGAAATCGCCGACGCAGACGACAAATAATTCGCAATTATTTTTCGGCGGCACGGAACTGCGGTCCCTCAGAGCCGTTTTACACCCCGGATAGCGACCTTTTGCCCCCCCGCTCTCGCTGTCCAAAACAATGGGCCCGGACGCGCCGATCCTCCCCCCGGTGGCGCTTCCGGGCCCAAATTGTGTTTGGCGGCCTTCGTTGCCATGGCGGAACAATCGGGGGCGCCCTGCATTGATCCATCGGAGCCATCCTTAACGGACTTGGCCTACTCCAAGGGAGCAACATCATGACGATTCGCAAGGTTGTGGAATTCTCGCTCATTGCCGGCACGCTTCTCCTCGCGGCCTGCAACACGGTTTCCGGCGCCGGCAAGGACGTGTCGTCGGCCGGCAAGGCCGTCACCAATGCGGCCGACAGCTCGCACTGATCGCTGAGCCAGCCTCACTCCTGAGGGGTGCCAGGTTCAAATGAAGGCGCCGTCCCAAAAGGGCGGCGCCTTTTTCAGTCTCTGGTCGCGAGCGACGTACCAGGCTCGTCCTTCTTGCGTGCATCGCGCCGCTCGGTGAACCACATCGCCGCCAGCGCCACTTCGTAAAGCAGGATCAAAGGCACGCCGAGCAGGATCATCGATCCGATATCGGGCGGCGCCAGCACAGCGGCAATCGCGGTGTTGGCCACGATCGCATAGCGGCGGAAGCCGACCAGTTGCGTGCGGGTGACGATGCCCGCGCGCTCCAGCAGCATCAGCAGCACCGGCGTCAGGAACGCCAGCCCGAAGCCGAACATGAACTGCATGACGAGATCGAGGTAGCTGCCCACCGCCGGCAACGCTTCCTGCTGCACCCCGCCGAGATTGCCCTGGAAGCTCAGCAGGAAGTGCAACGCCATCGGTATCGCGACGAAGTAAGCGAGCGAGGCGCCGAGCAGGAACAGGATCGGAGTCGCAAAGAGGAAGGGCAGAAGCGCGTTCTTCTCTTTCTTGTAGAGGCCTGGCGCCACGAACTGCCAGATCTGGTTGGCGATCACCGGGAAGGCCAGCATGATCGCCGCGAAGAAGGCGACCTTTATCTCGACGAAGAAGGCCTCGAACATCTGCGTGTAGATAAGCTTGTTCTGCCCCGCGCGGACCAGAGGGTGGACCAGGACGGTGAAGATCGGCCGCGCGAAATAGAGGCAGATTCCGAAGGCGACGCCCAGCGCGACAAACGCCCGGATCAGCCGCGCGCGCAACTCGATCAGATGATCGATCAGCGGCGCGCGGCTGTCGTCGATCTCGTTATAATCGTCGCTCATGGTTTGGGCGTGTGCTCGGTCGAGGGCGCAGGCGTGATTGCAGGAGCGGACGGCGGCGTGCCGAACAGATCCATGTCCTCCGCTACCAACGGTGGCACCGGCGCCGCGTGCGGCGGCGTGGTGGCATCGCCTTCGGCAGACGCCTCCGCCGAAGGCGAAGGCAAGGGCGTCATGACATGGACGTCGTTCGGATAGGCGTACGCCGCGTCGTCAGCCTCTTCGGCCGGCGCCGGCATCGGATGTTCGGCCATGATGCGCGCATTCTCGGCCGCCCATTTCTTCTGCATTTCCTCCAGTTCGGACTGGCGGATGATCTCGTCGATCCCCATCCGGAAATGCCGCGCCATGCCGCGGGCACGACCGACCCACTGGCCGACGAAGCGCATCGCACGCGGCAAGTCCTTCGGCCCGATCACGACGAGCGCGACCGCACCGACCAGCATCAATTCCGAGGGAGCGATATCGAACATGCAGGGGAAGGCTCTAACGAATGCGTCGCCCCAGCGGAAGCTGAGGCCTCAGGAGACCGAGACGCGCCTTGGAGCATATCATCCCGGCCTCGGCCGGGATGATGCGATGGATCAGACGTGCGGCTGATCGTCCTTCATCGGCTGCAGATTATGGTCCGGATTGGGCTCCAGCGGCTGCTGCGCCTGCAGGCGCTGCGGCGGACGCGGAGCCGCATCGTCATCGTCGGTCAAGCCCTTCTTGAAGCTGCGCAGACCCTTGCCCGCATCGCCCATGAATTCGGACAGGCGTCCCTTGCCCAGGAATACCATCGCTACCACCGCCAGCAGCAGTAGATGCCAGATGCTGAAGCCACCCATGTCAAATCTCCTTGAACGCCCTATCTAGGGCTTATCGCGAGCTTTCGCCACCTCAAGCATGCCGAATGCGGCATCATGGGCTTGGGCTGCACGGTCTCACTCGTCCTGCGGCTGATCGGGCGAGAGCGCCAGCTCCATCGCCAGATCGATCGGATCGAGCAGGCCAGCGGCGCGCAGATCCTCGATTCCGGGCAGGTCCTTGCGCGAGGACAGACCGAAATGCTCGAGGAATTCGCGCGTCGTCGCATAGGTCAGCGGACGACCGGGCGTCTCGCGCCGTCCGGCCGGGCGGACCCAGCCCGCCTCGATCAGCGCATCCAGCGTGCCCTTGGAGATCTGGACCCCGCGGATCGCCTCGATCTCCGCGCGGCTGACCGGCTCGTGATAGGCGACGATCGCCAGTGTCTCGATGCCGGCACGGCTGAGCTTGCGGGGCTCTTCGCGCGTCCGCCGCAAGATGTGGGCAAGATCGGGCGCGGTCTGGAAATGCCAGCGCCCGCCACGCGCGACCAGTTCGATCCCGCGCCCCTCATAGGTCGCGGCTAGATCGGCCAGCAGAGCATCCGACGCAGCGATCCCGGTTGCCTCGGCCAGTTCGGCCGCGGTCATCGGCTCTTCGGCGGCAAACAAGGCCGCTTCGAGCGCGCGCAGTTCGGGCGCGATCATGCCGCCTTCACCATCAGGGGAGCGAACGCCGCCTCCTGCGTCATCTGCAGCCGCCCCTGCTTGGCAAGCTCAAGTGCGGCGACGAAGCTTGAGGCGATCGCCGAGCGTCGCAATTCGGGATCGAGCCCCTCCGGCAGGAAGCTTTCGAGGCTCGACCAATCGAGCCGTTGGCCGATGATCCGCGCCACCAGCGCCAGCGCCTCGTCGAGCGTCATCACCGCGCGGCGCTGGACGACGTGGAACGCCGGCTGGTTGCGCGCCTTGAGTGCGCCGTAAGCGGCGATCAAATCATACAGGCTCGCCTGCCAGGCGGGCTTCTTGACCAGCAGCAGGCCGTCGGGGCTGCCGCGCAGAAAGATGTCGCGCCCGATCCGGTCGCGCGCCATCAGGCGCGCACCCGCCTCGCGCATCGCATCGAGCCGCTGGAGACGCAGTTGCAGCCGCAGCGCGAGTTCCTCGGGCGAGGGCTCGACCTCGGGATCGCGCGGCAGCAGCAGCGCCGATTTGAGGTAAGCGAGCCATGCCGCCATCACCAGATAATCTGCCGCCAGTTCGAGCTTGAGCGCGCGCGCCTCGGCGATGAACTGAAGATATTGCTCGACCAAAGCCAGGATCGAGATCTGCTTGAGATCGACCTTCTGGGTGCGCGCGAGCGTAAGCAGCAGATCGAGCGGCCCTTCCCAGCCATCGATCGCGATCGTCAGCGCCGCCTCCTCGCCCGGCGCAGGCAAAGGTAGCTCGAACTCCTCTTCGTCCATGCGAAAAGACTAGCTCAAAGTGGCCCGGGGGCAATGGCAGGGTCGATCTATCCACAGATGATACACGTATCGGCCTCCCGCGGGGTTGCCTCGTGCGGATTCGATCCTGCAAAAGCCGGCACGATGACCACCCACATCGACATGGGCGCCGAACCGGACAAAACGCGCGCGCACCTCGATCTGGAGGAGCTGCTGGCGAGCCGTCTGCTCGTCCAGGGCAATTCGGGATCGGGGAAGTCGCATCTGCTGCGCCGCCTGCTGGAGCAGAGCGCCGGCTATGTGCAGCAGGTCATCATCGATCCCGAGGGCGATTTCGTCACGCTGGCCAAGGAATTCGGCCATCTCGTGATCGAAGCGGCGGATTATACCGAAGCCGAGACCGCGAGCATCGCCGCCCGCGTACGCCAGCACCGCATCTCGGTGATCTTGAATCTCGAGGGGCTGGAGGTCGACGCGCAGCTGCGCTGCGCCGGGGCCTTCCTGAACCGGCTGTTCGATGCGCCGCGCGATCAATGGTTTCCGGCTTTGGTGGTGGTCGATGAGGCGCAATTGTTCGCGCCGGCCGCCGCGGGCGATGTCGGCGAGGAGGCACGCCGCGTCTCGCTCGGCGCGATGACGAATTTGATGTGCCGTGGGCGCAAGCGCGGGCTGGCCGGCGTGATCGCGACGCAGCGGCTGGCCAAGCTCGCCAAGAATGTCGCGGCCGAAGCGTCGAACTTCCTGATGGGGCGCACCTTCCTCGATATCGACATGGCGCGCGCGGCCGATCTGCTCGGCATGGAGCGGCGCCAGGCCGAACAGATCCGCGATCTGGCACGCGGCCAGTTTCTCGCGCTCGGCCCGGCTCTCTCGCGCCGCCCCAGGCTGATCCATATCGGTGAGGTTCGAACGAGCGGCGCCGGCGGCGCGTTCGCGCTCGCCCCCCTGCCGAGCATGGGGACGGCCGAACGGCAGGGCCTGTTGTTCGATGCGCTCGAACCTGAAGCGCCCCCGCCCCCGCCGCCGCGCCCGGCCGAACCGGTCGAGCATCTGCTCGAACGGATCGAGGCCGATGTGCCGGCGCCCGAACCCGTCGCCTCGTTGTTCGAGGTCGCCGATATCGGCGAGCGGGTGGATGCCGTGCTGGCGGACATCGTCGCCGACCCCGACGATCAGCGCGCACCGGGTTCGCTCTATCAGGATTTCGCGATACGCTGCCGCATGCGCGGGCTGGCGCAATCGCCCTTGTCGCCGACCGCCTTCGTCCGTCGGCTGGCGCTGGCACGCGCGGGGCTGTTCTCGGCGGAATTGGCCGACGAAGGCTGGGCGATGGCGCTCCGGCTGGCGGATACCGTGCCCGAGGACATGCTGGGCGTCTTCATGACCCTGGCGCGCGCAGCACGCGAACAACTGCCCTGCCCGTCGGACGCCGAGATCGCGCGGGTCTACGGGACGCAGTCGCTCGGCCGGATCAAGCGCTTGCTCGCTTATATGGAGAGCAAGAATTACATCGTGCTGCGGATCGATCTACGCGGCCGGCGAACCGCGACGATCCCGCAACTCGGGTGGACGACCGAGCCCGAAGCCGCCAGCGCGGCGGCGTAACGCAACCGGACTCCCTCTCCCATTTTGGGAGAGGGTTGGGGTGAGGGGCGAGGGCGAAGCCCGAGCTGCCACCTCAAGATTGGTTACCCTCACCCAACCCTCTCCCAAAGGGAGAGGGCCTTAAGGTCGCCTTACAACCCGCGCCCCAACACCCGCGTCAGCCGTGCCGAAAACGCGCGCGGATCGACCGGCAGTTCGCCGTCCGCGATCCGGGCCTCGTCGAACAGCAGATGCGCCGCATCCTCGCGCAGCGCCTGATCGCCCTCGCCCGCCTCGCTCAGCTTCGCGATCAAGGCATGGCGCGGGTTGATCTCCAGCACCGGCTTGGCGGTCGCGTCCAGCCGCCCCGCGCCGGCCAGCAATTTCTCGAGCTGCCGATCCATCGCATGTTCGGGTGCCACCAGACACACCGCGCTCTCGGTCAGACGATCCGACACGCGCACATCCGACACCGCATCGCCGAGCGTCGTCTTCACGAAGGCGATGAAGCCGTTGACGGCATCCGACGCGTCCGCCGCCGGCGTCTCGCTTTCGGGCAGCGGGATCAGGCTCAGATCGGCCAGTCCCTGCGTCACCGATTTGAACGGCTTGCCCTCGTAATCCATGCCGGTAACCCAAAAGCTGTCGACCTGATCGGCGAGCAGCAGCACCTCGATCCCGCGCGCGCGGAAACCCTCGAGCTGCGGCGACGAGGCCAGCCGGCCGAGATCGGACCCGGTCGCATAATAGATCGCGGTCTGGTTCTCCTTCAGCCCGGCAGCATAATCCTTGAGCGAACGCCACGCATCGCCCGATGCGGTCGTCTTGAAGCGGGCGAGGCCGAGCAATTGCTCGCGGCGGGCATAATCCTCGTACAAGCCCTCCTTCAGCACCGCGCCGAAATTGTCCCAGATCTTGAGATAGCGTTCGCTATCGCTGGCCGAGAGCTTGTCGAGTTCGGACAGGATACGGTTGGACACGCCCTTCTGGATCGCCGCGAGGACCGGACTCTCCTGGATCATCTCGCGCGAAACGTTGAGCGGCAGATCGGCCGAATCGACCAGCCCGCGCACGAAGCGGAGGTAGCGCGGCAGGATCTGCGCCTCGTCGGTGATGAAGACGCGGCGGACGTAGAGCTTCATCCGGCCGGCGCGATCGGGATCGAACAGGTCGAACGGCTTGGTCTCGGGCACGAACGCCAGCACATTATATTCGTGCAGGCCTTCGGCGCGATAATGCAGGGTCAGCGCTGGCTCGTCATACTGGCCGGCGACGCTGCGATAGAAATCCTTATATTCTTCCGTCGTGATCTCGGCCTTGGGCCGCGTCCACAAAGCGGCGCCATCGGCGATCTGCTTGGGTTCGGCGTCGGGCTTTTCCTGGAGAAAGATCGGTACCGGTACGTGGCCGGACTGCGCCTTGATCGTGCGCTCGATCGTGAAACTCTCGGTATAGCTGGCGGCATCTTCCTTGAGATGGAGCAGCACGCGCGTGCCGCGCGCCGGTGCCTCGGCGAGGTTGGTGGGCTGGATCGTGTAAGTGCCGAGCCCATCGGACGACCAGATCGCGGCCGTATCCGCACCCGCGCGACGCGACACAACGTCGACCTTGTCCGCCACCATGAACGCCGAATAGAAACCGACCCCGAACTGGCCGATCAGCTGGCTGCCCTCGGCATCCTTGGCGCCGGCAATCCTGTCCATGAACGCCTTGGTGCCCGAGCGCGCGATCGTGCCGAGCGCCTCGCCCATCTCGGCCTCGCTCATGCCGATGCCATTATCCTCGATCGCGAGCTGGCGATTGTCGGGATCGAGGGTCACGGTGATGCGCGGCTGGCCGTCTTCGCCGAGCAAGGCAGGATCGCTGAGCCCCTCGTAGCGCAACTTCTCGCACGCATCGGCAGCGTTCGAGATGAGTTCGCGCAGGAAGACATCCTTGTCCGAATAGACCGAGTGCACCATCAGGTGCAGCAATTTGGCGACGTCGGCTTCGAACGAACGGGTTTCGGGCACGGCTTCGGTCGTCGTCATGATGTTTATAGAGTCCTCTCGATAGGTCCGCGCTGCAGATGGCGGCCGGAATTCGGGCTTTCAAGTCTTCTTCCGAGACAAGCTCGGAAAGGAGGCCGAAGGCTTTCCCATCACCGTTCCAGCAAAGGTGACAGCATGCGCGACCGAATGAAGCAACTCACCGAGATCGTGAAGGAGCGATGGCTGACCTATTCGGCCTTCATCATGTTCCCGGTGTCGCTGGCCGCCTTCTTCACAGCCCTATATTATATGTTCCACGACGTGATGTGATGCCGGGCGGTCAGGCATAAGCGAGCAAGGCATCGCGCTTCGCGATCAGATCCTCGAACGAGGCGCCGACCACCCCGCCCGCCATCGTCGCCATTGCCGCGTCGAGCCGCTCCTTCGCGCGCGGCGCGATCGTGCCGCAGCCTTCGGCGCAGGCACGCATCTCCGCCATGTCGCCCGAGCAATGCAGCGCGACGTCGCATCCCGCCGCGATCACCAGCGCCGCTCGCTCGCGGAAGCTGCCCTTGAGCGCGTGCATGCCGAGATCGTCGGACATGAGCAGGCCGTCGAAGCCGATCCGCTTGCGCATGATCTCCCCGATCACCACCGGCGACAGGCTGGCGCAGCGATCCGCATCCCATGCGGTGTAGACGACGTGTGCGGTCATCGCCATCGGCGCCCAGTTGAGCGTCGTGAACGGCGCGACATCGGATTCGAGTTCGGCTTCCGATGCGTCGACCACCGGCAGCTCGACATGGCTGTCCGCCATCGCGCGGCCGTGGCCCGGCATATGCTTGACCACGCCGACGACACCGCCGGCCCTTAGCCCTTCAAGCGTCGCGCGCCCGAGCGCCGCGACCCGCAGCGGCTCTTGCCCGAGCGCACGATCGCCGATGATGTCGTGCGCACCTGCCTGGCGGACGTCGAGCAGGGGCAGGCAATCGACCGTGACGCCCACCTCGCGCAGCATCAGGCCCAGCGCCTGGCTGTTGGCGCGGATCGCCTCGATCGCCGAGACCGGCGCGACGTCGTAAAGCCGGTCGAACGCCTCGCCGGTCGGGAATTCCGGCCATTCGGGCGGGCGCATCCGCGCGACACGGCCGCCCTCCTGATCGATCAGGATGGGGAGATCGTCGCGGCCGGACAAGGTGCGCAAATCGTCGGTCAGCGCCTTCATCTGCGCGCGATCGACGACGTTCCGCTTGAACAGGATATAGCCTGCCGGCTCGATCTGCCGGAAGAAGCTGCGCTCCTCGTCGGTCAGTCCGGCCCCCGAAAGGCCCAGGAACAAAGGCGTCACTGGCTCACCACGGCACAGACTTCGCCCGCGACCTTGAGCTTGGCGCAGACCGTGCGCGCGTCGCCGCCACTGGCACGCAGGCGATAGAGCGTATTGTCACCCACCTTCACCGGCGTGATCGACATGGTGAGCGGCGCGAGCGCCGGGAAGCGTCCCGACATTTCCTTCCACACCTGCTTGGCCTTGGCCTCGCTATTGAGCGCACCGAGCTGGATCGTGCCGCCTCCAGACAGGGAAACGGGCTTGTCGTCGACGGGCGTCGGTCTCGCAGGCAGAGGCGCCGGCTTGACGACGACCGGCGCGGGCGGCGTCGCCGACGCGACGACAGGCGGCGGCGCCTTGCCCGGCGCCGGCGCAGGCGGCGCAGGTACGACGCGCGGCTGGATGGGTGCGGCCGACCCTGCCTCGCTGCCGGGGCCGGTCACCGGCTTTTCAGGCAGAGCCGACAGGTCGATCGGCGCATCGATATCGTTGCCGGTTCCGGTATGCTCCGCGACCGCGCCGGTCGGATCGACCTTCAGGCCGCCGGGATTGACCGGTTTCACCTTATAGGGCGTATCCGGCGCGCGGATGATCTGGCCGAGATCGGCATGCGATGCGCTCCAGTGGCGGTAGAGCATGAAGGCGCCGATGCCGATGCCGACCAGCACGAGCGCCAGCAGCCCGAGCAGGGCCAGGCCACCGCCGCTGCGCGGCTCGGGCTCATATTCGTCCTCGACCGGCTCGAGCCAGGGCAGACGCTCGCCCCGGGGGTATCGTCACCGAAGCCGCGCCGAATCTCGACCATTAATGCATCTCCTCCGCAGCCGCGACGCCCATCACGGCAAGCCCGTTGCGGATGATCTGCCCGATCGCATCGGCCAATGCCAGCCGTGCCGCGGTCAAATCGGGGCGATCCGCCACGAGGAAACGGCGGGACGGATCGTCATTGCCGCGGTTCCACAGGGCGTGGAGCGTCGCGGCGAGATCGTAGAGGTAGAAGGCGACGCGATGCGGCTCATGCGCCGCCGCCGCACCCTCGATCACACGCGCGAATTGGGCAGCAAGCTTGATCAGTCCCAGTTCTTCGGCGTCGAGCAACGCAAGATCGGGCGCTGGCAGAACGATACCCTCCGCCGCCACCTTGCGGTGGAGCGAACGCACGCGGGCATGCGCATACTGGACGTAGAAGACCGGATTGTCCTTCGACGCCTCGACCACCTTGGCGAAGTCGAAATCCATCTGGGCGTCGGCCTTGCGGGTGAGCATGGTGAAGCGCACCACGTCCTTGCCGACCTCTTCGACCACGTCCGCCAGCGTGACGAAGCTGCCAGAGCGCTTCGACATCTTCACCGGCTCGCCATCGCGCAGCAACCGCACCATCTGGACGAGCTTCACGTCGAACGGCTTCTGGCCGTGGGTCAGCGCCTTGACCGCCGCCTGGATGCGCTTGACCGTTCCGGCATGATCGGCACCCCAGATGTCGATCAGCATATCGGCCTCTTCGGCCTTCTGCGCATGGTAAGCGAGATCGGTACCGAAATAGGTCAGCCCGCCATCGGACTTCATCACCGGGCGATCCTGATCGTCGCCGAACGCGGTCGAGCGGAACAGCGTCATCTCGGTCGGCTCCCAATCGTCGGGGAGTTCGCCCTTGGGCGGCTCGAGCGTGCCCTGATAGATCAGGCCTTCGGCGCGCAATTCGTCGAATGCCTTCTCGACGCGGCCGGCCTTCTGCACGGCGGCTTCGGAGGCGAATATCTCGTGATGGATGCCGAGCAAGGCCAGATCGGCCCGGATCATGTCCATCATCGCCGCGACCGTCTTCTCGCGGAACAGATCGAGCCACTCGCTTTCGGGCTTGCCGACATAGGCATCGCCGAACTCGGCGGCGAGCTTCTGGCCGATCGGAACCAGATAGTCGCCGGGATAGAAGCCCTCGGGAATCGAGATCGTCTCGCCCAGCGCCTCGCGGTAGCGCAGGTGCGCCGAGCGGGCGAGCGTCTGCACCTGGGCCCCGGCATCGTTGATATAATATTCGCGGGTGACCTTGTAGCCGGCATATTCCAGCAAAGCCGCCAGCGCATCGCCCACGACCGCGCCGCGGCAATGGCCCATATGCATCGGCCCGGTCGGGTTGGCGGAGACATATTCGACATTGACGCGCTTGCCGCCGCCGACGGTCGAGCGGCCGTAATCGGCGCCCTCGGCCAGGATCGTCGCCAGTTCGTCGCGCCAGGTCTCGTCGGTCAGCCGCACGTTGAGGAAGCCGGGGCCGGCGATTTCGGCCGAGACGATGTGCGGCAAGGCTGCCAGCCGTGGCTGGATCAATTGCGCCAGCGCGCGCGGATTGGTGCCCGCGGGCTTGGCCAGCACCATCGCCGCATTGGTCGCGAGATCGCCATGCGCGGGATCGCGCGGCGGCTCGACCGTCACGTTGCGTCGATCGAGCCCCGCCGGCAGCGCGCCTTCGGCCACCAAAGCATCCAATATGAGGGCGAGATCATCGGCGAAACGGGCGTGGAGCGTCGGCAAGTGGGGTCATCCATCGTTGGCGGAATCAAGGCCCCTTAGAGCATGTCGGCGACAAACGGCACCCTGAAAGCCGTCCCACCGCCTTGAAGCAACCGTCCTACTTATATAATACGCCTTTCAGAAGCGGGGGAATCGAGATGCACGAAGCAGGCCAGCCGGCATGGATACCTTTCATCCTTCCGGTCGTGATCGCCATCGTGCTGGCGCTGCGGCTGCGCGGGATGCGGCGTGCGCGGCGCCTGCGGCTCGAGACGCTGGCGATCGTGCCCGCCATCTACTTCGTGGTGTTCGCCGTATCGTTGTGGGAATATCCGCCGGTCGGGCTGCTCAACTGGCTGGAGCTAGGCGTGGCAACAGCCGTAGGCGGCGCGCTCGGCTGGCGGCGCGGCAAGCTGATGCGGATCACGGTCGACCCGGCCACACACGCGCTCAACCAGCAGAGTTCGCCGGCGGCTTTGCTCTTCATCGTGCTCCTGATCGTGGCGCGCTCGGGGCTTCGCTACGAGGGCGCGGCGATGGGGCTCAACGTGCTGCAGGTGACCGGCCTGCTGCTGGCATTCGGCCTCGGCCTGTTCACCGCCACCCGGATCGAGATGTTCCTGCGCGCGCGCCGGCTGCTGGAGGAAGCGCGCGCGGCCTGATCAGGCCAGGGCGAGCGCCGCCGGTTTCAGCGAAGCGTAACCGGGTGCTGCCGCCGCCTCGCCAATCAGCAGCAAGGTCGGATCGCTGTCGCTGATCGCGCGGACCAGAAAGGCCAGCGCCGAAAGCCGGCCGTGGATCAGCCGCTCGCTCGGCAGCGAGACATTCACCGCGATCATCACCGGCGTATCGGGCGACCGCCCGGCCGCGATCAGTTCGCGCGCGATATCGGCCGCCGCGGCGCGACCCATATAGATCGCCAGGGTCGCCTGATCGCTGGCGAGCGCGGGCCAATCGAGCTCCAGCCGCTCGCCCGCGCGCGCATGCGCCGTCACGAACGTGAGCTGGCGCGCCTGCCCCCGCAGGGTGAGCGAAAGTCCGGCACCGGCCGCCGCCGCGCTCGCGGCCGTTATGCCCGGGCAGATATGGGTGCGGACGCCCGCGGCGGCGAGATGGGCGATCTCCTCCATCGACCGACCGAAGATCGAGGGATCGCCGCCTTTGAGCCGGACGACGCGCCGTCCCGCGCGCGCCGCCGCCAGCAACAGATCGTTGATCGAGCCCTGCTCCTTCGAATGACGGCCCGATCTCTTGCCGACATTCACGCAGTCGGTGTCCGCCGGGATGAGCGCGAGGATATCGGGGCCCACCAGCGCATCCTGGAAGACGATGTCGGCCTGCCGCAGCAGGCGCTCCGCCTTGCGCGTCAGCAGATCGGGATCGCCCGGGCCGGCGCCGACCAGCCAGACGGTACCGGGCGCGAAATCATCGTCACGATGCGACATCGAATGTCTCCCTCGATTGGCTGAGCAGGCGCGCGAGCGCGGGGCGGCAGGAGCCGCAATTGGTGCCGGCCTGAAGCGCGCGGCCGATATCGGCGACGTCGACCAGATTCTGCCGGACGATCGCTTCGGCGATCGTGCGCGTGCCGACATCGAAGCAGACGCACAGGATCGCGCCGCGATCGGGCGCCGCGCCGGCTGCCCGACCCGCCAGGACGGCCGGGCCCGATTGAAGCGCGCCCAATTGTCCGATCAGCCAGTCGCGCGCGGGCAATTTGCCGGTGCGGGTGACGAACAGGCTCGCCGCCAGACGCCCCCGATCAAGGATGGCGGCCCGCAGCGATCCGCGCGCATCATCGCGCGCCTCGATCCGCTCGCCGGCCGGCAGCGACGCTTCGATCCGGGCCGGATCGCCCGTGCCGGCCAGTTCGTAGAGGACACCCCCGGCGACGGTGATGCGGCTGTACCAGAGGCATTCGGGCAGCACCTTCGGCGCGTCGCGGAGCAACAGGAAGCCGCGCCATTCGATCGCCACCCTGGCGATCCGCGCCGGGGTCGATTTGAAACCCGGCTGGCCCGAATGCGGATCGGCGAGCGGGCGCGGCAGCAGGCCGGAGCGCCCGCCGCTCGACTGGCGATCGGTCCAGTGGATCGGGGTGAAGATCTCGCCCGGGCGCTGGCCGGGGCTGATCTGCACGCGAAACAGGCTATCGCCCTGCGGCGTGCTGACGCGCGCAATATCGCCATCGGCCAGCGCCTGTGCCGCGGCATCGTCGGGATGCACCTCCACCAATGGTTCCTGACGATGCGCCGAGAGCCTGGGCGACAGCCCGGTTCGCGTCATCGTATGCCATTGATCGCGGTAACGCCCCGTATTGAGCGTCATCGGCCAGAGCGGCAGCGGATCGGCCAGCGGCGCCTGCCTCACCGCCACCAGCCGCGCTTTGCCGTCGGGCGTCGAATAACGCCCCTCGGCAAACGGCCGGCCACCCCAATGAAAGGGCGCCATCGCCTCATAAGCCGGATTGCCAATCGCTGCGTGCGATCGCAGATCGAACAGCCGCGCGCCGTCATTCTGGTAGGTCGACAGCCGCGCATGCTCGCGAAAGATCTCAGCCGGGCCATCATAGGCGAAAGCGGTGCGCCAGCCCATGCGGCGCCCCACCTCGCTCATGATCCACCAATCGGGCCTCGCCTCGCCCGGCAAGGGCAGGAACGGGCGCTGACGGCTGATGCAGCGTTCGGAATTAGTGACCGTGCCGTCCTTTTCGCCCCAGGCGGCGGCCGGCAGGCGGACATGCGCGAACCGGCCGGTGTCGGTATCGGCGATGACGTCGGACACGACCACGAACGGGCACGCCGCCAGCGCCTCGCGCACGCGGCCGGCATCGGGCATGCTGACCGCGGGGTTGGTGCCCATGATCCAGACCGCCTTGATCCGCCCCTCGCCGATGGCGCGGAACATATCGACCGCCTTCAGCCCGGCCTTATTGGCCATATTGGGTGCCGCCCAGAAGCGCCCGACCCGTGCGACATTATCGGCTGCGAAATCCATGTGCGCGGCAAGGGTCGAGGCTAGCCCGCCGACCTCGCGCCCACCCATCGCGTTGGGTTGGCCGGTGATCGAGAAAGGCGCCGCGCCGGGCTTGCCGATCCGCCCGGTCGCCAGGTGGAGGTTGATGATCGCGTTGACCTGATCGGTGCCGCGCAGCGACTGGTTGATCCCCTGGCTGAACATCGTGATCGTGCGCGGGTTGGCCGCGAACAATTCGTAGAAGCGGCGCAGGTCGGCCGGCTGCACGTCGCATGTTTTGGCGACCGACCAGAGGTCATGCCCCTCGCCGAGCGTCTCCCAAAAACCCTCGGGTGTTGCGACGTGTCCGTCCAGGTAAGCCTGATCGACCAGCCCTTCCGCCCGGCACCATGCAAGCAGCCCGTTCATCAGGGCGACGTCGCTGCCGGGCCGGATCGGGAGATGGAGATCGGCATCCTCGCACGTCTCGGTGCGGCGCGGATCGATCACGACCAGCTTCGCGCCGCGCGCCACGCGCGCCGGCTGCATGCGCTGGTAGACGACCGGATGGCACCAGGCGGTGTTCGATCCGACAAGGACGAACAGATCGGCCGCATCGAGATCGTCATAGCCTGCGGGCACGATATCCTCGCCGAACGCCCGCAGATGCCCGGCCACCGCGCTCGACATGCACAGCCGTGAATTGGTGTCGATATTGCCCGATCCGATGAAGCCCTTCATCAGCTTGTTGGCGACGTAATAATCCTCGGTCAGCAACTGGCCCGAGACGTAGAAGGCGACACTGTCCGGCCCATGCCGCGCGATCGTGTCGCGGAAGCGCCGCGCGACCAGTGCCAAAGCGCGATCCCACCGCGCGCGCCGCTGGCCGATCATCGGGTGGAGCAGGCGCCCCTCCAGTCCGATCGTCTCGCCGAGATGCGTCCCCTTCGAACAGAGCCGCCCGGCATTGGCGGGATGATCGGGATCGCCCTTGATCTCGACCGCACGCGCGCCCGTCGGCGTTGCGAGTATTCCGCAACCGACACCGCAATAGGCGCAGGTGGTGCGCGTTGTCATAAATCCTCCCCGGCACGGGGAGGGGGACCAGCCGCAGGCTGGTGGAGGGGGCCCCACACTTGCGCTGCGCCCAGCCAGGGGACCCCTCCACCACCGCCTTCGGCGGCGGTCCCCCTCCCCGTGCCGGGGAGGATTTCGGGACTTCCCCTCACGCCGCCGCCTTGAGCGTGCTGGCCCGGCAGATCAGGACCCGCCCGGAATCGACCCGCACCGGGATAGTGGGCGTGCAGCCCGCATCCTCGCCCAGCGCCTCGCCCGTGCTGAGCGAGATCCGCCAATTGTGGAGCGGGCAGGCAACCGCATGGCCATGGACGATGCCCTGGCTGAGCGGCCCTTTCTTGTGCGGGCAGGCATTGATCAGCGCGAACACCTTGTCGTCACCGGTGCGGAAGACGGCGATCTCGGCCCCCCCGCCACCGGCACGGTGCGCGCGCCGCGCACGGGGATGGCGGAGAGTTCGCCGACGTCGATCCAGTTTCCGGTCAGCATGCTGTTTACTCCGCGGCGATGGCATGGAGGGGGGCGCCCAGCGGGCGGAGCTCGCCCCAATGGGCGTGCTGTTCGCGCTCGGCGCCGGCGGCGCGTGCCGCCCAGGGATCCTCCTGGCTGAAGCTCTGGGCGAACAGGAAGCGGCTGGTCAGCGCCTCGCGCCCGACTTCGTCGTCGGCGATACGCGACCGAATATAGTCGACCCCCACCCGCTCGATCCACGGCGCGGTCCGCTCGAGATAGCGGGCTTCCTCGCGATAGAGCTGGATGAAGGCGGCGCAATAATCCATCGCCTGCCGCTCGGTCGCGACCTTGCAGAGCAGATCGGTGGCGCGGACCTTGATCCCGCCATTGCCGCCGACATGCAGTTCGTAGCCGCTGTCGACGCAGACCACGCCGAAATCCTTGATCGTCGCCTCGGCGCAATTGCGCGGGCAGCCCGAGACCGCGATCTTGAACTTGTGCGGCATCCACGAGCCCCACGACATCCGCTCGATCTTCACGCCGAGCCCGGTCGAATCCTGCGTCCCGAAGCGGCACCATTCGGATCCGACGCAGGTCTTCACCGTGCGCAGCGACTTGCCGTAGGCATGGCCCGAAACCATGCCTGCGGCGTTCAGATCGGCCCAGACGGCGGGCAGATCTTCCTTTTTTATCCCGAAGATATCGAGCCGCTGGCCGCCGGTGACCTTGACCATCGGTGCGTCGTATTTCTCGACAACGTCGGCGATCGCGCGCAATTCGCGCGGGTTGGTAAGCCCGCCCCACATGCGCGGGACGACCGAATAAGTGCCGTCCTTCTGGATGTTGGCGTGCATGCGCTCGTTGACGAAGCGACTCTGCTGATCGTCGACATAGTCGCCGGGCCAGGCGCAGAGCAGATAATAATTGAGCGCCGGGCGACAGGACGAGCAGCCGTCCGGGGTCGACCAGTGCAGCTTCTGCATCACCTCGGGGATCGATTTCATCCCCTGCGCGACGATCTCGCGGCGGACGTCGTCATGGCCGAAGCTGGTGCATTTGCAGACGGTCTTGACCGTGCGCTCGCCAGCATAATCCTCGCCCAGCGACAGGCTCAGCAAGATCTCGACCAGCCCGGTGCACGAGCCGCACGAGGCGGACGCCTTGCACGTCGCGCGCACCGCATCGAGCGTGGTGGCACCGCCATCGATGCAGGCGACGATCTTGCCCTTCGAGACGCCGTTGCAGCCGCAAATCTCGGCATCGGCCGAGAGCGCCGCAACGGCCGCCTTAGGGTCCGCCTGCCCTCCTCCGAGGGCGAAGGCCTGGCCGAAGATCAGCATGTCGCGAACCGCGGAGATATCCTCGCGCTTCTTCAGCAGATCGAAATACCAGCTGCCGTCGGCGGTATCGCCATAGAGCACCGCCCCGACGATGCGATCGTCGCGCACGACGACGCGCTTGTAGATGCCGCGCGAGGCATCGCGCAGCACGATATCCTCGGCCCCGTCGCCACCCGAGAAATCGCCCGCCGAAAAGACGTCGATCCCCGACACCTTGAGCTTGGTCGACGTGACCGAACCGCGATAGCCGCTGTGGCGGTCGACCAGTCCGTCGGCGAGCGCGCGGCACATATCCCAGAGCGGCGCGACCAGCCCGTAGACCATCCCGTCATGCTCGACGCACTCGCCGACCGCCAGGACGTGAGGGTCGGACGTGACCATATGATCGTCCACCTTGATCCCGCGCCCGATTTCGAGCCCGGCGGCGCGCGCCAGGGCCACGCTCGGGCGGATGCCGACCGCCATCACCACCAGGCTGGCGGGGATGAAGGTGCCGTCCTTGAGGCGGACACCCTCGACTGCGCCGTCGCCCACGATCTCGGCGGTGTCGGCGCCGGTCAGGATCGTCTGGCCGCGTGCTTCCAGCGCGGACTTGAGCAGCCAGCCGGCCGCCTCGTCCAGTTGGCGCTCCATCAGGGTCGGCATGATGTGGAGTACGGTGACCTTCATGCCGCGCAGCGACAGGCCGTGCGCCGCCTCCAGCCCAAGCAGCCCGCCGCCGATCACCACCGCCGCCCCGCCCCGGTCCGCCGCCGCCAGCATGCGATCGACATCGGCCATGTCGCGGAAGCTGATCACGCCATCGAGCTTGCTGCCGGGCACCGGGATGATGAAGGGATCGGATCCGGTCGCGATCAGCAGCCGGTCATAGCCGACCTCGATCCCGCTCGCCGAACGCACGATGCGAGCATCGCGATCGATCGCGACCACCGGATCGCCCGAGACCAGCCGGATCGCATTGTCGCGATACCAGGCATGATCGTTGATCACGATCTCGTCGAAGCTCTTCTCGCCCGCCAGCACAGGCGAGAGCATGATGCGGTTGTAATTCACCCGCGGCTCGGCGCCGAAGATGGTGATGGCGTAGCGGCCCGGAGCGCGCGCCAGCAACTCCTCCACCGCGCGGCAACCAGCCATGCCGTTGCCGATCACGACCAGCCGCTGCGCGGCGCCGGCTTCGATCTCCGCGCCCTGATCTGTCGAACCACCTTCGGTGAAGGTCATTGCCGTTGCTCCAAAACGAAAAAGGCCGCCATGCGGACGCTGGAAATCCAGCGCCTGCATGGCGGCCTTGCCATCATCGTAAACCGGACCGGGACGAACCCGGGCGGGGCGATGTGCCGACGGTGCCCATCATTGGACGCGCCAGCTATGTCGATTCCGGCAACGCTGCCGGAACGGTTGGATGATGCAGCGAAACGGGTGCTTGCTGCAAGTGCGAAATGATCAACTGGCCTGGAGCGCATCACAACGCCCAATCCAGCTGCAGCCACGCTTTCTTCGTATCGGTCATGAAGCTGCGCGCGCTGTAATCGGCATAGCGGGCAGACAGAGTTGTTCGGCCGAGCTTGGCGCTGGCGAGGAGATCCACCTCGTTGCCATAATGCTGGCCCAGCCGATCGCTGTCGAAGCGATGGAAGGTCGCCTGCACGGTCACCGCCTTGGCCCGGCCGAGCGTCTTCAGCGAATAGCCCAGGCTGCCATAGAGATCGCGCACGCCGTTGGGCGGCGTGGTCAGGAATTTGTCCGCCCAGCCCTGGAATTTGAACCCGGTGGCGAGCGGCGTCTGGAACGAGGTCAGCGCCGTGCCGCCATCGGCGCCGAGCACCTCATAGCCCGCCCCCAGCCGCAGCGCCCGCACATCGAGCGCACCATCGATCAGGTAATAATCGGCCGCATAGCTGTTGGGATTGCGATGGTAAGCCGACTGCCGCGCATAGCTCGCCTGCCAGGAGAGTTTGACGCCTTTCGCCAATGCGCGTGCACCGACGAGACGCCCGCCATAGGTTTGGCTCGACAGGCGATACTTCTGCACCGCCGCCTCGTCCTGATCGACCAGATAGGCGAAGCCGGTGAGCGTGCCTAACGGCGTCGCATAGCCGACATTGGCGAGGATGTTGTTGCCCGACACCGCCTGCTGGCGTGCGCCATTGCCGTCGATGCCCCAGATGGTGCGGACGCTCCACGCATAGCTGACATCGACCTTGAGCTTCGGGATCGCGGTCCATTCGGCACGCACCGCATCGAACGTCTGGCCATTGTCGCGGAAGCCGACCGCGCCGACGAAGCGTTCGTCGTCGAGCGCAATGCGCTGGCGTCCGGCAGTCAATGTGATCGCCTTGCTCTTATACTGGAGCTGCGCGCGGTAGAGCCCGATCGTCTGCGGATCGGCGACCAGAGGCCGGGTAGCGGCGCCGTTCAGCCCGTCATAATAATGGGCGATGGCGGCGAGCGTCCCCTCGCCCTCGACCAGCGCGCTCCATCCGCCATCGCTGGCAGCGAGCCCGCCGCGAAGGCGAAGCGTCAGCGCATCGGCTTTATCGGCGAGCCCGTCCTGATCGACATATTCGTAGCGCGCCCGCAGATCGGCGAGTGGCGTAAGCTTCACATCCTCGGCACAAGCCGGCCCTGCGGCGGCCAGTACGGCCACCGTTGCTATCAACGTCTTCATGAATTCCCCCTCGCGCAGGCGGGCGGCGCGTCGGCCGCCCGCCGCCAGCCTCAGATGCGCACGCCGTTGGCGGCAGCACCCCAGTTCATCCGCCACCCGCGCTTGACCACGGTCAGCAAGGCGAGCGCGACCAGCGCCAGCGCCGCGAAGATCAAGAAGCCCGGCTGGAAGCTGCCGGTCAGCTGCCGCGCAAAGCCGAGCGAGGAGGACAGGTAGAAGCCGCCGATGCCACCGGCCATGCCGACCAGCCCGGTCATCACGCCGATCTCTTCCCGGAAGCGCTGCGGCACGAGTTGGAACACCGCGCCATTGCCGGTGCCGAGCGCCAGCATCGCGACGACGAACAGCCCGAGCGCCATCGCCAGCGTCGGCGCGCTACTGACGCCGGCGAGTGCAAGCGCCGCGACGATGAACACGCCGGTCAACGTCTTCACGCCACCGATCGAATCGGCGAGCGCACCGCCCATCGGCCGCACCAGCGACCCGGCGAAGACGCACGCCGCCGTCGCATAGCCCGCCGCGACCGTCGTCAGCCCGAACTGATCGGTGAAATAGATCGAGAGCGACGAGGCCAGCCCCGAGAAGCCGCCGAACGTGACGAGATAGAAGGCCATCAGCCACCAGGCGTCGACGCTGCGGAGCGGCTGGAGGTAGGCAGTGATCGACTTGGGCGCCGGCGGATTGGGCGCGTCCTTGGCCATCGCCAGATAGACGACCAGCACGATCGTGAGCGGGATGCAGGCGAGGCCCAGCACCGCGTTCCAGCCAAACAATTTGGCCAAGGTCGGCGCAAACAGCGAGGCGAGAACAGTGCCCGAATTCCCCATGCCGGCCAGCCCCATCGCCTTGCCCTGATGCTCGGGTGGATACCAGCGGCTGGCCAGCGGCAGAGCGATCGCGAAGCTCGCCCCCGCGAGGCCGAGCAGGACGCCCAGCGCCAGCGTACCGGTGAAGCTGTTCACCCCGGCGGCCCATGCGGTCAGCAGGCCGGCGATCACCACGACTTGGCTGATCGCGCCAGCAAGCTTCGGCCCGATGCGATCCACCAGCAAGCCGATCACGAGCCGCAGGATCGCGCCGGCCAGTGTCGGCGTCGCCACCATAAGTCCCTTCTGGGCGGCGGTGAGGTGGAGCGTCTTGGCGATTTCGGGCGCGAGCGGCCCGAGCAACACCCACACCATGAAAGCGAGATCGAAATACAGGAAGGCGGCGATCAGGGTCGGGCGATGGCCCAGATGCCAAAAGCCGTTTCGATCCTTTACCCGCTTATCGTCCCAATATGCCGTTGCCATGTGAACCCCCAATCCGATGTGCCGCAGGCACGAAAAAGCCGCTCTCCGGACGCCCGCGTTTCCACGGGTCCGGACAGCGGCTTTGCTGTCTGTGATGGAGATCGCCCCGGCACTGGGGCTGCCTCCGCTGGACGCACATCATCGTGCGTTGCCCTAATGATTTACCAATTCGGTCTTGTTCGCAACTGCAAAAAACGAAAGCGTTACTTGGCAGCAAATCCAGCGAGATAGGATCGCAGATCCTCCGGATCGAACACGCGTCCGTCGAAAAAGCGGTCGGGGCCAAGCGTCAGCGGACCACGATGCGATCCCACGCCGAAGGGCGAGTCGAGCGCACCCTCGAGCTTCATGCTAGCCCCCGGCATCGGTTGCCCGGTCGCACCCAAAGCGCGGCGATAGACGTCCGATCGGAACACGTCCGCGGCGCGCCGTTCGAGCGTGCCGGTGGGCGAGAGCATCTTCCAGCGCTGCAGCTGCGAATAGATCCACAGCGCCTGGCTGCGCCACGGAAAGGCGGTCGCCTCGCGATAGAAAAGCAGGAAATCGGAGATCGCGATCGGCGCATCGCCAGGCCGCAGCACCAGCCTGCCGGTCAGCGCAGGCAGGATCGCCTCGGCCGGCTGCCCGACATAGTTGGGCCGCGCCAACAGATCGGCCAGTTCGCCATGATGGTCCGGATCGTCGCACCACGACGCGGCGTGCGACAAGGCCACCAGCAGCCGATCGACCGGTTCGGGATGGGTCTCCATCCAGTCGGCACGGAAGGCGAGCACCTTCTCGACTCCGCGTCGCCAGATACGCGCGCCGACTGCGACGATCTCGCCCAGCCCTTCCATCACCGCGACGCTGTTCCACGGTTCGCCCGCGGTGAAGCCGTCGATCTCGCCTGCGCGCAACGCCTCGACCATCAGCGACGGCGGCAGCACGCGGAGCGTCACATCGCGATCGGGATCGATCCCGGCATAGCCGAGCCAATACCGCAGCATCAGCGCGTGGCTGGAGAAGCGATGGACGATGCCGATGATCGGTTTGCGATGATGCAGCCCGATCGCCGCGGCGAAATCGTGCGCCGTGGCGACGGGATCGTCGATCCGCCGCGCCGGATCGGGATCGAGCGCCGCGGCGAAGCCGGTCGCCATCGTCAGCGCATTGCCATTGACGTTGAGCCGGAACGGCGCCGCCAAAGCGGCGGGATGCTGGCTGAGCCCGAGCGTCACGGCGATCGCCAGCGGCGCCAGCATATGCGCACCCTGCACCTGCCCGTAGACCAGGCGATCGCGCAACGTCGCCCAGGATGTCGTGCGGACCAGGCCGAGATCGATCCCTTCGGCGGCGGCGAAGCCCTTTTCACGGGCTGCAACGAGCACGGCGCTGTCGGTCAGCGGCAGGAAAGCGAGCGTCAATGGGGTCATGGCTGGCCTCCGAGCAGCGCGCTGGCAGTGATCAAGGCTTCGGCCACCTCCACGATCCGGCGGCCTTGGTTCATCGCGGTCGAGCGCAGCAGCGCATAAGCTTCGGCCTCTGGCAGGTTGCGGCTGGTCATCAGGATGGATTTGGCGCGATCGATCGTCTTGCGATCGGCCAACGCAGTGCGCGCCTCATCGAGCTCGGCCTGCATGCGCGCGAAGGCGTTGAAGCGGCGGATGGCGAGATCGAGCACCGGCTTGACCCGCTCCTTGCGCAGGCCATCGACGACATAGGCCGAAACCCCGGCATCGATCGCTGCGCCGATCATATGCTCGTCCGAATGATCGACGAACATCGCGATCGGCTTGGCGAGCGCACGGCTGACCGCCAGCATCTCCTCCAGCGTGTCGCGGCTCGGGCTGCCCAGATCCATCAGCACGACATCGGGCGCCATCCGCTCGATCCGCGCGACGAATCCCCCGCGCGGCGGCACGAGGTGGATATCGTCATAGCCCGCCTCCCGCAGCCCATCCTCGAGCACGGTGGCGCGCAGCCCGCTGTCATCGACGATTACGATCCGCAAATGCCCGCTTCCGTCCCTAATCGCGCAGGCGAGGTGCCGGCAGTTCGCATCCGAGGTCAATGGGCGATGCGGCGATCGGCAGCAATTCCAGCTGTGACAATTCGCGACGCCATCTCGATCAAGGCTGCCGCCGCCAGTTCGGACTAGGCAGAAGCGGCAAGAGGCGTAATCTCGACGCCCAAAAGAGAAGATTGAGGGGAACAGGTTCGATGCGCGTCGCGAAGCTCGCTGTGGCAGCAGCCCTGGTGGCTGCGCTCGGATCGCAGGCGGTGGCCGATGCGCCACGCGCCGCGGTCGACGGCAAGCGCATGCGCAACCCCGAAGCCGGGCAGTGGATGTCCTATGGCCGCACCTGGGACGAGCAACGCTTCAGCCCGTTGAAGCAGATCAACGACAAGAATGTCGGGACGCTCGGCCTCGCTTGGTATGCCGATCTCGATACCTATCGCGGGATCGAGAGCACCCCGCTGATGATCGATGGCGTGCTCTACAATGTCTCGGTCTTCAACGTCGTCACCGCCTATGATGCCAAGACCGGCAAGAAGCTCTGGACCTACGATCCCCACGTCGCGCGCGAATGGGCGCGGCTCGCCTGCTGCGGGCCGAGCGCGCGCGGGATCGCGGCGTGGAAGGGCAGGATCTATATCGGGGCGCTCGATGGCCGGCTGATCGCGGTCGATGCGAAGACGGGCAAGGAAGTCTGGTCGCAGCAGACCTTCGACAAGAACTGGGCTTATTCGATTACAGGGAGCCCACGCGTCTTCGACGGCAAGGTCGTGATCGGCAATGGCGGCGCCGATTATGGCGTGCGCGGCTTCGTCATCGCCTACGATGCCGAGACCGGCAAAAAGCTGTGGAAATTCTACACCGTCCCCGGCGATCCGGCGAAGGGCCCCGATCACGAAGCGTCGGATTCGGTGATGCCGATGGCCACCAAAACCTGGAACGGCGAATGGTGGAAATATGGCGGGGGCGGCACCGCCTGGGATTCGATCGTCTACGATCCGAAGCTTAACCTGGTCTATATCGGCACCGGCAATGGCGGGCCGCACGTCCAGCATTTCCGCAGCCCCAATGGCGGCGACAATCTGTTCCTCTGCTCGATCGTCGCAGTCAACGCGACCACCGGCAAATATGTCTGGCACTATCAAATGGTGCCCGACGAGGAGTGGGATTACACCTGCACCCAGCCGATGGTGTTGGCCGATCTCAAGATTGCCGGGCAGCAGCGTCAGGTGCTGATGCAGGCGCCCAAGAATGGCTTCTTCTACGTCCTCGATCGCAAGACCGGGAAGGTCATCTCAGGCAAATCCTACGTGCCGAATACATGGGCAAGCGGGCTCGATCCGAAGACCGGGCGGCCGATCGTCTATCCCGACGCGAAGATCACCGAGACGCCGCACCTGATGACACCAAGCTGGATGGCGGCGCACAGCTGGTATCCGATGTCGTACAGCCCGCTGACGGGGCTGGTCTACTTCCCGGCGCAGGAACAAGGCGACGTCTACGCTCGCCTTCCCGACGGCAAGTTCAAATGGGTGCCGTTCCGATCCAATTCGGGCCGCGATTTCGGCAGTCAGCCCGAGCTTCGCAAGAAATTGCTGGCCGAGGCGAATGCGAACGAGAAAGGCTATCTGCTCGCGCTCAACCCGGTGACGCAGAAGGAGGCGTTCCGCGTCCCCTACCCCTATCCGGGCTCGGGCGGCGTGCTGACGACGGCGGGCAATCTGCTGGTGGAGGGCACGATCGAGAAGAATCTCGCCATCTATCGCGCCGACAACGGCAAATTGCTGTGGCGAATGCCGGTCGACAATGTCCCACTGGCGGGGCCGATCACCTACACCGTCGACGGCGAGCAATATATCGCGGTCAATGTCGGCTGGACCGGATCGCCGGTCTATGGCCTCAGCAAGATCCCCGGTGGCTTCCGCACATCGACCTCGCGCCTGCTCGTGTTCAAGCTCGGCGGGACCGCCAAGCTACCGCCGATGCCGCCGCCATCGTCATTGCCCGCTCCGCCTTACCTCCGCGCCGGCGAGGCCGAGGTGAAGGAAGGTCAGGCGCTCTACGCCCAGACATGCCGCACCTGCCATGGCGAGGATGCGCGCGGGGGCGTCAAGGACCTGCGCTACATGACGCCTGACACGCACAAGCATTTCCTCGATATCGTGCTGGGCGGCGCGCGGGCCGACAAGGGCATGGCGAGCTTCAAGGATTTGCTCACGCCCTCGCAGGCCGAGGCGATCCATTCCTACCTGATCGCGCGGGCCAACGAGGATTGGCAGGACGATGCGGCGCATAAATGACGGCTTGGGAGAGCATAAAGTGAAATTGACCCACCCACCCGTCATTCCCGCGAAGGCGGGAATCCATAAACTCCGAACTTCAGAGAATATGGATCCCCGCCTTCGCGGGGATGACGGTTTGAGAGGTCTCGGCTTCAAAATTGCGGCGATGGCGATGGTGGGCATCGCGCTCGCCGGTGGCGCGCTCTCGCAAAGCAAGCCCGCCAACGTCGACGCGAAACGCCTCGTCAACGCCGCGGCCGAGCCTGACACCTGGCTCAGCGACGGGCGCACCTACAATGCGCAGCGCTTCAGCCCGCTTACGCAGATCAACGCCGGCAATGTCGATAAGATCGGTCTAGCCTGGTATGACGAGCTCGACACCTATCGCGGGGTCGAGGCGACGCCGCTCTACGCCGACGGCGTGCTCTACAATATCAGCGCGTGGAACATCGCCACCGCCTACGACGCGCGCACGGGTAAACGACTGTGGACCTACGATCCGGAAGTGCCGCGCGAGATGGGGCGCTATGCCTGTTGCGAGCCGGTCGCGCGCGGCATGGCGCTGTGGAAGGGCAAGGCGATCATCGCCACGCTCGACGGGCGGCTGATCGGGCTCGACGCCGCCACCGGCAAGCCGGTGTGGACCACCAAGACCTTCGATCCGAAGTCCGCCCCTTACACGATCACCGGGGCGCCGCGCGTGTTCAACGGGATGGTCGTGGTCGGAAATAGCGGCGGCGATTTCGGCATTCGCGGTTTCGTCTCGGCCTATGACGCCGATACCGGCAAGAAGCTCTGGAAATTCTACACCGCGCCGGGCGATCCTTCGAAGGGCCCGGATCACGAGGCCTCGGATTCGGTCATGGCAATGGCCGCCAAGACCTGGTCGGGCCAATATTGGAAGCTCGGCGGCGGCGCCAATCCGTGGGATTCGATCGCCTACGATCCGAAGACCGATCTGGTCTATGTTGGCACCGGCAACGGATCGCCACTGTCATGGCATTATCGCAGCGAGGGCAAGGGCGATAACCTCTTCATCTGCTCGATCGTCGCGCTTCATGCCAAGACCGGCACCTATGCCTGGCACTATCAGATGGTCCCGGGGGAGGACTGGGATTATACCTGCACCAGCTCGATCATCACCGCCGATTTGCCGATCAAGGGCCAGCAACGCCACGTGATCATGCAGGCTCCTAAAGATGGCTATTTCTACATCCTCGATGCCGCGACCGGGAAATTCCTCTCGGCCGAGCCGACGGTGAAGGTCAATTGGGCGACGATCGACAAGACCGGCAAGGTCCACCCCAACCCCGCGACCCATTATGGCGTCGATCCGGTGCTGGTCTATCCCGGGCCCGGCGGCGCGCATAACTGGTTCCCGATGGCCTATAGCCCGCGGACCAAGCTGGCCTATTTCCCGACCTATCAATCGGGCATGGTCTATGCGCTCGATCCGAATTTCCAGCCCAAGGAGTTCCGATCGAACAGCGGCTGGGGCGGCTATACCGGCGATGCGCTCAAGAAGCGGATCGCGCTGATGGCGGAGGCCAATGCGAACGAGAAGGCATGGCTGACCGCGTGGGATCCGGTGAAGCAGAAGCCCGCCTGGCAAGTGCCGCTGCCGCGCCACGGCAATGGCGGCGTGCTGGTGACCGCGAGCGATCTCGTGATCGAGGGTACCACCCGCCAGACGCTCGGCTTCTTCGACGCGAAGACCGGCAAGATATTGCGCGAGATCCCGGTGCAGAGCGCGCCGGTGGCAGGGCCGATAACCTACCGCCTCGACGGCGAGCAATATATCGCGGTCAATGCCGGCTGGGGCGGCGGCGCCGCGCAGGTCGAGCGCGGCCAGGGAACCGAATTGCCGCGTCCGTCGGCACGCTTGCTGGTGTTCAAGCTCGGCGGCACTCTGCAACTGCCGCCGCTCAAGGCCGCCGCCAGCATTCCCGAACCCCCACCGCTGACCGCCAACGAGGCGACCGTGCGGCGCGGCGCGGCTCTGTACGCGCAGACCTGCGCGGTCTGTCACGGCGCGGCTGCGGTCGGCGGGGTCAAGGATCTGCGCCACATGACGAAGGACACGCACGCAGCGTTCAACGCGATCGTGCTCAAGGGCATCTTCAAGACGAAGGGCATGGCGAGCTTCGCCGACATCTTGAAACAGGACGAGGCCGACGCGATCCACGCTTACCTGATCGCGCGCGCCAATGAGGATTGGGGCGGGGTGCAGACCCTGTCGTCGGGCTCGCCCGGGCCGCATTGACCTGACTCCCTCTCCCTCAAGGGAGAGGGTTTAGCTGCAAGTCGCGACCGGCGGCGCCTTATCCTTCCCCAGCGGCAACAACCCCGCCAACGGCGTCAGCAACAACCCCGCTTTGCCTTTGAGGCCGAGCTTGCGGGCATCGTGCCCCGGCAGCACGGTGATCACCGGCTTGAGCCACGGCCCGGCGATCTTTACCGGCGCCGCCACCTGGAACAGCCGTCGCTTGGCGGGCTGCCCCTGGACGACGAGCGCGATCTGCTCGGTTCCGAGATCGATCGAGCCGGTACCGCTGGCGGTGCCCAGCGATGTGCCAAGTGCCAGCCTCTGCACCTGCAGGACGCCGTCCTTTCCTTTGAAATCGGCCTTCGCGCATGACAGCGGGAGATCCTTGCCGCTGCCACCCAAGGCCGCGCGCAACAGATCGCCACCCAAAATCCATGCGGCCTTCTTCGGCACAACCGCGCCGGTGACATTCAGCGCCAGACTGCCCGTCGCGGTCGAGGCGGCTTCGTGGAGCGAATTCCCGGTGCCCGTCAGTTGGATCCGCATATCCAACCGTCCTGGCGGCGGCGATACCGGCTGGCCGATCTCCGCGAGCCGCGCGCCGACCAGATCGAGCCGGGCGCCGAGCACGGGGCGTGCCCTGGTGCCGTCGAAGCGGCCCGAGCCCGCCACCTTGCCCGAATAAAGCCGCGCATTGAAGAAGGGGAAATCGAGCAGCCCGTGATCGAGATCGATGCGGGTGAAGATATCGGTCAGCGGCAGGGCATAGCCGGTCAATGTCCCGATATGGACCTTGAAATCGAAATCGGCCCCGCGCAGGCGACGCAGGCTGATCGGGACATCGCTTAGAATATATTTGCTGGGCAGGCCCGGCCTGACCGCGCCCGATTGCATGCTCGCCACATTGCGTGGCGGCACCGAGGACAGCATCGCGTCGATATCCTGCCGCGCGAGCACCGGCGCATCGAATTCCGCCTGAAGCTGGCGGCGCGCGGTCGAGTGGTTGGACCAGATCCGGCCCTTGATGTGGCTCGCGCCCATATGCGCATCCAGAGCATCGAAACGCAGGTGCGCGCCGTCGGAAAAGGCACGCGTCGTCAGCGTATAAGGCGCCGAATTGGGGGTGATCAGGTTGAAGAGATAGCCGATATCGGCGAGGTTGGGCCCGTGCGCGGAAACCGCCAGCGCGTAGGTTCGCAAATCGAACGCATCGCCGCTGGTCCCCTCCGCGCGCAGGATCGTCTTGCCGTCGATCAGGTCCAACACGAACGGGTAAGGCTGGCCGACAACCTTGCCATGGATCTGTCCGCCGGCGGCACGGAAGCGGATGGGGCCGCCCTTAAGCATCCCCGACCCGGCCATCGTGAAAGGCAGCTGTCCGGTCGTGGCTTGCGCGAAGCTGCCTTCGACGATCAATTGGCGGGCATAATCGTGAAACGCGATGCGGCCGTTCGTGATCGAGACGATGCCGACGCCGCGGAGCGGTGCGAAGGCAGGCCCGTCCCCGCCATGGCCCATCGACCAGTTGTTCCGGCGCGGGCCGAAGCGGACGAGGCGCAGCATCGGCCGATCGATCGTCAGTGCGGTCACGTCGGCCCGGCCGAGCAGCATCGGCCAGAAGCGCAGATGCACCGTGAACGCGCCGACCTCGGCCAGATTGCCCTGCGGCAGCCAGGCGGGGTTGCCGATCGTCAGTCCCTCGATCCGGACGTCCGGCTCGCGCGCCAGCAAATGGGTCCGCAACGTTCGAAAGCGGATCGTCCGCCCCAGCTTGAACGAGGCGGTGCGTGCGATCGGACCATCGAGATAGCCGCGATCGATCAAGGCGAGCGTCGTGAGCAAAAGAACGAGGAGCAGCAGCAGAAGCGAAGCGACGATCACCGCGACGCGCCGGGCATGTCTGCGCGCCCGTGAAACCGGACCGCTCGCGGCGCCCAAGGCGTCGTCCCTCAATCGCAACCGACCCTCCGCGAATGGCGCGCACGCCGGCCCGCGCCGCCATGGACGGCACGGACATCCAGTTCCGGAGGCCCCCTTGTGGAAAATCTCCTTTCGCCCCAACGCCGGGCAGGATCCGTTCGATCCGCTAACGATCGCGATTCGGGACCGGACTGCGACAAAGGCAGTTTGGTGACGTCCTCACCAGGAAGGCCGATGGGAACGGCGGCGGCGAGGGAAGGTACCGGATTGAGTTTGACGATATTGGTCATTGCGACGTTGCTCGCCGGCGCGCCGCCGCCCGATGCGGCGCCAGCGCCGCCGCCCCCCGCCGCCGACGACGATATCATCGTGGTGGAGGCGCGGCCGCGCAGCCCGGCCGATCCGTTCGTGGCGGCCAACGCCCAATCCTTCGCGGTGACCCAGCAGGTCGACAAGGCGTTCGTCGGCCCGGTCTCGATCGCCTACAAGACCAAGATCCCCGAGCCGATCCGCAACGGCATCCGTAACTTCCTCAACAATACGCGCGAGCCGGTCATCTTCCTGAACTTCCTGCTCCAGTTCAAGCCGGGCAAGGCTGCCGAGACGTTCGGGCGCTTCGCGATCAACACGACGGTCGGCGCCGCCGGCCTGTTCGACATGGCCAAAAGGCGCCCGTTCAAACTGCCCCGACGGCCCAACGGCTTTGCCGACACGATGGGCTATTATGGGGTGAAGCCGGGGCCCTTCCTGTTCCTGCCGCTGATCGGGCCGACCACGGTGCGCGATGCGATCGGCGGCGGGCTCGACCGGCTGGTGCTGCCGTTCGCGTTCGGAGCACCCTTCACCGACTTCGCCTACGGCGCATCGACCGGGACGCTCAGCGGGCTCGAATATCGATCGAGCTTCGACGACCAGCTCCGCACGATCCGCGAGGAAAGCCGTGATCCCTACCGCACCCGGCGCGAGCTCTATCTGCGCAAGCGTCAGGCGGAGATCGACGATCTGCGCGGCCGGCCGAGCGAGCCCGCTCCGCCCGTCATCGCCGAGGCAAAGCTGCCCGGCTGATCAGACGCGGGTGGCGACGAAGAACAGGCGCGGGAACGGCAGCAGCACCGATCCATCATGGCGCGGCGGGAAGAGTGGGCTGATCGCCTCCAGATAGTGCGCCAGAAACGCCTGCTGCTCATCCGCATCGAGCGGCGCGAGGAAGGGGCGCAATGCGCTCCCCTTGAACCATTCGACGACCGCAGCGACATCGGGCATGACATGGTGGTAGATCGTCATCCACACATCCACCGTCGCCCCCGCTGCGCCGAGCACGTCATAATAATAGGCCGGCTCATGCTGACCGTCAGCCGGCCGCGCTGCCGCGGCGAGCCGGTCGCCCCACGGCCCATCGGCCGCAACGATGCGCATCGCCCGGTGCGCGGGCTCATCCAGGTTGTGCGGCATCTGCACTGCCAGCGCGCCGCCGGTCTTCAGCCGGCCCACCAGCGCGGGCAGCAGGCTCCCGTGATCGGGCACCCACTGGAGCGCCGCATTGGAGAGGATGACGTCGACCGCCCCCTCCGCCCTGCTCCACGCGGTGATATCGTGAAGTTCGAACGCCGTATCCGGCATACGCTTCCGCGCCGCCGCGATCATGTCCGCCGAATTGTCGATGCCGACCACTTGCGCCTCGGGAAAGCGCCCGAGCAGCAGTTCGGTGGAGTTGCCCGGGCCGCATCCCAGATCCACCGCGACGCCGGCTTCGCGGTTCGGGATGCGTGCGATCAGATCGCGAACCGGCCGGGTACGCTCATCCTCGAACTTCACATATTGGCGGGCGGACCAGCTCATCGTTCTTCCCCTGAGTAGGCCTCGCGTCAGGCCGAAGAGGGTTTCGGGAATTCAAACGACCTGAACGGTAAACGCGAACCAGCCATTCGTGCCATGATCATAGAACTGCACCACATCGCCAGCCACCCGCGCATCATAAAAGGTCGCAGAGCCGCGATCGTAGCCCCGCACCGCAGCGCCGTCGCGTTCCAGGGACACGAACGCCTTGTCGCCCTGATCGTAAAGATCGGGCAAGGTGCCGCCGAAATCGACCGAACGCTCGCCGTCGCGCGCCTGCAGCCAATCGCCGCGGCATTCGGCGGCGACCCGCAGATGCCGGTCGGCAGCATGATCATAGAGTCCGGCGACCTTGCGACCGGTGATGACCGCGTAAGCGGAGGCGGCGACGATGGCGCGGATATGGGGAAGCATGAAGCCCCCTGACATCGAAGGGCACGGGCAGCAAGCGGCACGCTCCTTTGCCCCTTCGTCCGCGTCCTCCGCGGGCACTTCGTCATCTATACCCTAAGGCTATAGTCGAGCGAAATCAAAGTTGCTTTGGGCTATTGACCGCTTGGCATCGGCCTGTAGCCTCCTGACCCGGAAATGAACGATCGGCAGTCACCGCAAAAAAACAAGGATGACGGAGCATGAAGCCATAGCGGCTTTTCCGGACAATCTGATGACGCAGCAGGGTGCGGTGGCCGATCGAAAGCCAAAAAAAGGGATTATCGCAATGACTATTTTCGGGCGCACGCATTCGCGAATCGGCCTTAGCGGACGGGCGGGACTCGCCATGACCGCGCTGGCGCTGGTCCATGCCGCACCAACCATGGCGCAGACGACGCCGACCGCGAGCGACGAGAAGGCCGCCGACGACATCGTCGTCACCGGCTCGCGCGTCGCCCGCCTGGGCTTCCAGGCACCGACTCCGCTCACCGTGATCACGACCGAGCAGATCCAGAACCAGTCGCCGACCAACAACATCGCCGACTTCCTGAACGAGCAACCGGCACTCGCCGGCTCGACGCGTCCGGCCAATTCGCGCCTCAACCTGAGCTCGGGCCAGGCCGGCATCAACGCGCTCAACCTGCGCAACCTCGGCGAGATCCGCACGCTGGTGCTGCTCGACGGGCACCGCTCGGTCGGCTCGACCGTCACCGGCCTGGTCGACATCAACACCATCCCGCAGGGGCTGATCAAGAACGTCGAGGTCGTCACCGGCGGCGCTTCGGCGGCCTACGGCTCGGACGCGGTCGCGGGTGTGGTCAATTTCGTCCTCGACAAGAAGTATGAGGGCATCAAGTTCTCGGCCGACCGCGGCATCACCACCTATGGCGATGGCGGCACCTACTCGGGCAGCTTCACTGCAGGCAAGTCCTTCGCCGGTGGCCGCGGCCATATCCTCTTCAATGCCGAGATCGCGCATCGCGACGGCATCTTCGAGGTCGACCGTCCCTGGAACGCGACCGGCTATGTCCGCATCCAGGATCCGAACTGGACCGCGACCAGCACCACCCCGCAATATCTGATCCGCACGCAGGTGGGTGCCGCCAACTCGACGCCGGGCGGCCTGATCACCGCGTCGGCTGGCGGCACCGCAAATTCGCTGCGCGGCCTCTATTTCGGCGCCAACGGCCAGGTGCTGCAGTATCAGTACGGGGCGCTGACCTTCCCCTCGCCGACCGGCAGTGCGGCCCCCTCGCTGACGCAGGGCGGCAGCTGGCAGGTCAATGATTCGGGCCGCCGCATCGGCCTCGACCCCAAGGATAATCGCTACGGTTTCTTCGGCCGGCTGAGCTACGACATCACCGACGGCATCTCGCTCTTCGGCGAAGCCTCGTACAATCGCGATCATATCATATTCAACGCCGGCCCCAACCTGCAGACCGGCATCGTCTACAAGCCCGACAACGCCTATCTGGTGAACGCGCTCGGCGCCGCCCGCCTCGCCGGCATCACCTCGGTGACGGTGGCGACGACGGCGGCCGACCTGCCCTTCCGCGGTGTCAACAACACCCGTGAGATCCAGCGCTACCTTGGCGGCGCCGAAGGCGAATTCACCTTGTTCGGCAAGCCCGCACACTGGGACGTCTACGGCCAATATGGCCGCTCGCGCCTGGTCGAGCAGCTCACGAACATCATGAACGTCACGAAGATGGCCAATGCCACCGACGCGGTGGTCGCGCAGGCGGGCAATGCGGGTGGCTATGCGGCGGGCTCGATCCAGTGCCGCATCAATGTGGACGCCAGCACCACCAACGACGACAAGGCCTGCGTGCCGCTCAACCGGCTCGGCCTCGGCGTCGCCAATCCTGCGGCGATCGCCTATGTGCTCGGCAGCCCCTATCGTATCGAGATCGCCAAGCAGACCGCCGCCGGCGCCAATTTGCGCACCACCCCGTTCGCGACATGGGCCGGCGACGTCAGCGTGGCGATCGGCGGCGAATGGCGCAAGGAGCAGATCGCGGGATCGGTGCCGACCCAGTTCCAGCCGGTCGTGACGACCACAGCGACGACCAACGCCTGGTCGGTCGGCAACTATTTGCCGACCAACGGCTCGTACAACGTGAAGGAAGGCTATTTCGAAACCGTGGTCCCGCTCGGTCTCGGGCTGGAATTCAACGGTGCGGTGCGCGCGACCGATTATTCGACCGCGGGCTATGTCACGACCTGGAAGCTGGGCGGGACCTGGCAGCCGATCCGCGACATCCGTTTCCGCGTGGTGCGTTCGCGCGATATCCGCGCGCCAAACCTCAACGACCTGTACCAGGCGGGTTCGTCGAACAGCGACGCGGTGCGTAACCCGCTCTATGACAAGAACGATGCGTCAAAGGGCCCGGCGACCTATTCCTACTCGGCGGTGGTTACCGGCAACCCCAATTTGAAGCCCGAGATCGGCAATAACTGGACGATCGGCGCGGTGGTGTCGCCGCGCTTCGTGCCGGGCCTGAACGTGTCGGTCGACTATTGGCGCATCAAGATGACCAATGCGATCAGCAGCTTCGGCGCGCAGGACATCATCAACCTCTGCTCGCTCGGGCAGCAGCAATATTGCGCAGCCTACACAACCGATCCGACCCGCTCGGCGCCGGGCCAGCCTTACCTGCTATTCCGCACCCAGCCGTTCAACGCGGCCAGCCAGCTCGTGCGCGGCATCGACTTCGACGTCTCCTACCGGACGCGCATCACCAACTCGAGCATGCTCACCTGGCGCGGCAATGCAACGCGCTACATCGACAATATCCTGAACACCGGCGTCACGTCGGCGGTGGTCTACAATTCGGTCGGGCTCGACGGCAGCCAGGGCGGCACGCCCAAGTGGATCTTCAACACCAGCCTGACCTACGACCTCAAGAATACCTCGCTCACCCTGGTCGGGCGCGGCGTTAGTTCGGGCCGATATGCCGCAACCGGCATCGAGTGCCAGACCAACTGCCCCCTCTCGACCACCAACTACCCGACCTACGAATATAACCACGTGAAGGGCACCTTCTACGTCGACTTCAACATCACGCAGAAGATCGCGGTCGACAGCCGGTCCAACGCGGAGCTGTTCGCGAACATCACCAACCTGTTCAACCGCGGACCGATGCTGGTGCCCGAGACCGGCCTCGCCGCGAACAGCACCTATTCGGATCTGCTCGGCCGCGTCTTCCGCGTGGGCGTGCGGTTCGAGATGAAGTAAGGGGAAACCCCGCCAAGGAGAGGATTGCCATGACCGCCCAAGTGAAGATCATGGCAATCCTCACCGCGCTCCCCGGCAAGGCTGCGGAATTGCGGGCATTGCTCGACGGCATGGCGGCGGCCAGTCGCACCGAGCCGGGCAATCTGCGCTACGATATCTGGCGCGATCGATCGCTGCCCGATCGCGTCATCCTCGACGAACTCTACACAGACGAAGCGGCCGTGGCGGCGCATCGCGCGAGCGCCTATTTCGCCGACTATCTCGGCCGCATCAACGATCTCGCCGAGCGCACCGCGGTGACGCTCGATGCGGTGGACGTGGCTTGACGCAAGGTATCTGAAGCGAGCGGCCAATTCATCCGCCCACACTGAGCCTTCACATTCTAAACAGTTGTTTTGCTGTGGTAGCCCCACCGCTGCCGCGCCACATTCCGGCGATTAGTTGTTCACTTTGCCGAACCGCGCATTGATCCAGCCCGCCATCTGCTCGAGCGCCACGGGTGCCACGGTTTCTTCGATTTCCGCATACTCGCCCACCGCACCGGTCTTCGCCGTCTGGAACAGGTGGTTGAGGCCAGGAATCTCGACGACCGTGGCATCCTTGTTATCCTTTAGCGCCGCCCTGATCGCCGGGAGATTCTCCTTGGCCGGCACTTGCCGGTCGAGGCTGCCATTGAGTGCCAGCACCGGTACCTTGATGGCGCGCAGATTGGGCGCGGGGTCATATTTGAAGAAGTATCGAAACCAGGGCGTTGCCATCGGGGCAAGGATGAGTTGCGGGTTGCTGTTCGCCGGCATGCCGATCGCCGTGATTGCCTCGGGCGTCAGCACCGCGCGCGCGGCCGCGATCCCGTCTTCGTAGGTCGTGCCAGCGCCGATGGCCTTGTACAATGCGGCCCAAACCGGCGCGGCTTTGTCGATCGCCGCCTCGCTCTGCCCCATGCTCGCGGCGATCAGGCGGCGCTGGGACAGCATCAATTGATCGAGCGCGGTGCCCGGTCCCGCCATCATCACGAGAAATGCCACGTCCTTGTTGGTCGCCATGGCGATCGGGCCGATCATCCCGCCCTCGCTATGGCCGACGAAGCCGATGGCCCTGGGCTTGATGTCCCGGCGCGTCCGCAGATAAGCGAAGGCGGCATTGCTGTCGGTGGCGAAGTCCGCCGAGGTTGCCTTGGCCACGTCCCCGGTCGACTTGCCCGTGCCACGATCGTCGATGCGCAACACGGCGATGCCCCGGCGCGAGAGATAATCCGCGATGACCCAGAAAGGCTTATGACCGAGCAAGGTCTCGTCGCGGTCCTGCTGGCCCGAACCGGTGATCATGATCGCGGCGGGGAACGGCCCCCTGCCCTGCGGCAGCGTCAGCGTGCCGGCGAGATGGACACCGCTCTCGGTCGGGTTATCGAATGCCACGTCTTCGGCCGTGTAGGGGAAGGGCGGTTGCGGCGTCTGCGGACGCTTGAGCGGGCCGTTGGCGGCAGCCGCTGCCCCGCGGGCGAAGACGATCTGCGCCGCGGGCTGGCTTGGCACGGTCCAGCTGCCGCTTAGCCGCTGCTGATCGTCGGAAAGCGTGCCCTCATAGCTTGCCCCGACCATCTTCAGCTTGAAACGCACTTTCTGTCCGTCACGCATGAAATCCTGCACCGGCAACCCGTTGGCGAGCTGGTCGGGAGAATTGAGCGAGACGGTCGTCCCACGGGCGCCGGTTGCGATGCGCAGGATCAGGCGCAGGTCGATGCCGTTGCGTGTGATCTTACCCGACCACACGCCGTCCATTCCGTCGATCGCCGGCTTGGGCGGTGGCAGCCCCCTGGTGAGCTTGAGCGGCAAGTCGCTGCCCTGCGTGAAGGTACCTTTCCAGGCTTGCTCGGCGGCAACCCAGTTGCCCTTGAACGAAGCGCTGATCGGCACGAGCGTGAAAGAGAGCCGTTCGCCCTCGGTCTGGATGCTGGTCGCCGGGAGCTTACCCGCTCCCTGGTCCGGGCTTTCCAGGTCAGCCTTGAGCGTGCCGTCCGGCGCGCGGCTGACCGAGATGATCAGGGTTAGCCCGCCGCGTGGCGTTTCGAGCACGCCATGCCAGTTACCGACCGGATCGGGCGCAGCCTGCGCGAACGCGGCTCCATCGATGGCCACTCCCGCGAGGAGCGACAATGCCAGCAATAGGGATCTGAAGGTCAATCGCATGAAGTCCTCCTCGAGAAGCAGAGACATCGACGAAACAGCATGTACAGCACCGGGCACCGCGACCGCTGGACGGTTCAGTGCTCCCCGGTCAGCGCGTCGATTTCGTCGATGCGGCGTTGCAGTTTCCGCGCCACCCTCTGGTTGAGCCACCAAACGCCGGTAAACGCCGCCACAATGAAACCCAGCGCCATCCATCGCTGCCAGATGGGCACATGCCGGGACAGCTCGGGGTCCTGCCCGTTTCCGATCAGGACGAGCGCGAGGCCCGGGATAAACGGCAGGATGTAACCCCAGAAGATGTTTCGCAGCAGATCGCGCTGGCGGACCAGCTGCGTGCGGGCAAAGATATAAATTGGCATATCGACTGCCTTTTCCGGCGCCACGGCGGAGCCTCGCCGATGAAGCTGCCAGGCGACATAGAATGCCGCCGCCACAATCCAGGCCGAACCGATCTTCTGCAGGATATGCGGCAGCACGAAGGCGTTACGACTACAGGCAATTACCACGAAAACGCAGGCGGCATATTCCATCAGATTGCGGCGCCGCACCTGGCGATAGAATTTATCGGCCTTGGCCCGAACCTCGGCGAGCGCGGGTACGTCATGTGCTTCTCCGGAGGTCTGCCAAGCGTGCTTGGGATCGAGCGTCATGCCTGCTTCTCCTCGGCGTTGTAGGGTTGCGCCAACAAGGCCTTGAGACGGTGGATGCGCACCGCGATGGCGCCGGCGGTTAGACCGGTCACCTCGCCGATCTCGGCCGCGGTGAGGTCTTCCAGGTAGAGTAGCATCACCTGCCGGTCCGCGGGCTTCAACCGGTGGATCGCCGCCAGCAGGCGGTTCGCCAGGCCACGCACCCCGGTTTCCCGTTCGGTATCGTTATCGGCCGACAGTTCCGTTATCTCATCCAGCCCGACAAGCGCCAGTTTCCGGCCGCGCCGACCCGCCATCATGTGCGTAACCGCGACGTTGTGGGCGATCCGGTGGACCCAGCTGCGTTCCGCACATTGCCCTTCATAAATCGCGAAACTGCGCCACAGCGCCGCATGGATTTCCTGCACCAGGTCGCGGCGCATCTCCGGGTTGGCTTCATATCCGCGCGCCAGCCGCTCGATCATGGCGCCATGCTCGCGGGCAGCCGCGAAATATTGCGCGTCCTGTGCCCCGGTACCCAAACTTGTCACCCTCCCGATCGCCTGTGATGGTTAGTCAGCGCACAGAGAAAAGTCTTACAGGTCGGGCGAAATTTCTGCGTCCCCGCCGACTGGGCCGGCGGCACCACGACAGACTGCCAAAAAATTTCCGCCGCGGACTCGGGTGAAGCCGTGATCGTGCCGTCCTCTGGCCATCGAGGAGGGCACGCATGCACCATGCCGCCATACGTTCGCTTATCCAGGATCGTTACGCCACTGCCCATGACGCGTCCCCAGCCGGCGCTTATCCCAGCTATCTGACGATCGGCTCGCCCGAGAAGCCCCAGGCCGTCCTCGGTTTTCGGTCTGCCGGAGCGGAGCCCCTGTTCCTGGAGCGATATCTCGATCAGCCGATCGAAGAGGTGCTGACCGCGCGGCTCGCGCGGCCCGTACCGCGTGGCCGGATCGTCGAGCTCGGCGATCATGCGTCGCATCGCCCCGGTGCGACGATCGCCTTGTGGCGCGAGGCCGCGGTCACTCTGGCAAGCCAGGCCGATATCGCCGTCGCCGTCCTGACCCGTCCGATGCGAACGATGTTCCAACGCCTGGATCTGGAGCTTGTCGAGCTCGCGCCGGCGCGGATCGAAGCGATGGGCGACGCGGCCCGGCATTGGGGGCGCTATTACGAAACGGACCCGCTGCTGTGCGCAGGCGACATCGCCCGTTGCAGGGCCGCGCTCGAACGCGCGATCCGGCGTGGGGGGCAGGCATGACCCTGCTGCTCGACGCGATCCGCGCACACGCGGCCGACCGCCCCGACGCCATCGCGCTCGACGGTGCGACGCCGCTGACATGGGCGACGCTGGCGCGGTTGATACCACCGCTGGCTGAGGACCTTCGTGGACGGCTTTCGCCCGATCGCCCGATCGCGACGCGCATCGACCATGGGGTGGCGGAGTGCGTGCTCGATCTCGCTTTGGTCGAGGCGGGCCTGCCGACCATTCCGCTGCCGCGCTTCTTCAATGCCCAGCAGATCGCCGCCTCGCTGGCAAACGCCGGTGCATCGGCGGTGATCGAGGGGGCGGTCGGGATCGCGGACGGCGCTTCGCCGACATTCGCCCTATCGATTACGCCGACCGGTCATCCGACGGCCGCGCTCCCGCGGGGCACCGCGCGCATAACCTTCACCTCGGGATCGACCGGCGATCCTAAGGGCATCTGCCTGTCGCTCGACCATATGGGCGCGGTCGCAGGCGCGGTTGTGGCGTATCTGGGCGTGCAGCATGCCGGGCGCCATCTGCCGCTGTTGCCACCGGGTATCCTGCTCGAAAATGTCGCCGGCTTTTACGCGACCTTGCTGGCGGGCGGCACCTATGTGGCGCTGCCGCAGGCCGGGGTAGGGATGGCCAATCCGTTTCGCCCCGACATGATGGCCATTCTGCGCACGATCGATGCGCATGCGATCACCTCGCTGATCCTGGTGCCCGAATATCTCGCCGGGCTGATCGCTGCGATGCGCGCGTCGGGGGCGACATTGCCCCGGCTGACGCTGGTCGCAGTCGGTGGCGCGCGTGTCGCCCCCGCCCTGCTCGACGCCGCAGCCGCGCTCGGTCTGCCGGTGCGGCAGGGCTACGGCCTGACCGAATGCGCATCGGTGGTCGCGCTGGACGACGGCGCGACGGACTCGCGGGGCAGCGTCGGCAAGAGTATCGGCGTGAACACCATCCGTCTCGCCGCCGATGGCGAGATCATGATCGATGGGCCGTCCTATCTTGGCACGCCGGGCACACCGCGCGCCGCCGGTCCGCTGGCCACGGGGGACCTCGGGCGTCTCGATGCCCAAGGCAACTTCTGGATCGAAGGCCGCAAGTCGGCGCTGATCATCACCAGCCACGGCCGCAATATCTCGCCCGAATGGATCGAGGGCCTGCTGACCGCGGAGCCGGAGATCGCGCAGGCGATGGTGCGCGGCGACGGGCGTGCCGCGCTCGACGCGCTGATCGTGCCGGCTAGGCCCGACGCCGACATCGCCGGAGCGATCGCGGCGGCCAATGCCGCCTTGCCCGCTTATGCGCAGGTTGCCGAATGGCAGATCGTGCCGCCGTTCACGCCCGGACTCGGCCTGCTCACCGGCAATGGCCGTTTGCGGCGAAGCGCGATCGACGCCGCTTTTCCGTTCCAGAAACCGGGACCCGATCGCCCGTTCTTCGAACGCCTCGTGGCGGAAACGCGCGAGGCGCAGGCCCGCTTCTCGGTGACGCCGCAGCTGGTGGCAGGGCTGACCGGGCGTATCTCGATCGCCGACTATATCGCCTACCTTACGCAGGCATTTCATCACGTGCGCCACACCGTACCGCTGATGCAGGAGGCGCGGAAGCGGCTGGGCCATCGCCCCACGCTCGTCCGGGCGCTCGACGACTATATCGTCGAGGAGACGGGGCACGAGCACTGGATCCTCGACGACATCGCGGCAGCCGGCGGAGACCGTGCGGCGGCCGCGGCAAGCAGCCCTGCCCCCTCGACGAAGGCGATGGTCGATCATGCCTATCGCACGGTACGCGAGGGCAATCCGGCGGCGTTCTTCGGCATGGTCTACGTGCTCGAAGGGACGAGCATCGTCATGGCAAGCCACGGGGCCGGCGCCGTCCGGGCATCGCTCGGCCTGCCCGAAACCGCGTTCCGCTACCTCACCTCGCACGGCGCGCTGGATCAGGACCATATGGTCTTCTTCGAGAATTTGATGAACCGGATCGAGGAGCCGGAGGACCAGGCTGCCATCATCGCCATGGCGGAAGCGATGTTCGGCCTGTTCGGCGGCGTCTTCGCGGGCATCGAGCTGGAGGCGATGCGTGTCGCGGCTTGACGGATGCCGGGTGGTCATGACCGGCCCGGCCGGCGGGATCGGCTCGCTTGTGGCCCAGCGCCTGCGGGCCCGCCGCGCGCATGTTACCGGCGTAGTCCGCGCGGCGTGCGCCTGGTGCGACGAAAGCCTGATCACCGATCTCGGCGATCAGGAAGCGCTGGCTGCACTGGCGCAGTCGCTCGCCGCGCGTCAGGTGGACATCCTCGTCAATCTCGCCGGCCTCCAATATTTCGGACCGATCGAGGATCAGAGCGCGGATCGGATCGCGCTCGGCTATACGGTCAATCTCGTCGCGCCGGCGATCCTCGCCAGCGCCGTCGTTCCGCAGATGATCGCCCGACGGGACGGCCAGATCGTCAACATCGGATCGGTGATGGGTGCCATTCCCTATCCCTATTTCACCGCTTACTCGAGCGCCAAGGCCGGCCTCAAGGCGCTGAGCCAGGCCCTGCGCCGCGAGTTGAGCGGACGCGGCATCACCGTGACCCACATTGCGCCGCGGGCCGTGAAGACCGCCGCCATCGCCGGCGCGATCGAACGCTTCATGACGCTTGCGAAGATGCAGGCCGATCGCGCCGACATCGTCGCGGATCGGATCGTCGATGCGATCGAGGCGCGTGCTAGCGACGTATCGATCGGCTTGCCCGAACGCATTTTCACCCAATTGAACGCGACATGGCCCGCGGCCGTCGATCGCGGGCTTGCCCGCCAGATCGCGACCGCCCGCAGCATGTTCGCGGGATAGGCCGAAGGAGAGACGGATGATTGGTTTTCGCTTTGCCGCAACGATCGCGATGGCGCTCGCCATCCCTGCCGCGGCGTTCGCGAGCAACGACCCGCAGATGGATGCCGCGGTCCAGCGGATCAACGACCAGTGGGCGCATATCCGCTACCAGGTTGCCGACCGTAACCAGCAATATACCGAGCTCAACGCGCTCGCCGACCAGGCCGCGCAAGTGGTCGCGCGCTATCCCGGCCGTGCCGAGCCGCTGCTGTGGCAGGGTATCGTCACGAGCGAGGAAGCGGCCCGGGCCAACGTGCTGAAGCAATTGATGCTGGCCCGTGCGGCACGCGAGATACTGGAACGGGCGCAGGCGATCGATGCCAATGCCGCCGACGGCGGGGTCAAGATGAGCCTGGGGGTTCTCTATTATCGCGTTCCCGGCTTTCCGATCGGCTTCGGCAGCACCGCCAAGGCGCGCAGCCTGCTGGAAGGCGCGCTGAAGCAGGATCCGCGGGGCCTGGACAACAACTTCTTCTACGCCGACTTCCTCAATGACGAGGGGCATCCGGCCGAAGCCAAGACTTACGTGCTGCGCGGATTGCAGGCGCCGGTCAATACTGCCCGGCCGGTATGGGATGCGGGGCGGCGGGCCGAAATGCGGGCGCTGCTCGCCAAGATCAACGCCAAGCTCAACCAGCGATGAATCGCGTCTCGGCGGCGCTCGGCCGCCAGCTCGCGCATCCCCACGGCCCGGGCGGCCGCATCGTCTCGCAGGTGATGCGGCTCGCCAACCGGCGTCCGACCAGGCTCGCCATCGCAGCGCTGGGCATCTGCCCGACCGATAGCGTGCTCGATCTGGGGTGCGGCCCGGGCGACGCCGTTCCGCTATTGCTTGCCGCCGCACCTGACGGCACGGTCCATGGGCTGGATCATGCGCCCGAAATGCTCATCACAGCAAGGCAGCGTTACCCGACGGCGACCTTCCATCAAGGATCGTTCACGGCTCTGCCCTTTGCCGCGCAAAGCTTCGATCGCGTGCTCGCGACCAACGTCGCCTATTTCTGGCGGGATCATGAGACCGTGCTGGACGAGCTTCGACGCATCCTGCGCCCGGGCGGGCGGCTCGTCGTCTATGTGTCCGAGCAGGCGATGCTGCGCCGTATCGGTCTGGCCACCACCGGCACGCACCGCCTCTTCACGCGCAACCAGTTTCGCGAAATGTTTGGCCCGGCTGCAAATATCATAGATGTTCGCGCCGGCCCCGGAGTCAAAGGCATGATTGGTACGATTGATCTATGATGTTTGTCCGATAGTAAGCGAAAGCTATCGAATCAGATTCTCGAAAATACGAACGACGCCGATCGTACTATTGAGAATTAATATCAAGATCTTTCGTAGGGCTGAACTGATATGATGTTGCGTAGCGCTGTCTTCTTGGCTTCCTGCTTGGCCAGTTTGCTCAGCACTGCAGTACCGGCCCGGCCCGCAGCTCCTGCCGCGGACGAGGCGCAGGGGGCCGAACAGGCGCTTGCCACGCCGCCGGAATATCGCAGCAAGGATGGTCAGCTCTTCGTCACCATGGAGGCGCGTGCCACCAAGGTCAGGCTCGGAACGCGCGAAGTCGAAGGTTCGACCTTCAACGGCATCTATGGCGGCCCGGTGCTGCGCCTCAAGCAGGGCGACACGCTGCATCTCCGCCTCGTCAATCATCTCGCGCAGATCACGAACGTCCACTTCCACGGGCTGGCGGTCTCACCCGAGGGCCATAGCGATGATTCGATGCGCATGATCGCGCCCGGCCAGACGTGGGACTATGTCATCCAAATCCCCGCCGACCATCCACCCGGCGTCTACTGGTTCCACACCCACGGCCACGATTTCGCCGAACGGCAGCTGATGGGCGGCCTGAGCGGAACGCTTATCATCGAGGGATTCCAGCAGGAGGTGCCCGCCACCCTGCCGCTGATCGAGCGGCTGATGGTGCTCAAGGAATTCTCGCCAAGCGGCAAGGGCGGCCTCAACAACGTGCCCAAGCCGGTCAACGGCACCGTCAAGTCGATCAACGGCCAGATCGGCGCCTCGATCGCAATGCAGCCGGGCGAAACGCAACTCTGGCGCTTCACCGATCAGACCGCGAACACCTATTTCCGGCTGCGTCTGGAAGGCACCCCGATGACGGTGATCGGGCGCGACGCCAGGCCGATCCTGCATCCGGAAACCGTGCCGGAAATGATGATCGGCCCGGCCGAGCGGGTCGACGTTCTGGTGACCGTGCCCGCCGCCGGACGCTATCGCCTGCTATCCGAGCCCACAGCGACGGGCCCCGCCGGCGACATGTTCCCGCCGCAAATGCTGGCGACGGTGATATCCGCACCCGATCCATCGAGGCCGCCGCCGGCACCGCTCGGCACGCTGACCGTAAACGCTCCGAAGCAGCAGCCGATACCCGGCGACCATATCGATGCGCACCGGCTGGTCTCCTTTTCGGAAGATCCCGTGACGGGACTGTTCTTCATCAACCACCAGACCTTCGATCCGAAGCGGGTCGACGTGAAGGTGCCGCTCGGATCGATCGAGGAATGGGAGATCCGCAATGCATCGGAAGAGCTGCACGTCTTCCACATCCACCAGCTTGCCTTCCAGGTGCTGAGCGTGAACGGCAAGGCGCAGCCGTTCCAGGGATTGCAGGATACGATCGACGTGCCGATCCACGGATCGGTCAGGATCCGCATGGCCTTCACCGATCCGATCATCGTCGGCCGCTTCATGTTCCACTGCCACATCCTCGAGCATGAGGACAAAGGCATGATGGCGCAGATCGAAGTCTACGATCCCAAGACCGGCCCGATGAAGGACATGGACATGTCGGGCGGCATGACGACGCCGGGCAAGGATGAACACCCTGGCGCGAAGGGCTGATCCGATGCGGTTTGTCCCGACGCTCGCCGCGCTTGCGAGCCTGATCTGTACTGCATCGGCCAACGCGCAGTCGACCGGCAACGAACCCTCTTCAGGAGGAGTCCAGAAGGCCGCGTCGACCATGGCCGATGGCGACGCCCAGCCGATCGGCGATTTTCCCAAGTTGAGCTTCGACACGCTCTTCAATTTCGAGCTTGCCGGCATGTCGGCCTCGGCCGGGCCCAGCCGCCACTTCATGCCGAGCCTGCGGTTCGATTCCACCTTGCTGGTAGACCTCACCGATCAGCTTTCACTCGACGGTTTGTTCCAGTTCAAGCCGCGCCAGCCGCTATCGGCGAGCGATCCGAATCAGAACCTCTTCATCAACCAGGGTGCCGGCCGGCGCGAGGGCGGCAAGATGAAGGAGCTTTACCTGCGCTACGGCAACTTCCGGGTCGGCAAGTTCGTCCAGGATTTCGGCCGCGCCTATGCGCTTCTTCCCGGCCCCTATGCCGCCGACTTCATCGAAGAGCCCGAGCAAGGCTATGAACCGAGCGACATGATCGGCGGCGAATGGCTTCATGTCTTCGAAAGCGAATTGGGCGGATGGCGCCAGTTGACGGTGTCGGCCTTCATGGTCGACCGCACCTTCCTGCACGAGAGCTTCCCCTACAACGAGGGGATGATCCATTATAAGGATGGCGGGGTCGGCAACACACGCCTGCCCGAAAACATCATGGTGACGTTCGACAATCTGAACATGCCGATCGGCCATTGGGGCCAGCTGACCTGGCAGGCGAGCGTCATCCGCTGGGGCAAGACCTATGGCGCCGAACGCGGCGAGCGCTGGGCGACGTTGGGCGGCGATCTCGCCATTCCGCTCAGGCGTTCGGTCGCTTCGACGCTCCGCCAGGACTATTCGCAGATCCGGCTCTATGTCGAAGGCGCCATCCGTCACAATTTCAACGGCTTCGCCGACCGGCAGCGCGATTATTTGAGCGGATCGATCGAATATCTGAGCGGCCGCTGGCTGTTCGACGCGACGACGACGCAACGCTGGACGACCGATCCGATCCAGCCGTTGCAGAAGGACGAGCTCTATACCGGCACGATCGGCTTCAACCTGCCGTCGCAGACCACCATCTCAGCCAGCGTGGCGCGCGAATTGGTCGACCATCGCACGGGCGTCTATGCGGGCATCCGGCTGACGCGGACCTTGACCACGTGCAGCCGGTGCTTGCTGAAGGGGCGCGCCTACTGAGGCGCGCCCTCGCCTCAGCGTATTTCGGCGCAGGCGACGCGATCGCCGGCCCCGCCAATGGGTTGGGTCATATAATCGTCGGGCTTGGCGTGGATGACCACGGCCGATCCGTCGGCATCCAGCAGGTTGCCCCGCGACGTGCCGTCGCGCATCGCCACCAGGGGCGAGAACAGTTCGACCGTCCCCTTCCCGTCGGGGCCGACGTAGAGATTAGGCAGGTCGCCGAGATCGTTGCCCTGCGGATTGAGCAAGCCGTGGATCGCCGGGCTCATCATATGAACATGGGCGCCGGCCGACTTGAACATCGCATCCGAGCAATCCGCCTTTTCATGGAAGTGGAGGCCATGCCATCCGGGCGTGAGCCCCTGCGCCTCGACCCGCAGGATCACGCCGTTGGGTGCATCCGTCAGCGTCACTTGCCCCGCCGGAACCCCCGAAGCGCCTTTGAGGGCACTCGTACGGGTGATCGCGGCGGGCGCGGCCGCGACGATCGCGAAGGATGCGACAAGGAGGATCGATGATCGGTGCATGGCATATCTCCCACATGTGTGTTCAGGTCTGTCCATCCGCATAATGCGGCCTGCCGAGCCACATATACACGAATGGGAGCGACTGTGCTTCCGCTGCCGACAGGACGCCACGGAAGCTGGCGCGCCGCATCCCATCCGGCATCTTTTGGCGGCCGATAATGTTCGGGAATAGCCGGAACTGCGGTTGCCCATCGCGGGCGGCGTCGTGGGGCCGCCAGTGGCGCGCATGCTGCCGGTCCCAATCTCGGAGGGATATCCCTTGTTCTATCGTCGTGATCGATCCACGAGATCGCACGTTGCGGTCGGCCTGAAGCGCGTGACTGCTGGAGCGTGCCTGGTCCTTTGCGCGGCGACGGCCAGCGCGGCCGACTTCACCGTCGCTGCCAGCGGGGTCGTTCCCGGCCCGGGCGCGATACGCTTCGCTTTATACCGGGGGCCGGATGGTTTTCGCCACGAAGATCGGGCATACCGAATTCTCAGCGCTCCGGCCGACAAGGCGCTGGTGACGGTCCGGTTTCAGGACCTGCCGCCGGGCCGCTATGCGGTGATGGCCTATCACGACGCGAACGATAACAAGAAGCTGGATCTCCGGTTCGGCATGTTCCCGAAGGAAGGTTGGGGTTTGTCGAACAATCCCAAGATCATGGGGCCACCCAGCTTCGGACCCTCGGCCGTGACCGTAACGGAACCGACGACCACAACCGACATCGCCATTCATTATTGATCGTCGGTGCTTGAGCGTCGCCTGCCGGCACCGGCAGAGGCGGCCTCACAGCATCCTTTGCACGGTCCGATCGCGCACGACGAGAAGGTGATAAGCCGCGCCCAGAACGTGCAGCCCGATGACGACCAGCAAGACGATCGCCACCGTGCCGTGAACATCGCCCAGCGTATGGCCAAGCCGCGCGCCCGTCGCCATCAGCGGGGGCAGTGGGATCACCCCGAAAAGCGTGATCGGCCAACCACGCGACGAGGCGTTCGCCCAGCCCAAGAGCGGGAGCGCGACAAGCAAGGCGTAAAGGATCACATGCGTCGTTCGCGAAACCATGCGCAGCAGCGGTGACAGCGACGATGGCGGAGGCGGTTCACGATGAACCAGCCGCCACACCGCCCTCACCACCATGATCGCGAGAATAGCCGTGCCGATCGACAGATGCCAGGCGACCAGCCCGACCGGCTCGGTTCCCCGATGAATATCCGGCATGCTCCATGCCACCGCGAATTGCGCAACGACAAGCGCCACGATCGTCCAGTGCAGCAACCTGGCAAAGCCACTGTAGCGCTCGGTGCCAATAGCCATGGTCATGGATGATCTCCTCGATCTGCCGGGGCAGTGTTGCGCGCACAACAACGCGAAGGTCAATCCGTTGAAGTGATCCCGAACACAGTAATCCGACGGGAGTCAGGCGCGCACGAGCAAAGGCTGTCCCGCCCTGATCACGGCACCCGTCTCGATCCCCTCGGCCAACACAAACCCCGCAGGCACGAACATCACGATGGTCGAGCCATGCTCGAACCATCCCATCTCGTCCCCCTTCGCGACCGACGCAGACACCGGTATCGCCCCCGGCCCATGCTCGCGCAGTGTCTTGGCGGTGTCCAAGAACGTCAGTCGGATGCACGCCACCAGAATGGCCCCGACCGCCACCAGCAGGATCGGCTCCCCGCCGCACGCCAGCCGGCCGCGGATCGCGGCGCGCTCGTTCCTGCAGAAGAGCCGCTCGACCCGCTTGAGCGCGATCGGGTTCACGTTCCACGTGTCGCCCGACATATACGTCACCTGCTCGACCTCCATGTCGTGCGGCGCGTGGAAGCGATGATACATGCCGGCGGTCAGGCGCAGGGTCACATAGGTTCCGTCGCGGAACGGCGCCGCCTCGGCCGCATCGCCCAGCAGTTCGGACAGCTGATAGGGGAAGCCCTTGATCTGGTAGACCCGGCCGCCCTCGATCCGCCCGCACGCGCCGACGATCGCGTCGCATGGGCTCGCCAGCACGTCAGGATCGGGATCGGGGGTGCGCGCACCAGGCTTGAGCGCGCGAATGAAGGCGTCGTGAAGGCTGCTCCACTGCGTCTTGGCGGCATCCGCCAGATCGACGTCCGAGAAGAAGCGCCACAGCGCGATCGAGGGACCGCGCACGATCGGCAGCTCGATCTTGCTGAACCAGCCGATGAAATTGGTCGCCGCCCGTCGCGGCAGGCGATTGGTGAGGAGGAAGTTCAGATCCTCCTGCGCGACGATGCGCGCGATGGTGCTGCGGACTGTCATAAATGCGTTAGCGTCCATTGCTACCGATCGATGTCATGAAGATGACACTCGCCTTTCTCGGTCTTGCCGCCGCCGGCGCCGCCGCCACCAAGGGCCGCCAGCGGATCGGGCTCAGCCGCTCGAAGCATCCTTCGCTTGCCGGCCATGTACGCTGGGCGAAAAGGATCGCCGGGCAGATTCCCTTCTACGATTATGACGAGGATCGTTTCTTCCGCGCCGATGGCGCGCCCGACGATATCGCTGCAAAGCGCAAGGACGGCTTCGACCGCCTGACCGCGCTGTTCGCCGAACGTTATCCGAAAAGCCGCGCGCTCACCGCGGAGACGCGCAAGAGCCTGTCGGATCTGCAATTCACCGGCTCGTATCGCGTGCCGTTCCAGTTCAGCCGGATCGTGCGCGCCCATCTCGGCGTCGGCGCGTTCGTCCAGAGTTCGTCCGGGGTCACGATCACCGATCTCGACGACAACATCTTCTACGATCTCACCGGCTCCTACGGCGTCAATCTGCTCGGCAACGATTTCTACAAATCCTGCATGGCCGAAGCTGCCGAGATTGCCGGCCCGCTGGGCCCGGTACTCGGCCAATATCACCCCGTGGTGGCCGATAATGTCGCTCGGCTGACCGCGCTCTCCGGGCTCGACGAAGTGTCGTTCCACATGTCGGGCACCGAGGCGGTGATGCAGGCGGTGCGGCTCGCGCAATATCATACGCGTCGCAAGAAGATCGTCCGCTTCGCCGGTGCGTACAATGGCTGGTGGGGCGATGTGCAGCCAGGCATCGGCAATCCGGTTTCGGCCGACCGCACCTTCACGCTCGCCGAGATGTCCGAGAAGACGCTCGCCACCCTGCGCCGCCGTCGCGACATCGCGTGTGTGATCGTCAATCCGTTGCAGGCGCTCCACCCCAACCGGAGCGCGCCGTCGGACAACACACTGATCGACAGTTCGCGCAATGCCGGGGCCGATCGCGACGCCTATGGCGAATGGCTGCGCGCGCTTGCCGATGTCTGCCGCGAGAAGGGCATCGTCTTCATCCTCGACGAAGTGTTCACCGGCTTCCGCCTGTCGCGCGGCGGCGCGGCGGCGTATTTCGGGGTGAAGCCCGACATGATCACCTACGGCAAGACGCTGGGCGGCGGCTTCCCGGTCGGCGTCGTGGTCGGCCGCGCGGCGCTGATGAAGCGCTATCGCGACGACCGACCCGCCGACATCTGCTTCGCGCGCGGCACCTTCAACGCGCATCCTTATGTGATGGCGGCGATGAACGCCTTCCTGCGCCGCTTCGACGAAGCCGAGACGCGCGCGCTCTATGACGGGCTCGACGAGCGCTGGAACGACCGCGCCGCCTTCCTCAATCGCCGGCTGGAAGAGGCCGGGCTGCCGGTAAAGGTCGCTAATCTCTCCTCGATCTGGACGATCCTCTATACGCGGCCGTCGCGCTACAATTGGATGCTCCAATATTATTTGCGTGCCGAGGGACTGGCGTTGAGTTGGGTCGGCACCGGGCGGCTGATCTTCAGCCTCAACTATGACGACGCGGCGTTCCTGATGGTAGCGGACAAGTTCGTAGCCGCGGTGCGTACGATGGCCGACGACGGCTGGTGGTGGCAGGCGCCGGGCGTGACCAACCAGGATCTGCGCCGTGGCGTGTTGCGTGAGAGCCTGCGGAAGCGGCTGGGCCGCTAAGCTATTCCCCCGTCCGGAGGTTATGGGTCGACAGCGTTAACCTTATCCTGAATCCCATGCGCGTCCCCACTTTCAACACCCGATCGCTTCGCGCTTGGCGAGACCACGGGCGATGTTCATCGTGGCTTCGGCATGATCGGCGGCGCGGAAAGATGGTTGTCGCCTTCGCCTGCCCATCCTCCCGGACAGCAGAAAAGAGGCGCTCCCAGCTTCCGCCGATGAGCGCTTTTCCTTCCGAAATTGCCAGAGTCATCATTACTTGCACCGCTTCGGATCCTGCTAGATAGACTTTGTCAAAAATCATCAGGCTACGGGTTGAGAGAGGGCAGACATGGTGGAGGCTGGCCACGTTCTGATCGGTGCTGCCGGCGAGTTCCTCAGCATGGATGCTGCGTTCTGCGGCATCATGCGATTGCCCGAAGACGCGATGCGCGGGCGCTTCGTACTCGACGTGACAGCCCCCGCCGATCGCGCCGACTGCGCCATGGCAATCCAGCGGTTGCGTGAAACCGGAGAACCGTTCGAGATCGCCAAGCGTCTGATCCGCGACGATGGGTCTTTGGTTTGGGTGAAGAACAGCGTGTCGATCATGATCGGCGACGACGGGCCGGGCATGATCATGGCGACGATCGAACCAGTCGTCCCGCGCGAGGATCAAGACCCGGCTCGGCTGCTCGATGCAGCGCGTCTCCACATCGCCATCCGCAAGGATCGCGGATCGGTCTGCGATCCCGCGCTCCTCTCGGAAGCGGGCTGGGATGCGATACTCGCGATCTACGTGTCGGAGGCGGAAGGCCGATCGGTCGATGTCGCGCGTCTGGCCGAACTTATTGGCCAGAGGCTTAACCATACCGAACGCTGGGTGAAAGCCTTGCTGCATACGCAGATGATCGAAATCGAATATGCCAACCCGCAGGCCGAGACCGCCAAGAGTTATCGGCTGACAACCGACGCCCACCGGAAGCTGGAAGCGTTCCTCGCGCGCGATCATCGGGCGGCTTAACGCCCCTCACCCAAAGGACCCGAAGCACAACGGGTGTGCCGTCCTCCGCGGCCAGAAGGCCGCGACGCACTCCACGGCCGGTTGCTCAAATGGCCCGACCGCAATCTGGTCAGCGTAGGATCGCGCCATCTACCCGGATGAGCCAGCAAGCACCTTGCACCAACTCCGGTCGACGAACGTCTCTGTGAAGATGCGCCGTGCGACCGGCATCAGCCGCTGCCCGAGCGCCGCATCGGGTGCGACGAAGGCGACCTGATCGATGGTCATTCGCTTCTCCTAAAGCGTGCCGGCCCGGCGCGGAATGTCCGGCATATGGTGCGACGAGAATTCGCCGTGCTACGCCGTGTGCGGGCAGGACGGCAGGATCGGGTGTGCATTGGCAAGAAAGCAAGTCGATCCGGAGCGGCGCGCGGAGATCGGACGCGAGCGCCGGGCGCTGACGCGGGCGAAGATCGTTGCCGCCGCGTTCGACGTGTTCGGCGATGCGGATGGACTCTACGCGCCGATCGAGGCGGTTGCGGACCGGGCCGGCGTCACGCGCGCGACATTCTACAATCACTTCGCCGGCATGGCCGAGCTGCGCGCCGCGCTCACCTGGGAGGTGACGCACGATTTCCTGCTGGCGGTGACCGACGCGATCGCGCAAATGCCCGATGCGCGCGATCGATCGGCCTCGGCCGTGCGCTTCTATCTGCGCCGCACGCGGATCGATCGCCGGTGGGGCTGGTCGATGATCAATCTCAGCGCGGCGGGCCTCATTTTCGGCGCCGAGACATTCCGTCAGGCCGAGCAGACCGTGCGCGAGGGAGTCGAGGACGGCGTCTTTCCCCTGTCCTCCCCGAGCTGGGCCGCGATCTGCTACTGGGGACGACGCTGGCCGCGATGGGCGCGATCGTGCGCGGCGGCGCGGCCGAGGACTATCCCGAGACGGTCGCGTGCCACATTCTCTTCGCTCTAGGCGTGCCGCTGACGCAAGCGCGGGCCTCCGCGCACCAGCGCTTGCCGGCACTCGGCGCGTTCAATATTTGACAGATTGTCAAATTCGGATTAGCCCTCCCGTCCTAAAAGAATATTGCCGGCGATGATCGGCGGGGAGAGGCAAGATGCGCACGACGTCGGCGAGCATCGGTGATTTCGATGTCGCACTCGAAGCAATGCAGCGCGCGATTGGCGCCGACCATGTACTGACGCAGGATTTGGCCGATCATGGCGATCCGTTCGGCCCGCCCGGCGACTGGTATCGGCCGGGTGCCGTCCTTCTTCCCGGCAGCGTCGAGGAGGTGCAGGCGATCCTGCGCATCGCCAACGACCATCGCACCCCGATCTGGACGAGCAGCCAGGGTCGCAACAAGGGCTATGGCGGCGGCGCACCGCGCGTCTCGGGCAGCTTCACCGTCAGCCTGCGCCGGATGAACCGGGTGCTGGAGGTGGACGAAGAGAATTGCGTGGCGCTGGTCGAGCCCGGCGTGCGCTTCTTCGATCTCTACGATCATCTGCGCAGCATCGGTTCGAAACTGTGGATGTCGGTGCCCGATCTCGGCGGCGGCAGCGTGATCGGCAACGCGCTGGAACATGGCGTCGGCTACACCCCGATCGGCGACCATTTCGGCAACCATTGCGGGATGGAAATCGTCCTCGCCGATGGCGAGATTCTGCGCACGGGCATGGGCGGCATGGCCAATCCGCACAATTGGCTGATCTATCCGCATAGCTGCGGGCCGTCATGGGACGGCATGTTCAGCCAATCCAATTATGGCATCGTCACCAAGATGGGGGTCAGCCTGTTCCCCGCCCCCGAAATCTATACGCCAGGCTGGTTCATGCTCGACAATGAAGCGCATTTCGGGACGTTCCTCGAGGTGCTGCGCCCTTTGATGATCGACGGGACAATCCCCAACCAGCCGATGATCATCAACGCGACCTGCGCCGCGAGCGCGTTTTGGGAGCGCGATCATTGGTATCAGGGCGCGGACTCGATCCCTGAGGAGATACTCGACCGCATCGCCGCGACGCCGGGCTTCGGCCGCTGGGTGATGCGCTTCGCGCTCTATGGCGACGCGCCGGTGGTCGCGCACAATCGCGCGAAGATCGAGGCGGCGTTCGCGACCATCCCCGGCGGCACGGTGATGTTCGATGAGTTCGACGGACGCAACCTGCCCCAGTTCGACAATCCGCACCACCGGGTGCAGGCCGGCATCCCGTCGATGGCGCTCGACCAGATGACCCGCTGGTATGGCGGCGAGGAAGGCGGCCATATCGGCTTTTCCTGCGCGATGCCGATCGCGGGCAAGGACGGCATCGCGATACGCGATCTGACGCGCGGCATCTTGAACGAACGCGGGCTCGATTATTCGGCCGCGATCATCGTAGGCAAGCGCAGCATGATCCATGTCGCTCTGGTGGTCTTCGACACGAAGAACGAGCAGCAGACGCGCGATGCCTATGCCGCCACCAAGGCGATGCTCGAGCCCGCCGCGCGGCTCGGCTACGGCGAATATCGCAGCCACCTCGATTTCATGGACGAGGTCGCCGCACTCTACGACTTTAACGACAATGCGCAGCGCCGGTTCGCCGAGCGGATCAAGGATTGCCTCGATCCGAACGGCATCCTCTCGCCCGGCAAGCAGGGGATTTGGCCGGCCGGGTTTCGGAAAAGCTGCCGATAACCACCCCGCTCACCGGCTGACGTCGAGGCTGGCGCCCGCAGCGAAAGCGCCACCAGGGCCGGCGCCGACCGTGCTCACGCCGGCACCGGGAGTGCCGACGGTGACATTCAGGCCAGCCGCATTGTCGACGACCAGCTTGACCCACAAGGTGCCGCCCGCGTTGTAATAGGCCGTCTTCTCCGCTGCACGCAGCGCTGAGAGGCTGGCTTTCGACACGCCGCCTGCGGTGGTGCTGAAGCCGGGGAGCTCGAAGATGACCCACGAGCCATCGTCCATTTCCCGGAGCGACAAGGATAGCACCTTCCGGCTCGTCTCCACCCGCACCTCGGCGCCGCTGCGGATCGTGGTTTCGCCGGTATATTCGAACCGTCGGCCGTTGCGGCTGAGCATGACCGGATCGGTGATCGGCGCGCTGCCGAAGCCGAAATTGCCGCCGACGCCGAAGCGGCCGAAATCGCCCTTGCACACGGCGGCGCCCCAGGCGGGCTTGATCTGGCAGGCTTGCTCATCGTCGGCGATGCCGTTGTCGATCACGATATAGGCATTGGGCACGCCGCCGACCGAGCCGTCGAGATCGTGGATCGCCGCCCCCCGCCACGCATTGCTGCGCCCGAAATCGGACGACCATTTCCGCACCACCGGCGGGAAATCGACCCTTTGCGCGTTGACGAACTTCGCACCCTGGATGGCATTCTCGCTGCTCATCCCGAAGCTGGTATACATGAGATAGGAGATCGCCGCTGCGCGGCGCGTGGCATTGGGCTGGAAATTCACGAAGGTGGTGTTCACCACATCGTGGCGCAGATCGTAATATTCGTAACCGCGGATCGGAAAATCGGGGATATCGTTCGGCATGCTGCGGCCGTAGGCGATCTCCTGCGGCGTGGTGGGGGTGCCGATATTGTCGCTTTCGCCCACGAACAACGAATCGATCACCTTCGACGTATAAGCGGTGCGGCCGACAGCGGACGCCGCATGGGTAAAGCCGATCGCATTGTCGGCCACCCGCAAATTCTTGAACAGATGGAGTTCGCCGCGCCCCCAGACCGCGCCGTGGCGGTTCTTGTAGCTGGTGAAATTCTCGAAGACTGATCCCGCTGGCTGACTGCTCGTGTCCGCCGGATTGGCAAAGGCGAGGTGATAGTTGCTACCTCCGACCGTGAAGGTGCCGTCGGGCTTGGGGCCGCGATCGAACATGAAGCCGTCATAGTTGGAATGGGCGGAGTTGCCCTTGAACTCGAGCACCGCGGTTCGCCGCGGCCAGATATTCTCACTGCCTGGCTTGCCGAGGAAGGCGCCGGTCGGATGCTCGGGCAGTGCGAACCAGAAACCGGTCTGCTCGGATCCTGCCGCCACATTGTCGCGATAGATATTGTCCGGATTGGTGATCCAGAACATCGATGCCGTGTTGTCGGACGGGATCAGGACATCCTTGGCGCTCTGGCCCGCCGTGCCCGACGTCGCCCCGCCGGGGCCGAGGTTGGTCGGGACACAGGGTTTGCCGTCGGGGTGGCATTTGGTGAGGATGCCGAGATTGTGGACGAACTGGTTGCCGGTCTCGACCGCGTCCTCGAGGAAGAAGCAGTGGCCGACCGTGTTGAAGGTCACGTTGTTCTCGACCCGCACATTGTTGGTGCCGTGCACCGTCACGCAGCGGCTGTAGGTGTCGTGGATCGACGAGTTCTGGATATATTGCCCCTGGCCCTCGCCACCGATGTGCCAATGGATCGGGTAGCGGGCCAGATGCATGTTCTGCCCCATGCGATTCAACTCGACGCCGGAGACATACATTCTGGACCCGGCCATCGCCATGATATGGCCACCGAAATAGGACCTTTCTGCATCATCCGAAGCCTGGATACGGATGTTCCGCGTCAGCAGGCCGACCTCGCCACGTTCGTCGACCCCGAACGTGATCTTGCCGAAATGCATATATGCGAGCGGCCGATCGAGCCTGATCGTGTTGCCGCTGATGGCGGTGATGGTGCGTCGCTCCGCCTGCGCCGGGTCGAAGTCGGTCGACGCAAGGACGATCACGTCGCCCTTTCGCCAGCCGCTCGCATTCAGGACTTCGATGCTGGTGCTGCCGGCCTTGGCGGTGCCGGTGAGTTTGGTCCACGCATTCTGGCGGTCGCCATGCAGGCTCAAGATGCCCCGCATGAGCATGATCCCGCGGTCCCCCATCGTGTTCACATCTTCGTTGGGAATCTTGTCGGTCAGGGTAATCACCGCCTGGCGCGTGTGCGGATGCGCCTCGCTGCCGATGTCGAGCTCGCCGCCTGCCAGAAAAATCCACTCGCTTTTCAGCTCGATATCGCGATCGTTCGAAAAGCTGAGCTTGCCGTTGACCGTCAGGCTCCGCAGCGCCGGCGGGCTGACGTCGAGAACGATATCCCTGCCCCGCCCGATCGTCACCGCGTCGCCTTCGCGCGGCACGTTCCCGTCGGGCCAGGAGGCTGGATCGGACCAGCGAGAAGGGTGCGCCGCCGACGGCGATGCCTCCGCGGGCATGTCCATATGGGCATGCACGTCCTGCGCCTTGGCCGCAGCGCCTATGCCCAGCAACAACGACGCAAAAAAAGGCCAGGACATAAGGACCATGCGAGATGGCATGCGCATGACGTCGATCCCCTCCGTCGGGGACTGTCCGTCCCCGTTCCATGTTTGACATGGGTTTGCGACGGAAAGGGCAATTTGCCAAGCGGCCGTCACGCGCATGGTCTACGGGATGCGTTCCGCCCGGCAGCCTCAACGAACGATCGCCCCAACGCTTGGGGCGATCCAGAAACATGCCAGCCATGCCGGGCTAGCCCGGCATGGCGTAACGCACTCAGCGCGCTTCGATCATCCCGTCGACCCGCTCGCCCTTGAGCAGGCGGACCGGCGCATGGCGATATTGGCGGAAATCGTTGAACGGATCGGTGATGATCTTGGTCGCCCAGATCAGCCCCGTCGGAACATCGCGGATGAAAAAGAGCTGGACGGTGCGGAAGACCAGCCCGCCCGCACCGAGCGCCAGCCACATCATGCCGACGTGACGCAGGAAACCCATCGGCCCCGGGATCGGCGAGAGCAGGCCCCACAGGGTCGGGCTCACGAGCAGAAGCACCGGCATCAGCGCCCAGATCGACATGAAGACGACCTTGCGGAACAGATTATAGCCAACCTTGATCTCTTCCTTATAGGCTTGGCTGGCCTCGTTCGAATGATCGTAGCCCTTGGGCTCGAAGAAGAAGTGGCCCGCCTGACGGCTCGTCATCGCGACGCACCAGGCGAGCAGGCTCGCCATCGCCGGATCGTGGAACAGCAGCACATAAGCGACGAGAAAGGTCGATGCGCTCAGGAAGTGCAGGCTCTGGTTGATCAGGCTGTGATGATAATAGCGATGATCGTCCCAGCGCTGCTCGGCGAGTTGCTCGCGAAAGGCGGCAACCTTGCCGCGCTTTTCCGACGGCGTCGTCATTTCGTCGATCGTATTCATGTCCAGCATATTGCTCATGCCGCCACCTGCTGGCGCTTGCGAAAACGGACCAAAGCGAAATGCCCCAGCGGCGGGATCGGGCGGTTCTCGACCAGTTCGACCGTGCCGTTGGCGACCGCCCAGTTGGAATAACGCGACCAGGGGAATTCGGTGCGGAAGCCGAGCCGGCTGGTGATCGGCATCAGCGCCTTCTCGATCCCACCGCGCAGGCCCTTGCCGGCGCCCAGGCGGGTGGTGATCACGATCTCGCCGCCGGGGCGCACGACGCGCGCGAACTCGTCGAGCGCTTTCTCCGGATTGGGCACGGCGGTGATGACATATTGCGCGACGATCACGTCGAAGCTCGAATCCTCGAACGTGAGCGCCTCGGCGTCCATCACCTCGATTGCCTCGACATTGTTGAGGCTGTAGCGCTTCACCCGCTCACGCGCCTTGTCGAGGATCTTGTCCGAGATATCGATGCCGTAGAGGCTGGCGGCGCGCGCATAGCCAGGCAACGAGATGCCGGTGCCGACGCCGACTTCCAGGATGCGGCCGCCGATCTTGTTGGCCACCTGGATTGCATCGCTACGGCCTTCGCGAAAAACGCGGCCGAAAACCATGTCATAGATCGGTGCCCAGCGATCATAGGCCGCTGCCACCTTGTTCGTCTTCATGATTGCTGCTGCCACGTCGGCGCCTTCCTTGCACTGCCTCAGCCTCTCGTTATGCGAAGATTTTGCGACAGTAATATGAAATATCCCGAACGATTTTGTGACTATAGTGGTCAGCTATTGTGTCACGAAACCGACATGGAACTGCAATCGCCATGACTCCGTCCATCGATATTGGAGCGATCGACCCTGACTGAACCCCGGAGCGAGCGGTGGCGTCTCTGCCCGATCAATCGATTGTAGCACGACGGAATTCAGAAGGGCCGAGCGGTCCGCAGCAGCGCGGGCCGATCCTGCCCGATTGGCTGCGAGAGCCCGAACCCCGGTCACCCAAGGGCCCGCGCCTGAAATTCCGCACGGTCTGGATTTCGGACACACATCTCGGCACGCCCGGCTGCAATGCCGAACTGCTGCTCGATTTCCTGAAATCGGTCGAGTGCGAGACGCTCTATCTGGTCGGCGACATCATCGACGGCTGGCAGCTGCGCAAGGGCTGGTACTGGCCGCCCAGGCATAACGACATCGTCCGGTGCGTGATGAAGGCGGCCAAGCATGGCACGCATGTCGTGTACGTGCCGGGCAACCATGACGAACTGTTCCGCGATTATGTCGGGCTTCAGCTCGGCGATATCGAGATCCTGCCCGAAGCGATCCACGAAACCGCGGACGGCCGCCGCTTGCTCGTGCTCCACGGCGACATTTTCGACAGCATCGTGATGTATGCCCGCTGGCTCGCCTTCCTCGGCGACAGCGCGTACACGATGCTGCTCAAGGTCAACAAAGGCGTCAACGCGGTCCGCCGCCTGTTCGGCCTGCCTTATTGGAGCCTCGCCGCGCATCTCAAGAAGCGCGTCAAGAATGCGGTCCAATTCATCTCTCGCTATGAAGAGGTCGTGGCACATGCCGCGATCGAGCGCGGTCTGGACGGGGTCGTCTGCGGCCATATCCATTCGGCCGAGATCCGGCAGTTCGGCCCGGTCACATATTATAATGACGGCGACTGGGTCGAGAGCTGCACCGCGCTGGTTGAGCATGCCGACGGCCGGATGGAGGTGCTCGACTGGGCCGAACGCGTGCGCCATCAGATCGCCTCGGCCGATGCCGGCAAGCCGCGCAGGCCAGTGCTGGTCACGGCATGAGGATCGCGCTCGTCTCGGATGCGTGGACGCCCCAGGTCAACGGGGTGGTGCGCACGCTCCAGACGACTGTCGCGGAATTGCGACGGCGCGGGCATGAGGTGACACCGATCACCCCCGATCTGTTCGCCACCCTGCCCTGCCCATCCTATCCCGATATCCGTCTGGCGATCGGCTGCGGACCCGCGATGCGCCGCCGGCTCGATGCACTCGATGCCGACGCGATCCATATCGCCACAGAAGGCCCGCTCGGCTGGGCGGCGCGGCGCTGGTGCCTCAGCCATGGCCTGCCTTTCTCGACCTCGTTCCACACACGCTTCCCCGATTATCTGGCGGTGCGCACCGGGCTGTCGGCCGAGCTGTTCTGGCCGGTGCTGCGGCGCTTCCATGCTCCCGCCGGTAGCATCCTGACCGCGACCGACACGCTGGCGCAGGAACTGGCGGCACGCGGCTTGCCGCAGACGCGGCGCTGGTCGCGCGGCGTCGACCTCGACCTCTTCTCGCCCGACAATGCACCGCATCCGGCGCTTGCGAGTCTGCAGCGCCCGATTCAACTCTACGTCGGCCGGGTCGCGGTCGAGAAGAATATCGGTGCGTTTCTCGATACCAATGTGTCCGGCACCAAGGTCGTGGTCGGCGACGGTCCGGCACTGAAAATGCTGCGCCAGCGCTACCCGGATGCGCTCTTTCTCGGCGCTCTTCACGGAGCGCTACTCGCCGCCGCTTATGCCGGCGCCGACGTCCTCGTCTTCCCGAGCCTGACCGATACGTTCGGGCTGGTGATGGTCGAGGCACTCGCCAGCGGCACCCCGGTCGCCGGCTTTCCGGTGCGCGGACCGATCGACATCATCACTGGCGGCGGCCGCGGACCGGACGGGCGCGCAAGCGGGCGGATCGGGGCGCTGTCCGAAAATCTCGAGACGGCCATCGTCGATGCGCTTACCGCCGATCGGGCCGCCTGCGCGGCCGAGGGTGCGCGATACAGCTGGAGCGCGTGTACCGACCAGTTCCTCGCCGGGCTCTGCCTCGTCGGTCATGAGGCGCTCCGCAGCGCCGCATAGCGTTTGCCGGTACCGATGAAACGATGATGGTTTGCGCCGACCCGATTCAGCGCGTCCATAGGATGTCGATACAACTCCATCCAGCTTGGCACATTATCCCGGGAATCAGGCTGACCATCGCTAAACGATTGCACCTTGGCCCAGCGATTGCCACTATACTCGCGGCATCGAGATTTTTATGCCGAGTTACTTCGCGTCCCATAATATAAAATTAGTATAAACATATTTGTTAAACCGCGTTTACCCAATTCTCGGTTAACAATTAGTGAAATACTGGGACGATACGGTTCTTTAAGACCTCTCCTGCTATCGGTGATGGCTCTAATCAAGAGCGGTGTTGTTCCGCACTGCTGTTGCGAGGGCGTAATGACTGAAGTCGGAATCAACCTGGCACCCATCAATTACTGGTCGACGGAAGACCCGTTCATCGACCGGTTCAAGACGTCCGGCGCGTGGCAGGCAAGCAACGGCGCCACGATCGCACTTGATTCGAACGGCTATCCCGAAGGAATCCCGGCCGGCGCCAGCAACATCATGGCTGCCGTCAGCGTTGATTCGATCGACTCCGGAAACTCCAATATTTACACCATGACCTATGATGGTTCTGGCAACATAAATATTCTTGGATCAAAGATCCTATCTTCCGTTAATGGAACCATTACATTTCAGGCAACTTCATCGATCGTAGTCCTGCAGATATCATCGATGTCGGCGACCGATCCCGTTTCCGATATTCATATCGTTCGATCGGATCAGATGGATCTGTACAAATCTGGCGAGATCTTCAATCCGGCGTTTATCGATAAGATCTCCCAGCTCGATACGATCCGCTTCATGGATTGGGAAAATACCAACACGCTCGCGCCCGTCTCGTGGGACGATCGCACGCAAGTGAGCGATGCGAGCTGGAAGACCGCGCCGATCGAGACGATGGTCGCACTGGCGAACGAATCCCATACCAATATGTGGTTCAATATCCCGACCGAGGCAGACGATGCCTATGTCACCCAGGCGCTCACCTACATACGCGATCACCTGGACCCCTCCCTGAAAGTCCAGGTCGAATATTCCAACGAGGTCTGGAACTCCGCATTCGCGGCTCGTGGCTATGCGCAGGCGGAAGGCGAGCAAGTCCTTGGTGCCGACGCAAGCAACGCCGCAGCCCTGTATTACGGTTATCGATCGGCACAGATCGCCTCGATCGGCAAATCGGTATTCGGCGACAGCGCAGACGCCCGGCTCGACAATGTCGTCTCGGGCTTCGTCGGGAGCCCGTCGTGGAACGCGCAGGTCATGCTGGGTATCGAGAAAGCCAATCTCGGCTCCGCCAACAGCCTGTTCTCCGATTTCGCCATCGCCAATTATTTCGGCCTGTCGACCGGCAATGCGGCCGACCAGAACACGATCCTCGGCTGGGCACAGAGCGGCCAGGCGGGAATCGATGCAGCCTTCAACGAAATGCTCAACGGCGGCACTTTGAGCGGCGACCAGAGCCTTGCCGCACTCGCCAAGCTCTACGTCGCGCAGGAATCACTGGCGAACACCTACGGCCTCAATCTCGTTTCCTATGAGGGCGGTGTCTCGCTCACTTCCTATCAATTTTCCGCCAGTCAGCAGGCGACGGTCACGGCGTTCTTTCAGGAGCTTGCCAACGATCCTCGAATGGGGACGCTCTACACGAAACTGATCAACGATTTCGTCGCGGCAGGCGGCGATGCCATGAACGCCTATAACGACGCGGGCACCGGTGGCGTCTGGGGCCAATGGGGGACGCTGAACGATATCTACGATAGTGGCAGCGCGCGGTTCGACGCTCTCGTGGCGGCGAACGACCACACGGATACCAGAAGCAACGTAGTGCTTGCAGATGGTCCCTTGGCCGTCAACGGAACGAGCGGCAACGATACGTTTACGACGATCAACAATGCGATCATCAGCGGGGGGCGGGCAACGATACGTACTATATCAATAGTACGCTGACGAAGGTCGTCGAGGATGCGAACAACGGTTACGATCAGGTCATAACCACGCTGACGGACTATACCCTCGGTGCCAACATAGAACGACTGACTTATTCCGGCACCGCCAATTTCCACGGCGTCGGCAACGAGCTCGATAACAATCTATATGGATCGAGCGGCAACGACACGCTCGAGGGCGGCGCGGGGAACGACAATCTCTATGGCGGCGCCGGCAACGATATCCTGATCGGCGGCGCAGGCGCGGACAATCTCACCGGCGGCGCCGGAGCGGACACGTTCGTTTTCGCTACCCTCGCCGATATCTCAACCGTCAAATACAGCTATGACCGGATCCTCGATTTCAGCAGCGCCGAGGGTGACAAGATCGACCTGTCGGGCGTCGACGCCAACAGCCTGCTCGCGGGCAATCAGGCCTTCGTTTTCCTCGGCACCGGCGCCTTCACCAAACATGCCGGCGAACTCGATTACACCGTCAATGCCGCCGGCAATTACGTCACCGTCTCCGGCGACCTGAATGGTGACGGCGTCGCCGACTTCTCCTTCAACGTGATCGGCACCCAGTCGCTCAGCGCAAGCGACCTCATCGGTGTCACCACGCCCAGGACGATCCTCGGCTCGGCCGGCAACGACACCCTGTCGCTGGGAGGCGATTACGGGTCGATCTATGGCAATGCCGGAAATGACAAGCTTTATTCGGGATCGGCCACGATCGCGCTCTATGGCGGCACCGGCGACGACAGCTACTATGTCGAGGACGCAAACACGCAGGTGGTCGAACAGGCCAATGCCGGAACGGACTCGGTCTTTACGTCGACCCTGACCAGCTACACGCTCGGCGCCAATGTCGAGCAGCTGTTCTACCTCGGCACCGGCGATTTCCACGGCGTCGGCAACGAGCTCGACAATCGCATCGCCGGTGGTAGCGGCGACGATATCCTCGAAGGCGGCGCCGGTTCGGATTATATCACCGGCGGCGCCGGCAACGATACGTTGATCGGCGGCACCGGCGGAGACGAGCTCGCCGGTGGAGCGGGCGCGGACAAATTCGTCTTCTCATCGCTGTCCGATTTCGGCACGGCCAGCCGTCTCGACATCATCGATGACTTCAGCCGCGCGGAAGGCGACAAGATCGACTTCACCGGCATCGACGCCAATAGCGTAGCCGCAGGTTCCCAGGCCTTCTCGTTTCTAGGCACGGCCGCCTTCACCAAGCATGCCGGCGAACTGCGCTATACCTACGATGCCGCCAACGATCAGTCGCTCGTCTCCGGCGACATCGATGGGGACGGCGTCGCCGATTTCACCTTCCGGGTGAAGAATGTCTCGACCCTCTCCGCCAGCGACTTCATCAACGTCAACATTCCCAAGATCGTCAACGGCACCAGCGGCAATGACCGGATCGTCGCCGACGGCGACGTGACCGTCTACGCTGGCGCCGGCAACGACACGCTGGTCGAAGGGACGGGCATCGACACCTTCTACGGCGGAGCCGGCGACGACACCTACTATGTCGGCAGCAGCCGTACCCAAGTGTTCGAAGATGCGAACAGCGGTTACGATCAGGTCGTAACCACGCTGGCGAACTACACGCTCGGCGCGAATATCGAACGACTGAGCTATACCGGTACCGCCAACTTCCACGGCGTCGGCAACGAACTCGATAACACCCTGTTGGGATCGAGCGGCAACGACACGCTCGAGGGCGGTGCCGGCAACGACATTCTCTATGGCGGTGCCGGCAACGACATCCTGATCGGCGGCGCAGGTGCCGACAGCCTCACCGGCGGCGCCGGAGCGGACACGTTCGTTTTCACCAGCCTCGCCGATATCTCGACCGTCAAATACAGCTACGACCGGATCCTCGATTTCAGCAGCGCCGAGGGTGACAAGATCGACCTGTCGGGCGTCGACGCCAACAGCCTGCTTGCAGGAAACCAGGCCTTCGTCTTCCTCGGCGCCGGTGCCTTCACCAAACATGCCGGGGAACTCGATTACACCGTCAACGCCGCCGGCAATTACGTCACTGTCTCCGGCGACCTGAATGGTGACGGCGTCGCCGACTTCTCCTTCAACGTGATCGGCACCCAGTCGCTTAGCGCAAGCGACCTCATCGGTATCACCACGCCCAGGACACTCCTCGGCTCGGCCGGCAACGACACCCTGTCGTTGGGAGACGACTACGGATCGATCTATGGCAATGCCGGAAATGACAAGCTTTATTCGGGATCGGCCACGATCGCGCTCTATGGCGGCACCGGCGACGACAGCTACTATGTCGAGGACGCGAACACGCAGGTGGTCGAACAGGCGAATGCCGGAACGGATTCGGTCTTCACGTCGACCCTGACCAGCTACACGCTCGGTGCCAATGTCGAGAAGCTGTTCTACCTCGGCACCGGCAATTTCCATGGCGTCGGCAACGAGCTCGACAACCGCATCGCCGGTGGCAGCGGCGACGATATCCTCGAAGGCGGCGCCGGTTCGGACCTGTTAAGCGGTGGCGCCGGCAACGATACGTTGATCGGCGGCACCGGCGGCGACGAGCTCGCCGGTGGAGCGGGCGCGGACAAATTCGTCTTCGGTTCACTCGCCGATTTCGGCACGGCCGGCCGGCTCGACATCATCTACGATTTCAGCCGCGCGGAAGGCGACAAGATCGACTTCACCGGCATCGACGCCAATAGCGTGGCCGCCGGCTCCCAGGCCTTCTCGTTTCTAGGCACGGCCGCCTTCACCAAGCATGCCGGCGAACTCCGTTACATTTACGATACCACCAACAACCAGTCGCTCGTGCTCGGCGATACCAACGGTGACGGTGTCGCCGATTTCTCGTTCTGGGTGAAGAACGTCTCCACCCTTTCCGCCACCGACTTCATCAACGTCAACATTCCCAAGATCGTCAACGGCACCAGCGGCAATGATCGGATCGTCGCCGACGGCGACGCGACCGTCTATGCCGGCGCCGGCAACGACACGCTGGTCGAAGGGACGGGCATCGACACCTTCTACGGCGGTGCCGGCGACGACACCTACTATGTCAACAGCAGCCGGACCCAGGTGTTCGAAGATGCGAACAGCGGTTACGATCAGGTCATAACGACACTGACAAACTACACGCTCGGCGCGAATATCGAACGACTGACCTATACCGGCACCGCCAACTTCAATGGTGTCGGCAACGGGCTCGACAATAGCCTATACGGATCGAGCGGCAACGATACGCTCGAGGGCGGTGCCGGCAACGACTATCTCTACGGTGGCGCCGGCAACGACATCCTGATCGGCGGAGCAGGTGCCGACAGCCTCACCGGCGGCGCCGGAGCGGACACGTTCGTTTTCACCAGCCTCGCCGATATCTCGACCGTCAAATCCAGCTATGACCGGATCCTCGATTTCAGCAGCGCCCAAGGTGACAAGATCGACCTGTCGGGCGTCGACGCCAACAGCCTGCTCGCGGGCAGGCAGGCCTTCGTCTTCCTCGGCACCGGCGCGTTCGACAAACATGCCGGGGAGCTGAATTACACCTATAATTCGGGTGGCAATTATCTGGTCGTATCGGGCGATATCAATGGCGACGGCGTCGCCGACTTCTCGTTCAATCTGAATGGCGTCAGTTCGATCAGCCTCGATGATTTCATTGGCGTGAACCCCGCCGGTTCCAGCAGCACCGTCACCGTCGCCGCCAAGAGCCTCGCGCTTTACAGCAGCGTCGCAATCACCAGCGATTCCAGTACGACGGACAATAGCAACCCCGTCTATGGGACCTCCAGCACCGACAAATTGTACAGCGGCACCGGCGTAGCCACGCTGTACGGGGGGCGGGCGACGACACTTATTACATCGAGAGCAGCAGCGCGAAGATCGTCGAGCAGGCCAATGGCGGCACCAATTCGGTCATGACCTCGACCTTGAGCAGCTACACGCTCGGCGCCAATGTCGAGAAGCTGTTCTACCTCGGCACCGGCAAGTTCCACGGCATCGGCAACGACCTCGACAACCGCCTCGCCGGTGGCAGCGGCGACGATATCCTCGAAGGCGGCGCCGGTTCGGACATGATCAGCGGCGGCGCCGGCAACGATACGTTGATCGGAGGCACCGGCGGCGACGACCTTTACGGCGGCGCCGGCGCGGACAAGTTCGTCTTCACCTCGGTCGCCGATTTCGGCACGGCCGGCCGGCTCGATATCATCTATGATTTCAGCCGTGCGGAAGGCGACAAGATCGATCTCGGAGGGGTCGACGCCAATACCAACCTCGCAGGCGACCAGGCATTCTCCTTCCTGGGCACGAGCTCCTTTACCAAGCATGCCGGCGAACTGCGGTCCGCTTACGACGCGACCAATGACCAGTCGCTCGTGCTGGGCGACACCAATGGCGATGGCGTCGCCGACTTCTCGTTCTGGGTGAAACATGTCTCCAGCTTCGTCGCCAGCGATTTCAACCTCTGACGCGCGTGGCCCCTTTTTTTGTTGAGTATCAGGCAATGACCTTCTTCCCTTCGATTGCCGAACAATTGGCACAGGCTTTCCGCCTCTGCCGCAAGCATTTCGTCTACGCGGCCTTGTTCAGCGGGCTCATCAATCTGCTCTACATCGCCCCGACCCTTTACATGCTGCAGGTCTATGACCGGGTCGTTCCCACCAAGGGCCTGATGACCCTGCTCTTCCTGACGCTGATCCTGCTCGGCGCACTCGCGGTGATGTCGCTGCTCGATCGGATCCGCATGCGGCTGCTGCTGCGCGCCACGGTCCAGCTCGAACAGACCCTGACCCCGACGTTGCTCGATGCAACCTTGGGGCGGCCGGACCTGCCCGAGGCACCGATGGCGATGCGCGATCTCGACGCGGTCCGCCAGACGCTGACCAGCCCGGCCATGCTGGCTTTGTTCGATGCCCCATGGACGCCGATCTACCTGCTGGTGTGCTTCATGCTGCACCCGCTGATCGGCGCGCTCGCGCTCGCCGCGGGCATCCTCATGCCGCTGATCGCCTGGGCCAACGAAAAGGCAACCCGCACCAAGCTGGATGCTGCGCAAAAATATGCCACAACCGTCTATGCCAAGCACGATGCCTTGCTTTCGGGTGCGGAATCGGTGCGCGCGCTCGGCATGCGCGGTGCGATGGTCAACCGCCAGACGGCCGAACGCCGCTCGATCATGACGATGCAGGCCGATGCAGCCATTTCGGCGGGCAGCTTTTATGCGGCCAGCAAGTTCACCCGGCAGGCACTGCAATCGCTGGCGCTCGGGCTCGGGGCGCTGCTGGCGGTCGATGGCCGAATCTCAGCGGGCGCGATCTTCGCATCCTCCTTCCTGATCAATCGCGCCATCTCGCCGATCGAGCAGCTGGTTGGCACGTGGAAGACGATCGTGCGGGCGCGCAGCGGCGTCAATTCGCTCTCGCGCCTGCTGTCGGCGACCGCAATCGAACGCAGCCCGACCCGCCTCCCCGCCCCCAAAGGCGCGATCGAGCTCGATCAGGTGGTGGTGTTCAACCAGACGCGCGACGGCACGATCCTTGGGGGCGTCTCGTTCAGCGTCGAGGCCGGCCAGGTCGTCGCGATCGTCGGCCCGAGCGGCGCGGGCAAATCGACCCTGGCGCGCGTGCTGGCCGGCGCGCTGGCCTGCGATCGCGGCACGCTCCGTATCGACGGCGCCGACGTCGGCGATTGGGAGCCGGAACGGCTCGGCCGCCACATCGGCTTCCTGCCGCAGGATTCGCGCCTGTTCGCCGGCACGATCAAGGATAATATCTGCCGCTTCGATTCGGTGATCGACGACGATGCCGAGCGCGTCGACGCCGCCGTGATCGATGCCGCGGTCAAGACGAAAGCGCACGACCTGATCCTGCGGCTGGCGCAGGGCTACGACCATGTGATGAGCGCGAACGGCCAGGGCCTGTCGGCCGGCCAGGCGCAACGCATCGCACTTGCCCGCGCGGTCTATGGCTCGCCGGCCTTGCTCGTGCTCGACGAGCCCAATTCGCATCTCGACGGCGAGGGCGACGAGCATCTGCTCGCCGCGCTTTCGCAGCTCAAGGCGGATGGCAAGACCATCTTCGTCGTCTCGCACAACCGCAGCATATTGCCGGTCGTCGACAAGATCCTGTTGCTCCGCGACGGGCGGGTCGAGACGTTCGGCCCCCGCGATGAGGCACTCGCCCGCATGACCCCGCAATCGCTCCCCAACGTCGTCCGCCGGGTGGCCCAGGCATGAGCACGCTGACCCAATTGCTGCCGGTCAACGGTGCCCCGCTGCCGCCGGCCGTGATCGCCGATCCCCGCCGCGACATCCGCGCCGGCCTGATCATCGCCACCTTGTTCTTCGGGGTGTTCCTCGGCTGGGCCAGCCTTGCCCCACTCGACGCATCGGCGACCGCTTCGGGCACGCTCGAAGTGTCGGGCCAGCGCCAGACGGTGCAACATCGCGACGGTGGCGTGGTCGGACGGCTGTTCGTCCGCGAGGGCCAGCATGTCAAAAAGGGCGAGTTGCTGATCCGGCTCGCCGCTGCCGATGTCGAGGCGCAGGAACATGTGCTGGCCGGGCAGATGATGCGCCTGCTCGCCCAGCGCGCACGGCTGGAAGCCGAGCGGGCCGGGATGCGCACGATCACCGCGCCGATCGAATTCGCCTCGCTGTCGGCCGACGAGCGCGCCGAAGCGGCGGACATCCTGCGCCAGCAGCAGCGCGAACTCGACACGCGCGCCTCGGTGCTGGCCGGCCAGAAGAGCGTGATGGGGCAACGCGTGTCCGAAGTGACCGCACGCAGCCAGGGCTACCAGCAGCAGGCGTCATCGGCGAAAGAGCAGATTCGGCTGCTCGATCAGGAACTGAATGCCCTCGCCCCGGTCGCGGCGAAAGGATTCGTCTCGCAGAACCGGATGCGCGATCTCCAGCGCCAGCGCGCCGAGCTGGTCGGCCAGCAGGGGCAGGCCGCCGCTGGAGTCGACGAGAACCGCCAGAGCGCACGCGAGAATGCGATCAACGTGCTGCAGGCGCAGAGCAATTTCCAGCAACAGGTTGCCGCCGATCTGCGCGATGTCGAGACCCGGCTGAGCGACGTCCTGCCCAAGCTCGCCGCCGCGCGCGACCAACTGGCGCGCACCGAGATCCGCGCGCCTGCCACCGGCGTTGTGCTCGCCCTCACGGTCTTCACCCCCGGCGCGGTGATCACGCCGGGCCAGAAGGTGATGGATATCGTCCCCGATGCCGCCGAATTGCGCGTCAAGGTGCGGATCGCACCCGAGGATATCGACGATGTCATGCCGGGCCAGCAGGCCTTGATCAAATTCCCGGGCTTGCACGATCGCCGGCTGAAGGATCTGGAAGGCGTGGTCGATCGCGTCTCGGCCGACAACCTCACCGACCAGCGCACCGGCGCCTCCTACTTCGAAGGCGAGATCGTGATCCCGCCGGCGCAACTCGCGCTCATCGCCGAGGTGCGTGGCAATCAGGCCGCGCTTCGGGCCGGCATGCCCGCGCAGGCGCAGATCAAGCTGCACAAGCGCACCGCACTGCAATACGGGCTCGAGCCGCTGACCGACAGCCTATGGCATTCGTTCGGGGAGCATTGAGAAAACGCTGACTTCAAATTGATCGTCATTCCCGCGCAGGCGGGAATCCATATTCTCTAGCGTCCCGATTCATTCGTTTGGCTCAGAGATATGGATTCCCGCCTGCGCGGGAATGACGGCGATCGGTCTCATTTTGGTCTAACCTAAAGGCGCCATCGCCTCCTCCAGCACCTCGAACACGCGATCGTCGCCCATCATCGCCGCATTGAATCGCATATGATTGCCTGCCGTCTGGGCAACGCTGAAGACGTTGCCCGGCGCCAGCACGACATCGCGTTCGAACGCCCGCCGCGTCACCACCGCCGCATCCACCCCATCGGGCAGCCGCCCCCACAGGAAGATGCCCGCCTGCGGCTCGATCCACGGCGTGATACCGATCGCCTTGAGCCGTCGGATGGCCTTGGCCCGCGCCTGATCCAGCCGCCCCCGTACGCGCTCCATATGGCGGCGAAAGGCGCCGTCGGTCAGGATCGTCTGGACCAGTTCCATCGAGATCGGGCTGCCCGACATGCTGGTGGCGATGCGCAGATCGGTCAGCGCCGCGATCCAGTCCGCACGCGCCGCGATATGCCCGCATCGCACCGCGCTGGTGAGCGATTTGGAGAAACTGCCGACCCGTATCACCCGATCGAGCCCGTCGAACCCCGCCAGGCGCGGCGACGGTACATCCTCGAAATCGGCGAAGATATCGTCTTCGACGATCAGCAGGTCATGCGCCTCCGCGAGCTTGAGCAGGCGATAGGCGATCGGGGCCGCGAGCGATCCGCCGGTTGGATTATGGCAGGCCGAATTGGTGATGTAGAGGCGCGGGCGATGCGTTTCGAGCGCCTCGGCAAACGCCGCCATGTCGGGCCCGTGCGGCGTATAAGGGATGCCGATCGGCCGCGCGCGATGCGCGCGGAGCATCGCCTGGAAATTGAAATAGCCCGGATCGTCGATCAGCACGGCATCGCCCGGCTCGATCAGGAAGCGGCAGATCAGATCGATCGCATGCGTCCCTGAATCGGTAAGCAGGATCTGGTCGGGCGCGGCCTCGACCCCCTGCTCGCCCAGCCGCCGCGCGATCAGCCGCCGCAGCGGCTCGGGGCCCATCGCCGAGGCATAGCCGGTCAGCGTCGCCGACGGCGCCGAGCGCGCGATCGTGCGCAACCCCTTGCGCAGCATATCCTCTGGCAGCCACGCTTCGGGCAGCCAGCCGCAGCCGGGCTTGAGCGCGTGCGGTTTGGTCGCAAGCGATTGGTGGAGCATCCACAAGGGATCGATTTCGCGCTCCGGACGGCTGTCGACCCCGGCAATGGCCAACGGCGCGAGCGGGGCCGCAACATAGAAACCCGATCCCGGCCGCGCGCGGATCACGCCCTCCGCCACCAGCCGGTCATAGGCATCGACGACGGTCGATTTGGAGACTCCGCTGCTCTCCGCCATCGCCCGCACCGACGGCAGCCGCGCGCCCGGCACGAGCGCGCGGCGCTCGATCCGCTGCTGCACGAGCTGCATGACCTGTTCGACACGGCTGCGCTCCGGAAGCTCGCTGAGCATGATCGTACTGCCCTTCTAACCAGTACAGTTCGGATGAATTGTATTGGACTGTCCCTAGGCCAACGCAGCGCAAGCGACAAGAAGGGCGCCGACGAAACCAGGAGAAAGACCATGTCGATCATCGCCCGCTCATCCGCCGTTCTGCTCGCTTTCGCGATCGCGACGCCCGGGATCGCGCGCGATATCGCGAGCATCACCACGCAGGTCCGCGTCAAGCGCGTAGCGGATGGCGACAAAATGGAGCGCCGCCTGCAGGCCGCCGCAATGGAGGCGTGCGGCGCATCGGCCTTCAGCTTCGCCGAATATCGCGCGGCCGTCGCCAAATCGGATTGTTACAAGACGGCCTTGGCGAACGCGCACGATCGCCTCGCCAGCGCCGACAGCGTCACCGCGGGCATGAGCAGCGGGAGCCGATGATGCGGATGGAGATGCTGGCGGTCCTCGCCTCCTTCTGCATGGTCTCGACGATCACGCCGGGGCCGAACAATATGATGCTCCTCTCCTCCGGCGCGACCTTCGGGTTGCGCCGGACGGCACCGCATATCCTGGGCATTGCCGGTGGCTGCGCCCTGATGGTGCTCGTGCTCGGCTGGTCGGTGGCAGGACTCGCCGCGCGCGTGCCGGTCCTGTTCAGCGTGTTGCATGTCGTCTCGACCGCCTACCTGCTGTGGCTGGCATGGCGGATCGCGACTTCGGCCGGCCCGCACGAGACGACGTCGCGCGGCCGGCCGTTCAGCCTGTTCGACGCCGCCGCCTTCCAGTGGGTCAATCCCAAGGCCTGGGCGATGGTGCTCGGCGCGGTCGCAAGCTTCGCCCGACCGGATCACCTCGCGACCGACGTGCCCGTCATCGCCTTGGTGCTGGGGCTGATCGGCCTGCCCTGCATCACATTGTGGGCGGGATCGGGATCGATGCTGCGCGGCCTGCTTGCCGATCGACGGACGTTGCGCGCGTTCAATATCGGTATGGCGGCCTTGCTTGTCGCGTCGATCGCGCCAGGCGTGTGGCAGGCGGTCGCATGATAGGAGAAGGGGCTTGGTCCGAACAGGACCGGGCCCTATGCCGCCGTGACTGGAAAAGAGACAAAGCTTGGCCACCTGTGAAACCCCGGCGCGAAACATCGCCGACGCCTTGAGGGAACGGGGGTATATCCATGTCCCCGCCCCCGAATTCTGCGCGCTGCTGAAAGGTTCGGACCAGGATTGGGCGGCGTTTGCTGCATCGTGGGATCATTTGGGGCCAGATCGTTTCATGGCGGACGGCGGACGCTACCGCAGCCGCCGTTTCGCCGCGTTCGAAGCCTGCGACCAGATCGCAACGCGCAAGGCGCATCAGCCGCATTTCCAGAGCCGCGATTACAATCCGCTCAACGGCGACATCCAGCGCTGGTTCGATCCGATCGCGCCGGAGACGGTCGACAACCCGATCCTGCAAGACATCTTCCGCATCTTCACCCCGCTGTTCACCAGCCTCGACCAGCGCACGCCGACCACTCCATGGCATTGCGAAGTCCATCAATTCCGCATCGAAACCTCGCCGGCCGAACTCGGCCGCCCGACGCCCGAAGGGCTGCACCGCGACGGCGTCGATTGGGTGGTGGTGATGCTCGTCAACCGCCGCAATGTCGCCGAGGGTACCACCGAAATCGGCGCGCCGGACGGCCAGCCTCTCGGCCGCTTCACGCTCTGCGATCAGGGCGACGCTGTGGTGCTCGACGATCGTCGCGTGCGCCATGGGGTAACCCCCATCCGCCCGATTGCGAAGGGGTCACCCGCTTATCGCGACGCACTGGTCATCACCTGGAGCGCGGAGACCGACCGGCCCGATTGATTCAGAAGAGCGAGGTGATGCGAAGGTTGAAGCGGCTGGAGCCCGCCCTGGTGCGGCCGGCATTCGTCGCCGCCACAGCGACCTCGCCATTGAAGATCATGAAGCCGCACCGATAATCCGCCCCCGCCCCGAAGGCCGAAGCCACGGCCGAGGCCTCGCCATGCGCGGCACCGTAACCGGCGTCGGCGAGGAGATAAGGCGACAGGCGGCGCGCCATGCGGATCAGCCCCGGGGAAAGCCGCAGGGTCGTACGGCTGACGACACCCTGATCGAAGCTGCCGTCATCCAGCGTGTAGGCGCGCACCTGCGACGGGCCGCCGATCCCGATCGCCTCGGTCAACGGCAGCGTGCGCGGCGCGAACTGGCCGAACATATCCGATTGCAGCACCCAGCCATGGCCAAGCTGATGGACCAGCCCCGCCTGCCCGGTGACGAAGGCATAACGGGCATGATGCGGCACGCCGAAGGCGAAATCGGTCAGGCTGCGATCGTCGTTGCGTCCATCCAGCCCGCCCGGGCTCACCTTGACCGCCAGCTCCAGCGACAAATTGTCTCGCGGGCCGGTCGCTTCGAAATTGTAGGAGGCGCGCAGCTGGATGACGTCCTGGCTCGCCCGGAACGCCTCGAAATCGCCGAACAGGGTGCGGAGATACTGGCGCTTGAATTCGACCCCGAACGCGACCGAACCGACCGCACCGGGGACCAAGTTCGATGCTGCGCTGCGATAGAGCGCCGAGGTTTCGAGCGTCCATTGCCGGACGAGGAAATCCTCGACCGTCACATTGGTGTGGACATAGTCCGCGGCGAATTCGAACGCCTGCCGCGGCGCCGGCGACAGGCTCATCCGCGCGGCATGGCTGATATAGAGCGGATGCGAGGCATCGCTGAACGGATCGCCCGGTTTGGTGATGGCATCGCCCGAGACCGTCGTCTGATAGCTTATGGCGCCGTCGGGCAACCCCGGCAAAGCCGCCTGGAACCCCGCAAAGAAGCGCGACCGCCCGGTCTGCGGGGTTCCGCTATTGGCGTAGCCGGCATAGAACGACCAGGGTTTGGACGGCGCCACCTGCAGCGTCAGATCGGTGGTACCCGGATCGCTGCCGGGCGAGAGGGTCGACTCCACCTTGCGATACGGATTGCGGTTGAGCCAGGCGAGATCCTCGGCGATTTGCGGCGCCGACAGCATCTCACCCGGCTGCACGCGCACCGATCGGGCGACGCGATCGGCGTGGGCCGCGTCGGCCGGCGACACCGTCTTGCGGCCGAGATGGAAGACGACGACCCGCATCTGCAACACGCCAGCATCGATCGGCTGCGGCGGGGCGACGACGGTGAGGAAAGGATGGCCATGCGCGCGGTAGGCGAGCACGATCGTCTTGCGCAGATCGGACAGCAATGCGCGCGACAGCGGCTGCCCGAGCTGCGCGGCAAGGCGCGCGCGCAGCTTTGCGGCGGGCGCGTCCACGAGCCGCGACAGATCGACGCCCTCCGCTGCTCCCCTCACCAGCGGATCGCTCGCGCCCAGCAGCACCAGCGCGCGAACGGGCGGCCCGAGCGGGGTCTTGTCGCTGTCCGAAGCCCCGATCGGCGCCACGGGCGGCGCCGACGGCGTCAGCACCGGCGCGGGCGGCAGATTGCGCTCGATGCTCTGCGCATCGAGCGGGGCCGCCATCATGACCGTGCCGGCAAGGCCAAGCCAGTGGAGCCGGCTCAACGCACCAGCAGAACAGCTCACGGCATCGCGATGAGCGTCGGCCGGACGCCGAAGGACGAATTGGTCGACCGCCAGATCTTGGTGAAATCGAAGCTGGGATAGCTGCTGTTCGTATTGACCGGCTTGGTCGTGCCGGTCCCGATTGCCGTCACGCGAACGAGCGAACCATTGTTGAGCCCGGCAGCCACCGCCACCCCGGTCGTTCCCAGATCCCAGTAGAAATCGGTGATGGTCGCGCCCGTATCATTGAAGCCGACAACGCCGCCGATGCCGCTTGTGCCGGTCACCGCGCCCGACGCATAGCCACGGATCACCGATGCGGTGCTACCCGTATTCCAGCCGATGAGTCCACCGACCATTGCACCGCCACTGACCTTGCCGGTGGCATAGACATCGCTCACCGTACCGGTATTCTTGCCGATCAGGCCACCGGTAAGCTGGCCAATACTCTTGACTGCGCCACCCGCCCACGAGCGCATGACCGTGCCGTCATTCTCGCCCACCAGACCGCCGGTCCAGCGCGACCCTGTCACCGCACCCGTCGCCTGCGATCCGGCGATGACGGCACCGGATTCGTTCGCACCGGCGAGACCGCCGACCATATAATTGCCGGTGACCACACCTGACGCCGTCGTCCGGGTCAGGCTCCCCTGGTTCTTGCCCACCGCGCCACCCGCGAAATTGCCGGACGCCGTGACCTTGCCTGTGGCGCTGCTCCGGTCGATTACGCCCAGATTCTCTCCCACCAGCCCGCCAACATGCGCGCCCGCGCTGGTCACGCCGCTATCCGACGAGACGAGGAGCGAACCCCAATTCTGGCCGATCAGCCCGCCGATGATATCGGTGCCGGTCACCGTCATCGAGCTCGACACGCCCACGATCATACCCGCCACGTTCCAGCCGACGAGACCGCCCGAATCGAAGCGACCGCTGACCGTGCCGCCGACCAGCTTGATCCGCTCGATCGTCCCGCTCCGCAGGAAACCGAACAGGCCGACCAGGTCCATCGAAGGACGATTGATGACGAGATTCGAAATGCTGTGATTCTGACCGTCGAGCGAGATGGTCGATGGGGTCAACATCGTTCCGATCGGCACGAAGCCGGTCGAGGTGCGCCAGATATCCGAGGCATTGGTCACGACCGCGCCGTTGATATCGGCAGCGATCCGATACGATTTGCCGCTGCTTGCCGACAGGGTCAGCAATTGCAGCTGATGCAGATTGGTGATCCTGGAGTGTAGTTCCGACCGCAGCATCGGCCGCGTATCGCCGGGCAGGATCGCCCAATCGCCCGAGAAATTGAGCGCGGCGTAGGTGGCCTGGGCATAAGGATCGTGGCCGGAGGTGCCGCCGACGGCGATCAGATTGGACCGCGTGCCGCCGACGATCGCGCCGATCGCGGACGCCTGCCCAGTCGTGCCGCTATCCCAGTAAAGCTTGCTGATGCTCGTGCCGGCATCCTGCTCGCCGATCAGACCGCCGAGCGTGCCGGCACCGCTGACCGCACCCGACGCATAGCCCAGACTGACCGTACTGCCGGTCACGCTGACCTTGCCGATCAGCCCGCCCCCGATCGAGCCGCTGACCGCGCTGACGGCACCGGTCGAATAGACGTTGCTGACGGTACCGCCGGCGAGCCAGCCGAGGAGGCCGCCCGCATAATTGCCCGCCGACGTGCTGGTGACCGCGCCGCCGGCATAAGAATTGCTGACCGATCCGCCCAATTGATAACCGACAAGGCCACCGGCCCGGCCATTGACCCCGCCCGTGACCGCCGCGGTCGAGAACGAATCCGCAATCGTGCCCTCATTCCAGCCGACCAGTCCCCCAGCCTTGGCGCCCCGTACCACGCCCGATGACGAGCTGTTGGCTATCGTGCCGTAATTAGTGCCGACCAGCGCGCCGGCCGTCGTGGTGGTGCCATTTGCGTTGACGCCGACCAGATCGATCCCGTTGATCGAACCCGTCGCGCCGAGCACGCCGACCAATCCCACCGGACCGCCAGCGTTGCGGACGATCTTCATGCCCGAAATCACCGCCGATCCATCGGCCACGAGCGATCCCGTGAAGGGGCTCGCATCGGTGCCGATCGGCAGGAAGCCGGCCGCCGACCAGATACCCGAGGCGTTCGCGGTCTCGCTGAGATCGATCTCACCCTGAACAGTGTAAGCCACATTGGGCTGGAGCGCAGCGAGTTGGAGCGCGTGGCCGTTGGTGATCGTGTTCGAATATTCCATCGACAGGATCGGGCGGGTATCGCCCTCGAGGATGACCCAGTGGCCGGTGCCGGCGGTGAAATCGAACCCGCTATAGCTCGCCTGCTGATAACGTGCCGTGCCCGATAGCGGCGTCGCCCCGAGCGCTCCGCTGCCACTATAGATGGCCGCGCTGCTGCCGGTCGTCGTGGTATCCCAAAAGGACGACACGATCGTGCCGCTGTTGTAGGTGATCAGCCCCGCCGCATGCAGCCCGGTGACCAGGCCGGTGGCATAAGCCGAAGTGACCGTGGTGCGGTTGTCGATACCTGCGATCAGGCCGCCGGCATAGGGGGCCGTAACGGCGCCGGTCGCGTAGACATTGCTGATCGTTACAGTCCGGCTCCCGTCACTCGACGTTCCGATAAGGCCGCCCGCCCCGTAATCTGTGCTCGTGACCGCGCCGCTGGCATAGGAATCGGAAACGGTACCGCCGTCCTCGATCAATCCGATCAGACCGCCCACGCCCCCCGTCCAGGCGGACACCGCGCCGCTCGCAAAACTGTTGGTGACCGAGATTGCGTCGGCAGTGCCGACAAGCCCGCCCGTATTGTCGGTTCTACCCGTTACATTTCCCGTCGCCGAAGCGTGGTCGATCGAGGTTTGGGTGGCTGTGCCGATCAGGCCTGCAGTATCGTATATTCCGGAAACCGCTCCGCTCGCACCGGAATAGCTGATCGATCCGCCGGATTGGGCGCCGACCAAACCGCCCGAACTCTGGCCCCCTGTGACGTTGCCGCTGGCCGAACTGTGGGTTATCGTGCCACTCGATTCGCCGACCAATCCGCCTGCATAGGTCCCGACGATCACATCGCCGGAGGCGGTTGAATTGCTGATCGTCTTCCCGGCCGCAAGAAAGCCGACAAGGCCCCCGCCAGTTCGGTGCGTGCCCGACGTATAGGTCGGAATGATCACAAGGCCACTGGCAGATCCGTTCGAAACATTGCCTTCCGCATCGCCGACCAGGCCGCCGACATAGTTGCCGCCGGTGACGGCCGCGGTCGATGTGTTGGAATTGTTCACCCCGGACGAAAGACCGACGACCCCGCCGACAGCCGTATCGCCCAGGATCGTTCCGCCGACGGCGTTCCCGGTCAGATTGCCGCTGGCCTTGCCCGCGATTCCGCCGGTATTGGTACCGCCGGTGATGTTCGCGGCGATGAGCCTGGTATCCTGAACCGTCCCGGTGACCGACGCGAACAGGCCGGTATTGAGGCTGGTGGCCGGACGATTGATCGTCAGGCCGGTGATCGCGAAATTGTTGCCGAGATAAATGCCGCCGAAGTTGCTCGACGTGGTGTAGACGCCGGCCGTATCCCCGATCGGGATGAAGCCCTGGCCACCGTTGATCGTCGCGCTGGCCGACGCATCGATATTGGCGTTCTGATAATAGAAGGCGCCGGGATTGGTGCCGACCGCCTGAAGCTGCGCCAGATTGCTGACGAGGAAGTAAGCCGTCAGCTTCACCCCGCCGGCGAGATTGCCGCCGAAACTGGTCGGCGTGGCGTAGGATGTCGGGTGGTAATAGATCGTCATCGTGCCGGGGGTCGTCACCTTGACCCCCGATCCGAATGCGACCGTGCCGATGCCAGTGCCCTTGCCATCGGCGCGCAACACGACCTTGCCCGCGGCGCTATCGGTAATGCCGGCGTTGACGTTGATGTTGCGGTAGGCGCTCAGGACCAGAGATTGCGTGCTCGCCCAGCTGATCGGCGCGCTGATCGTAATATCTCCCACGCCGGTGGGGTTCTGGACGCCGGGGCCGCTCGCGCTGGTCGCCGTGGTCTTCAGCGTGACGTCGCTGGTGGCAAGCGCGGTGCTGATCGTCGATGCGGCGGCGCTGTCGATGGTGAGACTATACGGATCGATCAGCCAGTTTCCGCCGCCCGTATCGATCGACACACGCGTGAAATCGACATGATCGCCCGAGGTCTCGACGAAGCCGCCCGCCCCGCCCTTGGCGCGCGCCGAGAGCGTCCCTTCGGCGACCAGATCACCGCCCTCGGCGATAAGGTATAGCTTGCCGTCTTTCTCGCCGACGCCGGTCGCCTGGACCAGCCCGCCGGTATTGCCCGCGAGCGCGTACACATTACCGCCATTGGCACGCAATTCGGCCATCGCCGCCTTGATCGCACCACTGTTGGTGACCGATCCGCCGCTCGTGCCCACCCGCACCGCGAACTTGCCGGCGTCGGTGGCGGTGTCGCGCAGCAGAACCGTCGAACCCGACAATAGGCCCGCAGCGCCACCGGCTGTAATCGTGCCATCGTTGCTTACCGTTGCAGCGCTCAACACGACATCACCGCCGAGCGCGCCGATCTTGCCGAGATTGACGACTGAAGCGGTCGACGTGCTCGACAGGGACAGGTCGCCACCTGCCATGAAGCGATCATTGTCGATGCCAAGGGTCGAGGCGACGAAGCTGCCACCGACATCGACCACACCGCTTTTGCCGACGATGACACCATTGGGGTTGATCAGATAGACCGAACCGCTCGCCGACAGCAGGCCGTCGATCTGCGAAACGCCGCCGCCTTTGACGCGATTGAGCGTCGCGCCGCTCCCATTGTCGAACCGCACAATACCGCCGCTGCCGATCGAGAAACCCGACCAGTCGATGACCGCGCGCGTGCTGCTCTGGGTGACGGTGACCTGCTGCGGGCCGGTGCCGATATTGGCCGATCCGGCGCCGACAACTCCCCCATTAGGCAACACCGGATTCGCCAGCGCGACCGATGCCGCGAGTATCGAACCACCGAGGAGCAAGAGAGCATGGAGGCCCTTCGAGCCCGAAAAACGCGCACCCGCGCCGGCCAATCGAATCCCCGCATTGCGTCTTCCCCCGTAAACGCTGTCGGGTAGAATCTAGCACGTACCGACGCAAAGTACAGTGAGAAAGGCAGTAAACGAGTATATTAACCTGTTCGATAACGGTCACACCATCTCATCGCCCGAACACTTCGATCGACTATGGCAGAGGATCGAGCGTCGGCCGGACACCGTAGGACGAGTTGGTCGACCGCCAGATCGCGGTGAAATCTAAAGCAGGATAGCTGCTGTTCGTATCGGCGGGATATGATGTCCCGGCGCCGATCGCGGTCACGCCGGTGAGCGTGCCGGTATCGAGCCCGGCCGCCACCGCCACCCCGGTCGTGCCGAGATCCCAATAGACATCGGTGACGGTCGCCCCCGTATCGTTGAAACCGACCACGCCGCCGACCTGGCTGGTGCCGGTCACCACGCCCGCAGCGTAGCCGCGTATCACCGTTGCGGTACCCGCATTCCAGCCGATGAGCCCGCCGGTCGTGGTGCCGCCATTGACCTTGCCGGTCGCATAGACGTCGCTCACGGTGCCGCTATTCTTGCCGATCAGACCGCCGGTGAGCTGCCCGATGCTCTTGACTGCGCCGCCGGCCCACGAGCGCGCGATCGTGCCGTCATTGTTGCCTGCCAGACCGCCCGTCCAGCGCGCGCCCCGCACCGCGCCGGTCGCCTGCGATCCGGCGATCACGCCGCCGAGCGTATTGCTGCCGGTCAGGCCGCCGACCATGTAATTGCCGGTGACCGCGCCCGACGCGGTCGTCCGGGTCACGAGGCCCTGGTTCTTGCCGATCGCGCCGCCGGCGAAATTGCCGGCCGTGGTGACCGTGCCGGTGGCGCTGCTCCGATCGATCAAACCAAGATTGTCACCCGCCAGCCCGCCGACATGGCCGCCCCCGCTGGTCACACCGCTATCGGACGACGACTGGAGCGAACCCATATTCTCGCCGACCAGCCCGCCGACGAAATCGGTGCCGGTGACCGCCATCGAGCTGGACACGCTGACGACCATCCCGCTTGCGTTCAAGCCGATTAGCCCGCCGACATCGGTGCCGCCATTGACCGTCCCTCCAACCAGCCTGATCCGCTGGATCGTGCCGCTCCGGACGAAGCCGAACAGGCCGACATTATCGGCGGTCGGGCGGTTGATGACGAGGTTGGAGATGCTGTGATTCTGCCCGTCGAGCGAAATGGTCGAGAAGCCGGACAAAGATCCGATCGGCGCGAAGCCGGTGGAAGCCCGCCAGACATCCGAGGGATTGGTCACGGCGGATCCGTTGATATCCGCCGCGAGCTGGTACGACGCGCCTGAATCCGGCGCGACAGCCAGCATTTGCAGCTGGTGGGGTGTCGTTATCTTCGATTGCAGTTCGGACGACAGCATCGGCCGCGTGTCGCCCGACAGGATGACCCAGTAGCTTGCAAAATTGAGCGCGCGATAGGTCGCCTGCGCATAGGCATCGTTGCCCGATGTGCCGCCCACCGCGACCAGATTGGCCCGGGTACCGCCGACGATCGATCCGATGGCCGCCGCCTGCGCGGTCGTGCCGCTATCCCAGTAAAGATTGCTCAAGCTCGTGCTGGCATCCTGCTGGCCCACCAGCCCGCCGAGCGTACCGGCACCACTGACCTTGCCCGATGCGTAACCGAGTTTGAGCGTGCCGACCGCGCTGCCCGATGCGCTGATCCTGCCGACCAGACCGCCCCCGATCGAACCACTCGCCGCGGTGACCGCGCCGGTCGAATAAGCGTTGCTGATGGTGCCGCCGACGTCCCAGCCGACCAGACCGCCGGCGTAATTGCCGGCAGCCGTGCTGGTGACCGCGCCACCGGCATAGGCATCGGTGATCGATCCGGTCGCCGTTTGATAGCCGACAAGGCCGCCCACCCGGCCGTTGACGCCCGCGGTGACCGCCGCGATCGACGAGGATTTGGTGATGATACCATAATTCCAGCCGACGAGGCCGCCGGCCTTGGCGCCCTTCACCACGCCGGTCGACGCGCTGTCGGTGATCAAGCCGTGATTGATGCCGACAAGCGCGCCGACCGCATCGGTGCCAGTGATATTGGCGCCGACCAGCTGGATCCCGCTGATCACGCCGTGAGCCCCGAGTACGCCCACCAGCCCGACCGATCCGTACTGACGGCTCATGGCGAGGCCCGAAATCACCGCAGTCCCGCTCGCCTGAAGCAGTCCCGTGAACGGGTTCGTATCGTTGCCGATCGGAATGAAGCCCGCCGCGGCCCAGATGCCCGAGGGGTTGGCGGTTTCGCTGAGATCGATCTCGCCCTTCACCGTATAGTACGCATCGCTCCGCAGCGCGGCGAGCTGCAGCGCATGGCCGTTCGTGATGACGTTCGACGCTTCCATCTTGAGCAAGGGCCGCGTGCTGCCTTCGATCATCACCCAGTGGCCGCTGGCGGAGAAATCCAGCCCGCCATAGCTCGCCTTTTGATAGCGCGCCGCGCCGGTCAAGCCGGTCGCCCCGATCGGCGCTCCACCCGAGATACCGGCGGCGACGCTGCGCCCGCTGGTCGTGACATCCCAGTAAGATGACGAAACCGTGCCATAATTAGCCGAACAGGCCACCGCCTGCCGTCCCGGTGATCTTGCCGCTGGCATAGGACGCGCTGACGACGGTGTGGCCGTCGGCATTGCCGATCAGGCCGCCGGCATAGGGGCCCGTGCTCGAAGACGGGCCAGCGTAGGTCACCGAACCGGTGGCGGTGCCATTGGTGACATCTTTACTCGCCTGGCCGGCCAACCCGCCGACCGAGGTCGTTCCGCTGACGGCGGCGGTAGACATGTTGGAATCGTTGATGCCGGCGGACACGCCGACGACACCGCCGACCGATCCATTGCCCGACACCAGCCCGCCGACGAGGTTGCCGGTCAGCTTGCCGTTGGCATGACCGGCGATGCCGCCCGTCATATAACCGCCGGTGATATTCGCATTGACGAGCGTGACGTCCTGGACGCTGCCGTCCACGAAGGCGAACAGCCCGGTAAAATACGAGTTGCGCGGCCGGTTGATCGTCAGGCCGGTGATGGCGAAACCGTTGCCGAAATAATTGCCGCGGAACGAGCTTGCGGCGCCATAGCCGCCGGCGCTGTCGCCGATCGGCACGAAGCCCTCGCCCGCGTTCATGCCTGCGCTGGAGGACGCATCGATATTGGCATTCTGGAAATAATTGCCGTTGAGGGAGACGCCGATCGCCTGCAACTGCGCCAGATTGCTGATCAGATAATAGGTCGTGAGCCCCGCGCCACCGCCGAGGTGGCTGCTGAAATCGACCGGCGGGGCATAAGCATCCTGATGATAATAGATGCTCAAGGTACCGGGCGTCGTCACCTTGACGCCCGTTCCGAACGTGACCGTGCCGATCCCGGTGCCTGAATTGTCGGCGCGTAAAACGATCTTGCCCGCGCCGACATTGGACATGTTGCCGTTCACGTTGATGTCGCGATACGCGCTGAGCACCAGCGCGTGCGCGCTGTTCCAGGCGAGCGGTGCTGCGAGCGTGATGTCGCCCGAGCCAGCCGGGTTCTGCGCGCCGGGACCGCTGGCGCCCGTCTGCGTCGTCTTGATCGTCACGTCGCTGGTGAAAAGTGCGGTGCCGATTGTCGACGCGGCGGACGCATTGATAGTCAGGTCATAGGGATCGATCAGCCAGTTACCGCCGCCCGTATCGATCGTCGCACGCGTGAAATCGACATGATCGCCCGACGTCTCGATGAAGCCGCCCGCCCCGCCCTTGGCGCGCGCCGAAAGCGTGCTTTCGGCCACCAGATCGCCGCCCTCGGCGATGAGGTACAATTTGCCGTCCTTCGCGCCGACCCCGGTCGCCTGGGTCAGTCCGCCGGTATTGCCCGCGAGCGCGTAGACATTGCCGCCATTGGCGCGCAGTTCGGCCATCGCCGCCTTGATCGCACCACTGTTGGTGACCGATCCGCCGCTCGTGCCCACCCGCACCGCGAACTTGCCCGCGTCGGTGGCGATGTCGCGCAGCAGGACCGCCGAACCCGAAAGCAATCCCACCGCCCCGCTGGCCGCAATCGTGCCGTCATTGGTCACCGACGCCGCGCTCAGCACGATGTCGCCGCCGAGCGTGCCGATCCGGCCGAAGTTGACGACCGCAGCGTTCGACGTGCCCGACAGCGCCAGGTCGCCGCCCGCCATGAAGCGATCATTGTCGATGCCGAGTGTCGAGGCGACGAAGCTGCCGCCGACATCGACCACGCCGCTTTTGCCGACGACGACACCATTGGGGTTGATCAGATAGACCGAACCGCTCGCCGACAGCAGGCCGTCGATCTGCGACACGCCGCCGCCTTTGACGCGATTGAGCGTCGCGCCGCTCCCATTGTCGAACCGCACAATACCGCCACTGCCGATCGAGAAACCCGACCAGTCGATGACCGCGCGCGTGCTGCTCTGGGTGACGGTGACCTGCTGCGGACCGGTGCCGATATTGACCGATCCGGCGCCGACGACTCCCCCATTGGGCAACACCGGATTGGCCAGCGCGACCGATGCCGCCAGCATCGAACCGCCGAGGAGAAAGAGCGCCTGAAGGCCCTTCGAGCCCGAAAAACGCGCGGGCGCGGCGGCCGAATCAAATCGTCTCATGGCGTTTCCCCCGTAACGCTTGTCTGGCGCCATCTAGCACGGTTCGCCGCAACGTGCAGCGGGAAAGGCAGTAAATCATTTTATTAACCTGTTCAGAGGACAGGCATTCACATGTTCACAAAGGTTTAGCTCGGCATGTTTATCGTAACGCCAGCTTCTTTCCAGCTATTACGAACTGGCTAATCCTTGAGCGCAGCCTTCACAGCCGGCACCATTCGCCCGACGATGATCTGCACACCTTTGGGATTAGGGTGCAACCCGTCCGCCTGGATCAACGTGCGATTACCCGCCACGCCATCAAGGAAGAAGGGATAGAGCCGCGCACGATATTTGGCGGCGAGCGCCGGATACATGCCATCGAAGGCGCGGCGATAGTTCGGCCCGAGGTTCGGCGGCGCCTTCATGCCTGCGACCAGGGTACGGATGCCCCGTCGCTGCAACTCGGCGAGGATCGCGGCGAGATTGGCGCTGGCCTGAGCGGTGGGCAATCCGCGTAGCATGTCGTTGGCGCCGAGCTCGACGATCACGAGATCTGGCTTCACGCCCAGCCCACGCAACCCCCACAGCAAGCGGGCCCGTCCCTGCGCGCTGGTGTCCCCCGAAACCCCGCCATTCTTCACCGTCGCCGGTACGCCCGCCCGGCGCAGCCCGGCCTCGAGCTGATTGGTGAAGCCATCCTTCGGCAACAGGCCGTAACCCGCGGTGAGACTATCCCCCAACGCCCAGATCAGCGGGCCGCCAGCGTAGGCCGGCGCAGATATCAATGCTGCACCTGCAAACACGGCATGGACAAGCAGCCTGCCGACACCATATCGCGAACGCCGTGCCATCCTCAGCCTTTCCATCATCACCGCCTGCGGATAGCATCGCGATCGAGGCGCGCAATCTTGCGCTGTCGCTCGGCCGCCCGCCCGCCCGTGTCGATATCCTTCACGATCTCGATCTGATGGTAAGCACCGGCGACAGCGTCGCCCTGCTCGGACCATCGGGATCGGGCAAATCCTCGTTGATGTCCTTGCTTTCGGGGCTCGAACAGCCGACCGTTGGCAGCGTCCTCGTCGGCGGGCTCGATTTCGCGCGGCTCGACGAGGATGCGCTGGCGATCGCGCGGCGCGGGCGGATCGGGATCGTGCTCCAGGCCTTCCATTTGCTGCCGACGATGAGCGCGCTCGAGAATGTCGCGGTGCCGCTCGAACTGGCCGGCGAGCCGGACGCGTTCGATCGCGCGGCACGCGAGCTCGATGCGGTCGGGCTAGGCAAGAGACTGCGCCATTACCCCGCCCAGCTTTCGGGGGAGAACAGCAGCGCGTCGCGATCGCCCGCGCTTTGGTCGGCCGCCCGGGCCTGCTTTTCGCCGATGAACCGACCGGCAATCTCGACGCCGCGACCGGGGTTGCGATCATGGATCTGCTGTTCGAACGCCATCGTGAGACCGGGGCGACCTTGTTCGTCATCACGCACGACGCCCGGCTCGCCGAGCGCTGCGCGCGCGTGGTCGAGCTGGCCGACGGACGTATCGTCGCGGACCGGCGCAACCGGTGACGCTCGGCTGGCGGTTTGCGCTGCGCGACCTCCGCGCCGGCGGCCGCGGCCTGTGGCTGCTCGCTCTGTGCCTGTTCCTCGGCACGGCTGCGCTCAGCGGGATCGGCAGCCTCTCGGCCAGCATTCTCGGCGCGCTCCAGACGCAGAGCCGCTCGATTCTCGGCGGCGATCTGGAGATGCGCGTCTCGCAACGCCGCGCGACGGTCGAGGAAGGCGCCGCCTTCGCCGCGGCGGGCACGGTGTCCGAGATCATCCGTAGCCGGGCGATGGCGGAGCGGATCGACGGGCGCGGTTCGGTGCTGGTCGCCTTGAAGGCGGTCGACGATCGCTGGCCCTTGATCGGGCAATTGATGGTCAAGCCAAACGTCCGCCCGCACGGGTTGCAGGCGGTGATCGCGCCGGCGCTGGCCGATCGGCTCGGCCTGCATGTCGGCGATGCGGTAAGGATCGGGCTCGCGCGGATGCGGATCGTCGGGCTGCTCGCGACCGATCCCGACAGCCTTGGCGAGGGTTTCAATTTCGGGCCGACCGTGCTGATCGATCAGGCCGGGCTCGATGCCACCGGGGTGATCCAGCCGGGCAGCCTCTACGAGAGCCGCTATCGCATGCTGCTGCCGCGCGGCACCGATGCGAAGAAGCTCGGCGACCATTTCACGCATATGTTCCCCAGCGCCGGCTGGACCGCCCGCGCGCCCGATGAGGCGGCCGGCACCCTCAGACGGGGGATCGAGCAGCTCGGCCAGTTCCTGCTGCTGGTGGGGCTGGCAGCGCTGGCGATCGCCGGGATCGGGGTCGGCAGCGGGGTCAGTGCCTATCTCGCCGGCAAGACCCGTGCGATCGCGACCTTGAAGGTGCTCGGCGCCCACTCTCGCACGATCGCAACGATGTTCCTGATCCAGCTTGGACTGGTGGCGGGGGGCGGCATCGTCGCCGGACTCGCTGTCGGTGCCGCTTTGCCGTGGCTTGTGACCGAGGTGGCGGGCAGTGCGCTGCCGGTGACGCCGCAGCTCGGCCTCTATCCGGCGCCGCTGCTGGTCGCGACCGGGCTCGGCGTGCTTGTGGCCTTGCTGTTTGCGCTGCCGGCGCTGGCACGCGCCCGATCGGTGCCCGCCGCGACCCTGCTGCGCGACGCCCTCGCCTCCACCTACCGCCCGAGCCTGATCGTCGTCGCCGGCATGATCGCACTGTTGCTCGCCCTGATCGCACTGGCGGTGCTGACCGCGAGCGACCGGACGATCGCGCTCGGCTTCGTCGGTGCGACGATCCTGCTCGTGGCAGCCTTGTGGCTGCTCGGGCTGGTCTTGCGCTTCGTGCTTGCGCGGCTGCCGCGCCCGCGCCGTCCGCTCTTCCGGCTGGCGCTTGCCAATCTCCACCGGCCGGGCGCGCAGACCGATCGGCTGGTGGTGGCGCTGGGGCTCGGCTTCTCGCTGTTCGTGGCGCTGGCGGTGATCAACACCAGCCTGTCGAGCGAGATCGCCGCGGGCGCGCCCGCCAAGGCGCCGCGTTTCTTCATCATCGATCTCCAGCCCGAGGATGAGGCCCGCTTCCGCACACTGGTCAACGGCGCGGCCCCCGGTGCGACGATCGAGGCAGTGCCATCGCTGCGCGGCGCGATCGTCGCGCTCAACGGCCAGCGGGTCGCGGACATGAAGAGCCCGCCCGATTCCTGGCTGCTGCGCGGCGACCGCACCATCACCTGGTCGGCGCCCATCCCTCCGCGCAACCATGTGACGCAGGGCCAATGGTGGCCGGCAGATTATCACGGTGCCCCGCTCGTCTCGATGGAGGATGGCGCCGCGCAGACGCTCGGCCTCCATATCGGCGACACGATCACAGTGGCGGTACTGGGCGTCGAGGTTCCAGCGAAGATCGCGGCGTTGCGCAAGGTCGATTGGGGCGGGCTCGGGCTCAATTTCGCTTTGGTGTTCGCGCCCAGTTACATTCAGGAAGCCCCGCACAATCTGCTCGCGACCATCTACGCACCCCCTGCCCGCGACAATGCTATCGCGAGCGCGGTTGGCCGCGCTTTGCCGTCGGTGACGATGCTGCGCACCGGTGATGTGATCAGCCAGGTGAGCGATATCCTGGGCAAGATCGGCTTCGCGATCCGCGCGGCGGCAGCGGTGACGATCGCGGCAGGGATCATCGTGCTGATCGGCGCGGTGACCGCATCGGGGCAGGCGCGGCGTTATGACGTGATGATCCTGAAGCTGCTCGGCGGGAGCCGCCGTCAGGTGCTGCTGGGGCAGGCGATCGAATATCTTTTGTTGTCGGCCCTGCTCTCGCTGGTCGCGGTGGCGGTGGGTGTGCCGGCAGGCTGGTATGTGGTGGCCAAGGTGTTCGCCATCGCCTGGGCACCCGACCCTCGGGCAATTGCGTTCACGCTCGGAGCGTCGATCGCGATCACCCTGGCGGTGGGGATACTCGGCAGCCTGCCCGCGCTTCGGGCGAAGCCCGCGCAGGGATTGCGAGACCTCTAAGACCCTCCGTCACCCAAGCGAAAGCTGAGGTCTCCGGCGAGTCGAGGGCGCTCACTTCCTCCCTAAGATGCCAGTTTTCGCCGGGGTGACGGCTCTCGCCTCGTTTGCAGGCCAATCAATAGCCCACATATTATTTGCTTACCTAGCTATCTTTCCAAATGCGACAAACGGCGGCTCCACGTCGGACAACGCATTTCGTCGCCACTCGCTTAATCAAGCGTGCGAGGGTCGGCCCAACCGGCCCCGATAAAACACATAGGAGAGGGTATGGACCGGACCTGCGCACCGCGGCGAGCGCCGCGTTGGGATAATCGCGTCAGCACGACAGCATTGGCGCTCGGCCTGGCGGCTCTTGCCGTCCCGGCGCACGCGCAGGACGCCGGGAAGCCGTCCGAACCGGTGATCAACAGTCAGGCCAACGCCAACGCGGCCGAGAGTCAGCAGGACATCGTCGTCACCGGATCGCGCATCGTGCGGCGCGATTATGTCTCGAACACGCCGATCACGACGGTGCAGGATGCGGCGCTGGAAAATACAGGCAGCTTCGCGCTCGAAAGCAAGCTGCTCCAGCTTCCGCAATTCTCGGGCGCCGGCAACAGCCAGTTCGCGACCGGCTATTTCAACAGCGGCGCATCGACCCTGAACCTGCGCAATCTGGGCGAGAATCGCAATCTGGTGCTGCTCGACGGGCGGCGCATGCAGCCGGCGACGCGCGATACGCTGGCGGTGGACATCAACACCATCCCGTCGGCGCTGATCTCCAGCGTCGAGGTCATTACCGGCGGCGCATCGGCAGTCTATGGCGCGGACGCGGTGGCGGGCGTCACCAACTTCAAGCTCAAGCGCGATTTCACGGGCGTGGCGCTCGACGGCTATTTCGGGATCACCGATCGCGGCGACAACCGGATCGTCGATCTGTCAGCGACGATCGGCGGCAATTTCGCCGATCATCGCGGCAATGCCGTGCTGGCCTTGAGCTATTCGGATCGCGGGTCGGTCGACAATGCCGACATCCCGTTCCTGAAGGACGGCTTCCGCCGCGGCACCCTGCCCTCCTCGTCCAACTTCCTCGGCATGGGCGATTACAACCCGACCCAATCGACCAACCGCCCGAGCCAGGCGGCGCTCAACGCCTATTTCGGCCAGCCGCAGAATGGCGGCGCACCCGCGGGCGCTGTCAGCACGACATCGATCATCGGCTTCAACACCGACGGGTCGCTGTTCAACGATCAGGGCGCCGCGATCTACAATTACCGGGGCACGCTCTATCCGCGCTTCGCGATCGACACGACCACCACGCCCGGCACCGCGACGCTCAAGCAGAATTATCTGGCGGATACGCTCGCGTCGCTGCCGCTGAAGCGCTGGTCGGCATTCGGCACCAGCACCTACGAACTGACGCCGGACATCACCGCGTTCGGGCAATTGCTCTACACGCATTATGACAGCGTCACGATCGGCGGCCCCCCGACGGCAGCCAATAGCTGGCACGTCGACGTGCCGCGCGATGCCGCGCACCCGATCCCGGCGGCATTCGCGGCCTTGCTCGACTCCCGCGCCGACCCGAACGGTTCCTGGGGGCTCAACAAGACACTTTCGTTCTTGGGCCCCGGCATCGTCGACCATGCCAACGACGTCTATCAAGGCATGGTCGGGCTGCGCGGCAAGATCCCGGGCAGCGATCTCACCTGGGAAGTCTATGGCTCGCACGGCGAGACCCAACTCACCGATCATGGCCGCTCGGGTTTCGCATCGCTCACCCGCTACGCACAATTGATCCAGGCGCCGAATTATGGGGCCAATTTCAAGAACGCCAACGGCAGCTGCACCAGCGGCATCAATCCCTTCGGCGAGCAGACCGGGGTTGGGGTCCGCCCGATCGGCGACGCCAGCCTGCCGCAGGTGTCGGCCGACTGCATCCAGTTCGTCAACCCGTTCTGGACCAACCGCACCAAGATCAAGCAGGACATCGTCGAGGGCACGATCCAGGGCAAGGTGCTCAAGCTGCCGGCGGGCGACGTCCGCTTCGCCGCGGGCGCGAGCTATCGCAAGACCTCGCTGCGGTTCGATGCCGACAAGGCCTTCACCCCCGACCAGAATTACCGCTCCGATCTGGCCGGCCAGTTCGGCATCCAGTCGGTCAGCGGATCGGATGCGGCGCGCGAAGCCTATGCCGAATTGCTCGTGCCGTTGCTCGACGATCTGCCCTTCATCAAGCATCTCGAGGTCGATCTCGCTTACCGTTACTCGAACTATGTCCACGCGGGCGCGACCAACACCTACAAGGCGGACATCAGCTGGCAGGTCTTCGATGCCTTGCGGCTGCGTGGTGGTTACCAGCGCGCCGCGCGTGCGCCCAACGTCTACGAGCAGTTCGGCCCGCCGACCCTGGTGTTCGATGCCGCGACCGACGCCTGCCAGGCCAATGTCACCGCTTCCTATGCCAACATCCCGTCCAACCCGAACCGGGCGAAGGTGCAGCAGCTCTGCCGCACTTTGATGGGGACCGGCGCGCCGCCGATCCTCGATCCGGTCAACGATCCGCTGGGGCTCAACAATTATGTCGGCGGCGGCGTAACCTCGATCAGTTCCTATCCGCGCGGCAATCCGGATTTGAAGCCGGAGAAAGCGGATACGTTCACGGTGGGAGCGGTGTTCGCACCGCGCTGGAACCTGCCGGGGGATGCGCGGATCAATCTGTCGCTCGATTATTACAACATCACCGTGAAGGGCGCGATCGGCTATATCGGCGCGGACCTGAGCTACCAGCTCTGCTTCAATGCCAACGGCCAGAGCAACCCGACCTACGATCCCAACAATATCTATTGCAAGACGATCGGCCGCCAGAAGGAGGTGGGCACGGGCGCGCCGTCGGGCGTGTTCAGCCTTTATCTGAACCAGGGATCGATCAAGACCAGCGGTCTCGATTTCCAGAGCGACGTGCGCGTCCAGGTCGGCCCGGGCCGCGTGGGCCTGAACGGCATCGTCAACTATCTCGACAGCTTCAAACGCCAGGTCGGCCCCGGCGCGCCGACGCTCGATTATGCCGGCTATACCGGCGGTTACTTCCGCTGGAAGACCTACACGACCCTGTCCTACACCTTGGGCGGTGCGGAACTTGGCCTGCGCTGGAAATATCTGTCGTCGGCCAAGACGCAGGATTATATCGTCACCGCGTGCAAATCGACGGTCTGCTTCGCCGACACGCCGAGCTACAGCCTGTTCGATCTCTACGCGAAAGCCCGCCTGAACAAGGTCTTCACGCTGCGCGCCGGCGTCGACAATCTATTTGACAAGAACCCCCCGCGGGTGCGCGGTATCTATGGCAATACCGACGTCCAGAATTACGACATTCTGGGACGGCGTTATTACGGGGCGATTTCGGCGAAATTCTGAAACAATGTTCCCTCTCCCCTTCTGGGGGAGAGGGAACATTGGTCCCCTCGTTACAAGTGGTCAACCACCTGATCGTGGCGGAAAGCACCATCATTTGCTACAGTGAGCGGATGATCAGGTCCTCAGCCGAGTTTGTCCGCCTGAGAGACAGCGAACGCGCGGAAGAGTATCAGCGTGCCGCCAACGAAGAAGCGCCCGACGCTGTTTGGCTGGAAATTATTTCACGCTATCCGAGCATGCGCACGTGGGTCGCCCATAATAAAACGATTCCGCTGGATATTCTTCGCTTGCTTGCCACCGACAAGAGCCCAACGGTCCGAAGCGCAGTGGCCAGCAAACGGAAGCTGGATGCCAAACTGTTCGAACAATTAGCACATGATTCGGACGAAGGTGTTCGCGCGAGTGTGGCGAGCAACGCCAAAGCTCCACGGCACTTGCTGGAAGAGTTAAGTCGGGATTCGGTCTCCTTCGTTGCGGAGGCCGCTCGTCAAAGGCTCTGAAAACGCATCCCGCGTTTGCTTCCTCCTACTCCCCCGCATCCAGCTTCGTGCGATACAGCTGCCCATAAGGCTTCACCGCCAGCCAGATCAGCAGCACCGCGATCGGCCCGATCGCCAGCCGCACGCCCACCAGCACATAGCGCAGCTGCGATTCCGAGGTCGCGATATTGTCGGTGACGAGCGCCACCAACGTCGGCCCCAGCGCGCCGCCCAAGGCACTGATGATGAACAGATACATCGCGTTGATCTGGCCGCGCATCTCGTTGGGCGTGGCGATCTGGATGGCGGCATTGTAGCTCGGGCCGCCCATCACCCCGAGCGCGCCCGCGGCGCAGGTGCAGGCGAGCGCGAGCCAGGGGCTCGGCATCAGCGGGCCGATGATCCCGAACGGCAAGGCGGTAAGCTGCGCGATCATCAGCATGCGCAGATTGGCGTCGTCGTGGCGACGGCCGAGCCATTCGGCCAGCTTCGTGCCGAGCCACAGCCCGAACAGCGACGCGACCAAGGTGGTGGTGCCGATCAGCGGCCCGGTCTTGGCCGGGCCCCAACCGTAAGTGCGCTCGTAGAAGGCCGCATTCCACGCGCCGAGCCCGTAACTCTGGATCGACATCAGCAGGATGCCCGCCAGCAGCGGAAAATGCATCGCGCGTTGCTCGACGATGAAGGCCAGCACTTCGCGCAATTTGTAGCCGCCGGGCCGTTTTCCACCGCGGCGCACCGGTTCGGGCACGGTGAACATCACCAGGGCCGAGACGATCAGCCCGGGAATGCCGACCGCCATGAACACCAATTGCCAGTTGCGGATAGTGCCGCCGAACGGCAGCGGGATCGGCTTCACGTTGGCGAGCAGCCCGATCAGCACGCCGCCGACCACGAGCGAGAGCGCCATGCCGCCCATCACCCCGGCATTGAGGATCGCGAAGGCGCGCGGCAGGCGCTCACGCGGCACGGCATCGGCGATCATCGAGAGCGAGGCGGGGCCGTTGACGGACTCGCCGCCGCCGACCAGCGCGCGGCTGAAGAACAGGCTCCAGAAATTCTGCGCCAGCCCGCACAGAGCGGTCGCCACGCTCCACACGGCGAGACCGCCGGCGATCACCTTCTTGCGCGCGCTGCGATCGCCGACGCGCGACATGGGAGGCCCGACCGCGACGTAGAAGAAGGTGAAGGCGAAACCGATGAGGACGCTGACCTGCGTGTCGGTGAGGTGAAGGTCGCGTTTGATCGGCTGGACCAGCAGCGACATCACGCCGCGATCGATCTGTGCCAGCATCGAGATCACGGCGAGTACCCAGACGGTGTACCAAGCGCGCGGCGACGCGCCCGCAATCGTGCCGGCGCCCGGGGCCGCGGCGACAGGCGCCTCGCCCGCCACGCCCGGCCCGTGCGCGGATGCGGCGCCGGCGGCGCCCGCACCACCCGTATCGATCGCCTCGGCCTTCATCCTCGCTCTCCCGTCGCGCCTGTAGCGTGCACATGGGTCTTCGCCCAATCTGCCTGTGCTAAGCGGTGGAGAGGCCTACGTCCTTGACCGGTGTGGCGCGACCGTTTGACGCTGCTGGAAAGCTAAGCGCCCGCTCCCCTTCAGGGAGAGGCCTTTGGATTAGGCAAGCCCGTCGATCGCCATGCGGCCGAGACCGGGATCATCCGTAAAGAAGCCGTCGATCCCAGCCGCGAGGTACCGCAGCATCTCCGCCACGGAGCCTTCGGGATTGCGCGCGGCGTCGCCCGCGCCGTTGCGGAAATCGGCGGCGAGGAAGTAATTTTCCGGTCGGAAGGTATAGGGCATCACCAGCAGCCCCGCTTTATGCGCATCCGCCGTCACCGGGCTCGGCGCCGCGAGGCGCTTGTCGGGACCGAGCGGAATGATCGTGCGCGTATCGGGCGCGAAGATGTCGGCATAGGACGCCATTTCGGTCAGTCCCACCGGGGTGGTCATGCCGCCATAAGTGAGCTTGCCGCCCGCCTTGACCACATCGGCCGGCCGCAGGTCGGGCACGTCGCCCGAGGTGAGCTGCATCAATTGCAGCCCGTCGCGCCGGCCGAGCTTCGATCGGATATATCTGAGATTGGCGATCTCGAACGACTGGATGACCAGCGGGCAACGCTTCGTATAATCGTGCGCGGCGAGCGTCGCGAGGAAACGATCCTCGAGCGGCATGCCGATCGACTGGAAGTAGGTCGAGTGCTTGAGTTCGGGCACCAACCCGATCGTCCGCCCGCGCGCCAGCGATTCCGCTGCCGCGAAATCGATCATCTCGGGCCAGGTGACGAGATCGAAGCGCCCGTCGAGCGCAGCATTGTCTGGCCGGAGCTGGGGCAGGCGCTCGACCGCGCGCAGGGTCTTGAGTTCGGCCAGCGTGAAATCCTCGACGAACCAGCCGGTCTGGCGCTGGCCATCGATCACCTTTTCGGTCTTGCGATCGGAAAATTCAGGATGTTTCGCGATATCGGTGGTGCCGGCGATATTGTTCTCGTGGCGGATGATCAGCACGCCATCCTTGCTGATCACCAGATCGGGCTCGATGAAATCGGCCCCATCGGCCACCGCCTTGGCATAAGAGGCGAGCGTATGCTCGGGCCGCAAGGCCGAGGCGCCGCGATGGCCGAAGACGAGTGGCTTGCGGCGCGGCGGCGCGCCCATGCCCGCGCCCCAACCGGCCGAGATCAATCCGGTTGCTCCCAAGGCCTTCAATGCCTCCCTGCGCAACATGTCCATCACCCTTCTTCGAAAACCGGCCGATTGCGCCTTTGCGTGCGGGTGCGTTGCGATACCATGACAAAAGTCGACAAAAGCGAATTGGTTTGACGACGAACCATGGCCGTGGGAGTTCGCGGCACGGGGAGACAAGGCGAACCATGGCCGATCCGACCGAAATCGAACTCAAGCTGGATCTCGATCCCGCAGATCATGCGGCGATCGCGGCTGCGCTAGCGGCCGAGCCGGGCGTCGATGCGCATCTGGTTTCCACCTATTTCGACACGCCCACCCTCGCCCTGCGCGACAATGGCCTGACCCTGCGGGTCCGCAAGACCGACAAAGGAAATATCCAGACCGTCAAGGCCGCCGGCAGCGCCGCCGGGCTGTTCGCACGCCCCGAATGGGAGCGCGGCATCGACGGCGACCTGCCTGTCATCGATGCCGCCAGTGGCCCGCTGGCGAGTTTGCTGCAGGGCGAGCCCGTCGCGGAGCGCTTCACCAGTGATATCAACCGTACGATCTGGACGATCGCCCGCGACGGCGCGACGATCGAGATCGCGCTCGATCGCGGCGAGGTCCGCGCGGGGGAGCTGACGGCAAGCCTGTCCGAGCTTGAACTGGAACTCAAGGCCGGAAGCCCGCCGGTCTTGTTCGCGCTCGCCCGGACGTTGGCCAAATCGGCGAAGCTGCGGATCGGTGTGCTATCCAAATCCGAGCGCGGCTATGATTTGGTCGAGGGGCGCCAGCAGCGCGCATTCAAGGCCGAGCCGATCCTGCTCGATCGCCACGGCACGGTGGGCGAGGCATTCGGCGCGATCGCGCAATCGTGCATCCGTCAGTTCCGCCGCAACGAAGCCCTGCTGCTGGAGAGCGGCGATGCCGATGCAGTCCATCAGGCGCGGGTGGGCCTGCGGCGGCTGCGATCCGTTTTCTCCTTGTTCAAGCATCTCGTTCGCGACGATCCGATCGCCGACCGACTGCGTGAGGAGCTGAAATGGCTGGCCGGCAGTCTCGGCGATATCCGCAACCTCGATGTCCTGCTCAAACGTACGGATGGGACGGTGCACCGGCGGCTGGCGCGCGAACGGGCCAAAGCGCTGAAGCTGGCCAAGGCCGAGCTCACCTCCGATCGCGCGCTCGCGATTATGCTCGACCTCGCCGAATGGCTGGCCATCGGCGACTGGAGGGATCAGGAGGCGGCGACGGCGTCAATCGCCCCGGTGGCGGTAAGCCTGCTCGACCGCCATCGTCGCCGGCTCAGGAAGCGCGGCCGACATCTGGCGAAACTCGACGATGCGCATCGCCACCATGTGCGAATCGAGGCCAAGAAACTGCGCTACGCCGCCGAATTCTTCGCGTCCCTCTCACGGGGCAGGAAAGCATTGCGCAGACAGCGCGATTTCCTCGAAGCGATGGAGACGTTGCAAGACGAACTCGGCCTGCTCAACGATATCGCCACCGCGCCGGGGATTTTCGCACGCTACAAGCTTGGTGACCCGCCCGAGCCTAAGGATCTTGGCGCGTTGCTGAAGCGCGCCGAGAAGGCGCTCGAGACGCTGGTCGAGGCGAAAAGATTCTGGCGTTAGAAATTCCTCCGTTCCGGGGAGGGATTTATCGCGCATATTCCTTCCACTCTTCGTGCGTCCACGCGGCAACCCGCTTGGCCGCGTGTCTCAACCAGCCCGATTTCATCGCCGCAAGTTCGGTCTTCACCGCCAGCGCACCACCCTCCGCGACGTGAATCGAAGCGAGTTCGGCGCCCATGGCACTGAACAATTTGCCGCGGCGGGCCGCGTCGATCTTTTCGAAATCGAGCTTGCTGTTGTCGGGCGCGAGCCGACGCACGACATAACGATCCGCATAATGCAGGCGTGGATCGGGCGATCGATAAGCGCCATGCGCTGCGCGCTCGGCGAGCCCATCGATGCGTCCCGCCATCCAGACCGATGGCAACATTGCCTTGATCTCGGCGGCGACTGGACCGCCGCGTACATTGCCCAGCGCGACGAAGCGCGGGCGGCCGAGGCTGCCCGCGCCCGCCGAGCGACGCGCGATGCGAATGTCGACCACCGGCCCGAGCGCATTCAGCAGCGGCGCCTCGAACGACGCGGGATCGCAACCGGTCGGTTCCGCCTCCTCGCGTTTTTGCCAGAAGTCCTTTCGTTCGCGGTCGGTCGCGGCGAAGGCGTCGCGCAACCAGAGATGATCGCGCGCCAGCACGAATGGGCCAGGTTCGAGCAGCGCTTTCGCGTAGCCGTCGAGGATCTGATCCGCGACCTTGCCGGCATGATGGCCGTCGCCCGCGAGCACGAGGCTGACCGCGAGCCGCACCAGATCGAACGGCCAGGGCAGCATCGCTGCCTCGTCATAATCGTTCACGCCCCAGACGAGGCGGCCAAAGGTATCGCGCCACAATCCGAAGTTGCCCGCGTGCGCGTCGCCGACCGACGGCACGCAACGCGCATGCGCCAGATCGGGGCAGAGCGCGGCCGCATTGCCGGCCCAGCGGAAGCAGGTCGCACGGAGAAACAGGAACGCATCGCGCCGCATCTTGTCATGCTTCTCGACAAGATCCGCTTCGACGAAGGCGCTGCCAAACGCCGCGCGCAAGCTCGCCTCGTAACGGGCATTCGCTTCGGCAAAGCTGGTCGAGGTCATCGCGTCGGTCTCGCGCGACAAACGCGCGCTGCATAGAGGAATTCGGCAGATATCAGCGCGCGGAAATCGCCCCGCCGCCTATGCCGGCTCCGACGCGACGCACAAATAGCCGATTACCATGATAACCAGCCCGAGCCGCCGAAGGCATCGATTCCGCCGCCTGAGGAGCCAGCTTCGCATCCGACTAAAACCGGTCGAGCGCGACGCAAGCCGGCGCACGCGCGAGCAGCGCGCGCGATTTTGAATGTGTCATGGCTATTTTCCCCCGGTTCCCCTGGCGTCCCTTAGAGATCGGACGGGACAAACCGGTGACGTGCCCGTGACAGCTTCGTGAAGCCCCGACGCGCAAAAGGTGCGCAAGGTTTCAAGAAAGCGATGCGACAGCCTCGGATTCGCCCGCTACGATTCCTGTTTTCAAGCGCGACGAGGATCGAGACGTGCGTGTGCTGCTGATCGAGGACGACGCCGAGTTGGCCGATCATGTGAAGACGCGGCTCGAAAAACTCGGCCACCCGGTGGTGCTTGCGACCGATGGCGCCGATGGCGCGGCGCGCGCGATCGATGGGGATTTCGATATCGTGATCCTCGATCGAATGCTGCCGCGGCTGGATGGGGTCGCCGCGCTCCGCAAGATGCGCAGCGCCGGCGTCGGCGCGCCCGTGCTGATGCTCACCGCGCGCGGATCGATCGAGGATCGGGTCGAGGGGCTCGATGCCGGCGCCGACGATTATCTGGTCAAGCCGTTCGCGCTGGCCGAACTGGCCGCTCGGGTCAGCGCGCTCGGTCGGCGCGCCCGATCGCCCGACCATGACGGGATCGTGGCGATCGGGAGCATCCGGATCGACCGGGTCAACCGCAGCGTCACCCGCGCCGGACGAACGATCGTCCTGCATCCGCGCGAATTCCAGCTGCTCGATACCCTGATGCGGCATGGCGGACGCACGGTGACGCGCGCCATGCTGCTCAAGGCGATCTGGCGCTTCGATTTCGATCCGGAAACCAAGATCGTCGAAAGCCACATGAGCCGGCTGCGCGCCAAGCTGGATGCGGGCTTCTCGATCGGCGCGATCGAAACGGTGCGCGGCGAAGGCTATCGGGTGCGCGGCGATGCCTAGGCCGGCGACGCGGACCGCCTATCGCATCGCTGGCTTCTATGCGCTGAGCTTCGCAATCGCGTCACTGATACTGGGCGCTGCGATCTGGGCGTTCGCCAGCCATACCTTGCGCAGCGCGCTAGACGATCGGTTGCAAAGCGAATTGTCGACCCTGATGCGTGCCGGCGCACGCGAAGGCCGCGCCGCGCTGATTTCGGACATCATCGCGCGCGATCTGGTGCCGAGCGGCGGCGGCTATCTGCTGATCGATCGCGACGGCCATCGCATCGCCGGCAAGGTCGATACGACGATCCCGCGCCCGGGGCTGAGCGATGTGCAGCTGACACTCGGAAGCGGCGGCACGGAGCCCGGGCGCGCCGCCGCGGTCCACCTGGCCGATGGTGAGACATTGGCCGTGATCGGCGAAGCCGGAACGCTCGCGCGGATCGAGAAGACATTGCTCGCGATTTCGGGGCTCGGTTTCGGCCTGATGGTTGCGATCGGGGTCGGCGGCGGTTTCCTGATCGGCGCCTCGATCCACCGCCGGCTGGGCGCGGTGGACGATGCCGCGCGCGCGATCATCGACGGCAACCTCGCCCAGCGCATGCCGATCGGGCCGCGTGACGACGAATTCGATCGGCTGGCGGGCACGCTCAACCTGATGCTCGACCATATCGGGCAGCTGATGGACAGCCTGCGCCACGTCTCCGACGATATCGCCCATGATCTGCGCACGCCGCTCGCACGATTGCGGGCGATCCTGGAAGAGGCCAGCGATACCGCCGACGCGGAAACCCAGCGCAACCTTATCGACAAGGCGCTGGTCCGGATGGATTCGGTTATGGCGCTGTTCGGCACCATCCTGCGCATATCGGAGATCGAGCGCGGTGCCGTGCGGGGCCATTTCGCGCCGGTGCGGCTTGACTGGCTGGCCCAGGAGATGATCGAAAGCTACGGGCCGGCCGCGCAGGACGGCGGACGGTCGATCGTTGCCTCGATCGCCGAAGGCGTCGCCACGTCGGGCGACGAGGGACTGATCGGTCAGGCGATCGTCAACCTGATCGAAAATGCGATCAAGCATACCCCGCCCGGCACCTGCATCACGGTCACGGTGGCGAGACGAGACGGACATGCCGTGCTGACCGTCGCCGACGATGGCCCCGGCGTGCCGACCGGGGATCGCGCGCTGGTGCTGCGTCGGTTCGGGCGGGGCGAAACCAGCCGTTCGACAAGCGGGTACGGGCTCGGGCTGACGCTGGTCGCAGCCGTCGCCGCGACCCATCGCGCCGAGTTGATCCTCGACGATGCGTCGCCCGGGCTGGCGGTATCCCTGGTATTTCCACCGCCGGTTTGAAACTTTGCCACCTTCAGGCGGGGGCCTTGCCTTCGCCCCCCGAACGTCGCCAGTCGAGCTCGACAATCGGAGACCGGCTATGCGCACGCGCATCTTCACCCTTCTATCGGCCACGCTGATGGTGGCGACGCCCTTGTCCGCCGCGGTTGCGACCTATGCGGTAAGCGGCAGCATAGCCGGACCCGATGGCGGTTGGGACTATGCCAGCGTCGATCCGGCCACGCGCCGCCTCTATGTCGCACACGGCGCGGCCGTGACCGCAATCGATCTGGCAAGCGGCAAGGTGACCGCGGCGCTCGCGCCGGCTACCCGTCCGCACGCTGTACTCCCGATCCCCGGCACAACCTTATTGCTCGAGACTGACGGCGGCACGGGCGCGGTTCGTCTGGTCGACGGCATGAGCGGCGTGGAAAAGGCGCGAATCCCGGTCGGCGAAAATCCCGATGCCGCGATCTGGGATGCCAAACGGAAGCGCGCGGTCGTGATGAATGCCAAATCCGGCACGATCATGCTGATCGATCCGCTTGCCGCCAAGGTCACCGCGACCCTCGCCCTGGCGCCGGCGCTTGAATATGCCGCGTTCGACAAGTCCGGGCTCCTCTACGTCAACAATGAGGATCGCAACCAGATCGCGGTGGTCGATCCCGATCGGATGACCTTGCTCGGCTGGATCGCGCTGGCGGGATGCGACGGGCCGACCGGCATGGCCTATGCCCCGACCGCGGATCGTATTGTCACGGCCTGCGGCAATGGCGTCGTCGCGATCGTCGATCCGGCCACGCGCAAGATGGTCGCCAGCCTGCCGATCGGAAAGGGCGCCGATGCGGTCATTGCCGATCCGGCCCGCCGACGGTTGTTCGTGCCCTCGGGCTCGGGCACATTGGCCGTCCTGGCCGAGGCGCGCGGCAAGATCGGCCTGGTCGAGACGGTGACGACCGAACCATCCGCCCGCACCGGCGCGGTCGACCCGACGGACGGCAAGATCTATCTGCCGGCAGCCACCATGGCCCCCGCCGCAACGCCCGGCGCGCGGCGCCAGATGGTTCCCGGCAGCTTCCATCTGATCGTCGTATCGCCCCGATGAACCGAATGCGCGGGCGAATAGGGGCGGCGGCCCTGTGCGCGGGACTGGCCTCCTGCGCCACCTATCGCCCGGCCCCGTTCGCCCCCAACGCGATCGGGGCGGTGCGCGCGGAGCGGAGCCTGCCGGCGGGACAAAGCTGGACGACCGCCGCCCTTCTCACGCAAGCGCTCGATTGGGCGCCGTCGATCCGCGAAAGCGCGGCCAATTACCGCAGTCTCGCCGCCGCCGCCCACGCCGCGCGCGTGCCGCTCCCCGCCGCGCTGCAACTCACCGCCGAATATTCGCACGACGACAATCCCGACAAGCCGTGGCTGGGCAGCGGCACACTCGATCTGCCGCTCGATTTCGGGGGGCGGCGCAATGCGCGCGTCGACGCCGCCGATCTGGCGGTGGTCCAGGCACGCTACGATTATGGCGAGGCCGTATGGAGCACGCGATCCGCGATCCGCCGGGCGACGATCGACCGCCTGTTCGCCGATCGGCTGGCCCCCCTGGCAGCGCGCGTGCTGGCCCTGCGGCAGGATCGCCACGACAAACTCCAGGCGCGCGTCCGCGCCGGCGAGGAAGCCCGGCCGATCTCGATCGCCGCGCAGCTCGAACTGGCCATGGCCGAGCGGCGTATCAGGGATATCGCCGCGCGGCGGGCGCAGGCCGATGTCGCGCTCGCCAACGCGATTGGGGTCGATCCGGCGGCGGTGGCCGGCATTGCGCTGGCACCGCTCGATCCGGCGGTGCCGATCCTGCCGCCCGCCGATCTCGCGCGACTACGTGGCGAAGCATCGGCCGGCCGCCGCGACATCTTGCGCGCGATCATCGATTACGACCTTGCCGAAAATGCGGTGCGGCTGGAGATCGCCAGCCAATATCCCGCGATCCGCATCCAGCCGGGCTACACCTATGAGCGCGGGCTGGTGAAATTGCCATTCGGGGTCAACCTCCAGCTTCCGCCGATCGACTTCAACCGCGCCGCCATCGCCGCCGCCGAGGCGAAACGCGCGCAGGCCGGCGCCAAGCTCGAGACCCTGCAATCGACCGTGCTGGGGGACGTCGACAAGGCCGCCGCCGCGCTCGATGCGCAGGTCGCTGCCGAGCGGCTCAACGCGACGCGCGATCTGCCCGCCGCCCGCCACCTCGCCGATCGCGCCACTGCCAATCTGCGCGGAGGCGAAGGCGATCGGGTCGACGAGGATGCCGCGCGAGCCACCGCCGCCGAGGCCGAGTTCGCCTCGATCGAGGCATCGCGGCTGGCCTGGCTCGCTTTGGTCGATCTGGAGGATGCGCTGCGGCGCCCGACCGACCCGCGCGACGCCGCAATATTGGAAACCGCGATGAAGCGACTGGGAGAGACGAAGTGACGCGATGGCCGGCAGCCTTGCTGTGGTTCGGCATGGCGACCATGCTCGCCGCCGAGCCGCCCAAAGCGGTGTCGATCGATGCCGCGACGATGCGCAAGCTCTCGGTGACGACCGCGCCGGTCCAGGCCATGACCCGATCGGCGACGACGACCGGCTTTGCCCGCGTGCTCGATCCGATTCCGCTGGCACAGCTAGACGCCGATATCGCCGCGGCCGGCCCAGCCGCCTTCGCTTCCGCCGCGGAAGCCAAACGCAGCCGCGATCTGTTCGCCGCCGATGCGACCATATCGCGCAAGGCCGCCGAGACCGCGACGATGCAGGCGCGCGCCGACGGCGCCAAGCTCGCCTTGCTGCGAAGGCGGCTGGGCCTGGAGTGGGGGCCGGCAATCGCGCGGCTCGGCGATGCGCGGCGCGCAGCTCTGGTCGAGGCGCTATCGAGCGGACGCGCGGCTTTGGTGCGGATCGACAGCGCCAGCGGCACCGGGCAAGCCGGCCTGCACAGCGTGACGCTCGATCTGGGCGATCTCGGCACCGTCAATGCAACCATCCTCGGCCCCGCACGAGCAGCCGATCCCCGCCTCCAGTCGCCGGGCCTGATCGCACAGGTTGCGGGGCCGAAAGCCGGGCTGCTGTCAACCGGGCTTTCGGTGCCAGCCAAATTGTCGGGCATAGCGGTGAGCGGCAGCTTTGTTCCCGGCAGCGCGGTGCTTCGGCTCGATGGCGCAAGCTGGGTCTACCGCCAGACCGCGTCGGGCACCTTTGGCCGCATCCGCCTGCCGGGCGTGATTGCGGTTCCGGGCGGGCTGTTCGTCAGGGGCGGCATTCGCGCCGGCGACCGCATCGCCACCAGCGGCGCAGCCGCGCTCTATGCCGCCGAGCATGGCGGCCATCCGGTGGACGACTGAGCGCATGTTGACCGCCATCGTCCGCTGGTCGCTTTCGCGACCCTTGCTCGTCGCCGCGGGCGCATTGCTGCTGCTAGTCTACGGCGCAGTGGTGCTCCAACGCACCAAATTCGACGTCTTCCCGAATTTCGTGCCGAGCCAGGCCGAGATCCAGACCGAGGCGCCGGGCCTGTCACCCGATCAGGTCGAGCAGCTCGTCACCCGCCCGGTCGAGCAAGCAGTCAACGGCGCGGCGGGGGTCACCTCGGTCCGGTCGGAATCGATCCAGGGGCTGTCGATCGTTACCGTCATCTTCGCCGACGGGGTCGATCCCTATCGCGCGCGGCAAGTCGTAAGCGAGAGCCTGAGCGGCACCACTGGCACCTTGCCCAAAGGGGTCGATGCGCCGCAGGTCACGCCGCTGACATCGGCGACGATGGATCTGCTCGAGGTCGGCTTCACCAGCGACAGGCTCGATCCGGCGGCGCTGCGCGATCTCGTCCAGTGGCAAATCCGCCCGCGCCTGCTCGCCGTGCCCGGCGTAGCACGCGCGACCGTCTATGGTGGAACGGTACGGCGGATCGAGGTCCAGGTCCGCCCCGACGATCTTGCGGCGCGCGATCTGGCGATTGGCGATGTCGCGATCGCGGTCCAGCAATCGACCAGCGTGATCGGCGGCGGCTATATCGATACGCCGCAGCAGCGCCTGCCGGTCGAGCCGCGCGGCCAGGCGCGGACCGCGGCCGATATCGCGGCGGCGCCGTTGCCGGCGGCATCCGGAACGCAGGCTGCGATCGCGCATGTCGGCGACGTCGCGACCGTCACCGAAGGCCCCGCCCCCAACAACGGCGACGCGCTGATCATGGGTAAACCAGGCGTGCTGATCAGCCTGTCGAGCCAATATGGCGCCAACACGCTCGAGGTGACCCGCGCGGTCGAGGCCGCACTCGAGGAATTCAGGCCGGTGCTCGCCAAACAAGGCGTGACGATGAATGCCGGACTGCATCGGCCCGCCAATTTCATCGACACGGCCTTACGCGGAATCATGGAGGATCTCGTGATCGGCGCGGTGCTGATCGCGATCGTGCTGTTCCTGTTCATGCGCAACATTGCGGCGGTGTTGATCTCGTTCGTCAGCATCCCGCTGTCGCTGCTCACCGCCATCATCGTCTTCGATCGCTTCGGGGTGACGATCAACACCATGACCTTGGGCGGCATGGCGGTGGCGCTCGGCGTGGTGGTCGACGATGCGATCATCGATGTCGAGAATATCATCCGCCGGCTGCGCAGCGCGCCCGAGGGTGCGATGCCGCCTGCCACCATCCTCGCCGCATCGGTCGAGGTGCGTGCGCCGGTCATCTACGCCACCCTTGTGGTGGCGCTGGTGCTCGCGCCGGTGCTGATGCTGAGCGGCCTTCAAGGGGCTTTCTTCGCCCCGCTCGCGACTGCCTTCATCCTCGCGACTCTCGCCTCGCTCGGCGTCGCGGTGGTCGTCACGCCTGCGCTCAGCCTGATCCTGCTGCGCAACGCCCGCCTGCCCGAGGAGCCCGCCCCCTTGCGCTGGCTCAAGGCGCGGATCGGCGACTTCCTGCTGCGCTTCATCCACAGATCGCGGATCGTCATGATCGGCTCGATCGTCGCGGTGCTGATCGGCGCGGCGGCGACAGCGACCTTCACCACCGAATTGCTGCCTTCGTTCAAGGAAGGCCATTTCGTGCTCGGCGTCTCGGGCCCGCCGGGCACCTCGCTCGAGGTGATGCGCAATTATGGCGTGCATATCACGCATGACCTGCTCGCTATTCCCGGCATCCAGAGCGTCGAGCAGCAGATCGGCCGCGCGCAGGGCGGCGAGGATACGTGGGGCACCGAAAAATCCGAATTCCATGTCGAGCTCGCCCCCGGTCTATCGGGCGCGCGGCAGGACCAGATCCAGGACGCAATCCACACGGTGCTCGATGCCTATCCCGGGCTCACGACCGAAGTCCTGACCTTCCTGGGCGACCGTATCGGTGAATCGCTCTCGGGCGAGACCGCGTCGCTGGCGATCGGGATCTATGGGGCGGATTCCAACACGCTCGACCAGGTCGCCGATCGCGTCGCTGCGGTGGTGAAGACCGTGCCGGGATCGGTCGACGTCCAGCGCGCGACCCCGCCGCAAACCCCGGTCGTGCGCGTCACGGTCGATCTGCCGCGCGCCGCCGCGCGCGGCGTGAACCCGACGGAAATCGTCTCGGCCGTCCAGACCGCCTATCAGGGCAATCCCGCCGCACAGATCTTCCGCGAGGATCGCTCGATCGACGTCGCGCTGACCCTGCCACCCGATCTGCGCGACACACCCGAGGCGGTCGGCAATCTGCTCGTGCGATCGGCCGCGGGCGCGACGATGCCGCTCGATCAGGTGGCGACGGTCTCGCTCGACCAGAGCCGCACCGTGATCGCGCATGAAGGCGGCCGGGTGCGCGAGGTGGTCACCACCAACCCGCCGCCGCAGGAGGCCGGCACGGTCACCGCCGCAGTCCGGCAGGCGCTTGCGGCGCAGGCGAAATTGCCGCCGGGCGTCTATCTGGAGTATGAGGGGACCGCGGATGCCGCAGCGTCCGCCCGCAACGAATTGCTGCGCAACATCGGCTTCGCGATCGTCGGCATGATCGCCCTGCTCGCGATCGCGTTTGGCAGCGGGCGATCGGTGGCTTTGATCTTCGCATCGGCCCCGCTGGCGATGATCGGTGGCGTGGTCGCGGTGTTGTTGACCGGGCGGCTGCTGTCGCTGGGATCTTTGGTAGGCTTCGTCACCCTGTTCGGTGTCGCCGCGCGCAATTCGATCCTGCTGCTCTCACATGCCGAACATCTCGTCGCGAGCGAAGGGCGGAGCTGGTCGATCGAAACGCTTGTTCTCGCGACGCGCGAGCGGATGACCCCGATCCTGATGACGGCTTTGGTAACCGGCCTCGGCCTGCTCCCGCTCGCGATCGGCAGCGGTCAGGCGGGCCGCGAGATCCAGGGACCGATGGCGTTCGTCATCCTGGGCGGCCTGGTCAGCTCTACCGTGACGACCCTGATGATCATGCCGGTGCTGATCTGGCGTTATGCGCGGCCGACCGAGGCCTCTTGAGGATGTAATCGTACGGCAGCCTTGCCGCGACTGAGGATAGCGACGGGGTCGTTCGCCCCGTCGCTACCACCCATCAATACGCCGCCGACAGTGTCAGGAACCACTGGCGCGGTGCGATCGGATAGGCCGAATAATTGTTGGTGGCCGATCCGATCGAGATCGACGACCAGCCCTTCTTGTCGGTGAGGTTGGTGACGTTGAGCGCGATCTCCGCCTTGCGCAGCGGCAGGAGATTCTCCGGCACCTTCGCGGCAATGCGCAGCGAGGTCAGGAAATAGGACGGCACGCTCGCATCGTCGGTGAAGGTCGCAAAGCGACGGCCGACGAAATCGCCGATGCCCTGCACCTCGAACGGGCCGACCGACAGGGTCGCGACCGTCTTGTTCATCCACTTCGGCGTGCCCGGAAGCTGCTTGCCGCAGGTCGGCACGACGCCGCCGACGACGAGATAGCCGCCGATGCAGGTGCCGGTCGCGGCACCGATCCCGGTCGCGGTCGACGTGTAATCGCTCTGATACTTCGAGAGATTGTACGACGTCGCATTGTAGAGCGAGAAGGTGCGGCCGAAACGCAGGGTGAAGGCCGCATCGACCCCGTCGGTATGGACGTCGCCGACATTGACGAGGATCGAGGTACCGCCGGTGATGCTGCCACCGGCGATGCCACCGGGATTCGTCGAGATCGCCAGCAGGCGATTGTTGAACACGACGTGGTAGTAATTGATCTGTGCCTCGAACCCGACACCGTTTCCGAAATTGCGGTGCGAACGCAGGCCGCCTTCATAGGTCCAGCTGCTCTCGGGCTTGCCCTGATCGGCGAACGCATTGAACGCGCTCTGGCTGCCCGTGAACCATGGGCCGCCGCCGCCGGCCAGATAGGCCTGATACTGGCGCAAGTTCTTCTGGACGTTGAAATAGACCTGTTCGTTGCCGGTCACGTCATAGGTCGCGCCGACCGCCGGCAGGAACCAGCGCAGCGTATCGATCTTGCCCTGCGGCAGGCCGCCGGTGAGGCCCGAGAGCGAGCCGGCGACCGGCTGCACCGGGAACCAGCCATTGGCCCATTGCGCGCTGGTCTTGAAGCCCGCCTGGACGAGCAGGCGATCGAACGGCTGCCACGTATCCTGCAGGTGAAGCTGGAGTTCGTTGATCCGCGCCTCGCCCTGATATTGGGTGAAGAGCGGCTTCCCGACATCGAGCGGACGGATATAGGGCGTGCTCGACGACGGATTGTTGACGTCTACGGCATACCAGCGGCGCCATTGGGTCGTGCTGTTATGCTCGAACCAACCGCCGAGTTCGATCTTGTGGTGGCCAAGATCGAGGTTGAGCGCAGAGACCACGCCACCGCGATCGATGCGATATTCGGTCGTGCGCGTGATCAGCCCCGATCCGCCGGTCGCCGCGACCAGAGCCGCGCCGGCCGCCGCGCCCTGCGCCGCGGTAAGACCCGTGCAGGCCGCCGGCAGGATGCCGTTCGAATTGCCACCAAAGCGGCAATTGGTCGGAATGGTCGTATAATTGGGATCGAGATAGGGCTGCGCGGTCGTGATCGACTGGCCGAGCGGGCCGGCAACGACACCGGCGCCGTCATTGTGGTGATAATAGCCGGTCGTCGACCAGGTGACCTTGTCGCCGAAGCGCGCGTCATAGCGGGCGTAACCGAGATAATCGGTGCGCTGCGCATCCGAATAATAGTTGCGGTAATTGCCGCCGACCGACGACGGCGAATTGCCGAGCGCGCTCAGGTAGGATGTCCGGTAGGTGCTGAAGTCGGGATAATAGAATGGCTTGGTATAAGGCGTGTAGAGCTGGACCGCGCTCGCCGTGCCGCCGGCCGAGGGCTTGAAGAAAACGGTCGCGTCCTCGTTCGGCTGGGTCATGTCGTTATAGTCGAAATAGAGCGTGAGCTTGCCGAAGCCGCCGTCGTGGACGAACTTGGCGTTAGCCTGATAACCGCCCTGGATACCGTCGAAATCCCAGGCGCGGGCATGCTGGCGCGCCGCAGAGATATAGGCCGAATTCTCGCCACCGGGCCCGAACGCGCCGCTGTCGATGCGGACGAAGGTGCGCGACGTGCTGTAGCTGCCGAATGTCTGCCCCGCCTGGATGCTGAACTTGGCCAGCGGGTTCGACGAATAGGTCTCGACCGTGCCGCCGAGATTGCTATTCGATGCGGTGGCGAGATCGCCCGCCCCCGTCGCCACGACGACCCGGCCGACATTCTCCGAGATTACCGCGCGCTGCGGCGAGAGGCCGTTATAATTGCCGTAGCTCTGGTCCCCGAGCGGGATGCCGTCCATCGTGTAACCGAGCTGGTTGGCGGCGAAACCGTGGATGAAGATCTGCGCGTTCTGCTCGTTATAGCCCCACGGATCGGCGGTGATGTAGAGCACGCCCGGCAGCGTCTGGATCGCTTTGAGCGGCGAGACGCCGGGCAGGATCTTCTGGATCTCCGTCTGCGGGATGGCGGTGGCCGAGCGGGTCGATTTGACCGCGGTGACGGTGATCGTCGAGGCGTCGTCCAGGGCGGCGGGCGTCGCGTCCGCGGCAGGCGCCGGCGCCGGATCGGCGGCGATCGCCATGTCGGCGGCGAACAGCGCGCCGGCGAGCGCCAGCAGGCTCGTGGTGGATCGGATCATGGAAGGTCCCCTTCGATGCAGTCGTTGCTGCAGTGCAGAATAAGGGGCCCTGTGGCCGCGGATCGTGCCAATCTCGCGTCAGTTTGGTTTCAGGTACGTGACAACCCACCACCGTCATTCCCGCGCAGGCGGGAATCCATATTCTCTGGAACGCAAGAGTCAGATGGTTCGGAGGTTATGGATTCCCGCTTGCGCGGAAATGACGAGTTGGCCGTCTATTCGTGCCGCAACGCGTCGATCGGATTGAGCCCCGCCGCGCGCCGCGCGGGAAAATAGCCGAAGATCACCCCGATCATCGCCGAAATCGCGAATGCGATCAGGTTGATCTGCGCTTCCCACAGGAAGGGCACCTTCATCAGGAAGGACAGGCCGAAACAAGCAAGGAAGGCGAGCACCAGTCCGATCAGCCCTCCGAGCGAGGCCAGCACCACCGCCTCGACCAGAAACTGGAGCAACACCTCGCGCGCGACGGCGCCGATGGCAAGGCGGATGCCGATCTCGCGTGTGCGCTCGGTCACCGAGACCAGCATGATGTTCATGATCCCGATCCCCCCGACCACTAGCGAGATACCGGCCACGGCGGTGACCACAGCGGTTAGCTGTGAGGTGGCGTTGCCGAGCGCATCGGAGATTTGCTTGGTGTCGAGGATCGAGAAATCGTCGGCCTTGCTACCTGTGATGTTACGGCGCTGGCGCAGCAGCTGGCTGATCGAATCCTGGATCGTGCCGCTGTCGTAGCGCGGATCGACCGCGACCATGATCATCTGGACATTGTGATTGCCGGTGTAGCGCCGCTGGACGGTCTTGTACGGCATGATCACCGTATTGTCCTGATCGCCGCCGATCCCGCTCTGCCCGCGCACTGCGAGCAGGCCGATCACCTCGCAGCTGACATTGCCGACGCGTAATTGGGTGCCGATCGGCGCATCGTTGGGATAGAGATTGGTCTTGACCGTGTTGCCGATGATGCAGACCGATTTGCCGGCCTGTTCCTCGGCCGAGGTAAATGCGCGACCACCGGTCAGCGCCCATTGCTGGCCGGCAAGATAGTCGTCGGTGGTGCCGTTGATCGAGACCGACCAGTTGGCGGCGTTACGCACCGCGGTCTGCGACGACTGGACCTGTGGTGCCACCGCGGTGATCCCACCGATCTGGCCGCGGATCGCGTTCACATCTTCGATCTTGAACGGCTGCGGCTGAGCGCCGCCGCCGCGCCCGAAGCCCTGCCCCGGCAGGATCGTGACAAGGTTCGATCCCAACCCTGAAATCTGCGACTGCACCGAACGCGTGGTGGCATGGCCCAAGGTTACCATCGTCACCACCGCCGCGACGCCGATGACGATGCCGAGCACGGTCAGGAACGAGCGCAGCAAATGGCGGCGGATCTCGCGCAGCGACAGCATGATCGTGGTGAGCAGCATCAGGCCGGCACCGCGCCCACGCGATGCCCGGTATCGATCCGCTCGACCAGCCCATCCTTGAAATGGACGATGGTGCGCGCGAACGCCGCCATTTCGGGCTCGTGCGTCACCATCAGCACGGTGATGCCGCTGGTCCGGTTGAGATCGGTCAGCAGTTCCATGATCTCGATCGAGCGCTGGCTGTCGAGATTGCCGGTCGGCTCGTCGGCCAGCAGCACATCGGGATGGGTGACGATCGCGCGCGCGATCGCGACGCGCTGCTGCTGGCCGCCCGAAAGCTCCGCGGGAGTATGGTCGTGCCAGTCCGCCAGCCCGACCTTGTCGAGCGCCGCCATGGCGAGATCGTGGCGCACTTTCCGCGCCTCGCCCCGATAGATCAAAGGAAGCTCGACATTCTCGAGCGCGGTGGTGCGCGCGAGCAGGTTGAAGCCCTGGAAGACGAAGCCGAAATAGCGCCGCCGCAGCAGCGAGCGCTGGTCGCGATCGAGCCCCTCGACATGGACGCCCTTGAACAGGAAGGTCCCCGTGGTCGGCACGTCGAGACAGCCGAGGATGTTCATCGTCGTCGATTTGCCCGATCCCGACGGGCCCATGACGGCGACGAAATCGCCGCCCATGATGTCGAGATCGACACCTTTGAGCGCCTGGAACGCGGCCGTGCCCTCGCCATAGCGCTTGGTGACGCCCTTGAGCGAGATGAGCGGATCGACCATTATTGCGCGGCCGCCGCCGTCAATTGCCCGGTGATTACCTTGAGCCCGGGCTGGATACCCGCGCCGGAGATTTCAGTGAGCGAGCCATCGGTATCGCCGGTCGTCACCGGCATCGCCTTGGGCTTGCCGTCGGCGCCCACGGTCCAGATCTGCTGGCGGCTGCCGCGCCCAAAATCGGCGGTCTGCGATCCATTGTTGGCGCGCCTTATCGGCGGTGCCATGATGACGCCCTTCTGGGCGCCCCCCGACGCGGTCGGATTGAAGCGCAGCGCCGCATTGGGCACCAGCAGGACGTTCGTCTTGTGCGCGACCGTGATGGTCGCGGTGGCCGTCATGCCGGGCTTCAGCAGCAGATCCTGGTTCGATACCGACAACACCGCGGTATAGGCCACGACCGTGCTGGTGGCGGCGACCGTGGTTCCGGCGCTGTTGACCTGCGGCGTGGCGTTGGCGCCGAGATCGACCCGGGTAACCGTCGCCGGAAAGACCCGGCCGGGATAGGCATCGACCGTGAACGTCGCCAGCGCGCCCTCGCGCAGTTCGCCGACATCGGCCTCGTCGACCTTCACCTCCAGCTTCATATGCGCCAGGTCTTCCGCGATGGTGAAAAGCGTGGCGACGTTGAAGGTCGCCGCGACCGTCTGACCCGGCTCAACCTGTCGCGACAGCACCACCCCGGTAACCGGCGCATAGATCGTGCCCTTGGACAGGCTGGTCTGATTGGTCGATACCGTCGCGCGCTGGAGCGCAACCTGCGCCTCGGCCGCTGCGACGTTGGCAATCGCGCGCGCATAATCGGCACGTGCAGTATCCAGCTCGGTCTGCGACGGCACCTTGCCCCCCGACAGCTTGAACACCTGCTCCAGGCGCGCGAGATTGGCCTTGGTCTGCGCGACCGTCGCCCGATTCTGCGCCACGGTCGCGATCGCTGCCTGCAACGACGCCTGGCTCTGGACGAGCGCATCGTGCAGCCGTGAGAGATCGAGGCTGGAGAGCGGCTGGCCTTTGGTCACGCGATCATTGTTCTGGACATAGACCTTCTCGACCAGCCCCGATTCCTCCGAGCCGACATTGACCTGCTTGGTCGGCGCCAGATTGCCGGTGGCCGAAATGGTGACGGTCAGATCGCCTCTGGTGACGGGATTGGTCGCATAGGACGTCGGCTTGGCCGGCGCGAAGCAGCGCGACAGCAGCAGCAGCAACAATACGATGCCGACTGCGATCGCGCCCCATTTCAGTATGCGGCTCCGCATCGTCGTCGTCTTTGCCCCGAGGAATTCATCGATATCCGGTTCGCTCATGAAGGGGATCCGTTCGTTTCGGGCGATGCCGGCTGCCAGCCGCCGCCGAGCGCAAGATAGAGCTGCACCAGCGCGAGCGCCTGATCGGACTCGGCGCTGGCGAGGGCATCCCGGGCCGACAACAAAGTCTGCTCGCTCTGCAGCAAGGTGAGGAAATCGGTCAGTCCGGCGCGATACTGGCTGCGCGCGAGGATCGCGGCGTTGTTCGAGGCATCGACCGCGATCGCCAATTGGGTCTGCCTCTCGCGCGCGGCGTTGAGCGCCTGCGTGGCATTCTCGACATCCTCCAACCCGCTGAGGACGGTCTGCTTATACGTGGCGAAGGCGATATCGGCACCCGCCCTCGCCGAGCGGGCCTGCGAGCGCAGGCGACCGGCATCGAAGATCGTCTGGGTCAGCCCGGCGAACAGCGCACCAGTGACGATATCGGTGAGGCTGCCGACCCGGCTGGCGGCGGTGCTGAGGCTGCCGGTGATGTTGAGTGCAGGATAGAGCTGCGCCTTGGCAACCCCGATCTGGGCGGTGGCGGACGCAAGGCTGCGCTCGGCGGCGCGCACATCGGGGCGCTGGCGGAGCGTATCGGCGGGGATGCCGACCGCGACGCCGTCCGGCCCGTGGGGGATCGGGCCGAGCGCGGCGATCGTCTGCCGGAGCGAACCCGGCGCCTGCCCGGTCAGCACGCCGAGCCGGCTGGTGGCATTGACCAGGCTGTTCTGGAAGAGCGGGATCGAGGCGGCGGTTTGCGCGCGCTGCGCCCGCGCCTGCTCGACATCGACCGAGGAGACGAGGCCGGCTTTGACTCGCCAGCCGGCAATCTCGAGATTGTCGTCCTGCGTCTTCAGCGTATCGCGCGCGATCGCGAGACGGGCCTGCGCCAGCCGCGCGGTGATATAATTGGTCGCGACCTCCCCCGCGACCGAGGTCCGGATCGCCGCCAGATTGAACGCGGCATTGTCCGCATTGGCGCGCGCCGCTTCGATCGAGCGTCGCGTTCCGCCGAAAATATCGACCTGCCACGAGGCGTCGAGCCCGAGCGACAGCTGGGTCGTGGCCGAGTTGCCGCCCGTCTGGACGACCGTGCCGCCGACGTTGGTCGAGGTGAGCGGCGAATAGACCATATTGTGGGTGACGCCGGCCGATCCGGTCAGCGACGGGAACAGCGAAGCGCTCGCCTGGATGAGCGACTCGCGCGCCTGGATCAGGCGGCCTTGCGAAACCGCGATATCGAGATTGGCAGCGGTCGCGCGGCCGATCAGATCGGTCAGGAGCGGATCGTTGAACTGCCGCCACCAGAGCGAAAGATCGACCGGTGCGGCCGGCACGGTCTCCACGCTGTATGCCGCCGGCACGTTGAGCGATGCCGTTTGCGGCGGGCGATAATCGGGCCCAACCGCGCAACCGCCCAGCAAGGCGGTCACGACAAGAGCGAGGCGGGTTTTCGGCATGTTCATCCCCGCACGAACAAGGCGATCGCCTGCGCGACGATCGCATCGACCCGCTCGGGCGTGACCCGCCCGCCATCGGGTGCGAGCGCCGACGGGACCATCGGCAACGAGATCGACGCGAACATCATCCGTGCGAACAAGACAGGATCGGTCGCGTTGACCACACCGGCGCGGAAGGCTGCGGCGAAGATCGGCCGGCAGGCGTCACGGAAAGGGAGGATCAGCCGCTCGACCAGGATATCGAGCCGCTCGTTGGGCTGCCCCGATTCCTGCATGATGAAGGCCGGCACCTCGCGCCCGCGCGCGCTGACCTCGGCATAGAAACGGACGAAGCGTCGCATCGCCTCGGCGGGATCCTGCGCGGCGAACGCGGCGATTTCGGCCAGCTTGGCGCGCCCCTCCGCCTGCCGCTCCGCGAGGAAATCGACCACGGCGAGCCATAGATCGGCTTTCGATCCGAACAGGCGCGCGACCAGCGCCATATCGACCCCGGCATCGGCCGCGATCACGCGCAACGACGTCGCTTCGTAACCATTGCGTGCGAAAGCCGAGAGTGCGGCGGCGAGAAGCGCTTCGCGCCCGGAGACGGCGCCGGCCGGGCGGCGTCCGCGCGGCCGGGCAGGCACCGCCGTATCGACCGCGGGCTCAGCCCTTTCCTGTGCAGCAACGCGGGTCGACATCGACAGGCTGGCCTTAAATCATCACTAGATGACTTAGTGCGGCCTGACCGGGCCTTGAGTCAAGTGCAGTCTATCGCATCTCGTCACGCCACCGAAATGTTTTCGGCACGTGACGAGCAGGTTGGTATCAGCCGTAGATGCCGAGGGTGAAGCCGATGGCGCGGCCGAAGAAGACGACGAGCACCCAGAAGAAGAGGGAGAGGCTGGCGGCGATCTTGCCGCCGAGCGGGATCGCGCAATCGCTGTCCCACTGGGTGACGGTCTTCCAGGTCGAGCTGTGGAAGATCGCCATGTTGATGCCTGCGAACGCCATGCAGATCATCTTGGCGATGAAATAGGGGTTGTGCGCGTAGCTGGTCGCCTTGCTGACGAACAGGAGCGATCCGGTGATCGCCGCCAGCACGAACGCACCCCAGGTGAAGGGCAAGGTATCGCGCGACATCAACGTCACCGCCGTGTCGCGCGAGGCAGCACCGAGCAGGCGAAGGTCCATGACCGCGATCGTGCCGATCACGGTGACGAGCGCGATCACGTGGATCGACTCGATCGTCGGGAAGGCCCAGCTCAATTCGGCAATGTAGACGCCGACCGACGACGCCTCGAGCGACTGCCACAAACTCTGAAGGATCATCGTAAACCCCTAAACCGGCGCGTAGGCGATCCAGCGCCCGCAGAAAATGATGGCGAACCACAGCAGGATGACGAGCACCGCGCCGACCCGCACGGCGACGCGCCCGTCATGCGACATCTCCCAGCGCGCCATGTTGCGACGGACGCTGGAGTGGAAACCCGCGCTGACGAGAATGGCGAGGATCACCAGCCCCATCTTGATCCAGAAGATCGGATTGACCAGCTCGCGCACCGGCTCGCCGACGATCATCCCGATCCCCGAGACGATCAGCAGCAGCAGGCACCACCAGATCCACGGCATGTAGCGCCGGATCGTCTGGCTCATCGTGCGGCCCTTGCCCGTGAAACCCAGGATCCGCATGTCGATCATCAGCACCGATCCGAACGCCCCCGCGATCGACAGGATGTGGATGTTCTGCATGACCGGGATCGCCCAGAAATGCGACCCGATCCACAGGCTGGCCTTCGTTTCCGAAATCCAGAGCGAAAGATTGACGATCGGCGTCGTGCGCAGCCACTCGGTGAATGCGAACAACAGATCACTGATAGACATCAGACTGCGTCCCTATGCTTCATTAGATACGGCGAGAGGATCCCGTGCTTCGCGGTCCCGAGAAACCCGGGGAGGTCGAAGCGCGGATGATGTCATGTCGGCTGCCGCGTGGCGCCTTAAGCGCAGATGCACCGGGGGCCTGTCACGTTTCTTACGGTTCGCAGACGTTAAACACCGTTACAAAACATGTTTTAAGATGGATATATCAAATAGATATGGATTTTTTTGCGGCATTCGGCAGGTTCCATCCTGCACGCCTGAACGTCGCCGACCACGCCCGCGATACCGTAAACAACATTCACCCGCCGTCCGGCGATCGGCATAGGAAATGCGGTTCCGGGCAGCGTTCCTCCCGTTCGCTTCTCCCCGGTCCAGCGATCGCACGGTGACCCATCGCCGTGCGATTGCCCCTCCTCTTGAGCGTGGCCGCCGACGAAGTCGGGGCCACGCTTTTTTTGGCTTATTGCTTGATTGGGGTCGCGCCGGCCTGCGGCGGCAGCGGAAGCTGATCGGGGAAATGGCCGGGCGCAGCGCCGGGGCGCCAAAGGCGATCGAGCTTGAGCCGCCGCGCCAGCACCAGCCTGCTGCCAAGATTGAGCGTGCCCAAGGTGCGCACCTCGTACAGTGCCTCGAAATCGATGGCATTGCCGGTGCGCGCCGCGATCTGATCGAGCTGGCCCTTGTCGGCGGCGATCTCGCCCGCCTGCATCACCGCCGCGTCGCGCGTGCCCGAAATCACGATGATGCGATTGCCGAGCGGTCCCGGGAAGCTCGCCAGATAGGCGTAATCGCGCCGCGGCGCGCGATTGCCGTTCACCTGCTCCCAATCCGACACGTAATGCTTGCCGCTCTCGCGATCGATCAGTTCGTCATAGCTTTTGCCCACGGTGAAGCCCGACGCCTCGAACGTGCCGTCGCGGATCAGCCCGAGCCCGCTCAGAAAGCCGACGTAGACGATGTTGGAACCCTTCATCGCCTCGGGCGTGAGGCGCGACATCGATATCACCCACGGCCGCCCGACCGCCGCGTTGCGGGCGATCCCGTTCATCAACGGCAGCACTTCGCGCATCGCGTAGCCGGTGCTGACCGGCAGGTAATGCAGGTCCAGATCGACATAGCGGCCATTGTCGTTGGGGTGGACCATCAGATATTCGTCGAGATCCTCGCGCGAGTTGATCGAGAATTCACGAACGAGCCGCGTCACCTGGCTGGCGTTGGCCGCCTCGCCGAAAAGGTAATAATCGCCCGTGACGAGGAAGGTCATCCGCCGGCTGGCGGCGAGCGATTGCCACAGCGGCGTCTTCACCAGCGGATCCTGATCCACCGAGGCGCCGCGCAGCCCCCAGACGACCGGGCCGATCGCAATCCCGATCGCCAGCGCAAGCGCGAAGCCAAGAGGGATCGCCCACGACGGAAGCACGAAACGCCGCGGCGCCGGGGGTACCTCGATTAGCTCTGCGGGCGGTGTCTCTACCTTCACTCCGGCTTCGGGGTTCGGCCTTTCCACCACGATCCGATACTCACCGCGCGGAATGACGAGCCTGTCGCCGGCGGTGCCGGCATAGACCTCATCGAGCTTCTTGCGCAGCCGATGGATATGGACGCGTACCGACGCATCCTGCGCGACATCGAACTGAGAATCCTTGCCGAACACCTCCTGCGCGACCTCGATCTCCTTGGGCGAGCGGCCAGCGAGGCTTTGTCGGAGCAGGAATTCGAAAAGGCGATTGATGATATCAGAACGGCCGATATTGCCGCTGGCGCGCAATCGGTCGGCGAGCGCGGCTATCCCTCGCTGCTGATCGTCCGGGCCATCGTCCATCGGGCGGCTTTAGACAGGTTGTGAAGGGTCGCGAAGCGATATTCGCTCAGCCGCGCGAGCCTTGCGCAGGACGCAAATGCCGGGGCAGCGCTTCAGCCGACGAGGCGTTGGGGGACCGGCTGGCGGAGGGGAAGCATGCTGAACGGCTCCGGCCGGCGGCGCTCGGCCATGCCCGCGATCCGCGCGACCACATCCGCCGCACGTTCGGACGACGGCCGCTCGTCGAGATCGAAGCTGTAGCGGAACAATTGCTCCTGGATCGGCCGGAAGATCGTCCCCTGTTGCTTGCGTGCCCGCGCCAGCGCCTTGCCGAGATCGGCGACATCGTCGAACACCGGCCCCGCCGCCCAATGCGCATAATTGGGATCGCCCTGCCAGACCGTCCTGTGGGCATCGGCGAACACGCATGGACGAGGCCGCAGCAGGAACTCATACACCTGGCTGCTGACGTCGCCCAGATAGATGTCGGCACGGTTCGTATAGGCCATCGTCGTCGAGGCGCGGCTGCCGAGATCGACAAGGATGTTCGGCGAGGCGAGATGCCGCTTCTGCACCCCTCCGGGCCGGGCGAGGCGCAACTTGTCGATCGATACGACCAAAGGCCGCTCGAACAGCATCACATGGGGCGCAAAGATCAAACGATATTCGTCCTGATCGGCGAACCAGTCGAGGATCTGGCGACCCCATCTGTACCATGACGACAGATGCGGCGAGACGTGCGGATTGTAGAGCACGACCGGACGATCGTCGTCGGGAAAGCCAAGCCCGGGCATGTCGCCGTAAAGGTCGAACTTCGGATAGCCCACGATCGTGATCCGACGCGGATCGACCCCGGCATGGCGGACCAGCCGGTCGCGGACTTTCTCACCCGACACGAGCACATGATCGAAGCGCGCGCTTTCGGGATTGAAGCCGATCTCGCGATCGCCGGCGCCATGGCGGGTATGGATGATCTTGAGGTGATCGAGCCCATACCGGCTCTTGAGCACGAGCGAGGTCTTCTCCGCCACGACGAGCACGTCGAGTGAGCGGAAGAAATCCAGATTGTCCTTGTAGACAAGCAATTTGGCCGAAGGCGCGATCGCCCCGCTGACCCGCGCCAGCGCTTTGCTCAGCGGGCTGTTGAGCGTCAGCCGGCGATGCGAAACCGCCCCTGTCAGCCTGTCGCCGGCAAGCCTCGCCACCTCGGCCTCGAGCCGGTCGTTGGTGGTGGCCAATATGATCTCGGCGTCGGTCTGGGTCCGGGCAAGCGCCAGCGCGATGGGCAGGCTATGCGCCACCTGGTGGATCTGATCGTGATTGAAGAGGAAACCGATCCGCATATCCAATGGACGACACCGAAGCCGCGCACCTCAGTTCGATGGGGCGCTTGATCGACCCTGTTTCGTTGCGCCTCAGGCAGCTCGCGCGATATCGCGCTGCGCGCGCAGCTTTTCGGCATAGGCTGCGAACAGATTGTCGAAATGCGCATCCATGCTCTGGACGGACGAAGCGCCGAGCGCCGCGGCCGCGCGCTGCGCGGCGGGATCCTGGGCCACGAAGCGCCCGATCGCATCGGCCAGCGAAGCGCCGGAGCGCGCACGATATATCTGCCCCTGCCCGGCCACGAACTGATCGACCGCGCCGCCTTCATCGGGCACGATCAGCGGCAGCCCGCTTGCCTTGGCTTCGGCCGCCGCCATGCAGAAGGTTTCGGCTTCGCAGCCATGGATCAGTGCATCGGCGCTGGCGATGATGGTGGCGAGCGCAGGGCGATCGGTTACCGGTGCGCCCAGATGGACATGCGGATTGTTGCTGGCCTCACGGATCACACGCGCGCGATCGCGGCCATTTCCAAGGATCAGCAGCCCGACCGGATGATCGAAGCCGGCAGCCTTCACCGCATCGATCACCATCGGCCATCTCTTTTCGGCGCCGAGCCGGCCGAGGCCGAGTAGCAGGGTCGCGTTCGGACCGAGCCCGCATTGCGCGAGCATCTGCGCGCGCAGGCCCTCATCGCGCAAAGCCGGCGAAAAGATGCCGGGGGTCACGCCCATCGGAATGGTGACCGCCTTCTGCAGCCCCCCGGCGCTCAACCGCGTGGTGAGGCTGTTGCTGGCGCTGACGACCATATCGAACTGATCGTCGAGCCGACGCAGATGCCGCCAGAACCAGTCGAACCCGCGATCGATGACATGGCGCGGCGCCATGCCCCCGAACCAGCGATACGCATAAGCCGCCAACGGATCGGCATGCATCACCAACGAGCGCAACGCCGGCCCGCGCCAGCGCGCGACCATCGACGCGCTCGACCAGGGTGACGAGGCTTCGACCACATCGGGTCGCAGCCGATCGAGCAAGGCATGGAGTGCCGGCTCGTCATCGAAATAATGGTAGCGGCGATCGAGCGGGAAGCGCGGTGCCGCGACCGTCATGATGTCGCCACCCTCGCAGCGCGCGACCAGAGCATCGCCCTCGCCCGGCGCCACGACGATGATCTCATGCTCGCCCGGCCGCGCAGCACGCAGTTTACGCTCGATATAGGTTTTCACGCCACCGCCCTGGGGCGCGTAGAAAGCGCAGACATCGACGATCCGCATGGGCCTATTCTCCCAACGGCCTGAGCGAGAAGAGGCCATGCCGGTAATTCATGACAATCCGGATATAAGACGGTCCCAACCCGACCGTCGCGCTGGCGGCGCTCGCCATGGGTTTCGACCAGCCGATCTTCGGATTGCCGGCGAAACCGATCCCATCGACCGAGAGGCCGAATTTTCGGTTCGAATCGCGATCGTGAAGCAGGCTGAGGGCGAACGTGCCGGCCGAAGGCGCGCGGATGCACATGACGACGTCGCCGGTGCGCGGCGTCTCGATCTCGACGCGCGCGAACGGCTTGCCGGCCTGGACCAGCAGATTGTCGTCGGTCAGGAAATCATCGTCGTTCGCAGGATAGAGTTCCAGCTTCAGCCGGCCGCGGCGATCCTTGAGACCGGCGACCGAAACGATGAACGACGGCCCCTGCTCGCCGGGGCGACACTGGCCCGCAGCCTTGCCGAGATCGGGCGAGGACGCGATTGAGTGGGCCAGAAGAAGCGCCACCGCGATCATCTGTCGGCGGCGGGCTTGGCCAGTTCGGCCGCCCCGAGCAGGCCACCGACGACGAGGTGGGCCGCCAGGATCAACGATGCCATCAGGGTGACGGCCGATACGATCTCGACATCGGGGCCGACCAGGAAAGCGGCCATGCCCGCGAACACGACATCCTTGTTCGGCAGGAAGGGAAGGCGCGAAATGAGCTGACGAAACGTGCCGAGTAGCAGCCACCAGCTCAAGGCCACCGACGGCAGCAGCATGTGCCACATTACCGCCGCGAGCAGCAGCATCACGGTGATGCGGGCGGCATGGATCGCGGCGACCACCCACAATTCGCGCCGGGGCAAGGTGAACAGCCGCTTGCGCAGCACGAGCGCGCCGAGCGACGAAAGCAGGATGAAAAAGGTAGAAGCGACGAAAGCGCGCTTGTTCATGCCGAGCTGGAGCGCACCGAACAAAGGCGACGCGGCAACGACCAGCAACAAGGTGAAGACGTTGCCCATGATCGCGCTGAGCACCGCCACGTCCTTGATCGCGCCGAAGGGTGCGGTCGTGATCCGGGTACGGCGGCGCGCCCACGCGTAGAAATAGACCTCGCCGAGATAGCCGAGCAGGATTTCGTTGCTGACGATCTTGCGCATCAGCGCGCCGAAGCCTTCGAGCGGCAGCGCCCAGAGCCTGCGGAAGATGATCCACTCCGACACGGGCGCCGCGAAATAATAGGCCGCGAACACGATCCAGAAGGTGATTCCGGCCGGGATCAGGCCGAACAGATTGGCGAAATCGATGGTCCGCAATTCGTAGGCGACCATCATCAGGATCAGGATCGAAACGGCCGATCCGGCCCAGCGGGTCCAGTTGCGCCCCCCCTGAATCAGCGGCTCGAGTGAAACCGGTGGAGCGGGGATCCGATCGGGCTCGGCACCCTGCCCGACATTGGCCTTGAACGTAATGGCATCGACATTGGTCGACATAGGTAAACAATCTCCGATGCCTGTGTGACGCTCTCGACCCGCCGACGCCTCAGTTCGCAGGTGCGAAAATTTTCCCTTTTACGCTCATCCGACGGAGCTGTGACATTGTCGCGACATATAGTCCAGCCGCACGTTCAAGCGTGAATCGTTCGGCTTGGGCAAGGCTCAAATGGTCACACTGACAGCCTTTACCTGAACGGGCGATTGCTTGAGCGAACATCGTTTCGTCGCCGACGGCCACGAGTTCGCCGAGTTTACCACCTTTGAGCAACGCCTGCATGCTTCGACTGCAATCGGTGGCGATTATGCTCAACTTTGCTGCCAGTGCTTCGAGAACGACTGCCGGCACGCCTTCGTAGTTCGACGACAGCAAAAGCGTGTCGAACTCGTGCAGCAGACTCGCCGGATCGGGCATGTAACCGCGAAAGTCGATGCGATCCCGCAACCCCAGCCGTGCCGCCAGCGCCTCTAGTTTCGGCCGCTCGGGACCGTCCCCGATCAGGACGAGGCGATCGGCCTCCTGCGCGCCGCGTGCGAAAGCACGTAACATCATGGCGATATTCTTCTGGGGTGCGAGCCGCCCGACCGCGACGAAGCGACGCCCCGGCAGGCGATCCACTGGTGCGGACGGCCTGGCTCTGAGGCGGGCGATCAGCGCGGTGGTGAGCGCCGGATCGGGAATGGTGGTGATGCGCGTCAGCGGAATGCCGAGCCGATCGCGGATTTCCGCCACCATCGGATCGTCCATGCTGACGACATGATCGAACGCCTTGCCCTTCATCCGCAGCCAGAAATGATAGGAGGCACGGCCCGCTTTGGGCATGTCGCTGCGATCGAGATCGTTGCTGATCTTGGCGAGGATCGGCGGGCATTTCCGGCCGAGCAACAGCCTCATCGCGATCGCGACGATCGCATAGGTGTTGCCGGCGCAGAACAGGATATCGGGGCGCTGTTCGCGGATCGCCCGCGGCAGTGCCCGGATCATCCACAATGTCTCCCAGCGCGCTGAGCCGAAACGGGGTGGTGGGGGGCTGATGACGTCGAGCCCCGCGCCGACGTCGTGACGCATCGCGCCGTCGAGCCGCCCTATGAAGAGAGGCGCGTCGACCCCCAGTTCGCGCCAGCGCCGCACGAGCCGCAACGCGATCCGTTCGACGCCCCCGGGCTCGAAACTGTGCAGAAACGTCAGAACACGCAGACCATGGCCAGCCGGTTCGGGCGGTGAAAAATGTTGCACCATGGACCCCCAATGACGCGAAGACGTCCAGCGCCCGGCAAACCGCAGTCCGCCGCGTCATCGTCGAATCTGGAAATCCCCGCGGGGATCATGCCCTATGCGTGTTGCAGTACGGCGTCGGGGGTGGGGTCAAGCAAATCGGCATAGCGGCCGGCCCGATGTGTCTGCATCAGGCGCGCGACCGCCCGTCCGATGCTGGCGACCAGCACCGGGACGTGGATATCGCCGGGATGCACCCCCAACCGTGCCACCGGCAGCCGGCCCAGCAACAGCGGCAAAGCGCGCGCGGCCAGCAAAGACGAGGCGATGCGCGCGCGGCTGCGGCTGGCCCATGTCAGGACCGGGCCCTTGCACAGCACCTGTTGGGTAAGCGGGTTCCAGACCTTCATATGATCCTCCGCGAGCGCGAACCCGCATTGGGCCGCCGCCGCCAGCGCGCCAGGCCCGTAGAGCCAGGCCGGCGCGATGAAGCCGGTCGCGCTCCGCCCGATCACATCTTCGATCAGCGACCGGCCGGCACGCATGCGCTCGAGCGCGGTCGCGAAATCGAGCCCGAGAAACTCGCCCTCCCCTGCAGTCATATGACGCGCCTTGAACTGCGTGAGCGCACCCCGGTGCGGCGAACGATCGAGGTGGTAGAAACCATGGACGAAGATTTCGGCGCCCTGATCCGCCCAGTCGCGTAGCCGCGAAGCGAAGGGCGATCCGGGGATGATCGGGGCCTTGTCCCAATGGTTGGGCACGACCAGCAGGGCGATCCGGTCGACGGGTGCATACTCGCCGAGCAGATCGCGCAGGCGATCGACCTCGCTTTCGAAGCGCGGCCCGACATCGTGGATCGAGAGCAGCAATCTCTTCGTCGTCACCATGACAATCCTGCCGACAGCGTCAGCGTCCTTGGCCGCAGCGGTGTATATTGACGCCCTAGCATGATCGAGAAGGGATTGCCGAACGCGAAGCTATCGCCCTGAACATTCAGGATATTATCTAACTTTAGGCCCATCGTCAGGCGATTGCGGGTCGCGAAGATGCCGGCCGAATTGGTCACGTAATTGCCCATCTTGCGATCGAGATTGTCGTCGAGCGCCAGCCGCGCCGCGCCGATATAGTTGGCCTGCGCCGAAAGCTGCGTGACCCAATCGGCAAGCCGGAACCGATATTGGGCCGCTAGCCGTGCGGTAAGGTCGGGCGTCACCGGCAGGCGGCGGTCATGCAGCGCCACCCCGTCCTCGGTATCGGTCAGCTTGGCATCGACATAGGTGGCGCCGGCCGAAAGCTGGAAGCGTGCGATCGGGGTCCAGCGCCCCGACGCTTCGATTCCGTAGATCCGGCCATTGCCGGCGTTGCGGGTGGAGATCAGCCCGTTCGGCAGCAGATAATCCGACTGGATATGGTCCCAATCCGTATAGAAGATCGACGCGCTGTAGGTGAGCTTGTGGCTCGGCGTTTCGCTGCGGATGCCGAGATCGAAGGTGCCCAGATCGTCGGAATTGAACCGGCCCAACGCCTCCAGCCCGGTCGGCGCCAATCCGCCCGGGCGCACCGCGCGGGCATAGCGCAGGTAGACGATGGTCCGGGCATTGGCGGTCCATGACAAGGACAGGCTCGGCGAAAGGAGATTCTGCGTCACGCGCTGCGATCGGCCGCCGGCCTTTTCGTTTGCCTCGTCCTCGGCGATCGTGCGGAACAGCCGGGCACCGGCGGTCAGGTCGATCCTATGGAATAATGGCATGATCGTTTCGCCGAACACCGCCAGTTCGCGCACGCGGTGATCGATATTCTCGACTTCGATCGTGCCGTTGCCGGAGGTGATCGTAGCCAGGTTCAGGCTGGTCGTGTCGAGATAGGAGAGGCCCGCGAGCCAGTGGGACGAATCGAGCGGCGAGATGCGGATCTCGTAATTGGCGATCGTATATTTACGATCGTCGTAGAAGCGCGAATTGCCGGTCAGGCCGAACGACGCCGAGGCGTCGGACGAATCCAGCGTATAGTTGACGTCGTGGTCGACATAGCTTGCCGCCGCGAGCAGCTTGAGTCCGCCGAGCCGCCCCTGGATCGTCGCAGCCACGACCTTGAAATCGTTCTCGGCCGGCTCCGGAATCCGCGCCTGCCGTTTCACCGTGTCGGACGTCAGGACATATTGGCTGTCGTGCGAATTGACATCCTGAAGCGTGCCCGACAGGTCGATCGTCCAGCCCGGCGCAGGCGCCCAGCGCAGCGCCACTCGCCCACCCGCAGTGGTGGTGGCGTTGGCGTCGTCGTTGCGGCCGATATTGTCGATCCAGCCCGCATCGCTGCTGGCATAGCCGACCACGCGCAGCGCGAGCTTGTCCTTGACGACCGGCAGGTTGACGACCCCTTCCCCGCCACCGCCGTAACCGCCCTCGCCGACATCCTGCCCGCTGACGACGACGCTGCCGTCGAACGTGGTAAGATCGGGCTTGTGGGTGACGACATGGTAGATGCCGCCGAGCGCACCCGATCCGTGCAACGGCCCCTGCGGCCCCTTGAGGATCTCGACCCGCTCCATATCGACCAGGCGCAGATCGGGATCGGGCGCGTCGAAGGTGACGCGCGCCTCGTCGAGTTCGACCGTGACGGTCGATTGGCTCGGCCCGTTGAACGGGCTGTCGGCGACCCCGCGGATGAATTGCCGGTTCCGCCCCGGCCCGAGATTGGTCAGCGCGAGCCCCTCGACCGACAGCGAGATGTCGCGGCTGGTGGGCGGCGTGAGATTGCTCCGGAGATCGGCGAGGTTGACGATCGCCAGCGAGAGCGGAACGTCACCCACCGGCTGTGATCGCTTCTGTCCCGTGACGACGATCACGCTGGGCGGCAACTCGATCGGCGGCTCCGGCGCGGGCGCGATCGCCGGCTGCGGCCCGAGCTTGAGCGGCGTGCGCGCCGCCGGGGGGCGGCAAAACGGCAATCGGACGCTGGATGCGGTAAGCAGTCGGCCCGACGCGCACTGCCTGGTAGCCGCTGCCGGAGAGCATGCGGCGTAAAGCCTTGGCCGGCGTCATCGTCCCACTGAGGTGCTTGACCGGGAAAGCGGGCGCCCCGTTTTCCCAGCCGATCGAGATACCCGCGGCTTGCGCCATCGCGGCCAAAGCCGTTTCGGCGGGCCCCGCCGGAATATCGAACCGGACCTGGCTTTCGGGTGGAGCGACCGGCGCGGCGGTTAGTTCACCGGGCGCGAGCAGGAATAAGGCGCACGCCATGGCCGTCTGCCTCATAGGATACCCCCATGAGGTCAGAAACATTCTCGAACAAGCGCGAACCATCGCCAATAGTAAGCACCCCGGAGAATAAGCGGTCCTTGATCGCGCGATCGACGGTCACGCTCTTACCCGAGTAGCGCGCCAGATCGGCGGCGACCATGGTCAATGGCATATTGTCATAGACGAGCCGCCCCTGCCGCCAGCTCCCGACATCCCGGACGGCGACGGTAGAGACGCGGGTTGCGTGATCGGCGCCGCCGGCCATCAATTGCTGCCCGGCCGATACGCGCGTCGGCGTGCCGCCACCGGGGGTAACCGATAGATTGCCCTCGGACACCGCGACCGAGACCATCTCCTGCGCGAGGTTCACGCCGAATTTCGTGCCGATATCGCTGACCGCATAATCGCCGGCCTGAATCGACAGCTTCCGGTTAGGATCATGCTCGACCGCGAAATAGGCTTCGCCCTGCGCAAGACGCAGCTTCGCCGGATCGCCCCCGAGCGCAATCAGCTTCGTGCCCGGCGCGAGATCGACCGCCGTTCCGCCGCCGAGCGCGAGGTGGCGCGTCTGGCCGGTCGTCGTGATGTAGACCGTATCGGGTTGCTGCCACAGGACCGGCACCGCGGCCGCCACCGCGATGGCGGCCGCGATGGATCCATAGAGCCACGGCCGGCGCTCGCGGCGCACCGGCACGGGGGCCGGCGCAATCAGCGGGCGGAGATCGTCGGCACGTTCATCGACGACCCGGTCGAGCAAGGCGATCTCGTCGAACGCCTGCGCGTGGGCCGGATCGGCTTCGAGCCACGCCAGATAACCATCCCAATCGGCATCGTCATGGGCAAGCGCCTGCTGCCAGGCAATCGCCTGATCCAGCATCCGTTCATCGATGTCCGACCGCGCGCTCATGGCGACACTGTCCCTCGAACCATTCCCATCGCGGGGAGGACGTCAAGCACCATGAACAACCTCAGTCCAGCATCGCGCGGCGCAAATATTTCATCGCGACCGCCATGTGCTTTTCCACTCCGCTCTTCGAAATGCCGAGTCGTGCCGCGACTTCGGCGTGACTCAGGCCCTCGATCTTATGCAGCTCGAACGCGCGGCGTGCGCCCTCGGGCAAGGTCCGCAACGCCGACATGAGCAAAGCGGTTTCCTCGCGGTCGAGCATTTCCTCTTCGGCATTGGGCGATGGATCGACGGGCTCGACCGAATGATCGTGATGGCCATTGCCATCGGACCACAGCCGATCGCGCCGCATCCGCCGCTGCTTCTCGCGAAGTCGATCGACGACGAGGTTTTGCGCCATGCGATAGATGTAAGCACGCCCGTTCAGGATCGGCGTACCTGAAGGCTGGCGAAGCTTGAGCCAAAGCTCCTGCGCCAGATCCTCGGCATCGCCGGCACTCCCGGTACGCGCGACGAGAAACCGGAGCAGGTCCGCGCGCAGAACGCCGTAGAGGGCCTCGAGCGACTGCTCGTCTTGTCCGTCCTCAGCCATCTACCGCAACAATCGCCCGGCCTCGCTCATCGATACGCTGGCGCCCCTTAGCATGGCGTGGCGGTAAAGCGAGCCGGCCGCATTGCGGTTGGCGATTCATTCCCCAATTGTGCACCATCACGAAATCGTTTCGGAGCCCGCCTGTGCTGATCGACCTCACCGGAAAAACCGCCATCGTCACCGGCTCGACCGAGGGAATCGGGTTCGAGATTGCGCGGCAGTTCGCGCTCTCGGGTGCTGCCGTGATCGTCAACGGACGCACCGAAGCGAAGGTCGCCAAGACGGTCAAGCGGCTGCTCAGCCTCGGCACAGACCTGAAGGTGCGCGGCGTTGCCGCCGATGTCGGGAACGCGGAAGGGTGTGCGCAGCTCGTCGCGGCGGTTCCCGCTGCCGATATCCTCGTCAACAATGCGGGCATCTTCCAGCCGATCGACTTCTTCGACACCAGCGACGAGGTGTGGGATCGCCATTGGCAGGTCAACGTGATGTCGGGCGTGCGCCTGTCGCGCGCCTATCTGCCCGGCATGGAGAAGGCCGGCTGGGGCCGGGTGATCTTCCTCGCGTCGGAATCGGCCTTCAATATTCCGCCCGAGATGATCCACTATGGGGTCAGCAAGACCGCCGACGTCGCGGTCGCGCGCGGGCTCGCCAAACGGATGGCGGCAACCGGGGTAACGGTAAATTCGGTGCTGCCGGGCCCGACGTTGACCGAAGGCGTCGCCGGCATGCTGGAAGAGGCGCGCCAGAAGACGGGCAAGCCGCTGGAGGAGCTAGCGGCCGAATTCGTGCGCGAGCATCGCAGCAGTTCGATCCTCCAGCGTGCGGCCACGGTGGAGGAGGTGGCGAACATCGTCACCTACCTCGCTTCCCCGCTGGCCTCCGCCACGACCGGCGCGGCGGTGCGGGTCGATGGCGGCGTGATGGACACTTTGTGAGTTCGACGCCGGCGGCTCGGGAGGAGACCGCGCCGCGGACGGTTCGCCATCCCAACTGGACGATCGCGGCGACGATGCTGGCCTCCAGCCTCGCCTTCATCGACGGATCGGTGACCAATGTCGCTTTGTCGGCGATCGGCAAGGACATGCGCGGCGGCGCCGCCGAACTGCCGTGGGTGATCAACGCCTATCTGCTGCCCTTGTCCGCACTGCTGCTGATCGGTGGCGCGGCAGGCGACCATTATGGCCGGCGGCGGATGCTGACCTTCGGCACTTTGCTGTTCGCCGCGGCCTCGATCGGCTGCGCGCTGGCGCCCGATCTCAATGTCCTGCTCGCCGCGCGCGGCATCCAGGGGATCGGCGCGGCGATGCTGATGCCGAACAGCCTCGGCATCCTGGGCAGTTCATTCGAGGGCGAGGCGCGCGGCCGCGCTGTCGGGACCTGGGCGGCGGCCGGCGCGATCGCGAGCGCCGTCGGCCCGCCGCTCGGCGGCTGGCTGGTCGATACGGTCGGCTGGCGCGCGATCTTCTATCTCAACATTCCCGTCGCCGCGGCGGCGATCGCGATTGCCTGGCGCTATGTCGACGAAAGCGGCGGCGGCAGGGACCGGCTCGACTGGCGCGGCGCGCTGCTGGCGACCGCAGCCCTGGGCGCGCTCACCTGGGCGCTGACCCTGTGGTCGAGCCATCATGCCGCCACCCGCGGCAGCTGGATCGGCCTCGGCACGGGCATCGTCCTCGCCGTGGCGTTCGTGCTGACCGAACGTAAACTCGGCGAGCGCGCGATGATGCCGCTCTCCCTGTTCGGATCGCGCCCGTTCGTCGGGCTGACCGTGCTGACCTTCCTGCTCTATGGCGCACTCGGCGGGTTCATCGTGCTGCTGCCCTACCTGCTGATCGTCGGCGGCGGCTACACGCCGGTCCAGGCAGGCTTCTCGCTGCTGCCCTTCTCGATCGTCATCGGCATGGCGTCACGCCTGACGGGGCGCTTGACCGAAAAGGTCGGCCCGCGCTGGCCGCTCAGCATCGGGCCGATCGTCACCGGCCTCGGCTTCGCACTGATGGTGCGCGCCGATCCGCAGGCAAGCTACTGGACCGGCATCTTCCCGGGCATGGCGGTGATCGCGCTCGGCATGGCCGGCGCGGTGGCGCCGCTGACGACGGCCGTACTGTCCTCGGTCGATGGCCGGCACACCGGGACGGCGTCCGGCTTCAACAGCGCGGTGGCGCGCACGGGCGGCTTGATCGCCACGGCGCTTGCGGGTGCGGTGCTGGCCGAAAAGGGGGCCAGCCTGATCCAGGCCTTTCACGTCTCGGCCATCGTGACGGCGGTGCTGGCGGTGGCTGCCGGTCTTGCGGCCTTCGCTACGCTGGAGGCGCGTAAGGCCTGACGAGGTGGAAGGAACCCGGTGTCCAACGCCCCTCGCCGCCGCCTCGTGGCTAGAATTTACCCTCGAAACTCAGACCAAGGATGCGCGGTTCGGTGACGACGCCGCGGGTCCGGCCATCGAGATCGACGAAGCTCTGCGTCGCTTTCGTCACGTTGAAGATGTTGCTCGCAACGACGAAGGCGCCGAAATTCTTTCCCTGCCAGCCGATCTTCGCGTTCACCAGCGTACGCCCGTGGATGTCGCGGTAACTCTGATCGACGATATCCTGATAGAAAGCGCTGCGATAATTGGCGTTCAGATTGGCGAAGAAACCGGTCGGATGCTGCCATGTGGCCCCGCCCGACAGCGTCCAGTGCGGCGCGCTCGCGAATTCATTGCCGGGCACGAACTGGAACAGGGCGCCCGCCGACGACGACGGATTCTCGAACCGGGTGTTGCTGTAGCCGGCGCCCATGAACAGGTTGAGCCGGCGGGTGGGCCGGCCGCTAAGTTCGAGCTCGGCGCCATAGAGGCGCGACTTGCCGGCATTGATCACCTGCGTGTCGAACGCCGACCCGGGGGTCAGCTGGACCGAGACCTGCTGATCGCGCCAATCGATGTAATAGACGTTGGCATTCATCGTCAGCTTGCGATCCAGCCATTGCGATCGCAGCGCCAGTTCGTAGTTCCAGGTGTATTCCGGATTATATTCGTAATAGGCGCCGCGCTGCTGATTGAGCCCCGATCCGCCGGCACGATAGCCGCGTTGGGCGGTGAGACTCAGCGAGACGTCGCGCGCGACATCGTAGGTTACGCCCGCCTTGGGCAGCCATGCCTGATAGGTCACGGTGCGGACCGCCTGTGCGGTCGTCGCGGCGGCGGCCGTCGCCTCGAGCAAGGCGTTCAGCTGGGTCACGATCGGCCCGAGCGCTGTCGGCACGATGGCGGGATTGGGCAGCGGCGCGGCGATGACCACCGATTGGGTCGCGCCACGATTTTGGCTCTCATGATCGTAGCGCAGCCCGGCTGTGAGGCGCAGCCGGCTCGTGAGCGGAAAGGTGAGATCGGCAAAGCCGGCATAATTGGTGGTCAGTCGCGGCTGGGCCAGATTATTGCTGATCGGCACCGCGCCGCCATAGAGATTGAGGACGGCGTCGACGGCCGATTGCGGCAGCCCCATGCCGAGCAGCACCTGGTCCACGCCGAGCCGCCGCAGGCCCAGCAGCTGGCGTGCCTGGAAGAAATAGTCGCGATTGTCGTCACGCAGATAATAAGCACCGATCAGCCCCTGCACCCAGCTGCGCTTCACATTCAGCCGCAATTCCTGCTGGAAGGTCTTGCTGGGATCGACGATCCGGCCTTCCTGGCCCGGGGTCGCGTTGCGATCCTGATCGTATGTGTTGAGGCTGCCGATATCGCTGTAGTTGGTGACCGAACTTAGTGTCAGCCCGCGGCCGAGATCATAGCTCACATCCAGCGTGCCGATATTGCTCTTCACGGTCAGGACATCGGGCGCATCCTCGGTCGTGACGCGATCGCCGAGCGTGTAGCCGCCATCGAACTGGGTCCAGTTGGTGCCGCGCCGGTGCCGGTCGTGCATGTAAGTCGCCACGATCCGCAGGCCCGGCAGCGCATCGGGGGTCAGCAGCAGCTTGGCGCGGAGCGTCTCGGCGGCGCGGCGATCGGCATCCTCGTGGCGCGTCGCATTATAGACCAGACCATCGCTCCGCGCGATTTCGCCGGCGAGGCGAAAGGCGACCTGCCCGTCGACGATCGGGCCCCCGATCGCGACGCCCGCACGGCGCTGGCCATCCTTGTCGGTCATCAGGAGGCGCACGCGACCGGTCCAGTCGTAGCTCGGATCGGCGGTGCGGATGACCACCGCGCCGGCCAGCGCGTTGCGCCCCTGCACGGTCGATTGCGGCCCACGGAATACCTCGATCTGGGAAATATCGTAAAGATCGAGCGGCCCGGCCGAGAGTGCGGTGCGCGGCAATACTGCACCGTCCAGATACACACTGGCCAGCACGCCGTCGCCGCTTCCCGAGACGTTGAACGCGCCGATGCCGCGAATCGAAAAGGTCGTCCGGCTGCCGTTGACCGCCAGATTGGGTGTGCGTTCGAGCACGTCATAGGCGCTGAGCAAATTCTGCTCGGTGATCGTCTCGCTGGTCGTCACCGCCACACTGGCGGGCGTATTCTGCACGGTGCGGTTGGACTTTTCGCCGGTCACGATGATCTCGCCGACGTCCGATGGCTCGATAGGCGCGACGGGTTCCGCCGTCATCGCACGTACGCACGCTGGTGTTGTCGAAACGACGAGCGCAAGCGCGCCCAAACCCGGCCGAAAGATCATCATCATGTTCCCCAATTCGTCGTGCTGCCCGCTTTGGGCATTGTCATTGCGAGTCATTATCATTAATCAATCTGCCAAGATGATTATCGCGAGTCAATCGCAATAAGACTATTGCGCGTTTGGGGGACCGATGAGGATCAGACTGCCTGGCAAAGACACGACCGGGTCGAGCATATGACGCTCCTTGCTTTAGCCCCGAGCCTGCTCCTGGCAGGGGCTGGTGGCGGTGCGCTGCTGCGCCGCGCGTGGGCCGATCGCGATCGCCGGACCGATCTCCGGCTGGCAGGCTGGGCACTTCCGACAGCGGCATTGCTCCTGTCAGCGGTCCTGGCCGGCCCGGTGCGCGGCATCGCCGTCGCATTGGTGCTTCTGCCGATCGGAGCACTGGCTGTCGTCGCGAGCGGGATGACGCGCCGCGCCGTCCGCGCAGCCCGGCAGGCGCAGCTTGCGCCCGAGCCGCTGGATGGCGTGTCGCGCGCGTGGCGGGGCTGGCTCAAGGCGCTGCTTGCCGGTCCGCTCGGCATGTTTGCAGCGATGGGCGTCGCCTTCTGCTATGCATCATGGGCGCCCGGCGCCGTGCAGACGCGGCTGCTGATCGCGGCCTTGCTGGTGCCCGGGCTGTGGGGACTGGCCATGACCTGGACGTTGGCCGATCAGCGCATCCTGCGCGCGACCGCAGTGCTGGGCGGCACGATCGTCGGCGGCTTCGGCCTCGCTTTCCTGCGGGGGATCGCATGAGCCGTCCGATCGAGCAGCCGCGCCGCGGCCTGTGGCGTACCGAGATCGTGCGCGCGGTGCTGAGCGGACACTCCATCCTGGGCATCGCCTTTGCCGCGATGATCTATATCGTCTGTCTCAGCGGGACACTGAGCGTCTTCATGCGCGATTTCGAGCGTTGGGAGCAGCCCGACGTGCCGGTCATGCGCGCCGTATCCGATACGGCAACTGCACGCGCGATCGAGGCGATGGGCCGCAGAGCGGGCCCGGAAAAGTCCTTCTACGTCAGCCTGCCGAGCGCCGATCTGCCGCGGCTGATCCTCTCATCGGGCGGCGATGCGGACGATGAGACCTGGATCGCGGACAAGGATGGCCGTCTCGCCGTCGAACAGGAGGCACCCTGGACCGATTTCATCACCGAACTCCATGCGCAGCTCCACCTGGCCAAAGGCTGGGGTCGGTTCATCGTCGGCCTGACCGGCGTAGCCTTGCTGTCGTCGCTCATTTCGGGCGTACTCGCGCATCCGCGCATCCTGCGTGATGCCTTTCATCTCCGCCTGGGCGGATCGCGAAGGCTGGAGCAGGCCGACCTGCACAACCGGCTGGGCGTGTGGCCCCTGCCCTTCCACCTATTGGTGTCGCTGACCGGCGCCCTGCTGGGCTTGAGCACGATCATCGTCGGCGTGCTCGCGTTGCTGATGTTCCGCGGCGACACCAGCAAGGTTTATGCCTTGCTGTCGGCCGCGCCGGCGGCTGTCGATGCCCGTCCGGCACCCATGCCGAATGTGGCGATGCTGCTGGCAACGGTCCGCGAGCTCGCGCCGGAGGCTCGGGCAAAACAGATCTCGATCAGCCATTGGGGACGCCAGGACATGCGCTTCGAAGTGTCGGCGGCACGCCCCAGGCTGATCGCCGCGCAGGATAGCATGATCTTCGATGCGGCGGGCGATATCGTTGCCGAGAAGCATCCAGCCGGGCTCACCGTCGGCGAAAAGATCCTGGGGTCGCTTGGTCAATTGCATTTCGGCTGGTTCGGCGGTGTTCCCATCCGCATCGCTTACGGGCTGCTCGGCCTTGCGCTGTGCGTCGTCACATCGTCCGGCATCAGCATCTGGCTGGCGCGCCGGCGCGACAAAGGCAGGTCGGGACCGGGATGGGAGCGGCTATGGGCCGCGGTCAGCTGGGGCCAGCCGGTGGCGATCGCCGCCACCGCCACGATAGCGCTCATTCTGCCCGCACGCGTGTCGGCCAGCCTGCTGATCCCAGCCTGGGTGGCGCTGACATTGTTGCTGCCGATTGGTGCCGCGGCAGCGGTAACGACGACCGCGGCGGCGCTGGCCCGCTGGGCGCGGGTGGTGACTGGCCTCCTGCTTTGCACGATCGTCGCGGTGCATGGCGCAACCTGGCTCCAGAAGGCCAGAGATCCTGCGGGATTCGTCATCGATATCGTGGCGCTCGGCGCCGCGATTCTGCTCGTCAGGCCCCGACTTTTCAGGCGAACGGGCTGAGCCGCGCATAACCGCGCCTCACGGATTGGCGGTCGGGCGCTCCTCCGCCGACCCGCCGATCGCGCGCACGATATCCGCCGCCGTCAGCATCCGCCGCGTGCGCAGATCGAGCAATGCCCGCTCTGCATCGAGTGCGGCGGTCTGCGCCGTCACCACATCCAGATAGTCCGACGCGCCATCGCGATAGCGGGTGAGCGCCAGATCGCGGGTGCGTTCGGCCGCGGTGGCCGCGTCCTGCTGGTCGCGCTCCTGTTGGGCGAGGTAGCGCGACAGCGCCAGATCGTCCTCGACCTCGCGGAAGGCGGTCAGCACGGTCGAGCGATAATTGGCGGCGATCTCATCATATTCGGCACGCGCGATATGGACGCCGGCCCGACGCTTGCCGCCATCGAACACCGCCATGGCGGCGGAAAGCGGCCCGAGCGCCCAGAATCCGCTCGCCGCGCTCAGGATCGAGCTGGTGGTCGACTGAAAACCCGCACCGGCGCCCAGCGTGATATCCGGATACAAGGCCGCGCGGGCCACGCCGATGCGGGCATTGGCTGCGGCCACGCGCCGTTCGGCCGCAGCGATGTCGGGGCGCCGCTCGAGCAGGGTCGAAGGCACGCCGGCAGGAATGGCAGGCGGCTGGACGAGACCGTCGGACGCCGCGAGCCCAAAGCTCGACGGATTGGCGCCGATCAGCACCGCGATCGCATGTTCGGCCTTGGCGCGATCGGCTGCGACCGCGGACAATTCCGCCCGCGCGCTCGATAGCTGCGATTGCGAGCGGCTGACATCGATGCCCGATGCGATCCCGCCGCTATGCCGTGTATCGGTCAGGTCGAACGCGCGTTGATAGGCCGCGACCGTCTGGTTTAGCAAAGCCGTGCGCGCGTCCAGGCCGCGCAGATTGAAATAGGCCGAAGCGAGCGACGCCTGGAGGCCGAGACGGATCGCGGCGACATCGGCGGCACTCGCCTGCGCGTCGGCCGAGGCCGACGCGATCGAATTGCGCACCCGGCCGAACAGATCGATTTCGTACGACAGCGAGGGGCCGAGCGTCACGACATTGTAGCGTACCGCGTTGCCCGCGCTGAGCGGTCGATTGGCCGACACGCGTGCGCGTTCGCCCGCGGCACTGACGTCCACTTCGGGCAACAAGGCCGCGCCCGACTGGCGAAGCAACCCGGTCGCTTCCTGATAGCGCGCCGCTGCGGCGGCAAGGTTCGGATTGTCGGTCTCGATCCTGGTCTCGAGCGCGTTCAGCGTCTGGTCGCCAAACGCCTCCCACCATCTACCCGCCGGCAAGGGCGTCGCGGCCGCAGATTGCCACGGGCCGCTTTCCTTATAGGCCGCGGGCGGTGCAACCTGCGGCGGCGCGTAATGCGGCGCGAGCGAGCAGCCGGTCAGCGCCGTGCCGCACGCCAGCGCAATCAGTCTAGCTATGCGCATCCGCCGCTCCCTTGGTGTCGCCGGCGACATGGACGACATCGCCCGTCTGGAGCGAGTTGGGCGGACTGTTGATCACGCGATCGGCGGTGGTGACACCAGCGGTGACCTCGACGGTGTTGCCCATGTCGCGGCCGACGCGGACGGTACGCAGCTGCGCCTTGCCGTCGGGGCCGATAACCGCGACCTTGGTGCCGTCCGCGCCGACGATCAGCGCGCTCGCCGGTACGGTCACGCTGGTCGAGAGGCCGGCGAGCGGGAAGATCACCTGCGAATAAGCCCCCGGCTTGAGCGCGCGATCGCCGTTGGGCGCCTGCAGCTCGACCAGCATCGTGCCCGATTGCGGATCGACCGCGCCTGCCAGCCGGGTGAGGGTCGCGTCGAACTTGCGGCCAGGATATTCGGGTAGGGTCAGCGCGGCGTGCATGCCCTGATGGACCTGCGCCGAGTAGGATTGCGGCACGCGCACATAGATGCGCATGCGTGATACGTCCGCCACGGTGAACAAGGGCGGGGTCCCGGCGCTGCCGGCATTGACGAGCTGACCGACCTCGGCCGCGCGCGTCGTCACGACGCCCGAGAACGGGGCGACCAGCCGGGTGAAGCCCTGCGTCGCCTGAAGCCGCAGCAGGTTGGCGCTGGCGGCATTGGTGATCGCGGTCTTGGCGGCGAGATCGCCGGCTTTCTCGTCCGCCTCCTGCCGCGACACCGCGTCCTTGGCGAGCATGGTCGACCAGCGTGCCGCTGTCGATTTGGCGAGCGCCTGGTTGGCCCTGGCCGTCTGGAGATCGGCCCGCGCCGCCGAAACCTGCTGATCCACTTCGGGCGCATCGATGATGCCGAGCACCTGCCCGGCGCGGACGGGATCGCCGATGTCGACCAGCCATTTGCGGACATAGCCGTTGGTGCGTGGATAGATCGGGGCATTGTTCAGCGCGCGCAGATCGCCGGGAAGGGTCAGCGACTGGCCGCCCTGGATCGCCTGTGGCTTGACCACTGCGACCACGGTTGTCGCCTGCGCGTCGGTCCAGGTCGCGAGCTGATGCTCGTTGCGATAGCGGGTGCCGATGCCGATCGCGACGATCGCGACGGCACAGACGCCCGCGATCAGGCCGACCGTGCGGACCGGAAAGGTGGACGGGCTATCAGACATGGGCTTCCTCCAGTGCCGCCAGATCGGCGCGCACAGACTTGCGTTCCGCATCGCGCTTGTGCGCGAGGCTGAAGATCACGGGCACGAACATCAAAGTGGCGAAGGTGGCGACGATCAGCCCGCCGATGACGGCGCGGCCGAGCGGCGCATTCTGCTCGCCGCCCTCGCCGAAGCCCATCGCCATCGGCAGCATGCCGATGATCATTGCGAGCGCGGTCATCAGCACCGGGCGGAAGCGCGTCATGCCCGCCTCCAGCGCGGCCTTGGCCGCCTCGCCATGCGCGGCAAGCCGTTCGCGCGCAAAGCTGACCACGAGGATCGAGTTGGCGGTCGCCACGCCCATGCACATGATCGCCCCGGTCAGCGCCGGCACGGACAATGTCGTGCCGGTGATGAACAGCATCCAGATGATGCCGGCGACCGCGCCCGGCAGCGCGGTGATGATCACGAACGGATCCAGCCAGCTCTGGAAATTGACCACGATCAGCAGATAGATCAGCACGATCGCCGCGATCAGACCAAAGAAAAGCCCCGAGAAGGCGCTCTTCATCGTCACATACTGGCCCCGGAGCGTGATCGTGACGCCCTTGGGCGCATGCGCCTGCGCATCGGCCAGCACCTTCTTGATATCGCCCGCCACCGCGCCGAGATCGCGTTTGTTGGTGGTGGCGAAGATGTCGACCACCGGCGCGAGGTTGTAGTGCGAGGCGACCGCCGTGCTGTTGCCGCGCGTGATCGTGCTGAGCCCGCCGAGGATCTGCGGCGCCTGGCTGCCCGTGCCGCTCACCGGCGTGTTCGCGAGATCGCTGATCGAGCCGACGCGATATTCGGGCGTCTGCGCGACGAGCGTGTAGGACACGCCATTCTTCGGATCGAGATAATAGACCGGCGCGGTCTGGATGGTGCCGGCGAGCGAATTGCCGACCGCGTTGGTGACGTCGCGCTCGGTCAGCCCGAACTGGCCGATGCGGTTGCGGTCCACATCGACGTTGAGCTGCGGATAATGCGACGATTGCTGGATACGCGCATCGGCGACACCCGGAATCCGGGTGATCTGCCGCAGGATCTTGTGCGCGATCACGTCATTGGTCGCAGCGTCACGGCCAGCCACCTGGATATCGATCGGCGCAGGTGCGCCGAAGTTCAGGATCTGGCTGGTGATGTCGGCCGGCAGGAACGAAAAGGTCGTACCGGGGAACGCCTTGGGCAATTGTTCACGCAGCTTGCGTACATAATCGGCCGTCGGCGCATGATCCTCGGAGAGCTGGATCAGGATATCGCCGTCCTGCGGCCCGACCGTGCCCGAGTTGTTGTACACCGTGTTGATCGAGCTGACCGGAAGGCCGATATTGTCGACCACCGAGACGAGCTGATCGCGCGGGATGACCTGCCGGATCTTGCGTGCGATGCGATCGAACTCGGCCGACGTATCCTCGATCCGCGACCCGATCGGCGCGCGCACGTGCATCGTGATCTGGCCTGCATCGACCGCCGGGAAGAAATTCTCGCCGAGGAACGGCACGAGCAGGAAGGACAGCGCAACCACGGCGAGGAAGCCGAGGAGGAATGGCCGGCCGGCGGCAAGCGCGCGTGCGAGCAACGCGCCATAGCCGGTGCGGATCCGCTCGAAGCGATACTCGAACCCGCGCTGGAAGCGCACCAGCGGATTGCGCGACGCCGGCCGATCCAACTCGTGGGCATGACCGGCATGCGGCTTGAGCAGATACATCGCCATCGTCGGCACCAGCGTGCGCGACAGGATGAACGACGCGATCATCGCGAAGATGACGCTCATCGCCAGCGGCACGAACAGGAAGCCGGCAATGCCCGGCAGCGCGAACATTGGCACGAACACGATACAGATGCAGAGCAAGGAGACGAAGGCCGGGGTCACGATCTGCGCCGCGCCGTCCAGGATCGACTGGATCACGCCTTTGCCCTGCTCGAGATGCCAGTTGATGTTCTCGATCGTCACCGTCGCATCGTCGACGAGAATGCCGACGGCCAGGCTAAGCCCGCCCAACGTCATGATGTTGAGCGTGTTGCCGGTCGCGGACAGCGCCACGATCGCCGCCAGCACCGCCAGCGGGATCGAGATCGCAATGATCACGGTGGAGCGCCACGAGCCGAGAAAGAGAAGGATCATCAGGCTGGTGAGGATCGCGGCGATCGCGCCTTCCTTGACGACGCCTTCGACCGCCGCCTTCACGAACAGCGACTGATCGGCGAGCGGCACGATCTTGAGCGACGAAGGCAGCGACGCCTGGATCTTGGGCAGCGCATCCTTGACGTCCTGGACGATCGTGAGCGTCGAAGTCGCGCCATTCTTGAGCACGGTCAGCAGGGCCGAGCGCGAACCGTCGACGTGCACGACATTGAGCTGCGGCGCGGATCCGTCGCGGACGTGGGCCACGTCGCTGATCTTGATCGTGGCGCCGTTGACCACCTTGACCGGCAGGTTGTTGAGATCGTCGATCGAGCCCGGCGCGTTGTTGAGGCGGACATTGTATTGGAACGTGCCGATCTTGGCGAAGCCGGCCGGGTTGATCTGGGTCTGCGCGGCGATCACATTGCCGATATCCTGCGCCGACAGCCCCTTCGATTGGAGCGCCTGCGGATCGAGATCGATCTGGATCTGGCGCTGCCGCCCGCCGGAGGGATAGGGCACGGCCGCGCCGGGAACCGTCGTCAGCACCGGGCGGACCTGATTCTGCCCGAGATCGAAGATCTGCGCCTCGCTCAATCCCTTGCCGGACATGGCGAGCTGGATGATCGGCACGGTCGCAGCATTGTAGTTCAGGATCAGCGGCGGGGTGATGCCGGGCGGCAGCTGCTTGAGCACGGTCTGCGAGACCGAGGTGACCTGCGCGGTCGCGGTGCGGATGTCGGCACCGGGCTGGAAATAGATCTTCACGATGCCGATGCCAGGCAGCGACTGGCTCTCGACATGCTCGATATCGTTGACCGTGGTGGTCAGCACCTTCTCGTAGGGCGTGATGATGCGGCCGACCATGTCGTCGGGCGCAAGGCCCTGATATTGCCACGCGACCGCGATGACCGGCACGCCGATCTCGGGGAAGATATCGACCGGCGTTCGGATTGCCGCGAGCACGCCACCGATCAGGATCACGATCGCCATCACGATGAAGGTCAGGGGCCGCGCAAGCGCGATCCGAACGATGCCGATCATGCGTCAGATCTCCGGCAACTGCGAACGGTCGATTTGGGGGTGGCCGATAGCAGCTTCAGGTGTTGGTCGAGATAGAGGAACACAGGAAATATGGTGCCTGCCGGTCCTTTTGAGAGCGGGGCTGTTGCGCCGCAGCATCAATCCTGTCCAATATCATTTGCGGCACGATCGATAGCGATTAGGTATCAATCTATGGAATTGCGTCACCTCCGCTACTTCATCGGCGTTGCCGAGGAGCTCCATTTCGGCAAGGCGGCGGCACGGCTTGGTATCTCACAGCCTCCGCTGAGCCATCAGATCCACGCGCTCGAGGAGGAGTTGGGCGTTCGACTGTTCGATCGCAGCAGCCGCAACGTCACACTGACCGACGTCGGTATCCTGTTCCTGGCCGAGGCGCGCGCGACGGTGGCGCAGGCCGAGCGCGCGGTGACCGTGGCGCGCCGCGCCGCCCGCGGCGAGGTCGGCGAACTGGTGATCGGCTTCAACGCATCAGCGCCGTTCGTGTCGCGGGTCGCGCGCGCGATCTTCGATTTCCGCCAGGGCTGGCCGCACGTCCACCTGACCCTGTCCGAACTGCCGTGGGACGCGCAATTGCGCGCGCTCGCGGACGGCACGATCGACGTCGGCATCACGCGCAGCTTCTCCCGGCCTACCGTGACGCCGGAGATCCGGGCGATACCATTGCTGGAAGAGCGACTGGTGGTCGCTTTGCGCCCCGATCATCGGCTGGCTGAGCGCACCACCCTTTCGCTGACCGATCTGCGGCGCGAGCCATTGGTCTTCTACACACGCGATCTGGCCGGGGGGTTTACCGACGAGTTGTTCAAGCTGTTCCGCGCCGCCGGAGTCGAGCCCGAAGTTGCCCAGGACGTGCGCGAAGTCTCGACCTTGTTCGGGCTCGTCGCCGCCGGCGTGGGGCTCACGATCGTGGCGGAGTCGCTGTGCGCGCTGCAGGCGGCGAATCTGGTCTATCGGCCGCTTTCGGACGAGGGCGCCCGCAGCGCCTTGTGGCTGCTCCACCTCAAATCGGCGTCGAAGATACCGTGTCTGAATTTCCTCGACCTGATCCAGCGCGAGTGCGTGGCGGCGGTCGCTGCCTGAAAATCCTCCCCGAGAAATCCCGGGGAGGAAAAAGTCAGAAGCTCGCCCCGACCGAGAACACCACCTTGCTGCCGGCGATCGAAGATCCATTCTTCGTCGAACTAAAATTGGGCTGCAGATAGGCCGCCTCGCGCATCGTGATGTCGGTATCGACGTAAGCGACGCCCAGGGTCACCGGCCCGAGCACCAGATCAGCCCCCAGCATCCAATCGAAATACTCGCCCGTCGGCGCGACGCTGGTGCCGTTGGGGCCGAGCCCAGGATTGCCATGCGAATAGCCGATATGGGCCTTGGCGGTGAGCGGCGTGCCGGGAATGCCGGCGCTGGCATCGCTCCAGACGTAGAGATTGTCCTCCTTCTGCCCGCGGCTGTTGGGCAGCGCCGAATAGTTCCCGAGCGCCTGCTGCTTCGGCGCGTAGGCAACGCCGGCCAATACGCTGGCCGGACCGAAGGTTGCCGAATATTTGATATAGGGTTCGGCAAAATCGGTGTTCGAGGCGCCGCCCGGATACATGTACCAGGTCAGCCCGGCATCGAACGTGCCGCCGCCGATCGGCAATTTATAGCCGCCGACCAGATCGAGTTCCATGTTCGATCCGCCGAACGTGCCCCAGCCGGCAAGATTGGAGCCCCATACCGATGCGTACACGCCGCTCGAATGCGTGACGGTAAGACCGCCTTGGACCGCCATATGCTTGTCGCTCTGCGAGACGCCGCGGAAACGATAATCGGATACGAGCGCGGCCGAGCCCGAAACGGTGAACGGCTTCGGCGCGTCCTCGGCAGCCAATGCCGGCGTGGCCAGCAGAGCGGCGGCGAGGATCATGATCGGCTTTGGTGTCATGGAATATTCCCTTTGCGGTGAACATTCTCCCTGCGTCCGGATCGCCGTCTCTCTGCCCATCGGCGAAGGGGAAAGCCGATGGTGGAGACGGTCGATCCGGACGCGCTTTTGTGACGGGATCGCGCTGCGGAACGGTGTCCCGCACGTAAGGAAATGTTGCTGGGGAAAGCCCTCTCCCCTTCAGGGGAGAGGGCCGAAGTAGAGATAAGAGCGGGACATTTCGTCCGGACGCACGGCCCTCCCCCAACCCCTCCCCGAGGGGAGGGGCTTTTCGCGTTACGCCGCCAGCCCGCGCAGATGCTTCACGCCACCCGCCAGATCGACCCGGATACCGGTCGCGCGACGCCGCTGGAGCCAGTCGTTGAGCATTTCCGCACTGGTATGGTCGATCGCCTTGAGGCGGCCGACGTCCACCGTCACCGCCTTGCCGTGTGGGATCGAATCAAGCGCGTTGGTCAGCTTGGGCAGGGTGACGAAGGTCGCCGACCCATCGAGCGCGAGATGCGCCGCGTCGCCCTCGTTCCGGTGATTTACGCCAAGGCCAAGCCGGCGGATGTGCGGCACCAGTTCCAGCAGAGACAAGCCCAGCCCGACCAGCACGCCGGTCAACAGGTCCTCCACCACGACGGTGATCAGCGTCGCCGCCCAGATCAAAGCAGGCAAAACGCCATAGCGATGGAACAGGTGGGTGACATGCGTCAGGCTTACGAGCCGCCAACCGGTCACGACGAGGATGCCGGCCAGGGCCGCCATCGGAATCTCGCGCAGCAGCCACGGCAGCAATGCCACGAAGCCGAGAATCCACGCGCCGTGCAGGATCGTCGACAGGCGTGAGGTGGCGCCGGCCTGCACATTGGCCGACGAACGCACGATCACGCCGGTCATCGGCAGCGCACCGACCATGCCGCAGAGCAGGTTGCCGACGCCCTGCGCGCGCAATTCCTTGTCGTAATTGGTGCGGACCCCATCGTGCATGCGATCGACCGCGGCTGCCGACAGCAGGGTCTCGGCACTGGCGATGAAGGCGATCGCGAGCGCGGTGGCGTAGATCGACGGATCGAGTAGCTTGGCGACCAGCCCGCTGTCGGGCACGTCGATCGCGTTGAGGATGTTGCTCGGCACCATGACGCGGGCCACTTCCAGCCCGCCGAACGACGCCACCAAGGTCGCGGATACGACACCGACGAGCGCGCCGGGAACGAGCCGCAGCGAGGCCGGACGGAATTTCTCCCACACCAGCATTGCGCCGATGGTCAGCAGGCCAAGCGCCAGCGCGCGTTCGGCGCCCGAAAAGTCGCCGGGCGACAGGCCGAGCAGACGGCCGGGCATCGCCGACAGATTCTCAAGCCCGCTCGCGAGCGGCTTAGCGTCGAACAAGACGTGGAACTGGCCGACCACGATCAGCACACCGATGCCGGCGAGCATGCCGTGAACCACCGCCGGCGAGATGGCGCGGAACCAGCCGCCGAGCTTGAAGATGCCCGCCACGAACTGGATCAAACCGGCCAGGGCAAGAATCGGCCCGAGCGCCGAGGCGCCATGATCGCGCACGAGCTCGAACACGATCACCGCCAGGCCGGCGGCGGGGCCGCTGACCTGCAGCGGCGATCCGGCGAGCAGACCGACCACGAGGCCACCGATGATCCCGGTCACCAGCCCCTTTTCGGGGGGCACGCCGGACGCGATCGCGATGCCCATGCAGAGCGGCATCGCGACGAGGAAGACCACGATCGACGCAGTGAAATCGCGGATACCGCCTCCGCGCAGGCGTTCCAGCAACGCGCTACTCATCACTCGGCCGCCACGGCAAAGGAGAAATCGGCGGCGATGCGACGCTCGGCGGGCTGCGCGATGGGCAACTTCACGCCCTCCTGCACCGGCACGAATTGGCCGGTCTCGCCATCGAGCGCGAGGATCTGGCCCGCATGGATATCGACGAACCAGCCGTGGAGCGAGATCTCGCCCCGCGCGACGCCTGCCGCCACCGTCGGGTGGGTGCGCAGGTGCGACAACTGGGCGACGACATTCTCCATGCTGATCGCGCGCACCAGATCGCCATTGCCCAGATCGGGATAGGCATCGCGCACGACGCGATGCGCGGCGCTGGAATGGCGCAGCCAGGCGGCGACATTGGGCATGTCATGCACGCAATGCGGATCGGCGACCGCCTTCATCGCCCCGCAATCGGAATGCCCGCAGATGATGATGTCGCGCACGCCCAGCGCCGCGACGGCATATTCGACGGTCGACGATACACCGCCGTTCATCTGCGCGAAGGGCGGCACGATGTTGCCGGCGTTACGACAGACGAAAAGATCGCCTGGCTCGGCCTGCATCACATGCTCGGGCACGATCCGCGAATCCGCGCACGATATCATCAGCGCCTTGGGCGACTGGCCGCGGCTGGAAAGCTGGCCGTACAGCTCGCTGCGGGTGGAATAGACTTCCTTCTCGAACCGAAGGACGCGGCCGATCAGTTCGTTCATGGTAATACTCCTGACATACAGGTGCCAAACTGCACCCGATGCAGGACATAAGGATCGCGTTTTGCTGCGGCGCAGCGCTTCTGTAAGAAATGGTTGCTGGGGCGGGGCCCGACCGAGCTTACCTGACTACCTCTCTCATACGAGGGGGTTTTGGAGCGGCAACCTCAAATCAGCCCGCAGCCCGCCTTCGGGGCGGTTTGACAGCACGATCTCTCCCTCGTGCGCATCCGCCGTCCGCTGCACGATCGCCAGCCCCAGCCCGATCCCCTTCGTGTTGCGGCTCCGCGCCGGATCGAGCCGCGAGAAGGGATGGAGCACTTCCTCCAGCCGGTCCTCGGGAATGCCGGGGCCATCGTCGTCGACCCGGATGATCAGCCACGTACCATCGGCAAAGACCGACACCCGCGCGCGCTGGCCATAATGGAGCGCGTTCTCGATGAGGTTGCCGATCGCCCGCTTCACGCTGATCGGGCGGATCGAAGCCTCCAGATGATCGTCACCGACATAGGTGACCTCGCCGCCATGATCGGCAGCATTATCCACGATCGTGGCGGCCATCACGGCGACATCGCTTCGCACCAGCGGCTCGGGCTCCTCATCGCCCGCGAGATAGGACAGGACCGAACCGACCATTGCCTCCATCTCCGCCACGTCGGTCTCGAACGCCCTGCGCAGGCCATCGTCGGCGATCGCATCGGTCCGCAATTGCATGCGCGCCAACGGCGTGCGCAGATCATGGCCCACCGCCGCCAGCGCCTGCGTACGGTCGGCGATCAGCCGGTGGATGCGCGCCTGCATCGCGTTGAAAGCACGGATCAACCGCCGGACCTCGCCCGGCCCCGCTTCGGGCAGGGAGGGATCGCCCTTGCCCACCCGATCGGAGGCACGCACCAGCATCCGCATCGGCCGCAAGGTCCAGCCGAACAGCAGCGAACTCACCACCAGCAGCACCGCGGCCGGAAGCACCGCCAGCAGGATGCGGTGCCAGCCCGGCTGGCTTTCATAATAAGGCTCGATCGCGCGAAAGCGCAGCCAGGTGGAGTCTGGCAGCTTGAGCGCGCCGAACAATTGCGCCTGCCGCCCGACTGCAGTCAGCTGGACATGGAGATCGCTGTCGCGCAGGCTCGGCTCCCATTCCACCACGCGCTGCCACGCTTCATCCCTCGGCAGGCCCTGCAAAGGCCGCGGCGGGGTCGTCCCGGCCCAATGGATGTCGTAGCGATTGGTGGTGAGCCGGCTCGCCAGTGCCGGCCGCGCGGCCCAGGGCTGTTCCGATATCAGTTTGCGCGCGATGACGAGATGCTCCGCCAGCCGGTGCGCCTCGTCATCGCGGATCAGCGTACGGCTGGAGCGTTCGTAGAGGATCGTGCTGGCGAAGAATTCCAGCGCCAGCGTCAGCAGCAGGATCGCCAGCAACCGCCCGAACAGGCCGATCGACACGATGCCGCTTTGCCTCAACGTCGCGTCACCTCGGTATTCAGCATGTAGCCGACGCCGCGCACGGTGATGATCGGCGCTTCCTTGCCGGCGATCGAAAGCTTGCGACGCAGCCGGCTGACCAGCACGTCGACCGAACGATCCGAGCTGTCGCCCATGCGCGTGCGCGACAGCTCGATCAGCCGTTCGCGCGCGATCACGCGCTGGGCATTATCGATCATGGCGACCAGCAGATCGAGCTCCGCCCCCGTCAAATCGATCACCGCGCCGCCGGGCGAGACCAGTTCGCGCCGCGGCAGGCTCAGGGTAAAGCCATCGAACTCGACGATGCCTTGTCCCCGGCCGGCTTGCCGATTCTCGGCCCCGCCCCGCCGCAGCACCGCCCGCACCCGCGCGATCAGTTCCCGCGTGCCGAACGGCTTGGCAAGATAATCGTCGGCGCCCAGTTCGAGCCCGACCACGCGATCGGTCTCGCTGCCCTTGGCGCTGATGAAGATGATCGGGATCTCGCTCTCGCGCCGCAGGGCACGACACAGATCGATCCCGCTCGTGCCGGGCAGCATGATATCGAGCAGAACAAGATCGACGGGGCCGACCTCCAGCGCGCGCCACATTTCGGGTGCGGTCGCGCATGGGCGCACGACATAGCCATTTTCCTGCAGCGCGCGTGTGGTCAGCGTACGGAGCGCGGGGTCGTCCTCGACCAATACGATCAACGGCGCGGTCATCGTCGGCAATTCCTGATGGAAACGGGCATTGAAATCAGCATGTCCTCCTAGTGTCATGGGAACGCCATTTAGGCGATCCCGCTGCCGAATGCAGGCGAGGCGCCGGCCAGACACGATTTCTTACAATCCCGCGAAGCGCGAGCAACTCGACAATCATATTTCCGGTGTCGAGGCATCCCGCCTCATGGAGAGTAAGTTTCATGTCCCGCAGCCTCTTGATGGCCGCAGCGTCCCTCGCTTTGCTGCTGCCGGCCGCTGCCAGCGCCGCGCCGGGCGATACCCATGTCCGCGCCGAAGCCGGCGCGCTGGCCGGCCGCAGCCCGCATCAGGCCTTCCGCCCCATCGCCGCCACGCCCGCGACCTGCGGCAAGACAATGCACAGCATCCCTGCGGGTAAGCTGCCCAGCTACGGCACGCACGCTTTCCCCAAAGCCGATTGCACCGTGACCGAGGTCGCTGCCGCCAGCGGATCGGGCGCGATCCGGGCGTCGCGCTAGTGCACCCCACGCCCCCTTTTCCCGTCATCCCGGCGAAGACCGGGGTCTCGGGAGAGACGAGGGCGCTCACATCCTCCTGAGATCCCAGCTTTCGCTGGGATGACGTCCTGAGGCGAACGTTACCCGCCCTCGACGCTCTGAATCTCTGCTTCAAAGGATATCCGTATGCGTTCCCTTATTCTCGCCGCCTTGCTTTGCGCCGGCGTACCCGCCGTCGCTTCGGCCGACGTCTCGCTGCCCAAATCGCTGCTGACGATGTCGCCCGAAGCATTCCAGAAGAAGACGGTCGTCAAGGACGATCCGCTGGAGTTCAACGTCACTTTCTCGACCGAGAAGGCGCACCGCACCGGCTGGACCAGCCTCAAGAACCACACGCACGACAATTACCTGACCGCCACCCTCGATCGTCGCACCGGCGCGGCAAAGTTCGAGGTGCGCCAGGATCTGCGTTATATCGGCCAGCAGCGGCGCGATTACCGGCAGGTCCACTATTCGGCCGGCGGCGGGCTTCAGCAGGTCGATCTGGGCAGCGTGCGCCAGAGCACGCAGGCCTGCCCGCTGAGCGAGACCTACATCACCGAATGTATCCTCGGCGAGCATATGGCCTTCGAGCTCAACGAGAAGCAGGTTCGCGAGATCGCGGCACGCTATCGCCCGGGTGCGAACGAGAGCTGGGCCTTCAAGATGAAGGACGCGACTGGCCACGACATCACCTCCGCGATCACCGCGGCGGAAGCGGCCGGGCTCCTGCTGGCGATCGACGACCACCGTGCAGGCAAGTTCGCCGGGAGCCAGCTCGCAGCCCGATAGAGGTCACCCCAAGGTGAGAGGCCTGCCGCCCGCGTCACGGTTCGCACCGTAACGCGGGCGGATTTTTGTTTGGGGGCGCGTGTATCAGCCGTTCAGTGAATCGGTTCTGCCGCTGGATTCCAAACCCCGATGCCCATATGGGGCGCGCCGCATGACGGCGCGCACGGCTGGGATATAGAATGGACCCGGATGGCCTCGAGGCTGTCTTTCTGGCGCATCGCCCGCAGCTGCTGGGATTCCTGCGATCCCATGGCGCGGGCGAAGCGGCCGAAGACCTCCTCCAGGAATTGTGGATCAAGGTGCGCGATGCGCGAACCGGCCCGATCGCGCAGCCTTTGTCCTACCTCTATCGCGCCGCCAACAACCTGATGCTCGATCGTTATCGATCCGAACGGCAGGCCATTGCGCGCGACCGCAACTGGATCGAGGCGACCGGCGGAAGCACCGTTGATCGCTCGGACGACCCCGACAGCGAGCGCGTGCTGATCAGCCGCGAAACGCTCGGCAAAGTGCGCGCCGCGCTTGCCGCACTGGGCGCCCGCACCGAGACCATTTTCCGCCGTCACCGGCTCGACGGCATACCCCAGCGCGATGTCGCGCACGAACTCGGGGTCAGCCTCAGCACGGTCGAAAGCGATCTGCGCAAGGCCACGCGCGCCCTCACCGATCTGAGAAAGACGATCGATGAGGTTTGAATGAAACGTCTCCGTCTTGGGTGCGACGCTATGACCGACCATCGCCCATCCGACCCAATCCATGCCGAAGCCATCGGCTGGGTCGTACGCGTCAACGATCCCGCCTTCGGCGATTGGGACGAATTCACGCAGTGGCTGGATGCGAATCCCGCCCATGCCGATGCTTATCATGCAGCGGCGACGGCCGAGGCGGACGCAGTCGCGCTGCTGGCGTCGGCACCGTCCGAGATCGAGGCGCGACAAATCGTGGAAATGCCGTCGCGACCGCGCTGGCGCCCGTGGGTGGGCACGGCGATTGCTGCATCGCTGGTCGCCGTGATCGGCTTCCAAGTAATGGACCGCACGCCCGCGCCGCAGATCTACGAAACCGCGCCAGGCATTCGCCGGACGATTTCTCTCGCCGATGGCAGCGTCGTCATCCTCAATGGCGGCACGCGGCTGGCGGTTGACGGCAAAGACCCGCGATCGCTGACGCTGGAACGCGGCGAGGGGCTGTTCGCCGTCCGGCACGACGCATCGCATCCGTTCCGGGTCGCGGTCGGTGGCGCCACCGTCACCGATATCGGCACCGCCTTCGATATCGTCCGGGAGCCTGCATCGACGCGGGTCACCGTCGCCGAGGGCGAGGTCGAATGGGGGCGCAACGGCAATGCCGTCCGTTTGCTGCCGGGCGACCGGCTGGCGGTCGCCGACAATGCCGTTACCGTCGAGATTTCCAAGGTGATGCCCGACAGCGTCGGCGACTGGTCGCGCGGCCAACTCACCTTCGACGGCACGCCGCTCGCAAGCGCGGCAGCCGATCTCGGCCGAACTTTGGGCGTCACGATCGATGTCGCACCGAGCATCGCCAAGCGCCCGGTGCGTGGTGCGATCCGGCTTGACGGCGGGGCAGCCGCCGTATTGCCGCGCTTCGCCGCGCTGATGGGTCTGCACGCGCGGCAGGACGGGCAAGGCTGGCGGTTGACCACCTCGCCGTGATCCGCCCGGCCGTCGCCTGCGTCCTGTTCGCGTGCTTTTCGTCCGCGCCGGTTCTGGCGACGGCAACGAAAGCGCTCGACCTTCCGACGGGCCGGCTCGGCGATGTCGTGACGCGGCTCAGCCAGCAGGCAGGCATCAGTGTCGTCGTCGATAATTCGAGCCTGTGGCAGCGCCCTACCCCCGCGCTCAAGGGCCGCTTCACGGTCGAAGCTGCCTTGCAGCGGCTTCTTGCGGGCAGCGGTGCCGAGGCGGTGCGGGTCGCTGGCGACGGCTGGCGGATCCGCACGGCACCGCGTCGTATCGTCCACCCCGCGCCGCCCCCTAACCCGCCGATCGCGGAGACCGAGCCGGTGACGATCGTCGTCACCGCCAGCAAGCGCGATCTGCGACTCCGCGATTTCCCCGGCGCGGTCTCGGTGCTGAGCGGCGACGATCTCAAGCTGAGCGGGCCGCCCGACACCAACACGATCCTGTCGCGGCTCGCGACCGTCTCCTCGACCCATCTCGGCGCGGGGCGCAACAAGCTCTTCATCCGCGGCATCGCCAATTCGAGCTTCACCGGACCGACCCAGGCGACCGTCGGACAATATTTCGGCGATATCCGGCTCACCTATAACGCCCCCGATCCCGATCTGCGGCTCTACGATGTCGGTTCGGTCGAGGTGCTGGAGGGGCCGCAGGGTACGCTTTACGGCGCAGGATCGCTCGGCGGGATCATCCGCGTCGTGCCCAACACGCCGAGCTTGAGCCGGGCGAGCGGATCGATCGACGCCGGCGGCACGATCGTCGAACATGGCGCGGCCGGGGGCGATCTTTCCGCGATGCTCAACCTGCCGCTGATGGACGATCATATCGGCCTGCGCGTGGTCGGCTATGGTATCAGCGACGGGGGCTACATCGACAATCCGCTACGCGACAAAAAGAATATCAACCGCACCAACACCGCCGGCGGGCGCGCGACTTTGCGGATCGCGCCCGGCGACGGCTGGACGATCGACCTGACCGGCATCATCCAGAATACCGACGGGCTCGATAGCCAATATGCCGATCGCGACGCGCCCCGGCTGACCCGATCGAGCCCGATCGACGAGGATTTCAGCGCGGCCTATCGGCTGGGCGAGCTGGTCGTGTCGAAGGATTGGGACAGGCTCCATTTCCGATCGACCACCGGTTTCGTCGGACAGGATCTGGACGAGCGCTTCGATGCGACCCCGCCGGGCGGGGCGCCGCAGGTGTTCGTCCAGCATAACCGCACGCGGCTCTTCTCGAGCGAGGCACGGTTGTGGCAGCCGCTGGGCGACAGCTTCGGCTGGGTGATCGGCGGCAGCGTGCTGCACAACGAGACCACATTGAACCGCGCGCTTGGCACGGACGGAACGCCGGCACCGGTGACGGGAGTGGAGAATCGGGTCACCGAGCTTACGGCCTATGGCGAGGCGAGCGTCCGATTGGCGCCGTGGCTCTCGCTGTCGGGTGGCGCCCGGGTCTCGCATTCGGCGCTCTCCGGCGCGGCGAACGAGGCGGTCGTGCCCGCCTCGACCTTCGAAGCGGTTGCGCGCGCGAACGTCATCGCCTCGCGCGACACGACCAGCGTGCTACCTTCATTGGCGCTGGTCGCCACCGCAATGCCGGGCCTGACCTTCTATGCGCGCTACCAGCAGGGCTTCCGTCCCGGCGGGCTGGCGATCGATGCCGGCTTCGTGCGGCGGTTCGAGAACGACCAGGTCGCGACTGAGGAAGCCGGCTTCCGCTATGGCGTGCCCGGCCGTGACCGTTTCGATTTCGCGATGAGCGTGTCGCATACCTTGTGGCGCAACATCCAGGCCGACTTCCTCGACACGTCGGGCCTGCCCAGCACCGACAATATCGGCGACGGCCGCATCTGGTCGATTGCGGCGAGCGGCGGCTGGCAGCCGATCCACGGCCTGCGCTTCGACGCCTCGATCGCCTATAATGACGGCCGCGTGACCAGGCCGAGCGTCTCCTATCGGGCGCTGGCGGCAAGCTATGTCGCGCTGATCCCGCTCGACGGCACGGTGATTCCCGGCACGAGCGTAACCGCCGCGCAGATCCTCGCAACGGTCAACCGGATCCCCAACGTCGCCCGCTTCACCGGGCGCGTCGGCTTCGACTGGCAGCAGAAATTGACCGACCGGATCGGACTACGCCTCAACGGCTGGGGCCGCTACGTCGGCAAATCGCGGCTCGGTATCGGTCCGGTGCTGGGCGAGGCGCAGGGCGATTACACCGACAGCGCGCTCACGCTGAGGGTCGGCACGCCGGCAACGGGTGTGTCGCTCGGGGTGACCAACCTGACCGACAGCGTCGGCAACCGCTTCGCGCTCGGCACGCCCTTTACGATCGGGCGGGATCAGATCACGCCGTTGCGACCGAGGACCTTCCGGCTGGGCTTCGACGCGGCGTTCTAAAATCCTCCCCGCTGCGCGGGGAGGATCAAAAAAGGTTCCCCCCTACGTCTCCGTCATGCTGAGGAAATCAGGAGATATCCTCAGATGCAGCCATTTGTCGGAGCCGCGCAGCTTCGGGCGCGCGATGGAGCGCAGCCGCTTCCCTTCACCACGCGCACACCCGAAGCCCCGAGCAAGCCCGCCCCCCAGCAGGAGGCGCCCGCAAAGCGGTCCTTCCTCGCCGGCCTGTTGCGCCGGCCGCTTTTCCTCGCGCTCGTCCTGATCCCGAACCTGCTGTCGATCCTCTATTTCGGGCTGATCGCGGCGCCGGTCTACACCTCCAGCGCGTCGTTGATCGTGCTCAACCCCAAGCAGAACGGGCCGAGCCTGTCCTCCCTGCTGTCCGGCGCCTCGGGCGACAGTTCCGAGCAGGGCGGCTACATCCTCAAGAGCTATTTCGCCTCGTGGGATGCGTTCCGGAAGGTCGAGGCGCCGCTCAAACTCGCCAGCAATTTCCAGCAGGGTGATTTCGTCAGTCGCTTCGGCGGGCTCGCCACCTTCTTCCGGTCGAACGACGCCGCTCTGTGGCGCTATTTCCAGCGCAAGGTCGAAGTCACGGTCGACCAGAAGAGCGGGATCATCTCGCTCGATGTCGATGCCTATGATCCGGCCTATGCCGTGACGCTAACGCGCGCGCTGCTGGGCGATGCGATCCATCATATGGACGCGATGAACAATCAGCAGGTGCGCGATTTCATCGGCAGCGCGGTCGCGCGCAAGGCCAATGTCGAACGCGCGCTCAAGCAGGATCTGGCCGCGCTCGCCGCCTATCGCAGCCGCACCGGCACCTACGATCCCAAGGAACTCTACCTTTCCAACCTGTCCCTGATGAACAGCCTGGCGATGAAGGAGACCGAGCTCAAATCGCAGCGCGACGCCGTCGCCCGCGCAACCCCGGGCAATCCGCAGGCCGAGACACTCGGCACCGCGATCGCATCGGTGCGCGGCGACATGGCGAGCAAGCAGCGCGACTTCCCGGAGATCGCGCGCACCTCGTCCGAATATGAGAAACTGCTCGTCAGCCGCGACAACAACATCACGTTGCTCGGTCAGGCCAACCTGGCGCTGCAGGATGCGCAGGCCAATGCCGAGAAGAACCGTTATTATCTGAACGTCATCAGCACGCCCTCGTCGCCGAGCACGCCCGAAAGCCCGCGTCGTCTGCTGTGGATCGGGGGCGTCTTCTTCGTCAGCCTGATCTTCTGGGGGCTGCTGCGATGAGCCGCCATTTCCTTCTGGCCGCGCCCCTGTTGCTGGGCCTCGCCGGTTGCGCGGCATTGCCGGGCACCGGTCCCTCGGCATCGAGCATGCGCAAGGCGCCCGATGTTCAGGTGGTCGACATCACGCCCGACGTCGCCTCCGCGGCGCGCGAGGTGGCGCTGGCGCAAGGCAAGGCCTCGCTCGACCACGCGCTGGCCGCGTTGCGGGCGGCGCCGGCCGAGCCGGGGTTCCAGATCGCGCCGGGCGACGTGCTGGATGTGGCGATCTGGAGCTTTTCCCCTGGCCGGGCACCGGAAGCCCCCTGTCGGTCGCCAATCCGGGTACGATCCCGCTCGGCACCTTCCAGATCGGCGCCGATGGTGCGGTGCAACTGCCGTACGCGGGCCGCATCGATCTGGCGGGGCTGAGCCCCGATCAGGCGCAGGCCACCATCTCGCATCGCTATGCGGCGCTGCGCATCCTCCAGCGGCCGACCGCGACGGTGAAGGTCACCGCCTCGCCGCGCCATGACGTGCTCGTCACCGGTGCGATCGGCCAGCCGCGCACGATCCCCTGGACGCCCGCCGGGCTGACGCTCGCACAGGCGGTGACCCAGTCGCTCGGCGACGGCAATGCTTTGCTCGGGCAGGGCGAGCTTTCGAAGGATCGCTCGGCGGTGCGCGTCGCGGTACTGCGCGGAGAGCAGGCGCCGATCGAATTGCCGGTCGTTAACGCGCTGGAGGAGCAGATCCCGCTCCATGCCGCCGACCGCATCGTCGTCAGCAAGGCGCCGGCGGTGAAGATCACGATGATGGGTGGCGGCACGCGCCGCGACGGCGTGATCGGCTTCGCGCAGCAGCCGGTGCTGACCGAGGCTTTGGCCGAGGCATCGGGCCTCGACGGCAACAGCGCCAACGATCATGCCGTGTTCGTCCTGCGCCGCCAGAGCGGCAAGCGTCCGGTACTGTTCAACTTCGCGTGGAACCGCCCTGCCGGCATGATTGCCGCGCAGCAATTCCCTCTCGAGAATGGCGATCTGGTCTATGTTGCCGATGCCGCGATGGTCTCGGTCCAGAAGGTGATCGGGCTGCTGTTCCAGGTCACCCTGCCGGCGCAGGTGCTCCGCTAGACCATGGAGTTCTTCAATGCGTATCTTCGCCATCTTGGCCGCGGCATGGCTGGGCCGCAGCGGATTGCGAATTGGGCGGATCTTCGCGCCCGGCTCGATCGCGATGACCGACCCGGGGTGCAGCCGGCCCCTCACCGTATTTCGATTGCACCGCCTGTGTTGCGCCTGTCCTGGAAGGACAATCTGCGTGAGGCGGTGCAGGCCGGCGGCGGGAACGCCCCCCCTCCCCGCCGCCGGCCGGATGGCAGCGCGTCGTCGAATATCGCCAGCGCGTGACCCTGGTGCTGACCGTCGCGGCGACGGCCGGTATCCTCTACCTTTCGAACCTGCTGCTGGTGGCGCAGCAGATGCCCGATCTGACGCGCCATATCTATCTGGTCGTCTACGGCATCATGACCTTCTTCCTCGCCGGGAATTTCTTCAAGCTGGTGCTGGGCACGTGGCATATGCTGCGCGGGGCCGAGGGCAATCCGTGGCATCCCGCGCGCACCGCCTGCGATCCGCCGGCCGATACGAAGGTCGCGATCCTGTTTCCGGTCTATCATGAGGAGGTCGATCGCGTCGCCGCCGGCATTGCCGCGACATGGGAATCGATCGCGCAGAAGCACCCGCGTTTTGCGCAGCATTTCGACGTCTTCCTGCTCTCCGACAGCCGCCAGCCGGAATATCGGGTCGTCGAGGAGGCTGCGGTTCACGCCTTACGCGAACTCTTCCCCGACGCGCGCTTCTTCTATCGCTGGCGGCCGACCAACCAGAACGCCAAGATGGGCAATGTCGCCGATTTCTGCCGGCGCTGGGGCGGCGATTACGATTACATGCTGGTGATGGACGCCGACAGCGTGATGGACGGCGATGCCGTCGTTACGTTGCTGCGGATGATGGCGGGCAATGACCGCCTCGGCATCCTCCAGACCAATCCCAAGCCCGTACTGCGCACCAGCCTGTTCGGGCGGATGCAGCAATTCGGCGCGCGCCTCTATGGCTCGGTTTTCTCCTATGGCTTGCAGGCCATGTACATGGGGAATGCGAGCTATATCGGGCACAACGCCATCATCCGGATGGCGCCGTTCGTGCGCCATTGCATGCTGCCCGAACTGACCGGCCCCAAGCCGTGGGGCGGAAAACCGCTGAGCCACGACATCGTCGAATCCGCGATGATGGCGCGCGCGGGCTACGAAGTGTGGTTCCTCGCCGACATGGAGGGCAGCTATGAGGAGATGCCCGCCAACCTGCTCGCCTTCCTGATCCGCGAGCGGCGCTGGATGCAGGGCAATCTCCAGCATCTGCGCTTCGTCTTCCTGCGCGGGCTGAGATCGATCCACCGCGAGACCTTCATCAACGGATCGATGGGCTATTTCGCGGCGCCTCTATGGGCGGTGTTCCTGGTCGTATCGGCCTACGGGATGCTCCATTTCCTGCGCTACGGCGTGCTCGCGCTCGGCAGTTTGCGCACGATCGAGATGCCGATGCTGATGCTGCTCATCTCGAGCCTCGTCTTCCTGTTCATGCCGCGCGTGCTGGCGATCCTGATCCATATCCGCAGCGACAAGGCGCGCCTGTTCGGCGGCAAGGACAAGCTGATCTGGTCGGTGCTGCTGGAAACGCTCTTCTCGTTCTTCTTCTCACCGCTGATGATGGTCTACATCAGCCGCTTCCTGTGGATGTGGCTGAAGCGCAAGGGCATCAGCTGGGGCACGCAGCAGCGCGGCGACGAGCCTTTGCCGTGGGACCAGTGCGTGCGCCATTTCGGCTGGATCAGCGCGATCGGCGTGGCCTGCCTGCTGGGCATGATCTACCAGATCACGCAGGTGCCCTGGACGCAGCAGGTGTTACTCTCCGCCATGTCGGGCGGGATGGTGCGACCGACCGACCTGATCCTGTGGTTCGCGCCGATCATCGGCGGTTTCACCGCGAGCATCTGGATCGCGCGGGTGACGAGCCTGACCTTCCCGTCAGTGGCACGGCGCAACCTGTTCGCGATCCCGGAAGAGATCGAGACGCCCGACGTGGTGAAGGCGCTGACGATGTGGGATGAGCATTTCCGCGCGATGTTGCCCGATGTCACCGATCCAACGCGCGCGATCGCAGAGGTGTTGCGCGATCCGGGCTTCTACGTGCGCCACCGCCGCGAAACACGGGTGCGGCCGCGTGTGTGGGAGACGTTGGGGCGCAAGATCCAGACGGGGGTGCGACTGAAAGCAGCCGAGCTGCAACTGGCGCTGAGCGAACGGCGCTGTTTCGACGCGCTGCATGTGGCGAGTTTGGGAAAGATCTAAAACGACCCGTCATTCCCGCGAAGGCGGGAGACGCGGTCCAGCGAAGCTAATCCATATTCTCAAAGGTTCGGAGTTTATGGATCCCGCCTCCGCGGGGATGACGTAGGAAAATCAACCCGCCAACGCCTCTGGCCCGGACCGCGCCTGCGCCACCACGACCCGATCGCGCCCGGCGCGCTTGGCCTGGAGCAGGCACGCGTCGGCCGTCTGCACCAGCCGGTCGGAAGGGCAATGGTCCGGCGCGGTCGCAACTCCCAACGACGCCGCGACCGGCCCGAGCTCGCGCCCCTCGTGCCAGACCCGCAGGGCCGCAACACGCCGGCGGATCTCCTCGGCGCGATCGGCCGCATGCGCGGAATCGACCCCCGGCAACAGCACGAGGAACTCCTCGCCGCCGTGGCGGAAGGCGAGATCGCGATCGCGCACCAGTTGCTTGAGCACGGTCGCGACCGCCTGGATCACCTCGTCGCCGGCATCATGGCCATATTCGTCGTTGAAATGCTTGAAATGATCGATGTCGAGCATGATCGCGCTGATCGATGCACCATCGCGATCGGCTTCGGCCAGTTCGGCCTTGAGCACGCTCTCCAGCCGCCGGCGATTGGCGAGCGCGGTCAGTGGATCGGCCAATGCCTGCCCGCGCAACGCGTCGCGCAGTTGCAGATTGTCGAGCGCCAGCCCGACGTTCTCCGCCAGCGTGCGCAGATAAACTTCGGGCACGGGATCGGCGAGGCGACCGGCGAGACGCTCGAAATAGAGCAGGCCCAGCGTGCCATGCTGCGCAGCAAGCGGCATGCATATGCTGTCGGGCAAATCCGCGCCCTCGTGCACAATATGATCGCATGGGACATCGAGCCGGCTGCCCGCCGGACGATGCGGAATGCCCCGCCGCAGCCCCCAGCAGGCCAGAGGTGGGAATTCCGGTTTGGATGCGACCGGATCCAGCCAAGACGAGGCCTCGACCATCGCATTGCGGCTGCGATCGAACAGATAGAGCCGGCCGGCCAGCTGCGGCGCGATCTCGGGCACGAAGCGTTCGACCACATGGCGCAGATCGTCGGTCGTATCGCAGCTCTGCATCCGCTGCGTCATGCGCGAGAGCAGATCGCGCACCAGGCGATCGGCATCGCGCTCCTGTTCGAGCCGCTGACGCGCGAGGCCATTTTCGCGGAAGATGCGCAGCGCCTGCGACATGTCGCCGATCTCGTCGACCTGCTGGAGCATCGGCGGCTCGGCGGCATAATCCTGCGCTGCCAGCCGTGTCACCACATCGCTGAGCTTGATCACCGGGTGCAGCACGCGCCGACGGAACACGAAATAGAGCACGAACAGAAAGAGCAGCCCGGTCACGGCCAGCAACGTCTCCGAAGCCCCGCGCCACAGCCGCGACGTGCCGATCGCAGCGTTGAGCGCCGTATCGGTGCGCTGGTCGATCCGGTCCTGAAAGCGCTCGACGCTGCTCTGGATACGATCGAGTTCGCGTTCATATTCCGGTGAGAACAGGATCGCGAGCGCATCGCCACGTTTTCCCTGCTGGAGCGCCGCGAGTGCCGTCTGCTGCTCGTCGCGTAGCGCATCGGCCCAGCGCATCGTTTCGTGCAGCATGCGCAGCTCTTCGGGGCTGGCGCCGGCATCGCGGATACGCGCCGTGCGCGCCTCGATCGCGCCCAGCAGACGCGCTTCGCGCCGGTAGGCAGCTAGGTCGGCCGGATTGCCGCTGATCACATATTGCCGCGCCAGCCCGCTCAGCTGCGCGACATCCTCGTCGATGGTCGAGGTCGCATGATCCAGCGTCTGGCGCTCGACCGCTACAGCCCGCTCGCGCTCCTGCGCCGAAGAGGCGGCAAGCATGGTCGCACCCGACGCTAACGTAAGCGCGACAGTGATGCCATAAGCCCAGTTGGTGATCGTCGCCAAGCGCATGGCGGGCAGCATAGCGACCCAATCGATGCCTATTGGTTAAGACGCGCCGGAGACTTACGCGCCCAGCCGCGTTGATGCCCCTGAAATCATCAGGAGCAACACCATGGCCGATCAGACCGAACTCAAGCGCGACCTCTGGAAGCGGATGGCGAAGAGCCCCTTCCTGATGATCGGCCTCACCGAGGGCGGGCATAGCGAACCGTTGACCGCACAGCTCGACGAGGATCAGGTCGATACGATCTGGTTCTTCATCGGCAAGGATAATCGCCTCGCCAAGGGCGGCGCCGCGACAGCCGAATTCGTGTCCAAGGGCCACGATTATTTCGCGAGCCTGTCGGGCCGCGTACAGGTGCAGAACGACCGCGCGATGATCGACAAACTCTGGTCGCGCCCCGTCGAGGCATGGTTCCCGGGCGGCAAGGAGGACCCCAACCTCGCTCTGCTGCGCTTCGATATCGACGATGCCGAATTGTGGGAGGCGGACATGTCGATCGCCGGCAAGCTGAAGATGCTGTTCGGCGGGAAGATCGAACCGAGCGAGGAAGGCAGTCACGCGAAGGTCGCGACGACGGCGGGATAAAAACTCCCTCTCCCGCTTGCGGGAGAGGGTCGGGGAGAGGGGCCGAAGTAGCGGTAAAAACCGAACATTTCGTCGAGGCGCGCGGCCCCTCCCCCAACCCCTCCCTAAAGGGAGGGATTTAGATCAGCGCAGCTTCAACGTCATGCTCTGCTGCCGCCCGATGCCGTGCAATTCCACCCGATCGGCAAAGAAATCGAGCACGGCATAGGCCGTCTCTTCGGTATCCAGCATCGCCTTCAGATTTACATAGTGGATGCCGTCGCGCAGCCCGTAATTGCCCTCGTGATTATGCCCGTCGAGCCACACCTTCACCGACGGGTGCCGCTCGAGCAGCGCGATCACATCGGGCGCGTTCCACAGATTGTGCGGGTTTTCCGGCCAGAGCGGGAAGTGGCTGAACAGCATCACCTTGAGCCCGCGCCGATCCGCCTCGCTAAGCCGCGCGTCGATCCAGTCCATCTGCGCCTCATCGATCGCACCGTCCCAGAGAGGTTTATCGGGATAGTGCACAGCGTGCACCGCCATCGAATGCGCCAGCTCGGCGCTGCCCTGCGGCCAGGCGTAGGCGCTGAGCCCGTTGCCATCGGTGACGATGAACATCCAGCCATGGTTGACGAAGCGGTGATAGCGCGCCGGCATGCCGAGCCGGGCGGGCACCCTTGCCTTGTCGGCATCGTCGACCCCGAAATCATGATTGCCGAGCACGAACCGCCACGGGTGCCGCAGCTTGCCGGCGATCGGCAGCAGCGCATCATAGCTCTTCATATCCTTGTCGATGAAATCGCCGAGATGAACCGCGAAGGCGAGCTTGCGCCGGTTGAAATCCGCCACCGCTGCCGCGAGCTTGCCCGGCGCGGTATGGTAGAGCCGCGGCGGTGCGTCCGGCTCGTCAGCATATTGGCAATCGGCGATGGCGCCGATGCTGAACAAGGGTTGCTCCGCTAACGCGGGCACGGCGGCGAGGCCGGCGAAGGCCAGCAGCAGCTTCAGGATCGGGCGCATGAGCATCCTTCGGGTTCGAATCGCGCGCGCCTTCCCACCCGCCGCCCGGCTTGACCAGTGGCCGTGTCACAGCAGCTTCACATAGCGCCCCTACCCCGCAAAAAAATTTCCGAATCAGGGGACGAAGGGTGGCCGGCAACGGAACGCTGCGACAGGCGGCGGCCCTCGTGGTGCCGTCGCGATGACCGAATTTGCGCCGATCGTCGAGCGCCGCCGCATCGCGGCCGAGGACGCCGATCTGCGGCGCGCCTTGCAGCGCTTCGTCGAGGCGCGGCTGCGCGATCGCACCGACAGCGAGGATCTGGTGCAGGAGACCTACCTGCGCCTCTACGATTATCGCCGTACGCGATCGGTGGCGGATGTCGGCTCCTTCTGTTTCGCGATCGCGCGCAACCTGGTCCGCGATCATGTTCGTCGGCTGCGCGGCACGCCGGCGGCCGCGGAGCTATCGGAGGAGATCGTCTGCCCCGCCCCGCGCGCCGACGAGATCCTTGCCTATCGCGAACGCGTCGATGTGCTGACCCGCGCTCTGAAGGCGATGCCGGCGCTCCGGCGCGAGGTGTTCACCCGCCGCCGGCTCGACGGCATGCCGGTCGCGACGATCGCGGCGGATCTGGACCTGAGCGTCGCCGCGGTGGAAAAGCATGTGGTGCGCGCGCTCGCCGATCTGCGCGCCGCGCTCGATCGCCGCGGGCTCGCGCTGGGAGCATCGAATGACCGCTGAGCGCCCGATCGCCGCCGACGATGGCAAGGACCGCGATCCGCTGTTCGACGATCCGGCGCTGGCCGAAGCGCTCGCCGGCTGCGCGGCGGGTGGGCGGCTCAGCAACGGCGATATCCGTGCGATGCGGACCGCGCGACGGCGCGCGGTGGCTACCGCTGGCGCGACGACTTTGGCTTTGCTCGTCGGTACCGGGGCGTGGCTGGGCAGGTCCGCATGGGTTCCGACACCGCAGCCGATCGAATATGCGACCCAGCGAGGCGAGCAGCGCATCGTCACCCTTGCCGACGGATCGACCGTGCGCCTCAACGGCGCGACGCGGGTGGCAGTCCTGCTCGCGGGCGATCGGCGCGAAGTGCACCTGTCGCGCGGCGAGGCCTATTTCGATGTGACCCACGATGCCGCCCGGCCGTTCACGGTCCGCGCCGGCACATCGGACGCGCGCGTTCTCGGCACCGCCTTCGATCTCGAATTGCGGCGCGATCAGGTCGAACTCGCCGTCTATCGCGGCGCGGTCCGCTTCGGCCCGAGCATGGCGAAGGGGACGACGGTGGTGGTGAAGGCCGGCTGGCGTTCACGCTTCGCCGCCGGCTATGCAGCGGCCCCGCGCGCGTTCGACGTCGCGCAGCAGGATTGGCGCTCGGGCTGGCTCGATACCGACGACATGAAGCTCGGCGATCTGGTCGACGAGCTCAACCGGCAGGGCGGCCCGCTGGTGATCGCGCCTCCTGCGAAGCTGGCCGATATGCCGATCTCGGGCCGCTTCCGCCTCGACGATCCGGGGCAATTGCTCGACGCGATCGGCGCCGCTTATGGGTTCTCGGTCAAGCGCGAGGATGGGAAGCTGCGGCTGGTGCAGTCGTAATCGAGGCGCGAAGGCGCGTCGCTCCACCCGTCACCCTGAACTTGTTTCAGGGTCCACCGTACGTACCGCACTGTCTGTGTAAATTGCCTGGTGGATGCTGAAACAAGTTCAGCATGACGAAGAAGGCAGTCACCAAAATGACGCAAAAGTGTCTGTGAGATTTAACAAAATTCTTTTGTCCTGATCCCAGACGCGCCTCCGTCTTCCCCGGCATGGCTGCCTGTGCGGCCGAGCGGAGGGACATCATGAAGCGCTTTTACGGACTATCGTCGTTCAGCCTGGGGATGGCGCTGGCGGCCAGTGTCATGGCGGCCCCGGCCGGGGCACAGGCGCTCGATGCGCAGGCGAATTTCGCGATCGCAGCGGGCGATCTGCGCAGCGGCCTGTCGGATTATTCGCGTGCCAGCGGGGTCCAGGTGGTGGTGCCGCCCGCAGCCGTCGAGGGCAAACAAACGCAGGGCGTCTCCGGCAAGCATAGCGCGCGTGAGGCGCTCGCGATCCTGCTGCGCGGTACGGGCCTCGCGCCGTCGGTCACCGGCGGGGTCGTGGTGTTGAAGCCGGGCCCTACGCCGCGCCGCGCGCCCGTCGTGGCCGTGGCGCAGACCGCCGTCACCCCGGTCAGCCTTGATCAGGCGAGCAGCGACGCCGGCAACGAGCCCGAGATCGTCGTCACCGGCTATCGGGCGAGCCTTAAGGCAGCCGAGGATTACAAGCGCCGCGCGGTCGGATCCGAGGACGATATCCTCGCGCAGGACATCGCCGCTTTCCCCGATCTCAACCTCGCGGAATCGCTCCAACGCGTACCGGGCGTGACGATCACGCGCGATAGCGGCGAGGGCCGCCAGATCACGCTGCGCGGCCTCGGCCCCGATTTCACCCGTACCCAGCTCAACGGCATGGAGGTGCTGGGCAACACCGCGTCGGGCATGGACAATCGCGGGGGCGTCAGCCGATCGCGCTCGTTCGATTTCAGCCTGTTCGCGTCCGAATTGTTCAACCGCGTGACGGTCCAGAAATCCTATGCGGCCGATCAGGACGAAGGCGGCATCGCCGGCACCGTCCAGCTCCATACCGCGCGGCCGTTCGATTATAGCGGCTCGAAATTCGTGGTCTCCGCCAAGGGGCAGACCAACACCAATACCAGCGGCGTGACCCCACGCATGGTCGGCCTCGCATCGGGCCATTGGGGCGATTTCGGCGCGTTGGTCTCGGTCGCCTACAGCCAGATCCGGAGCAACGAATATGGCTATCGCAACTGGGGCTGGGGCCTCGTCAAATACAACCCCGGCAATATCGGCCCGAACATCAGCGCGGCCGACAGCGCCTTGCTCCAATCGGGCACGCTCTATGCCCCGCAGGCGGAATCGCCGTCGACCTGGTACACCGATCGCAAGCGGCTCGGCATCACATCCTCGTTGCAATATCACCCCGGCACGGCGTTCAAGCTCGACGTCGACATGCTGTATGGCCGGCTGTGGGATCATCGCGACGACTATGCGATCGCAAGCGCGGGCAGCAATGCGCTCACCGGCAGCCCGATCGGCGGCAAGCAGATCATCCAGTCGGCGGTCATCGACGGCAATACGCTCCGCGCGGCAAGCTACACGGGCATCGACCAGCGCTCCGAACATCATATCGTCGAGAACCACACCGATTTCTATCAGGGCGTGGCGAATGCGAGTTGGCAGGCGAGCGATCGCCTCAAGTTCACGGCTCTGGGCGGTTACGAGGAATCCGATTTCCGCCAGCCGGTGTTCGACAAGGTTTTCATGGAGGCCAAGAACATGGCTTTCAGCTTCGACGACCGGCCGACCATCCCGGTCAACACCTATGGCGTCGACCTGACCAACCCGAGCCTGTGGGCGCTCCAGCGGCTCGACACGCAGGAAAACGCGATCACCACCAAATATGCCAACGGCAAGCTGGACGCGACCTACACGCTGAACGAGGCCTCGGCGTTCAAGGTCGGCGGCAGCTACAAGCATTTCATCAACAGCGGCTATCAGTACAACAACAAGGTGTTCCACAATGTCCCCGCGGACGTCGCCATTCCCGATAATCTCAAGATGGTGATCGGGCGGGATTCATTGATCCCGTACGTCGTCGGCAATGTCGACGGGGTCTATTCCTACATCGGCGATCCGCGCAATCTGACGGTCGCCAATCTCCAGGCGGGCAGCGATTACAAGGTCGACGAGGCGACGTGGAGCGGCTTCGCGCAATATGATCTCGACACCTGGGTCGCGGGCATGCGGCTACGCGCCAATGCCGGCGTGCGTTATTATTCGACCGATCTGACCTCGTCGGGCCATCTCGCCACCGCCACGACCGGGCTGCAGCCGGTCGCGATCACCACCAACAGCCATGGCTGGCTGCCGACCTTCAACCTGGCACTCGATTTGACCAAGCAGATCGTCGCGCGGATCAGTGTCGATCGCAACGTCAACCGCCCGGCCTTGAGCGATCTGGCGGCGGCAGGATCGATCACGACGCGGCCGAACGGCGGCAGCGTCAGCTTCGGCAATCCTTTCCTGAAGCCGTACAAGGCGACGTCGGCCGAAGGGTCGATCGAATATTATATGGATCGCACCGGCTTCGCGTCGATCGGCCTGTTCTACAAGCATATGGACAGCTTCATCACGTCGTCGACCAAGCAGATGCCCTACAGCCAGACCGGCCTGCCGCTTTCGTTGCTGATCCAGGGCGAGGACGGCAACACCACCTTCGACGTGACCCAACCGATCAACGGTGCCGGCGCCGACATCAAGGGGGTCGAGGCCGCGTTCCAGCATGATTTCACCTTCCTGCCGGGGCCGCTCAAGCATCTCGGCATCGTCGCCAACGGCACGTGGTTCGACGGGCACCAGAAAGGCGTGATCAACGGCGTGACGGTGACCTTGCCTCTCTACAATCTCTCCAAATGGGCGGCCAACGCGACGCTTTATTATGAGAATCCGGTGTGGGGCGTGCGCGTCTCGACCGCCTATCGCAGCCAGTATCTCACCAGCCTGGGCAGCGGCGGCAATGTCGGTGACGGCATCCACGCGACCAACAACGTCGATTTCCAGGCGCACTGGAACGTGATCCCGCACGTCCGGCTGGTGGTGGAGGGGATCAACCTCACCAACCAGGCGATCCGCCAGTTTGCGGATCAGACCGCGGATCGGCCGGAAGTTTATACGACCAGCGGGCGGACGTTCACCTTCGGCGTGACCGCAGAATTTTGAGTTATAAGCCCCCGCTTCTTCGGAGGCGGGGGCTTAACCCGGATACTCGTCACCCCGGCTTTGAGCCGGGGTCCCGCTGCCTTTCGACGGACCGGAAAGAGCGGGAGCCCGGGTCAAGCCCGGGGTGACGATTTAATTTGGGCGGGAATGACCTCTTACCGCCCCCCGCTCGTCCGCCGGATGAACGCCGCCACATTCTGATGCAGCGCCTTCAGCGCCGGCAGGTTGGCGTAAACCATGTGGCCGGACTCGTAGTATCGATATTCGATATTGCCGGTCAGGTTCGCCGGGATCGGCAGATGGTGCATCTCGTACCAGCCCTCGAAATAAGGGGTCGACACGTCGAAATAGCCGCCATTGACCATCACCTTGAGCTCGGGATTCTGCTTCATCGCCGCGGCGAGATCGGGCAGCACGTTGGGCAGGGCGATGAGCGGCTTGTCGGCGCCGGGCGGCTGATGCTTGTAATCCCAGTCGCTGTAGAGCGGGGCCCCCGACTTGAACGCGATCTCCGGACTGTAGCGCAGCGTATCGCGCACATAGGCATTGAACGTCGCAACGTAGGCAGCGCCCAAGGCCGCGCTCTGCGGATCGTAGCCAGCGACCTTGCTCAGCGGATCGAGCGTCGCGCCGGCAAAGCGGGTGTCGAGCGTGCCGGTGGTCAGTTCCCGATCGGCCAGCAACTCCTTCTGGAAGGCACCATATTCGATCCGCAAATTGGTCTTCAGCAGATAGGAGACCGATAGCCCGGTGAAGCCCGCCAGTTTCCCGGCGATCGCCTGACGCTCGGCGGCGGGCAGATCGTTGCCCTTCATCAGCGCCAGCGCATAGTCGCTGGTGGCGAACGCCTCGACCCGATCGAGGAAGCCGCGCAGATCGGCCGGGCGATCGGCGATCCGGTTGTGGTACCAGGCGCTCGCGGCATAGGTGGGCAACGCGACGATATAGGGCAGGTCGACCGTCGGGTTCACCTGCGGATCGTCGGGCATCAGATCCCAGTTGAGGATGTTCGAGAGCAGGATCACGCCGTTGAGATCGACATCCTTCTTCTGCAGCGCGAGCGACAACCCCGCCGCGCGCATCGTGCCATAGCTTTCGCCGAACACATATTTGGGCGAGTTCCAGCGGCCGTATTTCGACAGGAACTGCGTCACGAACTGCGCGAAGGCGTCGATATCCTGATCGACGCCGTAAAAGGCCTTCTCCTTGTCCTTGCCGGCGACGCGGCTGAAGCCCGTGCCGGGCGCATCGATGAAGACGAGATCGCTCGCATCGAGCAGGCTCTCGTCATTGTTGACGACGGGATAGGGCGCGGCCGGCGTATGGCTGTGATCGGCGGTCTGGACGCGGACCGGGCCGAACGCGCCCATATGCAACCACACGCTGGGCGAGCCGGGGCCGCCGTTGAAGACGAAGGTGATCGGACGATCGGCCGCGCGCACACCGTCCTTGAGATAGGCGACGTAGAACATCGAGGCTTCGGCCTTGGCCTTGTCGTCGGCCTTGGCGGCATCGGCCTGCACCTCGACCGCGTCGGTATCCTCCCAGCCTTTGGCATGGATGACGAGGGTGCCGGTAGTCGCCTGATAGCCGATCCGCTGCCCCGCGACCGTGACCGACCCGCTCGACTTGACCTCGCTCGGCGTGAAGAGCGGCTTGAGCGGAGCGGGGTCCGCGGCCTGAAGCGCGGTGGAGGCAAGCAAAGCCGTCAGCATCGTCGCGGTCGTGGTTTTCATGAGGCGGCTTCCCCCTTTCGGCATGATTGCCCGGGATTGCAGCCGCCTCTTGCATGAGCAAGCGAAATGCTTGCCTCGCCGCACATGGGGGCTCAGGGGCAGGACGAGACTGGGGAGCGATATGGCGGGCGACGATCAGCGGGCATGGGCGGCAATGGCGCAGGCCGCGCGCCACGCGATCGACTATCGGCGCGGGATCGCCACCGCCGAAACGACGCCCGCTGCCAGCTATGCCGACATGCTCGCGGCCTTCGCCGGCCCTGTCCCTGAAAATCCCGGCGATCCCGAACGGATCATCGGCGAGCTGGTCGAGCGCGCCACGCCCGGCATCCGCGCCTCGACCGCTCCGCGCTTCTTCGGCTGGGTGATCGGAAGTTCGCATCCGACCGGCGTCGCGGCCGACTGGCTGGCATCGGCGTGGGGGCAGAATGCGGGCAATCTCGTCGCGGCGCCGGCCTCGTCGGCGATCGAGGCGGTCGCGGCCGGCTGGCTGCTCGATCTCCTCGGCCTGCCGGCCGAAGCTTCGGTCGGATATGTCACCGGCGCCACCGTCGCCAACTTCGTCTGTCTCGCCGCGGCCCGGAGCGAGATGCTGCGGCGGGTCGGCTGGGACGTCGAGGCGGATGGGATGTTCGGGGCGCCCCCGATCGAGATCCTGATCGGCGCCGACGCGCACGCGACCGTCTTTTCCGGCCTCAAATATCTCGGCTTCGGCGCGAAGCGGGTCACCACGATCGAGACCGACGCCATGGGCCGCATCATCCCTGCCTCGTTCGAACAAGCGGTGCGTGCCAATGCCGGCCCGAAGATCGCGATCCTGCAGGCCGGGCAGATCAACACCGGCGCCAGCGATCCGTTCGAGGAGATCGTACCCATCGCGCACGATGCAGGCGCGTGGTGCCATGTCGATGGCGCGTTCGGCCTGTGGGCGCAGGCGAGCACAGCTTATCGGGATCAGACGCGTGGCGTCGCGCTCGCGGATTCGTGGGGCACCGACGGCCACAAATGGCTCCAGACGCCGTACGATTGCGGCTTCGCGATCGTGCGCGATGCCGAGGCGCATGCCCGCGCGATGGCGATCTCGGCCAGCTATTTGCCGGGCTCCCAAGGCGCCGAGCGCGATCCCTCCGCTTACGTGCCCGAGCTCTCGCGCCGCGCGCGCGGCTTCGGCACCTGGGCGATGATCCGGCAATACGGACGCAGCGGCATCGCCGAGCTGGTCGAGCGCAATTGCGGCGTCGCGCGCTTCATGGGCGAGACTTTGGCGCTGGAGCCCGGGATCGACCTGGTCTGCCCGGTGGTGCTCAACCAGTTCATGCTGCGCTTCCATGCCGAGGGCCGCGATGTCGATGCGCTGACCAAAAAGGTGGTCGAGCAGGTGCAGGCCGACGCGGTGGCGTTCATCGGATCGTCGTTGTGGCGCGGCCAGTGGGTGATGCGCGTATCGGTATCGTCCGCGGCGACGACGTTCTCGGATGCCGAGGTGACGGTGGCGGCGGTGATCAATGCTTGGCGGAAAGTATCAGCCAACCCAGTCGCCCCTGCGTAGGCAGGGGCCCATCTCTCCAACCATTTAAGCCGCCTCTCGTGCCAAAAGACATGGGCCCCTGCCTGCGCAGGGGCGACGGGAGAGGTTAGCCGATCACCTTCGTATCGCCCCGCCACGCTAGTCGCGCGCCCGCACGATCCGCCCGCGCCGCCTGTTTCCTGCCCAACGCATCCTCCGCCTTCGCCCGGATCGCAAGCGCGACCGCATCGCGCGGGCGACGCTTCAACGATGCATCGGCCGCCGTGACCGCATCGCCCGCCTTGCCGCTTGCGAGCAAGGCGGCGGCGACGTCGCGGCGGACCGGATACCACCAGATCGGCGGATCGGTCGCATCGGCGAAGGTCTTTGATTCCTCGATCGACGCGGCCTTTGCGAAGAGCTTCGCGGCGTCGACCGGCTTGTTCTGCAGCATCGCCGCACGTCCCTCGAGCACCAGCTTGGCGAGCTTGAACAATTTGGGGGCGGCCCCGCCCGTCGGATCGGGGTCGAGCGTCTCCGGCATCGCCTTCGCCTCGGCCAGCACGCCAGCGACATTGCCGGCGCGCGCGAACATCTCGCCGCGCGCATAACGCCAGAAGGCCTGCGCCGGACCATTATCCTTGCCCGGATCGGGGATGGCGAGCATTTCTTCGGCCGGCGCGTAGCGCGCGATCGCGATATAGGCGTCGCCGACGGCATGCTGGCTGTAGCGGTCGATCCTGGGCGTGCGCTTCGCCATCGCCACCACCGGCCGCGCCAGCCCGAGCGCGGCATTGCCGTCATCGGCCATCAGCGCGCCGGCGATCCCGAATACGACGTTGTGCCCGTAATAAGAGAGCGTCCAGCGCCCGTCGGGCTCGGCCAGCTTGAGCCGCTTCGCATTGTCGTCGCCGATCGCGACCGCATGGATGTTGGCCGTCGCCGCATCCTCATAGCGCCCGATCCAGTAATAGGTATGCGAAGGCATGTGGACGAGGTGGCTCGCCGCCGGTGCGAGCGCCGCGAGCTTGTCCGCATAAGGCGTCGCGCGATCGGGATAGCCGCCCGCCTCGGTTGCATGGATGTAGAAATGGATCGCCGGCGTATAATCCGGATGACGCTTGAGCACGCCTTCGAGCAAAGCGACCGGGCGAAGCATGCTCGCCGGCTTGTAATCGCTGTCGATCATCAACGCGTCGGCGGCGACGACGGCGATCTCGTCATCACCGGGCGATGCCGTGGCCATCGCGTCCATCGCCTGCGCGAAGGCGTGATTGCCCTTGTCGTTGGTGTAACGCAGCCTGAGCGCGGCGATCAGAGCGCGCTCGTTCGGGGGTCCATCCTGCGCCAGTTTCTCGGCGGTGAGCGTGATCAGCGCGAGCTTCTCGCGGGCCTTGGCATCGATGCCGTAGTTGATCGTCGGCCCCGACGACCACGCTTCGCCCCACGCGCACATCGCGCAATCGGGATCGAGCCGGCGTGCCTGCTGGAACGCCTCGATCGCGGCCTTGTGCGCGAAGGCGTGGGCAAGCTGCATGCCGTTGTCGAAGAAGGCCTGCGCCGTCGGATTCTTTGTCCGGATCGCGAAGCCACCGCCGCCATAGCCGGCGAGGATGCGCGGACTGCTGCCGGTGTCGACCGGATCGCCGCACCAATGCGGTGTGGCCGGGACAGGCGCTGGCGGTGGGGGCGGGGGCGCGCTGCCGAACAGGATCAGCATGGCGGGAATCAACAGTTTGCGCACGGGCGCCGCTCCAGAATCCGGGACCATCCATCTGCTCGCACGATCGGACAGCGAATGCGACGGGAATGTGCTTCGGCTCGCTGGCGGAACGAGCAGGGCTGCTCTATGCCGGTCGTTTCCTGCCCGAACGAGACTAAATCCATGGCTTTGGTGAAGAAAACCGCGTTGGGAACCCGCAAGCGGGCCGTCGTCCCGGCCGAAGCGCCGGCAGCGGCCAAGCCGGCCCCGCGGCGCCCCGCCGCGGCGCCTGCGCGCGCGGCAACGGTGGTGCAGCGGATCGATCAGGCGACGCAGGAACTGGCGAGCGGGCTGGCCGAGGCGTCGGCAGCATCGACCGAGCTTCAGCAATCGATGGATCAGATCTCCAGCGGCGCGGAAGAAGCGGCGGGCGCCGCACAGGAATTGTTGGGCGCGATCGCGGCGCTCGGTGCCGCTTTCCAGAAAGCGCGCGAGCGCGCCGAGGAATCGCGCCGCCAGTCCGAAACCGTGCAGGTCGCCTTCCAGGAGGCAAGCGTCCAGATCGACACGTCGGTCGCGGCGATCGAGCTCAATGCGCGCCGGCAGCTCGCCACGGTCGAAACCATCGACGCGCTCGAGGCGGCGGCGTCCGATATCGGCGAGATCGGCCAGGCGGTGGCGGACCTGTCCGAGCAGACCAGCCTGCTCGCGCTCAACGCGGCGATCGAGGCGGCGCGCGCCGGCGACAGCGGCTCCGCCTTCGCGGTGGTCGCCGACGAGGTGCGGGCGCTGGCCGAGACTTCCGAGGGCAATGCCGGCGATATCCAGCGGCTGTCAGCCAGCATCGCCACCGAGGTTCGCGCCGTCGCCGATCGGGTGCGCGCGGCGGCGGCCACCGCCACGGCGGAGGCCGATGCCGGGCGCGGCGTCATCGCCCAGCTCGAGACCGGCCGCAGCGAACTCGCCGCGCTGGCGAGCGGCTCGCAGGAGATCCTGCTGACCGCGGTCGAGGCCGACGGCGCGGCGCGCGAGGCCCAGCGCGGCGCCGAGCAGGTGGCGAGCGCGGCGGAGGAGCAATCCGCCGCCGCGGCCGAGGCACAGCAGGCGATCACGCAGCAGAGCCTGTCGCTCGAGCAGAGCCAGCAGACCGCCGAGGAACTCGGCCGGCTGACCGGCGCGCTGGAGGACGAAGCCGCACGCCAGATGACCGCGCAGGAAGTGGCCGCGGCGGCCGAGGAATTGTCGGCGACCGTGCAGGAATTGTCGGGCGCTTCCAGCCAGATCCAAGTCGCGATCGAGCAGATCGGGCGCGGCGCCGAGATCCAGGCGGCCGCGACGCTCGAGGCGAACAGCGCGATGGCGCAGATCGAGAGGTCGGCGGCACTGGCGGAGGAACGGTCGAGCGAGGCGGCCGCGCGCATCGGGGGCGTCGTCGCCGGCGTGGCCGTCAGCCGTGAAACCGTGGGCCGGCTCGCCGCGGGGGTCGATACGGCTTTGGTCGAAACACGCGCCGTGCTCGGCCTGCTCGCCGGCCTCAACGAGACCGGACGGCGGATCGAGAAGATCACCGACGGCCTCGCCTCGATCGCGTTGCAGACCAACATGCTCGCAGTCAGCGGATCGGTCGAGGCGACACGCGCCGCCGAAGCCGGAGTCGGCTTCGCTACGGTGGCTGGCGATATCCGCAAGCTTTCGCGCGAAGCCGCGCTCAATGCCGAGCGCGCCAGGGATGTCATCCGCGCGATCCAGGATCAGGTGACCGCCGTCCGCCGCGATCTCGACCAGATCGTCGGCGCGGCCGAAGACGAGACCGCGCGCAACCGCGCGATGGTCGAGCGCTTCCGCATGATTGCGGCCGATCTCGACGCGGCGCAGGCGGCAAGCCGCGGTATTTCCGGCGATGCCGAGGCAATTCTGCGATCGGTGCGCGAGGTCAAGAGCGGGACCGAGCAGATCGCGACCGCCGCCGACATCGCCTCCAGCGCCGCGCGGGAGGCCGCCAGCGCCGCCCGCCAGCAGGCGCAGGGGACCGAATTGCTCGCCGCCGCGATCGAGGAGATCGCATCGCTCGCCGAAGCGCTGGCGACGCAGGCCGCCTGAGCATGGCACGCGCCGCCAAGCCCGATACGGAGCGCGTGCTCGCCTTCCGCGTGGGAGACGAGCGGTTCGGCTTGCCGGCCGCGATCGTGCGTGAAGTGGCGCGGATACCGCGCGTGACGCGGGTGCCGCATGCGCCCGCCAGCCTGATCGGGCTCGGCAATTTTCGCGGAGCGGTGCTGCCGATCGTGTCCTTCGCCAAGCTGGCCGATCGTACGGCGCACGACGAGCGGCGCGTGATCCTGCTCGACACGACCAGCCCGCTCGCGCTCGCCGTCGACGAGGTGACGGCACTTGGCGAGGACGAGCGGGTCCAGCGCATCGACATCGGCACGCTTACCGCGCGCGATTTCGCCGGCGGCAACCGCAAGGCGCGGGTCGCCGCCAAGAGCGTCGAGGCAGACGCGACGGAGGCCGAAGGCGTCGTCACGCTCGTCGCATTTGCCGTCGCCGGGCAAGATTATGCGCTACCGGTCACGGCGGTGCAGGAGGTGCTGCGGCTGCCCGCCGGTATCGCGTTGCTGCCACATGCCGATGCGGTCGTGGTGGGATCGGTCGCGGTGCGCGATGCACTGCTGCCGTTATTGTCGCTTCAGGCGCTGCTGGGGTTGCCGGGCGAGCACGATCACAGCCGCGCGCGGGTCGTGGTGGTGAAGATGGGCTCGCATCGTATCGGGCTGGTCGTCGATGCGATGCATGCGATCCTGCGTGTTTCCGAACACGATATCGATCCGGTGCCGGCGGTACTGGCACGCGGCACGGCCGAAGCGCGCGTGCAGGCGATCTGTCGGCTGGACGAGGGCCGGCGGCTCGTCTCTGTGCTCGCGATCGAGCATCTCGTCCGCGAAGATCTCACCCAGCGCCTGCTGCAAGGAACCGAGGAAGCGATGGCCGGGCAAGACGCAAGCGAGCCAACCGAGCAGTTCTTGCTCTTCCGCGTCGGCGAGGAGGAGTTCGGTCTGCCGATCGGCGCGGTGGTCGAGGTGGCGCGCCCGCCGGCCAAATTGACCAAATTGCCCAAAGCGCCGGCCTTCGTGCAGGGGATCATGAATTTGCGCGGTGCGGTGGTGCCGGTGATCGATCAGGCGCAACGCTTTGGCGCGGCGGCCGCAACCGGCGCGCGCCGACGAGTGATCGTCGTTCGCCTGGGTGCGTTACAGGCCGGGTTCGTGGTCGACTCGGTATCGGAGGTGATGCGGATTCCGGCGAGCGCACTCCGTCCGGCACCCGAGCTTGGCGGCGAGGAGACGCGGGTCTTCGATCGCGTCGCCAATCTGGAAGAGGCCGGGCGGATGGTGCTGATCGTCAGCCCGCAGGAACTGCTCGATCGCGCCGAGCGTGCAATGCTGGCGAAGCTCAGCGGAAAGCTGCCGGCCACCGCACCGTGATCCGCCTGCTTATCGTCGATGATTCGCCGCTGATGCGGAAGTTGCTGACCGATATCTTCGCCGCGGAAAGTGATTTCGAGGTGGGGGTGGCACGCAACGGGCCGGAGGCGCTTGCGGCTTTGCCGGTGTTCAAGCCCGATGTGATCACGCTCGATATCCATATGCCCGAGATGGACGGCCTTGCCTGCCTCGATCGGATCATGGTCGAGCGGCCCTGCCCGGTGGTGATGATCTCCTCGCTCACTGCAGAAGGGGCCGACGAGACGCTGGAGGCGATGGCGCTGGGCGCGGTCGATTTCGTCGCCAAGCCGCGCGGGCCGGTCTCGATCGAGATCGAGGCGATGACGTCCCTGCTGGTCGACAAGGTGCGTGCCGCCGCCCGCGCGCGGATATCGCGCGCGACGCGGCTGACCGAACGCGTCAGGTTGCGGACAACCAGGCCGCCCGCGCCGAAGCCGCGCCCGACCCGGCTTTCCCAGACGAACAAGCCCCGCGTTTCGGGCGGCGACGAGGGGCTGGTGCTGGTCGGCACCTCGACCGGCGGGCCGGCGGCACTGGACGTGCTGCTCGGCCAGATCCCGGCCGATTTTCCGTGGCCGATCGTGATTGCGCAGCACATGCCGGCCAGCTTCACCGGGGCGCTCGCCCGCCGGCTCGATCGCTTCTGCCCGCTCGTGATCGAGGAGGTGACCAGGCCCACACCCCTGATCGCCGGCCACGCCTATATCGGCCGCGGCGATGCCGACCTGCTGGTGACGCGGCGCAATGGCGCGCTTGCCGCTTTGCCGGCGCCGAGCGCACCCGAACTGCATTGGCATCCAAGCGTCGACCGGCTCGTGACCAGCGCGATGGATCATGTTGCACCCGAACGCCTGATCGGCGTGTTGATGACCGGCATGGGCGCGGACGGCGCCAAAGCGATGACGGCGCTGGCCGGTCGGGGAGGATTGACCATTGCGGAAGCTGAGGAAAGTGCGGTCGTGTGGGGCATGCCCGGATCGCTCGTCGCGATGGGCGGTGCCGATCATGTCGTGCCGCTCGACGCGATTGCGGGCCGTCTGATGAGCCTGATCCAACCGTGAGCGATGCGGGCGACGGCCCCAGAAGCGCGATACCCATATTGTCCGAAGACGAATTGGGCCGGGTTACCGAATTGATCTACCGCTGGACGGGGATGACCTTCGGCGAAACCAAGCGATATTATATCGAGCGGCGCGTTGCCGATCGCATCGCCGCCACGAAGACGGGCGATGCGCGCACCTATCTCGCCTACCTCGCCAGCCACGCCGCCGAGCGCGAGACGTTGATCAACGCCTTCACCGTCAACGAAACCTATTTCTATCGCGAGGACCATCAGCTCGCCGCGCTTTCGAAGGAGATCCTGCCGCAGATCGTCGCGGACAAGCGCCCCGGCGATCTCGTCCGCATCTGGTCGATGCCATGCTCGACCGGGGACGAAGCCTATTCGATCGCGATCTGGCTGCTCGAACATTGGCCGCTGGTCGATGCCTACAATGTCGAAATCATGGGATCGGATATCGACACCACCGCGATCGAACAGGCCAAGGCAGGGCGCTACGCCGCGCGCGCGCTGGCGCGGCTGCCGGCGGAGGTAGTCGAACGCTATTTCGAGGCGGAGCATCGTCATCGCCGCAAGATCATCGACGATCTGCGCGAATCGGTGCATTTCACGCCCGCCAACCTGTTCGATCGATCGACGTTGGTGCCGCTCGGCAAGTTCGATGTCATCCTTTGCCGCAATATGCTGATCTATTTCGACGATGCATCGCGCCTGATCGCGGCGGAGCATCTGTTCGATTGCCTGCGCCCGCGCGGTTTCCTGCTGCTGGGGCATAGCGAATTGATGGCGCGGATCACCGATCGTTTCACGATGGTTCGCCTCGAGGATGCAATCGTCTATCGTCGCCCCTGATGGACGAACTGCTCGAGCAATTCCTGATCGAAGGGCGCGACCTGGTGCTGCAAGGCCAGGCGGAGTTCGCCGTCCTGCTCGACGAACCGGCGAACGCACGCGCGATAGACGGTGCCTTCCGCGCAATCCACACCCTCAAGGGATCGGTCGGCATCTTCGACATGCGCGCCGCCGAGCGCGTGCTTCACGCCGCCGAGACCCTGCTCGATCGCGCGCGTAAGGACCCGGCCGGATTGCCTGCAGATGCGGTACCGCGGCTCGTCGAGAGCCTCGACCAGATCGATCGCTGGATCGACGAACTCGAACGGGACGGCGCGATCGGCGCAGGCGCCGACGCGATCGCCGATCGACTGCTGGGCGACGTCGCGGTTCTCGCCGAAGCACCCGCAGGCGAAGCCACTGCGGCAGAAGCGGTTCCGCAATGGGCCGCCGATCTGGTCGCGCACGAGATCGACACGCTGGCGGGTGCCGACGCTCCGCTCGTCGCCTTCCGCTACACCCCCGATACCGACGCCTTTTTCCGCGGCGACGATCCGATCACCCTGATCTCGCAGGTCCCCGCGATCGCGGCGCTCGCCGTTTTGCCGTCCGGCGGCGCATGGCCTGACTCGGCGATGTTCGATCCCTTCGCCTGCACGATGGTGATCGAGGGCCTGTCCGGCGCGCCGATCGACGATTTGCGCGCGATATTCCGGCTCGTGCCCGATCAGGTCTCCTTGCATGCGATCGAAGCAAGGAGCGTCGGCGTCGCGGACTCGGTGTCCACCAGCACGATCTTGCGGGTCGATGCCGCACGGGTGGACGCACTGGCGGATGAAGTGGGTGAATTGTCGGTCGCGGCGAATGCCTTCTCGGCCATCGCGGAGCGTGCGGCGCGGATCGATCCTGCCCTCGCGCTGGCGATCCGCGCCGCGCAGGCCGATCTCGATCGGTCGATCGGTGCGGTCCATCGGTCGGTCACGGCGGTGCGGCTGGTGCCGCTCGGGCCCGCGCTGGCGCGCCTGCCGCGCCAGGTGCGGGAGATCGCGGCCGGGCTCGGCAAGCCGGTCGAATTCACCGTCAGCGGCGATCAGATCGAAGTCGACAAGCAGATCGCCGATGGCCTGTTCGAGCCGTTGCTCCATCTCGTCCGCAACGCGATCGACCATGGTATCGAGCCGGCGGAGGCTCGCGCCGCGGCGGGCAAGGCGGCGACCGGGCAGTTGTCGCTCCGGATCGCACGCGACGGCGAGGACGTCGTCGTAACATTGGCCGACGACGGCGCCGGAATCGATCCGGCCCGCATCCGCGACGTCGCGATCCAACGGCGGCTGATCGATGCCGAGGCGGCGGCGCGACTGACCGACGCAGCGACGACCGCCCTGATCTTCGCGCCCGGTTTCTCGACCGCGGCGACGGTGAGCGGTGTATCCGGGCGCGGGGTCGGCATGGACGCGGTTCAGGCGGCGGTCGATCGCATGCGCGGCCGGATCGAAATCGATAGCCGGATCGGCGAGGGCACGCGGTTCGTGCTGCGGTTGCCCGCCAATGCGCTCACCACCCGGCTGCTGCTGGTCGAGATCGGGCAAGACCGCTACGCGGTGCCGTTCGATCAGATCGTCGAGACCGCCCGGGTGAGCCAGGACCGGCTGGTTCCGCTCGGCACCGGCACTGCCTGCGTGCTGCGCAATCGCACCGTGCCCGTGCTGAGCCTGGCCGAATTGCTCGGCGGGGCGGAGGCCCGATCCGATCCGGCACGGCTGCTCATCACCCACGCCAGCGGTGAGCCGGTAGCGCTGCGGGTCGACGGCTTCAGCGATCGGATCGATGCGATGGTGCGCCCGCCGACCGGCCTGCTCGCGGGCGTACCGAGCGTGGCCGGCACGACGCTGACGGGCGATGGCGGCGTGCTGATCGTGCTCGACCTGCTGGAGCTGGTCGGATGAGCGTGGAAGTGGTTGGCGGCACGATCCGGATCATCGGCAATGCCACCGTTGCGGATGCAGAGCCGCTGCTGGTGGCATTGCAAGGCGATCCGGCCCGGCATATTGATCTTGGCCAGGCGGTACATCTTCACAGCGCCGTAATCCAGATCCTGCTCGCGCTGCGCCCGCGCATCATCGGCAACCCGGCCTATCCATTCTTCAACGACTGTATTTTACCGCGCTTGATCGAAGCCAGTGTCCCGCATAGCCCGCCGGGCTAGATATATTGTTCGAGCGGCGCGAAGGCGTCCTGAAAACTTGTTTGGAGTTGCCGGATGGCGGTTACGGTTCTGATAGTCGACGATAGCAAGCTGGCACGCATCGTCGCCGGCAAGGCGCTGGCCGTCCTGCAACCCGAATGGCAGAAAGCCGAAGCCGGCAGCGCCGATCAGGCGATGGAGGTTCTTGCCGCGCAGGCGATCGATGTCGCCCTAATCGACTTCAACATGCCCGATCGCGACGGCCTCCAGCTTGCCGAGGAATTGCGCGCGCTTCGGCAGGATATGCCGATCGCGATCATCACCGCCAACATCCAGGACGAGGTTATCGCGCGCGCGCGCGCAGTCGGTGCCACCTTCGTCGCCAAACCGGTCACCGCGGATGGGCTGCATGGTTTTCTGTCGGGCGCAGCGCTGCGGCTGCGAGCCGTAAAGGGATGATTCCTGAGAGCATTGCGCTGGCCGAACTCGAGCGCGATGCGCTGACCGAGATCGTCAATATCGGCGTCAGCCGCGCCGCGTCCAACCTGCGCAAGATGATCGGCGGCGAGGTCTTGCTCTCGGTGCCGTCGATAGAGGTGGTGAGCCAGCGCCGCGCCGCGCGGCTGATCAGCGAACGAGAGGTGAGCGAGCTGATCGCCGTCCGTCAGAATTTCCAGGGCCCCTTCTCCGGCTGCGCGTTGCTGATCTTTCCCGAAACCAACAGCCTCGAACTGGTGCGCGCGGTGACGGGCGGCGAACTGAGCACGGCCGAACTGATCGAGATGGAGCATGAGGCGCTGGCGGAGACCGGGAATATCATCCTCAATTCGTGCCTCGCGACGATGGCGAACATGCTCAAGCGATCGCTGACGATGACCTTGCCAGAAGTCATTCGCGGATCCGGCTCGACCCTGTTCGACGTCAACGAGAGCACGACGGCGGACGGGCTCGTGCTGTTCCTCTATATCGATTTCGCCGTCCGCAAGCATGACATTCGTGGGTATATAGCGATGATCATGGACCTGCCCTCGCTCACCACGCTCAAGGAATTGCTGGGCGAATTCATCGAGCGCATCGTCGGCAGCGATGGCTGATCTCAGTCCGGCAAGCAGCAACGACCAGATCCGCGCGATCCTCGCGGCGGCAGGGGCGAGCGGCACCTGGGACTGGGATATCAAAAGCGGCACCGTCTGCGTCGATGCGCGCTTCGCCGACCTTTATGGCCTGGCCGAGGATGAGGCCGGCATCCCATTGCCGACGCGGACCTTTTTCAAGGCGATCCACCCCGACGATCAGGCGCGGATCCGGATCGCCGTCGCAGGCATGACTGCGGGCGCAGAGCACTTTTCCAAGGAATTCCGTGTGGTTACGTCCGAAGGCGTAATCCTGTGGGTCCACGGGCGGGGCCAGACCCATTTCGACGAGGCCGACCAGCCCGATCATTTCACCGGGCTGCTGGTCGACGTCACCGAACGTAAACGCACCGAGGAACGCCTGCGCATTGCGCAGAGCGCCGGCGGGGTCGGCACCTTCGAATATTCCGACGGCTTCGCCACGGCGACCGTCTCGTCAGAGTTCTGCCGGTTGCTCGGCCTGCACCCCGCCCGGATCCTGCCGGTCCGCACGATCAATGCGGTGCTGAAATCGGGCGAACAGGGCCTGTTGATTCCCGACTCGCACCGCGGGGATCCGCCCGCTACGCTCGACGCGACCTTTTGCGTCATGCGGAACGACGATGGCGCGCAACGCTGGATCGCACGGCGCGGCGAGATCATGCGCGATGGCGACGGCGGCTACCGCCTGATCGGCGTGATCTACGACGTTACGGCCTCCAAGGCGCAGGAAGCCGCTCTGGTCGAGCTCAACGAGACGCTCGAGACACGGATCGAAACCGCGATCGCCGATCGCCAGCAGGCGGAGGATGCGCTGCGTCAGGCGCAGAAGATGGAGGCGGTCGGCAACCTCACCGGCGGCATCGCACACGATTTCAACAATCTGCTGACGATCATCATCGGCAATATCGACACGGTCTCGCGCCGGCTGAGCGCCGATTCCGAAGCCGATCCCCGCGCGCGGCGCGCACTGGAAAATGCGCTGAAGGGTGCCGAGCGCGCCGCTGCGCTGACGCAGCGCCTCCTCGCTTTCTCGCGCCGCCAGCCGCTGGCACCCAAGGCGATCGACGTCGCGCGTTTGCTGGCGGGCATGTCCGATCTGCTGACCCGATCGATCACCGAGACGATCGCGATCCAGATGCTGGCGCCTTCGGATCTGTGGACGGTCGAAGCCGATCCCAACCAGCTCGAAAATGTCATCCTCAACCTCGCGGTGAATGCGAGGGACGCGATGCCCGACGGTGGACAGCTAACGATCGAGGCCAGGAACGTCACGATCGGTGCCGGCCAGCTCCGCGACGTGCCCGCCGGCGCCTATGTCGTCGTTTCAGTCTGCGACAACGGCATGGGGATGGCGCCCGAAACCGTCGCGAAGGTGTTCGATCCCTTCTTCACCACCAAGGAGGTTGGCAAAGGTACCGGGCTCGGACTGTCGATGGTCTATGGCTTCGCCAAGCAATCGGGCGGGCATATCCACATCGAGTCCGCACTGGGCGCCGGTACGACGATGTCGCTTTATCTGCCGCGCCAGCACGGCACCGAAGATCCGATCGAGCTGGAGACTGCTACGGCCGAGCCGGGGCATCATTCCGAAACGGTGCTGGTTGTCGAGGATGACGAGGACGTGCGCGCCTATACGGCCGGCATACTGCGCGAGCTCGGCTACCGCGTGATCGAGGCCTATGACGGCGCCTCGGCGCTTCGGACCCTGGAGCGTGCCGATCAGCCGATCCATCTGCTCCTGACCGACGTGGTGATGCCCAACATGTCGGGCAGCGAACTCGCCGATGCTGCCCGGCGCCTCCGATCCGACCTGAGGGTGCTCTTCATCTCCGGCTACACCCGCGACGCGATCGTCCGGGACGGCCGGCTGGAGCCCGGCGTCGATCTGCTCTCCAAGCCCTTCACCTACACGACATTGTCGAAGAAGTTGCGCGACGTGTTGGATCGAGAGACCGACTGATCCCACCGCCGGCCGCGCCATCGCCGGCCGCATCGCCCCGCAACAATGCTGTCATGCGATTCGCTTAACCAAAAGCGAAAGCGACATGACAGGGGCTGATTTAATGAACGCGACTATTGCCATGTCTCCGCGGGCGACCCGCCCGGAGATGGACAAGGGGTTGGGCAAGGCCGGAATGCTGGGCTTCGGCGCAGCGGTGATCGCGGCGATCCTGTACGTGGCGTACAGCGTCTATATCGATGCGAGCGCGGCCGGCGTGCATGCCTCGGCCTATCTGCCCTTCTTCCTGCTGTTCGTGGCGCTGCTGATCGCGCTCGGCTTCGAGTTCGTGAACGGCTTTCACGACACCGCCAATGCCGTCGCGACGGTGATCTACACCAACGCGCTGCCGGCCAATGTCGCGGTCGTGTGGTCGGGCTTCTTCAACTTCCTCGGCGTGCTGCTCTCCACTGGCGCGGTCGCGTTCGGCATCGTCTCGCTGCTGCCGGTCGAGCTGATCCTGCAGGTCGGCTCGCATGCCGGCTTCGCGATGGTGTTCGCCTTGCTGATCGCGGCGATCCTGTGGAACCTCGCCACCTGGTGGCTCGGTATCCCTTCCTCCAGCTCGCACACATTGATCGGGTCGATCATCGGTGTCGGCGTCGCCAACGCGCTGCTGCACGGCAAAAGCGGCACGGCGGGCGTCGACTGGGGCAAGGCCACCGAAATCGGCCAGGCGCTTCTGCTTTCCCCGCTCGTCGGCTTCGGCCTCGCCGCGCTCTTGTTCATCGCGATGAAACTGCTCGTCAAACGGCAGGACCTTTACAGCGAGCCCAAGGACGGCCTGCCCCCGCCGCTGTGGATCCGCGCTTTGCTGATCTTCACCTGCACCGGCGTGAGCTTCGCGCACGGATCGAACGACGGGCAGAAGGGCATGGGCCTGATCATGCTGATCCTGATCGGCACCGTGCCCACCGCTTATGCGCTCAACCGCGCCGTGCCCGAGAAATATGCCGTCGAATTCCACATGAATTCGGCCGCCGCCGCCAGCGCGCTGGGCCAGACTCCGCCCGCCGGCGAAACCGCCGCCGAGGCGCGCAGGCAGGTGACCACCTATATCGCCGACAAGCATTTCGCGCCGGCGACCCTCCCCGCATTGTCGGTGCTGATCGGCGACGTCGACAAGCAGGTGCGCGAATATGGCTCGCTCGCGAACGTTCCGCAGGCCGCGGTCAACAACATGCGCAACGACATGTATCTCGCCTCCGAGGCGATCAAGCGCCTGGGCAAGGACAAAGCCGCGAACCTGTCGGACGCGAGCATCAAGTCGCTCAATACCTACAAGAAGTCGCTCGATGCAGCGACGCGCTTCATCCCGACCTGGGTCAAGATCGCGGTCGCCTTCGCGCTCGGCCTCGGCACGATGGTCGGCTGGAAGCGGATCGTCGTCACCGTCGGCGAGAAGATCGGCAAGACCCACCTCACCTATGCGCAGGGCGTGTCGGCCGAGCTGGTGGCGATGGGCACGATCTTCGCTGCCGACAATCTCGGCCTGCCGGTCTCGACCACCCATGTGCTGTCGTCGGGTGTCGCGGGTACGATGGCCGCCAACGGTTCGGGGCTGCAGATGAGCACGTTGCGCAACATGCTGATGGCGTGGGTGCTGACCCTGCCCGTCTCGATCGTGCTGGCGGGCGTGCTTTACACGGTGTTCTCGCAAATCTTCTGAGCGAAGCCGCAACGTTAAAGTTCGGCCCCGCGCCCGAACCGGGCGCGGGGCCGAATTCATTTTGGCGCCACCGTCCCACCAAAGCGTCGCCCCTGCGAAGGCAGGGGCCCATGTCTCTCGTTACCAGCGGCATCGTCTGTGGATGGAGAGATCGGCCCCTGCCTTCGCAGGGGCGACGGACGAGGACTGGGGAGGACCGGTTTAGCCGCCGACTCGGCAGGCCCGGATCAATACCGATCGGGCACGTACATCTCGTCCGGCACCGGATGACGGATATAATCGTCGCGCCGTTCGCGATCGGGCAGGATCACCGCCGGCTTCGGAACCTCCTCATACGGAATCTGATCGAGCAGGTGGGCGATGCAATTCAGCCGCGCGCGCTTCTTGTCGACCGCCTCGACCAGCCACCACGGCGCCTCGGGGATGTGCGTGCGTTCCAGCATCGCTTCCTTGGCGCGAGTATAATCTTCCCAGCGGCGGCGCGATTCCACGTCCATCGGCGAGAGTTTCCACTGCTTGAGCGGATCGTGGATGCGCATGTTGAAGCGGAACTGCTGTTCCTCGTCGGTGATCGAGAACCAATATTTGATCAGGATGATGCCCGAGCGGACCAGCATCCGTTCGAACTCAGGCACCGAGCGGAAAAACTCCTCGACATCGTCGTCGTTGCAGAAGCCCATGACCCGCTCGACCCCGGCACGATTGTACCAGCTGCGATCGAACAGCACGATCTCGCCCGCCGCGGGCAGATGCGTGGCGTAACGCTGGAAATACCACTGAGTGCGCTCGCGCTCGTTGGGCGCGGGCAACGCCGCGACCCGGCAGACACGCGGGTTGAGCCGCTGGGTGATCCGCTTGATCGCGCCGCCCTTGCCGGCGGAATCGCGGCCTTCGAAGATCACGACGACCTTGAGGCCCTTGTGCTGGACCCAGTCCTGCAGCCGGACGAGCTCGTGCTGGAGGCGGAACAGCTCGCGGAAGTAGGTGCGGCGGGGAAGCTGGTCATGCTCCGGCTGATCGGCGAGGTCGCCCGCCAGTTCGTCGAGGCGGGCCTCGTCGAGTTCCATCTCGAGTTCCTCGTCGAAGCTGTCGGTGATCTCCTGCTTGATCCGGTCCATGTCGAATGCGGGGTGCGGCTCTAACGACAGGGTCATGGGCAATGCTTTCGGCTGATGGATAGGGTCAAGGCATCGCACCGGGCTGTGACACTATTCTGACGCATGGCCGCGGCGGCCGCGCTGTGGCAAAGGCGCGGCATGGAAGCGGTGCGGAAGCGGCAGCGTATGATCCCGGCGTGGAAACTGGCCGGAGGCATCTTCCTGCATTTGACCGTACCGGCCTATCTGCTGACGCTGGCGGTGGTGGGAACGTCGGCCGCACTGCACGGCCGGTCGCTCGCCGCCATGCTCGGCCAGATCGTCCATCTCTCGGGCTGGTTCCTGTTCGGCTATACGTTACTGGGCGTGGCGAGCGTCGCCGGCCTCGCGCTCGCCGAGCATGGGATCGGACGCTGGCGCGGCCGGCGCGAAACGCCGCCGACACCGCAAGCCCGACAGTCTGCCGCGCGCCTCGATCATGCCGTGGCGACCGGCCACCGCGTGCTCGCCCACGCCTCCGCGCCGGCCCTGCATGCCCTTAGCGAAACCGCTTGGGACCATGCCGATCCGCGCATTCAGGCGCTCACCGCCGATCTGGCCGAACTGTTGGATCGGACGGCAGTGGCGCTCGCCAGCGCACCGCGCGATCGTCGCGACGCAATCGCAAAACTTGGCTTGGAGTCGCTCGACCATATCGCCGCATCGTTCGCGGCACTTGCGGCAGAACGCAGCCGGCTCGACGAAGGCGATGTCCGCGTCATCGCGCGCTATGTCGAAGCCCGTTATGGCACTTCCGATTTCTCTAGCGACGGCTGATCGACAGGCGTAAATGGTGCGCGGGCACTCACGGGGTGCTTGTCTAAAGGTCCGAAGGACACCTTACCGAAAATGGATAACATGCTCGTGCTCGGCGCATCGGTCGCCGTGGCGTTTGTTGTTGTTTTTCTTTTCATTGCATCGCGCTGCGTGCGCTACGTCGGCAACAACCGCGTTGCCGTAGTTGAGAAGATGTGGAGTCGCGGCGGCTCCATTTCCGGCGGACTGATCGCGCTGAACCGCGAGGCCGGTTATCAGCCACAAGTCTTGCGCGGCGGCTACCATTTCTTCGTGCCGTTCCAGTATCGCGTGCATACCCAGCCGCTCGTCACGATCCGCCAGGGCCAGATCGGCTACATCTTCGCGCGTGACGGCGCGCCGCTCGGGCCGACCCAGACGCTGGCGAGCAATCTGCGCACCGCCGACTTCCTCGATGTCAGTGCCTTTCTGAACGCGGGCGGCCAGAAGGGCCCGCAGCGCACGATCCTGCGCGAGGGCACCTATGCCATCAACCTCGCCCAATTCGTGATCATCACGCGCGAGCATATCTATGGCCTGATGCTCGATCGCAACGACGAGCAGCTTTTCGCCGAGATGCAGAGCCTGATCGAGCAACGCGACGGCTTCGGCGCGGTCGTGATCAAGGATGCGTCGGATCAGATCGGCATCGTCACCGTCCATGATGGGCCGGCCTTGACCGCCGACCACATCATCGCGCCCGAAGTCGGTATAGACCAGGCGGATTCCGCGACCTTCCACAACAGTTTCCAAGATCCCGAGAAGTTCATCGCCGCTGGTGGCCGCCGCGGCCGCCAGCTCCAGGTGCTGGTCGAGGGCAGCTATTTCATCAACCGGCTGTTCGCGACGATCGAGATGGTCGCCAAGACGGTGATCGAGGTCGGCCATGTCGGCGTCGTCATCAGCTATACCGGCGAGGATAGCGCCGACACGTCAGGCGAGGATTATCGTCATGGCGAACTGGTGAAGCGCGGATCGCGCGGTGTGTGGAGCGAGCCGCTTTTGCCCGGCAAATATGCATTCAACACCTATGCCGGCAAGATCGTGATCGTGCCGACCACCAACTTCATCCTGAAGTGGGATCAGGACACGACCGGCCAGCACAAGCTCGACGAAAACCTGTCTGAAGTCTCGCTGATCACGCGCGACGCATTCGAGCCGACCCTGCCGCTCTCGGTGGTGGTGCATATCGACTATCGCAAGGCTCCTTTGGTGATCCAGCGTTTCGGCGACATCAAGAAACTGGTCGAACAGACGCTCGATCCGATGGTCTCGGCCTATTTCAAGAACGTCGCGCAGAAGAAGACCCTGATCGAGCTGCTGCAGGAGCGCTCCGACATCCAGGAGCAGGCCGGGCACGAGATGCGGAATAAGTTCAATCTCTACAATCTTGAGCTGCAGGAGGTGCTGATCGGCACGCCGCGCGCCGCCGTCGGCAACGACCAGATCGAGAAAGTGCTCCAGCAGTTGCGCGAACGGCAGGTCGCCGAGGAACAGGTGACGACCTACCAGAAACAGAAGATTGCGGCGGAGGGCGAGAAGGAGTTGCGCGAGGCGCAGGCGCGCGCACTCCAGCAAACCCACATAACCGAATCCGAACTGTCGATCATCGTGCAGGAGAATCAGGGCAAAGCGGCACTCAAGCGCGCCACCCAAGAAGCAGAGCAGACCCGCACGATCGCACGCGCCGAATCCGATCGCGTCCGGATCGTCGGCGAGGGAGAGGCCGCCAAGACGATTGCGCTGGCGGGCGCCGAGGCCGAACGCATCACCCGCACCGGCCTCGCCACTGCCGAGACGATCGAAAAGCAGGCTGCGGCATCGGGCGGCGCGCAATATCAGCTAACCCGCCAAGTCATCGAACGGCTGGCCGATGCGCTCGAAAAATCGGGGGTCGATATCGTGCCACGGGTGCAGATCAATACCGGTGGCGCAGCCGGCGAAGGCGGCGGCTCGCTGCAGGCGCTGATCGGGATGCTCCTGTCGGAGAAGGGCATGGGCCTGCTCAATGCGCCCGCAGCGCAGGACGAAAAGGTTGAGTAAGATTGCCGCCTCCCCGAGCTTGTCTCGGGGAGGAGACTTACTTCATCTCGAGCATATCGCCTTTCGCAAGCATCGCCCTCAACCCATCGGGGGTTGCCAGCCACGCCGCCGCCTGGCCATCGCCTAGTAAATTCGCGCGCCAGAACGCCGTCGTGGCGGCGATCGTGACCGCGCGGACATGCGGATCTGGCTTCATCCCATTGCGCAACGTGTCCTGCCCGTTGAACTGCATATGGTTCGCGCCATCCAGCACGAGCAGATATTTTCCGCCCGGCGGCATTGCGCGGTAGGGGCGCTGGCGATCGCCGGCACTAACCCTGCGCTGCACGGGTACCACGTCGGCAGTGCCCGTGACCGACATGAAGGGGATGCGGATGCTCCCGAACGAATCCTTGTCGTCGTTCATGGCCGCCGGCGAGGGGCTGAACGCGATCGACGCCCTGATCCGGGGATCGGCGAATTGGGGGAACAGACCGAACGGATAATGCTGGCCCGAAACCGCCTGCGTCGTCACCGCACCGAAGCTGTGACCCGACATGCCGATCCGGCCCCGATCGATCCGGCCGAGATCGCAGGCACCCTCGCGTGGCCGGCGGAAAACCTCGTCCAGCACGAACTTCACGTCACCGGCGCGGGCGGCGAGTTGCTCGGCATTCATCGCCCGCAGGAACTGCCCGTTGAAAACGACCCCGCGATCGCTCCCCGGATGATCGATATTGATGACCGCAAGGCCGGCATCGGCCCACGCCTCGGCCCAGTCGGTACCCGAATCCAGATTGCCGTCGAGCCCATGGCTGAACAGGACGAGCGGCACCTTGCCGTTGCCCGCAGGCATACGGATACGCACCGGCACGGGCCGATCGCCGCGCGCGGGATCGCTCCAGGTCGCATTGCAGATCTGGACCGGGGCGGCGGCGTGGACGGCCGCCGGAAACGCTAACGCAACAGCAATGATGACCGCTTTGATCATGGCCCCTCTCCTCAGGCCGGTGGGCCGAACGCGGCCGCGAGCCGGGCGCGGGCGCTTCTCGCTTGTTTGATCCGGTTCAAGGTCTTCGCCCACTCGCCGAATACGAGGCGAAGCGGATTGTTGGATGGCGTGCGGTCGACCAGCCCGTACCGGATCGGCTCGCCCGTCTCGTGCGCGAGGGTGCCGAACAGGCGGTCGAAGACGATCACCACCCCGCCATAATTGCGATCGAGATAGGCCGCATTGGAGGCATGGTGCAGCCGATGATGGTGCGGGGTGTTGAATATCCATTCGAGCGGACCTAGCTTTCCGATCGCTTCGGTGTGCAGGAAGAACTGGTAACGCAGGTCGAACGCCAGCAGGGCGATCACAAGCCGCGGATCGAACCCTGCCAGAACCAGCGGCAGATAGCAGAGCCAGCCGCCCGACAGCGTGGTCGTCCAGCCCAGCCGCAAGGAACTGAGCAGCGTCAATTGCTCGGCCGAATGGTGCACGGCGTGGGTCGCCCACATCCAAGCGACGCGATGGCTCGCGCGGTGGAACCAGTAATAAGCGAATTCGACGCAGACGAATCCTGCCGCCCAGGTGCGCCAATCGTGGAGCGGCCAGCGAACGGGGGCAAAATGCCACGCCAGCGCCATCGCCGATCCCACCACCAGCGCATTGATCGCCGCGCTGATGATGTTGCCGGCGGCGAGGCCGAGGGTGGTGAGCGCGGTGCAGCCGTCATAGCCACGCCCGCTCCGCAGCCGCCAGACGACCTCGATCAGCACCAGCGCCAGCACGATCGCGAGCCAGACCGGCGAATGAGGGATGCGTTCCATCGCTCAGCCCCCCGGCTTCATCTGCTGCATCATCGTGCGCAACTGGGCCAGTTCGGCCTTGTCGACGAAGTTGTCATGGTCGGCATCGGCGCGATCGAACAGCAACGGCGGCGCGGCGGCCAGCTCGGCCCTGGTGACCTTGCCGTCATGATCGCTGTCCATCGCCGCGATCATCGCGTCGATCCGGGCAGCGGCCTGCGGGCGGAACTTGAGGATCCGCGTGAAATCGAGGCGACTGATGACGCCATCGCCGTTGCGATCCAGGCGCGCAAAATCGGCGGCGCGGGCGGCGATGAACTCGGCGCGGCTGATCCGGCCGTCATGATCGGTATCGGCCTTGTCGAGCATCGCGGCGGGATCGCGACCCGGCATCCGCGCCGAGGCGGGGATCGCGACGAGCGTTGCGGCAGCGGTGGCTAGGAGAAAGGTACGCATGGATTGTCCTTGATATCGGGACCGCACGTCTGACCTTACCCGTCATCACCGCCTTCGCGGGAATGACGGGGTCGTTCAAGCGCGGTCGAGGGGCTTCATTGCGGGGCGCGGGTCACCACACCGCTGACGGTCGCGCTGCTGCCGTCGATCCGGTTGCGCGTGGTGGAGAAACTGGCGGTGCCGTCGCCATTGGCAGTCGCCGTGGTGGATCGGCCGAAGCTTTCGCCGTTGTTGAGCGTGTGGGTGGCACCACCGGTGTAAGTGCCGTCGGCGACACTGCCCGAACGGGTGCTGGTCACGCCGCGCCCCGAATTGGTCTGAAAGCTGCGATTGGCCGAAACGCTGCCGGGCTGGCGATCGACCGACCGCGCTGCGACATAACCGCGCCCGCCCGAACCCTGCACGCTGACCGCACGGCCGTGGAAGCGCGCCTCGGCGGGCATTGCCGCCCAGGCGATCGTTGCGACGACGGCGGACGCGGCAATGGTGGTGATGCGAAACATAAGCCAAACTCCTCTACGATTGCGGTGGAGGCTTTATGGCGGGGGCCGGTAAGCCGCTCTTCTCGGGGCGGTCACGAAACGTAACGAAGTGTAACAGGCCTGACCCCGCCTCTTTTCGAGCTGGCTGGCGTGGCGCAATATTCCCGCCATGAGCGCCAGCCTGATCGCCGTCGTCGAGGATGATAACGAGATAGGCTCACTCGTCACCGGACTGCTGACGCGCGAGGGGTTCGAAGCGGTCGGGTGCCGCACGGCCGAGGAATTCGATCGCGTCAACGAACGCCGCCGCGTCGATCTTGCCATCCTCGATGTGATGCTCCCGGGCGAGGACGGGCTCTCACTCTGCCGCCGGCTACGTGCGGTGGGTGACGTTCCGGTGCTGATGGTGACCGCCAAGGGCGAGGATGTCGATCGCATCGTCGGGCTCGAGATCGGCGCCGACGATTATCTGCCCAAGCCGTTCAACCCGCGCGAACTGATCGCGCGTATCCGTGCGATCCTGCGCCGCACGCGCGACCTGCATCGTGTCTCCGCCCCCCTGCCGAGCGAGCGCTATGCCTTCGCTGGCTGGACGCTCGATGCCACCGCCCGCACTTTACTCGATCCGGACGACCATGAGGTCGAATTGACCGGCGGCGAATATGAATTGCTGCTGAGCTTCCTCACCCACCCCCGCCGCCTGCTCAACCGCGACCAGCTGCTCGACTGGACCCGCGGCCGCAACGCCGCCCCATTCGATCGCAGCATCGACGTCCAGCTCTCGCGATTGCGCCAGAAGCTCGCCGCCCATCCCAGCGGCGGCGCGCTGATCAAGACCGTGCGTGGTGGCGGCTATATCCTCGCCGCGGCAGTCGAGCGGACATGATGGCGATCGGCGGCAATCTTGCGACGCGGATCACGGCTTTGCTGTTGATCGGCTTCGTACTCCTCCAGCTCGTCGTCTTCGCGCTGATGGCGCTGCCGAACCGAGGCACGAGCCTCCGGCCCTATAATCTTCCATCGCCGTCCCAGCTCGGCGCGATGGCCGATGCGATCGAGCGTGCACCCGCAGCCGAGCGGCCACCGTTGCTCGCCCTGTTCAACGGATCGCTCTCCACCGTCCGCCTGCTGCCCGCCGCTCCGCCACGCGAAAGCGAGCCCGAGGCGGACGATCTGCGCGCGCTGGAGCGGGCCTATCGGGCGGCGCTGCCCGGCCGCGCGATCATCGTCGAAGGCGGTACCGGCCGGCTCAACCGCGCGCTGCGCCACCGGCCCGGACCGATACGCTTTCTATCCCCGGTTCATCTGTTCGTCTCTTTGCAAGGCGGCGGTACGCTGGAGGTCGACAGCCGACCCTCGATGCTGGTGCGCAATTACCTGCGCCAGCGCGCCCTCCTCGGACTGATCGGCGGGCTGATGGTGCTCGCAGCACTCGCGTTCGGCATCCGCGCGACGACCCGCCCGCTCACGCGCATGAGCGCCGGTGTCCGTCGTTTCGCCACCGCGCTCGATGCGCCCGATCTGCCGGTCACGGGCGCGCGCGAGGTGCGCGAGCTTTCGAGCGCGTTCAACGAGATGAAGGCGCGGATCGGCGGATTGATCGGCGAGCGCACTCGCATGCTCGCGGCGATCGCGCACGACATGCGCACCTACCTCACCCGCCTGCGATTGCGCGCCGAATATATCGACGATGCCGAGCAGCGCACCAAGGCCGTGCAGGACCTGGACGAAATGGCGCTGCTGCTCGACGATACCTTGCTGTTCGCCAAAACCGACAATGGCGCCTCGTCCCATCCCGAGCCGATCCACATCGCGACCGAACTGGCGCGGATCGTCGCGCAAAGGATCGAGATGGGATGCGCGGTGACGCTGGAGGGCGATGCCGCCGGCACGGTCATGGCCGATCGGATCGCGCTGCATCGCATGCTTGCCAACCTGATCGACAACGGCTTGCGCTACGGCACGAAGGTGAAGCTGACCGTGCACGAGACCGACGAGATGACCCAGGTTGCCGTCGCCGATGATGGCCCGGGCGTCCCTGCCGACGCACTCACCCGGCTCGGCCAGCCCTATGCGCGGATCGATCCCTCGCGCGACCGCGCCAGCGGCGGCGCGGGGCTTGGCCTTGCGATCGTGCGCGCGCTGGCGGGCCAGATGGGGGCAAGGCTGACCCTGGCCAACCGGACGCCCCACGGCCTGCTGGCCACGCTGACATTCATGCGAGCGTGACGTTTCGCTGCCAGGTGATTCTCTATTTTCCTGCCTTATGAGACGTTTCGCAGGATCTCGCGAGCGCTTCCCCTCCTATCGCGCAAAGAAATATAAACGATCGTTAACCAGCTAAGTCTGCCATTTCGCCATTGTATCCTGCGAGAGGCCAATGCCTTCGAAACGCATCCCTTTGACATCGGTAAACGTAGTTTTTAGGCTTTTGCGCTGAGTGGTTCGCAAACCGCGAACATGTTCCCGGCGAGTATGCCAGTGCTGATCATTGCTGGCGTTCCCTTGGCTGTGGGACTGCTATTCTCGACCGCGATCCATATCGTCTGGCGACGACGCCGCGAGGCCCGCCATGCCCGCACCTGGAGCCTGGCTTTCGCCGTGATCGCGGCGGGCTGGGGGCTGACGATCATGACCGGATGGATCGCCGGCTCATCGCCCGTGCCCGGGATTGCAGCAAGCCTATCCTGGCTCGCGGCCGCCTTGCTGTTCGTCCACGGGCTGCGTCAGCGCGAGCGGCGGGCCGATCGCGGCGCGGTGCTTGCCGCGATCTGGGCTGCCATCGCAGTCTGCGACGGCCTGCTGATCGATATGAATCCGGGACGATTTCCGCTTCTGTCCGGCGGCGCACCCGTCCTCACGGCGATCGGGCTGCTGCTGGCGGCGATCGCGGTCGGCCCGCGCCTCCGCCGGAGCGGTTCGCTCGATTGGATCGCCGCCGCTTTGCTGCTGAGCTTCGCGACAGGCAATATCCTGCTCGACGCACTGATGATCGCGGATGGATCGGCCTTTCCGATGATCCTCATCGTGCCGCTGTTGAGTGTAATCATCTATGTCGGCCTCGGGCTGGCGGCGATGCTGCTGCTATCCGAAGATCTCACGATCGCGCTCGAGCGGGTCGCCCGCATCGATCCGCTGACCGGGCTATGGAACCGGCGCGCATTCAACGAAGCGGCCCCCCATATGCTCGAGCAGTTGGCATCGTCGCAGATGCCGTTGCAGGCTTCGGTGGCTTTGTCGGACATCGATGCGTTCAAGAGCATCAACGATCGCTTCGGACATAATGTCGGCGACGAGGTGCTGGCGGAATTTGCCCGGACGCTGAAAAACGAGATGGGCCACAACGACCTGCTCGCGAGGCTGGGAGGCGAGGAGTTCGTCTTGCTGGCGATCGGCCTCGACGGGCCGGCCCTGCTCGAGCGGGTCGAACTGCTGCGCAAGGCGATCGGCGTCCGGCATTATGCCGATGGCAGGCTGCCCCCGATCACGGCCAGCTTCGGCGTTGCGGAAATCTCGCCCTACACGCTCGGCCTGCGCGATGCGCTCGAGCGTGCCGACCGCGCACTCTACAGCGCCAAGGAGAATGGCCGCAATTGCTCGGTGCTCGATCCGACCCCCGACGGCGACGAGCCGAACACGTAGAAAATCCGCCTCAGCACCGGCAGGCGCATACCACATTTAAACGCGGATGCGCGACGGCTCGTCATGACTGCGTCAGGCGTTGGACGGGGATCCGTTCGGCATCGACATGCCGGTACCGATACGCGCAGTGCGGTCGGCGTCATCGATCGCGGCGAGCAACGTATCGAAGCTGGTGATCCGCTCGATCGGATAGACGCGGCGCAGCCCCTCGCCGAGGCCGCGCAAGTCCGCCTCGGTCAAGAAAGCCACGGCTACGATGCGATCATCTTGCCCCATATCACCCCAACGCGTCAGTCGCCGATCGGACCCATGACAAAGTGTTTTGATTGACCCCGGTTAAAGACACCGGAAGTGGCGCGTGAGACATTCTCGTCCTGATGGAATGGGACGACGGACATGGGCATGCAAAGCTCGACGGATCGGGATTATCTGCGCAAGCGCGAAGTCGAGGAGCGTGAGGCTGCGGCGAAAGCGGCGGATGGTGCCAGGCTGATCCACCTGGAACTCGCCAAGCTCTATGCCATGCGGCTGGAGCGTGACGATGACGGGCCGTTGCTGCGCGCTGTCGGCGGATCGAACGCCTGACATCGATAAATCGTTTTTTCCATGAACTCTGGCGCCCATAGCGGCGTTGTCGCGCCTCTATTCTCTCAACTCAGGTGATCGATGGTGGCGCAAGAGCTTCAGCCCGGCGACTTTCTCGATCCGGCTATCATCCTATCGGGGCCGGTCGACTATGACATGTATGCCTCGTTCCGCGAGCAACTGCGCCGTGCGCCGGATACGGGCCTCGTGGTAACGACGCTCGCGACGCTCGGTGGCGACCCCGAGGTGGCACGGGTCATGGGCGAGGATATCCGCTTCCACAGCGATCATGAGGCCGAGAAGCGCCGCTTCGTCTTTCTCGGCAAGGCAGCGATCTATTCGGCCGGCACGACCTTCATGAGCTTCTTCGCGCCGGAAAATCGCTATCTCACCCGCGGCACCCGGCTGATGGTTCACGAGCGCAAATTATCGAAGCAGCTTTCTATCGATGGCCCGCTGACGACCTGCATCGCCACCGTCCAGGCGCAGCTGAACGAGATCGAAGCATCGATCGCGATCCAGAACGAGGGGTTCGAAAACCTTATCCGCGGATCGCGGGTAACGATCGACGAGGTTCTCGAGAAGGCGCCAAACAACTGGTATATCGAGGCCAATGAAGCCCTGTCGCTCGGGCTGATCCACGCAGTCCTGTAAACCCCCTCCCCGCCGGGGAGAGGGAATCTTCTAGCCCTTGACTTTCACCGCTGACATCTTCGCTTGGGGCAACTTGCCGGCATCCGCCAGAGCCTTCAATTCGGCCTTGCGCGTGGCAAGCTCAGCGCCCAGCTTGTCCATGTCGAGATCGGTGTGGCTAGCCTGCGAAAACATGCCGCGCAGCCACTTCTCTTCCTCCTGGACATGGTGCCTTATCTCTTCTGAGAGAACCTTCACCTTGGCATCGTAATAGGGATCGGTCGGCTTCGCGGCCACGAGATCGTTGATCAGCACCTTGGCGCCATCATGCTCGACCACCCCTTCGTCGACGATATCGGCATCGATCTTCGGCCGTACGGCGGGATAGAAGATCTCTTCCTCGATGATCGTGTGGATCTTGAGTTCGTTGCAGATCTGCTCGACCAGCCGGGCTTTGGTATCCGAACGCCGGGCCTTGTCGAATTCTTCGAACAGGCCGTCCACGGCACGATGGTCGGCCTTGAGCAGGCTGATCGCGTCGATCGGCTTGGGCGGCGCCTTGGTCGATGCTTTAGCCATGATAGGTGTCTCCATTCGAGGCGTCGAACCAGAGGATCGCCCGGTATCGATCGAAACAGCGTGCGCCGCAGGTCAGGCGCATGAGCGCGCCTTCGGCGATCGCGGTCGCGCGGCGCGGATCCTCTCGCACCAGCGGTATCAGCGCCTCGCGGTTCCAGTCCTCGCTGTGCTTGACGTCGAGCACGGCATGGAGATCGAAATAGCGCCGTTCGCGATCGGACAGCCCGATGCGACGCAGCCCTGCCGCAACGCAGGCCGACCGTCCCGGTGCGGTCAATTCGATCACGCCGAGTGCGCCGACCGAATGCCAGGCATAACGCCGGCTCGTCGCCATGGCGGTCATCGCGTTTGCGAGCGCCAGGCTTTCCCACACGGTGTTCTCGATGACTGGCGTGACCGCGAGCGTTTCGACCAGCGTATCGAGCATCGGCCCGTGCATGCCCCTGGCATTGCCGCGGCCCATCTCATCCCAATAATTCCGCGCCAGTTCGAGCTTGGCCTGGACCGGTAATTTGACTTGCGTAAGCGCGACGAGATCGTCGAAGCCGGCTTCGCCGGCGGCCTCCTGTTCGAAGAACCAGCGCAGTTGATCACGATCGGCCTGCTCCGCGAGCCAGGGAAACAGAGCATCGCCTTGCCCCGGCCCAACTTGCTTTAAGTCCTCGAACCAGGAGACGAACGCCTCTGCCTCGGTCGGTGCCTCGGCCGCCTGATCGATCACGCTCACGCGCAATTCTTCGAGATAGGCACCTTCCAACCGTTGCATGCGCAGGTCGCGCTCCAGCGTCTTCTGCCAGCCGGTATCGGGGAAACCCGGTGCGAGCCGCTCGCGATTCCAATGTGCGAGCCCACGTTGGAAACTGTCGGTGAGAAATTGCGATCGGGCATGGCTTTGCCCGCGTGCATCGATGGAATGCAGCATCTTAGCTCCTGAACTGGTGAGGGGCCCGATTGCCGTTGACCCGGTCGAACATGAGGGAAGAACTGCCCACGGCGCCCGGAGTTGCCGAACATCTGCACAATTAACGAAGGTTAGGACGAATCATGCCTTGCCTTGGGCCCTAACGTCCGACGATTTTGACCGCCTCGGAAAAGGGAATGTTCGCGAGAATTGTCCCTTCGTCATCGACGATCTCGAGCCGGCCATCCAGGTTCAGTTCGCCCTCCAGCACCTCTGCGCTCAGAAAGGAGCGAATGCCTTCGAGGCCCGCTCGGCGCGCGGCTGCCAGATCGGCGAAATTCGCCCCTTCGGGGTCGAGCACAGCGCCTACGCTGTTATAAACGTTCAACCGCAGATGAGGCATGCGCCCAAAAATGCTTCTAACCCCGCGGAGTTTCACAATTAACCCGTGTTTGGTCGATTCTAAGCATCGGCCTTGCGAAGTTGCAGGTAGGCGGCATCGAATTCGCCGATCGTCGCGAGCCGATCGAAATCGCAGATCCGGACGCTATCGGCTTCCTTGGTCACGATCCCGTCCTCGCGCAACCGCTTGAGCACGCGGTTGAGGTGGATAGGGGTGAGGCCGACCGCATCGGCCAGATTGATCTGGGTAATCGCGAACGGGAAGCAGCCGTCCTCGCCAAGCCCGATCGCACGATAGCGCAGGCTCATTTCGCAAAGCAGATGTGCGACCCGCGCCGCCGCATCCTTGCGCGCGATATTGACGTTCCATTGCGCCATCACATTGCCGTCGACGACGCAATCGCGCCAGAAAGCGAGCGCGATCGCGGGGAAGCGAACGGTCAGATCGGTGAGCGCGGCGTGGGGCACGCGCAGGATCGTGGTCGGCACGACGGCATGCAACGCCCAGGTCACGTTGGGCATCACGACAGAATGGAGATCGGCCATATCGCCCGGGATGTGGAAGGCGACGAAACCACGGGTGCCGTTTCTGATCTGCGCGAAACGCGCAACCAAACCGTCGACGATCAGGCAGGCATGTTTGATCTTGTCGCCGATGCGGACGAAATCATGTTGCACGTCGACAATGCTGGCGGATGCCGGCAATCTGAGGATCGCCTGCTTCTCCTCATCGGACAGAACCGATCGCACGAGCAATCGATCGAGATACAGGGCCAGCGCCTGCTCAACAGTTCGTATCATTGATGCCTCCGCCGCGCATATCGAAACAGCGCGGCGAGAGTTCCGTCCAATGAGTGTCAGGCCAGTTCGGCGATCATGCTTTTCGCGCGGGCGACGGCCGCATCGCGCTGCTCGTCACCAAGCTTCACGCCTTCGGCGACGACAACCTCCAGATCGGTGACGCCGAACGTGGCGAACACCGTGCGCAGCCAGGTTTCGGCATGCTCGGCATCGCGCCCGGGCGTGCCCGGCGCATAGATCCCACCGCGCGCAATCGCGAGGATCACCTTCTTGCTCCCGGCCAGGCCCTCCGGGCCCGCGGCGGTATAGCGAAAGGTCTTTCCCGGCACGAACAGCCGGTCGACCCACGCCTTGAGCTGGGTCGGTACGGTGAAATTATAGAGCGCGACGCCGATCACGACCGTGTCGGCGGCAAGGAATTCATCGAGCGCATCTGCATCCTGCGCATGCGCCTGCCCGGCCATCAACGCGGCGATCCCCTCGCCGCTCAGGTGCGCCAGCGGATCGGCAGCGAGATCGCGATAGGTGACCGTCGCATCGGGATGAACCGCGCTCAACCGCGCCACCGCTGCCGCGGACAGATCACGGCTGATCGAATGGGGCCCGAGGATACTCGAATTGATATGGAGGATCTGCATGGTCGTGCTCCGGTCTGGAATTGTGACCTGGACCACATATGTGACTCTGCGTGCCTGCCAAGGAGGCATATTTCGAGGACCTGGTCATATGGATGCGACCCGCATCGCGCAGCACGATAGCAACGATTGCCGGAAGGTCAGCCGCGTGCTCGCCCGCGTCGGCGAGAAATGGACCGTGCTCGTGGTGATGCTGCTGCGCACCGGTCCGCGCCGCTTCAACGAGATCAAGCGCATGATCGGCGGCATCAGCCAGCAGATGTTGACCCGCACGCTGAAGGGGCTCGAACGCGACGGCATGGTCACCCGCACCGTCCACCCGACGGTGCCGCCGCAGGTCGAATATGCGCTGACGGCGCTCGGCCATTCGCTGAGCGAGCCGGTCAAGGCGCTGGGCGAATGGGCGACCACGAACATGGCGGTGATCGAGGAAGCACGCGGCAGGTACGATGAGAGGGTGGACCTGTAAGACCCTCCCCGACTTCGTCAGGGAGGATTTTAACCCTTACTTCGCCGGCGGCAGTGTCATCGGATCCCAATGCTCGTCGGCCTTGCCATCGACGAAGCGCCACATATCGAACCAGGTGGTGGTATAGGATTTGCTCGGATCCTTGGGATCCTTCATCTCGCGCACATAGCTAACCGTTACATAATCGCCCTCGGCCTGCACCGCGACGACCTTGGTCTGCATCTTCGCCGGGATCGGCTTCGGCTGGACCTTGGCGATATCGACGAAATAATGGACGACCGCATCCAGCCCCGAGGCCGCGACCGGATTATGCTGGATATAGGCCTTGGTCAGATATTGGGGCGCCATATCCCAATGTCCGGCCTCGAGCAGATCGCGCACGATCTTCAGCGCCACCTGCTTGTTGGCGTTCAACTTCGGATCGGGGCTGGTGAAGAGCGCCTCAGGGTTGGCGCTGGCGACGACCGGCGCGCTGAGCACCTGGGCATGCGCCATGCCGCTATCGAGCAGCAGGGCGGCGGCGAGAATCCAGATCGGGCGTTTCATGTGGCGTATCCCCTCTTGCATAGCGAGCCATCGACGCGACCCGCCCGTTGCGCGCCGCCTTATGCCCATGTCGCGCGCCATTCGCCAAGATGCGAATGACCGCGCTACAATTCCATCGTTCCGATGAAATGCGCGATGCAGAATGGGGATTGCCTGCCAAGCGCTCGACATTGCCAGTTGCGCAGACGCGCGAAGCCATCAGCATAGTTTCGAGCCTGCCAGCTGGCGCTTCCGGCTCCCGACAGGTCGGTACCTGGGGCACAATCCGCGTCACCCCGGCCACGGCGGGAGATGACGATTCAATTTGGACGAACAAGCCCAAGAAAAAGGGCCGGACAGGCGGCAACCAGTGCCCACCCGCCCGGCCCCAAAATTCTTTCCGGCGAACGATGTTCGCTTGGAGATCAATCGACCTTGATCTTCAGGCGCGTGCGCTTCGGCGCCGCAGGCGGCGGAGCGGGCTCGGCCTTCTTCCGGCCGAGACCGATCGCCTTGGCGAGCGTGCGGCGCTTCTCGCTATAGGCAGGGGCGGTCATCGGATAATCGGCGGGCAGATCGAACGCCTGACGATAGCTTTGCGGAGTATAACCCTGGCCTTTGATGTGGCGCGCGAGCATCGCATAGGGCTTGCCGTCGATCATGCTGATGATGTGCGCCGGGTTCGCCAGCGACTTGCGGGCCGTCACGGCGCCCTGCGGCTTGGTCTCGGCCGGCTTTGCGACAGCCGCACCACTGAGGCCGCCGAGCGCACGGTGCACCGAGGTGATCAGCGTGGACACATCACCGGTCGCAACGCTGTTGTTGCTCACATAGGCGGCAACGATTTCCGCAGTCATGGTCAGCATATCGTTCGGTAGTTCTTCACTCATATCTTACTCCAAAGCACAATTTCCTTGAATCCTCCGCTGCGCGCGTCCGGCGCGTTGGTCAAGTACGTATATTTAGCACGATCGACTTTTGTTTGGACTTTGTTCACAAATCGAGGCGAAGTGAAGGGGCGCCGTATCGCCCATGGCCCAGCTTGCGATCGAAAAAGCACCCGATCGTTGCCCGGTCGACACTGCAGCCGCTGGGACAGCCTGAAAAAGTCGCCGCACCCATTTCTCCCCGGAGATGAAGCACATCCTCGATCATTTCGAGCCGACCCGCCCGGGAGAACGTTGAATCCGCAATATTCTATCCTTCCCGACTGTCGCGCTCCGGCCAATCTGTACTCGCCCAGGCTTACGGAAACACTTCGACTATTGGACTCTGGTACAGAAACGGATGCCCGCCTTGCGCGATCAACTGGGGCCCGCAGGGAGGCGGCAGGAATACGGGTTTCACACGAAACGAGCTTCAGCCGGAATGAGAACGGCGATTATTCGTCGATTTGCGCCGAAGTAGCGTTAACGCTGACGATGCGAATTTGTCGAACTCATCTACGCCATTCCCAGCGTGATCGCGTATGAATGGTCGAAGCATGGCACCTGTTTCGGGCCTCACGCCGACCGATTACTTCATGCTCTCGAAATCAGGCGCCGCCGTCGTCGTCGTGCCATCCGTCTACCCATGGAAATCATGCTGCGCGCCAACGAGGGCAAGACCATCGTGCATGCGTTCCGCGTGCGCTCGAGCAATTACGCGACGGTCCGTGGAACCGGGAGTATCTCCGTAGGCGGCTCCTCCCCAAAAACGCTCCGCCCGCCATATTCATGCGAGCGCTGGCGCTCCTCCGCCATGAACGCCTGGAATGAGGGCCCGCGCGCATCCCGCTCCAGCCGCCGTGCCTGCGCGTCGAGCCGCTGGATCGCGCCGATCTTCTCGTCATTGCCGAGCTTCGCCTGCGACACCGCGTCCTTCAGCACCGCAATCGTCTTGTCATAGACCTTGATCGGAACGGGATAAGGATGGCGATCCTTGCCGCCGTGGGCGAGGCTGAAGCGCGCCGGATCGGCGAAGCGACAGGGGGCGCCGTGGATCACCTCCGCCACCAGAGCCAGCGACTTGACCGTGCGCGCGCCGACACCGGGCACGAGCAGCAGTTCGGCAAAATCCTGCGGGCCACGCTCCGCCGCCGCAGCGAGCGCACCGTGGAGACGGCGCAGGATCACATCGTCGGGCCGGACATCATGATGGTGGGGCAGGTTGAGATGCGGCAACAGCGGCTCGGCCGCCACCACCGGCTTGCGCTCCAACACCGCCACCTCACGCGCGAGCCGATCGGGGCCGAACTCTTCGAGCAGGCTCAGTTGCGCCTGCCGTGCCGGCGCGGCACGGCGATCGGCGAGGTTGACGATATTGCCCTGCCCGCGCCCCTCGATCGCGGCGTGCGGCGCATCGACGAAGCTCTCCAGTCCCTCGGACAGCCAGTGGTAGCGGCGTGCGACATGGGTCGCATCGTTCATGCCCTGCTGCACGACGGTCCACTGGCCGTCATCGGTGACGACGAAGCCGTGCAGGTAGAGATCGAACCCGTCCTGCACCGCCGCGCTATCGACCTTGGCGACGAGCCGGCTGACCCGCGACAAGGCCGTGCCGTCGATCCCGATCCGATCGCCGATCGCCACCAGCTCGGCCGGCGTCTGGCGCGAATGCCTGCCGCGGCCGCCGCAGACGTGCAGCCCCAGTTCGCCCGCCATCGGATTGAGTCCGCGCTTGAGCGCGCCGAGCACGCTGGTAGTGATGCCCGACGAATGCCAGTCCATCCCCATCACCGCGCCGAACGACTGGAACCAGAAGGGATGCGCGAGCCGCCGCAGGAATTCCTCGCGGCCATAATGGTGGACGATCGCCTCCGCCATCACCGCCCCCAGCCGCGCCATGCGCTGCCCGAGCCACGCCGGCACCCGGCCATGATGGAGCGGCAGATCGGCGCTGCCGGAGCGCTGGGCCATGCGGGTACTCCTGCGAACGTATCAGGAACATTTTAGCAGGATTTCAGCTGATGGATAGCGGCAACCGGCCTCCATCAAGGGACAGGGCTTTTATTCGCTGCCGGCGCATCCGGCGGTGTCTGATAACCGTTCCGGTCCAGCCGCAGATCCGGCCGGATCTCGCACGGCGCGCAGCTCTGCTGGTAATGCTCGGGCACGCGGCCGCTCACCGGGTTGGTGTAGTTGAACCACATCGGCATGATCGACGGCCATTGCAGCGGCGTGCCGGTGCCACCCTGGAAATGCTCCTCGCGCTTGCCAAGGTCCTTCAGCGGGATATCGGGCGGAAAATTGCCGCTGAGGAAGCTTCGCGGCGCCTTGGGTTCTGGATCCTTGGCCTTGGCCCAGAGGCCGTCGACCCATGCGGCAGGCGTGATGTAGGGCTCGTCGAGGGTCAGGTCCCAGATCCGCCAGATCCCGTCTTCCAGCACATATTGATCATTGTAGATGCCGCCCCAGAAGGAGGCGCCGTAGAAGGCGCCGGCCGCGCCGGGGGTCTTGCCGGTGCGCGGCTGGAACAGGCGAAAATGGCCGGTGGCGGAGCGGCCGTCGTCCGAGACGAGCACCACCGGCTGCACCAGCCAGTGGTAGGACAGGCCCGGGCGGATCTCGGGCGGCTTGCCGCTGACGCGCGCTTTGATGTTGCGCTCGCGGGTGATGTAATAGCCGGCGAAAGGCGTCTCCTTGAAGCCTTTGGCGGCGATCACGCCGGTGAAGCCCGCGGCGATGCCGTCATCGGCATAGAAGCCATAAGCCGCCGAGACATTGGCGACGCCATCCCACGCCGCCGATCGCGCCAGGCGGCGCTTGGCTTCGGCCAGTGGGACGGGGGTGCGCTTGCCGGGTGCAATCGGCCCGGTCAGTGCGTTGGCGGCGACAACTTTGGCGTCTCCCGCCGCCACTATCGGTTTCCTGGTGACCGGATGAGCGCCGAGAAACGCCGGCATAGCCAGCCCCACTGCCGCGCGATCGGCCGCCGGAAGCGCCTTGCCGGGCGCATTGGGGCCCGTCGGCACCGGATCGGCAATGCGGCTCCTGCCCCAGCCTTGGAAGATATCGGTCTTCATCAAGGGAAAGCGCCGCAGCTCGCGGATCTTCCAGACGCCATTGTCCTTCACGAAGCGGTTGCGGAAGGTGGCGACCTCCCACCAGCCTTTCTCCCGATCGGCCTCGCCGAGCATGCCGAGCTCGATCCCGCGCGCCCACGCCTCGTTGCCGCCCGGCGCGATCTCCACCGTCACGTCGAACTGGTCGCGATCGTTGAGCTGCCCATGGGTGAGCCCGGCCGGGCCGATGCTTTCGAGCCAGTGGCGCACGCCCGCCGGCCCCTGCCAGATACCCTGCCCGCCAATCTCGACCACGCCATCCTGCGCGAACAGATCGACGACATCGTCCCACATCTTGCGATCGGCATAATAGCCGTACATCGCCTGGAGATTGCGGATGCGGTCCTCGTCGTTGAGCGCATCGACCCGCTTCTGGAGCGCGGCGAGCGTCGCCTTCGCTGCCGGTGCCGGTCCGGTCGCCGGGAGGATCGGGGTACCGGCCGCCTCGGTATCGAAATGATAGGGGGGCATCGGCAGATCGCCCCCACCCCAATTGGTCCAGCCTTCCTTATACGGGCCGTCATATTGCGGGTAATAATGGACCGTCGCGATCCTCCAGACGCCGCGATCGCGCACATACTCATTCTCGAACACGCCGCCTTCGATGCGCGCCTCACCCTTGTGGCCATGGAAGATCAAAGCTTCCCAGCGCGTCTTGGCACTGTTGCGGTCGGCAGAGAGGTTCAGCACCGGCGCTTCGATCATCATCGTCGACAGGCCGTCGGCGGTAAGGCCCTCGCGGCCACCGCCATAGCGCGTGCGCAGGAAGGCGGCGACGGCAGCGGGCCCTCTGGCTGTCTGTGCCTTCTTGATCTGCCCGTCGAAGATCAGCTGCCCGTCGGGGGCGAACAAGGCGCCGACCGCGTTCCACAATCCGAACTGCGCATATTGGGCGTAGGAGCGCTGCAACGTCTCGACCGCGCGCACGCTTTCGGTGCGATCAAGATCACGCGCGAAGGTATCGATCGACGGATCGGCCTGAGCCGGCACCGCGCAGAGCAAGGCGAGCATCGGGCCAATCTGGGCGAATGGGCGCAGCATCGTCTCTCTCCTCGGCGCACGTCCTCTGTCGGTGGGTCCGATCCGGATCGCCGGGCATGTCTAGCGCACGCGCGGAGCCGGGCAACGATCCGACCACGCCCCTTCAGGATTGCGCAAATGTTTGCGCCGTTACGAACATGTCGACGCGAGCCGGGCTGGGCCGGGTCGACCGCAAGCGCACTGTTAAACGGGCAGGCGCTGCGCCGCGAATACGACGACGATCGGGGATTGCGTCGAGATGCAGGCAAAGGTCGAGGTTTCGATCAGGATGCCGCCGATCCGGCATGCGCCGCTAGCCCGGCTTGATCAGCCACGGTCCGCGCCAGGCTGCAGCATGAGAATCTGCGCCTGAATGATATCGATGGCATGCTGGATGTGAAGGTCCGCAAAGCCCTTGACGCTATGCTCGTCGATCAGGGCGAGCGCGCGTCCGAGCGCTTCCTCAACCTGCAACAAGACGTTCAGCGTGCTCTTGCCCATGCGCGTAATGCCCTCTTTCCCCGGCGTGCGCAGCATGTCTACACTATTGTCTGCAAAGCCCAAGATTATCCTGACCTCGGATCGTCGCAAAAGCCGCCCGATTGTCCGGCACGCGCAATAATGTTGTCGATCGTCAATCGACGCTTCATGCGAAATGCGGCTGCCGAGTCCAGGGACTCGGCAGCCAAACGATCAAAGCTTGTCTTTGATCGCCTTGATCTTGTCGAGATGGGTCTGGACCTTCGGCATGATCTCGCCCGCCGCCGCTTTAAGTGAGGGGACATCGCCCTTGTCGGCATAGACCGTCATCAGCGACAAAGCGGTCTCATGCGCGCTGACCTGCTGGCTCGCATATTCCTTGTCGAAATCGGCGCCCGAAAGCTTGCCGAGATCGGCAAGCTTCGAATTCTGATCGTCGGTCAAGGTCGCATCGGGCGTGAGCGCGGGGCTCGCCTTGGCGGCGGCGCTCTTGATCTTGGCGGTGGAGCCGGTGTGATCCTCAACCATCATCGCCGCGAAGGACTTGAGGTCCGGGGACGTGGCCTTCTCCTTGGCCAGCTTGGCCGAGGCGATCTCGAACGCGTCGCTCTTGGCGGCCTTGTCGACGAACTCCTGCGCCGTCGGCGTCGGCGTCACCGCTTCCTTCACGTCGCCAGCGGCGTTCGAGATGGCGCTCCCGGCATCGTCGGCTGCGTTGCCAACGCTATTTTCGGTCGCTGCTGCGGTGTCGCTGGTCTTGGTGCCGCAGGCAGCAAGCGCCAGAGCAAGCGCCAAAGGCGCCGTGACAATCATCAGTTTCCGCATAGAGTCTCTCCTGTTGAGTGCGCGTAACGTATTGAGATACGAAGCCGTTCCCACGCTGCTCGACAGGTGGCGCAATCATTTTCGGAAACCTCTCCCTGCGCTTCTCGTTATCCCCTGCAGTCACAGGAGATACGACATGAGGAAATTCACTCTCGCAGCGATGGCGATCATGGTCGCCGCTCCTGCTGTTCTTCCCGCCCCGTCTTTCGCGCAGGATCGCGCCTATCGGGATCGCGATTATCGCGGGCAGGACCGCTCATATTACAATGAGCGCTGCAAAAAGAGCAGCGGCACGACCGGCGCGGTTGCCGGCGGTGTCGGCGGTGCGGTGGTCGGCAATGCGCTGGGCGGCGGCCTGCTCGGCACGCTCGCCGGTGCGGGCGGTGGCGCCCTGCTGGGCCGTCACCTCGACAAGAAGCATGACGCCGCGCAGAACCGCAAGAACGGCTGCTGATCAGCCGGACCGCCCCCGCGCCGACACCGGCCAGAAGCCGATCACATCCTCGCCGTCGCAGACGGCATAGCGATCGTAGAGGTTGACGGTCGGGTCGCAATGGGGCGTCAGCAGGGTCACCCGCGCGTCCAGTTCCGGATCGGGGGCGGCGGGTGGAGTGACGAGCATGCCCTGCTCGTCGCCCATGAAGCGATAGAGGCTGGCGGGGTCGGCGCCATCGAGTACTACCGGCGGCCCCGCTTCTGTCGCCATCGCCTTGATGCCGGCGTCGATCGTCACGCACCCCGGCGTATTGGCGCTGATAACGCGCGTATCGATCGCGAGGGATGCCTCGAATTGCGGCCCGGCAAACTCGCAATCGCGATACTCGCGGTCCATGAAGATATAGGAACCGGGCTGGAGCTCGTTCAGAATCCCCAATTCCGCGTCGATGACGAAGGTGCCGCTTCCCCCGCCGGTGACGATTTCGGGTGCCAGCCCGGCATCGCGCAGCCGCGTGATGATCGCAGCAAGATATAAGGAGCGTTCAGCGAGCTTCTCGCGCCGCTCGGCCACAGTCGTCACGTGCTGCAGATTGCCGCAGTAAAATTGGACGCCGCGATAGTCCAAGGTGCCGGCCGCGCGGATTTGCCCGGCCAAAGCGATTGCAGCGTCGGCGGAGGTGACCCCGGTACGGTGCATGCCCGGATCGATGTCGACGAGAACATCGATCGTCTGGCCCGCCATTCCGGCGACGAGCCGATCGACCTGTTGGGGATGATCGACCACGATCGCCAGCGTCGCGATCCGGCGCCGCAAATCGGCCAGCCGCGCGATCGCCTGCGCCGAGGCGATCGGCGAGGTAATCAGGATATCCTCGATCCCCTCGGCCGCCAGCGCCTCCGCTTCGCCGAGCTTGGCGCAGCAGATGCCGACCGCGCCGGCCGCGATCTGGCGGCGCGCAACCTCGCTGCTCTTGTGGGTCTTGGCATGCGGGCGGATCGTAATTCCCCGCTCCGCGGCCCACGCCGCCATCGTCGCGATATTCCGATCGAGCGCGGCCAGCTGCACGATCAGCGCGGGCGTCGGCAGGTCATCGCGCGTCATGGGTGCGGCCGCAGCGTGATGCGGAAACGGTTCATCGCATAGGCCGTCGCCAGCAGCCCCACCGCGCAGGTGGCATAAGCCACGACACACATGAAGTTGGTCCAGCGCAGCGTAAGATGCCCGAAGTTGCGGACCAGCAGCAGCCCGACGCTGCCGCAATAGCCGCTCGCGTCCGCGACGTAGATCAGGAAGCCCGCATTGCCGGCAAAGGCGGTCGCCGCGATCAGCCGATCGAACAGCAAGGCGTTGAACGGCGTGTAGCCGAGATACAGCCCCGCCCCGATGATGATCATCCATGCCGCCGGCCCCAGCCAGCCGAGCTGGAACAAGGCGGTCGAAATCCCCAGCGACGCCAGCCCAATTCCGATCAGCACGAGGTTCCACATCACGGCACGCACATTGTCGCGCACCCGGATGAGCATGCCCAGCGCGACCAGCGACACCGCCGCGACCGGGATCTCCGACCAGGTGAAGATGCTGGCCTCGCCTCCGTAACCGAGCTCGCCCCAGATCTCGGCTGCGAAATTGTCGCGGAAATCGCGGAGCGCGGTCAGCAGAACGTAGGTCGCGATCAGCGCGATCAGGGCGGGCGCATGCGCCCGGAAGAGCGCACGGCGCTGCGCGGCATCCATCGGCACGCGCGGCGAGCGCTCTTTCTCGTCCTGCGCGCTCGGCGGGGGCAATTGCGCGAGCGCCCAGACGGAGACCAGCAGCAAGGGTGCGAACAGCAGCCCGGTCGCGGCGGGCATCCAGCGCTCGCCCGCCCAGCCGCCGACGAGAAGCGCCTCGCCCGCCGATTTCACGATGCCCGACGACAGGATGAAGCTCGCGCACAGGATCGCGCCGAGGATCTCGGTCAGCTGCCGTCCCTCGAGGAAGCCGACCACCAGCCCCCAGATCATGCCGAGCGCGAGCCCGTTGAAGAACAGCATCGCCACCCCGACCAAGGGCGGTGCCACCGCGAACACCACCAACGCGAGTTCGGCCAGGCCGATCAGCAGCAGGATCGCGATCGATCGGTAGGCCGGCGGCATCTCCGACACGACCTTGATGCCGATGATCTTGGACAAGGCATAGCCCACGACCTGCGCGATCACGAGCAGGATCTTGAAATCGATCGCGAAATGCCAGCCGGCGACATGCGCATAGCTCGCCGCCGAGAAAGGCTTGCGATAGGCGTACATGGCAAAATAGGTGCTGAAGGCGGCGAGCCCGCCATAGAGCGCGAACACCGCCGACGGCGCGGTTCGCAGCCAGCGGGTGACGGCGCCCTCGTTGGCCACCGGCAGATCGCCCAGCGCAAGGCTCGCGCCGGTCACAGGCCCGGCCTTTCGCCGGCAGCGATCCGGGCCCCGATGGTTTCGAGCACCGGCCAGAGATCCGCGACGCTATCGATCACATAATCGGCGCCGGCCGCGCGCAGATCGGCGGCAGCGGCATCGATCCGCCTCCGCCGCTCCTGCTCCGGCAAAGCAAACAGAGCATCATGATCGAGCCCGACGCCGTTGCCCGACGCCGCGAGACCGACCGTCCATGCACCGGCCGATTTGCCCTCGCCCATGCCGACCGGCGCATCGTCGACCTTCACGCACGCCCAGGCGGGCCACGCCCCGATCTCGACCAGCGCCTTCCACAGCATCAGCGGCGACGGGCGACCCTCGATCGTCTCGCCCGAACAGACCACCACGTCGGGCGAATAGCCCTGTTCGGCGGCGAGCGGCAGGATGTCGGCCATCATCGGGCGCGTATAGCCGGTGCACGACGCGATCTGCACGCCCTCTGCACGCAGTTTCGCCGCAAGATCGGCCGCCCCCGGAATGAGCCTGGCACAATCCCTGGCCGCGCCGCGCATCATCGGCTCGACCTCGTCATGCAGCCCGGTCACATCGTCCTCGGACGGGGCGGCATCATGTGTTTCGGCCCACGCGGCGGCGACCCGCGGCTTGGCGAGGATGGCGCGGATATGGTCGCGCTTGGCGCGGCCCATATCTTCGCGCGCCTCCGCTTCGCTGATCGGCACGCCCGCCTGCTCGAACACGCGCTCGAGCGCCACGACTGGCGCGCAGCAGCCGTGATCGATCATCGTCCCCGCCCAATCGAGGATGACGGCCTTGATCGGAAAGGTCATGCGAGTGCTCCCACATCGGCACGGATCATATCGGCGATCACTTCTTCTGCCAGCGCGAAGCTGGTCGAGGCGCCGGTCCCGCCGGTGACCACGACGAGGCGGACGCCCTCCATCGAGGTCTCGACGATGCTATGCCCGGCGGCCGAGGCATAGGTGCCGGTCCAGCGTTCGAGCACCGCGGGCACCTTGCCGAAGACGGCGCGGAATTCCTCGAGGATCAGCCGATCGACCTCGTCCGACGAGAAGGGATCGGGGGTGGGCGCATAATGATGACTGTCGCCGACGACGAGGCTGCCATCGGCGCTTTGCGCCACGATCAGATGGATGCCGTTGGCCAGATGATCGCCCTGCTCGGCCAGCAGCCGCTGCCTGAGCGGCCCGGCCTCGGACAAGGCCGCATAACCCTGATAGCGGACCAGCCCGAGATCGGACATCACCGTGCCCGGCAGGCGGTAACCGGGCGAGGCGAGCCGCAACATCTGCAGCTTGCACCGCGTGATGCCGGCATGGGCCAGCGCATCGGGAAAGAGCGTCGCCAGATCGTCGCCCGGGCAAACGACGATCGTATCGGCACGAACCATGCCTTCGGCGGTTTCGAGCGCGCCGCTCTCCACGCGGTGGACCGCGACGCCGCGTCGGATCGTGACGCCATGATACGTCTCCAGCCACGCGGCCAGCGCCGGAATGGCAGTACGCGATTCGACGCGGAGATCGATCGCGCTGGTCAGCACGCCTTCGAGCCGATCGGGCACCATCGGCCCCAGCCTTGCCCGCGCCGCCGCTCCGTCGAGCCACGCGCAACCCTCGGCCATGTCGGTCTTGAGGAAAGCCTCGCAGACCGCGCGCGCCTCGGGCCGTTGCGCCACCATCACAAGCCCGGCCTGTTCGATCTGGATGCCGGCCGGCCCGGCCACTTCGGCCCAAAGGTCGCGCGATCGGCGGGCAAGGCGCCAGACTCTCCCCTGCTCCTGCCCCGTCACGGTGACGAAGCCGAAATTGCGGATCGAGGCACCGTTGGCCTGGGTGTCGCGATCGATCACGATCACCTTCATGCCCTGACGCACCGCCGCGAGCGCGTGGGCGAGGCCGACGATGCCGGCGCCGACGATGGCGATGTCGAACCTGTCCTGCGGCAAAGGGCCTGTTCCTTTATTCAACCGGGGTGACGAAAGGGGTGGTCATCCCCCTAAACCTCATGCCGGGCGAGCGCGGTGGCGCGCATCGCCGGATCGGAGATCGAGTCCCGCCCGGTTTCGAGCCGCCCGGCGAGCCGACGAAGGTAGCGCTCGTCCCCAGTCACCCGCACCGCGAGATCGTACCAGCCCGATGTCTCGGCCAACGACCAGGTCACCGCCGTCGACTGGCCCGGCGGAAGCGCGAAATGCTTCGCCGCGATCATGCCGCCATAGGCCATCGGGCTGATCTCGACCTGCCGCGCCGTCGCGGCCGGGTTCGTGACGGTCAGCGCGATCGTCGACTTTGCCGGATCCGATCGCATCGTAACCTGCAGGGCATCGGCCTGCCCCGCGCCGATGAAATGCCGATGAAAACCGTTGGGGCCCAGTACCCACAGATCGTACACCTCGCCGGCCCAGTTCCCCCGCAAACTCTCGCTGGCGCCGACCGTGTAGCGGCGCGGCACGGCATCGCGGTGCAGCCGATCGTAAACGTGGAAGACCGCTGCCACCTGACCGCGATTGTCGAAGGTCAGTTCGATGCCGTTGGCGGTCACCGCCCCTTGGACTTCCAGCACATAAGGCAACGCGCGCGACGGGCGTACACCCGTCGCCTGCGCCGGCATCGTCACCGCCATCGGCGGAACGGCAGGAATGGTCTTCGTCAGCGTGCCGGCACGCCGCGCGGTCGCCGCGGTCTCGGGCAGCCGCGGCCAGTTGCGCGCTTCGTTCGGCCGCTTGAAATCGAACGCCGAGGTGAGATCCCCGCACACCGCGCGCCGCCACGGCGAGATGTTGGGTTCGTGCACCCCGAATTGCTGCTCGAGGAAGCGGATCACCGAAGTGTGGTCGAACACCTGGCTGTCGACCCAACCGCCCCGGCTCCACGGCGAGACGACATACATCGGCACGCGCGGACCGAGCCCGTAAGGCCGCCCCATCAGTTCGGGTCGCTCGGCCGCCTTGTCCCCGGCCGAGGGAACGAGATGATATTCGCCCGCGGTCGACACGGTCGAGGCACCAGCCAGGCCGTGGGGCGCCCCCGCATCGCGCGAGGGCGCGGCCGGTGGCGGGACATGATCAAAGAAGCCATCATTCTCGTCGAACATCACGAGCAGGACGGTGCGACTCCACACCGCCGGATTGGCGGTGAGCGCATCGATCACGCGCGCGGTATAATCCGCACCCTGCGCCGGGCTCGACGCCGCCGGATGCTCGGAGCTCGCCGCATCGGTGACGATGTAGGAGATTTGCGGCAAGGTGCCGGCGAGCGCATCGGCGGCGAAGCGATCGAGCTTCTGCGTCGTCATGCCGCGCGCGATGAGCTCATGATCGGCACCGGCCGGGCCGACATCATGTGCGTCGCGGAAGCGCTGGAAGCCCACCAGCGGATTGTCGGTGAAGTTGTCCGCCATATCCTCGTAGATGCGCCAGTCGATCCCGGCGGCCTGGAGGCGCTCGACATAGGTCGTCCAGCGATAGCCCTCTGCGAAGCCGCCATCCTTGACGAGGCTGTCGTGCGAATTGCCGATCGCGGGGCCGCCTTGCCTGCCCCCGGATCGTTGGTCCCGCTCCACAGCATCAGCCGGTTGCTGTTGGTCCCGGTCTGCAACGCGCAATGATAGGCGTCGCAGAGGGTGAAGGCCTCGGCCAGCGCGAACTGGAAGGGCAGATCGTCGCGCTTGTAATGGCCCATCGATCGTTCGGTCTTGGCCTCGGGCCAATGGCTCATCCGGCCCTCGTCCCACGCCGCCTGCGCGTCGGGCCAGCTATGCGGGGTGCCCTCGGCGCGCATCAGCGCGAAGGTACCGGTCGTGTCGAGATGGAAGGGGGCGATCTGCTTGGGCTCGGCGGACGGGCGATGCTGGGTCCATACCGTCGCCCGCTCCTCTCCCTCTGCCGACGGGATCGGCAGGCGATCGCCGAAGCCGCGTACCCCCGCGAGCGATCCGAAATAGTGATCGAAGCTGCGATTCTCCTGCATCAGGATCACGACATGCTGGACGTCCATGATCGATCCGTGGCGCACATCGGCATCGATCGCGGCGGCACGGCTGACCGAGGCGAGCAGCCCGGCGGCTGCGGTGGCGAGCAGCCCGCGCCGATCGAGCTCAAGCGTCATGGTAACGCACCATCGCATCGCCGAGCGCGGCCTGGAGCGGGCCGAGCCAGGGTTCGTACGCCTTCCACTGATCGAGCCCGTCGCGGAAGATCGGGCGGCGCACCTGTTCGGAGCTGGGCGTGCGCACGTTGCGCCGGTTCTTGTGGAATTCGATGCAGCCGGGCTCGAAGGCCAGCCCGCAATGATCGAGGATGCGCCGCACACTGCCCTCCAGATCGTCGATCACATCCTCATGCTGGATGCGCAGCACGCGGCCCGGCAGCGCATCGTCCCAATGCGCCATCAGATCGAGATAGGTGCGGTAGTAACGCGCAATATCGTCGATGCTGTAGGAAAATTCCTGCCCCTGCGCGAACAGCTGCTTGAGGTTGCTGAAGCAGCACGACATCGGATCGCGCCGCGCGTCGATGATCTTGGCGTTGGGCAGCATCAGATGGATCAGCCCGATATGCCGGAAGTTGTTCGGCATCTTGTCGATGAAGAAAGCTTTGCCGGTGCGGTAGGCGCGGGTGTCGTCGATATAACGCTGGCCAAGTGCTTCGACATGCTCGCGCGCCAGATCTTGCAGCATCGTCGGGTAGCGCGGATCGTTCAGGTCGGGATCGCGCCCCTGCAGTTCGAGCACGATGCGCTGGATGTCCGCCAGTTCCTGCGTGCCCTCGACCTGCGAATGCGAGGCGAGGATCTGCTCGATCAAGGTCGATCCGGAGCGCGGCAGGCCGACGATGAAGATCGGATCGGGATCGGACACGCCCCAGCCCTTGCGCCCCGCGAAGAAAGCAGGCGTGCAGACCGCGCTCTGCTGGCGCGTGTTGGTTTCGAGGATTTCGGGCCGATAGCGGCTCTCTGCCCTCTGGAGCGCATTACCGCGCTCGTAATAGCGCCACGAGTCCGCAATCTCGCCGCGATCCTCCAGCGCCTTGCCGAGCGCGAAGCAGAGATGGATGCGATCGACGGTGGCGGTGCCGGCCGCGGTTTCGGCCGCGCGCATCGCTGCGATCTCGGCCTCTTCGAAGCGATAGGTCTTCAGGTTGGCGAGGCTCCAATAAGCATCGCCGAAATCGGGACGCGCCGCAGCGGCCGCGCGATAGGATGCCACCGCATCGGGCACGTCACCGACCGTCTTCAGAGCATGCCCCAGCCAGAGGTGCGCATCGGGCGAGTCCGGCTGGGCCGCGAGCAAGGTGCGGTACAATTCGATCGAGCGCTCATTCTCGCCGAGCCCCACCGCCGCGGTCGCGGCGAGCGCCAGATAGTCCGCATTGCGCGGATCGAGCGCCATCAGCCCATCAAGCTGAGTGCGCGCCTCGGCATATTTGTGCCGTTGGACGAGGCATTGCGCATATTCGAGCCGCGCCGCGCGATGGTCGGGCACCATCGCCAGCACCGCTTCGAGCAGCAATTCGGCATCGTCGAGCACGTCACGCGCCATGCCGATCTTGGCGAGCAGCCGCATCGCCTCGGGATGATCGCCATGTTCGATCAGGTAAGCGCGGATGATCTGCTCGGCCGGCGCCAGATCGCCGTCGAAGAAGAAGGTCGTCGCGGTCACGATCTCGGAGGGTAGGTCCCTCAGTGTCGCCGAATGCGCCGCCGCGGTGGCGGCATTGGCGGCATCGCCGGTGAGGCGATAAACGCCCTCCAGCATCCGCCAGCTCATCGGCAGCGCCGGATTGATATTGACCGCGCGGAGCAGCGCATCGATCGCGGGGCCCGCTTCCTTGCGCGCGACATGGCACAGGCCGCGTTCCTGCAGCGCCCGGCTGTAGCGCGGATGGTGGCGATCGAGTTGGTCGAGCATCGCCAGCGCCTCGCCAATGCGGCTCATGCTGCGCAGGCTCGACGCCGCGATCATCAGGAGATCGCGATTTTCCGGCAGATCGACGAGCAACGCCTGGGCGCCCTCCAGCGCCGCCGCATGCTCGCCCTCCTGCTGCCGCCGCCGCAGCCGCGCCACCGCATGTTCGATCGGCAAAGGCGCGGTATCGGCCTCATTTTCCGTCATGGTGCGATACTCGCGGCGGGACACAATATTCCGATTATACAAGACCCGTCATTCCCGCGCAGGCGGGAATCCATATTCCCAAAGGCTGCGTTCTTGCACGCTGGTCCGGATGATATGGATTCCCGCCTACGCGGGAATGACGATCCAATCAGAAATCGTAGCCCATACGCAGGCCATAGACCCGCGGACGGATCGGCACCTCGGCCTTGATGAACTCGGTCGACGAGGTGAACGTGCTCGCATGCGAGTTCGTCAGGTTGGTGACGTAGAGTTGCGCATTCCAGCGATCGTGCGCCACGCCCATCGACGCATCGACCGTCGCATAACCCGGCTGCTTGTAGCGCAGGAAGGTCGTAGCCGGGACGACCACGCCTTCGCCCGACAGGTAGGTTGCGGGCTGGTTATACATCGTGCCGGTATAGTTCACGCCGGCCTGCACGAACGGCTTATACTCGCCCTGCTCCCAATCGTAGCGGATATGCCCGCTGCCCTGGAACTTGGGCGAGAAGGCCGCGACCGATCCGACTTCGCCGAACGGGTTCTGGAAGGCCGCACCCTTCACCTGCGTGATGCACTTGCCGAAGGTCGGCGAGGCGGCGATGTTGCTGACGAGGCAGGGCGAGTTGGTCTGCTTGTTCTTGTTGTAGGTCGCAGTGCCCTGCAGGGTGAGGCCACGCGTCGGCCGCGCGGTCATCTGCAGTTCGACGCCTTTGATATTGTAGTTGGGGCCGTTGACGCCGAACGTCGTGTTGCCGAGCTGGGCCGGATTGTAGAACAGGAACTGCACGTTCTTCCAGTTCATGTTGTAGGCCGACAGGTTGATCATCAGGCGATGGTCGAACAACGCCGTCTTCAAACCCGCCTCGAAATTGTCGAGCGAGTCCGGCGCATAGCCGTTGGGCGTCAGATATTGCGCGGTGCCGCCATTCGCCGCCGTGCCGGGACCGACCGCGACCGACCGCTGCGTGCGGCTGAAGCCGCCCGGGCGGAAGCCCTGCGAGAAGGTGAAATAGGCCATCGTCGTCGGGTCGATCTTCCAGTTGATGCTCGCCCGGCTCTTGAAGCCATGATAGGTCACATGATCGCCGTGCGTGCCGATATCGAACGTGCCGCTGTTGGGCGCGCACTGGCCGTTGGGCACGTTCAGGCAGCTCGGCGTACGCACCGCATATTGCGCGCCGACCTCATATTCCTTGTAATTGTAGTAACGCGTGCCGCCAGTGATCGTCAGGACATCGGGAATGATGTCGAAATCGACCGAGCCGAAGAAGGCGAACTGCCGGTAGCCGCGCTTCACGTCTTCGCCGAAGCCGGTATTGTCGCCGCGCACGCCCGGATCGTTGACGTCGGCACCCGCGATGGTGCGGATGTTGGCAGCGCAGACCTGCCCGCCGGCGAGTGCGATCGCGAGGTTCTGCGCGTTGCACGACGGGATCGTCTTATACTCGAAGTTCATCACGTCTTCGACTTTGAACTTCTCGTGGAATGCGCCGGCGATCACGCGGATGCGTCCGGTATCGGGCGTGCTGACGCGGAATTCGTTGGTGAGGTGGGTGTTCCTGACCTTGTCGTGCCAATAGGTCGCGGGCGAGAAGCAGGTCGCGGCACCCGAACCCCAGCCGGTCGCGCCGCCCGAGCAGGTATAATAGACGCCGTACGCGGTACGCGAATAGTTGGTGTAGTCGACCTGGTTGTCGATATGCCGGGTGAGGTAGGAGCCGGTATAGACCGCGCTCAACGGCCCGATCTTGCCATGGACGGTCCAGGCCGTGCTCTCGAACTTGTCATGATCGTAGCTCGGCACGAAGGTCGTGACCTGGAGCGGCTTCAGCGGCTGGAAATCCGATCCGGTCGGATAGGATGACGATACGCCGAGCACGTCGAGATGCTGGACGCTCTCGGTCACCAGCACGTTCCAGTCGCTGTTGATATCCCACAGCGCCTCGATCCGGCCGCCGGTGTACGTGACCGGGTTGAAGTCCTTCTCGGCGGTGGTGCTGTTGTTGATCTGGGCGCCCGGGCCGGTGACGGTGCAGAAGCCGGTCGTGGTGCCGAGGCCGTTGGGACATTTGCCCGCGGTCGGCTTGATGTTCAGGTAGTAGGCGCCCGGATCGTCGTTCGAGCGGGTGAAAGTGCTCGGCACGTTATCGATATAGCCGCCGCGGCGCTCGTTATAGATCGTCGCGCGGATGCCGAGCTTGTCCTTGATGATCGGCACGTTGAGCGTGACGACCTCGGAGTTGTTGGCGGCACCGCCCGAGGTGAAGCCGTACATCGCCTCGGCATGGCCGCCGAACGCGTCGAGCTTGGGCTTGTTGGTGATGTAGCGCACCGCGCCCGCCTCGGCGCCGCCGCCGAAGAGCGTGCCCTGCGGGCCTTCGAGCACCTCGACCCGCTCGAGATCGGCGGCATAGACGTCGATGTTGCGCGCCGGGAACTGCATCGACTGATCGTCGAGATAGAGCGCGACGTTGGGGAAGTTGGCGATCGTCGCGCTCGACTGGCCGCCCGCGAAACCGGCGCTCAGGCCGCGCATGAAGATCGCGCCCTGCCCCGGGCCATTATTGCCGAAGGTGATGTTGGGGACGTACTTGATGAGGTCGTCGAACGACTTGATGTTGAGCTGCGACAGGGTCTGGCCGGTCAGTGCCTGGATCGTGATCGGCACCTTCTGGATGCCTTCGTCGCGGCGCTGCGCGGTGACGATGATCTCGCCTTCCACCGGCGCGGTGGCGGCGTCGGGCGCGGGATCGGCGGGTGCGGCGTAGGCGTGGCCGCCCAGCAGCGCGGCCATGGCGCAGGTCATCAGATAGCGCGTCTTCATCTCTGTACCCCTGAGATAGGTGATGGCGCACCCGGGCCCCCGCCCAAGGTGTCTCCCCGATGCGGGCCGATTCGTGCCGGCCCGTCGCGCCGCTCCTTTCGTCCCGAAGCCCGCATCGCCGCCAAGTCATTGGCTGGATGGCGCGCATAGGCGGCGCCTATGGGAAAGCCGCCAAACTGTCACAAATCCGTCGCGCACGCGGCCTAGCCGGGGCCGGTCATGGCCGCCAACCATCAGCATCTGCGGGCTTTTCACGCGATCGCCGTGGAGGGCGGCGTATCGCGTGCGGCGCGGCGGCTGAACGTTTCGCAACCGACATTGTCACAACAGCTCAAGTCGCTCGAGGCACGCCATGGCGTGACCCTGTTCGAGAGCCGCAAGACCCCGCTGCGCCTCACCGCCGCCGGGCGCGACCTGTTCGCGCTGACCCAGAAGCTGTTCGCCACCGCGGGCGATATCGACGCCCTGCTCGGCGAGAGCGCCGGGGTCGCCGGCGGCACGCTGCGGCTCGGATCGGATCACCCGCACTATGCCGCCAGGCTGGTGCAGATGGTCCACCGCGACCACCCGCTCGCCGACGTGCAGGTGCGGATGGGCAATGCGCGCGACGTGATGCGCTGGCTCGGAGACGCCCAGATCGACGCCGCCATCGCGAGCGACCCGCCCGGCGACGGCAGCTTCAGCTACGAGCCGCTCGCCAGCGACGGACTGTCCTGCGCGCTGCCGCACGACCATCCGCTCGCCGCGCACGCCACCGTGCCGATCCAGGCGATCGCCGCCGAGACGCTCCTGCTGCGCGAGACCGGCTCCAAGACGCGCACCTTCACCGAGCGCGCGATGGCCGATGCCGACGTCGCCCCGCGCTGGTCGATCGAGCTGCAGAGCCGCGAGACGATCCGCGAGGGGATCGCGCTGGGGCTGGGCGTCAGCGTCTTCTTCACCTCCGAATGCCCGCCCGATCCGCGCATCGCCTATCGCCCGCTCGACACCGGCGAGCTTGCCTATGCGCTCCAGACCTACCTCGTCTGCCAGACCGAACGCCGGCGCAGCCCGCTGATGCGCGCGCTCCAGGCGATCGCCGCCGAAATCCGCGCGCCACAGGGCTGAATCCGCACGGATACTCTTGCCCGGCGCGCGGGTTCGGCGCAGGGCGCGCGCCGGTGAGTCATGCCCGCGAGGTGCCGGATGGTTCGTTGGTTGAGTGCGTCGATCGTCACACCCGCCCTGCTCGCGCTCGCCGCGCCGGCGCTCGCGGCCACCTGCCAGGTCGGCAAGGTCGCCGAAATCCCCCTGACGATGACCGGCCGCCGCGCGGTGGTGACCGCGCAGATCAACGGCCGCGACGCGCGCTTCATCCTCGACAGCGGCGCCTTCTACAGCACGATCGCGCAGGCCAATGCGCAGGAATATGGGCTGAAGCTGGAAAGCCTGAACGGGGCGATGCTGAGCGGCATCGGCGGATCGACCTCGCTCTGGGCAACCACGGTCAAGGACTTCCGCATCGCCGGGCAGACGGTGCCCCGCGTCGAGTTCGGGGTGGGCGGCAGCGACACCGGTTTTGCCGGGCTGCTCGGCCAGAACTTCCTGGGGCTGGCCGACGCCGAATATGATCTGCCGCACGGCTTCGTCCGGCTGATGCACGCCCAGGGCTGCCACAATGCCAACCTGGCCTATTGGGCCGGCGCCAAGCCCGTCGCGCTGGTCGAAATCATGCCGATGGACACCCGCAACCGCCACACGATCGGCACCGTCACCGTCAACGGCGTCAAGCTGAAGGCGATGTTCGATACCGGCGCCACCTCCTCGATGATCACGCTCGCCGCCGCCAAGCGCGCCGGCATCACCCCGGACAGCCCGGGCGTGACCTCGACCGGCTTCGCCTACGGCGTCGGGACGAAGCGGGTCGCCGCCTGGCGCGCGCGCTTCACATCGATCGAGATCGGCGGCGAGACGATCAACCGCCCCTGGATCGATATCGGCGATCAGCTCCTGCCCGACGCCGACATGCTGATCGGCATCGACTTCTTCCTGACCCACCGCATCTATGTCGACAACAAGAGCCAGCACATGTTCGTCACCTACGAGGGCGGCCCGGTGTTCGGGCTCGATCCCAAGGGCGCGGTCGACGAGCATGGCGCCGCGCTCGACCTGACCGACAAGACCGGCGAGCCGACCGGCGCCGCCGGCTACGCCACGCGCGGCGCGGTCCTCGCCTCGAAGCACGATCTCGATGCCGCGCTCGCCGATTTCGACAAGGCGGTGAGCATGGCGCCGAACGAGGCGCATTACGTCTGGCAGCGCGCGATGGTGCATCTCGCCAAGGGCCAGCCCCTGCTCGCCGCGGCCGACATCGACAAGACGATCGCGCTCGCCCCGAACGATCCCGATCCGCGCCTGGCGCGGGCGCGGATGCGGCTCGCCGCGCGCGATCCGGCCGGCGCGCTGGAGGATCTCAAGGCCGCCGACGCAGCACTCGCCCCCTCCGCCGACGCGCGCCTGCGACTGGCCGCTATGTACGACAGCGCCGAAGCCTATGCCCCGGCGCTCGCCAGCTACGACCAGTGGCTGCGCAGCCACCCCGAGGATCACAGCCGCGCGCCCGCCTTCAACGGCCGCTGCTGGGCGCGCGCGCTGATGAACCAGGAGCTCGACAAGGCGCTGTCCGATTGCGACGCGGCGTTGCGGCTGCGCCCGGGCGAGACCGCCTATCTCGACAGCCGCGCGCTCGTGCACATGCGGCGCGGCGAGTATGACAAGGCGATCGCCGATTACGACGCCGCCATCGCCGCCAAGCCGCGCGAGGCTTGGTCGCTCTACGCCCGCGCCATCGCCGAACGCCACGCCGGCAAGGCCGCCCAGGCCGACACCGACCGCACCGCCGCACTGGCGATCAACCCCCGCGTCGCCGACCGCGCCAAGCGCTTCCACCTCGACGACTGAGCCCGCGCCGCCGCGATTTTCCCTGTTATCGACCCCATAACAGGGAAAATCGGCACTTTTCGCCGGGGGCGGCGCCGTCCGCGGCCGGGCTATCCCGCTGACCGCAAAGCGAAAATCGGGGCGCTTTCCCTGCCCGCCGGAACAGGGAGCGTCATTCCGGAAAAACCGCAGCAACAGGACAGTCGATCCGCCGCAACAGCGAATGGAACGTCCGATAAATCCGCGTTGTCCGCGGGAAGACGGAAGCGTATAAAAGGAAATCCTCAAAGCTGTGTCCCCCGAGCAGCCGGCGCCGCGCATTATAGCATTGTCGACCATCAAAGATCCTCCCCGACACGGGGAGAGGGGCCAGGCGCAGCAGGGTGGAGGGGTTCACCACGAGCGATCTACTTTGGTCATTTGAAAAAATAAGTGACCCATGCAGAGGCGTGAAGCCGCGGAGGGATGCGTGGTTTGCCACTTTACCGCCCACCGGCGACACGCTTGCTTCCGACGAAGCGCCCTCTCCTAGCCGAACAAGCGCGCTCCCCCCGTCGAGCGAGGGGTGACGGTGGGAGCATGAGGCGAGCCCGCTGTTTGGCGGGGGAGACTGAACGGCCGCAACTGGGGGAAGGCTGCCGATCAACGCGCTTGTAGGAAGCCGAATGCGATAGCCGAATCGTAGCTTACGTCGCTGAAGCCGGGGTTGATTGAGATGAAGAGCGCGCGAGCTTTGTTGTAGCTCCATCGCAGCGAAGCCCGGCGTCACCAACCGCATAGGCGTCATTCCGCATTTTCAGCGATCTATGATGCCACTCTTCCAACTCTGCCGGCGAGCCCTTCATCCACAGGTCCGTAAGGGGAATGCTATAACCGGTTCGATCCCGAGATCGATGCCGAGGCTCGCGAGGTCGGAGAGTAGCGCGCAATCGAACATCTCGCCCCGTTCTCCGACCGTCCATGTGATGAAGAGGTTGAGCGAGGCTCCAGTCGCCCTCAGGCCACGAAAGAAATCCTGCTTGAGAAGGAGCGCAGCAACCACGACCCGAAGCCGCTCGGCCAACTCCCGATCGTCACCGGCCCCGAGATCAAAAGCGCAATATGTCGTGTCATAGCGCCCCGCCAATGCGGTGCCGCGTGGCGTTGAGCGAGATTCGCCCATCTTCCAGCTTCGCTTCGCTGGCAGACCTAGGCCGCGAGCGATGTCGTTCGGATCGGCAACCGGGTGACGCACCTGAAGCGATATGCCGTAGCTGGAGCTCATCGGGGAGGTAGACGCGATTTGGTCGATGTCCGCAATTGGCAACACAGAGTGTCTGCATGCGGGGCGGGTCGCGACGGGCAGCTTTTTAGGTCCGTGACCAATCCGGTAGCTTTGGGCAGCGCGCTCCTAGGCGGCGCATCGACGGGCTTGTAACGCGAAGCGTCGTATCATGGGTGGTTTGGCGACAGGTGGCTGGCAGGAACAGCCGCTATTGGCCGATCAATACGGCCTCGTCGGCTTCGTGATTCATCAGGCGTGCGATGCTGACGCGAAAGGTCTCGATCTCCGGGTAGTTAGTCAGGAAGGACCCACGCACTCGATTGCGCGGAACGAAATCGTCGGCGACTTCGAAGCGGATGGAAAGATTGCCCCGCTTGTCGGCTGGTGCGATTTCAAGGCGTAAGATGAGGTCGTCGCCTTCCTGCATACCAAAGCCCCATTGGGCAATGATCGGGGAGCCGTCGCGAATCGGATAGGCGCTTAGCGCATCGCAGAACTCCCTCACGTCCTGCCATTGAACCCAGAATCCCCCGGCGCCCGAGAACTGGCCCGTAGTCACTGATAACGACAAACGTCCAAAGTCATCTCGCGGTAGCTTCGGATCAAAGAAGCTCGCGTCATATTCGTAGCCGAGGGTGAGCTTACTCATCGCGACCATTTTGCAGCTTAACGCAATGCCCGCAATCGGGCGACCGCAGGGCCACGGGAAGACCGACTTTGGGAGCGACGGTCAGCTTAACGCCCACATCCGGCACGGCTGATTTTGAGCAAGACGCAAGCTCCGGCGACACATCGAGCGGCAGAAAGTGGTAGTGAAGCGACGGCCGGCTTTTCGGTGATTATAAAGGCAAGCTGTCGACGTTCAAAAGGACCGAGTCCTGAGCGGCGGTGTTCCTACGCGCTCGCACGCGCCTTCATCCAACGTGAGGGATACGCCTTGAGCTATCGCGCAAACCGTGTCTCCGACACGGCAATTCAGACCTGCGCGTAATACCTCTTTTGTGCCATCAAGGCCGTCGGGCGTCCGGGCTTCCACGACCAACTGGTCGGTGTTCCACTTGGCAGAAGGGTGCGGCCGGATATCGACAACGACGGCCCACACGTCCCGCTTCGGCTGTTCGGAGCAAGCCGTCATTGCGGACGCCGCCGTCAGCACGCGCAGTAGACCCTTCCTCATCGCCTCATGTTGCCCACGTTCGGGGGCCACCGCAACTCGGCGCACAGCAATGCTACCGGACTGGCAACAATTGGGCGGATTGCCGACAGGCAGCTCACGCCCACGGCCCCGTGAAAGAGGTCCCCACCCATGACCCCCACCCCCGCCTACGAGGTCGGCCACTGCCGCCCGCCGGTCGAGACCCGCTTCCAGCCCGGTCGATCGGGCAATCCGCGCGGCCGCCCGCGCAAGCCCAGACGCGATTATCGCGGCACCTATGGCGCGGCGTGGCTCGACGATGTCGTGCTCGACGAGGTCTATCGCCATGTGCCGATCGAGGAGGACGGCCGCACCTTCTACCTCACCACGCTCCAGGCGGCGGTCCGCGCGATCGGCGCCGCGGCGGCGAAGGGGAGCCGGCTCCACGCGCGCCTCCTGTTCGAGTTGACCGACCGGATCGAGACCCGCCGCGCCGCGCAACGCACCGCGATCCTCGACGAGGCGCTCCACGCCAAGACCGGCTGGGCCGAGCTACGCGCGCTGGCCGAGCAGCAGGCCCAACCCCTCCCCGATCCGCCCCACCCCCACCCCGACACGCTCCGCATCGACCCGCGCACCGGCCTGGTCGCGACCGACGACGCGCTGTGGGACGGCGCGCCGCCCGTGGCCGACCACGCAGACCCGGCCCAACCCCACGCCGAGCCCGCCGCCCCGCCGGCGGTCGCCCCCACCCCGGCCGAAGCCACCACCGACACACTGGCGGAACCCGTAGCCCAAGCCGGGGCACCGAGCGTCGAATGCATCCCGTTCGCCCCGAGCGAAGCCGAAGCCCCCCCACAACCGGCGCCGACGCCGCCCAGCCTGAAAGGATGGCGGGCGCCGAATGCGGCACCCCGAGCGCCGGCGAAGCCACGTCCAACGCGCCCGACGCAGCACCCCCGCCGGCCCCTGCCGCCGGCGCGGCGGACCCCATCGACACCGAAGCCCCGCCCGCCCGAACCCTCCCGCCCGGCGTCGCCTTCGCCACGCTGCGCACTGTGCTCGCCCACAACCGCCGCTGGTACCGCGCAACCGCCGAACGCCTCGCCCATATCGAACCCGAACCGCCGCCACCCCCGCCGCAGGAGAGGCCATGGTCCGACTATAGCGAGGAGGAAAAGGCGGAGGTCATGCGCAAGCTGGACGAGATGTATTGAGGCGGACGGTCGCGCCGGCGCTCCGCGTGCGTGTGTCGATCAGCGCCCGGCTTTGGCGGCGCTCCTCATGCGGACCGAGCCTAAGCAGCGCTCGGCTTGGGTCGCGGGCGCCCGAGAGCGTCTAGTCGTGAACCCATAAAATAAGCGATGTGACCGAACGGCTGGAAGTGGTGGTAAAGCGGTCTTTCAGCGCCGCCCTAGGGTCTGGCTATACGAACGGAGAACACGGGTAGCGCCGAGATATATCCCGCTGCCGACAATGACGAAGATCGCGGTTATGACGGCCAAGGTCGCGTTGCTTCCAGTCCGTTCGGAAGGCAAGGACAAGAAATTGCTCGCAGCTATCAGCACTGAACCTAAGGCAAATACTATGCCGAAAATCCGGAAGCTCCAGATCAGAACGAGGTGGTAGCGCTGTATCGCAGTGAGTTGCTTTGTTTCATCGCCCACGCCGAATGTCCCTATCCGCCCGCATTACCTCGGACCTCATACATCTCCCAGGTAACGGCAGCAAAGGGGCGGGCGCGGTCGGTCCTTTTTTGAGATCGGCCGTGCTCGCTGCGAGCGGCCGAAACTGGTGGATAAGCGACCGTCCGCTAACAGGCAGCTTAGAATGGAAAATGGAAAGCGGGCTTACTTTTCGGTAGAAGCAGCGGATGGCCGATGCTCGACAGTTCAACATCCGTGACGATCAGGGCAAGCTGCTGTGCCCAGCCTGCGGTTTCCCTGAATATGTGGTGACGGACGCTTACGATCAAGCTGGCGGTATTTCTTTGGGCATCTGCCCATGCTGCCTTTGGGAGCCGGGATTTGATGATAATCCAGCTGCGTCGTCTCGTGCGGAGGAAACCATCCTCGGCTCGCTACAAGCCTACCGAGCGGAGTGGAACGCCGCCCCGGGGTGGAGGGGACCTGGCAACTTGAAGCCTCCGCTATGGAACCCCTCGGCACAGATGATGCACCTCCTAAAAGCTGCGCCTTACGTCCGCTAACAGGCTATGAAAGACGGATCGCGAACGGCAAAAACTGGGGCGGCTGCCGACGGGCAGCTTTCACGTCCATAACCGGACCGTCAGCTTTCGAGCAACACGCGAGCCCCGACGACACATGGGGCGGCAAGACGTGGTGGTTAGCTGCCGTTCCTTCGGAGCGGTCCCGGCTCTTCCGTCATCGCGTAGGGGACATGCTCAAAGTCAATGAGGGATGTATCCTCGGGACCAACGGCATATCCCTCAAGCAAGTCGGCGCGACCCTCTTTTAAGTGAAGGATCATCCCCAGTCCGAAATTCAACCCGTCGATGCTGATCCATACATTCTGTCCCAGCGGCGCGGTCTTTTTACCCAAGCTGTCCGCCGTTGAACCGACTTCCAGTTCAGTGACGAAGCCTCCACCGGTATTTTCACGCGAACGGACCTTGGCTTGGAGCATCTGCTGTTCGAGTAACGCGCGCTGCTCCCCCATTTCCTCGAGGATGGCGGCAATGGCTGCGCGTTCGAGAGAGGAGAGCTCGCCCATGCGAGCGTTATGTCGGAGATGACCTATGTCCGCAAATGGGGCGAGAGCCGACAGTCAGCTTTATGGGTCTACGACCTAGCATTGTCACGCGCCGGCCGGGTATGCCCGCATATCCGTTGTGGAGCAACGGCCGTCTTGGCCCGCAACCGTCACCGTGAAGCGCCGGTTCAACCCGTCAGACCAGAACCGTGCCTTCGCTTCTGCGAACTCGGCCACGGACCCGCCGGCCTTCGAACACAGGCTCGCCAAGGCATCCCGGTAAAGCGACACGGATGCCACGAGCGAGGCGGAAGCTGCGAAGGCTCCGACCGTCATCAATGTCCGATCGTGGGTCAAGCATGACGGTCATTCGCGCGATCGGTCATAGGCGACGGCAGCGGCCGCCAACGCTTGCTCGTAATTCAGCGCCCAAGAGCAGAGCGCCTCGAATGGTTCGCGAAGCGAATGGCCGAGCGACGTGATCGTATATTCGACGCCGATCGGGCTGGTCGGAAGCACGGTACGGGTAATCAGCCCGTGGCGCTCCAGGCGCTTCAACGCGTCGGCAAGCGACTTGTGGGTTATGCCATCCAGGCGACGTTTGATCTCGTTGAAGCGCGCCGGCTGAGGACACAACACGGTCAGGATCATGATCGTCCATTTGTCCGCGATCTTGTCCAGCACGGGGCGGATGCGGGGCACATCCATCATCGCCTTGCACGACAGCGCCTCCAGGTCGGTATCGCTGGCCATATCTACTCTACTCCAGGTGCGTTCTTGATAGCAGATATGCTTCATATATCTGATCAGCCGTCTCGAATGGAAGGACGGACGATGGCAAGAATGGCAGGCAAGGTCGCAGTGGTGGTCGGCGGAGCGAAGGGGATCGGCCTCGCGACTGCCCGTGCGCTCGCGGAGGAAGGGGCTTGCGTGATGCTGACCGGCCGCAGGCAGCACGAGGTCACCGCTGCGGCTGAACGTATCGGTCCGTCGGCGCAGGGCATCGAAGCCGATGCGGCCTCCCAGGCCGATCTGGAACGGGTCGTGCGTGAGGCCCGGCGGCTGCACGGCCGCATCGACGCGCTCGTGCTGAACGCCGGATTGTCCGAGCCCGCGACCCTCCCGGAGGAGACGGCCGAGCATTTCGACCGGCACTTCGCGGTCAACGTGCGCGGTGCGCTGTTCGGCATCCAGGCGGCACTGCCCGTGCTGAGCGAGGGGGCATCGGTCGTGCTTATCGGCTCGATCGCCGATGGTATGGGCGTGACGCCATTCAGCACCTATGCCGCGACCAAGGCGGCGCTGCGCTCCTATGCGCGCAGCTGGGCGGCCGAACTCGCGCCCCGGCATATCCGGGTCAACGTCGTCGCGCCGGGACCGACGGACACGGACATGATGGCCGCCGTATCCGACGAGATGCGGCAGATGCTGATTGCCCCCATTCCCCTCGGTCGCATGGCGCGTGCCGACGAGGTCGCGGCCGCCGCGGTGTTTCTCCTCAGCGATGCCGCCAGCTTCGTGACGGGGGCCGAGCTTTGCGTCGATGGCGGCATGCGGCAGGTGTAGCGGGACGCGACGATGGGGTTGCCAGATGGCGTACAGGTCAGAGCCACGCCCTTAGAGCGCGCCTTCGCGCGCCAATTGGTCGGCGACGTCGCGAACGGCATCGGCCGTGATCTCGACGATGCGATCGGCCTCCGCGGACGTCAACACGAGCGGCGGCGCAAAGCCCAGGATATCGCCGTGGGGCATGGCGCGCGTGATCAGGCCGCGCGCGCGGGCCGCGGCGGACAGGCGGGCACCCACCTTCAGCGCGGGATCGAAGCGGCGCTTCGCCGCGCGATCGGCGACGAACTCGACCGCCGCCAGCATGCCGACACCCCGTACCTCGCCGACGATCTCATGCTGCGCAAGCGCCTGCGACAGCCCGGCGAGCAGATGGCCGCCGACCCGCGCGGCGTTGCCCGCCAGATCCTCCCGCTCGACGATGTCGAGACAGGCATTGGCGGCGGCAGCGCCGAGCGGATGGCCGCTATAGGTGTAACCGTGACTGAATGCGCCGGCCCGTTCGGCGCCGTCGCGCACGACGTTCCACACCTTCTCGCCGATCAGCACCGCCGACATCGGCACATAGGCGCTGGTCAGGCCCTTGGCGCAGGTGATCAGATCCGGCGTCATGCCGTACAGATCGCTGCCGAACGGCGTACCGATGCGCCCGAAGCCGGTGATGACCTCGTCCGCGATGAGCAGGACGTCATGCTTGCGCAGCACCGGCTGGATCGCATCCCAATAGCCGGCGGGGGGCGGGATGATCCCGCCCGTGCCCAGCACCGGCTCGGCGATGAACGCACCGACCGTATCGGGACCCTCCTGTTCGATCAGCGCGTCCAGCTCGGCAGCCCGGCGGGCCGAAAAGGCCTGCTCGCTCTCGCCTTCGGCCGCGCCCCAATAATGGTGGGGCACGCCCGTACGCAGGATGATCGGAAGCGGCAGGTCCATCAGGTCATGGTAGAAGCTGAGGCCGGTCATCGAGCCCGAGATGACCGAGCTGCCATGATAGCCGCGTTCGCGGGCGATGATCTTCTTCTTGGCCGGCTTTCCGCGCAGATTGTTGTAATACCAAACCAGTTTCGCCTGGGTCTCGTTCGCATCGGATCCCGACAGGCCGTAGAACACCTTGGCCATGCCGGCCGGCGCCATGCGGATCAGCCGGTCCGAGAGGCGCGCCAGCGGCTCGGTCGTGTGGCCGGCATAGGAATGGTAATAAGCAAGCTGCCGCGCTTGTTGGTGAATGGCGTCCGCCACCTCGGCCCGGCCATAGCCGACATTGACGCAATAGAGCCCGCCGAACCCGTCGATCAGGTCCTGCCCGTCGGCGGTGCGGATCCGGGCGCCGCTGCCGCTTTCCACGACGACCGGATCGATCTTGCCCGACGCATAGTCGGCCGCCTGCGTGAAAGGGTGGAGGACTGCCGCGCGATCCATGTCCTTGATTCTATCCAGCATCGGGCCCCGCCTTGAATGTCGTCGGGAGCTTAGCGGTCGCGCACGAGGGTTTTTCTCGTCTTTGCATCCGGAGCGATAATTTCTATCGATGTGCGCTGTGGCTTCGCCCGACGATCTTGATTCCTTCGATCTTCGCCTCCTGGCACTGATGCAGGACGATGCCCGGGCCAGCGCTGCGGCGCTGTCGGAAGCGGTCGGGTTGTCTGTGCCAGCCTGCTATCGGCGGATCCAGCGGCTGCGCCGTATCGGTGCGATCAAGCGCGACGTATCGATCGTCGATCCGGTCACGATGGGCTGGCCGCTGACGATCATCGTCCTGGTGACGCTGGATCGCGAAAGCGAGCGCATCCTTGAGGATTTCCGTCGCGCGATCGCCCGGGTGCCGGAGGTCATCGAGGCCTGGTATGTGACCGGCGAGCATGACTTCGTGCTGCGCATGGTTGCGCGCGACATGTCGAGCTTCGACAAGCAGATCAGCGATTTGCTCTATTCGAAGCCATTCATTCGCAGCTTCAAGACCTTGGTGACGTTTCGCAACCTCAAACCGTTGAGCGGCATACCCTCGACCCGCCCGATTGCCGATACGTGAGCGGCCTGTAGGCCATCGCGTTGGTCAGGGGGGACCGCAGCGACCGCGCGACGCCGAAAGCGGTCGATCGCCAGCCGACGCGCTGCAGATCAAGGGAGAGCAGCGGACGCCGCATTCACGCCCTGGTCCATGTGCTACTGGCACCGGCATGAAATACATCCTGCTCATCGTGGCCATCGTCGCGGAGGTCATAGGAACCTCCGCCATGAAGCAGTCGGACGGCTTCACGCGGCTCCCCTGGGTGGCGGCAACCGTCGTCGGCTACGGCGTGGCCTTCTACTGCCTGTCGCTGGTGCTCAAGACGATGCCGACGGGCATCGCCTATGCGATCTGGTCAGGGCTCGGCATCGTCCTGATCTCCGCCGTCGCGTGGCTGTTCCAGGACCAGAAGCTCGACGCGGCCGCCGTCGTGGGAATGGCGCTCATCATCGGCGGCGTCATCGTCATGAACCTGTTTTCGAAGGCTTCGGTTCACTGACGGGCCGCGACGGCTCTCGACCGTCGCGGGACATCCGGGCGGCGCCGGCAGACCGCGCCCGCGCCGCCGGCGGCCGCCATCAGGCGGTGCGCAGCGCGCTCGTCTTGCGGCGACGGATCGAGCTGCCGACGAAGCCGAAGCCGGCCAGCATCATCGCCCAGCTGGCCGGCTCGGGCACGGCGGCGACGGTGCTGTTGATGAGCTGAACTTCGGTACCTGTGCCCTTGCCGGTGTAGAGGCCGACGGTGTGGTTGTCCAATTCATAGCCGCCGCCGTAGGTGGGCTTCTCGGCGAATTCGATCTTGTCGAAGGTCAGGCCGTTATTGGCGAAGAAATCGAGGAAGATATAGGGCTCGCCGGGATTGGCGCGATCCCAGCGCGTCGCGCCGGTGCCGGGCTTGCCGTAATAATCGTCCTTGTTGGCCGACGGCGCGGTATCGACCGCGTGCAGCGCGTCGGCGGCGTCGAACGTGAAGAGCTTGGTGCCGTGGCTGTAGAAGGTCACCGTGTTGCCCGCGTCGAGCGCGGACAGCCAATAGCCGAAATAGGTGACGCCCTGGTCGAGCGTGAGGCTGTACGGGGTCGAGTTGAACGCGACGGCATATTTGCCGCTGTTGCCCGCGCCACCATATTGATCCGAACCGTTGATCTGGACGTAATTGCCATTGGCCGACGAATAGGTTCCGGTGAAGGGGCTGCCGCCGAAGTTGGTGGCGAAGGATGCCGTGCTGCTCTTGCCGTCGAAGGTCTCGACGCCGACCTTGCTGAAGGTCGCCGAAGTGTTGGTCATGCCCGCCAGTTCGGATTCGTAGCGCACGTCGAACGGGACGGCCGCGTTCGCGCCGGAGGCCGCGATGACCATGCCGAGGACGGAACAGGCAAGAGCGAAGCGATTACCATAATAACTACCCCCAATTACAGCGCATCGCTTAGTCGAGCGGCGCTCCGAATGACTGAGGCGCAAATAATCGGGGGGTGGGCGTCGGATATATTCAGGAATTTTACGGATGGGTGTACTTCAATGGTTAATGGCGGAAGTGACTGGCGGGAGCGGTCAAGGTCGCCGCGCGGGACAAGATCCGGTCGTATCAAGCATTCCGTGCGGCCCCACGCCAGCGGACGGGAGGCAGGCGCCCGCCCCTGGCCGTCGGGCCGGAACGGGAGCCGATCGCGGTCAGTACGGATCGTCGGGATAGCGCGCAGCCCAATCGTCGGCATAGGGCGCGTGCCAGCTCGGCCCCCGCACCCATGCGGTGTGGCGCGGCGCCCAGCTTTCCTCGATCGTGCCGACGCGCTTCATCGCATCGCGCGCGGCATCCTCGCGGCACGAACTGCCCGAGAGGCTCGATCGGTCGTCGGGCTCGCCGAGGCGATCGCACAGATAGCGCGCGACGAGATTGATGCGGTGCTTCAGTTCATGCCGGCCCCAGCCGGTGCTCAGATCCAGATCGGCGTACGAGATCGACTGGCTCGCGCTCTGCACGTCGTCGGGCAATTGGCGGCGGCTCCACCGCCCCGTGACGATGATCTCGTCGGGCGCGTCGCTTTGCGCGATGCCGGGCGCGGCCGGCAGCACCATGGCGCTAGCGAGGCACAGGCCCGGCAGCGCGGCGGTCAACAGCAGTTTTCTCATGTCCATTGCGGCTCTCCTCATCGGGCCCCCGCAGGGACGGTCAATGTCGAAGCGGCCGCCCCGTTCCCACCGTTACGCGAGAGGCACGATCGGGGCAGGCACGATATGACCGCAATTACGCGCACCGCGCTTTCGAAAGCGCTGGTTTCAAACAGTTAAATTTTGGTAACCAAGAAACGAAATCCGCCTCCCGTCATTAATGCGTCGGTCCCGAGACTATCTCCGGATGCCGCCAAGGGGAGTGTATACCTGATGAGAAACAATCGCATGCGCGCGTGGCTGAAGGCTTCGATCGCGCTTCCGGCCGGGCTTTTGCTCGCCTCGCAGGCCGGCGCCGTCGCCCTGGTGCTGTCGGGCACCAGCGCCAACGGATCGAACACCACCTTCACCTATGGCGGCAGCTTCGCGGTCGATCCGTCCAACCCCGGCGGCGATCCGATCGAGGGCCTGGTCACCGGTTCGCGGCTGATCATCTATGATTTCAAGGGCTATGTCGCCGGATCGGTGTTCAGCCCCTACGCCAACGTGCTGGCGACCTCCCAGCTGGTCAGCGATGCGACCCTGCTGCCGCCGGCCACCACCGACGATCCCACGATCGCCAACCTCGTCTTCACCTATACCGGCCCCGACGTGACGCCGCCGGCCGGCTTCGCGTTCACCGGCTTCAGCGCGGATTCCATCTTCTCGCTGGTCGATCCCGCCGGTTCGGCCTTCGGCACGCAGACCTTGAAGGTGACCAACAACACGCCCTTCTACGTGCAGGGCTTCGTCGCCGCACCGGGTGCGGGCGCGGTGCCCGAGCCGGCGAGCTGGGCGATGATGCTCGGCGGCTTCGGCATGATCGGCGGGGCGCTACGCGCTCAGCGGCGTCGCACCAAAGTCAAATTCGCCTGACACAGGGGACGGCGGCATCCCGGCCAGCCCGGGATGCCGCTGGTTTTGCACGGCCGGGGCAGGCTGACCGAGACGGTCATTCCCGCCGCGCCCGGCGTAGCCACGACGCGGCCGCCATGCGCGCCGGCGATCGCCTCGACCAGCCGCAGGCCCAGCCCTTCGCGCTCGCGCGATGCCTCGGTCCGGGGCGTCGGTGCCCGGGCCGCTCCATCATCCGCAACGATGATCCTCGTTTCCGCTGCGTCCGCTTCGAGCCGCATCGTCACCACCGTCCCGACCGGCGTGTGCGTCGCCGCATTGTCGAGCAGGTTGACGATCAATTGCGTCAGCATGCCGCGGTTGCCCCCGACGATCACGTCCGCCGCGATCTCCGTGCGGAGCGTGCGCCCGCCGGCCTCCATCGCCTCGGCGAAACTTTCGGCGAGATCGCCCATCAGCGTGGAGAGCGAGAAAGGCGCCGCGTGACGGCCGATGCCGAACGCCTCGATCTCGCCGATGGCGAGGATCGCTTCGTAGATTTCGAGGATCTCGTCGCACCGCGCGATCGCGCTGCGCAGATCGAGCACGCACCGCTGCGTATCGCCGCAGTCTTCGCCACTGCGCGCCAGATCCTCGCGCAGCCGTACGAGCGGCGCACGCAGATCGTGCGCGATATAGCCGGTGATCCGCCGGACATGCCCGATCGCCTCGTCGCGGCCGTCGAGCATCGTGTTGAGCACGGCGCAGACCGCGTCGAATTCGTCCCCGTGCCCACTCAATTTGATCCGGCTCGCGGTCTCGCCCGCGATAATCGATCGGGCGGTGCCGGTGATCGTGTCGAGCCGCCGGCGCACGATGCGTTCGAGCGAAAGCGCGCCGATCAGCGCTGCCCCGAACAGCAGCCCGAATGCGGCGAGCAGGAAAGCGAAGAAGGCGCCGTCGAACTGATCGACGATATCGCCGTCGGCGATGATCGACAGTCGCGATCCGTCGGGCAGCCGCCGGGTCAGCACGCGCGCATCGTCGAGCCGGTCGTCATCCAGATCCGGCAGGGACAGGGTCGACCAGCCGATCGGCTGATGCGCCGCCTCCGCCACGCCCATCACCAGATATCCCTGCGCATCGACCAGGGTGTAAGCGAAGGTGCGCGTTCCCCGCTGGGTCAGCCGAAGGGCCAGCGCCATGACGTCGACCTTGCCGCCGCGTGCGAAGGCATGCTCCAGCGACAGCGCGCGCCGCTCCATGCGCGCATTGAGCTGGCCGGACATGGTGTGGCGGCTATAGGCATAGGCCCCGCACGCCAGCAGCACTGTCGTCAGCCCGAACAGCACCATCCACCGAAAAACCAGCGTGCGGACGGTGCGGGTGGACCAGCTAGACATCGGTGCGGAATTGATAGCCGACGCCGCGGATCGTCTCGATCGGATCGGGCAGGCCATGCTCGGTCAGTTTGTCGCGCAGGTGGCTCATCTGCGATTCGATCAGCTTGGTGCGCGGATTGAAGTTGAGGTGCCACACGGCACTCAGCAGATGCGCGCGCGTCACGATCTCGCCCGCGCCCAGCATGAGTTCCTCGAGCAACCGCATCTCGCGCGGCTTGAGGATCAGCCGGCGCCCGTTGCGCGAGGCTTCGCGACGCAACCGATCGATCGCGACCGTGCCGCAGGTCAGGCGGCTGGCATCCGCACCGCCATCGCTGCGGCGGCGCCGCCGCAGCGCGCGCAGCCGCGCCTCCAGTTCGGCATTGTCGACCGGCTTGATGATATAATCGTCCGCCCCCGCATCGAGCCCCTCGATCCGGCTCGACACCCCGCTGAGCGCGGTGAGGAGGATGACGGGGGTATCGAAGCCGGCCCGCCGCCAGCGCCGCAGCAGATCCACTCCGTCGCCGTCGGGCAGGCGGCGGTCGAGGATGACGGCATCATAATCGCCGCCCTTGGCCAGGCCCGCGTCGGCCGTCGCCCCCAGGCGCGTGATCGCGTGACCGAACGCGCGAAGATCGCGATCGATCTGACCAGCCGCATCGTCATCGTCTTCGACGAGTAGGATTTTCATTCCGTTCATCCAACATACTCTATGCTACGATACAATATGGAGAACCCCGTAAAACCGCACGGCTGAACGAATGCTTAGTGCGAGCCTGAAGGTTGCAAATAATCAACCTTCGTTGTAAAGCAGCAACATATCGGAACTGAGGCACGGCAGTTCGGGTTCGTTCTTCGTCTGAGCAAATCGAGGAGCGATTACATGGCCGAATATAGTTACAATGATCGCCCTGCCCGCCGCACCAACACCGTCGTGATCGTCGGCGTGGTCGTCCTGCTGCTCATCGTCGCGGCGATCGTGTTCCAGCTCGTCAGCGTCCGCCAGACCCAGTCGGCCGAACTGCCGACCGTGCGGGTCGAGGGCGGACAGGCGCCGGCGTTCAAGGTCAAGACCGCCGACGTCGATGTTGGATCGAAATCCGTCGCGGTCGACGTGCCGAAGGTTTCCGTCGATACCACCACGACCAAGGTGAGCGTCCCTACCGTTCACGTGAAGAAGCCCGGCGAGTGACCGGGGCGGCACGGCCGCGCGTTCTGATCGTCGAGGATAATTTCCTCGTTAACGAGACGATCGTGGAGGCGTGCCGGGAATGGGGCCATGAGGCGGTGGGGGTGCTCGACGCCGCCGCCGCCGCGGCGCACGTGGAGGGAGACGCTTTCGGTCTGCTGATCGTCGACCACGGGCTTCCCGGCGGCGAATCGGGCGAGGAAGTTCTGCGGCACTATCGGTCCCGCAATCCGAGTGGCGCGGCGCTGGTCATCTCGGGCATGCCGGCACCGTCGGATTTGCCCGCTCGCTCCGTCCGCTTCCTGCAGAAGCCGTTCACGGTCACGCAACTCGGCCATGCGCTGTCGTTGCTGGATCTGGCACCGGCCCCGCGCGCGGTGGCCTGACCGGGCAGGCGAAGCATTCGCGCTCGGCGGGGGCGTTGCGCAAACCGCACGCGCATCGCATGAAGGCGCGATGACAGGGACTATCGCAACTTTGCTGCGCTGGGGTGCCGCGCTGTGGGCGTGCGCATCCGCAGCCCTCGCCGTGCAGTGCGTGACGAAATGCCGCGCCGATTTGCATCACGGGCCGGGCATGCAATGCTGGTTCAGCGAGCATACCGGCCTGCCCTGCGACACCGGGACGCTGATCCTGCTGGTGTTGTCGGTGGTCGCGGGCCTGTGGATCGCGGTGTTCGGCAGCGTCGTCGCCGATCTGTCCCGACCGCATTGACCGCCACCGATGGCCCGCCGGCGCGTTAAACCGACGGGCCATCCGCAAACCGCTGAGAGCGATCGCGTGAAGACGCCGTTCCGGGGGTACGGGGCGTCTTGCCGCGAGAAAGCGCTGGGCGCGTGATTCGCGCTATGATCGAAATTAAATAGTTGGCGTCTTTCAACTATTTGGATGCCATTCTGGGCGGCGGGCTTCCAACAAGCTTTCAGTCACGCTGGACCCGAGGTCATCGAGCGGCGCGCCTGCGGGCGGCAAATAACCCTGGCCGAGCTCCAGCCTGAAAATTCCCCGGTCCTCAGGCTGAACCGAGCTCCTTGATCGGACTGTGCGGCCCTCGCGGGCAGCCCGCCGTGGCAATGCCCGGCACCGACACCTTCCCGCCAAGACGGCGGACGGAGGGAGGCAGGCTGGCCCATACGTCGCGAGAAATTGACGCCAGATGTGGCGCAGTAAGATGAACTTAACGGTTCCATGGCATCACCCGACACTACGGGCGTGAAAAGAAACCAAAGGTACCGAGAGTGCATGATCGCGCCGCCTCCCTTCTTGCGCAAGACCGCGCCGAGAAGATGCTGGTGAGCTCCGCTACGGCCGCGATCTGCGCCGGACCGGATAATCTCATCGTTTCTTGGAACAGCGCGGCAGAGATCTTGTTCGGCTACGCCGCCGACCAGGCGATCGGTATGCCGCTCTCGATCATCGTTCCCGAGCGGCACCGCGCCGCGCATCGCGCGGGCCTCGCCCGGGCCGTCAAGACAGGTCGTGCCCGCCTCGCCGGGCAGGCGGTCGAGATGCTGGCGCTGCACGCGGACGGGCACGAGATCCCGGTCGATCTGTCGCTGTCGATGTGGAGCGAGGCCGGACGGCCGATGTTCGGCGCGCTTCTTCGCGACGTGAGCGACCGTCGCCGGGCGCAACGCCGGCTCGAACATCTCGCACATTGCGACACGCTGACGTCGCTGCCCAATCGCAACGCATTGCAGGTCCGCCTGACGGACGCGATGGCGGCAGGCCCGTGTGCATTGCTGCTGTTGGATCTGGACGGTTTCAAGGACGTAAACGACAGCCTCGGCCATTCGGTCGGCGACACGCTTCTAGCCGCGGTGGCCGGGCGCCTGAACGATGCGGCAGGCGAAGCGGGCTTCGTCGCACGCCTGGGCGGCGACGAGTTCGCGATCTTGCTGGCCGGCTGCGCCGACCCCGCGCTGATCGACCGGCTGGCCGACCGGGTCTTTGCGAGCTTGCAATCGCCGTTCGAGCTGGCCGGGCAATCGATCTTCATCGGCACAAGCATCGGCATAGCCCTGTCGCCCAACGATGCGACCAGCGCCGAGCAATTGCTGTCGAACGCAGATCTCGCGCTCTACAACGCCAAGGGAGATGGGGGCGGCACGCGCACCTTCTTCGTGCGCGCGATGCAGAACCGCTCCGAACAGCGCCTCCGATTGGGGGTCGAGCTCCGCGCGGCATGGGCGAAGGGCGAATTCGAGCTTTGGTATCAGCCGCAGGTATCGCTTCCCGCGCGCAACCTCACCGGCGTCGAAGCCCTGCTGCGCTGGCGCCACCCCGTTCACGGCCTGATGCAGCCCAGAGCCTTCCTCGACATTCTCGAACGCAGCACCGTTGCCGAGTGCGTCGGAGACTGGATCATCCAGGAGGCGTGTTCGGCCGCGGCGGAGTGGAGGCGTGGCGGGCTCGGCAAGTTCAGGGTGGGCGTGAACCTGTTCCCCGCCCAGCTCCGGTCCGATCGCCTGTTCCAGGTCGTTTCGGCCGCGCTGGCCCACCATGGCCTCGACCCCGACCAGCTCGAACTGGAGATTACCGAGAACACCGTGCTGCGGCATAGCAAGCAATCGACCCGGGCGCTGCGCAAGCTGAACGCGCGGGGCGTCGGGGTGGCGTTCGACGATTTCGGAACCGGCTTCGCATCATTGGGCCTGCTCCAGAAATATCCGCTCACGCGATTGAAGATCGATCGGAGCTTCGTCGTGAAAATCGACCGCAGGACCGGCGATGCCGCCATCGTCGGCGCCGTCGTCGGCATGGCGAGACGCCTGGGCCTGACCGTCATCGCGGAAGGGGTCGAAACGTCCGGGCAGGAGGAGGCGCTGATCGCACTCGGCTGCAACGAGGCGCAGGGTTATCGGTACGGACGTCCGATGTCGCCCGCGGACGTCACGCGGCGGCACCTGCGCATCGGGACTTCACAGGCCGTCAGCACGCTCTGATGCGCACGGGCATGGGGCTGGCCACAGGTGGCAGCGCACGCCGGGTTCCGAGCCTTCGCTGCGGCGAAGCTGCTGGCCGACGAGGAGTGTGTCATGCCTAGACGCGTCAATTCGGCGATCATGCATTTTCTCCCGCACATCGAACTCAAGAACGACCGCGACCTGACACATTATGTTCTGCGCACGACGCTCTTGTGCGCCTCCATTGCGCTTGCCGTCGATGTGGCGAACCAGCTCTTCTTTTTCACCAACTGGCCGAACGCCCTGCGGTCGTGGATCATCACCATCGTCGTCGTTGTCGGCATCGCCGTGCCCGTCTCCCGCAAGATCGGCAGTGCGCAGCTGGCGCTCTATCGCGCCGGCACGACCGATGAGCTCACGGGCCTGCTGAACAGGCGGGCCTTTCTGGAAGGCGTCGACGACAGCACCTTCCTCGCGCTGATCATCGTCGACGTGGACGACTTCAAACATGTGAACGACGAGCACGGCCACTGGATCGGCGACCAGGTGCTCCGCGCGACGGGGGCGATGATGGAGCAATTGCTTGGCGACCTCGGGCGCGTGGGACGGCTCGGCGGAGAAGAGTTCGCGCTGCTGGCCTATTGCGACGACCATGCCGGGATGCTCAGGCAGATCGAGGCGTTTCGCCGGACCGTCTGCGCGACACCCATCATAACCGACACGATCGCCGTCTCGATCACGATCTCTGCCGGCGTCGCGACGCGCCGCGACGAGCAGACCTTCCAGGAGCTGTTCGTTCGAGCGGATCGGGCTCTTTATGAGGCGAAGGCGCGCGGTCGGAACCGGATCGTGCTCGCCGAGGATATCGAGGCGGATGGCGCGGGCAATGCCGGCCGCCCCGGGCAGCGAGCGGACAGGCGGTGGCCGAGGCATTGACGTACCGGAGAGCCCTGATGCGATGCTTGCCCGGGATCATCGGCTACTCGACGAGACACTGCTGTCGGCAAGCGGCCGATCCTCATGCCGCACTCGCCTGCCAACGCATTCGCTGGGAACGTTGGCGCGGTTCAAGGGGTTTCCTACGCCCAACGGGGATTTTACGTCTCCACGGAGGCGTAATGAAGCAGCGTGACGATTGGCACCTTACCGAAGCGCTCGACTATCAACATGGTCGGGCGGACCCTTTTGCGGCAGCCGTGCGGGCTACGCGCATGCCGATGGTGATCACCGACCCGAACCAGCCGGACAATCCCATCGTCTTCTGCAACGAGGCTTTTCAGAGCCTCACCCACTACGCGCGCGACGAAATCATCGGCCGGAATTGCCGCTTCCTGCAGGGACCGGATACCGATCGGGCTATGGTGGCGAAGGTGCGCGAAGCGATCGAGGCGGGTACGGATATTTCCGTCGATCTTCTCAACTACCGCAAGGACGGCACCACCTTCTGGAACGCGCTCTATCTCAGCCCGGTGCGCAACGATGCCGGCGAGGTGGTGTTTTTCTTCGCCTCGCAACTCGATGTGACCGATCGGGTGATGGCGCAGAGCGTGATCGCCGAGCAGAAGCTCGCGGTCGAGCGCGAGGTGGCTGCGCGGACGGCGGACCTGCAGGCCGCCCTGGAAGCCAAGACCCTGTTGCTTCACGAGGTCGATCATCGCGTCAAAAATAATCTGACGATGATCGGCTCGCTGCTCCGCCTCCAGGCCCGCACCATCGCCGATCCAGCGATCGGCTCCAAGCTGGAGGCCATGCTCGAGCGGGTCGACGCGCTCGCGACCGTCCATCGCCAGCTCTACCAATCGGACGACGTGACGCGGTTCGATGTGGGCGCCTTCGCGGAGAATCTCATCGGCGACGTGATCGGCGCGAGCGGGCGGAGCAATATCGCCCTGGAGAAGGCCGTCGAACCCGTCGAGGTTTCCTCGGCCAGGGCCGCGGCACTGGGCCTCATCCTCAACGAGGTGGCGACCAACGCGATCAAGCATGCCTTTCGGGACGGACGGCCCGGCACGATCAAGCTGCGTGCGATCCGGCGGGATGACGAGGCCTCGATCGAGATCATCGACGATGGCCCCGGGTTCGACAGTGCGAGCGCCGTTGGCGACGGTCTTGGACGCGTGCTGATCGGCCGCCTCTCGAGACAAATCGGCGCGAAGGCATCCTGGACCGACGAGGCGCCGGGCACCCGTTTCACTCTGACATTTCCGGTGAACCACTGATGACACGCCGCCCTTGTGCCCCACTCAGCGTCCTCATCGTCGAGGACGAGGCGCTGCTCGCGATGGACATCGAAGCCATGGTCGAGGATGCCGGCCACAGGGTGGTGGGGGAGGCAGCGTCGCTGTTCGAGGTCGAGAAACTCGGAGACGATCTGTCCCCCGACCTCGCATTCGTCGATCTGCAGCTCGCCCAGAACACCAATGGACTCGATGTCTGTGCGCTGATCCGAAAGCGATGGCAGAATGCGCTGGTCGTATTCGTCACCGCCAACCCCCTGAAGTTGCCGAGCGACTTCGCGGGAGGTCATGGCGTCATTCCCAAGCCCTTCTCCCGCAGCGGGCTCCTTTCGGCGATGCGCTACATCGAGGAGGGGGTATGCGACCCTCCGCCCGTATCCCCTCAGCCCGCCAGCTTTCTCGCGGCACCTTCCTTTGCGGCGATGTGGCGCTGACGGCCGGACGTCCGCTTCCGGTGAGCACCGCTGCCCCGAATGGGCGGATCTGGGCCCTCCAGGGCGGCTAGCGCAGGGTCGCGCCCGCCCGCCGCGCCGTCGCCGAAAGCGTGGTCTGCGCCGCGTTCAGGCCGAGCAGGAAATCCTTGTCGCCATAGGTGGCGTAGAGGTCTGTCGGCTGGTGCCATTGCGGGTCCCAGCCGCTGCCGACCTGGGCCCCGCGGTCGTTCTCGCGCAGGCTGACGGCCGGTGCCAGGTCCATGAAAGCCGTGGAATCGGTATTGGTCATGTGGCGTCCGACCGCGGCCGGATAGTCGGTGGCGTAACGCTCGTTCGCCGCCTGCAGCGCCCAGGCCAACTCCTGCGACTGGGCGGCGAGCTTCGACGCGGACTGGAATTCGATGTTCACGTCCGCCTCGGGACGCTGCACCGGGCTCAGGCTGCCGTCGGCCCGCGGCATGCCGTGATCGAACAGCATCATGTCGTGCTGCATGACGCCGAGCCACCTGGGCTCGGGGTATCGACCCGATCCCGCGGGCGACTCCCTGCCCTGCAGCGCCGCCCGCTGCTCGACATAGGCCTTGGCGCCGTTCAGCCCGGTCTCCTCGTTGTTCCACAGGATGAAGCGGATCGAACGGTCGGTCTGCACGTCGGGGCTGCTGAACACGCGCGCCAGCTCCATCACCAACGCCGTCCCCGAACCGTCGTCATTGGCCGCCTCGCCGAAGCCGATGCCGTCCATATGCGCGCTGACGATATACATCTCGCCCGGGTGGCCGGTCCCGATCTTGGTGCAATAGACCTCCTCACGCGGCCCCGGGACGGCGGGCGGAGTGTCCAGCGCCCTGATCCGGGCGTCGGGCTGGGCGTTGGGATCGCCGTTCACGCCGGTCGGGCGCGTGAAGCCGCGCGAGCGGCCGCCGCCGACCGACAGGCCGGGCTCCTCCGATCCGGGTGCGACCGCCGCCTTGGCCGGCGCGACGCTGTGCACGGGCTCCTCGCCGAACGTGTATGTCAGGCGCTCGGTGTTGGTGCAGCCGTAGCTCTTGAGTTGCGCTTCGATCCAGTCGACCGCGGCCCGGTTGCGGGCGGTGCCCTGGCGGCGATCGCCGAATTGGGTGAGGCTTTTGATCGTCGCCTTGTACCGCTCCAGATCAAGCCGCTTCACCAGCACGCGGACGGGATCGACCGCCGGCGGCGCCGGCTGCGCGAGGGCCGACGAGGCCAGGACGAGGGCCATCACCCCGGAAATGGCCCGAAGGACGCGCCCCGCCTTCGGATCGGCCTGCATGTCGCTCATCGGGTCCCCTTCCACTGCAACGACCGCTAGGGATCGGCAAACTCCTGGCCCTCGTAGCCGAGGACCGGCCAGGGGCGATACCCGAAATGGCGCTGCCGAGGCCCGGGAGCTGCCGTTCATGCCGTCGACCAAAGCCGGCGCAGCACGCGCCGCCTCGGCATGATCCGCGTCACGTTTGCCGGTCGTCGAACCGCGCCCGCGCGTCCTCGACGCGGGTGAGATTGTCCTCCGCCCATATCCATACGCCGCAAAAGGCGGCCCCCAGGCTCGCACCGAGATCCGTCAGCCGGTATTCGACCCGCGGCGGCACGACCGGGTGGACGGTTCGCGTCACCATGCCGTCGCGCTCCATGTGGCGGAGCGTCTGCGTCAGCATCTTCTGGCTGACGCCACGGACCAGCCGGAAGAGTTGGGTGAAGCGCAGTTCGCCGCGCTGGGCCAGCACCTCGAGGACGATCATCGTCCACTTGTCGGCGACGCGGCCGATCAGGTCGTTGACGAGCGCTTCCACCCTGGGATCGCATTCCTCGGGCGGCGGGGTCTCGGCGATGCGGCGGGTCTGGCGGATGGTCGCATCGCTGAACGGCAGACTGGGCAAGGGTCACTCTCCTTTTGGTAAGTATGGATATTTCCGGTGCCTTCTTTCCGATCGAACGTAGAACCTTAGATCGATGGCTCCAAGCTGGAGGAGCAAATCTCGTGAAGACAAGCGGCAACACCATCCTCATCACCGGCGGCGGCTCGGGCATCGGCGAGGCGCTGGCGCACCGGCTCCACGATGCGGGCAACACCGTGATCCTGGCCGGACGCCGGCAAAGTGCGCTCGAGCGGGCGATCGCCGGGCGCGCGAACATGCATGCGATCGCGCTCGACGTGGACAGCGCGGACGGCATCGCCGACTTCGCGCGCCGGTTGCTGGCCGCGCACCCCACCCTCAACGTTCTGATCAACAATGCCGGGATAATGCGGTTCGAAGCGCTGGATCGCTCGCGCGACCTGGCCGACGCGGAAGCGACGATCGCCACCAATCTGCTCGGCCCGATCCGGCTGACCAACGCCCTGATCGACCACCTCGTGCAACAGCCCGACGCGGCGATCGTGAACGTCACGTCCGGACTGGCCTTCGTCCCGCTGGTCGCGACGCCCACCTACAACGCCACGAAGGCGGCGATGCATTCCTACACGATCGCCATGCGCGAGGCGCTCAAGGGCCGGGTGGAGGTGATCGAGCTTGCGCCGCCGGCGGTGCAGACGGGGCTTACGCCGGGCCAGCAGAGCCGCCCCGGCTACCAGCCGCTCGACGCGTTCGCGGACGAGGTGATGGCACTGCTGGCGCAAGTGCCGACGCCGCCCGAGATCCTGGTGGAGCGCGTCGGCTTTCTCCGCCGCGCCGAGGCCGAGGGCCGGTTCGACCGGACGCTGGCCCAACTCAACGATTTCGCGACCCAGGCGCGCGGCGACTGACGCCGGCCCTGCCATTTGCAACGGAGAGCCATCATGCCTTTCGCCAACATCAAAGTCCCGCAGGCGGCACTGTCCAGTGCGCAAAAGGCGGACATCATCCACCGGCTGACCGACCTTCTCGTGGAATATATGAGCGAAGCCGCGCGTCCGCACACGATGGTGCTGATCGAGGAGGTGCCGGACGGCGGCTATGGCCGAGCCGACGAAGTCTTCGTCATCCCGGATGCGTACCGGGCAACCGGCTGAGTTACAGGCCTGGCGGGGCAGCGCCGGTTGCGCGCAGCCCCGGTTTGTTCATCGGCGAACGGCCACCCGCGGCGCGAGCGGCCGTTCGCTCGGCCAGGCCGTGATCATCCGGCCTCGGCCATCCACTGGACCGCGTCCTCGCCCGCCGCGATCCGGAGCGGCGCGTTCGGATCGGTGGCGGCCTGCCAGACCGCCGCGGCGACATCGGCCGCATGGGTCACAGGGCCGCCCGCCTCCCGGAAGCCGGCGATCATGCGCTCGATCATCGGCTTGTAATCCGGGTCATCGAGCCCACGCAGATGCGGCATCGCGTTGCTGCCGAATTGTGTCTCGGGCGAGCGTCCGGGGAGGACGATGTGCACGCGCACGCCGAACGGCTCCATTTCGACCGCGAGGCTCTCGGTGAGCGCGTTCACGGCCGCCTTGCTTGCGCGATAGACGCCGACCAGCGGCAGCGGCTTGAGCGTCACCGTCGACGTGACGTTGACGATGGTGCCGCGGCGACGCGTACGGAACCCGGGCAGCACCGCCTGCACCATCGCCAGCGTGCCGAGCATGTTGGTCTCGAACAGCAGGCGCGCCGTATCCCGCTCGGTCAACTCGATCGGCACGGCGGCGCCGACCCCGGCATTGTTGACCAGCACGTCGATATCGCCCGCCTGCGCGATCATCGTAGCGATACTGTCCGGATCGGTGACGTCGAGCGGCAGGACGGTGAGACGATCGGACGCGGGCAGGATGTCGGCGTTGGGCTGGCGCATCGTGGCGACGACGTTCCAGCCCCTTTCGAGGAACAGCTCCGCGGTCGCGAGACCGAAGCCTGAGGAACAGCCGGTGATGAGGATCGTGGGCATGAAAGCGCTCCGGGATTGTTGTGGTCGTCCCGGATATGGCCTTGGATCGAAAGACCTTCTATGCTCGACGGTCTCGAATCCATTTGCGATAGTCCTGTCATGACCGTTGATCCGTTGGCCGAGATCGTGACCCTGCTCCAGCCCTCAGCCAGCTATTCCAAGCTCGTCGAATATGCCGGGCGGTGGCGCATCCGCCGCGATATCGAGGGCAAGCCGGTCTTTTTCGCCGTCCTGGAGGGCGAGTGCCGGGTGATCTCGTCGGGTCGGCCGCCGATCATCGTGCGCAAGGGCGATTTCGTGCTGTCCCCCTCGACCAACGATCAGGTCGTCGAGAGCATCGATGCGCCGGCGCACGGGATCGCGCTGGCGCCGACGGATATCGGCGAGGGACGGTTTCGGGTCGGGCGCCCGGGCGAGCCGGTCAATCTCAGGATGCAGGTCGGCCTCTGCAGCTTCGCGTCGCCCGATGCCGCCCTGCTCGTCTCGCTGTTGCCGGCAATGATCGTGGCCCGCGGCGAGCCCCGGCTCGCGCTGCTGCTTCAGCTGGTGGGCGACGAGACGCGCCACGCCCGGCCCGGGCGGGAGCTCGTCCTGGAACGCCTGCTCGAGGTGCTGCTCATCGAGGCGCTGCGGTGCGGCGCCGACGTCACGTCGGCGCCGAGCGTCGCGCGCGGCCTGTCGGATGACCGTCTGGTCTCCGCCTGCGCGCCATGCACGCGCGCCCCGCGCATGGCTGGACCGTTGCCGATCTTGCCGCCCAGGCCGCGATGTCGCGTTCGGCTTTCTTCGCGCGGTTCGGCCGCATCGTCGGGCTGCCGCCGATGGAATATCTGCTCGCATGGCGCATGGCCCTCGCCAAGCGGCTGCTGCGCACGCGCGAGCTGGCGATCGAGCATGTGGCCGCGCAGGTCGGCTATGGCTCGGCCAGCACCTTCAGCACCGCCTTCGCCCGCCACGTCGGGATGCCGCCGATGCGATACGCCCGGACGGCGGCGGTGGCTTAGCGACGACGGTCGCTTGCGCCGAAGCTGCCGCTCGTCATCCCAAGCTCCTAACCACTCCCTCATATGGCATTGCTGCAAACGGAGCACGTTTGGCCAGCGAAGCGAATAGATGGCTTAAAACGTTAGCCATTTACCGCGGAAAGACGTCGCGAACGGCTGGGAATAGAGAGTACTGCTCGCCACTCTCAGGGGCGCAGCACTTCGAAGTGGCGCTCGTCCTCGCTCACCTCCACCTTCACGGCCAGGGGCCAGAGATCGAAGAGCCTCAGCGCGCGATCGCGCGCGGCCGCATCGTCGGCGCAGATGTCGATGTGCACCGCCGGACCGGGGCCGCCGGCGCGGATGCACTTGAAGGTGTAGCGTTTCATGCTCTTCGGATAGCGCCGCGATCGACCGTTCGGAAGCCCCGCGCGCAGCCGATCGACGATGCCCACGTTCCTGCGTGCTTTGCGCGCATCCACGCTGAAGCATCCTCATGGATTTTTAAGTATAAGCGGCTAAGCCGTTTGGATGAATATGCCAAATATTTGCGGGGGTTGCCGTGACGGCACCGGTTTCGATCTGCCATTCCAGATGGCGTTCCAGCCGATCGTGGACACCTCGACCGGACGCCCTTTCGCCTACGAGGCGCTGGTCCGCGGCATGGACGGGGCAGGTGCCGCTTCGATCCTGTCCCGGATCACGGACGAGAACCGCTATGCGTTCGACCAGGCCTGCCGCGTAAAGGCGATCGAGACCGCGCTGGCGGCCGGACTGCTCGAGAGCGACGCGCGCCTCTCGATCAACTTCCTCCCCAATGCCGTCTACTCGCCGATGGCCTGCATCCAGCTGACCCTGGCGACCGCGCAGGCGACGGGCCTGCCGATCGATCGGCTGATCTTCGAATTCACCGAGAACGAGCAGATGGGCTCGCCCGAGCATGTTGCGTCGATCATCGACACCTACAAGCGCATCGGTTTCTCGGTGGCGATCGACGATTTCGGCGCCGGCCATTCCGGGCTCGACATGTTCGCCCGGTTCGCGCCCGACGAAATCAAGCTCGACATGGAGCTGGTGAGGTCCATCGACAACGATGCGCGCCGACGCGCGATCGTCCGCGGGGTGGTTCAAATGTGCCGCGAGCTCGACACCCTCGTCATCGCCGAAGGCGTCGAGACGGCCGCGGAAGCCGAGACGCTTCGCGATCTGGGCGTCCGCTACCATCAGGGCTTCTGGTACGCCCGTCCCGCGGTCGGGGAGCTGCCGCAACTGGTGTAGCCCTTCGTAGCCTCTACGCCTGCAAAAGCCCTGCGCCGTGCCGCCGCGATGAAGTACCGTCCGGTTTGAGAAGCGCACCGATCGCACCGGGGTTCAATATTGGCGTCCGCAAAGCTGCCGGTCTGCTAGCGGCCACTATAGGTCATTCGGTCGAGGCAAAACGGCCTCACGAGCGAGCCGCTCCATCTCGCCCGATCGAAAGCCCCATTGGCCGTCAATGCGCGGTCCCTTAATCACGACCGTGTATAGGCCGCGCTTCTCATTCCGCTCGGCTGCCGAAGCGTGGTTAATCGTCACTTGATGACCGGCAACGGCCTTGAGATCAGCTTCGGATAGGTTGGCGATGACGCTGGGAGTTAGGCGTCGCCCGTTCATCAACTGTCCTACCACAGCGAAGACCGACTTCATGTGATCTGGCCAATCCGCAAGGGAACGCTCATTCATGTTTAAAGAAAGACATCCGAGAGCGGATCAGTCAACGTCCGCTCCCCACCCACTTTTCGCCGTTCCGGCGCGATCCGATCATTTTAGCCGCCTGAAAGCGGCCCTACCGCTTTGGCGTTGAAAACCGGCCTGTCGGCAATCGCCCATAGCGGACATTTGGTCACGACCTTCTGCCATTGACGGTCAATAGCGAAAGCTAAGCCTCCTCACGCTTCCATTCACGGTACGCGCGCAGAGAAAAGACGACTGCCATGAAAAACATGGGCGCCGCGAATGCCGTGTCACCGCGCAAGACCGCAAAAATAGCAGACAAGCCAACTATGGCCCCGATCAATACAAGTGACTTAGATTTGTCCATACTGCCTCCCTCGCGGCATCGGCATAGCCAGCACCACTGAATGGCATGCCGATCGCCAAAGGCCAAGCGTCCGCTTTCCACCAGCTATTGCCGTTCTCGGTCTGCTGAACACGCTTACCAATACGCCCCAATTGCGGACGTTCAACAAAAGCGCAAACTCGCGCCATGACCGGCGCGACACCTATGACCCCGTGCTGCTTCTGCGGCAATCCCGACTATTCGGGGGTTGATCCGACCTACCTGACAATTGGCACCCGCTCGGAGGTCACGAAAACGTGGTGGTGCCACCTCGCTTGTTTCGAAGCGAAGCTGCCCGCTCTGCCCGAGCCTTGGAACAGCTACTCTTATGAGGAAGATGGCGGTCGGCCTTTCGCATAAACCGAACGTCCGCTTCCCACCATTTCCGCCATTCCATACACCGCTCGGCTTCCCGATCCGCCCCAAAGCGGCCGGGCCGCTCACGGACGTCAAATATCGGCGTGGGCGCTGCTGCTGCGACGAAACTCATCCGACGTCTCGTCGAGGAAGACATACAGCGCGGCGATGCGGCCGTCGCGCACGATGATGACGTCCCACCCGGTATAGGCGATCGGCTCGCCGGGGCGCCCGGATCCCCAGGCGAGGCGCCCGGCGTCGTGGAGCACCTGCGGGCGGCCCTGGGGCGAGTAGACGAATTCCGGGTGCGTCGCACGCAGATCGCCGGCGAAGCGATCGATCGCGTCATGGCCGACAATCGCACCGGGCGGCGCGTACAGCACCCCGTCCTCGGCCCAGAGCGCCGCGATCGCGGCCCGGCGGCGCGCGGCGTCGTTCTCGCCGAAGACCTCCTGGAGGTTGCGGTCGAGCAGTTCGCGAATGCGGTCTGCGGATTCGTTGGTCTGTAACATTTCAGGTCTCCTGGTGTGGGCTGGCCGGGCCTTGGGCGGCATTAGCAGCCCGCCGCCCGGCGCGAGCGGTCAGATCTGCGCCTGGCCGCCGTCGACGAACAGCTCGATGCCGTTGATATAGGAGGCATCGTCCGAGGCGAGGAACATCACCGCCCTGGCGATCTCCTCGGGCTGGCCGATGCGGCCGGCGGGAATCTGGCCGATCAGATAATCCTTGGTACCCTGCGCCTGCTCGCCGCCGCCGAACAGATCGTTCAGTCCGGCCGTCTCGGTGAGGCCGGGGCTCACCGCATTCACCCGGATGCGGCGATCCTTGAGATCGAGGATCCAGCTGCGGGCGAAGTTGCGGATCGCCGCCTTGGTCGCCGAATAGACGCTGAACGCCCCCGTGCCCTTGATGCTGGTGGTCGACGCGGTCAGGATCACCGAGCCGCCGTCGCGCAGCAGCGGCAACGCCTTCTGCACGGTGAAGAGGACGCCCTTCACGTTGCTGTCGAACGTCTTCTCGTAATGCTCTTCGGTGATCGCGCCGAGCGGGGCGAGCTCGCCGCCGCCGGCATTGGCGAAGACGATGTCGATCTGCGCATGCTTCGCCTGAACGGCATCATAAAGCCGGTCGATGTCCGCAAGCACCGCCATGTCGCCGCGTACGCCGGTCACCCGGCCGCCGATCTGCTTGAGCGCGGCGTCGAGCGCATCCTGGCGGCGCCCGGTGACGAACACCGAAGCGCCCTCCTGCGCAAACGCCCTGGCGGTGGCGAGGCCGATGCCGCTCGTGCCGCCCGTGACCACCACCACCTTGTTGTCGAACCGTTTCGTCATCGTCCGTCTCCTGCGAATGCCGGCGAAGCGCCGCTGCCCCCGCTAGATGCGATGAGACCGATGATGCCACTAGCCGGCAAATATGGCACTCAGCGTTCCACAGGAGGAACGCTGGTGCGGATCGATCTCAACGATTATGCCTATTTCGCCGAGGTCGTCGCGCATGGCGGCTTCGCCGCCGCGGGCCGGGCGTTGCGCGAGCCCAAGTCGAAATTGAGCCGCCGCATCGCCGGGCTCGAGGATCGCCTCGGCCTGCGCCTGATCGAGCGATCGAGCCGGCGCTTTCGCGTCACCGACACCGGGCAGGCCTTTTACGAGCGGTGCCGGGCGATGCTGGCGGAGGCCGAACAGGCCGAGGCGCTCGTCGTCCAGGCGCAGGCCGAGCCGCATGGTCGGATCCGCTTCAGCTGCCCCGTCGGCATGCTCCAGCCGATCGCCGGGCTGATCTCCGCCTTCCTCGCGCGCTACCCCAAGGTGCGGTTGCAACTGGTGGCGACCGATCGTGCGGTCGACCTGATCGGCGAGCGGATCGATCTGGCGCTCAGGGTCCGCGTCGACCTCACCAGCGACGCCGCGCTCACGATGCGATCGCTCGGCACATCGACGCGCATCCTGGTCGCAAGCCCCCCGATCGCGAGCCGGATCGGCAGCATCGACCAGCTCGCCGCCTTCCCCGCGCTTGCGACCAACGACGCCGCCGACGATCTCGAATGGCATCTGGAGACGGACGACGGGCGCAAGCACGTCCTGCGGGTCGAACCGCGGCTGGGCTGCGAGGACATGGCGGCGGTGCGCGATGCCGCCGTGGACGGGCTCGGCATCGCGATCCTTCCCGACCATGTCTGCCGGCAGGCGATGGCGACGGGCGGCCTCGTCCGCGTGCTGCCGGCGTGGCGGGGTTTGCAGGGCATCGTGCATCTCGTCTTCACGACGCGACGCGGCCTGCCCCCCGCCGTCCGCGCGCTCATCGATCATCTCGCCGCCAACTTTCCGCGCGATATAGCGGGCGGCGGCACGAGCGCCGCGCGCTAGCGGGTGCGCGAAGCCGGTAATGGTGGGCGTGGGGCTGGACTGCCGTCGGGCCGGCGGTATTCATCGGCAAACCGGCTCCGATGGTAAGGGGTGTCGCATGTCCAACAAACCGTGGTTCCATGATCCCCGAGCCGGCATTCTCCCGATGCCCATATCGATCGAAGGGTGGATCTCGCTTGCGGCTTTCGTGGCGCTGCTGCTCGCGACCGGGCTTTCCCACTCCGCCCTCATGTGGCCGCTACGGATCGCGCTTGGGGGCGGCTACTTCGTGCTGAGCCTGGCCAAATCCGATCGCGCCCGCTGAACGGCCGTTACGCAGCGGACGCGCCAGCCTTGCGGTCCATAAGCCGTCCGCTCCTGAGTGCTTACCCGCCATTCGCTATTGGTCGGTTCACCCACGTCTGAACAGTAGCGGTCGCCTTTTCGAGGAGAATGGGAAGCGCGTCAGTTGGTCCCTCCCAGCGTTCGTCAAACTCGCTTTCGTCATCGGTATCGACGGATCGAGCCGATACGGCAACACGACCGGCAAGGGGCGGGTCTATCGAGATTTGAAAGCACTCGAACGGCCGTAGCCCCGGCAGATAAGCGAACCTCGCAGGCTGATCAGCACGTTCGGTAAAGAGCTTTTTGACCGTCGCTAGCGCCCAAGCGTCGATGGCCGGATCAACTTCTGCATAGGCTGTCATCGCTGGAGTTTGGTTCGACCGCCGAATGTCCGCAAGTGGGGCGATTGTGTTGAAAAAGGCGGGCTTGAAGTAATCGTTGGCGGCTGATTCAATGTTCCCACGAAAGCGGGAGATCGGCCGATGATGGGCGAGCGGACGGTAGCGCAGGAAGCGTTGTTCTACAGCTTCAACCTGGAGCGGCACGTGCCGGTTGATCATATTCTGCGATCGATCGACCGTTTTGTGGACCTGTCGAGCATCCGCGAGCAGTTGAAGCCGTTCTACAGCGAGATGGGCCGGCCCTCGATTGACCCGGAACTGATGATCCGGATGCTGGTCATCGGCTACTGCATGGGCATTCGGTCCGAGCGGCGTTTGTGCGACGAGGTGCACCTCAACCTGGCGTACCGCTGGTTCTGCCGGCTGGGGCTGGAGGGCGACGTGCCCGACCACTCTACCTTCTCGAAGAACCGGCACGGCCGCTTCCGCGACAGCGACTTGTTGCGTCGGCTGTTCGAGATGACGGTGGCGCGCTGCATGGCGGAGGGGCTGGTCGGAGGCGAGGGCTTCGCGGTCGATGCCAGCCTGATCCGAGCCGATGCCAGCCGCCAGAGCGGTGGGCCGGGCAGCGAAGGCTTGGCGCCCGACGCCGACAACCGTGCCGTTCGCGAGTATCTCGCCGTGCTCGACGACGCCGCATTCGGAGGCGCGACGCCGGTGGTGCCGAAGCTCCTGGCGCCGGCCGATCCCGCCTCGCGCTGGACCAGCGCACATCGCGGGCCAGCCTTCTATGCCTACTCGACCAACTACCTGATCGATCTCGACAACGCCGTCATCATGGATGTGGAGGCGAGCACGGCGGTGCGTCAGGCCGAGCTCACCGCTTGCAAGCGGATGATCGAACGAGTGCAGGATCGGCTTGATGTCTGGCCCGAACGGCTGGTGGCGGACACCGCCTACGGCTCGGCCGAGATGCTCGCCTGGCTGGTCCACGAACGCGGCATCAGCCCGCACATCCCCGTGTTCGACAAGTCAGCCCGGCGCGATGGCACGTTCGATCGCGATGCCTTTACCTATGACCACGGCGATGACAGCTACGTCTGCCCTGGCGGCAAGCGCCTGCGGCCGAGGAACCGCGACTTCGCCCAAACGCGAAGCGACGTCGGCCAGGACGGCTTCATTCGCTACCGCGCCCGTCAGAAGGACTGCACCGGCTGCGCGCTCCGGCAACGCTGCACGCCCAACATGCCCGCGCGCAAGGTCACCCGTTCGATCCACGAGGGCGCCCGCGACATGGCCCGCGACATCGCCGGCACCGACGCTTACGTCACCTCCCGCCGCGAGCGGAAGAAGGTCGAGATGCTGTTCGCGCACCTCAAACGCATCCTGAAGCTCGACCGCTTGCGTCTGCGAGGCCCCAACGGTGCGAAGGACGAGTTCCTCCTCGCCGCCACCGCCCAGAACCTCCGCAAGCTTGCCAGGCTGATCCCGATGCCGGTCGCGGCACTGCCCATCTGAGCAGGACCAGGCAGCTCAGCCCGATCGAGCCAGCCCCACGTTCCCGGCTAATCACGACTTCTTCAACACAATCGGGGCGGTTGCCGACGGGCAGCTTTCACGTCCATAACCGGACCGTCAGCTCTCGAGCAACACGCGAGCCCCGACGACACATGGGGCGGCAAGACGTGGTGGAAAGCGGTCTAATGCCTTTGGGGGAGGTCGCTCTAATTTGGGCGCTTCCGCATAAGTCTGCGCACGCCCCATAGCTGCGCCTGTTGCGCAACAAGCATTACAGTCGAAAGACACGCCAAAGCAAACGTCGGCGGCGTGCGGAATTCTGAAGCGTCACCATCGATAGCCGCCTTCATAATTATGAAAGTCAAGACGGCCAAATAAAGCAGTGGGGTCTGTAGGATGACAAAAATTCGATTTGTATTTGGTTTATCAGTTCGCCCCATAGGTAATTGGCCTGATGGTAGGGTTGCGTTCGCTCGCCAAGCTACAGCGCCCATCAGAGCAAGAGTTCCTACAACGATCGATAAAATGACAATCATCGCGAAACGTCCTGTTTGGTCTCGGGATTCATAGCAGGTTTCGGGAGCGGTCCGTAGAGAGACAACGGCAACAATTGGGCGATTACCGACGGGCAGCTTGCATGCCCACAACGGCCGGGCAGCTTTCGGGCAAAGCGCGAGCCCGGGCAACACGTCGAACGGTGAAAAGCGGTGGCGAGCGGTCATTCACCGCTCATCAGCTCCGGGAAAGTTGCTAGCGCAGAATTCGAGCGTCACTTTTCCAGTTTTTCGGTTGAACGATCCCATCGCCATTTTTATCGGCGTGTCATCTATTGAGCGCGTTGATCCGGGAAAGTCCGTCTGACGCCCAGATTTTATGCCGAGCCGGCCGGCAAGCATGAGCTTGAAATCGATCTGGGATTCATCGACTTTTCGCGTCGGTAGCCCGTAGGTATACAGGCGCTTCCAACGCGATAGGTTGCCAATACAAGGAATAGCTTGGAGCTTAAGTTCAACTTGGTCGAGCAAGGCGTCCGGTGGTTTTGGATAGGCTTCAAGCTGTCGAATAAATTGACTCAGGGTTTCAGACGGTTCGTGCTTGGGTTGCCCGGCATGACAGCCCACAAGAGCAAGCATCAGGGGAAAAGTAGTCCTCATGATGCTTCGATAGCCTGCCGCGGCACCGGCCGCTATTGGGTACGGCGCGGACACTGCGCTTACTCGTAGATGGATGCTGCCGTCAGAACGTCGGCGGTATGTCGCCACGGATTATTCTGTGCCGGTTCTTTCCAATCACGCGCCCAAGCCTCCATACCTTCGAGGAAGTCGGCGAGAGTGACGTTTTCCCACTTGGCGGCAAGCACTGGATCTTTCAGTTCGGTCCGCAGGCGGCGAATGAAGTCCGCAAATGAACTTTGGTCATGAACTTTATTGTGTTCCATCTCGACAGATTGTCAGCTTCTCCCACAGTCCGCAATTGGGGGGGCAGCCGACCGGCAGGTTTGTTTCTCGATAGCGGACCGGCAGCTTTCAGGCGCCACCGCTCGAATTGGGAGCGGAACGCCGAAAAGTGGTGGTTAGCGGACACTCGAAGAGGCTGATATGCGGTCTCGATGAGCGAGGACTACTACCCAGCTTCCGACTTCCTGAACGCGATCATAGGCGGGGATGTAGCTCTTACGGGAAACGCCTTTGCCGATGAAAACCTGCGACACTTGATCAGAATGACCAAGGACGATGAGCCGACCAACCGTGATTGGGCGACGTTGCTTCTCTCGCAACAGGAAGTCGACACGCCTGAGGTCCGCGAGGCCTTGCTGAACGCCCTCTCGGACCCAGAGGAGATCGTGAGAGCCGAGGCCCTGTTGGGTCTTGCTCAACGCGATACCAAGCTCGCACTTCCTTACGCGATTTCGGCACTATCAAGCGACTGCGTGAGCGTTCCGGTGTTCGAAGCCGCTGCCCTTATTGCAGATGCTGCTCTCGTTGAGCATGTTCGCCCATGGGCTGAAGCGTCCGGCGACGCTTGGATTGACAAGCTGGCGCAGGAAGCACTGCAAGCTTGCGTTTCGGGCATACCCAAACCGTAGCCAGCCCCACGTTCCCGGCTAATCCCGACTTCTTCAACAAAATCGGGCGAAAGCGGACATGCGTCTTCCAAGCAGGTTGTTGCGAAGTCATAACCGCCGGGACGCTAAGCCTCGTCCTTGCCACCTATGTCCCTCAGGCCGGCCGCTTTCGTGAGCGCCGGAGCGAACCATGCCAGCAGTTCGCGGCTGAGCGGCAACTTGGGCGCAACCTGTGGGTCGGCCAGCGCCTCGCGGTACGCTGCGGCATATTTCGCGCTGATATCCCGGTTGCCGCCACTCACGGCCTCGGACAGGCTAAGCCAGCGACAGGCCAGATCGAGCACCGTATCGGATGCCGCATCGGCGCCGGCGGCGTAGAGTTCGCGTGCCTCCCGGAACAAAATTCCCCATCGACCGCCTCTCTCTTCCCGCGATAAATGCCGTTCGTAGAAGGGACGCACCACGTCCGGCCAAGAGGTTTCGCCCGCATCGCCGACCGGCTTGTCTGGCGCGCCCGCTTGCTTGATCTTTGCGGAAAGAGTGTTCCAATCTGCCGCGCCAAACGCCTTGGCAGTTATCTCTAGACTATCGGAGCGCGAAAGCTGCACGCCTCTCGTGGCAAGCTCTGCCCGGAAAGTCGTAGCCACCGCTTTGGCATTGATGAAAGTTCGCATTGTGCAGGCCTCGATCTTGCGCGAACAATGGAGATCAGAGCTTGCATTGCTGAACCGTTCGCGCAATTTCGCCGAGGACGGTCGTTCGACACATTCACCATACCCTTTCGGGCGCAAGCGGCAGGTTGTGTCGCACCTTAGGCGCAGGATGGCTCGGGCAGTATCGACTGTCAATATTCGACGCTGTCGCGGTACGCATGCCTGATGTCTGCTAATGGGGGGGAGTGCCGTCAGGCAGGTTTCCCGGTCAACAGCGGTCTGACAGGTTTCGGCGCGGCGGCTCCCGTCTGGCACGGAACCGCAAAGTGTTGGGAAGCGGACAGGCAGTTTTCGGGATGGCGCGGGCAATAGCTGCCGTCCCGAAAACGATCGAATTTCGGGAACGGTCGTGCGCTATGCCGAAACAGCCTGCCTCGCGACGCCATCGATCCTTAATGCAACCCGCTGCCAAACGCCGGCCGGCAAGTCATGCCCCATGCCATCGATCAGCATAAGCGCAGCTCCTGGGATCGACGCAGCGGTGTCCTCGCCGCAGGCGCGCGGAAACAGCGGATCGTCGCATCCGTGAATGACCAGGGTGGGCGCGGTTATGGCTGACAGCCGGTCCCGTCGATCCCCGGCCACCGCAATAGCAGCAATCTGCCGTGCGGTTCCTGCCGGGTCATAGGCGCGGCGCACCTCTTCCGAAATCAGCGCGCGATGCGCTTCCTCATCAAACGGATAGCCCGTTCCGGCGATCCGGCGCGCGAAGCTGGAACTCCGCGACAGGAAGTCCGCGCGATCTCGAAGGGGATCCGGCATGGGCTGCATCATCATCGCCATGGCGTCGGGTGCGGCCTGTGGCAGCGCCGGATTGCCAGTGCTCGACATAATCGAGGTGAGGGAGAGAATGCGAGCGCCGTGCGCACTCGCCATGATCTGTGCGATCATGCCGCCCATCGATCGTCCGACGACGTGCGCTTGCCGGATTCCCAGCGCGTCGAGCAGTCCGATCGCGTCACCCGCCATGTCGAACAGCGTGTACGGCACCTCCGGTCTGCGCCCTGCCTGAAGGGCAGAGGCCAGTGCGCCGAAATCTGGTGGAGGGCACGCGTGGAGGTGCGTCGAACAGCCGGTGTCGCGGTTGTCGAAGCGGATCACCCGGTAGCCAAGGGCCGCCAGTTCCTCGCAGAATGGCGAAGACCAGCGGATCATCTGGGTGCCGAGACCGGCGATCAGGAGGATTACGTCTCCATCGGGACCGCCGAAACTCTCCCACGCCAGACCAATTTCGTTCACTTCAGTAACGTTCACAATGGGCGCTTTCTCTCGATCGGTCAGGAAAGCTACACGACCACCTTCACCATGTGGATCGCCACGCCTCCGTTGAGAGCTTCCTCCCTTTCGACCTCATATCCGAGCGAGGCATAGAGGCGCAGGTTCTCCTGAAACATCTGGTTCGTGTAGAGGCGAACGGTGGTCAATCCGGCGTCGCGCGCCAGTTGCTCGGCATACGCGACCATCCTTCGACCGTAACCGCGTTTTTGAAAGCTCGGATCGACAGCCACGTTCTCTATAAGCACGTCGTCGTCGCGCTCGATAGTTTCGACGAGCGCCGCCAACTCTTCTCCGACGAACAGGAGATCAGCGCGATGATCCCGAATATGTGCGGCATGATCCACCCTCATCGGTAGCGGCTCGCGACCGATGACCGAAACCCATTTGGAATAGGCCGACCGTGTGAGGGCAGTAACAGCCGCAGCATCATCAATAGTGGCTAACCGGATCATCTCGCTCATGCGCAGACTATGACGGAGTGCGGGCAGGATCGGAAGGGCGCCGGCTTTCCCGATTGCTCTTTCCCGAAATAGCGCCTCGGGCATGAGAAATCGGGACTGATCCCGCTCAGCAATCGGCAGCTTGCGGGATCGCGATCCTATGGCCTGAACGGCCGAATTGGGGCGGTTGCCGACGGGCAGCTTCACGCCCACAACCCGCACGGCTGATCTTGGGCAGGGCGCAAGCTCCGGCGACACATCGAGCGGCGGAAGTGGCAACAGCTGCAGCGCCGCGTTGGAGCCGCGCCGCGCCCGCAATGTGCCGGATTGACGCAGGTTGGCGCGATTGCCGTCTCTTCGTCCCGCCGGCGTGGAACCACTCGATCGCTCCGGCATTGGCCGGCCAAAGGAATTGCGATGGCCGAGGAAGAGGATACCGTCCACTATGATGGCGCGGAAGGCGGCTGGGGCTCGCTGCGCGGCATCGTCCAGACCGCGCTGAGGGAGCGGCCATCGCCCGCGGCGCTCAACACGCTCAGGCGCCAGAACAAGGTCGGCGGGTTCATGTGCGTGTCGTGCGCCTGGGCCAAGCCGGCCCAGCCGCACGCGCTCGAATTCTGCGAGAACGGCGCCAAGGCGACCTTATGGGAGATGACCTCGCGCCGCTGCACGCCGGACTTCTTCGCCGAGCATAGCGTCACCGAACTCAGGGGCTGGAAGGATTATGACCTCGAGCAGCAGGGCCGGCTGACGCACCCGCTCCGTTACGACGCGGCGAGCGACAAATATGTGCCGTGCGGATGGGACGAGGCGTTCCAGGCGATCGGCGCGGAATTGAAGGCGCTCGATCCCAAGTCGACCGTCTTCTACGCATCGGGCCGCGCGAGCCTGGAAACGAGCTATCTCTACGCCCTGTTCGGCCGGGCCTATGGGCATAACAATCTGCCCGACAGTTCGAACATGTGCCACGAGACGACCTCGGTCGCGCTCAAGAAGGTGATCGGGTCGCCGGTCGGCACCTGCGTGCTCGCCGATTTCGAATTGTGCGACGCGATCTTCTTCTTCGGCCAGAATACCGGATCGAATTCGCCGCGCCTGCTCCATCCGCTGCAGGAAGCGGTCAAGCGCGGCGTCAAGATCGTCACCTTCAATCCGATCCGCGAAAAGGGTCTCGAGGTCTTCAAGAACCCGCAGAGCCCGACCGAGATGCTGACGCCGGCGGAGACGCAGATCTCGACGCTCTACCTGCAGGTCAAGACGGGCGGCGACATCGCCGCCATCATGGGACTGATCAAGCACGTCCTCGCCGCAGAGGAGAAGAAGTGGGCGGAGCAGAAGCAGCATGTGCTCGACGTCGATTTCATCGCGCAGCACACCACCGGCTTCGAGGAGATCAAGGCCAAGGCCGATGCGACCAGCTGGGAAGAGATCGAGCGCGAGAGCGGCCTGTCGCGCGACGATCTCGCCCAGGCGGCGCAGATCTATATCGAGGCGCATCGCTCGATCGTGATGTACGGCATGGGCCTGACCCAGCATGTCCACGGCTCGCAGAGCCTGGAGATGATCACCAATCTGTGGCTGCTCAAGGGGAATGTCGGCCGCGACGGCACCGGCATCTCGCCGGTGCGCGGCCATTCCAACGTGCAGGGCCAGCGCACCGTCGGGATATCCGAGAAGCCGTCGCTGGTGCCGCTCGACAAGATCGCCCAGCTGTTCGGGTTCGATCCGCCGCGCGACGAGGGGCTGAACACGGTCAAGGCCTGCGAGAAGATCCTGACGGGCGAGGTGAAGGCCTTCATCGGCCTCGGCGGCAATTTCGTCCGGGCCATTCCCGAGCGCGAGAAGATGGAAGCGGCCTGGCAGAAGATGCGCCTGACAGTGCAGATCGCCACCAAGCTCAACCGCAGCCACCTGATCAATGGCGAGATCGCCTATCTGCTGCCCTGCCTCGGCCGATCGGAAGAGGATATGCAGGCGGGCGGGCCGCAGAAGGTGACGATGGAGGATTCGCTCTCCTGCATCCACGGCTCGTTCGGCAAGAACAAGCCGGCCAGCACGGACTTGAAGTCCGAAGTGGCGATCGTCGCGGGGCTGGCCAGGGCGACCCTGCCCCCCAATCCCAGGATGAAATGGGACGAATGGACCGGCAATTACGAGCTTATCCGCGACCTGATCGAGCAGACCTACCCGGAGCAGTTCCACGATTTCAACGCGCGCGTCTTCACGCCGGGCGGCTTCTATCGCGGCAATTCGGCGCGGGAGCGCGTGTGGAAGACCGAGAGCGGCAAGGCGCAGTTCACCCCACCGAAGACGATGAGCGCGCTCGGCGTCGACGACGCACCGGGCCGTTTCCGGCTGATGACGTTGCGCTCGAACGATCAGTTCAACACGACCATCTACGGCTATTCCGATCGTCTGCGCGGCATCGAGGGCACGCGCGACGTGCTGCTGATGAACCCCGAGGATATCGCCGCGGCCGGCCTCAGCGAGGGCCAGGTCGTCGGTCTCGCGTCCGATGCGGGCGATGGCGTGGAACGCAGGGTCGGCGGCCTGACCGTGACCCCCTTCCTGCTGCCGAACGGCTGCCTCGGCGCCTATTACCCCGAAATGAACCCGCTGATCCCCTTATGGTATCATGACGAGGAGTCGAAAACGCCGGCCGCCAAGGGCGTCCCGGTCCGCATCGAGATATGATCGCGGCGCGGGCGCGCGACCACCGCTCCGCAAGCCCATGCGCGATAGTCCGGGCCTTGCATCAAGGTGTCCCGGATCAAGCTGGTTTCTCTCTGAGGTGCGCCGGTATCGTGGGTGCCGATACGAGCCATCCGACGAACGATGTGCACCCGAAAGTGGCCAATCGATACGATCAATCTTGGATCATGACCTTGCGTCGCGCCCCGCCGCTGCGATGCGCGGAAGAAGCATCTTTACCCTTCAACACGTGCCCGCAAGCATGTCCGCTGGCCGGCAAAGGATCGCACCGCGATAGGCGCTCGGGGTGACGCCGTACTGCTCGAGGAAACGGCGGGCAAAGTAGGAGGAATCGGAAAAGCCCCAGCCGTGCGCAAGCTGGGTGATGGAGAGCACTCTTCCATCCGTCCGGACAAGCCGCGCGGCGCACTCCTCGAGACGGCGGCGCAGGATATAGCGGCGCAGCGTCTCGCCCTCTCCATCGGTTCCGGCGCCGCGCGCGAAGATGAGCCGCAGGTAGCGCGGCGAGATCCCGAAATGGCGCGCGATCGAAGCGGGCGTGAGCTCGCAATCGTCGAGCCGCATCTCGACATAAGCGCGAACCTTGCCTGCCCAGCGCGTCATCGTCCCCAGATTGTCGTCGCACGGCTCGTCTTCGTCGGTGATCGCCGACATAAGCTCGATCAGGCCGCCGAACAGCGCGGGCGGGAAGCGGCGAACGCCTTGATCGACGAACATGCCCGCGATGCTGCGCAGCGTGGCCGCAAGAACCTGGCTCGTACCCGCGCCGGTATCGATCGATCGCATCGCGATCTCCCGATAGAAAGGCAACCGCGCCGCGAGCAACGAAGAGGGCAGCCCGACCGAAAGGATCCGCCCGCCGGTGCGCAGATGGTAGCGATAGGGCGTCTCCTCATCGAACAGGATCATGCTTCCCGGCGCAGTGCGCATCGTTCGGCCGATCGACACCAACTCTCCCTCGCCTTCGAGCTGGAGGTAGAGGAAGCTGGAGCCGCCCGGCGTACCGCCATGCTGTCGCCCACGCGATGCGCGAACCTCGGACGTCACGACGTGCGACACGCTGAACCGATCGAACACGGCGCGGGTCAGCGCACAGTGGAGCGTTTCCGGGTTGCGATCGTCGAACGTCGCCGGGGACGATGTGCGCGCCACGATCTCGCGCCAGTAGCCGAGCCGCGCCTCGGGAGGGACCTGGCGGGTATCGTATCTCTCCGTTGCCGCTGCGAGCATGGGCTATTCCGCTCCATTCTTATCGTTGCGAGGGGAGCATGCACCGAAGCGGCGAAGCCCGCAACACGGTCGCGACCGTGGCCTTCCCGGATCCCAGGCCGGCGGGACACCGCGATCGGCCGAGCTTCACCGCGGGCCCGGCGCGCGGGTCGTGGCCTCATTCAGCGCCACGCGTCCACCCTGGCACGGCCATCTGGCCATCGTAGATCGGGTTGTGCAGCAGCGTGCCGAACGTACGGATCACATCGGCCCGTGCCGTGTCGATCGGCTCGTCGGGGATCGCACGGAGCAAGGCGTCGTTGCGCGCCTTTATCCCTTCGCGGAACTCGGGATGGGTGATGATGTAGAGATCGCCGCGCTCCATCCCCCGCAACACGCGGTCGCCCACCTCTTCCTTGCTCATGAAGACGGATGCGTCGAATTCGGGCGGCGAGAGCGGATCGAACCCCGCCGCCTCATTGCGCAGGTGCGCCGGCCTGACCTGGTCGGTAGTCGCGCCGAGATTGGTATTCACCGGCCCGGGAATGAAGACGGATGCACCGATATTGGTGCCCTGGAGTTCGCTCGCGAGCGTCTCCATCAGGCCCGTGACCGCATATTTTGCCGCGCAGTACATGCCCGCCCCGGCGACGGCCGCGATCCCGGCGGTCGACGACGTGGCGAGGACATGACCGCCCTCGCCATGCGCCTTGATCCGCGGAAGCATCGCCGTCACGCCATTGACGACCCCGCCCAGATTGACCCCCAGGCTGAAGTCCCAATCCTTGTAGGTCATCGCATCGAGCATGCCGGTCAGGCCGACGCCGGCATTGTTCACCAGCACATGGATGTTGCCGAACATCGCCTCGGCCTTCTCCGCCGCCTCGATCCAGCCGGCGCGATCGGTGACGTCGAGTTGCACGGCACCGACCGCGAGATTGGTTGTGCCGAACATCTTCATGGCGTCGTCGAGCGCATCCTGCCGGATATCGGCCATGACGACACGCATCCCCGCATTGGCGAAGCTCTGCGCCATGCCAAGCCCCATGCCGCTCGCGCCGCCGGTGATGAAGGCGGTCTTGCCGGTGAATTTGCCCATCATCGCGGACCTTCTTGCAGCGCCCGGAACGGTACCGACCCCTTGCGCAGCATCTTAGAAGCCGATGCTGGCGCGGACGCCGATCCGCCTGCGATCCCCGGTCACGCCCGTATTGTAGGCGAGGCCGGGCGGGAGCGCGGCGCCCAGGATCGATTTGTCGAAATAGGTCACGTAATATTTCTCGTTGAACAGGTTGGTGCTGAACACCGCCAGTTCGAGCCGGTTGATCTTGTAGGCGATCGACGCGTTCGTGATGTAATAAGGCGCAAGAAAGGTCGGCGCGACCTGCGAGTAGCTGAAGCCCGGCCGCCGCCCCTTGCCCGACACATTGGCATCGAACGAAACGACCCCGCGGCCCACATGCACGTCCTGCGTGGCGCCCGCGTTGAACGTCCAATCCGCGGTGTAGAGAATCTTGTCGGTCGGCAATCTGAAACCGGTCACGGCAATGAAGCCGCTCATATCGGTGGTGCGGGCGTGGAGCAGGCCCAGATTGCCGTAGAGGCGGAAGTTGGGGGTGACACGAAACGTCGCCTCGACTTCCGCGCCATAGCTCCGCACCGTCCCGGTGTTCAGATTGACCGCGATGGCGGCGGCACTCGCGGTCGACGGCACGATCGCGTTGACGCCGATATAGTTTGAATAATCATTGTAGAACACGTCGGCGGCGACGGTCAGGCGCCGATCGAGCGCCGAGAATTTCGTGCCGACTTCGTAGGTCCACACCGAGTCGTTGCGATAGATGAGGTTGGGCGAACCGGGCGGGTTCTGGCCACCGCCACGCACGCCCCGCGCTACCGACGCATAGCTCATGAAATCGGAGGTCCAGTGCAACGTCGCCGTCGCGCGCGGCTGCAATTCTTTGGCCTTGTAGGCGGCGCTGGTGAACGCCTGCGACGATTTCAGGCTTTGGTCGTCATAGCGTGCGCCGAGCGCGAGTTCGAGCAGCCGGCTCGGCTTCCAGAAGACTGTCGCGAACACCGCCTCGTTGCGGTTGGAGGTATGCGCCACCGCCGGCGACAGGAGATTGGCAGGGACGACAAAGGTGTTGGTCTCGCTCCGGTCGCGATATTGCGAGTAGAACAGCCCGACGAGCGACGATATCGTGTCGCTCCATTGCGTTTCGAACCGACCCTCGAAATTGATGGTCCGCAGCCGGCCGAAATCGTGCGAGCGCAGGAAATCGGTCGGCCCCAGATCGACGTCCCAATTCACCTCGCGCTTGCGCAGATTGTAGGAGGCGATCAGCGTCATCTTGGTCTTGAGCGGGGTCAGATCGAATTCTCCCTTGGCGTTCAAACCGTAATAGCGATCCTCGCCGATGCTGTTGACGTTCTGCGCGCCGGCATATTGATAATCTTCGGGGCCGGCGACCTGATTGTAGGGGAAGAAACCGCCCCTCACCTTGTCGTAATTGGCGTTGATGGTTATCGTAGCGCCCGTGGCAGGCAGGATGCGCAGCGTACCCTTGAGCGATTCCTGCGTCGCGGGATTGAGATTGCCGCCGATCAGCGAGTTTTTGATGAAGCCGTCCTGATGGTGATAGGCGCCACCGATCCGGAACTGCACCACATCCGAGACGATCGGGCCCGAGATCGATCCCGACAGCGATCGGAAATCGTCCTGCGGCGCATAGCTGCCGTCGATGCGGCCGGTCAGGTCGTTGGTCGGCTGGCGCGTCACGATGTTGATCGCTCCGCCCAGCGTGTTGTTGCCGAACAGCGTCCCCTGCGGCCCGCGCAGCACCTCGACCCGCTCGACATCCACCAGCGGGCTGTTGAAGAACGAGGTTGCCGGCTCGTAGATGCCGTCGACGAAGATGCCGACGCCCGGCTGCACCGAATCCGAGAGCGTGGTGCCGATGCCGCGGATCGAGATGAAGGCGCGCGTCGGGGAATCGGAATCGATGTTCAGGCTGGGCGTGATCCTGGCGACGTCGCGCACATTGTTCGCCTGCTGGTCGCGCAGCGCATCGCCGCTGACCGCCGTGACCGAGATCGGCACATCGCTGAGCCGTTCCTCCTTGCGCCGGGCGGTGACGATGATGTCGCCACTCGACGACGAACCATCGGCTTGGGTCGCGCCATTGCCTTGTGTCGCCGGGGCCGCGCCGCCGGCGGATTGCGCCGCCGCCGTCTGATGGAAGCCGATGATGGCGATGCCCGACATGATGTGCCGCAGACAGTGACGACGCCGCATTTTGCCCTCTCCCGTTATTTCATGAGCCTTTTCCGGTTCGGCGCCTCCACCACGGCGTCCTCACCAAGCTCTTCAGCGTCCAATTGGAGCGAGGTTGCTGCAATAGATAGGACGCAACGGAAGCGCCAAGACCGCCAAAGCGGCAATGCCCGCACTACCGGTCCGGCGGATTTCGATGTGCCGCTTGATCCATGCACGCGGGCGGATCGGGGGCTTTAGCCGTGCGGACGAAAGATGGCGGCGCATCGACGCTCAGCCATCCCCCGCACGCAGGAAGAGGCGAGGATCATGGCGAAAGACAATCACATCACCCTGTTCGATCTGCAGTTCGAATCCGGCTGCACGACCAGTCCCTACGTATGGCGCACCCGCTACGCGCTGGCGCACAAAGGATTCGAGGTCGATCTGGTGCCCGGCGGCTTCGTCGGAATTCTCGAACGCACCGGCGGTCGATCGGATCGGCTGCCCGTCATCGTCGATGACGATCGCTGGGTGCTCGACAGCACGGTGATCGCCGAATATCTCGACGCCGAATATCCGGATCGGCCGATGCTGTTTCCGTACCCGGCCTACAAACCGGCCTTGCGCTTCATCGACACCTGGCTGTGGAACACGGTGATCGAGGCCTATTTCGAGAATTACATCGCGGACTATTACGAACTCTCGCTCGCCGCGGACAAGCCGTACGTACGCGAAACGCGCGAGAAGTTCGTCGGCGGACGCCGCCTGGAGGATGTTCAGGCCGGGCGCGAGGATCGCCTGCCGCTGATGCCGCGGCGGCTCGAACCGCTGCGCAAGCTGCTCACCGAAACGCGCTGGATCGGGGGCGAGAAGCCCGATTTCGCCGATTACTCGGCCTTGGCGATCTTCCTGTGGCTGGCCTCCATCGCCACAACGCCGCCGCTGACCGATGACGATCCGCTGCGCGACTGGCTGGAACGGGGTTTCGACCTGTTCGGTGGATTGGGGCGCCATCCGGCGATGCACAACCTGTTCGGGCTGCAATTGCGTGAGGGCGATCCCGAACCGTTCGAGCGCGGCGCGCTGGCGCAGGAGATCACGCCGACCAACCAGGGGCCGGGCGCGCCCGTCGCCCCCCGCGCCTGAGCGACCGCGATCCAGGCCGGCGCGGGCGCATCATTTGACGTGGCCCGATCGTCAGGCAAGGCGGAAGCCCGCGCTCCGGAGAGACTGAATGGCACGACCGCGTTACGAGTTCAGGCTGCTCATTCTCCTGAGCATCACCAATGGCGTGGTCGCGCTGGAGCGGCTCAGCGCAAATTTCCTGTCGCCCTATCTCGTGGCCGATCTGGGGCTCACCAACACCCAGCTCGGGATGCTCGCGGGTGCGCTGTCCGGCACGGTGGCGATCGGCGCAACCTTGTTCGGGCGTCTTGCCGATTCCACCGGCAGCCGGAAGACGATCCTGCTGGTCGCCACGCTTTGCTTTTCGCTGGTCGCGGGCCTGCCGGGGCTGATCAGCGGTTTCGGCGGGCTCTTGCTGGCGCGCATGGTCCTGGGCTTTGCCGAAGGGCCGGTGGTCCCCTTGTCCCAGTCGCTGATGTCGGACGTGTCCGATCCGGCGCGACGCGGCCTCAACATGGGTATTCTCCAGATGGCGGGCGCCTTCCTGATCGGCGGCACTGCGGGCCCGGTGATCGCGACGATGGTGGCCGACGCTTATGGATGGCGCGCGGCCTTCTCGCTGTCGGTGATCCCGGGGCTCATCGTCGTTCTGGCGCTGTGGCTGTTCGTGCGTCCCGATCCGGCGGCGGGTGTGTCAAGACCGGAGGACCATACCCAATCGTCGGCGGTGGGATCGTTCGTGCGGCTGTGGAAGGTGCGCAACGTGCGCCTGTCGATCCTCATTTCCGGCGTTTTCGCGGCCTGGGCCATGATCCAGAACGTGTTTTTGCCGGTCTACCTCACCCAGGTCCGCGGCATCGCGCCCGCCACGATGGGCTGGATCGTGGGCGCGGGCGGGGTTGCCGGGCTCGTCGGCGGCATGGGTGTCCCGGCGCTCTCGGATTTGGTCGGGCGCCGGCCGGTTCTGATCGCCTGTGGTTTCCTCGGCATCTTCGCGCCGGCCGCCATCCTGATGCTGCCGAACGATCCCGTCTTGCTCGGAATGGCTGTCATGCTCGGATGGATGGTGGTGGGCATCTCGCCGTTGTCGATCGGCGTCATCCCGGCGGAAAGCGCGCCGGCGGGCCTCATTGCCAGTGCGATCGGGCTTACGACCGCTGCGGGCGAACTGTTCGGCGGGGTCATCGCGCCGTCGGTTGCGGGCCGGCTTGCGGACTCGTTCGGCCTCGCTACGCCATTCTACCTCTGCATCGGTCTGGCCGTCATCTGCGGGGCGGTGGCGCTGCTCCTGCAGGAGAGCCGCGGCGGGGACCGGCGGAAGCGACGAAGCGATCGATAGCGGGCACACCAGCTGAATTTCCAACCGTTTGCATTCGCGTATTGCCGCTCCCTTCCCTCACCCCGCCAACACAAGCCGCAACGCCTCCGACAACCGCATCGCCAGCGCGTGCGCCTGCTTGAGCTCCGGCCGGATCAGCGGCACCAGCCGAAACCGGGTCGTATCCAGCGGGCGGGTATACAGACGCGGCATCACCCTCGCCGCCAGCCCGCCCAGCACCTGCGCCACCGCGGAAGGCAGGCCGATCCGCGCGAGCGGACCGAAGAAGCGCGACCGGCGCAAAGATGTGTCGCCGTCAGCGATGGTCGAAATACGGGCTCGACCGAACCCGCTCGGCCTTTGCCGCCCGCCTAGTCGCGAACGGCGGATCGGTGTAGCTGCGAGCCAAGGGTTTCCAGGGTCGGGCGTTTTGCTCAAGCCGGCCCCTTCCGGAGCAACCGACATACCACGCAAACCGAATTACGACTTCGAGCGCCGCGAGCGCGAACGGACCAAGGCAGCGGAGTCCGCGAAGAAGGCGCAAGCCAAGGCGGACAAAAGGGTTACCGGGCAGGAAGCGCCGGACGCGGTTGAACCAGGCGGTCCGCCGGTAGATTGAGGCGACGATGGGAACGTCCGGCCTTACTCTCACACAGCTCGGCTGGAAGTCGTTCTTCAGCGAGCAGGTCTCGGCCGGGGAGCGCCTCATATGCCAGCCCGTCCGCGTCCTGTCGGTGCATCGCGGAAGGGTGACCGTTTCGGGCGAAGGATTCGAGGACTCGATCTCCTCCAGCTTGCCCACGCAAGGCGGCGCGGAAGACCGGCCTACCGTCGGAGACTGGTTGCTGATCGACCGGACCACCCGCAGTTTGATGCGCATTCTCGACCGGACGAGCCTGTTCAAGCGGCCCGCCCCGGGCGATGACCGCCGGACCCAGCTCATCGCCGCGAATGTCGACACGCTGTTCATCGTCACGTCCTGTAACGAGGACTTCAATGTCGCGCGTATCGAACGCTATCTCGTGCTCGCGCGCGAGGTGGGGGTGCGTCCGGTCGTCGTCCTCACGAAGGCCGACCTGTCGCCGACGCCCGGGCGCCTGGTCGACGCAGCGCGCGCGCTTCAGTCGGGTTTGCTGGTGGAAATGGTGGACGGGCGCGATCCGACGAGCGCCGCCCGCCTCGCACGACATTGCGGCCCGGGCGAAACCGTCGCGCTGGTGGGATCGTCCGGCGTCGGCAAATCGACGCTCGTCAACAGGCTGACGGGATCGGACAAGATCGCGACACAGGCCGTGCGCGAGGACGACGGCAAGGGCCGGCATACGACCACCGTCCGGGAGATGCATCGCCTCGCTGGTGGCGCGGACGGGGGCGGCTGGCTGGTCGATACGCCGGGCATGCGCGAGCTCCAGATGTCCGACGTGGCCACCGGCGTGACCGAGGTCTTCGACGACGTCACGGCCGTGACGCTGGACTGCCGGTTCTCGAACTGCAGCCATCTCGACGAGCCCGGATGCGCCATCCAGGCCGCGATGACGGACGGGAATCTCGATCCCGCGCGGGTCGAGCGTTGGCGCAAGCTCGCCCGGGAGGATGCGGCGAGTAACCGCGCCGCGACGGTTCGCCGCTCCCGCCCCGGAAAAGCCGGAAAGAGACGATGATGAACGGGTCGATCTCAATCCGTTCGGCGCGGAATCCGATACCGGCCCCGGCCGGGAACCAACGGTCGGATCCACGCGCTCCGCGCACAGGCATACCGAGGGCTGGCAATGAACGACTTTGAGCGCATGATGGGTATGGAGGGGGTACGTCCGCTTGGGCAGCCGAAGGAAAAGCCCCATCGTCGCCCGGCGAAGGCGTCGCCGCAGGTCCACAGCTCAAATCCCGTGGCAGCGCCGGAGCCAGAGTCCTTTGCCCACGCGTGGGTGTCCGGTCAGCGCGCGCGCACCGCGCTTGAAACCGCGCTCGAGCGTCTCGCCGTCGAGATCCGCAACGGGCGAAGCGGCTGGGCCAGCGGCATTCGCCAGGACGGCACTATGGTCAAGCTGCCGACCTCATCGGGCGCGGCATCCTTGCTCGGCACCGCCGACCGCCAGTCGCTGCGCCTCATGATCATCGGGGGCGACGGCTGGACCTTCGTCATGCATCCGCTGATGGGCGTCGCGACGCTCGACGAGGATCCGGCTACGGCGGCTGCTTAGGTTTTCACGCTTTCCGCGCAGAAGGCAGCGCTCGATGGCTGTCCTCATCCCGCCAACACAAGCCGCAGCGCCTCCGACAACCGCATCGCCAGCGCATGCGCCCGTGCATGCTCCTGCCTGAGCTCCGGCCGGAACAGCAGTTTCAACCGCCGCCGCACCGTCGGCCGGATCAGCGGCACCAGCCGCAGCCGGGTCGTATCGAGCGGGCGCGTATAGAGCCGCGGCATCACCCCAACCGCCAGCCCGCCCAGCACCAGCCCGTAGAGCGAATCCACCTGGTCCACCGAATAGCGCAGCGACGGCGCCACGCCGTTCTGCTGGAGCGCCGCCGCGCTCAGTTCGCCGATGCTGCCGCCGGCGAAGTGGACCACCTCCTCGCCCGCCAGCGCGCGCCAGGGCAGGCGCGGTTCGCCGGCCAGCGGGTGATCGGCGCGGACCAGCAGCAGCATCTCGTCCTCGGCGATCGCGATCGTCTCGAATTCGGGATCGGCGTTGGTGGCGATGGTGACGAGCAGGTCGTAGGCGCCGGTGCGCAGGCCGCGGATCAGATCGTCGCTCTTGCCGTCGCCGAGATGCGCGATCACGCCCGGCACCGCCTGCTCGCAGCCGGGCAGCACCTGCGCCACCGCCGCCACCGCCGAGGGCACCGCGCCGATGCGGACGGTCGAGGCGGCGAGGCTCGCGACCTCGCGCATGTCGGCGAAAGCGTTTTCGGCGGTGGTGAGCAGGCGCAAGGCGTGCGGCAACAAGGTCTCGCCCGCGGCGGTGAGCGCCACTCTATGCGTGGTGCGGTCGAACAATCTGAGGCCGAGCTGCGACTCGATATGGCGGATCGCCGCACTCAGCGCGGGCTGCGAGATGGCGACGCTGTCGGCGGCGCGGCCGAAATGGCCGATCCGGGCGAGCGCGACGAAGAAGCGCAGCTGGCGCAGCGAGATCGCCTGGACCGAGGCCGGTGCCCTGTCATACTCCGCCGCCATGCCCCGCAGTTATAACCAGAACCTATCAAACGATAAAAACAAAAACTTTCCGTTGTCGCGCCACCCGGCATAGCTTGCGATTGTGACACGATCGCAAAGATCGGGGCAGCGGGACGGACGGCCATCACAGAGCCGCCGCCCAACAGGCAGGAACAGACGACCGGGAGACTGGGGAAGCAATCCCCGCCCCGCCTTACCAGGAGAGCGTGCTGGCCCGAAGGGCTTCACGTCGACCAAAGGGGGTCACATGTCTGCCAAGTTTCCCGCGCGCGCCATCCTGCGACTCACCGCGTCCGTCCTCGCCGCCGCTGCTGCCCATATGGCATGCGCGCCCGCGCTGGCCGAGACCGCACCCCCGGCCGATAGCCCCCTTCGGCCGGGGGCGATGCCCTCCCCGACACGATCGTCGTGACGGGTTCGCGCATCGCCACCCCCAACAACACCAGCGTCAGCCCGATCACCACCGTCTCGGGCGCCGATCTCTCCGCGCGCGGCGCGACCCGGATCGAGGATCTGATCAACACTTTGCCGCAGGCCTATGCCGATCAGGGCGGCAACAATCGCGGCGGCACGGTCGGCGCATCGGGCACCGCGACGATCAACCTGCGTAATCTCGGCAACCAGCGCACGCTGGTGCTGATCGACGGGCGCCGGCTGATGCAGGGCGATCCCGATCGCGTCGCTGCCCAGGCGCCCGACATCAACAATGTGCCGGCGGCCCTGGTCGAGCGGATCGACGTCGTCACCGGCGGCGCATCGGCGGTCTATGGATCGGATGCGCTCGCGGGCGTCGTCAATTTCGTCCTCAAGAAGAATTTCGAGGGGCTCCAGCTCGACACGACCGGCGGGCTCTATTCGCACACCAACGGCAATGCGATCCGATCGGTCGCGGCGGCGGCTGGCCAGCGTTACGCGCAGGGCACCGATTATGACGGCGGGCAGCAGAACATCTCGCTGACCGCGGGCAAGAATTTCGGTGACGGGCGCGGCAACATCACCGCCTTCGTCGGCTATCGCCATATCGACGGGGTCGGCACGTCGGAGCGCGATTTCACCACCTGCAACCTCGGCACGAGCGCGGCGGGCTATACCTGCTCGCTCTCCAGCGCGACCAACCCGGCGCAGTTCCAGCCACTCAACCCCGCCACCGGCGTGTCGCGCGGCAGCTATGCGATCGATGCTACGACCGGCAATACTTTGCGCACCTACAAGAGCAGCGACGGCTTCAACAACGGCAACACCTATGATCTGCAGTCGCCCGACAGCCGCTGGAACGCCGACGTTTTCGCGCATTACGATTTCTCGAAATCGGCCAAGCTCTACGGCGAATTCATGTTCATGCAGGACAAGGCCGATATCCGCATCTCGCCGACTGCGGTGTTCACGGTGGCCGAGACGATCAATTGCGCCAACCCCTATCTCTCGGCACAGGAGGTCAACCTCTTCTGCACCTCGGTCGGGCTGACCTCGGCGCAGAACACGCAGGTCGCGGTGTCGCAGCGCAACGCGCAGGGCGGCTCACGCCACGATTACACCACCCACACCGCGTATCGCGGCGTGCTCGGGATGAAGGGCGATATCGGCAGCGACTGGCAGTATGACGTCTACGGCCAATATGGCCGCACCGATTACAAATCGCGGCTGACGGGCGACATCAGCCTCGCGCGCTTCGCCGATGCGCTGCAGGCGGTGAACTCGGGCGGCCAGATCGTCTGCAAATCGGGCAATGCCGGCTGCGTGCCGATCAACATCTTCGCGATCGGCGGGATCACCCAGCAGGCATTGGGCTACGTCTCGATCCCCTTCTACCGGACCGGGCATACCGAGGAGAAGGTGGTCTCGGCCTCGCTCACCGGCAGCGTGCCGGTGCAGAGCCCGTTCGCCGATCACAAGGTCGGCGTCGCGATCGGTGCCGAATATCGCGACGAAGGTTTGGCCCTCGTGCCGGACTCGCATTATTCGTCGAAGGACGTTGCGGGCAATTCGGGCGGCGAATTCCCGATCTCGGGTTCGTATAACGTCAAGGAGGTGTTCGGCGAGCTGACCGCGCCGATCGCCGAGGACAAGCCGTTCATGCGGCTGCTGAGCCTCAATGCCGGCGTGCGCTACTCGCATTATTCGACCGCGGGCGACACGGTCGCGTGGAAGGGCGGCGCCGAATGGGCGCCGGTCCCGGCGATCCGGCTGCGCGCGAGCTACCAGCGTGCGGTGCGCGCGCCCAATCTGGTCGAGCTGTTCGGCCCGCAGCAGGGCACGACCGCCAACCTGACCGATCCGTGCGAGGGCACGAAGCCGACCGCGACCGCCGCGCAATGCGCCGCATCGGGCGTCACCGCCGCGCAATATGGCAACATCGCCCCGGCGGCCGGCCAGAAGTCGGGCGCGCTGATCGGCGGCAACCCGAACCTCAAGCCCGAAACATCGAACACCATCTCGTTCGGCGGGCAGGTCACCCCGCCCTTCCTGCGCGGCGTGACCTTCGGCGCCGATTATTTCGACATCAAGGTCAAGAAACTGATCTCGACCGTGCCCGCCACGGTCGAACTGACCCAGTGCATCGCCACCGGGCAATTCTGTAACCTGATCCTGCGCAACCCGACGACCGGATCGCTCGTCACCGGCGGCAACGTCGTCACGACCAGCATCAATGCCGGTTACCTCAAGACCTCCGGCATCGACTTCACGCTGACCGCCAACCAGCGGCTCGACGATCTGTTCGGCGGGCGTTCGCTTGGCCGGGTGGGGCTCAACTTCGCCGGCACCAAGACCAACAAGTACGAGGTGCAGGTGCTGCCCGGCACGCCGGCGTACCGCTGCGATGGCTATTTCGGCGTGACCTGCGGCATTCCGATCCCGCATTGGCGCCACCGCCTGATGGCGAACTGGACCTCGCCGGGCGGGCTGATGCTGTCGGGCACGTGGCGCTACATCGGCGCGACCCACAACGATAAGTCGTCGAGCGCGCAATATCTGACCGGCACCTACTTCGCCTATGACCGCCGCCTGCCGGCCGTCAGCTATTTCGACTTCGCCATCGCCAAGACGATCGCCGAGAAGTTCACCCTGCGCGCGGGCGTGAACAATGCGTTCGACAAGGATCCGCCGCTCACCGCGTCGGTCGGCGGCCAGGTGTCGAACGGCGATTTCTTCGGAGGCATGTACGATGCGCTCGGCCGCTATATGTTCGTGGGTGTGACGGCCAAGTTCTGAGTGAGGCGGCCGGGATGAGACGCGCTCACTCCACTCCGTCATCCCAGCGCAGGCTGGGATCTCGGGAGGATGTGAGCGCCCTCGTCTCGCCTGAGACCCCAGCCTGCGCTGGGGTGACGATGTGAGGGGGACACGGCGGATGAAGCTCAAGCACCTGATAGCGGCGGCACTGGTCTGCACCGCAGCCGTTACCCACGCCGCCCCGGCCCCCGTCAGCGTCTATTTCGACAACGACTTTCTCGGGCCCGGCCAGAGCAACATCCAGGCGCTGATCCCGCTAATCCGCGATCCCCGGGTGAAGGTTCTGGGCGTCGGCGTCGTCACCGGCGACGCCTGGCTCGAGGAGGAGACGCAGCACACGCTCCGCTTCCTCGAGATCGCCGGGCGCAGCGACATTCCCGTCGCGCGCGGCGCCGAAATGCCGCTGCTCCGCACGCAGGCGGAGATGAAGACCTGGGAAGCCCGCTTCGGCGTCGTCCCGTGGAAGGGCGCGTGGAATGCGCCGCGGCCCGGGCGCGACTATCATCCCGACGAACCCGGCCTCGTGCCGCCGATGCCGGAAGGCAAGCCCACCACCCATGCCTCGGCCGAGGATGCGGCGCATATGCTGATCCGGCTGGTGCGCGCGCATCCGGGCGAGATCATGGTCGTCACCGCCGGCCCGCTCACCAATATCGCGCTGGCACTTCGGCTCGCGCCCGATCTGCCGAAGCTGGCGAAGGAGATCGTGATCGAGGGCGGCGGGATCGATCTCCAGCGCGCGCGCGTCGTCGGCAACGCCGATTACGCGACCGACTTCAACTTCCTGTTCGATCCCGAGGCGGCACATATCGTGCTAACCGCGCTGTGGCAGCGCATCACCGTGCTGAGCAACGTCACCGGATCGACCAAGATGACCGATGCGCTGCGAACCAAGATCGCCGCGTCGGGCACGCCGGTCGCGCGCTATGTCGGCGCGTACGGCAAGGTCGGCCAGCCGCTCTGGGACGAGCTGACGACGGCGGTCGCGATCGATCGATCGCTCATCACCAGGGAGCTGACCGCGAAGATGGACGTCGATCTGGCGTTCGGCCCGGCCTACGGCACTGCGCAGATCTGGAAGGACGAGATGGCGCCGCATCTGGGCGAGCAGACCGTCCATATCGTCGAGGCGGTCGACATCGATCGCTTCGTCGCAGGCTTCGCGGCCCAGGCGGCGCAATGATCGCCGCGCTCGACCGCTGGTTCCACCTCGACGCGCGCGGCACGACCACCGCGCGCGAATGCCTCGCCGGGCTGACCAGCTTCATGGCGGCGGCCTATCTGATCGTGGTGATCCCGGGCCTGCTGTCGAGCGGCGGGATGGATCGCGCCGCCGCCACCACCGCGACGATCGCGATGCTGACCCTGGGCAGCCTGGCGATGGGGCTCTACACCAACCTGCCCTTCATCGTCGGCCCGGGGCTGGGCGGATCGGCGATCCTCGGTGTCACGCTGGCGCAGGTCGAGCATGTGCCGTGGCAGGCCGGGCTCGGCATCGCGATGCTCTCGGGCATCCTGTTCCTCGCGCTCACCCTCACCGGCGCGCGCGGGCTGGTGATGCGGCTGGTGCCGGTGCAGATCAAGCTCGGGCTCGGCGCCTCGCTCGGCCTTTATATCGCTCTGCTCGGCTGCCGCGATGCCGGGATGGTCGCGCTCAATGCGAAGTCCAACGCCTTCGCGCTCGGCAATTTCGCGGCGTCCGGCCCCATCGCAGCCTTGGTCGGCCTCGCCGTCGCCGTCGCTTTGCAGGCGCGGCGCATCCCCGGCGCGGTGCTGGCGGGGATCGTCGCGGCGGCACTGGTCGGCATCCCGCTCGGCCTGACCAAGCTCGGCGGCGCGCCGGTCGACTTGCCGCACGGGCTCGGCCCGATCGCGCTGCGGGCCGATCTCCCTGCTGCAATCGCGCTCGCCTCCCTGCCCTATCTGTTCGCCTTCTTCGCGGGCGAATTCTTCTCGACACTCGGCACCACGCTCGCGGTTGGCGCCAAGGCCGGGCTGACCGACAGCCACGGCGACCTCCCCGGGATCGAGCGCCCCTTCCTGGTGGATTCGATCGCCGCCACGTTGGGGCCGCTGATCGGCGTCCCCGCCGGCACCGCGCTCGTCGAATCCGCCGCCGGCGTCGAGGCGGGCGGGCGCACCGGGCTGACCGCGGTCGCCGCCGCGATCCTGTTCCTGCTGACCCTGTTGCTCACCCCGCTGGCGATGGCGATCCCGAAGCAGGCGACCGCGCCGGCTCTGATCCTGATCGGCATCGCGATGCTCGGCACGATCCGCAACGCCGCGGGCGAACGGACCGAGGATCTGCTTCCGGCGATGGTGATGCTGCTCGTCACCCTGATCGCCAACAGCTTCGGCACCGGCATCGCCGCGGGCATCTTCGTCCATGTGCTGGTGCAGATCCTCGCGGGGCGCTGGCGCGAGTTGCCGATCGGGCTGGTGATCCTCGCCATTCCGCTCGGCTATTATTTCGTCACCGCGGCCACGGGCCACCACTGAGGCCTTATGCCGATCTCGATTGCCGATACGCTCCAGGCGCTGCCGCCTGCCCGGACCGGGCGCCTCGTGACGCCCGCGCAACGCGCTTTCTTCCACGCGATCCCCAAGGTGGAACTGCATTGCCACCTGCTCGGCGCGGTGCGGCACGAGACTTTCGCCGCACTCGCCGCGAAGCATGACGCGCCTTATTCGCGCGAGGATATCGACGGCTTCTACCGGCGCGGCACCAAGCCGGTCGGCGTGCTCCATACGTTGCGCGCGCTCGAGCAGCATCTGCTGCTGGACCCCGACGATTTCCGCCGCATCGCCTACGAATATCTCGAAGATGCGGCGCGCGAAAATGTCCGCCACGCCGAATTCTTCTGGAACCCGACCGCGACCTTGCGTGACATCGGCCTGCCCTATGGCGAGGTACAGGCCGCGATCGTCGAGGGCATCGCCGCGGCCGAACGCGATCATGGCATCTCGGCCTTGCTGATCCCGGCGATCGATCGCGAGGCGGCGCCCGAGGAAGCAACGACCTTCGTCGCGGCGATGCTGACCCACCGCCATGCCAAAGTGGCGGGCATCGGCATCGACTATCGCGAGGTCGATCGGCCGCCCGAACTGTTCGCCGAGGCGTATCGCATGGCGCGCGACGGCGGCCTGCGCACGACCGCGCACGCCGGCGAGTTCGGGATGCCGTGGACCAATGTCGCTACCGCGATCGAGACGCTCGGCGTCGACCGGATCGACCATGGCTACACCATCGTCGACAATCCCGAACTGGCGGCACGCTACGCCGAGCGCGGGCTGCTGTTCACGATCGTGCCGACCAACTCTTATTATCTGCGCACGCTCGCGCCCGATCGCTGGGCGGCCGATCATCCGATCCGGCGCATGGCCGAGCTCGGCCTCGCGCTTCATCCCAACACCGACGATCCGACCTTGCACCATGTCAGCCCGGCGGGGGCCTGGGAGCTGATGTACAGCCATCTCGGGTTCGACGTGGCCGCGCTGCGGCGGATGATGTTCGCGGGGATCGCAGGAAGCTGGGCGAGCGATGCGCAGAAAGCGGCGTGGGTGATCGACTGGCCCGAAGAGTTCGATGCGGCGGCCGAGGGGATCGTGTGGGAGGATTCCCGACTTTGACCCACCCACATCGTCACCCTGAACTCGTTTCAGGGTCCACCGTGCGGGCCGCACCGTCCACGAGGATGCCTGGTGGATGCTGAAACGAGTTCAGCATGACGGAGAAGGGGCGACCGCGGCAGTCGTGCGCCTGAGCCGTGCCGCGGCGCGCGACATCCCTGCCGAAACCCTGGCCGTCGCCAAACTCTGCATCGCCGATTTCATCGCCCTGGCGCTCGCCGGCAGCCGCGAGCCGGTCGCCCGCATCCTCCACGCCGCCGCGCTGGCCGAAGGCGCCCACCCCACCGCGACCGCGCTCGGCCATGGCCGCCATTTCAGCCTGCGCCAGGCGGCGCTGATCAACGGCGCCGCCGGCCACGCGCTCGACTATGACGATGTCGCATTGGCGATGCACGTCCACCCGACCACCGTTCTCCTCCCGCCCCTCCTCGCGCTCGCCGAAGCGCGGCGCGCGAGCGGGCGCCAGCTCATCGCCGCCTTCGTCGCGGCTTATGAGGCGGCCGGGATGATCGGCGCGTGGCTCGGCGCCGCGCCCTATGAGCGCGGCTTCCACATGACCGGCACGGTCGGCGCGATCGGCGCCGCGATGGGGGCGGCATACCTGATCGGGCTCGACGAGCGCGCGACCGCCCGCGCGCTCGGCCTCGCCGCCACCCAAGCGGCAGGGCTCAAGGCGCAGTTCGGCACGATGGCCAAACCGCTCCACGCGGGCCGCGCCGCCGAGACGGGCCTGCTCGCCGCGCTCTGGGCCGAAGCCGGCCTGACCGGGCGCGCCGACATGCTCGAAGCGCGCCAGGGCTTCGCCGAGACCCAGTCACATCTCCCCGATCGCGCGATCGTGTGGGACGGCTACCAGCTCGACCATAACAGCTTCAAATTCCACGCCGCCTGCTTCGGCGTGCAGGGCACGATCGAGGCGATCGCAGCCCTGCGCCGCGCCGGCCTGCGCGCAGACGCGGTCGCCGCGATCCGCCTGACGGTCAACCGCGCCGCCGACCGGATGTGCAACATCCCCGCGCCCGTGAACGGCGCCGAGGCCAAGTTCAGCCTCCGCTTCGCCGCCGCCCTCGCGCTGGCCGGCCGCGACACCGCCGATCCGGCGACGTTCATCGATACGGTGGTGGCCGATCCCGAACTGGATCGCATCCGTGCGCTCACCAACGTCACACTGGGGCCAGCGGATTGGCCCGACGAGGTGACCGAAGTGACGATCGAGACGATCGACGGACGGGTGCTGACGCAGCGCCACGACATGGAAATCCGCCCGACGATGGATCAGGCCGTGCCGGCGTTGCGGCGCAAATTCGACGCGCTGTTGCGGCCGTTGATGGGCACCGATCGGATCGCTCGTCTTGCCGACGAAATCACTATGCTGGAACAGGCCGGCGACATCAGCGGATTGCCCGCCGCGCTGCCACATCTTGGCGCCAGCCGGGATGGCGCTTAGACCAGCACCATAACCCACGTCAGGATCCAGCCCTTACTCCTTTCCCGTCATTCCCGCGAAGGCGGGAATCCATAACCTCCAACCCTTGAGAATATGGATTCCCGCCTTCGCGGGAATGACGGAAACATAAGTCCCTCCCCGTCTCCCCACGGAGTTGCCCATGCGCCTGGCCCTCGTCCCGCTTACCCTCCTCCTCGCCACCGCCGCCGTCGCCGCCGACGAGCCCGCCGACAGGAAGAAGGCGCCTGACGCCGCCGCCATCGAAGCGGCTACCGCGCGCGCGCCGATTGAGGAGCAGGCCAAGGTCACCGCACACAGCATCGTCGTGAACGGCCGCCCGCTTGCCTATCACGCCACCGCCGGCACGGTCACGATCCGCGACACCAACGGCAAGCCGACCGGCAGCGTCTTCTACGTCGCCTACACCGCCGACGGCGTGCGCGACGTGAAGCGTCGCCCGGTCACTTTCTTCTACAATGGCGGCCCCGGATCGGCCTCGTTGTGGCTGCACATGGGTTCGCTCGGCCCGATGCGGATTCAGACCGCCAACCCCGAATATATCAAGCCCGCGCCCTATGAGTTCGGGCCCAATCCGGACACGTTGCTCGACACCAGCGACCTCGTCTTCATCGATGCGATGGGCACCGGCTATTCGCGCCCGCTGGGCGACGCCAAGAACAGCGATTTCTGGGGGGTCGATCAGGATGCGGATACGTTCGCCAAGGCGATCACGCGCTACCTCACGATCAACGCGCGGTGGAACAGCCCCAAATTCCTGTTCGGCGAAAGCTACGGCACCACCCGCAGCGGCGCGCTCGCCTACCAGCTCGAGGATCGCGGGGTCGCGCTCAACGGCGTCGTGATCCTCTCGTCGATCCTCAACTACGGCATCCGCCAGCCGGGCTACGACCAGACCTATATCGGTTACCTGCCGAGCTATGCCGCGGTCGCCTGGTATCATAACCGCGTGCCCAACCGCCCCGCCGATCTGGCTAGCTTTATCCAGCAGGCGCGCGACTTCGCGGTCGGGCCTTATGCCTCGGCGCTCGCCAAGGGGTCGATGATCACGCCCGCCGAGGAAGACGCGATCGCGCAGAAATTGAGCTATTTCACCGGACTCTCGGCGGCCTACATCAAGTCGTCCGACCTGCGCGTCCCGCTCAACCGCTTCCGCAAGGAATTGCTGCGCGATCGCCGGTTGACGGTCGGCCGCTACGATGCGCGCTACACCGGCATCGATGCCGATGCCGCGGGCGAAGGCCCCGAATTCGATGCGTCGGACACCGCGATCTCGGGCGCGTTCATCGCCACCCTCTCCGATTATCTGGTGCGCGATCTCGGCTACAAGACCGACATGCCCTATCGCCAGAGCGCCAGCGAAGTGCCCGGCTATAAGTGGGATTTCACCCACCACGCCCCTGGCGCGCGCCAGCCGCAGGCCGCACCCGACGTCGCGGTCGATCTGTCGGCGGCGATGCGGATCAATCCCTATCTCAGGCTGATGTCGGCCAACGGCTATTATGACATGGCCACGCCCTTCTTCTCGACCGAATATGACCTCAGCCACATGCTGCTGGGCGCGGACCTTCAGAAGAATATCGAGTTCCGTTATTACCCCTCAGGCCACATGGTCTATCTCAACCCGGATGCGCTGCATTCGCTGAAGCGCGATACGGCGGATTTCATCAATCGCGCGGTCGCGTCGGCGCAGAGCGCGACGCCGCCGGCGCGGCCGACAATCGCGGAGGGGAAGGCGGGCAAGACGCCGAACTGATAAGCTGCCCCATCGCCCGGCGGCCACTTGCCCGAACGGATCGCCCTACCGTATCATGGCCACACGGAAGCGGATCGGATGCAGCCGATCGATCGGAGGGGAGATGCGACCCGCGCCAATCCTGTGGTTCGAACGCCTCATGCTGCTCGCACTGGCAATCGACCTGCTCAACAATCTCGCCGCCTGGCATGGCTTTGCCGCCGGGCTGGCGGCGCGTGGCCTGACGCCCAACCCGATCGTCGTCTTCCTGCTCTGCATCGCATCGCCTGCGCTGGGCCTGGTCCTGTGGTATTTCGTCACGCGCAGGGCGAGCGTCGTCGCGCGCTGGATCGTCACGATCCTCGTCCTGCTCGGCACGCTCGGGTTTATCGCGACCGCCCTGCGCAACCCTGGCGCCTTCGGTCAGACGACGTTCCTGGTCGCAGCTCTTGCCGAATTGCTCAAGCTGGCCGCCATTGCGTGCCTGTTTCAGCCCGCAGCCGCCGGCTGGTTCGCACGTAGGGGACCGCCAGCGACACGCTCGTGATGCTGCCGCCTTTCGGCGTGCCTTGCCCTAACGCAGGATATTCGTCTTTCCGAGCTCGAGCACTTCGTCACCGCGTCCCGAGATGATCGCCTTCAGCATATAAAGGCTGAATCCCTTGGCCTGCTCCAGGCCGATGGCGGGCGGCATGGAAAGCTCCTGGGTTGCCGTCACCACATCGACCAAAGCCGGCCCGGGATGGGCGAAGGCCTCCCGCAAGGCGCCCTCGAGAGCGTCCGAACTTTCGACGCGGATGCCCTTGAAGCCGGCTACCGCCGCCAGATCGGCGAAGTTCGGGTTCTTCAGATCGACATTGGTGTCGACATAGCCGCCCGCCTTCATCTCCATCGCGACATAGCCGAGCGTGCCGTTGTTGAGCACGACGATCTTGATCGGAAGATCGAGCTGCACCGCCGACAGCATGTCCCCCATCAGCATCGTGAAGCCGCCATCGCCCGACAACGAAACGACCTGCCGGCCGGGGTAGGCTGCCTGCGCGCCGAGCGCCTGCGGCATCGCGTTGGCCATCGAGCCATGGTTGAACGAGCCGATGATCCGGCGCCTGCCGTTGGTGATGATGTAGCGCGCCGTCCAGATCGAAGGCGTGCCGACGTCGGCGGTGAAGATGGCATCGTCCGCAGCCACGTCGTTGAGCATGCGCGCCACGAACTGCGGGTGCAGCGGGATTCCGGCCGGCCGGGGAGTCGCGAGATGATCGAGATCGGCCCGGGTCCTGGCATAATGCTTGCGCGCGGCATCGAGGAACTTGCGCGACCGCTCCCCCGCCAGCAGCGGCAGCAACGCGGCGATCGTCTCGTCCACGTCGCCCAGAATGCCGAGATCGATCGGAATGCGCCGCCCGAGCGAGTTGGGATCGCGGTCCACCTGCGCGACCTTGGCGCCGTCGGGATAGAAGTTGCGATAGGGGAAGTCGGTCCCCAGCATCAGCAACGTGTCGCATTCCTTCAGGGCATGATAGCCCGACGCGAAACCGAGAAAGCCGGTCATCCCGACATCGAACGGATTGTCCCATTCGAGATGCTCCTTGCCGCGGAAGGCATGGACGATCGGCGCCTGGAGCGCATCGGCGAGCGCGACGACCGCGTCATGCGCGCCGGCACAGCCCGAGCCGCACAGCATCGTGATCGTGCCCGACGCGTTGAGCAGTTCGGCCAGCTTCGCGACCTCTGCGGCGGCCGGGACGAGGCGCGCGGGGGCCGGCATCGCGAAATGGGTTGGTGTGCCCTTCGGCACCTCCAGCAGCGAAACGTCGCCGGGTATGACGAGCACCGCCACGCCGCTCTTGCCGATTGCCGTCCGCATCGCGCGGTGGAGCAGTTCGGGCATCTGCGCCGGGCTGGTCACCATCTCGCAGAAGTGGCTGCACTCGCGGAACAGTTCGGTCGGGTGCGTTTCCTGGAAGTAGCTCAGGCCGATTTCGGAGGACGGGATGTGGCTGGCGATCGCCAGCACCGGCACGCGATTGCGCTGGCAATCGAACAGGCCGTTGATGAGGTGGAGATTGCCGGGCCCGCAACTGCCCGCGCACACCGCCAGCCTGCCCGTCGCGGCGGCTTCGGCGCCGGCCGCGAACGCCCCGGCCTCCTCATGGCGGACATGCATCCACGCGATCGTGCCGAGCCTGCGCAGGCTGTCGTTGATCGCGTTGAGGCTGTCGCCCGTGACCCCCCATATCCGCTCGACACCGGCATCGGCGAGGGTTGCGGTGATGAGGTCGGCGATCGTTCCTGCCATGAGACGGTCCTTTGCTGGCGCGCGGAGGGTGGCGATACAAGGTGCGCAGGGCTGCGCGATAGGGCAATGCGCTATCGGGCCGCCGGTCGGATTCCGGGGTGAAAATATAAGGCTGACGGTCAGCGCGCCAGTTGCGGTCGCCGAGTATATGACCCACCATGGGCGGATGCAGACGCTTCGCTCACGGCTCGATCATCTCGGCAACATCTATCACCTGCAAGTGGGACCGCTGGTGCTGGTGCTCGGTTCGGGCCTGCACAGTTCCCGGTTGCTCGCCTGGACGGGCGGGGTGCTGCTGGGCCTGGCCAGCTTGAACAAGCTTCACATGCTGTTCGTGCGACATAAGGCTCCTGAGCGCGCTTGTCAGACGGAACGAACAAGCTCGTAGCGGCGACAGGGTGGGGCAAAGCAGGTCGTCAGGCCGCGAAAGCTCTCAGGAACAACGCTAAGGCGCGGCCGGCCTCGACGCCCTGATCTCCGACCACGGCATCGCCACTCCACAACAGGCGCTGGTGCGACCCGCCCAGGCACAAGCTGATGAGCATTTGCGCGGCCTCGGCGGGGTCGCCGGCGCGCAGCGTGCCGCTGTCCATGTGTATCGCCATGAACCGGATGAGGCGCTGCTCGACCATGCCCGGCCCGCGCGCGAAGAAAATCCTGCCAAGCTCGGGAAAGCGGCCCGTCTCGCCCACGATCAGTCGATGAAGCGCGATGACATCGGGCGAGGTGACGATCTCGATGAAGCGGCGGCAGAAAGCTTCCAGGGTTGTGACGAGGCCGTGCGAGCCATCCAGCAGCCCGATCATTTCGGTGCTGTATCCCGCCGTCTCGGCTTCGACCACCGCGGCGAAAAGATCCTCCTTGGTGGTGAAATGGCGCCATAGCGTCTCTTTCGATCCGCCCAGTGCCGCTGCGACGGCCGACATCGTCGTGCCGGCAAAGCCGTCCCGCAGAAAGACGGCGCGCGCGACTTCGACGATCGAACGCCGGCGCGCCTGACGGTTCGCATCGCGCTTGCCCTCGGCTGGTAGCGGCGGCGGTGTCATAAATAACGTACTATCGAGTTCGGTAATTGTTGACAAGTGCCGAGGCGCCCCGTATCGCGAATCCGTACCATTTAGTACGGTAATAATCATGGCCGATTCGAAACTTTCCTTTTCCCACGGCGGCGTCACCGCACTGCTTCTGCTGGCGGGATGCGCCAGTCCTCCCGATCTGGGGCCGCCCCCCCTGCCACGCTCGGCGAGTTCCTACGCTGCGAATATGCTCGATGGCGGCACGTCGAACGCGTGGCCGGCCACGGACTGGTGGCGCGCCTATCGTGACCCCGAACTCACCCGGCTCATAGAATTGGGACTGGCGGGGGCTCCGGATCTGGCCGCTGCCGCGGCGCGGTTGCGCCAGGCGCAGGGTTATGGGCGCCAGGCCGGTGCGGCCCTGCTGCCGCGCGTCGATGCCGATGCTTCTGCCGGCGGCGCCAAGCAGAGCTACAATAATGGCATTCCCGCCGCGTTCGTTCCCAAGGGCTGGCAGGACACCGCGACCATTGACGGCGCGGTGAGCCTCGATCTCGATCTATGGGGGCGCAACCGCGCCGCCTTGCGCGCCGCACGACGCGAGACCGACGCCGCCGCGCTGGAGCTGGCGCAGGCGCGCCTTGTCCTCTCCACGAGCATCGCCGACGCCTACGCCGATCTCGCGCGGCTATACGCCGAACGCGCGGTTCAAGTGCGCGCCCGCGATATCCGCATCGCCACGCAGGCGCTGGTCGCGCGTCGGGTGAAGGACGGGCTCGATACGCGCGCAGAGCAGCGCCAGGCGGACGCGGCCGTGCCGCAAAGCGCGGGCGATATCGCGGCGACCGACGAGACGATCGCCCTGACGCGCAATCGCATCGCCGCTTTGCTCGGGCTCGGGCCGGACGCCGGTTGCGCGATCGTCCCGCCCGCCGTCGCGCCCGCCGCCCAGATGCTCCCCGCCGACGTGACGACCGATCTGATAGGCCGGCGTCCGGATGTCGCGGCGGCGCGCGCGCGGGCAGACGCCGCTTCGCAGCGGGTCAAATCGGCACGAGCCGCTTTCTACCCCGATATCAGCATCAAGGCGCTGGTCGGCGTCCAGTCGCTCGGCCTCGATACCTTGCTGAAGAGCGGATCGGGCTACGGCAATGCAGGCGCAGCCATGAGCCTGCCGATCTTCCACGGCGGGGAACTGGCGGGCAGCTATACCAATGCGCGCGGCCGCTTCGACGAAGCGGTCGCGACCTATGACGGCACGGTCGCAACCGCCTTTCGCGAGGTGGCCGACGCGGTCGCCAGCCGCGACGCGCTCGCCGTCCGGCTCGACCAGGGCCGCCGTGCGCTCGTGGCATCGCGCGACGGCTACGGCATCGCCGAACGACGCTACGCCGGCGGCCTGTCGACCTATCTCGACGTCCTGAGCGCGCAGAGCCGCATGCTGCAGGACGAACGCACGCTCGCCGATCTGCAGGCGCGCGCCTTCACGCTCGATGTCGCGCTGATCCGCGCGCTCGGCGGCGGCTTCCACGCAGGCGATACGGCCGCGAGGCTCCCCAACGGCAAGGATATTTTCCATGGTTGAGACATCCTCTCCGCCGCACGAGGCGGCCGAGCCCGCATCCGCCGACGCCACACCCGCCATCCCGGGCAGCCGGCGCAAATTGCTGTTCGGCGGCATCGCCGCGGCGGTTGCGCTCGGCGCAATCGGCTATGGCGGATGGTATGAACTGGTCGGAAAGAGATCGGTTTCGACCGACAATGCCTATGTCGGCGCTTATACCGCATCGGTCACGCCGATGGTCTCCGGTCAGGTGGCGGAGGTTCTTGCCGAAGATACGCGCACCGTGCGCCGCGGCGATATCCTCGTTCGGCTCGATCCGCGCGATGCCCGGATCGCCCTTGCGCAGGCGCAGGCCGAGCTGATCCGCGCCCAACGGCAGTTCGGGCAGGGAACCGCCACGGGCCAGGCGCTGAACGCGCAGGTCGATGCCCGCGCCGCGGACATCGCGCGGGCACGGTCCGAGCTGGTTTCCGCGCAGGCCGATGCCGACAAGGCCAGGGTCGATCTCGCCCGGCGCGAGTCGCTCGCGCCCGGCGGCGGCGTCTCGGGCGATGAGCTGACCGCGGCACGCCGCACCTTCGCGACGGCGCAGGCGGCACTGGCGGCGGCACGCGCCGGCCTCGTCCAGGCGAGCTCGACCCGCAGCGCGGCGGCGAGCGACTATGCCGCGAACACCGCGCTGGTCGGGCGGACGATGGCGTCGAGCCCGGACGTGCTGGCGGCGCAGGCGCGGCTGGACAAGGCCCGCCTCGATCTCGATCGTACCGTGATCCGCGCGCCGATCGACGGAATCGTCACGCGTCGCGCCGTCCAGGTCGGGCAGCAGGTCGCACCCGGTACGACCGTGATGATGGTCGTGCCGACCGCGCGCCTTTACGTCGACGCGAATTTCAAGGAGGGCCAGCTGGCACGGGTACGCCCCGGCCAGACGGCGACGCTGACGTCCGATCTATATGGTGGCGATGTGATCTTCCATGGTCGCGTGGTCGGCTTCTCGGGCGGCACCGGCGCATCGTTCGCGTTGATCCCGGCGCAGAATGCCACCGGCAACTGGATCAAGGTGGTGCAGCGCCTGCCGGTACGGATCGCGCTCGATCCCGGCGAACTAGCACGCCATCCGCTGCGCGTCGGGCTGTCGATGGACGCCGATGTCGACGTCGCGAACGGGAACTGAGCGATGGCCGACGACGCATCCGAAGGCATGCTGCGCGGCGGCCGGCTCCTGATTGCCGGGTTTGCGCTTGCCGTCGCGAACTTCATGGTGGTGCTCGATACCACGATCGCCAACGTATCGGTGCCGCATATCTCGGGATCGCTCGGGATCGCCGGTTCGCAGGGCACGTGGGTCATCACGTCATACGCCGTCGCCGAGGCGATCTGCGTACCGCTGACCGGGTGGCTGACCAACCGGTTCGGATCGGTTCGCGTGTTCTTCTTCAGCACGGCCGGCTTCGCCATCTTTTCGCTGCTCTGCGGGCTTTCCGGCAGCCTTGCGATGCTCGTCGTCTGCCGGATCGGGCAGGGCTTCTGCGGCGGCCCGATCATGCCGCTGACGCAGACGCTGATGCTGCGCATCTTCCCGCCCAAAAGCCGGGCGCAGGCATCGGGCCTGTGGGCGATGACGACGGTCGTGGGGCCGGTGCTCGGGCCGGTCCTCGGCGGACTGATCAGCGACAATTGGTCGTGGAACTGGATCTTCTTCATCAACCTGCCGGTGGCGGCGCTGTGCCTTACGGCCACCTGGAAACTGCTGCGCAACGTCGAGACCGCGACGCGCAAGCTCCCGATCGACACGGTCGGGCTTGCCTTGCTGGTCGTGTGGATCGGTGCGCTGCAGGTGATGCTCGATCTCGGCCGCGACCACGATTGGTTTGCCGATGGGTTCATCGTCAAGCTCGGGCTGGTTGCCGTCATCGGTTTCGCCGCGTTCCTGGCATGGGAGCTTACCCAACCCAACCCGATCGTCGATCTGCGCGTGTTCAGGCATCGGGGGTTCACCGTGTCGGTAATCTCCCTCTCGGTGAGTTTTGCGGTGTTCTTCAGCGTGACGGTGCTGGTGCCGCAGATCCTCCAGAATAATTTCCGATATACCGCGACGTGGGCCGGTTACGCGTCGGCGCCGCTCGGGATAGCGGCGATCATCCTCTCGCCGGTGGTGGCGATGCTGACGACCAAGGTCGATTCGCGCGCGCTGGTCTGCTTCGGGATCGTGTGGATGGGGATGACGTGCTGGATGCGATCGCGCTGGAACACCGACGCCGATTTCTGGACGCTCGCGCTCCCCCAGCTCGTCCAGGGCGTCGGTATTCCCTTCTTCTTCGTCCCGGTCACCGCGATCGCGCTTGCGGCGGTCGATCCCGCGGAAACCGCGGGCGCCGCCGGGCTGATGAACTTCCTGCGGACGATGTCGGGAGCGATCGCGACGTCGCTCATCACCAGCATGACCGACGATCAAACCCGGATCGCGCGCACCGAGCTCGTCGGCACGCTCAATTCCGGGCCCACCGTCGCCGCGTTGAGCGCGGACGGCAGCCCGCTCGATCAGGCCCGCGCGATGATCGACACCGTGGTAGACGGGCAGGCGGCGATGCTCGCGAGCAACCATATCTTCCTGCTGTCGGCCGTCCTGATGGCGGGATCCGCGCTGGTCATCTGGGGTGCCCCCAGGCCGCGGCGCACGATCGAGCCCGGCAGTGCGCATTGATCGATCGCCCGGCCCCGCTTGTCGGAAGCTGCCGGGCGGGGCTGCGCTTGGACGCCCCCGCGCCCAGCCTGAACCGGAATGAACGCTGCTACCGCCCCGCAAGCGCCACGGCGGCATGGTCCTCCGCCGCCGGAACGGCGATCCCCGCCGCCTTCCGCTCCGAATAGCGATCGACGAGTTGCGCGGCGTGCGGGCGCATCAGCACGGTCATGCGCACCAGTTCCTCCATCACGTCGACGATGCGGTCGTAATACGCCGATGGCCGCATGCGATCGTCCTCGCCGAACTCCTTGTAGGCCATCGCCACCGACGATTGGTTGGGGATGGTGAACATCCGCATCCAGCGGCCGAGCAGGCGCAAAGTATTGACGCTGTTGAACGATTGCGATCCCGCCGACACCTGCATCACCGCGAGCGTGCGCCCCTGGGTGGGCCGCATCCCGCCGATCGCCAGCGGCAGATGATCGATCTGCGCCTTCATGACGCCGGTGATCTGGCCGTGGCGTTCGGGGCTGCACCAGACCTGCCCTTCCGACCAGATCGACAGCGCGCGCAGTTCGTGGACCGCCGGATGGTCGTCGCCCGCGGCCTGATCGGGCAGCGGCAGATCGGACGGATCGAAGATGCGCGTCTCCGCGCCGAACCGTCGCAGCAACCGCGCCGCCTCCTCGACGCACAGCCGCGAGAAGGAGCGCTGGCGCAGCGATCCGTAGAGCAACAGGATGCGCGGCGGCGGCCGATCGTCGCCCAGCCCCATCGCCGGCCGCTCGATCACGAAGGCGGGATCGAGCGCAGGCAGATGATCGGGATCGGGCAGGTGGCGGACGCGGCTCATGCGGGCTCCTTGACGAACGGGCCGCGCTGCGGATCGGGGAGGATCTCCAGCACTGTCTCGGACGAACGGCAGGTGAGTTCGGCCAACAACGGCTCGCACAATTCGGGGCGCCCCTGGCAGCAATCCTTCGCCAGGAACGTCATCAGCGCGCGCAGCGTATCGATCTCCGCGCGCTGGATCTGCTGGCGCCCGCTCTTCTGCGCGGTCACCAGCCCGGCTTTGGCGAGCACCGCGAGATGCGTCGAGAAGGTGCTCTGCGTCAGCCCGCTCGCCGCGACCAGAGCGCCGGTGGGCAGCCCGTCGGGCTCGTGCCGGACGAGCAGGCGGAACGCATCGAGGCGGGTGGGATGCGCGAGCGCGGCGAGTGCCGCAAGGGCGTGGAGCTGGTCCATACATCGGGTTTAACCGATGCGTTTGGGTTGCGCAAGGCCGGGGCCATGCACTCGCCTTTCCTCCTCTTCGTCATGCTGAACTCGGTTCAGCATCCACCAAGCCTCCGCACGGACAGTGCGGCACGCACGGTGGACCCTGAACCGATTCAGGGTGACGGGTGGTGGGCCCGCCAGCTCCCCTTACCCTGGCGTGCGATCCGTATTCTGGAGCACCAGGATCCGCCACTGGCCGGCGCGGCGGACGAGCACCTCGGTCGTCGACGTCTCGGTGACCGCCTGCCCCGCCACCTTGCGGGTCGAGGCGACCAGAACCGCCAGATCGCCACTGACCCGGCACAGGAGCGGCGTGCGATCATACGCGTCGATATGGTAGGATCGGAAGCGGTCGATCAGGCCCGCTTTGTCCTGAATGCCGCCATGATTGCCATGGATGATCTTCGCATCATCGGCGACGATCCGATCGAGCGCCTTGGCATCGCCATGGATCATCGCCGCCCGGAACTGCGCGTCGACGGCGCGAACACGCGCATCGCATGGAGGCGCTGCGTGCGCCGCCGATGCCAGCAGCAACGGCGCGATCGCCAGCACGGTCTTCCCGCCGCGCATATCAGCCCCTTCGTTCGGATGAGCCGCCGCTCAAGCCGGCTGCGCCTGTTTGAGCGCGCGGATCTCCTGGAACATCTGGCCGTACCGCTTGAACACGCCATCGGTATAATAAGCGAGCAGCGGCAGCGACGCCGGATCGGTGCCGTTCTTCTGCGCGAAGCGCGCGATCAGATCGTCGGTGCCGGTTTCCAGTTCGCCCGGCACAAGCTCGGCCGCCGGAAAGCTCGGCGTCTTGCCGGCGGCTTCCATGCGCGCCCGCAAAGCCTGATGGGTCTCGTCGCCGTCGTCGAACACGACATAGTCGAAGCCGTCCTCCAACCCCGCCTCGGTCAGGAAGATGCGCAGCTTCAGGCAGAAGGGGCAGAAACGCTTGAGATACAGCGTCGGCGTGATGGCATTCTCCATGGCTCGGCACTCCTTCGATGGTCCGATTGCGATTGTCGTTTCTGGCGGACATCGGAGGATTTCGTCAACGGCATCCCGGTTTGGCGCCGGATAGAGCATCTTGGTTGCTTTCGCCCCCCGCCGCGGCAAACGAGGCTCGACCCGCAACCGGAAGGCCCGATATGTCGCAGAGCAATTCCCTCGTCCTAACCGACGAACTCAAGACCCTGGTCAACAATGCGCTCGCCGATGGATCGCCACTGCTGCTCGCGGCGGTGAACCCCGAGGGCAAGCCGGTTCTGTCGTTCCGCGGTTCGGTGCAGACGCATGGCGACGGCGCGCTCGGCCTGTGGGTGCGCAACGGCCAGGGCGGCACGCTGGAGGCGATCCGCGCCAATCCGCATGTCGCCTTGGTCTATCGATCGGCGACGACCCCGGTGCTGCAATTCCATGGGCTTGCCCGGATCGCCGACGACGCGGCCGAGCGCGCGGCAGTGTTCGACAGCGCGCCCGAGCGCGAACGCGCTTCCGATCCCGAGCGCAAGGGCATCGCGGTGGTCGTCGATCTGGAGAGCGTACAGGGCGTGCTGCGCTTCGGCCCCGAGGGCCCGGTGTTCGTCAAGCTGGCGCGCTGAGGGCGTCGTTCCGCCTATATCGGAAGCTTATTAATCGGGCACGCCAGCGTCAAAGCCGAACGGCGAAAAGTGGGTGGTAAGCGGACGTTGATCGGTTAGCGCAACGGCTTAGGGTTCGGCAATGCGAACGCCCGTCTCAGCTACGCCTTTCCTGCTTCTCCTCTCTGCATGTTCTGGTCCGCTGTGTAGCTGAGGTAGCCCCCGAAATCGCCTGACAGGTCCTCGCTCTTAGATAAGAGTGAGCCGTATGACCGACGATATGCCTAGGCGCTACGAGCGCGTGGAGGTTCTGTCCGGTGTCCAGCGCCGGAGGCGCTGGACACCGGAAGAGAAGATTCGAATGGTCGAGGAGACCTATCTGCCGGGGATGAGCGTCTCGCTCGTGGCCCGCCAGCATGGTGTCGGCGCCAATCAGCTATTCACCTGGCGACGCCTGATGAGCCAGGGAGCGCTGACAGCCGCGACCGCCGGCGAGGAAGTCGTGCCAGCCTCCGACTATCGCGCGCTGGAGGCGCAGGTGGCCGAGCTTCAGCGTCTGCTCGGCAAGAAAACCATGGAGAACGAGATCCTCCGGGAAGCCGTCTCCCAGGCCGCAGGCCCAAAAAACTTCTGTTGCGCTCGACCTCGTTGCCGAAGGGTGGCCAGTGAGCGCGGTGGCGGAGGCGGTCCGTATCTCGCGACCTCATCTCTCCACCATGCGCCATCGCGGACCAGTACGCCGCCGGGGGCGACCGCCGCTTCCCGACGGTGATCTCGTCGCCGATATTCGTGCGCTGATCGTCGATCTGCCGACCTACGGCTATCGTCGCGTTCATGCGCTGCTTCGTCGCCAGGCCGAACGGCATGGACGACAACCGCCGAATGCCAAGCGGATCTACCGAGTCATGAAGCTCCATGGCCTGCTGCTGCAGCGACACAGCGGATGTGGCGAGGAACGTCGGCACGATGGCAGGGTTGCGGTCGATACCCGCAACAGCCGTTGGTGCTCCGATGGGCTTGAGATCGCTTGCGACAATGGCGAAAAAGTCCGCGTCGCCTTCGCTCTCGATTGCTGCGACCGGGAAGCCATGGGGTTCGTCGCGACCACGGGCGGAATTTCCGCCGGCGATGTCCGCGACCTCATGGTCGCCACTGTCGAGCATCGCTTCGGAAGCATCAACAGGCTGCCCCACGCCATCGAATGGCTGACTGACAACGGCAGCTGCTACACCGCACACGACACCCGGCGTTTCGCGCGAGACATCGGCCTCGTCCCGCGCACCACGCCTGTCGAGAGCCCGCAAAGCAACGGCATGGCGGAAGCCTTCGTCCGAACCCTCAAGCGCGATTATGCACGCGTCAGCGCCAAGCCCGATGCGCAGTCCGTGATCGACCAGCTCCCGATCTGGCTCGATCACTATAATGAGGTGCATCCGCACCGCGCGCTCGGCTACAGATCACCCCGCGAATTTATCGCAATCTCCAACCGCGAGAATCCGTCAGGCCTTTAGGGGGCAACAACAGTAGCAACCAAACCGTTCAATCGCTCCGCTCGCCGAATGGTGACCATCGAGCGATCATGTTTATGCGTGAGTGCGGCGCGACGACGGACTTCACAACGCAAGTGTCGGTTGATCCTTGGTTTTGGCAGTGGATTGGAAACGCCTTCGTCGCGGACGGCTACAATGGTGGCACGCGCGGGGCTTGGGGCGGTCCATGGGCTGATATGGCGTGGACGGGCCCTAACGACCTGCTCGTTACCTACGATAAACAGGCTCGCATCTTCGACCGCAACAATGTCGTTGGCGGCGTTCGCATAACCTACAGACCTGTCGCCCGTTAGGTCCGCTTCTGGGGCGCTTGCCGACAGGCAGCTCTTCCAATCAAGCTGCCGTGTTTTGAGCCACAGGAGAGGCGGGGGGCTCATGGAACGGCGAAACTCGTGGTTTGTAGACATTCCTCTCGCCTCTAAGATGGCGGCATGACCGACGATGTAATGGCAGCCGTGCGCAAACTTCTTATCAAGGTTCAGGGCGTGCCCGAAGCCGAAGTGACACCCCACGCTCGCTTGTTGCATGACCTTGGCGTGGATGGGGAAGACGCAGGAGAGATATTTCAGGCGCTGCACGAACAGTTCGGCACCGACTTCACAGAACTAAATCACCAGTGGCGCATCTTCTTCAATACAGAAGGCAGCAATCCGAAAGCGATCCTGTTTGGCATCCCTGCCATCATGGTCTGTGGTGGTGTCGCCGGCGCGTTGGTGGCCACGCTCCATTGGCCAAGGTTCCTGACCGTGGTTTTTGCGCTTGGGCTGTTCGTAAGCGGTAGTTGGTTGATTGGTCGCTGGTTCGGCCGAGAACTGCACCCCCTCACGGTCGGCGGTCTTGCAGAGATTGTTCGGGTGGGGCGCTGGCCAGCCAACCCAAACGATGTCGGCTAATCGGCGCTTGCTGCCTATCTGATCGTAGCGACCGCTTTGCCGATTGGGAACGGCACGACGTGGTGGAAAGCCGAAAGGCAGCTCTTGGCAGGAGATTAGCACCAAGCCGCCGCAATCGATTTGATGCGCTTCACTATTTGCGGAGACATTCCATTTCGGTGGAAGCAGTTGGCCCCCACGAGAGTTTGGAACGCGGCGGAATATCGCCCGGTGAAGAGCGGTCCAAAACGAAGCGCCTGCCGCCATCGAGCTCCAGTATGAGGTGGCCGTCTTTATCTTGTGATTGGGAGCTTATGCGACCGGCGACCTTTGGGCCTTTAAATATCATACGGTTCAAATCGAACGTGAAACGCCTCCCGCGATACGCATGGCCCTCCAGGCAGATACCGTCGTCGCCGCAAGCCATTCCTCCGATCGCCACGCATCTGATTATGTTTCGTGGCTTATCTGCCGACACAGCTGTCCCGTTCAGCAGTACCGCCAATGCAAACCCAAGAAACCGATTACAAAACATCTTTCCCGCCTCCCATTGGCGATCGCATCGTGACGGGAAGTGTCCGCAATCAGGATGGCCGTGCTATGGTCTGTTCGGCAGGGTTGGGCAACGCACGAGCTGGGCAACACGTCGAACGGCGAAATGTGGTGGTTTAGCGACGGTCGGCCCCCGGCGAACCGTCTTGTTGAGGGAGGTTTCCGGCCCTGCCGCCTTCCGGCTTGCTCGAATTTCCGAGAACATCCATAGTTCGTCCTCGGGGAGACAAATATGCTGCCGATGTTTTCGCTACTAACCGCATCAGCGGCCTTGGCCCACGGCATGACGTTATGGCCGCCGCTACAAATGTATCCTGCGAAGGCGTTGGCCAACCGCCTTCAGGGGCAAACGGTGGTCCGTATTATCAGCGACGCGAATGCAGCTAGGACCTGCTCCATATCGTCTAATTCATCGTCATCCGAGCTCGATGCAGCCGCCTGCGCGATTATACTGCCGCAAATAAGCGTCGTGACGATCAGTTCGGTTAAACCCACGAAGATTAAAGTTCGCTGGTACATTCCCACCGGAGCTACCTCTGAATTTGATGGTGCAATTCCATTCGACCCGCCATCTTGGGTTACGCCTGACGATATTCCCCTTCGGGACTATCCATCGCATGGCACAGGAAGAACGGAGATCGGTTTCGATGTAGCGACCGATGGATCGGTAACTGCTTGCGGCGTAACAGCATCGAGTGGGACGCCAGAACTTGATCAACGTCTGTGCACCCTAATCTCGAAGAGAGGAGCGTTCCTCCCGGCGATCGACGCGACTGGATCAGCGCGAGTGGCTCATGCGAGAACAGCCTTTACGTGGTTTATCATGCCATAGACATTAGACTAAACGTCTGATTACAGCATCACGATGCCTTCACTATGACTGCAATTGGGCGATTGCTGGCCGTCCGCTTATGAGCCGCCAGCCAATTTCACCCACTCAGATCATCCGCAAGCCAGCCGGTGCGGTGGAGGGATCGTCCGACAAAGCATGCTCGATCGCCTGCTTGAACGCCTGCACCGCTTCCTCCTCGAAGAACATCGTCTCCATGCCGAAGATGGTGTTGAGGCCGAGGATGCTGTGCGCGAGCAGGCCGTAGAGCCAGACGAAGGCGAAGGTCACGCGTTCCTGCTGGAGTTCGCTCAGCGGCGCGCCGCGATCCGCCTCGACCGCGGCGCGGAACTGGACGATGGCGTAGCGGCCCATCGCGCTCACCCGATCCCATTTCAAATCGCCCTCGAGATGCTTCTTGATGACCGAGCGCAGCAGGCCCGCATGCGCCCGGTGGTTTTCGAGCGCGCCCCGCGCCAGCGCTTCGGGCAGGCGATCGATCGGATTGTCGCGCAGCGTTTGCGCCACGCCGATCTTGCGGCGTTCGACCATGTCTTCGATCAGCAGATCGAAGAAGGCCTCCTTGGTGCCGAAGCGATAATAGAAGCTGCCGATCGAGCACTGCCCGGCCGCCGCCAGATCGCGGATCGAGATGGCATCGAAATTGCGGTCCGACGTGAGCCGCCGCGCCGCCGCCATCATCCGCTCATAGGCGGCCTGGCTGCGGCGCTGCTGGGGGCTGCGGTGCGCCGCGACGGCGCCGGCACCGTGCCCCTCGTTCGCGCGCGATAGCTCCATCATCGATACGGATGGGCCATCGCCGCGCGCCGCGTCAAGACCGATTCAGACTTGAACTATGGTTCTAGTTCGATAATCTCGCCAACCGACAAGCCGCGACAGGCGAGCAACGGGAGGTACAGGGATGACGGGCGCAACCACCGGGAAAGTCAGGAAGATCGCCACCGAGGAGGCGTTCTCGATTCCCGAGGTGGCCGAAGCGCTCAAGGATGTGGTGCGCGGCCCGAGTCTCAGCCTCGATAAATTGCTGGTCGGCGGCATCTACGATTCCAAGCCCACCGACGAGGGCTATGCGAAGATGAGCTTCCTCGACGGGCTGCTCGACGTCGAGGATCGCCGCCTCAAGGAAATGGACCGGTTCGGCGTCGACATGCACATCCTGTCGCTGACCGCGCCGGGCGTGCAGATGTTCGATGCCGACACCGCGACCGATCTGGCGGCACTCGCCAACGATCGCCTCGCCGAGATCTGCCAGCGCCATCCCACCCGCTTCGCCGGGCTTGCCAGCTTCGCGCCGCACAGCCCCAAGCGTGCCGCCAAGGAGATGGAGCGCGTGATCGTCGATCTGAAGCTCAACGGCTTCATCCTCAACAGCCACACCTACGACGAATATCTGGACGACCAGAAATTCTGGCCGGCACTGGAGGCCGCCGAGGCGTTGGGCGCGTGCATCTATATCCATCCGCGCGCCGCATCCTACGGGCTCAAGGGCCCGCTCCAGGATTACGGCATGGACTCGGCGATGTGGGGTTATGGCGTCGAGGTCGGCACGCACGCGGTGAAGATGATGGCGGCGGGCGTGTTCGATCGCTTCCCCAAGCTCACCATCTGCATCGGCCATATGGGCGAGGCGATCCCGTTCTGGCTGTGGCGCATCAATTTCATGAACAGCCGGGCGCAGGTGATCGGCCGCGCGCCCAAGACCGAGCTTTCGATCGCCGAATATTTCCAGCGCAATTTCGTCATCACCACCAGCGGCGTCGAGGATCCGCTCGCGCTGCGTTACTCGATCGACAAGCTCGGCGCCGATCGGGTGATGTGGGCGATCGACTATCCCTACCAGCCGACCGAGCCGGCGGTGCAGTTCATCGACGCGGCGCCGCTTTCCGATCAGGAGCGCGCGCTCGTCTGCCACCAGAATGCCGAGCGCATCTTCCGGATCGCGCCCGCCGCCTGACCTGAATCCAGCCGACCGGCGCAAAGCCGGCGAAGTCATAACGAAGTGAGGGGAAATGCTATGACACAGGGAAATCTGGCCCGCCTTGCGGGCCGGGGCACAGTCGCGCTTGGCCTCGTTCTGGCGGCGACCGCAGCCTCCGCACAATCCACGCAGGCGGCTCAGCCTGCTGGCGATCCGGCGCCCGCCGCCGCCGACAGTGGCAAGACCGAGGAAATCGTCGTCACCGCCCAGTTCCGATCGCAGCGGTTGCAGGATACCCCGCTCGCTATCACCGCGGTCAACGCCGCGATGCTGGAAGCGCGGAGCCAGGTGAATGTCAGCCAGATCGCCGCCCAGGCGCCGTCGGTGACGTTGAAGCCGAACTCGGCCTCCTACGGCCCGTCGCTTGCCGCCAATATCCGCGGCGTCGGCCAGTTCGATTTCCACCCCGCTTTGGAGCCGGGCGTCGGCATCTATGTCGACGACGTCTATTATTCGACGCTGACCGGATCGGTGCTCGACCTGCTGGACGTCGACCGGGTCGAGGTACTGCGCGGGCCGCAGGGGACGCTTGCCGGCAAGAATTCGATCGGCGGCGCGGTCAAGATCTATTCGAAGAAGCCCGAGGGCACGAATAAAGGCTATATCAGCGCGACCGGCGGCAGCCGCAGCCGTTACGATTTCCGCGGCGCGTTCGATCTGGGCATCACCCAAGGGCTCTCGGCGCGCTTCTCGGGCGTGGCGCGCCATCAGGACGGCTATGTCGACCGGCTCGATTATGGCTGCGTCCATCCGGGCGAGGGTATTCCGGCGATCCGCGACACAGGCCATTGCCTCCTCTCGAAGCAAGGCGAGGTCAATTATCAGGCGGTTCGCGGCCAGCTCCGCTGGGAGGCGAACGACAAGATCGAGGTCAACCTCAATGCCGACGCGACCCGCGAGAAGCACGAAATCGCCGCATCGGTGCTGACCTATGCCAACTATAACGGTGCCGCGAACATCAACCCGTTCCCGACCCCGCAGCCCTATAATTCGCGCTTCATCTGCGGCAAATTCTGCAACTACGCGACCTACGACTCGCCCGCCTTCGGCAATTATTCCGAGAGCACCATCCCCGGGCAGGTCGATTACAAGAGCTACGATCTGGCCGGCACGATCGACTGGCGCATTACCGATCATCTCAAGGCGACGTCGATCACCGCCTACCGCCATTATCTCTCGATCTTCTCGAACGAAGACGATCTCTCGCCGCTCGCGCATGGTCTCGGCGGCCCGAACAGCCTGAAATTCCATGCGTTCACGCAGGAACTGCGCCTGAACGGCGACATCGCCGACAAGAAGATCGAATATACGATCGGTGGGTATTACCTGCACCAATACAGCTTCTATACGTCGCGGCAGGACCTGCGTTACCTGGCCGGCGGCCTCGTCTTCGTCAGCGGCGATCCTGTGCCGGCCTTCACCAAGGCGGTATTCGGCAACGCGACCTGGAACATCCTGCCCGGGCTCAGCGCCACCGGCGGCATCCGCTATAATAACGAAGGCAAGGATTACACCTACCGCAGGCGCGACAAGAACGGCAATCTGCTGTCCGGGCAGAACGCGCTGCTCGACGGTCAGTCGGGCAGCTATCGCGGCAGCCATGTCGATTATCGCGGCGCGCTCCAGTATCGCTGGAACGAAGACCTTCTGACCTATGTTCAATATTCGACCGGCTTCAAGGGTGGCGGCGTCAACCCGCGGCCCTTCTCGGTCCAGCAGGTCCAGCCGTTCGGGCCCGAGACGCTCAAGACGTTCGAAGTCGGCGCGAAGAGCGACCTCTTCGATCGTCATCTACGCCTGAACGTCGCGGCCTATACCAGCCGCTATAACGGCATCCAGTTGACCTTGAGCAGCTGTCCGCAATTCAACCCGACGGGCGTGCCCGTCACCGCGGTTTTCCCGTGCGGCCTGCCCGCCAATGTCGGCAAGGCCGATATCAAGGGCTTCGAGGTGGAAACGACTTTGCGACCCGTCGAAGGTGCGATCATCGACGGATCGGTCAGCTATACCGATTTCCAGTATAAGAGCATCTCGCCGCAGGCCGGCGGCCCGACCAATCTTGCCGGTGTGCAGGATTATATGAAACCGCCCTACACGCCCAAGTGGAAGTGGGCCATCGGCGCGCAATATGCGTTCCCGCTCGGGCGTCTGGGATCGATCACCCCGCGCGTCGATGCGTCGTACCAGTCGAAGATCTGGGGTGCGGCGGTCAATTCGGATCGCACGCTCATCAAGGCCTACACCGTCGCCAATGCGCGCCTGACCTATCAGAACCGGAAGCAGGATTTCGAACTGTCGTTCGAGGTCAGCAACTTCACGAACAAATATTATTACCTCACGGCGGCGGAAATCTCGGCGGCCGCCGGGGTCGCCAACGCCCAGCCGGGCCGGCCGCGCGAATGGGCGCTTACGGCCAAGAAGAAGTTCTGAGAGGCTGGGTGTATGGCCTAAACACAGCCCGCTCATCCTGAGGAGCCGTCGAGCCCGCCCAGGATGAGCGGATGTGGACTGGATTGAAGTGAACTAGCCCGTCCCACGGAGGCTGCATGCAACCCACGACACCCCCGCCCGCCAACATGGACCCCGCCGAATGGCAGGTCCGCTGCGATCTCGCCGCGCTGTACCGGCTGGCGGATCGCTACGGCATGTCCGACCTCATCTACACCCATATCAGCGCGCGGGTGCCGGGGACGCACGACTTCCTGATCAACCCGCTCGGCACCCTGTTCGGCGACATGACCGCGAGCGCCTTGGTGCGGATCGATCTCGACGGGGTGATCGTCGATCCGGCCTTGCGCGATACGGTGCGGGTCAATGCCGCGGGCTTCAACATCCATTCGGCGGTGCATCGCGCGCGCGCCGATATCGCCTGCGTGATCCATTCGCACACGGTGGCCGGCATGGCGCTGTCGGCGCAGACGCGGGGGCTGTTGCCGCTGACCCAGCATGCGATGATGTTCCACGACGGCATCGCGTTCCACGATTATGAGAGCTTCGCCACGAAGGAGGACGAGCGCGAGCGCATCGCCGCCGATCTGGGCGACAAGGACATCATGATCCTGCGCAACCACGGCATGCTCGTCGGCGGGCGATCGATCGGCGAGGCATTCCACAGCGCCTACCATCTCGAGCGCGCGACCCAGGCGCAATTGATGGCGACCGCCGGCGGGGCCGAGCTCAACATGCCCAACCAGGGCGTGCCCGAGGCGACCGCCACCCGCATGCGGGCGATCACGCAGGCGCATTACGCCTTCTTCTTCGAATCCTGCCTCGCTCTGCTGGCCGGCGACCGCACCGACTGGCGCCGATGAGCGGCACCACGATCGACATCCAGGCGGTGATCGACCGCCAGCCGAGCATCCGCCGCCAGATCCCGTTGCTGGTGGTGATGACGTTGGTGATGTTCATCGACGGCTATGACGTGTTCATGCTCGGTCGGATCGCGCCGGCCATCGCCGACGAATTCGGCGAGCCCGCAACCCGGCTGACGCTCGTCTTCGTGCTCCAGCAGGTCGGCCTCGCGGTCGGATCGTTCGTGATCGGGCCTTTGTCCGATCGCTATGGACGCAAGAGCATGCTGATGCTTTCCAGCGCGGTGTTCGGCGTGCTCACCTTGGGCGTGCTCTACTGCCACACCCTCACCGAGGTCGCGATTCTGCGCGGCAGCGCCGGCTTCTTTCTGGCGGGCGTGATCCCCAACGCGACCGCTTTGCTGACCGAATTCACCCCGCCCGGCCGGCGCGCCTCGTTCGTGTCGATCGCATTCACCGGCTATACGGCCGGCGGCGCCGCAGCATCGTTCGCGGCCTTGAGCCTGCTCAAGCATTTCGGCTGGCGCAGCACCTTCTGGCTGGGCGGGCTCATCCCACTGCTGCTGGTGCCGTTGGTGGCGATCGTCGTACGCGAATCGCTCCAGTTCCGGTTCCGCCGCAACCCGGCCGATCGCCGCATCGCGCGCGATCTCGTCGCGATCGAGCCGGACCTGGTCATCGCCGATACGAGCGACTTCACCATCGCCCGTCCCGACAATCGCCCCGAGGCAAGCGGACTCACCGCCTTGTTCCGCGGGGGACGTGCGCCGGTCACGCTTCTGCTCTGGGCCGCTTACTTCATCGCGCTGGGCATGATCGCCCTGCTCGCATCGTGGAGCGCCACCTTCTTCCTGAAGCTGGATGGCGTGCCGCTCGACGTCTCTGCCGCCTACAGCCTGCTGAGCTTCATCGCTGGGGTCGGCGGGACCACCACGGTCGGATTGGTGATGGACCGGCTGGGCCGTGCGCGCGTCCTGACGATCCTGTTCGTGATCGATGCGGTGTCGATCGGGCTGATGGGGCTGGTGCCGTATGGCGGCTGGGCGTTCGTCGTGCTGACCATCACCTGGGGCTATGCCCAGGCCGGCGCCCAAGGAGGGCTCAACGCGCTCTGCGCGCAGGCTTACCCCAGCGCCGTGCGCAGCACCGGCATCGGCTGGGCGTTCGGGCTCGGCCGCCTCGGCGGGGTGGCGCTGCCCGCGCTCGGCGGCTGGGCGCTCGCCAACCACCTGCCGATCGGGACGAGCTTCATGCTGGCCGGCGCCTTGCCGCTATTGGTCGCGTTGACGCTGGTGGGCCTCGGCCGCCTCGACGCACGCGGCCGCTTCGCGCAATGAATCGGCTTCACATCGTCACTCCCCAGGCCGACGCGATCGCCTCCGCGATGCGCGGTCGGACGGATGCATTCGAGATCGTGGCGGCCCCGTCCTTCGCGGCGTTGGGCGATACGGTCGCGCAGATCGAGGCGCTGGTCGCCTTCCCGTTCCATCTCGATCCCGCGCTCGCCGCCCGGATGCCCCGGCTGCGCTGGCTGCAGGTGCTGACCGCCGGCGTCGACGCGCTCACCGGGATCGATCTGCATGGCGCGGTGGTGAGCACGGTCAGCGGCATCCACGGCCCGCAAATGTCCGAGCACGCCTTCATGCTGCTGCTGGCGCTGCGCCGCGACCTGCCCCTGCTGCTCGATCAGCAGAAAGCGCGCGTCTGGCAGGCGCCCCGCCCGCCTTTGCTCGCCGGCAGCCGGCTGCTGATCGTCGGCGTCGGGCAGATTGCCGAGGCGGTCGCGCGGCGCGCGCAGGCGTTCGACATGCACGTCACGGGCGTAAGCGGTTCGCGCCGCGAGGCGCCGGGCTTCGACCGGATCGTGCCGACATCGGACCTGATCGAGGCCGCCGCCACCGCCGATCACCTGATCGTGCTGACACCGTATTCGGAGCGCACCCACCATCTCATTTCACGCGCGGTGATCGCGGCACTGCCGCCCCACGCCGTCCTGATCAACATCGCCCGCGGCGCGGTGGTGGACGAAGCGGCGCTGACCGAGGCGCTGGCGCACAGGCGCATCGCCGGCGCCGGCCTCGACGTGTTCGAACGCGAACCGCTGCCCGCCGGCAGCGCCTTGTGGGGGCTGCCCAACGTGATCGTGACCCCGCATATGGGCGGCTGGAGCAACGCCTTCGCTACACAGGTCGCGCCGATCGTCGCCACCAACGCGACCCGCTGGTTCGCGGGCCGGCGGCCGCTGGTGAACGAACTGGGCTGAGCGGAAGAAAATGCTCCGGCGGCGGTCTCGTCGCGTCAACGAATCCGCGCCTAGGCCCCGCCCGGCATCGTTCGGGCTCGCATCCGAGGCGAAGAAGCGCCTAGAGATACGCCATGGGTATGCCCTCGATCGATTATGCGTCGCATATCGTCCAGCTCGCGCTGACGCCGATCTTCCTGCTGACCGGCGTGGCCCAGCTGCTCAACGTCTGCACGACCCGCCTGGGGCGCGTCGCCGATCGCGTCGATCTCCTGACTCGCGACCCCGGCGGCCACGGGCGCCAGCTGAAGCGGCTGAGGCTTCGCTCGCGCATTCTCGACGTGGCGGTGCTGTTCGCGGCGCTGGCGGGCGCGCTGACCTGCTGCGCCGCCTTTACCTTGTTCTTCGCGGCTTTGCGCAATGCCGAGGGCGGATCGATCCTGCTCGGCCTGTTCGGATCCGCGCTGGCGTGCTCGATCGGCGCGCTCGCGGCCTTCTCCTTCGAAACCATCCTGTCGGGGCGATCGATCCGCGAACAGGCCGTTACCGGGTCCACCGGCGATACCGCGCCATCCGACGACAAAGGATGATGCAAACCGAACGCTGGAACGCTGCGCCCCTTGAGGACCGCACGCGGCCTACCTACTTATATGGGTAATACACCTGCTACGGGGATGACCGTGTCCATTCGTCGTTTCGCCCACCATTCCATCCTTGCCGTATCGATCTTCGCAGCGCTCGCGGCGGTGCCGGCAGATGCACGTCGCGGTGGCAGCTTCGGCAGCCGCGGTTCGCACACCTTCTCGGCGCCCCGTTCGACGCGGCTGACGCCCGGCTACGTGCCGCCGGTCTCGCGCACGATGACCGATCGGTCGGCCGCCAGCGCGCCGCAATATGCGCCGTCCTATCAATCGAGCGGCTATCCGCAGCAGCGCCCCGGCTTGTTCCGCGGCTTCGGCGGCGGGCTGGTGACCGGGCTTCTGGCCGGCGGCCTGATCGGGCATTTCTTCGGCCACGGTGCCGGCTACGGCTGGGGGGAGCCCCGGGCGGCGGGCTGCTTGCGATCCTGTTCCAGATCGCGCTGTTCGGCGGGCTGCTGTGGCTCGTGATGCGGCTGTTCCGATCGCGTTCGACCAGTCCGTCGTTCGGCGCCGATCGCGCTTATGCGCAGGAAGTTTCCGCGCCGCCGGGTGGATATGCGCCCGCCGCGCCGATGACAGGCCTGGCGCTGACCCCATCCGACCAGAGTGCGTTCGAGCGGCTCCTCGGCGAATTGCAGGATGCGTTCGGCCACGAGGATTATGCGCGCCTGCGCGCGATCACGACGCCCGAGGTGATGTCGTACCTCGCCGAGGAACTCAGCGACAACGCAACCCACGGCCGCCGCAACGAGGTGACCGGCACGCGCCTGCTCGACGGCGAGATTTCGGAAGCATGGCAGGAGGACGGGCAGGATTATGCGACCGTGGCCATGCACTACGAGAGCGTCGACGTGATGCGCGATCGCGCCACCGGGGCGGTGTTGGCCGGGTCCACCCACGAGCCCACCATGACAACCGAGTTGTGGACGTTCGTGCGGCCATCCGGCAGCTGGGGCAGCTGGAAGGTCTCGGCCATTCAGGAGGCGTGAGGCTGCGCCGCCCGCGAGGGCGGCCGGCACCGACATCGGCAGCCTCGCTTCGCATGCTCGGGTCTGCCGTCACCTTTTGACGTCCGGTGTTCCGCCCGCGTACCCGCGCACGATCCTGAGGGCGGATCGGCTCCACATTTGTCTGAAACCGCCCATATTCTTTTTCCCGCCAGATCGGCTCTCGATCTTCCCGCCATGGTGGGCAAGAACGTGCCTGCGCGGCAGGTGACGGGGCGAATGGCGATCAGACCAAATCTTCAGGCGGCAGGAGTGCTGCTGGCGGCGATGACGACGCTTCCGGCCTCGGCGCGCCTCGTATCGATCCATGTCGATGCCACGCAAACCCTGTCCGGCCCGATCCCCTATCGCATCCTGCGCGGGCATTTCGAAGGCGCGCTCGATCCGGCGATGCCGGGCAACGCGATCATAACCGATCTGGCAGCCGCGCCGCGCGATGGCCGCGGGCGCGTGGCCTATGGCGCGACGTTCGAGATCGCGCTGCCGCTGGACCCCGCACAGGCCAGCGGACTCCTGTTCTACGATGTCCCCAATCGCGGCAACGGCAAGGCACAACCCGATCCTGCCGGCCACATCCGGGTGGTGAGCGGCTGGCAGGGGGACATCGATCCCGCGCCGGGGTTGCAGACGGCTACCGTGCCGATCGCCAAGGGCGCGAACGGCGCATCGCTGACGGCGCCAGCGATGGCGCGCTTCATCGACATGCCCGCGGGCGCCACCACGCAGCCGATTACGGGCGGCATCGGCCGCCCTGCAGCACGGCCGCTGCCGGCTTCGCTCGACCCGCGGCGCGCGCGGCTGTTCCGCCAGGCCGGCGACACCGATCCCGGAGAGGCCATCGCGCCGGCCGATTGGGCCTTCGCCGATTGTCGCACGGTACCGTTTCCGGGCACGCCCGATCCGACCAGTCTGTGCCTGCGCGCCGGCTTCGATCCGCACTTCGCTTATACCCTCGTCTATCAGGGGCGCGATCCCAAGGTCCTCGGCATCGGCTTCGCTGCGACGCGCGATCTGGTGAGCTTCCTGCGCCATGCGAAGGCCGACGATGCCGGAACCCCCAATCCCGTCGCCGAGATGGTGCGCTGGACGGTGGCGAGCGGCACATCGCAATCGGGCAATTACCTCAAGAGCTTCATCAACCTCGGCTTCAACGCCGACGAGGGCGGCGCGATCGTCTTCGACGGGGTGAATCCCAACATCGCCGCACGCCAGGTGCCGCTCAACATCCGCTTCGGCGTACCGGGCGGGGCGGCCACCCTCTACGAGCCGGGCAGCGAGGGCACATTGTGGTGGGGCCGCTACGACGACAAGGTGCGTGGCAGGGGCGTGTCCAGCCTGCTCGATCGCTGCACCGCCAGCCGCACCTGCCCGAAGATCGTCGAGACCTTCGGATCGACCGAATTGTGGGGCCTGCGCATGGCGCCCGGCCTGATCGGCACCGATGCCAGGGCCGATCTGCCGCTGCCGGCCAATGTGCGGCGTTACTATTTCCCCGGCGTGACGCACGGCGGATCGTCGGCCGGCGGCATCTCGCTCGATGGCGACAAGCCCTGGCCGGGGGCGCCGCAATGCAGCCTGGCGTGGAACCCCAATCCCTCCGCGCCGACCCTGCGTGCGCTGCAGGCTGCGCTGATCGCATGGGTCGAGACCGGCAAGGCACCGCCGCCGAGCCGCTATCCCACCATCGCCGCGGGTGAACTGGTGCCGGCCGACGCGAAGCATATGGGCTGGCCCGCCATCCCCGGCGCGCCGACGCCCGACGGCAAGCTCAACGTCTTCCTCGATTACGATTTCGGGCCAGGCTTCCACTATGCCGATTTGAGCGGGGTGCTCTCGCGCCTGCCGCCGGGCATCCGCCGCACCATTCCGGCGCTTGTCCCGCGCGTCGATGCCGACGGGAACGAGACCGCCGGCGTGCCATCGGTCCAGCATCTCGTGCCGCTCGGCACCTATCTCGGCTGGAACGTGCTCGCACAGGGTTACGGCACAGGCGGGCCGTGCAGCTTCGTCGGCGGCTTCATCCCTTTCGCGCACAGCAGGGCCGAGCGCGAACGAACCGGCGATCCGCGTCCCTCGCTCGAGGAACGTTACCGCGATCATGCCGGCTTCGTCGCCAGGGTACGGGCGGTCGCCGATCGGCAGGTCGCGGCGGGCTGGCTGCTGTCCGACGATGCGGCGCGGATCGTCGCCGATGCCGAGGCGAGCGCGGTGCTGAAGCCCTGACGCTTTAGAGGATCGTCCCTGTAACCCCGTTCGTCCGGAGGATGGCGGGGAAGGCATGAACCTTCCGGGCCCTCCACCACAGCTCGAGCGGTTGTCCGCAGATATGCTCCCGAGCGCTTTCGATAGCTTCGACGTCGTTAGCGGCTTCGATCGGCTTGAAATCCTCGATGTGGCGGCCATTAACCGTCATAAAATAGAGTCGGTAGTGGTTCATATTTGCCGCCTCCATTGAAGATACATCGTATATTTTGCCGCTAACAAGTCTGTATACACGCGTTTCTCTAAGATTCAATCTCGAGTAAAAATCGATAATTGGCGCATATCTGTCCATTATTCTCAACTAAGTCCATTATCGATGTATTTTATGAAACATTAACCTATGATAGTATTTCGACATTTATATTCAGTAAGACTTTCGGCGGATCTTGGAGCTGAAAGTGCCGATTTATCATTTTAATGTCGCGGACGGGAAAGATTATCCCGACCTGGAAGGAAGTGATTATCCGGACCTCGATAGTGCGCGAACCGAGGCCGTCAAACGAAGCGGGGAACTCCTGCGCGATAATGCGCAATCCTTCTGGGGCGGTCACGGCTGGAAATTGACCGTTACCGACGCCGGAGGAATGGTGTTGTTCACGCTGCATTTCATGGCAGTCTCTTCGCCTGCCACCGAACGGTATGGGGCACGAGCGAGTGCGTCCGATCCGCCTTCCACGAGCTAGGCGGGCGGCCCCATCAACCGGCGCGTTCCAGACAGGCCGCGTCGATCACGAGCCGACCCGGCCGGCAGCGCCGCGAGCCTGGCCAGCCGAATATGCGCTGCGTCATCCGAAGCGGAAGGCCGAGACGTCCGCATACATCACATTGTCCTTGAACGCGCGGGTGCCGGCGGATTCGCCGCCCGCGCCGGCCGCCACCATCAGCGGCAGCAAATGCTCCTCGCGCGGATGCGACAGCCGCCCGGCGGGCGCCTCGGCCCAGCGCGCGAGCGCCTGCCAGCGCGCCGAAGGATCGGCCTCGATCGCCTGCGTCAGCCACTGATCGAACACCGCCGAAGGCTGGGTCGCGGCCGGCCGGAAGAAGGCGCCCATATTGTGGAAGCTCATCCCCGATCCGACGATCAGGATGCCCTCGTCGCGCAGCGCCGCCAGCGCGCGCCCGGCCGCGAGATGCTCCTCCGGATTGAGATCCGATTTGAGCGAGAGCGGGACGATCGGGATGCTCGCATCGGGCGCGATCAGCAGGAAGGGGATGAAGACGCCATGGTCGAAGCCGCGGCTGGGATCGGTGCGTGCCGGCAGCCCGGCGGCGGTGAGCAGTTCGACCACGCGCTCGGCCAGCGCCGGGGCGCCGGGCGCGGGATATTGGAGGTGATAGGTGTGCGGGGGGAAGCCGTTATAGTCGTAGATCATCCCCGGCGCGGTCGCGGTCGAGGCGGTGAAGGCCTTTTCTTCCCAATGGCCCGAGATCACGACGATGCCTTTCGGCTGTTCGGGCAGCGAGGCGAGCAGCCCGCGCAGCCAGGCCTCGGTGCGGTTCCAGGTATCGGCCGGCCCGCCCATCAGGGTCCAGTCCATGAAGAAGCAGGGGCCGCCGCCATGCGGGATGAAGAAGGTGGGCATCGTGGGGGACGGTTCGGAATTCATCGCAAGCGCTCCATGGGAGCCCGCCCGTCTAGGGCAGGCGGGGCCTGATAGTCTTGTCCGCCCCACCCGCTTAGTTTGATCGGCGCGCCCGGGGCTTCTTGATCGAGCGCGCCTTCAAATTTGGCCCGCGGCCGTTCGGGCGATTACGGGCTTCCCGCCGGCCCCGCGATGGCGTTTATTGCACCGCACAAATGACGGGCCTTTACTTATGAGCGAGAGAGCCGGACGCCACGGTGCGGCAGGCGTCGCGATCGCCGCGACGATCGGCAACATGGTGGGCATCACGCCCGCGATCAGCGCGACCTTCGGCGTGTTCCTGATCCCGATCGCAAGCGACTTCCACTGGCCGCGCGCCTGGGTCTCGGGCGTGCTCGGGCTGATCTCGCTCGTCAGCGCCTTCATCTATCCGGTCGTCGGGCGGATGATGGATCGCTACGGACCACGCCGGATGCTGATTGCCGGCAATCTGGCCTTCGCGGCGACGGTCGCGCTGCTGGCGACCTCGACCCCCAACGTCTATCAATTCTATTTCCTGTTCGCGCTCGTCGGCATCGCGGGGTGCGTCCCCTCGACCGCGATGTTCTGCAAGGTCGTCTCCAACTGGTTCGACGAAAAGCGCGGGCTGATGCTGGGCGTGACGGCGGGCGTCGGCAATGGCGTCGGATCGACCGCGCTCCCGATCCTCGCCGGCCTGCTTCTGACCGCGCTCGGCTGGCGGATGAGCTTCGCGGCGATCGGCGGGATCGTCGCGCTGGTCGGCTTCCCGACCCTGATTCTCCTGCTGCGCGACGCGCCTTCGGCCAGGGCCGGAACCGCCGACGTGCCGGCCGAACTGCTCGAAGGGCTGAGCCTTTCGCAGGCCGTGCGCACGCACGTCTTCTGGCTGATGCTGCTCGCGATCGCGGCGGGCGCGGGCGGCATGATGGCGGTGTTCACCCATGTCGTGCCGATGCTCACCGATCGCGGCTTCGCGCTGGGCGCGGCAACCGGGGTCGTCGCGCTGTTCGCGATGGTCGCCGCGGGATGGCAGGTCGTGACCGGCTTCATGCTCGACAAACTGCGCAGCCCGCGCGTGATAGTGCCGATGTATGCGTCGGCGATATTGGGCCTGCTGCTGCTGGAATTCGGACATGGCACGCCGACGATCATGCTGGCGGGCGTGCTGCTGGGCATCGGGCTCGGTGCGGAATTCGGCGCGCTGCCCTACTTCATCTCGCGGTACTTCGGGCTGCGCTGCTACGGCAGCATCACCGGCGTGCTCTATGCGGTGGTGATCCTGCTCCAGGGCGTGGCACCGGCGCTGATGGATTTCAGCTATGACAATCTGCACGATTATGTGCTGGCATCTTTGATCATCGTCGGCGCGCTCGGGTGCGGCATCGTGCTGCTGGCGATGCTGCCGAAACTCGATATGCTGGTGCCGGCGGAAGAGAAAAGAGGGACTGGTTCTGGCGTGAGCGTTACCGTCTTCGGCAGCATCAACATGGATGTGGTGCTGCGCGTCGCGCATTTGCCGGTGCCGGGCGAGACGCTCGCGGCGCGATCGATCGATTACCTGCCGGGCGGCAAGGGCGCCAACCAGGCGGTGGCCAGCGCGCGCTACGGCGTGGCGACGCGGATGATCGGCGCGATCGGCGACGATGCGCATGGCACGACGCTGCGCGACTTCCTGAGCGGCACCGGCGTCGACGTCCGACGGATCGCCCAGGTCGCCGGGCCGACCGGCACCGCCTTCGTCTCGGTGGCGGATTCGGGCGAGAACCAGATCGTCATCGTCGCCGGCGCCAATGCGCTCGCCGAAACCGCCCTCCCGGCCGGCGAGGACGTCGCGCTGGCGCAGCTCGAACTGCCGCTGGATGCCGTCACGGCCTTCATGGCGACGGCGCGCGATGCCGGGCTGTTCACCATGCTCAATGCCGCGCCGGCCGTGGCGGGGGCGGAGGCGATGTTCGCCGATCTCGATCTGCTGGTCGTAAACGAGACCGAGCTTGGTTTCTATATCGGCCGCACCTTGCCCGACGATCCGGCCGAAATCGCCGCCGCGGCGCGCGGCCTGCTGTCACGCGAGGGCCAGCATATCGTCGTGACGCTGGGGGCCGCGGGTTCGCTGTGCGTCGGCGCGGATCGGGTGCTGGCGGTCCCGGCCGAGCGGGTGCCGGCCGTGGTCGATACGACCGGCGCGGGCGACTGCTTCTGCGGCGTGCTGGCGGCGTGTCTGGCGGAGGGCGTGGCGCTGGACGAGGCGCTGCGGGTGGCGACCAAGGCCGCGGCGATTTCGGTCCAGCGCGTGGGGGCGGCTGCGTCGATGCCGACGCGCGCGGAGATCCTGGCTTAGCTCGGGCGACCGATCGAATAAACAGCCCGTCACCCTGACCTTGTTTCAGGGTCCACCAGGCGTACCGCACCGTCCGTGCGGATGCCTGGTGGATGCTGAAACAAGTTCAGCATGACGGGGAAATTCCGACGCGGTAGATCTTTACTTCGGATCCTTCGCCACGCCCTTGCCGGCAAACATCCCGCGCTCGATCCGCGCGTGCACGCCGAGTGTGCCGTCGACCACCTGGGTCACGCCGAAATCGGCCGCGACACTCATCAGCGAATAGCCGTCGTTGCAACTCAATCCCTGATGCTCCTCCAGCAGATGGAGCATGTCGAGCGAGGCGTTCTTCATCGCCTGGTCGAGCGTGTCGCCGAAGCCGTGGACGATCCAGTTCTGCGGGGTCTCGAGCAGGGGCGAGGGGAAGCTGAAATCCTTGCGCAGGATGATCTGGAACAGGCAGTTCAAGGAGGACTCGATCGCAGTGCCCGAAATCTCGCCATCGCCCTGGCTGACGTGCGGATCGCCGATCGAGAACAGCCCGCCCTCGACCTGGACCTTGTAATACATGGTCGCACCGGCGCCGATCCGCCAATTGTCGATATTGCCGCCATGCAGGCCCGGCGGGATCGTGCTGACCGGCTCGTGTACCGCGGGTGCCACGCCGGCGGTGCCGAGGTGCGGCCGCGCCGGGATGGTGATGCCGGCCAGCGCGGGCTGGCGATCGCACACCGGGCAGTTGGTGATCGTGCCGGGAACCAGATATTTGCCCGGAAAGTCGTAGGCGTAGAGCGCCTGCGCAGTATTGGCGTTGGGATCGAGCTCGTAGATCGTGACCCGCTCGGTCTCGCCGAACTCTTGGTAGAGGTGGCCCCAGTTGGCGGCGAGGTTCGATCCGTAATTGTTGCGCGGGACCATCTGCAGGTAGCGCACCTCCAGCATGTCGCCGGGTTCGGCCCCCTCGACATAGATCGGGCCGGTCATGATGTGGACGCCGGGTGCGCGGGTCGACGGATCGATCTCGGTGAAGATCCGCTCGACCCCTTCGTCGAACATCAGTTCGGGCGCGTCGCCGGCATGGTGGGTGATCGCTTCGGCGGCGACCAGATCGCCGCTCCTGATCGTCAGCGCGGGCGAGATGTCGGGCGAGAAATAGCCCCAGTGCACCGTCTCCGGCGTCGCCTTCAGATAATGGATGGCGCCCGGCTTCGTATCGTTGCGTGCTTCACCCTTGTTACAAACCAGCGCCATCATTCCCGCCCCGTATATTGGTCAGAGCCAAAACCTTCGGCGCAAGCCGGCCGCCGGTCTTGCCGGCACGCGTACAAGGACTTGGCGCCCCCGGAGTGCGGTCAACAATCGGAGCGTGCACGATCAAGCGGTCACGGCGGACAAGTCGCTAGGCCTCCGATCCGGAAAAGGAGACCATCCCATGGCAACGCCCAACACCCTGATCTTCGTCGATATGCCGAGCGACGATCCCGCCGCCGCGGGCCGCTTCTATGCCGAAGTGTTCGGCTGGCAGAACGATGCCAGGCCCGAGGGCGTCTATCACCGCATGGTGCCGGGCGGGCAGTTCCCCAACCCGGACGGCACGCCGAGCGCGATCGGGAACCTCCATCTCGGCATCTTCGACGCCGCCAATGCGCGGCCGCATCCGGACCCCGAGGGCGTCGCGCCGCGCACCATCGCCGGCGAGGGCCGCAAGCCGCGCATCTGGATCCTGATCGGGGACGACGATTCGGCCGACCGCATCCTGGGCGCGGCCGAGGAGCGCGGCGCCACGATCCTGTGGCGCGATCATTACTGGGCGACCTTCAACGGCTACAACCACGCCTTCCGCGACCCATGGGGGACGGAGATCCTGCTGTGGGGCAAGGCGGGTGCCGAGCCGCAGCTGCCCGAAAGCTTCACCCGCGAATAACGTCGCGCCAAGAATGCCGGGCGCGGGACACAAGACGCGCCCGGCCGGCCATTATAGGTTATGCACTCCATTGGCTCACGAGGGATTGTCGCCATGCCCACGAACCTGCTGTCCGACAGCTTCTTCGAATCGCTCGCGGCATCGACCTGCGATCTCGCCGAAGCGGTCACCCTGCCGCCGGCCTGCTACACCAGCGCCGAATTCTACGAGTTCGAGAAGGAAGCGCTCTACGCGCACGAATGGCTGTGCGTCGGCCGCGAATCGTTCGTCGCCAGGCCCGGCGACTTTTTCACCACCCGGATCATCGGCGAGCCGATCATCGTCTCGCGCACGCTGACCGGCGAGATCAAGGCGATGTCGGCGGTGTGCCAGCATCGCGCGATGCTGGTGGCCGAAGGGCATGGCAATGCGCGCGGCTTCGTCTGCCCCTATCATCACTGGAGCTACGCGCTCGACGGCAAGCTCGTCGGCGCGCCGGCGATGAACAAGACCTGCGATTTCGACAAGGCGGCGAACAGCCTGCCCGCCTTCGCGGTCGAGCTGTGGAACGGCTTCATCTTCATCAATTTCGATGTGGACGCGGCCCCGCTCGCGCCGCGCCTCGCCAAGGTGGCCGAGGCGATCGCCGGCTACGATCTCGCCAATGCCGAAGGGCCCCGCCCCGATCCCGCGCCGACCCTTCCGTGGAACTGGAAGGTGATGTTCGAGAATAACAATGACGGCTACCATGCCAGCCGGCTCCACCAGGGGCCGCTGCACGATTTCGTGCCGTCGGGCCGCGCCGAATTCCCGCCGTCGCTGCCCGAAGAGGCGGGCTTTCTCCGCTTCAACGGCACGCTCCATGCCGATGCGAGCTTCAACGCCACCCAGCGCGCGGTGCTGCCGATCTTCCCCGGTCTGTCGGACGAAGCGCGCAACCGCATGACCTTCGCCAACGTGCCGCCGACGCTCAGCCTGGTGATGACGAGCGACATGGTGATCTATCTGATCCTGCGCCCGAACGGCCCGGAATCGCTCGAGATGGACACGGGCCTGCTGTTCGCACCGGGCGCGATGAAGGATCCGGCATTCGAGCATAAGCTCGATATGAACATGCGCGCGACCGCGCATATCATCGCGCAGGACATGCACGTCGACGAATGCGTCCAGGTCGGCCTGCGCTCGCGCTTCGCCCCGCGTGGCCGCTATTCGTGGCAGGAAGGCGCGCAGGGCCAGTTCAATGCCTGGCTGGTGCACCGTTACCTCGCGACGCATCAGGGCCCGAGCGAGGCGCTGCGTTTCGCCGCGGAGTGATCGTGGGCGGAGATTGACCGGCCGTTCCGGCTCGGTCACATTCGCATCGCCCGGGGCGCATTTCCTTGCCCCGGCGGATAGCGATCGATGAGCGGCGTATCTTTCACCACCAATGCCTATCCGCGTGAAAAGCGGCTGGATGCGTGGCGTTTCGCGCTGCAGCGCGCCTCGTTCGAGCTCATTTCCTCGACCGACGAGCCCTATGGCGAGCTGTTCACCTTCGCCAGCGGGCAGCGCATCCAGTTCGCGCGCGTCGCGGGCACGGCACAGTCGATCGCGCTGGATCTGCGGCAGGGCGAGGCCTGCTTCTGGCTGGTCCTGCTGCTCGAAGGATCGATGACCGCCACCAGCGGCAAATCCGTCCTCGCCGTGACCGAGGGCGACATGGTCTATGGCGGCAGCGGTGCGCGGACCGTGCTGGACTTGCCGGGCGATCATCGCCTGCTGGCGGTGCGCGTGCCGCTCAGCCTCTCCGCGCTCAAATCGCGTTCGCCGCTGCCGCGCGAGATCGCCGCGCTCCATGCCGATACCGGCACCGGGCGCATGCTGTCGGGGCTGCTGCGATCGGTCGCCGACACGATCATCGACGTGACCGACGATCAGATCCGCCCGGTCGAGCTGGCCCTGCCCGAATTCGTCGCCGCGACCCTGCTGGTCAAGGCGCCGACCAAGGCGTTGGGTGGCGCCGCCGGCGGGCGCGCCGCGATCCTGGAGCGCGTGTTCCAGTCGATCGAGATGCGCCTGTCCGATCCCGATCTGTCGCTCCACCAGATCGCCGCCGAGCATGGCATTTCGGCGCGTTACCTGCAGAAGATGTTCGAGACCTATGGCGAAAGTTTCGGCCAGTTCCTGAAGCTGCGCCGGCTCGAACGCTGCCGGCTCGATCTCGGCAGCCCGCTCCATTCGCAGCGCTCGATCTCCGAAATCCTGTTCCAGTGGGGCTTCAACGACAGCGCCTCGTTCAGCCGCGCGTTCCGCGAGCGGTATGGGGTAAGCCCGCGCGAATATCGCAAGGCGCCCGATCTGGGCGAGCAGCCGATCGAGGCGCCGCGCCGCGGCCGGCCCGAGACCGTGCGCGACGTCAAGCCGCGCGACGGCGAGGAACCGCTGGGCGGGGCGGCGCCCGACGCCGAGCGCGAGGCGCCGCGCGAAGTCCGCCACCATCACCTGCCGGTGCGGCCCGACACGATCCACTGGGGCTATTTCAGCCGCGCGCTCAAGCCGGTGCTGGAGGTGCGATCGGGCGATTATGCGACGGTCGAGACGCTGACCCACCACGCCAACGACGATGCCGAGCGCATGGTCGAGGGCGATCCCGGGGCCGAGAGCGTCTATCACTGGACGGCCGAAGGCAAAGCGGTCGAGCGGCGCGGCGCGGGGCCGTTCGACGCTTCTGCGCTGGGGCGCGGGCCGGGCGAGGGCTTCGGCGTCCATATCTGCACCGGCCCGATCGCGATCGAAGGCGCGAAGCCGGGCGATGTGGTCGAGGTGCGCATCCTCGACATCGCGACGCGGCCGAGCGGCAATCCGCGTTATGCGGGGCGCTCGTTCGGCAGCAACGCCGCGGCCTATTGGGGCTTCCACTATAACGACCTGCTGACCGAGCCGAAGCAGCGCGAGGTGGTCACGATCTTCGAGGTCGAGCGCGAAGCAGGGCGCTCATCGGCGCACGCGGTCTACAATTATCGCTGGACCCCGCAGACCGATCCCTCGGGCGTCGTGCACGAACGGATCGACTATCCCGGCATTCCGGTCGACCCGGCGACGATCATCAAGAATTTCAATGTGCTGCGCGATATCGAGATTCCGGTGCGGCCGCATTTCGGAGTGGTCGCGCTGGCGCCAGCGCATTCGGAGCTGGTCGATTCGGTGCCGCCGGGCAATTTCGGCGGCAATATCGACAATTGGCGGCTCGGCCCGGGCGCCAGCGTCTATCTGCCGGTCGCAGTGCCGGGGGCGTTGCTGTCGTTGGGCGATCCGCATGCCAGCCAGGGCGATTCCGAAGTGTGCGGCACCGCGATCGAATGTTCGATGACGGCGATGATCCAGATCATCCTCCATCCGGCCAAGACCAGCCTGCCCCATATCCGCGATCTCGATTATCCGGTGATCGAGACGCGCGACGAATGGGTCATCCTGGGCTTCAGCCACCCCGATTATCTGAAGGAATTGGGGCCGACGGCGCAGAGCGAGATCTACAAGCGCTCCTCGCTCGATCTCGCGATGCGCGATGCGTTCAGGAAGGCGCGGCGCTTCCTGATGACGATCCGCCAATTGAGCGAGGACGAGGCGATTTCGCTGCTGTCGGTGGGCGTCGATTTCGGGGTGAGCCAGGTCGCCAACGGCAATTGGGGTGTCCATGCCGTGATCAAGAAGTCGTTGTTTTCGGCTTAGAGCCTTCGGCGAGAGATTAGATCCAAATTCGATCAAGACCGCACATTCACAACGACACGTCACCCCGGCCTTGAGCCGGGGTCCCGCTACCCTTTTCAAAGAAGCAAATAAGCGGGACCCCGGCTCAAGGCCGGGGTGACGATCCAATTGGTCGAACGTGTCTTAATCCACTGCCGCCACCGACAGTGTCAGGTCCTGCCAGCGCGCCATCTCCTCGCCCAGCGCGGCAAATTCATATTCCGCATATTTGAGCGCATCGGCGCCCAGCAGCAGCAGGAGGGGCGGCGTTTCCGCACCGATCGCAGCGATGATCGCACGCGCGGCGAGGCGGGGATCGCTCGGTTCCTTGCCCTTGTAGCCGAGCAGGATCTTGCGCGCCTGGTGCGCGGTCTCGGCATAATCGGCGATATGCGCTTCCGCATCGCCGAGCGACGCGCCGGCGAATTCGGAGCGGAAGCCGCCCGGCGCGACGTTGGTGACCTTGATGCCCAGCGGCGCAACCTCCTGCGCCAGCGTGCGGCCGATACATTCCATCGCGAACTTGCTCGCGCCGTAGATCCCGGTGCCGTGCCAGGCCGCCAGCCCGGAGACCGATGTGATGTTGACGATGTGGCCCCGCTTGCGTGCGCGCAGATAGGGCAGCGCCGCGCGGATGACGGCGAGCGGGCCGAGCACATTGACCTCGAACAAGGCCCGCACCTGATCGAGGCCGGTTTCCTCGATCGCACCGGTCAGGCCCTGCCCGGCATTGTTGACCACCACGTCCAGCCCGCCGGTGATCGCCTCCGCTTCGGCCAGGGCGGCCGCGACGGCGGCTTCGTCGGTCACGTCCATGCGCACGACGTGCATCCGCCCCGGCGCCAGCCCCTCGAGCGCCGCCGCGCGATCGAGCCCGCGCATCGTGCCGACGACGCGATGCCCGTCGGCAAGCAGGGCTTCGGCCAGGGCACGGCCGAGCCCGGAGGAGACGCCGGTGATGAACCAATTGGTCATGATATTGTCCTAGGCCTTACGCTGAAGATGGTGCGTCGGCGCTAGGATCCGCCGAATCGGCATTCTTTGCGCGCAGCGTCGCATTTGTTGGCGCAACGGCCGCGCCGCGCTTCCCGGGACTGCCCTCGCCGGCCCCGGCCACGCCTCCGCGCAACCCCGGATTGTTCACAAAGCCTCTTCTCGTGCGATGGTGCGGGACGGATCGATGCTGCACCGCAACTATATGGGCGCTGCCCGCCAAGAAAGCCGGGCGGCCATGCGTAAGCTGATGTTGCGGGAATAAGACAAAGCTCGCCAACCAGAACCGGATCGCGCTGTGCGGAGGCAGGCACCGGAAAAAAGGAGAGACAATCAGGCACAAAGGGGCGGGCTATGAAGTCGGAATTCTTGAGCGGCACATTTCTGAGTGGGATGATGGTGGCGGCCCTGTTCGCGGCGAGCCCGGTTGCGGCCGAGACCGCGCCGGCGGATGCGCCGGCGGCAGCGGACCCTGCAGCCGAGGAGCAGACGATCACCGTCACCGGCGCGCGCGATCTGGGCGGCGTGCTGCAGAAGGCCGAGAGCAACACCCTGTTCGGGCTCGACAAGCCGCTGGTGGATACGCCGCGCTCGATCACCGATATCTCGGACAAGCTGCTGTCGCGCTACAACATCAAGACGGTCTACGATTTCACCGCCGTGGCCGCGGGCACCTATACCGGCAGCTTCTTCGGCGTGCCGGGCGCGATCGCGATCCGCGGTTCGGTGGCCGACAATTATTTCAACGGCTTCCAGGGCATCACCAATTTCGCCAACTTCCCGACGCCGGTCGATGCCAGCTCGGACATCGAGATCGTCCGCGGCCCGCCATCGCCGATCTTCGGATCGGGCCAGGTCGGCGGCTTCCTCAACTTCGTTCCCAAGAGCGCACGCGGCGACAAGACGAAGTATGTCAGCCGGATCACCGGCGACGCATCGGTCACGCTCGGCAGCTACGGCCAGCATGAGGGCACCGCCAACCTCGCCATCCCGGTCACGATCGGCAGCATGCAGGGCGGCCTCGCGCTCTATGGCAAGATCGAGGATTCGGACAGCTTCTACCGCGGCATGCACCCCAAGTCGCAGATCGGCCAGGGCACCTACTCGACCGACATAAACAGCCATCTGTCGCTGAGCCTGACCTATCAGTACCTCCATTCAGACGGCTATCTGAAGAATATCGGCTGGAACCGGGTCACGCAGGACCTGATCGACAACCAGAATTACATCTCGGGCCGCCCCAGCGCGACGATCGTCGCGGCGGGCGCGCCGTTCATCACCAAGGCGCAGTTCTTTACGGCGACGGGCGGCAGCCCGATCATCCTCTACGCGCCGGGGATCGGCCTGAAGGTCACCCCCAACCAGTACACCACGCTCGATCCGGCGACGATCAAGACGGTGAAATTGTCGCCCCGCACGACCTTCCTCGATCCCGCGCTCGACATCAACGAGGCCTATACCCACACTGGCTATGGCGGGCTGACCTACACGTTCGACAATGACAGCCAGCTCAAGTTCGAAAGCTTCCTCAACACGCTGAGGAGCCGCAACTATCAGAGCTATGGCTTCGCCACCCAGTTCGACGCGACCGTCACCGAGCAGCGCCTGTCCTACAAGTTCAAGCTCGATCTGGGCAGCCTCAAGATCCAGACGATCGCGGGCGGCACCTATCGCCATTCGCGCTCGCACGATCTGGGCAGCCTCAACGATTTCGCTCTGTCCGAGGATCGGCGCGATCTCTCGGTCGGCCCGACCCCGGACGACCGCTTCAACGATCCGTTCCTGAGCGGGCCCAATTATGCGTGGGCGACATCGATCTACAGCCGCATCAACGATCTGGCAGGCTTCTTCGTGACCGATGCCACGCTGGGCCCGGTCAGCCTGACGCTCGGTGGGCGCGTCGACGGCTATGACGTCAGCGCGATCAACCGCGGTGCGGAAGTGAAGGGCGTCTATGTCCGCCAGAGCGACAAATCGACGCCGTTCAACTACAATGCGAGCCTGAGCTACAAGTTCGACTGGGCGACCTTCTACGGCACCTATGCCAAGGCCAAGTCGCTCCAGCTGAGCCAGGGCGGCGCGGTCAACCCGACCCTGATCCCGACCGGCGCCTATCTCGGCAAGTCCGATCTCAAGGAGGTCGGCGTCAAGAGCTCGCAGATGGGCGGCCGCTTCTACGTCGCGTTCGATGCCTATGAGCAGAAGCGCTCCTATCTCTCGACGCCGGCGACCGGCGTCGCGACGGTGGCGGCGATCCGCACGCGCGGCATCGAAGGCGAATTACGCTGGCTCATGACCCCGGCGTTCGGCCTGACCGCGACCGGCGCCTACCAGCGCACCAAGCAATTGCCGACCGCGGGCTCGGGCACCTTCATCACGATGCCGTCGTGCCTCACCAACGTCCCCTGCACGTCGGGCTATGGCGGCTATGTCTACTCGCTGACCAACTATCTGGGGCTGACCAACGGTTATTATATCCACAGCAGCCCCAAATATAGCGGCAGCGTCTTCGCGACCTATGACGCAAAGGGGCGCTGGGGCCTCACCGGCGGCGTGACCTATGCCAGCAAGACCGGCGGGTTCCTGCCAGGCGCGATCCAGCTGCCCAGCTATGCCCTGCTCAAGCTCGGCGCCTACGTGCTGGTGGCAAAGAAGGTGCGGGTCGATCTGAACGTCGATAACGTGACCGACAAGCTCTACTTCATCGCCAACAGCGATACCGACGCCAATGCCAACGTGTTGCCCGGCATCGGCCGTACCTTCCACGTCAAAATGTCCTACGCGTTCTGATGCGCGGCGGGCGGGAGATCGACCGGCCTTCCGCCCGCCGGGCTATCCTGGTGGCGGCGACCGTCGGCGACGCGGTCAGCGCCACGCCGGCCTTCTTCAGCGTCTTCGGATTGCTGCTGGTGCCGATCGCGACCGATTTCGGGTGGCCGCGCGCGGTCGTCGCCGGCGTGATGGCGCTCGTCGGGCCGGTGCTGGCGGTGTTGGGAATGGTGGCCGGCTATTCGGTCGACCGCTTCGGCGTGCGACGGATCGTATTATGCGGCAACCTGTCCTTCGGGCTGATGATCGTCGCGCTGGCATTCACCCCGGCGTCTCCGGCCGCCTTCTATACCCTCTTCATCCTGTGCGCGGTCTGCTCGGCCTTCGCCTCGCCGACCCTGTACGGCAAGGCGGTCGCGGGCTGGTTCGACAAGCAGCGCGGACAGGCGCTCGGCTTCGTCGCCGGCGTGGGCAACGGCGTCGGATCGACCCTGATGCCCGCGCTCGGCGGGCTGCTGCTCGCTTATTGGGGATGGCGCACCGCGCTGGCGGGGGTCGGCCTTACGATCGCCGGCATCGGGTTTCCCGTTCTCTTCTTCCTGCTGCGCGATCCGCCCCGGCGGGTCAGGCCGGCGCAAGACGACGTCCCGCTCGAGGGCGTGAGCCTCACCCAGGCGCTGCGATCGCCCATCATTTGGGTGATGCTCTTCTCGATCTGCGTCTGCGCGGCCTGCATGACCGCGACCTTCACCCAGGTCTCGCCGATCCTGACCGAGCGCGGCATTCCGCTGCGCCGCGTGATCCCGGTTATCTCCGCCTTCGCTCTCGTCACGGCCGGCTGGCAATGGCTGTTCGGAGCTCTGATCGATCGCGTCGGGCGCCCGGCGGTGATGCTGCCTTTCTACCTGCTGAGCGTGGCGGGGCTGCTGCTGCTCCAACAGGCGACCACCGATATCGGCCTGCTGTGCGGCGGGGCGCTAATGGGGCTGGGGCTGGGCACCGAATATAGCGGGCTGACCCTGCTCGCATCGCGTTACTTTGGCGTGCGGCATTTCGGTGCCATAGTCGGGCTGATGTACGCGGTCATAAACCTGCTCAAGGGCGCGATCACCGTCGGGCTGAACGTCTGGTTCGACGCGGTCGGCTCCTACGGCCCGGCACTGGTGGTGGTCGAGGTGGTGATGGTCGCCTCGGCGTTGCTGCTGCTGCTCCTGCCCAATTTCCACAAGCGCGGGCAGCCGCAGCCGGACGGCCTTCCCGCCCCCGCCTTATGAGCGAGACCGCCTGGAGCTTCTCCACGCGCGATCTGCCGCCGGACGAGCGCACCCCCGCCTGGACCGACGCGATGCGCCGGCTGCGCATGCCGCTGGTGACCCCGCGCGGGGCCGGGCCGGTCGACGGCAAGGTCGTCGTCGCGATCTCGCCGATGGGGCTGCAATTCGCGCGGGTCGAGGCTGACGCGCAGGACATAGCGGGGCGCTCGGACGATCAGATCGAAGGCATGTGGCTGAGCCTCCTTCTCGAGGGCAAGGGCCGGCTGAGCGCCCCCGATCTCGAAGCGTCGATCGAGCCGGGCATGATCCTGTGCGGCATCACGCGCCAGCCGATCGCGCTGGCCCTGACCGAACGCCACCGGCAATTGTTCGTGCGCCTGCCGCAGGTGGCGATCGCGCCGCGGTTGCTTGCCGGACTGGGCCTGCCGGTGATGCTGATCGACGCGCGCGCGGGCATGGCCGCCATCTTCGGCGGCCTGCTGTGCGCGACCGCGACCGAACTGGAGCGGCTCGGGCCCGATCAGCTCCGCCCGGTCGAACTGGCGGTGATCGAATTCCTGGTGGCAAGCATCGCCGAGGCCGGCGGCACCCGCGCCCGCGGGGGCGCCGATGGCGCGCGCGCGGCCTTGCTCCACCGCATCCTCCAGCGGATGGAGACGATGCTCGGCGATCCCGATCTGTCGATCGATACGCTGGCGCGCGATCAGGGCATATCGACGCGCTATCTGCGGCGGCTGTTCGCGGCCGAAGACCTGAATTTCACCGCGGTGGTCAAGGCGCGCCGGCTCGATCGCTGCTATGCCGATCTGATGAGCCCGCTCCACGCGCAGCTCGGCATTTCGGAGATCGCCTTTCGCTGGGGGTTCAACGATGCGGCGCATTTCAGCCGCTCGTTCCGGGATCGCTTCGGCACGTCGGCGCGCGATCATCGCCGGCAGGCCTTGCCCGCCTGACGCGATCCAACAAAGCGAGCACCTGCCGACAAGATTGGACACGGCCGCCGCTCTAATCGCCCTTCATCGCACGCAGAGGGGACACAGAATGGGCATCGCCACATCATATCCGCGCCGCCGGCTCGGCCGCACCGACATGGAGATCACGCGCGTCGGCTTCGGCGCCTGGGCGATCGGCGGCCCCGACTGGGCGGTCGGCTGGGGCGCGCAGGACGATGATATGTCGGTGCGTGCGATCCGGCATGCAGTCGATCGCGGGATCAACTGGATCGATACCGCCGCCATCTACGGCCTCGGCCATTCGGAGGAGATGGTGGGCGCGGCGCTGGCCGAAATGCCCGCGGCCGACCGGCCTTATATCTTCACCAAATGCGGGCAGGTATGGGATCCCGACGATCGCATGAGCAAGGTCCGCGTCGGCCGCCCCGACAGTATCCGCCAGGAGTGCGAGGATTCGCTGCGCCGCCTGCGCGTCGAGGTGATCGATCTCTACCAGATGCACTGGCCAGCCGAGGACGGCACCCCGCTCGAGGACTATTGGGGCGCGCTGCTCGACCTCAAGCAGGCAGGGAAGGTCCGCGCGGTCGGTCTCTCCAACCACAATGTCGTGCAGGTCGAGGCGGCCGAGGCGATCGGCCATGTCGATACGCTCCAGCCGCCATTGTCGGCGGTGCGGCGCGAGGCGACACGCGAGCTGCCCTTGTGTCTCGCCAACGGCACCGGGGTGATCGTCTACAGCCCGATGCAGTCGGGATTGCTGTCGGGCGGATTCTCGGCCGAGCGGGTGGCGAGCCTGCCGAGCGACGACTGGCGCTCGCGCCATCCCGACTTCACCGGCGAAGCGCTTCACCGCAACCTTGCGGTGGCCGCGGCGATGAAGCCCATCGCCGCGCGGCACGGCGTCAGCCAGGCGGCGGTCGCCATCGCCTGGACGCTGGCCTGGCCGGGGGTGACCGGCGCGATCGTCGGCGCGCGCAGCCCCGAACAGGTCGATGGCTGGATCGCCGCGGCGGCGCTGGAGCTCACCGCCGAGGATATGGACGCGATCGCCGTGGCGATCGAGACGAGCGCCGCGGGCAGCGGCCCGGCGCGGCCCTGACAGGCGCAGGGGCGGGGCGCTCTCCGGAACGCCCTGCCCTTTTGGTTCAGGCCTTAGCCCCGCCCAACGACCATTCGCGCAGGCCCACGATCACGCCGAGCAGGCACACGCCGCCGCCGATATAATGATAGGCGTGAAGCCGTTCGCCTAGGATCAGCCAGGCGAGCAGCGCGACCACGACCGGCAATATGTTGATCGTGAGCGACGCCCGCGTCGCGCCCAGGCGACTGATCCCGCGCATCCACAGGAAGGGCGCCAGCAGCGAGGTTGGGATCGCTGCATAGAGGATGAGCGGTAGATTCCCCGCGGTGATCGGCGAGATCGGGCCGAGCAGCCAGAGCGGAAGGAGGATGATCGTGGCGAAGACGATTTGCCAGAACAATTGCTGCCAGAGCGGCAGCGTCATCGCCCAGCGCTTGAGCAGGACGCCGTAGAGCGAGTTCGACAGGACCGCGAGGAGCATCAGCCCGTCGCCGGGATGGACGCCGCCCCGCGCCAGGCTGGACGGATCGCCGTGCGCGAGGAGGTAGACGAGCCCCGCGATCGAGAGGATCGCCCCCACGGTACCGGCGACCGTCAGCCGCTCGCCGGCGAACAGGCTGGCCAAAAGGCTCGAGCAGAGCGGCATCAAGGCGATGATGATGCCCATGTTCGCGGCCGTCGTGGTCTGCGCCGCGACATAAGCGAGCGACTGATAGATCACCATGCCCAGCAGGCTCAGCGCCAGCAGCTGCTTCCACACCGCGGCAGCCGCCGCGCGATTGTGCCACGCGGCCGGCGCGACGAAGGGCGAGAAGATCAGCAAGGCGATCGCCCAGCGATAGAAAGCGATCGATCCCGGCGCGATCACGCCCGACGCCGCCTTGGTCACGACCGTATTGCCGGACCAGATCAGAACGGCGCCCAGCGGCGCGAGCATCGCCCAGGCCATGGGCGAAGCGGAAGAGCGTGCACCCGCCATCTTGAGAATCATGGTCCTTTGCGCTCGGAACCGGACCAGGCCGCGACGGACCGATCCTGCCTGGTTTACGGGCGCTGGAGCAGGTCGATCAGGCTCGACGTGTCCCAGCGTCGGCCGCCGCGGGCCTCGACCTGCGCATAATAGCCATCGATGATCCCTGTCACGGGCAATGTGGCGCCGAGCCTCGCGCCCTCGGCAAGGCAGAAGCCGAGATCCTTGCGCATCCATTCGACGGCGAAGCCGAAATCGAACCGGCCGTCGACCATCGTTGCGGCGCGATTGGCCATCTGCCACGATCCGGCCGCGCCGCCGCTCATCACTTCGGCCGCCTGCTTGGCATCGATCCCGGCCCGGATCGCGAAATCCAGGGCCTCGGACAGGCTCTGCACGATACCCGCGATGCAGATCTGGTTCGCCATCTTGGTGAGCTGACCGGCACCGGCCGGGCCCATCAGGCTGATCGAACGACCATAGGCCGCCATGATCGGCTGCGCGCGATCGAACGCCGCCCGATCGCCGCCGACCATGATCGTCAGCACGCCGTTCTGCGCACCCGCCTGGCCGCCCGATACCGGCGCGTCGAGGAACCGAAGACCTTGGCCGGCCGCCAGACCGGCTATCTCGCGGGCAAGATCGGCCGAGGCGGTGGTGTGATCGACCAGGAGCGTGCCCGGCGCCATCGTCTCGAAGACACCGTCGGGGCCAGTGACCACCGCACGAACATCGTCATCCCCGCCGACGCAGACGAACACGATGTCGGCGTCCTCGGCCGCCCTGGCAGGCGTATCCGCCGTGACGCCGCCATATTCGGCGGCCCACGCCGCCGCCCTGGCGGGGGTGCGGTTATAGACCGTGACCGCGTGGCCGGCACGGGTGAGGTGCCCGGCCATGGGATAGCCCATCACGCCGAGGCCGATGAAGGCGAGTTTCAATGATCGGCTCCCTGTACGCGCAACGACGGGCCGTGCTCGCGCGCGGCCCGTTCATCGCAAACCGTCGATAATCCGACGGACGATCTCAATAAGGCTTGTCGCCGCGCACCCACAGGCGATGCGCCTCACGGACATACCGGTTCTCGTCGAACGGCGTGCCGGTGTGGAGCGTGCAGCGATTGTCCCACATCAGGATATCGCCGACCTGCCATTTGTGGCGATAGACGAACCTGTCCTGCGTCGCGAACGCGACCAGTTCGTCGAGCAGCGAGAGATCGGTCGGGTCTTCCTGGCCGACCACCGCCTTGACCGTGCCGGTGCTGACCCACAGCGCCTTGCGGCCGTCGGCGGGATGGGTGCGGATCAGCGGATGGATCACATCCGGATTCTCCGCGCGCAGTTCGTCGGTGATGACCATCCGGGTGCCGCCCTCGCGGCTCTCCATGAAATGGACCCAGCTATGGTGCAGCCGGAGCGCCTGCAGCGCTTCCTGCCGCTCGGGCGGGAGCGCGTTGTAAGCCGCCACGCCGTCGGCCAGCAGCGTATCCGATCCCTCGGGCGGGACCTGCACGGCGTAGAGCATCGTGCTCATCACCGGCTCTTCCTTGTAGCTGTAATCGGTGTGCCAGCCCTGGCCATCGCGATGCGAACCCAGCGGCTTGCCGTTCACCAGCTTGTTGCTGAGCATGTAGATCTTCGGGAAGCCCGGCATGCGGAAATTGAAGTTGGTGTGATCCTCGGGTTCGCCGAACAGCGAGACGAAATCGATCAGGTCCTGCGGGGCCATGTCCTGCCCGCGCAGCACGATCGCGCCCGAACGATGGAATTCGTCGACCACCGCCTGCAGCGTATCGCGATCGGCGGTCCGCAGATCGACGTCGTGAATCTCCGAGCCGAAGTTGGTGTCCGCACGTAGCGGGGTGGTGAGTAAACGGGTCAGGACGGTCATCGCGCGCTCCAGGCATCGGGTGGTGCCGCGCTTATAGCGCGGTTCGGCGGCGCCCTCTTGTACGGCCGGACATCAGGTCTTGCTCAAGACCGAAGCTTGCCGCCTCACCAGTGGAGCTGAACCCTCCCGTTGGCGGGCACGTCGAACAGGATCGCCCCATCCTTCCTGCGCCCGCTGCGCGGCGCCGCGCCATCGACCGCCGCGCGGACCGCGGGCAAGCGCTTTCGCGGCTGGCCGATGATCCGCACGGTGGCCTGGCTGGCGCCGTCGCCGGCGAGCTGGAACGACAGCGACCGATCGCTCGTCCGTTCGCTCGCCATCAGGAAGTGATCGCAGAACAACGCGAACGGCGCGCCATCGATATGGTGGAAGCAGCGCGACGCGAACACGAACGCCGCGCCCGCGCCATAGATTTCCTGGCCGACCTGGCCGGCCGTGTCCCCGCCGACATAGAGGTCTTCGAGCGGGAAGGAGAGCGACGTGTCGATATGACCGTTGCGCGGTTCCGCACACAGCAGATCCTTCGGCAGCGCGTCCGGATAATAATACCAGGCCCGATCGAGCGCGAAACGGCAATATTCGCTGACCAGCAGGCGGGCGGCGGGATCGAGATCGGGGCCGCCGTCCTGAAGGTACCGCTCGAACGCGGCGAAGCTGTCGAAACATTCGTAGAGCGCCATGTAGGGTCCGTCGTGCAGGCACGAGGCGCCGAGGAAGGTGTGGTAATGCCGCGCCGCGCCGATGTTCGATTCCCAGATGACGCAATTGTGGAGGAAGCTCGCCAGATAGACGTAGCTCTGGTCGAGATAGCGGCCTTGGTTGGTGATCCGCCACAGACGCATGCACGCCGCAGCCCCCCATGCCGTCAGATTGGCCTGATAATTGAGGTCGAACCGCATGCCCTCGGCCGCGTCGATCGCCTTTCTCGCTTCGGCCAGAAAGCGCGGGTCGTCGGTCAGCTCGAACGCGACGAGCATGACATAGGCATAGAGGCCGCCGACATCGGTCTGGCCGAGATCGGTGTTGCCGCGCGATTGCGTGATGACGCTGAAGTCGGTGACCTTGTACTGGATCGGCCACTTATATTTGAAATGATGCGCGGCCTCGATCGCGAAATCGATCGAGCCCTCGAACAGTCGCCGCGCCCGACCGTCGCCGTTGAGCGCCAGCCGGCCGAGGCCGAGTAGCGGATGGTAAAGATACCAGCTGTCGACCGCGTCCTTGTCCTTGTCCTCGCCGACATTGGGCAGATAGCGGCGGATGCTGCCGAGCTTCGGGTCGAAGAAGCGATCGAGCCCGGCGCCGAGCGCCTGTTCCATCGGCTGGGCCCGGTCGAGCCAGCGGCCATATTCGTGGATCGCCGACAGCAAGGTCACCTGCACCATCGAATCCGGATATTCGGCCGCGGTGTAAGGATGGGCGTAGGTGTGGCCGTAGTGGCGGATCGTCGCGTCGGGCGCTTCGCCGAGATCGCGCAGCGTTCGCTCGGCGCGATCGGGCCAGTCGTGAAATTCCAGTGGCGGCTTGTCGAGCAGGCGATAGGCGCTTCCCAGCATCTGCAGGAACAGGCGCGCCGAATGCGCTTCGCTTTCAGGTGCATCCCGATGGAAGACGATCAAAGCATCCGAAAGCGTGACGGCCTTGCCCTTGGGCAGCGGGTTGACCGGCGGCGTGCCGCTCTGCGGCGGGGTCGGCGGGAGATAGCCGAGTTCGGGCCATTCGCCGCCGACGGCACCGTCGGGCTTGGTGTGGGTCGCGTTGTAGTAATCGTTCAGCGCGGTGAGATTCTGCAGGTAGAGCAGGCTCCCCGGCGTGTCGCCATCGAGCCGCCAATAGAGCATGCCGGCGTTGAGGCCGCGCTGCGCCGCCTCGACATTGCCGCACGCGTCCAACGGATCGTCGTTGGCGCCGAGCGGATAGAGATCGCGCGGGAGGTGCGTCACCAGCAGATCTTCCGCCGGCGTCAAGACGGTGGTGACGCGAAGCAGAGGCAGCCCCTCGGTCGCCGCGGCGAAGGTGACGACATGCTCGCCGATCGCGCTCGTCAGGCGCACGCGCAGGGCCTCGCCCTTGCCCGCCCGGACCTTGCGCGCCTTGAGCCCGCCGGGCGCATAAGCGGCCCTGACCGCGAGCCGTGCCGCATCCCGCCGCGAAATCGCCCAGAGCGAGTTGTGGCCCAGGGCGACCGTGATCGAACGGCCGTCGAGGTCGAACACCCCGATCGTGCGCATGCTCTTGTCGGTCAATTCGGCGCGCAGGCCGAGCACGCACAGGCTGGCTCCGGACATGGCGTTGTGGCTCGACGGCGGCTTCGATACGGTCATGCGATCCCCTGAACAACGAACCAACGTGCCATCCCGAAGCGGGGTTCCTGTGCCGTGGAACTATGCCGGCCGCGGTGCTTTTCGGCGTTCCTACAAGGAGATCGTGATGGCGTGGAAAGCCGAAACCTCTGCCGGGCGACCGTCGCTCTCGACGACGCCGTGCAAGCGGCCGAAGGGATGAAATTCCCCGTCGACACACTCATCCTGGTACCGGACGATATCGATCTGGCCCGATCCCCCCTCGCCGGGCATCTGGGCGTCGAAACCTATTGCCTCGGCGCGTTCAACCCGGCTTTGACCCGTCTCCCCAACGGCAACCTGTTGATGATGGTGCGCGTGGCCGAGGCGCTGCGCACGCCGATCTTCGACGGCAAGGTCCACAATATCCGCTGGGACGACGGGCGCTATCTGCTCGATGCCTGGCCGCTCGAACTCGCCAACACCGCCGATCCGCGCAAGTTCATGCTTCAGGGCGGCGGCTGGAAGGTGATGGCGCTCACCTCGCTCGCCTGGCTGCTGCCGGTCGAACTGAGCCCCGACGGGCTGGAGGTCGTGAAGCATCATTACGACAAGGCGATCACGCCGCAGTCCAGCCTGCAGATGTACGGGCTGGAGGATGCGCGCATCAGCAAGGTGGGGAATCGCTGGCTGATGACGACCTGCTCGGTCAGCCCCGAACGCCATTCGACCACGCTCTACAGTTCGGAAAACGGGCTCGACTGGACGTTCGAGGACATCGTGCTCGATCACCAGAACAAGGACATGCTGATCTTCGAAGGGTTGATCGACGGCCACTATTGGGCGCAGACCCGGCCCTTGGGCGATCTCTACTTTGCTTACCCGCCGGGCAGCGAATGGCGCGCAGGACCGGCGATCAACCTCGCCACCTCGCCCGATGCGTTGCACTGGAAGCCGCACCGCAATCCCGGCATCCGCCCGCATTCGTCGACCGTCGCGACCGCGCGCATGGGCGGGGGACGCCGCCGATCCTCAACGATCGCGGCTGGCTCAGCCTGTGGCATGGCGTGGAACCGAAGGAGATGGTCGGCATCTACCGCACCTATTGGTCGATCCTCGACGCCGACGATCCGAGCAAGGTTCTCGCCACCAGCACGGCCCCGCTGCTCGAAGCCAGCCCCGAACTCACCCGGCCGATCGACCATCAGATGTATCTGCGTGATATCGTGTTCACCACCGGCATCGCGGAGGCCGGCGATCATTATGTGGTCGCATCGGGCGAGGCCGATCTGGCGTGCCGGATCACGCACATTCCCAAGAGCATTTTCGCGCAAGCCTAGCGGCGGTCATGGAGGAAAAAAGTGCCCCGTGAAATCCAGGATGAACCGAGCGAGATCGCAGCCGAGGAAGGCGCCGTCATCGTCGATGGGCCCGACGGCGTCGCGGTCACGCTGACCGCCGAAGCAGCCGCGGAAACCGGCAACCGGCTGCAGGACAGCGCGGCGGAAGCGCGCGGCCAGCGGGACATGAAGGCGCTGCGCGACGAACCCGCACCGGACCGCCCGGCGTGATCAGGCGATAGCGGCCAGCTCCGCCGGGCGAAGTTCATGGATCAACTGGTCCATCGTGCATTGCGACGGCGCCTTGTCCGGCCGCCAGCGCAGGATCCGGGTGCCGTGGCGGAAACGATCGCCGGTCACCTGATCGTACAGCACTTCAATGACGCATGTGGGCTTCAACGGCTCCCATTCGCTTTCCTTGCCGTCGTTCCAGCGGCTCGGCCCGCCCGGCGCTTTGCCGGTAAAGCCCGGCGCCGCGATCAAGGGCTCAAGCTTCGCCGCCAGCGCGATCCGATCGTCCGCGGACATGCCCGAAGTGAAGCCGACATGGTTCAGGCGCCCCGCTTCGTCGTAGAGGCCGAGCAGCAGCGACCCCACGCCCCCACGATCCTTCGCGCGGCGAAAGCCCCCGACGACGCAGTCGGCCGAGCGATGCTGCTTGACCTTGAGCATCGCCCGTTCGCCCGGCCGATGAGGCTCGTCGATCCGCTTGGCGACGACCCCGTCGAGCGCGCCGCCGCTGCGCTCCAGCCAGCCGCGTGCGTCCGCCGCATCGGCGCTATAAGGCGACAGCAGCACCGCCGGACCACCGTGCCGCCCGAAGAAACCCTCCAGCGCCGCGCGCCGGGCAGAAAGGGACGCTGACAGCAGATCGTCGCCGCCGACCCGCAAACAATCGAACAGCATCAGCTGTGCCGGCGTCTCGCGCGCCAGCCGGGCGATGCGGCTCGCCGCCGGATGCAACCGGGCCTGGAGCGCATCGAACGAGAGCACATCGCCTACCGGCAGGATCAGTTCGCCGTCGAGGATGAAATGCGGTTCGCCGATGGCGGCGATCGCAGCGACGATCTCGGGAAAATAGCGCGCGAGCGATTTGCCCGACTTGGACAGGATTTCCACCGTCGCGCCGTCACGGAAGACGAGCGCGCGGAAGCCGTCCCATTTGGGTTCGAACTGCCACCCGGGCTCGTCCGGCAGCGCGGCGACGAGTTTGGCCTCCATGGGAGCGAGCGCATGAGCTGTCATGCGGCACCAACGCGGCGGGCAAGGCCGCGTTCATCGGGTGAACCAAAACCCGCAATCGCCGTTCGAACATCATGGCGACCGCACCTTTTCGCGACGCGCAACGTGACGGCGGCGCGCTGCTGATCATCGACATGATCACCAACATGGATTTCGAAGGCGCGAAGGCCATGCTCGACCAAGCCGAGGCGGCGGCCGCCGCCATCCTCCGCCTGCGCGATGCCGCGGACGAGGCGGGACTTCCGGTGATCTACGTCAACGACAATTTCGGCGAATGGCATTCCGAGCGCTCGCAGTTCGTCGAAAAGGCGCGCCAGACCAAAGGCGGAGCCGCCCGGCTCGTCGCAAGGCTGCAGCCACGCGAGAACGATTATTTCATCATCAAGCCGCAATTCTCCGGCTTCTACGCCACCAACCTGCCGGTGCTGCTGCCCAAGCTGGGGGTCGATCGCCTGATCCTGACGGGCATGGCAGCCGATATCTGCGTGCTCTTCACCGCCGGCGACGCGCATATGCGCGATTATGGCTTGTGGGTGCCCGAGGATGCCGTCGCCGCCGAAACGCCCGAGCGGAAACGATGGGCGCTGGAAATTATGCGGAGCGCCATGGCTGCCGAAACCCGCTCCACCGGCGAGCGCTCATTAGACGATTGGCTTGCGGCGGGGTCCTGACCGCAATGCATGACATCGCGCGATCAACTTTTTAGCATTTTGCCGCGGACGCACAAGCATGGTGATGAATGTCATCGCCCACAGCGCGTGAAAGGGCGCGCTAAATCGCCTTGGCAACACCAAGTCCAACTCGTTGATAAGCGTGCCCTATCGGCGTTATAGACTTAGAGCCCGATATCAGGGACAAGCTCGCACAGGGTAAACTTGGGCGGTGTTTTTGATCCATGCTTGGAGGCTATCGGGGCATCACCCTTGCGACTGCCGCTGCGCTAATCTTCTGCGCTTTGATCGGATGGGTATTACAACCCAAACGACCAGACCTCACCGGTGATCGCAGCTATCAGGAAGAGGCCGCTGGCTATCGCGCGGGCGGGTCCAATTGCCAACCAACCGCGATTTATGCCCTTTCCGGGCGGAAGCGCGCACGCCAGGCCGATGCCTGCGCCGAGGCTAAAGAACAGCATCGCGAAGCCATCAACCAACTCGCAGAGGCTCGACGTTCTGCGGACGCCGCTGACGCACAGGCCATCGCCTCAAACAGTCAGTCTCGGATTGCCGCTTGGGGGCTCGCTCTAAGTATTGCTACGCTTATCGCCGCCATTGGGGCGGCCAAATATGCGCGAGACGCTGCTCGTCACACCAAGCGAGCTGCCGACGCCGCGAACGCTGCCAACGCGATCTCCGCTCAAAATGGCCAAGCTCAAACGCGCGCTTATCTGTCTATCGCAAATCCGATTCTTAGTTTCGACGAGTGGGGTATCGCCGAAGTTGCCCTCGAAATCGTTAACAGCGGGCAGTCTCCCGCCCGTAATGTCGGGTGGCGCTTTGAACTGAGTTTGGCGCTACTCGTCGGCGAGTGGTGGCCTGTTGGCGGGCGTTCGACGGTTACCGCGGCTATCGGCAACCTCAGCGCGGGCGGTCGGATACCCGTCAAACTAGACACCGCCGTTATAATAAACGGCGATCGGAAAATGGGCTCCATACCTCAAGACTGTCTCCAGCGTTTTTTCGAACAGACCTACATGCCGAAGGTAACCGTCGTAATCACCGCTACTGACGTCTTTGATCTTCTGATCTCGGAGACTATCGATGTTTTCGGAAAAGGTAGCCCCAGTCAGCCCATCCAGCTGACCGGTATCGGACATTCCGTCCAAGAAGTATGACTCTCTGCCAACAGTCATCAAACACCGTAAAGGAAAGGGCGCACGCCCTCAGCTCGATGCGCTTGCTTCATGAAACCGGAGGCTCGTGTAGCCCCGCTTCGGATCGGCGGGGCTACTAAGGGGATCGTCAGTTGTCGGCCGAGCCCGGCTCGGCCATCTTGCGATGCTGCTCGGCCAGCACCGATCCGGGCGTCACGTTGGCGAGCACGCCCTGCAGCTTGGTCTTCCAGCCCGAGAAGATCGACGCCTTGCCGCCCATGACGGCATCCCAGCCGTCCTGCGCGACATCGACCGGATCGCTCTTGTTGTCGCTCGCCCCGACCGACGTATCGAGCATGTCGCCGCGCGCGAAGAATTCGGTCTCGACCGGGCCGGGCATCAAGGTCGTGAGCGTGACGCCATCGCTGTCCTTGATCTCGTTGCGCAGCGCCTCGGTGAAGCTGTCGATGAACGCCTTGGTACCGTTATAGACCGCCTGGAAGGCGCCCGGAATGTAGCCCGCGATCGATCCGGTCACGAGAATCTTGCCGTCGTTGCGCGCGACCATCTCCTTCAGCACCTTCTGGATCAGGTAGATCGTGCCGGTGATGTTGGTATCGACCACGAACCGCCAGTCGGCGGGCTGCTGATCGATGAAGGCGTGGCCCAGGCCATGCCCGGCATTGGCGCACAGCAGATCGACCCGCCGCCCGTTGGCGGCGGCGAGCAGGCGATCGACGCCGTCGAACGTCGACAGATCGGCCTCGATCGAGGTCACCTCGGTGCCGAATTGCTTGAAATCGGTCGCCGCCGCATCGATCAAAGGCTCGTTGGCGACGACGAGAATGTCGTAGCCGTTCTTCGCCGCGAGCGTTGCCAGTTCGAAGCCGATGCCGGTCGAGGCACCGGTGATGATCGCGAATTTATCAGCCATCGAAACGTCTCCTTCAGGCCGTGAAGCCGGGTTTGAGGACGACCTTGGTCACCTCATTCTGGTTATCGTGGAACATCTTGTAGCCGTCGGGCGCCTGCTCGAGATCGAGCCGGTGCGAGATCAGGAAGGTCGTGTCGATCTTGTCTTCCATGATCGCGTTGAGCAGCGCGGGCATGTAATGCTGGACGTGGGTCTGGCCGGTCTTGAGGGTCAGGCCCTTCTCCATGAAGGCGCCGAGCGGGAATTTATCGACGAAGCCGCCATAGACGGCCGGCATCGAGACGCGGCCGCCCTTGCGGCAGGCGATGATCGCCTGGCGGATCGAATGGGTGCGATCGGTGCCGAGGAAGGTCGATTTCTTGATCTGGTCGATCACGTTATCGACGAAGAAGCCGTGCGCTTCGAGCCCGACGCTGTCGATCACCGCGTCGGGCCCGATCCCGCCGGTCATCGTCATCAGCGCCTCATAGACCGCGCTTTCCTCGAAATTGATCGTCTCGGCGCCGAACTTTCTGGCGAGTTCGAGCCGATGCGGGAAATGGTCGATCGCGATCACCCGCTCGGCCCCCATCAGGAAGGCCGATTGCACCGCGAACAGCCCGACCGGGCCGCAGCCCCACACCGCGACGATGTCGCCCGGCTCGATCTGGGCATTCTCCGCCGCCATCCAGCCGGTCGGCAGGATATCCGACAGGAACAGCACCTTCTCGTCCTCGACGCCGTCGGGGATCACGATCGGGCCGACATCGGAGAAGGGCACGCGCACATATTCGGCCTGGCCGCCGGCATAGCCGCCGGTCATGTGGCTATAGCCGAACAGCCCGCTCATCGGCTGGCCGTAAAGCTCCTGCGCGATATCCTGATTGTCGGCGGGCAGGCCGTTGTCGCACGCCGAATATTGGTGCTTGCCGCAATGATAGCAGCTGCCGCACGCGATCGTGAACGGCACCACCACCTTCTGGCCCTTCTCGAGCGTCGACTTGGGGCCGGTTTCGACCACCTCGCCCATGAATTCGTGGCCGAGGATGTCGCCCGCCTTCATCGTCGGGATATAGCCGTCGTAAAGGTGAAGGTCGGAACCGCAGATCGCGGTGGCGGTCACCTTGATGATCGCATCGCGCGGGTTGAGGATTTCGGGATCGTCGAACGTATCGACGCGAACGTCGTGCCGACCGTGCCAGGCGAGTGCGCGCATGTTTAGTCCTTCTCTTCGGCGAGTTGCGCCCGGGTGCGGGAGGAGGTGGCGATCTCGCCGGTCTCCATCAGCTGCTTGAAGCGGCGCAGATCGCGCCGCGCCTGGATGGCGGGCTCGCGCTGGAACATCTTGGCGATCAACTTGCCGATCGCGCCGGCGGGCGGATCGTAGAGGATCGTGGCGATGACGACGGTACCGCGGGCGCCGGCGTCGCGGAACTCGACGCGGCCGCTGTTCGGCACGTCGGCGCCCTCTTCGGACGCCCAGGCGATCAGTTCGCCCTCGCGCTCTTCGGTGATCGACGCGTCCCATTCGACGATGCGGCCGGCCGGCGCCTTGACCACCCAATGCGACCTCTTGTCGTCGATCGGCGTGACCGAAACGACATTGTCCATGAAAGTGGCGAGGTTGGTGAGGTCACGCCAGTAAGCGTAAAGCTCGCCGGCCGGGCGGTTGATGGTGACTGCGCGGCCGACCAGATTGTCGCCTCTGGCTTCGATCAAGGTCTCGGTCGCATCGGAAACGGCATCGCTTCGTTTCGATGCGCTTAGCGGGGCATCGTCCCGGCGTTCGAGCGTATCGGGCATATCGGCCTCCGTAGATGGGAATGCCATGCTCAATGGCCGGAACGCAGCCATGTTCCCCTCATTCTCCCTGCGAAACCAATATCTTAATCCATGTTAGCGCACCGGGAGACGCAGGCGCGACCGGCCTGCGCTGCCCGACGGGGGAACGCCACGGGCCGCCGCCCGCAACGGTTCCGGCAGAATGGCGTTTGCCCCCTATGGAAATCGTCTGGTGGTTCATTGGCTCAGATGACGGAGCTACCGTCATGCGCACCGATCGGGCCGCGACGCTCATGCACTAGGATGGCACGCCAGCAGAAACTCAAGGTCTTCCGGACGCCGATCGGCTTCCACGATGCCTATGTCGCGGCGCCGAGCCAGAAAGCAGCGCTCGAAGCCTGGGGCAGCGACGCCGACCTGTTCGCGCGCGGAATCGCCGAGGTGGTGACCGATGAGGATCTGACGCATGAGCCGCTCGAACATCCCGGCGAGGTGATCCGGCGGCTGCGGGGATCGGCGGCTGAACAATTTGCGGCACTCCCGCCCGATCGACCCCGCACGACCAAGGCTAAAGCCGCACCGGCGGCCAGCCGGAAGCCCGCTCCCAAGAAACCGCCCAAGCCGCGCCCCGACCGCGCTGCGCTCGATCGAGCCGAACGGGATCTCGACGATCTCCTCGATCGGCAGAAGAGCGAGGACGACGCGCTCCGCGCGCGCGAGCAGGCGATCGCCCGCGAGCGGCGCGATCTCGACCGGGCGCACGAAAGCGCGCGTCGCGAGGCCGAACGCACGGTGGACGAAGCCCGCGAGAAGCATTCGCGCGCGCTCGATCGCTGGATCGAGGATCAGGGCTGAAGGCGGAGGAGCGCGCGCCCTTGGGCCGATGGGCTGCGGAACGTGATCGAGTAACGCGTCCGATCGATCGCGGCGATGCTGTGCTCCCAATCGTGGCGCACCTCGCCCGACAGATGGTAAGCGGCGCGCGGCTCCAGCAGCAGCGACGCGCGGCGCCAGCGGTCGGCCTCCTTGCGCCGGAAGCGCATCGTCGCCGGTGCGCCGAGCGAGAGACCCAGCACATGATCGTAGACCGGCCGATCGCGGTGCCAGCCGATGCCGGCGCCGGGATCGTAGCGGATCAGCAAGGCCTGGATCAGATCGTCGCGATCGAGCCCCGCCATTGCCGCCATCCGCGCCTGTACGTCGTACAGCCAGGCGGGGATCGGCTCGGCCCGGTTCAATTCGCCCGCCTGAAAATCATAGGCCCAGCCGAAGCTGTGGGTCAGGCGCTTGCCGGTCCATTGCTGGAACCGGAACGGTGTGAGCGCCTGCGCGTCGATCGCCGCGATCAACGCCGCCTCCTCCTCGGCCGAGATCAGATCGGCGCGGACGGCGAGGCCCGGAACGATCGGCGTGTCGAACAGATCAGGCATCAGGATGGCTTGGCCCGCCCGCGTCGGGGCTTGTCGCCAAGCTCGATCCAGACGGGGGCATGATCGCTCGTCTTCTCCCAGCCGCGGACATGCGCATCGACCTGCGCGTCGACCAGGCGATCGGCGAGTGTCGGGCTCAGCAGCAGATGGTCGATCCGCAGCCCGGCGTTGCGGGCATAGGCATTCCGGAAATAATCCCAGAAGGTGTAAATCGTCTCGTCGGGGTGCTTGGCGCGCAGCGCATCGGTCCAGCCCTGTTCGACCAGCCGGAACCACGCCGCCCGCACTTCGGGCGCGAACAGGGCATCGTCCAGCCAGCGTTCGGGCTTGTAGACGTCCCGATCGGTCGGCATGACGTTGAAATCGCCGGCGATGACCACCGGCAGCCCGCTGCCGAGCAGATCGGCGGCATGCGCGATCAGGCGTTCGAACCAGGCGAGCTTGTAATCGAATTTCGGCCCGGGCCGGGGATTGCCGTTGGGCAGATAGAGACCGGCGATCAGGATGCCGTTGACCGCCGCCTCGATATAGCGGCTTTGCGTGCCGTCGGGATCGCCGGGCAATCCGCGCCGCGTTTCGTGGATCGGGCCGACGCGGCTCAGCATGGCCACGCCGTTCCAGCTTTTCTGGCCGTGCCAGATCGCGTCATAGCCCAGAGCGCGGATCGCCGCTTCCGGGAACTTCTCCTGCGGTGCCTTCAACTCCTGCAGGCAGACGATGTCCGGTCGTTCTTCGCCGAGCCATCGCAGCAGCACGGGCAAGCGGCCATTGACCCCGTTCACGTTGTAGGTGGCGATCTTCACCGGCGCGGACCCTGGACCATTGCTGCCAAACTCGCTGCGGGCAAGCCGGTTCCGACATGCGCCGCCCAACCCGAAACAAAAGCGCGCCTGGATTATTGTACGGCCCCAAAGGGGAAGAGATGGAAAATCATCCAGGCGCGGCCGAGATTTTCATCGGCACGGAGGGCGTCAGCGGCCTGATGCGCGCGCTCGACTGGTCCGCGACCTCGCTCGGGCCGGTCGCGCAATGGCCGACGAGCCTGCGCTCGATCGTCCGCATGATGCTGACCTCACGCTACCAGATGTGGATGGCGTGGGGGCCGGAGCTCACCTTCTTCTGCAACGACGCCTACAGCCCGACGCTCGGCGTCAAGTTCCCGTGGGCGCTGGGGCAACCGGCGCAATCGGTATGGGCGGAGATCTGGCCCGAGATCGGCCCGATGATCGACCATGTCATGCGGACCGGCGAGGCGACCTATTCGGAGGGCATGCTGCTCTTCCTCGAGCGCAGCGGCTTCCGCGAGGAGACGTATCACACCTTCTCCTACAGCCCCTTGTTCGACGATGCGGGCGCGATCGTCGGCATGTTCTGCGTCGTGGTGGAGGAGACCGATCGCGTCCTGAACGAGCGGCGGCTCGGCACGGTGCGCGAATTCGCCTCGGCCGCCGCGGTGACGACCGGCGAAGCGGCTCTGTTCGGGGCGATCGGCGAACAGCTGGGGCACAACCTCGCCGATCTACCCTTCACCCTCACCTATCTGCACGGGGCCGATGGCGATCGGCTGGCCGCGCGATCGGGTATCGGACCGATCGACGTGGCTTGGCCGGTGGCGTCGCTCGGCCCCGAGAGCGGACCGATCGAGATCGACGATCTGGCCCGCTGGATCGACGAACCGCCCGCCGGGCACTGGGACAAGCCCGCCGAACGCGGGCTGATCGTGCCGATCACGCAGGGCGCCGGCGGCGGGCTCGCCGGGTATCTGGTGGTCGGCCTCAACCCCTATCGGCCGCTCGACGCAGCCTATCGCGATTTTCTGGTCCTGCTCGCCAACCAGCTCGGCGCGGCGCTTGCTGCCGCGCGGGCGTACGAGGAGGAAAGGCAACGCGCCGAGGCGTTGGCCGAGATCGATCGCGCCAAGACCGCTTTCTTCTCCAACGTCAGCCACGAATTCCGCACGCCGCTGACGCTGATGCTCGGTCCGCTCGAGGAGGTGATGGCGACCCCGGTCGGCCGCGATCCCACCACTGCGCGCCATCAGGTCGAACTGGCGCACCGCAACGGCATCCGCCTGCTGCGCCTCGTCAACAGCCTGCTCGATTTCTCCCGGATCGAGGCTGGTCGGGTCGAGGCGCGGCGCGAGCCGACCGATCTGGCCGCCTTCAGCACCGACATCGCCTCCAGCTTCCGATCGGCGATGGAGAAAGCCGGGCTCGATTTCCGCGTCGAAAGCCGCCCTTTGCCGCATCCCGTCGCGCTCGATCGCGACATGTGGGAGAAGGTGCTGCTCAACCTGCTGTCGAACGCGTTCAAGTTCACGCTCGAGGGCGGCGTGACCGTCACGATCGCGCCCGCGGCCGATCGCGCGCAGGCGGAGGTCCGCGTCGCCGACACCGGCATCGGCGTCGCGGAAGAAGAGATGCCGCGCCTGTTCGAACGCTTCCACCGCATCGAGGGCGCCGCGGGCCGCACCTATGAGGGCAGCGGTATCGGCCTCGCCTTGGTGCAGGAGCTGGTCCGGCTCCATGGCGGCACGATCGAGGCGACGAGCGTGCCCGGCAAAGGCACCACCTTCATCGTGCGGCTGCCTTATGCGCCCGACGCGGCGATCGGGACGGTCGATCCGCGGCCGAGCAACGCCGCCGCCTTCGTCGAAGAGGCGATGCGCTGGCTGCCCGAACCGCGCGACCTGATCGACGATAGCGGTGCTGCCCCGCCCGGCCTGCCCACGCATGCCGAAGGGGCCGGCAAGCGCGTCCTGCTCGCCGACGACAATGCCGACATGCGCGATTATATCGAGCGCCTGCTGATCGGGCACGGCTATCGGGTCGAGACGGTCGGCGATGGCGCGGCCGCGATCGCCGCGCTCCGGCGCGAACCGCCCGATCTGATCCTGTCCGACGTGATGATGCCGCGGCTCGACGGCTTCGGCCTGCTCGATGCGGTGCGCGGCGATCAGGCGACCGCGAGCATCCCGGTCATCCTGCTCTCGGCCCGCGCGGGCGAGGAGGCGAAGATCGAGGGACTGGACGCCGGTGCCGACGATTATCTGACCAAACCGTTCGCGGCGCGCGAATTGCTGGCGCGCGTCGCCGCCAATATCGAGCTCGCGCAGATCCGCCGTAACGCCGCGCGCGCGGTGATGCGCAGCGAGCAGAAGGCGATCCTGAGCGAGGAGCGGCTGGCGGTGGCGCTCCGCACCGGCGGCATCGCGGTCTTCGAATATGAGGCGGGCCAGGAGGAGGCGACCGTGCTCGGCCCGCTCGCTGCCCTGTTCGGCGTGCCGGAACAGGATGCGGCGCAGGGCGTGCCGCTCGCGCGCTTCATCGCGGGGATCGTACCCGATGACCGGGCGGAAGTGGCGGCCCGGATCGAGCGATCGCTTGCCACCGGCGCGCCCTACGAAGTCGAATATCGCGTGTCGGGCGGGGGCGAAGTCCGCCGCATTCTGGCACGCGGCAGCGTCCAGCCGACCGACGAAGGCAAAAGGCGGCTCGTCGGTGCGCTGATCGACGTCAGCGGCGAGAAAGCGGCGCAGGATGCGTTGCGCGCCAAGTCCGCCGCGCTCGAGATCGTCAACCAGGCCGGCGCCGCCGTTGCCGCCAATCTCGATCTCGAGCAGATCGTGCAGACCGTCACCGATGCCGGCGTGGCGCTGACCGCCGCCGAATTCGGCGCCTTCTTCTACAACGTCCTCGACAAGGAGGGCGAGAGCTACATGCTCTATGCGCTCTCGGGCGCACCGCGATCGGTGTTCGATGGCTTTCCGATGCCCCGCAACACCGCGGTGTTCGCGCCGACCTTCGGCGGTGAGGGCGTCGTCCGGTCGGACGACATCACGCAGGATCCGCGCTACGGCCTGAACAGCCCGCGGCGCGGCATGCCCGACGGGCATCTGCCCGTGCGCTCCTATCTGGCGGTTCCGGTTCGTTCGCGCGGTGGCGACGTGCTCGGCGGCCTCTTCTTCGGCCATTCGCGACCGGCGCAATTCAGTCCGCAGTCCGAAGAGATTCTCGAAGGGCTGGCGGCGCAGGCGGCGGTCGCGATCGACAACGCCCATCTGTTCCGCGCCACCCAGGCCGAGATCGAGCGCCGGCGCCAGACGGAGGCGGAACTCCAGGCGCTCAACGCCAGCCTGGGCGAACGCGTCGATCACGAGGTGGCCGAGCGGCTGCGGATGGAGGAGGCGCTGCGCCAGGCGCAGAAGATGGAGACGATCGGCCAGCTCACCGGTGGTGTGGCGCACGATTTCAACAATCTGCTGACGATCATCATCGGCGGGCTCGACACGATCCGCCGCTCGGGCCCGAACGACGATGCGCGCCGCGCACGCGCGCTGGAGATGGCGACGCAGGGCGCCCAGCGCGCCGCCACCCTCACGTCGCGGCTGCTCGCCTTCGCGCGCCGCCAGCCGCTCGAACCCAAGCCGATCGACCTGAACCTGGTCGTGCGCAACTCGACCGAATTGCTCCACCGCACATTGGGCGAGCAGATCGAGCTCGAAGGCGTGCTGAGCCCGCGGCTATGGCCGGTCGAGGTCGACCAGAACCAGCTGGAAACCGCGATCCTCAACCTCGCGGTCAATGCGCGCGATGCGATGCCCGAAGGCGGCACGCTGACGATCGAAACCGCCAATGCGATGCTCGACGAAGCCTATGCCCAGACCGACAGGGAGGTGCGGCCCGGCCAATATGTCGTCATCTCGATCAGCGACAACGGCACCGGCATGGACAAGGCCACGCTGGCCAAGGTGTTCGAACCCTTCTTCACCACCAAGGAGGTCGGGCGCGGCACGGGGCTCGGCCTGTCGATGGTCTACGGCTTCGCGAAGCAATCGGGCGGGCATGTCGGCATCTATTCGGAGCCCGGCGAGGGCACGACCGTGAAGCTCTATTTCCCGCGCTATCGCGGCGAGATCGTCAGGACGGACGCGGCCGAGCGCGCGGCCGCGCCGCTCGGCTATCGCGAGGAGATCGTTCTCGTCGTCGAGGACAGTGACGATGTCCGCGAGTATAGCGTCATGATCCTGAGCGAGCTCGGTTATACCGTGCTGGAGGCGCACGATGGCCCCTCGGCGCTCGTGATCCTGCGCGAGGATCGCCGGATCGACCTGCTCTTCACCGATGTCGTGCTGCCGGGCATGACCGGCCGCGCGCTCGCCGACGAGGCGCTTGCCCTGCGCCCCGAGCTGCGCATCCTGTTCACGACGGGCTATTCGCGCAACGCGATCATCCATCAGGGGCGGCTGGACGCGGGGGTGAACCTGCTCACCAAGCCGTTCACATTCGACCAGCTCGCCGAGCGTGTCCGCGATGTTCTGGATCGGTGAGCGCGTCGCCCCGCGTCAGTCAGCTATTGATCGCGTCGGTACGATCTCGGCGCACTCGAATGTCCTGGCATGCAGCCGCCAATGCGACACGTTCTCGAGTTGCTCGAACCGGCCGATCGCATTGGCGATGGCCTGGCCTTCATCGGTCGCGTCCGCGATCTCGATCGTTCGCTGACAGACATGATGGTCATGTCCGCGCGAGTCCGGAATGTCGTTGAAGAAGCAAATCCTGTAAGCGGCCATATTGCCCTCCATCGCGACCGAGATAGCGCATGGAGCCATGCGCCTCGTTACGTAATGTTCACAGGGCGACCCGGACATCCCGCGCATGCGCTCCGGGGACGCGATGCCGCGCGCTTCACTTGGCCGCCTTCGTTTCGCGCTCGATCGAGGAAGCATAATGTTGATCGAGCTTCCGGAGAAGCCGCAGAAAGCGGCGCTCCCGCACATCCTTCTCCCGTTCCTCCAGCTTCCGGAAACGGGCGATGCTATCGCTGAGCGCGGCTTTCAACATCTTATACATGGCGCAGTCACATCCATAATAGCCGCTGGAAAGTATCCGCATATGTTGCCGGCCGAATATGCGGGGGTTTACCTAAGCTCCGCCGCGGCGCGGATTTCTGGGCATCGTGCCATGGCCGATGGCGGTCGGTCAGACGTTCGCGAGGCGGAGATTGACGCCGACGAAGATCATCATGACCCCCTGGAAGATGAGATCGATGACGAGCAGGAAGCCCAGCAGCCAGAGCGCATTGAACGGCCAGCCCATGGCTATGATGACGGCCGCCAGGATGCTTGCCAGCCCGGATGCAAGCATCCACCCCCACCCAGCCTTGTGACGCCCGAGCGCGAACACCACGCGCGCAATGCCTGAGCCGCCGAGCACGGCGGCCAGCAGCAAGACGATCATCCCGGCCGCAAACCGCGGATCGTAAATCGTCAAGGCGCCGGCCGCGAGATAGAGCAGCCCAGAAACGATGAGGAATGCCATGCGGCCCCAGCTTCGCATGGCGAAAGCATGGATCAGCTGGAATATCGCGGCGACGAACATCATCGCACCGATCGTGTAAGTTACGGCGATCGTCGCAAACAGCAGATTGACGGACGCGACCAGTCCGAGAAGCGCCAGCACCAGCCCGATCCCGATGAACCACGGCCCTGCGCGAGTCCCGTCGCCCGGCGGCACGACACCTTGTCCTATGATCCATGCAACCATCGCTCGACCCCTTCCGTGCAGTCGTTCGTCGCGACGCTAAAGCAGGAATTGGAGCGGCGATGTCCGTGAATCTACGCATTTCCCGAGCGTTCGACGGGCCGCACAACCATGGCTGCAAGCCCGCTGCGGGCGATGTGCGGAGATCCGAGATGACATCGCAGGCAACCGACCGCCGCCGCCTCGGGCAACGCGCACTGCGATCATTTCCCCGAACTTGCCGGCGATCGTCGCAGTTTCCGCCGGCGAGCCCTGCGTCGACCCGACGCCCCCCCCCGAGTGAAGGAGATGCTACGTGACCAAAACTGACGGACAATTGCAGCGCGACGTAATGGAGGAGCTCGAATGGGAGCCGAGCATCGACCACGCCGATATCGGAGTAGCGGCGAATGACGGGGTCGTAACCCTGTCCGGCTTCGTGAAATCCTATCCGGAAAAACTGGCGGCCGAACAGGCTGCGCGCCGCGTGGCCGGAGTCAAGGCGATCGCCGAGGAGATCAAGGTGCGTTTCGCCTCCGATCCCAAGACCGCCGATCACGAAATCGCCCGCCGCATCCTCGATATACTGGCCTGGGACGTGCTCGTGCCCGACGATCGCATCACGGTGAAGGTCGAGCATGGCTGGGTGACGCTGAACGGCGACGTCGAGTGGAACTACCAGAGCAACGAGGCGCGCAAGGTTGCCGGTCGCATCACCGGCGTGCTCGGCGTCACCAACCTGATCAAGGTCAAGACTCTTCCCGCGGCGTTCGACATCAAGGAGCGGATCGTCGCGGCGTTCAAGCGCCAGGCCAATTTCGACGCAGGGTCGGTCACCGTTGCCACCGAAGGCGGGACCGTCAAGCTCGGCGGCAGGGTCAAGGCGTGGCACGAGCGCGGCGTCGCCGAGCGCGCGGCCTGGGCGGCCCCCGGCGTGACGAAAGTCGAAGACAACATCGTCGTCGCCCTCTGATCGTTGCGCACGGCTATCAACGGCCACCCGTTTGCCCGGGTGGCCGTTTTCGCATCCGTAACTTCACGCATATCGATGCCATCCTCCACGCAATATTCAAACAATGAATTGAGGAGGCCGAGATGAAGAATATTCTTTTGCTCATCCATGACGATGTCGGACAAGATTCGCGGTTACAGGCGGCGATTGACTTGACGCGCGCGCTCGATGCCCATTTGAGTTGTATCGATATCTCGATCCTGCCGACCTTCCTCGGCGATTATTGCGATGCGGGGGCGGGCGTCGCGATGGTGCTCGAAGAGGAGTGCAAGCGCGAGAGCAAGAACAAGCCCGCGGTCGAGCGGCGGCTTTTGCAGGAAGGCCTGTCCTGGGACTGGATCGATTTTACGGGCACGCTGGCAGAGGGCGTGCAGGAGGCTGCCACGCTGGCGGATCTGATCGTGCTCAATCGCGCGCTCGACGAATTTCCCTATCCCGATATGCGCGATGTCGCGAGCCGCATCCTGATGCATACGCATAAGCCCATCGTCGCCGTGCCGGATGCGCTCGAGCATTTCGCATTGGATCGCGCCTTGATCGCCTGGGACGGGCATCGTTCGACCGCCGCCGCGATGCAGGCCAGCGTTCCCTTGCTTGCGCTTGCGAAGGAGGTTGAGATCTTCATGGTCCGCGACGGCGCGGAGGAAATCGCGCCCGAGAACGCCGCCGAATATCTCGCGCGCTATGGCATCTCCGCGAGCGTCAAGGTCATCGACGATGGCCTTCACCCGGCCGATGATCTTATCGCCAGCGAGTCCGCCCGCTGGCGCGCGGACTATATCGTGATGGGCGCTTACGGCCATGGCAGGCTGGTGGAAACGTTCGGCGGCGTTACGAAGCGCATGCTGGCGCAAAGCAAGCTGCCGCTCGTCCTCGCCCACTGACGGATCGGCCACGGCCGCGCGCGACTGGCACGACGCCCTGCCCAGGCGAGCAGGGCGTCGTGCCAGTGCGCATGCCCCCCAATGCCACCATCGTCGGCTGTTCGCCGTACCGGCGCAGTGCAAGCCACGCTTCCGGGCGGTTTACGAACCAGCCGACAACCTCGGTTATCGATAGGACGCCCAGCGCGCGTCGCGGCCATAAATGTCGCGATAGGTCTCGATCTTGCCGTCCTCGCTCGTCCCCGCCGTGAAGTAGACGACATAGACGGGCAATGCCGTCGCCAGCGGGAGCGTCCGCGTGGTGCCGGTGATCAGCAAGGTGTCGACCTCGATCGCGCGCGACGGACCCAGCAATGTCCGGGCGAGTTCCTCCGGCTCCTCGGTGCGGATGCAGCCGTGGGAAAACGCCCGGGCGTCCTTGGCGAAGAGCGATCGCGCCGGTGTGTCGTGAATATAGACGCCGTATGGATTGGGCATTTCCAGCTTGATCCGGCCGAGCGCATTGTCTGGGCCGGGACGCTGCCGCACGACGAGCTGCCCTTTTGCATCGACGCTCGAGACGAAGCCGCGCCGCGCCGCTTCCTGCGGCCTTTGGCGAACCAGCTTGCCGATGCTTTCGTCGACGATGCTGCATGGCACGTTCCACCACGGATTGACCGTGATCGCCTTGACCACCGCCTGAAACGCCGGCGTGCGTGTTCCCGGTTTGCCGACGATCACCTTGCGGCTCGCGACGATGCGTCCATCCTCGATCAGGTCGAGCCGATAGGCGGGCACGTTCACCCACAGATAGCGTTGCCCAAGATCGCGCGGCAACCAGCGCCAGCGATCCAGGTTGGCAGCGATCGTCTGGCAAGTGGCAGGTGACGCCGGGCAGCGCGCGAGACTGGCCTTGAGCTGGAGATAGGCCGGGCTTGTGGGCAATAATCGCGCAAAGCTTGCCCGCACGCTGTGGCGGGCCAAAACCTGATCGAGCCACGCGCCGTAATCGAACTTCTCCCGCGCGATGTGCCAATCGGTCCGCACCGCGGCCGGAGCCGCCCCCTCGTAGAAATCGTGCGCCAGCTTGAGCGCGATCTTGTCGGCCAGTGCATCGAGATCGGCCGCCTGCGCGTCGCGTGCCTGGGCGAGACCGGCCGCGTCGTAATCCTTGGGATCCAGCCCTTCTTCAGCGCTTGCGGCGACCGTGGTGAGCAACGCCTCGACGTCGGACTCCGCCCACCGTGGCGCGGCATCGGCCCGTGCCGCCGTCAGCGCCCAGAAAATCGCGCCGACGGCTGCGAGCCGGGTAAGATCTTTCATCGACGGATCAATGCGCGAGGAAGACGGGAACGGGGCTTCCGCTCAGCATCGCGCGCGATACGCCGCCGAACAATGCCTCGGTGAGGCGACCATGGCCGAAGCCGCCCATGACGACATAATCGGCCTTGAGAAGGTGAATGGCGTCGAAGATCAGCGCGGCGGCCTTCCCGTGCGCCGCCGTCTCCCTGCGGATTACGGCGGAAATGCCGTGCCGCGAAAGATAACTGGCCGCGTCTTCGGGCGGGGTTGCGATCGATCCGTCGTCGACGGTGTTCAGCGTGACCGTCTCGGCGAACCGCAGAAGGGGTATGGCGGCCTGCAATGCGGCATCGCACGCCGGCGAGCCGTCCCAGCAGATCAGCGCCGTCCCCGACAGATTGATGCCGCGCGACAGGTCCGGAACCGCCAGGATCGGCTTGCCCGCCTTGACCGCCACCTCCGACGTCGCCGCCAGCATGTCCGGCAAGGGAGCGGCGTCGAGCTTCCGGTTGACGACGATCAGATCGGCCAGCCCCGCCTGATCGACCAGGGACGGTGCGATCGCGCCGGTGGTTTCGATCCAGTTCCAGCTGATCTGCTCGTGCGCGAGCCGCGCCTCGATGGCGGCACGGTTGTCGCTCTCGCGCGTCCGCTCGTCCTCCAACAGCATGGCTTCGCCTGCGCCGCTGTAAAAGTCGCCCATCAGGATCGGCATGATAGCGACGTCCACGCAGGTCAGGTGACCCTCGAGCGCACGGGTCACGTCGAGCGCCGCCTGCAGGCGCGCCTCCTGTCCCGGATCATCATGCATCAAAACGAGGATATTCTTCATGACGGCCTCCATGCCCTTGCAGCGGGCTCGACCTGATTAGGCAGGCCGCGTGACGGCCCATATGCGGGACTTTACGGATGAGGCCGGCAACGGCGTCGGGACGTCGCCTAAAGGCGCGTTGCGCGGGCTTCGGCCTGCGGGATGAGCGGCGTGAGATCGAAGCCGCACGCGAAACCGCCTTTCAGCATTTCGGATGCGGAAAGCCGCCCCGCCTGCGAGAGCGCCCATAAGGAGACGGCCCGCCTGCCGGTCGCGCAGAATGCGAGCGCTGTACCTCCGCTCTCGTGGAGGGCGTGACCGAAAGCCCGGATCGCCGCCTCGTCATATTGCCCGGGCGATACCGGGACATGGTAATAAAGCAGCCCTGCGGCGCGCGCGGAATTGGCCAGTTGCGCGCTGCTCGGCTGGCCCGGTTCCTCGCCATCCGGGCGGGCATTGATGATCGCGACAAACCCGGCATCCCTGGCCGGCTGCATGTCGCTCGACGCCAACTGCGAGGCGACAGCCACGTCGGGCGCGAGACTCTTGTAATTCACTCCACGGACTCCCCAGTACGTATGTTCCGTGCCCGCTTATGATGTCCGCGGTTCAGGCGTCGGACTGCTGGCGTTGCTTCAACGACAGTCCGCGCTCCGCCGCCACGTCCGCATCGACATCGGCGCACACCTTGCGCGCCAGATCCTGCACCTGCGCCAGAAGCGGATCGAGATAGTCCTCGCTCAGGCCTTCGACCGTTTCGCCGAAATGAAGATTCTCGACGGATTTCATGCCGAGCCCATGCGCCAGATAGCGCTCGAACACGTTGCGCAGCGCCTCGATCTGGCCTTGCTGGTTGAGCCACGCCTTGCTGGCGCCGGACGAGGTGATGCTGACGAGCCGCTTGTCCTTGAGCAAAGCCGTGCCGACGCCGCCCTGCATGTCCTTGGCGGTCACACCGCTTCCCAGGACGCGGTCGACATAACCCTTCATCATCGCGGGCGGCATGCCGAACCAGATCGGGTAGACCAGGACGAACACGTCGCTGCCACGGATAGCCGCATGCTCGAACTTCACGTCGGGCATCACCGACGTGCCTCCCTCGTGCGGCCGTTCGCTATCCTTGAGCAGAGGATCGAAGCCGATGGCGTACAGATCGCGCACGATCGGTTCCTGCCCGCATTGCCGCACGGCTTCGCAATAGGCATTCGCGACGAGCCCGTTGAAGCTTCTCGAGCTGGGATGGGCGAGGACGACGACGTGCCGGGGGCGAAAGAATGCGGGTTGATCGGACATGGCGTTTCTCCTTTGCGCGACCTCCTATCCGGCCCACCGCGAGCCGACTGTTGGTAATGCTACGTACCTGCGCGCAAAGGGATCGTGCCCGTCATGCTACCGTGACATCAGAACGGGCACGCGCGGGTTGTCGACGAGCGACCGCGTAACGCCGCCGAGCAGGATCTCCCGGATGCGCGAATGGCCGAAGCCGCCGACCGCCAGCACATCGGCTTGGGCGGCCAGCGCGAAATTCTGGAGTTGCTCATCCTCGCCGCGCTCGTTTTCGATCCAGTGGCAGCTCGTGTCCAGGCCGTGACCAGCAAGATAGTCCGCCATCGGGCATCGTTCGGCGGTGTTTCCCGTATCACGCTCGGGATCGACCCCCACGGTGACCACGTCCACCGTCGCCCTGGGTTCGGCCAAGGCGACCAGATCGTGCGCGACACGCACCGCCTCGGCCGAGGGAAGCCAGCCCAGCGTGGCACGACGGATCGGCGCCAGTTCCCCATCGTCGGGAAGCAGGAGCAGCGGCGTCCCTCCGGCCAGCAACAGGGTTTCGATCGCGCGCCGGCGCAGCCAGTGGACGCGCCAGGTCGAGGGCGCCCCGAACACGATCAGGTCCGCGATCACGTCGTTTCTGCGCAGATCGTGCGCGAGCCACGATATGTCGCCGTAGATACTGGAGAGCGTGACCCGCTCATCGTCGCCAGCCAGCAGCGTCCTGACCTGTTGCGCGTCCTGCGCCGCATCGGCGCGGAGGTCGCTCTCGGGCAGGAACAAACCACCCATCGGCGCAAGCGCGGTCGAGATCATCGGTGCGGGCGTGAAAATGGTCACGCTCAGGTCGGCATTCATCGCGCGCGATCGCGCAGCAAGCCTCTTGAGAAAAACTTCGCTCCCGACCGGATCATCGATGAATGTTGCGATGCTTTTGATCATGCCGGTCTCTCCCAATTCCGGCCGATAGGACCGCAATCCTGGTCGATCCGCATCTGGTAAAACTACGTACGGCTGGAAGGCAGAGCACGCAATGGCGCCGGATCCCGATCGGGAACCAGGGTCTTCATGGCTTCGAGGACCAGCAGGAGCGTCAGCCGGCTGAGCGCCTCCGCGGCACTGAGCCCGGCCGCCTCCGGCACGGGAGCAGTCACGATCGATCTCCCGCGATGAACGGCATATAAGCGTGGCGCACCAGAATGCGGGCGCAGACGGTGAGCGGCGCTGCCAGCAGCACGCCCAACGCCCCGAACAGCACGCCCATCGCGAACAATGCGAACAGTGTGAGCGCAGGCGGCAATTCGACTGCGCGACGCTGGATCAGCGGGGTCAGGACATATCCCTCGAGCTGCTGTACGACGACGAGCAGCAAGACCGTCATCCCGGCGGCGTCGACGCTCACCGCGAGCCCCAACAAAAGCGCGGGAACGGCCGTCAGAATAGGCCCGACATAGGGGATGAACTCCAGGATGGCTGCGATCAATCCCAGCGCGGCGGCCGCGGGCAGACCGATCGCGAGGCCCCCCAGCCCCATCAGCAGGCCGACGATCGCCATCGTGACGAGCTGTCCGACGAGCCAATGCCTGAGATCGTGGGCCATTTCGTCGAGCGCCATGGACACCGGCTTCGCGGCTCGGGGCGGGACAAGCGCCAACAAGCCGCTTCGATACAGATCGGGCTGAAGAGCAAGATAGGCTCCGCCGACCAGAGCGAGCAGCAGGCTGCCGACCGCGCTCGCAGCGCTGCCGGCAAGCTGGGTCACGACGCTCAGGCTCCCGCCGTCGGCGACCCGGCGCACGGCCCAGGCGAACACCGGATCAGGCAGGCCGATATCGCGGAGCCTGGCCTCGACCCATCGCCAAGACGCCGGCAGTTCCACTGCGATGCGTTGAACCTGCCCGATCATGGGCTTGCCGAAAAGTAGGACAAGCCCGGCGGCTGTCGCGATCAGCAATGCGATAGCGAGCAGGAGGCTCCAGCTCCTGCTCAGGCGCGTGACCGCCGCGACGCAATCGGCGATCGCGACGAGCAGGACGGCGAACAGCACCGCGGCGAATACCAGCAACAGCAGATCGATGAGTTGAAAGAGCGCGATCGCCAGAACGACCGCTGCCAACGCGATCAGGATGCGTTGGACATAGTCGCGCGTGGCGAGCGAACGCCGCCCGGGCGCTTCCACCGGCTCACTGGGAGATGATGATGGTTTTGGCACGTCCCTCTTTTCGCGCGGGGTGAATTCTCGACCGAAGCCTGCGATCCGATGTCGGATCTGCACCGCGCGGGCGCCCGGCTGCATCGGCCGTGCATGCTATCGATCGCGTCGCACGACGGCTCTTGGTAATGCTACGTAACGGGTGCGCGCTATCCGCCATCGGCCGGCGTGGTGGCGTAACTCCATGCCCAGTCGCGGATCTCGGGCATGTCCTCGCCATGCTCGCAAACATAGTGATGATGTTCGAGCAGCTTTCTCCGAAAATCCTGGCACGCCTGCGCGGCACGGTCGATCAGGCCCGGCACGCGATTGATCACGTCGATGGCAAGGTGGAAGCGATCGAGATCGTTGCGCACCACCATATCGAACGGGGTGGTCGTCGTGCCCTCTTCCTTGAAGCCGCGGACGTGGAAATTGTCGTGGTTGGTCCGCCGATAGGTCAGGCGGTGGATCAGATAGGGATAGCCGTGGAAGGCGAACACCACCGGCCGGTCGGTCGTGAACAATGCGTCGAATTCGGCGTCGCTGAGCCCGTGCGGATGTTCGCTTTTGGGTTCGAGGCAGAGGAGATCAACCACGTTGACCACCCTGATCTTCAGGCCGGGTATGTGGCGGCGCAAAAGATCGACGGCGGCGAGCGTCTCCAACGTGGGGACGTCGCCGGCGCAGGCCATGACGACGTCGGGGGGCGTGCCATCGCGATCGGTGCCCGCCCATTCCCAGATGCCGGCGCCTGCCGCGCAATGGTCCTCGGCTTCGGCGGCCGTCAGCCATTGGGGCGCGGGTTGCTTGCCCGCGACGATGACGTTGATACGATCATAGGTGCCGAGGCAGTGATCGAGCGTGCGGAGCAGGCAATTGGCATCCGGCGGCAGATAGATGCGCACGACGTCGGCCTTCTTGTTGACGACGAGATCGAGGAATCCCGGATCCTGGTGGCTGAAGCCGTTATGATCCTGGCGCCAGACGTGCGAACTCAACAGATAATTGAACGACGGTATCGGCTTTCGCCAGTCGAGTTCCCGCGCCACCTTCAGCCATTTGGCATGCTGGTTGAACATCGAATCGACGATGTGGATGAACGCCTCGTAGCAGTTGAACAGGCCGTGCCGGCCGGTGAGGGTATAACCCTCCAGCCAGCCCTGGCAGAGATGCTCGGAGAGCACTTCCATCACCCGCCCGCCCTGACCCAATTTCTCGTCATAGGGCTCGACCGGCTCCATCCACGCCCGGATCGTGGCATCGAACACGGCGCCGAGACGGTTCGAGTTGGTCTCGTCCGGGCCCATGATGCGGAAATTCCGCGCCTCGGCGCTCAACCGCAGCACTTCTGCCAGATAGCTGCCCGCCGGACGGGTATTTTCCGCAACCGTTGCGCCGGGGCGCGGGACCGGCAAGGCGAACTCCCGCCAGTCGGGTCTGGCGAGGCGCCGGGCCAGCCCACCGTTGTTGGCATAAGGAGTTGCGCCCATCCGCTTCGCGCCGTCCGGCGCAAGCGCGCGCAGGTCCGGCAGGAGGCGCCCGTCATTGTCGAATAGCTCGTCGATCCGGTAGCCGCGCATCCAGTCTTCGAGCAGCTTGCGATGCGCTGCATTCTCCCGCACCTCGGCAACCGGAACCTGGTGCGCCCGCCAGAAGCCTTCGACCTTCTTGCCGTCCACGACCTTGGGTCCGGTCCATCCCTTCGGGCTGCGCAGGACGATCATCGGCCAGCGCGGCATGCCGATCATGACCCTGGCGCGCGAAGCGGTCTGGATATGGCCGATCTGCTCGAACGCGCGATCCATCGCCGCCGCCATCGCGCGATGCATCGGCGCGGGACTGTCGCCGTCCACGAAGATCGGATCGTAGCCGAACCCTTCGAACATGTTCCGCAGCGTCCCGTCGGTCATGCGGCCGAATATGGTGGGACCGGCGATCTTGTAGCCGTTCAGATGGAGGATCGGCAGCACCGCGCCGTCGTGAACCGGATCGAGAAACTTGTTGCCGTGCCACGAGGCCGCGAGCGGCCCGGTTTCCGCCTCGCCGTCGCCGATGACGCAGGCGACGATCAGGTCGGGATTGTCGAACGCGGCACCGAAGGCATGGCTGAGCGAGTAACCCAGTTCGCCGCCTTCGTGGATCGAGCCGGGCGTGTCGGGCGAGGCATGGCTGGGGATTCCGCCCGGGAACGAGAATTGCCGGAACAGGCGGCGCATGCCGGCTTCGTCCTGGCTCACCTGATGATAGATTTCGCTGTAGCTGCCTTCCAGCCACGTATTGGCGACCATGCCGGGCCCGCCATGGCCCGGGCCGCAGACGTAGAGGACATCGCTGTCGCGCGCGCGGATGATCCGGTTCAGATGGGCATAGATGAAATTCAGGCCGGGCGTGGTGCCCCAATGCCCCAGCAGGCGCGGCTTGATATGCTTGGGCTGCAGCGGCTCCTTGAGCAACGGATTGTCGAGCAGATAGATCTGCCCCACCGACAGATAGTTGGCAGCGCGCCAGTAGCGGTCGATCAGTTCGACCTCGGCATCGCTCAGTGCGGCCGACGCCGTCGCTCCGTCGTGCCCACGCTCGCGCTTCGCCGTCAGCGCCATGTCCGTCGGTTGCATGATCGAATCCCGTCCAGTGTGCCGACGAGAAGAGCGGAACGGGCATCCGGACTTTATGCGTATAGGTACGGATGCCGAGATGGCGAGCGCGGCCCTATCGCGACGGCATGAGCGAGATTCCGATCGTGACATGGCTGTCCGAAGTGGTGCGACCGCAACCGAGCCGGGTCGTGCTCCGTCCCTTCACGCCCGCCGACGATCCGACCGCCGATGCACCGGGCGGCCGTGGACGAACCGGACGCGTGATCGACCGCGTGCTTGCGATCGGTCCCGCGGACCTGAAGACGGAGTTGGACGATGTCCTGGCGAGCCTGCGCGATCGGCACGACGATATCGAGCCTGTCCTCCTCCGCCGCTTTCGCGAGGTCGTTCCCCCGAGCTTCGTCGGCCCGACGATTTCGCACGAGGGGTCACTGCTGATCGGAGCCTATTTCAGCGAGGAATATTCCTTTGAGGCGGCCGCCCTCTTCAATCCGAGTATCGTCCCCCACCCCGATCAATCGGGCGTACAGCCAGGCGCCGTTCGGTTCGTCATGTCGCTGCGCGGCGTCGGCGAAGGCCATATCTCGTCGATCACGTTCCGCACGGGAACGTTCGACGGTCGCAGCCTCGTCATCGACCCGCCTCTCGCGCACGCAATATCCCCATCGATCGAGGAGATCCCGGGGGGCGCGGAGGATGATCCGGGCGTGCGGCTGTTCTGCGGCGCAGGTCGCGACCTGTCGGCGATCGTGATCTTTCCCGTAACCTTGCGCCAGCGCCACGGTATCGAGGATCTTCGCCTTACCCGCTTCACCGAAGATGACGGGCGCCACTCCTATATCGGCACATATACGGCGTTCAGCGGCGAAGCGGTTCGAGAGGAATTGCTCCGAACCGAAGATTTTACGAGCTTCGAGCTGTCCGCGATGCGCGGGGCGGTTGCCGGGACGAAAGGCATGGCCCTGTTTCCGCGTCGCATCGGCGGACATTTCGCCATGCTCGCGCGCCAGGATCATGAAAGCATATGGTTCCTGCGCTCGAACGACCTCTACGAATGGGGCGATGGGCGAAAGATCGTGAGTCCGCGATTTCCCTGGGAGCTGATCCAGATCGGCAATTGCGGCGCACCGGTGGAAATCGACGAGGGGTGGCTGGTGCTGATCCATGGGGTCGGCCCCGTGCGTAACTACAGCCTCGGGGCCTGTCTGCTCGACAAGAACGACCCCACCCGCCTCCTCGCCCGCACGACCGAGCCGCTCATCGGCAGCAATCCTACCGATCGGGACGGCTATGTACCCAACGTCGTCTATAGCTGCGGCGCGATGTTGCACGGGCGGACATTGCTCCTGCCTTATGGCGTCGCCGATTCCTTCACCGCGTTTGCCACGATATCGGTCGACGCCCTGCTGCGCGCGATGCGATAGCGCGCCGCGCCCGGATCGACATCCGTACATACACGGAATGCCTCGTCTCCCGGCAACTCCTAGTCCGAAGCGACAGGAGGCATCGACCATGAAGACATTGAGACTAGCGGCAGGCGTCGCTGCGTTGGCAGCGGCTTTCTCTTTCTCCTCGGCAGCGCCGTGCGCGGAAACCCCATGGGCCTGGGCAGTGCGGGTGCTGGACAGCCAGGATCTGGCGACGCTCCATCCGCTCATCCAGGAGCTTTTGCAGGTCCATACCGTCGGCACCGCGTTGGCGTGGAAGTCTCCCTCCGGAAAAAGCGGCTTCGTCCATCTCGACAGCGGAGGCGATCAAGCGGGCTCGGCCGACGGAACGGTGCGGATCACCAAGGGGACCGCCGGGCACGAAAAGCAATTGTTCGTCTTTCGGTACCACAAGGATCCGGAAATGGGTTGGGCAATCGTCGGCTGATCGGCGAGGCTCCATTGCGAGGGCGCGGCACCGGACCACTAAGTCCGCGCTTACGTAGCCTTCCTAATAGGGCGCCCGCGCCCCGGAGCTTACGCCTTCATCGCCGTCGCGGCTCGCGCCGGACCGCACGATGTGGAGGACGTTATGGAAATCCGGGAAATTCTGGTCTTGCTCCGCCCCGAGGGGCCGAATGACGCCATGCTGGCCGCCGCAACCGGCATCGCGGCTGAAACGCGCGGCTTCGTCCATGGCCTTTGCATCTACGCCGTTCCCGCACCGACCACCGCCGAATGCTTTGCGCTCGGCGAGGTCGCGGTCGACGCGGTGGTCGATCATATCCAGGTGGAAACCGAAGAGCTGGTCGCGCCGTTGCACCGCATCTTCCAGGAGCGTCTGGCGACCGCCGGGGTCGATGGCGACTGGACCGCGCTCGATACGTTTTCGGCGAACGCGGCGATCGTCGCGCGCGCACGGCTGGTCGACCTGGTCGTCATGCCACGCCCCGAACAGCATGAAACCGAGTGCCGTCACGTCGCCGACACGCTCCTCGCCGACAGCGGGACGCCCTGCCTGTTCGTGCCGGCCGACTTCAAATATGACGGCATCCGGCGGATCGTGATCGCCTGGAACGGGACGCGCGAGGCGACGCGGGCGATCGACGAAGCGATGCCGCTGCTGCAAAAGGCGGAAGCGGTCGAAGTGGTGGTGGTCGGCGATGTCGAACACATGCCGACACCCGCCGGCATCGAGGCCCTGGAACGGCACCTTGCCCGGCATGGGATCGTGATCGGCACCACCCAGGCGACCAACAGCCGCGACACCGCCGAGATCATCCTCGATTGCTGCCAGATCTTCCGCGCCGATCTGCTGGTGATGGGCGCTTACGGGCATGCCCGTATGGCCGAGACCATCCTCGGCGGGGTGTCGCGGTCGATCCTGCTGCACGCACCCTTGCCCGTCCTGATGGTGCATTGACCGCCGCCGCATAGCCCTTGTCTAAGCCCGGCGTCCGCGTCCGCGCCGGCTGAACACGAACCCGCGAAACAGGACCAGGCCGGGTATCAGCGGTAGCCACAGGGTCAGGCTCCGCAGCAACAGCGTGCCGGCAAACGCGACCGCCAGCGGGACGCCAAGGAGCGAAAGCATGCCGGTGCAGCTTGCCTCGAAACTACCGAGACCGAGCGGCAGCGGCGCGAGCGTGACGGCGATCGAGGCCGATATCACGGCGACGAACATGGTGGAGAGCGGCACCGGGTGTCCCAGCGCCTTCAGGCAGAATCCCAATGTCGCCGCGTCGGCCAGGAAAACGAGACCGTTGAACAAGGCTGCCTGGGCGATCAGGCCGGGGCGACCGATCAGATCGCGTGGCGCCTCGCCGATGACATGCACCAATCGTGCGATCGCGCCGATGCGCTCGAGACGCCGCGGCAACGGCCTGCTGCCTTTGCTCCGCAGCCACAGTGCGGCGCCCGGCAGGATAAGCGCGACGACCAGAAATATCAAAACCAGCACCGCCAGCACTGGCGTCGCCTTATGGCGCAGCGCCAACACCAGCAGCATGATCAAAGCGAGCAGGGCATAAGCCGCATAATAGCCCACCATCGAGACCAGCAGTGCCGCCATGGCCGCGCCGCGTGGGCAGCCAAGCGCGGTCAATCGGTCGACCAGGACGATATTTCCGCCCATGCCCGCGCCCGGCAGGACCTGGTCGGCGAACAGCTTCGAGAGGGCGATCCTGATCAGGCCCGCGAAAGGCAGGCTGACGCCCGCCGCGCGCAACACCGCCCGCCAGCCCATCGCAACATTGCAATAGGTCGTGATCTGCAGCGCGAGCGCAGCGACGAACCATGCCGGCTGCGCCCGGCGGATCGTGCGAATGAATCCCTCGAAGTCGGCCGCGCGCAGGACGACGACCACCAGGCCCACGAGGGTTAGGAACATGAGGAGCGGGCTGATCCAACGCCCTCTGCTGCCGGACCGTGTCGTTTCGCTGGCCATCCTCGCCGCTCTAGCCGGCCCGCCCTCGCCGGCGATTGGATAAGTTACGTAGGTTTCCGGATTCGTCCGACCCCGAACAGCGATCAGCGTGCCCCTGATCGCAAGGAGGCGTCATGTCGCAGATTGCCCATCGACGGCACCTTATGGTCCCGTCACGCTTGCGAAACCTGCTTCGTGGCGCGCCACCCCCCGACAGCGGGCCGCCGCCAAACGCCGCGACGATCAATTTCTGGCAATCACCCGCGGCACAGCTGCTGCACGACCTCGATGCGCGGCCCGAAGGCTTGACGGAACAGGAGGCGGCAGCGCGGCTGATCCGGTTCGGGCCGAACGAGATCGTGGCGGTCAGGCATCGTCGATTCATCGTCGACGTGCTGCGCCGCCTCGCCAACCCGCTGATCGCCATCCTGCTGTTCGCGTCGGCCGTTGCCGGCGCCACGGGAGACGTTGCGAGCTTCGTGATCATCGTCTCGATGGTGTTGCTGTCGACCTTTCTCGACATCGTCCAGGAACGCCGGGCCGAGGCCACCGCCGCCGCGCTCAAACAGTCGATCGCGCTGACCACGCGCGTCCTTCGCGGTGGCGGCAGCCGCGAGATCGCGGTGCGCGAGATCGTCCCGGGGGATGTCGTGCTGCTGACCGCGGGCGATCTGGTTCCGGCCGACGGTCTGGTCCTTGCGGCCAACGCTGCGCAGGTCAATCAGGCGATGCTCACGGGCGAGGCATATCCCGTCGAGAAGAGCGCCGCTCCCAACCCGCAATCGACCATCGCAGATGCACCCAATGCCTTGCTGCACGGGAGTTCGATGGTCGGGGGCGCGGCGACGATGCTGGTGGTCGAAACGGGTTCACGGACGCGCTTCGGGGCGATCGCGAAGTCGCTCAGCAAGGCGCCCCCTCCCACCGCCTTCGAGCGCGGCATCCACAAGCTGGGCATCCTGATCGTACGGCTGACGATCTTCCTCGTGCTGTTCGTGCTCCTCACGCACATCGCGCTCGGCCGGCCGGCGCTGCAATCCTTCCTCTTCGCGATGGCGCTGGCCGTCGGCCTGACCCCCGAGCTGCTGCCGATGATCGTGACGATCGCACTCGCGCGGGGTGCCCGCCGGATGGCGGCAGGTCAGGTCGTGGTGAAGCGCCTTTCGGCCATTCATGACTTTGGCCAGATGGACGTATTGTGCACCGACAAGACGGGTACGCTGACCGAAGCGCGCATCGTCATGGTCGCCCATCCCGGGATCGGCGGTGCCGACAACGAGCGGGTAGCGGAACTGGCCGCGGTCAATGCCAGGTTCGAGACCGGGCTCAAGAGCCCGCTGGACGATGCGCTTCTGCTTCACGGCGCAGCGCATTCGCTCGACGGGTGGAGCAAGCTCGACGAGCGTCCGTTCGATTTCGAGCGCCGTCGGGTCTCCGTGCTCGCGCAAAATGCGGGCCGCCGCATCGAAATCGTCAAGGGCGCGCCCGAGACGATCCTGGCGCTGTCCACACAGGCCGAGATGGACGACGGGACGTTGGTACCGCTGGATCGGCCGCTCCGCGACAGGATGGAAGTGCTTTACGGCAAGTATGCCGCCCAAGGCCTGCGGCTGCTCGGCGTCGCCTGGAAAGCCGCCGAGGGACGGGACAAGATCGAAGAGGATGACGATACCGGGCTGGTCTTTGCCGGCTATTGCGTCTTCATCGACCCGCCCAAGGCAAGCGCCTCGCAGGCGGTCGCCCGACTGGAGGCGGCGGGCGTCAGCATCAAGGTGATCTCGGGCGACGCGGCGATCGTCATCGAGCATGTCGTCAAGGCGCTGAACATCCCGGTAACGGGCGTACTCACCGGAGAGGAGCTCGAGGGCCTGAGCGACATCGCTCTCGCGGCGAAGATCGAAGGCGTCGATATTTTCGCCAGGGTGACGCCGGACCAGAAAATGCGGATCGTACGGGCGCTCCAGACGCGCGGTCATACGGTCGGCTTCATGGGCGACGGCATCAACGACGCCCCGGCGATCCACGCTGCCGACGTGGGCCTGTCGGTCGACGGCGCGACCGATGTCGCACGCGAGGCGGCGGACATCATCCTGCTCGCCCCCGATCTCGGCGTGCTGGCCGACGGCGTCGCGGAGGGGCGGCGGACTTACGCGAACATCATGAAATATATCCGCATGGGCACGAGCTCCAACTTCGGAAACATGCTCAGCATGGCGCTCGCCTCGCTCGTTCTTCCGTTCCTGCCGCTCACCGCCGTGCAGGTGCTGCTCAACAACCTCCTGTACGATCTCTCCCAGATCGGTATCCCGCTCGACACCGCCGATCCGGCCGACGTCTGCCGGCCGCGCACCTGGGATATGCGCGCGCTCGTCCGCTTCACCGCGATCATGGGTCCGCTCTCGTCGGTCTTCGACATCGCCACCTTCGCGCTCCTGCTGAAGGTCTTCCATGTCGGCGTGGCGGAATTTCGGGCAGCATGGTTCATCGAATCGATGGCGACGCAGATCCTCGTCATCTTCTCGATCCGGACCGCGGGCCCCTTCTGGAAGATCAGACCGCATCCAGCGCTGATCGTTTCCGCGCTGGTCTGTCTGGGAATCGCGCTGGTCATCCCGTTCCTGCCATTTGCGGCGATCTTCGGATTTGCGGCGCCTTCCCCGATGGTGATGGGCGCGATCACCCTTCTCGTCATCGTCTACCTTGCTCTGGCAGAAGTGCTGAAGGGCGTTGCGATACCCGAACGCAAGAACGCGGCAGCGTCGCTCGTCCGGCAATGAAGATCGCCGGGGACATGGTTGCAAGGGCGGGCAGCCGCCCGATGCCTTCAGGCCTGGGCGGCCCCCCCGCCGCCCTGCTCAGAATTGCACGGTGATATTGTCTTCGACCTTGGTGACGCCAGGCGCCGCCCACGCGGCGCGCTCGGCGACATCGCGCTCATGCCAGGCGTTGACGCGGCCGCCGAGCATGACCTTGCTTCCATCGGTCAACACGGTGATCGTGCTGGCATCGACATCGACCGAGCGCTTGAGCGCAGCGACGATGCGATCCTTCACATCGTTGGCGACAGGCCCCTGCCGCACTTCGATGAGGTTGGTGACGCCGACGACGCCGCGGATCCTTGCGGCCGCCCCGCGCGCCGCATCGCTCTGGTAGCGCCACGGGACCACGCCGGAAAGCGTGACCCAGCCATGCTCGACTTCGACCTTGATCGACGAGGCGGGAATGGCCACCGTCCAATCGAGGACATCGACGATGCGCCGCGCGATCTCGGGATCGGCGGTGCTGGCGACCGAATCGGACCGCACCGTCAGGTCTTCGGCGATCGCCTGGACGCCGGCGACGCGGCGCGCGGCCCGCTCGGCGGCAAGCTTCTCGACATAGGATGAGACGACGCCCGAAAGGGTGACCACACCGTTCGCCACGCCGACGCCGATACCGGCGTGATCGAGGCTTGGTTCGAACTCCAGCTCCGCCATGACGTCATGCTGCAATTGACTGTCGCTCTTCACGGGGCATCTCCTTCCTGGGGGATAGGCACCGCCTCGACGCAGCACCGGCTTCATCGGCAACGAGGGTGAGGGCCGTCGGCAGCTTTAGGCAGACCACGGTACCGTGGCCCGGGCGGCTGCTAATATGGAAACGGCCGGCGGCGTCCTGGCTGAAGCGGCGAATGCGTCCGATTCCCGTGCCGTGCGCCGCGGGCGACTTGGCAGCGAGACAATCGCGCAAAGCCGCGCTGTCCATGCCATGCCCGTTATCGACGACGAAGAGCCAGAGCCGATGCCGCACGAAACGCGTACGGATCGTCACCGTGTCGCCGGGCGCGCAGGCCGCCTTGGCGTTGGTGACGAGTTCCAGCACCGCCGCCTCAATCGCATCGGGATCGAGTTTCATCGCGATCGGGCGCGCGGCCAGATCGAGGCGGATGACGATATCGCGGCCGCCTATCGCCCGCAGCATCGACTCCAGCGAGCGCAGATGATCGTTGATGTCGAACAGCTGTTCGATCCCGCCGGTCGCGGCCAGCAACTGGGTGGTGAGGTGTCCGCCCCGCAACGCCGCGCCTGCGATCGCGTCGAGCAATTGGGCCCTGCGCTCGTCCGAAGGATCGTCGCCGAGCAGATTGGATGCCGATGCGATGATCCCGAACAGGTTGCGCAGGTCGTGGATCGACTGTCGCGCGACCGGGCTTATCTTCGTTACTGCGATCGATGTTCGGCACATGGCGGGGCTCCCCTGCTCAGGCTTTCGTGCCGCAGTCGCGCCAGCGTTCTTATCCGCAATTACCCGTAGGGCCCGTTATCCGTAGAAAGACGGAATGCGCCGGCACTCAGCCGCGCTAGAAGCGGCGCAACGATGGCCATGTCGGAGGTGGTGCGATGGAAATTGACGGTTCGTCCACGCCATGGCGCGGCATGGAGATCGAGAGCGCCGGAACCCCGCTGCGACCGTTCGCGCGGGCGCTGCCCTCGCCCGGGCCGAACGAGCTCCTCATCGCGGTCAGCGCGTGCGGGGTCTGCCGGACCGACCTCCACGTGCTCGATGGCGAGATCCCTGCCCATTATCCGATCGTGCCGGGGCACGAAGTCGTGGGCCACGTGATCGCTCTGGGCGATGACGTCACCGGCTTCACGATCGGGGAGAGGGTGGGCGTCCCCTGGTTGGGGCATACGTGCGGGACCTGCCCCTATTGCCGGAGCCAGCGCGAGAATCTGTGCGACACGCCCGAATTCACCGGGTGCACGCGCGATGGCGGTTATGCGACCCACATCGTCGCCGACGCTCATTATTGCTTTCTCATTCCCGACATCTTTTCCGACGTCGAGGCGGCACCGCTGCTATGCGCGGGCCTGATCGGATGGCGGGCACTCCGCCTGGCGGGTGATGGACACACGATCGGTCTCTATGGATTCGGTGCCGCCGCGCACATCATCGCGCAGGTCGCGATCTGGCAGGGCCGCACCGTATTCGCCTTCACCCGCGACGGCGATACCGAGAGCCAGGATTTCGCGCGCTCGCTCGGCTGTGCATGGGCTGGCTCATCGGAGGACGCGCCGCCCGAACCGCTGGATGCCGCGCTGCTATTCGCGCCTGTCGGCGCGCTCGTCCCATTGGCGCTGAAGGCAACGCGCAAGGGCGGCCGCGTCGTCTGCGCGGGCATCCACATGAGCGATATCCCGAGCTTCCCCTATGCCGATCTGTGGGGCGAGCGGCACATCCTTTCCGTCGCGAACCTGACCCGGGAGGATGGCACCTCCTTCCTCGACATCGCCGCGCGTGCGGCCATCCGGACCGTCACGCAGACTTTCCGGCTCGATCGCGCCAATGAGGCCCTGGCCTGTCTTCGCGCCGGGGCCTTGAACGGCGCTGCCGTGCTCGTTCCGAACCAAGAGGCCGGCTGAGACATGGCAAAGCGCCTCGGTTCCGGCAGCGAGACGGCAAGCGCGCAAGCCGACGCGGTGGCGTTTCTGGCCTCGGGCGCTGCGTTCAAATCGGGACCGCCGCGCCGGATCGATACCCACGCCGCGATGGTCTTCCTCACGGCGGACCGCGCATGGAAGATGAAGCGCGCGGTACGCTTTCCCTATCTCGACTTTTCGACCGCGGACCGCCGAAAATCCGCGCTGGAGGCCGAACTCGTCCTCAACCGGCGCACCGCGCCCAGCCTCTACCTCGGACTCCACTCCATCAACCGCGTTTCCGAGGGGAAGCTCGCCATCGATGGCCCAGGCGAGCCGATCGACTGGCTGCTGGAAATGAAACGCTTCCCGGACGAGGCGCTGCTGGCTTCGATCGTCGCGAATGGCGGGCTTGACGACCCGATGGCGATGCGGCTGGCGGATCGGATCGCCTGCTTCCACGCGAGTGCGGCGCCCGTCCCGACCGCGGGCGGAGCCGATGCGATCCGCGCCATCGTCGCGGGCAATCGCGAAAGCATGGCGCGCTATCCTCGCATTCTTCCGCCGGCCGAGGTCGAGGCGCTCCGGATTGCAGCGTTGGACGCAATCCACGATGCGGCGGCATTGCTGGATGCGCGTGCCAAAGCGGGGCGGGTGCGCCATTGTCATGGCGATCTCCATCTCGCCAATATCGTGATGCTGGGCGACGAGCCGACCTTGTTCGACTGCCTCGAATTCGACGCTGCGCTTGCGACGATCGACGTTCTCTACGATCTCGCCTTCCTGCTCATGGATCTGTGGGTGGGCGGGTGGCGCCGGCCCGCCAACGTCGTGTTCAATCGCTATCTGGACGTCTCGCCCGACGACGAAGCGGGCGCCGCGCTGTTGCCCTTGTTCATGTCGATCCGCGCCGCCGTGCGAGCCCACGTCCACGCGGCGATGGCGGAGAACCCCGAAGACCAACCGGCGCAGCGCGCGCGCTTCTACCTGCGCTGCGCATTGGACCTGATGGAGCCCGGGGCAGCCCGGCTGATCGCCATCGGCGGGTTATCGGGCAGCGGCAAGTCGACGCTCGCCCGGGCATTGGGCGGCTCGATCGGCGCGCCGCCGGGCGCGCGGATCCTGCGGACCGATGTCCTGCGCAAGCAGATCGCAGGCGTCACGCCGGAAACGCCACTTCCCGGCGCAAGCTATACGGCGGCGGCAAGCCGCGCGGTCTATCGCAGGCTGGAAGACGAAGCCGCCGCGATGCTCGCGTCGGGCAGGAGCGTCATCGCCGACGGGGTGTTCGCCGATCGCGCCGAGCGCGATGCGATCGAAGGCGTGGCAACAGCAGCCGGCGCACCCTTCGATGGACTGTGGCTGGCAGCCGCCACCGAAACCCGCGCCGGGCGGATCGCGCAGCGGACCGCCGACGCATCGGATGCCAATGTCGAGATCGCCCGCCGCCAGGCGACCCTGGCGACCGATCAATTGGGGCGATGGCACTGCATCGATGCCGGCGACGGACCGGCAGCCACCGCCACTGCCGCCTCGGCCATGCTCGGTGGGAGCGAATGCAGCCGACCTTAGGACGGCAGGCGATCGCTGCGCATTCATGCCCTGCCCGCTCGCGATACCCTCACCCGTTGGCTGCAAGCCCTGACACTGGCCATGCCGGCCTGACACGCATCGGTCCCAAGAGCAGTATGGCGGCCTCGCCCGCCGTGCACGGCTTGGAAAACAAATAACCCTGCATCTCCGTACATCCCAACGCCGTAACGATTGCCGCTTGCTGAACCGTTTCGACGCCTTCCGCGGTCGTCACCATATGAAACGCCTTTGCCAAGCCCGTCACGGCGCGCACGATGGCCGTCGATTCCTCCGCATCGGACAGATCCTTGATGAAGGATTGGTCGATCTTGATTTTGTCGAAAGGAAATTTATTCAGGTAATTGAGGGACGAGTAGCCGGTACCAAAATCATCCATAGCAATACGGACGCCTATTCTCCGAAGCCTGTGCAGCGTGGTGAGGGTCTCATCCGTATAGTCAAGCAAAACGGACTCTGTGATTTCCACTTCGAGGCGCTCAGCCGCAAGCCCGGACTCCGCAAGCGCATTTATAACGATATCGACAAATTTATCATTGCGTAATTGTGTCGGCGAGACGTTTACCGCAACGGCGATGTCGTCCGGCCAAGTCATCGCTTCGCGACATGCGGTGCGGATAACCCATTCGCCGATATGCCCAAGAATGCCGATTTCCTCGGCGGCCGCGATGAACGACCCAGGGGCAATGATACCCCGCTCGGGATGTCGCCATCTCAGCAGGGCTTCGAAACTTTGGATAGTCGAGAATTCAACATTTATAATTGGCTGGTAGTAAATCTCGAATTCACCGGCTTTCAGAGCTTGGCGCAGCTCGATTTCGAGTTTGCGCCTTTCCTTCATGCGCTCATCCATCGCGCGCTCGAAGAAGCGATATACGCCTCGCCCGCTCGATTTCGCGCCGTATAGCGCGATCTCGGCATTTCGGAGGAGCTGATCCCCCGACGCTCCATCATCGGGAGCGAGCGCGATGCCGATACTCGTATCGATCGTTACATGGTGACCGCTGTCCAGGACATACGGCTTCGTCAGCGCTTCCCGGATGTGGGCCGCGAGCCCCGCGGCCTGACCGGGTCGCTCGACCTGCGTCTGAATGACGACAAACTCGTCGCCACCCAGTCGAGCACCGATATCGGTGCTTTCGATGCAAGCGCGGAGGCGGCCGGCTACTGCCCGTATGAGCTCATCACCGATAGAATATCCCAAATTATCATTTATGTTCTTGAAGTTGTCGATATCCAGAAACAAGACGGCGACCTGACGATCGCGCATTGCCATTTGCAGCGCCTGATCGAGCCGGACCTTGAACAAGGTGCGGTTCGGCAGATCGGTCAGGGCGTCATAATGCGCAAGATGTTCGATCCAGGCCTCCGCGGCCTTTTGCTCGGTGACGTCCTCGTGCGTCGCGACCCATCCACCGGACGGGATTGGCTGGTTAAAGATGTGTATCGTGCGCCGATCCGCCGTCTCGATATACTGGCTGGAAATATGTCCACGCCTAATAGCATCAATGATACTCGTGCGGTATTGCGCGACATCGCCCGCCAAAAGCCCAGCCCGTTCGCGGTGCTCGATCAATTCCTTAAGTGTACATCCCGGTCGAACAACGTCCGATGAAAGGCCATACATTTCGATATAGCGTTTATTGCTCACGACCAGCCGGCATGCCGCGTCAAACATGACAACGCCATGCGGCATGTTGTCCAGCGCCTCCCGGAGCAATTCGGCGCGACTTTCACCTTCGGAGCTGGCGAGGATCTGGTAATTAAGTTGGGTCGAAGTACCGTGTGCCAATGCGCCCCTCCGTGGGCAAAATTCGAACGTTTTGACCCCACTACGGCAATCATTCCTGCTTATACTGCATGATTTAAGTTCGTTACCATATCGATAATGCACGGTGGATAAACGACAAACTCGGATTGCAGGCCGCTTGCATCGGAGTGCGTAGCGAAACAAATGATCGTTGGAGTTCAGATCGAGATTTCGGCGGTCAAAGCTGGTGGATTCCGACGTCCTCCCGGCACAACGGCAGGACAGCGCGACTTTGCGTCGAAGCGGACTTGCCGACCGAGGAGCGAGGATTCCCGCCGCGTTCACGCGATCCAACTCCTTCCCGTAGAACGGTTATTCGGCTAATGCTGGTCGATGGTAGCGTCACAAATCCCACCATCGACGGACTTGGCGACGCTCGCGGCGCCCGAGCGCCTCCAGGTGCTGCTCGACGCCGTCAGGGATTATGCGATCTACCTGCTGGACCGGAACGGTTACGTCAGAAGCTGGAATACGGGCGCGGCCCGCTTCAAGGGCTACACCGCCGACGAAATCATCGGGCAGCACTTCTCGCGTTTCTACACCGAGCAGGACCGGGCGGCCGGCCTCCCGGAAAGGGCGCTTCGGATAGCCTCCGAGAAGGGAACGTTCGAGGCCGAGGGGTGGCGCGTCCGCAAGGACGGCACGCAGTTCTGGACCAGCGTCGTCATCGATCCGGTGCGCGACAGCGATGGCGCCGTCATCGGCTTCGCCAAGGTCACCCGCGACATCAGCCATCGCCTGGAAGCGGAAGCGAAGCTCCGCGAGAGCGAACAGCGCTTCCGGATGCTGGTCGAAAGCGTCCGCGATTACGCGATCTACATGCTCGACGTCGATGGGGTGGTCAGCAACTGGAATACGGGGGCGCAGGCTATCAAGGGCTATACCGCCGAGGAGATCGTCGGGCAGCACTTCTCGCGTTTCTACACCGAGGCCGACCGGGAGAAGGGGAACCCGCCCGTGCGCTCGCGATTGCCGCCCGGGACGGAAAGTTCGAGAATGAGGCGATCCGGGTCCGCAAGGACGGCACCCCATTTTGGGCGCACGTCGTCATCGATCCGATCTACGACCAGACCGGCGCGCTGACGGGCTTTGCGAAGATCACCCGTGACGTGACCGAGCGACGCCATGCCCAGGAGCAGATCGACGCCGGCAAGGAGGCGCTGGCGCAGAGCCAGAAGCTCGAGGCGATCGGGCGGCTGACCGGCGGCGTCGCCCACGACTTCAACAACCTGCTGACGGTGATCCGCGGATCCGCCGAGTTGCTGCAGCGGCCGGGTGTGACGGAGGAGAAGCGGCAGCGATACATCACCGCCATAGCCGAGACCGCTGACCGCGCCGCCGTCCTGACCGGGCAGCTGCTCGCCTTCGCCCGCCAGCAGCCCCTGCGCCCGCAGAAGTTCGACCTGGCGCTCCGTCTCGACGGTATGGAGCACCTTATCTCGACGACGATCGGCTCGACGATCCGCTACCAGGTCGAGATCGGCCCCGACGCCGGATCGATCGAGGCCGACCCCAGCCAGTTCGAGACCGCCATCCTGAACATGGTCGTCAACGCCCGCGACGCGATGCCGGCTGGCGGTGTCCTGACGATCGGGATCGAGCGCGTCGGGCACAAGCCGCCGATCCGGAATCACGCCGGGGCAGAGGGCGAGTTCGTCCGGATCTGGGTGCGTGACACCGGCACGGGCGTCGATCCCGAGAAGCTGCCGCGCATCTTCGAGCCGTTCTTCACGACGAAAGCCGTCGACAAGGGCACCGGCCTGGGCCTCAGCCAGGTGTACGGCTTCGCGAAGCAGTCGGGCGGCGACATCGCGGTGGAGAGCGAGCTCGGTCGCGGCACGACGTTCAGCCTCTATCTCGCCCATGCGGGATTGGGTGCCGAGCATGCGATCGCGCGGCAGCCGGTCGATCCCGACGCAATTCTCCTCGATCGGCGCATTCTGCTCGTCGAGGACAATGAGACGGTCGGACGGTTCGCGGTGAGCGCGCTCACCGAGCTGGGGCAGCAGGTGGTGTGGGCACAGCACGCTGCCGCCGCGCTCGAACGGCTCGAACGGGGGGAGCGCTTCGATCTGGTATTTTCCGATGTCGTGATGCCCGGCATGAGCGGGATCGAACTCGCACAGACCATCCGGGCCAAGTGGCCTGCGCTTCCCGTCATCCTGACGAGCGGATATAGCCACGTGCTGGCGGAGACGGGCGGCCAGGAGTTCGAACTGGTCCACAAACCCTATTCGATGGAAAGCCTCGCGGCGCTGGTATCCTGAAAGCGGGCGGCGAACGGCGGCCGCCGGATCCCAGGTGGCGCATGCGCCAATTTCCTGCGTCCAAGACGATCCAGGGTTCGTCATCTTCCCTCCGGGGAAGCGCCAAACGCTCTTGACGAACCGCCACGCCATTCCGAAATTTTCGCCCACGACGAAACGAAAGCGGCAGGAAAGGAGGTTCTGTCATGTCGCAGCCGGTCTCGCGTATTACCCACCCTCTTGATGGTTTTCATCGTCCAACCTTCGAGCCCGAGGTGAAGCGGGCCATCCTGGCGTCCTGGACCTCGGACGCATCGGCGGCCCCCGATCAGCCTGCACTGCGGCGACGCCAGGGCTCCCGGAACCCGGTTCCCATCGACGCGCTATTCCCGCGCTCCGCGTGCCCGACGGAACCATGGCATCGGCAACGCGTCGGCCGCACCAGCCCGGTGCGCTTGGGACGATAGGTTCGTGCGCAGTCCGTCACAGCGATGGCGCGAGCGCGGCAGCCGCCGAACTCATATCGCACTGGCGTTCGACGACATCATGGAGATCGCGCTCGCGCTGCTGGCGCTATCTCCAGCCGAGCTTGGGGCGCTGGGCTGGAGCTTCGCCGATCGCAAGCGGCTGCTCGATCATTTCCTGGCATCGGGCAAGGCGGCGCAGCGCGAGGATCCGGCGACACTTGGCCGAAGCCTGCTCGAGCTGACGTTGCCGTTGCGGGACATTCGGCGGCTGCGGACTTTCGTGCATCGCGAACTGCCGAAGGCGGCCAGCAATGCCGCATTGCTCCACCGGCTTGAGGCGGTTCTCGACGCCGTGCCCTGACACGCCGCCGGTTCAGTGCAGAAACGGCGCGCGCTCGAGGCCGTCGAAGACGAACTGGATCGCGAGCCCGGCGAGCAACACGCCCGATATGCGCCGGACCGCGTCGGCGCCGGTCGCCCCCAGCAATGCGACCAGCCGTTCTGCCGCGCGCATCGCGCCATAGGTGAGGCCGAGGCAGACCGCGATCATCGCGATCACGCCCAAGCCTTCGATCCAGCGCTCGGTCCGTCCCATCAGCAGGATCGCGGCGGACAGGCTGCCCGGTCCGGCGATGAGCGGGAAGGCCAGGGGAAAGACGGCGATGTCGCCGGGCCGCTCGGCATCGTGACGCTCGCCCTCGCTGATCGACGAAAGGCCCGGCCCCGAAAAGGTGAGGCTGAGCGCCTGAAGGAAGAGCAGCAGACCGCCGGCGACCCGAAAGGCAGGGAGCGAGATATGGAGCAGCCCGAGGGCGACGTTGCCGCCGACCGCGAACAGCAGCAGGACCAGCCCGGCGATCGCGGTCGATCGGATGGCGAGCCGCGTGCGTTCGCCACGATGGATCCCGGCGGTCAGGCTGGCGAACACGACGGCGGTCTCGACCGGACCGACCGTGACCAGCAGTGTGACGAAGCTCGAAAGAATGCTGGGGGCAGGATGCATGGCGCGTGCGGGCAAAGCGCGGAAGCGGCCCCGCAGGTCGCTTCCGCATCCACCTGAACGTTATTTCAAACGGTCGTTGCGTGCGAGCGATCGGCCGCTGCCATCGCTTCGGTCCTGGTCAGACCACCCGGTGCTGCCGGATGAACGGGCGCATCGAGCCCAGCCGGTGCCGTTGTCCGGTCCATCGGTTGGCAGTCACCCGAACTGCGCGAGACGACCTTGGCCCTCTGGTCCGGCCCATACGAGGTCACGACGCTGCGGTCGCATGTACCGCTCCCGTCGCTGGTCGAGACGAACCGATATTGCACGGTGCCCGGCGGCAATTTGCCGAGCGCCGCGAGATCGAGCCCACCGCTTCCGGGCAACGGCGCGGCCTGGAGCATATGCACCTCACGAAGCATCGCGTCGGTCTGCCGGTCCATCTCGGCGGCGATCCGATCGAACGCAGCCAGCGGCGCGCTGTCGAACAGGTCGAAGAGGCCGACCGGCATGACGGTTGAGGTCGGCGCGAGCGTCACCCTGGGCGCCACATCGCCCTGATATTCGATCCGGGCGACCAAGCCGTCCGGCAGGTCGAACTTCATGCTGTGCACGTCCCGACCGGCGGCAAGTCCGACGCCGGCGACCGCCAGCGCCGCGATACCAAGACGGCGGTACGAAATTTACGCATCAAACGTCCTTTCCTTGCTGTGCGAGGGGAATGCAACCCTTGTCCGCGGCGACGACACCGGCCCGATCGTCGCCGGCCTATTCGCCGGGACGATGTCAGGCCCGGGACCGAAGTCCCGGGCCAGGCCGTCATGCGGCGTTCGCATTGACCGGAATGCGGCGGACATTCTCGTTCGCCGCCTCGGTCTTGGGTAGCGTCACGGTGAGCACGCCGTTCCTGAACGTCGCGCTGGCCTTGTCGCGGTCGATACCCTTGGGCAGGCCGATGCGGCGCTCGAAGCGGCCGTAGCTGCGTTCCGAATAACCGCGGTCCTTGTCCTCGACGTCCGATCGCTTCTCGCCGCGCAGCGTCAACACGCCGTCCTCGAGAGAGATATCGACATCCTTCTCCTCGAGGCCGGGCAATTCCGCGGTGACGCGGATGTCCTTGTCGGTCTCGCCGAGCTCGACATGCGGCCATGCGATGGCGCGGTCGAACGCGCCGATGGCCGGCACGGCGAAGCCGCGGAAAACGTCGTCAACAGCCGGTTCACCTCGCGGTGGAGCGAGAGGATCGGATGCTCGTCGCGTTGATACGGCTCGGCGCTGACGGGCACGGGAAGCCGGTTCTCCTGCCGGCTCCAGGGGAGCAGATCACGCAGTGCCATGGGTCTTTCCTCCTTTCCGGGACGTGGGAGATCATGGCTCGCCGACCGCCATCGCGGAGGACGACGCCGGCGAGCCTATGGTTCTGGATCAGGCAGCCCGTTGGCTGTCGTCCTTCGGCGCCTCGATCCGATCGTTGGCGACATTGCCGCCGCCGATCTCGATCTTGCGCGGCTTCATCGCCTCGGGAACGACACGCTTCAGCTCGATGCTGAGCAGGCCATTCTCGAACCGGGCGTTGCCTGCCTCGATGAAGTCGGCAAGCTGGAAGCGCCGCTCGAACGGACGCGCGGCGATACCGCGGTGCAGATACTCGCCCTTGTCCTTATCCTCGGCGCGCTTGCCGGTGACGGTGAGCTGATTCTGCTGCGCCACCACCTCGATCTCGTCCGGGCGGAAGCCGGCGACCGCAAGCGTGATGCGGTAGCGGTCCTCGCCGTCGCGAAGGATGTTGAAGGGCGGAAATCCGTCGGCGGCATCCGTACGCTGGCCGGTCTCCAGCAGATCGAAAAGACGGTCGAAGCCGACCGTGGAACGCCGATACGGCGCGAAGTCGAAATTGGTCCTCATATCCAAATCCTCCATCGAAGCGATCTGGGCACGAGAAGCGCCGGAGGAGAGCCGACGCCCTCATTATCCCGCCAGGCCCTGAGCGGCACCCGGCAACCGAAAGCTAGGAACACGGATTTTCGGGTTCAAGATTCGCGCCGCAAAATTTTCGCGGCGGCGCCAGCGGCCCCCGCGCGGCGATCCTTTCGCTGGTCGTCACGCCGTCCGTGATCATCCAACCTCCCGCTTCAAATTTCCTGTTGGCACTCCAGGTTCGAGAGTGCTAAATATAGTGTGCGGCTGCCCGGAAGCGGATGTCCGTTCTCCCGAGGCCCGGCCGCAACTGTCGTCGCCCGGAGCGACGCCAGGTCACATCATCGCTGAAGCACCAGGAGGTTCATGCTTATGCATTTTCGTCCCCTTCACGACCGCGTCCTCGTCCGCCGCGTCGAGGCCGAGGAGAAGACGGCGGGCGGGATCATCATCCCGGACACCGCCAAGGAAAAGCCGCAGGAAGGCGAGGTCGTCGCCGTCGGCCCGGGCGCCCGCGACGACGCCGGTAAGCTCGCGGAGCTTTCGGTCAGGGCGGGCGACCGCGTGCTGTTCGGCAAATGGTCGGGCAGCGAAGTGCGCCTCGACGGCGAGGACCTGCTCATCATGAAAGAGAGCGACATTCTCGGCGTGATCGAAACCGTGGTCCCGCTCAAGCAGGCCGCCTGACCGGCATCCTGCAAGAATCACCAACTTCGAACTCATTCATCAGGAAGGACAGGAGACTATTCGATGGCTGCCAAGGACGTGAAGTTTGCGTCGGACGCGCGTGATCGCATGCTGCGCGGCGTGGATACACTGGCCAATGCAGTGAAGGTGACGCTGGGCCCGAAGGGCCGCAACGTCGTCATCGAGAAAAGCTTCGGCGCGCCGCGCATCACCAAGGACGGCGTTACCGTCGCCAAGGAGATCGAGCTGGCCGACAAATTCGAGAATATGGGCGCGCAGATGCTGCGCGAGGTTGCCAGCAAGCAGAACGACAAGGCCGGCGACGGCACCACCACCGCCACCGTGCTGGCCCAGGCGATCGTGCGCGAGGGCACGAAGGCGGTCGCCGCCGGCATGAACCCGATGGACCTGAAGCGCGGCATCGATCTCGCCGTGAATGCCGCGGTCAAGGATCTCGAAGCCCACGCCAGGAAGGTCAGCGCCAACAACGAGATCGCGCAGGTCGCGACCATCTCGGCCAATGGCGACGAGGAGGTCGGCCGCATCCTCGCGGAAGCGATGGAGAAGGTCGGCAACGAGGGCGTGATCACCGTCGAGGAGGCCAAGAGCCTCGCCACCGAGCTCGAGACGGTGGAGGGCATGCAGTTCGACCGCGGCTATCTCTCGCCTTACTTCGTCACCAATGCCGAGAAGCTCAAGGTGGAGCTCGATGACCCCTACATCCTGCTCCACGAGAAGAAGCTTTCCAACCTCCAGGCGCTGGTGCCGCTGCTCGAGAAGGTCGTGCAGTCGGGCCGGCCGCTGCTGATCATCGCCGAGGATGTCGAGGGCGAGGCGCTCGCGACGCTGGTCGTCAACAAGCTGCGCGGCGGCCTCAAGGTCGCGGCCGTCAAGGCGCCGGGCTTCGGCGATCGCCGCAAGGCGATGCTCGAGGATATCGCGATTCTGACGGGCGGCAATGTCGTCTCCGAGGAACTCGGCACCAAGCTCGAAAACGTCACCGTCAACATGCTCGGCCGCGCCAAGAAGGTCTCGATCGACAAGGACAATACGACGATCATCGACGGTGTCGGCGCGAAGAGCGATATCGACGGCCGCGTCGCCCAGATCCGCCAGCAGATCGAGACGACGACCAGCGACTATGACCGCGAGAAGCTGCAGGAGCGGCTCGCCAAGCTTGCCGGCGGCGTCGCGGTGATTCGGGTCGGTGGCGCCACCGAGATCGAGGTGAAGGAACGGAAGGACCGCGTCGACGATGCGCTCCACGCCACCCGCGCCGCGGTCGAGGAGGGCATCCTGCCCGGTGGCGGCATTCCGCTGCTGCGTGCGGTGAAAGCGCTCGACGGATTGAAGGCGGCGAATGACGATCAGCAATCGGGCATCGACATCGTGCGGCGTGCGCTGCGCGCGCCCGCCCGCCAGATCGCCGAGAATGCTGGCGAGGACGGCCCCTATATCGTCGGCAAGCTGCTCGAGAGCCAAGACTATAATTGGGGCTTCAACGCCGCGACCGGAGAATATCAGGATCTGGTCAAGGCCGGCGTGATCGATCCGGCGAAGGTGGTGCGTACCGCGCTGCAGGATGCGGCCTCCGTCGCCGCCCTGTTGATCACCACCGAAGCGCTCGTGGCGGAGGCGCCCAAGGAGGAGAAGGCCGCCGCACCGATGCCCGCAATGGACTATTGAGCGCGGGAGGACCGGGGCAGACGCCCCGGTCCGTTCGCAGGTTTTACACACCCGACGTTCCGTTGCCTGCCCGGGATGGAAACGGCCCCTCGCGCGGCGTATGGCGCTGCCGATCATGAGGATCGCGCAGGAGGCGGCATGTCCGACGACGAATATATCTATGACGAGGACAGCGGTGAGTGGGTGCCGGCAGCCGAACTGGCCGCGAAGCGCCAGGCCGCCACACAGGTGGAGGTGCGCGATGCAGTCGGCAATCTGCTGGCCGACGGCGACCAGGTCACGCTGATCAAGGATCTCGACGTCAAGGGGGCCGGCCAGACGCTGAAGCGCGGCACGCTCATCAAATCGATCCGGCTGACCGGGGACCCGCAGGAGATCGACTGCCGTTACGATGGCATCAAGGGCCTCGTGCTGCGCGCCGAGTTCGTCCGCAAGCGCTGATGGCACGCCCGCGGCCAGCCATGCCGTCCAGGGAGGCGATCCTGGCGCTGGCCGATGCCGATGGGCGGCTGGAGGTGCGCGTGTCGCCTGGCGCCTCCGCCGACGCGATAGCGCTTCCTGCATCCGGAGGCCCGATTGCCGTGCGGACCACTGCGCCGCCCGAGGATGGCAAGGCGAACGAGGCGGTCCTGCGGCTGCTCGCCAAGGCGCTCGATCGTCCCGGATCGTCGCTGGAGCTGGTGCGCGGCGCCACCAGCCGGAACAAGCTGATCCGGCTGCGGCCTTGACCGATTACCCGCCAGCTTAGCCGCCGCGATAGAGGCGTTGACGCCGGGCGATTAGGGCCGTCAGGAGGCCAGGCGCAAGCGGTTCATGCGCAGTGTCACGATCAGGCCGCTTTCATTCCAGTCATAGTCGATCGCGCCGCGAAGCTGGCCACCGACGGTGCGCCGAACGAGCTTGCTGCCGAAACCGGCGGCCTCGCCCGGCGATTTCACCTCCGGGCCGCCGCGCTCGAGCCATGTGAGCAGGACATCGTCGCCTTCCGCGCTACTCGAAATATCGAGCGTGCCGGTTGGGCTGGACAGCGCACCGTATTTCATCGAATTCGTCGCCAGTTCGTGAAGAACAAGCGCGAGACCGGTTGCCGATGCGTGTCCGACCCCCGTCCGCTCCACCGCGACGCGAAGCCGCCCCTTGAAGGCCCCGAGATCATCATATGGCGCGAGCAGGACGGCGATCAGATCGCCGAGCAAGGCCGCGTTGCCCTGGTCGTTCGGGATAGGCCGCACGACGTCGTGGGCGCGGCCGAGCGCGGACAGGCGATCGGTCAATTCCTTGACGAGGCCTTCGATGGTCGTGGCCGAGCGCGACGAGATGGTTGCCAGCCCCGACGCGATCGCGAGCAGGTTCTTGACGCGATGGCCCATCTCACCGGCGAGAAGTTCATGCCCTTCCTCGGCTTGCTTGCGGCCGGTGACATCCAGGAAGATTCCGAACATCGTGCGGCCGACGATACCGACGTCCGCGCCTTGTCCGCGCGCGGAAACCCACCGAATTTCGTCGCCGATCATGATGCGGAAATCGGTCTCGTAGGGCCCGAGCATCGCACGGGTCGCCTGAAATCCAGCCCGGACACGATCACGATCGGCGGGATGGATATGCGCAGACAGTTCCTCGAACGTGACGCTGTCGCGCCAGGGCAGGCCCCAGAGTTCGAAACCCTGCCGATCCATCGTGAAGCCGTCGCTGTCGACATTCCATGCCCACAGCGCCACGCCAGCCGCTGCTACCGCAAGCCGAAGATGGTCAGGCTGCCATTCATGGGCTTCGCGCATTCCGGCGGTCACTGACAGCGGCTCCTTGGTTCTGCAATGCGGACCGGTCGGCAGATCCTGTGCCGGCAAAGACGTTCGCGTTATCCCGTGGCCGATGAGCGAATGAGATGAGAGGCAAACGCACCGCTCGACCGGCGACGTCAGCCGGCCTGCCTTATGCTCGCGGCTTCAATTAGTCGTTAAGACCCCGCAGGGATAGACCGGCGATGCGGCCTCGCCGGTTGGTCACTGGAAGAGGGAAAATCGACCGGCACCTTCGGGGCTTGCTCTCGATGCCGTGGCAGAATCCGGAGCGCAGTGGTAGCGACGATATCGCCAACCTAGCTGGATCGCCGCCGACCGATGGATCTGCCGCCCTTTCTTCTCGATCAGTGGACGGCGCGGTTCGCCTCGGCCTCGCCGCCGATCGCGTGCAACCTCGCGTCGAGCACCGGGCCAGGCTGGACCCTGCGCGAACTGGCTGCGCTCGGCGACTCGCCACTCGATCTGACGGACACCCCGCTCGGCTATTCGTCCGCGGAAGGGAGCCGGGCGCTTCGCGCGGCGATCGCCGCCCTGCACGGAGCCGATCCCGACTGGGTGGTGGTGACCACGGGAGGCTCCGAGGCGCTCTCCCTCCTGTTTTGCGTGCTCGAGCAACCGGGCGCAAGCATCGCGCTCCCCGACCCGGGGTATCCCGCTTATGCCGCCATGGCGATGGCCTGGCGCCTCGACGCGCAGCCCTATCGCCTCGCGCGCGAGGCGGGCTACGTCCAGTCGGCCGATGCGGTGCTCTCGGCCGTAGGCGAGCGCACGGCGGCAGTGGTGGTCAACACGCCGCACAATCCGACCGGATCGGTGATGAAGCGGGACGAGCTTTCCCGCCTCGCAACCGAACTGAGCGGCCGAGGCATCCCGCTGATCGTCGACGAGGTGTTCCACCCGATCTATTTCGGATCGGCGCAACCCTCGGCCGCCGACATCGACAACGTGGTCGTCGTCGGTGACATGTCCAAGGCCTTGTCGCTGCCGGGGTTGCGGCTGGGCTGGATCATCGACCGCGACGCGGAAAGGCGTGCCCGCCTGATCGGCGCCCGGAGCTACTTCGCGATCAGCCATTCGCCGCTGCTGGAGCGGCTCGCCGCGCATGCGCTCGCCAACGCCCCCGCGATCCTCGGCCGCGCGCAGGCGGTGGCGGATGCCAACCTGGCCGCGCTGGAAGCGATGGTCGCACGATCCGAGGGGCGAATGGCCTGGGTGCGGCCGGCGGGCGGCACCACCGCCTTCCCGTGGTTCACGGACGGCCGGGACAGCCGGCGCCTCTGCGACGCCGCCGCACGACAGGGCGTGCTCGTCGTTCCGGGGGATTGTTTCGGGCGGCCCGATCATGTCCGCATCGGCTTCGCGAGCCAGGTTGGCGGTCTCGATCACGCACTCGAGATCGTCGGCTCGCTCGTCTGATGCAGGCTACACCAGTCTTCTGCGAGGTCCGGTACCGCCTCGATCCGAACAGGCTGAAGGAGTTCGAGGACTATGGACGCGCCTGGATCCGGCTGATCGAACGGCATGGCGGGGTTCACCACGGTTTCTTCATGCCGCGTAAGGCACCAAGCGACACGACCATCAGTTTTCCCGGCAAGGGCCATGCGGGTGCCGAGGACGTCGCGATCGCCCTTTACGGGTTTCCCGACGAGGAAACGTACAACAACTATCGCGTGCAGGTGGGACTCGACCCCGAAGCGGCCCCGATAATCGAGCGCTTTGCCGAGCCTCCTTTCCAGAGCTACGAGCGAATTTTCCTTTCGCCCTTATCGCCGCAGTCTTGAGGCGAGTATGTGGATAGACAGCGCGGCCACATACTCGGATGCGCGTCGTTGCCTTCACCGGGCCGCAGGGGCCGGGGTGGATGAAGGCCGGCCACAATGACACCACCGCCAACACGCTGGTGTGCCTGGACCGCGGCCGGCGCTGCGCGCTAATCCTGTCAAACGACGTTCGGAGCGAGCGAGCCTTCCCAGCTCTCGTTCGCGCTGCTCTTGGCGAAACGGGGCTCCCTATCGTTGGGAGTATCCGGGACTATCAAGCCACTGAGGAGGTTCAGGCGCAGGCTCGGCTGAGGATCCGCCAGCCTGTCAGATCGGTTCGCCACGCGGCCGCCGAAGGGTCCGGATTCATCACCGGGGCTGCAGGTCCAGGCCGGCGCCGCGCCGATAGAGGGGGGCCGCGCTATCGTCCGGCACCGCCGGATCCTGCGCCTCCACCGCCGCCATCGACGAAGGCAGTTCGAAGGGCAGCCGGCCGCGTGGCACGGCCCGGCCGCTCAGCACGTCGAGCAGCGCGCGGTCACTGGCACCGAAGGTGACCAGCAAGGCGGCCGCGCGCGGCTGGACATTGGTCAGGATTGCGGGACGATCCATGTTGACCGCTACGATCGTCGGCACCACCGCCGCGGCCCGCTTGATCGCCTCGTAATCGGCATCGCCGTCGCGGAAATCCAGCCGCCCTTCATTCTGCCGGCTGCCGAAGAAATGATAGGGATGAAGCTTGTCGGATGGCGTCGCCGCTCGCACGATCGCCAGTTGCGCCTCCGCAGGATCGTCGACCACCGTGAAACCGTAGGCCCGGGCCGTCGCCGGATCGACGCCGTGAAGCCACACGCGCTTGCCCGCGCCGGCCAGCGGGAGGATCGCGCCCTTATTTTCCAGCACGACCTGCGCGGCGCGTTGCGCGGCGTCGGCCTTGGCCTGTGCCTGCGGAGAGCCCACAACAATCGCGGCACGGGCAGGATCGACATAGGGATCGTCGAACAGGCCCTGCACGAATTTCTGCCGCAGGATGCGGCGGACCGATTGATCGATCCGCGCCACGGAAACCTTTCCGGCGCGTACCGCTTCCATCAAGGGCGTTGGATCGTCGACGCCGCCGAACTGATCGATGCCGGCCGCGACGCCCTTGGCGAAGCGTTCGGGCTTGCTCAGCGTCTCGACCCCCCAGGGCATGCCCATCGTCGCCACGGTCTGCGGTGCCTTGGCCGTTGGCGCGACGCACGGACCGGCGCAATCGTTGGTGATCGCCCAGTCGGAAACGACCATGCCGTCGAACCGCATTCGCCCGCGCAGCAGGTCGGTCAGCAATTGCCGGCTGAACCCCGCCGCGACCGGCTCGAGCGGCTTGCCGTCCAGCGTCACGCCCTGAAGGATGACATAGGTGGGCATGATCCCCGCCGTATGCGCCGCCAGCGCGCCGGAGAAGGCCGCCACATGTTCGGCAAAGCTCTTGTCGGTCAGCCGCGCGAACCGGCCATAGACGTTGTGGCCATCGAAGCCCTGCGGCTCGGCGCCGTAGCCTACCCAATGCTTCGCGACGGTCGCGACACCGTCGCGGACGAGACGATCCCCGCCCTGGAAGCCGCGGACATAGGCGCCCGCCATCGCCGACACTTTGGCGGGATCCGCACCGAACGTGGCGGTGACGCGCGGCCAGCGCGGTTCGCTTGCCAGGTCCACCTGCGGGGACAGGGCGACATGGATGCCGACCGCGCGATATTCCGCCCGCGCGATCGCGGCGAATTCGCGCGTTACCTTCGGATCGCCGATCGCCGCCAGCCCCAGCGTCTCGGGCCACAGCGAGAAACCGGCTGACGCGGTGCTGGCACCAAGCACCTCTTGGAAATGATTGCGCGGATCGGTGCTGATCGTGACCGGGATGCCGAGCCGGGTCTTTTCCGCGAGCCGCTGGATCGCGTTGTTGGCTGCCGCGAATTCCCGCGGCCGGGCGGTGAGGCGGGTGATGAAACTGTTGATCTTGTTGGTTTCGATCAAGCGTTCGCTGGCGACCAGATCATAGCCTTCGCTCGATCGTCCACTGTCGGCGCCCTTGGCCGGCAACGTGCCATGCATCATCGCGCCGACCTTTTCCGCGAGCGTCATGCGTCGCAGCAGATCGGCGACCCGCCGATCGACACCGAGCCGGCTGTCCTCGTAAGGATCGAGGCGGCCATTGTGGTTGAGGTCGCGCCAGGGCGCCGGTGCGGCATTGGCGACCGCGCCCGACAGGACGGCCAAGGACAGGACAAGCGACGTGCGCACGTCAGCTATCCTGGGTCGGGCAGCGCGCCACGCCGGCAGCCGCCTTAGACGCCCGCCGGCAATCCGTTCGCATCTTGTGCATCGGCGGACTTCCGAAAGGTAATCGACCGCGCTGTCAATATCGACGTGAGGCCTTTCGGGCTGCGACCTTCATCTGGCCGGCGGCCCTTGTCGAGGATCGCGCGGATTGCCGCCTGGCCGTAGCGCGCTCGCTGACGCCGATGGCCGATCGCACAGGCAGGCGGGATCGCTCACGGCCGCTGGTAGACGATCTTGCCGCCGACGATCGTCGTCATGACCTTGGTCGAAAGGATCTCGTCCTCGGGCACGGTCAACAGATCGTGGTCGAGAACGATCATGTCGGCGAACTTGCCCGGCTCGATCGAACCCTTCTTTTTCTCGTCCCAGGCGAGCCAGGCCGCATCCTGCGTGTAGAGCCGGATCGCCTCGGCGCGGCTGACCGCTTCCTCCGCGCCGAACACCTTGCCGTCCGGCCCCTTGCGGCTGACCGCCGCGTAGAAGCCGACGATCGGTCCGATCGGCAGATTGTCGCTGCCGAACGCGAGGTGGATACCATGCTTCAGCGGCGAGCTGAGCGGATTGATATGCTCCAGCCGGTAGCCGTCGAGCGTCTGTTCGTAGCGGCCTTCCAGATTGTAGAGGAAGTTGGGCTGCGCCGCCGCGGCGATGCCGTCCTTCGCCATCATATCCATCGTGGCCACCGACGGGATCATGGTGAAATGCGACAGGAACCAGCGGTGATCACGCTTCGGATGCTGCTTGAGCACCGAATCATAGGCGCCCGCGGTCGCCTCGATCGCCGCATCGCCGATCGCATGGATGCCGAGCTGCCAGCCGAGCGCGGCGGATGTTTCGACCATCGCGCGCGCGCTTTCGGGCGTCAGCATCGCGCGGCCGCGAAAGCCGGGCATGCCCTTATAGTCTTCCTTGGTGAAGGCGGTCGGCCCGGTGAAGCCGCCGTCGTAGGGCGTCTCGCCGATCGGGCCGAGCTTGATGCGATCGTCGCCATAGCCGGTATGGTAGGGGAAGGCCTTCAGCCGCTCCGCGCCGGGATAGCCGATATAGAGGGTGATGCGCGGCAGTTCGGCGCCATGCTCGGCATAGATCACCCTGAAATCATGCCAGCTATGGAGGCCGACCGGCGGCGACTTGGCGTCGTTCGGGCCGCGCCCGCCCTTGCCCACCGGCTCGTCGTCGATATTGGTGAAAGCTTCCATGAAGCTGGTGATGCCGAGCGGAAGCAGCGCCTTGAGGCTCGCGAGCCAGCTCGGCCGCATCTGTTCGGGCGTGTCGTTGGGGACCAGGTTCAGCAGCAGATCGGAGCGCTCGCGGATGACGCCGCTCGGCTCACGCTTCGCATCCCGCTCGATCAGGCCACGCTCCGGATCCGGTGTCTGCGCGGTGATGCCCGCCAGCTGGAACGCCTTGCTGTTGCCGACCACCGAATGCGATCCGGCGCGCGTCAGCACGACCGGATTGTCGGGCGCGGCCTCGTCCAGATCGGCGCGGCTCAGATTGCGGTGCTCGGCGAGCAACGCCTCGTCCCAGCCATAGCCGGTGATCCACTCGCCCGGCCCGAGGGCCTTGGCCTTGGCGGCGACCATCGCCTTGATCTCGGCGATCGACCTGGCCTTGTCGGGCTCGATGGCGCGGTGCGAAAGGCCGAAGAGATGGAGATGCGTGTCGATGAAGCCGGGCATGAGCATCCGCCCATGCAGGTCGATCGTCTGCGGCGCCCGGTATGTCTTCAGCAATTCCTTGCCGCCGACCGCCAGGATGCGCCCGTCCTTCACCGCTACCGCCGAGCGGATCGAATCGGCCTTGTCGACCGTCACGACCTTGCCGTTGAACAGGATCATGTCAGCCGGTGTCGCGGCCAGCGCCGGTGCGCCCATCAGGAGCGCGGTGGTCAGGGCAAATCGCTTGAGCATCATTTTCTCTTCCGATGGATCCAGGCGGCAAGCGCAACGATCAGCGCGAGCGCGATGCTGGTGACGAATTCCTGCTGGTGCGGGGGCTCGATCGCCATCGCGACGAGGACCGCGACGATCGCGACGATGGTTCCGATGCTGAGCCATGGATGCAGCCACATGCGAATGACGAGCCGATCGGGCGGGGTCTGCGCGCGGACGCGAAGCTGCGCGAAGCAGACGAGCAGATAGATGATCAGCATCGTCGCGCCCGAGGCGTTGACGAGGAAGCTGAACACCATTTCGGGCGAGAGCACCGACGCCGCCATGGCGAGATAGCCGAACAGGCTGGCGATCAGGATCGCGCGTGCGGGCACCCGGCGGGCGTTGACCGCGACCAGGGCGCGCGGCGCATCGCCCTTGTCGGACAAAGCGAACAGCACGCGCGAGGTGACGTAGAGCCCCGAATTGAGGCACGACAGGACCGCCACCAGCACCACCGCGCTCATCATCGTCGCCGCACCGGGGATGCCCATATGGGCGAGTGCGGCGGCGAAGGGCGATTTGCCGGGGACGATATCGGTCCACGGCAGCACGCTGACGATCAGCGCGATCGAGCAGAAATAGAAGAGCAGGATGCGCAAGGCGACGCTGCCGGTGATGCGGGCGATGGTGCGCGCCGGCTCATGCGATTCCGCCGCGGCGATGGTCGCGATCTCGGCCCCGCACAGCGCGAAGATCACGCTCGTCACGCCGCCGATCACCGCGCCCCAGCCCTGCGGCGCGAAGCCGCCATGCGCGGTGAGGTTGGCGAAAGTCGGGCCGCTCGGCGAGGTGATGCCGAACGCCCACAAGCCGGAAATGAGGATGAAGGCGACGATCGCCATCACCTTCATCAGCGACAGCCAGAACTCGAACTCGCCATAGGATCGCGTCGAGAGCAGGTTCACGCCGGTCATCACCGCCAGCAGGACGATGCCGATCAGCCAGACCGGCAAGGGGATCCAGGCCGAGACGATCACCGCGCCGGCGAGCGCCTCGATCGCGACCACCACCACCCAGAAATACCAGTAGAGCCAGCCGCAGACGAACCCGGCCCTGTCGCCGAGTCCGATCCGCACCAGCTCGGTGAAGGAGCCCGCGCCCGGATGGAGGCTGGCAAGTTCGCTCAGCATCCGCATGATCATCAGGATGACCAGGCCGGCGAGCGTATAGCTGACGATGACCGCCGGCCCGACCGCGTGGATCGACGTGCTCGATCCGACGAACAGGCCCGCCCCGATGATCCCGCCGATCGCGATCATCGACACGTGGCGCGACTTCAGCGAGTGGCTGAGCGCGGATTGGCCGGATTGACCCGATGGGGTCATGCCGCCGTGACCGCCGTGACGACCAGCTTCATGTTGAGATATTCGTCCATGCCGTAGCGCGATCCTTCACGGCCGAAGCCCGATTCCTTGATTCCGCCGAACGGCGCCACCTCGGTCGAGATGAGCCCGGTATTCATGCCGACCATGCCATATTCGAGTGCCTCGGCGACGCGATGGCTGCGCGACAGATCGCGGGTGAAGACATAGGCGGCGAGGCCGGCGGCAGTATCGTTGGCGAAGGCGATGGCTTCCGCCTCGCGCTCGAACCGCACGATGCCGGCGACTGGCGCGAACGTCTCCTCGCGGCAGAGCAGGGCGTCGGCCGGAACGTCGCGCAGGATCGTGGGCGCGAAGAAGTTGCCGGGCGACGGCAGCCGCTCGCCCCCGGCCAGCAACTTCGCGCCGCGCGCAACGGCATCGTCGACATGCGCCTGCGCCTTGGCGATCGCGCGATCGTCGATCAGCGGACCCATCGTCACACCGTCGGCAAGGCCGTCGCCTACCCGCATCGAGGCAACCCGCGCCTGCAGTCGCTCGACGAACGCATCGTGGATGCCGGCCTGCACATAGATGCGATTGGCGCAGACGCAGGTCTGGCCGGCATTGCGATATTTGGAGATGATCGCGCCATCGACCGCCACGTCGAGATCGGCATCGTCGAACACCAGCAACGGCGCATTGCCGCCAAGCTCCAGGCTGACCCGCTTGACCGTGGCCATGCAGCGCGCGGCCAGCATCTTGCCGACCGCGGTCGATCCGGTGAAGCTGAACTTGCGCACGCGGACATCGCCGGTCAGCACCGCGCCGATCTCCTGCGGGCGCCCGGTGACGACGTTGAGCACGCCCGCCGGCACGCCGGCTTCCTCGGCCAGCACCGCCAGCGCCAATGCCGAGAAAGGCGTCAGTTCAGACGGCTTGAGCACCATCGTGCAGCCGGCGGCGAGCGCCGGGCCGGCCTTGCGGGTGATCATCGCCAGCGGGAAATTCCATGGCGTGATCGCGGCGACGACGCCAACCGGCTCGCGCGTCACGGCCAGCCTCTTGTCGGCGGCATGACCGGGAATGATGTCGCCGTAGGATCGCCGCGCTTCCTCGGCGAACCAGCCGATGAAAGAGGCGGCGTAGGCGACCTCGCCGCGCGCCTCGGCGAGCGGCTTGCCCTGCTCGATCGTCATCAGCCGGGCGAGATCGTCGGCATGGGCCAGGATCAGGTCGTTCCAGCGGCGCAGGATCGCGGCGCGCGCGCCGGCAGGTTGCGCACGCCAGCCGGGCAGCGCCGCCTGCGCGGCGGCCACCGCCGCTTCCGCCTCGGCGGTGCCGAGATCGGGGATCGTGCCGATCGTCTCGCCGGTCGCCGGGTTGACGACGCCGAGCACGGCGTTTCCGGTCACCCATTCGCCGCCGACGAAGGCGCTTTCGCGGAACAGACCGGGCCGCGCCAGCGCGAGGCCCGGCCCACCATCACCCATCAGATCGCTCATTCCACCACCGACAAGGCTGCCTCGAGATAGTCCATGCCTTCGTCGATGATCGCATCGGTCGCCGTCAAGGGGACGAGCACGCGTATGCTCTCGCTCTGGGGGCCGCAGGTGAGCACGACCAGCCCCAGATCGAGCGCACGGCCGCACACCATTTTCGCCGCGCCCGGATCGGCCTCGGTCTCGCCACGCTGTTTGCGGATGTCGAAGCCGATCATCGCGCCGAGCCCGCGCGGCGGCGAGATCGGGAGCAGATCGTTACGCCGGCTCCAGCCGACGATACGCTCGTTCAGCCGTTCGCCGATCACGTTCGCGCGTTCGACCAGCCCTTCATCCGCCATCACGTCGAGTACCGCCAAGGCTGCGACACAGCCGATCGGCGATCCGCCATAGGTTCCGCCCATTCCGCCCGGATCGACCGCATCGAGCAGATCCGCACGCCCGATCAGCCCCGACAGCGGGAAACCGCCCGCCAGCGACTTCGCGATGCAGACCAGATCGGGCTCGACGCCCGAATGCTCGATCGCGAACATCCTTCCCGTCCGTGCGAAGCCCGACTGCACCTCGTCCGCCACGAGCATGATGCCATGCTCATCGCACAGCGCGCGCAGCGCCTTCAGCAGTGCGGTCGGCGCGACGTTGAACCCACCCTCCCCCTGCACCGGTTCGATGATGATCGCCGCCACGCTCTTCGGATGGATATCCGCCAGGAACAGGAAATCGAGCGCGCGCAGGCTGTCCTCGACCGAGATGCCCCGCTCCGCATTCGGGAAGGGCACGTGGAAGACGTCGGGCAGCGCCGATCCGAACTGGCGCTTGTAGGGATTGACCTTGCCGGTCATCGCCGAGGCAAGCGCGGTGCGGCCGTGGAAGCCGCCGACGAAGCTGATCACGCCCGGCCGACCGGTGGCGGCACGCGCCACCTTGACCGCATTCTCGGTGGCTTCCGCACCGGTGGTGAAGAGGATCGTCTTGGCCGGGCCCGAGAAAGGCGCGATGCTATTCAGCCGTTCGCACAAGGCGATGTAGCTGTCGTACGCCATCACCTGGAAGGCCGTGTGGGTAAAGCGATCGAGCTGATCGCGTACCGCCGCCATCACCCTGGGATGACGATGCCCGACATTGAGGACGGCGATGCCACCGGCAAAGTCGACATAGCGTTTGCCTTCGACGTCCCAGATTTCCGCATTTTCCGCCCGATCGGCGAAGACCGGCGTGGCGCTGGCGACACCGCGCGGCACGGCGGCGATACGACGTGCCAGATACTCTTCATTGTTGGTCACAGATCCACCGCTGATTTACCTGATTGGCCTCGATCGAACGCAATTTCCGGGGCGACCCGGGCATCGAGAGCCCGGATCGCCCGATATTGATCAGTAGCGATAGGATGCAGTCAGCCCCATCGTCCGTGGCCTGAAGCTATAGTCGGTCCAGATGGGCTGGTTCTTGGTATGCGTGTAACCAAGGTGCGGCGCCACGTTGAACAGGTTGTTGACGAAGAAGGACAGGTCGATCCCGGAGAAGCGCATACCGGCCCGTGCGTTGACCAATTGCGTCATCGGCAGAAGCGGAAGATTGAGATCGTAGTAGGTCGATGCCGGATCGGTCGCGCCGGTCCGCAGATAGTGGCTGGTATAGGTATAGTCGGCGTGAACGTAGGCGGTCTTGCTGTCGCCGACAGGATGTTCGTAATCGCCCGACACGACGACCGTCCACGGCGCGCCGAAACCGGTGATCGCCGATCCGCCGCTATAGAGCAGGATGCCGTTGCTGCGGATATCGTGATCGAACGTGGCCTTGTTGTAGCCGATGGAGGTCGACAGGTTCAGCCCCTTGAACGGGTTGAGCTGCGCCTGGAGGTCGAAGCCCTTGCTGGTAGCCGACCCAAGATTGGCGGTCAGGCTCTGCAGGCAGCTATTGACCGCCACATTCGACTGGATGTTCTTCCACTTGATCATGAAGGCGCTGGTGCTGATCTGCAGCGGCCCCAGCCGGTTCTTGGCGCCGATTTCGTAGGACCAGACCGTGTCCGACTTGTAGGTCTGCGGCGAAGAGGCATGACCATTGCCGTCGGTATAGCCGAGCGAGATCAGCTCGGCATTGCAGTTGGACGGCAGGGCCACCTGCGCGCCGCCCGGGCGGAAGCCCTTCGAGGCCGAGGCGTAGACCATGTTGCGCGGATCGATCTGCCACGACGCGCCGAACTTGGGCGTGACCGAGGTTTCCTTGATGCCCGAATTGCCCTGGATGTAGCTCGGCGCATAAGCACCCTGGCCGACGACGCAGGTCGTGCCGGTCGGGCAGGCCGCGCCATGCGGGGCGTTGAGATTGGCCGATGGCCCCGCATAATTGGCGAGGTAGGTTCCTTTATGCTTCGAGACGCGCAGGCCGCCGTTGAGCTTGACGCCGTCGAACAACTCGAACGAAACGTCGGCAAAGCCGGCAAGCTGCTTGTCGGTCGTATGGAGCTGGGCGAGGTAGGTCCCGACGCCGTCGATCGGCGCGACGCCATACCAGTTCACGAAGGCGCTGGTGCCCGCGCCGAACGGACCGCCATTCTGCGTCGCCGCGAACATCGTCGGCAGATAAGGCAGGAAGTTGGTGCTCGAATATTGCTGGAAATTCTGCTTGGCGCGCTGGTAGAAGCCGCCCGCCACCCAGGTTAGCCGCGATCCGGGCGTATTCGATTGCAGGCGCACTTCCTGGGTGAAGTTGCGCTGGCCGTTCCAATGCTCGGACAGTGCGACATCGCCCGGGGACGGGACTTTGCGCGATGCATAGGACACTTCGTAGATCGAGGTGTAATCGAGCAGCTCGTGCATGTCCCGCTTGAAGTAGGACGTGTCCGAAATCACCTCGAAGCCGGGCCCCTCCCACTCGACCTTCAGGCTCGGCAGCACGAACTTGTCCCGCTGCGGCTCGCCCGAGGGATCGTTGAGCGCAATATGGGTGGCGTCGACCGTCGGCACCCATTTGGGGGACTTGAAATCGCCCGACGAATAATCGGACAAGGTGCTCCAGAAGAAGCCGGTCGCATCCGGCGTATAGGTATGCTGGTAGGTGAGCGACGGCGTGATCGTCAGCGTCTCGGTCGGCTTGAAGCCGAGCGCCACGCGCGCCGAGAAGCTGTTCATCCAGTTGACGTCGGCCTTGTAGGTACCGGTCGGCTGGAAGGAGAGCGACGCCGCGCCCGCCGCACCGGTCGCGCTGAGAACGGTCGGATAGCCGGTGACCTTGTCGATAAAGCCGCCGTCATGTCGGAAATAGACGCTTGCGCGGAAGCCGATCTTGTCCTCCACGATCGGGCCGCCGATCGCGACGCCCGCTTCATGGCTCTCTGCGCCATTCTGCGTGGTGGCGACTTCGCCGCGCGCATAGGCGCTCCAGTCCTTGTAGCTGGGGCCGGGCTGGATGAAGCGGATCGTGCCGCCTTCGGATCCGGCACCGAACAGCGTGCCCTGCGGACCGCGCAGCACCTCGACACGCTCCAGATCGAACACCAGCGGATAGAAGGTGCTGGGCGAGGTGCCGAGATTGCGCGCCTGTACAGGTGAATCGTCGATATAGACGCCGATCGTCGAAGCGCCGGCACTCGAGGTGATGCCGCGGATCGACGCCCCGCCGACGCCGAGCGCGGAGCGGCGGAACGATACGCCAGGCGTCAGGCGGACGAGGTCGTCGATCTTGCGCACGCCCTGCGTATCGAGCTGCTTTTCGGAGAAGGCCGAGATGCTGATCGGCACCCTCGAGATGGCCTGCGACTGGCGGGTGGCCGTCACCACGATCTCGCCCGGCGCCGCATCGACGGGCGTACCGTCGGCGCCGGTGGCGACAGGTGCGGACTGCGCATAAGCAGCCTGGGCGAAAAGCGACCATAACGACGTGGCAGCAAGCACGCTGCTCCGGAGCGAGGGTTTGAACGACATGGATGTGCCCCTTTGTTCGATGGCTTCCGACCGGAAGCCCCGCAAAATCGACTATTGGATTATGTTTTGATGGCCGCTCCCTCGGCCTGACGTCGGGGTACGGAAGCGCCCTTGTGCCAACAAGGCGCTTTCTCGATCCGAACCGGTGCTTAAAAAGCACCAACGAAAGAAATACGACAGGCCGCATCGAAGGGAGCGGCGGAATGTTGCCAAGCAAACTGGTGACAGATAGGCTGACCTACCCAATTCTGTGAGGTTGCGCCTTGAAGATGGACGCTGTCCCCTCCTTCGCGATGCTGCGCGCGTTCGAGGCATTCGGACGAACCGGCGGCATCCGCAAAGCCGGCCAGGCGCTCAATGTCGACCATGCCGTGGTGAGCCGCCATCTGCGCGCGCTCGAGCAATTCGTCGGCACATCGCTGGTCGATCGCGAGAGCGGGACACGGCTGCTGACGAGCGATGGGGTCGAATATCACCGCCGGATTTCCGCGGCCTTCCAGGAGATTGCCGGCGCCACGCAGATGCTGCGCAAGCGGCACGATCAGAAACTGCTGATCTGGTGCAGCCCGGGCCTCGCCTATCACTGGCTGGCGCCGCGCCTGTCCGCGTTCGCGGGCGCGCATCCCGGGATAGAGGTCGCGTTGCGGCCGATCGATTATGGGCCGAACTTCGCGACCAATGAAGCCGATGCCGACATTCGCTATGTCCGGCTCGGCAGTTCCGATCTGCCGCCGGCCGGCACCCAGCGGGTCGAGCTTGTCCGCCCCCGGTTTTCCCGGTCGCGAGCCCGACCTATGCGGAATCGGTGGCCGGCCGCTTGCGCACGCCGGCCGATCTGCTCGATCTGCGGCTGCTGCACGAGGAGAATGATGCGGAATGGCGCGCCTGGTTCGGCGAGCAGGGCATCGCCCTCGACGCCGCCTCGCTCGCGGGTCCGCGGCTGTGGCATGCCCATGTGATGCTGGACGCGGCGCGCAGCGGCGAGGGCATCGCGCTCGCCAACCCTTTGCTGGTGGCCGATCATCTCGCCAGCGGCCTGCTCGTGCCGGTGACGTGCAGCGGCGGCGCGTTCAACCCGGTCGCGCTTGGCGGCTACAATTTCACCGCGCGCGACGATCGCTGGCGCGATCCGGCGCTGCAGCGCTTCCGGCTGTGGCTCCGCGACAATGCGAGCCTGCTGGAGCGCCGCAGCGACGGCACCGATCAGCCCTTGGTCGCGGCCCGATCGTAGACCAGCTTGCCGCCGATGAAGGTCATGTCGACCTTGCCGTGCAGGATTGCCTCGGGATCGGCCGTCATAGGATCGAACGGCAACACCACCATGTCGGCATATTTGCCGGGCTCGAGCGTGCCCTTCACCTTTTCCTCCCACGAGAGGTACGGACCATTGGCGGTATACATGCGGATCGCCTCGGCGCGTGAGACACCCTCTTCCGCCAGCCCATGGGCCTGTCCGCTCGGCCCCTTGCGGGTGATGGCGGCATAGAGGCCGACGAGCGGGTTGATCGGCAGATTGTCGCTGCCGAAGGCTACGAACAGGCCGAACTTGTGCGCCGGCGTCGCGACCGGATTGTTGTGCAGCAGGCGCCAGTCGTCGAGCGTCTGGATGTAGCGGTCCTCCAGATTGTAGAGGAAATTGGGCTGGGCCGCGACCATGATGTTGTCGCGCTTCATCGTCGCCATCGTCGCATCGGGCGGCATGATCGTGAAGTGATCGGTGAACCAGCGCCGATCGAGCTGGCTGTGATTCTGGCCCGGAATCTTGTTCAGGGCGATGTCATAGGCCTTGATCGTCTGCTCGATCGCGGCATCGCCGATGCAATGCAGCCCCATCTGCCAACCGAGCGAGGCGGCATCGTCGACCATCGCCTGCAATTCTTCGTCGCTGAAGCGCCCCTTGCCGCGGAAGCCGGGCTGCCCCTTGTAATCGGCAAGCAGCCAGGCGGTTGGCCCGGTGAAGCCGCCGTCGACCGCATTCTCGCCGATCGCGCCGATACGGACATGCTCGTCGCCGTAGCCGGTATGGTGGCCGAACGCTTTCAGCCGGTCATGGCCCGGATAGAGGATGTACATGGTGATGCGCGGCAGGCTGTCGCCCATCGTCGCATAGATTTCCCGTGCGCGCTTGAAGGTCAGGTCCGGCCCCGGATTGGGAATGCCGCCCTTGCCGACCGGTTCGTCGTCGATCTTGCCCGAGGCGTCGTGGATGCTGGTGAGGCCGAGCGAGAGCAGCCAGCGCAACTTATCGATATAGCCCTGCTTCACGTCCTCCCAGCGGTCCCTAGGGATATTCTTGCCGACGATATCGTAGCCTTCGCGGATGATGCCGTTGGGCTCGCCATCGGGGCCATGCTCGATCAGACCGCTCTTGGGATCGGGCGTATTGCGGTCGACCCCCCCGAGCTTGAGCGCCATCGAATTGCTGACCGAGGAATGGCCGCCGGCGCGTATCAGCATTACCGGGTTGTCGGGGGTCGCCACATCGAGATCCGCCCTGGAGAGATTGCGATCCTCGGCGAGATTGGACTCCTGCCAGCCGAAACCGGTGATCCATTCGCCCTTGCCGAGCTGCGCGGCCTTGGCGCGCAGCATCGCCTGCACCTCCGCGACTGACTTCGCTGAGGCGACGTCGATACTGCGCGGCGACACGGTCTGCGGGTGGATGTGCGTATCGGAAAAGCCGGGCAGCAAGGTACGACCGCCCAGATCGATCTCCTTGCCGGCCTTGTATTTGGTCCGCAGCTCGTCACCGCCGGTCTCGACGATCTTGCCCGCCTTGACCACCACTGCGGAGCGGACGTGGTCGCCCGGGTCCACCGTCAGGACGTTGCCATGGTAAAGGATCAGGTCGGCCGGAATCGGCGCGGCCCCCGCCGCCGTTGCCGCCGTGACCAAGGCCGATGCGAGCAGAGCGCGTCGCGCCGCCCGCACGAATTGCCCGTTACGAAATATCATGGATGCCTCCCGCTGCTTGATCCGAGCATCAGACGCCGTCCCCATCCCGCCGACAAGGGGCCTTAGGCTGCCGGAACGGTGACCGGACGGCACCGCTTCGATCGCAAGGCGGGGCTGATCCCGGCCGGGGCAACACCGATCGATCTACTACACGACTGCCGATCTGGAACCGGCTTATCGACTCAGGCCACTCGGGAAAACAGGCGATCGGCATTTCCCCACGCGATCGACTTCATGAAGCCGTCCACATAGTCGCCTGCCTTCGCACCGAAATCGAGCGCATAGGCATGCTCGTACATGTCGAGCGCCAGGATCGGCGTCGAGCCCGCGAGGGTCATCGTATGATCTGCCGCCCAGCTATTCACGAGGCGCTGGTCGCGGGGACTCCAGGCGAGCAGAACCCACCCCGATCCACCACCGAGCGCCTTGCCCATTCCGGTGAACTCGGCGGCCCATCTCTCATGGCTGCCGAAGTCGCGTTCGATCGCTTGCGACAGCCTGGAGCCCGGCCGGCCGGCCTGTCCGAGACCGGCAAAATAGAGTTCGTGCAGGATCATCGAGTTCCACGCGATCAGTTCCTCGCGTTTCAGACCATTGATCCGGTAGCCCGGAGCGGTCGCCGGATCGATCGAGGCAAATTCGCCGCGGATCTGGCCGAGCCGCTTCACCGCACCTGCATAATTGTTGTCGTGATGACTCACGATCAGCTTCTCGCTCAGCCAGCCGAGCGAAGCCGGATCGAACGGAAGCGGTGCCGCAGAGGGCAGGCCCGTCACGGGCCGCGCCGCCGCGCCTTCCGCCGCCTCGAGCGGCGCTGCGGTAGCGGCGGCAAGCACCGTTCCGGTCAGAAGGATCGTACGCCGGCTTACATCGTCCATGGTCCAAGCCCTATGATATAACCGTTGCGTCGATCTTGTACGATGATAGTTTTATATCATGGGACTTTCGCCAAGTAAATCAACCGAAGCCAATCGCTGGCTGGTGCTGATATATCAGCTACCGACCAAACCGGCCTATCTTCGAACCAAGATCTGGCGCCGATTGCAGGGGCTGGGCGCCGTGCTGGTGCGGGCATCGGCCTACGTGCTGCCGCTGACCGAGGAGGCGCGCGAGGACTTCTCCTGGCTGGCGCAGGAGATCGCCGATGGCGGCGGTGAAGCGGCCCTGTGCGAGGCACGGTTCGTCGACGGCTTGGGCGACGAGGAGGTCGAGGCTCAATTCAATGCCGCCCGCGACCAGGCCTATGCCGAGATCATCGACGAGGTGCAGGCGATGCTGGCCAGCGAGCCGCCGACCCCGGCCGCGGTCGCGCGGATGCGGCGGCGCTTCGAGGCGCAGGTCGCGCTCGACCATTTCGCGGCGCGCCGTCGGGAACTTGCTGAACGCTTCATCCTGCGTCTGGAAGAACGGATCGCCGGCAAGCCGACAGCGCCCGATGGCACGGAGCGCGAGGATCTGATCGGCCGGATGTGGGTGACCCGCGAACATATGTTCGTCGACCGTGTCGCCTGCGCCTGGGTGGTCCAGCGCTTCATCGACCCGGACGCCCGCTTCAAATTCGTTGCCGACCGCCGTTATCAGCCATTGCCCGGCGAACTGCGCTTCGACATGGTCGAGGGCGAGATCAGCCACGAGGGCGACAAATGCTCGATGGAGGTGCTGATCGACCGCGCCGGCCTGGCCGAGGATGCCGCTTTGCGCGCCATCGCCGAGATCGTCCACGATATCGACCTGAAGGACGAAAAGTTCGGCCGCGCCGAGACGATCGGCATCCTTCATCTTCTCAACGGCGTATGCGCCCCCGGCCGGCCCGACGAACAGCGCCTCGTCCGCGCGACCGCGATGTTCAACGATCTCTACGACAGCTACGAAAGGGAACCGCAATGACCGCTGCGGCCCCGCCCGCGACCCGGACGGTCCAAGGCGAGCCCCACGGCATTTCGTTCGGCCAGGCGGTGAAGGTCTGGACCCGCATCGCACTGCTGAGCTTCGGCGGGCCGGCCGGGCAGATCGCGGTCATGCACCGCATCCTGATCGACGAGAAGAAGTGGATCGGGGAAGAGCGTTTCCTTCATGCGCTCAACTTCTGCATGATGCTGCCCGGACCGGAAGCGCAGCAATTGGCGATCTATATCGGCTGGCTGCTGCACCGGGTGAAGGGTGGTCTGGTCGCCGGAACTTTGTTCGTGCTGCCCGGCGCGCTGGCAATCATGGCGCTTTCATGGGTGTATGTGCTGTTGGGGAACGTGGCGCCCGTCGCCGCCCTGTTCTTCGGGTTGAAGGCGGCGGTGGTCGCCATCGTTTTTCAGGCGGTGGTGCGGATCGGGTCGCGGGCATTGGGCAATGCCTCTCGATGGACGATCGCCGCACTGGCGTTTCTCGCGTTGTTCCTCCTCCATGTGCCGTTCCCAGTCGTCATCCTCGTCGCGGGCGCGATCGGCTGGATCGCCGGACGTCGCGGCGTCGCGGCCTTTCAGGGTGGTGGGCACGGGCAGGCCAAGGCGGGAGCGTTGCGCGACGAAGACAGCGCGCTCGGCGCCGATATTCCCGATCATGCGCGCGCCGGCCATGGGTCTATCGCCGGCGTCTGCCTCGCGCTCGTCGCCGCCTGGCTGCTCCCGTTGCTGCTGGTCGCCGCCGTCGCGCCGCCGGGCAGCGCCTTCGCGCCGATCGGCTTTTTCTTCTCCAAGATGGCGATGCTCACCTTCGGAGGGGCCTATGCGGTTCTGTCCTGGGTGGGGCAGGCTGCCGTCGAGCATTACCACTGGCTCACACCAACCGAGATGCTCGACGGTCTCGGCCTCGCCGAGAGCACGCCCGGCCCGCTCATCATGGTGTGCCAATATGTCGGCTTTCTCGGCGCCTATCGCCATCCGGGCGGCCTGTCGCCGCTGCTGGCGGGCACGCTCGGTGGCCTCTTGACCACTTGGGTGACCTTCGTGCCCTGCTTTCTGTGGATCTTCGCCGGTGCGCCGCTCGTCGAGCGCCTGCGGACCAACCGCGCGCTGTCGGCCGCGCTCTCCGCGATCACCGCGGCCGTCGTCGGCGTGATCCTCAATCTGGCCCTGTGGTTTGCGCTCCATTATTGGTTTGGCGGCGTCGGTGAGCGGGTCTTCGGCCCGGTATCGGTGCCGCTGCCCGATCCGGCCACGATCGACTGGGTAGCGGTACTGTTGTCGGCCGCCGCCCTGATCGCGATCTTCCGCTTCCGGCTCGGCACGTTCGCCATCCTCGGCCTGTGCTCGCTGATCGGCCTCGCACGGCTCGCCATCGCGTAGGAAGGACCGGATGCCCGCGAGCTCTGCGATCGCTCCCGGCGCCTCGCTGATGCTCCCCCTCGCATCCGACGCGTCGCCGCCAAGAGCCGACAAGAGCCGACAAGAAGCGATTGCCACACGCTGCGGTCACGTCCGCATTTCAAGAAGGGGGTGGCGCCCCGGACGGTGGGACCAAGAACCGGGGCGCCGCTGACGTCCTCCTCACCCGAGCGCGCCAGCCCCGTAAGGTTCGCACAGTCTCACCTGAGCTTCTACGGCAATTTGGAGTATAATTATCGTCTTTTGGCTTAGCGTGGATATTTCGAGGTACGTATTTTCACCTGACCCTATCCATCCGTATTATGTTGCACATTCCGAATGGTATTCCATGCGAGTGCGTTCCAACCAGATCGGATGATTGAGACGTTGACTCTGTCTACAAATTCGAACGAATAATTAGCCATCTTATTCACGTGGCGACCATCGTCGACCGGGGGATAACATGGGGATATATGCCGAACGAAAGATAGCGGATCTGAAGTCGATTCTCGCTAGCAAGACTGATCCGACGGAGATCCGTCGATTAAAGCGAGAGATCTTACTGCTGGAGGCCGAAATAAAGCTCGAGCACCGCCTGAAAATTAGGCAGTAGATTAGTACAGCATAGCCGCTTCGACCATATCGATAACTCCTAGAAATTTCTTCTTTGGCATCGATAAGGTAAATCAAATATAAGTACCCGATTTATAGCGAGACACGGTTTTGTCCGTCGCATCTCTGGTTTCGAACGGCTCGCCAGGCACGTTAAACCAAGCGGGCTGCCTCACCGCGCGACGATAAAAGCTAAGCCGTCGGAGACGCCGACTCATCTCCGGCGAGAGATTATAAGCGGACGATTTGCGCATAATAATAGATATTAAGCTCTGCCGCCCAATCGACAGTAGGGTTTTGTGGTCCTACTTCAGTCAGGTCGTATTTTAATGCCGTTCGTCGCGGTCGCAGAGGTTGGGCGAGCCGGCTCTCGGTTTCGGCAACCCCTATCCGCCGCGGGGCCGGACATTTACGTAATTCGCGCTCGATTGGCTCGCTGTAACGGGCAGGACGTTGCGGTTGGAAGGAGAAGCCGGTGGACGCGCTCACGAGAAGCAAGATCGTGCACTTGCTGGATACCCATCGCATCATGACCCTCGCGACGCTTCGCCCCGATGGCTGGCCGCAAGCGACCACGGTGGGTTACGTCAACGAGGGCCTGTCGATCTTCTTCCTGTGCGGCGCCGACAGCCAGAAGGCGGCCAATCTGTCCCGCGATGACCGGGTGTCGTTGACGATCAACGACGACACGTCGCAAATCATGGCGATCATGGGGCTATCGATGGCAGCGCACGCGCACCCCGTGATCGTGCCCGGCGAAGTCACGAAATTCCTGCACCTGCTCGCACAGCGTTATCCCGAGCAGCCGGCAATGCCCGCGCTACCCGACCCGCAAGCCGTTCGCGTCTTCCGTGTGATACCGACCCTGATCTCCGTCCTGGATTACACCAAGGGCTTTGGGCACACCGATCTGGCCGCCTGCCAGGCCGATGACCTCCTGGCAACCCGTTGAGCGCCAAGGTGGTTCGGACGGGTGTATAGCGTTGCCCTGCGGGGCGTCGCCCCAGCGCCTTTCTCGGAGGCGTCTGCTCACGTCTCCCGACACCGAATGATGGCAGGCCGTGCACACGATACAGTTGCATGAGGTTAAAAAGGCACAACCTTGCGCAATTATCGATCCTCCGGCGGAACGGTTGCTGCATGGATGAATTAGGATTTCATCGCTGTTGAGCCTGCCGGCGTGCCGGGGGCGCTGTCACGGGGAGGAATACCGATAACTGCGCGCGAAATTGAAAAGAGCTGAAGTTCTACCAGCCAGTGACCGATTTCATTTCTCCTAAATTCGCCCGGACATGGCATCATGATGGCTTCTGCGAGCGCCGAAGAGGCGTTCGACAGATTGGATTGTTGGTTGTTGCGTAGCTTCCCCCTGTGGAACCTCCCATCCATGATCCTGACCGGCACGCACGACCAAGGTCTCGTGATCGTATCTATCCTTATTGCCATCGCGGCCTCGTTTACCGCGTTGAGCCTGGCGGGCCGTCTGCGCGCATCGAACGGTTGGATGCGCCGGGTCTGGCTCGGCGCAGCGGCGATCGCCCTGGGCGGCGGCATCTGGTCCATGCATTTCGTCGCCATGCTCGCGTTCCGCATACCGGGCATGCAGATGAATTACAGTCTTTCGCTGACGCTGCTTTCGCTTGTGATCGCACTTGCCTTCACCGCAGGGGGCTTCGCGGTCATGAACTGGGAGAAGATTTCGCGCGGCCGGATCGCCGGCGCCGGCCTGCTGATGGGATCAGGCGTGGTCGCGATGCACTATCTCGGCATGACGGCGATGCGGATGCCGGCAAGATTGAGTTACGAACCCTTTTGGCTGGCAACCTCGGTCCTTATCGCGGTCGGAGCCGCCATCGTCGCTCTCTGGCTCGCAGCGCGCGATCAGACGCCCGGCGTCCGGTTGGTGGCCTCGGGCGTGATGGGGCTGGCGATCGCCGGAATGCACTATGCCGGTATGCGCGCCGCGATCTTCACGGCACTTGCCTCCGGAAGCATGCCGAGCACTCGCGCAAACGTCGGGCAAACCTCCCTTGCGGTTCTGATCAGCGTCGTAACCCTGATCATCCTGCTGATGGCGCTTGGCGCGGCGCGGCTGGAGCGGCTGTTCCGGGGGTTCGCGCGGCGCGAGCAGCGTATCGCACTGCGTCTCAAGATTGCCGACGTGCTGCGTGGGCGCCAAACTGACGAGGCACTGCAGGAGATTGCAGCCCTGATGGGCGCGCACTTCGCCGTTGCGCGAGCAGGTTATGGCCAGCTCGATCCCGCGGAAGATATTTTCGACTATGATGTCTGCTGGACCGACGGCAGCGTGCCGCCGCTCATCGGGCGCTTTCCTGCGGCGGCTTTTGGGGTGAAGATCGTCGCCGCCCTGAACGCGGGCGAAACCGTGGTGGTCGACGACCTGCTGGAATCGCAGCTCAGCGATGAGGCGCGAACCCGCGACACCGCTCGCGAAGTGGACACGCGGGCGATCCTGGTCGTGCCCTTCGTTCGCGACGGTCGTCTGCGGACGATCATATATCTCAACAATCGCGAGCCTCGCCACTGGGACCCCGAAGACGTGACGTTCATGGAGGAGATCGCCGAGCGTACGCGCCTCGTGATCGAGCGTGCCGCCGTCGAGGAGCAATTGCGCGATCTCAACAGTACGCTTGAATCGCGTGTCGAGGCCCGGACTATCGAGCTCCGCCAGGCCCAGGATGCCTTGTTTCAGAGCCAGAAGATGGAGGCCGTAGGTCAGCTCGTCGCGGGGCTGGCTCATGATTTCAACAACGTGCTTGGTGCCATCGTCGGGGCCTTCGATCTGATCGGGCGTCGCCCCGAGGACGCCGACCGTGTGCGCCGCTTCGCCGATGCCGGGCTGCAGGCCGCCGAACGTGGTGCCAAATTGACCGCGCAGTTGCTTGCCTTTTCACGGTCGCAGCGAATCCAGCTCCAGCCGCTCTACGTCTGCGACGTGATCGACGGTCTGCGCGACATGCTGGCGCGCATGCTGGGGCCGATGGTCGCGCTCGAATTTCAGCTCAATCCTGCTCCGGTCCCGGTTCGGGCGGATCCGACCCAGATCGAGATGATGGTGCTCAATCTCGCCATCAACGCGCGCGACGCGATGCCGGACGGGGGTAGAGTGCGAATAACGACCACCGCCATGCGCATTCGGGACGATCCCGAGCTGGATGATGGCGACTTTGTCGAGCTTGCAGTGAGCGACACGGGCATCGGCATGGATGCGGCGACACTCAGCCGGGCGATGGAGCCATTCTTCACCACCAAGCCGGTCGGCAAGGGCACCGGGCTAGGGCTTGCCCAGATTTATGGCAGCGTGCGCCAGGCGGGCGGCGCGGTTCGCATCGAGAGCCGTCTGGGCGAGGGCACGACCGTGAGGGTGCTATTGCCATGTACCGACGAGATGCCGGCCCCTCCCGAGCCGGCCGCGGCCCTGGTGGCGAATTCCCTGGGTTGGCGTCCAAAGGTCTTGCTCGTGGATGACGATCGGGACGTGCGAAGCATGCTCGCGAGCGCGCTCGATGCGCAAGGCTACCTGGTGGACGAAGCGGAGGATGGGGAGGCTGCGCTGAATGCCCTGGAAGCGCGCCTGCCCGATATCGCGGTGCTCGACTTCGCGATGCCCGGGATGAATGGTGCCGAACTCGCGCGGCGCATCGCAGAACGATGGCCCGCACTGCCCATCGTATTCGCCAGCGGTTTCGCCGATACCGACGCGATCCAAGCGGTGGCCGGCGCCGACGTAAGGATGTTGCGCAAACCCTTTCGCGTCAACGAGCTCTTCCGGACGTTGGAAAACGCTCTCGGAAAGGACGAAGAAAGCCACGACAGCGTGCGCGGCTGAACCGACCTCGTTTTCGTCGGGGGTGTGAGCAGTACCGTCCAACGTCAGGACCGCGCGATCGGCCAGGCGCCCGGTGACTTCGGATGCTGGGTGGGCCCGGCGCGGGCTCAGTCGCGCCAAATGGAGAGCAGGTCCTCGCGGCGAAGCCAGCCAGAATGGCCGTCGGCGTGGGTAAGGTGGACCCATCCGAGGAAAGTGCGGTCCACATAGCCGGCGGTGCCTGGGGCGAGCATGATCGCCGCCTCATTGCCGGGCATGTCGACCGGGAGGTCGCGTAACGGGGCCTGCCGCCACAGGATGGCGGCCTCCGCCATCGCCGGAGGGCCGTAGCCATCGACGCCGGAGAGCCCGGCCGCCGCCGCCACCACCCCCGCAAGCCCGGAGATGGCGGCGGGCAGGATCGGGCGTCGCGAAACATGGCCGAAACGGCGCAACAGCATCATCGCGACGGCGATGGCGGCGAGCGACAATCCCGCGAGCGCCATGACCTGCCATGCCAGCGGTGGCAGCAAACTTGCCCATCTTCCGCGCGTCTCCATGGGCAACGGCAGGCCGCCCGCCGAACGTCCGCCAAAACCCGCCTCGCGCGCGGCCAGCGTCCAGAGCGCCGTCGTCTCGGCCGAGCGCGGGTGCTGGACCCAGGCGATGCCCGCTTGTGCGGCCGCCGGGTTCCAGCGCTTTGCCGCAGCCTCGCGGCGCGCCAGATCATAATGGCCGATCCAGTCGCGCGGCATCACCGAGCCGTGCGGCGTTGGGTGGGCAGCGGGAAGCGGCGCAGGGCTCGCCACGAGAAGCGCGATCGCCAGCGCCACGGCGGGATAGAGATTGCGCATCGCGAAAACGGTTCGCACGTCGAAGCGCGCGGGCGCATCGTGCGCGGCCAACACCGTTGCGGCGCGCGCCTGCCAATCGGCCGGCAATGCCACGTTGCGCCCGTATAAATGGCGCTCCGCTTCGTCCCATAGAGACGCCCATTCGCGGTGGCCGAATGCGGCGGCAGACGGGGCGGCATGCTCGACCTTCAACAGCAAGCCCGCATCCCGCTGCCATGCGCGGAGCAGCCGGCGACGCTGCGCCGGATCGGGGCGGCCCCCAGCGCGTCGATCGTGCGGAGCAGCCGGGCATGCGCGCGGCGGGCGGTGCGCGCCGGATCGCTCCTGCGTGCCCGGTCGAAGGCAAGCCCCAGCCAGAGCAGACCGAGTGCGACGAACGGCAACGCCAGCCCCGCATGCCACATCCGACGGGAAAGGGGCGCCCACGCATGGCCGACGCCGGAAAGCGGCGGGGGCAGCACCTCGCCGGGGGGCGTCAAGTCCGGCTCGGCCTCGTAGGCGGGCGGCTGGCTGGCGGCGCCCCCCCGCTTGACATCGACCGCGATGGCCGGCGCCGAGATCTCGCGATATCGACCCGTGACCGGATCGAACACGGTCATGTCGACCGGCCCGAGCGAGAAGGCGCCGGGCCGGCGCGGCACGATCGTGATGCGTTCGGCGACCGATCGATCGAACAGGCTCGCGCTCTTCCCCTCGCTCTGGCCCGGCGTGCCGACCATATCGAAATCGCGCGGCAACTGGCGCGCCGGTACCCCGCCGAATGCCGACCAGTTGCCGGTGCCCGCGAGCGTCACCGTCCAGACGATCGGCTTGCCCACCTCGCCGCTTCTCCCGTCGAGGGTCGAGCGCAGCGTGAAATCACCGACCGCCCCGGAGAAGTCGGGCGGTGGGGGCGGCAACGGACGGACCATGAGGGTCGCGCCCGCGCTCCGCGCGGCGATCGGACCGATATTGGCGATCCTGATGCCCTCTTCCTCATAACCGCCGGTGACGATCTGCATTTGCTGGCGCGCGGGCTTCAACCGGATCGATCCGGGTTGAAGCGCCATCGCCCGGGTCGAAAACGACAGGCGGGCGATGCTTTTGCCGCTCGTCGACGTGGGCGGGGTCTGCGGATCGCGCGTCCAGCCCTCGGTCGCCAGCGGATCCGCGGTCCAGGCAAGATCGCCATCGAGATAGCGGAACAGATCCCAGTCGACCTGCCAGGCGAACTTCAGGTCGAACACCTCGCCGGCCCAGATGGGCCGATCCGGGAATGAAAAGCCGCCCGTGACCACGCCCGGCGGCGGGGCGGCGGGCGATGTCCCAGCCACCGGCGGCGCGGCGATCGCCAGCATCAGGGCCAGCAGTTTTCTCACCATGTCTGCTCGGTACGACGCGGCGGTACGGGCTCCTGGCGCTGCATCAGGCGGAAGAGATCGCCGGGTCGATCGGCGGCACGCAGCTTCTGCAGAACGTAGAGCGGCTTGACGAGCGACGGCACCTGCCATTCGGCCTGCACGGATCTGGAGCGCTTGGGCCCGCCGACGCTGCGCGTATCAGGCTGTGGTTTGGCGTCGGGCTTACTGCCGGCTTCGTCGGGCTTGGGCGTGTCGGGATCGACCGGATCCTTGGAGATCGCGCCGTCGCCTGCCTCGGGATCATCCGCCGTCCGCGGCGGCTTGAGCAGATCGACCAGCTTCGCGCGGAGCGGGCCCCACCCCGGCCGTCCCGGTTCGAGCGCCTGGCCGGTGTCGACCGCGGCCAAGCCGTCGCGCATCACGCCCTGCTGAAGCGGGTGGAGATGCTGGCGGCGATCCTCGGCATAGCGCACCGCCGCCTGCGCCAGCGCCATATAGTCGGCCGCTGTCGGCTGCCGTTCGGCCAGTGCCTGGCGCACGATGCTCTTCACGTGTGCCAGCGGATCGGGTTCGGCAGGCTTGAGCGCCCGCCCGCGCGGGCTGGTCGCCAGCATGGCGAGGATCGCCGCCGCCGCATAGGCCGCCGGTTTGGTCGCGCGGCGGCGCGCACGGAGCAGCCGCGGTATCGCAGGCCATTCGGCAAGCGCGCTCCACAAGAGCAACATCAGGGACGGAAGCAGGAACCAGCCGAACCGCTCCTCCCTGGCCGCGCCTGGGCGCGCGGTCCGCCGGCCCGACGCATGATCGGCGATCGCGCGGACGCGTGCGGCGAGCCCGGCCGAGCCGGCGGCCTCCAGATAGGTGCCTCCGCTCATGCTCGCGATCGCGCGCAGCGCATCCGGCTGCAGGCGCGACGTCACCACCGCGCCATCCGGAGCGACCAGGTCGCGGCCGCCGACGATGATCCGCGCGCCTGCGGCCGTGCCGATCCCCACCGCGACGACATGGATGTCGCGCGCGCGCAGAGCGGGCACGGCCTGCTGCCACGGCGTCGGCTCGGCCTCGCCGTCGGACAGCAGCACCAGCGTACGGCTTGCGGCTTTCGCATCGAAGGCACGGAGCGCGACATCGAGCATGCTCGCGAAGTTGCTGCCGGGCACGACCATCTGGTCCGGCGCGACCTGAGGCAGGAACGTGAGCAGCAGCGCCCGGTCCGCGCTTGGCGCGGCGAGCGGATAGGCCTGGCCGGCAAAGGCGATCAGGCCGATCTCGGCGGTGGGCGACTGCGCGACGAAGTGCTGCGCGATGGCCCGCGCGCGTTCGATCCGCGACGGCAGCGCATCGGCGGCGAGCATGCTGCGCGACAGATCGAGCGCGATGACCACCTGGTCGCGCTTGTTGCTTTCGTCGGGCTGCACCCCCCATTGCGGCCGGGCCAGCGCCAGGACCAGCAGCAGCACGGCGAGCCAGAAACGCCACGGCCAGCGCGGCGTGGCCGCCCCGATGCGCACATGCCCGCCGGCGGCGAACCCGCGCAGCACCGCGGGCAGGACATCGCGGTCGTCGCCGCCGCGTCTCGGCAGGTGCTGCAACAAAAGCGCGGCGAGCGGGATCAACGCCAGCACGAGCAGCCAGGGGGACGCGAAGCTCATGTCGGCTGCAAGCGCCGGAATGAGCGGCCCCGGCCGCGTACCAGCCCCGGCGCGGCGAAGATCAGCAGCGCCAGCGCGGGCCACGCGAACCAGGCGAACAACTCCCGCACGCGGACCACTCGCCGCACGTGGAACTCGGCCTTGCGCGCGTTGTCGATCGACCGGAAGGCTGCTTGCAGCGCCGCCGTATCGCCGGCCATGAAGAAACGACCCGATGTCTGCGCCGCCATGATCCGGAGCGCGTCGATGTCGAGCGCGGACGGCTGCTGGCTGGTCCCGACGCGCCTGCCCGCGCCGTCGAACACCGGGAAAGGCACCATGCCGTTGCGCCCGGTGCCGACGGCATAGACCGGAACCTTCCGATAATGCGCCAGCGCGGTCGCCTCTCCCGGGGTCAGATCGCCGCTATTGTTGCTGCCATCGGTCAGCAACACGACGAACGCACCAGCCGGGCCGCGCGGATCGTCCTGCGTCTCGTCGCGGCGCCCGGCCTCCAGATCGGCGAGTGCGATGCCGAGCCCGTCACCGATCGCGGTGCCGTCGTCCAACAGACCGGTGCGCAGCGCCGCCACCCGTTTGGCGAGCCAGGCATGATCGGTGGTGAGCGGGGCCAGGGTCATTGCCCGCCTGGCGAAGACGACGATGCCGATGCGATCATTGGCACGTCGCCGGATGAATTCCTGGATGACCGGGCGGATCGTCTCGAGACGGTTGATCCGGCCGTGCGGCCCTTCATAATCTTCGGACAGCATCGACGTGGACAGATCCACCGCGAGCATCAGGTCATAGCCATGCTGTTCGATCTTCTGCAGGCTATCGACATATTGCGGCCGCGCGAGCGCGATCGTGGCCAGCGCCAGCGCGCCGTAGAGGCCGGCAATCCACCAGCGCGATCGCTCGCCGGCGCTGGCCGACCACGCCGCCGCATAAGGCACCACCAGCAGCGGTGCCCGCCCGCGCCGCATCCGCCACAGGATCGCCGCCGGGATCAGCAGCAGACCCAGCAGCGCCAGCGGATGATCGAAGCGCAGTCCGTTCATCGATACGACCGGGTCGGACCGCTTTTCTCGCGGTTGCGCAGGAACAGACTAAGCGCCTCCAGCACATCCTGCTCGGGGCCGATGGTCAGCCGATCGGCCGGATCGGACCACCAGGCGCGCCATCGTGCCTCGCGCTGGTCGCGCCAGGCGGCATGGCGCGCGCGCGCTTCCGCATCGCCGCGCAATCGCACCACGCGGCCGGCAACCGGATCATAAGCGGTGAACGGCCCCGCCGCGGGGCCATCGCGCTCCCATTCGTCCTCCGCGCGCGCGCCCAGGACCTGATGGTGGCGGGTCCAGGCCCGCCATTCGATCGGCGGCGGATCGTCCGGCACTTCGCCGATCCACACGACCATGGCGCCGCGCGGAATATCGTGTCGCACCAGAGGCAAGGGGAGACGATCCACGCCAAGCGGATCGGGCGCCGCGCTTGCAAACAGCGCGCCCACGATAGCCAGGATCCGGTCGCGCCCGCGCGCCAGCGGATAGGCGTGCGTGCCGCCGGGCGTCTGGTGGATCAGCATCACCCGTTCGCGGTTCAGCGCGCCGAACAGCATTACCAGCGCGGCGAGCTCGAGCAGCAGATCGCGCTTGGTTCGCGTGCCCGATCCGAACTGAAGCGCGGGATGATCGGCGAAGACGACGACGACGCTGACTTCGCGATCCTCGACGAACATCTTGCGATAGACATCGCCGAGCCGCGCAGTCACGTTCCAGTCGACGTCGCGGATATCGTCACCGAATTCGAAGCGGACGACCTGGTCGAACTCCATCCCCCGTCCGCGGAAGACCGAGCGATGGTCACCGGTCAGCGTCGTTTCCACTCGCCGCCCGCGCATCCGCCATTCGAGCCGGCGCAGCGCCTTAAGCGCGCGTTCGGGAATGGCGGGCGGGCGGGCGGCCATTCGGGTCAGGAAGGAATTGCGACGGCCGCGAGGCAGTCCGCCACCACGGCATCGGGAGTCAGGCCCGACGCCTCGGCCTCGTAGGACAGGCCGATGCGATGGCGCATGACGTCGGGCGCGATCTCCTGCACGATCGTCGGCGAAAGATGTTCGTGCCCGCGCAGCAAGGCGAGGCCGCGGCCTGCCTGATACAAAGCGAGCGAGGCACGCGGCGAAGCGCCGAAGGCAAGGATGCGCATGCCACCGACCGCTTCCGCCGCGCGCCGCCGCGTCTCGCGGACGAGTGCTAGGATATAGGCCTCGATCTCGGGCGCGACATAGACGTCGTCCAGCGTCGCGCGGAGCGCCAGAAGTTCTCCGGGATCGGAGATCGGCGTGACTTCGGGCGTGCGCACCGCCGATCCCCAGCGTCGCAGCATTTCCAATTCGTCGGCATGATCGGGATAGTCGAGCAGCAGCTTGAACAGGAAACGGTCGGTCTGGGCCTCGGGCAGCGGATAGGTGCCCTCCTGCTCGACCGGATTTTGCGTCGCCATCACGAAGAACGGGACTGGCAACGCGTGAGTCACCCCGCCGATCGTCACCTGGCGCTCCTGCATCGCCTCCAGCAGCGCGCTCTGGACCTTGGCGGGCGAGCGGTTGATTTCATCCGCGAGCACGAGGTTGGCGAAGATCGGGCCGTGATGCGGCGTGAAGCTCCCGTCGCCGGGCGAATAGACCATCGTGCCGACCACGTCGCTCGGCAGCATGTCGGGCGTGAACTGGATGCGCTCGAACTCCAGCCCCAGCGCGGCACCGAACGATTTGACCAGCAACGTCTTGGCGAGACCAGGCATGCCCTCGAGCAGCAGATGGCCACCAACCAGCAGCGCCACCTGGATGCGTTCGACGATCGCGTGCTGGCCCAGCACCGCCTTGCCGATTTCGGCCGACAGCCCGGCCGCCCAGCGCCCCGCATCGGTTTTGGTCGAGACCTCATTGTTCAAGATTTCGCCCTTTCCAAAGGCCGCGTGCGGTTACGCAGCGGACCATGCGCGATACGCAGGATGCTCCGGCCGATGCGGGGCGACGCCGCCACGCTGCGGCGCGCGCAGATCGCACCGGATTGCCAGCCTTATGTTCCTGTGCCCCGATCATAGCCCTCGATCCAGCTCGAGCCGTGCAATGATCCTCCCCACTCCCGAGCCGGCCCGGTGGCGTCTTCCGGCCACCGGCCGTTTGTCTTCGGCAGATCACGGAAATTGACTGCGTGCCAACGGCGGCGTCAATGGCCTTGCCCCTAAAGAAGCTTTGGTCGCCCATAGCTCTTCGGCATGGCCGGTGGGAGACGGCAAGGGCGCACGACACCAAGGCGCATCGGCAGGCGCGCGATCCGCCTCCCAGCCCGCCGGTTCGACCGCGCCAGGAGGCCGATCTTGGAGGCGATCGGCGAATAATATACGTTTTTCCGTCACATCTTTGCGCTATGGGAGCGGCGCGACCCCGCTCGATCCGCGGTCACCACGCCCGGCCGCGCGGACGCGCGGCGCGTCGATCGCCGCGATATCCCCAGGGATCGCATCGCCGGCCATGCCTTTCAGCTATAGCCTCGCGAAGCATCTGCATGGATGCGCCGCACGCCTTAGCTTGACGCAAGCTGAACGCCTGATAGCCCTAGTGCCATAGGGGAAGCGATGGCTGGGCGATAGTCCAACGCGTCGAAGCGACGGCAAGCCCGAACGTTTCGTAAGGCAAAAATTGCCACGAACAAGAATGAGGGCAGCACAGGTTTCGGCACAAGGGGGATCTCTATGCGCGCCTTTGCTAAATCGATATTGTCCGGGCTCAGCTCCACCTCCGGGGCTGCGCCCATAAACGCCTGTCGGCTGATGTCATCGGCATCGCGAAACGCCCTGATCGGCGCGCTGCTGGTCAGCGGTGCGACGGCTGCTTATGCACAGGAGGCTTCCCCGAGCTTGCCAACGGCGCGTCGCCGTCGTCCCAGCCCGCGACCGCGGGGGCGCCCGAACCGGCGGACGGCGGCGAGATCACGGTCACCGGCTCGCGCATTTCCCGCAGCGGCTACGATACGCCGACGCCGGTGACCGTAATCGGCGCCGCCGACATCCAGGCGTCGGCGCCCGCCAACATCGCCGATTTCGTCAACCAGCTGCCGCAGGTGTCGGGCAGCGTGACGCCTGCGAACAGCCAGCGCTCGCTGAGCGCCGGGACGATCGGCGTCAATACGATCAACCTGCGCAACCTCGGCTCGTCGCGGACCCTCGTCCTGCTCGACGGTCACCGTTCGGTGGGGTCGGTTGCGACCGGCACGGTCGACGTCAACACTATTCCCCAGGGCCTGGTTAAGAGCGTCGAAGTCGTGACCGGCGGTGCCTCGTCGGTCTATGGTTCCGACGCCGTCGCCGGCGTCGTCAACTTCATCCTCGATCGCAAATTCACCGGCCTGAAGGGCGAAGTGAACTATGGCGAGACCCAGTATGACGACGACAAGACTTTCCGCGCGACGCTGACCGGCGGGTTCAATTTCGCCGGCGGCCGCGGTCACGTGATGGTCAGCGGGCAATATACCGATCGCAAGGGCGTGGTCGAAGGCGTGCCGCGCGACTGGGCCGCGAACGGCATGCACCTGATCCAGAATCCGGCCTACACGCCGACGAATGGCCTGCCCGAACTGATCGCGACCACCCGTTCGGGCCTCAACACCACCACCGGCGGCGGCATCATCACCAGCGGGCCGCTGAAGGGCACCTATTTCGGCCCGGGCGGCGTGATCAATCACTATAATTACGGCGAGAATTACAACACGACCACCAACAGCCCCTGGACGGTCGGCGGCGACTGGCAGCAGAGCCAGCAATATTATGCGACGTCGCTGCAGCCGGCCGAGAAGTTCTGGGGCGTGTTCGGCCGGGCAAGCTACGATCTTTTCGATAATTTCAACGTCTTCACCGAAGTCTCCTACAACAAGGCCAATTCGCTCAACTGGGGCGGCTACGGCACCGACAAGGCCAACGTCGTGATCCAGGCGGACAACGCCTTCATCCCGGCATCGATCAAGTCGCAGATGGCGGCGCTCGGTCTCAAGAGCTTCACCATGGGTACGTGGAATGCCGATCAGCCGGCGCGTATCAGCGACATCGATCGCAAGGTGCAGCGCTATCTCGGCGGTTTCGAAACGTCGTTCCCGCTGCTCGGCACCGACTGGAAGGCCGACGGCTATTACCAGATCGGCATCACCGACGCACACGAGACGGTGCTTTCGGCGCAACGCCAGAAGCTCACCTACGCGCAGGATGCGGTGTTCAACAGCGCCGGCCAGATCGTCTGCCGCGTGACGCTGCAGGGCAGCACCGATCCGCTGGCACAGGGCTGCGTTCCTTATAACCGCCTGGGAACCGGGGTCACGTCGCAGGACGCGATCAACTATGTGTTCGGCGTGCCGTATCGCGACGAGCGCTTCAAGCAACAGGTCGGCGCGCTGAACTTCAGCACCAACATCCACAATCCCTGGCTGAAGCCGATCGGCATCGCCTTCGGCGCCGAGCACCGCAAGGAATTGATCAGCGGCGCCGTGCCCGTCCAATATCAAAGCGGTTGGATCTCGGGCAACTTCCTGCCGACCGTGGGCTCCTACAACGTGACCGAAGAATATTTCGAAGTGCGCGTACCGCTGCCGTGGAAGTTCGATTTCGACGGTGCGGTCCGCCACACCGACTATAGCGCGTCGGGCAACGTGGTAACGTGGAAGGCCGGCCTGGTCTGGGAGCCGGTCAGCGACCTGCGCCTGCGCGTCACCCGGTCGCGCGACATCCGCGCGCCCAACCTGAGCGAATTGTACGCGGCCGGCACCCGCAACACCAACTCGGTCAGCGATCCCTGGCAGACGGGCAAGCCTGCCGTCCGCTATACGCAGACCGTCGCCGGAAATCTCGCGCTCAAGCCCGAAAAGGCCGATACGTGGGGCTTTGGCGGCGTCTATCGCCCGCACTTCCTGCCCGGCTTCGGGCTCTCGGTCGATTATTACGACATCAAGATCAAGGGCGCGATCGGCACGCTCGGGCCGCAGCAGATCGTCGATCGCTGTCACGATGGCTCCGTCGATCTCTGCTCGCGACTGGTCGCCACCGTCAACGGCGTGAACGTGCCCTTCGGCAGCGGCGGCTTCACCCAGGCGAGCGGCCCGGGCACCGGCGTGACCGAATATCTGATCGCCAACAGCCCGTACAACTTCCTGGTCGATCGCTCGCGCGGCATCGACTTCGAGGCGAGCTACCTGTTCAACCTCGCGGACGTCATCCCGGGCGCGGCGGGCAAGATCACGTTCCGCGGCCTCGCCACGCGTTATCTGGAAGCCTCCGAATCGAACGGCGTCGACAAGCCGACCGACTCGGTGGGCGAGAATGCGGGCAGCGGTCCGCCCAAATGGACCTATCGCGCGACGATCGGCTACGATTCCGACAAGATCACCGCTCAGTTGGTCGGCCGTGGTTTGAGCGCAGGCGTGTATAGCAACCAGTACGTCGAGTGCCAGACGGGTTGCCCGGCGACGAATTCGATCAATCGCACGATCTACAGCAACCACATCGACGGCGCCTTCTACCTCGACACCTACTTCGCCTATAAAATTCCGGTCCATGGCGGCGCGACCGAGCTCTATTTCCGCATCGCGAACCTGCTGAACAAGGATCCCGCGAAGGTCGGCAAGGGGCCCTCTGACAATTCGAACGTCGACGTGGGTATCAACCAGACGCTGTACGACTTCCTCGGCCGTCGTTTCACCGTCGGCGCCCGCTTCGCCTTCTGATGACTGGATGACGACCTTGCTCGCTGGAGGACCGACGATATGAAGACATTTCGACCGGCTGGTTCTTCGGCGAGCAAGCATTGCCTGTATCTGGCGGCGGGCCTCATCGCGCTCTGTGCCCCCCTCGCCGCTACGAACGCCCAGCGGGCGGCGGTCAGTATCGAGCCCGTGCCGACGACACCGATCGCCGACGGCTTCACCTTCGCCGCGGTCGGCGACTTCATCTACCTCCGGCCGATGCTGGCGACCGTCGAGAAGCAATCGCCCGATATGCTCGCGATCCTGCGCGGCGCCAACGTAGCCTTCGCCAATTTCGAGAGCAGTTCGTTCAACCTCAACAACTTCAAGGGATCCCCCCAGGCGGAATCGGGCGGAACCTGGATGCTCGGCGAGCCCCGCATCATCACCGACGCGGTCAAGATGGGCATCGACATCGTCGGCCGCGCCAACAACCATGCCACCGATTGGGGCGTGGAAGGCCTGCTCGCCACCGACGCCCATCTCGACGAGGCCGGGCTGGTCCATTCGGGTACCGGCCCCAACCTCTCCGCCGCGCGCGCGCCGGCCTATCTGGATACCCCGCAGGGCCGCGTCGGCATCGTTTCGGCCAGCTCGACCTTCACGCCGATGTCGCGCGCCGCCGATCCCGCGACAGGCGTGGCCGGACGGGGCGGCGTGAATTACATCCGCACCGAGAAGATCGGGCTGGTGTCGCCGACCGACCTCGCGATCCTGGCCCGCCTTGCCGGCAGCAAGGGTGGCAACACGGTGCGTTTCAATGGCATGGCCTATCGCGCCGCGACCGCACCGCTGCCTGCGGGCACGCAGATGGTCACCCATTTCGAGATCAATCGCGCCGACGAGAAAGCGAACCTCCTTGCCGTCCAGCAGGCCAAGGAGAATGGCAACTTCGTCGTCTTTTCCCTGCACAATCATGAAAATGGCGGCACCGCGACGATCCCCGCCGATTTTGCGCCGGAAATCGCCCACAAGCTCATCGATGCCGGTGCCGACGTCTTCGTCGGGCATGGTCCGCACGTTCTGCGCGGGATCGAGATCTACAAGGGAAAGCCGATCTTCTATTCGCTCGGCAACTTCGCGATGATGAACAACTCGCTCGATGTCATTCCCGGCGAGATGTACGAGGATTATGGCATCGCCCCCGGCTCCGCGACGGTGCCGGGCCTGCTGCAGGCGCGCAATGCGCAGTCGTTCGCCGACAATGTGATCTTCGAAGCGGTGATCGCCGTCAGCCGCTTCGTCGGCGGCAACGTGCAGGAGATCCGCCTCTACCCGCTCGATCTCGGCACCGCGCTGAAGGGCGCGGGGCGCGGCGTACCGCGGCTGGCCGATGCCGTCGTCGGCCGCCGCATCCTGGAACGCTTGCAGACGCTCTCGGCGCCATATGGCACCACGATCACGATCGAGAAGAACGTCGGCATCATCCGCGTGGGCATGGCGCACTAGGGAGGAGTGGACCCCGCGCACCACATCATGCAGGTGGTGCGATCGGCGCGGTATCGCATCAAGGGCGGGAACCGGATGCGGCTGTGGCTTCTGTGTCGCACTCGCCGAGTGAATCTGCATCGCCCCGATAAGCTTGTTGGCAGGCCCCGGCTCGCTGTTAACCTTCGCTGAAGAAAAGTGTTTCGGAGGGGGAGTAAGCGGGCGCTCGCGAGGGGACACGGAATGAATCTCAGGCAGATCGAGGTATTCCACGCAGTATATTCCGTCGGCTCGGTGAGCGGCGCGTCGCGGCTGCTCAACGTATCGCAGCCCTCGGTCAGCAAGATCATCAAGCATGCGGAATCGCGACTCGGCTTCTCCCTGTTCAAGCTGGTCAGGGGGCGCCTTCTGCCGACGGACGAAGCGCATGTCCTCTTCCGCGAGGTGGACGATCTCCATGCCCGCATCGACGTGTTCCAGCGCACGGCAAAGAACCTGCGCTCGACTTCCGATGGACAGATACGGATGGGGGTGATCCCCTCCCTGGCGATGTCGATCACGCCCGCGGTGATCGCCCGCTATCGCAAACGCTATCCACGGGTCACCTTCGAGGTGACGGCCATCCATCACGACAATTTCCGCGACAGCCTGGTGTCGCGCGCGTGCGACTTCGTGATCGGGCATCATCTTCTCCATGATCCGGAGATTGCCAGCACCTCGTTGGGCCTCGGCCGGGTCGGCGCATTGTTCCGGCGCGGCTTGCTTCCTCCGGACGAAGAGCGGGTCGATCTGGCGACGCTGCAGAAGCACGAAGTGATCGGCTTCTCCCCCAGCGTTGCGATCGGCGGCCTGGTCGGCCCGGCCGGGCGTATGGCGGAGATGGGCGGGCCGCCCTCGATCGTGGTGCGTTCGGTGTATATCGCCGCGGCACTCGCACGGCAGGGCGCGGGGATCGCGTTGGTGGACGAGTTCACCGCGCACGGATTCCTGTCCGACGAGCTCGACTTCCGCCTCATCGAACCGGCGGTAACGTTCGAGCTGAAGGCGCTGCATCTCGCCGACCATCCGTTGTCGCGGCTTGCACGCAATTTCCTCGATCTCAAGCGCAGCATGATCGCGGAGCGAGCGGCGATGTCGCCCTCCAAGCCTTACCTAGAGGCTATAGGCTCAAGCCTGAACTGAATAGGTCCGCTGCTTGCCCAACGCGGGCAGTTCGTGGACTATACTCGCCGTGACAATGATCGTGGCGGCAGCATGACTGAATCGGCGACCTCGGAGACGTCCATCGCTGGCGCTGTATATTTTGCTTTCCCGATCTTCCGGTCGACTTCGTCCGATGGCGGCAGGAGGATTTTGAGGAACCCGAAACCGACATCGTGTTCCGATGAATTTGCGTCGCACAAACCCCACCAGCCGATGATCGGCGAGCGGACGCGTCCGTTCGGCGGTAGCAACCGCGGGCGTGCCGCGTAAAAGCACGCTCGATAATCAGGAGTCGTACAATGCATCTCGCGCGCTTTCCGCGGCGGCGCTACACGCCGCACGCCACCGCCATCGAACCGATGCCCCATCTGTCGGCGGCGCTCGGCGGCGCGCGGCTGTTCATCAAGCGCGACGACCAGCTCGGCCTGACCGCGGGCGGCAACAAGACGCGCAAGCTCGAATTCCTCGTTGCCGATGCGCTTGCGCAAGGCGCCGACACGCTCATCACGGTGGGCGCGGTACAATCCAATCATTGTCGCCTGACGCTGGCCGCGGCGGTGCGCGAAGGTCTAAAATGCCGCCTGGTGCTCGAGCAGCGCGTGCCCGGCAGCTACGATCCGGCCGCGTCCGGCAACAATTTCCTGTTCGATCTGCTCGGCGTGGAGCAGGTCAAGGTCGTCAATGCGGGCGACGACCTCGCCGCCGCGATGGCCGAGGTCAAGGCCGAACTCGCGGCCGAAGGGCGGCGCGGCTACATCATCCCAGGCGGCGGCTCCAACCCGCTCGGCGCATTGGGCTACGTATCCTGCGCCGAGGAGATCCTGCAGCAGACCTTCGATACGGGCCTGCAGCTGGACCGCATCGTCGTCGCCAGCGGCAGCGCGGGCACCCATGCCGGGATCGTCGCCGGCCTGATCGGCAACAGCGCGGGCATCCCGGTGACCGGGATCAACGTCCGGCGCGGACGCGCCGAGCAGGAGGCCAACGTCTTCAAGCTCGCGGTCGAAACCGCCGCCTTTGCCGGCGTCGTGCCGGAGATCGCGCGCGACGCGATCGTCTGCCGTGATGAATGGGTCGGCCCGGGCTATTCGCTGCCCACGCCGGAAATGATCGAGGCGGTGCGCCTGTTCGCCAGCACCGAAGGCGTGCTGCTGGATCCGGTCTATACCGGCAAGGCCGCCGCTGGCCTGATCGGGCTGGTCCGCTCGGGCGAGATCGCGCGCGACGAGACGGTGCTGTTCGTCCACACCGGCGGCTCGCCCGCGCTCTACGCCTATCAGCCGATCCTGGGCGCTGCCGCGGCATGACCGATGCGCGCCGGGCCGTCGGCGTGCTCGGCGGAATGGGGCCGGCGGCGACGATCGATTTCATGGCCAAGGTGCTGCTGCACTCGCAAGCGGCGCAGGGGGATGCCGGCCGCGAGCAGGATAATGTGCGCCTGATCGTCGACAGCAATCCCGCCGTGCCCGATCGCAACGCCGCGGTCGCCGGCACCGGCCCCTCCCCGGGGCCGGCGCTGGCCGCGATGGCGCAGGGGCTGGCGCGCGCCGGCGCCACCTTCCTCGTCATGCCATGCAATGCCGCGCATGCGTTTGCGGCAGATGTGATCGCGGCGACGCCGCTGCCGTTCGTCCACCTCATCGAGGAGACGGTGCACGCGGTGCGCCGCGATCATGCGCATGTCCGCCGGGTGGGCGTGCTGGCCGTCGCCGCCACCGCCGATGCCCGTCTTTACGAACGCGCGCTGGAGCCGCTGGACTTCACCGCGATCGTGCCGACAGGCGCGGCACGCGAGCGTTTCATGGAGGGTGTCTGGGCGATCAAGGCGGGCCGGCTCGATAGCGGGCGCGCCATCGTGGCGGAGAGTGCCCGGGCGTTGGTGGCAGCCGGGGCGGATCTGGTTATCGCCGGCTGCACCGAGGTACCGCTGGTGCTCGATTCGGACGATCTGTCCGTCCCGCTGATCGACGCGACCGACGTGCTGGCCCGTCGTACCGTCGCCTATGCGCGCGGCGAGGCGCTGCCGCAGCGATGACGCTGGCGCGCCTCACACGGCACCATCGCTAGCAGTCCATAGCCTTGCGCTATGGCGGCGAAAAACCTTCGAATGAGTGCAATGCACAATGCGCGCTCGCTTCGTCCGGCCTATAGGTTAGTCTCCACGCGTCGGGAGGGTCTCCCGTCGAATAAGGTGAGCGGTGCCACCGATGCGGCTCCGATGCCGAACAGGGCGTAGAACCCGCGACATTCGGAGCGGAAGGCGCCAGTCAAAAAGGGGGTCCGATTTTGCGAGTCCTGGTTCGTTCTTCATTTTGCCGTTCCGCGCGATACGCTGCCATGTTGTGCACCGCAGCGTCGATCGTGCTGGGTAGCCCTGCCCTCGCCGCGCCCAGCTACGACGCGCAGGCCAAGGCGTTGCTCGGCAGTGCCAAGTACAAGACCGCCAAGGCGAAGATCGCGGCGGACTATGACCGCATCATCGCCGACATCATCAAGCTCACGGAAACCGAGTCGCCGCCGTTCAAGGAAAAGACGCGCGGCGCGCTGTACAAGGAGATGCTCGCCGCCGAGGGGCTGGCCGACGTCACCACCGACGAAGAGGGCAACGTCTACGGCACGCTGAAGGGATCGGGCGCGCCCGGCCCGGTATTCGTCGTCACCGCGCATCTCGACACCGTCTTTCCCGCCGGCACCAACGTGAAGGTGAAGCGCGAGGGCAACCGGCTGGCAGCGCCGGGCATCGGCGACGACACGTCGAGCCTGCCGGTCCTGCTGGCCTTCATCCGTGCGATCAAGGCGGCTGGCTTCACGCCGGCGACCGATATCGTCTTCATGGGCAATGTCGGCGAAGAGGGCCCGGGCGACCTGCGCGGCATGCGCTACCTCTTCAACAAGGGCCCGCTGAAGGACCGGATCAAATATTTCATCTCGTTCGAGCCTGGCCGCGCGGACCGGATCACCAATGCCGGTGCCGGCTCCAAACGCTACAAGGTGACCTTCACCGGCCCGGGCGGACACAGCATGGGCGATTTCGGGATCGTCAGCCCGGCTTATGCGCTGGGCGACGCGATCAAGCAGTTCGGCGAGATGAAGGTGCCGGCCAAGCCCAAGACGGTGTTCAACGTCGGCATCGTCGAGGGCGGCACCTCGGTCAACTCGATCCCGTTCGCCATGGCGATGACCATCGACATGCGCTCGGAAGGCAAAACCGAGCTCGATGCCGAGGAAAAGGAATTCCTCGCCATCCCGCCGCGCGCGGCGGCGGCCGAGAATGCGGCGCGCTCCACCGCGAAGGGCAAGGTCGGCTACGACATCAAGCTGATCGGCGACCGGCCCGTCGGGGCGGTGGCGATGGATGCCGAAATCCTGCAGAAAGCGGTGTCCGTCCGCAACGCCGCCGGGATCAAGACCAGCTTCGGCACGGGCTCCAGCGACAGCAACATACCCTGGAGCATGGGCCGTCCGGCGATCACGCTGGGATCCGGCTTCGAGACGCACGGCGCCCATTCGCTCGATGAGGACATGATCCTCGATAAGCCGACGGACATCGAAAACATGGCGATCGGGCTGGCGACCGTGCTGCTGATCGCGGACGCGAAATGAGCTTGGTTCAGGATTGATGGGGCTCGGCCGCCGCGCGCGGCCGAACGAAGGGAGATTCCAATGCGCGCTTTTCTGCTCGCCACGACAATGCTCGGTTTCGCCTTCGCGGGTGCCATGCCCGCCGCAGCGCAGCTGGCTCCGCCGACGCAGGCCAAGATCACCGATCCGGAAACCATGCTGAAGGTAAAGCCGGGCTCCGATTACTACCTTGCCAACTACACCCAGATTTCCGCCTGGCTGAAGCAGATCGCCGGCGAAAGCGACCGCATGAAGCTGGTTAGCATCGGCAAGACCGCCGAGGGCCGCGACCAATATATGGCGGTCATCTCCTCGCCCGAGAACATGAAGAATCTGGAGCATTACCGCCAGATCGCGCAGAAGCTCGCGCTGGCGAAGGGCCTGACCGACGAGCAGGCGCACGCGCTCGCCGCCGAGGGCAAGGCGATGGTGTGGATCGACGCGGGCCTGCACGCGACGGAGGTCACCAACGCGCAGACCCACATCCAGATCATTCACGAGATGGTGACGCGCAACGATCCCGAGACGCTGCGCCTGCTCAACGACGACATCATGCTGTTCGTGTTCGCCAATCCGGACGGACTGGAACTCGTCGCCAACTGGTACATGCGCGATCCGCACAAGGTGACGACCGAATCGATCCCGGTGCTGTACCAGAAGTATATCGGCCACGACGACAATCGCGACAGCTTCGCCTCGAACCAGGCCGAGACGACCAACATGAACCGCGCGGGCTATCGCGAATGGTTCCCCCAGATCCTCTACAACGAGCACCAGACCGGCCCGGAAGGCGCGGTGGTGTTCATCCCGCCGTTCCGCGATCCCTATAACTTCTTCAACGAGCCGCTCGTCATCAACCAGACCGACGTGGTCGGCGAGATGATGCATGCGCGCCTGGTCAGCCAGGGCAAGGCCGGATCGGTGATGCGTTCGGGCGCGCCTTATTCCACCTGGTTCAACGGCGGCATCCGCACGATCGGCTATTTCCACAACCAGATCGGCATCCTGACCGAGATCATCGGCAATCCGACGCCGATGGAAATCCCGCTGGTGCTCGACAAGCAGCTGCCGCGCGAGGACGAGGTGATGCCGATCGCCCCGCAGAAATGGCATTTCCAGCAGTCGCTCGAATACATCAAGGAAATGGACCGCGCCGTCCTGGACTATGCCTCGCGCTACCGCGAGATCCTTCTCTACAACCGCTACGTCATGGGCCGGAATCAGGTCCAGAAGGGTAGCCAGGACAGCTGGGTCACGACGCCCAAGGGCCTGAACGCCGTCCGCGAGGCCGCCGCGAAGATGGAAGGCGGCAACAAGGCGGCACAGGATGCCGGGCCCGCCGTGATCGGCCGCGGCGACCGGCCGGTGCCGTCCGCGCTGTACGATCAGGTGCTGCACGATCCCGCCAAGCGCATGCCGCGCGCCTACATCATGTCGAGCGCCGACCAGCCCGATCTGCCGACCACGGTCAAGTTCCTGAACTCGCTGATCAAGGCGGGCATCGAGGTCGAGCAGGCGCCGGCGGCGTTCAGCTTCGGCGGGAAGAGCTATCCGGCCGGCAGCTTCATCGTCCGCGCCGATCAGGCGTTCCGCCCGCACGTGCTCGACATGTTCGAGCCGCAGGACCACCCGCAGGACTTCGCCTATCCCGGCGGTCCGCCGATCCGGCCCTACGATATCACCGGCTACACGCTCGCGCTGCAGATGAACGTCAAGTTCGATCGCATGCTCGACGGCGCGCCCGATCACTTCCCGCTGGTGCCGGACGTGATGGCCCAGCCGCCCGCGGGCAAGGTGGTCGGGACGGGGAGCGCCGGCTATCTGGTGAGCCACGCTACCAACAACAGCTTCATCCTGTCCAACCGGCTGCTGAAGGCGCACCTTCCCGTCTACTGGCTCAAGGATCAGACGAGCGCGGAGGGCCAGACGATGGCGCCCGGCGCATTGTGGATCCCGGCCAGCGCCAAGGCGAAGGCGATCGTCACGGCCAGCGCCGCCACGCTCGGCATCGATGCCTATGCGGTCGGTGCCAAGCCCACCGGGGCAATGATGGCCGTCAAGCCGGCGCGGATCGGCCTGGTCGATCTCTACGGCGGCTCGATGGCGTCGGGCTGGACACGCTGGATCTTCGAGCAGTTCGAATTCCCATACACGAAGGTCTTCCCGCAGGAGCTCGACAAGGGCGACCTCAACAAGAAATACGACGTGCTTGTCTTCCAGAGCGACGTGCTGGGCCGCGGCGAAGAGGGCGGTAACCGCCGTCAGCCCAAGGCCGAGGACCTTCCCGCCGAATACCGGCCCTGGCTCGGTGCCATCACCAAGGACAAGACCTACCCGATGATCGCGGCCTTCGCGAAGGCGGGCGGCACCGTGATCGCGATCGGCAACGCCACCGCGATGGGGCCGGCGCTGGGCGTGCCGGTGACCAACATGCTCGTGACGACCGGCGCCGACGGCAAGGAACGGCCGGTTCCGTCGAACAAGTTCTACATTCCGGGCTCGATCGTCACCGCCAAGGTGAACATCAACGATCCACTCGCTTATGGCGTGCCCGAGACGGTGAACATGTTCTACTATAACAACCCGGTCTTCTCGGGCGCGGGCGACAGCCCGGCAGCGAAGAAGGTCAGCTGGTTCTACAATGACGATCCGCTCGTCGCCGGCTGGGCATGGGGCCAGAAGATGCTGAACGGCGCCACCAGCATCGTCGATGCCAGCCTGGGCAAGGGCCACGTCCTGCTGCTCGGGCCGGAGGTGACGCAGCGCGGCCAGCCCTATCCGACCTTCAAGTTTCTCTTCAACGGCATCTTCTACGGGAAGAGCGCGTCGGGCACCGCCACCGCGGCGGCCGACACGCCCGGCGAGAAACGAGCGGACTGACCGCTCGTGGCGGGAGGCGCGTGTTCCCCTCATGCACGCGCCTCCCGGTTCCAGTTGACGGCCGCCCGAGGGCGTGGCGGCGATGCAGACAGCCAGCACGGCCCACCCACCCCATGATCGGAAAGGAGCGGGCATGATTTGGAACAATTTCGGATCGCTCCGGACCGATCCGGCGCGCTCTCCTTCGGCCGCCGCCGTCGGCAACGTCACCGCGGCGGACCTCTACGGCGATCTCGAGCCGGCGCCGAAGGTCCGCGGGCGCGACAATCTCCGCGGCGTCGCCGTCGCCTGCGCGGCGACCCTCGCCGCGGCCTTCCTGGCCGACCATTATGGCGCGCCGCTCACCCTGATGGGGCTGCTCGTCGGCCTCGCGCTCAACTTCCTCAGCAGCGACCAGCGATTGGCGCCCGGTCTCGCGCTCACCTCGCGGACCTTGCTGCGCTGGGGCATCGTGCTCGTCGGCGCGCGCGTAACGCTCGGCGATATCGCTCATCTCGGGCCGCTTACCCTGCTCGCGGTGGTGGCGATCCTGTCCATCACCCTGGCCAGCGGCGTGTTCGCGGCACGGCTGCTCGGCTTTTCGACCGCCTTCGGCCTGCTCTGCGGCGGCGCGGTCGCGATCTGCGGCGCGTCGGCGGCGATGGCGTTCGCCACATTGCTCGGCGACAGGCGCGACGGGCAGGCGCAACTCGCGCTTGTGCTCGTCGGCATCTCGGCGATGAGCGCGACGGCGATGATGCTCTATCCGGTGCTCGCGCATCAGCTGGGTTTCGATCACCGTCAGGCCGGCTTCCTCTTCGGCGCGGCGATCCACGACGTCGCCCAGTCGCTGGGTGCCGGCTATTCCTTCTCGCCGCAGGCGGCGCAGACCGCCGCGATCGTCAAGCTCACCCGCGTCGCCCTGCTTGCGCCGACATTGGCCGTCGTCGCGATGCTGATGCGGACCGGAAGCGGCGGCGGCAAGGTACCTCGCCTGCCCTGGTTCATCGTCGGCTTCTTCCTGCTTGCCGCGATCAACTCCGCCGGCTTCCTGCCGCATGTCGCCGCGGATCACGCTCAGCAGCTGGCGACCGCCCTGCTGGCTTGCGCGGTGACGGCGACCGGCATCCGCTCGCCGATGCAGTCGCTGCTCGAACATGGGCCGAAGCCGCTGCTCGTCATCCTGGCGGCGACCCTGGTGGCGCTCGGCCTGTCGTTGCTCGCGGCGCGGTTCATCGTGGCATGACGGCGGAGACAGGGCTGATTTCGACCGGTGGGGCGGAGCGATCGGCAATGATCGCGGCCGCATGCCGGGATGAAGGGCATTAACGGGAGACTATAGGTGGACGATCGGCGCGATCACGCAGCATCCCGCAGGATGCCTGCACCAAGCAAGGCAGCGGCGTTGGGGATCGCCTCGTTGGGGGCGATGGCCTGGCTGTTGGGAAGCGCCGCCATCGGCGCGGAGCCGGCGGCCGACGTCGTGATCCGCGGCGGCACGATCTACGACGGCTCGGCTGCCATGAAGCCTTATGTCGGCGACGTCGCGATCAGCGGCGAACGGATCGTCTACGTCGGGCCGCACGCCACGATGGAGGCGAAGCGGGTGATCGACGCCGCCGGCATGGTCGTATCGCCCGGCTTCCTCGATCCCCACACCCATCCCGATCGCTTCTACAAGTCCACCGATCCGGCGATGCGCCAGGTGCCGGCCTGGATCGCGCAGGGCGTGAGCACCATCTTCGTCGGCGTCGACGGCGCCGGATCGCCCGACGTCGCCGATACCTTCGCGAGGGTCAGCAACGGCGGCACCGGCGTGAACGTGATCTCCTATGTCGGCTTCGGCCCGATCCGCACGCGCGTGATCGGCGAAGTCGATCGCGCCCCGAACCCGGCCGAGCTGGAGAAGGAGAAGGCGCTGGTCGCCAAGGGCATGTGCGAAGGCGCGATCGGTTTCTCGACCGGCCTGTTCTACGTGCCGCAGAGCTATTCGAAGACCGACGAGGTCATCGCACTCGGCAAGGTGGCGGCGAAATATGGCGCGATCTACGACACCCACACCCGCGACTATTCGGACTTCACCGTCGGCGCGATCAAGTCATACCAGGAGGCGCTCGACATCGGCAAGGCGACCGGCATGCCGGTCCACCTCAGCCACATCAAGATCATCGGGCCGAAGATCTGGGGCAAGTCGGCCGAGGTCGTGAAGATGGTCGACGCGGCCCGTGCCGCCGGCCAGAGCGTGACCTCGAGCCAATATCCCTATTCGGCCAACGGCACGAGCATCTCGGCGATCATCATGCCCAACTGGGCGCTGGACGGCGGGCGCGAGGCTTTGCTCAAGAGGATGGACAATCCCGAGACGCTCGATCGCCTCAAGAAGGACATGACCGCGAACCTGGAGCGCACCGGCGGCGCCAACAAGCTGCTGCTCGCCGGAACCTGGTCGTCGGCGGATGGCAAGGAGGCGCCATATTCGGGCAAGTTCCTCGACGTCGTCGCCCGCGAATGGGGCCTGACGCCGGTCGATGCCGCGCTGAAGATCGTCAAGCAGGGCGGCAACCAGTCGATGATCGGCTTCGTCATGGGCGAGCAGGACATCGAGAATTTCATGAAGCAATCGTGGAACTTCACCGATTCCGATGGCTCCGATGGCCATCCGCGCGAATATGGCACTTATCCGACCAAATACCGGAAATATGTGGTGGAGCAGAAAGCGATCAGCTTGCCCTTCTTCATCCGCAGCTCGACCGGTGCGCCGGCGGACTTCTTCGGGGTCAAGGAGCGCGGCTATCTGAAGCCGGGTTACTTCGCCGACGTACTGGTGTTCGATCCGAAGACCTACGCGCCCAAGAGCGACTTCAGCCACTGGAACCTGTTGCCGACGGGCGTGATCGACCTGTTCGTCAACGGCAAGGCGGCAATCGACGGCGGCAGGATGACGGCGGTCCTGTCGGGCCGGACGCTGCCGCACGCCTCGCCCGCAGGGACGTGCGGCTGACGGGTGCGGCGCTCCGGCCCGACCATGACGAAAGCGAGTTTCGATAGAATTTCCGGCGCAGCAAGAGAGGTTTCGATGGCACACAAAAGGGCATGGACGATCGCGTCGCTGGCGGCTTTATCCTGGGCGTTGGGCAGCGGCGCGATGAGCGCGGAGCCGGCCGCAGACGTCGTGATCCGTGGCGGCACGATCTATGACGGCTCGGCGGCGATGAAACCCTATGTCGGCGATGTCGCCATCAGCGGCGATCGGATCGTCTATGTCGGCCCGCACGCGACGATGGAGGCGAAGCGCGTTGTCGATGCTGCCGGGATGATCGTCTCGCCCGGCTTCATCGATCCGCACACCCATCCCGATCCCATGATCAACTCGGACGATCCACAGAAGCGCCAGGTGCCGGCCTGGCTTGCCCAGGGCGTATCCACCATCTTCATCGGCGTCGACGGCAACGGCGCACCAGAAATCGCGGACAAGTTCGCCAAGTACAAGGCGCAGGGCCTGGGTGTGAACCTCGTCTCCTATGTCGGCTTCGGCCCGATCCGCACGCGTGTGGTCGGCGAAAGCGATCGTGCGCCGACGGCGGAGGAGCTGGAGAAGGAGAAGGCGCTGGTCGCCAAGGGCATGTGCGAAGGCGCGATCGGCTTCTCGACCGGCCTGTTCTACGTGCCGCAGAGCTATTCCAAGACCGACGAAGTCATCGCGCTCGGCAAGGAGGCCGGCAAGCGCGGCGGCATCTACGACACCCACACGCGCGATTATTCGGACTTCACCGTCGGCGCGATCAAGGCCTATCAGGAGGCACTCGACGTCGGCAAGGCGGCCGGGATGCCGGTCCATCTCAGCCACATCAAGATCATCGGGCCCAAGGTCTGGGGCAAGTCGGTCGAGGTCGTGAAGATGGTCGATGCCGCCCGTGCGGCGGGGCAGAACGTCACGGCCAGCCAATATCCCTATACCGGCAACGGCACGAGCATCTCGGCGATGCTCATGCCGAACTGGGCACTCGACGGCGGCCGCGCGGCCTTGCTCAAGCGGATGGACAATCCCGAGACGCTCGATCGCCTCAAGAAGGACATGGCGACCAATCTCGAGCGCACCGGCGGCCCGAACAAGTTCCTGTTCCGCGGCCGCGGGGAAGCCTGGTCGGGCAAGTTCCTCGACGTCGTCGCCAAGGAATGGGGCATGACCCCGGTGGATGCCGCGCTCAAGATCGTCAAGCAGGGCGGCAGCCAGTCGATGATCGGCTTCGTCATGGGCGAGGAGGACATCGCCAATTTCATGAAGCAGAGCTGGACCTTCACCGATTCGGACGGCGGCGAAGGCCATCCGCGCGAATACGGTACCTTTCCGCTGAAATATCAGAAATATGTGCTTGAGCGGAAGGTCATCTCGCTGCCCTTCTTCATCCGCAATTCGTCCGGTGCGACCGCCGATTTCTTCGGCCTCAAGGATCGCGGCTATCTGAAGGCGGGTTACTTCGCCGACGTGCTGGTGTTCGATCCGAAGCGCTATGCGCCCAAGAACGATTTCTCCCACTACGACGTGCTCGCCGAGGGCGTCACCGACCTGTTCGTCAACGGCAAGGCCGCGATCGACGGTGGTAAGATGACGGCCGTCCTCTCCGGCCGGCCGCTGCCGCACACCCCGACCCCGGGAACGTGCAGCTAGCCTCCGATCGATCACGGAAGAGGACGAAATCGTGGTAGGCGCGATGCGGAAGAATTTGACGTGGCAGATCGTCGCGGCGTGCCTGCTCGGCGCGATTTTCGGTCTCGCCTGCCACGCGCTGATCACGGATGCGGCGCACATCGCGACGATTGCGGCCATCTGCGATTTCACGACCAGCTTCTTCTTGCGTTCGATCAAGATGCTGATCGCGCCTCTGGTGTTTGCCTCGCTCCTCAGCGGGATCGGACGAATGGAGGAAACGGAAGCGGTCGGCCGCATCGCATTGCGGGCGATGGCATGGTTCGTCATCGCCGCGTTCGTCGCGATGGCGATCGGCTTCGCGGTGGTGGAGTGGGTGGCCCCCGGCAACGGCCTTCATCTGCGCGCCTCCGCGGCGGCAAGTGGAATGAAGGCGCCGCCGTTCGATGCCGCCGCATTCCTGCTCAACATCGTGCCGACCTCGATCGCCGATGTCATGGCGCGCAACGACGTGCTGCCGATCGTATTCTTCGCGATCGTCGCGGGGCTCGCGCTCCCCCGGATCGGCCAGACCGGCGCGGACGTGCTGCGGCTCGCCGACGGCATTTTGCGGCTGATGCTGCAGATGGCCGGCTTCGTGATGCGGTTCGCGCCGCTCGCGGTGTTCGCGGCGGTGGCGACGGCGCTGACGCGCTACGGCGCAGGCGTCATCGCCACCTACGCCTCCTTCATCGGCGGCTATTATCTCGCGCTGGCGTTGCTCTGGGTGGTCATGATCGCTGCGGGCGGAATGCTGCTGGGCGCACGCACGCAGCGCGCCTTGCTGGTCCAGGTGCGCCAGCCCGCGCTGATCGCGCTAGCCACCACCAGTTCGGAGGCCGCCTATCCTTCGCTGTTGCAAAAGCTCGAGGCCTTCGGCGTGCCGAACCGGATCGCCGGGTTCGTCCTGCCGCTCGGCTACGCGTTCAACCTCGTCGGATCGATGTGCTATTGCACCTTTGCCGTGCTCTTCATCGCACAGGCCTACGACGTGCCGCTCACGTCTGCGCAAATCGCCCAGCTCCTGCTGATGCTGTTCGTCACGAGCAAGGGCATCGCCAACATGCCGCGTGCCTCGATCATGGTCGTGGCGGCGACAGCGCCCTACTTCTCGCTGCCCGAAGCGGGCGTGGTATTCGTCCTCGCGATCGATCACTTCCTCGACATGGGCCGTACCGCGACCAACGTTGTCGCCAACGCCATCGTCGCGGCCTGTGTCGCGAAGTGGGAACCGCGCGAAATGCGTCTCACCCCAATTATCGCTTGAAGGAATCGACAGCATCGTTGCGGGCTTGCCGGACGTTCCCAGCCCGCGTGGCTCGGCGGCCGCAATCTCACCGAAGGCCCTGGGCCGGAGCGATGACAAGTCGCAATTTGTGTTGAGAAATCATCAACCCTCGTCCACAGAGAGGGTGAGAGCGCGCGTTGCTCGGGCGCGGCCTGCGGTGCAGCGGGTTAGGCACAGGAGTGACGGTGAATGCGGACGGGCCAGGACGAGCAATTGCTGTCGGCGGGCTATAGCCGCACCTTCATCGTCACGAGCCTGCTGATCGCGACGTTCAATTTCGCAGATCGTTCGGTCTTCGCGGTGACGGCGCAGCAGATCAAGGGCGACCTCGGCCTGTCGGATTTCCAGCTCGGTATCCTGCAAGGCGTCGCCTTCGCGCTCCTCTATGCCGTGCTGGGCGTACCGATCGGGCGGTTGGCCGAGCGCGTGTCGCGCGTGAAGATCATCGCCGCTGCGATCCTGTTCTGGTCCGCCATGACGATGGCGTGTGCGGCGGCGGGCAGCTTCGTGCAGCTTCTGTTGTGTCGCGTCGGTGTCGGGATGGGCGAGGCGGGCTCGCAACCCGCGACATCGTCGCTCGTCGGTGATCTGTTCCAACGCCATCGCCGCGCTTCGGTGATGGGGCTCATTCTGTTGGGCTCGCCGCTCGGCACCTTCATCGGCGCATCGGTGGGCGGGTGGGTCGCTGGCCATTGGGGGTGGCGCGCGGCGTTCATCGCGATGGGGCTCCCGGGCGCATTGATCGGGCTGCTCACGCTGCTGGTGCTGCGGGAACCGCGCCGCGGTCTGGCGGACAATTTGCCGCCGACACGCACGCCCGCGCCGAACTTCAGAGCGTTCCTCAAGGTTATGGCCAGCAAGCCCGCGCTGATGTTCGTAATCGGTGGCGGCGCGCTCGCCGGCTTCGGGATGAGCTCGGTCTCGCAATTTCTGGCCGTGTTCCTGGCGCGCGTCTATGATTTGCCCGCGCGCTCCGCAGGCGCCCTCTACGGCACGATCTCGGCGCTGGCACTCGCCAGCGGGCTGCTGATCGGATCCTTCGGGACCGACTGGCTGGCACGGCGCGGCGACGGGCGCTGGCCGGCCTGGGGCGCCGCGATCGGCCTGTCCATTGCGCCGTTTTCCTATTGGATCGCGTTCAACGCGGCCTCGCCGACGACCGGAACCATACTGCTGATCGTCTCCGGCTGCTTCCTGCTGCTTTATTACGGGCCGACGATCGGCATGATCCAGAACCTGCTCGAACCGCGCATGCGCGCAACCGGCGCGGCGGTGTTCGGGATGCTCTACACTTTGGTGGGCTATGGCGGCGGGCCGACCTTCGTCGGCTGGATGAGCGACCGCTTCGCCACGACCGCCTTCGACGGCGGCGACTATCTCGTGCGGTGCCGGACGATCAAGACGACGCTGCAGGCGGCGGGAGGCCTGCAGCATGCCTGCGCAGCGGCAGCGGCAACGGGCGTCCGATCCGCGCTGATGTGCGCGGTCTGCGTCTTCTTCCTCGCAGCGGCGATGTTCCTGCTCGCGGCACGGACATTACGGCGCGATTATTACCGGGCGGGGCAAGCCGCATGAGCAGCATCGCATTGCGAGCGTGGTTCGAAGCCTATGTCGATGCGTTCAATCGCAACGATTTCGACGGCTTCGGTGCCTATTATGCGCCTGACGTGATCTTCCAGGGGCAGGCGGCCCAGGTGGTCGGGCGCGACGCGGTTCTGGCCTTCTACCGTACGGTCAAAGCCAGGCTCGACGAGACGCTCGACCTTCTGACCTTCGTCGGCGCCCCCGCGGGCGACCGGATCGTGGTGGAGATGCGCACGCGCCTCCACGCGCGTGAGGACTGGCCCGAAATGCCGACCGGTCCGATGCGCCGGGGCGACCGGCGCGAGAGCGTGAGTTTCATCATCTACGACGTCGCGCACGAACGCTTCACGCGCGTGCGTTCGGCGCGCTTCACGCAGCCGGCGGTCCGCGCATGAGCCCCGAAGATCGCTTCCGCGCCTATATCGATGCGTTCAATCGCAGCGATTACGAGGCATTGTGCCGCCATTATGCGCCCGATGTGCGGCTGGTGATCGGCAACGGGACGGAATTGATCGGGCGCGACGCGATCGTCGATTTCTACAGGCCGGTGAAGGCGGCGACGCGGCGCACGATCGAGGTTCTGCAATGCTTCCACGACGGCAACGTGCTCGCCGCCGAGCTGGAATCGGAATTCCTGGCGCTCGAGGATCTTCCGGCATTCGTGGCCGGGCCGATGAACAAGGGCGATCGGCGCTACCTCAACAGCCTCGTCCTCTACGATTTCGAAGGCGAGCATTATACGCGTATCCGCGCCGCGATCCTGAAGCGCGAATATCGACCGGTCGACGCGACCGCCTGATCGCGTCGCCGCGCCTTACGGCGCGCGTTTGGCCCCTGCCTTCGAGCCCGGCCATGGATAGGCATCGTCGGGCTCCGTGCGGATCGTGCCGGGCGAAAACGAGCGCGGATCGTTGACGTCGCCGCCGCGATACCGCGTGGGGGTCGGATAAGCGTAGAGCGGCCGGCGCCGCACGGCGCCGTCGGCCAGGCGCGCGGCCGCCAGGACGCTTTCGGGCGCGACCCCGCGTTCGACCCAATCGACCATCGCGCCGAGGAAATCCATGTCATAGGGCACGTAGCCACCCCGGCAATGATAGCCGCCGGGCACGGGGAACATCCGGGCGAAACGCCGCGTCGCCTCCAGCCCGCCCATATGTTCGCGCACCGCCTGATAATAATCGAGCATCCCGCGTGCGCCCGCCGCATTGTCCGCCATTCCCTGCCACAGGATCAGCTTGCCCCCGCGATCCCGGAACGCGGCGAGATCGGGGTCGGCTGGATCGAACTGGGCACCTGCCACCATCAGGCGATCGAACATGGCGCGGGTGAAGCGCCAGTCGCGCCACCCGAAGCTTTCCGGCAATTCGCCGGGAAGCAGCACGAGCTTGATGAAGGATTCGGCGGCAAGCTTGCCGGTCTGCGTCGCGGCACCCGGCCCGACCCAGCCCAGCTCCGAGCCGTATGGCGCTCCGCCCGGAAAGAGCGGCGTGCCGTCCTCGCTGGTCGGCCCCCGAAAATAAGCGCGCGCCGCCTCCACCTGCCCCGGCGTGAGACAGTTCGACCGGGGCCGGGCATCGGCCGGGCAGAGCAACGCGGCGGGATCGTAGTGGCACCGGCGCGGATCGTCGATCTGGCCGTCGGGAATTCCATCGAGGCGATCGCAGGCCGCGAGCACCGCACGATGGAGCGTCGCGACGGCGGCGGGCGTGAAGATCTCGCGGCCCTCGGCATCGAGCCCCTTCTGCGCTTCCCACAGGAACAGCTGCATCGCGGCCGGCATCGATACCGACGAACCCGCCACCACGCCGTCGAAATCCGCTGGATGACGTTGCGTCTCCATCAGCGCCTCGCGACCCCCACCCGAGCAGCCGACGAAATAGCTGTTCTCGGGGGCCTGTCCGTAGAAGCGGGCGATGATGGCCTTGGAGACGAGCGCGGTCGCATGCGTCGCCTTGTGCGCGAACTGCATCCGGAGTTCGGGATCGACCGCCCAAGTCCCGTCGCCGATCCCCGCCGAGAAATGGCCGCCGTCATTGTAGGCAACGGCGAAGGCACCGCTGGCGAGATGCGCGTTGCTGCACAGCGGCACGATCGAATCCGAGATCACGCCGCACATCCCGCCGCAGCCACCCTGCAGGAAACGTCCGGTATAACCGGCGAGCGGCAGGCGAAGCTCGAACTGCGTCTGCGGCGCGGCATAGCCCTTGACCACGCAGGTGGCGACCGCGTCCGCGCGCGCCGGCGCCTCGGTTGCGGAGAGGATGCGGTAGCCGGTCCCGCCGGCATAAACGGTCGCCGGCGTCGCCAGCGCCGCGCAAGCCATTACGGGCGCGATCGTCGGCCGTGCCGGCAGGGCGATCAGTGGAGCATGCGAATCCGGCGGTGCATCCGCCGCCGATGATCGACCGGCCGCGCTCAACAAGCCGAGAAGCAGGACGAAGACCAGCGGGACGAGCCGGAGGGGCCTGCGCCACAGGCGTGCCGCGGCGATCATGCCGCCGCCTCGATCAGCGCCTGTTCGGCGCGAAGCGGGTCGGTGCGAACGATCGGCCGGTTGTCGAACACCATCGTCGCGCGTTCAGGCAGCGTGTAGCGTGGCCAATGCGGCACGCCCGGGCCGTTCGGATCGCCGGCGCGTGCGAAATTGGTCCAGGCCGCACTCATCGTGTCGGCAAGGTGCTGCGCCTCGGCCACGCCGTCGCCGATCGTGCCGGCGGCGTTGCCGACAGTATCGAACACCAACGGCAGTTCCAGCCCGTGCGGGCTGCGCAGCTTGCCGCCCTGCACCGGTGTGCGCCATTCGAGCAGATAGGCGAATACGGGCGCCCGGTTCAGCCCGGCATGCTTGTCGGCGGCGATACGCGCGTTGCGTCCCATGCCGATTTCGGTCGTGATCCTGAAATAGAGATCGCTTGCGCTGGCGGCGGGATGGAGTTTGCGAAAACCTGCGATCAGTGCGCCGGGATCGCGCGATTTGGGGGCGAGCGCCGCCGCCAGATCCGTCCAGCCCAGCGTGAACGCGTTGGGCGGCGGGAACAGGACGGTGGTCTCGGTCGCCGTATGTCCGACGATCAGCGGAATGTGGGGCGAGATCGGCGGGGCGCCGGGCCCGAACGGCGTGTGCGGGACCACCGTCCCGTCGGCGACGATGCCCGGCCCCTGCGTCGGATCGCCCCCGGTCACGCGCTGCAGGGCCGCCAGCATCCTGTCCGGCGGCACAGCCCGTAGCCCGTCGATGTCCCCGCGCGCGACATCAAGCGCCTTACAAAGCGCCAGCGTGATACGCAGCGCGTCGTCACGCGGCAGCGTATAGGTACCGAACCCGCTTTCAAGCGCGGCACGGTGGAACAGCCCGCGCGCAGACGGCATCGCGAGCAGTGCCGCGACCTTCGATCCGCCCCCCGATTGGCCGAAGACCATGACGTTGCCCGGATCGCCGCCGAAGGCAGCGATATTGTCGCGGACCCACTGCAGCGCCGCGACGATATCGAGCTGGCCGACATTGGACACCGCCCGATCGGCTTTGACGGTATCGCCGAAATGCAGATAGCCGAACGCGTTGAGGCGATGGTTGATCGCGACCAGCACGACATCGCGCCGGCTGCACAACCGCACGCCGTCATTGACCGGGCTGTCGCCCGCCCCCAGCGCGAAGCCGCCCCCATGGACCCACAGCATGACCGGCCGCTTGCGCCCGTCGTTCAGTCCGGGCGTCCAGACGTTGAGCACCAGGCAGTCTTCGCTGCGCGCCGGTGTCGGCGCGGCCGGCGCGCCGGGCGGCGCGAGCTGCGGGCATTCGGCTCCGAAGACGGTGGCCTCGCGCACGCCGGTCCACGGCTCGGGCGGTACGGGCGGCAGGAACCGGCGCATCCCGCCGGTCGGCGCGCCATAGGGAATACCCCGGAACACATGCACACCATTCTCGATCGTGCCGCGAAGCGCGCCGGAGCGGGTGTTCACCACCGGCGGCGTGGCGCGTGCGGCACCAGGCGTGAGCAGCAAGGTCCCGGCAGCCGCACCCTCGGCCAGAAAGGCGCGGCGGCTGCGACAGCCCTGGTGATCAGCATCCCGATTGGCGGGCATATCGCATCTCCTGGTTCGAGAAGATCGAAAGATCCGGCTCCGGCGCATCATATCGCCGGAGCCGGCCGGGGATCAGAAGTCGTACCGCAGACCCATCCGGTAGCGGCGACCGATCACGTCGTAATAGACCGAGTTGTTATTGCCGTTCCACAGCGGCGGCGGCATCACATCGAACAGGTTGTTGACGTTGCCATAGATCTTCAGCGTCCGCTTGCCCGTTTTCAGCAGATCGAAGCTGGCGCCGATATTGGTGTAGAAGCGCGCAGGCACACGGTTCGTGTTGATGCTGCTCGGCGAGAGCACCGAGTAGCCCGCATCCTCGGGACCGATCAGCGAGGCATCATATTTGCCCGCCGAGATGAAGTGGCCCTGCGCGGTGAGCGTCAGCCGGCGGATGTTGAGCGTCGCAAAGCCGTCGGCCACCCAGGACGGAACCCCGTTCAAGCCGTCGTCGCCGGCGCGGTTGACGTTCGGCAGCGAACTGTTGGTGAGCGAGATGTTGTGCGTTGCGAGCCCGCGCAGATCGAGCGAGGTGCCCGTTCCCAGCGGAAGGCGGTAGCTCGCTTCGAAATCGAGGCCCTTCAGGTCCTGCCGGTTGAGGTTGAGGTAGAGGACCGAAACGCTCTGCAGGATATTGCTCGAATTGCGGGTGACCAGCCCGCAAATGTCGGCCGCACCGGTAGTGTTGCACGTGTTCACGATCACCTGTGCGCCCAGCGTCGCGATCGCATCGCGGATGCGGATCTTGTAATAGTCGACCGCGATTTTCAGACCTCGCAAGCTCCCTTGGGGCTGCAGCGTCACGCCCGCGGTGAATGTACGCGCCTTCTCCGGCTTCAGGTTGATGTTACCGCCGGTATAGACGTTGGCGAACACCTGCGTGCCGGTCTTGGTGTCGGTGAGCGCGGCCACGCTGGTCACAGGCGTGGTGAACAATTCGGATGTGTTGGGTGCCCGGATATCCTGCAATTCGGTGACGCGCAGCAGCACGCCGTCGATCGGGCTATAGGTGCCGCCGATCTTCCAGGTGGTCGTGTCGAAGCTGTTCGAGACGGTCTGGTTGGCGGTCTTGTAGTGGGTGCGGCGGATCGCGCCGTTCAGATCGAGGCTGCGGCCGAGCGCGCTGTCACGCAGCAGCGGCACGCCGGCCTCGGCATAGCCTTCCACCACGCTGACGTGGCCGCTCGCGGGCGTCGCGTTGAAGATGTAGAAGCCGTTCACGGCCGAGATCGGATCGACCGAAATCTGCAGGCTGTCGCGCCGCGTTTCCGCGCCGGTCGCGACCGTAACCGGCCCTGCCCAGGTGTTGAACAGGTTACCGTGCACGTTGGCGGCTGCCGCCACCTGCGTGAAGTTGGTGTTCTGCTGGGTCGTGCCGAACGCATAATTCTTGGCGGCCTGCGAATATTGCCCCTGTCCAAGGATGTTGAGCGGGACGCAGGCGGTCGCCGGGTTGGTCAGCGCGATCCGGCAGATGGGGCGGCCGCTGACGGGATCGGCGACGGCATCGATCGCGTTGGCGAAATTGGCCGTGATGCGATCATTGACCGTCGACTGACGATAATCGGTCGTGCCGTATTGGGCATACCCATCCCACGACCACGATCCGCCGAGCTTGCCGCTGCCGCCGCCGACGATGCGATAATTGTTGCGCTTGGACACGCTGTCCATCTTGCCCAGATCGGTGCCGAGCTTGCCGATGACCAGGCCGGTGATGCCGTTGGCCGCCATCGTCGTCTTCAGTGAAGCGGGCAGGAACGGGTTGTCGATCTTGATCAGGTCGCCGTTTCCGGGGAACCCGCCGTCGCGGATTTCCGGGCCAGCCGTATAGCCGACGACATGGCCGTAGCTCACGTCGATGAACGGCGTGAACGCATCCGCTACCTCATATTCGAAATGGCCGTAGCCATTATAGCGTGTAACGGGGATCGACAGCGCCGGATCGCCGAAGAAGGCATTGAGCCCTGTACCCGTTCCGCCCTCCATGAACAGCGCGCCGCCATTCTGGCCGTAGGTGAAGGCGGTGGGGGCCCCGCTCGCGTCGAACTGGAGGCCGCCCAGCACGCCGCCCCGGGCGGCGGTGCGTACACCCGCCGCATTGACCGTGGCGGTAATCAAGCCGCCGGGCGTCAGCGTTGCGGTATGGACATTGTAGGCGATGTTGTTGGCGGGGCGACCGTTGACGCCGGCCGCTTGTGTCAGATTGCCGACTTCGTTCGAACAATAGGTCCGCGTGTAGCAGTTGCCGACGCCTTTATCCTTGTCATATTCGAGCCCGAACACGACATGGCCGCGGCCTCCGTCGAACGCCGTTCCCGCGGCGATCTGCGCGACATATTCCTTGCCGTCGCCGCGATCACTGATGCCGAACTCGAGGTTGCTCTTCACCCCTTCCAGGTGCTTCGAGAGGATGATGTTGATGACGCCCGATACGGCATCCGATCCGTAGGCGGCAGACGCACCGCCCGTGACCACGTCGGCGCGCTCGATCAGGAGCGTCGGGATCAGGTTGAGATCGACGGTCCCGGTCGACGTGCTCGGCGCGAAGCGGCGGCTGTCCACCAGCACCAGCGTACGCGTGGTACCCAGCCCGCGCAGATCGGCGATGCGGGCACCGGCGTTGCCCGGGCTGATATTCGAGCCGACCGTGGTGTTGGTGGGCGAGGAGGAGGCACGGAACGACGGCAACGATGCGAGCGCTTCGCCGATGTTGGTCGAGCCCATCTTCTGCAGGCGATCGGTGCCGAGCGTGGTGACCGGCGTCGGCGTATTGAAGCCCGCGCTGGCGATGCGCGAGCCGGTGACGACGATCTCCTGCGGCTGATCGTTGCTCGCAGCCGGTGCGGTCTGGCCTGCGGCAGCAGCGGGCGTGAGCCCGCTCGCGACGATCGCCAGCGCCACGGTCGCCATCAGCGAGCGCTTCAACGGCGGATGTGTCTCGCCCGGCATCGCGCGGATCCCCAACTGTCTTCCCTTCATCTTCTTCCCCTCCTCTTGATGCTCTGATGCGGATGGCCGTGGACCACGGGCAATGTGGCGCTTCATCCTCGTGCTGGAATGAGCGGGACCAGCAGGTGCGAATCGTGCTCGGGGCCGATGTGGACGATATGGCGGCCCGCGTTGCGCGTGCGCTGGTGCCGCGCGAACGGCAGGAACGGCAGGCCTTCGGCGTAGATATCGCTGCCCTTCACCACCACGCGCAGCGTCTCGCCGGCATGGAACAGCGTCGACGACGGCCACAACTCGATGTCCACCGGGACGATCTCGCCGGGCGCGAGCAGCTCTTCCCGCGCGTGCGTGTGAAACGGCTGAAGCGCGCTGCTCCTGGCCGGATCGATCGCGCGATGGCTGACGCGCAGCCAGCCGAGCGCGACCGGTCCGTCCTCGAAAAAGGCGTAGAAGGTTTGCCCCACCACAACACCGGCCGCGTCGAGCTTCTGGAGCGCGACGAACAAGTCGATGTCGTCCGATCCGTCGGCCTCCACCCACAGGCGCAGCTTGGCGTGCCCGGTCAGTTCGGCTTCGCGCGCGAAGCGATGATCGAATGCGATCTCCCCGGCATGGGCATCGTAAGCGACACTGGCCGCCCCCGCCGGGCGGTCTGCCGTCATCGTGCCGTCGCCGTCGAGCCAGAGCGGCGTGGGGGCGGTTCGCGCCAGCGGCCATTCCTGCTCATGGCGTATGGTCGCCGCGCCGTGCCGCTCGCGTACCTCGATGCACACCGGCGGCCATGCGGCGAGAAGCGTGTCGCGCTTCTTCAGGAAATGGTCGAAGAAGGTTTCACGCCTCGCCTGGTTTTCCGGCAGATAATAATGCGCCCACTTTTTCTGGCCGTGCACATCCAGCCATTTCTGCGGGCTCGACATCGTCTTGAAGCCCTCCAGCGTGCCGCGCGTGTGCAGCCCCTGATCGGACCAGCTCGCCACCACCCAGGCCGGCGTGCGGATCGCCGCGAGATCGATCTCCTTCGAATGCCAGAAGGCATCCATCAGCGGATGGGCCTGCGCATTGGCCCAGCTGTCCTCCGTCCGATGCAGCGAATAGGCTACGCTGTCCGACGCACGCGGGAGGAAGCCCGTCTCGAGGATGCCGCCATGATAGGCGAACTCGCGATACCAGTTGGTGAACCCCTCCCAGGGATTGATCGCGGCAAGCTCGGGCGGATTGAGCGCCGCCACCCAGAACTGGATCGCGGCGAGGTAGGAGACCCCGGTCATCCCCACCTTCCCGTTCGACCACGCCTGATCGGCCAGCCAGCGGATCGCATCCGCGCAATCCTGCGCCTCGATCGCGCCGTTGTGATGGAAATCGCCCTCGGACAGCCACGCGCCGCGCGGATCGACCACCGCGACGGCATAGCCGCGCACCCCCCAACGGACCGGATCGGCCCCCTCGAACGGGGTCAGCGGCGAAAGCCAATCGGGGTTCACCCCGGATCGCGGCCAGAAGACGTTGTTCGATTGCGCATGCTTGCCGTATGGGCTCCACGACAGGAGCGTCGGCAGATCCGACGTGCCGCGCGCGCCTTCGGGGCGATAGAGATCGGCATAGATGCGCACGCCGTCGCGCAACGGTATCGCGATGTTGCGCTCGATGACGAGGCCTGCCTCGTGGCGCAGGGCATAGTCGATCGGCGGCAGCGGCGGCTTGTTGGGCGCGCTGCGCGGATCGACGCCGGGACGCATGATCGGCGAGGCTGGGCCCGCGGCCACGATCACAGCACCACGAAATAATGGATGCGATTGGCGTTGGGAATTTTCTCCGCAACGCCGACGAACAGATGCTGGCTCATCCACTCGTGCGGACCGGCAGGCGCATCGAAACTCGGTGCGACCCGCATGTAATAATCGTCGGCACCGACCGGTTCGTTGCGCGCCATGCGCTCGGCGATCTCCGCGCTGCGCGCCCACCGATAGCCGCGATTCTGCATGTAGATCACCGCGCCATCGTCCGCCTCCAGCAGATAGCGCGCATCGAAATCGATCACGCCGTTGGGGCGCTGCAGCGGAAAGTCTCCGCCCGACATCGGAATGACCCTGCCGTTTAGCCGCGGCCCCTCGACCGTGCCGCTGGCAGCATAGACCGCTGCGCGCGTATCACCCCGGGCCGAGGGGCGGACCCAGCGCAGCCCCGCAAGCTCGATCGAAATCGTGAACGCATATTCCTGGCGTGGCGCAAAGGGGTGCGGTGCAGTCATGCCATCCTCTTCAGCGAGTTGTTGATTTCTCACTATCTTGAGTTGTTGATATGTCCACAACCTTGGCGTGGCAAGAGCGTTTGTGATGCGCTAGGAAGCCGTCATGGAAACCTGCGACGTCCCGGACGACAATCCCGCCCTGACCGCGTCGGAGCGGCGATGGACCCTCTTTGGCCGCAGCCACCTGCCCTACCGCATCCTTCTACTGGCCAAGATGATCGATCGCGTCACTTCGCAGGACGTGCGGGAAAAAGCCGCGATGTCGCTCGCGGAATGGCGGGTGATGTCGCACCTCGAGTTGATGGGCGGCTGTAGCGCGAGCGAGATTGCCGGCGCGGCATTCGTCGACCGATCCGAAGTCAGCCGCGCGGTCGCGGTCCTGGAAAAGCGCGGACTGATCAGGCGCGATCCCAATCCGCGCAACCGCAAGAGCAGCCTGATCTCGCTCACCGAGGCTGGCCGGCGACTCTATGTGGGCGTGCGCGGCGAGCGCAGCCAGGTTTTCAAGGATTGGATGGCCGACCTATCCGATCAGGAGAGGATCGATCTCGACGACAAGCTCCGCAAGATGATGCGACGGGTCGTGCTGAGCAACCCGGACGCCTTCCTGGGATAAACCAGCCGCCGGCCGGCTTTGCAGGGCGAAGTCGGTGTCATCGGACCCATGCAGGATCAGATGCCGCTTCCGCTCTTCTCGCTCGCAGACGCACAGGGCGCCGCTCGCCCGAACCTCGCGTAGAGCGTTGGAAGCACGAACAGTGTCAGCAGGGTCGCCGAGATCAGCCCGCCGATGACCACGGTCGCAAGGGGTTTCTGGACCTCCGCACCGGCGCCGTGCCCGAGCGCCATCGGCAGAAAACCGAAACTGGCGACCAGGGCGGTCATCGCCACCGGCCTGAGACGGGCGACCGCGCCCGCGCGCGCCGCATGGGCCCGATCCAATCCGCGACCCAGCAGGTCACGGATCGACGACACCATCACCAGCCCATTCAGCACCGCCACGCCCGAGAGGGCGATGAAGCCGACCGCCGCCGAGACGGAGAACGGCATCCCGCGCAGCCAGAGCGCGAGGACGCCGCCGACGAGCGCAAGCGGCACGCCGGTGAAGACGATCAGCGCATCCCTGACCGAGCCGAGCGCGCCGTAGAGCAGCAGCATGATCACCGCGAAACAGACGGGCACGACGATCGCCAGCCGCTGTCGCGCGGTTGCGAGATTCTCGAATTGGCCGCCCCACTGCAGATACGTGCCGGGGGATAGCTGCACCTGCGCGTCGATGGCCGCCTGGGCGTCGGCGACGACGCCCGCCACGTCACGCCCGCGCACGTTGGCCTGCACGACGACGCGGCGCTTGCCATTCTCGCGGCTGATCTGGTTCGGCCCGTTGCCGATCGCGATGTCGGCGACGCTTGCCAGGGGCACGAACGAGCCGCCCGCGGTCGGCACCGGCAGTTGACCCAGCGTCTGCATGTCGGAGCGGGACGATTGCGCGAGCCGGATCACAATGGGAAAGCGCCGGTCGCCCTCGAAGATCACGCCGGCCTGCTTGCCGCCGACGGTTGCTGATACGAGATCCTGTACGTCGCCGGCGGTCACGCCGACCCGCGCCATGGCGTCACGGTTGGGCCTGATGTCGAGCAGCGGCAGGCCTTCGGTCTGCTCCACGCGCACATCGGCCGCGCCACGCACCTTGCGGAGCACCTCGGCGATGTGGGCTGCGGTCGCGTTCATGCTGCCGAAGTCGTCGCCGAACACCTTGACCGCGATGTCGCCCCGCACGCCGGCGATCAGCTCGTTGAACCGCATCTGGATCGGCTGCGTGATCTCGTAGCTGTTGCCCGGGATCGTCGAGATCCTCTTCTGGATTCGCTCGACCAGTTCGGCCTTGGGCAGACCGGGATCGGGCCATTCCTTGCGCGGCTTCAGCATGACGAAAGTGTCGGTGGCGTTGGGCGGCATCGGGTCCGAGGCGATCTCGGACGTCCCGGTGCGCGAGAAGGCGTAGCGCACCTCCGGCTCGCGACCGATCGCTGTCTCGACCGCGAACTGCATGCGCTGGCTCTGATCCACCGACGTGCCGGGCGCACGCCACGCCTGGACGAGGATGTCACCCTCGTCGAGCTGCGGAAGGAATTCCTGTCCGAGCGTGGTGAAGGCCAGCGCCGCCAACGCGATGCCGGCGATGGCGCCGCCGATCATGACGCCCGGCCGGCGCATCGCAGCTTCCAGCCGGGGCTCGTATCGGTCTTTGAGCCAGCGCACGATCGGGCTTTCCTTCTCCTCGACGCGGCCAACGAGGAAGGCTCCCACCGCAGCGGGGACGAAGGTCACCGAGAGAACGAAGGCGAAGAGCAGCGCGATGATGACGGTGAGCGCCATCGGTTCGAACATCTTGCCCTCGACGCCCGAGAAGGTGAGCAGCGGCGTGTAGACGAGGATGATGATGGCCTGACCGTAGAGCGAAGGCCGGATCATCTCGCGAGCGGACGCAGCCACGACAGCGAGCCGATCCTTCAGCGACAGCGGCCCATCGGCCTCATGCTGACGCTCGCCCAGCCGCCGCAAGGCGTTCTCGACGATGATGACGGCGCCATCGACGATCAACCCGAAGTCGAGCGCGCCGAGGCTCATCAGGTTGGCCGAGACGCCGGCGCGCAGCATGCCCGTCGCGGTGAGCAGCATGGTGATGGGGATGACCAGCGCTGCGATCAGCGCCGCGCGGAAGTTGCCGAGCAAGGCGAAGAGCACGACGATGACGAGCACCGCGCCTTCGGCCAGATTGCGCGCGACGGTCGCGATCGTCGAGTTTACCAGTTCGGTGCGGTCGAGGACCGGCTTGGCCACCACGTCCGCCGGCAGCGACTTGCCGATGACCTTCAGGCGATCCGCGACCGCGGTGGCGACGGTGCGGCTGTTTTCGCCGATACGCATGACGGCGGTCCCGACCACGACCTCATGGCCGTTCTCGGACGCCGAGCCCGTGCGAATGCCTTGGCCCGCACGCACGGTCGCAACCTGGCTGAGCTGGACGGGCACGCCTTCGCGTGTGGCGACGATGGTGCGGGCGAGTTCGTCGGCCGTGCGAACACGTGCGTCGGATCGGACGAACAGGCCGGCTCCGTTGAGATCGACCGTGCCGGCCCCGACGCTGGTGTTGCTGCGCTCGAGCGCCGTGGCAAGGTCCTGGATCGTGATCCGCATCGACGCGAGCCGCTGCATATCGGGTACGACCAGATATTCGCGGTCGTAGCCCCCGAGCGAGTTGACGCCAGCGACGCCCTCGGTGCCGCGCAACTGCGGCGAAACGATCCATTCCTGGACCGTGTGCAGGTAGGTCGCCTTATCCGCTTCGCTGACGAGGTGCTCGCCCTCCGGCGTTATGTAGCTGCCGTCGCGCTGGAGGCCGGGCTCGCCGTCCCGGTGCCTGACCTGGTCCAGCTCGCGGAACTCCACCGTCCACATGAAGATGTCGCCGAGCCCCGTGGCAATGGGGCCCATCTCGGGCATGATCCCCGCCGGCAGCCGCTCCTCCGCCATGCGCATCCGCTCGGCGACCTGCTGGCGCGCGAAATAAATGTCGGTGCTGTTGGAGAAAACTGCCGTGATCTGGGCGAAACCGTTCCGGTTTAGCGACCGGGTGAACTGCAGGCCGGGTATGCCGGCGAGCGAGGTCTCGATCGTGAAGGAGACCTGCCGCTCGATCTGGTCGGGCGACAAGGACGGGGCGAGGACGTTTACCTGCACCTGATTGTTGGTGATGTCGGGCACGGCATCGATCGGGAGGCGCTGCAGGGCGAAGATGCCCAGCAAGGCGGCGGTGGTCGTGAGCAGCAGGACGAGCCAGCGGCGCTCCACCGAGAGGGTGACGAGGCGAGCGATCATGATCTCAGTCCATGTCCATTTCGCCGCCCTTGCCGAGTTCGGCCTTGAGCGTGAACGAGTTGGTGGTGGCGACGCGCTCGGCGCCGTCGAGGCCTGAGAGGATGGTCACCTGGTCGCCGTTGCGCCGTCCGGTCGCGACCGGCACGGCGCGGAAACCGGCGGGCGTCCGCACGAAGACCACGGTCCTGTCGTCGACCCACTGCACGGCGGTGGACGGCACAGCTATGCTGCGGTCGCCCGTGGAGGGCAGTATGATCGCGGTCGTGACGGGTTCTCCGACGCGCCAGGTTCCGCCGCTATTGTCCAGCGTGGCAATGAGCTGGACCAGCCGGGTGTCGTCGTCGAGCACGGGCGAGACGAAGGTGACGCGCCCGTCCTGCTTGCGGCCCGCAGCCGACACCTCGACCCGCATCCCGGGCCGGACGCGACCCGCGTCGGCTGGAGGAAGCGAGACCTGGACCGTGACCTGCTTAAGGTTCGCGACGCGGTAGAGTTCGGCATTGGCGTCGACCGTCTGGCCGAGCACCGCAGGACGGGCGATGACTGTGCCGGAGATCGGCGAGCGCATCGCGATGCGGTTGAGCGCCCCACCACCGCCGCCCGTGGCGCCAAGCTGCTGCTGAGCGAGGCGCAGCGCGATGCTCGCCTCGGTCGCGGCGGTGCGTGCCGCCACCAGATCCTGTTCGGGCGAGACGCGCTCGGCGAACAGGCGCTGCTCCCGCCGGAGGTTCGACTGCGCGAGCGCGGCTCTTGCGCGCGCGGCTTCGACCTCGGCCTTCAGCGACGCCGCCTCGCGGCTTTCGATGATCGCCAGCGCATCGCCCTGGCGGACGGTCTGCCCCAGATTGCGGCTGAGCGAGACCAGGCGCCCGCCGATGGTTGCGGAGACCACCTGCACGCCTTGGGGGTCGCCCTGCACGAGGCCAGGGAGCTCGATGGCGCCGGCTGCGCCGCCGACGGTCGGCCGCGCCGTCTCGATGCCGGCGTCCGCGATCTGCTGGGCGGAAAGGATGACCACATCCTTATCGGCCGTCTTCCGGCCGTCCTTGGACGCCGCCATGCCGGCCAGGTCATCCGCCTTCTTCTCGGACTTTCCGCACGCCGCGAGCGCTAACGGGAGGAACGCGAACAGGAAAATCCGTCTGGTCATCGTCTTCATCGTACGTCCCTCGCGTCGGTGGCCGCCTCGGCGGTGAGCCGTTCGAGGCGGGCCTGTGCGTCATGGTAGGTGGCGAGCGCGTCGATCGCGGCCGCGTGGGTTTCGGCGAGCGTGCGTTCGGCCTCGAGAAGGTCGAGCTGGCCGAACTTGCCCTCGCGGTATCCGATGCGCGCGATGCGCGCGGCCTCGCGCGCGGCGGCGAGGGTCGGCCCCGTGGCGTTGCGGGCGGTCGTGGCCGCATTCTCCGCCTCGGCAGTCGCCGATGCGATCGCCTGCTCGACGTCGAGGAGAGCCATACGGCGCTGCGCGTCGGCCTGCTGACGCTGGGCTGAGGCGAGATCCACGGCTGCCCGCCCGTCGTTGAACAGAGGAAGCGGCACGGAGAGGCTGAACACCCCTGCCATGTCGTTGCTGGCCTCGAGCCTCCGTGCCGCTACGCCGACGGTCACGGTCGGCACCCGTTGGCTGCGCGCGAGCCGGACCTGCGCCGTAGCCGTGGTCAGGTCGGCCTGTGCGGCAGCTCCGGCAAGCGTGTCCTGCGCGGCCAGGCGCCGGCGCGGACCCATATTCTCGATCCGAGTAAACCAGGCGGCATCGAGCCTTGTTGCCCCGCGACCGATGAGCCGAACGAGGTTGGCCATTGCGACGGACGCGGAGCGTTCGGCACGCTCGGCGGCACCCTGCGCGTTGAGCCTGGCGATGTCGGCGCGCTGCTCCTCCAATGGAGAGGCACGGCCGGCGGACACCCGCACTCTGGCGCCGCGCAGCACCTCGTCTGCGATAGCGACCTGCTCCCGGGCGTTCACGAGCCGGCGCTCGGCGGCTGCGGCGTCGTTATAGGCCTGCGTCACACGCAGGCGGAGGTCCGCCTGCGTCATGGCTGCATACAGCGTGGCGCGGTCGAGCTGCGCATTGGCCACCGCGACGCGGGCACCGCGCTTGTTGCCGAGCTCGAGGGGAATCGAGAGGCCGACCGTCGTTTCCGTCGAACGCAGGCCATTGTAGACGCCCGTGCCCGCGATGTTCTCGCTCATGGCGTCGAGCGACGGATTCGGACGGAGCCCGGCGATGGTGCGCTGAGCCTGGGCGGCGGTGACGCCGGACCGGGCTGCCTCTACTGCAGGCGAGGTGGCACCGGCTGCCGCCAAAGCCGCGTCGAGAGTCAGAACGGGGTCCGCCGGAGACGGCGGGTTGATCTGCGCCTGCAGCGACGAGGCGCAGGCGCTTGCGGCCAGGACAGCCGCCAATATGCGATGCATGAAATAGCTCCTGACGTGTGCGGTGCGGGCGCGGAGGCGCGCCCGGCGGCGACGTCAGGCCTGGGGTGGACGGAGGGCCGGGTCGACCCGGCGCGCGGTCAGCGTGAACCGCTTAGCCGGAGCGTAGTCGCGGAAGCCGTCGGAGATCGGCACGATGGTTCGGAACGGCACAGGGGCCGCGACGTGCTGGCCGTGGCAGCCGGTGTGGCAGTGGGGGTAATTCTTGTCGGCGTCCGCCGGAACCTCGTCACAGTCGCCCGCGATGTGGACGGCCACTTCGCCGACGGTCTCGCTGCACCCCATCCCCGCGGCCTGGGCAGCGCCGCCCGACGCCGTCAGGACGAGCATCAGGCAAGCAAGAATGGCGAGCAGGGAGCGCATCTATCGGCCCCATATCACGCCCCGGCGAGATCGTAACCCTGGATCGAACGCGGACGAGTTTCGTCGTCTACTGGCGCTTCCGGTTTACTCGCAACGCGTTGGTGGTGCGCGGCACCTATCTGCGGATAGGTCTTCCCGCCATGGGCGTCTTCTAGCGCCCGAGGCTGGAAGTTCCGGGCAGGCGGTGGGTCGCGGCCGGACCATAGGGGAGATGCAGGATGATCGGGATCGAGAAGCTCTTCGCCGTTGCTGGCCAGGCGGTGGTAGTGACCGGCGGCGCAAGCGGGATCGGGCTGGGCTATGCCGAGGCGCTGGCGGCGAACGGCGCGCGCGTGACCCTGCTTGACATGGATGCCGGCCGGATCGCGGCCGAAGTCGCGCGCCTGGTTGCGGCGGGCTACGATGTCCGTGGTGCCTCGGTCGACGTGACCGATCGCGCGGCACTGGACCGGGCGATCGACGACGCCGCCGGCGCCTATGGCCGGCTAGACACCATCTTCGCCAATGCCGGGATCAATTCGGGGGTAGGCTATCTCGGCGGCTGGGTAGGCGCGGAACGGCCGCGGATTACCGAAGGCGCGCTCGAGAATTACGACGACGCGCGCTGGGACCGGATCATCGATATCAGCCTGAACGCGGTGTTCGCGACGTTGCGCGCGGCGGCCCGGCACATGCGGCCGCAGCGGTCCGGGCGGATGATCGTCACCACCTCCGCCGCCGCGATCCGCTGCGAGCCGGCGATCGGGATGGCCTATATGGCGGCCAAGGCCGGAGCGGCGCATCTCGTCCGCAACGTAGCGCTCGAGCTTGCCGCCGACGGGATCACGGTCAACGCGATCGCGCCCGGCATGTTCGCCACCAATATCGGCGGCGGCGCGCTCAGGCAGGCCGAGGTTCAGGCGGCCGTGGCGCGGGGCATCCCCGCCCACCGTGTCGGCACCCCCGCCGACATGTACGGGCTGGCGCTCTTCCTCGCCTCACCCGCCTCCTCCTATGTGACGGGGCAGCAGATCGTGATCGACGGCGGGTTCAGTCTCGGCCAGGCCGACTGAGGCCCGCGCGCCGGGCGCCTAAAGGACCGCTGAAATCGCGATGTCGGACAGGCGCTGGAACCGGTCGTAATTGTCCCATTCCGGCACCAGCCTCGTGGTCAGGCAGGCGAACGTCATATCGAGCTCGGGCGAGACCCAGAACAACGTGCTGCCGGCGCCGAAATTGCCGAACGTCCGCGCGGTCGCCAGCGTGCCGAACTGGGTGTGGCAGATCGCATCGCCGCGCAGCGCGAAGCCCAGGCCGATATAGGCCGGCCATGGCTGCCAACCGCGCGCCAGCGCCATGCCGCGATAGAGCGTGTTGGGCATGTCGCCGGTGCGGTTGAGCGTTGCCACGTCGAGCGTCCGCGGCGACAGGATGCGCTGTCCGTCGAGTTCGCCGCCGCGGCGCAGCATTTCCGCGAACCGCCAGATATCCCGGACGGTGGAGACGCCGCCGACCCACGGCATCTCGGCGTCCGGATCCTCGAACGCGCCGTGCGGTCCGGCGACCGTGCTCGACGGGTGGGTCGCGGCGAACGCCGTCGGGATCTCCGGCACCGCATGCCGGTCCTTCAGGTCCGCGCGCACGCCGATCGCCGTGTCCAGCATTCCGAGCGGCGCCAGCAGGTCCTCAGCGACGATATCGCGGTAGCGTCGGCCCGCCGGGTCGGTACGCTGCAGGATCTCGCCCATCAGCGCGTGCGCGACCATCGGCGCATAGGCGACCGAACTGCCCGGCGCCTCGCTGCCGTGGACGCCGTCGAAGATCGCCTGAATCACGACGTCGAGCCGGTCGATCGGCAGGCCGGCGCGGGGCGTGAACACCGGTGGCAGGCCGGACGTGTGGGTCAACAGATGGTCGATGCGGATGGTGTTACGCGGACTGCCGGCGAATTCCGGCAACAGGTCGACGACGCGGGTGGTGAGTGCGAATCGGCCGAGCTCGATCGCCCGCAGGATGAGGACGTTGGTGAACGCCTTGGTGAGCGAGAACAGGCTGATCACCGTATCCAGTGCCAGCGGGCGCGGATCGTCGCTGCGCCAGGTGCCGAGCGCCTCCGACAGCGCGAGCTCGCCGTGGCGGCCGACCATGATCGCCGCGCCGCTGTAGCGGCCCGACGCGATATCCGCCTCGATCACTGACTTCAGGTACTGCAGCCGGTCTTCAGCCAGTCCCTTGCCGCGAAGCCCATGCGCCCCTTCCGTCATGCCCATCTCCCTGATCAACGTTCGTTGGCGCAAAGCTCCGCGCCCTTGCGCGCTCTCATCACCGCGGCCGCCCGTCTTGGAACCTATCGACGGGATAGGGGCCGTTGGTGGCGCCCGCGAAGTCCATAAAACAAAAGGATAGAATGAACATGGATCGAGCGACGCGCGCCGCCTACCTCGAAGATAGGTTTCGCCCGGCGCCAGGAAATCTAAACTCGCGGGCCTACGCGCCGGCGAGAATTGTTGGCGGGACCGGGCATGGTCGAAAGATATAGGGCGGTCGCCCAGGAGAGGATATGAGCATTCGCGCCGAATTGGCGAGCGCCTATAGCCGTACCAAGGTGCGCGTGCCGCTGCATTCGCTGATGAGCCGGCCGCGGCTGATGGCCCGGCTCCTGGATCCGCGCGACGCCCGGCTGTGGCTGGTCCAGGCGCCCGCTGGATACGGCAAGAGCAGTCTGATGCAGCAATGGGCGACCGCGCTTGCCGATGGCGGTGGCGACGTCGCCTGGCTGAGCCTCGATGCGTCCGATCGCGAACCGGAACTGTTCGCCAGCCACCTGCTGCGCTCGCTGGGGGAGGCCGGATGCCCGGTCGAGCAGCGCCTCTACCGCCTGCTGGAGATCGAGGGCGGCGCCTCGGCGCGCATGAGCATCATTGCGGCGATGAACATGCTGGTCGACCGGACGAAACCGCTCCACCTGTTCATCGACGACGCCCAGCATCTTACCCACACCCCTTCGGTTGCCTGCCTGGAACTGCTGCTGAACTCGGGGCCGCCGGGGCTGAAGCTGCTGGTGGCGACCCGCGAGGAACTGGGCCTGCACCTCGGGCGGCTGCGTGCGCACGGCCTGGCCGAGGAGATCCGCGCCGACGACCTTCGCTTCGACCTATCGGAGGCAACGGCGCTCCTCGCGCGGGACGGGCATGGCGATCTGCCGGGCGACGATCTGGTGCTCGCCCATCATCGTACCGAGGGTTGGGCGGTGGGGCTCAAGCTGTTCAGCATGGTCGTCCGCAACAAGCGCGATTATGCGCCGGCGCTGCGCGGCTTCTCCGGTGAATTGCGGCAGATCGCCGACTTCTTCGCCGAGGACGTCTTCTCCAGCCAGCCGCCCGAGCTGCAGGACTTCCTGCTGCGCACCTCCGTACTCGACTGGCTGTCGCCGGGACTCTGCGACAGCGTACTGCAGATCGACAACAGCCGCGCGCTGATCGATCGCTGCGAGGCCGCCGGGCTGTTCCTCGCGAGCCTCGACGACACGCGGTCGGCTTATGCCTACCACCAGCTCTTCGCCGAGCATCTACGCTGGCGGCTGTACGAGCGGTCGCCGGGCGAGGCCGAGCAGCTCTACCGCCGGGCGAGCGAATGGCTCTTCGCGCACGGCCGGCAGATCGAGGCGTTCGACTGCGCTCTGAAGGGGCGTGATCCGGTGCGCGCCGCCGAGATGCTCGATTCGAGCTGCGATTATCTCTGGGCGCACGGCCATCAGCATACGATCCAGCGCCTTGCCGCATCGATCCCGCCGCATGTCCAGGCGCTCTATCCCCGCGTCATGCTGACGCTCGCCTGGAGGCTGACGGCGCAGTGGAAGGTGGAGGAAGCCGGCAACCTGCTCACGGTCTCGCGCGCCCGCCTCGACGAGATGGAGCGCGCTGGCGCAGACCCGGCGTTCATCCGGCAGCAGCGGTGGATCGCACTCCACCGCGAATGCCAGATCGCGCAGACCCGCTACGATCTGCCGGCACTGGAGCGGCATGCCAAGGAACTGCTGGAGCAGAGCAACGTGACGGTGCCGCCCTACATCATGGCCAGCGTCTACAACTCGCTCCAATATGCGCGGCGCGAGCAGTTCAAGCTCGACGATATAGAGCGGCTCACCGCGCAAGGGCGCGAATGCTGCAACAAGACGGGCTCCAATCACAGCATGATCTTCGCCGGCGTGCATGCCGGGCCCTCCTATTGGCTGAAGGGCCAGTCCGACAAGGCAATCGAGGTGCTGACCCACGCGCTGGGCATCGCCACCGAATGGGCCGGTGCCGACGCGCCGATCGCTTCGTTGCCGGGCATGCCGCTGGCCGCGATCCGGTACGAGCGCAACGAGATCGTCGAGGCATCCGCGCTGATCGAGCAACATATGCCGGTCGCAACCGTCGCCGGCTTCGTCGATCAGCTGCTGGCGGGCTGGATCACCAAGTCGCGCCTGCTGCGGCTGCGCGGCGATCCGAATGGTGCCTGCGCGGCCCTGGTCGAGGCGGTGGAGTTCGGTGCCCGCAGCGATCTGGAGCGGCTGCGCATCGTCGCCACCGCCGAGCATGTCCGGCTGCTGCTGCGGATAGGGCGTCCCGATGAGGCGATGCGGCTGGCGCAGCGGCGGGGGATCCACGAACCCGCCAGCGCCGGTCGCTCGGGGCATCAGCGGTTCACGACGCTCGACGGTGCCGTCGCGCTCGCCTGGTGCCGGCTGGCGGCGGTCAGCGACCGGCTGCCCGAGGCGCTGCGGGTGGCGCGGCAGTGGCGCTCGTTCGTGGTCGCCGCGCAGGCGGTGCAGAGTGCGGTCGAATGGGACATTCTCTTGGCCGAACTGCTGCTGGCGTCCGGCGAGAAGCTGGCGGCGCGGCGGACGATAGCGCAGGCCGTCGCCCGCGCCGCGCCGGGCCGTGCGATCCGCCCGTTCCTGGATCAGGGCGAACCCGTCGCGATGCTGCTCGGCCAGCTGGACAGCGATATGCGCGGCGGACGCGATCCTGGCGACGCTTTCTTGGCGGTGCTGATAGGCCACGCCCGGGCGGAGGGGCTGGCGCCGCAACTGACGGAGCGGGGGCGCAGCGAAGATGAGGATGAGGAGGATGACGCGCTGATGGGCCAGATCAGCAGCCGCGAGATCCAGATCCTCGGTCTCGCCGGCGCAGGCGCGCTCAACCGCGAGATCGGCGAGCGGCTCGGTCTGACCGAGGGTACCGTCAAATGGTACCTCCAGCAGGTGTTCGACAAGGTCGGGATCCGGGACCGGGTTCGCGCCGCCCAGAAGCTGCGCCGGCTGGGGATGATGCAGTAGGCCCCTGGGGCTGGCGGTCAGTCCCCCGCGTTCCGCTTGAGCTCGGTGATGAAGTTCCGCCGCGTCATCTCGAACTCGGCGCGGCGCGGGTCCATTGGCAGGTCGTCGCGGATCGCGTCCATCAGCTCGTCGTGCAGCTCCTTCATCTCTTCGCGGAACTCGGGGTGGGCGATGATGAACGGCTTGTTGTCGCGCACCGCGTCCAGCACGGCGCGGCCCAGGTCGAGCGGATCCATCGCGTAGCGGTGGGCCTCGGCGAAACCCAAGCTTAGCTCGTCGTCCTCGCCCTCCGGCAAGCTCTCCATGATGCGGGAACGGGTGAGGCCGGGAAAGAGCGTCGACACGCCGACGCCGTGCGGCGCGAGCGCCAACCTGAGCGATTCCGATATCCCGCGCACCGCGAACTTGCTGCCGCTGTAGATGCCGCCATTGTCCGGCAGCGGCAGGATACCGGCAATCGAGGCGGTGTTGACGATATGGCCGCCTTCACCGTGCGCGCGGATGCGCGGCACAAAGGTGACGATGCCGTTGATGACACCGCCGACGTTGATCGCGAACATCTTGTCCCACGACCCATAGCCCGCGGTCGTCATCGGCTCGGCATAGCCGATGCCGGCATTGTTGCAGAGCAGGTGGACCGCGCCGAATAGCTGCTCGGCCTCATCGGCGGCGGCGGCCATCGCCTCCCGGTCGGTCACGTCGAGCCGCATGAAGTGGTAGGCCTGGTTGCTGCCCTCCAGCTGACGGGCTGCATCGGCCAGGTTCGCCTCGGATATGTCGGCCATGACCACCTTCATGCCGGCCGCCAGGAACGTGCGGGCCATGCCGAAGCCGATGCCGCTCGCCCCGCCGGTGATGAACGCGACCTTGCCTTCCACGTCTCGCATTGACTGCACTCCTCTCATGGCGTCCGATTATCCTGTCCGATCCCTATGACGGGCCGGGGCCACATCCTCCTACCTATCTTCACCCGGCGATAGGTAGGTGACGCGGAGCGGTGGTTCGTGCTCGTTGGCGGTAATAACGGGACGGGCGCAGGAGGCGAAATGCTGGCGAGCGAGATGTTCGACGTGGGCGGCCACGGCATCGTGGTGACGGGCGGCGCCAGCGGCATCGGCCTGGCGATCACCGAGGTGCTCAGCGAGAACGGCGCCCAAGTCGCCATGTTCGACATGAACCAGGATCGACTCGCTGCCGAGGGCGCGCGGCTGCGCGGGCTGGGCCGCCGGGTAGTGGAGGTACGCGTCGACCTGACCGACACCGCGGCGGTCGACCGCGCCTTCGACGAGACCGTCGAGACCTTCGGCCGGCTGGACTCCGTCTTCGCCAATGCCGGCATCGATCCCGGCGCCGGCCTGCTGGGCCCCGACGGCGCCAGGGATCCCGCGGGCGCCATCGAGAATTGCGACGACGCGCGCTGGCTGCGGCTGATGGACGCCAATCTTCATTCGGTGATGCGCACCGCGCGATCGGCGGCGCGCCACATGAAGCAGCGCGGTAGCGGGCGGATCATCCTGACGACTTCGGTGGCCTCGGTGCGGATCACGCCCGTGGCGCCTGCCTATTCCGTCGCCAAGGCGGGGGTGGCGCACCTGATGCGCAGCCTGGCGCTGGAACTCGCGCGCTACGGCATCCTGGTCAACGCCATCGCGCCCGGGCCGTTCGTGACCAATATCGGCGGCGGCCTGGTCCAGCAACCCGAGGTGCAGGACTTCATGGCCCGCATCATTCCCCTGCACCGCGTCGGCCGGCCGGAGGAGATGCAGGGCCTGGCGCTGTTCCTCGCTTCGCCCGCGTCGAGCTTCATGACCGGTGCGCACATCTTCAACGACGGCGGCATGTCGATCGGCCCGCCGATCGATTGAGCCCCCTATCGGGGAAGGTAGGTGCGCTGCGCCGCCGCGCACGCAAGATCGCGACAAACCGGAATATCCCGGAACGCGGAGAGCCTGCCCGATGAAAGCCCACGCTCAGCCTGCCGTTCCACCCGCGATCCGACGCGGCTACGAGAACCGCATGGTCGCCGTCACCAGCGTCGTGGTCGGCGTGGTGGCGATGGACCGGCTCGCCGTCGGCCTGATCGCGCCCTATCTCACCCAAGCGTTTTCGCTCAGCAATACCCAGCTAGGCGCGCTCTATGCGGTGCAGGCGTTGGCTGCCGCGGTGGGCGGCTTCGCGGCGGCGCGGGTTTCGGATGCGACCGGCTGGCGCAAGCAGATCATCGTGCTGTTCCTTTGCCTGGCGGCGGTGTTCGCGACGACCTCGGCGATCGCCAGCGGCTTCCTGGTCCTGCTGGGCGTGCGCCTGCTGCTGGGCGCGAGCGAGGGGCCGGTGGCGGCGCTCTGCCAGTCGGTGACCAGCCTGCAATCCTCCGCGAACCGACGCGGCCTGAACCTGGGCGTGCTGACACTGGCGATGATCTTCGTCAGCCAGGTGTTCGGCCCGATCCTCCTGACCCGGCTCGCCGATCATTGGAGCTGGCGCGCGGCCTTTTTCGCGCCCGTGCTGCCGATGCTGCTGATGGGGGGCGTGGCGGCGCTGGTCCTGCGCAACGTTGCCGGCGATACGGTGCCCCGCCCCGCCCCGGGTATCGTCGAGGAGGCCCCGGCCCCGCCGCCTGCGCTCGCGCGCAATGCCTGGATCTGCGGGCTCATCTCGATGGTGTTCATGTCCTGGCTGGTCGTTCACAGCACTTTCCTGCCGCTCTACCTGGTCAAGGAACGCGGCCTTTCGCCCGGCGCCATGGCCATGGTGATGAGCGTGGTCGGGGTATCGGGCTGTATCGGCGGGCTTCTTTTGCCGGCTCTGTCGGATCGATGGGGACGGCGGCGGACGATGGTCGCCGCGATGCTCGTCGCCGCGGTGGTGCCGATCGCCATCCTGAGCTTCCATGGCTCGGCCGTCGTGCTGGCCGCGATCCTGTTCGTCGGGTGGCTCGGGGTCGGCGCGCTGCCGATCTACACCGCCGTCATTCCCGGTGAATCCGTCGCCCCGGGCCGGGCGGCGACAGTGATCGCGGCGATCATGGCCGCCGGCGAACTGGTCGGCGGCGTCGCCGGGCCGCTGGTGGCGGGATCGGTCGCCGACCGCTTCGGGCTGGTCACGCCTTTCTGGTTCACCGCCGGTGCCGCCCTGCTTTGCTGCCTGCTCGCCCTGACGCTGACGGAAACGCGCATGCGGCAGCGGTCCGCGGCCTGACGACGCCACGCGCAATACACTTTCTGCCGATATTGGATGGAGTTGAACGATGGTGGAATTGAACGAGACGGTGGATGCGCGGGGGACGAGCTTCCCCGTCCGCGGCCGATATGACGGGCGGTTCCGCCCGGTCGTGGAGGCGTTCAAGGCGAATTTCGCGCGCGAGGACGAGATCGGGGCGGCTTGCTCGATCGTCGTCGACGGCGAGACGCTCGTCGATATCTGGGGCGGCTATCGCGACGGTGCCCGCAGCGGCGAATGGGATGCGGGCACGACGGTCTGCATGATGTCGGTCGCCAAGGGCGTGTCGGGCGTATGCTTCAACATCGCCGTCGATCGCGGGCTGATCGACATCGACAGGCCCGTCGCCGCCTATTGGCCCGAATTCGCCCAGAACGGGAAGGCGGAGATACCGGTCCGCTGGATCCTCGACCATCGGGCGGCGATCCCGGTGTTGACGACCGATCCGATGTGGCCGGGCGGCATGTTCGACCGGGAGGCCTATGTGCGCGCGCTGGCGGTCCAGGAGCCCCTGTGGCAGCCGGGAACCCGCGCCGCCTACCACGTCCACAACCAGGGCTTCCTGATGGGCGAGATCCTGCGCCGCGCGACCGGCAAGACGATCGGGCCGTTCCTGCGATCGGACGTCGCCGGGCCGCTGCACGCCGAATATCATATCGGCGGCATGAGCGAGGAGGAGCAGGGCCACGTCGCCGAGGTGATGCCCAACATGGGCGCGCGGCTGTTCGCGGCGAAGGACGTCGATGTCCCCGAGGACGGGGTATGGGACGGGGCGACGCTGCGCCCGCTCGCTTTCCGCCAGAACCCGGACGAGCCCTGGCACACGACGCTCAACTCCCGCGTCTGGCGCGAGGTCGAGATCGCGAGCGGCAACGGCCACGGCAATGCGCGCGGTGTCGCGCGGATCTACGGCGCTACGGTCGGCAAGGTCGATGGCATTTCCCTTCTGTCCCGCGACGGGCTGGAGGCGATGATCGTCGAACAGCACAACCAGGTCGAGTTGCTGCAGGAGCGGCCCTATCATCAGGCGCTGGGCGTCCTGCTCAATACGCCCGAAGCGGTCTATATGGGGCCGAACCCCCGGTCGTTCGGCCATCACGGCATCGGCGGCTCGCTCGGCTTCGGCGATCCCGATCGCAAGGTCGGCTTTTCCTACGCCTGCAACAAGATGCACGCCGTCGGCGACAATGGCCCGCGCGCGCGCCGGCTGATCGATGCCGCCTACGAGGTCATCGGCTAACGAGGGAGAGGGCGCCTTCACGCCCTCCGACCCGATCCGCTAGCAGGGGCGATCGATGCTGTATCCGATGGACCTGCGTTCCCGCCCGGAGTCCCCAAGGCTGCCGGTGCGGGCCTCGGGGAAGTGGCTGCCGATGACGCGGACGCCCTAATTCGACCAGCGTTCGGCGAACGCCATGCCAGTGACGGCACCGGTCTCCTCGTCCATGTCGAATAAAGGCTCTGCGATCGGCCAGCAGGCATTGCGCCGGGCGATGCGTTAGATCCCGTAAAAAATCACCCTCCGCGCCGCACCGGAACAAGCATGTTCAGAACTTCTTGCTGATCGAGAAGAACCACTCCCGCGGCCGCGAAGGCACGCCGGAGATCGCGAGACCATTCTGGGTGAATTTGTTGTAGAAGAAATATTTGTCGAACATGTTGGTGACGGCGAGCGATACCGACCAGTCGTTGGCGGGCAGCGCGTAGGTCAGCCGGCCGTTGAACGTGCTGCGCCCGTCCGCGGTGACCAACGGGGTCGCCGGCGCGCCGAGGTTGGCGGTAAAGGTCATCTTGCTCTGGTAGAGCCAGTCGATCCGCGGCGTCAGCGTGCCGCCGATCGGCAGATCGGCCGTATATTCGGCGCCGGCGCTGGCGTTCCATGCGGGCTGGAACAGGTTGCTCGGGTCGCGATAATTGGGGGCGCTGCGATCCTTCACCAGACTCTCGCCATGGTTCCAGCCGACCGAAGCGTTCAGGTTGAGCCCGGCGACCGGGCGCAAGGTCAGCTCGGCCTCCGCGCCATAGATCCGCGCCTTGTCGTTGAAGTAGAAGAACCAGGGAGCCGACGCGCCGGCGCAGCTTGCCGGGGTGAAGGCGGGCGCCTTGGAGTCGAGGCATTCGAAGATCGTGCTCGAGCTCAGGTGGCTCTTATAGTCGCTGTAGAAGCCGGCCAGGTTCACGGTTGCCTTGCGGTCCAGCAGGCGCATCTTCACGCCGCCTTCATAGGAGATCAGGTTCTCGCCCTTGAACGGCACGAGCTGGTCGGGGATCACAAGCGGGCGGGGGTTGACGCCGCCCGGGCGAAAGCCGGTCGCTGCCTGGGCGTAGACGTTCAGGTCGGGACTGAATTCGTAATTTACGTTGGCCAGCCAGTCGACCCGCTTGGCCTTGGCCACGTTGCGGAAACTGTCGTCGGTGATGCCCGGGTGATGGAAGACGAAACTCTTCTTGACGTAGGAATAGCGGCCGCCGCCAGTGATGCTCAGCTTGTCGGTAAAATGATAGATGGCGTGGAGAAATCCGGAGCCGTCCGTCTCGCCGTAGCGATCGTCCTGGTCGAAGTTGAGCGTACTGTAGATGATGTGCCCGCCGAGATGCGTCGTGCCGCGAAAGTAATAGCCGCCCGCCGTCCATTCCAGCGCCTTGTCGAGTAACGTCCCACTCAGCTGCAGCTCGGTGCTGAACTGTCGATGGGTCGTCGGATTCGAATTCTCGCCGAATCCATAAGGCGAGGCATCAGGATTATAGGAGAAGTCCGAATTTGCGCGACGATAGGCCACGATCAGCTTGGCCTGCATGTCATCGGAGATATGATAGGTCGGCGCCAGCGATACGCCCCATTCGTGGTTGTACGATTTGTTGCCGGTCGTGATGTTCGCGAAGGATTCATAGCGTTTCGTCGGTACGAAGCGCGCGTCGTAGACCGGCGTCGGCCCGTTCGCGATATTGCCGTTCCACGGCGCGACACTGGGCACGAGCGGCGGCAACTGGTCGGCCGGCACGACGCCGATCAGGACGTCCGGGTTCGCGTCGCGATCGTCGCGGGTAATGTCGGCGATCAGGTTGACCTCGAGCTCGGGCGAGGCGACCCAGCGCAGGAAGACGCGGCCGGCTTTCAGGTCTTGGCCACCCTCCCGACCGACCTTGCAGCTCGAGCCGAGCTTGTCGTTCGCGACGATGCCTGCCGGGATCAGGTTCGGGGTACCGTTCTTCACCATCCGACAGCCGAAATCGATCAGGTCGACATAGCCTCTCTCATGCTTGGCGACGCCCGACACACGCACGAACAGCTTGTCGGCGAGGATCGGCGTGTCGAAGCCGGCCTTCAGTTCGTAATGGCTGAAATTGCCATAGCCGCCTTCGACATAGCCGGTATTCCCGCCGCTCGGCGCCTTGGAGAAGAGCCGGATCGCGCCGCCCATGCTGTTCTTGCCGAACAACGTGCCCTGCGGGCCGCGCAGCACTTCGACCCGATCGAGGTCGACCAGGTCGAGATCCGATCCGGTGAGCGTCGAATGATAGACGTCGTCGATATAGACGCCCCCGCCCGGCTCGAACGCGTAGTTGAAGTCGGACTGGTAGATGCCGCGCATGCTGATCAGCGGTGCCGGCCCTGCCGCCCCGGTCGGCGGGGCGATGAACGCGTTGGGAACGGCAGAACCCAGATTCTCGACGCTGGTGATGTTGCGACTGCCCAGCGTCGCGCCCGACAGCGCGGTGATCGCCACCGGAGCGTTCTGCACGCTTTCCGAGCGGAAGCGTGCGGTCACGACGATGTCGGACAGGTCCTGCACGGCGGTCGCCGCCTGGGACTGGCCGGGGGGCTGGGCCTGCGCCCGGGCAGGCGCGGGCATGGCCATGATGGCCATGGATGCCGACGCTCCGAGGAGCAGTGCGTGCCTGCGGGCGCGGTGGCCTGAAGAACCGCTCATCTCATTCTCTCCCCTTGCTTATCCTCTGCTGGATCGCAGCGATAATGGCGGGAGAATGGGAGGCACCTACCGCCGAGATAGGTCAGCCGATGGCCGGATGGGCGGATGAACCCGATCTCTGGACTTGGAGGTCAGGATGGAATTCTCGCGCAGGGAAGCGAAGGCGTGGGCCCGATCCAGCTATATCGGCCTCGAGGGAGCGCTGATGCCGTCCTTCACCCCGGACATGGAGCGTCTGGACGAGGATGGCATCCGCCACGACGTCGATCATTATATCCGCCACGGTATGTTCTCGATCCTGGCGGCGGTCGAATCGACCGCGATGACGATGACGGAGCGGTGCGAATTCCTGCGCATCGTCTGCGACGAGGCGCGCGGGCGGATTCTGGTGTCGGCGCCCACGCTGCTCGACACCTTCGCGCAGGATGTCGAGATGCTCCGCTATTTCGCCTCCGTCGGCGGGGACCACGTCCTGCTCGGCTGCCCGGTGCAATATCGGCCGGACAGCGAGGAGGAGATGTTCGAGACGATGCGGGCAGTGAGCGAGGCGACCGATCTCGCGATCGACATCTATCCCGCCGCGCGGTTCGACATGAGCCGCTTCGGCAAGGGCACGCTTTCGGTCGAGACGCTCAAGCGGCTCGCCGATCTCGACACCGTCGTCGGAGTGAAGGTCGGCAACCTCAACCCGCCGAATTATTTCGCGCACGTCTATGCGGCAGTGGGCGATCGGCTGCTGGTGCAGGATCCGCTCGACAGCGCCTGGGCATTCTGCACGCGGCTGGGCCAGCAATGGGCCGGCGCGATGGGCTACGACATGTGGCAGACGCCAGACGACCAGCGCGTCGTCCGCATGTTCGACCTGTTCCGAGCGGACCAGCTGGACGAGGCGATGGAACTCTACTGGGCGATCGAGCCGGTCCGCGCGGCATCGTGGGCGGTCCATGCCCGCCTGTCGAGCGCCGGACTCTACCCGTTCCTGCTGTTCAAATATCAGCAGTGGCTGGTCGGCGGAAATGGAGGCATGCTCCGCCAACCGATCCACCGGCCGCTGCAGGCGGATCTGGACATGCTGCGCGACGGGCTCGCCGCCTCGGGCATCACGCCCTATGTCGGCCCGCTCGAAGAATTCTTCGTCGGCCGCGCCGCCTATGCGCGCGGCGCCCGCCTGCCGCGCGGCGCAGCCGCGATCCGTTCAGCCACCACCGCCAAGGGGAAGAGCGATGCCCAGCGCTGCCACTGACGCCGAACAGGTCGTCGACGATTTCTTCGCCGCTATGGGGGGCGGCAACTTCGACCGTGCCCGCGAAATCCTGCACCCCGATGCGGCATGGAAGGTGATGGTGACGGGCGTGCCGGGGGAAGGCGTGCACCGCGGCCCGGATGCCATCTTCGCCTTCATCACACCGATCCGCGCCTTGTTCGAACCGGGAGACCCGCGGGTCGAGCTGCGCGCCAAGGCAGCGAACGGTCCGCTGGTGATCCTGGAAATGGAGGGGACCGGCCGCTTCCGGGACGGCCGCCCTTATCGCAACAATTATGTGATGGCGATCGAGGTGCGCGACGGCCGGATCGTCGAACTGCGCGAATATATGGATAGCTATTATGTCCATCAGCTCGCGCTGGGCTGACCGGCCGACATTCCCCGTCACAATGGGCCGCGCAAGGAGCCGCCAATCATGCAAGATCTTCGGAACAGCACGGCCTTCGTCACCGGCGGAGCCAGCGGCATTGGGCTGGGCATGGTCCGCGCCTTCCTGGACTCGGGAATGCGGGTCGTCGTCGCCGATGTCCGCCCCGACCATCTCGATGCGGCGGCGGAGGCGCTCGACGCGGGCGACAAATGCCTGTTCGTGGAACTGGACGTGACCGACCGCGCCGGCATGGGGCGTGCCGCCGACGCCGCCGAAGAGGCGTTCGGGCCTGTCCACATCCTCTGCAACAATGCGGGGATCGGCATGCTCGGGGACATTCGGCTGGTCGGCTACGACGATTGGGACTGGTGCCTGGGCGTGAACCTCGGCGGCGTGGTGAACGGCATTCAAACCTTCCTGCCGAGGATGCTGGCGCACGGGCGGCCCGCGCATATCGTCAACACCTCTTCGATCGGCGCTATCTGCCCTGGCCCCAACGGAGTGCCCTACCTGACCGCCAAGGCGGCGGTCATCGCGCTTTCCGACACGCTGCGGGCGGACCTGGCGGGATCGAACGTCGGTGTCACCACGCTCATTCCGGGCCCGACGGCGACGCGCATCCACGAAGTCGCGGCGCTGCGGCCCGAGCGCTTCGCCCGGACCGGCTTGAAGCCGATCGAAGACCGCCTGGCGGCGGGCCCGATCTTCACCGGCGGGATCCCGCCCGAGACGGTCGGCACCATGGTGCGCGATGCGATCGTCGCAGAGCGCCCCTATGTCGTCACCCACGGTGCCTTCCGTCCGTTCGTGGAGGCGCATTTCGCGCAGATTCTGGATGCGATCCCGCCGGCGACCGAGCAGGAGGCAGCGGCGCTGGCGGCGATGATGGCCGGCTCGCTTGCCGACCTCGCCGGCACGGCATCGTGAAGTAAAGGAGAGCGTCGTCGCGCGCTGCACAATCACGAGCTGACGATCGAAACTGCGCCGGGCAGCATGGCGTTGGCTGATGTCTGGGAGGATCGCGCGCCCGTGCATCGCTGATGGCCATTTGGTCGCCTTCCCCGAAGACTGGATCGTGCCCGAGGATTGCTTCCCCCTCTATCCGCTTCGCCCCACCCCACCGGGAGCGAGCCTCGCTAGCGACTGTCAGGGCCGGATCAGCCGAAGTCGTTCAGGCCGGCTGCTCGACGAGGAGCCGGCGCGCCTCGGCTTCCGGATCGTCCTCCATCCGGCAGCGATCGTCGAAAACCATTGTCCGGTTGCGCTCGGCATCGCTGGACTCCCACCGCAGGCCCGGCTGGCTGGGATTGCCGGTGCGCGCGAATGCAGCCCAAGCGCCCGCCATGTTCGACGCCAACGCGCGCGCCTCGGGCGTATCGCCGGTCCCCTGCTCGCAGCGCTGCGTATTGTCGAAGCAGAAGGCGAGATCCGCCGTGTGCCATGCGCCGGGCTGCCGATCGAGTTGCGGGGTCTGCCAGCTGAAATAATATTGATAGACGGGTGCTGCGCGCTGCGCGGCCTTCATCGCCACCATATTCACGACATGATTGCGCACGTGCAGCCCGTCCACACCGTAAGAGAGGGTGCGCACCGATTTTTCCGGATGGGCCTTCTTCATCGCCGCGATCAGCGCATCCGCCTTCGCGGAGCCGAATGACTTGACCAGGCTGGTCCGCCACTGCGTTTCATCGGGATTGTTCCGAAACGTCATGCCCTCTTCGCTGACGCTGCCGATGATGACGGGGACCTCTTTCGAAACCTCCGGTGCCTTGTCGAAATAGGATCTGACGTCGATGAGAGTGCCGTCGAGTGTGGGGGTCCAGCCGACGAGCGGTCTCGCGTAGGGCGACACGATCGAACGGAAGCTGAACTCGGTCGGGCCGTTGACCGCGGCGGCGGCGCGGTTGCCGGCGAACAGGGTCGCCCAATCCATCTTTTGCAGCGCGCCAAGATCCTTCGTGCCGATGCCGAGAAGTTTGATCGTCTGGCGGGCGAACTCGCGCGAATGTTCCGCATCCGGGATGTTTCCGCCGCCGCCCGACTGGACGATGGCGCGCTGGATCGAGCCCTTTGCGGAGGGCATGCCGAGCAGGGTCGTCACTTTCGCGCCGCCGCCCGACTGACCGTAGATGAGGATATTGTCGGGATTGCCCCCGAAATTATGGATATTCTCGCGCACCCATTGCAGCGCGGCGACGAGATCGGTCATGGAGACGTTGACCGAGCCTTCGTAGGCCGCGCCGCCGACGTCGCGCAGATCGAGAAAACCCAGCACATTGAGGCGGTGATTGACCGAGACCTGCACGACATCGTGCCGTCGTGCCATCTGCGCGCCGTCGTGTGAGGCCAGTTCGTAGGATGAGCCGAAACTGTACCCGCCGCCGTGGAAATAAACCATGACCGGGCGATTGCCGGCGAGCGATGGCGTCCAGACGTTCAGCTTCAGCATGTCCTCGCCCATGAAGCCGTCGTCCCATTGCTGCAGGAACGTCTGCTCGATCGCGCGGAAATCATGTGTGGTCTGCGGGCAATTGGCGCCATAGGCCAGCGCCGGGTAGTCGTCGGTCCAGGGCCTAGGTGGCTTGGCGGGCAGCCAGCGGTTTTCCCCGCCCGTATCGGCGCCATAGGGAATGCTCTTGAAGGTCAACACGTCGCCGGCGACATAGCCGCGAACTCGGCCGTAGCGCGTTCTCGCGATCGCAGAATGCGGCGTCGAGCAGCCGCGCGGCCCGGCGCGATCGCCATTCTCGACCGGGTAGGCTGAGGCGGGGCCGGCCGCGAGGCCCGCGCCGAGCAACACCGGCGCGACGAGCGCGTCGCGCCGGCTCAGTGGAATTCCTTTGCGAGCCCCGCCTTCCATCGCGTCCTCCCCACCGGCAGCTATTATCCTCAGCGTGAGCCAGCATCCGCTTCCTGCGCACGCTGGAGCGCATCCAGCTTTTCGCGCAACGGATCGGTCCCATTCTGCATGATCCCCGCCTCGCCGAACAGGGCGATCTGCGAGCCGGCGCTGTGAAAGGCCGGCCAGGCTGGAAGACTGCCGCCGTTAGGATCGCCCGTCTTGATGAAGTCAACGAGATAGGCATTGGCGATCCGCGCCACGGCGCGATCCGCCGGCGTCAGCTGCGCACCATATTTTGCCGCGACCGTATCGAAGAAATAGGGGATGTCGCTGGCATGCGGCGCGCCGCTCCACTCGCCGCGCTTCGCTGCCGCGACATAGCCGAAGCGGTACAGCCAGGTCGGTGCCCCGGCTTTGTCGATCTGCCCGGCGATGAAGCGCGACGGCTCGATCATCCACAAGCCGCCCGAAATCTCGCCCTTCAGCGTCTCGAAATCGCGCGTGCCGTCCGGATCGAAGGCCTGGCGCACCGCTGGTGCCGCGGCGCCCAACTGGCCGAACAGATCCTGCTTGTCGCGTGCCGTCACAAACCCGACATCGGCGCTGGTCGCCCCTATGATCGTCGGCACCCAGTTGACGCGGCCGGCGGCGAAAGAGCGCTCGATCGTCGCCGGTACGATCGTGCCGTCGACGATCGGGCCGTTGACCCACGAGGGCGGCCCGCTCGCCGTCAGGGTCGAGAGGCTCATGCCCTTCGTCAGCACTTCGGCGGGGAGCGCGCGCAGACGCTCCAGCGCCGCGGCCCCGTCGCCTGCGATGTCCAGGCTGCGCGCAAAGGCGCTCCCGATCCGTTCGGCATCGTTCGGGCCGCCGCCGTGGAGCGGCCAGGTCGCCAGCATGCGGCGTCCGCCGCCGGACATGACCAAAGCGCGATCGAAAAGGCCCTTGCCGAGCGGCGATGCCATCAGTTCCAGGATCGATACGCCGCCAGCGGATTCGCCCATCACCGTCACCCGCGCCGGATCGCCGCCGAACGCCGCGATGTTGCGCCTGACCCAGCGCAAGGCCGCCATCTGGTCGAGCAGCCCGTAATTGCCGAGCGGCCCGTCTGCCGCAGCCGAGAGCGCAGGGTGCGCGAAGAAGCCGAAGCGTCCCAGCCGATAGTTGAGGCTGACGAAGATGACGCCCTGCCGCGCGAAGGCGGAACCGTCATAGATGGCCGGCGACGTTCCGCCGATCACGAAGCCGCCGCCGAAGATCCAGACCGCCACCGGGTATTTGCCCGGTTCGGCGGGCGTCCACACGTTCAGATACAGGCAATCCTCGGACGGCCGGGTGCGGATCGGCGCGTCGTCGCCGAGCACCGGCGCCTGCATGCAGTCGGGCGCATAAGCGACTGCGGGGCGTAGGGTTTTCCAGCGTTGCACGGGCTGTGGTGGCCGCCACCGCAGCGGTCCGATCGGGGGCGCCGCAAAGGGTATTCCCTTGAAGGCGACGATGTTGCCGGTCCGATCGCCGGCGATGCGCCCGCCTTCGACCGCGACGACCGGCGCCGCGAAGCCGACTGCGGGCAGGAGCAGGGTCGCAAGCAACAGGATCAGCCGCATCGTCGCCTTCCGGATGACGGATTGTGTCACGCAGCGCCCGGCCGCGCATAGGCCCGGCCGGGCTTTGTACTTCAGAAGCGGCGCTTGACGGTGACGGCCCATTCGCGCGGGCGGGCGACCACGCCCGTATCGACGCCGAAATTGCCGGCATTGTCGTTCTTGGCGAGATAATAGAACTTGTTGGTGAGGTTCGTCACGGCGGCGCTGATGCTCCAGTCGTGATTGGCGGTCTCGTACGTCAGCCGTGCATTGAGCAGGCTGCGGCCGTCGATACGGTTCAACGGGCCGTTGACGGCATTGTAGTAGAAGCTCGATTGATAGGTCCAGTCGAGCCGCGGGGTGAGCTTACCCGAGGCGAAGTCGGCTGCATATTCGATGCCGGCCGACGCCTGCCATTTGTTGTTGAACGGCGCCACCATGCCGAGCGCCACGCCGGTCGCGGCCTCGACGCGCGTATATTTGAAATCGAGATAGCCGACCGATCCGTCGATCGTCAGCCCCTGCACCGGATGCAGCGAACCCTCGAACTCGGCGCCCTTGACGTGGGCATCGCCTGCGTTGGCCGGCGCGCCGCAAGGATTGGGCGTGGCGCTGAAGGCGCAGGTGTAGAGGGTGAGCTGAATGTCGCGATAGACGTTGTAGAATACCGCGCCGTTCAGCCGCAGCACGCGATCGAACAGATCGCTCTTGAAGCCGGCTTCCCATGTGGTCAGCTTCTCCGGCCCGAACGGTATCACCTGATCCTTGACGTAGGGCGTCGGGTTGACGCCGCCGCCCTTGTAGCCGGTCGAGACCTGCGCGTAGGTCATCAGTTCCGGGCTCCAGCGATAATTCAGGCCGATACGGTAATCGAGATGGCCCTTGTCGTACGTCCCCGTGAGCCCGTCGAGCCCGAACGCCGCGAAGTTGGTCGTGAACAGCGCACCAGAGATGGGCGATCCGTCGGCGTTGCGCCGGCTGAAGGTGTAGACCTTCTTGTCGTGCGTGTAGCGGATACCGCCGATCAGGTTCAGCGAGTCCGACAGATGCACCTCGGCATGGGCGAAGCCCGAGATGCTCCGGTTGGAGACGGGATCGTTGCTCAGGAAATCGAACAGCACGGTCGGGATGAAGATGCGGTTCTGGATCCGGTCGTTGGCCTTATAATAGAAGCCGCCGACCGTATAATCGATCAGCGAACCCATGCGGCCGGTGAGGCGCAGTTCCTGCGTGAACTGGCTGTGCTTCAGGAAGAAATATTCGGTCAGGATGTCGAGCGGTGAACCGTCCGGATCGAGCCCGTAATGCCCGGTAACGCGGCGATAGGCGGTGATCGACTTGAGCTTCACGTCGTCGGTCAGGGCATAATCGATCGTGCCCGATACGCCATAGCCTCTCGCGGTGCTGTCGGGTGCGACCGAGAAGGTGCCCGGCAAAACCTGATTGGGGATGCCGAATGAGGTGGTGTAGTTTCCGCCCGCGCTGAAGGTGGCATAGCTGGTATAGCTGTGCGGGGCGGTCAGGAAGCGGCTGTCGAATGGAATGCCGCCCTGAATATTGCTCGCATCGTAGCTGCGGACGTTGGGGTTGTTCGCGTAGATCAGCTTGGTCGCGACCGCGTCGGAATTGTCGATCGAAACGTCGCCCGCCAGGTTGATCTCCAGCTTCGAACCGTCCGGTGCGTAGCGCAGCGCCAGCCGCCCGGCCTTCACGTCCGTTCCGCCCTCGCTGCCGATCTTGCAGCTATGGCTGGAATTGGGCGAGGCGGCGATGCCCTTGCCCGGATTGACGCAGCCATAATCAAGGTCGGTGAAATAGGCGCCGTCATGCTTCGATACGCCGGAAATGCGCGCATAGAGGCCGTCCCCGATCTTGAAATCGGCGCTGGCGCGCACGTCGAGCCGGTTGAAGCGCCCGTAGGTCGCTTCGACGAAACCGCCGCCTTGGCCGTCGGGCTTCTTGGTGAAGAGCTTGATCGCGCCGCCGAGCGAATTCTTGCCGGCGAGCGTCCCCTGCGGGCCGCGCAGCACCTCGACCCGGTCGAGATCGGTCAGGTCGAACATGGCGCCGAAGGTCGTGCCGTAATAGACGTCGTCGATATACATGCCGACGCCGGGCTCGTAGGCGAAGTTCGAACTCGTCTGGCCGATGCCCCGGATGAAGGCGACGAGCGCATTGCCCGATATCGACGATGCGGGCGTGAGATTCACGTTCGGCGAATAGCCGCCCAGATCGACCACGCTGGTCTGGCTGCGCGCCTCGAGCGTGGAGGCGTTGACGGCGGTGATCGCGAGCGGCGTGTCCTGTAGCCGCTGGCCGCGGAACTGGGCGGTGACGACGATGTCGGCGGTCTGATCCGCGTGCGGCGTCGCCTCGACACCCGCTTGCGCCTGCGTCTGGCCCGGTGCGGTCACCGGTGCGCCGGCCGCTTGCGCATCCGCCGGAGCGGTGACCAGCGCCACGGCGAGCGCCGCCGTGCCGGCTGCCATGCGCGCGGAGGTGATCTGAACCCTTATCATCGTCATCCTCTCTCAAGTTTGGATAGGCGCGACCTTGGATCTCGCGAAGGCGCGCCGATATGCCTTGGTCAAAGGCCAAGTAATTCCCGTTCATCGGGTGACTTTCCGGATCTTATGCCCGGCTACATAATCAATGGCACGACAATATAAGGGGCCCGTCAAAGATGGGCCGCCGAATCATCCCCAATCGAGCCGCATTGGCGACTATCGATATCAGGCCGAATGTGCGATTTAGCTCTTGACGCTACTCATCCGTCCTTCCTCCCGATCATAAGCTCGACCTCCGCACTGCAAGTGGGCGCAGTTCAGCGAGTCGGCTCTATTTGTAGATCGCGATTGTAACGAGCGTTATGAATTCTTCAACGGGAATTTGCGTGCAAGATGCTTGACACATCGCAAATCGGTGTCGATCCTATCGATCGTTATGATTGAGCGGGGGTTGGGTCAACCGCCAGACCCCTTCCTGGAACGCCCGCTTATGTCCTGCGACGCCCATGGCGGCGGACGATGCGCGAGGGGAGGACTGCCCATGTCTTTGTTCGACGGCCTGGATGTGGCGCCCGATGCGCCCGCGCTCGAACTGGTGATGGAGGTGCGGTTGCGCTTCAGCCCGTTGCCGCGCCTGAAGAATCTCGCCGGCGGCAGCGACAAGGGCATGGTGGTGGTGGAGGATGGTGCGTTCCGAGGCCCCACGCTCAGCGGCACGGTCCTTCCCGCCAGCGGCGGCGACTATGCGACCTTTCGCGGTGACGGCGTCGTCCAGCTCGATGCCCGCTACCTGCTTCAGGAAGCGGACGGCACGCCGATCATGCTGCACAATCGCGGGTTCATCTGGGGACGATCGCCCGAGGTGATGGCGCGCTTCAGCCGGATCGCCAACGGGCTGAGCGACGAGAGCGTAGACCCGTCCGAATATTATTTCCGCACCCTGACCTCGTTCGACGTGCCCGCTGGGAAGCATGACTGGCTGGGACGGCACGCCTTCGTCGGCGCTGGCGCGCGCCTGAGGGACGGCAATCTGGTTCGCTATTACAAATTGCTTTGAGCATGGCGCCGCGACGCATTCAGGCGTTCCGGACGGCGCCTCTGCTTCGCGGACTCGCGGTCTCGACGGGGCGGGTATGCTCCATGAACAGCGAGCGCCCTTGCTCGTCCTCTGCTTCAAGCGCCTGCGTCAGCTTGCCGATCATCGTGCTGAACTGCTGCAATTCGTCCGGATCCAGCGCAGATACGAAGTAATTCGCGACCTTCTCGGTCTGCGGCTGCATCACGTCGTATAATTTCCGCCCCTTATCGGATAACATGATCGTCTTGCGCCGGCGATTTGCATTGTCCCGGACCACCACCACCCGGCCATGCTTCACCAGCGCGGCCACGGCACGGGACACGCTCATCGGATTGACGCCGGTCATATCGGCAAGTTCGTGACTGGCCAGTGCCGGAAATCGACCGATCAGCATCAGCAGCCGAAATTCATTCAGGCTGATCTTGTGTTGCCTTTCAAGATAGGTCGAAAAAGGTGCGATCAGCTTGTTCGAAAGCTTGAGCACCTCTTGCAAGACCCTCGTCGCGCTAACGTCGGTCGCTTCCGTATCGCTCTTCATGGGATAGGTCTTCACGGAGGATATCGGGATCACCCCTCCCGATCATGGCAGTAGATACAGCCGGCACCCCTCGCGTCAACCGTGGGGGCCACATGCAAAATGGCTGCGGCCGACACCGACTCAAGCGCGCCCACTGACCGGATTGCGGTAGTGAAACGGCGGCACGAAATGCTGGGGAAATACCGGATACTCTTGCGTGAGCTCGTCCGGTGGAAAATCGTCGAACGCGGTCATCAGCGGGAGAACTTCCTTGTTCCAACCTTTGTCGAACGGCGTGTAGAAGGTCTGGTAGGCACGGAGCGTCGCGATTTTCCAGACGCCGTCCTCCCGCACATAGTCATTCTCGTAGATCGCTTCGCCCCACAAGGCTTCGCCGTTCAGCCGGCCGACCTGCATCATGGCGCGGCAGCGGCAATGCGCGGTTTGCCCGTCCGGCGCGACGTGCACCACCGGCTGGAGCTGGATGTGGTTCATGAGCACGCCGTCCTGCGCGGGGCCGAAATGGTGCATATAGTCGCGGATACGATCCTGCCCGAAGAAGCGTCCGCGCGCATTGATTTCGAGCGTCGCATCGCGTGCGAAGAGGTCGGCAACCTGGTCCCACTGGCTTTTGTCGACATAGAAGCCGTAGCTGTTCTGCAGGTCGACGATCGCGTTGTGATCCTCCGCGGCCTGCGCTTTGCGCTCCACCTGCGCCAGCTTTTCGCGGAGCGTTCGAACCTCATCCTCCAGGCTCATTTTCATTCCTTCCAGCGAGAGGGCCTCTTGGCGCGCTGCCTGGGCCATGTTGGTCGTCGCGTCCGATTTCAGTCCATGCCGCGCCCGCTGGCGGTATGTGCGGGGATCTTCTGGGCGACATCCCAATGCTCGACGATGATGCCGTCTTCCATGCGAAAGAAGTTCATCAGCGCGTGCCCCGGATCCTCGGGGCCCTGGCGCCCGACCAGATGAACGGCGGCGTAGTCGCCATCGACGATCACGCGCCGCACGTCCATCGACGCGGTCGAGCGGGCGAGCAGCCCCTCGAGATGCGCTATCGCGGCTTCGCGACCGTCCACCACCGCCGGATTATGCTGCATATAGCCGGGGGACACGTAGAGTTCGAACGCCTCGCGGATCTTCCTCCCGTAATAATAAAGCCGCACGAATTCCAGAAACGCCGTACGATTACGCGCGGTGGTGGCAATATAATCCGGCTGGGCCGCACGTTCGACCGAAGTACCGCGGTCCGTCATGGTTCGATTGCTCCTCTTCCTGGTCAGGCGGCGTTGCGCGCGATGCGGTTGTCGCGCAGCGTGCGCAGCACATGGTCCGCGCCCTTGTCGCCGATCATGATCGCGGTGGCATTGGTGTTGCCGGCGGGAAGCGACGGCATCACGGACGCATCGGCGACCCACAGCCGATCGATACCGCGGACGCGCAGATCCGGATCGAGCACCGCCATTTCGTCATCGGCGCGGCCGATCTTGCATGTCCCGACCGGGTGGTAGAGCGGGATCGCCGCCATCTTCACATAGTCGCGGAGCGCGGCCGCATCCTGCAATACGGCGCCGGGCCGCACTTCGCCGGTGACGTAGCGCGCGATCTGCGGCTGGGCCATGATCTTGCGGGCGATGCCGATGCCGGCGACGATCTGGTCGATATCCTCGTCGCTGCCCAGCAACCTGTGACGGATCACCGGCGGCGCGAGCGGGTCGGCCGAGCGCAACGTGATCGAACCGCGATGCGAGGTCCGCATGAGACCGATCAGCGTCGACACCGACGGCTTGTCGCGCAAGACCAGCCGGCCCTGCGCATCGAGATCGAAGGCAAAGGCGGCGAAGGCGATCTGGAGGTTCGGCGCGGGATAGTGCGGGTCGCTGCGCACGAACGCATGGGCATGCGCGATCGAGGTGGTGAGAATGCCGCGGCGGCTGAGCGCGAAGCGCGCAACCTGTATCGCGCCGCGCAAGCCCTTGACGTCGGCATTGAGCGTCGCGGCATCGACCTCGTTGACCAAATGGGTGCCGACATGATCCTGCAGGTTGCGTCCGACGCCCGGCAGATCGTGGACCAGCGGGATGCCGACTTCGGCCAGATGCGCGGCCGGGCCGATCCCCGACAGCATCAGCATGCGGGGGCTGTTCATCGCGCCCGCGCACAGCACGACGCCGCCTGTGGCACGGACGGTCCGTTGCTGGCCATTCTGGCTGAAGACGACGCCGGTCGCACGGCCGTCTTCGACGAGGATCTTCAGGACCTGCGCTTCGAGGGCAACTTCGAGCCGCTGCCGGTGCGGCGAATTGTGGATATAGGCTGCGGCCGAGGACCAGCGCAGGCCGGCCCGCTGCGAAGTCTGGACATAATCGACGCCCTCGGCGGAGCGGCCGTTCAGATCGGGGGACCGCTCGATGCCGGCCGACACGGCGGCATCGATCCAGGCATCGGTGATCGGATAGCGCGCGCGCCCTTCGGACACGGATAGCGGTCCGCCGGTGCCGCGCCACGCGTCGGACCCGCGCTCATTGTCTTCCATGCGCCGGAAGTAGGGAAGCACCGACGCATGATCCCAGCCGTCCGCCCCCAGCTCGGCCCAATGATCGTAGTCCCAGGCATGGCCGCGAATGAACATCATGCCGTTGATGGCGCTGCCGCCGCCCAGCCGCTTGCCCGCCGGCCATACGTCCGATCGGCCGCCCAATGATTCATCGGGTTCGGTCGTGTAGCACCAGTCGAAATCGGGGTGCTGGACGACGGCACTGGTGAGCGCCGGGATGCGCGAGCGGTAGTGGCGGTCGGTGGCGCCCGCCTCCACCAGTAGGACGCGATGGATGCCGCCCTCGGCCAACCGGCCGGCCATGGCACAGCCGGCGGAGCCGCCGCCGACCACGATGAGATCAAATTCGTCGGCCATGCCGCTCCTCGCTGCGATACAATCTTATGCTGCCACCAAGCACGACCTGGGCCTGCAACCGCGTCATGCCTCTGCAGGGTGCCGCAAGGGCGGCGGCGTGCGTCCGTCCGCGGGCCGGCGGACATAGGGCACGAGCAGGACGCCGGCGGCGCAGGCGAGCACCGGCACGACGACGGTGGCCAGGAACGTGGCCGGCGCGACGTCGCTCTTGATCAGCAATCCGCCCAGCAGCGGCCCGGCGATCGCGCCGACCCGCGCCACGGCAACCGCAAAGCCGATCGCGGAAGACAGGATCTGCGGCGGATAGAAGCTCGTCCCGACCGCCATCATCGCCAAGTGGACGCCCGACACGCCGCCGCCGGCGACCAGCAGGAGGAAACCCCATCCGATCAGCGTCTTCGGAATCACGCCGAACGCGAGCAGCGCCGCCGCGACGGCCAGATAGGCGCACACGAGGGTCAGCGTCGTCCTGCCACGATCGAGAAAGGACGAGAGCAGCAGCCCGGTCACGAGCCCGCCGGCCTGCACCAGCGAGGTCAGCCGTGCCGCCTGATCGACGGCGAAGCCTGCCCGCGGCAGGACTGTCGGCAGCCAGCTGACCAGCATGTAGAGCGAGGTTGCGTTCAGCGTATAGATGCCGACGAAGACGAAGGTGGCGAAGCGATAGTCGCGGGCGAGTGGGGCCAGCATCGACGGTTTTGCCGGCGCTGCCGCAGGAGCCTGCCAGCGTGCGGCACTCCCCAGCCCCAATCGGAGGCTCAGTGCCGACAGTGCGTCGCGCCTGCCCGAGGCCAGCAGCAGCTTGGGCGATTCAGGCAGCAGCAGGAACAAGGCGAGGGCGAGCAGCGCCGTCAGGCAACCGGGAACGATGAAGATCATCGGCCAGCCGCCGGCGGCGAGCGGCGGAACCACGAAACCGGCCGCCACACCGCCGGCCGAAACCCCGCACGAGACGACGGTCAGCAGACCCACACGCCGCCGCCTGGGTGCGAGCTCGGCCACCAGCGCGGTCGCATTGGGAAGGCAGGCGCCCAGAAAGGTGCCGGTCAGGAGCCGCCACACCGCGAAGCCCGTCGCCGACCCTGCACTCGCCGTTCCGATCGTCGCGACCGCGATCAGCAGCACGGTGATCGTGAGTAGTGGCCGTCGGCCGAAGCGATCGCCCAGCGGTGCGAGCAGGATCGCGCCGAGCCCCAATCCTGCGAGAACGGCCGAAAGCGCGATGCTGAAGCTGCTCGGCTCGCCCCCCAGTCGCGGACCACGTGGGGAACGGCCAAGGGCATGGCCGCAAGATCGTAGCCGTCGACCAGCATGACGAGGCCGCACAGGATGAAGCTTACCAGGCGTGTGCGCCCGATCGGGCGCGTGTCGATCGCTTCGTCGAGCGTCGCGCAGTCGCCGCTGCTGCGCGGGGCTCGCGCTGCGGTCATGACCGGCTGCGCCCGCGGGGCCGTCATTCTGCGTCGACCACAATGGCCGGCATCTTCGACGGCAGGGGAACATGCACGCTCTCGTAATGCTCGCGAAGATGCAACGGATCACGAGGCAGCTTATTGAATACGACGAGCTTATGCATCACGGTTTCCCTTGCGATGATCAGGCCCAGGCATCCCAGGGCGACGGCATATGGTAGGGCACGCCGATGAAGTTCGCCTCGATCTGCTCGATAGCTCCGTCCCGCAGCTTGAACAGCTCCGCCAGATAGAAGGAGTGCGGGCGGCGGATCGGGGAACTCACCCTGGAGCCATCGGTCAGCTGATATTCGCCGAGCTTGCCGCAATGATCGATGAAGGCATAGGCCAGCACGAGCCCGCGCTCCTCGTCGACGAGCGGATAGCGCCGGCCGCGCAGGCGATCGTCATAGCGATAATTGCCGAGCCGGAACTGCTCCTCGCAGGGCAGGCGCGCCACTTCGACCAGGTGAAAACCCGCATTGTTGGTGGTCTGCACGCCGTTTTCCACCCGGTTGCAATCGGGGTGGAAACGGGTGAGGATCGTGCCGTCGTTTCGCTCCAGCGTGCTGAAATAGCCGTTCGACAAGGCCACCATCCGCTCGCGCGACAGCCGCTCGGCGGCGGGCACGATTTCCTCGAGCATCGGCTTGCGCTCGAACTTCGGATCCGGGAATTTGAGGCCGGAATCGGACTGGCGCACGACGATGATCTCGATTTCGGCGATCGCGCCTTCTTCGATGCCAAGGCGGATCATGCAGGCGGATTCCTCGTGGGTCTCCTGCACCGTCGTGAACAGCCCGACCTGCCCGGTCAGGGGATCGGCGAAGCGCAGATCATAGGGGCCGCACGCCGTGATCGTCTGCCACAGGCCGTCGCCGATCATCAGCGCGACGTTGTTCTCCGTGAAGCGCACCCGCTTCGCCCACCGCACGCTGCTCGGATCCTGGGCGAGCAAGCCCGCCATGAACATGTCGAGGGCTGCGTAAAGATCGTCGCGCGACGCGAGCGCCGGTCGGGCATTGGCCATTGCTGTCATCGTGTCTTCCCGGAAACAGGATTCGGATAATGGAAGGGCGGAATGAAGGCTGACGGGAACGCTTCGTAATGCACGGAGGCCGGCTCGTCCGGCTCGATGCCGTCGGTCGAACGCAGCAGCTTCACGCCCCCTTTGTTCCAGCCCTGATCGAAATCGGTGTAATAGGTGACGAAGGCGTGCAGCATCGCGATCTGCCAGATGCCGTCGTCGTTGCGGCGATATTCGTTCTCGTAGATCGCCTCGCCCCAGCGTGCTTCCGCACCGACGAAACCCAGCTGGATGAACGCGCGCCAACGTGCCTTCGCGCGGTCACCATCGACATGGATCACCGGCTGCAGCTGCATGTGGTTATAGAGCACGCCGTCACCATAAGCGGGCAGCTGATGCAGGTAGGCGCGCACACGCTCTCGCCCCGTGTAGACGCCGCGCCCGGCGATCTCGAGCGTGCCGTCCGCCGCGAAGAGATCCGCCGCCTCGTCCCACAGCCCCTTGTCGACATAATAGCCGTAGATGCGCTGCAGGTTGCTGAGCGCGATATAGTCGCTTGCTGCCTGTGCCTGCACGCGCAGGTCCGCGACTTCGCGGCGCAGCGCTGCCACTTCGCCTTCCAGATCCACCTCGATCTCCCCGCTGCGCGTTTCGCCGACCCGCTCGCCACCTAAACAATAACGATCGTTAGGATGATTACAAGTGTCGAGCCCAAGGCACCGTGAGACTACGTATCTCCGACGTGACGGCGCGATCGTAAACGATCGAATAGGAACGGTTGGGCACTTCGGAGCGCGCCATGGCTCGGCAGCCGCACCGTGGTGACGGGTACAAGCCATTCTGGATGTGATGAAAGACTGGGGTCAGGCGATGAATGACACTTTTGCGGATGACCTGCCACGATTCATGGTCAGGCCCACCCGCTTTCTGTTCTTCACGGGCAAGGGAGGCGTAGGCAAGACCTCCGTCGCCTGCGCGGCCGCCCTGTCGCTTGCCGAGCGCGGCAAGTCGGTCCTGCTGGTCAGCACCGATCCGGCATCCAATCTCGACGAGATACTGGACGTACCTCTATCGAACCACCCGGTCGCGGTGCCTAACGCTACCCGTCTGGATGTCCTGAATATCGATCCAACCGCCGCAGCGGAGGCTTATCGCGCGCGGGTACTGGCGCAGATGGACACCAAGGCAAGCGCGCAGGAAACCGACACCGTTCGCGAACAACTTTCGGGAGCGTGCACCACCGAGATCGCTGCGTTCGACGAATTTGTCGGACACCTCGCCGACCGAGATGGCGTCTATGACCACATCGTCTTCGACACCGCGCCGACAGGGCATACCCTGAGACTGCTCAGCCTGCCCAAGGCATGGAGCGGTTTCCTGGCGGACAACGACCAGGGTGCGTCGTGCTTGGGGCCACATTCGGGACTTAAGACACAGGAGCAGCGCTTCCGATTGGCAATGGCGGCTCTGTGCGATCCGGCGTTCACAACCGTCATCCTCGTGACTCGGCCGGAACGCGGGGCGATTGCCGAGGCGGACCGGACCTCGAGCGAATTGCGCGCGCTTGGACTGGGCAATCAGCACCTGGTGGTGAACGGCATATTCCACGCCAGCGACCCGACAGATCCAACCGCCACATCATTGGAAGCGCAGGGACAACAGGCGCTGGCCGAAATGCCGGCGGCGCTAAGAGCGCTGCCGCGCGACGATATCCCACTACGCCCCTTCGAGATGATGGGCCTGGATGCGCTGCGCTCGCTGCTGCGGTCTGGCCGATCGTCCGCGAGTTATGCCGGACCAGCTGTTGCGGCGATCTGGGCCGACGATCTGCCCGGCCTAGATCGCCTTATCGATCTGCTCGCGGCGGATGGCAAAGGACTGATCATGGTCATGGGAAAGGGCGGCGTGGGCAAGACCACCATTGCCGCCGCAATCGCGCTCGGGTTAGTCGAACGTGGCCACGACGTTCATCTCAGTACCACCGATCCCGCCGCTCACCTGAAGATGACGATGGCCGGGAATGTCCCGGGCCTCCTTGTAGACCGCATCGATCCCAAGGCCGAAACCGAACGATACATCGCCAAGATCATGGATCAGCGCGGCAGCACGCTCGATGCTCAGGGGAAAGCGCTGCTGCGCGAGGATCTGGCCTCGCCCTGCACGGAGGAGGTCGCCGTATTCCACGCGTTTTCGCACATCGTCTCCGAGGCGCGCAGCGCGTTCGTCGTGCTGGACACGGCACCCACCGGACACAGTCTGCTGCTGATGGACGCGACCGGCGCCTATCACCGACAGATGACGCGCCAATCGGGTTTATACGCTCCTGCCGGCCGCATCACCACACCGCTGATGCGTCTCCAGGACCCTGGCTATACGCGGATCCTGCTGGTCACCCTTGCCGAAACCACGCCGGTGTCGCAGGCCAGCGCGCTGCAGGACGATCTGCGGCGCGCGCAGATCGAACCCTATGCCTGGATCATCAACAAGAGCCTGCTGGCGGCCGGCTCGAACGACGCACTGCTGCGCGAGCGGCTCGAGGGGGAGCGAAAACAGATCGACCGCATACGTGGAGCAATGGCGAAGCGACTCTTCTTCGTGCCGTGGCAGGCGATGCCCCCGATCGGCGTCACCGCACTCCAAGGGCTCGCCCATGGCCGCCCCACCCACAACGACCAGCCACCGCAAATTTCCGAGGGCGTTTAGCAGAGGAATTCTATTCGATGTCGGCCAGCCAGAGGAAGCCGGCCGGAACTGAGCGCCGCCTGCGCCACCGTCCGCTCACCCATCATCGGCTCGTCTCCGCCACCCGCAAGGACCGAATCACCACGCCGCCGCCACTTCAAGCCCGCCTTTTATCGATGATTGCGGCCTTGCGGGTCGCCGGGAACGTGTCCTCGTCGAAAAAGGCTTCCACGGCGGCCCCGATCCGTGCGCGCGCTCGATGATCTGGGCCGCCGTGGCGATGTGGAGATCAGTCATGAGGCAATCACTTTCGGTTTCTCCTGCAGGTTGGCGGCGCGGGTGGATGCCAGCCCCGGATGCCGACGGCATGCTTCGCGCCGCGGGCACCGCTATCTTCTCACCCGTTTACCGAGAGACGATGCGATGCCGTTCAACGATCCAGCCAGCGTCGGCGATGTTGCTCATGCAATTGCCGTGACCAGCCAGGCCTTGCCCTGGGCAGCGATCCCAGCAGGGGTCTCAAACGGCTTGTAAAGGGCGATCAGTTCCTCCCGGATCGCACGGAGCGTTTCAGGCGGAATCGACTCCTTGTCGTCCGCGAAGGGGAATGTCCCCAGCAGGAAGTCCACAGCCGTCTCGGCACTGCTCTGGTCGCCACCGACCATCACCGACCCTACCCACGGAGTGAATGTGATTTCACGAAAGCCTGCCTGTTCGAGCAAGGCCGCGAAGCGCTTCGGGTCCGCCAGGGAAAAAGGGCCGGGTGCCAGCGGGTCTGGCGGAGGCATGGGAATATGCGCCGCAACGATTCCGAGCACGCCACCGATCCAGACATTGTCCTGCGGCGGCGCCCAGACCGCCATGTCGGCGGAACCGCCCTTGGCCATCAGGCTGTGCAGATTCGCAAAGGCCGCTGCCGGATCAGCAAAGAACATGATGCCAAGGCGCGACATGAGTTGGTCGAACGGTGTGCCTTCCGGCTCGAGTTCGGCGGCATCGCCGGCCTCGAACCACACATTGCGTAATCCGGCATCGGTGGCGCGCCGCGCCGCTTCCTTCACCAGTGCTGCGGAAATATCGACGCCGCATACACGGCCGCCGGCCCCTACTCGAAGCGCCGCTTCACGAGAGGTCCAACCGCCGCCACAACCGACGTCCAGGATATTTTCCCCCGCCTGCAGCTTGGCATGGTCGAGCAGGGCAAGCCCAAGCGGCCGAAGCATTTGTTCGAAGCGGTCGACCTGCGCCAGCCAGCGATCGCCCATCTCTCCAGCCCAATCTTCACCGCCGGGATTTTGTGCGTCTGTCATCTTGCCCTCTCCTCCAAGTCCGGCGAGCGCGATCATTGCGTCGGCGCTTCGCCACCAGCTTCGGCGGTGAACTGGTCGAACGCTTCCACCGCTTGCGCCGCATACATCAGGCTTGGTCCCGCTCCCATGTAGAGCGCCATTCCCATCGTCTCCAGGATTTCGTCGCGGGTCGCGCCCCGCTTGACCGCAGCCTGCGAATGGAAGGCGACGCAACCGTCGCAACAGATCGCAACCGAGATGGCGAGCGCAATCAGCTCCTTCGTCTTGGTATCGAGCACGCCCGCCTGTGTGGCGGCGCGCGCCATCGCCGAGAAGGCTTTCATCACCTCCGGGCTGCCGAGCCTCACTTCCTTGATCGCGCCGGTCAGTTCGGCGGCTATGGCTGGCCAGTCCTTGTGCATCATGCTTCTCCTTGTCGTTCAGGGGCGGCCGAGCAGGGCCGCGAGCCGATAGGCAGCCACGATGCGGTCGGTGCCGGCGCGAATGGATCCCGCCTCGGCGGCGATCGCCTCGCGCTCGGCATCGAGCAGGTCGATCTGGGGCTTCATGCCGACCCGCACCTCATGGCGGACGCTTTCGAGCGCCTGCGCTGCGGAGGCGGCCTGGTCGCTCGCGGCCTGCTCGACGAGTTGCGCGGTGCGCACGTCCTGGAAGGCGGAAATGACCTTTTCCCCGATCTGCATGTTGGCGGCGCGCATCCGCGCATCGGCGGCGCGGACCTCGCTGCTCGCTTCCGAAACCTTGCCCGACACGCGGCCACCGCTGAAAAATTCCCAGCGAGCCCGGATGCCTACGGTCGCGCTGTCCGCGCGATAGTCGGGGAAAAACTGGTCCCGCACCGTGCCGGCTTCGGCAAAGGCGCCGAGAGTAGGCAATCGTTCGGCGCGCGCGCCGCGTGCTGCTGCCTGCGCTGCGCGCAAGCCAGCCCGGGCCTGGGCCACCAGGGGGTTGCTGCGCATCGCCTCATCCATAGCCTCGTCGAGTGTTCCCGGCAGGGGCGGATTTGCGGGCAAGCGCTGGAGATCGATGGGTTCAAATCCGGTCAGGTTGGCGAAATGGGCGCGAGCCGAGACCTGCATGCCCTCCGCTCGAGCCAGCCCCGCGCGAGCCTCAGCCAGACGCGCGCCGGCCTGCGCGACATCGGTGCTCGGGCTCTCCCCTGCCCGATAGCGCAACCGTGCCTGGCGCTCGATCTCAGTGGTTTCGGTGAGCAGCCGTTCGTAGAGGGTCAGCATGCGCGCCGCTGTCAGCACGTCGCCATAGGCCTGTGTCACGGCCATAGCGAGTTGCGCGCGTGCGCCGCTCTGCCCCGCCTCTGCGCCTGCAATTCCCGCGCGCGCGCGATCAATGCCGGCGCCGACCCGGCCGCCGGTGAAAAGCGGCTGCTCGACCGTCACCTGCGCGGCGCGCGGGGTCACATCGGCGGCGCGCAGACCAAAGAAGTTCTGGGGATCGAGCCGGCCATAGCCGATCGTCCCGCTCAGCGTGGCGGTCGGAAGCCGGCCCGACCGCGCCTGCTCGAGGCGTGCCTTGGCCGCATCGGTCTCCGCGTCCGCGACGGCAATCTCGGGCGCATGACGCATCGCCGCCGCAATCGCTTCCTCAAGCGTCGTAGCGTTGGCCGTGCTCGCCGCCAGCGAAGCGGCAAGCCCCACCGACAGGCAAACGAGCCGGCGGGATCGGTTCATTTGAAGGCAGTCCCCGGGCGGACGCCCATTGCCTTGAAGACGATCGCGGCGGGGCAGAAGCCGGTGAAGCCGGCCTGGATCATGTTGAGGCCCGCAAAAACCGTGAGCGCGATCCACCAGGGATGGATCGTGAGAGACAGGACGACGCCCAGGAGGACGACACATCCGGCGAAGATCATGACGGCGCGATCGAGAGTCATTGTCGCATTCCTTTCCTGGTCGACAGTGGGGTCACATCCGCAGCTTGCGGATGCCCATGACGTGGAGAGCGAGCTTCTCGTAGAAAGGCTCGCTCTCGCCCTTGCGCACTTTGCGCAGGAAATATTTCTCGAAGCCGATCTTGGCGAGATGGACCCACTTGCCGCTCGCCGCCCAGTTGACGTTGCGCGGCGGGATCTGCGGCTGCGCGACGAAGGCGACGCCACCATCGCCGAAATCGGCCAGGCAGACGGCGTTCCAGGTCGCCTCCGCGGTCGGCTCCTTGCCATCCAGGATCATGTCGAGGTTCGCGGCAATCGCGGTGACCATGCTTTCGATCATGAATCCGGTCTTGGGCACGCCGACCGGCACCGGCGTCGGACCGGTGGGCGGGATGGCGACGCAGACGCCGAGCGCGAAGATTTCGGGGAAGGCTGGATTGCGCTGGTGCTTGTCGACCAGGATGAACCCACGCGGATTGGTGAGCCCGGCAATGTCGCGAACGGCGGGAACACCCCGGAATGCGGGGAGCATCATCGAGAAAGCAAACGGCAGATCGTGGGTCTTGGCGACCGCGCCGCCCTCGGCGATTTCCTCGACATGCATCATGCCGGCGTCGACCTTGGCGACGCGCGCATTGGTGATCCATTTGATGTGCCGCTCGCGCATGACGCTTTCGAGCAGGGACTTGGTGTCGCCGACCCCATCGAGACCGAGATGGCCGATATAGGGCTCCGCGGTCACGAAGGTCATCGGCACCTTGTCGCGGATCTTGCGGCGACGCAGCTCGGTGTCGAGGATCAGGGCGAACTCGTAGGCGGGGCCGTAGCAGGAGGCGCCCTGAACGGCCCCGACCACGATCGGCCCCGGATTTTCGACGAAGCGATCGAACGCCTCTGCCGCAGCGGAGGCATGGGGGGTCTGGCAGATCGAAACGGTGTGCCCGCCATGCGGCCCCAGCCCTTCAATTTCGTCGAATGCCAAATCTGGCCCTGTAGCAATTACAAGATAATCGTAATTTAACGACGTACCGTCATTGAGTTCCAGCCGCTTTTCCGAAGCGTGGAGGCGCTTTGCACCCGAGGCCGTGAAGCCGATCTTCTTCTTCGCGAAGATCGGCGGCAGATGCACCTGAATGGCCTCGGGCTCACGCCACCGGATCGCGACCCAGGGATTGGAAGGCACGAAGGAATAGGTCTCCGAATCGGAGACCATCATCACTTCGGCTCGCCCCTTCACGGCGGCGTTGATTTCATAGGCGGCGATAGTTCCGCCCAGCCCGGCACCCAGCACCACGATTTTCGGCTTGTCCATGACGCCCTCTCGCACTTCTCAAAAACTGGCTTGACGGAATATGACGATTACATGATATATGCAATAAGGAAATTAAAGGAACATCTCATGTTTGGTTTCGGAAAGGCCAAGTCCCATCGCGAACTTCGACCCTTGGAGCTCAAGGGCATGCTCGCGGACGGTTCCGCGCTGCTGATCGACGTGCGCGAGCCGGACGAATTCGCGGCGGGCCACATCGCCGGCGCAGTGAACATGCCTTTGTCGACCTTTTCACCACGTAATGTCCCGGATGCAGCGGGGCGCACGGTCGTGCTTCAATGCGCGGGCGGTAAGCGCTCCGGCATGGCGCTGGACCGTTGTGCTCAGGCGCAAGCGCCGATCGATACGCATCTGGGGGGCGGCATCGGCGCATGGAAGGAAGCGGGCCTGCCAATCGTCAGCGGCAAATAGGAGCGAAAGGGTTGGGGATGCGCAGCAGCACAAAATGGGCCTGGCTTGCGAGCGCATCGCTCGCCTTGTCATCCTGCAGCGGCAAGGAAGCGGCCGAACGGGCCTCCGCGACCCTCCCCGCCGGCGAGTCGCTGAAGCTCGCAGCAAGCGACATCGCCGACATGAAGGCGGTCGGCGCAGAGATTACGACGCGCGATTCCGCCGAAGCGCTCGCGCGGATACCGGGCACGCTTGTCAGCCTTTCGGTCCGCGAAGGCGATACGGTCAAAAAGGGCCAGCGCATCGGCACGGTCGTCGATGCACGTCTCGGCTACGAGACCAGCGTTTATGGTGCCCAGGTCGCAGCCGCACAGGCAGAGGCTGCGCGCGCGCGCAGCGACCTCGCCCGCATCCAGGATCTCTATAACAACAAGGTCTATGCCAGGGCGCGCCTCGACCAGGCCGTCGCCATGTCGCGCGCGGCGGATGCGCAGGTTGCGGCGGCACGCGCACAGCAAGGCGCAAGCGCCAGCGTCGCCGGTCAAGGTGCGATCCTCGCACCAGCCAGCGGCCGGGTGCTGCGTGCGGACATTCCGGCCGGATCGGTCGTCACGGCGGGCATGTCGGTGGCGACGATCACTGCCGGCCCTCCCCTGCTGCGGCTCGAACTACCGGAATCGCTTGCCGGACAAGTGCGTAACGGCGCGCAGATATTGGTGGCTGAAGGCGATCTGCCCGACGGGTCGCGTCAGGGCCGAGTGACGCAGGTTTATCCCGCCGTCACCGGGGGCCGGGTGCGTGTCGACGCGACCGCGCCCGGCCTTTCGACGCAGTTCGTGGGACGCCGCGTCGGCGTCTCGATCGAGGTGGGCCGGCGCCGTGCCCTGGTCGTGCCGCGACGCTTCGTCTCGACCCGCTACGGTATCGACCAGGTCGACGTGGTGACGGCCGACCGCCGCGTAAGCGCCGTGCCCGTCCAGGTGGCACCCACCGCCGACCCCGACAAGATCGAGATATTGAGCGGTGTCGCCGCAGGCGACACGCTCTTCCGGGCGGGCTCGCGCAAATGAACCTCGGCATCTCCGGGCGGCTGACCCGCGCGACCATCATGTCTCCGCTGACGCCGCTGTTCCTGATGGCGGCAATCGCGGTCGGGCTTCTCGCGCTCTTCTCGATTCCCCGCGAGGAGGAGCCGCAGATCAGCGTCCCGATGGTCGACATCCAGGTGATGGCGCCCGGTCTCGCCGCTGCCGACGCCGTCGAGTTGGTCGGGATTCCGCTCGAGACCATCGTCAAGAGCGTCGATGGCGTCGAACATGTCTATACCCAGGCCGAAGATGACGGCGTGATGGTGACCGCGCGCTTCGTGGTGGGATCGAATCCCGAGGCTGCCGCGACCCGCATCGACGAGAAGCTGCGCGCCAATTGGGACCGGATTCCGGTTGGAATCCCCGATCCCAAGGTCACCGTACGCGGAATCAACGACGTGCCCGCGATCGTGCTGACGCTCACGCCCAAGCCCGGCGCCGCTGGACGATGGAGCGATCAGGCGCTCTACGATCTTGCCACCAAGCTGCGCACCGAGATCGCCAAGGTCGACAATGTCGGCCTGACCTTCCTGACCGGCGGCCGCCCCGACGAGATCCGGATCGCGCCCGACCCGGCCAAGCTCAACCAATATGGCGTGCCGCTCGGCAGCGTCATCGAGGCGGCCGGCCAGGCCAATCGCAGTTTTCCGGCAGGCAGCATTCGGGAGGGCGGCCAAGCGGTCTCCGTTACGGCCGGCCGCACTTTGTCCTCGGCACAGGAAGTGGGCATGCTCACCGTCCGTTCGGCACGCGGCGCACCGGTCTACCTGCGCGACGTTGCCGCCGTCAGCCAGGGACCACGTGAGGATCAGTCCCGCGCGTGGCGCTGGGCGCGGGCGGGCAACCAATGGTCGAGCGCGCCCGCCGTCAGCATCGCCATCGCCAAGCGGTCGGGCGCCAATGCGGTTGTCGTCTCCGACGCCGTGCTGTCCAGGATCGAAAGCCTCAAGGGCAAGCTTATCCCTGACGGGATCGATGTCGCGGTCACGCGCAACTATGGCGCGACGGCGAACGAGAAGGCCAATGAGCTGCTATTCCATCTGGCGCTCGCGACCGTCTCGATCGTCGTCCTGATCGGCTTTGCCATTGGCTGGCGCGAGGCTGGCGTGACCGCAGTCGTCATCCCTACGACGATCCTGCTCACCATGTTCGCCTCGAACCTCATGGGCTACACGATCAACCGGGTCAGCCTGTTCGCGCTGATCTTCTCGATCGGCATCCTGGTCGACGACGCCATCGTCATGATCGAGAATATCGCGCGCCACTGGGCGATGCCGGACGATCGAACCCGAACGCAGGCCGCGATCGAGGCCGTGGCCGAGGTCGGCAACCCGACCGTGGTGGCAACCCTCACCGTGGTTGCCGCCTTGCTGCCGATGCTGTTCGTCTCCGGCCTCATGGGTCCCTACATGGCGCCCATTCCGGTCAACGCCTCGGCAGCGATGGTCTTTTCCTTCTTCGTCGCGGTCGTGATCGCGCCCTGGCTGATGGTTCGCTTCGCGCGCAAGGCACTGGCGGACGGAACGGCGCATGCCGGCCACCCACATGACGAAAGCGGCGGCAGGCTCGGCCGGCTCTATGCCCGCGTCGCGCACCGCATCATCGACAGCCGTACGTCGGCGCGCAATTTCCTGATCGCAGTCGGCATCGCCACGCTGCTCGCCTGCTCGATGTTTTATTTCAAGGCCGTGACGGTGAAGCTGCTACCCTTCGACAACAAGTCGGAGCTGCAGGTGGTGGTCGACATGCCCGAAGGCACCAGCCTGGAGGCCACCGGCCGGACGCTTGAGGATGTGGCGACCGTGGCGCGCAGTCTACCCGAGGCGACCGCGATGGAAGCCTACGTCGGCACGTCCGCGCCGTTCAACTTCAATGGCCTCGTTCGCCACTATTTCCTGCGCAACAAGCCGGAGATGGGCGACGTGATGGTCGCCTTGTTGCCCAAGGGCGAGCGCGACCGTTCGAGCCACCAGATCGCCCTTGCCCTGCGCGAACAGCTCAAGGTGCTGAAACTGCCCAAGGGGGCCTCGATCAAGGTCGTCGAGACACCGCCGGGGCCGCCCGTGCTCGCGACCCTGCTGGCCGAGGTCTACGGTCCAGATGCGCAGACCCGGCAGCGCACCGCCACCGAGCTGGAAAAGATCTTTCGTTCGGTCCCCTATATCGTCGATGTCGACGACAGCTTCGGCCAGCCTCGGCCCAAATTGCGCCTGATCCCGCAGCGCGACCGCATCGATTATTACGGGCTTTCGGAACGTCAGGTCGCCGACAGCATCAGCGCGCTGTTGGGCAGTCAGACGGTCGGCTATGCGCCGCGCGGCCAGGGCCGCACGCCATTGCCGATCACCATCGCCCTGCCGCAATCGGCACGGGGATGGTCGCAGACGCTGGCCAGCACGCCGGTTGCGGCAACGCCAGGCGGCCAATTGATCGAACTGGGCGCGGTCGTGGACGCGCGCAACGAACAAGGCAGCCCCGCGATCTTCCGCCGCGACGGCCGCTTCGCCGACATGGTCACGGCCGAGCTCGCTGGCGAATATGAAGCGCCTATCTATGGCATGCTGGCGGTCGACAGGGCGGTCGACCGCCATGACTGGGCATCCAGGGGCCTGGCCAAGCCGATCATCCGCCTCAACGGCCAGCCCACCGATGAGTCCGTCACCTCGCTGCTGTGGGATGGCGAGTGGGAGATCACCTGGGTCACCTTCCGCGACATGGGGGCAGCGTTCATGGTCGCGCTGCTCGGCATCTACATCCTGGTCGTGGCGCAATTCCGCAACTTCAAGCTGCCGCTGGTGATCCTGACTCCGGTCCCGCTGACGCTGGTCGGCATCGTCATCGGGCACATGCTGTTCTCGGCCCCGTTCACGGCCACCTCGATGATCGGCTTCATCGCGCTCGCCGGCATCATCGTGCGCAACTCGATCCTGCTCGTCGATTTCATCCGCCGCACCTCGACACCGGGCAAGCCGCTGCGCGATGTGCTGATCGAGGCCGGCACCATCCGGTTCAAGCCGATCGTGCTGACGGCCGCGGCGGCGATGATCGGCGCGGCCGTCATCCTGACCGATCCGATCTTTCAGGGTCTTGCAATCTCACTGCTTTTCGGCCTTGCTTCTTCAACCCTGCTCACCGTTCTCGTCATTCCGGCGATCTATGTCGTGCTGCGGGATGACGGGAAAAGCGCGTCACGATGATGGCCTCGACTGGCGCTGCCGCCGAAATGCTTTGCGAGCGTGCGACAGAAGTCGCCGGCTTGCTCAAGCTGGTGGCCAATGAGCAAAGGTTGCTGCTGTTGTGCCGTCTGCGCGAGGGCGAGGCGCCGGTTGGCGCGCTGGTGGAATCGTGCGGCCTCTCCCAATCCAGCGTCTCCCAGCATCTGGGCAAGATGCGCGAAGGCGGCCTGGTGCGGAACCGCAGGGAAGGCACCACCATCTATTACAGCATCGCCAACCCGGACGTGGATGCCCTGATGGGATTTCTCTGCGACAATTTCAGCGAAAGATAGAACGGGTGATGTTCAAGGGAACTGCGATAGCCTTGGCTGCCATGCCCCGGGCACCCCGGCGACCGATTTCTCGCATCGTTCCAGTGTTGACGCGACCGTCGATGATCCGGGCAACGAACCCATATGGTCTTCTCCGAATTCGACTGGTCGATCCCACGGGCGGCAATCGCCTTCGCTGCCCGGCGAGGCGTATCCTGGCATCAACGCTTCATCGAAACAACGTCGATGATGGCAGACTGACTCGCGGTCAGGAACGTCGCTGGCACTTGCCCGTCTCGCGACCCGTTACAACGTCACGTCTTCTCCGGGATCAGAACGAAACTCGTGCCAGAGCCCGTTCAGGACCCCGAAGGCGACAGCCAGACCAAGACCCAATATCCAAGTAAAATACCACATGGTCGATGTCCTCCAGATCAGTAGAAGTCCGGGTTGATGCCGACGTCATTGAGCGTGATCCGTCCGAACAGCACCTTATAGACCCAGGCGGTGTAGAGCAGCACGATCGGCAAGAAAATCAGCGTCACCAGCAGCATGACGAACAACGTCAAATGGCTGGAGGACGCGTTCCAGACGGTCAGGCTGGAGGCCGGGTCGATCGAACTGGGCAGGATGAAAGGGAACATCGATAGGCCCACCGTGGCGATGATGCCGAGCGTGCCGAACGACGAACCGCCGAACGCCAGCGCTTCGCGGCCGGTCCGGATCCCAGCGAGCGCAATCAGCGGGCCTGCAAAACCAAGCACCGGCGCGACCAGCATCCAGGGATGGAGCGCATAATTGCTCATCCACGCGCCGGGCGCAGCGATCATGGACATCAGATGTGGATTGGATGGCCCCATCGGATCGACGATACCCGTCATGCGGAACCCCATGCCGCCGCGCGCCACGATCAGGCCGCCGATGGCGAAAAGCAGGATCGAAAGGGTTGCAGCAGACTGCCCGAAACGCCGGGCGCGATCACGAACCGCGCCGCGTTCGATCTTGATCGCCAGCCAGCTTGCGCCGTGCAGGACCAGCATCGCGACCGACAACAGACCGGCCAGCAGCGAGAAGGGATGGAACAGGCCGAGCAGGCTGCCCTCGTAAAAGGAGCGCAGGTCGCCATCCAAGCGGAAGGGAATACCGGTCAGCACATTGCCGACCGCCACGCCGAACACCAAAGCCGGTACGAACCCGCCGACGAACAACGCCCAGTCCCAGCGGCTGCGCCAGGCGGGATCGGGCTTCTTGGAGCGATATTTGAAACCAACGGGGCGCAGGATCAGTGCGGCGAGCACTAGGAACATGGCGAGATAGAAACCGGAGAAGCTCACCGCATAGACGAACGGCCAGGCCGCAAAGATCGCGCCGCCGCCTAGGATGAACCAGACCTGGTTTCCTTCCCAAGTGGCGCCGATCGAATTGATCACCATCCGCCGCTCAGCGTCAGTCTTCGCGACGAAGGGCAACAAGGCGGCCACGCCGAGATCGAACCCGTCGGTCAGCGCGAACCCGATGAGCAAGATGCCCATCAGGCCCCACCAGATCAGGCGAAGGGTCTCATAGTCGATGGGAGGCACCATGATCGCTCTCCTTATTCGGCGGGCAGCGGCGTATAGCCGTGCCCCGCTACAGCCGCATCCGACGGCTCATCGGTGTGTTCCAGCGGTCCCTTGCGGATGGCCGCCAGCATGAGCCGCACCTCGATCACCGCCAGCGTGCCATAGAGCAGCGTAAATCCGATGATCGTCGTCCAGAGCTGGCCAACCGTGAGGCTGGAAGCGCCCAGGAAGGTCGGCAGGACGCCCTCGATCGCCCAGGGCTGGCGTCCGATCTCGGCAAGCACCCAGCCGAACTCGGCAGCGAGCCACGGGAGCGGAATGATCCAGACCGCAGCCCGCATGAACAGGCGACAGACGCCGTTGACGCAGCCAAAACGCCGGATCGAGGCGATGTAGAAAGCAGCGCCGAAGAAGGCGATGAAGAAGAAACCAAGCCCCGCCATCACCCGGAACACCCAGAACATGACCGGCACGTTCGGCACCGTGGACCATGCGGCCTGGATGAGCTGGTCCGGCGTAGCTTTCCGCGGATCGGCCACATAGCGCTTGAGCAGCATGGCATAGCCCAGATCGAGCTTGTGCCGCTCGAACTGTTCGCGCGCGACCATGTCGGTGCGATTGACCTTGAGCTTCTCGACCGCGTCATAGGCCTGGATGCCGTTTTCAATCCGGCCTTGCGCCTTGGCGACGAGTTCGGTGATACCCTCGACCTGGCCGGTCAGGCTGCGCGTCGAGATCAAGCCCAGCACATAGGGGATCTTGATTTCATAGCGCGTATCGCGCCCTTCGAGACTGGGGATACCAAAGATGGCAATGCCGGCAGGCGCGGGTTCGGTGTGCCACATAGCCTCCAGCGAGGCCAATTTCATCTTCTGGTTGTCGGTGAGGGCATATCCGCTCTCGTCGCCCAGCACGACGACCGAGAGCGACGACGCAAGCCCGAAAGCGGCGGCGACGGTGAAGGAGCGCTTGGCCACCGCCACCCATTTGCCCTTGAGCAGATACCAGGCCGAGACACCGAGCACGAAGACCGAGGCGGTCACATAGCCGGCGCTGACGGTATGGACGAACTTCGCCTGCGCGACCGGATTGAACAGCACCGCCGTGAAATCGGTCACTTCCATCCGCATCGTATCCGGATTGAAGCGCGACCCCACCGGGTGCTGCATCCAGCCATTGGCAACGAGAATCCACAGCGCGGAAAGATTGGAGCCGAGCGCCACCATGAAGGTGGTGAAGAGATGCTGTCGCGTCGAGAGCTTGTCCCAACCGAAGAACATGAGGCCGACGAAGGTCGCTTCGAGGAAGAAGGCCATCAGTCCTTCGATGGCCAGCGGCGCGCCGAAGATGTCGCCGACATAATGCGAGAAATAGGACCAGTTCGTGCCGAATTCGAATTCCATGGTGAGCCCCGTGGCCACGCCGAGCACGAAGTTGATTCCGAAGAGCTTCGACCAGAAACGGGTAACCGTCCGCCAGATCGGCCGGCCCGTCATCACATAGATGCTTTCCATGATGACAAGCATGAACGACAGGCCAAGCGTGAGTGGCACGAACAGGAAGTGATAGAGAGCAGTCAACGCGAACTGGAGGCGCGAGAGCTCGATTACAGCCATATCCATCTTGGCAACACCTCCGGACGGAAACTGGCGGCTCGATCGGTCGGTCGAGTCGATTTCGTTTAGCCACTAGACGTAATTATGTATATGAGCAAGCAGCCATTGACCAGATGATGCCCGCGACACCCCCTTCCCTCCTCTGGCTTGCCGACGGTGCCGGCGCCATCGCGATGGCCGCCGGCCTCGCCTGCGCCGCGCATTTTAGCCTCGCTGCGTCCAGCCGCGAGGGACTGCTGACGTCGCTGGCGGGGCTGACGATCGCAGCGGCATTGCGTGCGAGCGTCCAGATGGCGGCGACAGGGTCGGGCCAGAAGACGGCGGTGGCAGCCAAGCATAGCTGGCGGCTGCGCGCCTTTGCCGCGATCCTGACCGCCTCTGCTGGTTCGCGGACCATGCTCGGCGAACAAGTCGCCGACGCCACGGACCGGATCGAGGATCTGGATGGCTATCATGCCCGCTTTCTGCCGCTGCGATTTGCCGCGGCGACGACGCCTCTCCTCATCGCCGCGGCGGCAGCGGCAGCGAGTTGGGTGGCGGCCGCGATCCTGCTTGCGACGCTCGTGCCTTTCGCCTTGGGAATGATCCTGGCGGGCACGGCCGCGAGCAGGGCGGCTGCCCGGCAACTCGACATACTCGGCCGTCTGTCCGGCCTTTTCATCGACCGGGTCAGGGCGCTGCCGGTCATCATCAGCTTCGGGGCGCAGGAAAGGATCGGCCGGCACTTGGCCGGGACGACCCGGGAGGTTGCAGAGCGCACCCTGACCGTGCTGCGCGTCGCCTTTCTGTCGAGCGCAGTCCTTGAATTCTTCGCAGCCCTGTCGGTTGCCCTGGTGGCGGTCTATTGCGGCTTCAACCTGCTCGGACTGCTACCTTTTCCGACGCCCGAGACGCTCGATCTGGACCGGGCGCTCTTCGTGCTGGTGCTCGCGCCGGAATTCTACCTGCCCATGCGGCGCCTGGCGGCGGCCTATCACGACAAACAGATCGGCGAAGCGGCGATGGAGCGACTTGCGGCGCTGCCGCCGGCTTCGCCCGATCTGGCGCCCGCGCCTTTGTGGCACGCGCCGGCGATCGCGATCGCTGCGCTGATCGTCGATTATGGCGATCGGCGCGTGGGGCCTTTCACGCTGGACATCCCCGCCGGCCGCATGACGGTGCTGTCCGGACCGACCGGAAGCGGCAAGTCCAGCCTGCTGAACGCCCTGATGGGCCTTGCGCCGGCGACGGGCGACATACTCATCGACCACAGGCCGCTGGCGATGCGCGGGCTGCATGGCCAGGTCAGCTGGGCAGGCCAGACGACTGCACTTCTGCCTGGCACGATCGCCGACAATATCCGGCTGGCGCGGCCTGGCGCACCGGATGCGGAGGTTGAGGATGTCGCTCGCCGCGCGGGGCTGCTCGCCTTGGTTGCAGGACGCGCCGAAGGCCTCGCCACGCGGCTGGATACGCGCGGTTCGGGTCTGTCGGGCGGCGAGCGCCGGCGGATCGGCATCGCCCGCGCTCTGCTGCGCGACGCGCCCCTGTGGTTGCTCGATGAACCGACAGCCGATCTGGACCGCCAGTCTGCCGATGCGATAATGCAGGAAATCCGCCAAGCGGCCGCGGGGCGCACCGTACTGCTCGTGACCCACGATCCGCGGATCGCGGCAATCGCTGACCAGCATGTGATCCTCGCATGACGAGGAACGATCTCCAGGGATTGCTGTCGAGCGCGAGCCGCGCGCAGCGCAGCGCGATGCGCCTCGCGATCCTCTATGCGATCATGGCGGCCGTCAGCGCCGTGGCGTTGCTGGGACTGTCGGGCTGGTTCATCACCGGCGCCGCGCTGGCGGGCATCGCGGGCATCGCCACAGTCCAGGCGTTCAACTATCTCCTGCCGAGCGCCGCCATCCGCCTGCTCGCGATCGTGCGGACCCTCTCGCGCTATGGCGAGCGCCTTCAGGGCCACAGAGCGGCGCTCCAAACGCTCGCCACCCTGCGAGCGGATCTCTTTCAACGCTTCGTCGCGGCGCCTGACCTGGCCAGCGCCTCTGGCGACGTGGCTGCGACCCTGCTGCAGGATGTCGAGGCGCTTGAAGACAGCTTCGTCCGCACGCCCGGCCTGCTCGGGTCAATCGCAGGCGCGGGTGCCGCGCTCCTGCTCTGCGCAGCGGCGGGCTGGGGCGCTGCAATGGCGCTCCTCACCATCATGATCGTGACCTTGGGGACATCATGGCTGCTAGCCAGGCGGCTGCTCCCCGTCCCGGCGCGCGAAATCCAGGACGCGATCGCCCGGCTCAAGCATGATGTCGTCGAATATGCGGCCTGCTCGGCAGAGATCGTCGCTTATGCGATGCGCGAAGCGGTTGAAGGTGAGCTGCAAAGTCCCGCGGCGGACCTTGACCGGGCCCGGCTCGTGTTCGCACGTGCCGAAGCGATGCTGGCGGCAATCGTAACGCTGACGGGCGGCATCGCGATGGCCACGGTCATCGGCCTGTCCAGCGCATCGCTTCCCGTGACGATGCTGGCCGGGCTTGCGGCCGCCGGTGCGATCGAGGCAATAGGCGCGGCGGTGCGCTCCATCGGGCGCGACGCAACGGTCGCTGCGGGGCTCCAAAGGCTCTCCGGTCTGGTCGCCCGAACGCAACGGCCTCCCCTGGCGGTACCAAGCCTGCCGGGGATGCGGATCACGATCGGAACAGGTGCCGACGCGATCACGATGCACCCCGGCGACAGGCTCGCGATCACCGGGCCGTCCGGCTGTGGAAAGACCGGCCTTCTCGCCTGCCTCGCCGGCCTGCGTGACAATTGCGGGTTGCCGGTGACCATCGACGACCTTCCGGTGACCGATTGCCCAACGTCGGGTCGTCGACCGCTGTTCGCGCTGTCCCCCAAGACGCGCAGATGATTGCCGGGACGATCGCCGACAATCTCCGGCTTGCGCGCTCCGGCTTGTCCGGCGCGGCGCTCTGGAATGCCCTAGCGACCTCCTGCCTTGCCGATGAGGTCCGCGCCATGCCGCATGGACTGATGACCTGGATCGGCGACGGCGGAACGCGTCTTTCGGGCGGCCAGCGCAAGCGGCTGTCTATTGCCCGGGCACTGCTCGCCGGCCGTCCCTGGCTATTGCTGGACGAACCCAGCGAAGGCCTGGACGTGGCGACCGAGCAGCAGTTGAAGTCTAATCTCGACGCCTGGCTGGACAGGACACAGTCCGGGCTGATCGTCGTCACGCATCGCCCGGCCATGCTTGCGCTGGCAGGCCGGCAGTTGAGGATGGATGTCTGAGCGGGCCTCGGCACTGAGGTTCGCGGGGATTTAGAGAATCTTGGCGAACATCGCCGCGGACCCACGCGCACGTCGGGTCGTCGGGTGGTTGATCTGGCTGCCCGCCTCGGTAGGTGGCAGATTGGCCAGCCCGCCCAGAAAGCGAGCGACCGTTTCCAGAGCCTCCGCCGCGACACTGTAATAGACCTGCTTTGCGGCGCGTCGCGTCGTTACAAGCTCCGCCTTGCGCAGGATTGCGAGCTGTTGCGAGAGCCCGGGTTGACCGATGCCTGTCAGGGCCTCAAGTTCGCCAACCGATTTCTCGCCTTCCGAGTGGATCGTATCGACCAGGCGCAGCCGGGTTTCATGGCCGAGTGCGCGCATTGCCTCTGCAATGGCCTCGATTTGCGTGTCGGACAGACGTTCGGGCATGGGATCAACCCGCCTTTCGATCGGGCTGGGTCCTGTGGAACCAGCGAGGATCATCGATTTCCTTAAGGAGCGCAGCCTGGTCCTGATGCGGCGGCAGGAGGACGTCCTCACCCGGCTGCCAGCCTTCGGGCGTCACGACATTGTCGGCGTCGACCCGTTGCAATGCGGCGAGCACCCGCAGCATTTCCTCGACCGAGCGGCCGATGGTGGCGGGATAGCAGATCATCGCACGGATGATCCCTTCCGGATCGATGAAATAGGTCGAACGCATCGTCGCCGCATCCGGCGACCGGTCGGAAATCATGCCATAGGCGCGCCCGATGATGAGCGAGGGATCTTCGACGATCGGGAAGCTGACGGTCACATCGAAGGCATCGCGAATGGCCTTGATCCAGCCAAGATGAGAATAAAGGCTGTCAACGGACACGGCCAACAACGCGCAGTCCAGCGACTTGAAACGATCAGAGGCTCGCGATAATGCGACGAACTCGCTGGTGCATACCGGCGTAAAATCCGCCGGGTGCGAAAACAGGATGAGCCAGCGCCCGCGAAAATCGGAGAGGTTCATTACCCCCATCGTGGTGCGCGCCTGGAAATTAGGCGCCGGATCCCCGATCTGGAGCATTTCGGCGGTACCAGCGATAGGAACCGTCATGTCGTTCATTGCAACCTTTCTATCCACATGCCGGCTTGGGCCGGCCGGTCTTACACGATTACACAAGAACTGTAATCGATATATTGATGGGAGTAAAGTCCATTTTGCCCGACCGTCCGGCCCTCCAGCAAGACGGCAGCCCACGCGCTGAACTGACCGGTGTTCAGTCAGGATTGCGGCGAGCGGCTCGATGGGGACGCCCGGACCATCATCCTCGACTGCGATCTCAACCTCGCCTTCAGACCAAGCCGCGCTGATCGTGACGCACGTTCCGTAGCGAAGGCCGTGTCGATGAGGTGGTCGGAATCCTGCGGAGCGACAATCGAGTGGCACGGATGCGCAGATCCTCGGGAACGCGCTCCAGCAGGACGGCGTCTCCCAACGCCTTCCGCACTTCGACAATCGCTGCCAGTCGCTAGCGAGGTGGTACGCTCCATCGAAGCCTGTCCTGATGACCAGCACGCTGCCGTCGCGTAGCGCGGCTGAAACCACAATCGGGGAAGAAGCGCGCATGACGCGGGTTCGTGCCGATCATTCGCCGCGGCCACGCTGGCGATCGCCGGTCAGCGTTATCTCCTCGCGAGCCTGAAGCTGGCCGACCCGCGTGTGAAGGCGGCGATCGCGCTGGGCCCACAGCCAGCGATGATGGAGGCCGACTCGGTTGCGTTCAGACCAATCGCCGTGCCTTTCTTCTCGATCACCGGCACCGAGGATGGAACTCAAGCACTTCGCATCTTCATTGCCGAAAACCGACAGGTTCGAACGTCGCCAGCCGGCGACGGCGAAGGCTTCGATGTCGCTTTGCTGCGACCACCCGTTTTCAAAGATTCGCTGCGGTTCGTGTTTGCCGGGAAGTGGTCCCACGGTAAGAATGCCAACAGGCCACGTTGATCGAAATCAGCGAGCGATCATCGCGCATTCTCGTCGGGTGCCCAGATGCTGTGCGAGTCGATCTGGAGCTTCAGCAAGGCGCGGGCGGCTTCGGAGCGCGCTTCGATTTCCGAGCGTCGACTGTCCTTGGCCTGCCGCCGGGCATAGAGCATGTCGGCCAGATCGATCTCGCCGAGCTGGTAACCCCGCTCGGTCCTTCCGGCCGCCTGCGCTGCACTTTGTGCCGACTCCTGCGCACTCCGCCACGCCTCCAGCCGGGTGCGTGCGTTGGACAGGTCGGCATCGGCAATCGCGGCGACCGCTCGCCGGACATTGGCAAATTCGAAATTGGCGGCATGCGCCTGGGCTGAGGCCTGATCTGCCGCCGCCCGGCGATAACCACCGCCCAGGGGGATGGAAGCGACCACGCCGACGCCCCGTTCCATGCCGCTGCGCTCGCTGAACAGGCGGAACCCGAAGGACGGATCGGCGATCCGATCCGCCCGGATCCGTTGCGCGACCACCCCGAGCCGCTGCGCCTCGCGGTCTGCGGCACGAATCTCGTGGCTGCGCTCGATCACCAGCGCCCGCATGGCCTCGAGATCCTGGGGCGGTAGTTCTGGCAAGGCCAACTCTGGCGGTTCGGGCGGAAGGGGTATCTCCGGAAACGTGGCGGCGAGCATCGCGCGCGCCTGCTCGCGCGTCGAGCGCGACGCAGCGGCCAGCGCCTTCGCCTGCGCAAGAGCCGCCGACGCCTGATCGAGATCGAGCGCCGAGGCATCGCGCAACTGGACACGGCGGCGCAGCGCCGCCAGCGCAGCTTCGAGCGAATGCACTGTCTCGAGATCGTTGCGGTGAAGGCTGCCGGCGGCGAGCCAGTCATGCCAGAGGCCGGAGAACATCAAGGCCGCCTGATGGCGAGCATCCTCCATCTGGTTCTCCGCCACCTCGAGTCCGAGCGCACCCGACTTGCGGTCGAGCGCAGCCTTGCCGGGTAGGCGGAACGGTCGGGTAATGGTGGTGTCGAACTCGTCATAGCCACCCTCGCGATCGACACTGCGGCGAATATAGCTGCCGCTGACCAGAACTTCATGACTGCCCCTGCGCAACATCTCGTTCTGGGATCGAGCGGCTTCGACCCGCGCCGCAGCGGCGGCAACTGTCGGATGGTTGTCGAGCGCTTCATTGATCTTCTCGACCGGGGGAGGTCCGCGCGCTGGGCCTGGAGCGTGCCGGCGGCCAGCGACAGGAGCCCGGTCAAGGCAAGGAAGGATGGCCTCATGCGATCCTCCCCCGGTGGACCACCGACAGGGCGTGCCATCGCACCGGCTGTTCGTGCCGAGAGTCCGTTACCGCGCGGACGACCTCGTCCAGAGTGGCATCGGCGACGATGAGCTCGATCGCGCTGCGCCGAAGATTGCCCGTCACCTGCTCGGCCGTTCGCGCGTCGCTGAAATCCCTGCCCCGCACGGCTTCTTCGCGTATGTGGATCGGCGCGTGGGAGACGGAGCGCAGTGCGTCCACGACCGCCTCCACGTCCCGGATCGCGCAATGGAAGGTCAGAAGCAGGTCAGGCATTTTCGGTTTCCTCGGCGCGCTCGCCGAAGCGCTCGAACAGGATCGGCAGCAGGACGAGCGTCAGCAGCGTGGAGGTGATGAGCCCGCCGATGACGACGATCGCGAGCGGGCGCTGGATTTCCGATCCCGGACCGCTGGCGAACAACAGGGGCACGAGGCCGAAGGCGGTGATGCTGGCGGTCATCAGCACCGGGCGGAGCCGGCGCTCCGCGCCCTGACGGACCGCTTCGGCCATGTCGCAGCCCTCGGCCAGAAGCTGGCGGAAATAAGCCACGAGCACGAGCCCGTTCAGCACCGCGATCCCGAGCAGAGCGATGAAGCCGACCGAGGCGGGCACCGAAAGATACTCGCCCGATGCCCAAAGCGAAACCACGCCGCCCACCATCGCGAAGGGGATGTTGAGCAGGATGAGGATCGCGGCGCGCAGCGACCGAAGCGTCGCCAGCAGCACGAAGAAGATCAGCAACAGCGCCACCGGGATGACAAGCATCAGCCGGGCCGAGGCGCGCTGCTGGTTCTCGAACTGGCCACCCCAGACGATGCGGTAGCCCGCGGGCAGCTTCACCTTAGTCGCCACTGCCGCCTTGGCCTCATCGACATACCCCACCAGGTCACGCCCCGAAACGAAGGCCTGCACCAGCGCGAAGCGGGAACCATTCTCATGATCGAGCTTGACCGGCCCTTCAGTCCTCTCGACCCGAGCCATGTCGCTGACGCGCGCCAACACGCCGTCCGGTGTCTTCAGTTGCAGGTCTGCGAACCGGACCGGATCGGAGCGCAGGCTCGCATCCCCCCGGATGACGATCGGCACGCGCTTCTGCCCCTCGGCGACAATGCCCGCCCGGACGCCTTCCACCTGCGCGCGCAGAGCATCCTGCATCTGGTCGATCGGCATGCCGAACCGCCCGGCCGCAGTGCGGTCGATGCCGAGCTGGAGATAATCGACACGGTCATTGGCGACGGTCAGCACTTCCGAGGCGCCGCGAATCCCAAGCAGCGCATGCTGTACCTGTCCGGCGAGATCGCCGAGTGTTGCCAGGTCCGGGCCGAAGATCTTGACTGCAAGGTCGCCGCGCGCGCCAGTCAGCATTTCGGAGACGCGCATCTCGATCGGCTGGGTGAAGCTTGGCTGGATGCCGGGCAATCCCTCGATCGCCGTGCGCATCTCGCCGACGACGAAATCCTTGTCGCCGCGCCATTCGGATTGCGGCTTCAGGCGCACGAAGCTGTCGGTCTCGTTCGGTCCCATCGGATCGAGACCGATCTCGTCGGCGCCGACGCGGGCGATCACGTCCTGCACCTCCGGGACGGTTCGAAGCGCCCGCTGCACCGCAAGATCGCCCTTCAGCGACTGGTCGAGGCTGATCGAAGGCAGTTTGGTCAGCTGGACGATCACCGACCCCTCGTCCATCGTCGGCATGAAGGTCTTGCCGACAGCCTCATAGGCCACGCCCGCGATCACCAGTCCCGCCGCCGCGAGGCCGTAAACGACCCACTTATGGACGAAGGCGGCCTCCAGCAGCGCATGATAACGCGGTGAGATCTGACGCATGATCCAAGGCTCGCCATGATGACCGCTCTTGAGGCCGAATGAAGACAGGACCGGAACCAGCGTCAGGGCCAGCAGCAGCGATCCGGCGAGCGCGAAGACGATGGTGAGCGCGACCGGTGCGAACAGCTTGCCCTCGAGCCCCTGGAGCGCGAGCAGCGGCAGGAAGACCAGCGCGATGATGACGATGCCGGCCGAGACCGGCACGATGACCTCGCTTGACGCCTGGAAGACCTGATTGAGACGTGGCTGCCCCTCCTCACGCGCTCGCCCGAGGCGCTCGACGATATTCTCGACGACCACCACCGCGCCATCGACCAGCATGCCGATCGCGATGGCGAGGCCGCCCAGGCTCATCAAATTGGCGGACAAGCCCATACCGCGCATGAATAGAAAGGTGATGAGCGCTGCCATCGGCAGAGTCGCCGCCACGATCGCGGCTGCGCGCCAATCCCCCAGGAACAGGATGAGCAGGACGACGACGAGGATCGTGGCTTCGAGCAGCGCCTCCTCGACCGTGCCGACGGCGCGGCCGATGAGATCGGATCGATCGTAGAAGACATCGATATGAGTGCCGGCCGGCAGGGTTTTCTCAAGCTCCGCCAGCCGAACGCGCAGGCCGTCGACGACCTGGCGGGCGTCTGCTCCGCGCAAGGCAATCACCAGCCCCTCGACGGCCTCCCCCTCGCCGTTCCTGGTGACCGCACCGTAGCGGGTGAGGCTGCCGGTGCCGACGGAGGCGACATCGCCCAAGCGGATGATGCGACCGTCTCGGCTGGCGATCACGAGCGACTGGAGATCCTCGACCGTGCGGATCGCGCCGACCGCGCGCACGATCAACGATTCCTCGCCGCTGGCGAGCCGTCCCGCGCCGTCGTTGCGGTTGCCGCTCTCGATCGCGCCGCGCAAGTCGGCGATCGAAAGCTTCGCACTCGCCAGCGCGACCGGATCCGGTCTGACCTCGAAGGTCCGCACATAGCCGCCGAGCGCGTTGACATCGGCGACGCCGGGCACGGTCCGCAGTGCGGGCCGGATCGTCCAGTCGAGCAACTCGCGCTTCTGCTGGAGGCTGAGCGGCCCCTCGATCGTGAACATGTAGACGTCGGAGAGCGGCGTCGAAATCGGAGCGAGGCCACCGCTGACCGACGCCGGCAGATCGGCCATCACGCCCGACAGGCGCTCGGCGACCTGCTGACGCGCCCAGTAGATATCGGTGCCATCGGTGAAGTCGATCGTGATGTCGGCAATGGCATATTTGGCTGTCGAACGCAGGATCGCCTGGTTGGGAATGCCGAGCATCTCCATCTCGATCGGCGTGATGACGCGGCTCTCAACCTCCTCCGGGGTCATCCCCGGCGCCTTGAGGATCATCTTGACCTGGGTCTGGGCGATGTTGGGATAAGCATCGACCGGCAGGTTCATAAATGCCCATGCGCCCAGCCCCGCAACCGTCACGGCGAGCGCAAGGACGAGTAGGCGATAGGACAGAGCCGTGGCGACCAGCGAGCGCAGCATCGGCCGATTACCGCGACAAAGCGAGCGCCTTGAGCGCGCTCGTGCCGGCCATGACGACCTGCTCGCCAGGCTTCACGCCAGACAACAAGACGGCCTGGCCTCCATTTGCTCCGCCGCTTTTCACGTCGCGCACCCCGAAGCCGCCTTTGGTGGCGACGAAGACGACAGTCCGGCCACCTAACGCTGCCACGGCGGCGGCAGGCACACTGACCGCGCCCGCGGGCGCCGGGCCGGAAATCAGCAGATTGGTCGCCCGCCCCGCCACGATACCCGGACCGGCCGCGATCTCGGCCTTCACGCTGGCAGAACGGGTCGCCGGATCGATCGTAGCCCCCACCGCCGTGACGCGGCCCCGTATGTCCGGATCGATCCACACCGACATGCCCGGGTGGACCAGCCCGACCAGCCGCTCGGGTAGCTGACCGAGCACTTCGTAGCGGTTCGCTGCATCGATCACGTAAGGCGCGGTCGTGCCGTCCACCGAATTTCCCGTCTGGATGCTGGCAGTGGTGATGCGGCCCGCTATCGGCGCCGTCAGCGTATAGCGGCCGCTCGCGCCATGGCCGTTGACCATGCGCAGAATACGTGCCTTTTCGGACACGTCGGCGCTGGTTTCCACGGCCATCGCACCGGCCTCGTCGGCACGCGCACCGGCGATGATGCCCTCGCGGCTGAGTTGGGAGAGCCGAGCGGCGTTCGATCGAGCGACACCCAGTCGTGCGTTCGCGCGCGTCAGATCCGCGCCCATCATCAGCACCTCTCGGCTGGATATGACGGCCAGTGGCTGCCCCTGCCGCACCGTGTCGCCCTCGACGACCAAGGTGCGCATCACCACACCCGGGAACGTGGCCGCCACGGCCACGCGCGCATTCGCGGGAGGCTGGATCACTGCCGGCACCGTCGCGAGGGGGGCCTCTTCCGCAGCGACCGCTGGAGCCAGCCGGATGCCAAGCTGGGCCGCCTGCTTGCTGCCGACCTTGAGTTCTCCGGAGACGGCTCCCGCATTCGTTACAACCGTCGCCGGACGCGCCGCAGGGGGGGCTGGCGCGTTCGGGTCAGCCGTGAACCACCAAAGGCCGGACACGATGCCGGCCACCATCACGGCGCCAAGGGAGAGATAGGCTCGGCTGTTCATGCCTCTCGGCTAGAGGAGCAAGCTGACCGCTCCCTGACGGCGAGAGGATTTAGCTGTTGTCCGGGAAGCGCAGCGACAATTCGCGCATGTCGGGGTCGGTCGTCAGCGTGCCGCCATGCGCGGCCATGATCCGCTCGACGATGGCAAGGCCCAGACCGGCGCCATCCTTGCTGGCATGGTCGGCGCGGCTATGACGCCGAACTAGATCCTGCAGGCGGTCGGGGGAAAGGCCAGGTCCTTCGTCTCTCACCCGGATGGAGCGACCAGGACCGACATGGACCTGGACGACGCCACTGGCCGGCGTCGCGCGGACTGCATTTTCTATGAGGTTGCGCAGCGCCGCGGCAATTGCCTCGCGCCGGCCGCGTACGACCGGAGCTTCCGTTTCGGCTTCCAACATGATCGTCCGACCGGCCGCGATCACGCCGGGCGCCAACAGGCTGACGACGTCCGTCGCCACGTCGGCGAGCGGCACAGTCTCGGGCGCTATTTGCGCCGCAGTCGCGGCGTCGATCTGGGCGAGCAACATCAGCTGGTCGATGAGCCGCCGCATCGCCGCCACATCGCCCTTCAGGCGGCTGGCGTCGGTATGGTCCAGCCGGTCCAATTCCAGCGAGAGGACAGCAAGCGGCGTGCGCAACTCGTGCGCGACGTCGGCGGCAAATGCCTCCTGCCGGGCGGCCGCATCGTCGAGGCGTGCGAGGAGATCGTTGACGGCACCCGTGAACGGCAACGCTTCCGCAGGAATCCGCGACGTATCGATCCGAAAGCCGCGTTCATGTCCGCGGGCAGCTTCGATTTGCCGGGCGGCTTCCTCCATCGGCACGAATGCCTGGCGAATGACCCGGAGGCTGACGAACGCCATTGGCACCATCAGCACCAGCAGCGGCAGTGCGACATGCTCCGACATCTCGCGGATCGCGCGCGCAGTGGCTTCCCGCGCGCTGAGGTCCTCGAAGGAAAGGCGATAGAAGAACACGACAGCACCCAGCAGCAGCACCGTCCCGATCAGGCTGACCCCGCCGAGTCCACGTATCAGGCGCCGGGCGACGGACCTGCGACGAGTCATATCGCGGTGTCCCGCAGCATGTAGCCGATGCCGCGGATCGTGTGCAGGCTCTCGCTCGCACCGACCTCATCGAGCTTGCGCCGCAATCGCGACATCGCCGCTTCCACGGCGTTGGGCGTGACCGGCTCGTTGAAGCTATAGAGGGCATCCTCGATGGTACCGCGTGGCACCACGGTCCCGGCCCGGCGCATCAGCAACTCCAGCAAGTCCGCCTCGCGCCGCGACAGCTCGATCGCTCTGCCGCCATAACGCGCGCTACGCCTGGCAGCATCGAACGCCAAGTCACCGACCTCCAATACGGACTGCATGCGAGGGCCGGGCCGTCGCAGCAACGCGCGAATCCGCGCGGCAAGTTCATCAATCTCGACTGGCTTGACCACATAGTCGTCCGCGCCGGCATCCAGACCGGTCACGCGGTCCTCCAGAGCGCCGCGCGCGGTCTGGATGATAGCTGGCGGAACCTGGCCGCACCGGCGCCTGGCGGCCAGCCAGTCGATCCCGTCGCCGTCGGGCAGACCAAGGTCCAGCACGATGGCGTCATAAACCGCGCCGTCCATGGCGTTGTCGGCATCGGCCAGGTTGCCGGCGATATCGCACGAGAAACCCCGGCGTTGCAGACCTTCGGCGATCAGTGTTGCCAGCCGGTCATTATCCTCGACGACAAGCAGACGCACGACGCATCATTCTCCTGGTCCCGCCGCTGTGCTCGACACGCTATGTGCGCCTACGAACGCCGCACCCTGTGGCGGTCGTCGCGAGGATCGAGCATGAATGCAATGATCAATCCTTGTCGGTGCCTTCGGCCACCGCACTGAATGGACGATCACCGCCATGGCGCATGCCATGCTCGGCCTCGAGCCTCGGCCCGAAAGCGGTGGCGTCGAACCGGGCATGCTCGCCACCGATGGACCCCCAAACGAGGCGGAAGACGACAAGCACCACGACGGTCCAGCCCGCCGCGATATGCCAGCCGGCGATCGGGCTATCCCCTTCCGAGGAAAGGAACGCGATCGCAATTGCCACAACAAGGAGCCAGTGAAAAAGCCTGAGCGGCACGTCCCAGACCTTCAGCGTATCCTCGCGAACATGTCTCCCTGTGACCATCGCCTTCTCCTTCAGCAGGAGATTAGCGGTGGCGACTGACGGCAGTCTGACGGCGATGGCCACACGTCAGCCGAGCGATGTTCCGACAATTCAACCCGCTCCATATGTCACCCCGGCCGCAGCCAGACGGATCAGGAGTTTATTGTCCGGGAGGCTCCACGGCTTGGCCGCTTTGAGGCGCTAGACCAATGATCCAAACTGCTCATCAGCCAGGCCCGACGGACCGCCAGCCGCCTTCAATGGGCCGTGCTCACCGGAGCGACCAGTTTACCTCCTGAGAGGGCAAGCCGGCGCCCCTCATTCTCTCCGTCATGTCGTCATCCTAATGTCGCGCAGGCATGGTCTAGACCATCGGACCTATAAATGGGCGGGGTCGCAGGATGTGGAAAACACCAGTCATGCTCGTCGCTGGCCTCATGCTGTCGGCCGGCGCGCAGGAGACGGGCTCGCGATGCGATGTGGCGACCATGCGGGACTGCGAACAGGCGCGAATGGACCGGACTCTGAAGCTCAACGACCTGCTGACCGTCGGCACGCACAACAGCTACAAGGCAGCAATACCCGGCGCCGTCCTTGCGCTCGTGCGCGCGGGCGATCCCGATCATGCCGACGAGATCGACTATCGCCACCGGCCGCTGTCCGAGCAGCTGGACGCAGGGGCACGACAGCTCGAGATCGACATCTATAACGATCCCGAAGGCGGCCGCTTCCTCGATCCGGTCGGGCTGCGCGTCGCCGGCGTGGCGCTCGATCCGGCCCGGCGGGCCGCGCTCGCGGAGCCGGGATTCAAGGTGATGCACATCCAGGATGTCGATGTCCTGAGCTCCTGCATCACCCTGCGCGCTTGCCTCGGCATCGTGCGACGCTGGTTGCTCGCCCATCCCGACCATGCGCCGATCATGCTGATGTTCAACGCCAAGACGGATAATTCGCCGGTGCCGGGCGGAACCACCGCGCTGCCGTTCGATGCCGCCGCGTTCGATGCGCTGGATCGCGAGGTCCGCGCGGTGTTTCCGCCGCAGGAATTGATCACGCCCGACGACGTCCAGGGCACCTGGCCGACGCTGCGCGAGGCGGTTTTGCATGATGCCTGGCCGACGCTGGGCCAAGCCCGCGGTAAAATTCTTTTCGCGCTCGACGAGGGGCCGGACAAGGTCGCTCTCTATCGCGGCAAGAGACGATCGCTGGAGGGGAGGGTGTTCTTCGTCAACACTGACGAAGCCTCCCCGGCGGCGGCCTATCTGACGCTCAACGATCCGATCGCCGAGGGGGATCGCATTCGCAAGGCGGTGGCGGCGGGCTTCATCGTGCGCACCCGCGCCGACGCCGGCACGATCGAGGCGCGGCAAAACGACACGCGGAGGCGCGATGCGGCATTGGCGTCGGGCGCGCAGTTCGTATCGACCGATTACCTCTGGCCGGAACCGCGGTTGGACAACGCCTATCGGGTGCGGCTGCCGGGTGGTGCTGCGGCGGTGTGCAATCCGGTCCGTACCGCCGGCCGGTGCAAGGGGCTCGCAATCGAAACGGCGGGCGCGGCGAGCAACGATTATCTGTCGCCGGAGGCGATGCCCGACGGCGTCCGCATCCTGCCGCCGCCCCCGGCCGCGGGCAGTCCTAGGCAGACGGCGGACCATCAGGTGTTCGCCGCGACGCGGCGGCTTCAGGGTACGCCGCGCTGGGCGGTGGCAATTTCCGACGTTCACACCGGGGCGTTCGAGCATTTCGCCTGCGCGCTCGGCGTCACACTGACCCCGCGGACGGCACCGGCGCTGGCGCACCTGCTCGATCGAGCCGGGACCGTCGGCATCGTCGATCCCGTGAAGCAATATTATCATGTGCGGCGGCCCTATCTCGGCACGAAGGCGCCGATCTGCGAACCGAAGACGGCCCATCTCGCCGGCAATGGCGACTTTCCGTCCGGCCATGCCGCTGGCGGCTGGATGGAGGCATTGATCCTGGCGGAACTCGCGCCCGATCGTGCCACCGAGATCCTCGCGCGCGGCCGTGCCTTTGGCGAGAGCCGGCTGATCTGCGGCGCACACAGCTTGAGCGCGGTCGAGGCCGGATGGCTGGCGGGCGCGGCCTCGACCGCCGCTTTGCATGGCTCCCCCGCCTTCCGCGCGGACATGGAGGCCGCGCGCACCGAATTGGCAATGGTCCGTGCGAACGCTCCGGCACCGGATTCCAAGGCCTGCCGCGCTGAGGCAGCCGCATTGGCGAAGCCGGCTTACTGAACCGATCGGGGGCGCGGCGCAGCCTTCCGTCGTGATTCGCCACCCCGGGCGACCGACCGGAAGCAATTTACCGATTGGTATAGTCCAATTTAGCGTTGCTGCAGAGGGCAAGCGGGCAGGCGGGTGATGTCGACGCCATTTCCGTTGCAAATCCGGCCAAGTCTAATCGCTCGGCTCTGCCTCAGGCCGCTCGAAGCGAGCAGCCCTCTTCGGCCTCATCTCGAATCGTTTCGCCATTGTCACGGAGGTGTCTCCGGAAGCTGCTTATGGGGTCTGGTTCATACCAGTGGGGTCGGGAACCATCATGACGTATTATTCGGCTCGGGCGACACGCCTGAGCGTCAAGAGCCTTTTGCTTGCCTCCGTCGCGGCGATCGTCGCCGGCGCCAGTCCGGGCATCGCGTTCGCGCAGGAGGCTGCACGACCGGTTGAAACGCAAGATTCCACGGCCCAGGACGTCACCGCCGAGCGATACTCCGCGAAGAAGCCGGCACCCAGCGCGTCGGACCAGGAAATCGTCGTCGTCGGCACCTACGGCAAGTCGCTCAGCGAGGCGCGCAAGATCAAGAAGGACTCGGTGATCCAGAAGGACGCCATCGTCGCCGAGGACATCGCCAAATTCCCCGAGCTCAACCTCGCCGAATCGCTGCAGCGCGTGCCGGGCGTCCAGATCACGCGTGAGGCGGGCGAGGGCCGGCGCATCTCGCTGCGCGGCCTCGGCCCGGATTTCGCCCGCGTCCAGCTCAACGGCATGGAAGTGCTCGGCAACGTCAATTCGGCGCAGGACAGCCGCGGCCAACGCAGCCGCGATCGCGCCTTCGACTTCAACATCTTCGCCTCTGAACTGTTCTCCAAGGTCGAGGTCGAGAAGACCTATGAGGCGGCGCAGAACGAGGGCGGCATGGCCGGCACCGTCGGCCTCTTCACCGGCAAACCATTCGATTACAAGGACGGCTGGAAGGGCGCTATCGTCGCGAAGGGCGGCAGCAACCAATATACCAAGGATTTCCAGCCGCGCGTCGCCGCCTTGCTCAGCCGGAACTGGGACGACAAGTTCGGCATTCTCGTCTCGGTCGCCTACAGCAAGCGCAAGACCACCGAACAAGGCCATGACGACTATAATTACGATAAGCTGAGCGCGTCGAATGCCGCGAAACTGGTTGGCCAGGGGCTGGACATCTCACATCTGAGCGCCGCGCAGCAGACCAAATTCCTGTCGGGCACCCTGCTGTTTCCGGATGGCGACCGTCTGTCCTCCTTCGACGCGCGGCAGAAGCGGCTCGGCATCACGGCGGCGATGCAATACCGGCCGGCGGACAATCTGCTGTTCACGCTCGACGCGTTGCACGGGGAGTTCACCACCCATCGCGACGAATATCATCTGGCGACGCGGCCGATCGCGAGCGGCACCGCCTCGTTTGCGTTCGACGGGCCGGCCGGATCGGCGTGGCCGGCTTTGTTCAAGACACCGTCGACCATCAACGACATCCAGTGGGACGCCAACAATTACGTCACCAAGACCGACGTTACCGGCACGACCTTCGGCAGCGAGCATCGCCGCGAGCTGAACAAGAACCGGTTCAACCAGATCGCCCTGACCGTGAAGTGGGACGTCAACGATCGCTTCACGATCGACGGCCATGGCGGCTACGAGAAGTCGAAATATGACACGCCCTATGACGACAAGCTCTACATGCGCGCAAAGGGCAATCAGATCGCCGATTATGGCGCTGACGGCCGCTCGGTCTCGTTCCAGTATCCGAATTCGGATCTGACCAACCCGAACAATTACACGATGGACGATTTCTACTATCGCGCCTTCAACAATCACTCGGAACTGCGCGAGGGCGTCCTCAACCTGCGCTACAAGCTCAACGACGTCCTGACCTTCCGCGCCGGCGCGGCCTATCACCGGTTCGAGCAGGGTGGCGCGAGCTACTTCTATGACGGCGGCGTCAACGGCACCAACGCGGAAACGCGCGGGACCTCGGTTGCCGACATCACCTCGGTATTCAAGAACAGCTTCGGTTCGTGGCTGGTCGGCGATTTCTCGAAGGCGTTTGCGAAATACCACGAATATCACCGCCTCGGGCCCAAGCCCGACGGCACCGGCGGCACGATCCAGGACATCGAGAATGTCTACGACACGTCGGAAGAAACGATCGACGGCTATGCCCAGATGGACTGGGATACCGAGCTGTTCGGTCTGCGCTTCCGCGGCAATGCCGGCGTGCGCGGCTATCGCACCAACACCCACAGCATCGGCTGGATCCAGGGCAGCAGCTATGCCTATCTCGGCTCGGCCGATGTGAAGGGCCATTATTCGGGCGTGCTGCCGGCGCTCAACACCGTGCTCGAACTCAACCCCGAGGTGCTGGTGCGCTTCTCCGCGACGCAGAACCTCAATCGCCCGACCCTGAGCTCGATGGCGGCGCAGGGCACGGCCAGCGTCGGAGACGACGGCTCGATCACCGCGTCGCGCGGCAATCCGGGCCTCAAGCCGTTCAAGGACACGACGGTGGACGTCGCGGCCGAATATTATTTCGGCAAGGTCGGCCTGCTGTCGGCGGCGGTGTTCCACAAGTGGATCAAGGACTTCATCGGCTCGCAGACGCTGACCAACGTTCCGTTCAGCCAGACGGGCGTGCCCTCCAGCGTCATTCCGGGTGCGACCGACAGCACGATCGTCAAGGAATTCGACGTGCCGATCAACGTGCCCGGCACGAAGACGCTGACCGGCGTCGAGGTGGCCGCGCAGGCGCAAATGACCTTCCTGCCCGCCCCTTTCAACAATCTCGGCGTGGTGGCGAACTTCACCTATGTCGATCCAGACAAGGCGCTGACCGGTATATCAAAGACCAGCTACAATTTGACCGTCTATTACGAGACCAAACGCTGGGGCGCGCGCGCGTCACTCAGCCATCGCAGCCTCTATTATACCGGCCGCGCCAGCGATGGCGCGCCCCCGACCGACGCCTCGACGCGTGGCTTCGAGCCAACCACCTATGTCGATGCGGCGGCCTTCTTCAACATCACCGATCGGCTGCAGCTCACCGCCGACGCGATCAATCTGACCAACCAGAAGGATACGCAATTCTGGGGCACGCCCCGCTATCTCTACAACCAGACCCAGAGCGGGACGACCTATATGGGCGGCTTCAGCTACAAATTCTGAGCCGCTCTTTCTCCAAGCATCGCGCGCCCTCTTCGGAGGGCGCGCTTTTTGGCTATCTCACACCATGATCGTCTCGCATCGCCATCGCTTCATGTTCGCCGCCGTGCCCAAGACAGGCACGCACAGCGTGCGCCAGGCGCTGCGCGAGCAGATGGGCGAAGAGGATATCGAACAGGTAGGGCTGTTCGTGAACCGGCGCTTCCCGTGGGCGGAGCTGGCGGCGATCCAGCACGGCCATCTCTCGCTCAGGCAAGTGCGCCCGTATCTCGGCGAGGAGGCGTTCGCCGGCTATCTGAAGTTCGCGTTCGTGCGCAATCCGTTCGATCGGTTCGTGTCCTACTGCGCCTTCATGCTGCGCGGCGGCACCGTCTTCCAGCAGCGCCCGCGCGACGCGATGGCCCATTTCCTGTTCCGCGAGCCTCCCGAGGGGCACATCCTGTTCCAGCCGCAATCCTCGCTGCTGGTCGACGATGACGGCCGGACGCTGCTGACCGACCTCATTGGACGGGTCGAGGAGATGCAGGCGTCCTACGATGCGATCTGCGCGCGGATCGGCATAACATCGCGCGCGCTCGACCGCGTCAACGGCACCAGCCACGGCGACTATCGTCGCTATTACGACCAGCGCCTGATCGAGGGCGTCGCCGCGCGCTACGCCCGCGATCTCGATCTGTTCGGCTATACGTTCGAAGGCATCGGATGAGCCCCGTCCTCGCCGCGAATCCGCGCAAGACTAACGGCGTCCGCGCGCTCGGCCCGGTCGACGTGGCAGAACTGCGCGCAGCGGTCCTGGCGATCCCGGAGGCCGAATGGGAGGCTGAGAATGCCGCCAAGCCGAACCGGTTCGAGGTGCTGGACGCGACCCGGCACATCGTCTTCCGATTCATAGACGGCCCGCGCGATTGGCGATGCTCGCACGATCGCGCCAGCTGGCCGCAATGGCGCACCCTGCTGGAGCCGGTGATGGTGCAAGCGGTGCGCGGCTACGGCTATGCGCGCGGCATCTTCCCGCGCGTCATGCTGGCGCGGATGGCAGCCGGCGGCGTGATCCACCCGCATGTCGATGCGGGCCCCGCGGCGAAATGGCCGCACAAAATCCATGTGCCGCTGACCACGAATGATAACGTACTATCCTGCTTCGGCGGGCGCGAACTTCACTTCCCGGTGGGCCAGGCGGTGGAGGTGGACAATCTCGGCCCGCACTGGGTGCGCAACGGCGGCGAGAGTGATCGCATCCACCTGATCTTCGAATATTACGATGGCGACCAGCCCGATCCGGCGTGGCTCGAGCCGTTCCTGCGCGCGGAGGCCGCACGATGAGCACGGATCGCGACGCGCTGTTGCAGGCAGCGAAGGAGCTGCGTGCGAACCGGCGCGTGCCCGAGGCGCTGGCGGCGCTCGACCGGCTGGAAGCGCTGCATCCCGGGTTCAGCCGCCTGTATCAGGAGCGCGGCCACTGCCACATCCTGCATCGCGATACGCCGGCTGCGATCGCGGCGCTCGGCGAGGCGGTACGCCTCAACCCGACGCTGCCGGCGAGTTGGGACATGCTGGAGCAACTCCATCGCCTGACGGGCGATGCCGCCCGCGCGGCGGCGGCCGCGCGCAATCTCGCCATGCTGCGCCAGCTCCCGCAGGAAATTGTGATCGCGAACTGCCTCTATACCGACGGCGATCTGGGCCCGGCGGAAGAGGTGCTTCGCGATTATCTACGCAAGGATCCGGGCAATGTCGGCGCGTTGCGACTGCTCGCGCGTATTCACACTGACGGAGACGCGCTCGACGAGGCCGAAAATCTGCTGGCCACCGCAATCGCGCATGCGCCGGATTATCACGAGGCGCGGCTCGATTATGCGATCGTGCTGCTTCAGCGGCAGAAACCCCTGCAGGCGCGGCAGCAGGCCGAGCATCTGCTGATGCACGAGCCCGACAATCCCGAATATCTCAAGCAATATGGTGCCGCCTGCATCGCGCTCGGCGATCACGAGCCGATCGTCGATCTCTACGAACGGCTGCTGACCGACGAGCGAGCCGAGGCGGAGATCGGCGACTTGCGGTTGTGGCGCGCCAACGCGCTCAAGATCACCGGACGGCAGCAGGAAGCGATCGCCGACTTCCGCGCTGCCTTGAATGTGCGGTCGGATCAGGGCGTCGCATGGTTCGGCCTCGCCAACCTCAAGACCTATCGCTTCACCGACGAGGACATCGCACGCATGGCCGCAGCGGAAGCGGTGCCCGGCTCGCAGGATGTGGATCGCACCTATCTCTGCTTCGCGCTCGGCAAGGCGTTGGAGGATCGCCGCGACTATCGGTCCTCATGGCTGTATTACGAGCGCGGCAATGCCCTTCGCCACGCCACCAGCCGCTATCGGCCCGAGGTCGCGACGGAAGCCGCACTTCGGATCAAGCGCGCCTTCTCAGCCGAATTCTTCGCCGCCCGCGCCGGCTGGGGCGCGGCGGATTGCGCGCCGATCTTCGTTGTCGGGCTGCCGCGCTCGGGCTCGACCCTGATCGAGCAGATATTGGCCTCGCATTCCGCGGTCGAGGGTACCCACGAGCTGACCGAAATCGGGCGCCAGGCTGCCGAGCTCTGCGGCGCCGATCCGGACTGTGGCCTGCCGCTCCATCCCGAAGCGCTCGGGCAACTCACCGCCGCCGACGCCCGCATGCTCGGCGAGCGTTTTCTGGCCGAGACGCGCGTCTATCGCGGGCTCGGCCGGCCCTTCTTCGTCGATAAGATGCCGAACAATTTCTGGCATATCGGCCTGATCCACCTGATTTTGCCGGAAGCGACGATCATCGACATACGCCGCGCACCGATGGCCTGCGGCTTCAGCAATCTCAAACAGCTGTTCGGCACCACCAACCAGGAGTTCAGCTACCGCATCACCGATGTCGCGCATCATTATCGTACCTATGTCGATATCATGCGGCATTGGGATGCGGTGCTGCCCGGGCGAGTGCTGCGGGTGCATTACGAGAACGTGGTCGATGATCTCGAAGCGAGCGTGCGTGCGATGCTCGATCGCATCGGGCTGCCGTTCGAACCGGCGTGCCTGACCTTCCACGAGACCAGGCGCAGCGTGCGCACGCCCAGTTCCGAGCAGGTCCGTCAGCCGATCGGGCGGGATGGCCTCGATCAATGGCGGCATTACGAAGAATGGCTCGCCCCGCTGCGCAACGCACTGGGCGATGCGCTGACGGGCTATCGGGACTGACCGATGCGGTTGTCGCGTCCCTTCTTCCAGCTCCCCTTGCTCGTCGAGGCCGGGCGCTTGCAGGCCGAGGTCGCGGCATTGCCGGCGGAAGCTTGGGTGCCGCACCCGGACGGCGTGCCCGGCAACAGCGCCGCGCGGCTGATCAGTGTCGAGGGCGGCGAGACCGACGATCATCACGGCCAGATGCTGCCGACCCGCTGGCTCGCGGAAATGCCCTATCTGCGCCAGGTGCTTGCCGGGTTCGGCGTGGTGTGGAGCCGATCGCGGCTGATGCGCCTCGCGCCCCGCGCGGAAGTGCCCGAGCACGCCGATATCAATTACCACTGGCACAGCCGGGTGCGGCTGCACATTCCGGTCTTCACCCGGCCCGAAGTAAGCTTCCACTGCGACGGACGATCGGTGCACATGGCGGCCGGCGAGGCATGGATCTTCGACAATTGGCGCCGGCATCATGTCGAGAACCGATCGGATGTGGAGCGCATCCACTTGGTCGCGGACACGACCGGGACCGCATCCTTCTGGCGGTTCGCATGCGGGGAGGCGCCGCCGCGCGCGGCGTGGCGGACGCTCGCGTGGAACCCGCACGCCGCAGCCCCCCTGCTCACCGAACGCTACCAGCGCGCGTTGGTGATGCCCGCCGCCGAGGTGCAGCTCCTCGTCGATGACCTGCGCACCGAGCTGGTGCCCGCCACCGATACCCCCGAAGCGCGGACGCGCGCGGCGCGCTTCGCCGAGGCGCTGGAGAATTTCGTGTTCGACTGGCGCCAGCTCTGCGCGCTGCACGGGATAGACGGGCGGGCTCGGCTGGACTTCCTGCGGCTGATCGAGACGGTGCGCGCGGCGACGCGACCGCTCGGCGACGGGCTCGTCATGCGCACCAACCGGATTGGCGCGTCGCTGGTGCTGGAAAAGCGCGTCCTGGAGCACCTCATCGTCGGCTAAGGCGCCGCTTGGCTCCCCACGCGAACGTCGACATGGATGCGGATCGCGTCATGCCGCCAATATTCCTCGTCATATTCCACCACCCGGCCCGCAGCATCGAAGCTCGTCCGGACCACCAGCAGGCCAGGCGTTCCCGGCTTGACGTTGAGCGCGTCTGCAGCCGAGTTGGTCAGCGCGCACGGCCGCATGTCGATCCGGTTGCGCGCGACCACCAAACCATAGTCGCCGGTCAGGATGCGGGTGAGCGATCCGTCCAACGAGTGCCGGAGAAGATCGGGCGCGAGCGCCGGCTCGACCGTGATCTTCTCGACCAACACCGGCCGCCCGTCGATCGAGCGGCGGCGGGTGATGACGAACAGCGGCGTGCCGGGCGCTACGCGGAAAATGTCCGCCACCGTCGTTGGCGCGGGCACCGTCTCCTTCGCGAGCGCCTCGGTGCGCGGGATGCGGCCCTGCTCGGCTACGTAAGTCATGAACCCAGCCCAGCGGGTCGGATCGTAGGTCACGGCCGGCGGCGACACATACCAGCCGCTGCGGTCGCGCCGGTAGATGAGCCCCTCAGCCTCGAGCTGGAACAATGCTTCCCGCACCGTGCCGCGTGCCGAGCCGCTGCCGATCTGCAACTGTCGTTCCGAAGGCAGGCGCGCACCGGGGGCGAGCTGCCCCGTCTCGATACCGAGCGCGATCTGATCGCGCAGAGCAAGATATTGCGGGCCGGCGGCGATGCCGGCTTTCGCGAAGAGCGTCCGGTCGATCTCTGATCTCGGCGGCATTCCCCGGCTCTGACAGCAGGCCATCAAAGCGGTCAAGGGCTAGCCCCCGGATACGCAGATCCGCTCCAGCAGTGGGCGATAGGAGGCGAGGTCCGGTACGATCCAGTCGTGGCGCTTGGCGGCGTCGTCGCATTCCCGCAGCAATATGGCACCGGCGAACGCCGGCAGCGCGCGGAACGCCTGCATCTCGGCCTCGTCCATCGGGCCACCCTGCAGGCGCAGACTCAGCCGCGACGAGTCGCTCAGCAGCGCGGCATAATCGGGACGCGCGGCGCAGAGATAGCGCTTGGCATCGACATGGTAGCGGATCGGGTCCGTTACCGATCGCGGAAAATTGGGGCCCAGCAGCGCCTCGGCGAGAATCTCGTGCCGCGCATCGACGCCGTGCCGCTCCGCCATGCTGCCGGCATCGTCGATGAGCTGGCCGATATCGTGGAGCAAGGCCGCGACGATCATCGCGTCCGAGCCATCTTGCTGGCGGGCGAGTTCGGCGCATTGCAGCGCATGCTCCAACTGGGTGACGTCTTCGCCATAATGCTTGGAACCATGTTTTTCGAAGCGAGCAATCAACTGGTCAACGATATCCGACATTCTGGTTCCTGATGGCTGAGGCGGTTGAATATGGACGACCCGCCAACATCGCCGCCGGCCGGGCCATCCATTGTCGCGATTCTGTAGCAACTGGACTATACCAATATATGACAGTCCCTGGCGGTTTCAGCAGGAAAAGGCAAAACGGTGGCAGCGACGCGACGCGATGTTCTCCGCATGGCCGCGGGCGCGGCGATCGCCCCGGGCCTCATCGATCGCGCACTGGCGATCGCGCCTGCCGGCGGCACGGGCTCGATCCGCGACGTCGAGCATATCGTCGTGTTCATGCAGGAGAACCGTTCGTTCGATCACTATTTTGGCATGCTCAACGGGGTGCGCGGCTTCGGCGATCCCCGCCCCCTGCGCCTGCCCGGCGGCCGCCCGGTCTGGTCGCAACCGAGCCGCGAGCATCCGGACGGCTACGTCATGCCCTACCATGGCGATTCGAAGGTCAGCCGCTCGTTCCACGTCGATGGCGCCGGCCAGTCGCATCAGGACAATCTCGGCATCTTCGATTTCGGCCGCTATCACGGCTGGGGGCAGACCGGCGAGCTCCACAAGAGGATGCTCCATTACACAGCCGGCGACCTGCCATTCTACTATGCGCTGGCCGATGCCTTCACGATCTGCGACGCCTATCATTGCTCGACGCTGACGCAGACCTATCCCAACCGGCTTCACCTCTTTACCGGCTGCAACGGCGGCGGCACCGTCGGCGGCGATCCCCAGATGAGCAATTACGGCGAGGACGAGACGCCAAGCGCCGACATGGCGGAGGATCGGCCGCTCGATCCCGAAGCCTATCGGTGGACGACCTATGCCGAGCGGCTCGAAAAGGCAGGTGTGAGCTGGAAAGTCTATCAGGAGTATGACAATTTCGGCGACAATCTGCTCTCGGTTTTCCCCGCCTTCCGGCCCTGCGCAAAGGATTTGTCGCTCTACGCGCGGGGCCGCTCCTGGGTCAGCGAGACGGCGCTGGGCCTCGACCGTAAACGTTCGGACGGCGAACAGCTCGTCGCCGCCTTCCGCAAGGATCTCGCTGAGAGGACGCTGCCGCAAATCTCGTGGATCGTCACCGCGGCCGATCTCTCTGAGCATCCGCAAGCCGAGCCGTCGAAGGGGGAGCATGTCTGCGCCGGGCTGATCGCCGCGCTGGTGGATAATCCGGAGGTCTTCGCTCGCACGGTCTTCATCCTCAACTATGACGAAGCGGGCGGCTTCTTCGATCATATGCCGCCGCCGGTGCCGCCGATCGCGGGCTATTCGGGGCACAGCACGGTGCCGCTCGACGGCGAGACCAAGGATTATGCCGGCTATCACGGCGACGACAAGGTCCGCTATCCGGGGCGTCACCCGATCGGGCTCGGCATCCGCACGCCGACGATCATCGTGTCACCGTGGAGCCGGGGTGGCTTCGTCTGTTCGGAGCTGTTCGACCACACCTCGGTCATCCGCTTCATGGAGCAGCGCTTCGGCGTCCGCGAGCCCAATATCAGTCCCTGGCGCCGCGCCGTTTGCGGCGACCTGACATCGGCGTTCGATTTCACTGCGGACAGGGGCGAGCGAACGCGGCCACTGCCCGACACCGCAGACTTCCGGGCGCGTGTGGCGCAGTCGCTGGCGGGCACTGAAAATGCCATACCCGCCGAACAGCGGCCGACGGTTCAGATGGCGGGGCAACGTCCGCATCGTCCGCTCGGCTATAATCTGGATGTCATCGGCGAGGTCACGCCTGCCGGCCGCCTGCGGATCGAGATGGTCAACCGCGGGCGCCTCGGCGCCACGTTCACCGTACACGACAATACCGATCGCATGGCTCCCTGGCACTACACGATCGGCGCCGGGCAGGCGTTCGCCAGCGAGCAATGGCACGACACCGGCGCAGTGCGCGACACCTACGATCTGTCGTTGCGAGGACCCAACGGGCTCTATCGCCGCTATGCTGGATCGCTGGCGTCGGATCCTCGCGTAGAAGTCCTGCTTACGCCCATCGTGGAGACAGGCGACGTCGAATTGGCGCTCATCAATCGCGCCCATGGCGATGCCATATTCGTAATTGCCGCCGACGTCCGCTACCCTGCCGTCGGGCAGCGTCAGCGACGCGTGAGCGTCGCGCCGGGCGGGACGGTGCGCGACAGGTGGAACCTGCAAGCGAGCGCCCATTGGTATGATCTGGCCATACGAGTTGAGGGCGTACCCGCATTTTGCCGACGCTTCGCAGGAAAGACCGAAACCGGCAGGCGTGGACTTACCGATCCAGGAATTTCCTCGATGGTGTGGTCGAGTGAAGAGATCCCAGTCTGAAGTCTTCCCGAAGATCTGCCGCTCGGTGTCGAACGGATCGACCTTGGCGAAGAGCGCCTGACCATTACGATCCGGCGGACATTGCTCAACGCGTGCGGTTTCGCGGTCGGTCAAGCTGCTTGCGGAAGCGTTCCGGGCGCGGAAGCTGGTGCTTGGCTCTCCAGCCGAGTCGTTCAACCGCATCGCCAACGATACCGGACGCTTTCGAGTTCGCCTCTCGCGTCTGTTCGGGCGGAGCCATCTCGCGCCCGAGTTCGTGGTCGCCATCCTTGAAGGGCGCCCGCCTGCGTCGCTCACGCCAGGCGAGCTGCTCGCAACCGATCTGCCGATCGATTGGGCCAAGCAGCGGCAGGCCCCCGCCGCCGCCCGACCGACTGAAATCAAAATTTTCAACCAGAGACGGGCGCCGGAAACGGTACCCACTTTCGTCGCTGATGCGCGTCTCCCGGCTTCAGGTCAGGGAGCCGCCCTCAGGAATGGCGCAGTTCTGCAGGTTTTTGCCTAGTCCCGGAATGGCCGCTAAAACCCTCGGCTCATTCCGGACTGTATGGTGCGGTCGAGAAGACTCGAACTTCCACGTCCTTTCGGACACAACGACCTCAACGTTGCGCGTCTACCAATTCCGCCACGACCGCACATCGGGAAGTCCCCGGAAAGGCCCGGGGCGTTGGTAAGGCGCGCCCACTAGCAGAGGGTTTTGGGGGCTGCAACCATTCTGCCCGATTCATTTTTGCGCGGTCAGTTCCCGTCGGTGCCGGCGAAGCTCACGCTGATATTGGCCGATGCTGGCGGCACATCGACCGCAGCACCGTCGAACAGCGCCGACTGGCCCGGGGCCAGCCGCGGTACCGGACGCGTGATCGTCCAGCTATAGAGGCTGTGGCCCTGCCGATCCTTGAGTTCGGCGCGGATATCGGGAACCACCTGTTCCTGCCCGGTCGGGTTCCAGATGCGACCCGATACCGCGAACAATTGGCCACCCCCACCGATCTGACGCCAGTCGGGCTGGCGCGTGATCGCTATCCCCAGCGGCACGCGATTCCCGGCGAGGCCGAGCCGCGAGGCGACCTGCTGCGAACCGAATGCGAGCACGGCCGCCGCCACGCCCAGCGCGACCGCCAGCACGACCAGAGCCAGCAGCAACCACGGGCCGCGCCGTCGCCGGTGCGCAGGCACATCGTCTTCGGGCACGCGTTCCGCTTTGATCGGCTCCGGGATCGTCGGCGGCGGCTGAAGTGGCGGAGGCGGCGTCACCGCGCTGCGCGGTGGCTCCTGCCAGCTCGTCTCGCACGCGCGGCAGCGTATCTTGCGGCCGTTGGGACCGATCGCATTATCGGGGACGTCATAGGTGGCGGCGCACTTGGGACAGGTAAGCAGCATGCGCCGGAGCCTAGCGCCCTGCCGCCACGCCCCGCAAGCCGCCGCATATGCGGCGCGCGAAGCTTTACCTGCCGCCCACCGTCGTGCGATGGCGCAGACGGGTTTTACGGGGCTGGAGCGGGCGCACACGGGCATGGCCGGCATCGTACATTTCGAGAATGTCGGGCTGCGCTACGGCACGGGGGCGGAAACGCTGTCCGATCTGTCTTTCACGATTCCGAAGGGCAGCTTCCACCTGCTTACGGGGCCCTCGGGTGCGGGCAAGACATCGTTGCTGAGCCTGATCACGCTCGCCCAGCGGCCAAGTCGCGGCATTGTCCAGTTATTCGGCGAAGATGTCGGCGCGCTGTCGCGTCGGCATCTGCCCGGCTTGCGGCGCCGGATCGGGGTGGTGTTCCAGGATTTTCGGCTGGTGCCCTCGCTGAGCGCTTACGACAATGTCGCCTTGCCCTTGCGGATCGCCGGAATGACCGAGCGCGAGATCGGGCCGCGCGTGGCCGAATTGCTCGACTGGGTCGGGCTGGCGCCGCGCGCCGCAGCCCGCCCCGCGACATTGTCGGGGGGCGAGCAACAGCGCGTCGCGATCGCGCGCGCGGTGATCACCGCCCCCGACCTGATCGTCGCCGACGAGCCGACCGGCAATGTGGATCCGGACATGGCCGGGCGCGTGTTCCACTTGCTCGAATCGCTCAATCGCAACGGCACGACCGTGCTGGTGGCGACGCATGATATCCACCTGCTGCGGCGCGCGCCCGCAGGCGTGATCATGCACCTGACAAGGGGACGCATCGCCGATCCGGCCGGCGAGCTGCGCAATCCGCCGGTCCGCACGGCCGTCAACGCGTGATGACCACTCCGCCGCTCATCAAACCGCGCCGCCGGCCCGGCGCCACGAGCGGGCTGATAGCGGCGGCCTGCCTGATGATGACGCTCGCTGCGGTCGCGGTGCTGGCGCTCGGGCAGGCCGCACGCGGACTGGAACAGGCGGTCGCCAGCCGGGTGATCGTTCAGGTCATCGAACCCGATCGCCCCCGCCGCGAGGCGCTCGCGGCCGAAGCGATGGCCACCTTGCAGGCGCGACACGACGTCGTCGCGCTTCGCCAGCTCGATCCGGCCGAGATTGCGCGGCTGATCGGGCCGTATCTGGGCACCGCCGGCCTCGACGAACTGCCCGCCCCGGCGATGATCGATCTGACCGTCGCGCCCGGCGCGAATCTCCGCGCCATCGCCACCGCGCTTGCGCAGATCGGCCCAATCACCGCCGAACCCGCCGGTGCCGGACTGACACCACTCGTCGACCTGATCGGCACTTTGCGCGGTATCGCTTTCGCCTTCGCCGGGATCGCGGCGGCGGCAACGGCCCTGATCGCGATCGTCGCGGCGCGCGCGGCCTTCGCCGCCGAAGGATCGACCGTCGCGATCCTCCACGGCCTCGGTGCGACCGACCGGCAGGTCGCCAACGTCATCACCGGCCAGATCGCACGCGATGCGGCCGGTGGCGCGGTGATCGGCGGCGTGCTGGCCCTGGCCGCAATGGCGCTGCTGAAACACCGCGTGGCGGCGCTCGGTATCGATGCCGTCGCCCTCGGCGGGGCCGGGTGGATCATCCTCCCGGCGTTGCTGCTGGGCCTGATCCTGTTGGCCGCCGGGGCGGCGCACGCGTCACTGCTGATGCGGCTCGGCCGCGCGCCATGATCCGGCGGTTCTTCGCAGCTCTGGTCCTGCTGTGGGCGCTCGGCTTCGCCTTGTTCGCGGTGAGCCTACCCGGCCCGGCCGGCGACGAGGCGACCGACGGGATCGTGGTGCTGACCGGCGGCCCCGGCCGCGTTGCGCGCGGGCTCAAACTGCTGTCGCGGGGCAGAGCGAAGCGCATGCTGGTCTCGGGGGTCGATCGCCGCGTCCGCGCTGCCGACCTCGCCGCGACCTACGATATTCCCGCGGGCCTGCTGACGCAGATCGATCTCGGCAGCTCGGCCGTCGACACGCGATCGAACGCCCACGAGACCGCGCGCTGGATCGCCGATCACCATTACCGATCGATCCGGCTGGTGACGACCGACTGGCATATGCGCCGCGCACGCTACGAACTGCGTCAGGTGCTGAGCGGGGTCCACGTCGTGCGCGACAGCGTGCCGAGCGAACCCACCCTCACCACCTTGCTGCGCGAGTATAACAAGTATCTGTTGCGGCGGGGGGCAGGGTTGATCGGCCGGTAGCCCAGCTATTCGTGCGTGCGGCCGAAATCGGGCGCGGCATCATCCTGCCCCTGTTCGATGATCGACCTCCGCACCGCGCGCGTGCGGGTGAACAGATCGAACAGGGCATCGCCGTCGCCCCAGCGGATCGCGCGCTGGAGCATCGTCAGATCCTCGGTGAAGCGCTGGAGCATCTCCAGCGCGGCATCCTTGTTGGCGAGGAACACATCGCGCCACATGGTCGGATCGGAGGCGGCGATGCGGGTGAAATCGCGGAAGCCGCCCGCCGAATATTTGATCACCTCGCTCTGGGTGACCTCCTCCATGTCGGACGCGGTGCCGACGATCGTATAGGCGATCAGGTGGGGCAAATGGCTGGTCACCGCGAGCACCAGATCGTGATGGCGCGCATCCATGATCTCGATATTGGCGCCCAGCCGCTCCCAGAAGGCGGACACGCGCATCACTGCCGCCGGATCGGCGTCGCCCGGTGGCGTCAGGATGCACCAGCGCCCCTTGAACAGGGTCGCGAACCCGGCTTCCGGCCCGCTATACTCGGTGCCGGCGACCGGGTGCGCCGGCACGATCTGACGCGCGGGAAAATGCTCGGCCATCGCCGCCAGCACGCTCGCCTTGCACGATCCGACATCGCTCAGGATCGCGTCGGCGGGCAGATCGTGCTTGAGCTCGGCGGCGACTGCACCGATCGCGCCGACCGGCACGCACAGGATCACGAGATCGGCATCGGTGACGGCGGCGCCGAGCGTGTCGGTGATATCGTCGCAGAAACCGAGCTGATCCGCGCGACCGCGGACATCGGGATCGGCATCATGCCCGACCAAAGCCACCGTCGGCATCGTCGCCCGCACGGCGCGCGCCACCGATGAGCCGATCAGCCCCAGCCCGATGATCGAAACGCGTGCGAACGGCAGCATCAGCCTGCCTGCCCGATCATCTCGCGCAAGCCCGCGACGACGCCCTGCATCGCCTCACCACTGCCGATCGTGATGCGCAGCCCGTGCGGCAAACCCTGGCCGGGCAGCCAGCGCGTGGCGTAACCGCGCTCCATCAGGCCCTTGTAGGCAGTCTCGGCGGTCAGCGCGCCTTCGAACAGGACGAGGATGAAATTGGCCTTGCTCGGCACCGCGCGCAGCCCGGCATTGCCGAGCGCCGCGATCTCGCCCGCAAACCAGGCGCGCCATTCGTCATTGTGCGCCTTGCTCGCGACGAGGAAATCCTGGTCCTGAAGCGCGGCGACCGCGGCATCGAGCCCGGCGGTGGCGACGTTGAACGGCGCGCGGATGCGCTGCATCGCGTCGATCACCGGCATCGCACCATAGCCCCAGCCGATCCGCCCAGCCGCAAGCCCGAATATCTTCGAGAAGGTGCGCGTGATGAGCACATTGGGCTTGGTCCGCGCCAGTTCGAGCGCCCCATCCTCGTCTTCGGCATCGAGATATTCGGTGTAGGCCTGATCGACCACCAAGAGGCAATCCTCGGGCAGCCCGGCATGGAGCCGCGCAATCTCCGTCTTGGTCGAGTAGGTGCCGGTGGGATTGTTCGGATTGGCGATGAACACCACCCGGGTCCGCTCGGTCACCGCCGCGAGCAATTTGTCGATATCGCTCGCATAATCGGTATCGGGCGCCTCGATCGGGACCGCGCCCACCCGGCGCGCCGCGATCGGGTAGACCGAGAAGCCGTAGCGGACGAACAGCACCTCGTCGCCGAGCCCCGCAAACGCGCCGGTGGCAAGGTGGAGCACCTCGTCCGATCCGGTGCCATGGACGATCCGTTCGGGCTCGAGCCCATAATGCGCGCCGATCGCCTCGCGCAGCGCGATCGCGGCGCCATCGGGATACATTTCCAACGCCGAAGCCGCATTGACGAAGGCCGCACGCGCCAGCGGGCTGGTGCCGAGCGGGTTCTCGTTCGACGAAAGCTTGTGGAGCTTACGACCATCGTCGGCCGTCGATCGACCGGGCACGTAGGGCGAGATCGCTTGGATCCAGGGCTTGGGCGTGGGAGCGTTCATGCGCGCGGCTCTAGCGAAGCGGAGCCGCCGGGTGAAGGGCACGCCGGAAGGTCAGGTTGAAGCGAAACGCCCCGGTCAGGGGATGATCGTCAGCGGCCAGCGTATCGATACCGTGGAAGGTCATCCGCGCAGGGCCGCCCCAGACGAGGACGTCGCCATGGTGCAAGGTGTGACGCCGCAGCCGATCGCCGCGCGCCTGCCCGCCCCACAGGAAGGTCGCCGAGATACCGAGCGAGACCGAGACGATCGGCGCTTCGAACATGGCCTCGTCGCGATCCTGATGCAGGGTCAGCCGTGATCCCGGCGCGTAGCGATTGATCAGGCAGGCATCGGGCGCGAAGCCGGGGAAACCCGCGGACTCCGCAGCCTCGGCCGCCAGCACGTGGAACTGAGGCGGCATGGCGGGCCATGGATCCCCGGACAGCGGATCGCGCGGACCATAGCGATAGCCGCCGCGATCGCTGACCCAGCCGGCTGTTCCGCAATTGGTCATCGCCACCGACATGCGCCTCCCGCCGGGGGTTTCGAGGTGGCGGAACGGCGCCGCCGCCGAAATCGCCGCAATCGCGTCGAGCAATTCCCCCGCCCGATCCAACGCGAAACCCCCGAACAGCCACGCGCCGGGATCGAGCGCGATGCGGTGGCGATCGGCCGCGAACAGATCGGCGGTCACGCGGCGTCGTGGAAGATGATGCCGAGCGTATGCCGCTCGCCCGCAGCGATCGTACTCACGCCATGGCGCATGATGACGCGATGATCGCCGCGCGGGCCGGCCTGCGGTCGCGCGCTGACCGCGAACAGGACCGCGTCGCCCTGGGCAAGCGGCACCACCTGGGCACGCGATTGCATCCGCGCACGCTGCTCGGTCAGCACCAATTCGCCCCCTGAAAAATCGGTTTTCGGGTCCGACAGCAGGATCACCGCCTGGATCGGTAAGACATGCTCGCCATACAGATCCTGATGGAGCCGGTTATAATCGCCAGCACGATAGCGCAGCAGCAACGGCGTCGGCTTGCGCTGCCCGGCATCATGACAGCACGCGATGAACGCGTCATGCTCGTCGGGAAAGCGCCGAGCGAACTCCATCCGCGCGTGCCACTGGTTGGCGACGGGTGCGAGGTGCGGGTAAAGCGCGGTGCGCAAGGCCGCGACCAGAGGCGGGAGCGGATAAGCGAAATAGCGATACTCGCCCTGCCCGTAGCCATGATTCTGCATCACGACATGCTTGCGGAAGCCATTCGACGCCGAAACGAAGTGGCCGCCTCCGCGCACTCCACAGGCGTCAGCAGGCCCGGAATGCGTGCCCAGCCTTCCCCGTCCAGGTGCTGCGTCAGACCGACCCAGTCGAGCCGGTCGATCCGTGGTGCGATCACGTCCGTCATGCCGCTTCAATGGCATAGGCCGGCGCCTCGATCATCCCGAACCTTGCGCCCAAACTATCCCACGAAAGCCATCCCAATTTCCGCCCAACGCTGCCCACCGTTGACAAGCGGCCATGGCCGACCATAGCCCGGCCTCCCCATGGCTAGTCTCGCTTTTTCGGATGACCGGCGCTTCGGGCTCGCGCGGCATGTGACGCTGCCCGGGCCGTTCGCGCTGGACGGCGGATCGACCCTGGCGCGGGTCGAGATCGCCTACGAGACCTATGGGCATCTCAACGCCGACGGCAGCAACGCCATCCTGATCTGCCATGCACTCACCGGCGACCAGCATGTCGCGTCCGCCCACCCGATTACCGGCAAGCCCGGATGGTGGACGCGGATGGTGGGCGCGGGCAAGCCGATCGATCCGGCGCGGCACTTCATCGTTTGCGCCAACGTGCTGGGATCGTGCATGGGGTCGTCCGGCCCGGGCTCGATCGATCCGGCCACGGGCGCCCCCTATGCGATGCATTTCCCGGTCATCACGATCCGCGACATGGTGCGCACGCAGGCGCTCTTGCTCGATCATCTCGGCGTGCGCACCCTGGAAGCCGCGATCGGCGGATCGATGGGCGGCATGCAGGTGCTCGAATGGTGCACCACTTTCCCCGATCGCGTGCGCGCCGCGGTGGTGATCGCATCGGCCCCACGCCACACCGCGCAGAATATCGCCTTCCACGAGGTCGGGCGCCAGGCGATCATGGCCGATCCGCGCTGGCGTGGCGGCGACTATTACGGCACCGACGATCCGCCCTCGGCCGGCCTCGCGGTCGCGCGGATGGCGGCGCATATCACCTATCTGTCCGAAGCCGGGCTGCACGAGAAATTCGGGCGGCGGCTGCAGAACAGGGGCCAGGTCGGCTTCGGCTTCGATGCCGATTTCCAGGTGGAGAGCTATCTGCGCCATCAGGGCATCAGCTTCGTCGATCGCTACGACGCCAACTCCTACCTCTACATCACGCGGGCGACCGACTATTTCGATCTGGCCGAAGAGAATGGCGGGCTGCTTGCCAACGCCTTCAAGGGCAGCCGCGCGCGTTTCTGCCTGGTGAGCTTCGATACCGACTGGCTCTATCCGACCTCCGAATCGCGCACGATCGTCCATGCGCTCAACGCCGCCGGGGCGGCTGCGAGCTTCGTCGAGCTGTCCTCGCCGTTCGGGCATGACGCCTTTCTGCTCGACGTGCCGCAACTGAACGCGGTGGTGGACGGCTTTCTGCGGGCGGGCGAGGCATGAGCGAGCTGGTGCTTTCGGACGCTCGGTCCTTGCTTGACGTGACGCGCATCCATCGCTGGCTCGCGTCGAGCTACTGGTCGCCGGGGATCGCGCGCGAAACGGTGGAACAAGCGATGGCGGCGTCGCACTGCCTTGGCGCCTATCGCGACGGCGTCCAGATCGGCTTCGCGCGGACGGTGACCGATCATACGACCTTCGCCTGGCTGGCGGATGTCTTCGTCGACGAGACCGCGCGCGGGCAAGGAATCGGGCGGGCGATGGTCGGCTGGTTCGTCGAACATCCGCGCTTTGCCAGCATCCGGCGCTTCGCGCTGGTCACCAAGGATGCGCATGGGGTTTATGCCGGCGTGGGGTTTCACCCGCTGCTGAAGCCCGAGCGGTATATGGAACGGCTGTCGCCGGAGTTTGCCGCTCTCCTTGGGGCGCAGCCATGAACCTCCGCCCCGATCTTGCGATCATCGCCGCGAACGTCGCGCCGGGCAGCCGCGCGCTCGACGTCGGCTGCGGCGATGGCGAGCTGATGGCGAATCTCCGCGATACCAAGCAGGTCGACGTGCGCGGGCTCGAGATCGATCCGGCCAATGTCAGCATCGCCGTCGCGCGCGGGCTTTCGGTGGTGCAGGGCGATGCCGACACCGATCTGGTCTATTATCCCGACGACGCGTTCGATTATGCGATCCTCAGCCAGACGCTGCAGACCGCGCGCAAGCCCGATCGTGTGCTGAGCGACCTGCTGCGGATCGGCCAGCGTGCCTTCGTCTCCTTCCCCAATTTCGCCTATTGGCGCGTGCGCTGGGGGCTGATGTGGGGCGGGCGGATGCCGGTGACTCCGGCCTTGCCGGTATCGTGGCACGAAACCGAGAATATCCACCAGCTCACCATCGACGACTTCCGCGCCTTCGTCGCCGAGCGCGGGATCGTCGTCGAGGATGCCTGGTTCCTGACCGGCAATCGCCGTACCAGCAGCGCGGCAGCGAATTTGCGCGCCGAGCATGCGGTGTTCCTGCTCCGCCGATAAGCGCGACAACGCCGCGGGATTCGAAGACCCGGCGGCGTCATCCCCGGAATACGACCCGGGTACGCTTGTTAGCGCTGCGGCCCCTGCGCCTGGACCTGGCCCGAACCGTTGCCGCTGGCCGAGGCCGAGCTGCCCGTCACCGACCCGGCGAGATCGCCTGAAGCGCTGCCCGAGGCCGAGCCTGCGGTATTGCGCGCCCGGCCCACTGCATCCCCCGCCTGACTGCGGATCGTGCCGGCGGTCGAGGCAACCTTGGAGCGGGCCGCACCGACCGCGTCGGTCGCGGTGCTGCGCGTCCGGCTCACCGCGCCGGTCGCCGCGGTACGGACCGAGCCGGCGGCGCCTTTCACGTCGTTGGTGCCGACCAGATCGGCGCTGGTGCCGACATTTCTGCTGACGCTGGTCGTGCCCGAATTGCTGATATTGCCGGCGAGGCCGCTGCCATTGGCACCGTTCGCGCCCAGCGCCGCATCGGTGCTGCGGCTGACCGTGCCTGCCAGCCCCGCATTGGCACCGACCTGACCGGTCTTGCTGTTGATCGACTTGCTGCCCGTCACCGAGCCGGCACCGTTCATACTATTCGAAACGCTGCCGGTGGCCGATCCAAGCGTGCCGCCGACGCTACCCGCGCCGCCGAGCGTGTTGGAGACGGTGCCGGTGAGACCGCCGGCGCCACCGAGCGCGCCGCTGACGACACCACCAGCATGACCGCCGCCCAAAAGCTGGGCGCTGACAGGTGCGGTGGCGACGCCAGCCATGATGATCGCTGCAAAAAACAGACGGGTGTGCGTGCTATTCTTCATCGCTCTTCTCCCAAATCTACCAGCCGGACATTGTCTGGCTTCAGAAGAGCAACGACGGCACTTTCGACTTTAATCCCGACATCCGAAATTATTTTGCGCCGACTTTCTGGGGCGCGGTTCCGCAATCCCCGCAGACGATCCCGCGCCCGATCCGGCCGCGCCCCGGTCGGGCGGTCGCGGCAAGGCGGTCGACGCTGCCGAGCCGGGCGAGGCTCGCCGTGACCAAAGGCGCCGCAAAGGATGTGCCGCGCACCCTTTCCCAACCGCCGCCGGGCACCGCACCGACCATGTCCGCCCCCGGTGCCGCGAAATCGAGGTGGAGCGGTTTGCCCGCCTCGATCAGCGCCTGGCCTTTCGCATCAACCCCGGTCACCGCGATCACGCCGGGATAGGAGGCGGGATATTGCGGCGGGGCCGCCGGCCCGTCATTGCCGACCGCCGCGACGACCAGGATCCCTTTCGCCTGCAGCGCCTTGATCCCCGCCTCCAGCAGCGGATTGGGCGGCCCGACCAGGCTGATATTGACGACCCGTACCCGGCGTTCCGCCAGCCAGCCCATTGCGCGCACGATCGCCACTGCCGATCCATTGCTGGCGGATCCGCCATAGACATCGGCAGCCAACAGGGACGCCCCCGGCAAGACGCCGTGGAAGGCTCCAACGTCTCCCACCATCAATGACGCGACCGCGGTGCCATGACCGCTCGGCTTGGGGTCGCCGGCGAATCCGCGCTGCTCGATATGGGCATTGGCGAAGGCCGGATGATTGCCGATGCCGCCGTCGATCAGCCCGATCGCAACCCCCGCGCCCGCATCGCCGCCGCCCACGGCTGGCCCCGCGATTGGCGCGAGCGGTGCGCGGGCAGGCTCATAGACATAATCGAGAGTGTAGCTGCCTGCGGGATCCAGCCTGCGCAGCGCCTCGATCGCCTTGCGCGCGGCTTTGCCCTTGGGAGGCGCCAAGACACTGAGGGTCAGGCCGAAATTGTCGACAGTCTCGGTCCGGGCCAGCGTAAAGCCGGCCGACTTCGCCTTCGCCAGCGCCTCAGGGGTGAGGCCAAGGCCGACAATTTCGTCACGGCGGATCGGCGCCCCGGCATCGTCCGCATCGAGCACGCGGCGATTGTCCTGCACCAGCGCCCGCAACCGCTCGCGCCGCAGCGACAGCAGATCCCCTGGTGCAGTGGAGGATAGCATGCCGCCGAGATTGTCGAGCGGGGTAACGATCGCACGCGTCAACGGCCCGTTGCCCACACCCTGCCCGGTCAGCCCGCCGGCAAGCCCACTCGTGAGCCCGCCCACGGCGTTGCCGATCCGACCGCCGCCACCGCCGAGCAATTGCGCCATCGCCGGGCTGGCCAATATGATCGTGGTGGCAATTGCCCATCGGCGGATCCATCGGGGCGCTGTCCCAGGCATGCTCTTTCCTTTTTCCGTCTGCCAAGGGATGAAACGTCGTAGCGCGGTCGTTTAATCCGCATGAGCGAGAGGAATCCGATTGGACGAGGTCGAAGACCAACTGGCAAGCCTGCTGCCACGGCTGCGGCGCTTCGCTCATGGTCTGGCGCGCGATGCGGCGGATGCCGACGATCTGCTGCAGGCGACCGCCGAGCGGATCCTGAAGTCACGCGGGGGCTGGCAGCCGGGCACCAACTTTGCCGCCTGGGGCTATCGCGTGATGCGCAACATGTGGATCGATATGGCGCGCAGCCGCCAACGCCGCGATCGCGGCCGCGCGGCGGAGGAGGAAGGGCTTTCGGTCGGGATCGACGGCGATGCCGAAGCGAAGGTGGAACTGGGTTATCTGATGCGCGCCATGAGCCAATTACCCGACGAGCAGCGCGAGGCGGTGGCGCTGGTGATGATCGAGGAGCTATCCTACGCCGAAGCGGCGAAGGTGCTCGAAATACCGCTCGGCACGCTCACCAGCCGCATCGTGCGCGGCCGGCAGGCGCTGCTGGCGATATTGGAGGATTGACCCATGGCTGAAACGATCGAGGAAGCCCGGGTCATCGCCTGGCTCGACGGCGAATTGAGTGACGACGAAGCCGTGTGGATGGCGCGCGCGGTCGCGGCCGATCCCGCACTGGCAGCGATAGCGGAGCGTCATCGCCGGATGAAGGCGCGCTTCGCCGCCGCCTTCGGTCCGATCGCGGAGGTGCCGGCACCCGAGCAGGATCTGGAGCGCGAGCCGGCGCCGGTCATCTCGCTCGCCGCGGTCCGTGCTGAGCGCGCAGCGAAGGCGAAGGCCCGCGCCAAGGCCGCTGCGGCACCCGCGGAGGTCAGCCGCTGGACGATCCCCGCAATGGTCGCAGCGAGCCTGATCGTGGGCGTACTGTCGGGCTACGGCATGAGCAGCCCGTCAGGCGTCGCCGATCGCCCCGACGCGCTAGCGGTCTCGCCCAAGATTGCGAGCGCCCTCGATAGCCAGCTTTCGGGCGATGCCGGCACGATCCGCGTGGCGCTGACCTTCCGCGACTCCGCGGGCAATCTTTGCCGCCGCTTCGCCGCGACCCATTTGTCGGGCATCGCCTGTCGAAGTCGAGGCGCGTGGCAATTGCGCTATGCTTCGGCCGGCGGCAGCGCCGGGCAAGGCGATTACCGCATGGCCGGCGCCGACGAGGCCGCCGCCCAGATCGTCGCCGCGATGATCGCGGGCGAGCCGCTCGATCGCCGCGCCGAGACGGCCGCGCGGGAGAAGGGCTGGAAATAGTCCGTTGGTGCTGAGGAAGCCCTTTCAAATGGATGCATTGAGCCGGACGGTGAATTCGGTGCTGCAATAGTATCCGGGCGCGGGATACCTCCTCGCTCCGGCGCGTTTTTGCGATGTACCGGCGCTTCTCCTACCAGATTGCTTCGATTACGCGCTTGTGCGTGTAACCCGGGGTAGCCATTTAAGGGACGCATATCGTGCGTCCGATCCCCACCGAGCCCGCCCGGGCAAGGGTACCCAAGAAAGTTTTTCTCATTTCCGCAGAGACAGACGACCGCTGCGCCAATGCAGCGGCTCCACGTGCCGACGGGCACGGTTCGACACCCCACGCCAGTGCGATTGTCGATGCAAAGGCGCTGGCAAAGACATTGGCGCGCTTCCGCGGCGCGGATACGAAGCGCGCGCTGATCGAACTGGCAGTGACGGCGATTCCGTTCGTGACGCTGTGGGTGGCAGCCATGCTGCTCGTCCGTGCCGAAATATGGGCCGGGCTGCTGTTGGCGATTCCGGCGGGCGCATTCCTGCTCCGGCTTTTCCTGATCCAGCATGATTGCGGGCATGGTTCCTTTTTTCGCCGCCGTACCGCCAACGGCTGGGTCGGCCGGATCATCGGCATGGTCACGCTGACGCCCTATGAATTCTGGCGGCGCAGCCATGCGCATCACCATGCGGGCACCGGCAATCTCGATCGCCGCGGGCTGGGCGACATCGATACGCTTACCGTGGCCGAATATCGCGGGCTCGATCGGTGGAAGCGATGGGGCTACCGCCTGTACCGTCACCCCGCGATCCTGTTCGGCGTAGGGCCGGCCTATCAGTTTCTGCTCTGCCATCGCCTGCCCGCCGCGTCGACGCGACGAAGCTGGCGCCCCTGGGCCAGCACCATGGGTACCAACCTCGCGGTTCTGGGGCTCGTAGGCGTGCTGATGTGGCTGTGCGGCGTGCGCACCGTCCTGCTCGTCCAATTGCCGATCACGTTGGTCGCGGCATCGATCGGGATGTGGTTGTTCTACGTCCAGCATCAGTTCGAGCGTACCAGCTGGGACAGAAACGAAGACTGGAATTTCCAGCGTGCCGCGTTGCACGGCAGTTCCTATTACGATCTGCCGCACATCCTGCGCTGGTTCAGCGCGAATATCGGCGTCCACCATGTCCACCACCTCTGCAGCGCAATCCCCTTCTATCGCATGCCCGAAGTGCTGCGCGCCTGCCCGGAATTGAAGACGGTGGGGCGGCTCGGGTTGCGCGATAGCCTGGCCGTGACGGCATTGGCGCTGTGGGACGAGAAGGCTCGACGCATGGTTTCGTTTCGAGATGCGCGGGCAACGTGATCGCCGCATCGAGAACGCGTCTCTACGGCAGCAATAAACTCGCATCGCCATAAGAATAGAAGCGGTACCCCCCCGCGATCGCATGGGCATAGGCCGCCTGCATCCGATCCAGCCCCATCAGCGCGCTGACCAGCATGAACAGGGTCGAGCGTGGCAAATGGAAGTTGGTGAGCAGGCCGTCGATGCCGCGGAAGCGGTATCCCGGGGTGATGAAGATCGCGGTGTCGCCTTCGAACGGGCGAATGAGGCCGTCTTCATCGGCCGCGCTCTCGATCAGGCGCAGGCTGGTCGTGCCGACGGCGATCAGGCGGCCGCCGTTTTGCCGCACGGCATTGAGCCGATCGGCCGTGGCGGCATCGATCCGGCCCCATTCGGCATGCATGCGATGCTCGGCGGTGTCGTCGGCCTTGACCGGCAGGAAGGTGCCCGCGCCGACATGGAGAGTGAGCGTAGCGTGACCGATGCCGCGGGCGTCCAGCGCCGCAATCAGATCGGGGGTGAAGTGGAGCGCGGCGGTGGGCGCGGCGACGGCACCCTTCTCGCGCGCGAACATCGTCTGGTAATCGTCCCGATCGCGCGCATCGGCCGGGCGCTTGCCGGCGATGTAGGGCGGCAACGGCATGCGACCGGCGCGTTCGAGCAATAGTTCGACCGGCTCGTCGCCCTCGAACGAGAGCAGGATCGATCCGTCATCGTGGCGCGCGGCGGCGGTAGCGCCGACACCCTCGCCGAAATCGATCCGATCGCCGATCCGCACGCGTTTGGCATTACGGACGAAAGCGATCCAGTCGCGCGGTCCCTCGCGCTTATGGAGTGTCGCACCGATCTTCGCATCGCCGCGCCGGCCTTCCAGCTGGGCGGGGATAACGCGCGTATCGTTGAAGACGAGGCAATCGCCCGCCCGCAGCAGATCAGGCAATTCGCTCACGATATGGTCTTCGATGCGGTCGCCCGCGAGCAGAAGCAGCCGCGCGCTATCGCGCGGGCTCGCGGGGCGGAGCGCGATGCGGTCCGCCGGGAGATCGAAATCGAACAGGTCTACGCGCATGGGCCGACTTAAAGGCCCCTCCCCAGGGGAGAGGGACCCGTCTTACTTCTTTTTCTTCTTCTGCGCCTGCTTGGCGGCAGCCGCGGCATCGTTCGCTGCGCTTGCGGCACCTTGCGCCGTGGCGCTGGCCGCCTGCGCGCGATCGGCAGCCATATTGGCATCGCCCTTCTGCGCCGCCTTCGCGGCATCGGCGGCAATGATCGATGCCTGCGCCGCCAGCCCGGCCGCACGGTTGGCCGCAGCCGAAGTCGCCGCATCCGCCACCGGCGGTGTTGCCGCATCGGCCGGGGGTGCGCCGATCCAGGCGCGAACGATACGGGTCGGGTGGACCGGCGGCTCGCCCTTCTCGATCAGATCGACGTAGGCCATGCCCGCGATGACGCGCCCGACCACCGTGTAACGCTCGTCGAGCGTCAGATTGGGCGAGAGCATGATGTAGAACTGGCTGTTGGCACTGTTGACGTCGCCGGCGCGCGCCATCGCCATCGCGCCGCGCACGTGGGGCAGGTCGTTGAATTCGGACTTGAGGTTGGGCAGATCGGAGCCGCCCTCGCCCGTGCCTTTGGGATCCCCGCCCTGCGCCATGAAATCGTCGATGACGCGATGAAAGATCGTGCCGTCGTAGAAATGGCGGCCGGCGAGCGTCTTGACCCGTTCGGTCGCGAGCGGCGCCTTGTCGGGCCGCAGCAGGATCGAGACCACCCCGCCGGTCGAGAGCTGGATATTGAAGATGTTGGCGGGATCGGCTTTGGGCGCGCCCGGTTTGGCAGGCACACTCGCCTCGCCATCATGCCCGCGATAGCGCGGCTCGGCGAGACCCGACGGGCCGGTTTCCTGCGCCATGGCAGGCGCGGTGACGGCGAAGCCGATCAGACAGGCGACGAACAACTTCAGGGACAAGGGACGCTCCGTTCTATTCGGTCTTCAGCGCAGGCGCGCGTAAATGTCGGCGGCAACGGCGGGGGGCACGAAATGCTCGACCACGCCATGCCCGCGCGCCACTTCCTTGACGAGCGAGGATGCGATCGAGCGCAGGCCCGGCGCCGCCACCAGGAAGATGGTCTCGATATCGGGCGCCATGGTCGCGTTCATCGCCGCCATCTGATCTTCATAATCGAAGTCTGCCCCGCTTCGCAGCCCACGCACGATGATATGCGCGCCCACGGATGAAGCGAAGCTGACTGCCAGGCCATCGAACTGACGGACCTCGATCTCGCCCGGAAGTGCGGCAACCTCGCGGCGCACCACCGCCAGGCGCTCCTCAGGGGAGAAGAGCGGCGATTTGGACGACTGGGTCGGCAGCCCGATGACGAGCTTGTCGACCAGCGCGATCGCGCGCCGGATGATATCGAGATGGCCAAGCGTCAGCGGATCAAAGGTGCCGGTATAGACCGCCACCCGTTTCACCGATCGCGCTCCACCACATAACGCGCGATGGCACGCAGCAGATCGGCTTCGGCACCGAAGCTGGCGAGATGGCCAATCGCCTGATCGACCAATATTCGGGCCTGCTGGCGCGCACGCTCGACCCCGAGCAGCGAAACGAAGGTCTCCTTACCCGCGGCAGCGTCCTTGCCGACCGCCTTGCCGGTATTCTCCTCGGCGCCCTCGACGTCGAGCAGGTCGTCGGCGATCTGGAAGGCGAGGCCGAGATCACGGGCGTAAGCGCGGAGCGGCTTGCGGCCCTCGGGCGCAACGCGGCCGAGGATCGCACCTGCCTCAAGGCAGAAGCCGATCAGCGCGCCGGTCTTCAGCTGCTGCAACCGGGTGACCGCGGCGAGATCGAATTCGGACGCCTCGGCCTCCAGATCCATCATCTGGCCGCCCGCCATGCCAGCCGGGCCGGCTGCCTTCGCGAGCTCGCCTAGCAATTCGACGCGAATGAACGGATCGGGATGGGTCTCGGGATCGGCCAGCACCTCGAACGCCAGCGCGTGAAGCGAATCGCCGGCCAACACCGCGGTCGCCTCGTCGAACGCCTTGTGAACCGTGGGCTTGCCGCGGCGCAGATCGTCATCGTCCATGCATGGCATGTCGTCATGCACGAGGCTGTAGACGTGAATGCACTCGATCGCGATGCCCGCACGAAGCGCCGGCACCCGATCGACATGGAACAGATCGGACGCCGCGCGCACCAGCAGCGGGCGCAGCCTTTTGCCGCCGCCGATCGCAGCATGGCGCATCGCCTCGTACAGCCGCCGGCGCGGATCATCCGGGATCGCGAGCAGCAGATCGAATGCCGCGTCGATATCCGCGGAAACGCGGTCCATCGCCGATTTCAACGCCATTCCGACGACCGCCATATCCGCCTCAACCGGCATCGAAGGTTTGTACGCCGCCCGGGCGCCCATCGGAGCCGAGCGTGATCTTCTCAATTCGCGCCTGCGCCGCCTGGAGCCGCGCCTCGCACTGCTTGCGCAGGCGATCGCCCTCTCCATAAAGCTCGATCGATTCCTCGAGACTGGCCTCGCCGCTTTCGAGGCGGTGAACGATCGCCTCGAGGCGCTTCAGCGCATCCTCGAACGAGAGTTGTGCGATTTGGGGGTCGTCGCTCATAAGCGGGCACGCTTCTGAGGCTGCGGGGGGCGCCGGTCAAGCAGCACGAAATCGTATCCGATGAACGGAACGGGCCGCGTCAGTTCCGCTTGCCGAACAGAGCATCGACGTCCGACAACAGCCGCGAATCCGCAGGCGCCGCCGCCGCCGTCCCCGTCGGGGCAACATGCGTCCCGTGCTCGCGCTCGTGGCGCAGCTGCGAGATCAACGCCTCGCGATCGCCCTCGAGCCGCGTATCGACGGGCGCCTCGATACCTGCGGCCTTGGCCGCCTTGGCGACGATGGCGTCAAGCTCGCGCTGCGAGGTCAGGCCGAGCGTTACCGGATCCTTCGGGGTGATGTTGGCGATGTTCCAGTGGGTGCGATCGCGAATCGCGGCGATGGTGGTGCGGGTGGTGCCGATCAGCTGGCTGATCTGCCCATCCGAAACCTCGGGGTGGTTGCGGATGATCCAGGCGATGCCGTCGGGCTTGTCCTGCCGCTTCGAGACCGGGGTATAGCGCGGCCCCTTGGTACGGCGGACCGGCTCGGGCCCCTTCGAGATGACCAGCTTGTAGTTCGGGTCCTTCTGGCCCTTCTCGATTTCCTCGAGCGTGATCTCGTGCGCGCGCACCGGATCGCGCCCGGTCAGCTTGGTCGCGGCGGTGTCGTCGGCGATCGCCTGGATTTCCAGAATGTGCAGCCCGCAGAAATCCGCGATTTGCTGGAATGAGAGCGAGGTGTTGTCGACCAGCCAAGATGCGGTCGCGTGGGGCATGAGCGGCTGGGCCACTGAAAGTCTCCGGATAATAAAAGGGCCGCCCCTGCACGGAGCGGCCGTCACGTATGATGCGGATTTAGAACGGCCCGGGCCAAGGGGCAAGCACTGGATTCGGCCGCGGCGGCCGCATTCGAATCAGCCCAATGTTCGCGGTACGGGAGGGAGCGCCATGCGTGGCCATGCATGAGCGCCCTCCGCCACGCCGCTACGCGGCGCGGTCCCCCTCCCCGTACCGGGGAGGATTTTCCACGGAATCGATGAACTCCCTCATATGCGCCCGCGCGTAAGGCGCCAGATGCAGCAGTTTCTGCCGCCGGTCGCGTGTATCGGGCTCCTCCAGCACCAACCCCTGCTCCTTGAGCAGAGCGAGCCAGCGCAAGGCCGTCGTCGGCGGCACCATCGCGGCGACGCAACAGCTGGTGACCGACATTTGGCGCCCTTCCTCCGCCGCTACGAACAGATCGAGCAGCATGTCACGCGCCGGATCGGCGAACAGGCCGGGAAAATGTTGCTCCATCTTCCGACGCGATGCCAGCATCGCGCGTGCTGCCGCAGCATAATTGGCGGCTTCCTTCATCTCAGTCCCCCAGTTGATGGTTTACGCATTGCCTCACGCGATCGATCGAGGGGCACGACTTCGCCTAACCTGTTCTTCACTAAAGGCAGATCGACCGACCGCATCCCGGCAGACCAGGCCGGGTCGCTGCCCCGTGTCGCCAATCGGCGCCGATGACGCGCAGTGCCGATCGCCAGCACTATCAGGATCGGATAACTCCAGATCGAAAGGCCGATCGCATAGCCGAGCGGCAGGATATCCGGCCGGATCAGCTTGCAGAGGTGGATAATCACCGCGTCCGCCTGCAGCCCCGCGACGAGCAGGGGCCAGAAACGATCCGCGAACAAGGCCACCGTGAAGAAAGCGGCCAGCGCCAGCCCGTCCACGATCAGCGTGCCCACCTCGGCATCCTGATAGACGATCGCCGATCGGGACAGCGCGAAGACGGACAGGATCGTAGCGAGCAGCGCCACGGCAGCACACCAGCGTTCCGGCGCCCCTCCACGTAGCAACGCGTACGGGACGCACGTCACGAGCAGCGCGTTGTAGAGGATGGTGTGCCACGCCATAGGACAGGTCTATCCGATCATGGTCTGCTCAGGCCATCCCCGGCGTCATGCGACGATCCGGAGCGGTGGCTCTCCGGTCGCGGGCTTGCCGGCTTCCAAAGTCCACGGGCATTCGTCGCCGAACGCGACGCAGTCGAGCCCGAGATCGGCGCGATGCGCGGCAAGCTCCTGGTGGCAGATGGCGAGCTGTTCCATCGCCTGGGCCATCAGGTTGGTCGCGGCGGCGGCGCGCGCGACGGCCCCGGCCGAATAGGTCGGCGGCAATTTGAGCGCACGGCGCGCCTCGATGATCTCGCTGATCAGCTGGACGCTATCCTCGAGCGCCGCCGCCCCGCGCAGTTCCGCCTTGTTGATGCCCCGTGCTACCGTCCTGGCCTGACCGATACGATCCTGAAGCATGTCTCGTCCCTTTCGCGGCCACCACGAAAGGGCCGCTGCTAGATTGAAGTCCGGTCGTCAGTCCGCAGGCTGCGCCCATAGCGGCCCGTCTCCGTCAGGGTCGCCATCAGCATCGAGAAGAGCAGAAGCCCCAGGATCATCACGGCGAACATGAACGCGACACGCTGCCAGGGCGAAAGCCGGTTCCTGGCTCCCCTGCCACCCAGGCGATCCGCAATCTGGACGACGAGATGGCCGATGGATGGTTCGTCGATCGAGCCATTGTCCGCCGTACCCTCGCCACCTTCATCCGGCGTCTGGTGAGTTTCAGAAGCATCGAGCGGCGCGATCGGTACAACCTGACCAATCGGTGCTGTCCGATTCAGGTAGGGTGGCCAGCCCTCCTCCGCGAGTAGCAGGCGCGCCGCATCATGTCGCCCGACGACCCCGAGCTTCTTGGCGGCGGAGGCAAAACGCAGTTTCACTGCGGAATCGGAAATGCCGAGTTCGCCGGCGATAGCGGTGATCGTGCCGTGCGTGGGCACCAGACGAAGCGCCTCGCGCTCCTTTTCGGTCAATCGTTCGAGCCGGTCGCTGGTCATGCGATCGCTTACGCCCCCCGGCTCCAAATCATCCACCCCAATTCTGCGGTGGGGTGCCTTAGTGATGCAAGCCTCTTAGACGCATTATTCGGATTGGCGATGACCCACCCGCGGCATCGCGCAAGGAAGGCCCTGATCCGATCAAGCCGGATCAGGGCGAAAGACACTTATTCGGCCGCGACCGGGGCCTCGGCTACGCGCTCGATCAGCATCGTCTTGGTTTCGAGATAGGGGGCAAGCCCCTCAATCCCCCCCTCGCGGCCGACACCGGACTGCTTGAAGCCGCCAAAAGGCAGCGAGAAATCAGCCTTCATGCCGTTATGGCCGACATTGCCGGCGCGGATCCGGCGGCCGACACGATAGGCCGCCGCGGGATCGTTGGTCAGGACCGCCGAGTTGAGCCCGAAATCGGTATCGTTGGCGATCTCGATCGCATGCTCCTCGTCACGCGCGGGGATAAGCGCCAGAACGGGCCCGAAAATTTCCTCCTGCGCGATCGTCATGCCGTTATCGACGTTCGAGAAAAGCGTCGGCTCGAAATAATAACCGCTGTTGAGATGCGCCGGGCGGACGCCACCGACGACGAGGGTCGCGCCCTCTTCCTTGCCCTTCTCGACATAGGCTTCGATCCGCTCGAGCTGCCGCTTCATCGCAATTGGCCCCATCTCGCTCGTCGGGTCGGTCGGCGTGCCGACCTTGACGGTGCGCATCTCGGTCGCGATCGCCTCCGCGATCTCGTCGTGGCGGGCGGCAGGCACGATCGCGCGGCTCAGCATTGCGCAGACCTGGCCCGACAGGATGGTGATGGTGCGCGCGAGGATCTTGGCGGCGGCGTCGGTCGGGAAATCGTCGAGCACGATCGCCGGCGATTTGCCGCCCAACTCGAGCGTGACGCGGGCGATACGCTCGCCCGCCACCGAGGCGATGCGGCGACCCGCGGCGGTCGACCCGGTGAAGGAGATCTTGTCGACGCCCTTGTGGCGGACGAGATGATCGGCCGCGTCGCGATGCGACGGCACGAGATTGATGACGCCGGCCGGGATCCCGGCCGCCTCGGCGGCTTCCGCGATCAGATACGCCTCGAGCGGCGTCTCGGGCGATGGCTTCATGATCACGGTGCAGCCCGCGATCAGGGCCGGCGCAACCTTCTGCGCCATGATCGCATAGGGCATGTTCCACGGCACGATCGCGGCGACCACGCCGACCGCCTCGCGAATCACGAGCGCGTCGTGGCCGGGAATCATCGTGCTCGGGCCGCGCTTCACCCATTCGTAGGACTCGCCGATATCGGCGTAGGTCATGAAGGTGCCGGTGCCGGTCATCGACGCGACCGGCGCGAAGCTGGCGAGCGCGCCGATCTCGGCGATGAAAGCCGCCTCGATCTCGCTCGCGCGGGTCCCGAGATGTGCTGCCATCTTGCGCAGATAATCGGCGCGTTCGGCTGGCTCCATCGTCGGCCAGGGGCCGGTATCGAATGCCTTGCGTGCGGCGGCAACCGCCTTGTCCATGTCCGCTTCGCGCGCCTCGGCGACGACCGCGGCGACCTGCTCGGTATGCGGCGAGACCACTTCGATCGTGCCGCCATCGACCGGCGCGATCCATTCGCCGCCGATATAGAGCTTGTCGGGGTGCGCAATGTTGACGCCTTCGGGCAGAATGCTCGCCATCCTCAGTCTCCTTTATGATCGATTGATTGTAACAGATGTTGCAATTCGGGCAAAGCCGCGACGCCAAGATTAATCGCACGGGGTGACACATATTCTGTGCGCCCGGACGCGCGGACGGGTGATAATCAACCGGCGAAGGACAAGGAGAGAGCATATGAAGATCGCATTGATCGGGGCCAGCGGGAATGTCGGGCAGCGGGTGACGGCGGAAGCCACATCGCGCGGGCACGAGGTGATCGCGATCGCCCGCAACACCGCCTCGATCGAAGCCAAGCCGGGCGTGACGCCGGTGGCGGCCGACCTGACCGACGAAGCGCAGATCCTAGATGCGGTAAAAGGCGCCGACGTCGTCGTGCTGTCGGTGCGCTTCCAGGATCTCGATTTCGAGAAGGTGCTGGCGACGCTCAAGAAGGTGGGCAAGCGCGTGCTGATCGTCGGCGGTGCCGCGAGCCTCGAGGTCGCGCCGGGCAAGCAATTGATCGATACCGAGGGCTTCCCCGATTTCATCAAGGTCGAGGCCGAACCCGCCCGCCAGGCGCTCAAGCGCCTGCAGAGCGACAGCGAACTCGACTGGACCTTCCTGTCGCCGTCGGTCTTCTTCGGCCCGGGCGAGCGGACCGGCGCCTTCCGTCTCGGCAAGGACGAACTCCTCACCGCCGCGGATGGCAAGAGCCACATCTCCTACGAAGATTACTCGATCGCCCTGCTCGATGAGATCGAGAGCCCCAAGCATAAGGGCGAGCGGTTCACGGTCGGATATTGATCTAACAGGCTGCGGAAAAACTCTTTCCGGGATGCGTCGGTCGTGATTCAAGTGTCGCGGTGAGTTTTGGGGTGCGGCATGCGCGGCGAGGACGTTCGGACGGATAGCCTGTTTTCCTATGTGAGTTGCGAGGCGCGGGTTCCCCTGGGTCATCCGCTTCGTCCGATCCGCGCTATGGTCGACGAAGTGCTTGAGGTTCTGTCGGGCGATTTCGAGGGGATGTACGCGAAGACGGGTCGCCCCTCGATCGCGCCCGAGAAGCTGCTTCGCGCGCTTCTACTGCAGGTCTTTTATTCGATCCGTTCCGAGCGTCAGCTGATGGAGCAGTTGGACTACAACCTGCTGTTCCGCTGGTTCGTCGGCCTGTCGATGGATGCGACAGTCTGGGACGCCACGGTGTTCACCAAGAACCGCGACCGGCTCCTGGAAGGCGATGTCGCGACCCGGTTCCTGGCTGCGGTGGTGGCGCAGGCCCGAAGCCGCGACTTGCTTTCGGATGATCACTTCTCGGTGGATGGCACGCTGATCGACGCCTGGGCGTCGATGAAGAGCTTCCGTCGCAAGGATGATGGCGATGGACCGCCGGGGCCGGGACGCAATGCCGAGCGCGACTTTCGCGGCGAGAAGCGATCGAACCAGACCCATACCTCGACCACCGATCCCGAGGCGAAGCTCTACCGCAAGGCCAACGGCCAGTCGTCACGCATGGCGTTCATGGGGCATGTGTTGATGGAGAACCGCAATGGCCTGGTAGTCGGTGCCACCCTCACGCAGGCGACGGGCACCGCGGAACGCGAGGCCGCGCTGGCGCTGGTCGATGCGCTGGGAGCCAGCGGCCGTATAACCTTGGGCGCCGACAAGGCCTATGATGCGCGCGAGTTCGTTCGCGAACTGCGCGCCCGCAAAGTCTCACCGCACATCGCCCGCAACGAGCAGATCACGCCCGCCGGCGACCGACGGCGCAGGAGCGCCATCGACGGCCGCACAACCCGCCATCCCGGCTATGCCATCAGCCTGCGCGTCCGAAAGCGCATCGAAGAGGTGTTCGGCTGGACCAAGACCACCGGCGGACTGCGCAAGACCCGCCACAGGGGCACCGATCGCGTCGGATGGGCCTTCATCTTGACCACCGCCGCCTACAACCTCATCCGGATACCCAAGCTGATCGCGGCTGCCTGACCATGCTCGGACTCCGCCTCAAATCGGCGCAGTCCGAGCAAAATGGCCAAAATGGACGCCCGTAACCCCGCGCCGAGGCCCGTCCAAGCCCTCAATCCAATGGACAAAACGGCCGGTTACGCGCGTTTTTCCGCAGCCTGCTAAATAACCGTCGCCCCCGCACAGGCGAGGCCCATCGCTCCATCGACGCCAGACAGCGTTCGGAATGAGAGACATGGGCCCCTGCCTGCGCAGGGGCGACGGTGAATTAAACCCGCTTCGCCGCCAGATCCGCGCCCTGGCGCAGCGATGTGAGCTTCTTCCACGTCACCGCCGGATCGATCTTGCCGTAACCGGCGAAGGTCCCGAACCCGCAATCGGTGCTCGCGATCACCCGATCCGCGCCGACGATGCGTGCGAAGCGCTCGATCCGCTGGGCGATCAGCTCGGGGTGCTCGACATAGTTGGAGCAGGTGTCGATCAGCCCGGGCGCGAGGATCTTGTCGTCGGGCACGGCCGCGTCGCGCCAGACGATCCATTCATGCTCGTGGCGCGGATTGGCGCCTTCGAACAGCAATTGCGACGGGCGCAGCTTCAGGATGATGTCGATCACGCGTTCGAGCGGAATATCCTGATCGTGCGGCCCTTCATAATTGCCCCAGCAGATGTGGACGCGCATCCGCTCGGGCGGGATGTTGGCGGTGGCGGCGTTGAGCGCCTCGACATTCTGGGCGGCGCGTTCGAGGAACTCAGCCTCGCTCAGATGCTGGTAGCCGGTGTGGCGCGACATGGCGAGATCGGGCGCATCGAGCTGGAGATCGAAGCCGGCGGCGATGATCGCCTCATATTCCGGCCGCATCGCATCGACCACGTCGGCCAGATAGGCTTCGTGGCTCGGATAATATTGGTTGGGCTGGAAGGCGGTGATGAGACCGGGCGAGGCGGCATTCATGAACCCGCGCACGCCAGTGCCCTTGCGCTCCATCGCGAGCTTGAAGCGGCGGATATCGTCGTGTGCAGGCTCCAGATTCACCAGTTTAACCGGCCCGATGCAGGACGCACGGACGAATTCCTGCGAACCCATGATCGCCGTGAGCTTGCGGCGCAATTCGGGCAGATCGGCCAGATCCTTGGCCGGCGTGCGATCGACATGCCCGCCGAAGCCCGACAGGCGCTCGGTCACATAGGTCGAATAGCCGACCTTGCCGAGTTCGCCGTCGCTCACGATCGACACGCCGGCCTTCACCTGCGCCTCGATCGCATCCTCGATCTCGCTCTGGACGAGCGCGTCGAACTTGGCAGGATCGACCGGCTCGCCGCGATCGCGTGCGATCAGCAGCATCGCCAAGGCATCGGCGCGCGGCAGGCTGCCGACATGGGTCGTTTCGATAAAGGCCATGGGGTCTCCGAAAATTCAGTCGAGCTTGAGGTCGAGAAAGCCTTCGCGCACCGCGAAGCGCCAGCCATCGGCGGTCTTCACCACCCGATCGCGGAAGCCACCGAGCAGAGCGGGCTTGTTGGCGTCGGCGGGCAGGCCTCCCGGCGGCGCCGTGTAGAGCACGATCGTGCTGCGCACATTCGCTTCGTCTTCGGTTGCGAGATCGACGACGATATTGGTGATCAGGTGGCGCGAGATGCGCGGCGCGCGGCCTTCGTAGGAGGCCCGAATCGCATCGCGGCCGACGATCGGATCGCCCCCCGAGGGGCGAACGAAGCTGGCATCATCGGTGAACAACGCCGCCACCGCGTCATAATCGCCGTCGTCATTATACATGGCGTAGCGGGTGACGAGATCGGCGATCTGGTGCTCGGCAAAGAGGCGATCGAGCGGCGTCATCGTATATCCTTGATCGAAGTGGGCAATTGCCCACTTGAGGTGGGCGCATATTGCGCGCACGGCCCCAAGTCCAGCATAGCCGCACTGCTTGACAGAAACGTGAAGCTTCACGCATCTGAAGCGCGTGAACATGCGCGGAGATATGTCGGTCAAATCCGCGAGCCGCACGATCGACCTGATCGAGCATGTCGCGCACGCTCGTCAGCCGCTGACCGCACAGCAATTGTCCGACGCGCTCGGCATACCCGGCAGCAGCCTGTCCTATCTGCTCTCGACTTTGGTGGCCCGCGGCTGGCTGGTGATGGGCGAGCGCCGAACCTATCGCATCGGCCCCGGCCTGAGCGGGCTGCTCGCCGCCGACGAACGCCCGCCGGTCGAACGCGCGGCGCCGATCGTGCGCTGGTTGCGCACCCAGCTCAACGAGACGTGCGGCTATTTCGAGGCGCATGGCGACGAATTGCTGGCGCAGGTTTCGGACATGTCCAACCAGGCGCTCAACTATTCGATGGCGGTCGGCGCACGCGGTCCCCTGCATGCCTTCGCCGCCGGCAAGGTGCTGCTCGCCTACCGATCGAAGGAAGAGCAGGAAACCTATCTCGCCCAGCGCGAATTGCGCACCTTCACCGATTACACGCTCACCTCGCGATCGAAGCTGCGCAAGGATTTGGCGCTGATCCGCCAGCGCGGTTATGCCCTCTCCGAACACGAGCATACTTTGGGACTGATCAGCGTGGCGGTGCCGGTGGGGAACGACGGCGGGCAGCCGGTCGGCGCGATCAGCGTCGCAGTGCCGTCGGTGCGGTTCGACGAGACGTTCAAGGAGCGTGCGCTGGGGCTGCTCAAGATAGCGCAGCGGCGGTTTTTGTCGGGGGTCGACGAGGTTTAAAAAGCCCCCATCAGGCAGGATGGCACTCAGCCCCTCGCCAACCGCACCAGCGCCTGATCGAGCGCTTGCAGGAAGCGGGAGCGATCCTGTTTTGCGAACGGCGCCGGCCCGCCCAATTGCTCCCCACCCGCGCGCAGGTCTGCCATGATCGCACGCGTCGCGACGGCCGCACCGATCGAGCCCGTGGTGAAAGGCTTGCCGGTCGGCGACAGCACTGACGCGCCGGCCTTCAGACACCGATCCGCCAGCAGGATATCCGCCGTCACAACCACGCTTTTCGCATCGGCCGTCTCGGCGATCCAGTCGTCCGCCGCGTCGAAGCCGTCGCTCACCACCACCCGCTGGATCAGCGGATGCGCCGGCACGCGCAGGTATGAATTGCTGACGACCGTGACCGGGGTCTCGCGACGATACGCAACCTTGTAGATCTCGTCCTTTACCGGGCAGGCGTCGCCATCCACCAGGATGCGGACGACGTCACCACTCACCGCGGACGCGGCCCCGCGCGATGAGCCACCGGCTTGCCCCGCGGCGGACCGTTCGGCCGACGTCCGGCGGGTGCGCCCCGCATAGCCGGTTCGGGCCCGCGATCGGACTGTTCGATCAGGACGTTGGCACCATCGTCGTGCGCGCTGCCGGTGCGCACCACCGCCGCCGCAAACTTCGCAGCGATCGCACGAGGCACCTGAAAGAAGGTTTCGGTCGGCGCGATCCGGATCGCGCCGATCTCGCCCTTGGTGATATGCCCGCGGCGGCACAGCAGAGGCAGGATCCAGCGCGGATCGGCATTCTGGCGGCGGCCGATATCCATGCGGAACCACACCACGTCATCGAAACCCGGACGGTGGCGATCCTGCTGCGCCGCGCGCTGCGCCTCGGGCGTTGCGTCGATCAGTTCCTCGGGCTGGGGCAGCGAAGCGCGGTGCTGGCGGACCAGCATGGCCGCGATATCCTCGGGGCTCTTCTGCGCGAGCAAAGTCGCGCCGAGCGCCCGATCGTCATCGTCCAGTTCGATCGGCTCGAGCAGGGCCGTGAGCAAACGTTCACGATCCTTGGCGCGAATGTCGTCCGGCGTCGGCGCGGTCATCCATTCGGCGTTGATGTTCGCGCCCTTGAGCACGCCCTCGACCCGGCGTCGGCGGGGATAGGGCACGATCAGCACCGCGGTGCCCTTCTTGCCCGCACGCCCGGTACGACCCGAGCGATGCTGCAAGGCTTCGGCGTCGCGCGGCAACTCGACATGGACGACCAGGCTCAGGCTCGGCAGATCGATGCCGCGCGCGGCGACGTCGGTGGCGACACAGACGCGGGCGCGACGATCGCGCAACGCCTGCAGCGCGGCATTGCGCTCGTTCTGGCTATGCTCGCCCGACAAAGCGACGGCGGCGAAGCCGCGCTCGAGCAGGCTGGCGTGGAGATGCCGCACATTGTCGCGCGTCGCGCAGAACAGCATCGCGGTCTCGGCCTCGTGCAGGCGAAGCAGGTTGATCACGGCATGTTCGATGTCCGACGGGGCAACCAGCACGCACTGATAAGCGATGTCGCCATGACCGCGATTCTCGCCAACGGTCGAGATGCGCAGCGCATCGCGCTGGTAGCGCTTGGCCAGCGCCACGATCGGCTTGGGCATCGTCGCCGAGAACATGAGCGTGCGGCGCTCGGACGGGGTCGCGTCGAGGATCTCTTCGAGATCCTCGCGGAAGCCCATGTCGAGCATCTCGTCGGCCTCGTCCAGCACCGCCACGCGCAATGCCGAAAGGTCGAGCGCGCCGCGTTCGAGGTGATCGCGCAGGCGGCCGGGCGTGCCGACCACGATATGCGTGCCGTGCGACAGCGCGCGGCGCTCACGCGAGGCATCCATGCCGCCGACGCAGGTGGCGATGCGCGCGCCGGCATCCTTGTAGAGCCAGACCAGCTCGCGGCTGACCTGCAGCGCCAGTTCGCGCGTCGGCGCGATGATCAGCGCAAGCGGCTTCTGCGGGGCCGGCAGGCGATCGCCTTCGATCAACTGGGCCGCCATGGCGAGGCCGAAGGCGACGGTCTTGCCCGATCCGGTCTGCGCCGAGACGATCATGTCGCGGCCTTCGGTTTCGGCCTCGAGTACCGCGGCCTGAACAGGGGTGGGAGCGGTATAGCCGTGCTCGGCAAGCGCTCCGGCGAGGAGCGGGGGAAGATTCTGAAAGTCCATGAACGTCTCAAGATGGGAGGCCGGGGCGGCGCTACAAGGAGCGCATCGCTTGCAAAGAAGGCGCCCTAGCAGAGTTTGCAGGGTTTGGCACCCTCCGTGATATTCGCGAGACGATGTGCGGCGAAAAGCAACACCGCCGCCCCTGCACAGGCAGGGCCCCATCGCTCTATCAATTCAAGGTGTCGCCGGTGGCGAGAGACATGGGCCCCTCCCTGCGCAGGGGCGACGGACAAATTACGCCGCCTCGGCTACGGTCTCGACCTTACCCTTGGGGCGGAACACGACGTGGCCGACCGCGGTGTTCGAGGCGGGCACGTGATAGAAGCGATGAAGCTGCTCGACCTCGGCGCCCAAGGCAGCGCGCATGATCAGCCACATGATCAGCTCGATCCCCTCGGAACCCGATTCGCGCAGATATTCGAGGCGCGTGATCTTGCGCAGTTCGTCGGTGCCGTCGATCAGCCCGTCGAGGAAGGCATTGTCGAATTCGGGATTGATCAAGCCGGCGCGCGGCCCCTGGAGCTGGTGGCTCATGCCGCCGGTGCCCCAGATCTGGACGTTCAGATCCTCGGGGTAGCTTTCGACCGCATGGCCGATCGCCTCGCCGAGCATCCAGCAGCGATTGCCCGAGGGCGTTGGAAACTGCGTGACGTTGACCGCAAGCGGGATGACCTTGACCGGCCATTCATCGACCTGACCGAACATCAGCGACAGCGGCACGGTCAGGCCATGATCCACATCCATGTGGTTCATGATCGTGAGATCGAATTCGTCGAGAACGAGCTGCTCGGCCAGATGCGACGCGAATTCGGGATGGCCGATCACCGTCGGCACCGGGCGCGCGCCCCAGCCTTCGTCGGCCGGCGCGAACTCTTCTGCACAGCCGAGCGCGAAGGTCGGCACCACATCGAGCATCAGGCTGGTGGCGTGATCGTTATAGCACAGGATGATGACGTCGGGCTTTTCCTCCGCCTCCCACGCCTTGACCCAGTCGTAACCGGCGAAGACCGGCGCCCAATAAGGCTCCGCGGTGCGGCCATGATCCAGCGCCGCGCCGATCGCAGGGACGTGGCTGGTCGCGACGCCGGCGGTAATGCGAGCCATCAGTTGCCCTCGCGGATCGAACGGTTACCCTCGGGGGAGCGGCCGCCATTGCGCATCATCGCCGCATATTCGTCGGCCGTCATGCCGGACATCGATCCGACCGCCTTCTGCACGCTCCAGCCATCGGTGTTCGACAGCTTGACGAGGAAATAGATATTGCCGCCCAGATCGATCAGCCGGTTGAAATCGCGGTCGAGCACCGCCTGCTTCTGCGCCTCGCTCATCCGGTAGCGATCGAGGTAAGCGCGCTCGTCCGCCTTGAACGCCTCACGGTTGGGCGCTTCCATCAGCGACATGCAAAATTTGTGGAGATGGTAGGCCTCGCGCGAACGCATCGCAGTGAACACCGTCGTGCCCGGAATATCTTCCAGTTCTTCGAGGGCATAGGGACGGGTTCGCATCAGCTGACCTTTCGATCGCGCGGGGGTTGGCCGGATATAAGAAGGGCGTCCCACCGTTGCCAGTGGGACGCCCTCCTATTTCATTGTGCGACTGCGAAAGCAATAGGGGTTTCTACGAAGGAAACCCTATCTATGCTGCAATTGCGAAGTTACTTCGCCTTGGTGCGCCAGCTATCGGCGTACAGGGTGCGAGCAACCTCAGCATAAGGCGCTGCGGCAACCATCGCGCGCAGTTCGACCTGCTTGTGCGGCTCGACGGTCGGCTTCTTCGAGCCGCCGTTCTCCTCGCCCCACACGAAGGTGACTTCGGTGCCGGGCTCGGCATACTCGTTGTCGAGGATCGCGAGCGTCAGGAACTTGCGCTCGTTCGAGCTGTAGCCGATCCAGGTCGACACGCCGATGGTCTTGCCGTCCTTCATGACCTTGTCGAACGGGTGCATCGAGTAGACCGCGCTCGGGAACTCCATGAACTTGGCCGGCAGCTCGTCCTTCTGGAGGTACGACGCGAACACCTTGCTCTCGAGGTCTTCTTCGTTGAGGACGAGGGTCACCTTCTTGCGCTTCGGGCCTTCGGCGGCGATCTTCTCGAGCGCTTCGCGGCCGATGAAGTCATGGTCGAACTTGACGATGATGCCGTAGCCGATGTCCCACGGGGTCAGGTAATAATCTTCGATATTGTCGCTGTAGAACGAACCGCCGAGCGAAGCCTTCGCCTCGTAGCTGTTCTCGCCCAGCCACTCGCGGAACGGCTTCATCTTCTCGCCCGAGAAGACGGCCGGCAGCGGCGACGGGACCCAAGCGGACTCGAGCGTGTTCGACGAATAGGCACGGCCGCCCGACAGGCGCAGGCCGAATTCCTTGCCCGCCTCGACCAAAGCCGAGTGGACCGCGTCATAATCTTCCCACGGGCCGTACAACTCGTAGCCCGGCTGGCCGGCCATGCCGTGGCGGAGCGCGCCGACGGTCTTCCCGGCGATCACGACGTCGGCCATGTTGAAGAACTTCAGGTCGGGCACGTTGCCGCCCATCGCCTTGTCCATCACCTTGAACGCGTTCGGGCCCTGGACCTGGAAGCGATAGTTCAGGCGCTTGCCGTCGGTGCGCAGCGCCCAGCGCTGATCGAGCGTCACCTTGACGTCGTAATTGCCGGTCTCGGCATGGAAGGTCACCCACTCGAGCACGGGCGCGCGGCCGACGAGGTTGAACTTGTTCTCGGCCAGATAGAACAGGATCACGTCGCCGATGACGTAGCCGTCATAGTTGACCGGCACGAACTGCTTCGCCTTGTTGACGGTGAAGCCCTTCATGCTGTTGATGCCGAGGTAGGACAGCAGCTTGAGCGCGTCCGGGCCTTCGACCAGCAGATCGGCCATGTGGTACGACTGGTTGAAGAGGATGGCGGTGTTCTGCCAGGCCCACTGCTCGTCACGCCAGTTGGTATATTCCGGCTGCACGCCCGGATAGACGTTCGGGCCGGCCTGGGAGTTGCGGAGCATCTCCACCGCACCGCCCTTTTCGGCGAGGATTTGCTCGAGATTCTGTGCCATCAGACTTTTCTTCCCTAGATGCGCCCGTCGGCGAACACCGGCGAAGCGTTGAAGATCGATCGAGAGTCGCGCGGGCTTGCGCCGGCCGTCCTCTCCACCCAAGCGACCGCCCTTTGACAGGCGCGCCGATTGCGTGGGCCACGCCATAACGTCGCATAGTCGCTTCGTATACAGGAAGTTTCCGCCGGCTGAACCGATTAACCGAATTTCAGGGCGGGTGGCAGGAGACGAAAAAGCGGCGCCCGAAGCGATCGGACGCCGTGAAATGCGCTGAGTTGGCTCCCTCTCCCCGGCGGGGAGAGGGAGCAGAAGATCAGAACCTCTTCTTGATCGAGAGCTCCCACTCGCGCGGGCGACCGACCTGCTGGTAGGCCGTGCCCGAGAAGGAATAGACCGCCGAGAAGATCGCGTTGTAATAATATTTGTTGAACAAATTGGTCACCGCGCCCGAAATCTCCAGATCCTCCTTGGCATTGCGCCATGTCAGATGCGCATTGGCGAGTGCATAACGCGGAAGATAGTAAGCATAGCCCAGCGCACGGCCGGTGAATTGTTCGTCATTGTAGATGAAGTCCAACCGCGGCGTCAGGCTGCCGGCATTGCCGCCGAGCGGGGCCTTGTACTGGATGCCGCCGCTCGCCTGCCACTTGGGCGAGAAGGTCGCCGGGTCGGTCGAGACATAGTTTGCGCCGAGTGCCGCCGAGAGTTTGGTGAACTTCGAGTCGATATAGCTGGCCGAACCATCGATCTGCAGGCCAGCGACCGGCTGCGCATTGATCTCGACCTCGACGCCCTTGTTACGCGCATCGCCGGCGTTGGCGACCACGCCGCAAGGCCCGCCGCCATAAGCGGTGCAATCTGCCAGGGGGAGCTGGATGTTCTTGTAATTGTCGAGATAGGCCGAGACATTGATACGCAGCTTGCGATCGAACAGATCCGTCTTGGCGCCGATTTCGTAGTTGGTCAGCGTTTCGGGCTTGAACGTGCCCTGCAGCGCCTGCTGCGCCGAGAAAGGCCGCGCCGAGGTGCCACCGCCCTTGAAGCCGGTCGAGACCGTCGCATAGACCAGAACCGCCGGTGAGAAGCGATAATCGACCGAGGCGCGGTAATCGACGCGATCGCCATCGTAGTTCGATGTCAGGCCGTCGAGCGCGGCGAGACCGAACGCGGCAGCGAGACCGCCGAGCGGCGTGCCATCCTGGTTCGTGCGGTGGAACGTATAGTCCTTATGTTCCTTGGTGTAGCGCAGGCCGCCGGTGAGCGTCAGGCCCTCGATGCCCGGATGCGCGATCACGGTGCCGAATACCGCCTTGCTGTTGGCGTTGACCGGATCGTTGCCGACGAAGTTCAGATACGCGCCCGGCACGATATAGCCGATGTCCTGGACGGTATAGTACGTCGTCTTCTGCGACGAATAATAGCCGCCGATCGTATATTCGAACATCTTGTCGAGGATGTCGCCGTTCAGGCGGACTTCCTGGCTGACGAAGTGATGCTGTAGCCGGTCGTAACCGCCGGCTTCGAGCCGGGGACCGGTACCGCCCGAGCGCACGCCGGGCGAAAAATCGTCATCGGTGCCGAAGATCGCGGTATAGCTGCGATAGGCGGTGATCGAGTTCAGCGCGAGGTGATCGGTGAATTTATAGGTGCCGTTGAGCGAGACGCCGCCACCCTTGTAACTGGTCGTGTTCTGGAATTTATTATTGGCCGTGCTGAAATCGGCATACGTGCATTTCTTGCCGCAAATATAGTTCGGATCGGTCGAGTAGGTAAGAACTTCCGGCGAATTGTTCTGGTTCTGATAGGTGTAATCGCCGATCAGGGTCACATCGAACTTGTCCGACGGATTGTAACGCAACTGGCCGCGCACGCCCTTGAAATCGGTATCGCCGAGCTTGGCGGATTCGCAATTGCCGCTCGCGCGGGTGGCGGCGATGCCCTCGACGTTGCCTGGATGGGCGCAGCCATAATCCTGCAGCGAGATATAGCCGTCCTGGCGCTTGAAGACGCCGGCGATGCGGCCATAGAGCCCGTCCGCGATCACGAAATCGGCGCCGGCGCGCACGCTCACCTCATGGCGCGAACCATAGCTGGCATCGACATAGCCGCCCTCGGTGGCATCGGCCTTCTTCGAGAACAGCTTGATCGCGCCGCCTTCGGAGTTGCGGCCGGCGAGCGTACCTTGCGGACCACGCTGCAGTTCGACCCGATCGAGATCGAGCAGATCGAAGAGGCCGCCGGTCAAGGTCGCATAATAGACGTCGTCGATATAGAGGCCGACGCCGGGCTCGTAAGCGGGGTTGAAGTCGAACTGGCCGACGCCGCGGATCGACGCACCGATCGACGGGCCGAACGCGCCGCCGCCGGGGATGATGACGACGCTGGGCGCCTGCTTGGCGACTTCGGCGATATTGGTTTGGCTGCGCGCCTCGAGCATAGCCGAATTCACCGCGGTGATGGCGAGCGGCACATCCTGCAACCGCTGCGAGCGGAACTGCGCGGTGACGACGATCTCGCCCGTATTCGCGGCGGTAGCAGCGGCACCGGCGGTATCGGACGCGGCCGCCTGCTGCGGGGTGCCGGGATTGGTGGCGGACTGGGTTTCGGGCGCTTGGGCATAGCCCGTGCCCGATATGATCAATGCCGCGATCGATGCACCGAGTGCGATCGAAACGTGCAAGACCGGCTTCCTCTGACGATTATAAAACACTCTGGGCTCCTCTTCCCTGAGGGGATTTATGTCCACCTACGCACCCGAGAATGAGTAGGACGCGTTTGCTGCCGGATGAACGATCGGACAGTGTTGTGGATATTGAGCAACACTTGGCCGAGATTCTCTCGCTTATACTTTTGGAGCCGGATCATCTTTATTCGATCCGTTGCCCGCAGTCATGGTTTACAGGCGAACGACTTCATCCCGCGCCGCACGATCGCGCAGCGCATTGGAGCGACATATTGATTCATCAATAGATCAGGGCAGGATGGTGCCGGGCCGCGCCACGTTCACCACGGATGGGTACGCCTTCACTCCTCTTCCAAGACGCTATCTTTTGTTATCGTTCCAGCAAGCGGTCATGGCGCGTCGGGTCAAGGGGTAGAATTTATGATAGGATAGTCAGGCCCGTCTATCCACCGGATCCAATCGGTAAGATCCTGATCCGCGCCGGTTTTCTCGCCGCCTCATACGTCTTTCCATACCATCATGCCAAAAACGCATGCTCCTTGCGGGAGACCCAAAACGGGGCCACCTTCGTTCTACAACAGGATCGATCGGAGAGCGCGATGGAGGTGACGCACCTGCGCGGGCAGGAGGAGCCGGCGACGGCCCAAGCCCCTTATCCTCCCGCGGGGCAGGCCTGGTATTGCGTCGCCATCCTCGCCCTGGCGACGGCGACGAACTTCCTCGATCGCGGCATCCTCAACCTGCTGGTCGAACCGATAAAGCACGACCTGCACCTCACCGACGTCCAGATGAGCCTGGTGATGGGGTTCGCCTTCACCTTCTTCTATGCGGCGTTCGGGCTGCCGGTGGCGCGGCTGATCGATCGCAAGAGCCGCCGCCTGATCCTCGCGGTCGGCTATTATATCTTCGGCGTCATGACGATGGCGTGCGGGCTCGCCACCAGCTTCACCCACCTGTTCCTCGCGCGGATGGGGTTGGGCGTCGGCGAGACGACGAGTGGGCCGGGCGCTTATTCGTTGCTTTCGGATTATTTCCCGCCGCACCGCCTGCCGCGCGCCATCACGGTGATGCAGATCGGCTTCGTTCTCGGCAGCGGTGGCGCGCTCGTACTCGGCGCGGCGGTGATCGACTTCGTCGCGCATCATCCGGCCATGCGCCTGCCGTTGTTCGGCCAGCTCCACGGCTGGCAGATGGTGCTGATGCTGATTTCGCTCCCCGGGCTGGCGGTCGCAACCTTGCTGCTCACGATGCGCGAGCCGCCCCGCCGCCATGGCCCTTCCAAGGTTGGCGTGACGGCCGATGCCGCTCCGATCGGCGCGGTGTTCGGGCTGATATGGCGGCATCGCTGGGTCTACGTCCCCCTCTTCATCGGCATGGGGCTCCGATCGGCGCAGAGCTTCGGCACGCAGGGGTGGAGTGCGGCCTTCTTCAGCCGCAGCTTCGGCTGGGCGCCGCAGCAATATGGCTATGTCGGCGGCCTCGCCATCTTCATCGCGATGCCGATCGGGCTGTTCCTGGGCAACTGGCTGGCCGAACATTATTGGAAGCGCGGGCGGCACGACGCCAACGTCCGCGTAGTGGTGATCACCACCGCCATCTCGGTCCCGTTCGGCATCGCCTTTCCGCTCATGCCCAATCCCATCCTCGCGGTGATCTGCATGCTGGTGTCGCAGGCGACTTCGATCGCGGCCGCCGCGCCTGAAAATGCCGCGGTTCAGAGCGTCACCCCCAACCGCCTGCGCGGGCAGGTGACATTCCTGTTCCTCTTTCTCATGAACGTGGTCGGCATGGGGCTCGGCCCCTATCTCGTCGCCGCGATCACCCAATATGGCTTTGGGGAGGCCGGTTTGCGCTATTCGCTGGCGCTCGTCGCGGTTATCGGAGGGGTCCCGGCCCTGATCAGCTTCAGGATCGGGCAGAAACCTTATGCCGCGGTGATCGAAACCGGCAAGCCATTGGAGTCCGGCCTGTGAGCCCCTTCTTTTCGCGCCCCTACCGCATCACCTGGGGCGAGTGCGATCCGGCCGGCATCGTCTATGCGCCGCGCTATCTCGACATGTTCGGCGAGAATACGATCCTGCTGTTCGAATTTGCCGGCCTGCCGAAGAAGCGCGAGATGCTCGCCGAACTCGGCGTCGCGGGCTTCCCAATGGTCGAGGTCTCGGCGCGCTATTTCCGCCCGACCGCTTATGGCGACGACGTGACGATCGACACCGCCGCACCCGAATTCGGCGGGAGCAGCTTCGTCATCCAGCATCGGCTGATGCATGACGGGATGGTATGCGTCGAGTGCACCGAGAAGCGGGTATGGACCGTGCCCGATGCGACGCGGCCGGGCGGGCTGCGGGCGGAGCGGGTGCCGGAAACTATCCGGGCGTTGTTCACAAAGGGGCTGGCCTGACTCTCGTAGCTGCCGGGCGAAGCCGCATCAGGCGACTTCGCTATCTTCTTCCGCCCCAATCCGCGCCAGGATCGCCACCGTCTCCGCATCCATCGGCGCGAACAGCATCAGCCGCTGGCTCGGCTCCTGTTCGACCGCATAGGAGGTATGCTGGAAGCTGACCTGGCCAAGGCCGGGCAGGATGCGCGTATTGGGGCCCTCCATATGCGCCATGATGTCGCCGTTGAGCCAGAAATGGCGGAACAGCTCGGATCGATCCATCATCTCCGCGATCAGCGCGTCGAACACATCGACCCGGATCGCGCGGCTATAATCCCATTTGAGCCGCGCGGTCAGGCGCTGGACCATGTCGCGATACTCGTCTTCCTGCGCTTTGTAGCTTTCGCCCTGCAACAGAATCTTGAAGAGGTTGCGATCCTCCGGCGCCATCGCACCATAATCGCGGAAGACGCGCGCGACGAAACGGTTCCAGGCGATCACCGTCCATTCTTCGGTCAGCACCAGCGCCGGGACATTGAGGCTGTCCAGCATGTGCCGGACGCTCGGCGCGACCGTGCGGCTGCTGCTGTCGATGAGCGGTGGCGGGCGGTGCTGCGCGAGGGCGAAGAGGAATTCGCGCTCGCGCGGGCTGAACCTGAGCGCCGTGCTGAGCCGTTCGAGCGTGGGCGCCGACAATTGCACGTCGCGGCCCTGCTCGAACCAGGTGTACCAGGTCACGCTCATGCCCGCGAGCATCGCCACCTCGTCGCGGCTCAATCCCTTCTCGCGCCGGCGGTCGCGCGGCGGCAGGCCGACCTCGGCCGGGCTGATCCGCCCGCGCGATGCCTTCAGGAACCGTATCAGTTCCTCGCGTTGTCCCATCACATCTTCCTGTTAGCGCCACTGATGGGATAAACATTTCCCTTCTCGTGCGGAAGCGCATCTGCAACGGGCCACGGCCAGCCGCACGAAACGCGACATTGAGGAGGGGCAATTGGCCGACAAGGTTTTCATCACATGCGCTGTCACCGGGTCTTCGCCGGTGCCGGATCATCCCAACTTCCCCAAATCGTGCGAGCATGTCGCCGCCGAAGCGCTGGCCGCGGCCGAGGCGGGCGCGTCGATCATCCACATCCATGTGCGCGAGGATAATGGCGACCAGAGCACCGAGCTCGATCATTATCGCCGCGTCGTGAACGCGATCCGCGCCAAGAACACCGACGTCATCCTGAACGTCACCACCGGCCCCGGCTGCACCTGGAAGCAGAGCGACGAGGATCCGTCGGTGTGCGGGCCGGGCACTTTGATGTTCACCGCCGAGAAACGGCTCGAGCATATCCTCGATCTCAAGCCCGACATGTGCACGCTCGACATCTGCACGATGCAATTGTGGGGCGGGGTCGCGATCAACCTCGATCCGATGATCACCAAGATGGGTCACATGATCCAGGACGCGGGCGTGCTGCCCGAGATCGAGTGTTTCGAGGCGGGCGATTTCGTGTTCGCCGACGATCTGATCGCCAAGGGCGCGATCCCCGCGAACGTGCCTTTCTCGTTCGTGCTCGGCACCAAATACGGCCTGCCCGCGACGACCGAGGCGATGATCTATTCGAAGAACCAAATCCCGCGCGGCGCCAAGTGGACCGGATTCGGCGTCAGCCGCCACAGCTTTCCGATGGCGGCGCAGGCAGTGCTGCTCGGCGGCAACATGCGCGTCGGCTTCGAAGACACGATCTATCTGCGCCGCGGCCGCAAGGCGGCGGACAATTCGGAGCTGGTGCGCTGGGGGGTGGAGATCATCGACCATCTCGGCCGCGATGTGGCGACGCCGGGCGAGACGCGGCAGATGCTGGGGTTGCGGGAGTAACGGAAAAATCCTCCCCTGCTTTTGCAGGGGAGGGGGACCAGCCGCAGGCTGGTGGAGGGGCCGCCGTCGAAGACGGCGGTCTGCGACCGCCACCCCTCCACCACGCCGCTACGCGGCGCGGTCCCCCTCCCCGTTCCGGGGAGGAATTTACTCCGGATTCTCCAGACTGAAGCGGTCGCTGTCTTCATCATAGGTGAAGACCTCCGCATAGCGCCCCCACAGGGTCACCGTACGCAACGTCTCGTCCGCATAATCGGGCGACATATAATCCTCGAGCTCGTCGCGGAAGCGCCGCGCTGGCGCGACGTGGCTCGCGCGTTCGTCGAGGATGCGGCGGATATGCTGGGCGAGCGGCACGTGCGCGAGCAGCGCCTGCGCGAACAAGGCCTTGCGCTGGTCGACATCGGCCTGGGCATAACGGCGCGCGGCGGGGGTGAGCAGCATGTCCGCCCCCTGCAATTCGGCGAAGCGGAGCAACTGCAGCGTTTCTGCCATCGGAAACAATTCGTCGACCTCGAGCTGGAGCGTATCCGCCAGCTCGGCCATGCTCGCACGCCCGTCGAACGGCGCGGCGTCCACCTCCTCGATCAAGCCCGCGAGGCTGTTGGTCGAAACGCGCGGCAGTACCATCGTGATGCCGCTCCCCGGGAAATTGCCGTCGCGCGCCGGAGCCGTCGCCGGCGCTCGCGCGGTCATGCGTGCGTAGATATCGTCGACCAGGGCCCGGAACGGCGGATCGAGCCGGTCGCGCGGCTGCGGCAGATCGACCTTGATTTCGGCCACGACCCGGCCGGGGTTCGACGAGAAGACGAGGATGCGATCGCACATCAGCACCGCCTCCTCGATATTGTGGGTGACGATCAGGATCGATTTGATCGGCATCCGCCCTTCGGACCACAGATCGAGCAGATCGGTGCGCAACGTCTCGGCGGTGAGCACGTCGAGCGCGGAGAAAGGCTCGTCCATCAGCAGCAGCGACGGATTGACCACCAACGCACGCGCCAGTCCGACCCGCTGTCGCATCCCACCCGAAAGCTCCTTGGGATAGGCATTCTCGAACCCGTCGAGGCCGATCAGATCGATCGCGGCGAGCGCGCGGGTGCGGCGCTCCTCGGCGGGCACCTTCTGCGCCTCCAGCCCGAGCTCCACATTCTGGAGCACGGTCAGCCACGGGAAGAGCGCGAAGGTCTGGAACACCATCGCCACGCTCGGTTTGACCTGATCGGCATCGGGCACGAGGCGGACATCGCCCTCGCGCGGATGGATCAGCCCGGCGATCGAGCGTAGCAGGGTCGACTTGCCCGATCCAGAGCGGCCGAGCAGGCCGACCACCTCATTCTCTCGCAGCGTCAGGTTGACGTCGTCGAGCACGAGATGGCCACCCGGCGGCGGCCCGTAGAAATGGCGCAATCCGCTGACTTGGACGAGCGGTTCGGCGGCGGGGATCGTGGCCATCGGCAAACTCCCTTCAGGCGAGACGGAGGCGGCGTTCGGCGAAGGCGTACATCGGACGCCACACCAGCCGATTGAAGCCGAGCACGAACAGGGACATCACCGCGATGCCGAGCGCGACCCGCGGATAATCGCCTGCAGTCGTCGCCTTCGCGATATAGGTGCCGAGGCCATGCGCCTCGAGATGACGGTTGCCCCACGACACCGCCTCGGCGACGATCGAGGCATTCCACGATCCTCCGCTCGCGGTGAGCGCGCCGGTGACATAATATGGAAAGACCCCGGGCAGCGCGACCTGCCGCCACCATTGCCAGCCCTTCACCCCGAACATGCCGGCCGCCTCGCGCAGATCGTTGGGGATCGCGCTCGCGCCGGCGATGACGTTGAACAATATGTACCATTGGGTGCCGAGGATCATCAGCGGCGACAGCCAGATATCGGGGCTGAGGTCCCAGCGCACGATTACGATCACCGCGAACGGGAAGAGCACGTTGGCGGGAAACGCCGCGAGGAATTGCGCGACCGGCTGAAGCCGCTGCGCCCAGACCGGATTGAGCCCGATCCACACCCCGATCGGCACCCACACCAGGCTGGCGAGCGCGATCAGCACGACGACGCGGACGAGCGTCAGCATGGCGAGCGCGAACACCTCACCGATATCGCCCAGTCCCAGCGTCGCGAAAATATAGCGTGCGGAAAGCCAGAGCGTGGCGACGACGGCCAGCAGCAGCACCGCTTGCCATAAGCGCTCGATCCACGGATTGGCGGGCCGCTCCTGCGCCCGGCGCGGCGCCCGGATCCCGGGATCGAGCGCCAGCAGCAATCGGCCGATCGCGCCGACGGGCGCGAACAGGACGGGCAGGAGCCGGGTACGCCGGAGCAGATCGTAGGCCCACGATGCCGGCCGCTCGTTGCTCGCGGTTTGCTCGAACCGGAAGCGATCCGCCCAGGCGACGACCGGGCGGAAGAAGAGTTGGTCATAGAGAATGATGACGATCCCCATCATCCCCACCGCCAGCGCAATCGCGCCGAAATCCTTACGGTCGATCGCCAGCGCCAGCCACGATCCGATCCCCGGCAAGGTGACGGTGGTGTTGCCGACCGTGATTGCCTCGGACGCGACGACGAAGAACCAGCCGCCCGACATCGACATCATCGCGTTCCACACGAGCGCCGGTGTCGCGAACGGCAGATCGAGCCGAAGAAAGCGGCGGATCGGCGAGAGCGCGAACCCCTGCGTCACCTCCTCCAGATCGGCCGGGACCGAGCGCAGCGACTGGTAGAAACTGAACGCCATGTTCCACGCCTGGCTGGTGAAGATCGCGAACACCGCCGCCAGCTCGACGCCCAGGATATTGCCCGGCACCAGCCCCATGAAGAAGGTGACGGTAAAGGTCAGGAAGCCGAGGATCGGCACCGACTGAAGGATATCGAGCGCGGGCACGATGATCTGCCCCGCCCGCCGGCTGCGCGCCGCGAGCGTCGCCACGATCAAAGTGAAGATGGTCGAGGCGAACAAAGCCGCGAACATGCGCAGCACGGTGCGCAGCGCATAATAAGGCAGATAGGCCGGATCGAGCACGACCGGCTCGACATGCAGGGTCGACAGCGGCTGAACCGCACCCTCGGCGCCGCGAAACACAAGCAGAGCGAGCCCGGCGAGAATGACGAACGCGATCGCATCGGCGCGATTCGGCGTTGTGAGCGAGAGCATCCGCGAGAAGGGCCGCAAGACGCGAACGGGCTGCTTCTCCGGGCTCATCGGGCACCTCGGCGATTGGGAACAGAGCGGTTAGAGGATGGCGGGTTTTTATGACCATTAAGGGCATGCCCGTAAGGTCAACAAAATCCGCCATGCAGCCGGAACGGTCCCATGCCTAGCTATTGTGCGACGAGTTGAGGGGGCGCCAAATTTCGAGAGCACGTTTGTCGATAGCTGAGACAATCAGGGGTTCGCGCAGAGGCGCGGAGGCGCGGAGGCGCGGAGAATTTTTTACGTCATTCCAGCGCAGGCGGAAATCCATAAACGCAGATCCCTTGATAATCTGGATCCCCGCCTGCGCGGGATGACGAGTAGACAAGATCCTGCCGCCTTCTTTTTTCGTCTCCGCGCCATCGCGCGAACCACCAATTGAATCTTCCTGTAACTGCCCCCCGGATCCAACCGCTGCAGATATTTCTGCGACCGATCCGCATCATTTGCCGAAGCCCGCGGCTCGCCCGCAGCCGCGAACGAGGTTGCCCCGCATCCGGCAACGAACGTCTTCCTGCCGGTCATCAACCGGATGGGGGCCGACGTTGGAGGCGCGGCTGATTCGCCACGGTTTTCTACCCGAGCGGCGGCGGCCGGATCGAGGTGGACATCACGCCCGTCCCCTTGCACCCGATCGATTGTGTCGAGTGCGACGCGTTTCTTGCGCACACCGCGTGCGCGATATTTGGGGCGCAGGCGTTCGAGCGCTTCTTCGGCATGACGGCGCCGGCCGGGCTGGCCGATCTGCGAACTCTGACGCTGGGCGATTTCGCGGTGGTCACGCGGCAGCGGCGTTTCGCTACGGCGCTCGACGGCGCGGCTTTGGTCGGGGACCCGCAGGCCGGGGCGAGCTATGCGTCGTTGCCCGAGGTAGAACGCGCGTTGCGCGGGCTACCGGCGACGATGCTGCGCCGGAACCGGGATTATCACCGTACCCTGCCGATCGAATGGCTCAGCCGATCAGCCAACCTGCGCATGCACCATGCCCGCCCGATCGTCATAGGCGGCAAGGTGGTCGGCGTGCTGCTGCTCGCGCGCAGCCCGCCGCCGCTCTACATGGGGCTGTATCGCGATGCCGGGAAAAATAGCCGTCAGGCGGGCGGAAGCCACTGCGCGATCGAGGTCCGGGTGACGGACAAGATCGCGCAAATCCTGGTCACCGACGACGGCCCCGGTATTGCCGCCGCCGATCGGGAGCGGCTGTTCGAGCCTTTTTTCACTACCCGCCGCGCCAAGGGTGGAACGGGGCTAGGCCTGCCGATTGCGCGGTCGCTGCTCGACGCATGTGGTGGGTCAATCCGCCTGGTCGAATCCACCGCTGGCTGCACGATCGCGATCGGGGTGCCTATCTTCCAAGCTCGATTGTTGGTGTAGGGTAGGCTGAAAGTCACAGGCAGGGCCATGCTATCACGCCGCCTCATTGTAGCGAGCCTCGTGCTCCTCGGCGTCGCAGTTACCTGCATTGCCGTATCGGATATCGCCGAATCTCGAGGATCATCGCTGCCGTCCGTGTCTCTTCCCGCACCAAACTTCGACGTCCGAATGTTTGGTTACGCGTCGGTTTCGGGAGATTACGAACTGCAGGTCGAACTTCCCGCGCTGAGTTCAGCGTTCGATCGGGTACCAGCATTCAACGATCGTCCGCTGCCATGCACCATAAGCATTTCAACGTTTACCAAAGATGGTCGGATCGAAAAAGCGCGTTCAACTCTCGTCCCGATGGGGAGTTACGCGGCCGGCCACGTGCTGCTCTACCGTTCCGCCAGCTTCCAATTACGGCGAGGGGAGTTCTCAATCGAAATTCGCAATGAGGGATGCACCCCGCCTTATCAGTTTCAAGGCGGGATGGCCTATCTGGACCATCCGAAGCCAGTAACCATCAGCCTGTTCTTTGTTGTAAGGCTTCTTGGCTATGCATCTGGGTTTCTCGCTTTACTGCTGCTGGCTTATGCAACGACTGCCAATCTGCTGAGAAAAAAAGGGCCATAGCCGCCTTTCTTTCGCGCAAACGCGATCCCTGGAAAGCGCTGGCGATCCTGACATGGTCATAAGGCTATCACGCCGGCCAGACCGACACCGCCTGCGCATTCATCCGCGTTGCGCCGTAAGCCGTGAGGAACGCCACATCGGCCGCGTCTCGCCCGACCCCGATCTTGGCCATCCCGCCCTGCGTCGCCATCCCCGTCGCATCGACCAGATGCCACGCGCCGTCGAGGAACACCTCCGCCACGGCATGGAAGTCTTGCGGTTCGACGCCGAGCGCATAGACGCTCGCGATCCGCGCCGGAATGCCTGAGGCGCGCACCAACGTGATGATCACATGGGCATAATCGCGGCACACGCCCTGGCGCTTCACGAACGTATCGAGCGCGGTCGTGTCCCCCGAGCTCGATCCCGGGACGTAGGAGAAACTGCGCTCCACCCAATCGCGCAAGGCCGCCACGCGTTGGCCGCCCTGCAGGTTGCCGAATTCGGCATCGACGAAGGTCTGGAACTGATCGGAGGGGCAGTAACGCGATGGCATCAGATATTGGACCGTCTCGCCCGGCAGCTGGTGCGGCGGCACCATCGGCAGGATGCTTACATCGGCCAGCACGCGATCGATCGTGACGGTCGCGCGATAATCGACCACCAGCCGCCCCTGGATCCGCACCCACAGCCGATCCCCGATCGAATCATGCGCGGGGACCCGCGCAAAATGTTCCCCCTGCGTGATGTCGATATAGCCGTCGACGATCTGTTCGGGGATCATCGCCGCTTCGACCTGAAGCAGCACGTCGGTCGGGTGATCGAATTCGTAGTCGAGCCAGGATTCGATGCGAATTCTCATGGGCTGGCACTTCCGCTGACGTATCGGAGGATCGAGCGCACCGAATACGCGGTGGGCCAGAGCGATGTTTTGAGATCTTGATCCGTGGAGCCGAATCGAGCCCCGCGGTTATGCCCCAGGTGTGGGCAAGCGGCAAATCCGTGCAGCGGATCGGAATCGCGACGCCTTGGCTTTTTTCGGCCCGGAAATGGCTTCATGGTTGCTCGCAACGCCTGCCGAGCGACTCCAGACGCGCGACGCGCGCGATGCAGCCAGCTGGCGGGAACATTTGCATACGACAGGCGGGCGGCGCCCGCCGGGCCGAACAATCGGGCTTCGCGCATCTTACTGGAATCCCGTGCGTTCGACCTGATCGTCAATCGATCAGCGGAGTTTGATCATGGGCATTTTCGAGAGCATCAAGCACGCCATCTTCGGCGATCACGTCGAGCCTGCGCCGGCACCGGCACCACAACCGGCAGCGGCGAAACCCGCCATGCCGATGGCCCCTCAGGCTGCGCCCGCCGCGCCGCAACCGGCGGCGGCCCAGCCGGTCGATGTCGATGCGATCCTCACGCAGAAGGCCGCAGCCGCCGGACGACCGAGCAATTGGCGCACCTCGATCGTCGATCTGCTGCAATTGCTCGGGCTCGATTCCAGCCTCGCGGCGCGCAAGGAACTGGCGAACGAACTCAACATCCATGTCGGCGCCGACGGCACCGCTGAAGAAAATATCGCACTGCACAAGGCGGTGATGCAGAAGCTCGCCGCGAATGGCGGCAAAGTGCCGGCCGAACTGATGAACTGATCGACTTCCAAGCCTCCTTCCTTCCGAGGAAGGGGGCTCACAGGGATTCAGGCACACGGGTGGGAAATGACCGCACGACATTTTGCGCGATCCCTGCTACACTTCGCACAGCCTATTCCGGCTTGCGCGGCTGAAGAACGCGCAGGAGACCGCCCCATGTCACGCGCGCTGAACCTCGATGCCCCCAAGGAGCATGTCCTTGCCACCTGCGCGAAGAACAAGGCCGGTATCACCCAGATCGAGTCGCTCGTATCGGGCGGCACCCGTGTCGTGTTCAAGAATGCCGACGACGCCGCGGTGATCGGCCGCGCCTACAAGGGCAAGATTATCGACGGCCCGATCGTCCGCACGCCGACCCGCACCGTTCACGCCTGATCCGGTCGCGGAAGCGCGGGACCGCACTCTTACAATTCACGACAGGGGGACTACATTCGGTAGCGTTCGTTGCCGGGCACGGAGCCGTGTCCGGCGCAGATCAGGTTACGCGGCATTCGGCAATCCACCCAGTTCAGACGTCCTCTCGTCACCGCGTCAGGAAATCCGCCATGAGTGAAGTACAATTTTACCGCACGCGCGCCGCACAATGTCGCGCCGAAGCCGAGGCCGCCACGCTGGACAATGTCCGTGAGCGCTGCCTGCGCGCCGAAGCCGCCTGGGTCGCGATGGCGGAGCGCGGCGAACGCACCGATCAGATGCGCGCCGATCGCGATGCCGCGAAGGCGGCGATGACGGGCTGACATCGCTCGCAATTCAAGGTGAATTGCGCGAAATCGGCGCAAGCCCCTTTACGAATCGCGCAGAAATCCTACATGGCGTATCGATCGGTAGCGGGCCTCTTGCGAGTCTGCCGCCACCGTCCCGCCCCGGGACACAGGCTCGAGTTGCGCACGGGCCTGCGACGAATTGGGGTGCGGCACGGTATCTCCAGACGCTGCAGTGCGGATCCGATGGCCCGGACCCGCACTTTTTTGCGTTGGATTTCCAGCGCTTACTGGCTGAGCTCCCGCCGCGATGCGGGAATTTTTATGATCCGTTCCTGAGGGATAATCGATGGCGACCCAGGCAGTTCCAGCCCCCCAATCCTTGTACGGCGCAGCGAAGAAGCGCATCCGCAAGGTCTTCGGCAACATCCACGAAGTGGTGCAAATGCCGAACCTGATCGAGGTGCAGCGCGAAAGCTACGAGCAGTTCCTGCGCTCCGATCCCTCGATCGGTTATGTTTCGGGCCTCGAAAAGACCCTGCGCTCGGTTTTCCCAATTCGCGATTTCGCCGGCACAGCCGAGCTCGATTTCGTGAATTACGAGCTGGAAGACCCCAAGTACGATATCGAGGAATGCCGCCAGCGCGGCATCACCTATGCCGCGCCGATGCGCGTGACCCTGCGCCTGATCGTGTTCGAGGTCGATGCCGATACCGACACCCGTTCGGTGCTCGATATCAAGGAGCAGGACGTCTACATGGGCGACATGCCGCTCATGACCTGGAACGGCACGTTCATCATCAACGGCACCGAGCGCGTCATCGTCAGCCAGATGCATCGCAGCCCCGGCGTCCTGTTCGATCATGACCGCGGCAAGACCCACGCTTCGGGCAAATATCTCTTCGCCGCCCGCGTGATCCCCTATCGCGGCTCTTGGCTCGATTTCGAGTTCGACGCCAAGGACATCGTCAACGTCCGCATCGACCGCAAGCGCAAGCTGCCGGTCACGACGTTGCTCTATGCGCTCGGCATGAATGGCGAGGAAATCCTCAACCATTTCTACAAGACGCAGACCTATGTCCGCGGCGAGGGCGGCTGGAAGGTGCCCTTCCTGGTCGAGAATTGGCGCGGTCAGAAGCCGAACTTCGATGTCGTCAACGGCGACACCGGCGAAATCGTGTTCCCGGCGGGCACCAAGATCTCGCCGCGCGCCGCCAACAAGGCCGGCAAGGACGGGCTCAAGAACCTGCTGATCCCGACCGAGGAGATCTATGGCCGCTACAGCGCCTTCGATCTGATCGACGAGAGCACCGGCCGCATTTACATCGAAGCGGGCGACGAAGTGACTCCGGAGAATCTGGAGTTGCTCGACGGTGCCGGCATCGACCATGTCGACCTGCTCGACATCGATCACATCTCGACCGGTGCCTGGATGCGCAACACGCTGAAGGCCGACAAGGTCGAAGAGCGCGATCATGCGCTCTCCGAAATCTACCGCGTCATGCGCCCCGGCGAGCCGCCGACGAAGGAGACCGCGGAGTCGCTCTTCTCCGGCCTGTTCTTCGATCCGGATCGCTACGACCTTTCGGCGGTCGGCCGCGTGAAGCTCAACATGCGCCTCGAGCTCGACGCCGAGGATACCGTCACGACGCTCCGCACCGAGGACATCCTCGCGGTCGTGAAGACCCTGGTCGATCTGAAGGACGGCAAGGGCGAGATCGACGACATCGACAATCTCGGCAACCGCCGCGTGCGTTCGGTCGGCGAGCTGCTCGAGAACCAGTATCGCGTCGGCCTGCTCCGCATGGAGCGCGCCGTGAAGGAGCGCATGTCCTCGGTCGACGTGTCGACCGTCATGCCGAACGACCTGATCAACGCCAAGCCGGCGGTGGCCGCGGTGCGCGAATTCTTCGGCTCCTCGCAGCTGTCGCAGTTCATGGATCAGACCAACCCGCTCTCCGAAGTGACGCATAAGCGTCGTGTTTCGGCGCTCGGGCCGGGCGGTCTCACACGTGAGCGTGCAGGCTTCGAAGTCCGCGACGTCCACCCGACCCACTATGGCCGCATCTGCCCGATCGAGACGCCGGAAGGCCCGAACATCGGCCTGATCAACAGCCTCGCCTCGTTCAGCCGCGTCAACAAGTACGGCTTCATCGAGACGCCGTATCGCAAGGTCATCGACCACAAGGTCACCGACGAGGTCGTGTACCTCTCGGCGATGGAAGAGGCCAAGCACACGATCGCGCAGGCGAACGCCGATATCGCGGCCGACGGCACCTTCTCCGAGGATCTGATCTCGGCGCGTGAAGCGGGCGAGTTCCTGATGGCGCCGCGCGATCACATCACCTTGATGGACGTCAGCCCCAAGCAGCTCGTGTCGGTCGCGGCATCGCTCATTCCGTTCCTGGAAAACGATGACGCCAACCGCGCGCTGATGGGCTCGAACATGCAGCGTCAGGCCGTGCCGCTGGTCCGCGCCGAGGCGCCGTTCGTCGGCACCGGCATGGAAGGCACCGTCGCACGCGATTCGGGTGCGGCGATCGGCGCGCGGCGCGCGGGCATCGTCGACCAGGTCGACGCGGCGCGTATCGTCATCCGCGCCACCGGCGAGGTCGATGCCGGCAAGTCGGGCGTCGACATCTACACGCTCATGAAGTTCCAGCGTTCGAACCAGTCGACCTGCATCAACCAGCGTCCGCTGGTGAAGGTGGGCGACGTGATCGAGGCCGGCGACATCATCGCCGACGGTCCGTCGACCGAGTTCGGCGAACTGGCGCTCGGCCGCAACGCGCTCGTCGCGTTCATGCCGTGGAATGGCTATAACTACGAGGACTCGATCCTCATCTCCGAGCGGATCGTGAAGGACGACGTGTTCACGTCGATCCACATCGACGAGTTCGAGGTGATGGCCCGCGACACCAAGCTCGGGCCCGAGGACATCACTCGCGACATCCCGAACGTCGGCGAGGAAGCTCTGCGCAACCTCGACGAGGCCGGCATCGTCTACATCGGCGCCGAAGTGGAGCCAGGCGACATTCTGGTCGGCAAGATCACCCCGAAGGGCGAAAGCCCGATGACGCCGGAGGAGAAGCTGCTCCGCGCCATCTTTGGTGAAAAGGCCTCCGACGTGCGCGACACGTCGCTGCGCCTGCCGCCGGGCGTTTCGGGCACCATCGTCGACGTGCGCGTGTTCAACCGCCACGGCATCGACAAGGACGAGCGCGCTCTCGCGATCGAACGCGAGGAGATCGACCGGCTGTCGAAGGACCGTGAGGACGAGCGCGCGATCGTCAACCGGGCATCGTGGTCGCGTCTCAGGGAGATGCTGCTCGGCCAGACCGTCGCTTCGGGCCCGAAGGGCGTCCGCAAGGGTGCGATCATCGACGATGCGATGCTCGAGGAAGTCGAGCGTCGCGAGTGGTGGAAGTTTGCCGTTGCCGACGATGCGCGCCAGAGCGATCTGGAAGCGGTCAAGGCGCAGTATGACGAAGCCGTCGGCGCCATCGTCCGCAAGTTCGACGATCGCGTCGAGAAGCTGCAGCGCGGTGACGAGCTGCCGCCGGGCGTGCTGAAGATGGTCAAGGTGTTCGTCGCGGTGAAGCGCAAGCTGCAGCCGGGCGACAAGATGGCCGGCCGTCACGGCAACAAGGGCGTCATCAGCCGGATCCTGCCGGCCGAGGACATGCCGTTCCTAGCGGACGGTACGCCTGTCGATCTGGTGCTCAACCCGCTCGGCGTGCCGTCGCGCATGAATGTTGGCCAGATTTTCGAGACCCACCTTGGCTGGGCCGCACGCGGCCTGGGCAAGCAGGTGACCGAGGCGCTGGAGGCATGGCGCGAAGCCAATCCCGATGGCGTCGAGGGCGGCACGCCTCCGGCGGCCGTCGTCGAGCGGCTGAAGGACATCTATGGCGAGCAATATCACGAGGAAATCGACGCGCGTACGTCGGCCGATATCGTCGAGATGGCGGGCCTTCTGAAGAACGGCATTCCGATGGCGACTCCGGTGTTCGACGGCGCGCGTGAGGCTGACGTCTCGGCGATGCTGACCAAGGCCGGCCTGCACACGTCGGGCCAGTCGGAGCTGTTCGACGGCCGCACCGGCGAGGCGTTCGACCGCAAGGTGACCGTGGGCTACATCTACATGCTGAAGCTTCACCACCTTGTGGACGACAAGATCCACGCGCGTTCGATCGGGCCCTACAGCCTCGTCACCCAGCAGCCGCTGGGCGGCAAGGCCCAGTTCGGCGGCCAGCGTTTCGGGGAAATGGAGGTGTGGGCGCTCCAGGCCTATGGCGCCGCCTACACGCTGCAGGAAATGCTGACGGTGAAGTCCGACGACGTGGTCGGCCGCACCAAGGTCTACGAGGCGATCGTCAAGGGCGACGACACGTTCGAGGCCGGCATTCCCGAAAGCTTCAACGTGCTGGTCAAGGAAATGCGCTCGCTGGGCCTCAACATCGATTTGAACTCGATCGAGGACACCGAAAGCGCCGAAGCGGCGGAGTGACCGGAAGGGCGCTGTCTCCCGAAGACAGCGCCCTTCCCCTCGCCCGGTATTTTCCCTCCAAGTGAGGATTTGAGATGAACGAACTGACCAACTTCGCCAATCCGGTCGCCAAGCCGGAAACGTTCGACCAGATCAAGATCGGCATCGCATCGCCCGATCGGATTCGCTCCTGGTCGTTCGGCGAGATCAAGAAGCCCGAGACGATCAACTATCGCACGTTCAAGCCCGAGCGTGACGGCCTGTTCTGCGCACGCATCTTCGGTCCGATCAAGGATTACGAGTGCCTGTGCGGCAAGTACAAGCGCATGAAGTATAAGGGCATCGTCTGCGAAAAGTGCGGCGTCGAAGTGACCGTCGCCAAGGTTCGCCGCGAGCGCATGGGCCATATCGAGCTCGCCGCCCCGGTCGCGCACATCTGGTTCCTGAAGTCGTTGCCGAGCCGCATCGGCCTGCTGCTCGACATGCAGCTGAAGCAGCTCGAGCGCATCCTGTACTTCGAATCCTATGTCGTGATCGAGCCGGGCCTCACCAGCCTGGAGAAGTATCAGCTCCTCAACGAGGACGAGCTGCTCGCCGCGCAGGACGAATATGGCGAGGACGCCTTCTCCGCCGGGATCGGCGCCGAGGCGGTCAAGCAGATGCTGATGGACCTCGATCTCGAGGGCGAGCGCAAGGACCTCATGGAGGAACTCGCGGTCACCAAGTCCGAGCTCAAGCCCAAGAAGATCATCAAGCGCTTGAAGGTCGTCGAGAGCTTCATCGATTCGGGCAACCGCCCGGAGTGGATGATCCTCGACGTCGTTCCGGTCATCCCGCCGGAACTGCGCCCGCTCGTCCCGCTCGACGGCGGCCGCTTCGCGACGTCGGATCTCAACGATCTGTATCGCCGCGTGATCAACCGCAACAACCGCCTCAAGCGGCTGATGGAGCTGCGCGCACCGGACATCATCGTCCGCAACGAAAAGCGCATGCTGCAGGAGTCGGTCGACGCGCTGTTCGATAACGGCCGCCGCGGCCGCACGATCACGGGTGCCAACAAGCGTCCGCTGAAGTCGCTGTCCGACATGCTCAAGGGCAAGCAGGGCCGCTTCCGTCAGAACCTGCTCGGCAAGCGCGTCGATTATTCGGGCCGTTCGGTCATCGTGACCGGCCCGGAACTCAAGCTGCACCAGTGCGGCCTGCCCAAGAAGATGGCGCTCGAGCTGTTCAAGCCGTTCATCTACGCCCGTCTCGATGCCAAGGGTCTCTCCATGACCCTCAAGCAGGCGAAGAAGTGGGTCGAGAAGGAGCGCAAGGAAGTCTGGGACATCCTCGACGAGGTGATCCGCGAGCATCCCGTGCTGCTGAACCGTGCCCCGACGCTTCACCGCCTGGGCATCCAGGCGTTCGAGCCCGTGCTGATCGAGGGCAAGGCGATCCAGCTGCACCCGCTGGTCTGCTCGGCCTTCAACGCCGACTTCGACGGCGATCAGATGGCCGTCCACGTTCCGCTGAGCCTCGAGGCCCAGCTGGAAGCGCGCGTGCTGATGATGTCGACCAACAACATCCTGTCGCCCGCGAACGGCAAGCCGATCATCGTGCCGTCGCAGGACATGGTGCTGGGTCTCTATTACCTGTCGATGATGAAGGAAGACGAGCCCGGCCAGGGCATGCTCATCTCCGACATGATGGAGGTGCACCAGGCGCTCAACGCCAAGGCCGTGACGCTTCACACGAAGATCACGACCCGCGTTCCGCAGACCGACGAAGCCGGCAAGACCTACATGAAGCGGGTCGAGACCACGCCCGGCCGCATGCTGATCGCCGAGACCCTGCCGAAGAGCCACAAGGTTCCGTTCGAAACGGTCAACCGCCTGCTGACCAAGAAGGAGATCGGCGACGTCATCGACATCGTCTATCGCCACACCGGCCAGAAGGAGACGGTGCTGTTCGCCGACGGCATCATGAGCCTCGGCTTCCGTCACGCCTTCCAGGCCGGCATCTCGTTCGGCAAGGATGACATGGTCATCCCGGCCGAGAAGGAGCCTTTGGTCGAAGAGACGAAGCTGCTCGTGAAGGATTACGAGCAGCAGTATCAGGACGGCCTGATCACCCAGCAGGAAAAGTACAACAAGGTGATCGACGCCTGGTCGCGTTGCGGCGATCGCGTGGCCGCTGAGATGATGAAGGAGATCCAGGCGGTCAAGAAGAACCCTGACGGCCGGGAAGCGGACATCAACTCGATCTACATGATGGCGCATTCCGGTGCGCGTGGTTCGCAGGCGCAGATCAAGCAGCTTGCCGGCATGCGCGGCCTGATGGCCAAGCCGTCGGGCGAGATCATCGAGACGCCGATCATCTCGAACTTCAAGGAAGGCCTGACCGTCCTTGAATATTTCAACTCCACCCACGGCGCTCGTAAGGGCCTCGCGGATACGGCGTTGAAGACCGCGAACTCGGGTTACCTCACCCGCCGTCTGGTCGACGTGTCGCAGGATTGCGTCGTCGTCGAACTGGATTGCGGCACCGAGCGGGCGCTGGAAATGCGCGCGATCGTGCAGGGCGGCTCGACCATCGCGTCGCTCGGCGAGCGCATCCTCGGCCGCACCACGGCGGAGGATATCATCGACAGCAAGACGGGCGAGGTCGTCCTTCCCGAGGGCACGTTGCTCGACGAGGCGATGATCCTGCAGATCGAGGCGGTCGCGCCGCAGGCGGTCAAGATCCGCAGCCCGCTGGTCTGCGAGTCCAAGGGTGGCGTCTGCGCCGCCTGCTACGGCCGCGATCTGGCGCGCGGTACGCCGGTCAATATCGGCGAGGCGGTCGGCGTCATCGCCGCCCAGTCGATCGGCGAACCGGGCACGCAGCTCACCATGCGTACCTTCCACATCGGTGGTGCGGCACAGCTCAACGAGCAGTCGAACCTCGAGGCGGTCAGCGACGGCACGATCCAGTATCGTGACGTGCCGACGATCGTGAACCCGCGGGGCCAGCGCATCACGCTGAGCCGTTCGGGCGAAATCGCGATCATGGACATGGACGGCCGCGAGCGGGCGACCCATCGCCTGCCTTACGGTGCGCAGATCCTGTTCGAAGACGGCCATGTCGTCTCGAAGGGCGATCGCATCGCGCAGTGGGATCCGGCCTATATGCCGGTGATCACCGACAAGAAGGGCATGGTCCGCTTCCAGGATCTGATCGAGAACCGCACGGTGCGCGAGGAATCGGACGAAACGACCGGCCTCACCCAGCGCGTCGTGCTCGAGGATCAGGGCCGTTCGAAGAAGGACGACCTGCGCCCGCGCATCACCCTGCTGGACGAAGCTTCGGGCGAGACCGGCGTCAGCCGCCTCGCACCGGGCGCGGTCATCGCGGTCGAGGACGGCCAGATGGTCCAGGTCGGCGAAGTGCTGGCGCGCGTTCCGCGTGAAGCGGCGCGTACCCGCGATATCACCGGCGGTCTGCCGCGCGTCGCCGAGCTCTTCGAGGCGCGCAAGCCCAAGGAGAATGCGATCATCGCCAAGATCTCCGGGCGCGTCGAATTCGGCAAGGATTACAAGGCCAAGCGCAAGGTCATCATCCGTCCGGATGATGGTTCGGAGCCGGTCGAGTACCTGGTGCCGAAGTCGAAGGCGATCGACGCGCAGGAAGGCGATTACGTCAAGCGCGGCGACAATCTGATCGGCGGCTCGCCCGATCCGCACGATATTCTCGAGGTGCTCGGCATCGAGCCGCTCGCCGAATATCTCGTGTCGGAAATCCAGGAGGTCTATCGTCTGCAGGGCGTGAAGATCAACGACAAGCACATCGAGACGATCGTTCGTCAGATGCTGCAGAAGGTCGAGATCACCGCGGCCGGCGACACGACCCTCCTGCCGGGCGAACAGGTCGATCGCGAGGAAATGGACGAGATCAACGCGAAGCTCGACGCCGGCCTGGCGCCGGCCGAGGGCAAGCCGATCCTGCTCGGGATCACCAAGGCCTCGCTGCAGACGCGTTCGTTCATCTCGGCGGCGTCGTTCCAGGAGACCACCCGCGTTCTCACCGAGGCTTCGGTGCAGGGCAAGGTGGATAGCCTGACCGGCCTCAAGGAGAATGTGATCGTCGGCCGTCTCATCCCCGCCGGCACCGGCGCGGGCATGAACCGCCTGCGCGTCACCGCCTCCAGCCGCGATGCCGCACTCCGTGCCTCGCAGCGCACCGTCGCCGCCGCAATCACGGCGCCGAAGAATGCCGCTGAAGAGCATGCCGCCGAACTCGCGCGTACCACGCGCGATTCGACCGGCACCGGCAGCGATCCGCTCGGCGAAGTCGTGGGCCAGACCCATGGCAGCGACGCGGACGCGGGCGATTACCTGAACAAGTAATCGCCTGGGCCCAGGCCTGAAGAAGATCGGCGCCGTCGTCCCCCGGGACGGCGGCGCTTTTCTTTTGGTCTGATCCCCCAAGTCCCGGGATCGCGCGCCCACTCGATCTCAAATATCGCGACGCGCTGATGCAGGTCAGCCTCTGACGGGCGCCAATTCTGCGGATGCGACGACACCCCGGAACTAACCTGGATCAAGTCTGTTCGGAAAGATCGGGCGAGGATGGGAGCGAACTCGCTGGAAACATGACGTCTCGCTCCATCGGGGATCGTGCGCGTGCTGACCGGCTTGGCTATTTTGATCGCAGAGGATCAGGTGTTGCTCGCGCTCGACCTCGCCGCCGCCGTGGAAGAGCAAGGCGGCGTGGTTATCGGGCCGGTGGCGAACGTCGCCGAGGCCCTTGTTCTGGCCGAAACGGGGCCGATAGCCGCCGCCATACTCGACGCCAATCTTCTCGATCGCGACGTGACGCCGTTGGCGTTGCATTTGATCGAGCGCGGCATTCCGCTGGTCATTCACACCGGCACCGGCCTTCCGGACGCGCTCGCGCGGGCGCATCCCGATCTTGCGGTGGTGATGAAACCCGTGCCCCCTGAACTCGTGCTGGAGGCGCTCGATCGGGAGATCGCGCGGAAGGCGGGCGGGGGATCGTTTATCGAAGCGCAGACGATCCGGCTGGATATGCCGGGCCCGGGGGACGCCACCTGACGGCGGATGTCAAACGAGCACGTCGAAAACGTGGATCGCCAGCCCGACCAGGCCGCCCACCAAAGTCCCGTTGATACGGATATATTGCAGATCGCGGCCGACCGCATTTTCGAGCCGGCCGGTGACCGTCCGAGCGTCCCAGCCGCGCACGGTTTCGGACACGAGCCTGACGATACCGTCGCCATAAGATGCGACCACACCGCCCGCCGCGCGTCGCGCGAAGCGATTGACCGCGAGCCGTACGCGGTCATCCTCCTGCAGGCTCTGCCCCATCTGGCGCATCGCTTCGCCGAACTTGCCGGCCGCCACCGCCTCGGGATCGCGCGCGGCGCGCAGCATCGCGGCGCGGGCGCTCTGCCACAGGCCATCGAGCCAGGCTCCGACCGCCGGATTGGCCAAAGCGGCATCGCGCCACGCGGCCACCCTGGCCTGCAATTCGGGATCGTGCTGAAGACGCTCGGCCAGGCTCGTGAGCCCCTCTTCGGTCTTGGCACGAAGCGGATGATCCGGATCTTCGGCCATGTCGCCGAGCAGGCGGAAGATGCCGTCGAGGATCTTGCTCGAAAGCGTCTCGTCGAGTCCGGTCCAGCGCAGGATCGATCCCGCACGATCATGGATCATCTTGCGGAACAACGCCTCGTTGGCGTCGAGCGTGCGGCCGACCCACAGGATCGCCGTGTTGATCATCGGCCGATGGCGCCCCTCGGCGATCGCAGCGGTCAATAGCTGACCAGCCAAGGGTGCGAGATCGAGCGAACGCAGTCGCTGCGCGGTCGCGCTTTTGAAGAGTTGGCCGAGTCGCTCGTCGCCAAGACTTTCGAGCAGGGTCACTGCCAGCTTGCCCGCGCCGGCCCGCATCGGCCCCTCGCGCGGCGGCGAAGCGAGCACACGGCCGATCGCGCCGGCCACATCCAGCCGCGCCATGCGGCGCGCGACGATCCGCGGCACGAGGAAATTGGAGCGCAGGAAGGCGGCAAGGCTGTCGCCGATCCGATCCTTGTTGCGCGGGATGATCGCGGTGTGCGGGATCGGCAGTCCGAGCGGGTGGCGGAACAACGCAGTGACGGCGAACCAGTCGGCCAGCCCACCCACCATCGCCGCCTCGGCAAAAGCCCGAACGAAGCCCCACGCGGGGTGCACCGGCTCCAGCAGCCGCGCCGTCACATAGAGCGCGGCCATCGCCACCAGCAGCCCGGTCGCGACGATGCGCATCTGCCGGACGCCGTTGGGGGCGGAACGGGCGGGCGCGAGGCTCACAGGCGGATCGGGCGACACGGCATATCTATCAAGCACAATAACCGTAGCGCCCGAAGGTTCACTCTGCCGGCTGGGGAACTCCGTGGCCGGATGCCTTCTCCCCTTCGTGTGCGAGTACGCGGCCGAAGCGCGGCGCGAGCCAGCTTTCCAGCCCATCGGCCAGACTGAAGCCCGCCGGCACGATCAGCAGGGTGAGCAGGGTCGAAAGCAAAAGGCCGCCGATGACGGTCACCGCCATCGGCTGGTTGAACGATCCGTCGCTGCCGATCGACAGAGCGGTCGGCAACATCCCCGCGATCATCGCCACCGTCGTCATGACGATCGGCTGCGCGCGCTTGTGGCCGGCATCGAGGATCGATTCCAGAAGGGTCCGGCCCTGGCGCATCTCTTCGATCGCGAAATCGATCAGCAGGATCGAATTCTTGGCGACGATGCCGAACAGCATGAGCAGACCGATCATCACCGGCAGCGAGATCGGCAGGCCAGCCACCACCAGAGCAAGCAGACCACCGAGCGGCGCCAGCAGCAGCGAGCCCATGTTGACGAAGGGCGGCATGAAGCGGCGATAAAGCAGGACCAGCACCGCGAAGACGAGCAGGATGCCAGCGACCAGGGCGATGACGAAGTTGGTCATCAGTTCCGCCTGCCACTTGGCTTCGCCGGCGGCGGCATAATGCACCCCCATTGGCAGATTCTTCATGACCGGAAGATCCATGATCTTGGCGCGTTGGTCGCCGCTGACCGCGCCGGGGGCGAGATCGGCGCTGATTACGATGCGGCGTTCCTGATTGTAGCGCTGGATCTGCGACGGGCTCGCGCCGAAGCCGATATCGGCCACCACCTTCAGCGGCACGCTGCCGCCGCGCGAGAGCTGCACCGGCAGATTCTGGATCGTCGACAGGCTGCGGCGGCTATTCTCGTCGAGCATCACCCGGATCGGGATCTGGCGATCGGACAGCGAGAATTTGGCGGCATTCTGGTCGATATCGCCCAGTGTGGCGATACGGATCGTCTGGCTGAGCGCCTGCGTGGTGACGCCCAGATCGGCGGCGAGATCCATGCGTGGCTTGATCGTGATCTCGGGGCGCGGAAGATCGCCTTCGATCCGCGGTGCGCGGATACCGGGCAGGCCCTTCATTTCCTCGATCAGCTTTTGCGCCGATCCATTGAGCTGAATGGGATCGTCGCCCGCCAGCATGATCGACACGTCGCGCGAACTGCCGCCACCGCCATTCTGCGACTGGAAATTGATCCGCGCGTCGGGAATCTTGCCCAGCAGCGGCGCCACTTCGCGCTCGAACTCGTAGCTCTTGCGCTTGCGATCGTCCTTCAGCGTCATCGCGATCGTGGCGCTGCCGACGCTGACATAGTCGACCGCGGTCTCGACCTCGGGCTGGGTCTTGAGGATCGCCACCGCGCGCTCGGCCACCTGGCGGGTCTGCTCCAGCGTCGTGCCGGGGGCGAGCGTGACCTCGACGCGGCTCGTGTCGCTGTCCTGTGGTGGTTGGAACGTCTTGGGCAAGGCCACGAACAGGCCGATCGTGATGAGGAAGGCGACGAGCCCGATGCCCATCGTCCACCAGCGATGATCGCGCAACGGCGCCAGCCGCCGCGTCCAGCCGCCTTCGGCGCGGGCGCGCTCCATGCCCGACTGGTCGATCGTCCAGCGCAGGATGCGCATATAGGCATCCATCATCCAGCCTTCGCCATGCTTGGCTTCGCCGTGCGATTTCAGGAAATAGGCGGCGATCATCGGTGTAATCAGGCGCGCGACGAGCAGGCTCATCAGCACCGCCACGACGACCGTGATACCGAAATTCTTGAAGAACTGGCCGGCGATGCCGGGCATCAGGCCGACAGGCAGGAACACCGCGACGATCGAAAACGTGGTGCCGACCACCGCGAGACCGATCTCGTCGGCGGCATCGATCGAGGCCTGATAGGCGGTCTTGCCCATGCGCATATGGCGGACGATATTCTCGATCTCGACGATCGCGTCATCGACCAGCACGCCAGCCACGAGACTGAGCGCGAGCAGGGTCATGAAGTTGAGCGTGAAGCCCAGCATGCTCATCACCCAGAAGGTCGGGATCGCCGACAAGGGGATCGCCAGTGCCGAGATCACGGTCGCACGCTTGTCGCGCAGGAACAGGAACACCACGACGACGGCGAGGATCGCGCCTTCGATCATCGCGCGCATCGCGCCTTTGTAATTCTGCTTGGTATATTTGGTGGAGTTGAAGCGCCGCACGAAGTGGATCTTCGGATTCTCCTTCTCCAGCTGGGCGAGAACCTTGAGCGCCTCGTCGTAGATCGCGACCTCCGATGCGCCGCGCGCGCGCAGCAGGCCGAAGCTCACCACCGGCTTGCCGTTGAGGATCGCGAGATCGCGCCGCTCGCCATACGCATCGCGCACGTCGGCAATGTCGGCCAGGCGGACCGAGCGGCCATTGCCGAGCTGGATCTGCGTCTGGCCCAGCGTATAGGCATCGTCGGCATTGCCGAGCACGCGCACCGCCTGTTCGGCGCCTGCAATCTCGGCGCGGCCGCCGGCGGCGTTCACGTTGGTCGCGCGCAGCTGGGTATTGACCTGGCTCGCGGTGACGCCCTGCGACTGCATCTTGGCCGGATCGAGGATCACGCGGATCTCGCGGCTGACCGCGCCAGCCACATTGATGCTCTGCATGCCCTCGATCGCCAGCAATCGGCGCGTGACGATATTCTGGACGTACCATGACAATTGCTCGAGCGTCATGTCATTGGCTTCGACCGAGAAATTGGCGAGCGCGCCGCCATTGACCTTGGCGCGGATGATCTGCGGCTCGAGAATGCCGTCGGGCAATTGGCCGCGGATCTGCGAGATCGCATCGCGCACGTCGGTGGTCGCGCGATCGACCGGCGTCTCCATCGTGAACTGGACGAAGGTTTCCGAGTTTCCTTCGGTCAGGGTCGAATTGATCTCGTCGACGCCCTCCAGATTACGCACCGCCGCCTCGACGCGCTGGGTGATCTGGTTTTCGAGCTCGGTCGGCGCCGCACCCGGCTGGGAGATGCTCACCACCACGCCCGGGAAGGTGATTTCCGGGCTCTGGTTGATGCTCATCCGCGTGAACGAGACGAGGCCCGCGAGGGTCAGCGCCGCGAACAGCACGATCGACGGCACCGGATTGCGGATCGACCAAGCCGAGATGTTCCGGAAATTCATGGGCTCGATCGATCCTCAGCGAGGCGACGGGGCGAGGTGCGGCTTCACCTTGTCGCCCGGGTTCAGGAAGGCGCCGGCCGACGCGACGACCTGCTCACGCCCGGTTAGGCCGGAGATGATGCTGACACCGCGATCGTCGACGTCGCCGACCTTCACCTCGCGGCGGACCGCGCGATTGTCGGGCCCGATCAGATAGACGTAATTGCCCTTCTGATCGCTCAGCACCGCGCTTTCGGGCAGCAACGGCACGTCGCCGACCCCGCCGCCGATCTCGGCTGCGGCAAAGCCGCCCGGGCGCAGCGCCTTGTTGAAGGGCAAGGCGATCCGCACCGTACCCTGGCGGGTATTGGTGTCGATCACAGGCGAGATCTGCCAGACCTCGCCCGCAACCTTCATCGTGGTGCCGACCGGCGTCACGAAGGCGGGCGAGCCGACATGGATGCGCGCCAGATCGGCCTCCGAAAGATGCGCCTGCAATTCCATCTTGCCGCCCTCGGCGACGCGGAACAGGGCCTGCGACTGGACGCCGACCGTCTGCCCGGCCTCGACCGCGCGCGTCAGCACCAGTCCTGCGGTCGGCGAGCGGATGTCGAGCCGGCCGATCATCGCCTGCTGCTGCTTGTACTGCGCCTGCGCGACCGCAACCCGAGCATTGGCCGAATCGAGCGTCGCTTCCTTCTGCTCGATATCGGCCTTCGAGACGAAGCCGTTGCTGACGAGCTTGCGCGCGCGCTCCAGCTGGGATCTGGCGAGATCGGCATCGGCCTGGGCCTGGCGGATCGAGGCGGCGAGGCTCGCGGCCTGCTGGACCTGGACCGAGCGATCGATCACCGCCAGCGACTGGCCGGCCTTCACCCAGTCGCCCGGCTCGACCAGTACGCGCACGACCGTGCCGCCCTCGCCGGCGACGCCGACCGGCATATCGCGCCGCGCGCTGATATTGCCGACCGCGGGAATCTCGGTGGTCACCGAATGGCGCCCCGGAACGATCACGGTGATACCCGGTGCGGTATCGGTGACGGGAGCGGCGGGTTTGCGGAAGACGCGCAGCGCGACGACGCCGGCAACGACCAGCACCAACGCCATGATCGAGGCGACGATGATCATCCGCCGACGGCGGGCATTGCCTTCGTCCAGCTCGGTATAATCCGAGGACCCGATGCCCGCTTCCATGTTCATCACGCCTGCCCGTCCCTCCAGCGCGCGCAACCATCCCCAGGCGGCGCATCACTGTATTAGCTTAGTATGTCACTTGGCTCAAGCGTCGTTTACGATGCCTGAACGAGCCCCAGGATCGACCAATCCCCTTGGTCGATCCGCTCGGCGAGGACAGCCCCTCGCGCCTGATAGGCTTTTAACACATCGTCCGCCTGCGAAGCCAGCAGTCCGGCCAGCAGGATGTGACCTTTTGGTGCCACAACGGCACTAAAATCCGGGGCGAGCGCGATCAGCGGACCGGCGAGGATATTGGCAATCAGCAGATCGAACGGCGCGGCCGCGGCGAGCGCGGGATCGTCCATACCATCGGCCGCGACCAGGGCGATCGCGGCAGGATCGATCCCGTTGATCTCCATATTCTCGGCCGTGACCTCGATCGCAACCGGATCGATGTCCGATGCGATCACATCGGCGTCGGGCCACAGCGCATGCGCCGCAAAGGCGAGCAGACCGGTGCCCGTGCCGATATCGGCGATGCGACCGAATTGCTTTCCAGCCTCCGCCCAGCGATCGAGCATCGCAAGGCAGCCTGCCGTCGTCTCGTGATGCCCGGTACCGAAGGCACGACTCGCCTCGATGCGGAAGGCGGTCACGCCAGCGGGTACCGTGTCAGCATAAGCGGCGGTGTGGACGAAGAAGCGCCCGGCGCGGATCGGTTCGAGCCAGCGCTGGCTGATCGTCACCCAATCCTCGTCGCCGATCCGCTCGATCCGCGCCTCGACGCCCTCAGCACTCGGCACGAGCGCCCGCACCGCCGCGATCAGGGCGGCATCGGGCTCCTGCCCGAAATAGGCGTCGAGTTGCCATTCTTCAGGACGATACTGGTCGGGTTCGCTCGTCATCAGCACGGGCGGCGGATCGACGCCCTCGAACTCGGGCTCCTCCACCGCGAGCGCCTCCGCCTCCGCTTTGGTGCAGGGCAAGGTGAGCTTCCAGCTCTCGGCACTCTGCACCTGCCATTCATCGGACATAGGAGGCTCCATTGATGTCGAGCACGGCGCCGGTCATCGATGCCGGCGCTTCGAGCGCGAGGAAACGGACGGTGGTCGCGACCTCGGCCGGATCGGCGACGCGGCCGAGCGGAATATCGGCCAGCAATTTGTCGCCGCCGCGCTTCGAGAGATATTCCTCGGCCATGCCCGTCATGGTGAAACCGGGGCAGACCGCGAAGGCCAGGATGCCCTCGGCAGCATAACCGCGCGCGATCGTCTTGGTCATCGCGACCATTCCCGCCTTCGACGCTGCATAGTGCCAGTGCGCCGGGCTATCGCCGCGATACGCCGCCCGGCTGGCGAGATTGACGATCCGGCCCTCGGTACCGCGCATCTGCCAGTGGCGCACGGCGAGACGGCACAGTTCGGCCGAGGCGGTAAGGTTGATCCGCATCGTCCGCTCCCAGCCGGCAAGCCAGTCCTCGTCCGGGGAGTCGAGCGGCGTCGCTTCGAAGATTCCGGCATTGTTGATCAGCACGTCGATCCGCCCATCGAACCGCGCCAGCGCCTCCGCCCACAAAGCCGGCGCGGCGCCGGGCTCGTCGAGATCGGCGGGAATCGTGCCCGCCTCGTCGGCGCGCGTGGCGTGGCCGATCAGACGGACGTCATCGGAATCGAAGGCAGCCGCGATCGCACGGCCGATGCCCCGGCTGGTGCCGGTAGCGAGAATGTTGAGCGTCATGCGCCCGCGGTAGCCGCTTTTTGGGAGACTGCGACAACTTTTCCCCGCCCGTGCAGAGCGGGGAGACAAGGTCAGGCCACGCCGTGCGCCTTGAAGAAGGCCAGCGCGCGCGCCCAGCCGTCCTTGGCGTCGGCCTCGTTATAGGATGCACGATAATCCGCATGGAAACCGTGGGCGGCATCGGGATAGACCTTGATCTCGTCATCCTTGCCCGCCGCCTTGAGCGCCGCGCGCATCGCATCGACGTCGGCCGCCGTGATGCCGGTATCGAGCCCGCCATAGAGGCCGAGCACCGGGGCCTTGAGTTCGCCGGCACGCGCGATCAGCGGCTTCAGCGGACCGTACCAGGCGACACCTGCCTTGAAATCGGGATTGACCATGGCGCTCCGCCACACGACACCGCCGCCCCAGCAGAAGCCGGTGATCCCGATCTTGTCGGGCTTGGTGAATTTCTGCGTCTTGAGCCAAGCGGTGGTGGCGGCGACATCGCCGTCGACCTGGACATCGCTTGCCTGGCGGACGATCGCAATAATCTGCTGGAGATCGCTCATCGCGGGCAGATTGGCGCCGGAGCGATAGAAAAAATCGGGTGCCACCGCGACATAGCCGAGCTTCGCGAAGCGGCGGCAGATATCCTTGATATAATCGTGGATGCCGAACACCTCATTGATGACCACGATCGTCGGATGCCGCCCCGAACCCTTGGGTCGCGCGACATAGGCCGGCAGCGGATTGGGCGCGCCGTTGGGGATCATCGCCTTCTCGATCACCAGCCCGTCTTCGGGCGTCGTGATCGGTGCGGCTTCGGCCGAGAAGGCGGCGACCGCATAGCCGGTGAAGAACAAGCCGGCGACCGCACGACGGCTGATATGGAAATCCTCGGGTTCGGATCCATCGGGGCGAGTCAGGTTGAGCATGCCGCATCCTCTCCGGCTTGGGGTATCCGGAAACTATCCTGCCGCACGCGCGGCGGCAATCCGCGTCCTATTGGCGGCGGCGAGGCCACAGTACCGCATTAAATCGCCCTGAGTTGGGCTGCAGCGGGCTTGATTGCGACAAAGTCAACGATGGCAGCTGCATTTGGCGAAGGAGCTTCGCTATGGGAGCGCCATGCCTGCCGCCCTTCCCCCGACTCCGCCCATCGAAATCACCGTCACTGGCCGGGGCCTCGCCGCCGCCGAGGGCGATGCCGCCTACGACGTCGTCACGATCGATCGCGATCGGTTGAGCACCACCGCGAGCGGGCGGCTGGAGGATGTGCTGCGCGATGTCGCCGGCTTCGCCCAATATCGCAGGTCGGACGCGCGCTCGGCGCATCCCACCAGCCAGGGCGCGACCCTGCGCGGACTCGGCGGCAATGCCTCGTCGCGCGCGCTCGTCGTGCTGGACGGCGTCCCGCAAGTCGATCCGTTCGGCGGTTGGGTCACCTTCACCGCCTTCGATCCCTCACGTCTGGGCCAGGTGCGCGTGACGCGCGGCGGCGGCAGCGGCGTATACGGGCCGGGGGCTCTCGCCGGTACGATCGAGCTTTCCAGCGCGAGCCCCGAGGAGCTGGCGCCGGTCGAGGCGTCCATCCTCTACGGCAGCCGCAATTCGGTCGATGCCGATGCGGCGCTGTCGGGCAAGCTCGGCGCGGGTTTCGCCACCCTCTCGGGATCCTATTCCCGCGGGGACGGCTTCATCCCGATCGTGGCGAACCAGCGCGGGCCGGTCGACAAGGCCGCCCCCTATCGCCAGGGCAGCATCGACGGGCGCGTCGTCTTCCCGGTCGCCCCCGATACCGAATTGCAGGCCAACATGCTCATGTTGCGCGACGAGCGCACGCGCGGGCTCGATGGCACCGCCAACACCTCGTCGGGCGCCGATGCGAGCGTGCGGCTCGTCGGCCATGGCCGCTGGGGCTTCGAGGCGCTGGCCTACCTGCAGGAGCGCAAATTCACCTCGGGCTTCGCCAGTGCGAACGCGACCCGAACGGTGGTCACCCCGTCACTCAACCAATATGACGTGCCGGCAAGCGGCGTCGGCGGTCGCATCGAAATTCGCCCCCCGCTCGGCAAGATCGAGCTCCGGCTCGGCGTCGATGGGCGCCACACGGTCGGCGAGACCGACGAATTCTACACCTATGTGGCCGGCCAGCCGACCCGACAGCGCGATGCGGGCGGCGCGACCGCCACCACCGGCGCCTTCGCCGAACTGAGCGTGCCGTTGCTGGGCGATGCCATCATCCTCACCGGCGGCGGACGGATCGATCGCTGGTGGATCACCAACGGGCATCTGCGCGAGCAGACGATCAGCACGTCCGCTTTCCTCACCAACACCAATTATGCCGATCGACACGGCACCGAGGGGACCGGACGCGGCGGGCTCGCGTGGAAGGTTACCGACGCTGTGCGCTTACGCACCGCCGCCTATCTCGGCTGGCGTCTGCCGACGTTGAACGAGCTCTATCGCCCCTTCCGTGCGGGCCCCGACGCCACGGCGGCCAATCCGGCGCTGAAGCCCGAGCGCGTGAAGGGCCTGGACGGAGGGATCGACTGGACCCCGCTGCCCAATATCAAATTCTCGGCGACCGCATTCCACAACATCCTCGACGATGCGATCGGCAATATCACGCTCGGCGCGGGCCCGGGTACCTTTCCGGGCGTCGGCTTCGTCGCCGCCGGCGGCGTGTTCCGCCAGCGCGGCAATCTCGATGCGATCCGATCGAACGGCGCCGAGCTGGAGGGCAGCTTCACCGACGGCGCATGGCGGCTGAGCGCCTCCTATGCCTATGTCGATGCACGTGTGCGGGGATCGGGCGTATCGGCGCCGCTCAACGGCCTGCGCCCGGCGCAGACACCCAAGCAACAAGTATCCGCCACGATCGGGCGCGAGGAGGCCTCAGGCCTCTCGGCTGCCGCGACCGTCCGCTACATTTCGGGTCAGTTCGAGGACGACCAGAACAGCCGGATCGACAAGGCTGCGACCACGCTCGACCTGACCGCGGCACTGCCGCTGGGCAAGGGCTTCTCGATCCAGGCGCGGGCGGAGAATGTGACGAATACTTTGGTCGAGGCAACCGTCGCGTCGGACGGCACGATCGAGCGGGCGAGCCCGCGGACATTGTGGATCGGAATCAAGTATCGCGGCTAGGCAGGCGCCCCTCTTCGGAGGAGGATCGAGTCAGGATTGTCCCAATACGGCGGCTATCGCCCGATGACTCTCGGTTGCCAGCACCTTGCGATCCAACATCCTGGCATCGAGCGGTTCGAGGAAATGCAAGGTCACCCGCACCGGCGCGGGGCGGCCGATCATGCGCCTGCCCTCGGTCGCGAAACCGGTGCCGTCCGGCCATGCGATTTCGGCTGAGCGATCGCCATAATCGATTGCCACCGGCTGGACCATGACACCCGCCTCCACCGCTGCCGCGAACAGCGCCGGACGAAACGGATCGAGGGTCACCCCATCACCGGTACCGCCTTCCGCGAACAGCCCGACGGGATGGCCGCTCTTCAGCGCATCGACCACCGCATTAGCCTGCGACCGCGTCGAGCTGCGGCGTTCGCGGGCAACGAACACGCTGCCGCCGATCTTGGCCAGCCACCCGACTACGGGCCAGCCGGCAATCTCCGACTTGGCGATGAATTGCGTATGGCGCGCGCCGCCGAGCGCAAGGATATCGAGCCAGGTAATGTGGTTGGCCACATAGAGAACATTGCGGCGGACCGGCGTGCCGACAATTCGCACCCGTAGCCCCAGCAGCCAGCCGACCCGGCCGAGGAAGAAGCACACCATCCCGGTGCCGTCACCGAACAGCCGGAGAACGGCCCAGATCGGCAGGCAGATCGCCAGCAGGAGCGCGATGCTCGCCACCCGCACCGCGATGCGTATCATCATGGCGCTATGCTCAATCCTTGCGGGCGAGCGAGACGCCGTAAAGCTCCATGCGGTGATCGACCAGACGGAAGCCGAGCTTCTCGGCAATGCGCTTCTGCAATGCCTCCAGCTCGGCATCGACGAACTCGATCACCTTGCCGGTCTCGACATCGATCAGATGATCGTGATGCGTCTCCGCCGCCGCCTCGTAGCGCGCGCGGCCGTCGCCGAAATCGTGGCGTTCGAGGATGCCGGCATCCTCGAACAGGCGCACGGTGCGATAGACGGTGGCAATCGAGATGCCCGGATCGATCGCCGATGCACGCACGTGCAACGCCTCGACATCGGGATGGTCCTCCGCCTCGGACAGCACGCGCGCGATTACGCGCCGCTGCTCGGTGATGCGCAGACCCTTATCGGCGCACAGCGTCTCTACGTCGATCTTGCGAGTCATGGCCTCAACCTAGAAACTTTTTCGAAAGGAAGGAAGGCCGTCAACCGATCGGCCGCGCCAGCGTCAGTGCATCATGGGTCGAGCCATCGCCACCGCGATAATAATCCCGACGCCGCCCGATCTGGCCGAAACCCTGGCGCTGGTAAAGACACAATGCCTGATTGCCGTCGCGCACCTCGAGCAGCAGCCGGTGCGCGCCGCGTGCGGCGGCATTCATCGCCGTGCGATCGATCAGCGCACTGGCAACCCCGCGCTGGCGCCAATCGGGATCGACGGCGAGCAACAGCAATTCGGCCTCGTCCATCAGCAACCGGCTGAGCGCGAAGCCGACTGGCTGGGATACCCCATCCTCCGTCGCTTCGGCAAAGCTCAGCCACACATCGGGCAGCGACATGATGCCGAGGCACTGGCCGCGGTTCCAGGCTTCCCCAAAGGCGGGATCGAACGCCCGCACCATCACGCGCATCAGCGCTCCGATATCGTCGGAGCCGCCTTCACGGAGGTGGATCGGCGTGGTCATCCCGGCAGCTTCGCGTCGGGCGCGCGGCCGTAAATCGGGATCGGCGGGAGCGCGACAAGCGCATCGGGCAGCAGGCCGGCATCGGCGGCATCCGGAAAACGCTCTTCAGCGAAGCCGAAGCCGCGCGCGGCGACCAAAGGCGCTGCGCCCGAACCCAACACCAGTGCATCGGGTATCACGGTAGCCGCATCGGCCGGGGCCAGCGAACGCAGATCGGAGAGAGGCGCGACGGGCAAGCGCGCATAACGCTGTACGAACAATTCGCCATGGCCGCCGGTGATCGCCACCGCCACGCTCTCCTCATCGCTCCCCTGCGCCGCCGCGATCAGCGCCAGCGCGCTATAGCCGCGGACCGGCACGCCCCACGCATAGCCGAGCGCGCGCGCCGCCGCGAGACCGACACGAATACCCGTAAAGCTGCCCGGCCCGCAATCGACCAGGATCAGGTCGGCGCGCTCGACGCCGGCGGCGGCCAAAACCTCGCCGATCATCGGCACCAGCCGCTCGGCATGGCCGCGCCCGACCAGTTCATGCGCGCTGGCCAGCCGCACGCGGCCCGCCAGCAGCGCCACCGAACAGGCCGCCGTCGCAGTCTCGATGACGAGCGCCGCCACAGGATCAGAGGATGGTATTGGCTTCCTCGAAATCGAGGCGCGGCAGCCGGCCGAAGATGCTTTCCGGATCGCCATGGCCCAAGGTCGAGATGAAGTTCACCTTGTAGGTGGTGCCGGCGAAGAAGGCTTCGTTCACCTTGGCCGGATCGAAGCCCGACATCGGCCCGGTATCGAGGCCCAGCATGCGCGCGGCGACGATGAAATAGGCGCCCTGCAGGGTCGAATTGCGGAACGCCGATTCGTGGATCAGCGCGTCGTTGCCGATGAACCACGGGCGCGCGTCGGTATGCGGGAAGAGCTTGGGCAGCTTTTCGTAGAATTCCATGTCCATGCCGATCACCGCCGCGACCGGCGCTTTCGCGATCTTGGCGGCATTCGTGGCGGACGCACAGGCCGCGAGCTTGTCCTTCGCCTCCTGGCTCACGCACCAGACGATGCGCGCAGGCTCCTGGTTGGCCGAGGTCGGCCCCCATTTCATCAGATCCCAGATAGCGCGGAGCTGCGCCTCGCCGACGGGCTCGTCGGTAAAGCCATTATAGGTCCGCGCAGTGCGGAAGATACGATCGAGCGCGTCGTCGTTGAGTGATTCGGCCATGAGATCCCCGTCTGGATGGATGGTCGGTCAGGCGGCGCGGACTTCGGTCACTTCCGGCACATAATGCTTCAGCAGCTGCTCGATGCCGTTCTTGAGAGTGGCCGATGACGACGGGCAACCCGAACAGGCGCCGTGCATCGCCAGATAGACAGTGCCGCGATCGAAGCCCCGGTAGACGATATCGCCGCCGTCGCGCGCCACCGCCGGGCGCACGCGCAGCTCGATCAATTCCTTGATCTGTGCGACGATATCGGCGTCGGCCGGGTCTTCGGCGAAGTCGCCATCCTCGGCGACATCGATATCGCCCGCCGTGCCCGCGCGGAAAAGCGGCGCATGGCTGGAGAAATGATCCAGCAGCACGCTCAATACCTGGGGCTTGAGCGACCGCCATTCAGCACCTTCGCCGGCGGTGACCGAAACGAAATCCTTGCCGAAGAAGACGCCCGAGACATCGCCGAGATCGAACAGCGCCTCGGCAAGCGGTGAAGCCGTGGCCTCCTCCGCATCGGCAAAATCGCGCGTGCCCGCCGTCATCACCGCCTGACCCGGAAGGAATTTCAGCGTGGCCGGATTCGGCGTCGTTTCGGTCTCGATCAGCATGGTCCCCATGTGGGCCGGAGCCGGCACCGGATCAAGCCCGGCGCACGCAACCGATCGTTTTGCGAGACACAGCGAAAATTGCCGCTAAAGGAACTTAGCGTACAGCGGACGGTTCGCCGCGCAACAGGAACAAGAGACTCGAGTGGCTTTCAAGATACCCGATTTCAAAGAACGCACTGCCATGGCCAAGGAGGCGCGGCAGAAAGCGCTCGAAAAGATGAAAGACCGGCCGGTGCCCGATGCCGCGCTGATGGCGGAGCGTGCCGCAGCGCGCGAAGCCAAGGAAGCGGCCGAGGCCGAGAAGCGCGCGGCCAAGCGCGAAGCCGAGCAACAGGCGAAGGAAGCCAAGCGCGCTGCCGCCGAGGCCGCCCGCCTGGCCGAGGAAGAGGCCAAGGCCAAGCTGGTCAAGCCAGCCAAGACCGAAGCCGAACTCAAGGCGGCGCGCGACGCGCGCTACGCGGCCCGCAAGAAGCGCAAGGGCTGATCGCCCGCTTCCCGCCCATAAGGACACAGCCTTATGACGCCGCGTGAACTGATCGACACGGCGCAGATCCCGGGCGGCGATGAACTGCGCCTGTTCCGGCGTGGCGGCGATTTCATGATCGTGCTCGACCGTAACGAGCTGATGAACAGCCGGATGAGCGGATCGGAAGAGGCGCTCGCGACGATGGCGTGCGAGCGTATCGCCGGCCGCCCGGCGCCGCATCTGCTGATTGGCGGGTACGGCATGGGCTTCACCTTGCGCGCGGCGCTCGCGGTGCTGGGCGCCGATGCCCGGCTGACCGTCGCCGAACTGGTGCCCGAGATCATCGCCTGGGCGCGCGGGCCGATGCAGGCGTTGATGGCGGGCTGCCTCGACGATCCGCGCGTGACCGTGGTGGAAGGCGATGTCGCCGCGCTGATCGCGGCCGGCCGATCGACCTATGACGCAATCCTGCTCGACGTAGACAACGGCCCCGATGGCCTCACCCGCGCCGGCAATGACGGCCTCTACTCGGCGCGCGGGCTCGCCGCGCTCAAGGCTGCGCTGAAACCTGGCGGCATCGCCGCGATCTGGTCGGCGGCACCGGACAATGCCTTCGCCCGGCGCATGGCAAGCGCGGGCTTCCTTATCGATGAGGTGGCCGTGCGTGCGCGCCAGAACGGCAAGGGGCCCCGGCACGTCATCTGGTTCGGTACGCCGCGCTAAGATCCTTCCGTTTCGGGAGGGATGGCCGGATCACGGCTTCAATCGCGCCGAGGCGATATTGGCCGCCCCCCACAGGATCTCGCTTTCCGCATCGGGCCCGACGCCGATACGATAGCTGCCGGGCGTGATCCGCCAGCCATGCTGGGCGGTATCGAACGATGCCAGCAGCCTCGGATCCGCCGTAACCGTGACCCGCCGCGTCTCGCCGGGGGCGAGCGCCACCTTTTCGAACCCGATCAGGCGCCGCATCTTTCGCCCCGCCGCAATCGTCAGATAGACTTGCGGTACGTCCTTGCCCGCGATCGCGCCGCTATTGGTGACGTCGAAGCTCGCGACGATCGTCTTGCCGCCCTTCACCGCCAGGTTGGCGTAGCGGAAGCTGGTGTAGCTCAGCCCATAGCCGAACGGGTAAAGCGGCTTGATGTTCTGGCGGGCGAACCAGCGATAACCGACATCCGAGCCCTCGATCGTATAGTCCACCTTCACCGGCGCACCGGCTGGCCCGCCCCAGCCGGGAATGGTGGGCCGCGGAAGCTGGCTCTCGTCGACCGGCCAGCTGATCGGCAGGCGGCCCGAAGGATTGACCTCTCCGAACAAAATCCGCGCGATTGCCTCGCCACCTTTGGCGCCCGAATACCAGGCCTGGACCACGCCCGCGACCTTGCCCGCCCATGGCATGCGTACCGGATTGCCGGTCTCGAGCACGACGATCGTATTGGGATTGGCCGCCGCGACCGCCTCGATCAGCGCATCCTGCCCGAACGGCAGCGCCATGCTCGGCACGTCGTCGCCCTCGGTCGAAGGCTGATAGACGAAGACGATCGCGACATCGGCCTGCTTCGCGGCGGCGGCAGCGGTTTCCGGATAGATGCCGGTGTCGAAACTGACCGGCGCCGTTTTTGCCCGTGCCCGGATCGCCATGAGGGGTGACGAGGGATCGAAGACGACATTCTGCATCAGCGCCATCATCCCCTCGCCCCCGATCGGCACCATGCGCGGCGCGATCGGCCCCTGGTGATAAGGGTTGGCGACTTGCGACGATCCGCCGCCCGACGGCACGCCGCTCTCGGCATGCCCGCCGATCACCGCGATCCGCTTCGCGCCGGCGACGAGCGGCAGCAGCCCCTTGCGATTGTCGAGCAGGACGATCCCGCCTTCGGCTTCGTCCTGGGCCACCTTGGCGTGCGCGGCGAAATCGATCGGCGCCTTGACGGGGGGATTGTCGACCAGCCCGTGCGCGAACATCGCGCGCAGAATGCGCAACGCCGCATCGTCGACGCGTGCCTGCGGCACCGTCCCCGCCGTCACGGCCTCCTTCAGTGGCTGACCAAACCAGATCTGCTTGTCGAGCTGCTCGCCCGATTGCTGATCGAGCCCGGCCACAAACGCATCGACCGTGTGGACCGCCCCCCAATCGGACATGACGAAACCGCGATAGCCCCAGTCGCGCTTGAGTACCTGGTTCAGCGTCCAGTCGTTCTGGCAGCCATAGATACCGTTCACCAGATTGTACGAGCACATCACCGACCCGGGCTGGCCGCGCTCGATCGCGATCTCGAAGGCGAGCAGATCGGATTCGCGCGCCGCCGCCTCGCCGATCACCGAATCGGCGGTCATGCGCTCATGCTCCTGCCCGTTGAGCGCAAAATGCTTCACCGTGGAGAGGATGCCGAGGCTCTGGATGCCGCGGATCGATTCCCCCGCCATGATCCCGGCAAGCAAGGGATCCTCGCCGACATATTCGAAATTGCGGCCGCCGCGCGGATCGCGCGTCAGGTTGACGCCGCCGGCGAGCAGCACGTTGAGTCCTTTGGCACGCGCCTCGCTGGCAATCATCGCACCGCCCGCGAAGGCGATGGCGGGATCGAAGGTCGCGGCCAGCGCCATGCTCGACGGCAAGGGCGTCGACATGTCGCCGGGGCCGCGGATCAGCATGGGATTGGCGATGCCGAGGCTCGCGTCGGTTTCCTGCAAAGCCGGAATGCCGAGCCGGTCGTTGCCCGGAACATAGCCTGCCGATCCGATCGCCCCTTCGGGCACGACCATGCCGGGAATCCACGGCACCGCCATCGGCCCATGGAAGAGCGCGATCTTCTCGTCGAGCGTCATCGCGTCGAGCAGCAGCCGGGCGCGATCGTCCGACGGCAGTTTGGTGTTGCGCCATGGCTGGGCGGCGATAGCCCCGCCGACGATCGTTGCCGCCAGCATCAGGGCGACACGCGACAGGCGCTTCATCATGATCTCCGGTTAGGGGCGCGCAGGCGGGTTTGCCGCATCGATATCGGCACCCCATGTATCCTTGCCCGGCACGGCGTCACCGCTCGCCGCGAAATCCATGATCGTGTCGCTGGCGGCGGCATAATGTGCCCATTGGGGCAATCCGGCGCCGTTGGGATCGCCGGTCTTTGCGAAATTGACGATATAGGCACTGATCATCCGTCCTACGCCCTGATCGCGCGGCGTGGTCTTGTCGCCATATTTGATCGTCTCGGTGTGGAAGAAGAAGGGGATGTCGCTGGCATGGCCCGCCCCCGCCGTCTGCGGCGTGCGGGCCGAGTCCGCGACATAGGAGAAGCGATATTCGTAGACCGGGACGCCCTTGCTCGCGATCGTGGCCGATGCGCTGCGCGCACCTGCGACCATCATGCCGGTCTTGCCTCCGATATCGGCGCTGGTCGCCCCGATCATGATCGGGACATGCGCGAAATCGCCCGATCGATAGGCCTGCCCCGCATCGACCGCGAGCTTCCCATCGACGAACGGCGAAGCGAAGGTGCGCGGGCCGCTGGGAGCGAACAAGGCCATCATGTTGAGCCCGCTGGTCACATCCTCGGCCGAAAGCGCGCGCAATCTGGCGAGCGCCTGCGGATCGTCGGGGGCGATGCCCTTCGATTGGGCGAAGGCGACGCCGATCGTCTCGGCCACGGCAAGGCCATCGCTGCCCATCGCCTGACCGTTGCCGCCCGACATCACCACGGCCTTGGCGAACAGCCCTTTGGCAAGCGGCGAGGTGACGAGCGCATGGACGGACATGCCGCCCGCACTCTCGCCGATGATCGTCACGTTGCGCGGATCGCCACCGAACCTGGCGATGTTCGTCCGGACCCACTTCAGCGCGGCGATCTGGTCCATATAGCCGTAATTGCCGAGCAGCCCGCCGTCGGCATCCTCCCTGGTGAGCTGCGGGTGCGCGAAGGTGCCGAAGCGGCCGACGCGATAGTTGAAGCTGACGAACATCACGCCCTGCTTGGCAATATTGGCGCCCGAATAGGTCGGCGGCGAGGCGCCGCCGTTCACGAAGCCGCCGCCATAGATCCACACGATCACGGGGAGCCTGGCCGTGACGCCGGCCGGACGCCAGACGTTGAGATAAAGACAATCCTCGGCCGGCGGCGTACCGAGTGGGGCGGCATCGCTCGGGAAGGGCACCTGCATGCAGTCATGGCCGTAATCGGTGGCATCGCGGGTGCCGCGCCACACTGCCGCCGGCTGCGGCGCACGCCAGCGCAGCGCGCCGACCGGCGGGGCGGCGAAGGGAATGCCCTTCCAGCTCGCCACACCCTCGGCCGTGACGCCCCGCACCGGACCGGACGCGGTCGTGACGACGGGCATGCCCTGCGCGATCGCGGCAGTGGGCAGTGCAATTGCGGCCAATAGCCCGATCCGGATCTTACGCATGCCGCCCCGCCTTCAGTTGATGACTGTAATCGTTTACATCGCGTATTTTACTACATAGGCCTCTCCACACGCGTCAATGCCCGGTAACGGAGCGGAAGGGAGGTGTTGCATGGCCACCATCCAGGATGTCGCGCGATACGCGGCGGTATCGACGGCCACCGTCTCGCGCGTGCTGAGCCAGCCCGGCCTGGTCGCAACGGCGACACGCACGCGGGTGCTGCAGGCGGTCGAGCGGCTCGGCTATGAGCCCAATCGGATGGCGCGCAATCTACGCCAGGCACGCGCGTCGAAGATTTTGCTGACCGTGCCGGTCATCTCCAATCCGGTGTTCGGCGACATGATCCAGGGTGTCGAGCGGGTCGCGCGGGAGGCGGGCTATGCGGTGATCCTCGGCGAGACTTTGCAAAACCCCGGGCAGCAGGATGTCTATTCGATGATGCTCGCCAGCCGCGAGGTCGACGGGATCATCTTCACCAGCCCGATCGTGCCGCCCTCTTTGGCACAGGCGATCGCAAAACAGGGTGGGCGCGCGCCGATCGTCAACGCATTCGAACACAGCGCCGATTTCGGCGTCTCGAGCGTCCATATCGACGATGGAGGTGCGGCCGAACTGGCGGTGACGCACCTTATCGAACTGGGGCACCGCCGGATCGGGGCGATCCCGGGCGTCATGGAGGCGATGACCAGCCGCGATCGGCTGCGCGGCGTGCGGATGGCGATGACACGGCACGGGCTGGCCGACGAACTGCGGATCCGCCATGGCGACTTCACGATCGAAAGCGGGCTCGTCGCGGCCAGCGCGCTGATGGCGGACGGCGTGACGGGCCTGTTCTGCTTCAGTGACGAGATGGCGATCGGCGCGCTGGCAGCGGTCCGGCAAGCCGGCCTCGGCTGCCCGAGCGATATTTCGGTCATCGGCTTCGACGGCATCCGCTTCGGCCGCTATTGCGATCCGCCGCTGACGACGATCGCCCAGCCCGCCGAGGATGTCGGCAGCCGCGCCGCGCGCATCCTTCTCGAAACGATCGCCGGCACCCAGACCGAATTGCTGGACGTGATCCTGCCGCACGAACTGGTCGTGCGCGGCAGCACGGGGCCGGCACCCGGCAGATAGAACAGCTGCTTCCTTTCGGGAGAAGATCGTCCCGTACAAGCAGGGCATCCCATCGGGGAGAGGAACCCCCATGATGACACAACAGCCGACGGTCGACGGCATCCACCATCTCAAATTCGCGGTGACCGATTGCGACGCCTCGCTCGCATTCTATGAGAAAGTGTTCGGCGCACGGCGGCTGCCACAAGCGGATCATCGCGACGCCGCAGGCAACATCTACGCCTATATCTGCGACATGCCCGGCTGGGGCACATTGCTCGATCTGCGGCTGAGCGCGCGGCACGGCGGTGCGGCCCGTCATTTCGATCCGATCACGCTGACCATCCAGGGGCGCGCCGAACTGGCGCAATGGGCGGCGCATTGCGATGCACTCGGCGTGCCGCATTCGGGCGAGATCGTCACCGTCCTGGCTTTCATGCTGGTGATCGAGGATCCGGACGGTCGCCGCATCCGGCTCTACACGCGCGAGAAGCATGGGCCTGAACTGGCTGGTCAGCGCGATCATCCGTGGATGCAATTATAGCGGGTCAACGCGCCTTTCCTGCTGCGATTGTGGCGTTAAACTGCAGTTCGAAGCGCGGGGTTGGGCGATGGGTTTCGAAGAGCGGCTGTTCGATGACACCGGCTTGTGGCTGGCGGCATCCATCCTGTTCTTCCTGCTGGCCTCCGCAGCCGAGATGGGAGCCTTGCTGCGGACCCGGCTCGGCCGCGATACGGTCGAGCGGAGTGATGGCGAAGGCTATCTGCTCTCGGCCATTCTGGCCCTGCTCGGCCTGCTGATTGCCTTCACTTTTTCGCTGGCGATCACGCGCTTCGACGCGCGGCGCGCTTTGGTCGTCAACGAGGGCAATGCGATCGGCACGGCCTGGCTACGCGCCGGCCTTGCTGGCGGTGGCACCGGCGTACAACTCCAGCACGCCATCGCCGATTATACCGACGTGCGGCTCGGCCTGTCGCGCGGCACGGACCCCGCCCGGATCGAAGCTGCAACCGGCGTCTCTCAGGCGATCGTCTGGAAAGACCTGCAGGGCGCGATAGCCGCGACCCCGCCGCCGATCGCCGCCACGATCGTCACCGCCGTCAACGAGATGTTCGACGCGGCATCGTCGCGCAAGGCCGAGCGCGCCGCGCGCATCCCGACACAGGTGTTGCTCGTGCTGGTCCTCTATGCCGTCGCGGCGGCGACGATCGTCGGCTACGTGATGCGCGCGGCCGGACGACGCCATCGCGCGGTCACCCTGATCCTGTTCCTCCTGCTGACGCTGGCGCTTGCCCTGATCCTTGATCTCGATCGGCCGACCAGCGGCGCGATTACCGTATCGCAGCAGCCGATGCTCGATGCGCGCATGGCGATGCGCTGACGCTGGTACTACGCGACCGGCTATCACCGGGCGACCGAACGATGCTGCTCTCAAAGAGGCGCATTAGCTCAGGCCAAGCTTGCCTAGCGGATTGCCGATCGTGCCGCTCACCAGGGCTGCCTGGATCCATGTGGCGGGCCACAGCCGCGACAGCGGCCCGACAAGGCGATCGCGCACGAACGGCAGCATGCGACCGTCCGATTGGTAAACCGGCGTGAACAGGGCCGTCAGCGCCTGATAGAGATGGATATGCGATCGGCTCATCTTCACCGCCGCCGCCAAAGCCGAAGATATCTCGTCATGTGCCTTCAGCCCTCGCATCAGCGCATAGGCATCAAGCAGCGCCATGTTCGCGCCTTGCCCGAGTTGCGGGCTGGCCGAATGCCATGCATCACCGATGTGGATCATCCCTGTTTCGGCAGGTGTGCGGAGCGTACGGTGCGCGTAACGGGCGAAGGTGAGTTGATCGGACGCGACAAGCTGATCGAGCAAGGGCTGCGTGGCGGGCCACAGAGCCGCGACCTCGTCTTTCCACGCCGCCAGCCCCGCGTCGTACCACCCCTGCAGGCGATCGGCGCGCAGCGACCAGAACAAGGCCGCCTTGCCGTGCCCGAGCGGCAATACGCCCGCCATGACGCTCGCGCGGCGATAACGCTGCTCGAGCGCGTGGCCGTCGAACCCCGCCCCGTCCGGCCAGTCGAGCGAGCCCCACAGCGCACCATAAGCCAGCGCATGGCCGGTCGGCGGCGCGAGCGTGCTGCGGGTGCCGAGCGCGTCGACGATCAGGTCGAACGGCCCCGCCGATCGACCGTCGGCAAAGTCCAGCCGCCGCCGGCCGTTGGCGATTATCGTGCTGCCGACGATCGCGCGTGCGCCCTCGATTGTCAGACCCGCCGCGATCACCGCATCATGCAGGATCGCGAACAGGGTTGCGCGATGGACGCCGATACCGAAAGCCTGGCCCCGCAGCGCCGAATAATGGACGTCGAGCACGATCCGGCGCGGATCGGTCGTCTCGCCGCGCAGCCGATCGATGCGGGCACCACCGGCCAGCAACCTGTCGCCGAGGCCAAGAGCGCGCAGTACCGCCAGGCCGGTGGGCTGGATCATCAGCCCCGATCCGATCGGCTGTGGCGCGGCGAAGCGCTCGAAGAGGGTCACGCGGTGCCCGAGCCGGTGGAGCAGCAATGCCGCCGCCAGCCCCGCCGGGCCGCAGCCCGCAACCGCAATGTCCCTTGGCGTGCGGATTATTTGCTCCGGCTCATCCGGCTCCAGCGGCTCATCAGAAGCGCGCTGCGCTTGGCCTGACGGGGAATACTGGAGAGATCGGCGGTCTCACCGGCGGCATGTGCGCCCGCACCGACGATGCCGGTGCCGACCAGCCCGCTCACATAGGGCGCGACGAAGGCGATATCGCCGGCGCCGCGCTTCATCGGATCGAGCTCGGCCATCGCGGGCAGGCCGAGATCGGCATTCGCCGCGTTCAGATCCTTGAGCAACGCGCGGCTCCCCTCGGTCGGCGCCATCGCCGGATAGGATTCGCGAAACGTGATTTCCGCTTTGGTGCCGGGCAAATTCTTGCCCACGATCGCGCGCATCTCCTCCTCGATCCGCCTGGCCTGCTCGTTCGAGAGCGCGCGGATATCGCCGGTGGCGATCGCCTTGGCCGCAACGATATTGGGCTTGCCGCTGGCGGTGCCGGCTATCACTTCGGCTGTTGTCGGCGCGACTTCGACCCCACCGAGCATCAACCCGATATTGTAGGTGAGGTTGGGCTCGCGCAATTCGCGGCGGAAGGTGTCGACGATCCGAGCCAGTTCGTAATTGGCGCCGAAGCCCACCCCCTCGCCGAACACGCCCGCCGAATGTGCGGTGCGGCCGGTGGCGGTGACGACCCAGCTGATCGATCCGCGCCGCGAGATCGATCCCACATCCTTGCCGTCTTCAGTGGCAAGGCTTTCATATTCCATCGCCGCATCGGCCCATTTACCCGCCTCGACCATGTCGGCGCGCGCGAGGTCGACCGGCGTGCCGGCACTTTCCTCGTCGCCCGACAGCACGATGCGGATATCGGCATATTCGAGCGTGCCGGCCTGCTTCATCGCGCGCAACGCCGCGACCATCACGACGAGCCCACCCTTCATGTCGTCGACGCCCGGCCCCTCGACCGTATCGCCGCGGCGGACCAGTTTCTGGAACGGGCTGTCCTTTTCGAACACCGTATCCATGTGACCGATCAGCAGGATGTGCCGGCCTTTGCCATCGCCCTTATGCTCTGCGAGCAGATGGCCGGCGCGCTGGGTCTTCGCTTCCATGTCGACCCATCGGACGGTGAAGCCGAGCGGCTCGAGTTCGGCCTTCATCATGTCCGCGACAGCGCGCACGCCGGCGAGGTTGCGGGTGCCGCTATTCTGATCGACCAGTTTCCGGAGCAGCGTGAAATCGCGATCGCGCTCGGCGTCGATCGTGGCGACCATCTTCGCCTCCGGCGCGGTCAGCGCCGCGAATGCAGGTGAGGACAAAGCGACGAGGAGAAGAAGAGCGCGTTTCATGGAGGGCATCTTAGCGCGCAACCCGGCATGGAGATCAACTTTCCTCGATATGCCGTTCGTCTTCGCTGCTGAGCGCGACTTCGTGGAAATCGAGCTCTTCCTGCAGCACCAGGAAGGCGTCGGCACCGACCCTCTGCTCCAGCCGCAATTGCTCCAGTCGCTTGCGCTGCTTGCGCATCGCGGAGAGGCCGATCGCACGCTTCCGTTCGAGCGGGGCGACGTCCTCGGGCGGGACGACGGCCGCGCGTGCCGCCTCGAAGCCGAAGCGCCAATGCTCGACTGCCGGTCCCTGTTTGCCATCGAGGCTGGCCAGCGCGGACGCCGCGAGATCGGCGCGGGCCTCGGCCAATTCCTTTTCCAGCCCGTCATCTCCGTCGAGCCCGAGCAAGCGCACGACCGGCCCGAGCGTGAGCCCTTGCACCACCAAGGTCGCCAGCACGACCGCGAAGGCGGTGAGCACGATCAGATCGCGCTGCGGGAAATCGGCCGGGAGCGCGAAGGCGGTGGCGAGCGTGACGAGGCCGCGCATCCCGCACCAGCCGATCAGCACGCCTTGGCGCAGGCTCGCCGGCTCGGCATCGCCGCGCAGGGCTTTGAAATGGCGCGCGAGGCGATTGTAGACCAGAACCCACGCCAGCCGCACCACGATCAGGCATAATATAACGGCAAGCGCGAACCAGCCCGCCTCGTGCAAGCGGGCGGATGTCATGCCGCCGACGATCGTCCGCACCTGCAATCCCATCAGCAGGAAAGCGAGCACGTTGAGCAGGAACACGACCGACTCCCACACCGCGAAACTGTGGATTCGCATGCGCGGCGGGTTGGTGAGCCCGGCACTGCGCGCCGTGGTCATCGCGAACGCCACGAGACACAGGACCGGCGAGAGACCGATGCGTTCGGCGATGATCCACACGCCGAAGGTGGTGACGAATTCGAGCAGGTTGCTGCCGAGCGTGCCCCGGACGATCGGCTGAATTTTCTTGAGGACCCACGCGAGCGCGATGCCGAACAGGATGCCACCCGGTGCGGCCAGCCCGAGGCGCAGCGCGATCGGCCCGTCGATCCCGCCATGGCTCTGCACCTGCGTCGCCGCGCTGAACAGCAGCAGTGCCGACGCGTCGTTGAGCAGGCTCTCACCCTTCAGCACCGCGACCGAGCGGCGCGGCATGCTGATGCTGCCCATGACCGCGGTCGCGGCCGCGGCATCGGGCGGCGCCACGATCGCGCCCAGCGCAAGCGCGGCGTAGAAAGGCAGCCCCGCATAAGCTACCCCGAGCCACGCCACCGCGCCCGCACTCACGGCAACCGCCACCACGGCCAAGGCGAACAAGGGGCGCCACAACCGCCATACCGCGCCGATCGGAAAGTCGAACGCCGCATCCACCAGAGCGGGCGCGATGAACAAGGCCAGGGCCATATGGGGATCGAGCGCGATCTTGGGTGCGCCGGGGATCATCGCCAGCCCGACGCCGGCAGCTGCGAGCATCGTGGGATAGGGAATGGCGAGCCGCCGCGAGACCTGCAGCAACAGGATCGCGGCAAACACCAGCGCAACCAGGCTTTCGAAGAAACTCACCGGCCCCTTAGGAGCCGTTTAGGAAGGTTTTTCAATCGCCCACCGTACCACTTGCATTTTTCCCGAAAATAGGCGATATAAAGGACAGCGCCGGTGCCCTATGCGGCATTGCAGCAAACAGCGTGGAATTCCCGCTCCTCAACGGGTCGTGTTTGCAGGACAGGCGTGTAGCCCAGGGCTCCCCTTTCACGCGGGTCGTCTCATGAACCCGCTTGCTGTCGTTCGGACCAGGAGTCCGCGCGGCTGTTCGCGCACTGAAAGTGCATCAATGACAAAATTTTCCGACCTCGGCCTCTCCGCGCCGCTCCAGCAGGCGCTTGCCGCCAAGGGATACGAGAACCCGACCCCAATTCAGGCGCAGGCCATTCCGGCCCTGCTCGAAGGCCGCGATCTGTGCGGTATCGCGCAGACCGGCACAGGCAAGACCGCAGCCTTCGCCCTCCCCTCGCTCGACTACATGGCGAACAACCCCAAGCCGCGCCCGCTCAAGGGCTGCCGCATGCTGGTGCTGGCGCCGACGCGTGAGCTCGCCAGCCAGATTGCCGAGAGCTTCACCGCTTACGGCAAGTTCATGAAGCTGAGCGTCATGACCGTGTTCGGTGGCGTGCCGATCCCGCGCCAGATCCGTGGCCTCGCCGCCGGCGTCGACGTGCTCGTCGCGACCCCGGGCCGCCTGCTCGACCTGATCGACCAGCGCGCGCTGACCTTGCGCGACGTCGAGATCTTCGTGCTCGACGAAGCCGATCAGATGCTCGACCTCGGCTTCATCCATGCGCTCAAGCGGATCCACAATCTGCTGCCGAAGAAGCGCCAGTCGCTCTTCTTCTCGGCGACCATGCCGAAGACTATCTCGGATCTGGGCGACAGCTTCCTGACCAACCCGGTCAAGGTTTCGGTCGCGCCGCCGTCGACCACCGCCGAGCGGGTCGAGCAGCAGGTGATCTTCGTCAACCAGGCCGAGAAGCAATCCTTGCTGACCTTGACCTTGCGCGCGACCCAGATCGAGCGGGCCCTGGTGTTCACCCGCACCAAGCATGGCGCCGATCGCGTCGTGAAGCATCTCGTCGCGGCCGGAATCATGGCCAATGCGATCCACGGCAACAAGAGCCAGCCGCAGCGCGAGCGGGCTTTGGCCGAGTTCAAGTCGGGCCACGCACCGATCCTGGTCGCAACCGACATCGCCGCGCGCGGGATCGACGTGTCGGGCATCAGCCACGTCTTCAACTTCGAGCTGCCCAACGTGCCCGAGCAATATGTCCACCGCATCGGCCGGACGGCGCGCGCGGGTGCTACCGGTATCGCCATTTCTTTCGTGGCGGATGACGAGCGGCCTTATCTTCGCGCGATCGAAAAGCTGACGCGCGCCAAGCCGTCGATCATGCCGCTGCCGGCGAACTTCCTCGACGAAGGCGCGCGCCTGCCGAAGCCTGCCAAGGGCGACGAGCGCCCCGAGCGCCCGCACGGCCAGCGTCGTCCCGATCAGCGCCGCCACGATGGCGAACGGCCGGCCGGGGCGCCCAAGCGCAATTACGGGCCCCGCAAGGGTGCGCCGGGCGCGCATCGCAGTGCGGTCCGCAAGACCAGCGGGCGGTAAGTGTTCGATCCTCCCCGGCCTTGCCGGGGAGGATATTTAGCGACTCTGTCTGATCTTGTGCCAGACGAACCAGACGGCCCCTACGATCACCACACCCGCCACTGCAAAATCCGCGCGGTGCAGGATCGCCCCCAACCGCGGATCGGTGCGCCACGCGACGCCGAGCTTCATGCCGACCCAGGCCAAAGCGAAGCACCACGGCCACGAGCCGACGAACGTATAGATGTGGAAGCGGACCAGCGGCATGCGTGCGACACCCGCCGGGAAGGCGATGAACGAGCGCACCACCGGCAGCAGCCGGCAGAGCAGCACGGTGATGCTGCCCCAGCGCTGGAAGAAATATTCCGCGCGATCGAGATCATGCATGTCGAGCAGGACATAACGCCCCCAGCGCGCCACGAACGGCCGCCCGCCGCGCTTGCCCGCCTCATAGGCGATGATCGACCCCAGATTGCAGCCGAGCGCACCCGCGGTCGCGACCAGCAGCAGATCGAACCGGCCGGTCGAGACAAGATAGCCGGCAAACGGCATGATGATTTCGGACGGCAGTGGGATGCACGCGCTCTCGATCGCCATCAGCAGCGCGACGCCGAGATAGCCCGAGGCCGAGATCACCGCGATGATCCATGCAGCGACGGGAGCAATGATCTTCTCGGTCAACGACATCAGCGCAGGGCCTCCAGGGATTCGACAGCCCGGGTCCTGGCCGCCGTGCGCAGATAGAGCAATCCGACAATCAATGCGCCTATTCCCGCGGAGGCACCGACGCCCATCGCCCAGCGCGGGCCGAAATGATCGGCGATCCAGCCGACGATCGGGCTGCCGAGCGGGGTGCCGCCGAGCGAGATCGCCATCAGCAACGCCATCACCCGCCCGCGCATCAGCGGATCGGAGCCAAGCTGGACAAGCCCGACGATCGAGGTGGTGACGGTCTGCGAGGCGATACCGACGATCGCGAGGATCAGCCCGTAGAGCAAATAATTGTTGCTGATCGCAGCCAGCCCACAGCCGACGCCGAACACCCCCAGCCCCAGCATCACGAAATTCCATTGCGGTCTGTCGCGCCCCGCCGACAACAAGGCGCCGATGATCGATCCGACCGCCATGACCGAGGTCAGGAAACCATAGCCGTCAGCGCCGCGATGGAAGATCTTGAGCGACATGGTCGAGATATAGATGGCGAAATTGAAGCCGAACGTACCGATCAGGAACATGATCACCATCGACGCCACGAGATCGGGGCGGCCGATCACATAACGCCAGCCGTCCGCGATCCCGCCCCGCGCACCGCTGCCGCGATCAGTCGCGCGGATTTCCGTACGGCGGATCAGCATGAGCGATCCGATGACCGCAACATAGGATGCCGCGTTGATCAGGAACACGGGGCCGGACCCGACCGCCGCGATCAATATCCCGGCCACCGCCGGGCCGATCAGGCGCCCGGCATTGAACGACGTGGAATTGAGCGCGACCGCATTCCCCAGATCCTCCTCATGCACCAGTTCGGATACGAAGGTTTGGCGTGCGGGCGCGTCGAACGCAGCGGCACAGCCGAGCAGGAATGCAAAGACATCGACGATCCACAACCGGACCGCGCCGGTAACCACCAGCAGCCCAAGCCCGAGCGCCAGCAGGCCCATCGCGACTTGCGTCACCAGCAGGAGCTTGCGCCGATCGAAATTATCGGCGGCGTAACCGGTAAAGGGCAGCAGCAGGAGTTGCGGCGCGAACTGGAGCCCAATGACAATACCGACGGCGCTGGCCTTGTGATTGGTCAGTTCGGCCAGCACCAGCCAATCCTGCGCGGTACGCTGCATCCAGGTACCGACATTCGACACGATCGCGCCCGCCGCCCAGACGCGATAATTGTGATGTCGCAGCGATCGGAACGTACCGCTCATGGGGTGGCGATCACCACACTCGGCTGGTCGATCGTCGGCACGCGCACCACACTCCGGCTATGAAATATGGGAAGCGTTGGCACGGGCGCGTGCCGATCGGCAACTTAAACCCGGTCAGAGCACATATTTACTGAGATCGGTGTTCCGCGCGACGGCCGCGAGCTGCAATTCCACATAGGCCGCGTCGATCGTGAGTGCAGTACCGGTGCGGTCCTCTGCGTGGAAACTCACATCCTCCAGCAACTTCTCCATCACCGTCTGGAGGCGGCGGGCGCCGATATTCTCGATGCTCTCGTTCACCTGTGCCGCGATCTTCGCGATCGCGGCAATGCCTTCGTCGGTGAATTCGATCGTCACCTGCTCGGTTGCGATCAAGGCGCGATATTGTTCGGTCAGGCTGGCGCGCGTGTCCGAGAGGATGCGCACGAAATCCGCTTCGGTCAGCGGTTTCAGCTCGACCCGGATGGGCAGGCGGCCCTGCAATTCGGGCAGTAGATCGCTCGGCTTGGCGACGTGGAACGCGCCCGAGGCTATGAAGAGGATATGGTCGGTCTTCATCGGCCCATATTTGGTCGCGACGGTGGTACCCTCGATCAGCGGCAACAGATCGCGCTGGACACCTTCGCGGCTGACCGACCCGCCGCGCACATCGCTGACCGCGATCTTGTCGATCTCGTCCAGGAAGACGATCCCGTTGGCTTCGGCATCGGCCAAGGCGGCGCGGCTGACCTCATCCTGATCGAGCCGTTTGTCTGCTTCCTCGTCGACCAGCTTGGTCCAGGCCGCACTCACCGTCAGCTTGCGCCGCTTCATGCGAGCGCCGCCCAATTTGCCCATGATGTCGGACAGGTTGATCATGCCGACCTGACCACCCATGCCGGGTATCTCCATCGGCGCGCCCCCGGTCTCCTCCAGTTCGATCTCGATTTCCTTGTCGGCGAGGTGACCGTCGGCGAAACGCTGGCGGAAGGCGGTACGCGTCGCTTCCGACGCATCCTTGCCGACCAAGGCATCGAGCAGGCGCGCCATCGCCGCCTCTTCGGCCTTGTCCTTGACCGCGGCGCGGCGACGCTCCTTCTCGAGCCGGACGGCCTCCTCGACCAGATCGCGCGCGATCTGCTCGACGTCGCGACCGACGTAACCGACTTCGGTGAACTTGGTCGCCTCCACCTTTACGAACGGCGCATCGGCGAGACGCGCAAGACGCCGGCTGATCTCGGTCTTGCCGCAGCCGGTGGGCCCGATCATCAGGATATTCTTGGGGCTGACTTCGTCGCGCAATTCGGGCGCGAGTTTCTGGCGGCGCCAGCGATTGCGCAGCGCAACCGCCACTGCGCGCTTCGCATCGTCCTGCCCGACGATATGCTGATCGAGCGCAGCGACGATGGCTTTGGGAGTAAGGGCGTCGTTCATCGTGAAAATATGTCCGGGATATTGAATAAGGAGAGTCGATCCGGCGCCGCTTTTCAGGCCGCGTCGTCAATCGTCTCGATCGTGACATTGCCGTTGGTGAAAACGCAGACATCGGCAGCGATCCGCATCGCGTGCCGCGCGATCTTCTCGGCATCGTCTTCATAATCGACCAAGGCGCGCGCCGCGGCGAGCGCGTAATTGCCGCCCGATCCGATCGCGGCGATCCCGGCCTCCGGCTCGAGCACGTCGCCGTTGCCGGTCAGGATCAGGGTCACGTGCTTGTCGGCGACGATCATCATCGCTTCCAGATTGCGTAAATATTTGTCGGTGCGCCAATCTTTCGCCAGTTCGACCGCCGCGCGCAACAATTGCCCGCGATGCTGTTCGAGCTTGCGCTCGAGACGCTCGAACAACGTGAAGGCATCCGCAGTCGCGCCGGCAAATCCGCCGATCACCGATCCGTCGCCCAGCCTGCGCACCTTCTTCGCATTGGGTTTGATCACGGTATTGCCGAGGCTGACCTGTCCGTCGCCTGCAACCACCACCTTGCCGCCTCTGCGCACGGACAGGATTGTCGTTCCGTGCCAGCCAATCTTATCTTCGTTCATCCGGTCCTCATCATTCGTCCGCGATATGGGGACGGCATCGGAGGTACGCAACGCGCATCCATCGCGCCATATCATCACAGAAATATGGCCGGTGCGGACCGAAAAACACAGTTAAGTAAACAAAAATGCTGGCCATACACCAAAACGGTTATATATGCCGTCCCCCCTCAGGAGTATAAGACGTGGCATCTGACAATCAGGAACTTATCACCTTAACTGCCGACATTGTAGCCGCGCATGTCAGCAACAACAGCGTCCCTACCGCCGAAGTCGCTACGCTGATTCAGAGCGTCTATAGCGCGCTTCAGTCGGTCGGTGGCGCAGCCCCCGAACCGCAGCCGGAAAAGCCCCGTGGCGCTGTTTCGGCACGTGCTTCGATCAAGCCCGATTATCTGGTGAGCATGATCGACGGCAAGCAGTACAAGATGCTGCGTCGTCATATCTCGCAGCACGGCTATACGCCGGAAACCTATCGCGAAACATTCGGCTTGCCGCGCGATTATCCAATGGTCGCAGCTAATTATGCCGAGCAGCGTCGCGCACTCGCGCACAAGATCGGCCTCGGCCGCAAGCCGCGCGTGGCGGCGCCCGAACCGAAGCCCCGTGGCCGCAAGCCGCGCGCGACGGCCGAAGCGTAAGCTGAAAAATGTGGCCGCGGGTCTGCAGCCCGCGGCTGCAAAACTCTTGCTGCGGCGCAACATAACCGCCATATCAGCGGGATGCGAGCGTCTGTACTTTCTTCCCGCGCGGAATCCCGCGTGAGCGATGCGCCACCCCGCGAGCCCGGCAGTGCCGATCCCGGATTGAGCTTCCACGGCTTCGTCGCGCTGATTGCGGCGATCATGGCTTGCCAGGCGCTCGGCATCGATACGATGCTGCCGGCGCTGGCGCAGATCGGCCAAGCGCTTTCGGTGGCGAGCGAGAATGATCGCCAGTGGATCGTGGCGCTCTACATGTTCGGCTTCGGCGCGGCACAGCTTGTCTACGGCCCGCTCGCCGATCGCTACGGCCGCCGCCCGATCCTGATCGTCAGCCTAAGCCTGTTCGCGATCACCAGCATCGCCGCCGGCCTCGCCACCAGTTTCACCGGCCTGCTTGTCTATCGCTTTCTGCAGGGCGTCGTGGGTGCGGCCGGACGCGTGCTGGCGGTATCGGTGGTGCGCGATTGCTATCAGGGGCGGCAGATGGCGCGCGTCATGTCGCTGTCGTTCATCGTCTTCCTGGCCGTGCCGGCGCTGGCGCCCAGCATCGGCCAGATCATCATGCTGGTGGCCGACTGGCGCGGCATCTTCTTCTTCCTCGCCGCTTTCTCGGCGATGGTGGCCTTGATCGGCGGGCTCAAGCTCAACGAGACCTTGCATCCCGATCATCGCCAGCCGATTTCGGTCGGCGGCATCACTTCTGCCATCGGCCGGACTTTGCTCGAGCGCAACGCGATCGGCTACACCCTGGCGATGACTGCGGTGTTCGGCGCACTGATGGGCTTCATCAATTCGGTGCAACAGATCTTCGCCGACATCTTCCATGCGCCGAACAAGTTTCCGCTGATGTTCGCTTGCATCGCCGGCGCGATGGGAACCGCCGCCTTCATCAATTCGCGCATCGTCGAACGGTTCGGCACGCGCGTCGTCAGCCACAGCGCACTGCTGGGCTTCATCGGTGCGTCGTCGATCCATCTGGTGGTCGCGGTGACAGGATACGAGACGATGGCGACCTTCATCGCCCTGCAGTGCCTGACCATGTTCTGCTTCGGCATGATGGGATCGAACTTCGGATCGATGGCGATGGAATCGATGGGCGAGATCGCCGGCACCGCCTCATCGGTGCAGGGCTTTATTTCCACCGTCGGCGGATCGATCATCGGCATCATCGTCGGGCAATCGTTCAACGGGACGACGGTGCCGATGGTGCTGGGCTTCGTCAGCGTTGGCGTCGCAGCGCTGGTGCTGGTGCTCGCCACCGAGCGCTGGAAGCTGTTCCGTCCGCATCACGCGGCGTAACCCGTCGCCTCTGCGCAAGCCGGGGCCCATCTCTCAAGCATAAACTGCCCTATCGGTGAGCCAACTTGCTCTCCATGGGCTTCTATTGGGTCGATAGACATGGCCCCTGCCTGCGCAGGGACGACGAAGCTCAATAATCCTTCGAAATCTTGAAGTTGGCGCTCTGGCGGCCGATCGTACTGACCGTCGCCAGCACCGACAGCCAGCGCGTGATCCGGTATTCGACGCTGGTGGCCGAATAGCCCTGTCCGTCGGTGATCACCTCGACATAGGTGCGCCGCCCGATATTCTTGCCGGCAGCGACTGCGGTCTTTTGGCCCGTCGTCACATCGGCCGGCAGGATGCGCAGCCGATCGAGCCGCACCGCCTTGCGCACCGCATTGATCGGATCGAGGTTGAAACCGCCGCCCGATCCGCCGCGCAGGCTCGCCACCGCCGCTGCCAGTTGCAGCGCCTCCGGCGCCGACAGATTGGTGATCGAGGTGCCGAACAAAAGCCGCGACAGCACCTCGTCCTCGGGCAAGGCCGGCACGCTGACGAAGCTGATATCGGGATGGAGGCCGGTGCCGGTGACATGGATCGTCGCGCTGATCCCCTGCAGATTGGCGAGCGCGGTGATGTCGAGCACGGGATCGGGCGGCGCCTCGCCGGTGAAGCGGATCGTGCCGCGATCAAGATCGAAGCGGCGCCCCGCAAACTGATAGCCGCCACGGATCAGATCGACCCGTCCGCCGATCGCGGGATTGTTGATCGCACCCTTGATCGTAAGATCGGCGCGCCATTCGCTGTCGAGGCCGAGCCCGGTCACCATCAACTGGCTCTTCGCTTTCGCCTTGATGTCGAGCGTCCACGGCAACGGCGGCGTATCGGTCACTTCGCCCTCGTCGGGGCGGTTGATTTCTTTCGCGGCAAGCTGCGGGACCTGCGCGGCGGCCGCGCTTCCAAGCTTGAAGCGCCCCTTGAGGATCGTGATGTCGCCGCCGACCGTGCCGCCACGGCCGTTCGACTTCATCGTGATCGGCCCGGTGACGGTCGCGCCGATATCGTCGCGGTTGAGCAGGACCGCATTCTGCGCCTGAAGCTGGAGGTCCATCCCCAGCCCTTTGCCCGCGCCGAATTCGAAGCTGCCACGCCCGCTGACGGTGCCGCTGCCGGCATTGCCGGTCATGCTCGTCAGGTTGAGGCGGGATCCGTCGAAGGTCCCCGCGGCCTTCATGTTGGTGATGATCGTGCCGGTGGTGGTGCTTTCGAGGCGCGCGCCATCGCTCGAGACGCTGCCGCGTATGCTGGGATTGGCGGGCGTTCCACCGATATCGGCCGAGACATTGAGCGGTCCCGAGAGATCGATCGTCTCGACCCCGATCAGCCGCCACAACGTATCCGCCGGACCTGCATAACGCAGCTGGGCAAACAACGGCGCGTTGATCAGGCGGCTGACGATGTCGTCACCCGGCACCAGCGGCCCGATCTTGGCCTGCGCGCGGCCGATCGTCTTGCCGCCGCTCACCACAACCGCCCGCCCCGCCGCACCATTGGCGGTCAGCACGGCGGCCAGCCCGAGATCGACCGGCGCCGAACTCAGCACCAGTCCCGACCGCGTCATGCCGCGCACCGCGACGTCGATCCGCCCCGAAGGCGCGCTGCCGAGGACATGGTGGAACGACAATTTGCCGCTCGCATAGCCGCCCAACCCCAGCGACGGGTTGAAGATGTCGAGCACGCCCAGCGGCATATGATCGAGCGAGGCCTCGAAGCTTCGCGACGTGCGCGCGAATGCGCCGGTCAGGGTCGCCGCACCGCCGGCATATTCCAGCCGCACCGGTGCCAGTTGCCACAGATTGTCGTCCATCGTGAGCACGGCGGGCGCGGTGATCCGGATCGGGCGGCCCTCGACCACACCTTGTCCGGTCACCGCGATGCGGCCGGGATCGATATCGGCGACGGCATTGATGTCGAACGCGCGTCCCCCGCTGCCGGCGACCCTGACGGTAACCTTGCCGCGGCCGCCCTTGAGATGAGCTTCCACGTTCGCGCGGGCGATGCTCATGCTGCCGCGCGTGAGGCCGGTGCCCGACGCGGTGCCATCGACCGACACGCCGGCCGGATCGAGCAGGACCGCGCCATCCGCCCGTCCGCGCCGCACGAACGTGGGGTTGATTCCCGCCAGGGTGGCATCGGTGAAGGTCAGGTGCGGCTCGATCCGCTGGATCGGTCCTTGCGGCGCGAACTGGATCGCGCCGGCGATGCCGCCGCCTGCCAGATCGAGCCGGCCGACGAAACCGCCCGGCCCCGAACGCAGCATGCCTTTGGCGTGGGTGCCGGTTACGGCGAGATCGGCGACCTCGATCATCGTCGCCATGCCCGGCGGCGTGCGGATCGTGCCGTGCGCGTTGAACGGCCCGACCATCGATCCGCCTTTGGCGCGGAAGGTAAAGCCATCGGCGAGGGGATCGAGATCGAGCGACACCTTGGACAGCCCGAGCGCATCGACCGGATGTTCGAAGACCAGCCGGATCGTCGGATGATCGATCATCCCGTCGAGCGTTAGCTGGAACGGTCCATAGACCGCCTGCGTGCCCGATCCGCTGAACTGGAAGCTGCCGTCGCGACGCCTGAGCCCCGTGCCGGTGATACGCACCAACGGGCCGGTCAGGACGATGTCCGAAAAGTGCATGATACCGTCCGGGGACCGGACCAGCCTGGTGTCGAGCCTTGGCTCGCCACCCGCCAGGCTGCGCAGGAAGGCATTGTCGAAGCGTTGGACGACCGCCTGGCCGGTGCCGCTGACGATCGTGCCGATATTGTTCGGCCCCGGCAGCACGTTGAGCTTGGTATTGACGTCGACAATGCCGAGCCCGGGGATGAGATACCGCGTGAGACCGCCCGTCAGCGCGACGTCGTAGCGGCCGCTGACCAGATCGAGCCGCAGCAGCAACTTGCCCTTGAGCTTGTCCGACGCGAGCGCGAGATCGTCGCCGACGATCGTCTTGCCGTCGATCCGCAGCGTTCCCGCCACATCGAGATTGGCGAGGATCCCGCCCGCGACGTCCCCGATCCCGGTCACCCGCGCGGCATGCAGGCGGATCGGCAGCAGGAAAGGCGTTCTGGAGATATGCCCCGCGCCAGCGGCGCGAACGTCATCGAACCCGGTCGTGTCGAACGCGAAATGCGGGCTGGTCAGCGCGTAGCGGAAGGCCGCGGTCCGGAACGCTCCGTCGAGTTCGGCCTGGAGGCGGATGTCGTTCCCGCTCATGTTCGGAAACAAGGCCGCCGGTCGCAGCAATTGCGCGTCGACCCTCACCCCGGCGAAGGCGTTCGCGGCCAGATCGACCGTGCCGTGCGTGGCGAAGCGCAGCGACGGGCTGGCCAGGCTGAGCTTACCTGCCAGCTTGCGATCGGCGAGCGTCGCTTCGCCTGCAATCCGGATGCGCGGCTCGGTCAGGCGCTGCAGCTTGCCCGACAGGAAGGGCGACGGCGCCATCATCCCGGACAGCGAATAGCGGCCGTCCCGGACGCCGAGCGCCAGATCGGTAACGGGCTTGCCTGCCAGCGTGCCATGCGCGCGGCCGTTCCAGACCTGCCAGCCCCCCCGCCCGCTGACATCCAGCGCGACCGGATCGTGCATGCCGATCATTCCGGCGATCGTGCCGCCCCGCGGCCCGTAGATCTGCGCGGCGAGCTTGAAGCGATCGCCATCGGGTTCGGCATCCAGATCGAGCAGCACGCGATCGCCGGCATTGCTGCGCGCACGCAGCCCGATCATCGCGCGCTTGTCGTGAATGTCGGCCTTCGCGGCGATGCTCGCGACATAGGATCGGCCGGCAATGGCGCTACCCAGCCGGAGCCGATCGATGCGCAGCGCGCCGACGCGGATATCGAAGCCCGGCAGGATCGGGGCGTTCGGCTTCGCCTTGAGTTTGGGAACCCGATCGAGGATGACGAGCGGCGCCGAAAGACGATTGATGTCGAGCCGGTTGTGCAGCCAGCGCAGGGGCCGCCAGTCGATCGCGATCTCCGGCGCCTCGAAGAAGCGACCCTTGAGATCGTAGAGACGCACGTTGCGCAAGGTCGCGCGGTGCCAGATCGATCCGTCGATCCGCCCGATCTTGATGCGCAATCCGGTCGAGGGCCTGAGGCCGGCGATGCGATCGACGATCAGCCGATGACCCGGCCCGGTATCGATCGCCCAAAGCCCGATCAGCATCCAGGCGAGAATGGTGACCGCCAACAGCCCGATCGCGCGAAGGGTGCGCCATCCCCAACCTCGGGACGGCGGCCGCGCGATGACCTCGCTTTCGTCCATCAGAAGGCCTGACCCAGCGATACGTAGACCGCGACCCGCGATTCGCCTGGGCGGCGATCGAGCGGGGTGCCGACATCGACCCGGATCGGCCCAAAGCTGGAATAATAACGCACGCCAAGCCCGGTGCCGAAACGAAGCTGCTGGAATTTGGGCACCGAGCCCGCATAAAGATTGCCGCCGTCGAGAAAGGGCACGATCCCGAACGTGCCGAAGCGGATCCGCGCCTCGGCCCCGAATTCGGTCAACGCCTTGCCGCCGATCGGATCGCCGTTCACGTCGACCGGGCCGATCTTCTGATAGCCATAGCCGCGCACCGATCCGCCGCCGCCCGAATAGAAACGCCGCGAGGGTGCGATCGAATCGCGCGCCACCCCGTCGATCGAGCCGAGCCTGAGCCGGCCGGCCAGCACGACCCGATCGCCGATCGGCTGATAGCCGCTCGCATCGATCTGGAGCCGCACATAGACGTGTGCGCCCAACTGGAGGGAGAGTTCGGGCGAGAAGCGGCCCGACAGGCGGAAACCGCGCGTCGGATTGAGCAGATCGTCCGATCCGTCATAGGACAGGCCGGTCGGGATGGCCGCGACGAGGAAGGTGCGGCGCCGCGGTGCGCCGGTCGCCTCGATCGTGTCGCGTTCGTCCGACGCCACGAATTCCGCGCCGACGCTCCACGTCCATTTCTTCTGCCAGATGATGTTGGTCTGGCGCTCGATCGTACCGAGAATGGTGAAGGTGCGCGCGTCATAGGCGTCGAAATTGGTGTGACTGGCGACGATCTGCGCGGTGAGGACGCGATCGCGCGCCTGGACGTTGCTCATCCGCAAGGTCGCCCCGAGCGATTGCTCGCTGGTGCCGGCGACCCCGCGAAAGGTCACCGCCCCTTCGGGCGGCAGCAGATTGCGATGCTGCCAGGAAATCTCGGCGCGCGCGCCTTCGCCCGTCCCGTAACCAAGCTCGCCGGCGATGGTGCGCGGCGGGGCGCGATCGATCTTGACCGCGATATCGACCACGCCCGGATCGGCCGTCGGGGTGGGCGTAATCGTGGCGAGCGAGACGAGCCCGGTCGCGATCAGGGCGCGCCGAAAATCGTCGAGCAGCGCCGCATCATATTCGTCGCCGGTGCGGAAGCGCGCGATCCGGGCGAGATGCTGGGCGGTGAAGATCGGATGCGCGCCGACCGCGGTCACATGCCCGAATTTGGCGCGCGCGCCCGGATCGACCGCCAAGGCCAGCACCGCCTTCCGGGTGGCGTGATCCACCGTGATGTCGGGATCGGTCACCCTGGCAAAGGGATAGCCGTCGCGACCCAGCGACACTTTGAACGCCGCAATCGCCGCGTTGACCGTCGCCGCATCGACGGCATCGCCTGCCTTCACCGCGAAGGCATCGCGCAACGTCTTCGCCCGCGGCCCCGCCGCATCGAGGCCGGGAAGCGTCACCTCGCCGAAATGATAGGTTTCGCCCGGCGTCACCGACAGACGGACGATCGTCTCGCCGCCGTCCGGCCCGACCGAGACGTTGCTGACAACCCTGCCGTCATACCGACCGGCCGCTCGCAGCAGTTCGGCGATCAGTGCCTCGTCGTCACGGGCGCGGCGATCGATCTGGGCGGCATTGGCAGGCTTGCCTTCATTGGCGACGAGGGCAGACAGTTGCTTGAAGCTTGCGGCGAACGTATCGCCCACGCTCTCGGCCCCCTCCACCACCACGTGATAGCGCTGGAGCCGGTCCGCGGTCACACCCTTGTTAGCGCCGCCCTGGACATCGCCCGGCCGCGCCGCATCGATCCGTGCGGGATCGGGCCAGTCGACACCCAGATCGGGCAACGGCGCCAAACCACTATTGGGATCGGGCGACGGCCCGGCATCCACGCCGGGCGCCGCAGTCTGACCGTGCGCCAAAGCCGGCGGCAGGAGCAGGAGGGCAGCCGCGACGATACTAAGCGCGGCCGGCCGCTGGGAACCCGGTACCATGCCGCACGTCCTAGAGCGTGAATTCCCGCCCCGCCAGCGCGTAAAACGCTGCAGGCGCGGCAAAAGCTGGCGCGGGTCCGATGAAGTGTGGCAAACGGCGCCATGGCCCGACCCAATCCCAGCGCCGCCGGCGCGCCGCTCGCCCTCCTCATCGTCGCAGGCGCGATCATCGGCGGAATGCTCCACCAGCCGCTGCTCGGCGCGGTGATCGGCGCTGCGGCCGGGATCATGATCGCGGTCGTCGTGTGGCTGCGGGACCGCAGCAAGATCGGCCATTGAGCGGATAGAACTTCCGCTCGTCCCGCGCGAAGTCGAGGGATGTTCCGCGCTGACGTGACTCGACTTCACTCGACACGGACGGATGATATTTCGCGCGCGGGAAAGTTAACCGGGGCGTCGCCCGCGACGATGCGCGGAACGAAGCGCGGGCGGGCCACGTTCACCACGCATGGCCGAAACGAAATTGCACCATGTCGACGACAGCAAACCGGGCATCGTCCGTAAAAAAGCCGGGCATGGCTGGGGCTATTATCACCCTGACGGCAGCCGCATCAAAGATCGCGACGAGATCGATCGCCTGAACGCGATCGCGCTACCGCCCGCTTACCGGCAGGCCTGGTTCTGCCCCGACCCCAGGGGCCATATCCAGGCGACCGGCATCGACGATCGCGGCCGCAAGCAATATCGCTATCATCCCCAGTTCCGCGCGCAGCGGGACGCCGACAAATATGAGCGCTGCGCCGATTTCGGCCGCGCGCTGCCGAAACTGCGCGCGCGGGTGAACGCCGATCTGGCGCAGCGCTCACTCGGCCGCGAGACCGTCATCGCGGCGGTTGTGCGCCTGCTCGATCTGGGCCATATCCGCATCGGCAACGAAAGCTACGCCAAGGATAACAAGAGCTTCGGCGCGACGACCCTGCGCAACCGCCATGCCCGGATAAGCGGCGCGCGCCTGCGCCTCGAATATATGGGCAAATCGGGCAAGAAGCAGCGGCTGACGATCGAGGATCGCCGGCTGGCGCAGATCGTGCGGCGCACGCAAGACCTGCCCGGCCAGCATCTGTTCGAATATCTGGATGGCGAGGGCAATCCCCACCCGGTGGGTTCCGACGACGTCAACGCCTATATCCGCGAGGCGGCCGGCGGCGATTTCACGGCCAAGCATTTCCGCACCTGGGGCGCGACCCTCCTGGCGTTCGAACATATCCTGGACGTCGCCAAGGACGGCAAAGTCGGGCTGAAGCCGATGCTCGAGGCGGTCGCCGCCGCGCTTGGCAACACGCCGGCGATCAGCCGCAAATCCTACATCCATCCCGCGTTGATCGAATTGTGCCGCACGGGCGATCCGGCCGGGCTGTGCGCGCTCAAGCTGCCGCGCTCCACGCGCTGGCTGGCCGCACGCGAGCGCGCGTTGATCGCTTTCCTTGACGAGATCGCGCTCCTCAACAAGAGCCGCGCCGAAGCCGCTTGAGATAGATCATGCCCACCAACGCCTCCGTTACGATGCCGCTGCGCGTGTCGCGCATGTCGCTACAGATGCTGATCGACCAGAGTTGGGATTGGCTCCTCGGCCATTATCTCCAGATCGTGATCGCCGGCGCGGCGGGCACGGCGTTGATCATGGTCATGATCGGCATTCGCGTCCTCGGCACGCGATTGTGCAGGCGGCGCGATGTGGTCACCCACTGGCCCGTGACGATCGGCCGGGTGTTCGTGGCCACGCGCTTCTGGTTCATGATCGCATTCGCCGCCAAGCTGGTGGACGGCTACGCCGATCCGCCGCCGCTGCTGGCGCAGACGGTCGGGGTACTGTTCACGATCGCATCCGCGCTGCAGGGCGCCTTGTGGGTGCGCGAATTCATCCTCGGGATCGTCGAGAATTGCGCGGGCGGCGAGGATCCGGGTAGCCTGGGCTCGGCGGTCGGGATCGTCCGCCTGCTGGTGACGGTCGCGATCTTCACGATCGCCTTCGTGCTGATCCTCGACAATCTCGGCGTGAACGTCACCGGTCTGGTCGCGGGCCTCGGCATCGGCGGTATCGCCATCGGTCTCGCCGCCAAGGGGATCTTCGACGACCTGTTTTCGGCGCTGTCGATTATCTTCGATCGCCCGTTCCAGCGCGGTGAGGTGATCAAATGGGACAAGACGGTCGGCACGGTCGAGGAGATCGGGCTCAAGACCACGCGCATCCGGGCGACCACCGGCGAAGAGGTGGTGATCTCCAACACCAATTTGCTCAACAAGGAATTGCACAATCTCGCCCGGCTGTCGCGGCGGCGCTCGGAGTTCACGCTTCACCTGATCTATCACACGCCATCGGCGGTGCTGGCACGCGTGCCCGATCTCGTGAAGAAGGTGATCGAGGCGCAGGAGCATTGTCACCTCGTTCAGTGCGGTATCGTCGACCTCAGCGGGCCCTCGATCGACGTGCAGGTCCAGTTCGACGTCATGTCGCGCTCGGCGAACGAAGCGTTCCAGACCAAACATGCGATCGCGCTCGGCATCCTGGCATCGCTCGAGAAGGAGGGAATCGAATTTGCCGGCCCGGACGGCAAGTCGATCTCGCTGCCCGCAGTCCAGCCCCCGCCGGGCGCAGCGGGCGGCCCGCCGCTAGAAACCGAGGACTAATCCCCCTTTTCGTCGGGCCGAAGCGCCTTGCCGTCCGGAGCGCTATCCACCGCCCGCGCCTGTGCCTTGCGCCGCCGCAGATTCGCCCTGAGCGCCTCCGCCAACCGTTCCGCGCGATCGGAATTGTCTTTAACCATGGATGCTTCCTTGACGTCGGGCAACGGCTTGTCCATAGGCGCGCCTCCCCGACAGGGGCAGCACGCTGGTGCCAAGCTGCCGTAGCTCAGTGGTAGAGCGCATCCTTGGTAAGGCTGAGGTCGTGAGTTCAATCCTCACCGGCAGCACCAGCATCCCGGCTTGATCCCTCCGGCGGAGGGATCAGCCGTGGATGACTGCAAATCACATCGACGACGCATCTTTCCCGCCCGCCTCGACGATTTTCGTTTTTCGATCACCGTCGAACGCATGCCGATGCAAGGGGCCGGGCAGACCGCAAACCGGCGTTGCCGAAATCCCCGGAGGTGCTACGGGAGCCTGATTCCGCAGGGAGATATGCGTGCCGATATCAATCGGAAAACGGCTAGACGATCTTAAGGGAATCGGCCCCGGTTTCGATCATCTTCGCGTCGGCTTGGCGCTGAGCATTCTGACCTGGCACAGCTTCAGCATCAGCTACGGCCAAGACTATGGCAGCACGCTAGCCCAATTTCCGGTACCGGTACTGTTGGCAATGCTCTTACCCATGTTCTTTGGGCTGAGCGGCTTCCTTGTGATGGGAAGCGCCCTTCGTACGGGCGAACTCAAGACTTTCATCACATTTCGCGTGCTCCGTATTCTGCCGGCGCTTCTTACCGAAATCACCATATCCGCTCTGGTTCTCGGCCCGCTGCTGACGGCCCTTCCTTTGCGCCAATATTTTACCAGCCCGATGTTTTTCGAATATTTCGGATCTCTCATCGGACGCGTCAGGTTTTCTTTGCCTGGGTTGTTTCTGGATAACCCCGCACCCCAACTCGTAAATTTCGCGCTCTGGACGGTCGGCCCGGAAATTCTTTGCTACATCATAATGTCGTTACTGCTTCTCACGGGCGCCTACCGGCGCGTGAAAGCGATGACCATAATCACTATTGTCTACGCTCTGGCGACCCTGGCGATTGGCTGGATATTTCCCACGCACGGCTCCATCGAAGTCTTGCCCGCGAAACTTCTGATCTACTGCTTTTTGATCGGTAATCTCGTATTTCTGTACCGGGATCGCCTGCCGTTTGATTGGCGAATTGCTGCCGCTCTTTTCTTTGCGGCGATGGGTCTCATCTACCTCACACAGGCGGCGCAGATGCAGGCGCTGGCCTATCTTGCGGTGCCCGGCCTGATTTATACCGTTGCCGTCGTGGGCCTTAGCCGTCTTCCCAAACTTCCATTCTTCAACCGCGGCGATTACAGTTACGGCATCTATATTTACGGATTTCCGATCCAACAATCGATCACCCATTTTCTGCCGGCGTATCGGACCTGGTATGTCAATCTGGCGCTTGCCCTGCCAATAACGTTGCTTTTCGCAGTTGCGTCCTGGCATCTCATCGAACGGCCCGTACTTGGGCTCCGCAAGCGCATTCTCGCGACAGGAATGAAGGAGCCGGTAAAGCCTTCTGGCCGCTTCACGCTCAAGAAGACGCTCCTTTTCGGCGGGCTCGTCGCTTATGGAATTTTCGTGATCGACGCCGCGACCGTGTTACCGCTTCGGCCTGGCGTAAAAATGATCCTCTATGGTTTCGGCCTCTATCAATATAAAGCCAACGACGTGCGGCCGTGGACGCCGCTAACGGTCGTGCCCGGAGCACCGAGCAGGTAAGCCCGCGGCCTGCAAGATTATGCGGGCTTCACGAAGGGCGCGCTCGCGCCGCCAATCGGGCGCCTGGGGCCACGGCACGATCAGCGTGACCTTGGCACGCTCGCCCGCGACGACCATCGGCATCGTGCAATACGCTGGGTGAAGTTCGTACAGTGCAATGGCCGCACGCTCGATCGCCTGTTCGTCCAATCGCCTACTCCTAGACTTTTATTTTGGCGATCGATCTAGGCTGCGCTCGGCGGCGGCACAACTCGATAATGGCGGTTCACCATCGCCAGCGAAGGGTCGAACATAATCACCCACGCGTCTCCGAACGGCCCATTTCAAGTGCATTTTCCGGCGAAGCGTTAACGTGCCTCTGTGCGCCACTGGCCTCATGATCGACGATCCGATCGAGCAATTCAGCGGCGAGGACGAGGATCGCTCGCTCGGCGGGCGTGAGTTGCTTCGTCATCGCGTCGGCGAGCCACTCGCTCTGGCGCCGCGCATCGGTGTGGATAAGCTCGAGGCCCGCAGGCGACATCGCTATATCGAGTTGGCGGCGATCCTGCGCGTTCTGCGTGCGGACGATGAAGCCGTTCTCATCGAGATCCGCGATGATGCGCGTGAGCGATTGCGGCTGGAGACGCTCCAGCGCGGCGAGCTCGGTGGCGGTGAGCGGACGGCCGGCGCGCGCGAGCCGGCCGAGGACGCTGAGCTTCGAGGCGCTGACGCCATGATCCTCGCGCATGCCGCGCATCCGCCGAGCGAAATCCGCCAGACTGCGGCGGATGAGATTGGCGGTGGCGAGCGGCCCGGGGGGCAGGAAATCGGTCATTGGCCGTACCGCTTCAGTCCAGGCCAGGCGGCGGCGAGCCCGCCTTTCAGATCGCGGCAGACGAAGATCGGGCGATCGCGCTCGAACGGCATGGCCAGCGGTACGCCGAAGCGGCCCGCGAGCGTGACGCTGCCGCACCGGCTCCGCCAGTCGTCGGGATTGCCGTTGATATGGATGATCACGCTGCCGTCATAGCCGCGCGGGCCCCAGAGCCAATATTGATTGTCACCGCTGATCGCGGGCGGCAGGCCGTCCTTGGGCCCGTAAATGTCGATCGCGGCCGCCTCGCCATAATTGCGCGCGAGGATCGCGGCGCGTGCGAGATCGGCCGGTGGCAGCGCCCGATAGACATTAGCGGCCTGCCCCTCGAGCTCGCGCCAGCCCATTTCCTCCGAGAAAATCTGCGTCAGCGGCGCGCCGATCGCGGCTTTCTCGTCGGGCGCTGGGCGCAGATGGCTATGTTCGAGCAAGCCGAACAGGCGCCAGGGCGGCAGCAGCGGGAACAGCACCGGCGCGATCAGCATGAAATTGGCGACGCAGGCCGCAAGCCATAGTCCGATCGCCCAGCGCCACAACCGCGCGACGACGACCGCACCGATCGCGAACATCGCCGGGTAGGCGCCGAACAGATAATAGTCCTTGCCGTGCGTCAGCCATGTCAGCGCGGCCGCGCCCATGAACGCGATCGCGAGAAAACGCACCGGCTTCAGGCGATCGACTACGAACGGCGCGATTGCGCCCGCGATCCACAGCGGCGCGAGCAGCAGATTCATCGCAGTAATCTGGCCGAGCGCGAACCGCAGCGCCCCGCCGGTGAAATTACCGGGCGTGTGATTGGCAATGATTTCGAGGAAGGGCCAGCCGTTCAACGCCTGCCAGATCAGGCTTGGCGCTGCGATCACGGTGGCGATGGCGACGCCGATCCGCGTCTCCCGCCGCGCCAGGAGCGCGCGGCCGGCGGCAGTGGCGGCGAGCCCGAGCGTCATCGGCACCAGCCAGAGAATGATTCCGTATTTGGCCTCCAGCGCGAGGCCGGCGACCAGCCCGGCCCATATCGGCGCGCGGCGATCGCCAAGGAGGATCGCGCGTGCCATCAGCCAGGCGACGAGCGCCCAGGCGATCGGTTCGAACGTCGCGGTGGTCAAAGTGGTCGTGACCGCCGCAGTGCCGAGCGCGGTTGCGGCAGCGACCGCAGCAACGATCGCGCCCGCACGTCCACCGCCGAGCGTGCGCGCCAACGCAGCAGTCACGGGCACCAGCGCCGTGGCGGCGATCACCGCGGGCAAACGCATCAGCCAGACGCTCTCGCCAAACATCTGCGTGGCGGCGGCAATCAGCGGGACGAGCGGCGGCTGATCGGCATAGCCGAACGCCGGATGCCGCCCGCAGGCGAGGAAATAAAGTTCGTTGCGCATCAGATCGTATCGCCCCGCCACCGCCAGACGGAGCGCGGCGGTGGCGGCGGCGATCGCGAGGATGATCCACTGGTCGACGGAGAGGCGGAGGCGATTCGATAAGCTCATGCTTACTATTTAGCATTGCGTTCGAACGGCAGAAACCCTCTCCCGCTTTTCGCAGAGAGAATTGAGCAAGAGCCCCGCCGTCGGCGATGCGCCTATGAGAATTTCAAACCTTCCGCGATGGCGAGAGTGCCCCCACTCTCACCAAGAGCAGGAATTTTATAAGCTATGGCTTAGAAAAATCGCGGGATTGGCCTTGGATGCGGGGTCTTGCGGTTGGACAGGTCGAACGCGACCTCGTCGACATAGCACCAGCCCCAGCCTTCGGGCGGGTCATAGCCTTCGATGATCGGGTGCGTGGTCGCGTGATAATGCTTGGTGGCGTGCTTGTTGGGCGAATCGTCGCAGCAGCCGACATGGCCGCAGGTGCGGCACAGCCGCAGATGCACCCACCAGGACCCGGTCTTGAGGCATTCCTCGCATCCGTCGGCGCTCGGGGTGACATCGTGGATCGTGTCGAGGTGGGTGCAATCGGCCATGTCGCTATTTCCCCGTGTGGCTGAGCGTCCAGACATAGGCCGCCAGCGCGCCGATGTCGGCGGGCTTCAACTCGGCGCCCCCCATCGGCGGCATCGCGCCGCTGAAATGTTTGGGCTTGGGCACGCCCGCGACGATCGTCCTGCGGATCGCGGCGACGCTGCCGTCGCCCCATTGCCATTGGCCCGAAGCGAGGCTCGGCCCGATCGGGCCGCCCTTGCCGTCCGGACCATGGCAGCCGGCGCAGGTGCTGTTGTGGAAGAGCGTATCGCCCGCCGCGACCTGCGCGGCACTCGATCCGGGCGGAATGGTCGCTGCAACAGCCGGCGCCGAGGATGCACTCGATGCAAAGACAGGCTTCGGCGCCGCCATCACCTTCGCACCGGTCGGCCCGCTATAGGTCACCTTCCATATGCGCCCGCGCACGTCGTCGGCGATGTAAAGCGCGCCATCCGGGCCCATGGCGAGACCGCCCGGCCGATACATGGCACCGCCCGGATCCTTGCGCGCGCCGGCAAAGCCGTCGGCGAACACGGTGTACGCGCCCGCCGCCTTGCCATTCGCCATCGGCTGAAACACGATGTTGTAGCCCTGCTGCGGCGCCGGGGCGCGGTTCCACGATCCATGGAAGGCGATGAAGGCACCCCCGCGATAGGCGGCCGGGAACATCTTGCCGTTGTAGAAGAGCAGATCGTTCGGCGCCCAATGGCCGGGGAAAGCGGCCACCGGCGGTGTCTTACCGGCGCAAAGCCCAACCTTCTTACCGTCGCCGCCATATTCCGGCGCGAGCATCAGCTTCTTCTGAAACTGGTCATAATAACAATAAGGCCAGCCATAATCGCCCCCGGCACGGAGCTCGACGAACTGCTCGGCGGGCAATTCCTCGCCCTGCTTGGCGGTATAGAATTTGGGCCAATTCTGCGAAAGCTGGTCGCGCCCATGCTGGGTCACGAACAGGCGTCCGGCCGCATCGAAGGCCAATCCCTCGCCGTTGCGAATACCGGTCGCATAGCGGCTGCTGGCCGAGAAGACCTGGCCGGTCTGGTTGGCATCGAAGCGCCACGTGCCGCCACGGGTGAGCAATTCGGTGCAGGGCATCACGCCCGGCACGCCCGGCTGGCGATCCTTCGCCTGGCAGGCGTTGGTGGCCGAGCCCGAATCCATGAAGAGCTGTCCCTTTGGATCGATCACGAACGGGTGCATATTGTGGTTGCCGTCGGTCGGGAGGCCGGAGACGACCGTCTCGGGCTCACCCAGCGCCATCCCGTCCGGCTTGAGCGGATAGCGCAGGATCCTGCTGCCCTCCTCGGCATAGAGGAAGCCCTTGTAGAGCGCGATACCCGAACCGCCGGTAGCGCCCTCGGCGTCGGTCTGCCCGAGACGGACGATCTTATCGGCCTTGCCGTCCTTGTCGGTGTCGCGCAGCGCGACGATGAAGCCGCCGGCGGGCGCCTTGGGCGCGCCCTGAAAATATTGCCCGCTCCAGTCGTTCACATAGAGCGTGCCGTCGGGCGCCATCGCCATATGGCGGGCATGGCCAATATTGTCGGCGAACACGGTCGCGCAGAAGCCGCGCGGCAGCGTGATGCCGGTCCCAGCGTTGCAGCTCTTGGGCGCCGCCGCCTCGGCCTTGCGATCGGGCGCTGCTCCGGCCCATCCCGCCGCGATGGCCAGGGCGGAAATGCCGATGGAGACCGCGCCATAACCCTGCCAGCCCGCTTTCATAGCATTCTCCCGATCTCGTTCTCGCAACCGCTATAGCGGCCACGTTTCGAAGCTGAAATACGCACGCGAAACAAGCGACACATCGGCGTGACCAGCCCGGCCAATAGGAATGGCCGAGGAGGACTGGCTTATGATTCACGAAGAGCTTCCCGGCTGCAGCTTCGGCCGCCACCGCGCCCGGCGCGTGCGGCTGGTCTACCAGGACGGCAAGATCCACTCGAAGTGCCGCGATTGCGGCTGCGAACTGGTCCGCACGCAGGCGACCAGGCAATGGTATTATTCGGGTCCGCTGGGGGTCGAGTAAGCGGATAGCTCCCTCTCCCACAGGGAAGAGGGTTGGGGCGAGGGCGAGGCCCGAGCTTGCAATCTCCCGGTTCCGACACCCTCACCCAACCTGTGTAGTCGAGCGATCATCCCCCGGACGATCGCCGAAACGACCGCACACCCAAAGGGAGAGGCTTTAGAACAGGCCCTCGTTCACGGTGCCCAGTGGATATCGATCGGCTGCTCGATCTCGGCCAGGACGCGGCCGATCGGGAGCTTCGATCCCGCCCCATCCTCGATCGCCTGCTCGACGAGCGCGCGCTTGGCATCGCCCGTCAGCGCCAGCATCAGCGCGCGTGCCTGCAGGATAGCGGCACGCGTCATCGTCACGCGCGCTACCGGGGCTTCCTTGGGCAGCGGATCGGGAGTGACGCCGATCGCGCGGCGGGTCTTGGGCGCGGTCAAGGCCGCCTCCATGTCGGGCCCGGGCAGGATCGACGCGGTATGGCCATCGCCGCCGACGCCGAGCAGCACCAGATCGGGCGGCCACTTGAGATCCTGCAGCCGTGCGTCGGCGGCATTGCCCGCCTGCACGACATCCTTGTTCTCCGCCCCGAGCGGCACGACGCGCGCACCCTTGGGAATGAAGATCTTCGCGAGCATGCCGACATTGGACAAGGCATCGGTCACCGGCACCAGCCGATCGTCGACCGGCACGATCGTCACGCGCTTCCAGTCGAACTTCATCGCCGCGAGCTTCTCGTAAGCGGCGATCGGCGTCTTGCCGCCGGACAAGGCCAGCAGGCAGGCCGCCCGCGCATCCAGCGCGCTTTCGACGATGAAGCCGATGTCGCCGGCTACCGCCTCCGCGAGCGCCGCCGCGTCATCATGCTCCCACCATTCGGCTTCAATCATGCCAGCTCACTCCATCTCTCTCCGTCAACGCGATAGCCGCCGCCGGGCCCCATGTGCCCGCCGGATAATTTTTGGGGACCATGCCGTTATCGGCCCAGCCGGCGCGGATCGCATCGATCCAGTCCCACTGGGCCTCGACCTCGTCCCGACGCACGAACAAGGTCGGGTCGCCCTCGATCAGATCGAGCAGCAGCCGCTCGTAGGCAATGCGGCGCCGCACATCGGCAAAGGCGTTCGGCAGGCCGATGTCCAGCGGAACTTCGCGCAGGCGAATGCCGCCGCGATCGAGCCCCGGCTGCTTGGCCATGATCGAGAAACGGATATTCTCATCGGGCTGGATCGTGATCACCAAGCGGTTGGGATGCAGGATCGCACCGCGCCCCGAGAACATCGAATGCGGCACCGGTTTGAACTGAATCACGATCTCGGACTTGCGCGAGGGCAGGCGCTTGCCGGTGCGCAGGTAGAAGGGCACGCCATGCCAGCGCCAATTGTCGACATGCGCCTTCAGCGCGACGAACGTCTCGGTGGCGGAAGGATCGCCCAGTTCGTCGATATAGCCCGGCACCGGCTGCCCCGCGACCGCGCCGGCCGTATATTGCCCGATCACGCTTTCACGCGCGGCATCGAGCTTGCGCAGCGACCGCAGCACCTTGACCTTCTCGTCGCGGACCGCGGTGGCGGTGAATTGCGCAGGCGCTTCCATCGCCACCAGCGCGAGCAGCTGGAGCATATGGTTCTGCACCATATCGCGCAGGCTGCCCATGCCGTCGAAATAGCTCGTCCGCCCTTCAAGACCGACCGTTTCGCCGACCGTGATCTGGACATGGTCGATCGCGCTCGCATTCCACAACGGCTCGAACAATATGTTCCCGAAGCGCAAGGCGAGCAGGTTCTGCACCGTCTCCTTGCCGAGATAGTGATCGATCCGGAAGGTCCGTTTCTCCGGGAAGACGCGGGCGACCGCATCGTTGATCTCACGGCTCGATTCGAGATCCTGACCGAGCGGCTTCTCCAGCGCGAGCCGGGTGCCCTCGCCCGCCAGCCCGGCCATCTCGAGCCCGGCAATCGTTTTTTCGAACAGCGAAGGCGCGGTGGACAGGAAGATCGCAAGACGCCCGGCATTGGGCCGCACCGCATCGCCGATCGCGCCCAGCGTCTCGGGCACCGACGCATCGGCCGCCACATAATGCAGCCGGTTGAGGAAGCGCTCCTGCACCGAGGGGTCCAGCTTGCGCTCGGCTACGATCCCGGCGAGTGCCTTGGCGGCGGTCTCGCGGAAGCCGTCATCGCCGAGCTCGCCGCGCGCGGTACCGTAGATGACGAGGTCGGCAGGCAGCAGGCCATCGGCATCCAGCCCGAACAGGCTAGGCAGAAGCATGCGCCGCGACAGATCGCCGGTGGCGCCGAACAGCAGCAAGGTCTGGGCAGGACTGGTCATGGCGTTATTCCCCGCGGGTCAACAGGCGTCGCCCCGCCTTTGCGCGCGACGCGGGCCCTGTCCAGCCTTCAAAGGCTCGCTTCAGCCGCCGCCGAGCACGTTGATCGTGAAAGCGATGATACCGAGGTTGAACACGAACGCTGCGAGGCAATGGAACATCACCACGCGACGGATGCGGCGGCTGGTGATGTTCATGTCGGAGACCTGGAAGGTCATGCTCAGGCAGGTCGAGAAATAGAGGAAATCCCAATAATCCGGCTCCTTGGTCGCCGGGAAATCGACGCCGCCCAGATCCTTGCCCTGATCGTCGGCGTAGAAAAGATGGGCATAATGGAGCGCGTAGATCAGGCTGCTGAACAGCCAGCACAGAGCCAGCGTGCCGATGATCATGAAAATCATCGGCGGTTTCGGCGTACCCTTCTGCATCAATTCGGATGCGACCGCCGCGAGCACGATGAACGAGACGAGGCAGGTGATCGCGAGCAGCAGGGCGCGATTGGCGTCGTTGCTCTTGGCCGACTGGCGCATCTCGTTCGCTTCGTCATTGAACAGAGGCGTGATGCTGATGAAGAAGACCATCGCGGCGATATCGAACGCCGCCATCGATCCGATCGCCCAGCCGAAATTGGGGATGCCGACGCCCATGCCGATGGCGATCAGCAGGATGAAGGTGAGGAAACGGGGGGGCGCGATGCGCCGTCCGAGATTGAACCTGGCGATGGCCATCTACCCCTTAAGCCCGGCGACCAGCCGGCGCGCGGCTTCGTCGAGTGTTTCATCGCTCTTGGCGAAGCACAGCCTAACGAGATGATCGACCGGCTGTTCCGCATAGAAAGGTGACAGCGGGATGGAGGCGACCTTATGCTCGTCGACCAGCCGCTTGCAGAACATACGATCGGGCTCGTCGATGCCCGACGCGCGCAGATCGACGTTAAGGAAATAGGTGCCGTCGGCGGGCAGCACCGCATAACCGCCGGCGGCAAGCGCGCCGGCAAGGCGATCGCGCGAAACCTGATAGCGCCCGCGCATGGCGGCGAAATGCGCGGCGTCCTTCGCCAGGCCGAACGCGACTGCGGCCTGCAAGGCGGGTGGGGTGGTGAAGGTGAGGAACTGGTGCGCCCGCGCGATCACCGCATGGAGGTCGGGCGCGGCGACGACGAAGCCGACCTTCCAGCCGGTCATCGAGAAGATCTTGCCCGCTGATCCGATCTTGACCGTGCGATCGGCCATGCCGGGCAACGCGATCAGCGGGATGTGAGCGCGACCATCGAACAGCACATGCTCCCACACCTCGTCGCAGATCGCGATCAGATCATGCTCGATGCAGATCCGGGCAAGCGTCTCCAACTCTTCCCGATCGAAGGCCCGTGCGGCCGGATTAAGCGGATTGTTCAGCAGCACGATCCGCGTCGCCGGCGTGATCGCGCTTTCGATCGCCGCGCGCGTCAGCCGCCAGCCCGGCGGATCGAGCCGCGCGAAGCGGGCGACGCCGCCCGCGCGTTCGACCAAGGGCCGATAGGCATCGTACATCGGCTGGATCAGCAACACCTCGTCGCCCGGGCTGATCAGCGCCAGCAGCGACGCCGCAATCGCCTCGGTTGCGCCCGAAGTGACGAGGACATGTTCGGGGCCGGCCTCGAGCCCGTGGAAACGGCGATAATGAGCCGCCACCGCCTGCCGAAGCTCGGGCAGGCCCAGCATCGGCGGATATTGGTTCGATCGCGTGAGAAGGGCGTCCGCCGCCGCCTGGCGGATATCGAGCGGACCATCCTCGTCGGGAAACCCCTGCCCCAGATTGATCGCGCCGGTGGTGCGCGCCGCATGGCTCATCTCCTCGAAGATCGAGGTTCCCATCGCGGCATAGATCGGATTGGCCATGCCGCTTCTCAGCACGCTCTTGGTGCGGGCGCCAGCGTATCGTGCCACGAACGGGGCTCCGCGGGGCTCAAACGACAGCAGACCGCATCGAAAGCCGGGTTGCCAGCCACACGGCAATCGCGCCGAGCGACCAGCCGATCCCGAGCAACATCGCGAACGGTGTCCAGTCGTTCTGCGTCGCGAACCCGAGCCAGATCGGCGGATTGACGAAGGTGGCGAGTGCCGCCGCCTGGTTGAGCAGGGCCGCCGCCGCGCCGCGGCGCTCGAGCTCCGCCACCAGCGGCAGGGTCGCCATCAGGGTCGCGACCGCGGCACCGCTCGCCATGAACCAGCAGGCCAGCGCGGCGTAACGCGACGGCAGCGCCAGCACCGGCACGAAGCATAAGGTGCCGACGACGAAGCCGACCACCGCGATTACTGCGAAGAAGGCGGTCGGTTTCATCCCGCGCGACAAGGCGAAGCCCGCCAGCAAAGATCCCGGCACCATGATCAATGTGGTGGCCGCGACCATCGACGAAGCCTGCCCCATCGACAGGCCTAGCACGCGCGAAAAATATTGCGGAAAGGCGAGATTGGCACCCAGCCCGACGCTGATCATCAGGAAGAAGGCGAACGCGAGCAGCAGCAAGGTCGGGCGGGAGTAAGCGAACCGCAGTTCCAGCAACTGGCCGCCGAGCGTGCGGCGCATCCGCACGGCATTGGGATCGATCTTCGGCAGCATCAGCCCGATCGCCGCCGCGGCCAGGAACAGCGCGCCATGGCCGTAGAAAAGCGTGTGCCATGCCGGGCCGCCCGCAAAAGCGCCGGCGAAGGCGAAGCTGATCGACGTGCCGACCGGCATATAGGTGGTCCATACCGAGAGGGCCGCGGTGCGGCGCTTGCCCTCGGTCATGCCCATCAGCATCGCTGGGCCGGCGGTATAGATGTGGACGATCGCCCCGCCCTCGATCAGCCGGGCGATCTGCAGCATCGGCACCGACGTGGCGAGGATGTAGAGCAGGTTGGCGAAGGCTGCCACGCACGCGCCGCCGATCAGCACCTTGCGCGGTCCGAACCGGTCGACGACGACCCCGCTCGGGATGGCGAGCAAGGCGGCGGGGATCGCGATCACCGAGACGAGCCAGCCGAACCCAGCCGGGCCCATGCCGAATACGCGGGCGAAATCGCCGCTCAAGGGAATGAGTTTCGGAACGGTCGCGCCGGCGGCGATCGCAAAGAGATAGACGCCCAGGATTGCGGGCCAGCTGCCAGGCTTCATTCTCCATCTCCCCTTTTTGGGGGATCGTAACCGGATGGGGCGGCGGTGGCTATCGGATTGTATCGTTCGTTATGGTTCGTCGGGTTTTAGCTGCCCAGATACCGCACTGGCAGCGGCACCTCGTCATAGCCCGTCGCGGTGCGGGTCAGCTTGAACGCCGCCGCGGTCTTCCGGCTCGACACCAGCTCGACCAACTGCGTCCCCCGATACAGCCCCGCGACGTCATTCTCCAACGCCAACCCAGGGCTGTCGAGCGAGCCGTCGGCGATGAACTTGCGATACTGGCTCTTGCGGTCGGGCCGGACATTGTAATGCGGCGTGACCGATCCGGGCAGGAAGCCGGTCGCCTTCACCGGCGCCAGCACCTTGGGGAACGAATTGGTCAGGCCCGATTGGTACCAGCAGATCTGGCCGGCGCTGCTGCCCGCCATCACCACGCCGTTCTGCCATGCGGTGTGGAGCGCCTTGTCGAACCCCCATTCGCGCCACAGGGCCATGAGGTTCTTGGTCGATCCGCCGCCGACGAAGACGATGTCCATCCCCATCAGATAATCGACGAAATCCAGCGTCTCGGGATCGTAGATGCTGAAATGCTTGACCTGCGCCGGATAAGGCGACCAGCCCATAACGAACTGGTTGAAACTGTTGGCGCTTTCGCCGGAAGCTGGCCCAAGCCAACAAATCTTGGGGTTCTTCGCCGGGGTGAGCGCCATCAGATATTCGGGCATCAGCGATTGGGTTTCCCATGGCTGCGGAAAGAATCCGCCGCCGCCGATCGCGAGAATGGTTGGCTGTTTCTCGCCGGCCGGCTGCGCCGTGACGGCGGAAGCTCCGCCTGTCAAAGTGGCCGCAGCGGCCGCGACCGCGCCCGCGTTCATGAATGCGCGGCGACTGATTTCCCCTTCGTCATGTGCCATGGACCTGCCCCCATTTGTGCAATGCACAATGCTGGGCTCGCCCCGTGGCGCCTGTCAATCGCCGGGGCGGTAGCGACGCTCGACATGCCCCTTGAGATCGTCCGGATAGAAATAGACCGGCCGCAGATCGCCGGAGGCATAACGCTCCACCTCGTCCTTGAAGTGCGGCGATTGCGGATGCCCGCTTTCGCCCCCGGCGGTCACCGCCCAGGCGCGAACCTTCGGCCCGAACTCGACCACCGCGACAAAGCTGTTGCCGCTCGTGCCATACCAGCGCTTCGTCCCCGGATAGGCCTTAGCACCGAACGAGGCGAGGCTGCCCCATAAAGCCGAGGTGAAGGGTACCGGCGTGCTCGCCTTGGCATCGTCGAAGGTCTGCCGGATTGCGGCATCGTTGCGCTGGAAGCGATTGATCTCGCCCCACGGCACCTGCCAGCGGCCGAAATCCTGCGTGAGCCTGTCGACCGCGCGATCGAACGCACCGAGCACGACATCATCAGGCTGAGCTGCCATCCGATCCCAGCGCGAATCATATCTGTCGGGCGTAGTCGGGTCGTTCGGCGGGGTCCTGCCCCACAGATCGGTACCCCAGAACACCGCGAGCGAGGTTGCGGTGCTGGCCGCCGACCAGCGTTTGTCCCACGCCTTGAGCGAGGCGACCGGATCGGCAAGCCTGTCCTTGCGCGTACCGGCCGGCATCTTCTCCCACGCCTTGGCGAGCCTGGGCACCATCACGGCGAAGGTCGGCATCCAGCTATCATACGCGATCCGCCGCAGGCCGTCGGGGGTCAGTCCGTGCGCGGCCGGCAACAAGGTGGTGGCATGATCGCCGCGCGCATTGGGGCCCACCTGATCCATGTAGCGCGGAAAGGCGGCCTGGCGCGGGCTATCCGCCCCGGCCGCACGCCATGGCGCATCGTTCGAATTGTAGAGCCAGCCGCCCTTGGGATCGATGACCGTCGGCAATTGCGCAAGCGGGGTCAGGCCGTGCCAATCCGTCTTCGGATCGGCGCCGTCGACCGGCAGCCGATAATCGAAGCGATCTTCGCGCACCGGCACGAATTGCGGGTGGAGGTAAGCGATATGCCCCTGCGCGTCGGCGTAGATCGTGTCGTTGGACGAATTGGCCTGCAACGCTGCGACCTTGCGATAGGCGGCGAAATCGGTGGCCTTGGTCCGCAGCCAGCTTTGCTCGAGCGCCGGGATCGGTTTGTTCATCAGCGCGGTCGCGATCCACTTGCCGTCCTTTGTGGCGACGATCGGGCCATGGTGGGTGCTGAAGGTCGGAAAGGTGCGCGAAGCGATCCCGCCATCGGCGGTGCGATAGCGGATCGTGATCGGCGTAGTCGTGACCGGCCGGAGCGCGCGGCCGTACCGGTAGAATATCTTGGGGCCCCGGGTGACGATCGTCTCGGCGAAATCGTCGATCGAATCGACCCCGCTCGACGTGTGCATCCAGCCGAGATGCGCGTTGAACCCCTGATAGAGGAAGAACTGCCCCCAGGTGGACGCGCCATAAGCGTGCAGCCCGGCGTCGCTGCGCATGCCGAGTTCGGAGCGGAAGAAGAAGCTGGTGTGCGGGTTGATAAGCAGCATCGCATGGCCGTCGCGGCTCAGCTTCGGCCCGATCGCGATACCGTTCGATCCGCGCGGCTCGCCATCGGGCGGGGCCAGTTGCGAAACTTTGATCGGCTCATGATTCTTGCCGTAGAAATCGGCGAGGCGGCTGAGATCCACATGCTCGATATCGCCGCCGATGCTGCCCTCGGTGAAGCTCAGCGCCATCCAGGGCTCGAAATGCGTCAGCACCTTCGGTTTCGTTTCGGAATGCGTGGCGAGGTAGAAATTGAGCCCGTCCGCCCACGCATCCATCAGCGCGCGCAGCCATAGTGGGCTCCGGCGATACTGGGCCTGAAGATCGACCGGATCGATCCACAGCCGCTGGCGCAGATCCTGCCAGATCGCGCCCTCGCCCTCCGCCTCGGCCGTGCGGCCGAGCGCGGTGAGGTAATTGGCCTCGATGCGAGGGAAATCGTCCTCGGCCTGCGCATAGATCGCGCCGAACACCGCGTCGGCGTCGCTCTTGCCGTGCACATGCGCGATGCCCCAATCGTCGCGCGTGATGTCGACATGGGCGGCCTCGGCTTTCCAGCGGGCTTGCTCGGCTGGGTTGGCGGCGAATACTGGGGTGGCAAGAAGCGTCGTCAACAGCAAGATCGTGCGCTTCACGTCGGTCTTCCCCTTACCGTCGTCCCTGCGAAGGCAGGGACCCATGTCTCTCGCCTCTTGGCGCAGCATGCGCGATGAGAGACATGGGCTCCAGCCTACGCTGGGGCGACGGTGCAGGAAAAGGGGCGATCGATGCGACTGGGATTGAGCTTGCTGGCGCTGATCTGGAGCAGCACCGCGCTTGCCGCCCCGCAAATCCTGCTCAAGCCCGATCGCGTCTTCGACGGCCAAGCCGTCCACGCCGGCTGGCAAGTTCTCGTCGAGGGCGACAAGATCATCGCCGCCGGCCCCAATCTGAATGCCCCCGCCGACGCGCAGGTGATCGATCTGCCCGGCGACACCCTGATCCCCGGAATGATCGAGGGCCACGGCCACCTCTTCCTCCATCCCTATAATGAGACGAGCTGGGACGATCAGGTCCTGCACGAAAGCCTCGCCCTGCGCACGGCGCGCGCAGTCGCGCAGGCGAAGGCGACCTTGCTCGCGGGTTTCACCACTGAACGCGATCTCGGCACCGAGGGCGCGGGTTATGCCGATGTCGGCTTGCGCGACGCGATCGCGCAGAAGATCGTGCCCGGCCCGCGTATCCTGGCGGCGACCCGCGCGATCGTCGCGGAGGGCGCCTACGGGCCCAAGGGGTTCGAACCGGGGCTGAAGGTGCCGCAAGGCGCGCAGGAGGTGAATGGGGTCGACGATATCGTCCGCGCGGTGCGCGATCAGATCGCCGCTGGCGCCGACGTCGTGAAGCTCTATGCCGATTATCATTATCAGGGGGGCGAAGGCAGCCGGCCGACCTTGAGCGCAGCGGAGATCATGGCCGCCACCGCCGCCGCGCACGACGCCGGCCGCATCGTCGCGGTCCACACGGTCACGCCCGAGGGGATGATGCGGTCGATCGCCGCACATGTCGATACGATCGAGCATGGCGACGGCGGCACAGCCGCCATCTTCAAGGCGATGCGCGAAGCGGGGATCGCTTATTGTCCGACGCTCGCGGCATCGGACGCGATCGCGCGCTATCGTGGCTGGAACGGCGCGGCGCCCTTGCCCCCGCGCATCGTCGAAACGCGCGCAGCCTTCCGCATGGCGCGTGCCGCCGGGGTCGCGATCTGCATGGGCGGCGATGTCGGGGTCTTCACGCACGGCACCAATGCGCGCGAGATGGAGCAGATGCAGGCGGCCGGCATGCCCGCGATCGAGGTGCTGGCGGCCGCCACCACGGTCAACGCCCGCGCCTTCCATATCGACGACAAGGTCGGCGCGATCCGGCCCGGCCTGCTCGCCGACCTGGTTGCGGTCGCCGGCGATCCGACCCGCGACATCTCCGCGGTGCGCCAGATCAGGCTGGTGATGAAGGGTGGCGTAGTCTTCCGCTGACCGTACCGGTCGAGGGCGGCCAACCTGGCAATATGTCGCCGCCGTTGACGAAACTATAGACGTCCAGGAAAAACATAGCGTCGTCAAAACGTTGGCGGTCGATCGAATAGGCAAGACGTCGCTCGACCGCCCGTAGTGCGAAGCGTTCGAACATATCGCTCAGCCATTCGGCTTCGATCAGTGCGGCCAGTGCCCTAAAGTCTTTGCCCATCTCATTTTGCTCCGTCGCGAACCGCAACGCGCCAAGGAAAAAAAAGATTATTCCGTAATGCGTGATTCGTCCATTTTTTGAAGTTCTGATTGGCAGAATTTAGCGAATACGCCCGTCTAGAGTCTGATGACGTTAAGTTGCACCATAGCCTGAGTTTCGCAGGTAATTGCTGCATTCATCGGGTGGGAACCGATCCAGCAGCGCTCCGACGCGCTGCCATGTTGCGTCGTGCGTTCGCTCTGCGGCCTTTCGGAGCAGGTGTTTGAGCTTGGCGAAGACCTGCTCGATCGGATTGAGGTCTGGGCTGTAGGGCGGCAGGAAGAGAAGGCGAGCGCCTCTGGCGCGGATGGCGGCCCTGACGGCGGGTGTCTTGTGGCTGGAGAGGTTGTCCATGATGACGATGTCGCCTGCGCGCAGCGTTGGGCAGAGCTGGGTTTCGACCCACGCGGTGAAGCTGGCGGCGTTGATCGGCTGATCGAACACGAACGGCGCATCGATCCGGTCGGAGCGCAGGGCGGCGATGACGGTCATCGTTTTCCAGTGGCCGTAAGGCACCTTGGCATGGAGCCGTTTGCCGACCGGCGCCCACCCACGCAGAGGCGCCATGTTGGTCTTGGCCCAGGTCTCGTCGATGAAGACGAGGCGCGCTGGATCAGGCCGGCTCTGGAACTTCTTCCACTGCTCGCGCCGCCGTGCCACTGCGGGTCGTAGCTGCTCGGCGGGGAGCACGCTTTTTTTTAAAGCTCAGGCCCTCGGCATGGACGAAACGCCAGACCTGCACATAGTCTACCGTGACGTCGCGTTCGGCGAGTTCGGCCACCAGCCCGCGCAGGGTGAAGTCTGTCTTTGCCCGCTCCAGCAACCAGTCGCGGTTGCCGCCCGACAATATGCCGATCTTGTGGCCGCCCACCTTGCCCGGAGCCACGCTGCCCGATCCGCGATATCGCTGCGCCCAGCGCACCACTGTCGCGGCGCTGACACTCAGCGCCTCCGCCACCGATCGAACCGTCTCCCCCGCCAGCACCCGCGCAATCGCGCGATCCCGCAAATCCATCGAATAGGGTTTCATCGTCGCTGGCCTCCAACCCAGCACGAAGCTTGAATCAGAAAATCAGACCCGTGTGAATCCCCCGATTCATTCAAACGTCATCCCGCTCTATTTCTTTCGATCCATAAATTCCTGGTCGACGAGCGCTCGCGTTATCGGATCGAAACCGGCGCGGCCCGCGCATGGGAAATTCCAAACCATGCCGACGAGAACCACAAGCTTGGCTGGATCAGGCACCCGCGTGCCCGCAAGGCGCCGTGCTCAGCGCGGCCCGTCGATCTGGCTCACGCGCGCCGGATCGGGACAGACCAAAGTCACTACCAGCGCCACCGCCATCACCAGCGAAACGTAGACGAAGAAGCCTGTCTCGTGCCCCGCCTGCTTGAGCCACAAGGCGACATATTCGGCGGTGCCCCCGAAGGCGATATTGGCGAGCGCATAGGGCAGCCCGATGCCCAGCACGCGGATGCTGGCCGGAAAAAGTTCTGCCTTGAACAGCGAATTGACCGACGTGTAGCCCGACAGGATCACGATCAACACGAGCATCGGCACCAACGCCGCAGCGGGCGTACGCGCATGGCCGATCATCGTCAGCAACGGCCATGTCGCGATCATGCCGACGCCGAAGCAGAAAGCGAGCATCGGCTTGCGTCCGATCTTGTCGGAAAGAGCGCCGAGCGGCGGCTGGATGACCATGAAGAAGACCAGCGCGATCGAGACCAACGTCGTCGCGGTCGCGCGCGGGAAACCCGCCGTATTGACCAGATATTTCTGGAGGTAGGTCGTGTAGGCGTAGAAAGCGAGCGCGCCGGCCGAAGTCAGCGCGAACACAGTCAGCGTCGATCGGCGATGACGGCGCAACAGCGCGATCGTCGGCTCGCTCGGGCGTTCCGACCGCGCCGGCTCAGCGGCATGGCCGCGCATCCACGCCGCTGTCAGCGCCAGGCATCCTCCGATCGCGAACGGAACGCGCCAGCCCCATTGCTCGATCGCCCTGTCGTCGAGCAACGCCTGCAGCACGCCGAGCACCGCCATCGCCGCAAGCTGGCCCGCCATGACCGAGGTGATATGGAAGCTCGACCAAAAGCCGCGCCAGCGTTTCGCCGCCATTTCCGACATATAGGCCGCGCTCGCGCCATATTCGCCGCCGAGCGCGAAGCCCTGCACCAGCCGGGCGAGCAGCAGCAGGGCCGGCGCCGCGACGCCGATCCGGCTGGCATCGGGCAGGATGGCGATCAAAAACGAACCACCGCACATGCCCGCCACCGACAGGACCAGCGCACGCCGCCGCCCGTACCGATCGGCATAGCGCCCGAGCACCCACGCGCCGAGCGGGCGCATGACGAAGCCCAATGCGAAGATCGCCGCGCTCTGCAGCAATTGCGCGGTCGCATCGCCCTCGGGAAAGAAGCGTTTCGCGAAATAGAGAGAGAAGGCCGAATAAGCGAACCAGTCATACCATTCGACCAGATTGCCCGCCGATCCGATCACCGCCGCCTTGATGGTGCCGCGGCGCCGGCGCCGATCTGCCTGATCCGGGTTTGTCATCGGCCAACGGTGTCATGCCCCGTTCGCGCGTCAAGGGCTTCGGCTCACTTCTTGTCGCACGGCCCCGGCGCGCCTAATTGCGGCGGATGACAGGCACGACCGAACCCGATCCGATCGACCACAAGCCGCACGTTCCCGACGAAGTGGCCGATGCGATCCGTACCCTCATCCGCTGGACCGGCGACGATCCCGAGCGTGAGGGCCTACTCGACACACCCAAGCGCGTGGCGCGGGCCTGGAAGGAATATTGCCAGGGCAATCTCGAAAACCCCGCGCATCATCTCAACCGTACCTTCGAGGAGGTGGGCGGCTATGACGAGATCGTGCTGCTCAAGGATATTCCGTTCCAGTCGCACTGCGAACACCACATGGCGCCGATCGTCGGCAAGGCGGCGATCGCCTATCTGCCGCGCCACAAGGTGGTCGGCATCTCCAAACTGGCACGCGTGCTCCACGGCTTCGCACAGCGGCTGCAGGTGCAGGAGCGCCTCACCGCCGAGGTGGCCGACTGCATCTGGGAGAATCTCGATCCCTTGGGTGTCGCGGTGGTGATCGAGGCGACTCACGGCTGCATGACCGGCCGCGGCGTCCGTACCCACGGCGTCTCGATGACGACCAGCCGGATGATGGGGACGTTCCGCAAGGACGAGCGATCCAGGCGCGAAGTGCTGGCACTGATGGGGTATTAAGCGCCGGACGACAAATATGACCCGTTCGTCCCGAGCGTAGTCGAGGGAGGTTCCGGGAGCCAACGTGTCTCGACTTCGCTCGACACGAACGGACTGTCTGCCCGGATTTTATAGCGCCGGCAGCCTCTGCTCGGCCTTCCCCCAGCCCTTGAGAGCGCGCGAACCTGCGCGTTTCAGCAATTCGCCTGCATCGGCGATGGTGAAGTGGCTCGCTTTGTCGATCCCGTCCAATTCGTCCCAGCCGATCGGCGCCGCCACCGGCGCATTGGGCCGCGCGCGCACCGTATAAGGCAGCACTGCGGTCGCGCCGCGCTGGTTGCGCAGCCAATCGAGGAAGATGCGGCCCTTGCGCTCGACCTTCTTCATGTTGGCCGTGAAGCGATCGGGGTGTGCCTCGCTGATCGCCAGCGCAAAGCGGTTGGCGAAATCCTTGACCGCGACCCAATCGCGGCTGGCATCGAGCGGCGCCACGACGTGCACCCCCTTGCCACCCGACAGCATCGGCCAGGTCGCCAAACCCATCTCGGCCAGCACGTCGCGCAGCTGGAACGCGGCTTTCTTGACCTCCTCGAACCCCAGCCCCTCGTCGGGATCGAGATCGAAGACGAGCCGATCGGGCATCTCGACGTTCGCGATCTTCGAGCCCCAGCCGTGAAACTCAATTCCGCCCATCTGCACGCAGGTGAGTATGCCCTTGGCATCATCGATATAGAGGTAGGGCTCGGTGGAGCCGTCCTTCTCGCGGATCGGCACATGCTTGACCGCGTCGCCGAAGCTGCCGGCATCATGCTTCTGGAAGAAGCACTGCTTGGCACGCCCCTGCGGACAGCGGACGAGGCTGACCGGGCGATCGGCGAGCCATTCCAGGATCGGTACGGCGAGCTGCTCGTAATAATCGGCCAGCTGCCCCTTGGTGATCCCGCTTTCGGGAAAGATCACCCGATCCCGGTTGGAAATCACGACGCCTGAGCCCCCTTCCGCTTTTGCGGGAGAGGATTGGGTTAGGGTCTTCTTCTTCGGCTGCGCCCCGACTGGAGCCGGCGTCTCCATCACCACGTCCCCCTGCGGCTTGTCCTCGCGCAAGCCAATGAAGCTCGGATGCCGCAGCAGCCCCTCATCGGTCACTTCGGTAAAGGCGATCTCCGCCACGAGCCTGGGCGTGATCCAATGCGCACCACGGACCGCCGCGCGCGGCGCCTCGACCGTTGCGGTTTTGCGTTCGAGCGGCTTCATCCGCGCCATCAGATCGTCGATCAGATCCATGCCGAAGCCGGTGCCGACCTTGCCGGCATAGATGAGCTTTTCGCCCTCGTGCACGCCCAACAGCAACGACCGGAAGCCGCGCCCCTTGTCGGACGGCGTCCAGCCGACGATCACGAACTCCTGGCGATGCAGGCACTTGATCTTGAGCCATGTCTTGGTGCGCAGGCCGACGCGATAGGGCGCGTCGGCACGCTTCGAGATGATGCCTTCGAGGCCCTCCCGGCACATGCCGTCGAACAGCTTTTCGCCATGGCCGACCACATGATCCGAGTAATGGATCGGTGCCGGCACGCCTTTCAGCAGTCCTTCCAGCTTCGCCTTGCGATCGAGATTGGACAGGCCGGTCAGATCCTTGCCGTCGAGGCTGAGGATATCGAACGCGAAATAGGCCAGCGTCCCGGCGCCCTCCTTGAGGCTGGCCTGCAGCGCCTGGAAGCTGGGCCGCCCCTGCGCATCGAGCGCGACGACCTCGCCGTCGATCAAGGCAGGGTGGCCGATGGTCGCCGCGGCGGCCTCGACGATCGGCGCGAACCGATCGGACCAGTCGAGCCCGGTGCGGGTAAACGCCTTGGCCTTGCCGCCGCCGACCGCGATCAGCGTGCGATAGCCGTCATATTTGACCTCGTGCAGCCAGTTCGTTCCCGTCGGGACGTGATCGACGAGGGTTGCGAGCTGGGGCGATTGGAATGCCGGCATCTTGCCTTTTTTTGCCCCGTCATTCCCGCGCAGGCGGGAATCCCTATTCTCTGAATCCCTATTCTCTGGAGCGTGAGAGTCAGACGCTTCGGAGGTTATGGATCCCCGCCCGCGCGGGGAAGACGGCGCTTTCTCTTTTGAGCCGACGCTATCCCCCTTGTTTGATTGCCACTCGCGCGCACCGCCCTTCCCGCTTGCAATCTCGGTCATCGTCCGTCCGGTCGCGACCGAGGTCAGTGCGCGATCGACCAGGTCGCCGCTGCCACCGGCAAATTCATCGTCGATCTTGCGCAGTAGCCAATTGTCGCGCTTCTCGCCCGGGCGCCGCTTGAGCCGGATCATCAGCCATTCGCCCTTCATCCGCTCGCCATGGAGGATGAAGTGCAGATGGCCCTCCACCAAGGTCTTGCGCGGATCCTTGCCGGGAATGGACTCCCATGTGCCGCGATCCCACAGCATGACCGTGCCGCCACCATATTGCCCGGCCGGGATCGTGCCCTCGAACGTCGCATAGGCCATCGGATGGTCTTCGGTCTGGACTGCCAGACGCTTGTCGTCAGGGTTGAGGCTGGGTCCGCGCGTGACCGCCCAGCTCTTCAGGACGCCGTCCAACTCGAGCCGGAAATCCCAGTGCAGCCGGGTCGCGTCGTGCTTCTGCACCATGAAGATGTTGCCGGCATCCGGGCCGATCTCGCCGGCGGGCTCGGCGGTCTGCGCGAAATCGCGCTTGGCGTTGTAGGTGGCCAGCGGATCGGCCGTTTTGACGGCGCGCTTACCCACGCTCGTCGCCCCTGCGCAGGCAGGGGCCCATGTCTATAGCGGTGGGGAGGCGACGCTGCTCAGGCCACCAGCGCTTATGGCCGGCGGTGGTGATCGACGGGAGAGCGATAGGCCCCTGCCTGCGCAGGGGCGACGGGCGGGGGTTCACCCTGCCGCCCTCTTCTTGGCAGGCGGACGCTTGGCCGGCGCGGGCTTTTCCGCTTTAGCCGCAGCCTTCTTCGCTGCCGGCCCCTTGGCCGCGCCCGGTTTCTCCAGACTCCGCTTCAACGCCGCCATCAAATCGACCACATTCGATCCGCGCGACTGGGGTTTATCGTCCTCGTCATCCGTCTCGATCGTCTTGCCTTCGCGCTTGCGGTCGATCAGGTCCTTCAGCGCGTCCACATAACGGTCGTGATAGTCGTCGGCGTGGAATTTGGCGGTCTTCTTGTCGATGAGAGTGGTCGCGAGATCCAGCAGATCCTCATCGGGCTTTTCATCGCCAATGTCGCGGAAATAGCTCGCCGCTTTGTTGACCTCGTCGGCATAGCGCAGCGTTTCCAACACAAGGCCATGCCCGCACGGTTTCAGGCTCACCACATATTCGCGGCCGCGTAGCGCCAATTGGCCGAGCCCGACCTTCTTCGCCCGGCGTAGCGCCTCGCGCAGCACGATGAAGGCTTCCTCGGCGAGATCGTCGGCAGGAACGACGTAATAAGGCTTGTCGTAATAGATGGCATCGATCTCGCCCTGATCGACGAACTGGGTCAGTTCGAGCGTCTTCTTGCTCTCGAGTTTGACCGCCTCGATCTCCTCGTCGCTGATCAGGACATATTTGCCCTTCTCATACTGGAAGCCCTTTACGATTTCCTCGGGATCGACCGGGCCGATGCCCGGCGCGACCTTCTCGTAATGGATGCGTTTGCCCGACGGCTCGTGAATTTGGTTGAAGGAGACGGTCGCGCCGCTGCGGGTGGCGGAATAGATTTCAACCGGGATCGAGACCAGAGCGAGCCTGATCTGCCCCTGCCAGTAAGCGCGCGCGGCCATGCTCGGTCCCTTTCGTTGCGAAGGCGATTTAAAGCGCGAGCAAGCCGGGGGTTCCGTTGCGGACCGGGCCTTACTTGCCCATCTTGTTGGGATCGAACTTGAGCATCGCTGGGTCCTTCAGTGCCGGGTCCCAATGTTCGGCGATCTTGCCCCCGACGATGCGATAGGTGTTGAACCAGGTCGTGAGATAGGGTTTGCCCTCGGCATCCTTCATCGGGCGCTGGCTCATCACCATGACGATATCATGCTCGGCGACGATGTTCAGGATCGGAAGCGTGACGGTCGGCGCGATCGGGCGGGCCGGCCGCGATCCACGCAGGAAGGCGGCGAGGGCGTCGCGGCCCGATCCGACATTGGGATTGTGCTGGATATATTCGGGGGTGAAAAATTGCTCGACCATATCGGCATGTCCGCCCTGCACGATCGCGCGGTACATATCGTAAACCAGCTTCTTGTTGGCGGCGAGCTTGGGATCGGGGCTTTGCAGTAGCGCCTGTTGTGCCTCGGCCGAGGTGACGACTTGGGATGTGGCGGGCCACACCAATAGAAACACCGCGATGAGATAGCAGAGCCGCATAGATCCTCTCCTTGTTTGCGCAGAGCAAAGCGGGGAAACGGCGGAGCGGCAAGAGCACAATTTCGTCATCCCAGCGAAGGCTGGGATCTCAGGAGTATATGAGCGCGCTCAACGCTCACGAGGCCCCAGCCTTCGCTGGGGTGACGGAATGAGAGAACGGTTTACCCGGCCTTGCGCAGCTCGACCACGGTCGACCAATCGCCCTCGATCGGCACTTCAGGCGCGGGTTCGCTGACCAGCCCAGCCGCCGGCATGCGGTTCCATGCGTCGAGCGCCGCGATCTTGTAGGCTTCGGCCAAGGTCGGGAAATTGAAGGTGTTCTGGACGAAGTAATCGACCGTGCCACCGAGATTGAGCACCGCCTGCCCGATATGGATCAGCTCGGTCGCGCCCTCGCCGACGATATGGACGCCGAGCAGGCGCTTGTCGCTCAGCGCGAAGATCATCTTCATCATGCCCGATTGCAGCCCCATGATGTGGCCGCGCGACGTTTCGCGGAAGCGGGCGATGCCGACTTCGTAGGGGATGCCCTTCGATTTCACCTCTTCCTCGGTCAGTCCGACGGTCGAGATTTCGGGCACCGCATAGATGCCGTAGGGGAAGAAGACCGGCGCCGGCGAGAGAGGCGCACCGAATGCGTGGCAGGCGGCGATGCGCCCCTGCTCCATCGAGGTCGATGCCAGAGCGGGGAAACCGATCACGTCGCCGGCGGCATAGATATGCGACATGTCTGTCTGGAAGGTCACCGGATTGACTGCGAGCCGGCCGCGGCTGTCCGCCTGGAGCCCGCACGTCTCCAGCCCCAGGCCGGCGGTCGCGCCGACCCGGCCGGCGGCGTAGAGCAGCATCTCGGTGCGGATGCGGCGCTGATCGTCGAGGGTGGCGACCGCCCAGCCCGACGCGTCCTTTTCGACCCTGTCGAGCTTGCAGCCGAGCCGGAAATTGACGCCGCGCTTCCGCAGATCATGGACGAACTCGTCGATGATCTCGCGATCGATGAATTCGAGGAAATTGGCCTTGGGCTCGATGATCGTCACCGGCACGTCGAGCGCCGAGAAGATCGTCGCATATTCGAGCCCGATCACGCCCGCACCGACCACGGTGAGGCTCTTAGGCACGCGCACTTCGGTAACGAGCGTATCGCTGTCGACGATCGTGTGGTCGTCGAACGGAATATGCGCCGGCCGATAGGGCTTGGTACCGACCGCGATCACGAACCGATCGGCGGTGAAGCGCGTGGGATCGCCGTCGGGCGCGGTCACCTCGATCGTATGCTGATCGATGAAGGCGGCCTGCCCTGCCATCGTCTGCACGCCGTTGCGCGCGAATTGGTGCTCCAGCACATCGCATTCGTAATCGAGCGTCTTCATCAGCCGCGCGCCGAGGTCCTTGCCCTCGATATCCTTCTTCACACGGTAGGCGAGGCCATAGAAACCGCGCTCCCGCCAGCCCGAGAGGTTGAGCACCGTTTCGCGCAACGTCTTCGACGGGATCGTGCCGGTGTGGACCGAGACCCCGCCGACCCTCAACCGGTTTTCGATCACCAGCACCGATCGGCCGAGCTTGGCGGCCTGGACGGCGGCGCGGCGTCCGGCGGGCCCGCTGCCGATTACGATCATGTCGTGATGCGTCGTCATCATCCCCCCGAAAACTTCGGCCGATTCTGCACGTGCGAACGCCGAAGTTTACCACATATTATAGGGGGGTCTGAAGCTGGTTGGTTGTGCGCCGCAAAAAGAATTTGGAGCGTATTTGGAGCCAAAAAGCACAGGCTCGCGGCATCGCTTAGATGCGTACACCGATCGAGCGCCGACGGGCCGGAACGGCCCATCGGCACTCCGCGTCGAGCCTCAGCGGCCCGTCCCGGCCGTCTCGCCCTGCGTGGCGAGCGCCTGTTGCACGTGGCGGCCCTCGAATGCTGCCGTGAGATAAGGATTGTCGATCCGCTGGACCACGTCGGTCATGCTCGTGCGCCAGCAGGCTGAATCGCGCACCGCCTGACGATACTGCGCCACGCTGAAGGACGAGGCACCACATGCCTCCATCGCCGCATCGCCGAGCCGGTTGAGCAGCACCTTGGCCTCGCGCGGCGAGCCCAGCGCCGGATCGACATGACGCACGCGGACCGCGGTCGGCTCTTCGTTGGCCGCCTGGACCGACGCGGCGAACATCATCAGCGCAAGCCCTGCGGCGGGAATCGCAAGCAGACGCGCGCGTGCATTAGGGGGGTAAGCATCACTCGTTCCTCTCGTCTTTTTTATCTGAGGCCTCGTCGGGCCGAGGCCGAATATAGGCCTGCGCCGTGACAATACCTAGACCGAGCCTGCAATTTCGCATCGCAACGAGGAACCGAATTGGCGTCGGAACCGCTCCACGAGACAGCGCGGATCCGGCTTATTGTGCGGTCGCGTACGGTGCCTCGATCGTCCCTTGTCGTCGGCTCTATTGCGTCGCATCCACCAGCGGCAACCACACCGCGCTCGGCGTCGCCGCCGCGTGCGACACCGTGATCGTCGCTTTCTTATAATCCCCGGGCTTGGCGAAGAAGATGTTGGAAACGAAGGTCTGGGGGTTGCGGTCGTAGAGGGGGAACCAGCTCGACTGGACCTGCACCATGATACGATGGCCCGGCAGGAAGACGTGGTTGGTCGTCGGCAGCGCGAATTTATATTCGACCACCTTGTTGGCCGGGATCGCGGCAGGATGCTCGAAGCTGGTACGATAGCGGCCACGGAAGATGTCCATCGCCACCGCGAGCTGATAGCCGCCAAGCTCCTTCTGCGAGGGCACCTCGTCCGGATAGACGTCGATCAGCTTGACGACCCAATCGCCGTCCGTACCGGTGGTCGCGGCGAACAGATCGGCGATCGCCGCTCCGCTGATCCGCAGCGGCTTGTCGAGCGGCGCGGTCTCGTAGACTAGAACGTCGGGCCGGCTGGCGGCATTGCGCTGATCGCTGACCAGCCACGGCTTCCACTGGTCGCCATTCTGCATGTCGACCGGCCGCGGCACGAACGGCACGGGCTTCATTGGATCCGCGACGTAGGAATCTCCGCCCGCACCCTTGGGCTTATCGAACGAAAGGGAGAAGTTGCCCGCCAGATAAAGCGGGGTCATCGGCTTGGCGCAGCCGGCCTGGCAGGCGAGCGGCCAGTCGGCGAAGCGGTCCCAATGATTCTCGCCAGTATTGTAGATGTAGACCCTGGGCGTGGCCGCGGGAGGGCCATCCTTCAGATATTGGTTGAAGAAGGGCAGCAGCACGTCGCGCCGGAAATCGGTGGCGGTGTCGCCATCCCATTTGAACGGCCCCAGATTGAAGCCGTCGTAATTGACCTGGCTGTGCCGCCACGGCCCCATCACGAGATAATTGTTGGCGAGATGCCCGGCGGCCTTCAGCGCTTCGAAGCTGTGGATCGCGCCCCACATATCCTCCTGATCCCACAGGCCCTGGATCCACATCGTCGGCACGTTGGACGGCTTGGCCGCGACCAGCTTGTCGAGCGCCTGGCCCTGCCAGAATGCGTCGTAGGCGGGATGCTCGGCAATGCGCCGCCACATGCCGAACTGGTCGATCCCGTGCGCCTTGGCGAAATCGCCGGCCGATCCGGCGCGCAGATAGGAGTCATATTGATCGGCGTTGGAGAGGATCAGGCTGCCACGCGCGCCCTTCGCCATTTCCTGCCCGACGAAATAGCCGAAGCCGGGATTGCGCCATGCGCCGTAATGGAACCAGTCGTCGCCCATCCAGCCATCGACCATCGGGCTCTGCGGCGCGGCCACCTTGAGCGCAGGGTGCGGATCGAGCAACGCCATCACCACCGTATGCCCCTCGTACGAGGAGCCGATCATGCCGACCTTGCCGTTCGATTCGGGTAGATTCTTCACCAGCCAATCGATCGTGTCCCAGGCGTCGGTGGTATTGTCGACCGTCTGCGGGTTGAGCGGCCCACGCGGCGGCAGGGTCATGACATAGCCGCCCTCGGAACCGTGCTGGCCGCGAATGTCCTGGAAGACCCGGATATAGCCCGCCTGCACGAACAGTTCGTCGCCTTGCGACAGGATCGCGAGCATCGATCCGCTCTTGGTGCGTTCGGCGCGGCCATCGGCGTCGTAGGGCGTGCGCGTCAGCAGGATGGGCGCGCCCTTCGCGCCCTTCGGAATGACGATGACGGTGTGGAGCTTGACCCCGTCGCGCATCGGGATCTCGACCTTGCGCTTGATATAATCGTAGCCGGCATCGGGCTCGACATATCGGACCGGACGATCGGTGCCGGACGGCGGGAACAATGGTTCGGGCGCGGCCGCGACGGCGCCGGTTGCGAGGAGGCTGGCAACAAGGAGGGCTAAGCGGCGCTTCATGGGGGCTCCGGGCTGGCTTGAGCCACCAGGATGCGAAGGCTTTGCCGGCGAAGTCAAATCGCGTCCGAGTTGGGATTCATCGCGCGACGCTCAGACAGACACCTGCAAAATCTCCACGGCATTGTCCTCGATCCGTGCTGCGCTCAGGATACCCGTCTCATAAGCGCCCGTGTCCAGCCCCAGCCGGTTGTCGAAAATCTCCGGATGGCGATCGATCCAGCTATGGCCATGGACGACCCTCTTCTCGAACATCCCGGTATGATCGAGGAAACCGGCACGAATCCACAGCAGATCTGCCGTGCGCTGGCGGCTCAGCGGCACGTTTGGCCGGATGCCGGCATGAACGAAGGCATAATCGCCGATCACGGCCATCGCCTGAAGGCTCTGAAGCAATTGCAGATGCGCGACAGGCATGCGGGCAAGCAGATCGTCGCGCGCCCGCTCCATGCAAGCCGGGTCGGACCGGTCTGCGGGGGGCAGCACCCCATAGGATCGTAACGTTGCCGCGCCGCCAAATTCAAGCCAGGCGCCGGCGCCCCGCGGGGCTGACAGGAAATCGAGCAGCGACTGCTCGTGATTGCCCAGCAGCGGGCGCAGATCGATGCGCGAGCTGCGCCGGATATGATCAAGCGCAGCCAGCACCTCGGCCGATTGCGGCCCGCGATCGATATAGTCGCCGCAGGTCACCAGGATGGGGCGGCGCGTACCCATACGCCCGGCAGCATCGTCGGCGATACGCGCCATCATCGCCCGGAAAAGATCGTAGCGGCCATGGATGTCGCCGATCGCATAGACGAGGTTGCCGTCCACCCGCGCCGCGGTCTTGTGCCGACGCGGCCCGTCACCGTGGTCGAGACTGGCGGCCGTCGCACCGTTCACAGGCCTACCTCCGCGCGGAGCTGCCGTGCCAGCATGTCGTAACCCCGGATCAGCGCGCGCGGATCGTCATCGGAAAGCCGGCGCAGCTGTCGCCAGTCGCTTCGCACCGCCGCCATCGTGGCATAGCGCACGCCCGCATCTTCGGCATCGGCATACGCATCGCGCAAGGCGAGATCGGCCGCCCGCACCTGATCACGCAGGCACCATGCCTCGCTCCCGCGACAGCCCTTGGTGGGTTTGTGCTCGCCCCGGGCGAACGCGCGATCACTGTGGCTCCGGCGATGCGCAGCAACAGCGGCAAAGCGGGTTACCGGCCTCGCCGCGGGTTCGATTTTCGCGCGGGCGACGCTCGCCGGCGCCCCCACCGGGGAAGCTGGAAAACGCACGTCCACAGGTACGGGGCGTTCGGCGGCCGGCGCGACCTTCGCGGGTAACGGCGCCGCGACCGGATCGGACAAGCGCTCGGCGAACACCCCCGCGCAGGCCAGCAGCACTGCGGTTACGGCGATCGCCCAACGGCGAGAATGACGGATCGATGGGCGCAGCGGCCCGCGTGGAGCCATGGGCGTGGCAGGAATGCGGACCAGGATCGCGTCCATGTCCCCTTGCACGGCGCCCAGCCCGCTCGGCAGCGAAAGGGAGATCGGATCGACCGATTGTACTGAAGCTACCATTTACCATCCGCACGGGAACAAGCCCGCCACAGCAATCATGCTACGGCGTCTTGGTTCCGTCGGATGCGATATGCGGTGATCAAATTGCTGCGAACCTGTGGAGTGCGCGACTCACGCCACCGTCAGCACGACCTTCCCGACATGCTCGCCCGAATCAAGCCGCGCATGCGCCCCGGCCGCCTCGGCGAGCGGGAAAGTGGCGTCGATCACTGGCTTGAGCCGGCCGGCCGACAGCAACGGCCAAACCGCGCGGGACAGGGTGTCGCGCAACTCGGTCTTGAACGCGACGGAGCGGGCGCGAAGGGTCGAGCCGGTCAGCGTCAGGCGCTTCATCATCACCAGGTGGATCGGAACCTCGGCCTTGGTGCCACGCTGGACCGCGATCGAAAGGTGGCGGCCTTCCTCGGCAAGGCAGGCGAGGTTGCGCGCGATATAATCGCCGCCGACCATATCGAGCACGATGTTGACGCCTTCGGGTGCGATCGCCTTGACCGCCTCGACGAAGTCGGTCGTCTTGTAGTCGATCGCGTGATCGGCGCCGATTTCCAGCGCGCGGGCACATTTGGCGGCGCTGCCGGCGGTGACGATCACGGTGAGGCCGAACAGTTTGCCGAGCATGATCGCGACCGTACCGATCCCGCTGGTTCCGCCATGGACCAGCACCGTCTCACCCACGCTCGCGCGGCCGCGCTCGAACAGGTTCGACCAGACGGTGAAGAGCGTTTCGGGCAAGGCCGCAGCCTCGACCATCGACAGGGCCGGCGGCACCGCAAGGCATTGGCCCGATGGCGCCACGCAATATTCGGCATAGCCCCCGCCGGCCACCAGGGCCATCACGGCCCGGCCCATCAGACGGGAATCGGCGCCTTCTCCCAACGCCACGACCTCGCCCGCCACCTCCAGGCCCGGGATCGAGGGTGCGCCCGGCGGGGGTGGGTAGCGGCCTTGGCGCTGCATCACATCGGGCCGGTTCACCCCGGCCGCCGCGACGCGAATCAGCAATTCGCCCCGACCCGGCACGGGCACCGGCCGCTCGACCGGCACCAGCACCTCAGGTCCGCCCGGCGTGGCAGGGTCGATCGCGATCATCGTCTCGGGGAGCATAAGGGGAGCCTTGCGTAATGAACCAAGCGGTTTGTCGCGGGCTTTATTGACAGCCGGGCTGCGAGGGTCAACGATCGGTCCATGGATCTGGACGACCTGCTCCCGAAAGCGCCCGGCGACCCGCTGGTGCTTCTGATGAAGCAGGATATCGATCGCCTGTCGGTCGATGAGCTGAATGCCCGCATCGCCACGCTGGAGGCGGAAATCGCCCGCGCCAGGGCCAGGATCCAGTTCGCGACCAACCACCGCACCACTGCCGAGAGCCTCTTCAAACGGTGAACGCCGCGGCCGCCTCCAACCCCGCCGAACGGCAGGTGCTTGATACGCGGCTTATCCGTTCCGACATTGGTGACAGCAAGGTGGCTTGTGCGCCGCTTTTGCGAGGAGTGTTTTAGACCATGCCTTCCTTCGCCCGAGAGCTCGAACAGACTCTTCACAATGCGTTGAGCGCAGCCTCATCGCGCCACCACGAATATGCGACGCTCGAGCATCTGCTGCTCGCGCTGGTCGATGACGAACATGCCAACAAGGTGATGCAGGCATGCGGCGTCGATCTGGGCGAGCTCAAGGATGCGGTGACGACCTATCTCGATAACGAGCTCGATGCGCTCAAGACCGAGAGCGGCAACGATCCGTCGCCCACCAGCGGCTTCCAGCGCGTCGTCCAGCGCGCGATCCTTCACGTCCAGTCCTCGGGCCGCGAGGAGGTGACCGGCGCCAACGTGCTGGTCGCGCTCTTCTCGGAGCGCGAGAGCTATGCCGTCTATTTCCTGCAGCAGCAGGATATGAGCCGCTTGGATGCGGTGAGCTTTATCAGCCATGGGGTCGGCAAGGCCGGCCAGCCAACGGAGGCACGTGAGGTGAAGGGCTCGGACGAAGACAAGCAGCAGAAGTCCGAGGGTGGCAAGAAAGGCGAGAGCGCGCTCAAGCAATTCTGCGTCAACCTGAACGAGAAGGCCAAGGACGGCCGCGTCGACCCGCTGATCGGCCGTGGCCCCGAAGTCGATCGTACCGTACAGATCCTGTGCCGCCGCTCCAAGAACAACCCGCTCTATGTGGGCGATCCCGGCGTGGGCAAGACCGCCATCGCCGAAGGCCTCGCGCGCAAGATCATCGAGGGCGATGTGCCCGAGGTGCTGCTGCCCGCGGTGATCTATTCGCTCGACATGGGCTCCTTGCTTGCCGGCACGCGCTATCGCGGCGACTTCGAGGAGCGACTGAAGCAGGTCGTCAACGAGCTCGAGAAGCTGCCGCACGCGGTTCTGTTCATCGACGAGATCCACACCGTGATCGGCGCCGGCGCCACCAGCGGCGGGGCGATGGATGCGTCCAACCTGCTGAAGCCGGCTCTTTCGGGCGGCACGATCCGTTGCATCGGTTCGACCACCTACAAGGAGTTCCGCAATCACTTCGAGAAGGACCGGGCCCTGCTCCGGCGCTTCCAGAAGATCGACGTCAACGAGCCGACGATCGAGGACACGATCAAGATCATCACCGGGCTGCGCTCGGCGTTCGAGCAGCATCACAGCGTCAAATATACGCCCGATGCGATCAAGTCCGCGGTCGAGCTGTCGGCGCGCTACATCAACGACCGTAAATTGCCCGACAAGGCGATCGACGTGATCGACGAGGTCGGCGCGATGCAGATGCTGGTGCCGATCCAGAAGCGGAAGAAGACGATCACCACCAAGGAGATCGAGGCCGTTATCGCCACGATGGCGCGCATCCCGCCCAAGTCGGTCTCGACCGACGATACCAAGGCGCTCGCCACCCTCAACACCGATCTCAAGCGGGTCGTGTTCGGGCAGGATGCGGCGATCGAGATATTGTCGTCGGCGATCAAGCTCAGCCGGGCCGGCCTGCGCGATCCCGACAAGCCGATCGGCAACTATCTCTTCTCCGGCCCCACCGGCGTCGGCAAGACCGAGGTGGCGCGCCAGCTGGCGGCGATCATGGGCATCCCGCTCCAGCGGTTCGACATGTCCGAATATATGGAGCGCCATTCGGTCAGCCGGCTGATCGGCGCGCCCCCGGGCTATGTCGGCTACGATCAGGGCGGCCTGCTCACCGATGCGGTCGATCAGCAGCCGCATTGCGTGCTTCTGCTCGACGAGATCGAGAAGGCGCATCCGGATCTGTTCAACATCCTGTTGCAGGTGATGGACAACGGCAAGCTGACCGACCACCACGGCAAGACGGTCGATTTCCGCAACGTGATCCTGATCATGACCACCAATGCCGGCGCGTCCGATATGGCGCGCGAAAGCCTGGGCTTCGGCAACCTCACCCGCGAGGGCGAGGACGAGGAAGCGGTCAAGAAGATGTTCACGCCGGAATTCCGCAACCGCCTCGATGCGATCGTGCCGTTCGGTTATTTGCCGACCCCGGTGATCGCGCGCGTCGTCGAGAAGTTCATCCTCCAGCTCGAACTGCAGCTCGCCGATCGCGAGGTGCATATCAGCCTGGATGACGATGCGAAGGCGTGGCTGACCGAGAAGGGCTATGACAAGCTCTATGGCGCACGGCCGATGGGCCGCCTGATCCAGGAGAAGGTCAAGCAGCCGCTCGCCGAGGAACTGCTGTTCGGCAAACTGGTCCACGGCGGCGAGGTCAAGGTCCACCTCAAGGACGGCGCGCTCGCATTCGAGGTCACGCCGGCCCCGCCCAAGGCCAAGAAGGGCAAGGGCGGTCGGGCCAAGGCGATCGCGAAAGCGTAAGCCAACCCAGCTTCCCCTCCTCTGAGAGTGGGGGAAGCTGGGCGCTCTCTGAACATCGGCAGCCTGCGGGTTATAACGCCTGTATGAAAGCGGCCCTCAAACTCCTTTTGCTCAAGCTCGTGAACTGGCCAAGTAGCAACCTATGTCGGACTGGGTCTGGATCGCGAGGGCGGTCGCGATGGAGACCCATCGCGAGCAGTTGATCGAACATGGCGGTGGGCAAGTCGTCGCATTTCTTGCGCAAGCGTCAGGCGAGCTAGCCGAGGATGAACTGGCGGATGGGTTCCGCACGCGCATAGTCGAACTCCGCTGAACCAAGATCAGCCCGGCACCGCCGCGGATTGCTCGATCAGACCCTGCTCCTTCAACTCCTGCCAGAAACCAGCCGGGATCCTGGCCTGCATCGCGTTGTAATTCTGCACGGCCTGCTCGGCGCTGCCCGCACCGACGACGAGAGCGACCGCGACATCGGGCGCGGCCGAAAATTGCAGCGCAGCCGTGCGCAGATCGACCCCATGGGCATCGGCAACATCTCTTAGCTTCTTGCGCTTCGCGATGAAGGCCGGCGGGATCCGGTAATTCTCCTGCCCGTAATTGTAACGCGCGCTGCCGGAGATGAAGCCGGCGTTGAGCGCCGATCCGATCACCAGTGATACATTCTTCTCGTGCACCTTCGGAAACAGGTCGTTGACCGCGTAAGCATGGTCGATCAGCGAATATTGCGAGGCGCACAGGCACACGTCCGGATCGGCGACCTCGATCGCGCGCAAAATCGGCTGCGGGCAGTTCACGCCGATGCCCCACGCCTTGATGATCCCCTCCTCGCGCATCCGCGACAGAGCAGGGAAGGCACCGCGTTCGGCGATGCGGAATTGCTCCTCCCACGAGGTCGGGAAATAGGCGAAATCGGGCGACAGATCGTGGACGAAGGCGATGTCGAGACTGTCCACGCCCAGCCGCTGGAGGCTGTCCTCGATCGAGCGCCGCACGCCGTCGGCGGTGTAATCGAAGATGACGTCGTTCGGCGAATCCGAGAGCGGAAAAATCTCGGCATGCCGGTTGTTTTTCGAGGCCCTGAACAGCTTGCCGACCTTCGACGAGAGCAGATAGTCCTCGCGCCGCTGATTGTGCAGAAAATGGCCGAAGCGCCGCTCCGACAGCCCGAAGCCGTACCACGGCGCGACATCGAAATAGCGGACGCCGACGTTCCATGCCGCTGCCAGCGTCGCCTCGGCGTCCCGATCGAGAATCTTGTTGAATTCGTTCCCCAAGGGCACGCCGCCGAGGCCGAAGCGGAACTCCGGCTTGAATAGTTGCCGGGCGCGGTTTTCCTGCGGCATCCTGTCACCTCTCGCTGCGGGTTGGCTTGTCGGGGAGGCCAACGCGGCGGTCGAAGGTTGGATGCCGCGTCTAACTCACCGAAGCTTGCAATTCTTTGCGAGCGCCACACCGCGCAGGAAGCCACGTCGGGCGTAGCCGCCATCCATCGCGGCGTTGAGCCGCCGTTCGGCGGGCGCCGCGCCCGATACTTCGCGCACCAGCCCGCGGAACGGGATGAGCGAATTGACGACGGTCTTGCCGCCTTCCGCGGCGAGTTGGCTGGCGCGATCCTCGTTATGCGCGGTGCCCGTGCCGAAATCGGGCCCGAGCACCGCGTTGAGTGCGCGCAGGCCGGCCTGGATCTGGGCACAATTGGCCGCCCCGGCCGGGCTATACGGTGCCGCGATCGCGCTCTGCAGGACAGGCGGGATCACGGTCTTCTTGGCGTTGATATCGCGGAGCGGCTGAACGGCGATGCTGCCCGCCGTATGCTCGGTCTTCTGGAGCCGGCTCTGTTGCTCGCCCGAACCGTTGTCTTGGGCCCAAGCCGATGGCGCAACCAGAGCGGAGATTGCGAAGCCCGTCCAGAAAGCGCCCATTCGCAGGTTCATCGTGCAAACTCCCGTAGCCGTAACGATCAGTCAGCCTGCCCTACGCCGATCGGGGCTTGGGGTTCCGTCAGGCCGCCTGGCTTTCGAACTGGAGCCGGGCCAGCCGCGCATAGAGGCCGTTGGCGGCGAGCAATTGATCGTGGCGGCCCTGCTCGACGATGCGGCCCTGATCCATCACGATGATGCGGTCGGCCGCACGCACGGTGGCAAGGCGATGGGCGATGACGATCGTGGTACGGTCCTGCATCAGCCGCTCGAGCGCGTTCTGGACCAGCCGCTCGCTCTCGGCATCGAGCGCGGAGGTCGCCTCGTCGAGCAGCAGCAGGGGCGCGTCGCGCAGGATCGCACGCGCGATGGCCATGCGCTGCCGCTGCCCGCCCGACAGGCGCGCCCCGCCTTCGCCCATGAACGTGTCCAGTCCGTCGGGCAGCGCCTGCAGGAAGCCCGCGGCATTGGCTGCCTCGGCCGCCGCCCACAGAGCCGCATCGTCGGCCTCCCAGCGGCCGTAGCGCAGATTGTCGCGCGCCGACGCGCCGAAGATCACCGTCTCCTGCGGCACCACCGCGATCCGCGCGCGGATCGCGTGCGGATCGGCCTGGGTCAGTGCGATACCGTCCATCCGGACAGTGCCACCATTGGGATCGTAGAAACGCTGGGCGAGCTGGAACAGGGTCGATTTGCCCGCGCCCGATGGCCCCACCACCGCCACCCGCTCACCAGGCTCGATCGTCAGGGTGAAGTCGTTGAGCGCGGCCACCTCCGGACGGGTCGGATAGCGGAATTCGACGTGATCGAAGGCCAGGCTACCACGCGGGGGCACCGGCAGGGTCTGCGGCTTGGGCGGCGCTGCGATCTCGGGTTTCTCACGTAGCAATTCGCCGAGACGGCTGGCCGCGCCGGCTCCCCGCAACAGATCACCATAGACTTCGGCCAGCGCGCCGAATGCGCCCGCGACGAAGCCCCCGGTCAGCACGAAGGCGGCGATCGATCCGCCGCTGATCCGGCCCTGGGCGACATCGGTCGCGCCCTCCCACAGGACGAGGGTGATCGAACCGAAGATAAGGCCGATGACGATCGCGGTCATGCAGGCGCGCACGGTGATGCGCCGCCGCGCGACCCCGAATGCCGCCTCGACCGCGCCCCCGAAGCGATCGGCCTCGCGCTTCTCCTGATTGAAGGCCTGAACGATCTTCATCGCGCCCAACGTCTCGGACACCATCGCGCCGATGTCGGCGATCTTGTCCTGCGAGCTGCGCGAAAAATTGCGCACCCGGCCGCCCAGTAACCGGATCGGCACGATGATCACCGGGATCGCCAGCAACAGCGATCCCGCCAGCTTGGGTGACAAAGCGAAGAGATAGATGATCCCGCCGATGCCGGTGAAGACGTTGCGCAGCGCGATCGACACGGTCGATCCCACCACCTGCTCGACGATTGCCGTGTCGGACGTGAGTTGCGAGGCGATTTCCGAGGGGCGATTTTCCTCGAAGAAGCGGGGGGCGAGCGTGAGAAGGTTGCCGTGCACCTTGCGGCGCAGATCCGCCACGACACGTTCGCCGAGCCACGAGACGAAGTAGAAACGACATGCGGTCGCCAGCGCGAGCACGACCACGATCATCAGCAGGTAGCGGAAGCTGCTGCCCACGCTGGCGGCCGATCCGCCGCCAGCGATGAAGCCGCGATCGATAACGCGCTTGAATCCATAGGGAATTGCGAGCGTCGCCGAGGAGGCCACGATCAGGGCCAGGATAGCGCCGGCAATATGCGCGGGATAGCGCGCCGCCATCCCCCAGATAAGGCGGAGTTCGCCGAGCTTCTTTCGATCGGCGGGATCGACGGGTGGTTTGACGGGACGGCTGGCCATGACGTGGCCCTAGCAGCCGCGCCGGCTTCGCTCAATCGAACGCCGCAGGGTCGTTTGTTGCATTGCGGCGCCGGAAGGGCCATCTAGGCCCGGCGGAGCGGAGGCATTCTTTAGTGTTGTACGAAGCCTATGAGATGCAGCGGAGTCTGCTGGCGGGCGCGAGCGCCTGGGCCAACCTCGGCTCCGAATGGATGAGCAGCCCGGCCAATCCGTTCGCCCAAACCGGCTTCGGCAATATGATGGCATCGGGGCTCGACGTGTTCGCACATGCGTCAGCCCTGCATGGTAAACCGAGCTTCGATCTGCCCTTCACCACGATCGACGGCAAGAAGGTTGCGGTCGAAGAGGTGATCGAGGCGCACAAGCCGTTCGGCCAACTCATCCACTTCACCAGGCCGGATGCGCCTGCCGGCCAGCCGCGCCTGCTGATCGTGGCACCGATGTCGGGCCACTATGCCACCTTGCTGCGCGGCACGGTCAAACGGCTTCTCCCCAGCCACGATATCTGGATCACCGATTGGGCCGACGTGCGGCTGGTGCCGCTGGCGGCCGGCAGGTTCGATCTTGACGATTATATCGACTATCTGATCGGCTTCCTCGAGCATATCGGCCCCGGTGCGCATGTGCTGGCGGTATGCCAGCCGGCGGTGCCGGCTTTTGCCGCCGCCTGCATCATGTCGACCGACAAAAACCCCGCGCGCCCGCGCACGCTCACGATGATGGGCGGTCCGGTCGACACGCGCGAGGCGCCGACCGCGGTCAACACCACTGCGACCCAGCGGCCTTACAGCTGGTTCGAGCATAACGTGATCGCGACCGTGCCCTTCTATCATCCCGGAGCAGGACGACGGGTCTATCCGGGCTTCCTCCAGCTCACCGGCTTCATGGCGATGAACTGGGGCAATCATCTGGTCAGCCATTGGCAGATGTTCCGCCATCTGGTCGAAGGCGATCAGGAAAGCGCCGAGGCGACCAAGGCGTTCTACAACGAATATCGCTCGGTCTGCGATATGACCGCCGAATTCTATCTGCAGACGATCGATGTCGTCTTCCAGCGCCATCTGCTGCCCAAGGGCGAGATGAAGCATCGCGGGCGTCCGGTCGATCCGGCAACGATCACCGATATCGCCATCCTCGCGATCGAGGGCGAACGCGACGACATTTCGGGCATCGGCCAGACCAGGGCAGCGCTCAAGATCACGCCCAACCTGCCCGATACGCTCAAGCACTATTATATGGCCAAATCGGTCGGCCATTACGGCATCTTCAACGGCCGCCGCTGGCGCGAGCAGGTTGCGCCGGTGCTGGAAAGCTGGATCGCGCAGCACGACGCGACCTGATGTTCTTCGTCGCTCCGGCCTCGAGCAGGGTGACGATCGAAATTCTTCTTCCCCTAAAGCGGCGCGGTCTCAGCCCTGAGCCACTCTGCCGCCTCGCCTTCCAGCAGCGGCCCGATGATATCGGCCACATCGGCATGATACGAATCGAGCCAGACGCGCTCATCGGCCGATAGCAGGGACGGATCGATCAGCCGCCGGTCGATCGGCGCGAAGGTCAGTGTCTCGAACCCCAGCACCGGCTTCTCCGCCCCCGCCACCTCGCGCCGCTCGACCAGCACGAGATTCTCGATGCGGATGCCGTACTCGCCGGCTTTGTAATAACCCGGCTCGTTCGAAAGGATCATACCCGCCCTGAGCGGCTCGTCGCCGCCCGCCTGGGCCGAGCCAGCGGGCGAGATGCGCTGGGGCCCTTCGTGCACCGACAGGAAGCTGCCGACACCGTGGCCGGTGCCATGCGCGTAATCGAGCCCCGCCCGCCACAAAGGCGCGCGCGCGAACGAATTGAGCTGCGATCCGCGCGTGCCCGCCGGGAAGAGCGCGGTGGCGATCGCGATATGGCCCTTCAGCACGCGCGTGAAGCGGTCCTTCATCTCCGCAGTCGGGGTCCCGACGATCACGGTGCGGGTCACGTCGGTGGTGCCGTCCTGATACTGACCACCCGAATCGACCAGATAGATGCTGTCGATCGCGAGCGGCAGATCGCTCGATTCATCGACGCGATAATGCGGAAGCGCGGCATGCGGCCCGGCGGCCGAGATCGTATCGAAGCTCAAATCCTTGAGCTGGTGGGTCGCGTCGCGAAACTCTTTCAATTTGGCGGCGGCCGACAATTCGGTGAGGTGGCCTTTGGGCGCTTCGATCGAGAGCCAGTGGAGAAAACGGCACAGGGCCGCACCGTCGCGCGCCTGCGCCGCGCGGTGGCCGCCAATCTCGGCCTCGTTCTTGATCGCCTTGGGCAGAACGGCCGGATCGCGCAGTTCGAGCACCGTGGCCCCTGCGCCCTCGAGCGCGCCGAAAATCGCGGCAACCGCCCGTTCGGGATCGGCCGCGACACGCTTGCCGCCCAGACCCGCCAGATGACCGGCAAATGCCTCGCGCGGGTGGAGACGGACCGCATTGCCGAGATGCTGGCGCACCTCGTCCGATACCTTCTCGGGCGCGGTAAAGAGATCGGCGGTGCCGTCGGCATTCACGATCGCATAAGCGAGCGCGACGGGAGTACGGTCCACATCGGCGCCACGCACGTTGAACGTCCAGGCGATCGAATCGAGCGCGGACAGGACGGCGGCATCGGCCTTCTTCTCGGCCAGCCAATCGGCCATCTCCGCGCGCTTCTGCGCCGACGAGCGCCCGGCAAGCGCGTCGGGCTGGACGATCAGGCGCGCGGCCGACGGCAAGGGCTTGTCGGGCCAGACCGCATCGATCGGGTTGGTATCGACCGCGACGAGGGTCGCGCCCTTCTCCTTGAGCGCCCTCGACGCAGCCTGCACCCACTGCTTGGTGTGGAGCCAGGGATCGTAGCCGATGCGCGCGCCGTCAGGCGCGGTCGCGGCGAGCCATTCGGCAACGCTGGTCTGCGGCACCGATTGGTAGCTCCACTGGTCGGGCGAGACCTGCTCGCGCACCTGGATCGTGTAGCGCCCGTCGACGAAGATCGCCGCTTCGGACGGCAGCACCGCCGCGGTGCCGGCCGAACCCTGGAAACCGGTCAGCCACGCCAGTCGCTGGGCGTAGGCCCCGACATATTCGGACATGTGCTCGTCGGTCAGAGGCACGACGAAACCGTCGAGGCGACGGCGGGCAAGCTCCTCGCGCAAGGCGGCGAGACGGTCGGCGTAAGTGGACATGGGTCAGCCTTTCGGCGAACGGGAAAGGGAGTGACGATGGCGCGACAGCTGCACGGGGATCGTCGGCATGGATCGAACGCTGGCAGAAGCCATGCCGATTGGGAAGCCCCGCCGAGCCCGCGCCCGGATGCGGTGTCGAGGGGGCTCCGCTCTACATGACGCTACGCGGGCGCGATCCGTAATGGTATCCGAAGCTCAATTACTTGCAGTAGATAGGATCGCCGCAACCCGCTTCGCCATCCTTTCGAGTGCACCGACCGTAGCCGGCGAGCTCAGTGCACGCGGATGCGGATCGATCGCGCATAACGTGCCGTAGAAGCTGCCGTCGTCGAGGAAGAGCGGGATCGAGACATAGCTTTCGAAGCCGTACAGAGCCGGCGTGTGATGCGTCCGCCAATTGGGATCACCCGCGACGTAATCGATCACGATCGTCTGTCCAGCCTGACGGATTTCATCGCAGATCGTGGTCTTGAGCTCGAGTTCATCGCCGGGATTGAGCCCGAATTCGATCTTGTCGAGCACCTGGGCGGCAATCCAGCGCGTATCCGTCACCCGCGCGACCGCGGCGAAACCCATCTGGGTGATCCGGCACACGTCTTCGAGGATGGCGCGAATGCCGTCGCTGTCGCCCTCTGCCGCGATATTCGCCGCGAATTGGTCTTTCGACATGAGGCGGTTATGCGGCAGCGATCATCAGGCGGCAACAAGCCGATCGGCGATCAATGGGCGACCATCCATAATCCCATCGCGACCATCGCCAGATTTTCGGTGAGCGAGACGAAGCCGAGCGGCACGTTGGTGCTGCCGCCGACGCAGGCGCATTTGAGCGAGCGCTTGTCGATATAGACGGCCTTGATCACCGAGATCGCGCCGATCGTTCCGATCGCCAGCGCGATCCCGATCGCGAGCCAGTGGAGCAGGCCGGCGATCATCAGCAGGCCGGCCGCGGCCTCCGCAAACGGATAGATATACGCATAGGGCACGAAGCGGCGCGCGAGCAGATCGTAATTCAGGAACATGGTCGAGAAGCGTTCGACATCCTGCAGCTTGAGCATCGCAAGCAGGCACATGGCGAAGGTGATGGCCCAGACGAGCGCCTGCCCCGTCAGCATCGTGCCATGGGCCGCAAGACTCGCGGCCAGCGCCATGAGGCCGGCGATCACGAACACGACGAGGACGGGCCGATAGCTGGTCGTCGTCGCGTCCGGCACCGGCTTGCCGAGGAAGCGGCGCAGATCGGTGTATCCGCCGATACGCTTGCCTTCGATAAAGATCTGCGGCGTCGTCGCGACGCCCTGATCGGCCTTGAACGCATCGGTCTCGGCGCGCGTCGTGAGCGGATGATCGTCGATCGCATAACCGCTGCGGCGAAGCAGGCTGCGCGCCTTCAGCCCCGATGGGCACAGGTGATCTGGCAACACCATCCGATATAAGATGGCGGTCTTTTCGGGTGCGGGCGACATCGGCATATCCTTGTGGCGGAGCAGTCGCCACCCATATGGATTCCGTACCATGGTACGGAGTCAAGACATGGCGCTGACGATTGCGAAGCTGGCGGCGGAGGGCGGCGTCGGGGTGGAGACGATCCGCTACTATCAGCGGCGCGGCCTGATCGATTTGCCCGAACGGCCGCGGACCGGGCTCACCGGCGGCGTGCGCCATTACGGTGCGGGGGACGTGCGCCGGTTGCGCTTCATCCGATCGGCGCAGACGGCGGGCTTCACGCTCGACGAGATCAGGGAATTGCTCGCGCTCGATGCGAGCGAGGATCGGGCGCGCGCCCGCAATCTGGCGGCCGGGCGCATTGCGGCGCTCGACCAGCAGATCGCCGAACTCCGGCAAGCGCGCGCTGCGCTCGCCCGGCTGGCGGACGATTGCGCACACGAACGAGGCGGCCCCTGCCCGATCCTCGCGGCGTTCGAGCCCGATTGAACGCTTGCGGCTGCCCGTCCGCATCCCCACAGATGCCGGCATGACGCTTCCGCCCCCCCCAAAGCCGCCACCCGTCCGCATCAATCCAGCCACCATGGCATCACGATCGACGATCCGTGGGCGTGGCTGAAGGACCCGGCCTACCCCAACGTCAGCGACGAGGATGTGCTGGGCTACCTGCGCGAGGAGAATGCCTATTTCGAAGCGGCGATGGCGCCGCACGAGACGTTGATCGATGCGATCTTCGAAGAGATGAAGGGCCGCCTCAAGCAGGACGATGCTTCGGTCCCGCAGAAGGAAGGCGATTACCTCTATTGGTGGGCCTATGAGACCGGCGGCCAATATCCGCGCTGGTGGCGCCGCCCGGTCGCAGGCGGCGAGGATCAGTTGATCCTCGACGAGCCCAAGGAAGCCGAGGGCAAGGAGTATTTCCGGCTCGGCGCGCTGACCGTCAGCCCCAACGGGCGGCTACTCGCCTGGGCGGCGGACGAAAGTGGGGCCGAGCGCTTCACCTTGCGCATCCGCGATCTCGCCACCGGCGCGGATGTCGAAACGGTCAGCACGGTCATCAACGGCGGCGTGGCGTGGAGCGCCGGATCGGACGCGTTGCTCTACACCGAGGTCAACGACAATTGGCGCAGCTACCGTGCCTTGCTCCACCGGCTCGGCACGGAGCCGGCCACCGATAGCCAGCTTTACGAGGAGGCCGACGAAGGCTTCCGCGTCGCGGTCGGCGCAACGCATGATCGCGCGTGGCTGATCGTCGCCACCGGCGACAACCAGACGAGCGAGATCAGGATCATTCCTGCCGCCGATCCCTCGGCTCCGCCGGTGCTGGTGAGCGAACGTCAGGTGAAGCGTCAATATTCGGTCGAATTGGCGCATGGATCGCTCTGGATCCTCACCAACGACACACATGTGAACTTCCGCATCGCCCGGGCCGATCCGGCCACGCCCGGCGTGTGGGAGGACGTCGTCGCGGGGTCGGACCGAACCTACCTCACCGGCATCGTCGCCTTCGACCGGCACCTGATGATCGCCGCCCGCGTCGATGGTCTCGACCAGATCATCCTGCGCAGCTGGGACGGGACCGAGCGGCAGGTCGCCTTTCCCGAAGCGAGCTACAGCGCCGGCGCGTCGCACAATCCCGAATTCGCCCCGGCCGCCTATCGCCTGACCTATTCGTCGATGGTGACCCCGCTCACCGTCTATGATTGCGATCCCGACAGCCTCGCACTGACCCCGCTCAAGGTGCAGGAAATCCCGTCGGGCTACGATCCGTCGAAATACGCGACCGAGCGGCTGACCGTCGCCACGCGCGACGGCGCGCAGATGCCGGTGTCGGTGGTCTATCCGAAGGGCTTCCCGCGCGACGGATCGGGCAAGCTCTTCCTCTATGCCTATGGCGCCTATGGCCATGCCATCCCGCCGAGCTTCTCGACCGGCCGGCTGAGCCTGCTCGATCGCGGCTGGGCCTATGCGATCGCGCATATCCGCGGCGGCGACGATCTCGGCTACGACTGGTATCTGCAGGGCAAGACTGAGGCGCGTTGGAACACGTTCCACGATTTCAGCGATGCCGCCAAAGGGCTGATCGCGGCGGGCTTCTGTAGCGCCGGCGGGATCGCGATCAACGGCGGATCAGCAGGCGGCGAACTGATGGGCGTGGTCGCCAACACCGATCCCGAACTGTGGGGCGCGGTGGTGGCCGACGTGCCCTTCGTCGACGTGCTCAACACGATGCTCGACGCCGATTTGCCGCTGACCCCGGGAGAATGGCCCGAATGGGGCAATCCGATCACCGACAAGGCGGCATTCGAGCTGATCCGCTCCTACAGCCCCTACGACAATGTCGCAGCCAAGGCCTATCCGCCGATGCTGATCACCGGCGGCCTCAACGATCCACGCGTCACCTACTGGGAACCCGCCAAATGGGCGGCACGATTGCGGGCGACCAAGACCGACGACAATCTGCTGCTGCTGAAGATCAACATGGGTGCGGGGCATGGCGGCAAATCGGGCCGGTTCGCGGCGCTGCATGAACGCGCCGAGGCCTTTGCGTTCGTGTTGACGCAGATGGGATCATGAGATGGGCGCGCTTTCGACCCTGCTATTGATTGCCGGCGTCTACTGGATCGCGGTCGTAAGCCCTGGCCCGAACTTCCTGCTGGTGAGCCAGCTGGCTTTGTCGGGGCGCGGGCGGCTGGGTCTTTTCGCGGGCGCGGGCATTGCGGCCGGATCGACCATCTGGGCGGCGCTGGCGATGGCCGGCGTCGCGGCGTTGCTCGAGCATGTCGCCTGGATCCACACCGCGATCCGGCTGGCGGGCGCGGCTTACCTGATCTGGTTCGGCATCCGCCTGCTATTGAGCGCGCGGGCGGCGGGAGATACGCCGAAACGGCTGATCAGCGTGCCCACGACGGGCCTTGGTGCCTTCCGCTCGGGCCTGCTCACCAACCTCACCAACCCGAAGGCCGGCGCCTTTTGGACGAGCGTGTTCAGCTCGATCTTCCCGGCCCACGCACCGGCCTGGCTGTTCGTCGCCACCGGGATCATGGTGCCGTGCATCTCGGGCGGCTGGTATGTGATGCTGAGCCTGCTGTTCGGATCGGACCAGGTCCAGCGCCGCTATCTGGCGCTACGCCGCCCGATCGACGCTGCCTGCGGGGCAATCCTGCTGGGGCTGGGCGCGACCTTGGCGGCAAGCAGGTAGCGTAGTCCTCTCCCGCTTTCATGGGAGAGGGTTGGTGGCTCAGATATCCTTGGTCACGCCGACGAAGAAGCCGCGCCGCGGCCCATATTGCGGCGCCCCCACGCCGATCCCGGAGCCATCGCGGATCTCATATTTATGGTCGGTCGCGTTGGTGACGTCGAAACGCACCTCGATCCCCGGCTTCGCGAATTTGTGGCTTACCGACAGGTTGAGCTGGGCGTAGGCCGGCAGCTTGCCGCCATTGGGCACGGCGCCGTCGGTACGCAGCCCGGAACCGTAGATCAGATCCGCGCCGAGCTTGGTCCCGGCCAGCGCACCGTCCTTGAAAGCATAGGAGGCACCGGCCGAGGCAGTGTAGGTCTGGTCGTGATCCAGATAGATATAATGGTTCTGGATATAAGCGAGATCGGCCGGATCGAAGGCGAACTGGCTGGAGATGATATCCTTGCCCTGCGCCTTGGCCGCCGCGAAGTTTGCATAAGCGAGCCAAGGCCCGCGCTGATAGGTCAGGTTCGCCTCGATGCCCTTGATCGTGCCGAGCCGGTAATTGAACGGCGTCAGCACGATGGGCGCGCCGAACTGGCCCTCGTCGATCAGATTGTGCGAGCGGCGATAATAACCGTCGAGCGAGACCGATATGCCGCTGCCGAGCTTCTGCTGGATGCCGACATCATAATAATTCTGCCGCTCGGCCAAGGGCGTGGTGTTGGTGAGCGATGCCGCGGCGGCACTGGTGCCGACCAGCCGCGCGACGCTGGTCGAAGCGACCAGCTCGAACGGCGGCGGCGAGAAGTAGCGCGCATAGCCGATATGGATCGTCGTACCGCTGGCCGGCTGCCAGACGAGGTTGGCGCGCGGGCTGAACTGATGTTCGCGGCGATACGCATCGTAGAGATCGAAGCGCCCGCCGAAATTGAAGGTCAGCCGCGGCAGCAGTTTCCATTCGTCCTGCAGATAGGCCGAATAGGTCCACTCGGTCGCCCCGCCGGAATCGAGCAGGGTGATTGGCTCGCCGATCTGCTCGCCGTTGCCGTCGACGTTGAAGACGTGGGTTTCCGTGCGGCTGGTGCTGCGATCGCGCGAGACGACCACGCCGGCGCGCAAGGTATGCGCGGTGCCCACATGATAAGCCGCCTCGATCTGCGTGCCGACGGCGAAATCATGCTTCACCGCTGCCTGCGCCTGGCCGTTGAACATCAATTCGCCGGTGACGTCGGGCAGATAATCGAGCGACGAATAGCGCGCGAACAAACTCGCCTGCAGTGTCAGCGTGCCGTCATGATGGAGGAAGGATAGCTGGCCGAAGGCGGTGCGCTCATGCTGGCGCTCGTCGAGATCGTCCGAAAGAAAGTCGGTCTGGCCGCCGACCGAATAGCCCAGATCGGGATGCTGGCCGGAGGGGTTGGGAATCTCGAACCGCTGGTCCGAATAGCCACCCAGCGCCGAGATGCGATTGTCGTCGTCGATGATGTGATCGACATAGACGAATGCCTGCCCCTGGTTGGTCGTGTCGTGGATCGGGTTGGAGCGTCCGTCGACGCTTTCGATGCCGAGCGTGTTGCGCCGGAAATTGCCGCTGACGAAATAGTTGGTCGATCCGGTCGATCCGCCATAGTTGATGCTGGGCTCGATCCAGCCATGGCTGCCGCCATAAAGCGAGATCTGACCGCCATTGGCGAAGCCGGATTTGGTCGAGATGTCGATGATGCCGGCAGTGCGCAGGCCATATTGCGCGGGCAGCGCCCCTGTCAGCAGATTGAAATTGTCGATCAGGCGCGGGCTCAAGGTTTGGCCGAAGACGGCAATCCCTTCGGGCAGGATCGTGCCGTTGATGCGATATTGCAGACCATTATGATCGTCGCGGACATGGAACTGGCCGAACCCATCCTGCACCACACCGGGCAATTGCAGCACGATCTGGTTGAGCTGCTGGTTGTCGCCGCCCGGCAGTGCCTGGATCGTCGCATTGTCGATCCCATAGGAGGTCGCGCCGAGGCTCGGCTGGATGGAGGCGCGCGCTTCATTCAAGCGCCGCGCACGCACGACGATGTCACCCGGCTGATCGCTTGTGGCAGCCGGTGCGGCGGTGGTCTGCGTGACCGCGGGCGACGCGGGCGTGTCGGTCGATTGCGCCAGCGCACCACTCGAAAGCGCGGACAGGCTCGCCGCCCCCAGCACCGCAATTCTTGAACGCATCGAAATTCCCGAATGTTATGATGTAACATTCTCTCGTGCGGCGGGGAAGCTGAACGACGCGTGAAGCGGAAAGGAAAAAATGCTGCATTGCGGTAAAGCGTTTTAGCGAGGCGTTCGCCCAGCGATCCTGCCGGCCAGCCATCGTGCGGCCATGTCGGGCGTGGATTTGCCGCTATCGCGATCGACCATGTAATTGGCGGTGCGCATATCCTCGACCGGCACCGCACCGAGCAGGGGACGCAGCGCCGCGAGAAAGCGCTCGTCATGTGCATGCGCCGGCGACACCAGCAGCAGAGCGTCATAATGCGGCACCGCCTGCTTGGGATCGGCCAGCACGACGAGGTGATTGGCGGCGATACGCCCATCGGACGAGAAAGCCGAAATCACGTCCGCCTGCCCGGACGAGAGCGCGCGGTACATGAAGGTCGGGCTATAGGCGCGTGTCGCCCTGAAATTGAGGCCATACGCATCGCGTATGCCCGCCCATAGAGGCCGCTCGAGAAACTCCAGATCGGCACCGAGCGTGAGCCCGGGCGCTTTGGCGGTGAGATCGGCGATCGAGGCGAGGCCGCTGTCGGGTCGAACCGCGAGCGCATAGGCATTCTCGAAGCCGAGCGAGCCGGCCACTGCGGTCTTCGGCCCGGCCGCCATCCATTGTGCGATGCCGCGTGCCATCGTCGCGCGATCGGCCAGGTCGTGCCGTCCCATCGGGCCGGTCCAGATCGTCCCCGAATAATCGACATAGACATCGATATTGCCGCCGGCGAGCGCGCTGAAGGCGACGGTCGATCCCAGCCCCTCGCGATAGGCGACATGATAGCCGGCCTGCTCCAGCCGCGCCCCGATCAGCCGCGCGAGGATATATTGCTCGGAGAAATTCTTGGCACCGACCGTAACCGTGCGGGTCGAGGTCTGGAGCAAGGGGAGAAGCGCGAGCAGCAACCCGACTGCCAATAACGCCAGCGCGCCGATCGCACGCCTGGGGCGGCGGGCGGCGATCGAATGCTCGACCATTCCCAGCAGGGCGTCGGTCACGATCGCCAGACCGGCGGCGCCGACGCATCCGGACAGCACGAGCGACCAGCTTTCGGTCTGCAGGCCGGCGAAGATCGGATTGCCGAGGCTGGGATAGCCGACCGTGGTGGCGAGTGTCGCCGCGCCGATCGTCCATACCGCGGCGGTGCGGATACCCGCCATCGCGACGGGCGCTGCAAGCGGGGCTTCGACCAGACGCAACTTCTGGGCCGCGGTCATGCCGACGCCGTCGGCGGCCTGCAGGACCGCGGGGTCGATGCCCTTGAGCCCGGCGACGACGTTCCGCAGGATCGGCAGCAACGCATAAAGCGCCAGCGCGAGCAGGGCCGGCAGGAAGCCGAGCGACGGAATTGCACCGCCGACCAGGCTCGAGAGCGCGAGCAGGAGCGGGTAGAAGAGGGCGAGCAGGGCAAGCCCGGGGATCGTCTGGACGAGACCGGCAAAGCCGAGCGCGAAGGCGGCGAGCGTGGGCCGCCGCGAGGCAACCACTCCGAGAGGAATCCCCACCACAAGAGCCAAAGCGAGCGCAGCCGCAGCGAGCAGGACGTGGCTGGCGATCAGCGGCGGAAGTTGGGCGAAGGCGTCGATCACCGGGCTCCCCTCCGTGAAGGTAGGGCACCCGCGCGCGCCATCCACCCGTAACCCTGAACTCGTTTCAGGGTCCACCGGGCGTGCCGCATTGTCCGTGCAAGTGGCCTGGTGGATGCTGAAACAAGTTCAGCATGGCGGAAGGGGCAAGCTCTCACCCGCCCAACTCCGCGAGCCGCGCCGCTTGCGCCCGCGGTACCGCCATCATCGCATCAGCCTCGGTGCCGACCTTGCCTGCCAGCATCTCGCGCGGGGTCGCGTCGCCGACGATCCGCCCGCGCGCCAGCACGATGACGCGGTCGGCGAGCAGCAACGCTTCGGCCATGTCGTGCGTGACCAATATCGTCGTCAGCCCCAGTTCGTCGTGAAGCCGGCGGCAGGTATGCCCCAGTTGATCGCGCGTTACCGGGTCGAGCGCGCCGAAGGGCTCGTCCATCAGGAGATAGCTGGCTTGCCCCGCCAGCGCGCGGGCAATGCCGACGCGCTGCTGCTGCCCACCCGAAAGCTGCGCCGGCAGCCGTCCGGCAAAGTCCGCGGGCAACCCGACCCGTTCGAGCGCGGCACCGATATCGACCGGTTCCGCACCCGCGATCCGCCGGGGGATCGCGATATTCTCCGCGATGGTCATGTGCGGAAATAGCCCGACATTCTGGAAAACATAGCCGATCGAACGGCGCAGCTTGATCACGTCCTCCTGCTGCACATCGCAGCCATCGAGCCGCACGCAGCCCTGATCGGGCTGATCGAGCCGGTTGATCATCCGCATCAGCGTCGATTTGCCCGATCCCGAGGTGCCAACCAACGCCACGAAGGTGCCGGCGTCGATCGACATCGACAGGGCATCGACCGCCGAGACGCCGTCATAGCGCTTCGTCACCTGCTCGAAGACGATGGCAGGCCCGCGATCGCGGACGGGCGGTCTAGTCGACAAAGGAATCGATCGCTTGCGCCAGCATGATGTCGCGTGCCGAGAGTCCGCCGCAATCGTGGGTCGTCAGCAATATGTCGACGCGGTTGTACACGTTCGACCATTCGGGATGGTGATCGACGCGATCGGCGACGATGGCGACCCGCGTCATGAAACCGAACGCCTCGGCGAAATCGGTGAAAACGAAGCGGCGCGTGATCGCATCGCGCGCCTCGTCATAATCCCAATCGGCAAGATCATCGAGCGCATCGGCCCGCTCCGCCTCGCTCAGGCCCGTGATCGGCATTACCACCCACCTCATAGCTGGCGCGTCCGGCGCCGGCGCCCTATGTCGCGCGGATGGTGGGCCTCCGTCAAACCCTGGCGCCCGGCGCCGATGCGATCGAGGCGATCGCGCGGGCCACGATGGCGCGCCTGCCCGATATCTTCCGCCAGCATCTCGGCGATGTCGTGCTGCGGATCGAGGAATTCGCCGACGACGAGACGCTCGACGCGTTGGGGATCGCGGATCCGTTCCAACTGTCGGGTCTCTATCGCGGGCAGCCGATCGGCGCCAAGTCGATCGGCGATTTCGGTACGATGCCCGACATGATCACTCTGTACCGCCGAGCGCTGCTCGACGAATGGGTCGATGGCGGCGAGACGCTCGAGGCGTTGGTAGCCCACGTCATGATCCATGAGATCGGGCATCACTTCGGCCTGTCCGACGACGATATGCACGCGCTGCAAGAGGCGGCGGCCGGCGAATGAGCGCCGCGCGGCTGGGGTTCGACGATGTCGCCTGCCTGCGCGGCGGACGATTATTGTTCGAGGGGTTAAGCTTTGCGCTCGCGCCGGGCGAAGCGGCTTTGGTGATCGGGCCCAACGGGATCGGCAAATCGAGCCTGCTGCGGATCGCCGCCGGGCTGCTCAAGCCTGCTGCCGGGGCGGTGACCCGCGACGGCGCGCTGGCGCTCGCGGCGGAAACCGCGGCGCTCGACGAGCGGCTGCCGCTCGCCGGCGCGCTCGCTTTCTGGGCGGGGCTCGACGGGCGCGGGCCGGCGGATGTCGCGCGAGGGCTCGCGGCGATGCGGCTCGACGCAATCGGCGAGGTGCCGGTGCAAATGCTGTCGACCGGGCAGCGTCGCCGCGCGACCCTGGCGCGTGTGATCGCCAGCCGCGCCCCGATCTGGCTGCTCGACGAGCCCGCCAACGGCCTCGACACCACCTCGCTCGATGCGCTGGCGACAGCGATGGCGGCGCACCGCGCCGCGGGCGGGATCGTGCTTGCCGCGAGCCATCAGCCGATCGGGCTGGACGATGTGCGCGAGATCGGTTTGTGAGCCCGTTCGTCGCCTTGGTGCGCCGCGATCTCGCGCGTGCGTTTGCCGGCGGCGGGATGGTGCTGCCCTTGATCTTCTTCCTGCTGGTGGCGACCCTGTTTCCGTTCGCGATCGGGTCCGATGCGGCGCTGCTGAGCAAGGTTGGCGGTGGCGCGCTGTGGACCGCGGCGCTTCTGGCGGCGCTGCTGCCGATCGAACGGCTCATCGCGCCCGATCAGACGTCGGGTGTGCTCGATCAACTCGCAGTGCGGGGCTTGAGCGAAGAGGAAGTGGCAGTGGCAAAGATCGTCGCCCACTGGCTGGGATTCGGCCCGCCTTTGATGCTGGCGGCTTTGCCGGCGGCGGCCTTGCTGGGCCTGGATAATGCCGCGCTCGCACGACTGGAAGCGGGGCTTGCGCTCGGCACGCCCGGTTTGGCGGCGCTGAGCCTCGCGACGGCCGCGCTCACCGCAGGGTTGCGTGGCGCAGGCGCGCTGGCCGGTCTGGTGATGTTGCCGCTGGCAGTACCGCTGCTGATCTTCGGTGCGGGCGCGCTGGGCCAGCAGGGCGCCGGGGCGTTCAAGCTGTTGGGCGCCTGTTCGTTGCTATTGCTCGCCGGCGCGCCGTTCGTGGCGGGCGCGGCGCTCAGAGCGGCGCGCGAATAACGATCCTACCCGCGACTCCACCGCGCGAAGATCGCCGTCGGCAGCAACAGCCCGCGCGCTTCTTCGCGCACCGCCATCTCGCCGACCTCGACCGTTCCGCCGAGATCGCCCAGCGCCTGTTGCAGCAATTCGCCGATCGCGAGCGCCGACATCCGCACCGCGTAGACCGTGAGCACCAGATATTTGGAGTTTTCGTCGAGCAGCGCGCGGCAGTGCGCGATCAGGCCGGGGAGATGCTCCTCGATCCGCCAAACCTCGCCTTCGGGCCCGCGCCCGAATTTCGGGGGATCGAGCATGATGCCGTCATAGCGCCGCCCGCGCCGCACCTCGCGCGCGGCGAACTTGACCGCATCGTCGACCATCCAGCGGATCGGGCGATCGGTCATATCGGACAGGAAGGCATTGGCCTTGCCGGTCTCGACCGACTTCTTCGACGCATCGACATGGGTGACGCGCGCACCCTTGGCGGCCAGCGCGAGCGTCCCGACCCCGGTATAACCGAACAGGTTCATCACCTCGTCCCCCTCGGCGGTGCGATCGCGCATCCATTGCCATTGCGGCGCCATGTCGGGGAAGAAAGCCAGATGGCGAAACGGGGTGTTCTGCGCAGTGAAGCGCACCTCCTCCCACTTCAGATGCCAACCGCCGCGCGGCACATCGCGCGACAAATGCCACTTGCCCCCGCCATCCTCGTCCGAGGCAGCGATGAAATCGCCATCGGCCTCCCAATGCGGCGAGGCGGGTGCCCACATCGCCTGCGGCTCGGGGCGGATGAAGCGAAAGCGGCCATAGCGTTCGAGCTTGCGGCCATGGCCCGAGTCGACGAGGCCGTAATCGGCCCAGGGTTCGCCGACGAGGGTGAGAAGATTCACGCCGCTTTCGCCAGTTTGCCGCCGACCGTCGCGAGCGCTTCGCCGCTTGCCAGAGCGCGGGCGCCGGCGGCGCGGGCCTGCGCGAGGGTAACGGCGTCGAGCTCGGCGATCGTTTCTGCGGGCGGCACGATGCGGCCGTGGATCTGGATCATGCGCGCCATGTGATCGGCGCGGGCCGCGACCGATTCGAGGCCCATCAGCAAGCCGGCCTTGGCCTGCGCGCGGGCACGATCGAGCTCGGCCTGCGTCAGCGTCTCTGCCGTCTCGATCAGGATGCGGCGGCTGATCGCGAGCGCTTCGCCCGCATCGCCGCGCGCCGCGGCGCAATAGACGCCGAACAGCCCGGTTTCGGCATAGGATTGCGCCCAGCTATAGATCGAATAAGCGAGCCCGCGCTCCTCGCGCACCTGCTGGAACAGGCGGGAGGACATGCCACCGCCCGCCGCACTCGAAAACAGCGACAAGGCATGGAGATCGGGATCGCGATGCCCGACGCCGGCGAACCCGATCGCGACATGGAGCTGGTCGAAGCGGCGGCGATCGTGATGCGTGCCGACCGCAAAGACCGCAGGCGACGGCTTCGGGGCGGCGCCCGGTGCCATATCGCCAAACAGGTCTTCGGCGAGGCGCAGCAGCGCATCCTCATCGACCTTGCCGGCGGCGGCGAGGACGAGGCCATCGGGGCGATATTGCTCGGCGATCCAGCGACGCATCGCGGGCACGTCGATCGCGGCGATCGTTTCCTCATGGCCCAGCACCGGCTGACCGAGCGGCTGGCCGGCGAAAGCCGCGCCCTGCAGATGATCGAAGATGATGTCGTCGGGCGTATCGCGCGCCTCACCCAGTTCGGCCAGGACGACATGGCGCTCGCGCTCGAGCTCCTCGGCATCCAGATCTGGCGCTCGCGCCAGATCGGCGATGATGTTGGTGCCGAGCGCCAGGTCATCGGCCAGCAGCCGTGCCTGGAAGACCGTGTGATCACGCGCCGTCCACGCGTTGATCGACCCGCCACGATCCTCGATCGCTTCGGCAATGCCCTTGGCGCTGCGCCCACCCGCACCCTTGAACACCATATGCTCGACCATGTGGGCGAGACCGGCGAGCCCAGCGGGCTCCGATCGTGCGCCGGCGTCGGCATAGAGCCCGACCGCGACCGTCTCGATCCCCGCCATCGGCTCGACCGCGACGGTGAGGCCATTGGCGAGGCGATGGAGGCGTGCGCTCATGCCTCGACCGCGCGCTCGGCGACGAAGCCTTCGATCGCATCGAGCGTGGCCGGCAAGATATCGTAGCGTTCCTCACGCTCGAACAGATCGCCGATGCGCTGCGGGAGCTGCGGACGATGCCCGGTCGCGCGTTCGACCGCGTCGGGAAATTTGGCGGGATGTGCGGTGGCGAGCGTCACGATGGGAACATCGGCCGGCAGATCGACAGCCTGCGCGGCCGCGACGCCGATCGCCGTGTGCGGATCGATCAGCATCGCCGACCCTTCGGACGCGCGACGCATCGCCAGCGCCATGTCCTCGGCATCGATCCGCGCGCTGGTGAGCAACTCGGCGGCCTGCGCGCGCATGGCGGGCGACAGGCTGAGCGCCTTGGTCGATTCGAACCCCCGCATCGACGCCGCCAGCGCGGCGCCATCGCGACCGTGGAGATCGAACAGCAGGCGTTCGAAATTGGAGCTGACCTGAATGTCCATCGACGGCGCCGCGGTCGGCGTGACGGTGCCGACCGAATAATCGCCCTCGTTGAGCGCGCGGTGGAGGATATCGTTGACGTTGGTCGCGACGATCAGCTTCGCCACCGGCAGCCCCATCCGCGCGGCGACATAGCCCGCGAACACATCGCCGAAATTGCCGGTCGGGACCGAGAAGGCGACCGGCCGCTCGGGCGCACCGAGGCGTACCGCCGCGTAGAAATAATAGACGACCTGCGCCGCAAGCCGCGCCCAGTTGATCGAATTGACCGCCGACAGCGCGAAGCGGCCGGCGAAGCTCTGATGCGCGAACATCGCCTTCACCAGCGCCTGCGCGTCGTCGAAACTGCCCTCGATCGCGATATTGTGGATGTTGGGCGACAGCACGGTCGTCATCTGCCGACGCTGCACATCCGACACGCGCCCGAGCGGATGGAGCATGAACAGATCGACCTTGGCACGGCCGGCGAGCGCATCGATCGCCGCCGAGCCGGTGTCGCCCGAGGTGGCCCCGACGACGGTCAGATGGGTGTCGCGCGTCGCGAGGAAGCGTTCGAACAGCAGCCCGATCAGCTGGAGCGCGACATCCTTGAAGGCGAGCGTAGGCCCGTGGAACAGCTCGAGCAGCCAGTTGCGATGATCGAGCTGGACGAGCGGGGTGACGGCGGCGTGGGCGAAGCGGCCATAGGCCCCCTTGCACAGATCATGCAGCTCCTCCCGCGAGAGCGAATCGCCGACGAACGGCGCCAGCACCGCGACCGCGGTATCGACATAGGACAGGCCGGCGAGCGCCGCGATCTCGTCGCGCGAAAAGCTTGGCCAGCTTTCGGGAATATAAAGGCCGCCGTCGGACGCGAGCCCGGCAAGAGTAACAGCCTCGAAATCGAGCGTCGGCGCGGCACCCCGCGTACTGATGTATCGCATGCGGTCCGTTACAGAGCCGTGAAGCGGAGAGCAACCGCAGTCTCCCGCCGGTATTGCCGATCTATTCGGCATCCCCGCGAAGGCGGGATCCATATTTTCTAAGTTCGGAGTTTACGGATTCCCGCCTTCGCGGGGATGAGGGGATCTAAGCCTTCTTTCGCGCACGCTGCCAGAGCGCGATCGCGTAGATCACCAGCGCGATCCCCGCAAACAGGAACCACTGGACCGCATAGGACAGGTGGTTGTTCGGAATGCTCGCCGGATCGGGATCCGCTGTCGGCTGCAACCCTGGCGCGGCCGTTTCGCTCACGATCATCGGCGTCGGCGCCACCGGCGCGCTGATCAGCCGCGCCACCAATGGCTGGCCGGTCGGCGCCCAGATCAGGCGACCGCGCACGTCGCCGCCCTTCCAGCCGGGCGATGCGGACGATTGCGAGATGCCCATATCGACCACGAAGCCAGGCCCCTCGGCGCCGGTGCTACACGATGCGATATGGCGCCAGCCGGATCCGCCGGCGCGGTTGCGCCCGGCTTCGGCCTGCCAGCCCACGACCGTCAGGCAATGCGCGCTGACCCGGCGGAAAAGATCGCTTTCATGGACCGGCCACAAAGCCACCAGCGCCGCCGGCGACGTGGCGACATTGGCCGCGTAATGCGCCAGCAGCGCCTCTTTCTCGTGGCGGCGTTCAAGCTGCCAGAAACCGAGCCGCACCATCAGCAGGGCGGCGGCCACGACGACAAGAGTTGCGATCACGGGAATGCGGCGAATCATATCCGGGTGTCAATTCGGCCTTCGCGCGCCGCGTTGCGATATTCGAGCGCGAGCAGCACGCCCTTGCCCGCGCGCAGCGCCAGCAGGATCAGGCCGAGCGTGATCGGCGGCCACAGCAGGATATGCACCCAGAAAGGCGGCGAGAAGATCAGTTCGACCGCGATCGCCGAGCCCGCGATGATCGCGCCGATGAAGAGCGTCAGGAAAGCAGCCGGCCCGTCACCAACGTTGAACTGGCTGAAATCGAGCCCGCACGCGCGGCAACGCCCGGCGAACTTGATCCAGCTTGCAAACAATGTCCTCGCGCCGCAGCGCGGGCAACAGCCGGTGAGCCCGGCCTGGATAGGCGATGGCTCGATCGAGGTTTCTGCCATCGCTTATCCCTTCCCACCCGTTCCGGAAACGACCTTCCCCGAAACGCGCGGGACGGTGGTCACCCGGCCAACTGCGCGCCCCAGCCGCCCCAGACGTAGATCGAGACGAACAGGAACAGCCACACGACGTCGACGAAGTGCCAGTACCATGCGGCCGCCTCGAACCCGAAATGCTGCTTCGGGGTGAAGTCGCCGCGATAGGCGCGCACGAGGTTCACCGTCAGGAAGATCGTGCCGACGATGACGTGGAAGCCATGGAAGCCGGTCGCCATGAAGAAAGCGGCGCCGTAGTTGATCCCTTTGAAGGGGAACGGCGCATGCGCATATTCCCAACCCTGGATGGTCGAGAATAGCAGGCCGAGCAGGATGGTGCACCACAGGCCGCGGATCATGCCCTTGCGATCGCCGTGCAGCAGCGCGTGGTGCGCCCAGGTGACGGTCGTGCCCGAGCAGAGCAGGATCAGGGTGTTGAGCAACGGGAACGCGAACGGGTTGAGGACCGTCAGCCCCTTGGGGGGCCACACGCCACCGACCGGATCGGCCAGCGACGGAAAGAGCGAGAAATCGAACCACGCCCAGAACCAGCCGACGAAGAACATCACCTCGGACGCGATGAACAGGATCATCCCGTAACGCAGATGGAGCGCCACCACCGGGGTGTGATCGCCATGATTCGCTTCGCGGATCACGTCCGCCCACCACGAGAACATCGTGAAGAGCACGCCGATGAGACCGGCGAAGAAGACGAAGCCACCATAGGGGCCCTTGTGCATCCACATGATGCCGCCCGACGCCATGACCAGCGCCGAGAGCGAGCCGATCAGCGGCCAGATGCTCGGGGGCAGAATATGGTAATCGTGGCTCTTCGCTCCGGCCATGGCGGTCCCTTTGGATACGGTCTTTGAACGTCCCTTAGCTCGACCTTTTGGCCTGCGCTACCGGGAAGAAGGTGTAGGAGAGCGTGATTTCGCTGACATCGTCGGTCTCGGGATCTTTGGCGAATGCCGGATCGACATAGAAGATCACCGGCATGCGTACGCGCTCGCCCGGTTTCAGCGTCTGTTCGGTAAAACAGAAGCATTAAATCTTGACGAAGTAGCCGCCGACCTGAACCGGCGTGACGTTGAATGCTGCCGAGCCGGTGATGGTGTGCTTGGTCTCGTTGACCGCAGTGAAGAACGCGAGTTCGCGGGCGCCGACCGCGACGCGCTTGATCCGTTCGTCGGGCTCGAAACTCCAGCCCATGCCCGGTTTGACATTGGCGTCGAAGCGGACATCGACCAAGCGCCCAACCGCGCCGGGAGCGGTGGCGGTGAGATCCTTGCGCACCGTCCCGTTCCAGCCCGTCGCTTCGCAGAACATGCGGTAGAGCGGCACGCTGGCGAAGCCGAGTGCGACCATGCCCGCCACCAACAGCAGCATGAGCAGGCCGGTGCGCCGTTTGGCGCGCTCGAGCGGGGCGGTCGCCGCCATCAGCTCATCTTCGCGATCGAGATGGCGAAGAACAGCACCACCATCAGGCCGAGGGCGATCGCCGTGACCTTCGCGCGCGCGCGCTGGCGTCGGCGATATTCAGCTTCGAATTCAGGCGTCATGCAAGAAGGACCCGATCGGCCACGAGGATGCCGAAAATGGCGAAGAGATAGAGGACCGAATATTTAAACAGAGCGCGCTCGGCCTTCATCGCCGCCTGATCGGCCTCCCGGCTGCGCGCGACGCGCGCGGCGAGCAGGACGAACCAGCCCGACAACAGGATCGAAGCGACGCCATAGAGGATATTGGTCAGCCCGAGCGGCCAGGGCAGGATCGCAGCGGCCGCCATCGGCAGCGAATAGAGGAAGACCTGACGGCGCGTCGCCCCGGCGCCCGCGACCACCGGCAACATCGGCACGCCGGCCGCAGCGTAATCGCTGCGGACGAAGAGCGAGAGCGCCCAGAAATGCGGCGGGGTCCACAGGAAGACCAACGCGAACAGCAGGACGGGGAGTAGACTGATCTGCCCGGTCGCCGCCGCCCAGCCGATCAGCGGCGGGAAGGCGCCGGCGGCGCCGCCGATGACGATATTCTGCGGCGTGCGGCGCTTGAGCCAGACGGTGTAGACCAGAACGTAGAACAGGATCGAAACCGCCAGGATCGCGGCGGCGAGCAGGTTCACCGCCAGTCCCATCGTCAGCACCGATCCGACCGCGAGCGCGACGCCGAAGTGCAGCGCCGACTGGCGATCCATGCGGCCAGCGGGCAGCGGGCGATTCTGCGTGCGCTTCATGTGCACGTCGAGATCGGCTTCGTACCACATGTTGAGCGCACCGCTCGCCCCTGCACCGATCGCGATGCAGAGGATGGCGGTGAAGGCGATCACCGGATGGATATGCACCGGCGCGGCAAGCAGCCCGCACAGCCCGGTGAAGACGACCAGGGTCATCACGCGCGGCTTGGTGAGCGCGAGAAAATCGCGCCAGTCGGCCGGCAGGGCCGGGGACATCGGAACGGCTGGAGAGGACATAAGCCCGGCCTATAGGCCAGGCCGGGGATTCGCGAAAGCGCCCGCCGCACCAACCCGGACGACGTCACCCGAATTACGGCAAAGTGTGTCGATCAGGCGCGGGCGAGCAGGGTGAACATCACCTGCCGGCGCAGGTGGAAACCCATCTTCTCGTACAGGGCAATCGCGCCGGCATTGTCCGAATAGGAATGCAGGAAGGGTATTTCACCGCGTGCGAGGATGCGCGCGGTGACATGCGCCATAAGGGCGGCAGCATAACCGTGGCCGCGATGGTCGGGATGGGTGCACACGCCCGAGACTTCGGTGAAGCCGTCGGGCTTCATCCGCTCCCCGGCCATCGCCACCAGCCGACCATCGACCTTGGCGCCGACGAAACCGCCAAGCTCGTGCGTGCGCGAGAAATAGGGCCCGGGCCTGGTGAGCGTAGCGAGCGCCAGCATGGCGGGCGCGTCGTCGTCCGTGAGCGGGATGATCGGGAAATGCGCAGGCCGGGGATCGACGTCGTGTGCCATCATCTGATGGCAGAGCGCGCTCGAGACCATGACCATAGCCGGCGGCACCGGCGGTTCATCGGGTTCGACAAGGCCGATAACGCCCTCTCTCGGCGCAAGCGCGGCGAGGGCAGCAAGACTTTCGGGCGACCGATCGGCCGCCGCAGCGAACAGACCGATCTCGGGGTCGATCCGAAGCGCCCGCGCATCGCCAGTCGCAAGATGGGCCTGACGTGTCGTCAGCGCGGACCAGATCGGGCGGTCGAGTGGGTGGTACATAAACGCGTTATAGGTCTGATCGAAGCAATGAGTCCCCGGCCCGAGCCCTCGGGAGGAGGCAAAAAGAAAGCGCCCCGTTGCCGGAGCGCCTCCTCTCATTCTCATCTCCGCCGCGCTTAGTCGATGCGCGGGAGCTGTTCGAACTGGTGGTACGGCGGGGGGCTCGACAGTGTCCACTCGAGCGTGGTGGCACCCTCGCCCCAGGGATTATCGGGCGCCTTCTTGCCCGCGAACAGCGACCACAGCACGTTGACGAAGAAGATCAGCATGCTGAACGCCATGATCATGTAGCCGATCGTGGCAACGGTATTCCAATGCTCGAACGCGTCCGGATAATCCGGATAGCGGCGCGGCATGCCCTGCATACCCAGGAAGTGCATCGGGAAGAACAGCACGTTCACGCCGATGAAGAAGATCACGAAGTGCAGCTTGCCCAGCGCCTCGTTATACATCCGCCCCGACATTTTCGGGAACCAGTAATAGAAGCCGGCGAACAGGCTGAATACCGCGCCCAGCGACAGCACGTAGTGGAAGTGCGCCACCACGTAATAAGCGTCCTGGAAATAATTATCGATGCCGCCATTGGCGAGCAGCACGCCGGTGACCCCACCGACCGTGAACATGAAGATGAAGCCGATCGCCCACAGCATAGGGGTTTCGAAGGTGAGCGAGCCTTCCCACATCGTTGCGATCCATGAGAAGATCTTGATGCCGGTCGGCACCGCGATCACCATCGTTGCGGCGGTGAAGTACATCTTGGTGTTCACGCTCATGCCGGTCGTGAACATGTGGTGCGCCCACACGATGAAGCCGACCACGCCGATCGCGACCATGGCGTAGGCCATGCCGAGATAACCGAACACCGGCTTGCGGCTGAAGGTCGAGATGATGTGGCTGACCATGCCGAAGCCCGGCAGGATCATGATATACACTTCGGGGTGACCGAAGAACCAGAACAGGTGCTGGTAGAGGATCGGATCGCCGCCGCCCGACGCATCATAGAAGGTCGTGCCGAAATTGCGGTCGGTCAGCAGCATCGTGATCGCGGCGGCGAGCACGGGCAGTGCCAGCAGCAGCAGGAAGGCGGTGACCAGCACCGACCAGGCGAAGAGCGGCATCTTGTGCAGCGTCATGCCCGGAGCGCGCATGTTCAGGATGGTGGTGATGAAGTTGATCGCGCCGAGGATCGAACTCGCGCCCGCCAGGTGGAGCGACAGGATCGCCATATCGACTGCGGGCCCGGGCGAGCCGCTGGTCGAGAGCGGCGCATAGACCGTCCAGCCGGTGCCGGCGCCGTCGGCGGTGCCGCCCGAGAAGAAGCTCGAACCGAGCAGCAGGCTGAAAGCCGGAATCAGCAGCCAGAAGCTGATATTGTTCATGCGCGGGAACGCCATGTCGGGCGCGCCGATCATGATCGGCACGAACCAGTTGCCGAACCCGCCGATCATTGCCGGCATGACCATGAAGAACACCATGATCAGGCCGTGCGCGGTGATCAGCACGTTCCACAGGTGGTAGGCCTGATCGATCGTGCCCGGGCCGTGCAGGAATTCATACCACTTGCCGAGATACTGGATGCCTGGATGCGCCAGTTCGGCGCGCATCATGCCCGAGATCCCGCCGCCGATGATGCCGGCAATGATCGCGAAGATCAGATAGAGCGTGCCGATATCCTTGTGGTTGGTCGACATGAACCAACGCTGGAAGAAGGCCGGCTTGTGATCGGCATCATGATGATGCTCGTGGCCATGATCCGCATGGAAATGGCTGGGATGGGCGGCGACATCGGTCATGGATCTGGCCTCAGTTCTGCGCGACGGCAGGCTGCGAAGTGGTGGCGGGTTTCTCGACGCCCGGAACGGTCTTGTCGGTCGCGACCGGCGCCTGGGCGGCGGCCGGCGCCGCGGCAGGTGCGGCCGCCGGCTTGGCGCCCTTCAGTGTGCCGCCCTTGAAGGCGATCCACTGGGCGAACTGCGCCGCCGGAACGACCTCGACCGCGATCGGCATGAAGCCGTGCCGCGCGCCGCACAGCTCCGAACATTGGCCGAAATAGACGCCGGGGCGATCGATCTTGAACCATGTCTCGTTGAGGCGACCTGGAACGGCATCCTCCTTCACCCAGGCTGCGGGCAGCGCGAACGAGTGGATCACGTCGTTGGAGGTGGTGATGATCTTCACGACCGCACCGGCGGGAACCACCATGCGCTCGTCGACCGCGAGCAGCGCCGGACCGTCGGCATCGGTGCGCGGGCGTTCCTTGCCGGTCGCCGACTGGCGGCCGGGGACGTTACCCTTCTCCTTAAGCATGTTGGAGACGATCTCGATGTCGCCATTATCCGGATATTGGTAGGTCCAGTACCATTGGTTGCCGATCACCTTGACGGTGAGATCGGCCTTGGGCGGCGAATATTGGTGCGCGATCAGCTTGATCGAGGGCACCGCGATCGCGACGAGGATCAACACCGGCGCGAGCGTCCAGATGATTTCGATCACCGTGTTGTGGTGCGTGCGGGACGGAACCGGGTTGGCGGCGGCGCGATAGCGCACGATCACCCATAGCAGCAGCACCAGCACCAGCGCCGACATCGCAGCCATCACCGGCACGAGGATATAATTGTGCATCCACGCGGCTTCGGTGCCGATCGAGGTTTCCTGCGGCTGCAGGCTGATCGCGTCGCTCGGCATGCCGATACCCGGCGTCGGCGCGAGATGGACGATGTCCGCCGGCTTGGCCGCTGCAGGGGCCGCCGGAGTCGCGGTCGGACTGGCGGCTACGACAGGAACAGGCGCTTGCGCCAACGCCGGCGCGGCACCAGATACGGCAAAAGCCGCGAGCATGGCGAGGATCGGACCCCGGATCGCTTTGAGCACTCTGAATCGTCCCCCGCTGAATGCACGGACTGTTGGGCGCGCAATCCCGCCGCAAAGCGGGGACGCGTTCGAGCCGTCTCAACACCGGATCAACGCGAAATGCAAGCAGTTGAAGGCCCCGTTGCGCGCCTCTATTGCGCCGACGCAACATGATCGGAGCTTGTCGGATGACGGATGAAGAGGTGCTGGCCGAGTTTCGCGCCGCCGATGCTCTGCTCGAAGGACATTTCATTCTGTCCTCGGGACTGAGAAGCCCGCGCTATCTCCAATGCGCGCGCGTGCTGATGAGTCCGGCGCGTGCCGCCAGATTGACCGACGAGCTGGCGCGCCGCATCCCCGAGGAGATCCGCAGCCAGTTGGATGCGGTCGTCTCGCCAGCCATGGGCGGTGTGATCGCGGGACACGAAATGGGCCGTGCGCTCGGGCTCGACGCAATGTTCGTCGAACGGCCGACCGGCACATTCGAACTTCGCCGCGGTTTCGCGCTCGTGCCCGGCGCCAAGGTGCTGATGATGGAGGATGTCGTCACCACGGGGCTTTCGTCGCGCGAGGCGATCGCAGCGATCGAGGCGGCCGGCGGAAAGGTCGTCGCCGCGGCGTCGCTGGTCGACCGTTCCAACGGCAAGGTCGATCTTGGCGTACCCTTCTTTCCGCTGATCCGACTCGATGTGCCCAGTTATCAGGCCGATACGCTGCCACCCGAACTGGCGGCGATCCCGGCGATCAAGCCTGGAAGCCGGGCCGCAGCGTGACCTCCCTTCTCCGCCTCGGCGTCAATATCGACCATGTCGCGACCGTGCGGAATGCACGCGGCGTCGGCTATCCCGATCCGGTGCGGGCCGCCCTCATCGCGGCGGATGCCGGCGCCGACGGCATCACCGCGCATCTGCGCGAAGACCGCCGCCATATCAGCGACGACGATATTGCCCGCCTGTCCGAGAGCCTGACCGTCCCGCTCAACCTGGAGATGGCGGCAACCGACGAGATGCTGGCGATCGCGCTGCGCCACCGCCCGCACGCCGCCTGCATCGTACCCGAACGGCGCGAGGAGCTGACCACCGAGGGTGGGCTCGATGCCGCCGGCATGCATGCTCGAACTCGCGCCAATGGTCCGCGAGCTCAACGCCGCCAACATCCGGGTCAGCCTGTTCATCGAACCCGATCCGCGCCAGATCGAGGCGGCGATCAGCCTTGGTGCGCCGGTCGTGGAACTGCATACCGGACGCTATTGCGAGCTTAAGGGCATAGAGCGCGAGATCGAGCTCAAGCGCGTCGCCGATGCGGCGGCGCTGGCCGTGAAGAACGGGATCGAGCCGCATGCCGGCCATGGCCTGACCTATGACAATGTCGCGCCGATCGCGGCGATTCCGCAGCTGCGCGAATTGAATATCGGGCATTTCCTGATCGGAGAGGCGATTTTCGTGGGCCTGGCCGAATCGGTACGCCTGATGCGCGCCGCCATGGACAGCGCCAGATGACTCCTCCCCGAAACGGGGAGAGGGACGTAGCGGCGGCCGGCGCCGTGCCGGGAGGGACATCGTGATCGTCGGTCTCGGCTCCGACCTTTGTAACATCGAGCGGATCCAATCCTCGCTCGACCGCTTCGGCGATCAATTCGTGAACCGCGTCTTCACCGATATCGAGCGCGCCAAGGCCGAGAAACGCACGCTCACCCGCGCGGGAACCTACGCCAAGCGCTTCGCTGCCAAGGAGGCCTTCTCCAAGGCGGTAGGCACCGGATTTGCGCGCGGCGTGTTCATGAAGGATATCGGCGTGGTCAATCTGCCTTCGGGCGCGCCGACGTTGGCCCTGACCGGCGGGGCGAAGGCGAGGCTTGACGCATTGACCCCGCCGGGCCACGCGATCGACATTCATGTGACGCTCACCGACGACCACCCATGGGCGCAGGCGTTCGTCATCCTCTACGCCCGACGAACAGACATACAGGAGCCCGCGTGAGCGACCCCGCATCCGATCTTCCCGCCGCACCGGCGAAGAAGGTCGACAAGCCCGCGACCGACTGGTGGGCCGAGATCAAGAGCTTCGCCTGGCTCGTGCTGGCTGTGCTGGCGGTGTGGAGCTTCGTCGCCAAGCCTTTCTACATTCCGTCCGAATCGATGATGCCCACCCTCATCAAGGGCGATCGGCTGGTCGTGACCAAATATCCCTATGGCTGGTCCTACGTCTCGCCCTCGCCCTTCCACGTCCTGCCCTTCATCCACGGGCGACTGTTCGGACGCCTGCCGGCGCGTGGCGATGTCGTCATCATCAAGCCGCCGCAGGACGATTCGGACTATATCAAGCGCGTGATCGGCCTGCCCGGCGATCGGATCGCGGTGCGCGAGGGCGTGGTCTACATCAACGGCACCCCCGTCCAGCGCGAGGCGATCGGCCCGGCGAACATCCCCGTCGACGCCAATGTGCCGTGCGATAGCGAGAATGAAGCGCCCTTCCGGGTCACCGGCAAGGACGGCAAGCTCTATTGCGCGCTTCCGCAGGTGCGCGAGACGTTGCCCAACGGCGTGCGCTACACGACGATCGATCTCGGCTACCGCCCTGGCAGCCCCGACGATTATGACGAGGTCGTCGTCCCGCCCAACCACGTGTTCGTGATGGGCGACAATCGCGACGAATCGGCCGACAGCCGGGTTTCGACCTTCATGCGCGGGCTCGGCGGGCCGGTGCCGTGGGAGAATCTGGGCGGGCGTGCCGAATTCATCACCTTCTCCTATGATGGCTCGACCCAATATTTTAACCCGCTGACCTGGATCACAGCACTGCGCCACGGCCGCGCGGGTACCAGCCTGCATCCGGACGTCGCCGCCAAGTGAGTGACAGCCCGGCCCCTCGCCACGAGGCGCCGGGCCCCTCCGATTTCAGCGATCCGCTGACGACGCGCGAGATCAAGCGCGCGGCGATCTGGATAAGCATGGCGGGCGCGGCGATCGCGCTATGGTATCTCGCCCAGCCCTTCCTGCTGATCCTGGGCGGGCTGGTATTCGCCGCGATCTTGGACGGCGGCACGCGCCTGCTCGGCCGCGTCCTCCATATCCGGCGCGGCTGGCGACTGGCGATCGTCACGATCGCTGGCTTCGTCTTCCTCCTCTGGACGATCTATTATGCCGGCGCCACCGTCGCCGGCCAGTTCGAGGCGCTGCGCGCCGTGGTGGTGGCGCAGGTCGCGCGGATCATGGGCTGGGCGACATCGATCGGGCTGGTCCAGCCGGGCGACAACCAGATCAACGAGATCGGCCGTCAGGTCATGGGCTCGCTCGGCAAGCTGACCTCGGCGGTCGGAACCGCGCTCGGTGCGATTTCCAGCCTCGCGATGATCCTGGTGATCGGCATTTTCGTCGCGATCGAACCGCGTCTCTACGAGCGCGGCTTCGCCTGGATGCTGCCGATCGACCGGCGCGCCGATTTCTATCAGACCTCGGCGCGGATGGGCCGCACCTTGCGGCTGCTCATGGCCGGGCGGTTGCTCGGCATGGCGGTCGAGGGCGTCGGCACCTGGCTGCTGCTGATGATCGGCGGCGTGCCGATGGCGGCCCTGCTCGGGCTGCTGACCGGCCTGCTCGCCTTCCTGCCCAATATCGGCGCGATCGTATCGGGCGCGCTGATGGTGCTGGTCGGCTTCTCGGCCGGGTTCGACAAAGGCATCTGGAGCATCGTCGTCTATGTCGTCGTCCAATCGGTGGACGGTTATCTGATCGTGCCGATGGTGGCGAAACGGTCGGTGGATCTCGCCCCGGCCTTGGTGCTGGGGTGCCAGCTTCTGCTCGGCACCCTGTTCGGCATTCTCGGCCTCGCCCTCGCCGATCCGATCGTGTGCATGGTCAAGGTGCTCTTGGAAGAGCGAAGCCGCCCGGCGGAAGGCGCCTAGGCGTCGGCCTTCAGGGCGACGTCCAGCCAATCGGGCATGATCGCATCGGCACCCCCAATCTGTTCGGTCCGCAGCCGCGTGACCGCCAGCCCGAGATCGGGATAATAGGCATTGGCCCCCTCCCCTGGATCGGCCGTGGCACGCAGCACGACCAGCCGGCGGTTGACCTTCTGGCGCCAATTCATCCGCGCCGTATTCTCCTGACCGACGTAGCAACCCTTGGCGAAGCTCACGCCGTTGAGTTCGGCGGCATTGGCCTCCAGCCAGAGCGTCCGATCGGAGCCCAGTTCGGCGATCCCCTCGGTCACGCCTAGCGATAGGCGGTGCGCCCGCCAGCCTTCGGTCGGTTCGTCGGCGGGGGCCAACCAGCGCCGGCCTAGAGCGCCCAACCGGGGATCGGGAACGCCCTCTTCGCCATCGATCGACCAATGCACCGCGAGCGAGTCGTCGGGCGCGATCACGATCTTGCGACGCAGGCGATAGAGAGTAAGTCGCCGTGCCAGCGCGTCACGCTGATCACGCTCGCAGTCGATCAGGATGTCGTCACCATCCGCCCAAAGCAGAAAATCGAACAACGCCTTGCCCTGCGCGGTCAGCAGCCCCGCCCAGACCGGGAGCGGGCCGCTCACGTCGTTGGTGACGAGCCCCTGGAGAAACCCGCGCACATCCTCGCCCGAGAGACGGATAAGGGCGCGATCGGCGAGTGTGGTGTGCATATCATGCACATTGTGCGCCTGAGCCTGCATTGCAATCGCACTTTCCCGTCGCCCCTGCGGAGGCAGGGGCCTATGTCTCGCTCCTCCACGCCGGCTTCTTGTCGGAAGAGAGATAGGCCCCTGCCTTCTTGGGGCGACGGAGTTGCTGATGCCGACCTATGACCTTCTCCTCACCAACGGCACCGTCTGGACTCCAGGCGGTCCTGCCGAGACCTCGGTCGGGGTGCGCGACGGCAAGATCGTCGCGATCGGTGAACCAGGCGATGCGGGCGAGACGATCGACTGCACCGGGCTTACCGTGCTGCCCGGCGTGATCGACAGCCAGGTCCATTTCCGGGAGCCGGGACTGGAGGCGAAGGAGGATCTGGAAAGCGGCAGCCGCGCCGCCGTGCTGGGCGGCGTCGTCGCCGTGTTCGAAATGCCGAACACCAAGCCCAACACCGACACTGCCGAAGCTCTGGCCAACAAGCTCGCCCGCGCGAAGAATCGGATGTGGTGCGACCACGCTTTCTATGTCGGCGCAACATCGGCCAATGCCGATAAACTGGTCGATCTCGAGCGGCTGCCGGGTGCCGCGGGCGTCAAGATCTTCATGGGCGCCTCGACCGGCGACCTGCTCGTGTCCGAGGATAGCGAGTTGGCGAGGGTGCTGGCCTCGGGCCGCCGCAGGGTCGCGATCCATGCCGAAGACGAGCCGCGCATGCAGGCAAGGCTGGACGAGCGCGTGACCGGCGATCCCGCGTCGCACCCGGTGTGGCGCGACGACGAAAGCGCGATGCTGGCGACCAAGCGGATCATTGCGCTCGCCCGCGCGGCGCGGCGGCCGATCCATATCCTCCATATCACGACCCCGGCCGAACTCGCCTACATCGCGCAGAACAAGGATATCGCGACCTGCGAGGTGACCCCGCAGCATCTGACGCTTGCGGGCGAGGACGCCTATCCCCGGCTCGGCACCTATGCGCAGATGAACCCACCGATCCGATCGGGCGCGCATCGCGCCGGGCTGTGGCACTGGCTCAACCAGGGCGTGCCCGACGTGCTCGGCTCGGATCACGCGCCGCATACGAAGGACGAGAAAGCGAAGACCTATCCCGATAGCCCGAGCGGGATGCCGGGGGTGCAGACGTTGCTGCCGTTGATGCTCGATCATGTCGCCAAAGGGCGCCTCAGCCTGCAGCGGTTGATCGAACTGACCTCGGCCGGCCCGCAACGCGTCTTCGGGCTCACCGCCAAGGGCCGGATCGCTGCCGGGTATGACGCCGACTTCACCCTGGTCGATCTCAAGGCGCAATGGACGATCGAGGAAAGCTGGCTCGCCTCTCGCTGCGGCTGGTCGCCCTTCACTGGCATGGAGATTACAGGCCGCCCGGTCGGCACGATCGTCCGCGGCAATATCGTGATGCGCGACGGCCAGCTCGCCAATCAGGCGATCGGCCGGCCGGTGCGGTATGATTCGGCGGCGTGGCCAACCGATTGAGTCCGCATTGCCCGGCACGGCAGATCGGCTAAGGCGTCTCCATGAGCGACAATCATAATCATGGCCGCACCGATCGCCTGATGGCGCGCGGGGCGGAATTCCTGGGCACGCGCTACGCGATCATGGCGGGCGCCATGTCATGGGTGAGCGAGCGACACCTCGTTTCCGCCATCTCCAATGCCGGCGGCTTCGGTGTCATTGCCTGCGGGGCAATGACACCCGCTTTGCTCGACGCCGAGATTGCGGCGACCAAGGCGATGACCGACAAGCCGTTCGGCGTGAACCTCATCACGATGCACCCCGATCTCGGCGACCTGATCGAGGTTTGCGGGCGCCATCAGGTCGGCCATGTCGTGCTGGCGGGCGGACTGCCGCCGGGCGGCGCGATCGAGAAGATCAAGGCTCAAGGCGCCAAGCTGCTCTGCTTCGCACCCGCGCTCGCGCTCGCGAAGAAGCTGATTCGCTCGGGCGTCGATGCGCTGGTGATCGAGGGGATGGAGGCGGGCGGCCACATCGGCCCGGTCTCGACCAGCGTGCTGGCGCAGGAAATGCTGCCGACCATCGCCGAACAGGTTCCGGTATTCGTTGCGGGCGGCATCGGCCGCGGCGAGGCGATCGCCGGCTACCTCGAGATGGGGGCGGCCGGCGTCCAGCTCGGCACGCGCTTCGTCTGTTCGACCGAGTGCATCGCGCATCCCAACTTCAAGAAGGCGTTCATCCGCGCATCGGCGCGCGACGCGATCGCCAGCGTACAGATCGATCCGCGCCTGCCCGTCATTCCGGTGCGCGCACTGAGGAATGCCGAGAGCGATCTGTTCGCCGCCAAGCAGCGCGAAGTGGCGCAGGCGCTCGACGAGGGCCGGGTCGAGATGCTTGAGGCGCAGCTCCAGATCGAACGTTACTGGGCAGGCGCGCTGCGCCGGGCGGTCATCGACGGCGACGTCGAACATGGCTCGGTCATGGCCGGCCAATCAGTCGGGATGGTGACGAAGGAAGAGCCGGTGATCGACATCATCGCCACCCTGCTCGACGAGGCCGAAGCCGCGCTGACCCGTCGCGCCGCCTGAGCTCCTCCAAGTCGCGCCATAAAGCTGATGTTGGACCGCCCCACCCCTTTCTGTTAGCCGTCGCGCCATGGCAACTGCCTCCGCCACCACTGCTGCCCGCGAGATCCTGACGCGTCTCCACGACGTGATGGCCTCGCGCGCCAATGCGCAGGGAAAGCTGAACCATGTCGTCCAGATCATCGGCGAGGCACTGCACAGCGAGGTCTGCTCGATCTACCTGCTACGCGACGGCGAACTGGAACTGTTCGCGACGCGCGGCCTGAAGCAGGAGGCGGTCCACGTCACCAAGCTCGCGCTCGGCGAGGGCCTGGTCGGCACGATCGCCGAGGATATCGAGACGCTCAATCTGGCCGAGGCGACCAGCCACCCGGACTTCTCGTACAAGCCCGAGACAGGCGAGGATCTCTACCACAGCTTTGCCGGCGTACCGATCGTGCGCGCCGAACGCGCGGTAGGAGTCCTTTCGGTGCAGCATGAGGCGTCACGGCGCTACGACGAGGTCGAGATCGAGGCGCTGCAGACGGTGGCGATGGTACTGGCCGAGCTCATCGCGAGCGCCGGCCTGATCGACGAGGCCGCCGTCGGCGGACCGAGCACGCGCGATAACAGCGCGGCGCGGCTTTCCGGCCTGCGGCTGGTCGACGGGATGGGGATCGGCCACGCCGTCTTCCACCAGCCACGCGTGGTGGTGGAGCATACGGTCGCGGAGGATACCGAGGCCGAGCGCCACCGCGTCTATTCGGCCTTCGACAAGATGCGCGATCAGATCGATCGCATGATGAGCCAGGCCGAATTCGGCGTGGCCGGCGAGCATCACGACATCCTCGCGACCTACAAGATGTTCGCCTACGATGAGGGCTGGCGCAATCGCATCAATGCCGCGATCGACAGCGGTCTGACCGCCGAGGCCGCGATCGAGCGCGTCCAGCAGCGTACGCGGATGCGGATGCGTGAGATCGACGATCCGTTGCTCGCCGATCGCATGCACGACCTGGAGGATCTCTCCAACCGGCTGCTGCGAATCGTATCCGGCCAACTCGGCACCGCCGCGCAACTCGGGTTGCGCCAGGATTCGATCCTGATCGCGCGCAATCTCGGCCCGGCCGAGCTGCTGGAATATGATCGCCGCCGGTTGAAGGGCGTCATCCTGCAGGAAGGATCGCTCACCAGCCACGTCGTGATCGTCGCGCGCGCCATGGGCGTGCCGGTGTTGGGCCGCGTGCGCGATGCGCGTCGCCAGATCCACGAAGGCGACCTGATCATGCTCGACGCTGGCGAGGGCACGGCATTCGTCCGCCCGGCGCTGCCGATGATCGAGGCGTTCGATGCACGGCTGGAGGTCGGGCAGAAGCGCCGCGCCGAATTCGCCGCGATGCGCGATCTGCCGCCGGTGACCAGGGATGGAACCCGCATCACCCTGATGGTCAATGCGGGGCTGCGCGACGATGTCGGCGCGCTGGACACGACCGGCGCCGATGGAATCGGGCTGTTCCGCACCGAATTCGAATTCCTGATCGCCGCCGAACTGCCCAAGCGCGAGCGGCAGCAGCGAATCTATCGCGACGTGATGGATGCGGCCGGCGATCGGCCCGTGATCTTCCGCACGGTCGATATCGGCGGCGACAAGGCGCTGCCCTACATGCACAGCGACGGCGAGGACGAAGAAAACCCCGCCATGGGCTGGCGCGCGATCCGGCTCGCGCTGGAACGTGATGCATTGATGAAGGCGCAGGCCGAGGCGCTGATCGGCGCCGCCGCCGGCCGGGTGCTGCATGTGATGTTCCCAATGGTGTCCGAGCCGTGGGAATATGACGAGGCGCGTGCCTTATTCGAAAAGCAGCGCGCGGTCGTCGCGCGCAAGGGTAAGCCATTGCCGCTCGGCATCCGTTACGGCGCGATGCTGGAAGTGCCCGCTTTGGCCGAAAGCCTCGACATCCTGTTGCCCAATCTCGACTTTCTGTCGGTCGGAACCAACGATCTGACGCAATTCCTCTTTGCGGCGGATCGCGCGCATCCCAAGCTGGCCGAACGCTATGACTGGCTCTCGCCTGCCATCCTGCGCTTCCTCGCGCGCGTCGCGACCCAGGTGAAAGCCGCGGGCGTGCCGATCGGCGTGTGCGGCGAGATGGGCGGCCGCACGCTCGAGGCGATGGCCTTGATGGGCCTCGGCATCGAGCGGCTGTCGATCACGCCTGCCGCGATCGGGCCGGTCAAGGCGATGGTTCGATCGCTCGATCTGGGCGCGCTGCGTCGGATCATGCCGGGCCTGCTCAAATCGCCGCCGGCCAACATGCGCCTCGCACTCCAGCAATGGGCGGCGGAAAATGACGTGCGGATCGTCTGATATGGATCGGGATTTGACTATTCGCGCCGACTATGCGCGAGCTAACCCATATCAAGTCGTGCAGCTTGGCGTCGTGCAGCTTGCCTGGGGGATTAAGTGAGCGACGAAGTCGGCAACGGGAATGACCCGTTCGGCCCGCGCGTGGGCGAACGGTTGAGAGCAGAGCGTGAGCAACAGCAGATCACGCTGGAGCAGGTGGCCGAGCGGACGCGCATTCCATCGCGCCATCTGAACGCGATCGAAGCCGGCAATTATGCCAGCCTGCCTGCGCCCACCTACAGCGCCGGCTTCGTCAAGACCTATGCCAGGATGCTGGGGCTCGACGGACAGAAATTGTCCGAGGAATTCCGCGCCGAGATGGGCTTGGCCAGCGTGCCGCAATATCAGCCTGCGCCTTACGAACCGGCCGATCCGCGCCGCACGCCGCCCGCCGGGCTGGCCTTGCTGGCGCTGTTGATCGCACTCGTTGTCGGGCTGGGGTACCTTTACTGGCGCGGATCGTCCGATCAGCCGGCCGAACTCGCCGCCAGGGGGCCGGTGACGCCCGTCGCCGCACCCACCACCCCCGCTGCCCCCGCACCCGTCGTGACCCCGGCACAACCCGCACCCGCGCAAGGCGGCCCGACCGTGATCGGTTCAACGCAGGATGTGTGGATCAAGGTTTCGGACGGCGGCAAGACATTGTTCATGGGCACGCTCAAGACGGGCGATCATTATACCGTGCCCGTCGACGCGGTCGCGCCCCTGCTCACCACCGGTCGCCCCGGGGCGACGACGATCATGGTCGGCGCAACCCCGATCCCGCCGGTCGGCGATCCGGATCGCCTTGCCAAGAATGTATCGCTTAAGACGGCCGACCTGCTCGCGCGGGTGGCGACACCCGCGCCCGCCGTCCAGCCGCCCGTCGGCGCACCGACGCCGGTCGAGAACAGCGCCGCCGGCCCGGAATAGAGTTTGCCCCCGATCAAAACGACTCGGGGGGATTCACACGGGGGTCATCGGCGCTATGCTTGGCCTAATCAACGCGCGTCGCCCACGACGCGCCAGCGTCCGGATGGAGCCCGCCTTGACCCGCCTGCGTCTTACGATCGCCCTTCTCCTCGCAACCGCCGCCGCGCCGGTGCTGGCCGAGCCCAAGCCTTCGATCGACCAGCGCGTCGACAAGGTCGAAAAGGAATTGCGCGCCGTCCAGCGCAAGGTGTTCCCCGGCGGTAGCCCGGCCTTCTTCGAGCCCGAGATCGCGCCGACCACCAGCCAGGCCCCGCCGCCGAGCGCGGTCAATAACGGCCAGCTCAACGATCTGACCGCACGGGTCGACGCGCTCGAAAAGACCGTCACGCAACTGACCGGCCAGATCGAGCAGGACGAGCATCGCATGACCCTGCTATCGCAACAATCCGCCAAGGATCGCGCCGATTTCGACGCGCGGCTGAAGATGCTCGAGGCAGGCGCCGCACCAGCGCCCACCATGCCGGTCAACGATGCCGATCTGTCGCCGACCGCCGTCCGCCCGCCGGCCGCCGCGCCCTCCAGGCCTGCCCATCCCGGCAGCCCCTTCACGACGCAGCCGAGCACACCGCTCGGCAAGCCGACACCATCGGCCAAGGCCGACAAGACCAAGGCCGACGCCGGCAAATCGCCCTCGCGGGGCGATGACGAACAGCCGCCCGTTGCGTCCGGCTCAGGCAGCGATGCCGCCGGCGAGGACGCCTACATGGCCGCCTATCGCCTGTGGGATGCCAAGAAATATCCCGAGGCACGCACCGCGTTGAAGGCTTTCCTCGCCAAATATCCCAAGCATCGCCGCGCAAGCTATGCGCAGAACCTGATCGGCCGCTCCTATCTGGACGAGGGCAGCCCGGGCAATGCTGCGGAGGCCTTTGCCGCCAACTACCAGACCAACCCACGCGGCGAGCGTGCACAGGAAAGCCTTTATTATCTCGGCCAGTCGCTGATGAAGCTGAACAAGCCGAACGACGCCTGCCGGGTCTATACCGAAATCGACGACGCTTATGGCGACAAGGTGCAGGATAATCTGAAGCCGCGCATCGCCGCCGCGCGGAAGGAAGCGAAGTGCAAATGAGCCGACGGCCGCGCCGTTCGTGCTAGGGGGACGCCAGCTCGTCCGTTTTCGCGCGGCGCTCGACTTGCTTGCGCCGGCCGGCCGGATCGCCCTTGCCGTGTCGGGGGGGCCAGACAGCCTGGCGCTGCTGCTGCTCGCGCATGCCGCGCGGCCCGCAATGATCGTCGCGGCGACAGTCGATCACCGGCTGCGGCTCGAATCGCGCGAGGAAGCCCGCATGGTGGCCCACTTGTGCGAGAAGTTGCGGATCCGCCATGCGATTCTCGACGTCGACGTCGCCGACGATCCCGCCGGATTGCAGGCCGCCGCCCGCATGGCGCGCTATGCCGCACTCACGCGCTTCGCGCAGAATGAAGGCGCGATCTTCCTCGCAACCGCGCACCACCTCGACGACCAGGCCGAGACGCTGCTGATGCGACTGGCTCGCGGATCGGGCGTTGCCGGCCTTTCCGGCGTGCGGCGCGCCCGGCCGCTGGACGACGCGCCCGGCATCACCTTGATCCGCCCGCTGCTCGACTGGCGCAAGGCCGAGCTCGAGGAGATCGTTGCCGAGGCGCGGTTGCGGCCGGTGCGCGATCCATCCAACCACAATCCCCGCTTCGATCGCACGCGTGCGCGGGAATGGCTGGCGCAGGGCTGGCCGAAGCCTGAGCAACTCGCCGCCGTCGCCAATCGGCTCGCCGATGCCGAGGAAGCACTGGCCTGGACGACCCGGGCATTGGCAGTCGACCGGCTCCGGATCGACCAGCGGATTGCGACGCTCGACACGTCCGGGCTGCCGCATGAATATCGCCGCCGGCTGGTGCTCGCGGTCTTCGCCGGTCTCGTGCCCGGCGTGATCCCGCGCGGCGAAGCGCTGGATCACCTGATCGGTGCGCTCGACCAGGGCGAGATCGCGACCCTGGGGGGATTGCGTGCGCATCCCGGGCCGCCCTGGCAATTCTCGCTCGAAGGGCCGCGCCGATCAGTCTGATTGGCCCTGTTCCATTGCCATTAACGATCCAGCCCCTACATTCCCGAATCAGAAAGGCTGGGCTGCACCGCAATGAAGGACGACAAGGAGCCGCAAGGCAATCCGTTGATGAAGAACCTGGCGATCTGGTTGGGCATATTGCTCGCCATCGTCCTGTTCATCTCGCTGTTCGAAGGCGGCAGCACCAAGTCTGCGGGCGAGAGCGTCGCATATTCGGATTTCCTCCAGGCGGTCGATGCGGGATCGGTCAAGGAGGCGGATATCGGCCCCGGCATGATCGTCGGCAAATACGCCAATGGTGGCGCTTTCAAGACCTATGCGCCGCCGAACGACACCACGCTGATCCCTCGCCTCACCGCCAAGAACGTGACCTTCCGCGCGCGGCCTGAGGAGCAGGCGAGCCTGTGGCAATATATCCTGGTCCAGGCGATGCCGTTCCTGATCATCGTCGGCATCGGCTATCTGGTGATGCGCCAGATGCAGAAGAATGCCGGTTCGGGCGCGATGGGCTTCGGCAAGAGCCGCGCCAAGATGCTGACCGAGAAGCAAGGCCGCGTCACGTTCGACGACGTCGCCGGCATCGACGAAGCGCGCGAGGAATTGCAGGAGATCGTCGATTTCCTGAAGGACCCGTCCAAATTCGCCCGCCTCGGCGGCAAGATCCCAAAGGGCGCGTTGCTGGTCGGCTCGCCCGGCACCGGCAAGACTTTGCTCGCCCGCGCGATCGCGGGTGAGGCGAAGGTGCCGTTCTTCACGATTTCGGGTTCGGACTTCGTCGAGATGTTCGTCGGCGTCGGCGCGAGCCGCGTGCGCGACATGTTCGAGCAGGCCAAGAAATCCGCGCCCTGCATCGTCTTCATCGACGAAATCGACGCGGTCGGCCGCCATCGCGGCGCAGGCCTCGGCAATGGCAATGACGAGCGCGAGCAGACGCTCAACCAGCTGCTGGTCGAGATGGACGGCTTCGAGGCGAACGAAGGCATCATCATTATCGCCGCCACCAACCGCCCCGACGTGCTCGATCCCGCCTTGCTGCGTCCGGGCCGTTTCGATCGCCAGGTGGTTGTCCCGCGCCCCGACATCGAGGGCCGCGAGAAAATTCTGGCCGTCCATATGAAGAAGCTTCCGCTCGCGCCGGACGTCGATCCGCGCACGATCGCCCGCGGCACGCCGGGTTTCTCGGGCGCCGATCTCGCCAACCTCGCCAACGAGGCCGCTCTGCTGGCTGCACGCAAGGGCAAGCGCCTGATCGCGATGCGCGAGTTCGAGGAGGCCAAGGACAAGGTGATGATGGGCGCCGAACGCAAGTCCATGGTCATGACCGAGGACGAGAAGCGCGCGACCGCCTATCACGAGGCCGGCCATGCGCTCGTATCGCTGCATGTTCCCGGCTGCGATCCGCTCCACAAGGTGACGATCATCCCGCGCGGTCGTGCCTTGGGCGTGACGTGGAACCTGCCCGAGCGTGATCGTTACTCGATGACGATGAAGCAGATGAAGGCGCGCCTTGCGCTCTGCTTCGGCGGGCGCATTGCCGAGCAGCTCATCTATGGTCCGGAGGAATTGAACACCGGCGCGTCCAACGACATCCAGCAGGCGACCAACATGGCTCGCTCGATGGTGATGGAATATGGGATGAGCGAGAAGCTCGGCTGGCTGCGCTACCGCGACAATCAGGACGAGGTGTTCCTCGGCCATTCGGTCTCGCGCAACCAGCATATGAGCGAGGATACCGCCCGCCTGATCGACAGCGAGGTTCGCCGTCTGGTCGAAGAGGGTGAAGGCCGCGCACGCCAGGTCCTGTCCGACAATCTCGACGAATTGCATCGGCTGGCGACCGCTCTGCTCGAATTCGAGACGCTGAACGGCGAAGAAGCCAAGAAGGCGATCAAGGGCGAGGATATCGGCCGCGAGGATCCCAAGGATCGGCAGCCGCGCTCGCTCGCGCTCGGCGGATCCTCAATCCCCAAGAGCCGCCGCCCCGGCGGCTGGGGCGAGCCGACACCCGCCGGCGCCTGACACTGCATATGGCCCCGCCGATTACGGCGGGGCCATTTTCTTTCCGATTCCCGAGAGACCGCGATCGTGGCCAAGCAAATGGTCAAGGCCGATTGGCAGGCTGCCATCATCGTCTGCGCCAAATGCACCCGCCGGATCGGCGGCGGCTTCGGGGAAAAGGAGCGCACCTCGCTGATCAAGGCGCTGCGCAAGCTCGGCAATCGCAAGAAAGGCCGCAAGGCGAATTTGGGGCTGGTCGAGACCGGGTGCCTGAAGATCTGTCCGAAGAATGCCGTCGTCGCCATCAACGGCGCCCGCCCTCGAGACTGGATCATCATCCCGCGGGGCACCAGCACATCCGATGCCGCCGCTATGCTCGGCCTGTCGCCGCAAGAAGCGAAGGCGGAGCACCAGGCGTAGCTCCGTTCGACCGCTGACCCGCCTGAGGTGCGCAAAGGGGCCCCCCGGGGCTCGGAGCATGAACCTTCCGAACGATGGGCCGGTATCGACACGGTTCCACGACCGCGCCCACTTCGGCCATGTCGGTCACGGATTCCCTCATCAGGCCGATGCGCCCGAGGCAACGGAAATGAGTGTCGGCCCTGATGAGCGCGGCACCGGCGGCCAATAGCTACGACCGATGCGGTGACCGCCGGGCTTAATCAGCGATTCCCTTACCACGGCTGAACCCCGCAAAGCCCATTCGACAAAAAAAGGCGGCCCATCGGGGCCGCCCTTCAGGTTGGTCTTGAGGTTAGATTAGAACTTCGCGTTCACACCGAAGTAGAAGCGGCGGCCGATCGCGTCGTAATTGGCCGTATTGATGCCGGCGCCAGTGCCACCAGGCAAGGCGGGGGCGACAGCAACCGTATTGAAGTTGCCCGACACGGGTGCCTTGTCGAACAGATTGTCCACACCCGCCCGGACCGTGAAGGTCGAGGTCAGAGCATAGCTGCCGCTGAGCTGGAACACGTCGTAGGCCTTGTAGCCGGTGTTCGTCGTGCCCGAAGCGATGCTCGGCAGATGCTGCCATTGCAGGCCGATACGTGCACCCTCGAGCGAGTAGCTGAGCGTGGTGAACAGCTTCCAGCGATACTGGCCGTTCGCGCTCAGGCCCGAATCAGGTGCCGCGAACGTGCCCGCATATTCCTTGAACGGAGTCTGCGAAGCCGTCGGAACGCCCGAATAGAAAGGCGAGGACTTGAACGTGAACAGATAGTTCATCACCGTGTTGAAGCCGAGATTGCCGGGCAAGCCGACTGTCTCCTTCAGCGGGATGTTCCAATCGACCTGCGCGTCGAGGCCCTTGGTCTTGAACGCGCCTGTGTTGGTGTAGGCCAATTGGACGGCGCCGATGCCGCCGCCGGTACCACGCTGGAAGTTGTTACAGTAGAAGGTGTTCGGATCGAACGTCGGGTTGAACGCCTTGTCGAGGCAGAGCTGCTGGAGCGTCTGTCCGGACTGGAGCCCGATCGCGTTCTTTACCGAGATGCTATAGAAATCGAGCGACAGACGGAGACGCCGCGCAAGCGGTGTATCGAATGGCGACGAGATCACTGCACCGACCGTGAAGGTGCGCGCATCTTCCGGCTTCAGGTTCGGATTGCCGACGAAGTAGGGGAAGGCGAAGCCGGGCGCGGTGGACGTGCTGGTCGAACCAGCGGACGGGGCCTGATAGAGCGGATCGCTCGGCGCCAAGCCGTTACCGTAGAAGGTCACCGAGTTCGCGGGCTGACCCGGAATGTTGGTCTTGTCCATCAGCAGCTTGCAGAGCGCCTTCACGGCATTGCCGTTCGCATTTGCCGGATTGGCCGAATAGCTGAACGGGTTACCGGTCGAGCAGGCGTCACCGCCGGTCAGAAGACCGAAATTCTGGGTGAACGAATAGAGTTCGCCCAGGTTCGGTGCGCGCTGCGCCTTGTTGTAGGTCGCACGGAAGCGAAGGAAATCGGTCGCTTCCCAGCTGCCTTCCACCTTCCAGGTGGTGGAACCGCCTGTAATGTTGGAATCCGCGTAACGGATACCGGCATCGAGCTCGAGCAGCTTGATGAAGGGCAGGTCCCTCAGCAGCGGGATCGAGATTTCGCCATAGGCTTCCTTGCTCGACGTCTTCGCGCGGATATTGTTCGCAGGATAGATGCCGAGCGCCTGATCCTGGAACGATTCGCCCGACGTCTTCAGCGTGTCTTCGAGGAAGGTGTACTGGTTGCGGCGATAGGTCGCACCGGCCGAAGCGCGCAGATCACCCGCCCACAGGGTGATCAGCTTGCCCTGGACGTTGGCTTCCCAGATCGTCTGGTGCATCGTCGCCTGTTCCTTCAGGTCGGCGTTGATGGCAGCGATACAGTCGGCTGACGGCGTGGCGCCGGTGAACGGATTGAGGCCGGTGGTGCAGGTGGCCGAGCTGGCCCCGAAGCCGCCGCCGGTCGCATTGCCCTTGGTGCTGAAACCGGCGCCGAAATTCGGTGCTGACATCACCGCACGCAGGCGTTCGAGCGAAGCCACGCCCGTCGTCAGCGCGTTGGTGACCGATTCACCTTGCGAACCCGTGATATCCCAGGTCCAGTCGGTGCCCGGGATTTTCCCGTTCAGGCCGGCGACCATGTTGTAGGTATAGACGTCGCTATACACGCGACGGTTGCCGAGACCCGGAACATAGCCGGTGACCGACCAGGGATCCGCCGCAGCGGAAACGACAGTAGGCAACTTGGTGACGGGGTCCGTAACGGTTTTGGTACGTAAGTTGAGCAGAGTCACGAGGTTCGCAGGCAGGTAGCTGGGATCGTTGGCGTACCGCGGAATGACGACATTCCAGCCGCCGACGATCGGGCCGGGCTGCTGAACCGTGTCGGTGTGGGATTTGTTGAAGATGCCCTGCGCGAAAACGCTGATCCAGTCGTTAACTTCGTAGGTACCGCGCGTGTAAAAGTTGAAGCGCCTCAGCGGCAGGTTGACATAATCGTCGGGGAAATTCTGCCAAAGGCCGCCATATTCGTCCTTTTTCGTGATATAACCATCGATCAGGTTGGACGGGAAGTTGGAAACGCCCGAGTTGTTCGCAACCGAGCCGCCGCCGAACGTGAATGGCGTGTTGCCCAGGAAGTAGAGGGTGCCGGTGGCGGACACATTGGTTCCCGCCGGACGATTCGGGAACATGTTGTTCAGCGCAGCTTGATAGGCCGGGTTGGCGCCGGTCTGCGAAATGCCCGAATAGATCGGGAAGAAGTAGTTGCCCTGGATCGTCGGGTCGTTCCACTGCTTCTTGAACCAGGGACGGTCGATGCGCAGCGACTTGCCGCGATTGTTGGTCTCCAGCGCCATGCTGATATTGCCGCGGCCTTCGGCAAAATCGGTGCCCATGATGCCGCTGACTTTATATTCCTTGGCATCGCCGCGCTGCGAGATGCCGTACTGACCGTCGAGTTGGAGGCCCTTGACGTTCTTCTTCAGGATGAAGTTGACGACGCCGCCGACAGCATCGGCACCGTAGGTCGAGGACGCACCGCCGGAGATGATTTCGACGCGCTCGATCGCAGCCGAGGGGATGGTGTTGATATCGACCGCCATGCTGGCGTTGGCCGGCGTCGCGCGACGGCCGTCGATCAGGACGAGGTTGCGGTTCGAACCGATACCACGCAGCGAGACCGTCGCCGAACCCGGCGTGTTGGTCGGGGTCGCCTGAATGTCGCCGCCCAGCGTCGGCGTCTTTTCCGGCGTGAACTCGGGCAGCTTGTTGAGATTGGTTTCAACCGCCGACGTACCGGAATTCTGGAACAGATCCTGGTTGACCGTCGTGATCGGGCTGTTCGAGGTGAAGTCCGGCCGCGCGATACGCGATCCGGTAACGACGATTTCGTCGGCCTTGGGCGCGGGTGCTGCGGCATCGCCTCCGACAGGAGCCGGTGCAGCTTCCTGCGCAAGCGCAGCGGACGCGAACACGAACGCGCTCAGCCCCGCCGTACCGGCGAGCAGCGCCAATCGGATCTTGCGGGCAACTGCAACGTTGTCCCCTTTACGTAATTCCATTGAGATCTCCTCTCTGAGTTTATGCAGATGACTGTCCAGTCGACGTTAATTGTCGATCTTGCGCGTAGAATCCTGCGCCGAAGCGCATAGTTTTAAGCTATTGGCGAAGCCCCCTTCCCCAAGATGCACAAGACATTCACGCGCTCGTCCAAGCGCGAGCGATCAACATCTTTACATGGCTGATATACCCATGAAGCGCACGGATCGAAGGGCCCCGTTGACTACAACGAGACACATGCGGTGCTGATTAATCTTCAGGGGTTACGCACGGTATCGTGCAACACTCATTCCTGGCTCCTCCCGTTTTGACGGTGCTTCCGAATGCCCCTCGGAAGCCCGCTTTTGTTAGCTTCCTATGCTTGTTGATTGACTATGTCTAGTCGATCGCCGGCATGAAAAATGAGGTGGACTGGTACAAGTCATTGTTTTTACGCTAAAATAATTGTGGATGTTCCAAATCTGCAAAAATCGAGGCTGCGTGTTGCTCTTTTGACACGCTCTGGCGGGACCGAATCAATCAAGCCCGCGCCCATCTGGATCGCGATGCCGCCCGAACGGCACGCTTATACGTAAGTAAATTACCCGATTTTTGATCGATGGCTTCGCCGAACGACCGCGATGATCGCTGCCGGAATCGGACAAACGAATTGAGTTTGCGGAGTTTGAAGCACGCTCGCGCCAGGGTCCACAACGCGTCGAAGATGTTGCGCGCGGTATGGACAAGCCGCGCGCAATGCCCGCTCGCCGATTATTCGACGCGGTCGACGCGTACCCCGGCCTGGTGATTGACGTCCATCAGATAACCGCCGAGCGCACCCTTGCGAATGCGGACCTCGTCCCCCGGGCGCGGCGGTGCGAAGGAAGGCACGCTTTCGGTCATCTTCCACGACTGGCCATTATCCAGCGTCACAAGCCAATGACCGATGCCATTATCGGTCGCCGCGGTTGCATGTGCGATCATCTGCGTGACTTCGCGCGTACGCTCGGTCCTGGTCTTGCGGGGCTTCGGGTCCCCGAATGCGGGCTGCCGCGCAAGCGGGGCAACCGCTGGAGGAGGGAGCGGCGCAGCCACCACGCCCGCGGCGGGGGCGGGCTCGAATCCGCGCGGCGGACCGCTACGCGGCCGCGCCGCCCCCCTGCGCCTGGGCGTCGTAGCAGGCGAGCCGCGCCGACTTCTTGTCGATCGTTGCGCATGCAAGGACCGCGTTCAACCGCGCCGAATCGCTGTCCTGCGCCGGAGCCCGTGTCGCCAGCATCCCGCCGCACAGCATGACCGCAGCCGCCAACGTCGATCGCCTTGCCATCATTCCCACTCTCCGCTCCGTCCCTGTTTGTTCAATCCCTGCATCACCGACTCGCAGCCGACGCGCGAGCGTGGTAGCTAACATGTTTATCAAGGCCCAGTGAGGATCGCTGGTTGCGTATGTCCGAAGTCTGCGACCAAATGCAGAAAGGGGATTGAATGGCCGAAGGAGATGCGATCACGCCACTTCCGGCGAGCCCCCTGTCAGCCGCGTCACGCTGATCGCCGCCGCGTTCGACATGCTCGAAGAAAAAGGATTCGAGCGATTGAGCCTGCGCCGGCTCGCGGAACAGCTGGCGATCAATTCGGCGTCGATCCGCCGCCATTTCGTCCGCCGCCGCGATCTGATCGAGGCGATGGCCATGGCGATGCTCAAACATGTCGAGACGCCGCTGCCAGCCAATGCCGGCTGGTGCGATGTGCTGCGCCATCGGGCGGTCATGGTACGGCGCGCGATGCTATCGCACCGGGACGGTTCGCTTGTAATGGCGCGCGGCGCGCCGCAATCATGGGATGATGCCGGCAGCGCCGCCTTGCTCGCAGCCGGTTTTACCGAAGCGCAGGCCGAAAGCGCGCTTGAACTGATCGACCGCTTCGTTTTGGGCTGGGTGTTGAGCGAGCAGGTCCGCGGACCAGTGCCATGCGATGCCGATGCGCGCTTCGTGGCCCGTATCGACACGATCCTTGCGGCCGTCGCCCCGAAAGAGGCAGCAGCACTGCTGACCAGGCCGGCCCAACCGCACTTTCTTACCTTGCGGCTATGGAAGGTTCTGCACGCCGCGCGCGAGAGCGCCGACATCGCTTATTCGCGCACGATCAAGCTGATCGAACTCGATCGGCAAATCCTGCTCTTGCTCGAATCGCACGGCGATCTCGTCCCGGCGGAGGTTTCCGCCTCGATGGGCGTCGACAAGGCCCAGGTCAGCCGATCGGTCAAACGCCTGGAGGAGTTGGGGATGATCCGCCGCGACGGCGTGCGCAGTCCGCTCGCACTCACGCCGGCCGGCCACAACCTGACCGAACGGATGATGCGGTTGGCGGAACTCCGCAATCGCGAGCTGACCTTCGGGATCAACGACGAACAGCTGGTCGGCTTCTTCGCAGTGCTCGAGCATCTGATGGCGCGCGCCGTGCTGCTGCTCGATCAGGAGCGCAAGCTGATGGCCGCCAACCGGCCCGAAGTCTCGCTCGGCTATGACGATCTCGAAGACGAAGACGTTTCCAATGGCAACATGGTGGTTGAGCGCGCGCGCATCCTGCCGCCGATGATAACCTTGTCTTCTTATGCGATGCGCAGCGCGGCGCTTGCCTTCAAGCGGTTGACCGGGCTTTCGAATTTCGAATCCTGGGTATTGAACGAGATTGCGCGCGATCCGCCGATGGAATGGAACCGGCTGGTCCAGACGGTCAACCGCGACCAGAGCCAGGCCGGCCGCACCGTCAAGCGCCTGATGGAAATGGGCCTCGTCGAGCGCAACGGGCCGCCGGAACGCCGCCACGGCACCTTCCTGCCGACCGCCGAGGGAGCCCGGCTGCACTCGCTGCTCGAACATGCCGGCCGCCAGCGTAGCGAATTTCTGGTGCAAAACCTGTCCGAGGCGCAACTCGATAGCTTCTTCGTCGTGTTCGATATCATCGCCCACAATGCCGAGGCGCAGTTGAACCGCGAGCGGGCGCTGGACGAGGTCGAACGCGCGGCCTGACACCTCGAATGCAGTAGCGACCATTGGCATGTAGAATGCGCGATGCCGCGAACCTTACGCCCCCGCCTCGATCTCCATCAGCTGCGCGATGCTGACGGCAAGATCGGCCTGGCGGAACGGCTTTTCGAGGCGGGGCAGGTCGGGCGTGATCCCGATCGCATCCGAATAGCCCGAGACGATGAGCACGCGCATGTCAGGCCAGCGGATACGGGTTGCCGCCGCAAGTTCGGTTCCTGTCATCTGCGGCATCAGATGATCGGTTACGAGCAGATCGATCGGTCCACGCGTCGCGAGCATCGTCAGCGCCTCCGCGCCCGACGAAGCCTCATGCACGACAAAGCCGAGCTCGATCAGCATATCCGCCGTACTGGCGCGAACGAGCGGCTCGTCATCTACCACCAGCGCGATCCCACTGCGCGGCGTAGCCGCCTCGCGCACGATCGGCGTGGCGATCAGCAGTTCGGCGGTGGCAGGCAGCCAAACATGGATCGCGGTGCCGATCCCTTCGCTGCTGTCGATCAGCAGCGAACCGCCTAGTTGCAAAGCCAGCCCGTGAACCATCGAAAGACCGAGCCCCGTCCCCTGCCCCACGCCCTTGGTCGAAAAGAAGGGCTCGATCGCGCGCTCAACCGTTTTCGCATTCATGCCGATGCCGGTGTCGACTACGCCGATCCGCACATATTCGCCCGGAATGAGCCCGGCGCGATGCGCGCCGGACACCACCTCATGATGCGCTTCGAGCCGCAGCCGGCCGCCATCCGGCATCGCGTCGCGCGCATTCACGACCAGGTTGATCAGCGCCATTTCGACCTGATTCTGCTCACCGCGCGCGAGCGGCAGCCCTTCGGCAATATCGAGACTGAGTTCGATGCGCGGGCCGATCGTGCTGCCGATCAACGGGCTCAATTCCAGCATGATCGCCGCCAGATCGATTGCGGTCGGCGTCAGGGGCTGCCGGCGCGCGAAGGCGAGCAGCCGCTGGACTAGCGCGCGCGCCCGTTCGGCCGATTGCAGCGCACCGCTTATCAGCCGCTGCTCGCGCGCGTCGCCGGTTCCGCGCCGCGCGAGCATGTCGAGCCCGCCGAGGATGGGCACCAGCAGATTGTTGAAATCATGCGCCACGCCGCCCGTCAGCTGGCCCATCGCCTCCAGTTTCTGCGATTGGCGTAGCACCTCCTGCGCCTTCATCAGATCCTGCGTCCGCTCGACCACGCGCGCTTCGAACGTCGCTGCCAATTCGCGTAGGCGCCCTTCGCTTTCGCGCAGGCTTTCGATGAGCCGCGCATTCTCGATCGCCACCGCGGCCGATCGCGCCAGCGCCTCGACCTTGGCAATCGTAACCGCATCATGGTCGCGGTTTTCGGCCCAATAAGCACCGAGCGCGGCGATCGGTGCCGGCGCCCCGATCGGCGTCATGATCAGGCTGCGCACGAAGGTTTCCCGATAGAGCTCGTAGGGGATGCGCTCATCCTGCGCGATATCGGGAACGATCGCCGTCTCGCGATGGAGCATCGCCCAGCCGGAAACACAGGTCGCCATCGGAAAGCGCGCGCCTTGCCAGAGCGGGAGGATCGCATCCTCGGCCGCGTAAAAGCATGTGTCGCCATCGCGAACGACGACCGCGATGCCATCGGCGCCGACCACCTCGCGTGCGGTCTGGCGCAGGATATCGACGATGTCCTCAAGCGACCGCGCGCTCGCCATGCGTTCGCTTGCGGCCGCCAGGCGCATCCATGGAATCGAGGGATCTTTTTGATGCATCATCCCGCTCATTCTCGCCGCGCGCCCAATCGCCGGAAGGGCAATATCAGGTAAATGCCCGCGCAGGCGACTATTCTCGACCCGCGCCTTATCGGCCAGACCGCAGGTTTCGCGTCGCTAGACGATCGTCTAGCGCACGCCCATGCGCGCCGACATCCAACTCAACCGACCCGCGATTCTCGCCTCGATCATGCTCACGAGCTTCATGATCGCGATCGAAGCAACGATCGTGTCGACCGCGATGCCACAGATCGTAAGCCACCTCGGCAATCTCAAACTCTATTCGTGGATCTTCGCATCGTTCCTGCTGACCCAGACGGCGACGACGGTCGTGTTCGGCAAGCTCGCCGATCTCTACGGCCGCAAGCATATCGTTCTGATCGGCATCGCGATCTTCCTGCTTGGGTCGCTGGCGTGCGGCTTCGCCTGGTCGATGCCGGCTCTGATCGTCTTCCGCGCGCTGCAGGGGCTGGGCGCGGGCGCGATGATGCCGATCACCGCAACCCTGATCGGCGATCTCTACCCCGCGGCCGAGCGCGGCAAGGTCCAGGGTTGGCTCGCCAGCGTCTGGGGCATCTCGTCGGTGCTGGGTCCGCTCGCAGGCGCGCTCGTTATCAAGCATCTGAGTTGGGCGTGGGTGTTCTGGATCAACGTACCGCTCTGCCTGGCGGCGGCGGCCGGCTTCATCATCTATCTGCGCGAGGACCTGGAGCACCAGCAGCGTAGCGTCGACGTCACTGGCGCGCTGCTGTTCACGATCGCGATTACCGGGCTGATGCTGGCACTGACCGAGATCGGATCGACCCACCGGACCACCATGATGTGCGGCCTGATCGCCTTCGTGGTCGCCGGCATCCTATTCGCGGTGCAGGAGAAGCGCGCGAGCGATCCGATGGTCTCGCTCAAGGTGTGGGCGCATCGCCCGATCGCGGTGAGCAACGCCGTCTCGCTGTTCTCGGGCATGACGACGATCGGGCTGACCACCTTCCTGCCGATGTATGTCCAGGCGGTGCTCGGTCGCTCGGCTGTGATTGCGGGGCTGACCCTGACGGTGATGGTGCTCGGCTGGCCGATCACCGCCACCTATGCCGCGCGCAATCTGGTGCGCTTCGGGCTGCGGCCGATCCTGATCACGGGCTGCCTGCTCATGCCGATTGGCGCCTCGCTCTTCCTGTTCCTCCACGCCGGCGGCAGCCCCTGGCTGGCGGGGACCGCGTCCTTGATCATGGGGTTCGGGATGGGCTGTCTCAGCACCGCGGGCATGGTGATCGTACAGAATGCGGTCGGCTGGACCGAACGCGGCGCGGCGACCGCCTCGCAGATGTTCGCCCGCAGTCTCGGCAGCACGGTCGGCGCGGCGTTGCTGGGCGGCGTGCTCAATATCAGCCTCGCAGCGCACGGATCGACCGTCAAATCGGATCAGATCCGCGATCTGCTCGACAAGGTCGGCGGTGGCGGGGGCATGGACGCGGTCCGCACGACGCTCGATAGAGCGCTTCACATCACCTTCTGGGGCGTGTTCGTGCTGGCCTTGCTGACCTTCGTGGCCTCGCTGGCGATACCGGCCGTGCGGATCGATACCGCGGGGACCAGAGAAGATTAGACGATCGCCATCCCGACACGTGCCGGGATGGCGCCTCGCTCATTCGTAATCGGGGCCGAGATTCTGGGTGCGTGGCGGGGCGGCGGCGGTAAGGCGCAACGCCTCCGCCGACTGGGCCAGCGAACCGATCGCGTCGGGCATGTCCTCCTCGTCGACCTGCACGCGCTGCAGGCCCGAGATGACCGCCTCGTTCAGTTCTGCGGGAAGGACCAGTTCTTCGGCGATCTCGCGCAGCGCGACCACCGGATTTTTATCACGATCGCGATCGATCAGGAGTTCGGCACCGCCGGAAATCTGGCGCGCACGCTGCGCTGCCAGCAAAACCAGATCGAACCGGTTGGGGATCTTGTCGACGCAATCCTCGACGGTAACGCGCGCCATATTGAACGCTCCGCTTGACCAAGCATTTGGTGGGGAAGAAGGGTGCGTCAGATAAGGTGAGGATGTGGAAAAGTCAACGAAGCCGATTACGAGCCGCACCTTCACCGTCGAAGGCAATCATCTCCAGATCCTGGCCGAAGGAAAGGAACGGTTGGCGACGCTGATCGACCTGATCGATGGCGCGCAATCGAGCCTGCGGCTGCTCTACTACATCTACGCCGCCGACGAAGCCGGCCAGAAAGTGCGCGACGCGCTCGACCGCGCATTGAAGCGTGGGGTTACGGTGGCGTTAATCGTCGACGGGTTCGGCAGTTCGGCGCCACCCGAATTCTTTGCCGGCATCCACGCCGACGGCGCCGATGTCTGTCGCTTCCTGCCCAAGCTCGGGCGCCGCTACCTGCTCCGCAATCATCAGAAGCTGGCGCTCGCCGACGAGCGGGTCGCGATCATCGGCGGCTTCAACATCGAAAACGACTATTTCGATGACAAGGATGGGTGGCGCGATCTCGGCTTGCGCATCGAGGGACGCGCGGCCGCGCGCCTGGTCGGCTATTTCGATGCGCTCAAACGCTGGACGCACCGCGACGGCGCGCGCCTGCGCGATCTGCGGCGCGCGCTATCGCATTGGAGCCAGAGCGATGGCGGCGGCAAGGCCTGCTGGCTGCTTGGCGGCCCGATGCGACGGCTGAGCCCCTGGGCCAAAGCAATTCGCGGCGAGATCGCCAAAGCCACGCGGATCGACATGATCGCCGCTTACTTCGCACCGACCCCGCATATGCTTCGCGCGATCGAGCGCGTCGGCAAACGCGGTGGCGAGGCCCGGATCGTCACCGCGGCCAAATCCGACAACAACGCCACGATCGCGGCGGCACGGCACACCTATCACCGGCTGTTGCGCAGGAGGGTCAGCATATTCGAATATCAGCGCACCAAGCTGCACACGAAGTTGTTCGTGATCGACGATGCCGTCCATATCGGATCGGCCAATTTCGACGTGCGCAGCCTGTTCCTCAACCTGGAGGTGATGCTGCGGATCGAGGATAAGGCCTTCGCGGATTATATGCGCGCTTATGTCGATCACGAGATCGCGGGTTCGCGGGCGATCACGCGCGCGGCGCACGAAAAAGCGACATGGTGGGACCGCGTCCGCTGGAGCTGGGCCTACTGGCTTGTGGCAGTGGTGGACGGAAAGGTCACGCGCCGCCTGAGCTTTGGGGTGGACCGACCATAAAGCTGTTCCCGGCAAAGCCGGGGAGACTGTCAGTCCTTCCAGGCCCAGTAGAGCTGGGCCGGGGGGATGTTGATCAGTTCGAAACCGTGATCGATCCGCTCGAAGCTCATCGCCAGGAAATCGCGGACCTTGGGCGAAAATTGATAGACCAGGAAGGCGCCGCCGGGGCGGAGCGCGGCGTTGGTTTCAGCCGAAATCTTGGGGCCGAGGCCGGGGGGCAGGGTCGAGAAAGGCAGGCCCGAGAGGACGTAATCGGCATGCTCATGGCCGTGATCGGCGATGATCTGGCGAACGTCGGCCGCCGAGCCAAGGACCGGGAAAAAGCGGGGATCGACGAACTGGCGGCCGAGATAGTCGATGAACTCGCGATTGGTATCGATCGCGATATAGCTCGCGTCCGGACCCATCTTATCGAGAATCGCCTGGCAGAAGGTGCCCACGCCCGGGCCATATTCGACGAACAGCTTCGTATTCGCCCAATCGGTACGCGACAGCATGTGCTCGATCAGCTTGCCCGATGAGGGGATGATCGATCCAACCATGACCGGATGACGGACGAATTCGCGGAAGAACATGCCGAGCGGGCCAGGTCCGGTGCTGCCGCGGCGGCAATTCTCGCGCTTGAGCACCTGCTCGCCGGATGGTGAAGTCATGCGTCCCGAACCCCTGTGAAACCTATACGTCTTGAAATGTTCGCAAATGCGCAACGATTGCGCAAGCCGCACGGGCCCATCGCCCAGCCTCCCTCCGCAATGACGCGGAGGGAGGCTACGACGAAACGTTCTACAGGCACGACAGTCCGGATCAGCTTCCCTTGGGTCCGCGCGGATTCAGCATGCCCGGCGCGATGAATCCGATCGGATCGATCGCCAGTGCATCCTGTTTCAACCGCGCCGACATCTGCTCATATTCGCGTTCCATCTCCTGCGTCACGCTGGCACGGGTCTCGTCGAGCGCGCGCTCGAAGTCGGCCGCGGTCACCTGCGTCGCTTCAAGGCTGCCGCGCAACGCGAACAGGCCCGCGCGCCGTACCAGGTCCTCCAGGTCGGCGCCGGTGAAACGCGGCGTACGCTCGGCCAAGCTGCCGAGATCCACATCGTCGGCGAGCGGCATCGATTCGGTGTGGATACCCAGGATCCGCCTGCGCCCACCCTCGTCGGGCACGGAGACGTAGATCAACTCGTCGAACCGCCCCGGCCGCAGCAGGGCGGGATCGACCAGGTTGGGGCGGTTGGTCGCGCCGATCACCACCACCGATTGCAGTTCCTCGAGCCCATCCATTTCCGACAGGATCGTATTGACGACGCGCTCGGTCACCTGCGGTTCGCCCAGCCCGCCACCGCGGGCGGGGACAAGGCTGTCGAGCTCGTCGATGAAGATCACGCACGGCGCCACCTGACGGGCGCGGGCGAACAGCCGGGCGATCTGCTGCTCGCTCTCGCCATACCATTTTGACAGCAGGTCTGACGATTTGGTGGCGATGAAATTCGCCTCCGCCTCGCGCGCAACCGCCTTGGCGAGCAAAGTCTTGCCCGTGCCGGGCGGGCCGTAGAGCAAAAAGCCCTTGGCCGGGCGGATGCCCAGCCGACGGAACGCCTCGGGCTGCTTGAGCGGCAGCTCGACGCCCTCGCGCAGGCGTTCCCGCGCGTCGTCGAGGCCCCCGACATCGTCCCAGCCCACATTGGGTGCCTGCACCATCACCTCGCGCATGGCGCTCGGCTGGACGCGCTTCAGCGCCTCTATGAAATTCTCACGGCTGACATGGAGCGTATCGAGCACTTCGGGCGGGATCGTCTTTTCCTGCAGATCCAGCTTCGGCATGATCTGACGCACGGCCTCGATCGCCGCCTCGCGCGCCAGAGCGGCAAGATCGGCGCCGACGAAACCATAAGTCTGGCGGGCCAGCTCGTCGAGATCGACCGTGTCGCCGATCGGCATGCCGCGCGTATGGATGCCCAAGATCTCACGCCGGCCGCGCTCGTCCGGCACGCCGATCACGATTTCCCGATCGAACCTGCCCGGGCGGCGCAGCGCTTCGTCGATCGCCTCGGGGCGATTGGTCGCGGCGATGATGACCGTATTCTGGCGCGGCTCGAGCCCATCCATCAGGGTCAGCAACTGGGCGACGAGGCGCTTCTCCGCCTCGCCCGTCGTCTGGCCGCGCTTGGGCGCGATCGAATCGATCTCGTCGATGAAAATAATCGAAGGCGCATCGGCCGCCGCCTGCTCGAACACTTCGCGCAGGCGCTTCTCGCTCTCGCCATAGGCCGAGCCCATAATTTCCGGACCGTTGATCAGGAAGAAGTGGGCATGGCTCTCGTTGGCGACCGCACGTGCCAGCCGGGTCTTGCCGGTGCCGGGCGGCCCGTAGAGCAGCACGCCCTTCGGCGGATCGACGCCGAGCCGCTGGAACAGCTCCGGATAACGAAGCGGCAGCTCGACCATCTCCCGCACCTGATCGACCGTCGCGCCGAGCCCGCCGATATCGTCATAGGTAACGTCGGCGCGCCGGCCGCCATCCTCGACCGGCGCCTGATATTCGGCGCGCAGTTCGACCTCGGTATCCTGATCGATATGGACGATGCCGCGCGGCGTGGTGGAAACCACGGTCAGCCGGATCTCCTGCAACGAAAATGCCGGCGCATTGAGCATCGTGCGCAACGCCGGAGGCATGTTACCATGCTCGATCCGCTGCTGGCCGGTGGTGGCGACGACATCGCCTTCGGTCAGCGGACGCATGCCGAAGCTGCGCTTCAGCGCCTCACCCGATCCCTGCAGCCTTAGATTCTGCTGCGCCGGCGCCAGCACGACACGCTGCGCCGGCGTGCTTGCCGCCTTGCGCACGTCGACGAAGTCGCCCGAACCTACGCCGGCATTGGCGCGCTGGAGGCCATCCAGCCGCAGGATCTCGAGCCCCTCATCCTCGCCATAGGGCAAAACCGCGCGTGCCGGGGTCGATCGCTTTCCGACAATCTCAACGACGTCGCCCTCGGTCAGCCCCAAGGCCGCCATCGAAGCGCGTGACAACCGTGCCAGCCCACGCCCGGAATCCTCGGGCCTTGCGTTAGCAACCTGGAGCTTGCGCCCCTCACTATCAGCCATTCCTCGCTCTCCTCGCGTCACGAGATAGGAGCGGTTTTGCGGGTTACGAGGGGGGCGGCAGCAGCATGGCCTCCAAACGCATCCAGACAAAAAAAGGGCCGATCTTTCGACCGGCCCTGAAGTCTAGGAGAGGATGCCTGAAAGGCACGCTCTTTATGTCGTTTTGGATGATATTGTGCAAGTGCGAAGAACTTTGGCGCGGTTGCGAATTGCGCAATTAGCATCTATAAGCGGAACGGTTATCCTCCAGTGCGTTCCGGCCCTCCCCGACCGGACCAGAAGGAGAAGTAGGTGCGTCGCCTGCCGCCCCTTACCGCCGTTGAGGCATTCGTCCAGGTTGCCCGTCTTGGTTCTGTCAAGGCGGCCGCCGAGCAACTCGCCCTGTCTTCGCCAGCGTTAAGCCGGCGGATCCAGGCGTTGGAACGTTTCGTGGGCCGTTCGCTGTTCGAGCGTCGCCATCAGGCGATGATGCTGAACAGCGATGGCGAGCAATTGTTGGCGCGCGTCGCGCCCGCGCTCGACGCTCTCGCTGTTGCAATCGACGCAACGCTAGGGGAGACCGAGCTGCTCCGCCTTCGGCTGAACGTCCCGCCACTTTTTGCATCGCAGCGGCTGATCAACCGCCTGCCGGAATTGCGCGCGCGCCACCCTTCCCTCCACATCGATCTCGATACCCAGCCGCATCCATTGGCCCGCTTGGGCGAGGGGCTCGACGCCGCAATCGTGATAACGCGGGAGGTGGACCCCGCTTTCTACAGCCGCCGGATCGCCCAGAGCCGCATCGCTGCGATCGGATCGCCACAGCTCCGCGAAGGCCCGGACGCGATCCGCACGCCATCGGACATCCGCAACGCCACGATCTTCGTCCACCGCGATATGCCGGAATTGTTCAACATCTGGCGAGAGGCGATCGGCGAGCCCGATCTCGAGCCGGCCGCGGTCGACCATTTCGATTCGGGGCCTTTAATTCTCGACGCCGCCGCGCAGGGGTTGGGCGTCGCCTTCATGCTGGACGAGCATGTGCTCGACAGTTCGGGCACGCGATTGGTGAAGCTGTTCGATCGCGATGTCGATTCGAGCTACAGCTATTGGTTCGCCGCCCGGCGCACCGCGCTTTCGAGCCGATCGGTGCGGATATTCCACGACTGGTTGTTCGAGTCGGTGGCTTCGTAGAAATCCTCCCCAGCAAGGCTGGGGAGGATCTTTTGATCAGGCCACCGTCGCCTTGACGATCTTCCCCGGCGTGCGCGGCGGCTCGCCCTTGGGCAGCGCGTCCACGAACTCCATGCCTGACGTCACTTCGCCCCACACCGTATATTGGCGATCAAGGAAGGTCGCGTCGTCGAAGCAGATGAAGAACTGGCTGTTGGCGCTGTTCGGATTGGACGAGCGCGCCATCGAGCAAACGCCACGGACGTGGGGCTCGGACGAGAATTCGGCCTTGAGGTCGGGCTTCTTCGACCCGCCCATGCCGGTGCCTGTCGGATCGCCGCCCTGCGCCATGAAGCCGGGGATGACGCGGTGGAACACCACGCCGTCATAGAAGCCTTCGTTCGCCAGCTCGACGATCCGGGCAACGTGACCGGGTGCGAGATCGGGGCGCAACTTGATGACGACGTCGCCGCCGCTGTCGAGATTGAGAGTCAGCGTATCATCGGCCATGTATCTTCTCCTGCAGAAATGGAATTCCCGCTCGTCCTTGGCGAGCCGGGATAGGATTGGGGAGCGCCCTTAAGCAGCCTGACCCACGCGCGCCAGCCCATATTCCTCGGCGACCAACTCGTAAGAGCGCCGCCGCGAGCCATGATCATGGAGGATATTGACCAGCATCAGTTCGTCCGCGCGGTACTCCTCGGCCACCGCATTAAGCCCGCGCCGCACTTCAGCGGGGGTACCGACCACGGTTCGCCGGTTCCGGCGCGATGCATGCGGGTTGGTCGCGGCCCATGCCAGCGCCTCCTCGACGCTCGGCACCGCGATCGGCGTTCCGGCGACGAGATGCGCAAACATCATCCTGGCGGGCGCGGCGAGGCGCTCGGCCTCTTCGCTCGTCTCGGCGGCGATCGTCCAGGTCGCGACCATCACCCGCGGTTCGGGCCAGCGCGCCGACGGGCGGAAGGCATGGCGATAGGCGCGCGCCAGACCCGACCCATCCGAATTAATGAAATCGGCAAAGCAATAAGGCAGCCCGCGTTCAGCCGCCCAGTGCGCCGAATTGGGCGAAGAGCCGAGCAGCCACAATTCGGGCGAGCCCTGCCCGCCGCTGGGCAACGTATCCTGCAACACGGCGAAGGCATGGTCTTCAGGGAGGCTGTGATCCAGATAGCCGCTCAATTCGGCCAGCCCGACCGGGAAGTCATGCGGCATCAGCCGGCTGCGATCACGCTGAAGCGCGAAGGCGGTGCGCTGATCGCTTCCCGGCGCGCGGCCAACGCCGAGATCGATCCGGCCCGGCGCGAGTGCGGCAAGCATGCGGAACGTCTCGGCCACCTTGAAGGGCGAATAATGCGGCAGCATGATCCCGCCCGATCCGACCCGGATCCGCTTCGTGGCCAGCGCCACCGGGCCGATCAGCGCCTCGGGCGCGACCCCGGCGAGCGCTGGCGATGCATGATGCTCGGCCAGCCAGTAGCGCTCATAACCCAGTGCGTCGCAGGCGCGCGCCAGATCGAGCGTGTTCATGAGCGCTTGCGTCGCCGTCGATCCTTGCGCGATCGGCGACTGATCCAGGACGGAAAGCGTATAAGGCATCGCCTGCCATATGGGCGCGCGGAAGGGGCTGACAAGCGCCTGCGCCCCGCCTAAGCCGCCCCGGCGGGCGCAATCGGGAGAGACCATATGAGCGAAACGGAGACCGAGATCGCCGTTCCGCTTCCCGAAGACGTCCGCGACCCGACCCATGATGCGGACGACCGGCTGACGCACGAGTTCGTGCGGCTGGTGGTCGATCATGTCGAGGCGGGCGAGCTCGATGAAGCCCGCGCCGAGGTCGAGCGGCTCCACCCCGCTGATATCGCCGACTTGCTCGAGCTGGCGCCCGCCGACAGCCGCATGGCGCTGGCCGCCGCGCTCGCCGACCTGCTCGACGGCGACGTCCTCGCGGAGATGAACGACTGGGTCCGCGACGAGGTCATGGAAGCCTTGTCCGCGCAGCAGGTCGCCGACCTGACCTCCGAACTCGATACCGACGATGCCGTCGCGATCATCGGCGACATGGACGATGCCGATCAGCGCGCCGTCCTCCATGCGATGGAGCCCGAAGATCGCGCCGCGATCGAGGAAGCGCTTTCCTATCCGGAGGAATCGGCCGGCCGCCTGATGCAGCGCGACCTGATCGCGGTGCCCGAGCATTGGTCGGTGGGAGACGTGCGCGCTTACCTGCAGGGCAATGACGATCTCACCACCGATTTCTGGGAGGTGTTCGTCGTCGATGTCGCGCACAAGCCCGTCGGTACCTGCAAGGTCAGCTGGCTGATGCGCGCGGCAGACGCAACGCCGGTCAGAGACATCATGCAGGATGAGCAGACGCTGATCCCGGCCGAAATGGATCAGGAGGAGGTCGCGCTCCGCTTCCAGAAATATGCGCTCATTTCGGCCGCCGTGGTCGACAAGGCCGGGCGCCTCGTCGGCATGATCACGGTCGACGACATCGTCCACATCATCCAGGAGGAAGCCGGCGAAGACGCTCTGTTGCTCTCCGGCGCGGGCGACGGCGACATCAATGAGCCGATCCACCTGACGGTGCGGACCCGATTGATCTGGCTGGTGGTCAATCTCGGCACCGCGATCGTGGCGTCGTCGGTGGTGGGGGTGTTCCAGGGCGAGATTGCGCGCTTCGCCCTGCTCGCGGTGCTGATGCCGATCGTATCGGGCATGGGAGGTAATGCCGGCACCCAGACCTTGGCGGTCGTGGTGCGCGCGCTCGCGACCAACCAGCTCACGAGTTCCAACACGTTGCGCATGATCGGTCGCGAATTCCGCATCGCACTCGCCAACGGATTTTCACTCGGCCTGCTGATCGGGCTCGGCACCTTCCTGATCTATCATAATTCCAATCTCGCGATCGTGATCGGCATGGCGATGATCATCAACAATATGGTTGCAGGGCTGGCCGGCGTGCTGATCCCGCTCTGCCTCGATCGTGCCAAAGTCGATCCGGCAGTGTCGTCGGCGGTATTCGTGACGATGGCGACCGACGTGATGGGCTTCTTCACCTTCCTCGGGCTGGCCTCATTGTTCGGGCTGGGGGCATAGCGGCGCAGCGGATGCGTCCCATATTGGCGTGATGCTCCATATCACCAAGGTCGCCGTCGGCTGCACCGATGCCGACATGCTTGCCGAACGCCTGAGCAGCCGTGCGATCGGCGGCGAAAGCTGGGTGCCGACCCGCTATCGCCCGACCCGGCACGAGGAATTGATCGGCGGTTCGCTCTACTGGATCGTCAAACACCAACTGATCGCGCGCAGCCGCATCGTCGGCTTCGACGAGGTCGAGGGGCGCTGCCATATCCGCATCGACGCCGATCTCGTGCCGGTCCGTATCAGGCCCCGCCGCGCGCACCAGGGCTGGCGCTATCTCGCTGCCGATGATGCGCCGGGCGACCTGAATGGCGCAGTGGACGATCTGGCCGCCCTGCCGCCCGGTTTGATGAGCGAGCTGGCAGCGCTGCGGTTGATCTGAGCCGCCTTAACGGCAGCTCACATCGCCCGGCCCGTGCTTGCTGATCTGGCACCGCGCACCGCCGTGGATGGCGATGTCGCCGGGCCCCGACAGGGCGCCGTTGACCACCCCGGTCGCGCCGAGCGCAACATCGCCAGGGCCGGTAAGATTGACTGTGGCATCGCGCACCGTAAGCCCGCTCGCGCGAACGTCGCCGGGGCCACGCAGGGTGATATGCGCGGTCGCGGCGCGGCCCTTGACGGTGAGGTCGCCGGGTCCATCGAGCGTAAGGGTGGCATCGCCGGTATCGATCGCATCGATCGTCAGATCGCCGGGCCCGCGCAACGTGGCGTTGAAGTCGCGCGTACGGATCTGGTCGATCGTCAGGTCGCCGGGCCCCGACAGGGTCGCCGCGGTCAGCATCGGCACGGTCACGTCGATGAATGCGCGCTCACGATGCCAATTCCAGGCCGACCACCAGCTGCCCGGCTTGCTGCGAATGACGAGTTCGCCATTCACCACGTCCACGATCAGCCGGTCGAGCGCGTCCTGCGGCCCCTGCGCGCGCGCCGAGGGCGCGGCACCCGTATGGACGTGAACCGTGAACGGCACATTGCTCTGGATCCGGGAGAAGCCTCCGATGGGGAAGTTCCGCGCGGCAGCCTCGGCACTGGTCGCGCCGAACATGGTGGCGGACGCGAGAATGACAAACAGAAAGCGCGACATGGTCTCTCTCCTCATAATTCAGATCAGCCGCAGTGGACGCTGCCCCAGCCGCTCTTGTGGACAATGCATTTGGGCTGACCGAGCACGCTGACCGAGCCGAGCCCGCTCAATTTCACCTCAACCGGCCCGTTGACGCGCGCGACGACGCTGCCGGTACCCGACATGTCGATCAGCGCGGCGCGCGCGGCGAGGCCGCCTGCCTTGATCGAACCTACGCCGCTGAGATGGACCACGAGCCGATCGGTCCCACCCGTCGCTTCGAGCGTCCCGGTGCCGCCGACATCGAGCGAGGTCTGGCCGGCCTTGAGCGCGCCGACCTTCAGCGTCCCAGCACCACCGACCCGGCCGGCAAAGCCCGGCCCTTCCGCGCGATCGACGTCGACCGTGCCCGCGCCCGTCACCGCCGCACCAGCCACGCGCGGCATCGTCACGAAGATGTGCAGATGCTCGTCATGAACATCGTGCGGCTCCTGCCCCGGCAGCCACCGGATGACGAGCGTGCCGTCACGGACCTGCAGATCGAGACGATTGACCAGATCGGCGTCGCCGTCGGCATGCACCGCAAAGGCGCCACCCGTACGAACCTGAACCGCTGCGGCCGCGGCGAGATCGACCTTGTCGAAACCGGCAATCTTCCAGTCACGAACCGCGGCGGGGGCGGAGGTGGCGGTCAGACCGAGGCCGGCACATCCTGCCAGCACGGCAAGGCGAAGCCTGTTGGGAAGGGTCATCGGGGCACGACTCCTACTGTGTTGCTCTAGCAATACAGTTCCGATTCGCGGAGCGCAAGCGCTTTTTGACTACAGATGTGGTCGACACGCGAGCCGTGCCCACCCATGTCGTCACCGCAGCGAAGGCTGGGGTCTCGGGAGAGTAGAGCGCGCTCATGTCCTCCTGAGATCCCAGCTTCCGCTGGGATGACGGTTTTTGGGTCACCGGACGCGCCCGAAACAAAAAGGGCGGCCGAAGCCGCCCTTTCCGCACCCGAATCGCTTGCGCGATCAGGCCTTGTTGTGGATCGCCGCCGCAGCGCGGAGGATGTCGAGGATCTTCACCTGCGCGGTGGGCTCGTCGACCGCTTCCATCGCCGCCAGTTCGCGGGCGAGACGGCTGCAGGCCGCTTCGAAAATCTGCCGTTCGGAATAGCTCTGCTCGGGCTGATCGTCGGCCCGGAAGAGATCGCGCACCACTTCGGCGATCGAGACGAGATCGCCCGAATTGATCTTGGCTTCATATTCCTGCGCACGGCGCGACCACATCGTGCGCTTGATCTTCGGCTTGCCCTTCAGCGTCGTCAGCGCCTCGTTCATGGTGAGGTTCGACGCCAGCTTGCGCATGCCGACCAATTCGGCCTTGTTGGTGGGCACGCGGAGCGTCATGCGCTCCTTTTCGAATCGAAGGACATAGAGTTCGAGCTTGGTGCCGGCAATTTCCTGGCTTTGCAGTTCGACCACGCGTCCGACCCCGTGCTTGGGATAAACAACATAATCGCCGACGACGAAGCTCAGCGCCTTTGCAGCCATTTAGAGACCTTCCTGCTCAAGCGGACCGCGGGCCCCGGCGAGTCCGCAACTGAAGGGCGGCTCGGCGGCAGCAATAAGGCGGCCGGATACGGTTCCGTTACCGCGGGCGCCCGGACGACGACCGCTTCTTGTCGACGCTTGTAACAGAATTACAACGCTTATGCCAGCTTTCCGTGCAAGTTTCCGGGCTTAGCGGCTGCCGCTCACGGATTCTCTCAGTCGCCCCGGCCGGGTTCGGGCGAGAATTCATTTTCATATTTGTCCGGCACGCCCTTCCACGCGTCGGCATCCGCCGGCGCTTCGCGCTTGCGCGTGATGTTGGGCCATTGCGCCGAGAAGGTGGTGTTCACCTCGAGCCATTTTTCGAGCCCGTTCTCGGTATCGGGCAAAATCGCCTCGGCCGGGCATTCGGGCTCGCACACACCGCAATCGATGCATTCGCTCGGATTGATGACGAGCATATTGTCGCCTTCGTAGAAGCAGTCGACCGGACAGACCTCAACGCAATCCATATACTTGCAGCGGATGCAGGCATCGGTAACGACGTAGGTCATCTGTGGTAAGCTCCTCGCCCGGACCACCCGGGCCTATTCGGCGTGCGCCGCATATGGCGCAGTCGAGGCATCCGTCAACCGGTGGGCGCCGAAAGGTCGGTATAGCAGGCCCGCGCCTCGGGCGCCGGGCCGCGCCGCTCAGGGAGTGCCTCGACTCGCAGCACGCGCACATGATCGTTGAGGGGGAAGGTGAGCACCGTGCCGACCTTGACCTCCGCGGAGGCGCGCGTCGTCGGCTTGCCATCGACACGCAGATGGCCCTGCTCGATCAGTTGCTGGGCGAGGCCGCGTGTCTTCACCAGTCGCACGAAGCACAGAAATTTGTCGATCCTCAATCGGCCGACCTCAGTGGCGAAGCGCCGCAAGCGCGCCGAAGGCATTGCCCGGCCTGAGCCGCGTCTCGGCGGGCTTGGGCGCCGGGCGCTTGCCCTTCCACACCCAGACTTGCTCGGCGTTCCGGAAGCCGAGTGCCAGCATCAATTGAGTGAAGCTGGGGCTGGCCAGCCCCAACGATGTCGCCAGGCCAGGATCCGGCGCAAACGGCGCGCGCGCGGCCCCGCCCTCGGTGCGCACATCGTGCGCGTTGCGCGCCAGCCGCTCGACCTGATCGACCCGCAGCATCTGCGCGCCCAACGGCCGGAAGCCCGCCATGATGAAGGCCGCGCAGGCCTGCGCGTCGGCGGGTGTCGCGACCGAGACCGCGCCGATCGGCGGCAAGAGCGGCATCACCTGCCCATCCTGCGCGGCCGCCAGCGCGACCCGCCAGCGCGCGGGCTCGGGCTTGATCAAAGCGGGGACATAAAGATCGAGCGTGCCGAGCCGTACCCCCAAACGGTTGACCGCGGGGCGAAGATCGCGACCCAATCCTTCCAGCACATTTTCCAGCACCCGCCGCTCGACCACGCCGCCAGCCTCGCCGAGCGGGGCGAGAAAGGCGCGGACCGGGCCCGGCTGGGCCGAATCGCGCGCCGCCGCCATGATATCGGCGAGCGGGCTGAGATGGCGCGCGACGCCATGGTCGAGCCAGGTCTGCAACCGTACCACCACCGCCTGGCGTTCGGCCGGCGACAGCGCATCCAGCGCCCTGTGAAGCTCGATCCGCGGGCTCAGCAACGTCTTGCCCTTGCTGAGCCGCGCGACGACATCGCCGCGCCAGAACAAGGCGACCGGCCGACCCGGGTCGGTCGCGAGGCTGAATGCCGCGTCCTCATCACCGGTCAAAGCCAAAGCGCGCCGGGTCAATTCCTCGCCCAGCCGCCGGTCGGCCGCCGCCATCAGCCGCTTCATGTCGCCGTGGCGCGCAGACGCGTCGGCCTTGAAGCGGAAACCGATCAATTGCCCGATCGCCTCGCCATCGACGGTGACGGTGCCGTCCTCCGCCACCTTCATCGGCAGGATATCCGCGCCGCGCGCGCCGAGATCGCGCATCAGCACCGACGTGCGCCGATCGACGAAGCGCTGCGTCAGCCGCTGGTGGAGCGCGTCCGACAATTTTTCTTCGAGGACACGCGTGCGTTCGGCCCAATGGGCGGGCTCGGCCAGCCAATCGGGCCGGTGCGCGATATAGGCCCAGGTCCGCACCGCCGCGAGCCGGCCGGCAAGCGTCTCGACATCGCCCTGGACCGAGTCGAGCTGCGCCAGCTCGGCCGCGAACCAGGCAACCGGCAGATGGCCCTTATCCTCCGACAGATGCTGGAAGATGCGCCCGACCAGCCGCGAATGCGGCTCGGCCCCGGTCTTGCGGAAATCGGGGAGCCCACAGGCATCCCACAGGCGACCGACCATCCTTTGGCCTTTGGTCCGTTCGCGCACCCAGGTATCGTCGGCCAACCGCTTGAGCACCGCCAGGTCGATCGCCTGGGGGGCCGCACGAAGCGCGGGCGAAGTCGGCTTGCGCTCTAGGTCGCCGATCAGCGTATCGATCGAAGCGAGGCTGGGCTTGCCCTCCCGCCAATAGAGATGATCGAGCGGGGGAAGACATGCTCCTCGATCGCGAGCACCTCGTCATCCTCGAACTGAGCCTTCTGCCCTTCGAGGCTGAGCGTCCCGAACGTGCCGTCGCGCTGGTGCCGCCCGGCGCGGCCGGCGATCTGCGCCATTTCCGAAATGGTCAGCCGGCGCGATTTACGCCCGTCGAACTTGCGCAGCGAGGCGAAGGCGACATGCGCCACATCCATGTTGAGGCCCATGCCGATCGCGTCGGTCGCGACCAGATAATCCACCTCGCCTGCCTGGAACATCGCGACCTGCGCGTTGCGGGTGCGCGGGCTCAACGAGCCCATCACCACCGCCGCCCCGCCGCGCAGACGACGCAACATTTCTGCCACGGCATAGACCTCCTCGGCCGAGAAGGCGACGATCACCGATCGTTTGGGCAAACGCGACGGCTTGGCCGGGCCGGCATAAGTGAGCGTCGAGAAACGCGGCCGGGTGATGATCTGGGCCTTGGGGACGAGTTCGCGCAGCATCGGCCGCAGCGTCTCGGAGCCGAGGATCATCGTCTCCTCGCGACCGCGTGCGCGCAGCAGCCGATCGGTGAAGACATGGCCGCGCTCGGGATCGGCGCCCAATTGCGCCTCGTCGAGCCCGACGAACGCAAAATCGCGCGCGCCGATGGCACCCGCCTCGCGCCCGCCGCCGAGCGGCATGCTTTCGGCGGTGGTGAGGAAGTAGCGCGCCTTGTCCGGCACGATCTTCTCCTCGCCCGTCACCAGCGCGACCGACGCCGCCCCCTTGATCGCGACCACCCGATCATAGACTTCGCGCGCCAGCAGCCGCAGCGGAAAGCCGATGAGACCGGAGGAATGGCCACACATGCGCTCGACCGCGAGATGGGTCTTGCCCGTGTTGGTCGGCCCAAGCACCGCGATCAGCGGTTCGGCTGCGAAACGCGTCATGTCAGGACCCAAGATGGCGCAAGCGGGGACAAAAGCAAGCGCGGTTCTATGACTCGACTCACCCGAAAAACGATTCGGCTCATCGCAGTTCGTGGCGCCAAATATGTGGATTAGTTTGACTTTAACCTGTCTTATCCACAGTCCTCCGGCCCGGCCGACTTGATGAGATCGGCAGCGAGGGAGCCTGCCCAGGGGGTTCGATGTATTTGCGTGACACAGGGGGATTTACCGAGAGCGGTGGCGCGGTAGCGCTGACGCTGCCGCGCAAGCCCCGCCTGATCGATCGCGCGACGATCCGCCGTGGGCTGGAGCATGCCCAGTCGATCGATCTGGTCGTCGATCTCGGCGCGCGCATCGGCAGCCGCGAATGGTGGCGCGGGCTCGCCACCTGCACCGCGCTCTGCGCCTCCGCCATCGCCGCTGCACCCGGCTTTCACCCCTTGCTCGGCCCGGTGGCCGCACCGATGGGCGGCACTCAGGCCGAAGAGATGCGCGTCTCGGCCATCGCCCCGACGGCTTATGGCGCCGATACCGGCAAGAAGGTGGCGCCGACCGCTTTGGTCGAGCGGCTCGCGGATACGCCCGAGCGTCCGCAGATCAGCCTCACCGCTGCATTGGGGAGCGGCGACGGCTTTGGCCGCACGCTCACCCGCGCCGGGGTCGGCGCGGACGAAGCAAGACAAGTGACGAATCTCGTTGCCGATGCCACCCGGCTCGGCGACATCAAATCGGGCACCAAACTCGACATCACGCTAGGCCGGCGCCCCAACAAGGATGTTGCGCGGCCGCTCGATCACCTCGCCTTCCGCGCCAAATTCGAGCTCGCGCTCGAGATCAATCGGATCGACGGGCGCCTTCAGCTCAAGGAGATCCCGATCGCGGTCGATGATACACCCTTGCGCGTGACCGGCCGGGTCGGATCGAGCCTGCTCTCCGCCGCGCGCGCGGCCGGCGCGCCGGCAAAGGCGATCGAGACCTATCTGCGTGCGATGGCGCAGCATGTGGCGATCGGCGCAATCAAAGCGAACGACCGCTTCGATCTGATCATCGAGCATCGCCGCGCCGCCACCGGCGAGACCGAGACGGGCGGGCTGTTGCTGGGCGGACTCGAGCAGGGCAGGAAGACGCTGCGGTTGCTCAAGTGGACGCAGGACGGACGCGAGCAATGGTTCGACGCGGCGGGCACCGGCGAATTGCATGGCAACATGAAGATGCCGGTCCAGGGCGCTCACCAGACCTCCAGCTTCGGCATGCGCTTCCACCCGATTCTCGGCTATAGCCGGATGCACCAGGGCATCGATTATGGCGCCCCGATGGGTGCGCCGATCGTGGCGGCGACCGACGGCACGGTCAGCTTCTCGGGCTGGCATGGCGGGCACGGCAATTACGTCCAGATCCGGCACGCCGGCAACATGGGCACCGGCTATGCGCATATGAGCCGGATCATCGCGCATATCGGCGAGCATGTCCGCGCGGGGCAGTTGATCGGCTACGTCGGATCGACCGGGCTCTCGACGGGCCCTCACCTCCATTTCGAGGTGTTCAAGGATAACAAGGCGATCAACCCCGCCGGCGTGAAATTCGCGCAGGCGGCGCAATTGGGCGGCTCGGAGCTGTCACGTTTCAAGGCGACCCTGGCGCGGCTGTTGGCAGTTCACGCCTCATAGCGATCCGAAAGGTAGCGGATCGCCGCAACCGCACTATGTTGTCGGGCAATGCCTCCGACCGCCACCGAAAAAACCCCCAATCCCGAAAATGGCTTTGCGGCCCTGCGCCGCTTCCTGCCTTACCTGTGGCCCGCCGACCGGCCGGCACTGCGCCTGCGCGTGGTGGCCGCGATGCTGCTGGTGGTCGCGGCAAAGGTCGTCGTCCTCTACGCGCCGTTCGCCTACAAGGCGGTGATCGATCATATGGCGCCGGGCCACCAGGATACGGTGGCGCTCGCGCTGGCTCTGGTCGTCGCCTATATCGGCGCGCGCTTCGCCACGACCTTCTTCGACAATCTGCGCAACGCGATCTTCGAGCGCGTGGGGCAGGAGGCCGCACGCCGCCTGTCGATGGAGGTGTTCGCACATCTCCATCGCCTGTCGCTGCGCTTCCATCTCGAGCGCCGCACCGGCGCGCTGACGCGCGTGATCGAGCGCGGCACCAAGAGCATCGATACGATGCTCTATTTCCTGCTGTTCAATATCGTGCCGACGATCTTCGAACTGCTGGCGGTTTGCGTGATCTTCTTCGCCAAGTTCGGCCCGGGGCTGGTGGTGGCGACCGCGGTGATGGTGGTGATCTACATCGCCTTCACCCAGCGCATGACCAACTGGCGCATCTCGCTCCGGCGCATCTGGACGCAAAGCGACAGCGAGGCGACGCAAAAAGCTGTCGATTCGCTGCTCAATTACGAGACGGTCAAATATTTCGGCGCCGAGAGCGTCGAGCAGCGCCGCTATGGCGAGAGCGTCCGCCTGCTGGTCGATACCACCACCAAGGTCGAGACCAGCCTCGCCTGGATGAATATCGGCCAGGCCTTCATCACCAATGTCATGATGGCCGGCGCGATGGCGTACAGCGTGTGGGGATGGAGCGTAGGGCGCTTCACCGTCGGCGACGTCGTGTTCGTGAACACGATGCTCGCGCAGCTTTTCCGCCCGCTCGATTTCCTCGGCATGGTCTACCGCGAGATCCGCCAGGGGCTGATCGACATGGAGGCGATGTTCAACCTCGTCGATACGAACGAGGAAGTGACCGACATCGCTGACGCTCCCGCGCTCGTCCCCATGGGCGGCGGCGTGCGCTTCGAGCATGTCGATTTCGCGTACGATCCCGAGCGGCAGATCCTGCACGATGTCGATTTCACCTTGCCCGCCGGCGGCACGCTTGCGGTGGTGGGCCATTCGGGCGCCGGCAAGTCGACGATCGCGCGGCTGCTATTCCGCTTCTACGACGTGACCGGCGGCCGCATCCTGATCGACGGCCAGGATATCGCCCGCGTCAGCCAGACTTCGCTGCGGCGGGCGATCGGGATCGTCCCGCAGGATACGGTGCTGTTCAACGACACGATCGGCTACAATATCGCTTATGGCCGCGACGGCGCGGGCCATGACGAGGTGGTGGCGGCCGCACGCGGTGCGGCGATCCACGATTTCATCGAGAGCCTGCCCGATGGCTACAATACGCGCGTAGGCGAGCGTGGCCTGAAGCTTTCCGGCGGCGAGAAGCAACGCGTCGCGATCGCGCGTACCCTGCTCAAGGATCCGCAGCTGCTGATCCTCGACGAGGCCACCTCTGCGCTCGACAGCCGGACCGAGGCCGAGATCCAGGAGACGCTGCGCCGTGTCGCCGAACGCCGATCGACGATCATCGTCGCGCACCGGCTCTCGACCATCGTCCATGCCGACGAGATCGTGGTGCTCGAGCAGGGCCGCATCGTCGAGCGCGGGACGCACGCTCAGCTGATCGCGCGCGCCGGCCTCTATGCCGACATGTGGGCAAGACAGGCATCGGAGGCGGAAGAGGCACAGGAAGAAGCAGAGGCGGCTTGACGCCGCCCGGCGCGTCCCATAATGGCCCCGCTTCCGCGAGCATTGGCCCCTTCGTCTAGCGGTCTAGGACGTCGCCCTCTCACGGCGAAAACACGGGTTCGAGTCCCGTAGGGGTCACCAGATTGAAAACATTGAATTTTTTTCAATCTGGTGACAATATCGTGGGGGAACTCCTCTTCCGTTCCGTCGCGTGGCCAAGTCATCGTGACGCTCAGGTGGTGAATGTCCGAAGCTGGGGGATAGGCGAAATGGCAGCTTTCAACGCTGACCGTCAGAAACTGCTCGTTCGGGTGACCCTTAGCCTGCCATTACCGAGATAGGTGATCACGCATTGCGGGCCGGGATCGCAAACGGCATGAAGCCGGGCCATGTTGTCCGGCTCGACATGCTTCCACCGATTTCCGTCCTCCACTCGAATGTCGCTCATGTTGCGGAAGGGCGCTCGCAGGAGAGCTTGCGGGCGATCGGACGGAATTCTGAACGCGGCCGACCAGCCAGCTTCGTCCTTATCATGCCACCGGAACATGACGTCATGTGATGATCTGCTGATGACCCCCGTCGACAGATCGTCGCAACCGGCGACGCACAAGCCGGCAAGCATGGAAGCCCAAACGCCAATGGAGTTTCTCGCCCGCATTCAGGCATGATGCGAGCGAGCAAGAACGACCGCAAGTGGGCGCGAGCGGACCGACAACTCCTGCCATCCGCTCCGCCGGCCCGGAAGGTCCGGCCGTGGGCGGTTAGCTGCCGTTGCGCCGAAGCACCGCGTCGCTAAGCCATCAGCATGATCTGCAATATCGTCGACAGGCGCACTAGGCCATATCGCTGGCGCGAGGTGAACGCGATCATCGAAGCAACCTCGCATGACAACGCCTGCAAGGATGCAGACCAGCAGCCGCCGACGGATGACGACCTTACCTATGACCAGCGCGAGAATGTCACGCTGGCGGAGGCCGTCGCGTGGGCTAACGCAGAGTCATCCGCGGTGACGTTGTACCTTTACGACAAGGGTGCGGGAACAACCTGAGGAAGGTCCGCAAGTGGGCGAGAGCCGACAGGCCGCCCTCTCGCCGACCAACAGCGGACAGCGACCTTATCGGCACCCCGCAGTCACCGCCGTGCCTTCAGCATCAACACCGTGCACCTGGAACACGTTCTTCGCGAGATCGAGACCTATAGTCGTGACGTTCCCTATCGTGGCTCTCCCTTCCGGCTCTCTGCAGATCATTCTGAGGGAGGGTTGGAGAGCCGTCCACGTCATCAATGTCGGACACTCAGGACGCCGTTTTGCCTTTTCAACTTCCGCCGTTCATTCATGTAGGTTCAGCGGCCGCTTCAACGACCTGAATGAGACGCGCGAATGGTTTGGAACCGTGAAAAGCGCTCTTACGGCAAACACATAAGTCGCTCCCAAGAGGCGATTATAAGTTGGTCCGCGCTTCGGCTTTCTGACGCACCTTCCGCGGCGAGTCGTCATAGGCCCGCCGGAAAGCGCGCCGCATCCGCTCGAGATCGCCAAAACCGGTTTCGTTCGCGATTGTATCGATTAGAAGGCGGCCCTGCGAAATCAACAACCGCGCTGCCTCGAGACGAAGTTTCTCGGCCGCACGCGTCGGAGAAACACCGGTCTTCTCTCCGAATACGCGCGTGAACTGACGCGGGCTGAGGCACGCAGCTAAACTTCTAGAATAGATCTGCAACCCGTCGCCGAATCATTCGCCCGGTCCGGCAAACGATAGCGCCCGATCAAGTTCATGATCTTGGCGGATCGTGTTCAGACGTATCCGCCGATTGTGTTTTTCCGCTGCATTCTGCGCCAATCGTCGGAGTATAAAAGCAATCAACCCATTCGCCTTCGGGCCAACAAATCGAACCACACTGCTCACAGCCTGAGCCATTCCCAAGAAGCGTACGAAAAGCTCATCGTCGAGCGCTACGATCGCCTCATACGATCCCGGATCTCCTTGCCGTGCGCTGCGTCCAAACAATTGCCGATCGATGCGGGCAGACTCGTGAAATTCGGTAAGGATGACGTGAAGACCGCCGGCCGCACGCGCCGACGCCGTGAGCTTGATGTCGGTGCCTCGGCCAGCCATGTTGGTCGCCACCGTAACTCGTCCAGAATTGCCAGCCGTCGCGATCACCGCTGCCTCGTCGCTATCCTGTCGGGCGTTGAGCACGACATGGTCGATTTGGTACTCGGCCAGAACTTGGCTCAACTCTTCTGAAGCCCCGACCGAACGCGTGCCCACCAGCACAGGCCGCCCCAAGTCCTGCGACTGATAACGGGCTGCATGCGCCACCGCGCGCCATTTCTCGTCGGCGCCTTCGAGCAGGACTGTGCCAAGATTCTGCCGGCGCAGCGGATAATTGGTATCGATCCGCATCGTGCGCATCCCCAGTGTCGAGCCGATCTCCCCTGCAGCCTCCTGGATCGTGCCGGTCATGCCCGCGAGATGGAGATAGCGACTGAAGAAGCGCTGATAGGTAATGCGCGCGATCGTTTGACGTTGCGCGGTCGGCGGGCAGCCCTCCTTGACCTCGACCATTTGGTGTAGCCCGTTTTCCCATGATCGATCTGGCATGACGCGGCCGGTATATTCGTCGATGATCGCGACCTTCTCGTCCGCGACGATATAATTGACGTCGCGTTTGTATAGGTGGAGCGCCATCAGCGCCTGGACGATCAGTTCGTTGCGCGCACGCCGCGCGATCCAGATGCCGGGCAGGCCTTTCGCAGCTTCGGTCAGTTTCTCCTCGCCGGCGGGCAAGAGCTGAATGTCCCGGGTGCGCGGTACGAGCTTGAAGTCGAGATTGCGGGTCAGGGTACTCGCGATCTCGAGCGCGCGCGCGCGCAATTCGGCCTGCCCCGCCGTATCCTCGCTCGCCGACAGGATCAGCGGTGTGCGCGCCTCGTCGATCAGCACGCTGTCGGCCTCATCGATGATCGCGAAGTGGAGTCCGCGCAGCAGCAGATCGTTGCCGCTGCCCCCCGCCCCCTCAGGCTGCGGAGCAGCCGCCGTGCCGCGCCGCGTTTCTGTCCGGTCGAAAGCTGATCGCGCAGATAATCGAACACCAGATCCTTGTTGGTGCAATAGGTGACGTCGCACCGGTAAGCGCCACGCCGCTCGTCGGGCTCCAGCCCCTCCGCCACCAGCCCGACCGATAGGCCGAGCAGCGCATAGACCGGTCGCAATTCGCAGGCATCGCGATCGGCCAGATAATCGTTGACAGTCACGACATGGACCGGCGTGCCCGCGAGTGCCGCCGCCGCCGCGGGCAGCATGGCGGTGATCGTCTTGCCCTCCCCCGTTTCCATTTCGGCCAGCCGGCCGGCGAGCATCGCCAGGCCGCCGATCACCTGCACGCGATGATGGCAGAACCCCATCACCCGGTGCGTCGCCTCACGCGTCAACGCGAAAGCCTCGACGACATTGTCATCCGACAGGCCGTCGATCATCAATCGTGCGCGGCAGCGCGTGACCGCATCGGCAAAATCGATCTCGGCGATATCGGCGAGCCGATCCGCCTCGGCCAGCACGCGATCAGCCAGCGCGGCCAGTGGCCTGTGCCCGATTCCAGCCATCCCCGACGATCTGGCGATAAGGCCGGTCACGAAGCCGTCGAGCGCCGAGGGCGGCGCGGATCGGTCGCGCTTTTCGGCATAAGGCGCGGCGTTACTGCCGCCGCTGCGCAGGATGTCCGTATCAAGCATTGAGGCGCGCCAGCAGCAACTGGCGGAAGCGACGGAAAATCTGTTCGGCCGGCGGCTCCCAGCGGTGCGTGAAGCGGACATAGACGCGGCTGCCGAGCGCGCTCGTCGGCGCATCGGCGGGCAGGCGCAGATCGAGCTGGAACAGCCGCTTGATCGCGCGCGTGCGCTGCGGATCCTGCGGATCGACCGCGACTGCGCCGCCGCCCTGCACGCCCAGCGCGCGGCTCGGCAGTTCGGTGTCGGCCGCCGGCACTTCGCGGATAACCGACGCATCGTAAGCGATGCGCGGATCGCTCGCCATCAGCACGCGCACCTTGCCGCCGCTATCGCGCACCAGCCCGATATCGTCCTGATCGACTGTCGCGCGCACGATCAGCGAGGCGGGCGGCACGACGAAGGCGAGGATCTCCCCCTGTCTGGCATAGCCACCGGAAAGCTCTTCGGGTTTGGCCCTGATCAGCAAGCCATCGACATTCGCGCGCGTCGTCAGGCCATCGGCGCGATCGAGCTGGCGGGCGAGGCTGGCGCGTGCCTGCGCCAGTTCGATCTCGGTCAGCCGTTCATGGACGCGGTCGGTCTCGCGATCGATCGCCTCCTGCACCTCCAGTTCCTCGACGCGCCCGCGCAGGCGGCCGATCTCGGCGGTCAACTCGGGATCATGCGCCTGAGTCAGCACCGTATTGCGCTGCACCGCGCTCCCGTCGGGCAATGCCAGCCGATCGATGAAGCCGTCGGCCCCCGCCCGCACGATGGCACTTTCGGGGAGCCACACCACCCCCTCGGCGCGGGTGTGCAAGGGCATCGGCACGACGATGAGGAAGAGGGCAGCTCCGCCGACGATCAAGGCTACCCGCCGGATCGTCTGCGGGCGCGACCGGCCATATTTGGGGTTGGTCGCCAGATTGCGGATCGCGCGCCAGATCGGCAGGACGACGCCCGAGGCGATCGACCACAAGGCCATCACCACGCCGACGATCAGATATTCGTTGGCGATGTAGAGCGCGATGCCGATCATCACGATCTGGCGATAGAAGAACGAGGCCGGCGCATAGGCCGCCAGCCAGAAACGCTCCCACTCGCTCTCTGCCGGAGAGACCAGAGCCGGCACCGACAGGATGTAGCGATCGACCAGATAGCCCCAGTAACTATTCGCGCGCGCCGCCAGGTTCGGCACCTCGATCACGTCGGTCAGGATATAATAACCGTCGTAGCGCAGCAGCGGATTGCCGTTGAATAACAGGGTCGAGACGCTGGCGACGACGGTGATGTTGAAGGCGATCGCGCGGACGTTCCCGGGCTCGACCAGCAGCCACACATCGAGCGCGATCGCGGCGATGAACAATTCGGTGAGCATCCCCGCCGCACCGACCAGCGCGCGCTGCCATTTGTCGCGCAACTGGATCGAGGCCGACGCATCGACATAAGGCGAGGGGAAGAAGACGAGCAGCATCAGCCCGAGCTCATGAACCGCCCCGCCCAGCACCTTGACAGCATAGCCATGGCCGAGTTCGTGGACGAGCTTTATACCGAGGAATGCGATCGTCAGCAGCGGCAGGTTGCTGGCAGCAAGGATATGATCCGAACTGGCCGCCGTGAGGTCGGTCCAGTGGCTGCCCGCGAGTAGCAAGGCTTGGCCGATGACGATCAGCCAGATGAGCGCGCCGAAGCGGGTGAACAGCCAACGCACCCATTTGTTCGTCCGGTCGAGGAAGGCATCCGGATCCCAGATCGGGAATTTGAGCGACATCGGATTGGTGAGCATCTGCAGCACCTTGCTGCGGCGCTTCTGCTCGATCCGGGTTACCAGTTCGCGCGCATCTGGGGGCATATTGGTCTGCAGCAATTCTGAATTGTGCAGCCGTGCGAGCAGCCGGATGACGTCGTCCTGCGTCGGCGCGGCATCACCCATGCGCTGCGCGGTCTCCAGCCACAGAGCATGGAGATCGCGACGCCCGTCCATCAGCGACACGATCTGATAGGCGGCGGCGCCAAGCCGGTGCGTCTGATTGTTGAGATCGTCCTGCAGGACGTACCAGATCTTCTTCTGGTAACGGTGGATGCGCACCTGGACGTGGCCGCGCAGCGCCGGCTGCAGCCTTGCGACGCGATACCAGGATGAGCTCATGAAGGATTGGATCATCGCCCCGCCGCCCTCAGGGGAGCCATTTCCACAGCGAGATCCGGATCCAGTCGATCGCGCTGCGCGTCCAGATCCAGAGCAACGGCCGATAGCCGACGTCGACCCGCGCCACCCCCTCCATGCCGGGACGCAGGCGGTTGTCGGCGTTGGCGAGCGTGCCTTCGACCCGGAAATAGTTGCGCCCGTCCTCCGATGTCGCCAGCGGCGTGATCTTGGCAACGGTGATCGGCAGCGCTTCTGAGGGCATGCCGGCAAGGACAACCCGGCCGGTCGCGCCGACCTTGATGTAGCGGATGTCGCGCTCGTCGACCTGGACGATCACACGATAGCGATCGAGCGGCGCGATCGTGAACAGGGTCTTGCCCTTCTCGACCGGCGATCCGAGCACCTGACTGAGATCGCCCGAAACGACGATACCGGTGAACGGCGCGGTTACCCGCGTGCGCGCCAACCGGTCCTGCGCGAGCGACAATTGGGCATCGGCCTGCTCGATCTGGGCCGACAGGATCGTCAGCCCCGATCGATCGTGCCGCGCCAGCGCATCCGAATATCTGGCAACGAGCGTCTCGCGCTCGCTCGTCCAGCGCGCCTGTTCAAGCGTCGCATCGCGATCGTCGAGCCGCGCCAGCATATCGCCGGCATGGACGATGTCGCCCGCCCGCACCGGCGCGCTCGCAATGAAGCCATCGAACGGCGCGACCAGATTGCGCTGGATCTTGCCCTCGATCAGCGATCGCGATCCGATCCTGAAATGGCCGGGTACGATCAGCGAGAGCAGCAGCAACGATCCGATCGCGGCTGCCACCAGCTTGAAGGTCGGATGGTTGGGCCCGAACAGCCGGTTGCGATAATCGTTGAACAAGGCCGCCGACCGGCCGGCGATCCAGCGCTCGCTCTGGATATGTAGTTCCAGCACCGGGCCAATCAGGGCGGCAGCGGTTTCCAGCATCCGGAGTTCCTGCTCGCTGAAGCCGGTGGCGGCCTCCCGCTCGAGCGTGATCGCGCCCGCCGACGTCTCACGCCCCGGCAGGATCACCGATGCCACCGATCCCGCGCCTGAACGCTTGATCAATTCCTTGTGTGCGATGATCACGGCACCGTCCCCGGCCGCGACCACGGGCTCGGCGATCGTCCGCTTCTGGTGCAGCGCCTCGTCCATCGCGTTCTCGATCGCCGAGACGAGCTGGCTGCGGCGATCGAACGCGGCCGCATGCGACAAGGCGGTCAGCTGCAGATGATCGCGCCGCCGCGTGCCGATGGCGACACGGCTGCACGCGAAATGCGTGGCGAGTTCGTTGGCGAGCGCCAGCGCATAGCCATCGAGCCGCGCCTGCTCACCGCCGACCGCGATCAGTTCGAGCGCCTCCGCGAGGCGAACGCTTTCCGCCTGATTGTCTTGCGCGACGCGGCGCCATTCCATCGCCTCGATCCAACCCGCCCCCCAATGAAGCTGCTGCGCGATCTTGGGATGGCCAGCCTGCGCGGCAGCGCGCTCGTCGATCGCGAGGACGATCGCACCGAGCGGGAATTGCCGTTCGGCGGCGCCGATCGGCTGGGCGAAAATGATGTGCGGGCGAACGCGAACGGTCCCGTCCTCGGGCGCCGCACTTTCGTCGATGATGATCGTCGTGCGTTCGTTGAGCGCGCGTTCGGCCGCTGCGGCCAGCGCGGTCATGTTGGGAGGGATGGTCGGCCAGGCGGCAAAGGGTTGATAGGCCGAGGTTTTCGATTGCTGCAGGACGAGCAGGCCGGCATGCGCGCCGGCGATCAGTTCGCACTGCAGACGAAGCCAGGTGACATAGAGTGCCTCCGGCCCCGTATCGGCGAGCCGCAAGGACAGCGCAAAGTCCGTGCTTTGCCCTGCAATCCCGACAGTCGCACTTGTGGCCTTTTCCGCCCCCGACATATGGCCTGATCAATCCCCCGCAACATCGTTGCCCATCCTGTCAGCCCCCGACAAGAGAAACGATTCGTTCGTCACGTCAAAAAAAGGTGGCCCCGAATCTTTCCGGATGCAACTTGGTATTTATCGAGGGGTCACTAATTGGGCGGGGTCATGGCGGGTTCGAAGAATAAGTTGTTCGCAACAGGATTTCGTTGGGGTGGCGTACTGATCGGCAGCGGGTGTTTCATTTGCGTTGCATTACAGGCCGATGCTGCAAATCCTGTTCCGATCCGGCGGCCGCTGCCGGCACCAGTGGTGCCCGCGGCCGCCGGTGGGCGCACGTTCGATTGCATAATCGAGGCTTTTCAGATCGTTAAGCTTGCCAGCCCGGTCGTCGGCGTGGTCGGCAAAATGTATGTCGAACGCGGCGATGTCGTCCACAGGGGCCAGATCGTCGGCAAGCTCGAGGATAGGGTCGAGGCCGCCAACCTTGCGCTGGCGAAGGCCAAAGCGCTCGACGAGTATAATTCGGGCGCGATTCGGGCGCATCTCGATTTCCTGCGGTCGCGCCAGGCGCGGACCGAGCAACTGGCGCAGCGCAATTTCGTCACCAAGGCGGCGCGCGACGAAGCCATATCGGACACGCATGTGGCAGAACAGCAACTGGCCGGGGCCGATCTCAGCCGGCGCGTGGCGCAGATCGAGGTAAGGCATGCGCAGAGCCTGCTCGATCAGAAATTGCTGCGCAGCCCGGTCGACGGGGTCGTCACCGAAATCCTGCTGCGCCCCGGTGAATATCGCAACGAGCAATCGCCGATCCTGACCATCGCGCAGGTCAATCCGCTGCGCGTCGAGGTGTTCGTGCCGACGCGCTATTACGGCCAGATCATGCCGAAGATGGCGGCCACGGTGATGCCCGAAGCCCCCGTCGGCGGCACCCATCCGGCAACCGTGTCGATCGTCGATCGCGTGATCGATGCCGCCAGCGGTACGTTCGGTGTGCGCCTGCTGATGCCCAATGGCGCACGCGAGGTGCCCGCCGGGCTGAAGTGCAAGGTGCGGTTCGGGTAGGCGCGTCATGCCGGAACGCAGACGCCGGTTTCGGGGCGCCTTGCGTTCCTGGGGCGATTGGCATCGTCAGCTCACATCGACGCGCCTGATCATCCCGTAATTATTGATCACCAGCAGCTTGTTATTGGCATCGAATGCGAGGCCATTGACCCCGTTGTTGATGCCCTGGGCCGTCAGATCGACCTGCTTGATGAGCTTGCCAGTCTTGTCGAGCAGCGCGACGCTATTGTTATAATTCGATCCGAACCACAGATTGCCCGTGACCGGATCGATCGCCAGCGCGGCCTCGTCGAACCCGTACGGAGCCGCGAACGCCGCAATCTGCGCCCCCGTCGTCGGGTTCAACTCGACGATGCGCGCAAGGTTGCGCGATACCACGAACAGGTGGCCGCTGGCCGGATCGTACAGCCCGGCGTTCAGATCGTAATTATCCGCCAGGGTGAGCGTCGCGATGACCGCACCCGTGGCGGGGTTGATCGCCACCACCTGATCCTTCGGATAGGCATAGCCGTTGAACAGCAGCAGACTGCCTTTCGCCACCGCCGTCCCGCCCAGCGTGAGCGCCGCCGGTGCCACCTGCAGCCCGCCATATTGGGCATAGGTGTTGCCGAACGTAGCGGTCGGCAGTGCGATGGTCTTCACCGTGGCGCCGGTCGCAAGGTTGATCTGCTCGAGCGCCGCCTGGCCGTTCGTGCCCGATATCACCCATGTCGTGCCCGCACCCGTGTCCGTCGCGACATCGCCGAGATAGCCGAGGCCCGGATTTGCCTCGTTGAGCACTGCTGCCGCACTGGTACCGCCCGCCGTCGTCACCGTCAGCGAGCCGGTGCCATGCACCGGTTCGGCGATGTTCACCCGCATATTGTCGTCGGTATAACCATAGACATCCGGCCCGTCGTTCGTCGTCGTATCAACCACGGTCGCATTGCCGATATGATAGGTCGACGCCGCCTCGACGAACCCGGCGCCGGACAGGATCGTCGTGCCGCCGCTATTGGCGATTGCCGTCACCACCGGCACGATTTGCAGCACCGGCATCGCACTCGATCCGAATACCTGCAGCCCGAATATGCCGTTGGCCCAATTGCCGATCGCGAGCGTCGCGCTCGTGCCGTCCGCCTTCGCCGTGGCCGGTAGCAGGACCACCTGATGCTGGACCGCGTCAGAACCGATATAGGTCACGACCACCGGCGTCGCTGTCGTCAACCCGGTGCCGGTGAGCGTCACTGTCTGGCCGGGATTGGCGGACGCCTTTGAGGCATCCGCCGGCGTCCCGGTTGCCGCGATGCTGGTAATGCCGGTCAGACCAACGCTGTAGGATGCGCTCGTTCCGCCACTCGTGGTGACGCTGATCGCGCCGGTCGAGACCGCTCCGAACGGCACGCGCAAGGACACGGCCCCGTTGACGATATAGCCGTTCCGGTAATCCTGATAGACGTCGGCGCCGCTGCTGACGCCCGGATCGGCAATGCTCGTCGCGCCGAAGTGGTAGACGCTGTCATTGCCCTCGACGAAGCCATAGCCCGCGAGAACCACCGTCGCGGTGCCGTCGTTATTGCTCGACACGCTTGTCACGCCGGTGACGACCGGCACGATCTGCAGGGCGACGCTGCTGTTGGTCGTGTCCCCCACCACGCGCACCGTGCCAGTGATCGCATTGAGGGGCACCACCACCGTACCCGATTTGCCGTCCGCCGCGACCGTCGCCGGATTGACGATCACTTCGCTCTTCGTGCCGTTGGCATCGATCGTCTGGAACAGGATCGACGTCGTGGTGGTAAGATTGGTGCCCTTGAGGGTGATCGTCTGGCCCGGATTGGCCGAAGCCTTGCTCGTATCGGCCGCGGCTCCGCTGGTGGCAGCTGCAGTCAGGCCGGTGAAGGTGCGCTGGAACACGGCACTCGTCCCGCCCGCCGTGGTCACGCTGATCGGCCCGGTCGCAGCGCCATTCGGTACCGTCACGACCATCTGGGTGGTGCCGTAATAGTAATAATAGCCGTTTTGCGGGCTGAGCGTCGCGCCACCGATATGGGCGCTCTGTGCCCCATACTCAAATCCTGTTCCGGTCAGGGTCAGCGTATTGCCAACGTACGTCGAGAGACCGTTGGTAGCGACGTCACTCAAGGTTGGCACGACCTGCAGGAACAGGCCCGCCTGCTCGCGCGCCAGCCTGACCGTGCCGGTCACGGCATTGGCCGGCACCACCACGGTCAGGCTCTTGCCGTCGCTCGTCACGCTCGCCACCTGCAAGGTCGTCTGGTTGAGCGAACCATCGCTATATTCGAACACCACCTGATCATTCGCCGTAAGCCCAGTGCCGGTCAACGTGATCGTCTGCCCTGTGTTGGCCGATGCCACCCCGCTCTTCGCGGGCGTGCCCGAAGCCGCGGTCGCCGTGATACCCGTCAGCGATGTCGCCCCCTGGGCGCGCCGATCGAGGGTCAGCTGATAACTGCCGGTATAGCTGCCATTACCGCTGCCGGTGCCGGTGCCGGCCTTTGTCGGGTCGTAGCCAAAATTGTAGTAACCGCTGACGCCCAGATAATATGTGCCTGCGGCCGGAGCGCTCCACAGGTGCGATGACGTATCGCCATAGCTGAAATATTGGCTCGAAAGTTCCGTTCCGGCTGCGTCAAAGATACGCAAGTGACTATAATTGCTCGAATTGAGTGTCAGATTGAGCTGATCGCCCGCGCCGAGCACGACCTTGTACAGATCGATGTCCAGCGCGCCCTGCGTGCCGTCGCCGACCGACGCGCTGACCGTCTGCTTCTGATTGAGACCGATCGCGAGCGCCGTTGCAGTAGCGATCGTGTCACCGACGTCGCTTGCCGGATTCAGGGCGGTCAGCACGGCCGAAGCTCCGACCCCCGTCTTGATCGCGGCGCTGCCGCCCTTCGTGCTGATCGTGACCGCCCCCGCGCCCACGCCGGTCGGCACCGTCACCGTCAGAATCTGCTGATCGAGATAAGAGCTGCCGATGCTATTATCGGTATTGTCGAACAGGGTTTTGACCCCGAATGCGCCCACCGCGATCCCGTCGATCTTGATCTGCAACTCGGCCGGGTTGAGACCGGTGCCTTCTAGCTCGATCACATTGCCTGCCGCGATCGTGCCGCCGACGCCACGCAGCAGCGGCACCACCTGCAAATTGTACGCACTGTCGCTGCCGAGCACATGAACCAGCCCGGTCTTCGCGAGTGCCGGCACGATTACCGTCAACGTCGTACCATTGTTGCCGACCTGACCGGTGCGCGTCAGCACACCCGACACACCGGCATCGTCGGTAGCGCTGAACTGCACCAGAGTATTCGAGGTAAAGCCCTGACCGACAAGGGTGATTGCCTGCCCCGCATTGGCCGAGGCCTGCGCCCCGTCGGCTGCGGCCCCGGCTGCCGCGCTCGCCTGGATGCCGCCAAACAGGACAGGTGGCTGCGCCCCGAACACCGGCCCCGACACTTCGGCATAACCACCGTCGGTGGTGATCCGCACCGGCCCTTCGAGCGTCAGTCCGGTCGTCACCCGGTAATCGCTGTTGGCATTGCCGCTGACCTGGTTGTTCGACTGGTTGCCATAAAGCTCCGGTATGGCCACGCCCCCGACCGTGATCGTGCTCGCACCCGCCATGAAACCTGACCCGATCAGGTCATACGTGCCCGTCTCGCTCGTGCCGGGCCGCCCGTTGGTAATCGCGGTCAGGGTCGGCACGATTTGCAGACGCTTGCCCGCACTCGCGTTGAAGGTCTGCACCTCGTTGGTCGAATAATTGGCGAACGCATCGCGCATCAGCACAGTACCGTCGGCCGAGACTTCGAACTTGTCGGACCCGTTCAGTCCGTCCCAGCTGTCGAGCACGTAAAGATCGAAGGTCAGCGTATAGGTCAGGCCCGCGGGCAGTCCGGTCAGATTGAGTTTCTGTTCGCCATTGCTGAAGCGGCCCGAAAACTGGCTGAACACGCCTGCTGCAGCATTGTCGGTGGTCGCGTTGCTCCAGTTGGCCTTGGCCCCGCCCTCGAAATTATCCTGGAAGACGGTCGTACCACCCTTCGACACCGATACATTGTCGATGCCCCAGCTTTCATTGCCGACACCTTCCAGCCCGTCATCGGCAAAACGAAGCACCGAACTCGACGCGGTCGGCGTGAAGGTGAGCGTCACCTTGCGGTAGATCGCGTCGGCATAGCTGGAATAGCCCAGATTCTTGTTGCCGATGTTGACGACCTGGATGTTGCCGGTCGCCGCCACACCCGGCACCACCACCTGCAGCATCGTACCGTCAGCGCTGATCAGGCTGGGGGTTACCGCCGCCGACCCCAAATTGCCCAGAGCGTCGCGCGTCTGGAACACCACTTCGGTTCCGATACCGAAATTGCTGCCGGTGAGCGTGATCGTCTGCCCGACATTGGCCGAGGCCGTGCCCGCCTGCAGCGCCACACCGTCGGTTGCGGTCGCGGTGACTGATGCCAGTACCGGCTTCACGATCGCCGGATCATAGCCCAGATCGAGTTTCGCCATCTCGCCGTTGGACGTGGTGGCGATCAGCGTGTTGGTCGCATCGAAAGCGAGGCCATTGACTCCGTTGCCGAACCCTTGCTTCGAAAGATCGACCTGCCTCAGCACCTTGCCGGTCCGGTCGAGCAGGGCGATCACGCTCGTATAGTTCGAACCGAACCACAGATTGCCACTGACCGGATCGATCGCCAGCGCGGCTTCGTCCGCGCTGAAGGGGATCGCGAAGGTCGATATCTCCGCACCGGTCGCCGGGTTGAGCTCGACGATATGCGCGCCGCCATTGCGCGCCACCACGAACAGGTGGCCGCTGGTCGGATCGAACAGACCGGCACTCAAATCGTAATTGTCGGCGAGGTTGAGCGTCGCGATCACCGCACCGGTGGCCGGATTGATCGCAATGACCTGATCCTTCGGATAGGCATAACCGTTGAACAGCAACAGGCTGCCCTTTGCCACCGCGGTTCCGCCCAGCGTCAGCGCCGTCGGTGCCACCTGCAGCCCGCTATATTGGGCATAGGTGTTGCTGAACGTAGCGTTGGGCAAGGCGATCGTCTTGATCGTCGCGCCGGTGGCGAGATTGATCTGCTCGAGCGCCGCCTGGCCGTTGGTGCCCGACACCACCCATGTCGTGCCCGCGCCGGTGTCGATCGCGACGTCGCCGAGATAGCCGAGCCCCGGATCGGCCACATTGAGCAAGGCTGCCGCGCTCGTGCCGCCCGCCGTCGTGACAGTCACCGTGCCGGTGCCGTGCACCGGTTCTGTCAGATTCGCACCCGCATTGTCGTAGTAATTCTGATAATAATTGCCGTTATAGGCGCCGGTGTAGCCGCCGGTGACATTCGGACCGTCATTGATCTGCGCATCCACCACGCTCGCATTGGCGATCTTGTAGGTCGTCGCCCCCTCGACGAAACCGCCGCCATTCAGGCTCAGCGTATTACCGCTGCTGTTGACCGAACTGATCACCGGTACGATCTGGAGCACCGGCAACGCGCTCGATCCGAACACCTGCAGGCCGAATGCCCCATTGGCGAAGCCGGGTATCGTCAGGGTCGCGCTCGTCCCGTCGGCCTTCGCGGCGCTCGGGAACAGCGTCGTCCATATCTGTACGCCCTGGCTATCGAGATAGCTCAGCACGACCGGCGTCGAGGTGGTCAGCCCGGTGCCGGTGAGGGTCACCGCCTGTCCGGGATTGGCCGACGCCTTCGCCCCATCGGCTGGCGTCCCGCTCAGCGCCACGCCGGTGATGCCCGTCAAACCCGCCGTATAGGCCGCACTCGTCCCGCCCCCGGTGGTGACGCTGATCGCACCTGCCGAAATCGCGCCCAGCGGCACGCGCAGCGACACCGCGCCATTGCTGATATAGCCGTTGCCATAGTCCTGATAAACATCCGGGCCCGCATTGATGCCCGGATCGGTGACGCTCATCGCACCGAAGTGATAGACGCTGTCATTGCCCTCGACGAAGCCATAGCCCGAAAGGACGATGGTGGCAGTGCCGTCGCTGCTGATATTCGTCACGCTTTCGATACCGGTGACGACCGGCACGATCTGCAGGGCGATGCTGCTGTTGGTGGTATCCCCCACCACGCGCACCGTGCCGCTGATCGCCTCGAGCGGCACCACCACCTGGGCCGATTTGCCATCGGCCGCGACGATCGCCGGATTGACGATCACATCGCTCTTCGTGCCGCCGGCATCGATCGTCTGGAACAGGATCGCCGTCGTGGTGGTGAGGTTGGTGCCCTTGAGCGTGATCGTCTGGCCCGGATTGGCCGAGGCCTTGCCCGTATCGGTCGCACTACCGCTGGTGGCACTTGCGGTGAGCCCGGTGAAGGTGCGCTGGAACGTGGCGCTGGTGCCGCCCGCCGTCGTCACACTGATCGGGCCGGTCGGGGCCCCGTTCGGCACGGTCACGCTGGCCTGCGTGTTGCTGTAATAATAATTTTGCACGCCGAACGACAAACTGCCGAGTTGGATGCTTTCGGCGGCAGGCGCGAAGCCGCTGCCGGTCAAGATCAGCGTATTACCGGCATAGCGGCTGCCGGTGTTGATGCTGATATCGCCCAGCGTCGGCACGATTTGCAGGAACAGGCCGGTCTGCTCGCGCGCCAGCCGGACCGTGCCGGTCGCCGCTGCAACCGGCACCACCACTGTCAGGCTCTTGCCGTCGCTCGCCACGCTGGCCGGCGCAACGGCCGTCTGGGTCAGTGTACCGCTATTGTCATATTCGAACAACACCTGGTCATTCGCGGTGAGCCCGGTGCCGGTAAGCGTGATCGTCTGTCCGGTATTGGCCGAGGGCACCCCGCTCTTCGCCGGCGTGCCCGATGTCGCGGTGGCCGTGATCCCGGTCAGCGATGTGGCACCCTGCGCGCGGCGTTCGAGCGTCAGCTGGTAATTGCCGGTAAAGGCACCATTGCTACCGCTCCCCGCCGTTAGTGGATTGTAGCTGAGATTGTAGTAGCCGCTGACACCGACGTAATAAGTACCTGCAGCGGGCGCGAACCAAGGATGCTGCGACGTATCGCCATAACCGATATACTGGCTCGACAACTCCTTGCCGGTCGCGTCGAATATGCGCAGGTGGCTGTTGGGCCCGTTGAGCGTCAGGTTCAGCTGATCGCCCACGCCGAGCACGACCTTGTACAGATCGACGTCGAGCGTGCCCTGCGTGCCGTCGCCGACCGATGCGCTGACCGACTGCTTCTGATTGAGACCGATCGTCAGGGCGATTGCTGTCGTGATCGTGTCACCGACATCGCTCGCCGGGGCGAGCGCAGTCAGCGCCGCCGACGTCACGCCGGTTTTGATCGCGCTGCTGCCGCCCTTCGTGCTGACCGTGATCGCGCCCGCGCTCACGCCGGTCGGCACCGTCACCGTCAGGATCTGCTGATCGCTATAGCTGACGCCATTGTCGGTGTTGTCGAACAGGGTTTTAACCCCAAACGCCCCGACCCCGATCCCGTCGATCTTGATCTGCAACTCGGCCGGATTGAGCCCGGTGCCATCAAGCTCGATCACATTGCCCGCAGCTATCGTGCCACCGACGCCGCGCAGCAACGGTACGACCTGCAGATTCCAGGCGCTGGTGCTGCCGAGCACATGCACCAACCCGGTCTTCGCCAGCGCCGGCACGATCACCGTCAAGGTCGTGCCATTGTTGCCGACCTGGCCGGTGCGCGTGAGCACACCCGAGGCGCCGGTATCGTCGGTGGCGCTGAACTGCACCAGCGTGTTCGAGGTGAAGCCCTGGCCGACAAGGGTGATCGCCTGCCCCGCATTGGCCGAGGCCTGCGCCGGATCGGCCGCGGCCCCACCCGTCGCACTGGCCTGAATGCCGGTGAACGCCACCGCCGGCTGCGCCCCGAACACCGGGCCCGACAGTTCGGCGTAGCCGCCATCGGTGGTGATCCGCACCGGCCCCTCGAGCGTCAGCCCGGTCGTCACCCGGTAATCGCTGTTGGCGTTGCCGCTCACATAATTGTTCGGCTGGTTGGTCAGCGTTTGGGGTGTCGCGACCCCACCGACCGTGACCGTGCTCGCGCCCGCCATGAAGCCTGAGCCAATCAGATCGTAGGTGCTCAGTTCGCTCGTACCGGGTCGCCCGTTGGTAATCGCGGTCAGGGTCGGTACGATTTGCAGACGCTTCGCCGCGCTGGCGTTGAAGGTTTGCACCTCGTTGGTCGAATAATTGGCGAAGGCGTCGCGCATCAACAAATTGCCGTCGGCCGATACTTCGAACTTGTCCGGCCCGTTCTGCCCGTCCCAGCTGTCGAGCACATACAGATCGAAGGTCAGCGTATAGGTCTGGCCCGCGGTCAATCCGGTCAGATTGAGTTTCTGTTCGCCATTGCTGAAGCGGCCCGAAAACTGGCTGAACACGCCTGCTGCAGCATTGTCGGTGGTCGCGTTGCTCCAGTTGGCCTTGGCCCCGCCCTCGAAATTATCCTGGAAGACGGTCGTACCACCCTTCGACACCGATACATTGTCGATGCCCCAGCTTTCATTGCCGACACCTTCCAGCCCGTCATCGGCAAAACGAAGCACCGAACTCGACGCGGTCGGCGTGAAGGTGAGCGTCACCTTGCGGTAGATCGCATCGGTATAGCTGGAATAGCCCAGATTCTTGTTGCCGATGTTGACGACCTGGATGTTACCGGTCGTCGCCAGCGACGGCACCACCACCTGCATCACCGTCCCGTCGGCATTGATCGCGTTGGGCGCGACCGCCACCGAGCCGGGCGTGCCGTCATTGGCGCGCGTCTGGAACACCACCTGCGTGCCCGAGCCGAAATTGCTGCCAGTAAGCGTGATCGTCTGCCCGACATTGGCCGAGGCCGTACCCGTCTGCAGCGCGACGCCATCGGTCGCGGTCGCGGCGACCGATGCCAGCACGGGCTTCACCATCGCCGGATCATAGCCCAGATCCAGCTTCGCCATCTCGCCGTTGGACGTGGTGGCGATCAGCTTGTTGGTCGCATCGAAGGCGAGGCCGTTGACGCCGACCTTGAAGCCCTGTGCCGCAAGATCGACCTGCCTCAGCACCTTGCCGGTCCGGTCGAGCAGAGCGATCGTGCTCGTATAGTTCGAACCGAACCACAGATTGCCGCTGACCGGATCGATCGCCAGCGCGGCTTCGTCCGTGCTGAAGGGGGGTGCGAACGTCGAGATCTGCGCGCCGGTCGCCGGGTTGATCTCAATGATGCGCGCGCCGCCATTGCGCGCCACCACGAACAGGTGGCCGCTGGTCGGATCGAACAGACCGGCGCTCAGATCGTAATTGTCGGCGAGGTTGAGCGTCGCGATCACCGCGCCGGTGGCCGGATTGATCGCGATGACCTGATCGTTCGGATAGGCATAGCCGTTGAACAGCAGCAGGCTACCCTTCGCAACAGCGGTACTGCCGAGCGTCAGCGCCGTCGGTGCCACCTGCAGCCCGCTATATTGGGCATAGGTGTTGCTGAACGTAGCGTTGGGCAAGGCGATCGTCTTGATCGTCGCGCCGGTGGCGAGATTGATCTGCTCGAGCGCCGCCTGGCCGTTGGTGCCCGACACCACCCATGTCGTGCCGGCATTTGCATCGGTCGCCACGTCACCGAGATAACCGAGCCCCGGATCGGCCACGTTGAGCAAGGCCGCCGCGCTCGTGCCGCCCGCCGTCGTCACGGTCACCGTGCCGGTGCCGTGCACCGGTTCGGTCAGGTTCGCGCGGGCATTGTCGTAGTAATTCTGATAATAATTGCCGTTGTAGGCATAACCGCCGGTGACATCCGGCCCGTCATTCGCCGTTGAATCGATCACGCTGGCGTTGGCGATCTTGTAGGTCGATGCGCCCTCGACGAAGCCGCCGCCGGACAATTGCAATGTACTGCTACTGCTGTTGGCTGCCGTCACCACCGGCACGATCTGCAGGGTCGGGAAGGCGCTCGATCCGAACACCTGCAGACCGAATGCACCATTGGCATAGCCCGGCACTGTCAGCGTCGCGCTCGTTCCGTCGGCCTTCGCGACACTCGGGGTCAGCACGACCCAGCGCTGGGTGCCGCCGCTGTCGAGATAGCTTAGCACGACCGGCGTCGACGTGGTCAGCCCCGTGCCGGTCAGCGTCACCGTCTGGCCCGGATTGGCCGATGCCTTCGACGCGTCCGCCGGCGTCCCGCTCAGCGCCACGCCGGTGATTCCGCTCAGCCCGGACGTATAGGCCGCGCTGGTGCCGCCACCTGTCGTCACGCTGATCGCGCCGGCCGATACAGCCCCGAGCGGCACGCGCAGCGACACTGCGCCGTTCGGCGTATAAGCGGGATAATAACCCTGATAGACGTCGGGACCGGAATTGGCGCTGGTATCGGCGATCACGCTCGATCCGACCGTGTAGCTCGAACCATTGGCCTCGACGAAGCCATAGCCCGACAGAACGATCGTCGCGGTGCCGTCATTGTTGCTCGAGACGCTCTGGATGCCGGTGACGACCGGCACGATCTGGAGCAGGAAGGTGCCGTCATCATACGGCGTCTTCGTGCTGCCGACCTGCGAATAGATCTGGGTATCGCCGGTCACCGCATCGAGCGGCACCGTGAAGGTCGCGATGCCCTTGCTCGCATCGTACGAGGTCACCTGGACATTGCGCGTCGACATCGTGCCGTTGGCGTCGACGATATGGAAGGTCGCGTAGGCGATCGACGGATCGAACGGCACCGGGATGCTGATCTGCTGGCCCGGATTGGCCGACGGCGCCTGCGTGATCGCGGGCGCGCCGCTGGCGGCCTTGATGTTGCTCGCCGGGCGGATCGTGAAATCGAGCGTGACCGGCGCGGTCGCGACATTGCCCGAATGATCGACGATCGCCGATCCATCGATGGTGAGTTTATAGACTCCGGGCAGCAGATAGGAATTCGGCCGCACCGACACGATCTGGCCGTTGGCGCGCGTATCCACGCTGAACGCGACCGTCGTGTCGTCGGCAGTGCCGGGCTTGCCGTCGGCACCGATATTGACGAGCTTGATCTTCGCCGGATCGAGCTTGGTCAGATCGAGCGTGCTGTCGAACGTGAAATCGACCGACTTGACGAAGAACAGTTTCGCATTTTCGGCGACGCTGCTCTTCTGCAGCACCGGCGGGAACGTATCCTTGACGATATCGATCGTGATCGGATCGGTGAGCGTGGCATTGCCGCCGGTATCGGTGGCGCGCAATTGCACGGTCATCGTCTTGCCGCCCGACGCAATCGTCGGCGCGAGCGTCGAGAAACTGAACGGATAGGAGGGATCGTTGGCGACGACCTGCCCGTTCACGAACAGCTCGACATTGCGCACCTGGACATCGTCGGTGACGGTCGGTGTCACATGGATGACGTCGCCCTCGACCACCTGGATCCCGGCCTTGGTGGAATCGCGATCGAGCGCCGCGACATTGGCCGAGACCGCGGGCGCCTTGCCCTTGGTATCGAAGCCCAGATAATTGACGACCTGCAGGCCTGCATCATCGGCGACGAAGGCGATACCGTTGGCGATCGCGATATCGTTGGGCGTGCCCGGCATGGTGATGCGGGTGATGAAATTGCCGGTGTTGGTGGGATCGGAGACGTTGAGGACGTCGAGTACCGGCCTGCCGGTCAATCGACCGACGGCTATGCCGAGGCCCGAACCATTGAGCGCCATCGCGCCACCCGCGATACCGGCTTTCTGAACGTCAGCGGACAGTTTCAGATGATCGAGATCGCTGGCGTTGACCGTCTGGTAACCACCTGCAAAATCGTTCTCAGTCTCGACATAGACCTCGCCGCCGCCCGCCGCGATCCTTCCCGCACCATAAGTAATCGGGAAGCTGCCATCGGCATTGCCGCTGGCCGGCAGATCAAGCTTGCCACGCGCGGTCAGTGTCTCGCCGGTCAGCGAGAAAGCCCGGAGAGTGTGGTTGGTGTCGAAAGCGAACAGCGTGTCGCCGTCGAAGGTGAGATCGGTGAGCGTTGAGCCGCCGGAACCGGAAAGGTCAACTTGCTGCAGAATGTCGCCAGTGAGAACATTGACAGTATAAATGCTCGACCCAGCGGCGACATAGGCTATACCATCGTGCAGACCCACGCGCGTGACTGAATCTGCAAATACCACCGTCTGCGTGAACTTTGGCGCTACTGGATCGGAGATATCGACCAGACTGAGACCCGCGTCACCGCCAACGACTGCCACTCCTCGGTCGATATCAACGGCGATGTCTGTTGCGTTGCCGGGCAAGGCGGTCTGAGAAAGTATCTGCGGCGTGGCCGGTTTTGAAACATCAACAACAGCCATTCCAGCGGAACCTTCCGCGATATACGCAGTAAGTTTCGTGGGATCTTTCGCCGATCCAGCGATTGCGATGGAAAGTGCCGCTCCCTTTAACGTCGTAGAAGAGATGGTACCGGTCGTCGAAGCAAGCGCGGTATTGCCGACCAAATTGGCCTGCAAAGCGGCCAAATCGGTCATTCCCTTTACGATGTTATCGGAAATATTAGGATTAAGCCCCAACGTTTGAACGACCAAATCGGGTAAACCATCCGCATCTATGTTATTCAATGACGACAGAGATGTCATCAAGATGGGGTTGGCGCCGCCCAGAACCGCCGAGACATCAATTTGCTGACCAGATGCCGGCGTAACAAACGACATCTCTCCATACGTCATTTGCGTTTGGTCAAATAACTGCACTCGCAGCGTTGCATTTGTCGGAAGAAATGGGCTAAATACTCCAGTATTTTCTTTCCCAGATAAGATTAGATTTCCATTTGAATCGGTTATTTTATAATATAAATTATCGGTTCCCGGACTTTGAGCGATTACTTCTTGCGAAACTGCATTATAAACAGTCGAAAAATTATCAGATATTTCTTGGAAGTCTGAAACAGTTTCGCTGAGAAAATTTGCGAGCGAATCAGAATATTTTTGCGTTGCAGAACCATAATTTGAAAGAAGTTGTTTATTGTCTTCATTATCAAAAAATGAATCATCAAAAATCTGACTTGAAGATACCTGAAGCTGCTTTCCCGTATTTTGATCTATATATGGCTTTCCATCGATATCAAAAGCTAAAATTAAGTTTCCAATACCCGTCCAAATGAGTGAGTCACTTGTTCCAGATAAATCTTTTAATCTTGTACCAATGAGCGCCCCCTCCGCATCTGCAAGATAATCGTTTGCCGATTCAAGTGAATCCAGTTGGGATTGCATCTTTGTTACTAGATCATTTATACTTGTATTTTCTCCATTTATGTTCAGAACTGTAGCCAGATCTGAGCGCAGTTTATCGACATTTTCTTTCATGCCAGCGCCACTCCCGGTGGCGCAGGCATACAAATTTACTAGATCCTTCCCGATTTCCATTCCACCAAAAAACGATCCAAATACACTCGATAATTTTTCACCAGCCTCCGCCAGACCCTTAGCGGCGCTACTTAATAAAGACGATGCATTTTTAGCGATGTAGGAATCAATTTCGGTTTGAATGGCAAATGAATTGCCCTTACTTAGAAGGGTTGTTGCCAAAGGAGACGCTTTAAAAGCAGGTGCACTTTCTGGCCCGAATTTTTCTAAAACCTTACTGGTTCCGGTGAATATTTTTTCGGCAAGATCATTTAGCTTCCCAAGGCCTTCCAGAGTATCGGCTTTATATTCATCCCAATGCTGATAAATATCGATCCCAAGCTTGCCGACGCCATATACTCCGGCGACTACCGCACCGGCGAGCGCGATAGGTCCGGACGCAGCGCCTCCAGCCGCCAACACGAGGATTGGAAGCGCTGTTGATGAAGTATCAAGTAATAGTTGACCAAGTATTGGACCACAGTCGGTCAATATGGGAGCAATTTTATCAAATAATTTTGCTACAATCCCCGCCGGCGTCACGCCATGCCACCCCGGCGCGGTCACCCCTTGTCCCGGATCGCTGGTCACCGTCTTGCCATCGGCCGATACCGTCGCGGTACCGTCGATCACCAGCTTGCCCGTCGTGTGATCGAACGACAGAATGTAGGTCTTCTGCCCCGGTGCCAGCCCGAACACGTTGGGCATCGTCAGGGTCGCTGGCGTCGTGAACACGGAAGCCCCCGGCGCCTGGATCGTGATGTCGAACGTATGCTGCATCAGCCCGTCGGGCAGCATGTCCTTCACGAGAGCCGCCGGCACCGTGCTGATGCCCACCTGGGCGTTGTCGAGTGGGTTGCCGTTAGCGTCGAGGATGCTGCCTGGCTGGATGGTGAGCTGGATCTGCTGGCGCTGTTCGTCGGTGATCGGCACGCGCGTCGCCGCCGACGCGCCCTGCTGCGCGGTGATCGTCGTCACGTCGGTCGCGCTGACATTCTGCAGGATATTGGACTGGACGCGCGGCAGATAGGCGACCGGATAGGTGGCATTGTCCGCCTGCTCGGCGTCCGTGCCCATCGATCCCATCAAGGTATTGGTGATGCCGGGCCGGATGGTGGTGTCCATCACCATCGACGGGAAGAAATAGCCCGCAGGCGCATTGGTGGCGGTGGTGCCGTCGACCTCGACCTTGACGTCGCCGGTCGGCACGTTGGTCAGCGTGAAATTGCCCTTGGCGTCGGTATAGACCGCCTGATCCTCATGGCCGAGGATGAAGACCTTCACATGCGCGATCGGTAGCAGATAGACGTCGTCGGCAGTGTGGAGCCGCTGATCGGGGCCGGCGCGGACGTCGTCGAACGTCATCGGCTGGAGATCGGTGCCGGGATCGAGGATCGTGCCGGTCAGAATCGTGTTGGCGACGGTCGAGGTGCTGACGCTGACGAAACTGGAGGTCAGCGTGGATCCGGCGGTGCCGTTGTTCGCCGCGTCGAGGAAGGTGCCGTCGGTGTCGCCGCGGATCTTCGATCCATCGACATGGAGCGTGATCGTCGAGGAACCGGGCAGCGGATTGGTGAAGAACAGATAGGCATATTTATGATCGTCGGAGAGGACGACCTTCGATTGCACGACATTGCCGGCTGAATTGGTCGCGTAGAAATCGTCGCTGTTGAGCGACGCCGCATTGATCGCGCGCGAGAAGGTGATTTTCGGACGATAGGTGACGCCGATATCGGCCGCGCCATCGACCGGCGTCAGGCTGGTGATGGTGAGCGGCACCAGGCTCGCCAGCGAGACGTTGAGCGTTTTGGTGGTGACGTTGCCCGCCAGATCGGTCGCCGAAAGCTTGACGACATGATTGCCGACCGCAGCCTTCGACAGATCGAGCGCCTGGGTGAAATTGCCCCCGGCATCGTAGCTGATCGGATTGGCGATCCCGCCATCGAGCGTATAGCTCAACCCCGCAAGCGTGCCGCCGCCGGTTTTGGCGGTACCGATCAGATAGGACCCGGTCGCGTCGAGCGCGGCGCCATCGACGATGCTGCCGGTCGCCAGCGTGATCGTCGGCGCTTTGGTCAGCAGGGTCAGCCCGAAAGTGACCGGGTTGATCGCGTTGCCCGCCGCATCGACCGCTTTGAAGACGAGCGTGTGCGCACCATCGGCGGTACCGTCGACCTTGAGCCCGGTCGGGACCGAGAAGGCGCCGGTCTTCGCATCGAACGTAACCGCCATGGCGGTGCCGCCGTCGATCGACACGGTCAGGCCGGCGACACCCGACAATTGATCGCTGATCGTCCCCGTGACGGTGAGCGACTTGTTGGTGGTGAGCCCGCTCGTCTGATCGATCACCAGCTTCGGCGGCTGCTTGTCCTCCGCCAGATTGAACGACTGGAGCGCCCAGTCGCCGACCTTCTTGCCCAGCGCCTGGCCATCCTGGTTCGAGAATTCGAAGTGGATGCCGCCATAGATACGGCTCTCGCCCGCTTCCTGCACCGCCTGGGTGAAGCTGGTGAAGCTGCGCGTGACGTTGGGCAGGCTGGTCGATTGCGTCGAGAAGCTGACATTGTCGCCGAACGCGGCGATCAGCACCTCGGCAGCGGCCGCGCTGAAGGTCGAGTGGCCGGACACATATTCGGGGTGCGCCGGATCGATCAGCAAGGGCTGCCAACTGGTGTCTTCGGTGATGGCGGCGTTGCCGATCTTCGAGGCATTGTTGATCGCAGTATCGGGGCGCCACGCGCCGTAGGTGAATTTAGCGTCCCACGCCGCGATGGCGGCGTCCGCCACCGCGACGCCGAGTTCGGCGAACAGCTTCACGTTCTGGGCCAAGCTGTCGCCCTTCGCTACCGCCACCTCGGTCGCGATCTCGGCCCACGCCCCAGGCGGGGTATAGGTGCCGACGCCGTCGGCCCAGAAGCGCGCGATCTGGGTCTGATCGGCAGTGCGCGTCGTGCTGTTGGCGGCGCCCAGCGATTTGGTCTTGTTGATCGCATCCGCATAAGCCTGGCTATCCATCGCCGGCGGGCCGCCGGGGCGGAACTGATCGGGGCTGGTCAGCGAGAAGGGCGTCAGTGTCGCCCATTGCGGGTTGGTCGCAATGTCGTAGACCGGCCCGGTCGGGCGCCATTTGCCGGTATCGGTGCTACCCGGATAGGTGACGAACTTGTCGAAGCCGTCGGTCGATCGGATCGCGATCACCTTGTCGGCGATCGCCTTGCCCAGCACCATGCCATCGATCTTCGCCTGCCCATCGGGGATGCCGTTGAGCGATTGCGCATAGAGCGCATCCAGCGAGGCCTGCTGGCCCGGATAGAGATAGGTCAGGATATCGTAGGCAGCCGCCGCGATCGCCGCGTCGGCCGAAGCGCCGGTCGGCGCGGTCATGCTGACGAGATAGCCGGGCACGCCGTTGATGGCGTTGATCACATCATAGGCGGCGATGCCTTCCATCGCCAGCGCGCGCGACGCGAATTCGGGCAGCGAACCATCGTTGGCAACCGCCTTGAGCGCGATCCGGACCCACTGGACCGACATATCCGCCGTGACCGTCGCATCGAGGCGCGTCACGGTCAGCGCGCTTGCCTTGCTGTTGCCGGCGGAGTCCGTGGCGGTCACCGTGAGCACATTGTCGCCCACCGCCAGTGCCACACCGTTGAACTGGAACACACCCTGATTGTTGGCGACGGTGGTGGCGCCGCCGAGGGTCAGCGTCGCGCCGGCATCGGCCGTGCCGGTGATGGTGACCGCCGCCGATTTGGTCTGGTGGCCCGATGTCCCGACCTTGTCGATCGCCGAGAGATCGAAGGCAGGCGCGGCCGGCCCGGCGCTGTCGAGGGTGAAGGCGATATCCTGCGTGGTGGTGCCGCCGCCGCTGTCGGTGACGATTAGGTGGAGGATATGCGCGCCATCGGCGAGCGTGCCGCCGGCAACCGCATTGAGCTTCGCCCGATCGAGCGTGAACGCGCCGCTGGAAAGCGTCGACAGCACATTGGTGTAGGTATTTGTCGCCGCTCCGTCGAAACCCGCCTTGAAGCCGGTGACGGTGGTGCTGCCTTTTGGCGCGATCGTGCCCGAGATGGTCGGATCGCTGGTGACCTTGTCGGTCGCGCTGCTGCCCGTGTCGTGCGCGAGCGCCGAGGTGATGACGACCCCGTTGACGACGCGCGTGATGGTGAGGCCGAAGGTCGCGCTGTTGCCGGCGGCGTCGGTCGCGGTCGCGGTGAAGGCGTTGGCGCCTTCGGTCAGCGCGATATTGGCGAACGAGAATTTGCCCTGCGCATCCGCGGTGGTGCCGAGGCTGCCGAGCGTCACCGTCGCGTTCGCGCTCGTGGTGCCGGCCAGCGTCACGGTGGCGAGGCTGGTCGCATGATCGCCGACCGTGCCGTCGTCGGACGCGGTATCGAGATCGAATCCCGGCGCGGTCGGTGCGATCGTATCGAGCGTGAAGCTCAAATCGAACGTCGAACTGATGCCGGCATGATTGGTGGCGACGAAGTGCAGGACATGCGCGCCATCCGCCAGCGTGCCGCCGGCAAGCGCACTCATCGCGCTCTTGCTGATCTGGAAATGGCCGTCGCTGCCGACCATCGTCAGGATATCGATATAGCCGGCGGTCGCGGTCGCATCGAGGCCCGCACGCAACGTCGCGATCCCCTGCCCGCCCGGGCTGTCGATCGCGGTGCCGGCAATGGCGGGATTGTTGGTGAGCCCGTCGGTGGCGCTGACGCCCGAATCGACTGCGAGCGCGCCGGTGATCTGCACACCTTCGAGGTGGAGCGGCTTCGTCTTGAAATGGCTGTCGGTCGTCGGATCGATCGTCTTGCCGTTGACGCGCACCGTCGTCGGCAGCGACGTGGCCTCGATCAGGCTGGCCGCATCCATCGCCCCGCCGACGAAGATCTGCTGGATCTGGCTGCCCGTGGCCGAGAAGACGTCGTCGCCATCCTCATAGGAGCCATTCTTCGGATCGACGCCGACCCGGATCGTAGATCCGGTCACGCTGCCCGTCACGCGCACGCTCGCCAGCACGCCCTGGCCGAACGTATCGGCATTGGCGCCGGTCCCGCCGATCTTCGCATCCTGCCCGAGATCCGCACCGATCGCGATCGACGCATTGTTCAGGCTGCCGCCGACCGCGAGGCTGTTGAGTACGGCTGCAGCCAGCTGGCCGTCGAAATCGCCGCTGGTGACGAACTGGCTGGCCGCGCCGACGATATTGCCGCGCCAGCCCTGCGCCACCGAACGCGCCGAGATCTGGCCGACGCCGCCCTTCACATACCAGGTGCCCGCACCGAGCGCGCCGTCGATCGAGGCGCTGGTGAGGACGCGGCCCGCCGCACCGACCCCGGACAGATTGAGCGAGGCGTCGAAATCCCCCGCGCTCTGGAGCAGGCCGATCGAGGCGCCGCTGACCCCGTTGGCGATGCCCGCCGTCGCCTCCCAATCCTGGACCGAGAGCGTACCGATCGAGGCCGGCGTGCTGATCGTCGCGTCCTTGACCGTGCCGAACACCAGTTTGGCGATCGCGCCGGTGCCACCGACGGTGATCGCGGCGTTCGAGACATTGCCCAGCACCGACGAGCCGAGCGCGCCCGAGACCGACAGATTGCCGCCGAGATCGACCTTCGCGCCGGTGATCGCCTTGATCGAGCCCTGCACGTCGATCGCCCCGAGCCCGAAGCGCCCGTCGCCATCCGTCGAGGTCAGGAGCGTCAGGGTCGAGGTCGCGGCGGTCCCGGTGACGGTGAGGATCGGGTTGTGGCCGGGATCACCCTGGGTCAGCTGCCAATGGCCGGCGCCGGTCAGGACGATCTGGAGCGAGGTGCCGTCGGCATCCTTGATCGTGCCCGGATTCTGATCGCTTGCGAGCACCGTTCCGAACGGCGTGTCGCTGAGCAGAACGCGCGGCTCGAACTGTTCGAGCACCATCGTCGAGACCTGCGCGCGCAACTGCGCCCGCCGCTCCCGTCGCGTCTTGCCCCGCTGAACCGAAACATCGCCCGTACGCGCACCGCCCCATGGCCAAGCCATTCGATTCGCCCCTCACCCGTTACAGGGGGGACCACAAGCAGCCACAATTCGACGAAACAGGAAGCCCCCCGACCCCTGCAACATTTCGTAACGTTTCAGATAAACGGCGGCAAGATTGTTCATCTATCGTAAACTTTTTTTTCGACCCACTTTGGGAGTCAATGGAACTTTTCGTGTAATTTAGCCAAAATCATATAGTTAGCATCGGCTTGGCGGGCTTTGCCGGTCAAGTTGGCAATTTGCCATTTTCTTTCAGCACGTTAATCTTGGCGCGGGGAAAAGGGGGGTTCCGCGCCGGGATTCGGTTGCGCGCCCGCCACACGGGGGGCGACAAGGTGTCCGAGCGTAACAGCGGCGGCTTGCTTTCTTTGACTGCATTGCGGCGGCGGACTGCCAGTTCTGCATCTATGCTGGCGCTTGTCGCCGGCCTTGGACTGTCGGTCTCGGCCGCGACTCCACTCCGGGCGCAGACTGCTGCGCTTCAACTTCCGACCGGCGGCAAGTTCGCGGCCGGCAGCGGTAGCATCAGCCAGTCCGGCGCCGGCATGCAGGTCAACCAATCGACCACGCGCGCGATCATCAACTGGAACAGCTTCTCGATCGGCAGCGCCGCCGCCGTCACGATCAACAATGGAGCGGGCGCGACGCTCAACCGCGTTACCGGCGGCGTCAGCAGCGAATTGCTGGGCACGCTCAGCGCGACCGGCAGCGTCTATCTGATCAATCCATCGGGCATTCTGATCGGCAAGGATGCGAAGGTGAATGTCGGCGGGAGCTTCCTCGCCTCCACGCTGGCGCTGACCGACGATTCCTTCATGACCGGGGGATCGTTCCTCTTCTCGGGCAATTCATCGGCGCAGATCGTCAATCTCGGCACGATCTCCGCGCAAGGCGGCGACGTCTTCCTGATCGCGCGACAGGTCACCAATCAGGGCGCGATCGCGGCGGCGCAGGGCACGGTGGGGCTCGCGACCGGATCGTCGGTGCTGTTGAAGGACAGCGGCAGCGATCAACGCGTCTACGTCCAGATCGGCGGCGGCGATCTCACCAACAGCGGCACGATCAGCGCGGCACAAGCCGAATTGCGATCGGCAGACGGCAATATCTATGCGCTTGCCGGCAACGACGGCGGCGCGATCAGCGCCACCGGGACCGAATATCGCGACGGGCATATCTGGCTCACGAGCGAAACCGGTTCGATCAAGGCCGAAGCGACCCTGACAGCGCGCGGAACCGGCGGAGCGGGCGGCCAGATCGAAACCTCCGCTCAGTCGCTCGATCTCGGCAGGGCGAAGATCGACGCGGGGGTCGGCGGCACATGGACGCTCGATCCCGACAGCCTCACCATTGATGCCGCGCTGGCGGGCACGATCCAGACCAGCCTGGCCGTGGGCAGCAACGTCCTGCAGTTGACCAGAGTAACCGGGACCGGCGGCACCGGCGACCTGACCGTCGCCAGCAACATCGCATGGAACACCGGCGCCAACCTGACGCTGAGCGCCTATCGTGACATCATCGTCGGCAATGGCGTCACGATCGCCAACGGGTCGACCGGCCATGTCGTTGCCGGCAGCCTCAACCTGCTCGCCGACAATAGCGGCACCGGCACCGGCACGGTGGTCTTCCAGGGCAGCGGCATCGTCGATTTCCGCAACAGTTCGGGCATCGTACGCATCGGCTATAACCCGCTCGATGGCGCCTCCCACGCGACCGTCAACGCGACGCGCTACACGAGCAGCGTCGGTTATACGGGTGGCAGTGCTGGTTATACCGCACAGGTCCTGGCCGGCAGTAACGGCGCGACCCTGTCGGCATCGATGCTGGTCAACAGCCTGACCGACCTGCAGAATGTCCATAACGACTTGTCCGGCAATTATCTGCTGGGCGCGCTGGTGCTGGATGCAAGCACATCGGCGACGCTGGATGGCGGTGCCGGCTTCACTCCGATCGGCAGTGCGGCGACACCCTTCACCGGCACGTTTCACGGTGGCGGCAGGGCGATCGACCAACTCACCATAAACCGGCCGCTGGCCGATAATGTCGGCCTGTTCGGCAACCTCGGCGCGACGGCGGTTGTCGACAATCTTTCCCTGACCAACGCCAGCATCACCGGTGGCAACTTCGTCGGCGGCATCGCCGGGCGCAGTCGCGGCACGATCAGTGGCGGGCTGGTCAGCGGCACGGTCGCGGGCGCTTTCTTTGTCGGCGGCGTGGTCGGCAGCCTCGATACGGCGGCGGCCAGTATCACCAACCTGATCGGCGCAGTCGACGTAACCGCCACGAACTTCGTCGGCGGTATCGCGGGCAGCAGCGACGGTACGATCAGCGGGACGCAGCAGAGCGGCGCGATCGCCGGCGACAGTTTCGTCGGCGGTATCGCCGGCCAGAGCTATGGCAGCCTCTCGGCGGTCACCAACACCGGCATCATCACCGGCGATGCGGCCAGCGTCAGCCTCGGGGGTATCGTCGGCGTCAATACCGGCTCGCTCACCAAGGCATCGAGCTCGGGTGCGGTCAGCGGCAGCTATGCGATCGGTGGCCTTGCCGGCGAGAATGACGGCACGATCACCCTGTCGAACGCGACCGCCACCGTCACCGGTGCCGCGATCGGCAACAGCGCGGGTGGTCTGGTCGGCCTCAACGCCAATGGCGCGACGATCAGCCAGTCCTTCAGCAACGGCATCACCACCAGCGCGGCGAGCTTCACCAGCATCGGCGGTCTCGTCGGCGAAAATGACGGCACGATCAGCTTATCCTACAGCGCCAACGCCGTTCAGGCAGGATCGGACAACGTCAAGATCGGCGGTCTCGCGGGCAGCAATCTCGGTCAGATCAGCCAGTCCTACAATATGGCCACGATCGCGACCGGATCGGGCGCGGCGCGCGCCGGCGGGGTCGCCGGCGACAATAGCGGCACGATCACCGCGGCGTTCAGCACGGCAGCGATGACGCCCGGCAGTGGCGCCACCCTCGTCGGCGGCCTCGTCGGTACCAATAGCGGCACGGTCTCGACCTCGTCCTTCTGGGACAAGGCGGCGTCGGGGCAGGCCAATGGCACCGGGGGAGGCACCGCCATCGCAGCAGGCCAGGGGCTCACCACCGCGCAGGCGCAGGACAAAGCGACGCTCGCGACCTTGGGCTTCAACGCCGCGGACACGACCTTCGCGATCCTCGACGGCAAATCCTATCCCTATCTGCTGTGGCGCTATCCGACCGCGCCGCAGGTGATCGCCGGCACCGCCTTCCGCGATTCCGCCGGCACGCTCGCGTCGGCCGGCAGCGCCGTCGGCATCGCGGTCAACGGCAATCTGCAGCTGCACGGGCTGACCTCGCAGAGCGGCTATTATTATTTCCTGCTCGACAGCGGCACGATCGCGGCAGGATCGCAGATCTTCGCCGAGCTGGTCGGCAATACGGTCAAGGCCAATGCGGCCGAAACGCTGACGGGCGGGACGGCGACGGGCCTGAACCTGCTCGCCAATACGGTCACGCTGGTCGGCAATGGCGGGACGACGGCGCTGTCGCAGCTCGCCACCGCTGCCGGCTCGCTCTCGGGCGCGGATCTCCTTTACTCGACCACCGGCACCAGCGTTACGCTGGGAGCCGGCCGCTCGCTCGCAATAACGGGCGGGACCAGCGCGATCGAGTTCGATCGCAGCGTCATCACCAGCGGCACCGGCACCATCGCCGCGAGCACCGCCGGCGCGATCAAGATCGACAGCGGCATCACGCTCTCGAGCGCCGCCAGCGGCAATGCGATCACGCTTTCGACCGGCACGAGCTTCGTCAATCAGGGCGGCGTTTCGGCGCTGTCGGCCGCCGGCGGGCGCTGGCTGGTCTATTCGGCCAATCCGGCGGCGGACAATGCCGGCGGCCTGACCCCGGGCTTCCTGCAATATGCAGCCGCCCCGGGCACGACGCCTGCGGCCAGCGGCAACGCCTTCCTCTACGCGCTGGCGCCGGTGGTCACGATCGGCCTGACCGGAACAGTCGAGAAGACCTACGACACCAGCGACAGCGCGACGCTGACGGGCGCGAACCTCTCGATTTCGGGCCAGGTCAACAGCGATACGGTGACGCCGGCCATCACCGGCACCACCCGCTACGACAGCAAGACGGCCGCCGACACCAAAACGGTGACCGCAAGCGGATTGCAGATCACGGTCACGCACGGCGCCCTGCCCGTCTACGGCTATCAGCTCGCCTCGACGATGGCCTCGGCGACGATCGGCAAGATCGATCAGGCGACCTTGACCGCCGGCCTGACCGGATCGGTCGTCAAGATCTATGACAGCACGAAGACCGCGACGCTCACCGCCGACAATTACACGCTCGGCGGTGTGATCGGCACCGATACGGTTACGCTCAACGATCCGGCCAGCGGGCTTTACGATACGAAGAATGCCGGCAGCGGCAAGACCGTCAGCGTCGCCGGTCTCGCACTCGGCGGCACCGATGCCGCCAACTACAGGCTCGCCGCAAGCTCGCTCTCGGCAAAGATAGGCCAGATCGACACACGCACGCTCGTCGCCACGCTCATCGGCAGCGCCACCAAGACCTATGACGGCACCAAGACCGCGACGCTCTCGGCCGGCAACTATAATCTGGCGGGCGTTCTGGCCGACGACACCGTCGCAATCGTCAATACCACCGGCACCTACGACACCAGGGACGCCGGCAGCGGCAAGACCGTGACCATCGCCCAGGTCGTTCTTGGCGGGGCGGATGCCAGCAACTACCACATGGCCCCGGATTTCCTGTCGATCAGCGGCAAGATCGGGCAGATCGATCAGGCCACCTTGACCGCCGGCCTGACCGGCACCGTCACCAAAACCTACGACACGACCAAAACCGCGACACTTGCGGCGGGTAATTATACGCTCGGCGGCGTAATCGGCACCGACACGGTCACGCTCAACGATCCGACGAACGGCCTCTACGACACGAAGAATGCCGGCAGCGGCAAGACCGTCAGCGTCAGCGGCCTCGCGCTCGGCGGCACCGATGCCGCCAATTACAAGCTGGCATCGGACACGCTGTCGGCAAAGGTCGGCCAGATCGATCAGGCGACGCTCACCGCGGGCCTGTCCGGCACCGTCACCAAAACCTACGACGGATCGAAGACCGCGACGCTGGCCACCGGCAATTACACGCTCGGCGGCGTGATCGGCACCGACGCCGTCACCCTCAACGATCCGGCGAGCGGCCTCTACGACACGAAGAATGCCGGCAGCGGCAAGACAATCAGCGTCGCCGGGCTCGCGCTCGGTGGCACCGACGCGGGTAACTACAAGCTCGCGTCGGACACGCTGTCGGCGATGATCGGCAGGATCGATCAGGCGACGCTCGCCGCCAGCCTTACCGGGACTGTCACCAAGACCTACGACACGACCAAAACCGCGACGCTCACCGCTGCCAATTACACGCTTGGCGGGGTGATCGGCACCGATGCGGTGACCGTGACCACCACCGCCGGTCTCTACGACACGAAGAATGCTGGGAGCAGCAAGACCGTCAGCGTCGCCGACCTGACGCTCGGCGGCACCGATGCCTCCAATTACAAGCTCGCTTCGACCTCCGTTTCGGCGATGATCGGCCAGATCGATCAGGCGACCCTGACCGCCGGTCTGGCCGGATCGGTCACCAAAACCTATGACGGCAACAAGACGGCAACGCTCACAGCCGGCAATTACACGCTCGGCGGCGTGATCGGCACCGACACCGTTTCGCTTAACGATCCGGCAAGCGGCCTCTACGACAGCAAGAATGCCGGGACCGGCAAGACCGTCAGCGTCGCCGGCCTCGCGCTGAACGGCACCGATGCCGCCAACTACAAGCTCGCCTCGGACACGCTGTCGGCGATGATTGGCAAGATCGATCAGGCGACCTTGACGCCGGGCCTCACCGGCACCGTCACGAAGACCTATGACGGCACGAAGACCGCAACGCTCGCAGCCGACAATTACACACTTGGCGGCGTGATCGGCGGCGATGCGGTCGCGATCACCGCCACCGGTGGCCTCTACCTCACCAAAACGGCTGGCAGCGGCAAGACCGTTACCGTCACCGATCTTGCGATCGGTGGCGCGGATGCCGCCAATTACAAATTGTCCACGATATCGCTCTCGGCGACGATCGGCCGGATCGATCAGGCCACCCTTACCGCAGGCCTGACCGGCACCGTCACCAAAGCTTACGACGCGAGCAAAACCGCCACGCTCGCCGCCGGCAATTACACATTGGGCGGCGTGATCGGTACCGACGCCGTCACACTGAACGATCCGACGAACGGGCTCTACGACAGCAAGAATGCCGGCACCGGCAAGACCGTCAGCGTCTCGGGGCTCGCCCTGAACGGCACCGATGCCGCCAACTACAAGCTCGCATCGGACACGCTGTCGGCGAAGATCGGCCAGATCGATCAGGCGACGCTCACCGCCGCCCTCACCGGCACCGTCACCAAAACCTACGACGGCAGCAAGACCGCGACGCTTGCAGCGGGCAATTACACGCTCGGCGGCGTCATCGGCGAAGACGCGGTCACCCTCAATGATCCGACCGCCGGGCTTTACGACACGAAGAATGCCGGCACCGGCAAGACCGTCAGTGTCGCCGGCCTCGCCCTGAACGGCACCGATGCCGCCAATTACAAGCTGGCATCGGACACGTTATCGGCAAAGATCGGCCAGATCGATCAGGCGACGCTCACCGCCGCCCTCACCGGCAGCGTCACCAAAACCTATGATGGCGGAAAGGCGGCGACGCTCACGGCGGGTAATTACACGCTAGGCGGCGTAATCGGCACCGATGCGGTTGCGGTCACCACCACTGCCGGCCTCTACGACACGAAGAACGCCGGGTCGGGCAAGACCGTCAGCGTCAGCGATATCGCGCTCGGCGGGGCCGATGCGGCGAATTACAAGCTCGCTTCGACCTCGCTTTCGGCAAAGGTCGGCCAGATCGATCAGGCAACGCTCACCGCCGGCCTCACCGGCACCGTCACCAAAACCTATGACGGCGGAAAGACCGCCAGCCTTGCAGCGGGCAATTATACGCTCGGCGGCGTGATCGGCACCGATGCCGTCGCGCTCAACGATCCGGCAAGCGGGCTCTACGACACGAAGAATGCCGGCAGCGGCAAAACCGTCAGCGTCGCCGGGCTCGCGCTCGGCGGCACCGACGCAGGTAACTACAAGCTCGCTTCGACCTCGCTTTCGGCAATGGTCGGCCAGATCGATCAGGCGACGCTCACCGCCGGCCTCACCGGCACCGTCACCAAAACCTACGACACGACCAGGACCGCCACGCTCGCAGCGGGCAATTATACGCTCGGCGGCGTGATCGGCACCGACGCGGTCACCATCACCACCACTGCCGGCCTCTACGACACGAAGGATGCCGGCACCGGCAAGACCGTTAGCGTCACGAACCTGATGCTCGGCGGCGGCGATGCCGGCAATTACAAGCTGGCTGCGACCTCGCTTTCGGCAAAGATCGGCCAGATCGATCAGGCCACGCTCACCGCGGGCCTCACCGGCACGGTCGACAAGACCTATGATGGCACGAAGACCGCCACGCTGGCGGCGGGCAATTACACGCTCGCAGGCGTGCTCGGCACCGATGTTGTCGCGCTAAGCGATCCGGCCGCCGGTCTCTACGACAGCAAGGATGCCGGCACCGGCAAGGCGGTCAGCGTCGCCGGCCTCGCGCTGAACGGCGGCGATGCCGCCAATTACAAACTGGCCTCCTCCTCGCTCTCGGCGGCGATCGGTCAGATCGATCAGGCCACGCTCACGGCGGGCCTCACCGGCACTATCGGCAAGACCTATGACGGCACCACCGCCGCCGCGCTCGCCGCCGGCAATTACACGCTGGCCGGCGTGGTCGGCACCGACACGGTCACCCTCAACGATCCGGCCGCCGGGCTCTACGACACGAAGAATGCCGGCACCGGCAAGACCGTCAGCGTCACCGGGCTCGCACTCGGCGGCAGCGATGCGGCCAATTACAAGCTCACCGCGACCTCGCTCTCGGCCGCGATCGGCACGATCGGCCAGGTGACGCTCACCGCCGGCCTGACCGGTGCCGTCACGAAGACCTATGACGGCACCACCGCCGCCACGCTCGCCGCCGGCAATTATGCGCTGACCGGCGCGATCGCGAGCGACACCGTCGCGATCGCCACCACGGCAGGCAGCTACGACAGCAAGAATGCCGGCACGGGCAAGACCGTCAGCGTCACCGGGCTGACGCTAAGCGGGGCGGACGCCGCCAACTACCAGCTGGCATCGACGTCGGCGTCGGCGAAGATCGGCACGATCAACCAGGCGACGCTTACCGCCGGCCTGACCGGCACCGTCGGCAAGACCTATGACGGCACCACCACCGCCACGCTCGCCGCCGGCAATTACACGCTGGCCGGCGCGATCGCGGGCGACACGATCACGGTCGCCGGCACCTCGGCCAGCTACGACAGCAAGAATGCCGGCAGCGGCAAGACCGTCAGCGCCACCGGGCTGGCGCTGGGCGGTGCCGATGCGGCCAATTACCAGCTTGGCGCGACCACGGCATCGGCGAAGATCGGCACGATCGATCAGGCACTGCTGACCGTCGGCCTGACCGGCATGGTGACCAAAACCTATGACAGCACCACCGTCGCGACGCTGGCGGCGGGCAACTACACGATCGGCGGTGCGGTGGCGGGCGATACGGTCAACGTCGCCACCACGACCGGCAGCTACGATACGAAGGATGCCGGCAGCGGCAAGACCGTGAGTGTCGCCGCGCTCGCGCTCGGCGGCGCGGACGCCGCCAATTACAAGCTGGCGTCGTCGTCGGTGTCGGCGGCGATCGGCCTCATCAACCGCGCTGCACTGACGGTGACGGTCAACGATGCATCGCGCCTGCCCAACACCGGCAACCCGGCCTTTACCGTGCGGTATAGCGGCTTTGCCGGCACCGATGGCGCGACATCGCTTGGTGGCACGCTCGCCTACGCGACCACGGCAACGCAGCTCAGTCCACCCGGGACCTACGGCGTCACGGCCAGCGGCCAGACGTCGATCAATTACACGATCGCCTATGTCCCCGGCACGCTGACCATCCTGCCCACGACGCAGCAGAACAGCCAGGACAGCTCGACGCCGATCAATTTCGTGACCAACTTCATCTACAACAATCCCGATCCCGCCTATCGAACGGAGCCGGATACCGGGCCTTCCTATGTCTCGGGAGGTGCGCCTGCCGACAGGACACCTAAAGCGGGTGGTGACTGGTCTTCTGCCCCCACCGGCGCCTCCCAGGGCACCGATCTCGACGCGAGCGGCCCTGCCCCGCTCGCCGCCCCGCAACGCTAAAGCCCGCAAGGAGCATATCGGTGAGACAGCTTCCTTTCGCGAGCCGGACCGCTTTGGGCCTCCTGGCCGCCTGCGCCGTGACGACGCCGCTATCGGCGCAGAATTTCGATCGCATCGCGCCCAAGCCGGTGCCGACCACCCCGGCCCCTACGGCCGGCACTCCCGCCTTGCCCGACGCGACGGCCGCACAGCATGGCGGCGCGATCGTGGTCCCGTCGCTCCACGGTCTGGTCTTCGTGCCGGGCCGCGAGGCGGTGAAGCCAAACGGGGTAAGCGGCGACGGCATCAGTGCGGCCGGGCTCGATCCGCTCGCCGATCCCGCCTTCCGCACGACGGCAGGCGCATATCTCGGCAAGCCGCTGAGCTTCGATGGCCTGCATGCGATCACCCAGGCGGTGGTCGCGGCCTATGCCGCGCAGGGCCGGCCTTTGGTCAGGGCGATCGTGCCGCAGCAGAATGTCGACAGCGGCACGATCCAGATCGTGGTGATGGAATATCGCGTCGGCACGCTTTCGGTCGAGGGCAATCGCTGGTTCACCGCGCAGCAGATCGAGGCGCCGTTCGATCTTCATCATGGCGATATCGTCGAGGCGCAACAGGTCAGCGACGCGCTCGACGAGGTCAATGCCAATCCGTTCCGGCGGGTCGAGCTGGTCTATCGACCGAGCGCCGAGGTCGGCTACACCGATCTGGTGCTGGAAACGCGCGATCGTTTTCCGTTCCGTCCCTATGCCGGCTACGAGAATTCGGGGCCGAAGGTCACCGGGCGCGATCGCTGGATCATCGGCTTCAACTGGGGCAAGGCGTTCGGCGCCGACCAACAGCTCTCCTACCAGTTCACCACCAGCAGCAATTTCTGGACCGGCCACAAGAACGACAACGGCACCGATCGCGCCAATTTCGTGGGGCATTCGCTGATCTGGTCGACCCGGCTGGCATGGGGCGATCACATCACCGCGTTCGGCGTCTATGAGCGCAGCGTGCCCAATATCGGCGCCGATTTCGGGCTAGTCGGCAAGGCCGGCCAGGCGAGCATCCGCTACGATCATGCCTTCAGCCGGATCGGCGCGATCAAGCAGGATCTGCAGATCGGCTTCGATTTCAAAAGCACCAACAACAATCTCGATTTCGGCGGCCAGCGCGTCTCGCACGCGCAGACCGAGATCGATCAGTTCCTCGCAACCTACACCGCAGTGCGGCCCGATGCCTGGGGATCGACCGGCCTGACGGCGACCCTTACCTACAGCCCCGGCGGCATATCGGGCGCCAACCATGACGCCGATTTCCAGCCGACCCTCACCAAGGCGGGTCGCCTCGGCGCGAAGGCCAATTATCTCTATTTCCGCGCCGAACTCGATCGCCAGACTGCACTGCCGCTCAACGCGACCTGGTCGTTGCGACTGATCGGGCAGGTCAGCAACCGACCGCTGCTCGAGACCGAGCAATTGAGCGTCGGCGGGGTCGATTTGCTGCGCGGCTATGAACCCAATGCGATCAACGGCGATCAGGGCATCGTCATCGCCAACGAACTGCGCACCCCCGATCTGATCGGCAAGGGCGACGCCCATTTGCGCTTGGTGGCCTTCCTCGATTACGCCAGTCTGTCGAACAAGGAACCCGACACCGGCCAGTCGACCCACGTCCGCGCGACCAGCGCCGGCGTCGGTCTGCGCTTCAACCGGGCGTCCCATCTGACAGTCAAGGCCGATTACGGCTGGCAGCTGCAGCATCTGCCCGATCAGAAGAAGCTATCAAATTTAGCTTCAATAAGCATTGTAGCAGGCTATTGAGAACACTCGCCGGGTTAAGCTCCCGATTTATACGTTGCTCAAAATATCGGTTTTCGATTGGCTCGGGCGCTCCAAGCTTCGGACATTGCTTCAGGTCATCCCCTAGCGCCGAAAATGACCGTTTGCGGCCCGGCAATTTTTGTTCAGCCGAGGGCAATTAGCGAACTTCGCCAAGCTAACCGCCGCAGCCGAAAAGACCCATAACCGGACAGTCGCGAGACAATCCGCGCGACCCTGGAGCGGACATCCGTTCATCGTGCGTCACCGGGCTTGCAATAGAATGGACGGTCCGCGCTAAACGGCGAGGTTTGGGACGATGCTGCCGTTCCGACCGGATCGCAAAATGTCAGTTTCTCAAAGGAGCTGACATTCTCGCTCTTACCACGCCAAACTCCCAGGCGGGCATTCGGCTCTTGGTATAGGACCGATCACACCGGTATCTCGGCCTGCTTTACGATCGAGTCTGCGATCCGGAGCGCTTCTGCAAAGTCGGCGGCGTAGATCAAGTGTTCATCTCTCGGCCCCATTTTGGCGCGAGTAAGCATGGCTCGGGGCTGGTCGGCAGCGCCCGAAGCGATGACCCGCACACCTGTCGCCCGTGCCTGATGCACGAACTCGACGAAGCCCGCGACACCGCTCGCATCAAGGAACGGCACGCGTCGCATCCTGAGGATGATTACGTGCGGGTTCTGACCGATCCGTCGCAGCGCATCGAGCAATTCGCCCGCGACGCCGAAGAAAAAGGGGCCGTCGATGCGGATCACCTCGACGCCAGGCGGGAGCGCGTCGCGCTGGCCGATCTCTTCGGCTTCGTCGTCGCCTTCGCTCACCAGATGCCCCTGAGCGTCGACGCGCACGGTTCCGCTCATCCGCGCCATGAACAGCAGCGAGGCAACGGTCACGCCGACCCCGATCGCAACCGTCAGATCAACCAGCGCGGTGAGGCCGAACGTCAGCAGCAGAACTGCGCGATCACCGTTGAGCATGCGCAACAGCGCAAAGAACCGCCGGTACTCGCTCATGCCCCATGCCACCATGAACAGGATCGCGGCGAGCGCTGCCATCGGGATGTAGGCCATCAGGCCGCCAGCGGCGAGCATGAACACCAGCAGGAACGCGGCGTGCAGCATTCCCGCGACCGGCGTCACCGCACCCGACTTGACGTTGGTTGCGGTGCGCGCAATCGCGCCGGTCGCCGGCAGCCCGCCGAACAGCGCGGATGCGATGTTCGCGATGCCCTGGCCGACAAGCTCCTGATTCGAGCGGTGCTTCGACCCGATCATGCCGTCGGCGACCACCGCCGAGAGCAGCGCCTCGATCCCGGCGAGGAACGCGATGGTGAACGCGGAGGGCAGCACCGCCTGCACCTTGGCCAGCGACAGCGTCGGCAGCGCTGGCACGGGTAGCCCATTGGGTAAATGCGGGAAACGCGATCCGATCGTATCGACCGGTAGATGCAGCAGTGCGACGCAGAGCGCGGCCAATATCACGGCCACAAGATATCCAGGCAGCCGCGGCGCCACTCGGCGCAACGCCAATATCACCGCAAGCGAGCCCAGCCCGACCGTGAGCGTCCAGGGCTGGATCGTCCCGATGGCGCTCAGATAAGCCTGCCACTTGGGCACGAAGTCTGTCGGAACCTTGTCGATCGCCAGTCCGAGAAAGTCCTTCACCTGGCTCGACGCGATGATGACCGCAATTCCCGCCGTAAAGCCGGTGACGACGGGATGCGGGATGAACTTCACGAACTGCCCGAACCGGGCATAGCCGGCGATGACCAGAATCACCCCAGCCATCAGCGTCGCAAGCACCAGCCCGTCATAGCCGTGCGTCGCGATGACGTTGAATACGACGACGACGAACGCGCCGGTGGGTCCGCCGACCTGGACGCGCGACCCGCCGAGCGCAGAGATCAGGAAGCCGGCGATCACCGCCGTGATCAGGCCCTTGTCGGGCGAGGCGCCGCTGGCGATCCCGAGCGCCATCGCGAGCGGCAGCGCGACAACAGCGACGGTCAGTCCCGCGATGGCGTCCCTGCTGAAACGGTCGAAGCCATAGCCTTCGCGGACCGTGGTAATCAGCTTGGGGGTGAAGGCCGTCAGGCGCGCATCATGCAGCATTGTCGTCGTCACTCGCATCGGGCTTGCGATCGAACAGCACCGTCACGTTGGTTCGCGGGCCCCGGCCCCTGCCGGCCGCGGTTTCGCGCAGCCGCACGCCGCGGCCGAGCCCACTGCTCGCGGCGTTCTCGCCGAGCAGCTCGATTCCCGCCGCTTCGAGCGCAGAGACCACTTTCACGAGCGTATCAACCACGCCACGCACTTGTCCGCCCGATGCCTCCATCCGCTGGATCGTCGGAAGCGAAACGCCGGCGAGCTCGGCGAGCTGGCGCTGGTCGAGCCCGAGAAGTGCACGTGCGGCACGCAGCTGTTGCGAGGTGATCATCGCGCCACTCTGATGTATAAGACATCAAATTGCAATCTTAACAATGCTTATGCCCGTATGATATGGCAATTCTCCTATAGCAACCATGGATGGGAGATCGCTTCTCCCGCGCGACAGGAGAGACGATGGCATCCGACAGCACGGGCGAAGGGGACGGAACGAACTTCGCAAATCTCGGTGTGGCCGAACTGGTCGAGCACGCCATGCAGCGTGGCGAGGGATTGCTCTCGCGCGACGGCGCGCTGGTAGTCGCGACGGGCAAGCACACCGGCCGATCCGCGCGCGACAAGTTCATCGTTCGGGATGCCGAGACCGAGACGAGCGTCTGGTGGGGGACGACCAACACCCCAATGACACCCGAGCATTTCGCGGCGCTCCGCGACGACTTCATGGTGCATCTGAAGCGAACGCCGGCGCTGTTCGTGCAGGACCTGTTCGGCGGATCGCAGCGCGAGCATCGCATCAAGGTGCGCGTCTATACCGAGCTCGCCTGGCACAGCCTGTTCGCGCGCACATTGCTCGTCCGTCCTGGCGCGGACGAACTTCCCGGGTTCGTCCCGGACTATACGATCATCGACTTCCCGAGCTTCCAGGCCGACCCCGAGCGGCACGGCTGTCGCAGTGAGACGGTGATCGCGGTCAATTTCACCGACAAGCTGATCCTGATCGGCGGCACCGCTTATGCCGGAGAAATGAAGAAGTCGGTGTTCAGCATCCTCAACTATCTGCTTCCCCAGGCCGGCGTGATGCCGATGCACTGCTCGGCGAACATTGGCCGCGGCGGCGACACCGCGATCTTCTTCGGCCTCTCGGGAACCGGCAAGACCACGCTTTCGGCCGATCCCGGCCGCACGCTTATCGGCGACGACGAACATGGCTGGTCGGACACCGCGGTATTCAACTTCGAGGGTGGCTGCTACGCCAAGACGATCCGGCTTTCTGAGGAGGCGGAGCCGGCGATCTATGCCACGACGCGGCGCTTCGGCACCGTGCTCGAAAATGTCGTGATCGATCCGACGACCCGCGCGATCGACCTCGACGACGACAGCTTGGCCGAGAACAGCCGCGCTTCCTATCCGATCGACTTCATCCCCAACGCATCGCGCGACAATCTGGGGGAAGTGCCACGGAATGTCGTCTTCCTGACCGCGGACGCCTATGGCGTGCTTCCGCCGATCGCCAAGCTCACGCCGGAGCAGGCGATGTATCATTTCCTGTCGGGCTACACTGCGCGGGTCGCGGGAACCGAGATTGGCGTGACCGAACCGAGCGCCACTTTCTCGACCTGCTTCGGCGCGCCCTTCATGCCCCGCCATCCCTCGGTTTATGGCAATCTGCTCAAGGAGCGCATCGCGCTCGGCCGGGCCAAGTGCTGGCTGGTCAATACCGGCTGGACCGGCGGCCCCTATGGCACCGGCGAACGCATGCCGATCAAGGTGACGCGCGCGCTGCTCGGCGCGGCGCTCGCAGGCGAGCTGGACTTCGTCACGTGCAGGACCGATCCGGTATTCGGCTTTGCGGTCCCCGTAGCCGCGCCCGGGGTTGACGATACGATCCTCGACCCGCGCGAGACCTGGTCCGACAAGCAGGCTTATGACGCTGCGGCGGCGAAGCTCGCACGGCTGTTCGTCGACAATTTCCGGCAGTTCGAGGACGCCGTCGATGCCGCGGTCACTGCATCGGGGCCGCGACCGCTTGCACATGCCTGACGGCATGACCTACCCATTCGACGGAATTGCGATGGCTGAGGCGTCGCGCGTCGGCGATTCCGGATCAGCCGCGTCGGTGCTGCGTCGATCGCAAAGCGACGCGGATGCGGCGCAGTGGCGCCGCGATCACGCCGAGTTGAACCTGTTGCTTGATGCCGCGGCAGCGCTCGACCACGGACGGTTGGCAGTCGTCGAGTGTTTGCGCGAGCATCGCGTGACGCCGACGGACTTTCCCCTTGTGCTCGACGCGCCGTTCGGCATCGACGGGCCGACGCTGGTTGAGCTGGGTGACTTGCGCGCGCTGCTGCTCAGCCCAGCGATGACGCAGAGCGCGATGCGCATCAGCGACCCGGACCGGCTGATCGTCGACTACACGCGCGTCATGATGGGGTTCCTGCTACTGCGCTCAGCGCCCCGGCGCATCGAGATGATCGGACTCGGTGGCGGATCGCTGGCCAAATTCTGTCGTCGCCATCTTCCCACCGCGGCCGTCACCGTTGTCGAGATCGACTCGCGCGTCATTGCGCTGCGCGACCGTTTCGGCGTCCCGCGCGACGACGGTCACTTTCGCGTGATCAACGCCGACGGCGCCGATTTCGTGCGCGAGGATCACGGCCGTCCAGACGTCATCCTGGTCGATGGCTTCGACGCGCGCGGCCAGGCACAGCGCCTGACTTCGCTCGCATTCTACGAGGCCTGCCGCGACCGGCTCGACGACGAGGGCGTGCTGGTCGTCAATCTCTGCGACAATCTGGTTGCCCGCCGGATCGCAAAATCCCGCCTGCGGCGCGTGTTCGGGTCGGGAATTGTCATCGTACCGATCGAGCACGAACAAAACCGGCAGGTCTTCGCATCGAAACATCCCGCCTTTCCGCCGCGTGCCGACCAGCTTCTCGCCGCCGCCGCCGCACTCGGCTCGCGCGACGGCGTCGATTTCCGCAGCCTTGCCAGGCGCCTGGCGAAGCGGCGCAACGCGGTTCGAGCGGAAATTGATCCCATCGAGTCGACTTGATCACTTCGCGTCAATCGGATCGGAAGTTTCACAGCGCTTCTGGATTTGACGAACGCTTGGGCACGCGTAGAACTTAGGCAGTTGGCTCCCATATGACGCCAACGACCGCAGCTGTTGCAACGGTGCCGACCACGATGTTGGTCGCCTTGTCCGTGAATTGATCCGCCGTCGGAACGAATGTCGGCTTTTGGGATCGCAGGATGGTGGCCTGAACGGCCGAGATTGGGGCGCATTCTCGACCGATCGCCTTACTTTGCGATGGGAGCGCCGACCTCAATCCGGCATTTCACGCTATCCTGGGATTTTGCCGCCCGGCTGCGACAATCCTCCAGCACCTCTGCATTATCTTTCACGAGCCGAGCCGCGTCGTCCAACGCGCGCAACCGCGCCGGATCGGCAAGCTGTAACAGCCGCATCCCGGCGTCCCATTCGCCACGCAGGAGCAAGTCTGCCGCCCCCTGCTCCGGCCAGTGCCAACTCCCGAACGCAAATCCCACCACCAGCGCTGTGATCGCCGCCCCGATGATCCAGTGCTTCTGCGCCTCGGCCTTCATCGCGGATGCCACCACGCCGTTGAGCGATTGGATCGCCGCGCCAAGCTCCCGATTGGCGTTACCCCAAGCCTGATGATCGGCCGCGCGCACGCGCTCGCCAGCCTCTGGCTGGCGGGGTCTCCGCTAGATCGTCGATTTAGTTTCCCGGGCCAGAGCCTCGGTCCTGAACCTGGGATAGGCAGCCGTCGAGGATGGCACTGAACTGGCGGCTTTCGGGCGATCGCGAGCTGCGAAGGGTCACAAACGGTTAAGAGTCATCGCAAGCTATCGTCCGGATACGACGGGGCCGAGGTGCGTGCGGACATCACCACGCCGGTCACATCGATTGCATTGTGGAGAAGGAAGGCGAGTTCGCCGTTCTGGCGGAAGAGAGGAATATTCCTTGTCTGCCAATAACGTTCAACGAACGTACCGTGATCGTCACGAATATCGTACCTCTGAATCGCCATTGCGTGGGGTTCGCGTGAATCTCCGGCGATTTTTAGGGATGCAAATAAATTTGCCACTCCGGAGGCTGTCATATCCGTGGGATTATCAGGAAAGATGTCGAACAGGCGCTGGCCCGAGATCCTGCCACCCTGAGTCATCGTTGCGATTTCATATGCGCCATTGACTTCGATTATATGTAAACCAGGGCGCGGATCGATGATGAGGCACGGCGCATCGACTTTCCGCATCTCTGCTTCAAAAATGCGCTCTTCCTGCTTTGCCGTCTCAGACCAACGCGGCGAGGACAGAGCTCCCGTCGCCGAAGCGTCGAGCAAGGCCAATTCGCGCTGCGCATCAGCGAGGAGGCGGCCGAAGTGCTGCCGTTCAGACAGAGGCAAATCGCCATCGTGCAAAATTTCGCGGAATTGCAATATGTTACGAGTAAGAATAAATCTCTTCATCGCGCCGCTCCGCGAATAATCTTATCGTAGTAAAACGGAAACGGATAGGTCTTAACAGCACTTATTGACCGCAGCTTCAGCGGGCGACGATGCAGCCTCTTAAGCCTATCATCGCAGGGTCCGGGTCGCGACTAAAAAGTAGAGGGCTGTTTTCCGGCGGGTATGATCGTTTTGATAAAGCTGATCAGCTCCACAGCCTTACGTGGCGACATGGATCCGTGGCACCGCATAATCGCCGGCTCGATCTGCCGACTCGTGAAACTATCCGGTCCGAAGCACGCCATGCTCCAATGGCGAAAGCTGCGTCCTTCCAAGCCGTTGGGTCCATCCTCGTCGATTTCAACGTGCCGCGCGTCGGCCCTGATACTTCGCATCACGCCGGTGAGAGATCCAATCGGGCCCTCAAGAATTTGAGCGAAAAACACGGGTGTCGCAATCAGGACCCCCGTAAGATCGCATTCCGAGTTTCGCGCAAGCGACGTGTACTGAATATCAGCAAGCTCCTTGGCCAAACCAGAGGCCGGGACCGTACTACGGCTAACGTACAACAGAGATGAAACCACATCGCTCAATTGGAGATCCCTTTCTTCTGATACCATACGGGAGCTTACGGATGTTGGAGCGCTTGCTGAAGCCTCGTTGTAGCGTTGCAGCCGCATTATGCGGTCTCCAAACTGTAATGCCGAAGCGATCGGCGCGCGTCACGGGCCCAAGGAGGCAGCTTTCGGATAGTCGTCCCATGGAATCGGACGGCTGAACGTAAGCGTTTATCCGGTAGGGGCGCATCCGATGCCGGAGCGGGGGCCCGTCAGAGGGCGGCGCGTCGGCGTGCATCCCACAGCGTCATCGCCCAGACACCGAGCCCGGACAGCGCCAGCACGGCGCCGACCGGGCCGGTCGAACTCCAGCCGAGCCCGGCATCGATCGCCAGCCCGCCGGCGAATGGCCCGATCGCGTTGGCGGTGTTGAACGCCGAATGGTTGAGCGCGGCGGCGAGCGCCTGGGCATCGCCGGCCACGTCCATCAATCGGGTCTGGAGCACGCTGCCGAGCGATCCGCCGATGCCGATCGCGAAGACATCGAGCGTGATCCATAATGGATGCGGTGCCGCCAGCGGAAAAAACGCCAAAACCACCGCCGAGAAGAGCAGCAATCCGCCGCCCGTCGGCATCAGCGCTCGATCGGCGAGCCAGGGCACGATCACGTTGCCGAGCGTCATGCCGATCCCGAACACGCACAACACCACCGGCACGAAGCCGGGCGAAACATGGGTCACCTCGACCAGCGTGGTGGCGAGATAGGCATAGACCGAAAACAATCCCCCGAAACCGATCGCGCCAATCGCCAGCGTCAGCCAAACCTGTCCTCGCTTGAGCGCGCCAAGCTCTCGCAACGGGCTGGCGTTCGACGCGGCCCTGTCGCGCGGGGCAAACAGCGCGATCAGGATCATGGTGAGCAGCGCCAGCATCGCCACGATCGCGAAGCCCGATCGCCATCCGATCGCCTGCCCGATCCAGCTTGCCGCCGGAACGCCCAGCACGGTGGCGATCGTCAGCCCCAGCATCACCCGGCCGATCGCTGTGGTCCGCCTGTTGGCAGGCACCAGCGAAGCCGCGACCAGCGCCGCCAGCCCGAAATAGGCGCCGTGCGGCAGGCCGGAAAGGAACCGGAAGGCGAGCATCCAGCCATAAGTCGGCGCCAGGGCCGACAGGCCGTTGCCGAGCGCAAACAACGCCATCAGCGCGAACAATTGCGTCCGTCGCGCGATCCTGGCGCCGATCACCGCCATCAACGGCGCACCGATCACCACGCCGAGGGCGTAGGCCGAAATGACATGGCCCGCAGTCGGCTCGTCGATGCCCAGGCCTTTGGCAAAATAAGGAAGCAGGCTCATCGTCGCGAATTCGGTCGTGCCGATCGCGAAGCCGCCCATCGCCAGCGCGAACATGACGAGGCCGGGATGATGCACGCGCGGTGGCGCGGCGATGTCGCTCATGGTGGCTTTCGGCTGTTGCTGCACCGCAGCATCTAAGGCCGCGGCGCCGATGTGCAAGTCAGTCGGTGCCCATTACGTGCCGCGCGAACCGGGCAGGCTGCTCGTATGACATCGCCGGATCGCTCGCGACCGGCCACTCGTCATCCGGATGCGGCCGCCTTGCGTTTCGCCAGGATCGCCGCCAGCGGGTTGAGCTTGGGCTCCGCGACCTTTCTCAGGGTGTTCTCGTCGCGATGCGAGAACGGCACATCCCGGCCGTGCACCATCAGGACGGTATCGGTGATATAGCTCCAGCTGCCGTCGGGATTATATACGATCTCGATCTGGTAGCTGTCGGTGCGAAACGCATATTCGAGGAAGGCGGTCGAACAGACGCCATAGCCGGTCTCGCCGCGTTTGGCCGATACGGTGAAGCGATCTGCATCGGGCGCCGCCTGGCCGGAAGCGAGCGCCACCTGCCCGCGCGGAATCGCGACCGTCTGCATGACCAGCCCGGTCGCGGGCTCCCACAGCCAATAGCCGACCTGATCATGGAAGGTGATATCCTCTTCCTCGGTCGTGATGTGGATATGGTAACGCAGCCCGTAGAGGAGTTGCGGGCCGTTCGCCTGTGGATCGATCGGATCGAAATCGATCCGCTCGATGAACGTGCGGCGCTCGGGACCGTCCGCCTTGGGGTTCAGATCGACGCCCTTGCGCGCGCGCCAATGCCCCGCCAGCCGCCGCAGCGGGCCGAGATTGGCAAGCGTATCGGGATCGACATCGCTCGGCTCGGTGAAGACATCTTCGGGAAAGGTCGTCATCAAAAACACCCCCTTGCTTGCCGTACCCTCAGGCGTAAGGCGCCGCGCCCTCCGCCCCCTTCTCTGCCGCCGCAGCAAGCGTCGTCCCTTCCAGCACCTTCGCCATGCTCTCGCGCGCGGATGCGAGCACGCGTCGCAGGGTGCAGGTCTCGACATTGCAGTCGGGGCAAGGCCGATAGAAGTTCACGCTTGCACACGGAAACAGCGCGAGCGGCCCCTCACTTGCGCGAATGATCCGGGCGAAGCTGATCTGTTCGGCCGGCAGCGCCAGACGATAGCCGCCGAGCTTGCCGCGCGCGCTATCGACCAAGCCTTCGCGCTTCAGGTCGTTGAGGATCGCCTCGAGGAACTTGCGCGAAACCCCGGTCGATTGCGCGATATTGCCGATGGAGACCGGATCATCATGCTCCACCGTCGCGAGGTGGAGCAGCGCCTTTAGCGCATAACGGCTTCGTTGCGATAACATGACGCGGCCATGTAGGCGCGAAGATCACGAAGCGCCATCGTACGAACGCCCCTATCCGCGCCCTAAATAAGGCTGCGCGATCGGCAGGATCGTCGCAGTGAGCAGATTGGCCTCGAACGGCATCGATGCCATCAGCGCAATCACCTGCGCGGTGGTATCCGCCTCCATCAGCATCGGCCCGGGGGTGCGTGCGGCGGAGTCGGCGGCGAGGTCGCTCATCGTCAATCCCGGATGGACGATCGACGCGGTGATACCGAATTCGCGCCCGTCGAGCGCGAGGCTGCGGGTCATCCCCTCCATCCCATATTTGGAGGTCGCATAGGCGATCGTCTCTGCCCGCGGCATCTGGGCCGAGAGGCTGCCGATATTGATGATCTTCCCGCGCCCGCGCGGTTTCATCACGCGCATCGCTTCACGCGCGCAGAGGAACGCGGCGGTAAGGTTGAGCGCGATCAACTGGTTCCACTCGTCCAGCCCGAGATCGAGCGTCGCCCGGTGCGAAACCATGCCGGCATTGTTGACGAGGATATCGACCTCGCCGAACGCCTCGGCATCGGCGTAGAGGCCAAGCACCTCATCCTCCCTGGTCACATCAGTCGGGCGAGCCAGCACCTCGGCACCCAGCCCGCGCAATTCATCGGCCAGCGCATCGAGCCGATCGGCACGCCGTGCGGCCAGCACCAGCTTCGCCCCCTCACGCGCGAAGCGGCGCGCGACGCCTGCGCCGATGCCCGAACTCGCGCCGGTGATCAGCGCCATTCGCCCGTTCAAGCTGCCCGTCACCGCTCTCGCTCTCCTTGTTCGAGACCCGCATAGCCGTGCGCCCGCGACGCTGCAATTCGCGGCAGCCATGTTGCTGATGGTTAGCGGCCGGCGGCCCGATGCCGCATCGGTGGCCGGATCCGGCAAGGAACCGTCGGGCCGCCACGCCGAGAGGCGACTCGTCTTTACGATTCTGCGTCCGGCGACAAAGATTGGGGTCCGCCCGCAATCCATTCGGTTTGGCGCGAAAAAATTCGGCGGCGCCCCTTTGAGCCATACTTGCGTACGCAAAAAATGTTCACATTAGGGGAATTCCTGAGAGGCATTTAAATCCGCGTTAACCTTTCACCTTCATCTACGTATACGTTAACCACTCATCTTCAGGATTCGGGCGGGGCGACCGATCCAGTACGGAAAAACAGGGGTTTGATCATGCGTGTTTTGTTGATCGAAGACGATCCCACGACCGCCCGCAGTATCGAGTTGATGCTGTCGGCCGAAGGCATCAATGTCTACACGACCGACCTTGGCGAGGAGGGTTTGGACCTCGGCAAGCTGTACGATTACGATCTGATCGCGCTCGATCTCAACCTGCCCGACATGACCGGCTATGACGTGCTCAAGAAGTTGCGCACCAGCCGGGTACAGACACCGGTGCTGATCCTGTCCGGCATTTCGGAGATGGACGCCAAGGTCCGGGCGCTCGGCTTCGGCGCCGACGACTACGTCACCAAGCCGTTCCACCGCGAGGAACTGATCGCGCGCATCCACGCCATCGTCCGCCGTTCGAAGGGCCATTCGCAGTCGGTGATCAAGACCGGCAAGCTTTCGGTCAATCTCGATGCCAAGACGGTCGAGGTCGACAGCGCCCGCGTCCATCTGACCGGCAAGGAATATGCGATGCTGGAGCTGCTGTCGCTCCGCAAGGGCACGACGCTGACCAAGGAGATGTTCCTGAACCATCTCTATGGCGGCATGGACGAACCCGAACTCAAGATCATCGACGTATTCATCTGCAAGCTGCGCAAGAAGCTCAGCCTCGCCTGCGGCGGCGAAAATTATATCGAGACGGTGTGGGGCCGCGGCTATGTCCTGCGCGAACCGAACGAAGCAACGCTGGCCGAGGTCGCCTGAAGAGTTCTCTCCCTGTAACCTAAGATGCCTGCCGCCGTCCTGCTCCCCTCGCAGGACGGCGGTTTTGTGTCTGCTGCCGGATCCGGCCGGTCGCCTTGCCACGCAGCGGGCAATCCATCACCTTGGGGCCCATGCGGAGCTCGCGGGGAGCGGTGGAATGGGTTTACTCAAATGCGCGGGCGGCTTGCTGCTCGCGTCTCTCTGTCTGGCGAGCCCGGTGGCGGCCGGCGTTGCCTCGCCTGCCAGACGCTTCGCCTGCGCCTCGCCCGATGAAGCCTTCATCCGCACGACGCTCTATTTCGGGCTCGGCCAGCGGCTGGGCTGGATCAGCGCGCGCCAATGGCGATCTTTCCTGCGCCACGAGGTGACCGTCCGCTTCCCGCAAGGCTTCACTGTGCTCGACGCGCAGGGCCAGTGGCGCGGCGAGAGCGGCATGATCATGCGCGAACGATCTAAGGTGCTGTTGATCATCCATCGCGACACGCCCGAATCATGGAACGACATCCACGCGCTGATCGCGCTGTATCGCGCGCGTTACGATCAGGAATTGGTTCTGCAGGAAGACGCCGAGGTCTGCGCGACGTTCTAGCGGTGAGTGACTTCCGATGACAGACCTGTACCGCTAGGGCCTTTACGATGAAGGCGATCATCCTAGCAGCCGGCCAGGGCACGCGGCTGCTCCCGTTCACGCGCGACCATCCCAAGTGCCTCGTGCCGGTCGGCGGCAAGGCGATTCTCGATCACCAGCTCGATGCGCTCGCCGCCGCGGGCGTCGAGGATGTGCTGGTGGTCGGCGGCTACCTGATCAAACGGCTGGAACAGCATCTTTCGCAATTGCCCGCGCGGACGCGGCCGGGGCTGATCTGCAACCCCTTCTGGTCGGTCGCGAACAGCATAGGCAGCGTCTGGACCGCGCGCTGGCATCTGGCCGGCCCATTCCTCCTGATGAACGGCGATACGATCCTGGCGACGGACCTGATCGGCGACGCGCTCCGCGCGGCGCAGCCGGGGGTCAACCTGGTGGTCGAGCGTGCGACGACATTCGCGCTCGACGATATGCGGGTCGCGGTGTCGGACGGGCGGATCAGCCGCGTCGGCAAGGATCTGGACGACGCGGCGTCCGGGCATCGCTCGCTCGGGATGATCATCGCGACCGGGGGTGGCGGTGCCGAATATGCGGATGCGCTCGATGCGGTGATCTGCGCACAGGGTGGCGCGCAGCGCTTCCACCACGCGGTGATCGATCATCTCGCGGTGAACGGCCAGGTCAGCGCGATCGAAACAGGATCGCCGACCTGGATCGAGATCGACCGACCCGAGGATATCGAGCGGTGGCAGGCGCGCTGAAGCGGCGGTGAACCGCGGAGATGATATTGTCGGATTGAACGCTTTTGAGTGTGCGTAACCGGACAGTCCGAACGTTGGCCACTCGCGCGATCAAAAATCCGCCACTCTACGGCGAAATTCCCGATCTCTTGGTAAATCTCACAGCCGAAACGACCAGCCTACCCTTGATCCGCCTCGTAACGGCATTTGGCACGCTCCCTGCATTTCTTTGAGCATCGCCGGAATGGTCCGGTGACCAAAAATCAGGGAACTTCAAAATGGCCAATCTTTCGTCTTCGCTGCTGACCCAGGTCGGTGTCGGCTTCGTCTCTTTCCTCATCAGCGCGGCGTGCATCGTTTCGGCTGCCGGCCCCGTCCGCCTGGTTGGTTGATCGCATTGCGTTCCCCACATCAGGAGAGGATCGGGACCATGCGGATCCGGGACTATCAAGACAGGGCGCCGGGCAGTGGCAAGCTGCTCGGCACCTGCGCCGCCCTCGAGGATCGCACCGGTGTGCCGGCGATCGCCTGGCGGATCGGCGTGATCGCCGCTCTGTTCTGCGTTTCTTTCAAACTGACGATCGTGGCCTACTGCCTGACCGCGCTCGTCCTGCGGCTGTCGCGGCGCTGATCCGGTCGGGCTATTTGGCCTGATCGAGCGCCGCGATGGTGGCGGTAGCCGGCAACTCGTTCTTCATCGACGCCGCGACCTTTTCCGCCGCTTCCATCACGCGCAGCACGTTGCCGCCCGCCAGCTTGGCGGCATCGGCGTCGCTCCAGCCACGCCGCAGCATCTCGCCGATCAAAGCCGGATAGGTCGAAACGTCGCCCAGCCCCTCGGGCAGTTCGTTGCCGACACCGTCGAAATCCGATCCGATGCCGACATGATCGACACCCGCCACCTTGGCGATATGATCGATATGATCGGCCACCATCGCCAGCGTGACCTTGGGCGCGGGATGCGCCTTGTCCCACGCCGCCATCGCCGCCGCCGCGCGCTCGGGCTGGCCGATATAGAGGCCGCCGAACGGTGGCGCGTTGTAGCGCCCCTTCTCGGCATTGCGATCGGCCGACCAGCGACGATAATCGTCCGAGACATAGGCCAGCGCGTAATTGACCATCACGACGCCGCCATTCCTGGCAACCATCTTCAACACCTCGTCCGAGACGTCGCGCGGCGTATCGTCGAGGGCGCGGGCGGACGAGTGCGAGAAGATCACCGGCGCCTTCGAGACGCGCAGCGCATCCTTCATCACATTCTCGTTCACATGGGCCAGATCGACCAGCATGCCGATCCGGTTGAGCTCATGCACCACGGCCTTGCCGAACGGCGTGAGCCCGCCATGTTTGGGATTGTCGGTGGCGCTGTCCGCCCAGTCGATCGTCTTGCTGTGGGTGAGTGTCAGATAGCCGGCGCCGAGGATCTTGTAGGCGCGCAGCACGGCGAAACGCTCGTCGATCTGACCGCCGCCCTCGACCCCCATCATCGACGCGATCTTGCCGGCCTTATGGATACGCCGCACATCGGCTGCGGTGGTGGCGAGTTCGAACGTATCGGGATAGCGCGCGACGATATTGCGGATGAGATCGATCTCCTCCAGCGTCTCGATCACCTGATCTTCCTCGGGCTGGTTGGCCGAGACGTAGACCGACCAGAATTGTCCACCGACCATGCCCTTGCGCAGCATGGCGATGTCGGTGTTGTAGCCTTTTTTCGCGAGCTCCTTCGTCAGGTCGAGCGTCCAGCGCCCCTCGCCCTCCTTGCCGCGCAGCGTTTCGGCCCAATCGTTGTGGCCATCGATCAGCGGCGTCGCCTTCAGAATCTTCGCGACACGCGCTTCGATCGTATCGGGCGGCGTGGCGGCGAACGCCGAGGTGGAGAGAAAGGCGGCGGCGAGGAGGATTTTGCGCATTGCAGCACGATAGCCGCACGCGACGGGGCCGCAACAATTTCCTGACGACTAATCCTTCTCTCGTCAGACGAGGATCTTCATGCGAGGATCCTCCGGTACAAATCCATATATCGCTCCGCCATCCGCTCGACCGTGAAACGCGCCTCCACCGCACGACGGCACGCCGCGCGATCGATCTCGCCGATCCGTCCGATCGCCTCGACCGCTTCGTCGAATGTCTCGACCAGGAAGCCGGTGACGCCATGATCAATCAGTTCGGGCATCGATCCGCGATTGTAAGCGATTACCGGCGTGCCGCAGGCCATCGCCTCGATCACCGAAAGTCCGAACGGCTCCTCGAAGCCGATCAGGTGGAGCAGGGCCTTGGCGCCGCCCAGCGCCTGCGTGCGCCGCGCACCGCCGACCGGGCCGAGATAAATGATCTGATCGCCATCGATATGCGGCTCGACCTCGCGCGCATGATAGCCCTCATCCTGGATGATTCCCGCCATCACCAGCCGGTCGCCGGTCGCCTGCGCCGCCTTGATCGCGTCCGCGGCCCCCTTGTCCGGGTGGATGCGGCCAAAGAAGAGCAGATCGTCGCTGCCGACAGGATCGAACGGGAAATCCTCGATCGGGATGCCGTGGTGGATGGTGTCGGCATAAGCGAGGCTCGGGTGGCGATCGGCATCGCTGATCGCGACATAATGGACGATATCGTCATAGCGCTTGAACACCGGCACGATCCGCTCGGACGAGAAACCGTGGATCGTGGTGACGAGCGGCGTCTGGACCAGCCGCGAAAACGTCAGCGGCACGAAATCCGCCTGGTTGTGGATGATGTCGAACTCGCCGGCATGTTCGAACACATGGCTGACGTGCAGCATCTCCATCACCTTGGCATCGAGGCTGCGATCCTCCGAATAGCCCGCCGGCACGACCGCAGCGAGCGTGCCGGCCGTCTCGCTGTCGGCGGTGGCGAACAAAGTAACGTCGACACCCTTCGCGATGAGCGCCTCGGTGAGGAGCGAGGTGACCAATTCCCACGGGCCATAATGGCGCGGCGGCGTGCGCCAGGAGATCGGGGCGAGCATGGCAATGCGCATATGTGGGGTCAGTCCTGTGCGTGGAGGATGAGGCCCTCGTTGGGGCCTATAACCTTCAGAGTTGGAGAATATGGATCCCCACCTTCGCGGGGATGACGCAGTGTGGAGAAAAGTGGCTGGAACGTTCCGTCGAGGGCAGGCATTCGCTGCATCTCGCCACCCAAATTCAAAACTATTGCGACCCGCTCGTTGCTATTCACTCGTTCGTAGGCGAGCACATCACCCTCGGCCTCGATCAAGCGCACGTCACCGATCGAAAGCACCTCGTGAGCCCGCCGGAGCCGCAGCAGTTCGCGATACAGCGCCAGCATCGAGCCCGCATCCTCGCGCTCCACCGCGACATTCCGGGTCGGCCAGTCAGAATTGAGCGGCAACCACGGTTCACCGGTGGTGAAACCGGCATTCGCGGACGTATCCCACGGCATCGGCGTGCGCACCGGATCGCGGCCGAAACCGAGCCCCGGCTCGCGCAGTTCGCGCGGATCCTGCACTTTGGCTGGCGGGATCTCGACCGGACCAATCCCCAGTTCATCGCCATAATAAAGGGTCGGGGTGCCGCGCAGGGTCAACAGGAGCATCGCCGCCACCCGCGCCTGTGCCACGCCCACCCGCGCGGCGATGCGCGGGCGATCATGGTTGCCGAGCACCCAATTGGGCCAGCCGCCAGGGGGCAAGGCCGCCTCATAGTCCGCGATCATCCGGTGAAGCGCGCGCGCGTCCCACGGCGCCTCGATCAGCTGGAAGTTAAAGGGCAGATGCACGCCCTCCCGATCCTTGCCGTAATACGCCATCAGCCGTTCGATCGGCAGGTAGATCTCCCCCACCAGCACGCGTTCGCGCCCCTTTGCGCTATAGGCATCCGCCAGCGCGCGCATCTCGGCGGCGATGGCGAACACCTCGGGCTGGTCGGTCGAGTGGAGCTGGAGCACCTTATGCATGTCGGCCATGCCGGGATGCCAGTGCGGATTGGCCGGATTGTCCGGAAAATCCGCCGCCTTGATCATGTGCCACAGGATATCGACGCGGAAACCATCGACCCCCTTGTCGAACCAGAAGCGCATCGCATCCAGCATCGCCGCCTTGAGGCCGGGATTGCGCCAGTTGAGATCGGGCTGCTCTACTAGCATGGCGTGGTAATAATATTGGCCGGTGGCGGCATCCCATTGCCACGCCGATCCGCCGAAATCGCTGATCCAGTTGTTGGGCGGGCCGCCATCGGGCGCGGGATCGCGCCATATATACCAGTCGCGCTTCGGGTTATCGCGCGATGCCCGGCTTTCGAGAAACCAGGGATGCCGATCCGACGAATGGTTTGGCACGAAATCGAGCAGCAACCGCAAACCCCGATCGTGCGCGGCGGCGAGCAGGCGATCGAAATCGGCCATCGTACCGAACATCGGATGGACGCCGATATAATCGGACACGTCGTAGCCAAAATCGACCATCGGCGACGGATAGATCGGCGAGATCCATAGCGCATCGACACCGAGTGCGACCAGATGGTCGAGCCGGCGCTCGATGCCCGCGAGATCGCCGATCCCGTCCCCGTTCGTGTCCTGAAACGAGCGGGGATAGATCTGGTAGATCACCCCGGCCTGCCACCATGCGGGATCGGCGATCCCTGTCGCCCGCTCGGGACGAACGGCATTCGGGGCGGACGTCATGAGAAACGCGTCTTCGGAATATGCGTGATCCGGCAGGCCAGATCCGCCTCGCCGCTCGCGATCACATAATGATCGCCTGCATCCGCCACCCCGGTCGTGAACACCACCTCGGTCGGCAAATACAGCTGGTGCGCGATCGGGGCGGTCAGTGCCGGGTTGGCTTCCATCAGCGGCACTTCGTCCTCCAGGCGCAACACGCGCCAGGGTTCGTCGCGATCGAGCAACGCCCAGAAGCTGCGATAGACACCCACTTTCGCGCGCGTCTCGACGCCATGGTAGATCATCAGCCAGCCCGCTTCGGTCAGGATCGGCTGGCTGCCGCCGCCCAGCTTCGTCGAGGCGATCGATCCCTTGCGCGGACGCAGAAAAGGATAGTCGACCGGCCTCCAGTGGAGTGCGTCCGGCGATTGGGCGAGGTTGATGGACGGGCCGCCGAGATGTGGATCATCGGCAGGATAAGCGAAATAAAGCTCACCCAACGGACGGGTGAGCGCCATGAATTTATTGCCGACCTTGCCCTCGAACAGGATCATGTCCTTGTTCTGGTGATCGAGCACCACGCCCTGCAGCGTGTAATCGAGCCCGTTGGTGGAGGTGTGGAGGGTGGTGCAATGCCGCTCGGCCGAGACCGCGCAGGTGGTCATGTACCAGATGTCGCCGACCTCGGTGATACGCGCATCCTCGATCCCATAATGTTCGAATGGAGCGGTCGGCGCGATCGCCTTTTCGTAATGGACCGCGACGATGCTGCGCCCGTCGGCATCGAGCTCGACCGGGAGCAGCCAGGAGAGCGACGTCAGGGCAAGCTGGCGGTACGCGCTGCCGCTGACGTCGAACTGGCGCGGATCGCTCATGTTGACCCCAGCCAGCAGATGCGCGTCGAGCACATAGCCCGCTTCGGTCCAGCGGATCGCGCGGACATGATCCCCCGCGATCGGCTCCTTCAACGCCTCCGCCACCCGCACCATCAGCAGCAGGTTGCCGTTCGGCAAACGCGTGAGCCCCGGATTGAAAGCCCCCAGCACGTAGGTCGGCGCGTCGAGCGAGGCCCTGAGCGGCGAGCGCGCGAGATCGACATCGTCGGGGGTGAAGATCAGGTAATCGTCCGTCTGGTTCATTCCGTCCCCGCAATGCCGCTTCGCCGCAACCAATTCCCGTCGGCGCGATTGGGTCCCTGCACGATACGAAGGAGATGGGACATGAGCGCGCTGCACAAGGGTGACAAGGTCAGCTGGAAGAGCCATGGCGGAACTGCGCACGGTGTGGTCGAGGCGAAACTGACCAGCCCGACCCGCATCAAAAGCCACAAGGTGGCGGCCTCTAACGCCAATCCGGAGTATCTTGTCCGCACGAAGGAGGGCAAAAAGGCCGCTCACAAGCCCTCAGCCCTTGCCAAGGACTGATTTCCCCTCTCTGTTGGGCCTTGCCAAACGCAGGTGCTAGCGGAATAGCGGCACACGCCTTGGAGAGGGGGCGACTTAGGAGGATATCAAATATGGCAAAAGCAGCAACAACAGCACCAAAAACCGGTGGCATCCACGCTCCCGTCAAGCCTTCAGCCGAACTGAGCGCAATTGTTGGCGCCGGCCCGATGCCGCGCAGCGAGATCGTCAGCAAGCTGTGGGACTATATCAAGAAGAACGGTCTGCAGGACAGCAAGGACAAGCGCCAGATCAACGCGGACGACAAGCTGGAGAAGATCTTCGGCAAGAAGAGCGTCAGCATGTTCGAGATGAACAAGCACGTCTCGGCGCACGTTACCAAGTAAGCAACTCTCGTTCGGGCGGTGACGGCTTGAAGGCCGCGCCGCCCGAATTGCATCGGGCGCGCCCAACGAGCGCAGCGACGCCGCCCCACCCATAATCGATACGGTAACCTGTTAGCGGACGGTGGTGCTGGCCGGGAGACGGGTGCGTCCCGTTACCAATATTTCGCACCGCGAACATTTTGATGGCTCGGCACGGCGCGGCGCGGGTTTTGGTTAGAAAAAGCTCGCACCTCCTGAAACAATCTGCTATTCATTTCGGACCTATTGTCCAAGAGGACATCTATGTCTGAAGATAACGATAACGAACTTTTGTCGCTGACCACAGAGATCGTGGCGGCGCATGTGGCCCATAATCGGGTGGCAGTTGGAGAATTACCCGATCTGATCGGGAAGGTTCATGCTGCATTGGCGGGACTTGGCAGCGTCCCGGAGCCGGTGGCACCGGCCGAACAAAAACCGGCGGTTTCGGTCCGGTCTTCGGTCAAGGCAGATCACATCGTCTGTCTCGAAGACGGCAAGAAACTGACGATGCTCAAGCGCTATTTGCAAACCAACTATGGCATGTCGCCCCAGCAATATCGCGCCAAGTGGAAGCTGCCGGCCGACTACCCGATGGTCGCGCCCAACTATGCCGAAAAGCGCCGCACACTTGCCAAGGCGATCGGCCTCGGCCGCAAGAAGGCACCGGAGGCTCCGCCACCCAAGCCGACGCGGCGCCGCACCGCCAAGGCGTAAGGCACCAACCTCGTCATTCCTGCGGGGGCGGGGATGACGGGATCGGCGTTCCTCAGGCCTAAGCCGGCCGGCGCATCTGGAATTTGGCCGCTTCGGTAATTTCGAAATAATCCGCCGGCCCGCCGCCGCGCGTGATCGGTCGCGCCGCCGCAGTCTGATAAACGCCATCGACGATCACATTTTCGTCGAGATGGATCGCCACCACCTCCCCGATCACGAACCAATTGTTCATGTCGACGCCGGCGGCCGTGCGCAGCCGGACGATATCGCTGACGCGGCATTCGAAGGCGGCCGGGCTTTCGAGCACCAGGGGGGCTGCGACCACCTGTCCCTCGATCGCGGCAATTCCCGCCAGCTCGATCTCGTCGACATGCGGCGGCACCATCGCGCTGGTCGCGTTCATCCGCTCGGCAAGGCGACGCGTCGCGAGGTTCCAGGTGAACACGCCGGTGGCCTCGACATTGGCGAGCGTGTCCTTGCGCCCCTCGCTCGAGAACCCGATCGTCGGTGGGCGATAGGCGAGTGCGTTGAAGAAGCTGTAGGGGGCGAGATTGGCAATGCCGTCCGCCGATCGGGTCCCGATCCAGCCGATCGGGCGCGGTGCCACGATCGCGTTGAAGGGATCGTGCGCGAGGCGGTGCCCTTCGGCGGGCCGATAGCTATGCTTGCCCTCGAACGGTGTCATGGGCGGTGCACTCCCAGCCATTTGTCGAACCAGCCGATCATGCGGGTCTCCCGATCGAGCAGATGCTCGGGTTTGCGGATGCCATGGCCCTCATCCTGATAGATGACGAGTTCGGTCGGAACCCCCATCGCCTTCAGGGCATGCCAATATTCGAGGCTCTGCGCGGGCGGACATTCGACATCGCGTTCGCCGACATAGAGCAACGTCGGCGTCTTCGCGCCCTTGACGTAGCGGATCGGCGACAATTTGTCGTAGATCGCAGGGTCGTCATAAGCCGAGGCGCCGAAGAAGGGGATCATCCACTGATCGATCCCGTTCTGGCCATAATAAGAGATCCAGTTGGCGATGCCCGCCCCCGCCACCGCACCCTTGAAGCGGTTTGTCGCGGTGACCGCCCACATCGTCATGAACCCGCCATAGCTGTGGCCGTAGATACCGAGCCGTGCATCGTCGATCGGCGCCTTTTTCTCGACCGCGTCGATCCCGGCGAGGATGTCGCGCAGATCGCCGCCGCCGAAATCGCGGACGTTGGCCATGGTGAAGGCCTCGCCCTGGCCAAAGCTGCCGCGCGGATTGGGGAGGAATATCCAATAGCCATTGCGGCTGAGCAGATCGGGCTCGTCGCCCCACGGGAAGCGGGGGGTGCTGGCCGAGGATGGCCCGCCATGGACGATCGTGATCATCGGTTGTTTCGATGTCGCCACCGCGCCCGCGGGCCGCAGCAGCCAGCCCTGCACATTCAGCGCGTCATTGGTCCAATGGATGTCCTGCGCCGCGACACCCGATAGCAAAGCGTCGTTGTCATGCGTGATCGGGCGCCCCTTGCCGAGCGGGCCGAAGGCGATGCGCGGCGCGCTGGTGAAGCTTTCGACCACATACGCGGCCTTCGAGGCAGTGCGATCGGGCGCAACGACGACTTCGGTCCGGCCTCCCATCGTATCGGGCGCGACCGATGCGACCACTTTGCCGGTAGCGGGATCGATCGTCGCCACTCCGGTCGATCCGCCCTGCGTCACGCCGGCGATCAACCGCGGCCCGTTCCAGATCAGCGAGGTGAAGGTCGCCTTGTAGCCCGGCGTCAGATTGACCGCTTCGCTGCCGCCCAGGCCGACCGTGTAGATGTCGCCACCCGAGACCGGATAGTCGCTCATGAGCCCGCCGATGAACGCGACCGTCCGCCCATCGGGCGAGATGCGCGGCCAGTTCATCTGCATTTTCGGCGCGGCGATGACGCGCATCGCGCCATCGATCGGGAAGGCGCGCAGGCTCGCCACCCACCATCGATTGTCGCCATTGCCCTCGGCCGCGGTGCCGACGAAGCCCTTGCCGTCGGGGGTCCAATCATATTCGTAGACGAAGGTCCCTGCCGGCGAGATCAGCCGATACTCCCCGCCGGATGTCGGCACGATCGCGATCCGCTTGCTGTCTTCCTTGTCGCCGATCACCCCCACCTGGCGCGCGCCCGGCTGGGTCGCCCCAGTCTCCTTGGTCGCGTCAGGCGTGGCGAGGAAGGCGATCGTACCGCCGTCGGGCGACCAGCGCGGCGCGGCGGCAAGCCCCTTGAGGCTCGCGACCTTGCGATTCTGCCCGTCCGCCAGCACGTAGAGGGTGGCGACGCCCCCGCCGCTCGCGACATAGGCAAGGCTCCTGCCATCGGGCGACCACGCCGGACCAGCATAGTTGCAGGACGTGCAAGGATCGTAACGCGCGGTTATCCGGCCTGCGGTATCGCGGATGACGAGCACGCCATGTCGCGCGACCGGCGCGCCTTTCACCTGCTCGCTATCGATCGTCGCGATCCGCTTCCCCGCAGGATCGAGCGCGATGCCGGCATATCTGACCAGAACCGGGGCGGGAGGCGCTGCCGCAAGCGCGGCGGCAGCGACGAAGGTGAGGTGCATAGGATACTCGCACAGGGACAATTGCCTTCCTTGCAACCGACCGGCAACACAGGCAACCCGAGAAGATTGCTGGGCCCCGCCCGCCGGTTTACGCTGCCCTCATGGACGGGGGTGACGAAGACAGCGAAGCCATCGCCACGCTGCGGGGCCATCTGGCGGCGATGCCGGGCGCGGCCGGCACGCTTTTGCCTTCGGCGCGTGGGGTCACGCTCTACAAGGTGATGGGCAAGATGTTCGCGATCCTGTTCACCCGCCCGAGCGACGGCGTGATCCTGAAATGCGATCCCTACCGCGCGGAGATGCTGCGCGAACAATATAAGGGCGTCGGCCACCGCAGCCATCTCGACCCGCGCCACTGGATCGCGATCGATCTCCATGCCGATGTGCCGGTGGACGAGATCGAAGATCTGGCGCGGCATTCCTACGATCTGGTTTGTGCCGGGCTCACGCGGAAGCAGCGAGCGGAATTGGCCGGTTAGAGCAGGTAACGCGAGATCAGCCCGGCCGACCTTTCCCAATCAAAGCCAAGCCCGGATCTGCGACCTCGACCGAGCAGCACCTCGACAGTTAGCTCCGATCCAGCGACATGACGGGATGAGGGGAATCGATGGCCAGTGTCATGAAGGGGAGCCGGGCATGAGCGCCGCCCACAATCGCAACGCGATACGCTTCGTCGTGCTGACGGTGCTGATCGATGCGATCGGCTTCGGGATCATCATGCCGGTGCTGCCGAGCGTGGTGATGCGGTTGGGCCATATCGGGCTCGCGCAGGCGACCGAGATCGGCGGCTGGCTCGGCATGGTCTATGCCGCTGTGCAGTTCGTGACCGGGCCGCTGGTCGGCAATCTCGGCGATCGTTTCGGGCGGCGGCCGGTGCTGCTCGGATCGCTCGCGGGGTTCGCGGTCGATTATGCCTTGATGGGGTTCGCGCCGACGCTCGGCTGGCTGTTCCTGGGACGTGCGCTCGCGGGTTTCTTCGGCGCTTCCTACGGCCCAGCCGGTGCCGCGCTGGCGGACGTGTCCACGCCCGAGGATCGCGCGAAACTGTTCGGGATGATCGGCGCAGCGTTCGGGGTGGGCTTCATCGTCGGCCCGGCGCTGGGCGGGTTGCTGGGCGAGTTCGGCGACAAGGCGCCGTTCCACGCCGCCGCCGTGCTCGCGGCCTGCAATCTGATCCTGGGGCTCGTCGCCTTCCCCGAGACACTGAGTGCCGACAAGCGCCGGCCCTTCCAATGGCGCCGTGCCAATCCGGTCGGCGCGCTGATGGCGCTCGCGAAATTGCCCGGGCTGTTGCCGGTCGCGTTCGCGCTCTTCTGGTGGAACCTCGCGGGCATGGTCTACCCCGTCGCCTGGTCGTGGTTCACGATCGCCGCCTTCGACTGGTCGCCAGGCCAGATCGGCGCCTCGCTCACCTGGGTCGGCGCGATCATGGCGCTGAGCCAGATCTTCGTCGTCGGCCGGCTGGTCAAACGCTTCGGCGAACGCCGCGCTGCCGAGATCGGGATTCTCGTCGCGACGCTCGGTTTCGTCATCGACGCGATCGTACCCAAAGGCTGGATGCTCTATCCGGCGATGCTGGTGATCGCTTTCCAGGCGGCGGTGATGCCGGCGATGAGCGGGCTGATGTCCCGCCGCGTGCCGCCGACCCAGCAGGGTGAGTTGCAGGGCTTCACCGGCAGCGTCGCGGCGATCGGATCGATCATCGCGCCCGCACTCTACAATCCGGCTCTGGCCTGGTTCACCGGCCCCGCCGCGCCATTTCGCTTTCCGGGAATCGTATTCGCTCTGTCGACGGTGATGGGGATGATCGCGTTGTTCACGCTGATCGTGCTGCGGCCGGCCCCGGCTCAGATCCCGCCCGCAACCGGTTCGTAACCCATATCGATCAGCCGGGTCGCGAGATCGTCCTCGCATGCCTTCAGCCGATCGACATCGGTCGAGCGGATCACGAAATTGGCGCCCGTCTGCCCGTCGCGGAAGAAGGGGTAGGAGCCGATCTGGCAGCCGTCATGCGCGCGTTCGGTCGCGGCGAGCATGTCGGCCACCTCGCTTTCGGGCACGTTGCAGCCGATCGTCGCCGATACGACCGGGCGGCCGCCCTCGAGCGTGCCGGTGAGGCTGTCGAGCATCATCGCGGCGATATGCGGCACGCCCGCCAGGATCATGATGTTGCCGATATGGATGCCGGGCGCGCCCGACATGGGATTCTCGATCAGGCCGGCACCTTGGGGCACGCGCGCCATCCGCAGTCGCGCCTCGGTGACGCCGCCGCGGGCGGCGTAATGCGCCTCGAGAATCGCGCGCGCGCCTTCGTGGATCACAACCGGAAGGCCCAACGCGGCGGCGACCGCATCGACCGTGATATCGTCGTGCGTCGGGCCGATGCCGCCGGTTGTGAAGAGATAGTCGTTCGCCGCCCGTAGCGCGTTCACCGCATCGCCGATCGCTGCCATATCGTCCGCGACGACGCGGACTTCGCGCAGGCGGATGCCCTGGATGTTGAGCCATAGCGCGATCTGCGCGACATTCTTGTCCTGCGTGCGGCCGGAGAGGATTTCGTCTCCGATGACCAACAGGGCTGCGGTCCAGATGCGTTCGGGTTCGGCCATGCGCCCCCATAGCCGCGCGCCGGGCTCTCGCAAAGCGGCACGCAAATCGCTATATCGCCGGGATGACACAGTATCAGACGATCGTGGCGGGTGATCCCGTCTCCCGCACCGGCGCCATCAAGCTGTACGGCCCCGAGGGCTTCGAGGGCATGCGACGCGCCGGCCGGCTGGCGGCCGAGATACTCGACGCCCTCGGCCCGCATATCGTCCCCGGCGCCACCACGGAAGAGATCGACCGCATCGTCTATGACATGACAATCGCGGGCGGGGCGGTGCCGGCGACGCTCGGCTATCGCGGTTATACGCATAGCTGCTGCATCAGCGTGAACCATGTCGTCTGCCACGGCATTCCGGGCCCTAAGACGATCCGCGACGGTGATATCGTCAATGTCGACGTCACACCGCTGCTCGATGGCTGGCATGGCGATTCCAACCGCACCTACCTCGCCGGCAACGTCGCGCTAAAGGCGAAGAAGCTGGTCGAGGTGACATACGAGTGCATGATGCTCGGCATCGAAGCCGCCAGGCCGGGCAACCGGCTGGGCGATATCGGCCATGCGATCCAGTCGCATGCCGAGAAATTTCGCTACGGCGTGGTGCGCGATTTCTGCGGGCATGGCGTCGGCCGCCTGTTCCATGATGCGCCCGAGGTGGTCCATGTCGGCCGCCCCGGCACCGGGCCCGAGCTGAAGCCGGGCATGTTCTTCACGATCGAGCCGATGATCAATATCGGCCGCCCCGACGTGAAGGTGCTCGACGACGGCTGGACCGCGGTCACGCGCGACCGTTCGCTCTCGGCGCAGTTCGAACATTCAATCGGGATCACCGAGACGGGCGCGGAGATTTTCACCAAGAGCCCGGCCGGGCTGGATTTGCCGCACGCGGCTTCATGAAGCGCTCCCATCATCTCGAATTCGGCCTGTGCTTTCTGGCCCTGGCACTGTTCGGCCTCGGGCAGTGGCTCTTCAGGGCGCACGATCCTTTCAAGTTGTTCTTTGCAATTTGCTGTGGCGTGCTGAGCGCTCGACAGCTGTGGGTATACCGTTCGCTCAAAGCAGAGAGTCGGGAGTGACGATCGGTGCTGGCGTCGCGCTTGTTCTGATCGCCGGGCTCTATATCGGCTTCGAATTGGGCGCTCTTCATCTGCTTAAGCACGGATTTCGCTGGATTACCGATAGGATGGACGGCCGGTAGCGTAGGATGAGATGGGGTTAGGCCCCCACCGTCATTCCCGCGAAGGCGGGAATCCATATGCTCTGAAGCTCAAGAATCACTCGGAACGTTGGGGTATATGGATCCCCGCCTGCGCGGGGATGACGAGTAATTTGATCACCCGCGGCAAACAAAAAGGCGGTCCCGGCATCCCGGAACCGCCCTTTTCGTACCTCGCAAGAGGCGCGTAGCGCTTAGCGCTTCGAGAACTGGAAGCTACGACGTGCCTTGGCACGGCCATACTTCTTACGCTCGACCGTACGGCTGTCGCGGGTCAGGAAGCCTGCCGCCTTCACCGGCGCGCGCAGGATCGGCTCATACTTGGTGAGCGCCTGGGCGATGCCGTGCTTGACCGCGCCGGCCTGGCCCGAAAGGCCGCCGCCGGTGACCGTGGCGATCACGTCGTACGCACCATCACGCTCGGCAACGCCGAACGGCTGGTTGATGACGAGACGCAAGGTCGGACGTGCGAAATAGACTTCCTGATCGCGGCCATTGACCGTGATCTTGCCGCTGCCGGGCTTGATCCAGACGCGGGCGACCGCATCCTTACGACGGCCGGTGGCATAAGCGCGGCCCTGCTTGTCGATCTGCTGCTCGCGCAGCGGAGTCGTCGGCAGAACGGGCGCCACATATTGCGGAGCGTCATCGCCCACATCGGTGGTGATGGCGGGAGCCGCGGCCTGGACCGGCGCTGCCTGGCCGGTGAGCGCCGCGAGATCGGCGAGAGACTGGCGATTGTCGGACATTATGCGCCCACCTTGTTCTTGCGGTTCAGCCCGGCGATATCCATCGGCTCGGGGTTCTGCGCAGCGTGATCATGCTCTGCGCCCTTGAAGATGCGCAGGTTGCGCATCTGCTGGCGGCCGAGCGGGCCGCGCGGGACCATCCGCTCGACGGCCTTTTCCAGCACGCGCTCGGGGAAATGCCCCTCGAGCACCTTGGCGGCCGTTACGCCCTTGATGCCGCCGGCATAACCGGTGTGCTTGTAATAGATCTTCTGCCCGAGCTTCTTGCCGGTGAAGCGCACCTTGTCCGCGTTGATGACGATGACATTGTCACCGCAATCGATGAACGGGGTGAAGCTCGGCTTGTGCTTGCCGCGCAGGATGTTGGCGATGATCGAGGCCACGCGGCCGACGACCAGTCCATCGGCATCGATCAGATGCCATTTCTTCTCCACCGTGGCCGGCGTGGCCACCTTGGTGGTCTTGGTGAGCGCCCTCATGGACATGACCCTTGATTAGATGGGCGGTCCCGACGGGCCTGCCCTGAAAACAATCGCGCCGCCCATTTGCAGGGGCGGCGCCGACGGCGGGCAATTGCGTCAGGGAGCCCAGAAAGTCAAGAAAAACAGCCCTAAATTCGTGAGGTATCATATTACCGCATGAATTTCAGGCCCGGCTGCGCCCGATCGCGTGCGCCGCCCACACCATCGCGGCGAGCAGCAAGGCGGCCACCGCCTGATGCGTGACGGCCACGTGAAGGTCGACTCCGGACAGCAAGGTGGCGATGCCGAGCCCGATCTGAACCGCGACCAGCAGCACGAGGGTCACAGCGGCGCGCCCCTCCCCGGCCCGCCATGCGCGCATCGCGAGCAGCACCGCTGCAAGCGCCACAACCCACGCCCACCAGCGATGGGTGAATTGCACGACGATCGGGTTCGAAACGAGATTGTGGACCAGCCCCTGCCCGCTCGACCATCCGCCTTGCGGGAAGAGATCGTCCCCCATCATCGGCCACGACGCGAAGGCATAACCGGCGCGCAGGCCGGCGGTGAAAGCGCCCAGGATCAACTGGATCACCAATGCGAGGATCGCCAGCGCCGGCCCCGACTTCAGCCGCGCGCGCCGCCCGCCGAGCGCCAACAGATCGAGCGCGGTCCAGATCAGCACGCTGTAGATCAGCAACGCCGCGATCAGATGAGTGGCGAGCCGGATATGGCTCACCTCGGTGCGATATTGCAGGCCCGAGGCGACCATCCACCAGCCGATCACACCTTGCAGCCCGCCGAGCGCGAGGATCAGTAAAGTCCGCCAGCCATAGCCAGTGGGAATCCAGCGCCGCCACCAGAAGACCAACAGCACGAGACCCAGCACCGTGCCGATCCCGCGCGCCAGCAGCCGGTGCAGATATTCCCAGAAATAGATGTGCTTGAAGCCGTCGAGCGTCATATGCGCGTTGAAGGCCGCATATTGCGGGATCGCCTTGTAGCCGGCGAATTCGGCCTGCCACTCGGCTTCGTTCAACGGCGGGATGACGCCGCGAATCGGTTTCCACTCGGTAATCGACAGCCCCGATTCGGTCAGGCGCGTGATCCCGCCGACGACCACGATCGCGAAGACGAGGGCCGCCACCACGAACAACCAGAAACCCAACGCGTAAGGGCGGGGGCGCGCGAATTTGGGACGGCCTAACATCGGGCCGCTATGGCCCCGCCCGGCGCGAGGTTCAACTTTCGGGCAGGTGCTTGCGAAATCGTCGCGGCGCAGCATAGCTTCGCTTCAACTCGTCGCGAAAGATCCCCGCCCATGCGTCTCGCCCGCTTTGCTGCTCTCGTCTTTGCCTGTTCGACCGCGGTCACCGCCGCCCCGCCGGTCGATCCCGACATGCTCGCGAAGATCAGCGATCAGGGCTTCAACCATGGCGAGGTGATCGAGACAGCCGCTTACCTTGCCGACCAGATCGGCGGGCGGATGACCAACTCGCCCGCGATGCGGAAGGCCGAAAGCTGGACGCAGGACCGCTTCCGCAGTTGGGGCCTCGCCAACGTCCACAAGGAGGGCTTCGAATTCGGGCGCGGCTGGTGGATCGAAGCGGCGAGCGTACAGATGGTGGCGCCGCGCCCGATCATGCTGCGATCGATCCCGGTCGCCTGGACCCCGCCGACCGCGGGCGCGCTGACCGCGCCGATCATCGTCGCCCCGCTGCGGCGCGAGCGCGATTTCGCGCTGTGGCATGGCAAGCTCGCCGGCAAGATCGTGCTCGTCACCTTGCCGACCGATCCGAAGGACGCGACCACGCCCTCCTTCCGCCGCGCCAGCGACGAGGATCTCCGGAAGCTCAACGATTATCGCCAGCCGAGCTTCGACCCCGGCGCAGCCGACCGGACGCTCAAGCGACGCAAATTCGCCGAACAGCTCGATCAGTTCCTCAAGGCCGAGGGCGCGGTCGCCTGGGCGCGCATGTCATACCGGGAAAACAGCCTCGTGACCGGCGAAGGCAGCCTGTACAAGGTCGGGCACACGCCGGCCCTGCCCGGGGTGGAGCTCGCGGCTGAGGATTATCGCCGGCTCGCGCGGCTCGCCAAGATCGGTCCGGTGACGCTGCGCATCGACAGCAACGTCCATTATGACGACAGCGACACCAAGGCCTACAATATCATTGCCGAAATCCCCGGCAGCGATCCCAAGGCCGGCTATGTCATGGCCGGCGCGCATCTCGATAGCTGGGTGGCCGGCGATGGTGCTGCCGACAATGGCGCCGGATCGTCGATGATCATGGAGGCGGCGCGCATCCTGGCGCGCTCCGGGGTCAAGCCGAAGCGTACGATCCGCTTCGTGCTGTGGGCGGGCGAGGAGGAAGGGCTGCTGGGCTCCGCCGCCTATATCGCACAGCATTTTGTCACGCGACCGCCCGAAACCGACCCCGACAAGCTGGCGTTTCTTACCCCCTCTTCGATCGAGACCTGGCCGGTGACACCTTTGCCGGGCTTCAAGGACCTTGCCGCCTATTTCAACATCGACAATGGATCGGGCAAATTGCGCGGCCTCTATGCCGAGGGCAATTTCGGCGTCGTGCCGATCTTCAAGGAATGGCTCGCCCCCTTCGCCAGCATGGGCGCCAATACGGTGGTGGCCGAACCGACCGGCGGCACCGATCATGTGCTGATGCAGCGGATCGGCCTGCCCGGCTTCCAGTTCATCCAGGACGATCTCGACTACAGCTCGACCGTGCACCATTCGAACGTCGACACGTTCGATCATCTGCGCGCCGCCGATATGCGGCAGGGATCGGTGATCCTCGCCACGTTGCTGCTCGACGCCGCCAATGCGGAGAAGCCGCTGCCGAGGCTCCAGCTGCCGACGCTACCCAGGCCGACCAATCCGTTTCAGTATGACGATCCGGACCAGAATTGAGGCAGGGTCGCCGGATTTCCGGCGATCGGCTAACGTAAGCGATATGACCGACATCCCATACCCCGTGGGCGTTCCGGGCCAGCCTTGGGGCAACGCCGAACGAGATCGATGGCGCGCGCTGCAGATACGGCAACGCCGCTATGACGAGGACGTCGTGCCGCGTATCCATGCGCTGGCCGATCGCTTCGAGAAGGTCGCTTATGGCCGGCTCGATTATGGCGGCGAAATCTATGCGCTGCTGGCCTTGCGCAACAGCGTCTTCGATCCGGCGCTGCCAACCGCGCTGATAACCGGCGGCGTGCATGGCTACGAAACCAGCGGCGTCCTGGGCGTGCTGGAATTCCTCGAGACGCGCGCAGCCGATTATGCCGGGCGGATCAATCTGCTGGCCGTGCCGTGCGTCAGTCCCTGGGGCTATGAGCGCATCCATCGCTGGAATTACGATGCGATCGATCCCAACCGGAATTTCCGCGCCGATGGCCCGGCGGGCGAGGCGGTCGCGCTGATCGAGCTCGTGCGTTCGGCAGGGACCGACTTCCTTCTCCACATCGATCTGCACGAGACGACCGACAGCGACGAAAGCGAGTTCCGCCCCGCGCTCGCCGCGCGCGACGGCAAGGCGTACGAACCGGGGGAGATTCCCGACGGCTTCTATCTGGTCGACGACAGCGAAAATCCGCAGCCTGCGTTCCAGCAGGCGATCATCGCCGCAGTCGAACAGGTGACCCACATCGCCCCGCCGGACGCGAAAGGCGAGATCATCGGCTCGCCCGTCGTCGCACATGGCGTAATCGAATATCCACTGACGGCGTTGGCGCTCTGCACATCGATCACCGGCGCGCATTACACCGCGACGACCGAAGTCTATCCGGACAGCGTACGCACCACTTCCGCCGAATGCGTCGATGCGCAGGTGGCGGCGGTATGTGCGGCGCTGGATTATGCGCTCGCGCATCGCTGACATGGGTTTGATGCCGGAAGAGGCTGCTAGCCCACCACATCCCGCAACGCCGCGAAGGCCGCTTTGCCGAATATCTCCGGCCCCGCATCGGCCCCCGCCAGCCAGGCTTCGGTCGCCAGCTTGAGGATCCCGATCGCGGCCGCAGCGGTAACGCGGCAGGCGATGTCCGTTTCGGGAAGCCCTTTGCGATCCGCCAGCGCCTTCGCCAACACGCGTTCGACCTTCTCATATTTGGCCTGATCGCCGGCGCTGAGCGCAGGCGTATCGTGGATGAGTTTGGCCAGCGCTCGCGTTTCCGCCGACTGGAACCGCGTCGCCAGATCGACCAGCGCATTTTCGACCATGTCGAGCAAAGGCTCTTCGGCCGGCCGCCGCCCGATCGCCTGGGCGATCAGGTCGGGGAAATCGGCCTTGGTCGAAAAGACGATCTCTTCCTTGGAGGCGAAATAATGAAACAGGCTGCGGCGCGAGACGTCCGCCGCGGTGGCGATATCGTCCAGCGTCGTTTCCTCGAAGCCGCGCTCGAGGAACAAGCGCATGGCTTCGGCCTGGATGCGGGCATGCGTCTCCTCCCGCTTGCGCCCACGCAGACCTGCCGACAGTGGTTTTTTGTTTTCTTGCACTGCTTGTATAATTGCACCGAGTGCATATTAACGCAATCGGTCCCCTCCGGTGGCCCATCGACGCGAAGGATAGCGAATATGACGGCCTGGACCACCCGGGATATTCCCGATCAATCGGGCAAGCTCGCGATCGTCACCGGCGCGACCGGCGGGCTTGGGCTGGAGACAGCGCTGGCGCTCGCGGGTGCCGGTGCGGACGTGATCCTCGCCGGCCGCAACCCGGCCAAGGGACGCGCCGCCGAAGCACTGATCCGCAGTCGCCATGCCAAGGCGAATGTGCGGTTCGAACTGATCGATCTTGCAAATCTCGCATCGGTGGCAGCGTTTGCGGGGCGGATGCTGGCGGCAAGCCGGCGGATCGATATCCTCGTCAACAATGCGGGCGTCATGGCCTTGCCGAAGCGCGAGACGACCGTCGACGGGTTCGAGATGCAGTTCGGCACCAATTACCTGTCGCACTTCGCACTGACCGGGCGGCTGCTACCGCTGCTCAGCGTAGCGAAGGCGCGGGTCGTGCAGCTTTCCAGCATCGCGCACCGCGGCGGTACGATCCGGCTCGACGATCTGAACTACGTTCAGGGCTACAAGCCGTTCAAGGTCTATGCACAAACCAAGCTCGCCATGCTGATGTTCGCGCTCGAACTCGACCGGCGGAGCGGCGCGAACGGCTGGGGCCTGACCAGCGTGGCGGCACATCCTGGCGTGGCGAGCACCGATCTGATCGCGAATGGTCAAGGCGCGGGGAGCGGCGGCCTGGTGGGATGGATCAGCACGCTGGCGGTCGGCGTGATCGGCCAATCGGCGGCTGCGGGCGCGCTGCCCCAATTGATGGCGGCGACCATGCCTGGCGTGCGGGGCGGCCAGTATTTCGGGCCGCGGGGCTGGAAGGAATTGAAGGGACCTCCTGGGCCGGGCAAGATCGAACCGCAGGCGCTTGATGCCAACGTCGCCGCGAGGCTCTGGGCCGCATCCGAAACGCTGACGGGCGTGGCTTTCGGCTAACCTCTGCCGGAAGAATCAGGCGCGATGTTCCATTTCATATTCACCTTGCCGTGGCTGTACGTCGTCAGCCGCACGATCGTGCCGTTGCCGTGGGCGATGACGGTCAAGATCGCGGTCGCGCTCGTTCTCCTGATCGCCTCCCAATTCCATTTCTGGAGCCGCCTCTCCTCCGGTTCGGTGTTCGCGCCGGAATTTCCGCGGCCGGTCGTGATCCTGTTCAATTGGGCCTTCGGTGCGATCGTCCTGCTGGCCGCGTTTCAGATCACGCTCGATCTGGCCGGGTTGCTCGCCATGATCGGGGGAATCGGAGGAGCCGGCGCATGGATCGGGGCGCGCTATGCCATCGCCATCGCCGCCTTCGCTCTATCCGCCTGGGGCGTACGGCAAGCCATCGGCATTCCCCGATTGAAGGATGTGGCGGTCGCGATCCCGAACCTGCCCGCGGCATTCGACGGCTACAGGCTCATTCAGCTGACCGATCTGCACATCAGCCGCATGTTTCCGGCAAGCTGGACCCGCGCCGTGGTCGACGCCACCAATCGGCTGGGCGCGGACCTGATCGTCGTGACGGGCGACGTCATCGACGGCAACGTCGCCACCCGCCGGGCCGACGTCGAATCCTTGCGCGATCTGCGGGCCCCCGACGGCGTCTATCTGAGCCCCGGCAACCATGAATATCTGTCAGGCTACGATACTTGGATGGCGCATTTCGCCGGGCTCGGCATGAGCCTGCTGCCCAATGCCCACGCGGTCATCGCGCGCGGGGCCGACAGGCTCGTCCTGGCCGGCGTCACCGATCCGTCCGCGCGCGGGGTCAACCGTCCGCTCCCCGACCTCGGCAAGGCGCTGGCCGGCGCCCCGCCGCACGCCCCGATCCTGCTGCTCGATCACGAGCCGCGGCGGGCGCGAGAAGCTGCCGAGCGCGGCGTGGCGCTCCAACTGTCGGGACACACCCATGGTGGGATGATCGTCGGGCTCGACCGGATCGTTGCGCGCGCCAATGGCGGCTTCGTGTCTGGCCGCTATGCGGTCGGCGGCATGACGCTCTACGTCAATAACGGCACCGGCATCTGGCCCGGTTTCGCCCTGCGGTTGGGCCGCCCGTCCGAATTGACGCGCATCACCCTGTGCAGGATCGATGATTAGCCCCCACCGGAAGCGCCGATTCTTACGTAGAGGCGCAGTGTATCGATCGCACGATCTGCAACGGTTCGTCGCACGACACACTCTCATCACCCGCTCGACACCCTGACCGGCCGGCTATTCATCCAGCGGACAGGTTGTTCTGGACAGGCTTGGGCATTGGGATAGTCTCAGAGGAGTGCTCGATGCGTGTCATATCCACAAGATCAGGCGTTCATTTGCTGCTCGCCACGCTGACGATCGCTGCATCGGGCAGCGTTTACGCACAGCAGCAGGCCCCATCCGACCCCGGCATCGTCGTCGAGGGCGCGCAAACCCCGGGACCGGAGATCAAGGGCGTCATATCGGCGCGCCATGGCGACCGGCTGAAAGTCACCAGCACGGATGGCACCAACACGATCGTCGCCATCAACGATGCCACCCGCATCAAGGCATCGGCAGGCTTTTTCGGCGGCAGTCGCAAGCTGGCCGAGGATTCGCTGCTGAACGGACTGCCGGTGACCGTCAAAACGGTTCAGTTTGGTGGCGGGCAGGCGGGGGGCGATCTCGTTGCGAGCCAGATCAGTTTCCGCAACACCGACCTCAAGACCGCCGCGATGATCCGCAACGGCACATCGCAGCGCTTCGAGGAGCAGACCGCAGCAACGGAAGCTCTGCGCGGCCGCGTAGGCGATATCGACAAATATAACATCAAGGGCACGACCAACGTGCACTTCGACGTCGGCAAGACGGATTTGTCTGTGGAGGACAAGGCCCAGCTCTGCAGCACGGCAACCAGCGCGCAGAGCACGGAGAACGCTTTGCTTCTGGTGGTGGGGTATACCGATTCGACCGGCGGCGACGATTTCAACCAGACGCTGAGCGAGAAGCGGGCCGCCAAGGTCATCAACTATCTCCAGCAGGCTTGCGGCTGGAAGCCCTATCGCGTGCTCACCCCGACCGGGATGGCCAAGGCCGACCCGCTGGCAAGCAACGACACGCCCGAAGGCAAGGCACAGAATCGCCGCGTGGCGGTGAATATCCTGGTCAGCAAGGCGGCCGACGGCCTCTAACTTTGCGCTGCCGGGAGCGGGTTGGCCGCTCCCGGCCCGATCTGTCAGCAATCCAGCGCGAGAGCGAACGCTTCACCAGGAGGGCTTGAAGTTGCCCTCCACCCGATGATCGTCGCCAGGATGCCAGAGCCGCACGAACGTCACCGGGACGTCTCCATTCCAGGTCCGGCGCTCGATGATCAGGCAGGCTTCGCCAACATTGATCGCAAGATGGCGGGCAATGACTTCATCAGCCCCACGGGCACTTATGCTGTGGCGGGCGTTCGTCCACGGGACGTGCGCAAGGAGCCAGGCACCCGGGCTGACCGTCTCCAGCGGCTGGCACGCGATCTGGGGCGCCGCATCGACGTTGACCAGGCGCTCCTCCAGCTGGAACGGGCGGTCATCGGCATTGTGCAGGCATAGCATGCGGACGAGCGGCACCGAGTCCGGAACGTCGAGCGACGCACGGACGTGGGACGGACCGCGGACCATTTCGCATTCCAGCAATTTGTAGCTGTAACGGCGCCCGCTCTGGCGGATACTGTCCGCAGCGTCCCAGATCTCCATCACCGGCCGTTCGCGCGCGCGCGCGGTCACGACCGTTCCGACCTTGGTACGTCGCTGGAGCAAGCCCTCCGTGGCCAAACTCTGGACAGCCTTGTTCACGGTCATGCGGGATGTGTTGTAGTGCTCGGTAAGAACCATCTCGGCAGGGATTCGGGTGCCCGCGGGCCAATCCCCATTAAGGATCGCCAGCGCGATCGAACGCCGGATCTGCAGCCAGAGCGGACCGTCGCCATCGAGCGGCGGTATGTCCTCGGGATGCTTGCATCCGGAGGGACAGCCTGTGGCGAGGCGACCGAGAGCAATGTTCAAACGACCTCCTCGCGCCGATCGACGCCCTCATGCCGTGTCCTGCCGACATACACCATTTCCGCACACCTGCGCCAAGCCGGAAGAGTGCGACGATTTCTCGCTTGACGACGTGTCCAGGAACGGCAACCTATATTTGACTATACAAAATAATGGCAGGGGTAGGACGCGGCTCGAACAAGGGGAGACGATCATGTCCAACAGACTTTCGCGCTTTCGCATTCATTCGTCTCTCGTCGTTGCGGGGGCTCTGTTCGCGGGCGCGGCGCACGCGCAGGGGGTGCCTGTGCCGGACGCTTCCGCCCCATCCGATACCGCACAGTCCGAGGGCGACGTCATCACGGTGACCGGCTGGCGCCTGCGCCAGCTCGACGTTGCCGCGCCGACCGCCAGCCGCCTCAACCTCTCGGTGCGCCAGACGCCGGCGACGATCGACCAGATCACGTCGGCGGAAATCCTGACGCGCGGTTTCCGCACGGTCGAGGAGGCCACCGACAGCCTCCCCGGCGTGATCTCCGGCGGATCGCCGGGCGACCCCGCATTGTTCTCGCTGCGCGGTTTCAGCGGCGACGAGGTCACCATCCTGCACAACGGCATCTATGTCGGGCCGGGGGACATGGTGAACCGCCCGGGCAACACCTTCAACATCGCCAGCATCGACGTGCTGCAGGGCCCGGCCTCGGTCCTCTACGGCCAGGGCGCGGTCGGGGGCGCGGTCAACATCGTCGGCAAGCATCCCGATTTTACCCGCGACAGCTTCCAGGCGCTCGGCTCCTACGGCACGTTCGAAACCGTGAGCACCGGCTTCGGCGGCAACAAGGTGCTCGGCGACAGCTGGGCGGTGCAGGGCGACGCCAGTTATCACCGCACCGGCGGCTACGTCCACGATGCCCCATCGGACTCGCTCAATCTGACCGGCGCCATCGCCTACAAGCCGACTGATGCGCTGTCGGTCGAGCTCAGCATGGATTTCCTCAAGGACAATCTGTCGCCTTACTACGGAACGCCGCTGGTGCCCGCGTCGTACGGCACCGATCCGATCAAGGGGGTGCTGTCGACCACGGACGGACTCGTCGTCGACAAACGCATGCGCGATATCAGCTACAACGTCGCCGATCATAAGACCCATTCGACCCAATATTGGCCGAAGCTGGTGCTCAACTGGTCGCCGAACAGCTGGATGACCGTCAGCAACACGGCTTACTATTTCCATGCCGATCGCCGCTGGATCAATGCCGAGCAATATGTCTTCAACAGCACGACCAAGCTGATCGATCGCGACCGCTTCTTCGTGTTCCACCGTCAGGACATCGAAGGCGACCAGCTGTCGGTGAGCTTCAACACGCCCGTGTTCGGTCTCGAGAACAAGGCGGTGCTCGGCGCCGACTACAGCCACCTCAACTTCCGCCGCGCCCGCGGCTTCCCCGACGGCGACAGCGTCGATCCCCTCAACCCCAATCCGGGCCTGTTCGGCCCGATCCAGGAGCGGGTCAGCCCGACGCGCTGGGATACCGGCTCGATCTTCGGCGAGGACGTGCTGACGATCGCCAAGGGACTGCATCTCGTCACCGGCGTGCGCGCCGAGCGCATCTACCTGACACGCGAAAATTACAACGTCGACGGCAGCTTCAACGCGGCGACGAGTTTCAACCGGACCTACAAACTGTTCAATTGGCGTGCCGGCCTGACCTACGATCTGGCCAAATCGACCACCGCCTATGTTTCCTATTCGACCGGCAAGGATCCGGTGAATTCCAACATCTTCCTCGTCAATGCGGGTGAGAATTTCCCGCTTTCGAGCGCGCGCCAGTTCGAAGCAGGGCTCAAGACCGATCTGGCCGGCGGCCGCGGCTCGCTGACGCTCGCGCTCTACGACATCAAGCGCAAGAATTTGCTGACCCAGATCGCGATCGACGTCGTCAGCAACGTCGGCGAGCAGACCTCGCGCGGGATTGAGTTTTCGGGCCAATACAAGGTCACGCACAACTGGACGGTGATCGGCAGCGCCACATACACCGACGCCAAATATCGGAACTTCGTCGATCCGAACTATGGGGTGAACGCGTCGGGCAACCGGCCGGCCAACGTGCCCGACTTCACCGGCAATGTGTGGACGGCATTCCAGCACGTGGCCGGGCTTCCGCTCGAAATCGGCGGCGGCGTGAAATATGTCGGCAATCGCTTCGGCAATACGTCGAACACGCTGCGGTTGAAGGATTATGCCACCGGCATCGTCTATGCGACCTACTCGATCCAGAAAGGCATCGACCTGACGCTGCGGGTCAACAACGTCTGGAACAAGGACTTCGTGCAGTGGGCCGACATCTTCTACCCGGCACAGGTGCAGCTCGGCGAGCCGCGGCGCATCGAGGGAAGCGTGCTTGTCCACTTCTAGGCGACGACGAAATGGCGCGGTCGTGCGCACGCTGGTCTGGTTTCACCGCTGGCTCGGGATCGCGACCTGCGTCATCTTCGCGCTCTGGTTCGCGAGCGGCGCGGTCCTGCTGCTCGTGCCCTTCCCGTCGCTGGCGAAATCCGACGCCCAGAAGCTCGGCCAGCTGGTCGATGTCGCCGCCGTCCGGATAGCGCCGGACCGCGCGCTGGCACTGACCGGCGGCTCTGGCCTTCGCTTGCGGCAGCGTGCCGGCGTGCCGGTCTATATCGCCGGCGGGACGAACGGCTTCGTTACGATCGACGCGCGTACCGGCCGGCGGCTCAGCCTGCTCAGCCCCGCAGGCGCCGCCGCGATGCTCGCCGATCGCGCGGGTGGCCCGATAACGAGCGTCGAAGGACCGATCACCTATGATCAATGGGTCGTTCACGATGGCTTCGACGCATTGCGCCCATTCTACCGCGTGTCGATCGGCGATGGCCGTGGCACCCGCATCTACGTCTCGGCGCAAACCGGCGAGATCGTGCAGCGCACGACCACGCGGGAACGCGCGTGGAACTGGGTCGGCGCAGTGCTGCACTGGGTCTATTTCACGCCGCTCAGGGCGAGTTTCTCGGCGTGGGACCGGACCGTGTGGATCCTGTCGTTCGTCGCCATGCTCGTTGCCGGCGCAGGCATGATCGTCGGCATCGTCCGCACCGTGGCGGTGCGCAGGGCACGCCGCCCGGGCCTCACCTATTTCAAGCCGCAGTGGATGCGCTGGCACCATCTGACCGGGCTCTTCGTCGGCATCTTCGTGATGACATGGATCCTCAGCGGGTGGCTGTCGATGGACCATGGACGCCTTTTCTCGCGCGGGCGGGCGACGCCGGCGGAGCTGGCGAATTATGCCGGGCTGACCGACCAGGGGATGACAGCCGCGACGCCGCTGGCGGCGTTGCAGCGCCTGCCGGCCAGTCATGAAATACGCCTGACCGCTGCTGCGGGAACGCCGCTTCTGTCCGTCGTCGGGCGCGACGGCCTTTCGCGGCTATGGACCAATGCCGGCGCACCTTTGACCTCGCAACAGGCCGCATCCCTGTATGCTGTCGCCGTGCAAAGAGCCTGGCCGCGCCCGGCAATGCCCGTCGCGACCCCGGTAGCGCCGGACGATCTCTACGTGCTGGCGGAGGGGATGCCCGCCTCGGCAGTGCGGTTCGAGGGCGGCCCGGATCAGCCCGATATCTATATCGATCGCGCCGACGGCCAGATCCTGACGGTGATGAGCACCAGCCGGGCGGCGTATGCGTGGATCTATTATGGGCTGCACAGCTTCAACTTCCCCGGCCTCGCGCGGCATCAGATCGTGCGCGATGCGATCGTCCTGGCATTGATGCTCGCCGGATTTCTCTTCAGCGTGACCGGCGTCGTGCTGGGTTGGCAGCGCCTGCGTAAAACGATCGCGCCACGCATCCCGAAGGAGGTTCTGCGGTGACCGACAGACTGTTCCTTATGAAACCGGGCTTCACCAACGCCGGCATGGGCCCTTTCTATTGCGGGGATTCGGTGAGTGTCGAAGGGTTCCTGAGCTTTTTCCCCGAACTTCGCGCGAAGGTGGACGTGGCCTATGTCGAATTTCCGCGCCCCCGGTTGCCGATCGCCGACCTGCTCGGCGAAGAGAACCAGTCCATCCCGGTTCTGGTTCTTGCCGGAAAGCCAAGCAGTGATCGGGTGAGCGTCAAGCAGGCCAACGGGGTATCGTTCATCACCAACGAGCGCGATATCCGGCGATATCTTTCGGCAAAGTTCGATCTGCCGGAGGCGGGCTAGAGCCTCTCGCCCTATGCCACTTTCCGTCATTCGGCTCGGTGCCTGCAATCATCCAGGCGCCGCGCCTTCGGGTGGCGGCGCTTGTACCGGCGCCCCCACGGGACTAGATCCCCAGGATGGCACACACGCATACGATGCACGAAGGCACCGCGCTGACCAGCGAGGCCAAGGCCGCGCTGGAGGCGTCGGGCGAGCAGTGGACACCGATGCGCGCCACCGTGTTCGACGCGCTTGCCGGCTTCGATCGCCCCGCATCGGCCTACGATATCGCCGATCGGATCAGCCGTAGCGAGGATCGCCGGGTCGCCGCCAACAGCGTCTATCGCATCCTCGATCTGTTCGTGGCCAAGAACCTCGCCCAACGGGTCGAAACCGCCAATGCCTATGTCGTCAACGCGCATCCCGCCTGCCACCACGACTGCATCTTCCTGGTGTGCGAGCAATGCGGGCAGACGACCCATATCGACGATGACGCGCTGACCGAGCGCGTTCGCGCATCCGCACGCGGTGCGGGCTTCACCCCGGTCCGTCCGGTGATCGAGGTAAAAGGGCGCTGTGCCAATTGCGTTTCGGCCTGATCCGCGACGTCTGTTCAGCATAGCGCAACCGATCCGGTCCGACCTGTTGCCGCCGTGCTGCTTTACGCGATGCAGCAAAGCCGCCTAGACGGGAAAAAGGAGGAGATTCCCCGCTTTATGTCTGACCGTCCGTCTACCCCGTTGCTCGATACGATCTCCACGCCGAAGGTATTGCGCACCCTCAAGGAAGCCCAGCTCCGCCAGGTCGCGGACGAGCTGCGCGCGGAGATGATTTCGGCAGTGTCGGTGACGGGCGGCCATCTCGGCGCCGGGCTGGGCGTAGTCGAGCTGACCGTGGCGCTCCATTATGTGTTCAACACGCCCGACGACGTGCTGATCTGGGACGTCGGCCACCAGGCTTATCCGCACAAGATCCTGACCGGCCGCCGCGATCGTATTCGCACCCTGCGTACAGGTGGCGGCCTCTCGGGCTTCACCAAGCGGTCCGAGAGCGAATATGATCCGTTCGGGGCGGCGCACAGCTCGACCTCGATCTCCGCCGCCTTGGGCTTCGCCGTCGCCAACAAGCTGGCGGACAAGCCCGGCAAGGCTATCGCCGTGATCGGCGACGGCGCGATGTCGGCCGGCATGGCATATGAGGCGATGAACAATGCCGAGGCCGCGGGCAACCGACTGGTCGTTATCCTCAACGACAACGACATGTCGATCGCGCCGCCCGTCGGTGGGCTGTCGGCCTACCTGGCATGGCTGGTCTCGTCCAAGCCGTTCCTGTCGCTGCGCGATCTGGCCAAACGCTTCGCGCGCCATCTGCCGCGCCCGCTGCAGGATGCGGCGCGCAAGAGCGACGAATTCGCGCGCGGCATGGCGATGGGCGGCACGCTCTTCGAACAGCTCGGTTTCTATTATGTCGGCCCGATCGACGGCCATAATCTCGAGCACCTGATCCCGGTGCTGGAGAATGTGCGCGACGCGAGCGAGGGTCCGTGCCTGATCCACGTCGTGACCAAGAAGGGCAAGGGCTATGGCCCGGCCGAGGCTTCGGCCGACAAATATCATGGCGTGCAGAAGTTCGACGTCGTCTCGGGCGTGCAGGCCAAGGCGCCGCCGGGGCCGCCCGCTTACCAGAACGTGTTCGCGGCGCAGCTGATCAAGGAGGCCGAGGCCGACGATCGCGTCTGCGCGATCACCGCGGCGATGCCGTCGGGCACCGGGCTCGACAAGTTCCAGAAGGCGTTCCCAGACCGGACGTTCGACGTCGGTATCGCCGAGCAGCATGCGGTGACCTTCGCTGCCGGCCTTGCAGCGCAGGGGATGCGGCCCTTCTGCGCGATCTATTCGACCTTCCTGCAGCGCGCCTACGATCAGATCGTCCATGACGTCGCGATCCAGAATCTGCCGGTGCGCTTCGCGATGGATCGGGCAGGCCTGGTCGGCGCGGATGGTGCGACCCATGCCGGCTCGTTCGACATCGCCTATCTCGCCACCTTGCCCAATTTCGTGGTGATGGCGGCGGCCGACGAGGCCGAACTGACCCACATGGTCCATACCATGACGCTGTATGACGACGGCCCGAGCGCGGTGCGCTATCCGAGAGGATCGGGCACCGGCGTCGCTATTCCGGAGGTTCCGCAGCAGCTCGAGATCGGCAAGGGCCGGCTGGTGCGCGAAGGCAAGAAGGTCGCGATCCTGTCGCTCGGCACGCGGCTGGCCGACGCGCTCAAGGCGGCCGATCAGCTCGACGCGATGGGGCTCTCCACCTCGGTCGCCGATCTGCGCTTCGCCAAGCCGCTCGACGAGGAACTGATCCGTCATCTGCTGTCGACGCACGAAGTGGCGATCACGGTCGAGGAAGGTGCTGTCGGCGGGTTCGGCGCGCATGTGCTGACGCTCGCCTCCGATCAGGGCCTGATCGACAGCGGGCTGAAGCTGCGGACCTTACGTCTGCCCGATCGCTTCCAGGATCACGACAAGCCCGAAAATCAATATGCCGAGGCCGGGCTCGACGCCGATGCGATGGTCGCGACCGTGCTGGCCGCGCTGCGGCGCAATTCGGTCGGGCTGGGCGTCGCCGGGTGACATTATCGATCCTGGCGGCGACATTGCTGTTGCAGGCGCAGAGCGCGGTTGCTGCCGGCAATGGCGTGATCGAGGTGGTGGTTTCGGGTATCCGTTCGAACCAGGGCCTGATCCATGTCGATGTCTGCCCCGAGGCACGCTTCCTCAATTCGTGCCCTTATACGACCGAAGTGCCCGCGCAGGCCGGTACGATGACCGTGACCCTGCGCGGCGTGCCGCCCGGCCGCTACGCGGTGCAGGCGTTCCACGACGCCAACGCCAATCACGATCTCGACCAGAATTTCATCGGCATCCCGAAAGAAGGGATCGGCTTTTCCAACGATGCGATGGCGCATCTGATGAAGCCGAAATGGAAGGTCGCCGCGTTCGATCACGGCACCGAAGCACAGCGCATCCCGGTGACGCTGCGCTATTTCCTGGGGTGAGGCAGGCATGATCGGCCGCGTCGTCGCGTTTGCCACCCATCGTCCGCTGCTGATCCTCGTCGCGGCGCTGGCGCTGACGATCGCCGCGATTGGCTTTGCCGCCGGGCGGTTCGCGATGACGACCGATGCGGTCGCGCTCATCTCGCCCGACGTGCCGTGGCGGTTGGCCGAGCGGAAGATGGACGCCGCCTTCCCCGCCAACGGCGACACGATCCTCGTCGTGGTCGATGGCCGGACGCCCGAACTGGCCGAAGCGGGTGCAGCGGCGCTGGCAGCGAAGCTTGCCCCGACACCAGGCATTATCATCGGGTCACCCGCCCCGATGGCGGCGATTATCTGGCGCGCGAAGGCTTGCTGCTGGGATCGACCAAGGATGTCGAGAATGCTGCCCAACGCATGATCGAGGCGCAGCCCTTCCTAGGGCCGCTCGCGAGCGATCCGAGCCTGCGCGGCATTGCCGGCGCGGTCGGCACGATGCTGGAGGGGGTGTCGCGCGGGGATGCCAAGCTCACGCAGATCGACAAGCCGATGACCGCCTTGGCCGATGCGCTGGCGTCGCAGCGCGCGGGCAAGCCGACCTTCTTCTCGTGGCAGGCGTTGCTCGGTGACAAGACAGCCCCCACCCGACGGCTGATTCTCGTCAAGCCGGTGCTTGATTACACCTCGCTGATGCCGGGCGAAGCGAGCGGCAACGCGATCCGCGCGGCGGCCGCCGCGCTCACGCTCGATGCGGCGCATGGCGTCAGCGTGCGGCTGACCGGATCGGTGCCCTTGTCCGACGAGGAGTTTGCAAGCCTCGCCGATCATGCCTGGCTGGTCGGCGCGGTCATGATCGCGGCGATGCTGCTGACCTTGCGGCTGGCGACCCGATCGTGGCGAATCGTCGCAGCGATCCTGGTCACCACTATCGCCGGGCTTGCCATTACCAGCGCGCTCGGGCTGGCGATGGTCGGGCGCTTCAACCTGATCTCGGTCGCTTTCATTCCGCTGTTCGTCGGGCTCGGCGTCGATTTCGGCATTCAGCTCGGCGTGCGTTTCCAGCATGAGCGGCTGACGCTCGATCCTCCCGCGGCAATCCGCGCGGCGGCGGTCGCGCTCGGGCCATCGCTCTTGCTCGCCGCTGGCGCGGTCTGCCTGGGTTTCCTCGCTTTCCTGCCGACCGATTATGTCGGTGTCGCGGAGCTCGGGCTGATCGCCGGTGTCGGCATGATCGTAGCGCTGGCGATGAGTGCGACCATGCTCCCTGCGTTGCTGGTACTGCTCCCTTCCGGCCGCCCGAGTGCTGAGATCGGATCGGTGGCAATGGCCCCGCTCGATGCTTTGCTGCTGCGCCGGCGCAAGGCCGTTCTCGGCTGGTTCGCGGTCTCGATGGTCGCGAGCATCGCGATCCTCCCGCTGGTGCAGTTCGATTTCAACCCGATGCACCTGCGCAATCCGCGCTTCGAGGCGATGGCGACGCTCAACGATCTGATGCGCGATCCGGATCGCAATCCGAACGTGATCGACATCCTCGCGCCCGATATGGCCGCCGCGCAGCGCCTCGCCGCACGGCTGGAGAAACTGCCCGAGGTCGGCGGCGTCATCACCGCCGCCACCTTCGTACCGACCGATCAGGCACCAAAGCTCGCCGCGATCGGGAACGCCCAGATCCTGCTCGATCTGACGCTCAACCCGATCCTGCCCGCGGCCGCACCGAGCGATGCCGAATTGATTGCGGCGCTGCGAAAAACGGCCGCCTCGCTCCGGAACGCGGCATCGTCGCCCACCGATCCCGCAGCGATCCATGCCAAGCGGCTTGCGGCCGAATTCGAGGTCCTCGCAGCCGGCAGCCCGGCTGAGCGTGCGCGGGCACAGGCGCTGCTGGTCCAGCCACTCGGTGTGATGCTCGATCAGCTTCGCGCCGCCATCGCGGCCCAGCCGGTGACCCTCGCCAATCTGCCCGCCGACATCCGCGCCGATTGGATCGCACCCGACGGCAAGGCCAAGGTCGAGGTGCTGCCACACGCAGGCACCACCGATAATGCCGCCCTCGCTGGCTTCACCCATGCCGTGACCGCGATCGCCCCCGACGCCACCGGCACCGCCGTATCGATGCAGGGCGCCGCCACGACGATCGCGCGCGCCTTCGTTATCGCCGGCATCCTCGCCTTCGCGGTGGTGAGCCTGCTGTTGCTGGCGGTGCTGCGCAACGTGAAGGAGGTGGCCTTCACTCTCGCGCCAGTGATCCTCTCGATCTTCCTGACGCTCGGCACCTGCGTGCTGATCCGCCAGCCGATCAACTTCGCCAATATCATCGCCTTCCCTTTGCTGTTCGGGGTCGGCGTGGCGTTCCACATCTATTTCGTGATGGCGTGGCGGGCAGGCGCGTCGAACCTGCTTCAGTCGGCACTCGCCCGCGCAATCTTCTTCTCGGCGCTGGCGACGGGAAGCGCGTTCGGCTCGCTCTGGCTATCGCGCCATCCCGGCACGGCGAGCATGGGCAAGATCCTCATGATCTCGCTGATCTGGACCTTGGTGTGCGCGCTGATCTTCGAGCCGGCTCTGTTGGGGCCGGCGCGGAAGATGGAGCGCGGCTGACCCCCTCTCCCATTTTGGGAGAGGGGTGGGGTGAGGGTGCGAGGGCGAAGCCCGAGCATGCCACCTCGAGGTTGGTCACCCTCACCCAACCCTCTCCCAGAGGGAGAGGGCTTACCCTCAGCGCCCGTCGCGGCGCCCAAGCAACCGCAGGCGCAGCGCATTCAGCTTGATGAAGCCCGCCGCATCGCGCTGATCATACGCACCCTGATCGTCCTCGAAGGTCACGACCTTCTCGGAATAGAGCGTGTTCGGTGATTTGCGGCCGGTGACGATCACCGAGCCTTTGTACAGCTTGAGGCGCACCGTGCCGGTGACCTTGGTCTGGCTGTGGTCGATCGCGGCCTGCAGCATCTCGCGCTCGGGCGAGAACCAGAAACCATTATAGATCAGCTCGGCATAGCGCGGCGCGAGCTCGTCCTTGAGGTGCGCGGCACCACGGTCGAGCGTGATTTGCTCGATCCCGCGATGGGCAAGGTGATAGATCGCGCCGCCCGGCGTCTCGTACATGCCGCGGCTCTTCATGCCAACGAAGCGGTTCTCGACCAAGTCGAGCCGGCCGATGCCGTGGATCTTGCCGTACTCGTTGAGCTTGGCAAGCAGGGCTGCCGGGCCATAGCCCTCGCCGTTGATCGCGACCGCGTCACCCTTCTCGAAATCGATCGTGATGATCTCGGGGGTGTTCGGCGCATCCTCGGGATTGTCGGTGCGCGAATAGACGTAATCGGGCACCTCCTCCCACGGATCCTCGAGCACCTTGCCCTCGGATGAAGTGTGCAGAAGATTGGCGTCGGTCGAGAACGGGCTTTCGCCGCGCTTGTCCTTGGGCACGGGGATCTGGTGCGCCTCGGCATATTCGATCAGCCGGGTACGGCTGGTGAGATCCCATTCGCGCCACGGCGCGATCACGCGGATATCGGGCGCGAGCGCATAATAGCCGAGTTCGAAGCGGACCTGATCGTTGCCCTTGCCGGTCGCGCCATGGCTGACCGCGTCGGCGCCGACCATTTTGGCGATCTCGATCTGGCGCTTGGCGATCAGCGGCCGTGCGATCGAGGTGCCGAGCAGATACAGCCCTTCATAGAGCGCATTGCCGCGCATCATCGGCATCACGTAATCGCGCACGAATTCGTCGCGCAGATCGTCGATGAAGATATGCTCGTCCTTGACGCCCATGAGCTTGGCCTTGGCGCGCGCCGGTTCCAGCTCCTCGCCCTGGCCGAGATCGGCGGTGAAGGTGACGACCTCGCAATTGTAGGTCTCCTTCAGCCATTTCAGGATGACGCTCGTATCGAGCCCACCCGAATAGGCCAGCACCACGCGCTTGACGTCGCTCATTCCCGCACTCCGATGTCTTGATCGGGCGCGCCATTGCCACACCAAGCGCGCGGGTCCAACCCCGATAGACTCATGTCAGTAGCGAAATATCGCTGCCAACTCGAACTACGGAAGCAACATCGGCCGGCCAAAGGGGCGAACGTGCGGGATCCCGCACCCACGGGAGAGTCGAATGAGGACCCAATTTTTCGTGAGCGCGGGCCTGATGGCGATCGCGGCATGCGTACCCGCCCTGGCGCAGCGCATGCAGGAGCCGGTGACGCGCGACCAATATATCGCGTCGCAGAAGGAGCGCTTCACCAGGATGGACGCCAATGGCGACGGCGTCGTCACCAAGGACGAGATCAGCGCGCAAATGGCCAAACGGATGGGCAATGCCCCGCCGTCCGAGATGATCGATGCCCTGTTCAAGCGGATCGACACCGACGGCGATGGCAAGGCCACGCTCGCCGAGGCGACCGCGGCGGCCGGCGCGCAATTCGATGCGTGGGACACGAACAAGGACGGCACGCTGACGCCCGAAGAGCGGCGCGCCGGGCAGATGGGCATGATGCAGGGCATGCAACGGCCGCAGTGACGCGGCGAGAGCGAAGGACAGGATTATGCGGACAATGCAGTTTCTCGCCGGCGCCGGTCTTGTGGTGCTGATCGCCTGCGCGCCGGCCATGGCGCAGGACATGCCGCCACCTCCGGGCGGGCCCGGCACGGGCAGCCCTGGCATGCCTCATTCCGGCATGGGCGGCCCCGGCATGCACGAAGCCCCTGCCCCGATCACGCGCGCGGCGGTGGAGAAGATGGTCGCCGATCACTTCGCGTTGCTCGATGCCAACAAGGACGGCGTCGTCACCCGCGCCGAACTCGACGCCTTCCGCGACAAGCGCCGCAGCGAGATCAGGACCGCCATGGAAGCGCGGATGAAGGAGCATCAGGCGAGGGCGTTCGATCGGCTCGATACCAATCATGACGGCACGATCTCCCGCGAGGAATTCGCCGCCGCCACGGCGCCTCGCGCGAGCGCACCCGGCGAGGGCGTACCCCCGCCTCCCTGGGCCATGGCTGGACCTGACGGGCCCGGACCGGTGGGTCACGGACCGATGGGTCACGATCGCATGGAGCATCACGCCATGCTTGATCACATGCATGGGCCCATGGGCGGCCCGGAGATGATGATGGGTGCGCGCTGGTTCGATCTGGTGGTCGACGATCATGGCGGCAAGGTCACGCTGGCCGAGGCGAAGACGGGCGCGCTGACCCTGTTCGACCGGCTGGACGTCAACCATGACGGCACGATCACCCCGGATGAGCGACGCATGGCTTTCCGCGGCATGCGCTGGCACGGCGGCTTCGGCCGCGACCGGCAAACGCCGGCGAAGGGGCGAGGTGGACGAAGTCCTCTTTCCTTCGCCGGTGAGGACTTCGCCTTTGTTTTCTCCAAATGCTGACTTTTTCGACCTCCACCGGACAAAGCGCGCAGACGGCACGGTCTGGTCGGGTTCTGAAACAAGTTCAGGGCGACCGGTGGATTGATCGGATCGTTGCCCGCGACCGCCAGAATGCGGCCGCGCTAGAGTCTTTCCGACTTAAGTAGACCCGAGTAACCGTCGAGCTTGTCGAGACAATCCAACTCGGATGCACTCTAACCCTGGCTTACCGCGCCATCCTGTAGCGCCCGTTCCGCCGCAACCATATAATCGCGCGTGATCGGCAGAGCGCGCCGGTTGCGCACATATTGCAGCTGGTAATTGACCATATGCCCGTGCGTGAAACCGGTTGCCGAACCGGCAAGGTAGAATTCCCACATGCGGTAGAAACGCGCGTCGTACATCGTCTCGATCTCTGCCCGGTTCGCCTGCGTGCGCCGCAACCATTGCTCCAGCGTATAGGCATAATGCAGCCGCAGCGTCTCGACGTCGCTGCACAGGATGTTCGCCTGTTCGGCCGCGCGCGCGATTTCCGACAGGCTCGGCACATAGCCGCCAGGAAAGATATATTTGGTGGTCCAGGCGTCGGTCGGTCGCGGGGTCCCGATCCGGCCGATCGTATGGAGCAGCATCACCCCGTCCTCGGCCAGGAGCGAGCGGCATTTGGCGAAGAAGCTATGGAAATGCGCGGGGCCGACATGCTCGAACATGCCGACCGAGACGATCCGATCGAACGTGCCGGTCATCTTGCGATAGTCGATCAACTCGAACCGCACCTTGTCGGCGACACCGAGATCGGCCGCGCGCTTGCGGGCGAGCGCCAATTGCTCTTCCGACAGGGTGATGCCCAGCACTTCGGCGCCGGTCTTGGCATGGATGTAGAGCGCCATCCCGCCCCAGCCGCAGCCGATGTCGAGCACTTTGTGGCCGGGCCGCAGATCGAGCTTGGCGACGATATGCGCCTTCTTGTCGAGCTGGGCCTGTTCCAGGCTGTTGGCCGGATCGGTGAAATAGGCGCAGCTATATTGCCGGTCGCGGTCCAGGAAGAGATCGTAGAGCCTGGCCGACAGATCGTAATGATGCGCGACGTTGCGCTTCGAACGACGCTCCTGGTTGAACGTGCGCAGCCAGCCGAATGGATCGCCGGGAAAGCGTACCCGCGACTCCAGCCTCGTGTCGTTGCCGCCCTTTTCGAACCGGGTATTCCAGGTGACGATGTTCAGGAGGTCGTAAATATCCCCCCGTTCCACCACCAGCCGCCCGTCCATATAGGCCTCGCCCGCGGCGAGCGACGGGTTGAGGATGATCTTGCGCGGCGTGCCCGCATCGGTGAAGCGGACCGTGACGGGATTCAGATGGGATGATGGCGTGCCGTAGGAATAATGCTTGCCCGCGGCATCGATCGCAGCCAGTTCGCCTTCCCGGATGAGCTTGGTGAAGACCCGGTTAAACAGCTTCATCCGTCATATACCCTTTAGTCATTAATCCACCGCAACCGCCGCAAGCGCCGCCGCCTCGCGATCGCGATCGGCGCGCTTCTTCTTTTCGGCCGACGTTTTGAGCTGCCCGCACGCGGCATCGATGTCACGCCCACGCGGCGTGCGCACCGGTGCCGATATTCCGCCTTCGAACACGATGTTCGAGAAGCGCCGGATCCGATCCGGATCGGAACACAGATAGGGCGCCCCCGGCCACGGATTGAACGGAATGAGATTCACCTTGGCGGGCAGCTTGTACTTGCGCAGCAACCGGACGAGCTCGCGTGCGTCGTCGTCGCTGTCATTCTTGTCCTTCAGCATCACATATTCGAACGTGATGCGGCGCGCATTGTTGGCACCAGGATAAGCCGCACACGCCTCGAGCAACGCTTCGATGCCGTATTTCTTGTTGATCGGCACCAGTTCGTCACGAACGTCCTTGGTCACGCCATGGAGCGAGACAGCAAGATTGACGCCGATCTCCACCCCCGCGCGCTCCATCATCGGAACGATGCCCGAAGTGGACAAGGTGATGCGGCGCTTGCTGAGTGCAAGGCCATCGCCGTCCATCACCAGCTTCAGCGCATCGCGGACATTATCGAAATTGTAGAGCGGCTCCCCCATACCCATCATCACGATGTTGGTGAGCAGCCGGCCCTCGGGCTGGCTCGGCCATTCGGACAAAGCGTCGCGCGCCAGCATCACCTGGCCGACAATCTCGCCCGCGGTGAGGTTACGCACAAGCCGCATCGTGCCGGTGTGGCAGAAGCTGCAGGTGAGCGTGCATCCGACCTGACTCGATACGCACAGCGTGCCGCGATCGGCGTCAGGGATGAACACCATCTCATAATCATGGCCGTCGTCGGACTTGAGGAGCCATTTGCGCGTGCCGTCGGTCGATTGCTGCGCCTCGACCACGCCGGGACGGCCGATCACGAAGCGTTCGGCCAGCCACGGATGCATCGTCTTGGCGATGTCGGTCATCGCGGCGAATTCGGTCGCGCCGCGATTGTAGATCCAGTGCCACAATTGCTTGGCGCGCAGCTTCGCCTGCTTGGCATCCAGTCCGGCGCCCGCAAGCGTCTCGCGCAACTGATCGCGCGTCAGGCCGATCAGGTCGATCCGCCCATCAGCGCGCACCGGCACGTCCCGGGGCACGGGCACCGGATCGATATGGCCGGGAATGGGCATGGACACGTTCATCATCCGTAAATTAGGTGGGTAAGGCTGCCTTTTTCAAGCATCGCGCGCAGCCATACAGGCAGCGATCGCATCGGCGGCGGTGCGCGCCATCCATCATCGCAGTCACGAGCGCAACGGAATTGTCATTCGGAGCGGTCGGGCACGGCCGCCATCCGCTGCAGGGTCGCGATCAGATCGGCCTCGTGCGCCGGCTTGTCGCGGCGGATGCGCGCGATGCGCGGGAAGCGCATCGCCAGCCCCGATTTGTGGCGCTTCGAGGCATGGATCGAATCGAACGCGACCTCTAGCACCAACGTTTTCTCGACCTCGCGCACCGGGCCGAAGCGCTGGACGGTATGGGTGCGCACGAACTGATCGAGCCACTTCAGTTCCTCGTCGGTGAAGCCCGAATAAGCCTTGCCGACGGGGAGCAATTCGCCGCCCTCCTCGGGCGGGGCGGTCCAGCAGCCGAACGTGTAATCCGAATAAAAGCTCGATCGTTTGCCGTGGCCGCGCTGGGCATACATCATCACGCAATCGGCATTGAGCGGATCGCGCTTCCACTTGTACCACAAGCCCACGCGACGCCCGGCAACGTAAGGCGCATCGCGCCGCTTGAGCATGACGCCCTCGATCGCCGCATCGCGCGCGCCGATCCGAATCTCGCCCAGCGCCTCGAAATCCTTGGCGTCGATCACCGCCGACAGATCGAAGCGGGCCGGATCGAGCCGGGCGGCGAAGGCATCGAGCCGGGCCCGCCGATCGCTCCAGCCGAGCGCGCGCAGGTCCTCCGTGCCGTCGAACAGGATGTCGTAGAGGCGGACGAAGGCCGGGAAGTCCGCCTGCATCTTGGCCGACACCTGCTTGCGGCCGAGCCGTTGCTGGAGCGCGTTGAAGCTGGCCGCGCCTTCATGCTCGATCCCGCCGCCCTGCGCCTCGCCCTTCACCAGCAATTCGCCGTCGAGCACGCCCTCGGTCGCGAAAGCGGCCGCCACATCCGGGAAGCTGCCGGTGATATCGTCGCCGGCGCGGCTGTAGAGCCGGGTCTGCCCGCCGGCATGGACGAGCTGGACGCGAATTCCGTCCCATTTCCACTCCGCCGCATAATCGGCCAGATCGACCACGCCGTCTTCGAGCGGATGGGCGAGCATGAACGGGCGGAAGACCGGCGTATTGGCCGATGTCGGCCGTTCGCCTTTTCCTTCCGCCCAGTCGAACAGCGCCAGATAAGGCGGCCTCAGCCCGTGCCAGACCTCTTCGACATCGTCGACGTCGAGCCCGAACGCCTGCGCCAGCCCGGTCTTGGCGAGCCGTGCCGAAATGCCGACGCGCAGCCCGCCGGTCGCGAGCTTGAGCAAGGCGAAACGGCCCGACGCATCGAGCTGATCGAGCATCGCCGCCAGTGCACGCGGCGCCTCGGCGCGGCCGAGCGTGGTCAGGCGATCGACGATGGTGGAGAGGCGCAGCGCGCCCGTATCGACTTCGGCCGGCATTCCCGGCGGTTTCGGCCAGAGCAAGGAGACGGTCTCGGCCAGATCGCCGACGTAATCGCGGCTCATCGCAAACAGCACCGGGTCGACCCGCTCCGCCACCAGCGCGCCGATCGCCGATGCCTTGACCCCGGGAAGGTCGATCGCGCCGGTCAACGCCGCCATCGCCCAGCCGCGATCGGGATCGGGCGTCGCGCGAACATAATCGGCGATCAGCTTCAGCTTGGCGTTGCGCGAGCGGGTGTAGACGAGGCGCTCGAGCAGCTGGGAGAATTCGCGCATGGTGGCAGAATAACAGAAAGCCGGCCGGATTGTGCCCTCAGGCGTCGGGGCGGCGCCCAAAGGCCGTAAAAGTCGCTATCTCGCCTCTTCGGCCGTCACGCGATCGAACTCGCGCCAGGTCCGGGCCGGCATGGCATGCGATGATCAATTGCTCGACCGCAGTGCCCTCGCCGATTGCGAAGGCCTCGACGCTGCCGTCACGACAATTCCGCACCCAGCCGGTCAGGCTAAGCCGCGACGCGGTCGCGATCGTCCAGTCGCGGAAGAAGACGCCCTGAACGCGTCCTTCGATGCGGATACGGCGTGCGATCGTCATGGAGCCCGTGTAGACATGCGTCATGGCCGATCCCACCCCGCTCGTCAGCATCGCCGGCGCAAGCCTGTCCGCCGAGATCAATCCGCTCGGCGCCGAACTCCACAGCCTGCGCGATGGCGAAGGCCGCGACCTGCTGTGGGATGGCGACCCTGCCTTCTGGACCGGGCGCGCGCCGATCCTCTTTCCGGTGGTGGGCGCGGTCGCGGGTGGCGTGATCCGGGTCGACGGCCGCGGATATCCCATGGCCAAGCACGGCTTTGCGCGGCGGAAGACATGGACATTGGTGGAGCATGATGCTGCCGCTGCCACCTTCCGCCTCCTGCCCGACGAAGAGACACGTTCGGCCTATCCGTTCGACTTTCGGCTCGAACTGCGCTTCGTGATCGACGACAAGGGCTTGTCGCTGTCGGCGACGCTTACCAATCCTGGTCAAGCGCCGTTGCCGGCGAGCTTCGGCTTCCATCCGGCCTTGCGCTGGCCGCTGCCGGGCGGCGCGCCACGCGATCGGCACATCGTGCGCTTCGCCGAACCCGAACCCGATCCGATCCGCCGGATCGATCGCGACGGCCTCCTCCGCCCAGCGCCCGAGCCTAGCCCGGTCGAGGGCCGCGCCATTCTGGTGCGCGATGCGATGTTCGAGGATGACGCGATGATCTTCGATTCGCTCTCCTCACGCGCACTCAGCTTCGGTGCCGCCGGAGGGACGATCCTCGACATTGCCTTCCCGAACATGCCCTTCCTGGGCATCTGGACCAAGCCGGGTGCACCCTATCTGTGTATCGAGCCGTGGCACGGGATCGCCGATCCGGAAGACTTCGCCGGTGAATATCGAGACAAACCCGGTGTCATCGAAGTCGCCCCCGGCCGCGATCATATCTTTGCCATGCGGATCGATATCGGAAGCGCGACGTTGCTGGGCTGAATGCCCTCCCAAATCGCCCATATCAACCGCATCGGCACGGCCGTGCCGGATCACGACGTTCACCAGATCTTTCAGGATTGGGCATCGTCACGTCTTCCCGCAGGCCGCGACGCGGCGTTGTTCTTGCGCATGGCGCAGCGGTGCGGGATCGAACATCGCTGGTCGGTGCTGCCGCCTTCGGTACGAAAGGCGCGCCAGATGACCGAATTCTATGCCGGCACCATGCCGAGCACGGCTGCCCGCATGGCGATCTACGCGCGCGAAGCGCCCGTGCTGGCCCTCGCGGCGATCGGAGCGTTGGGGGATCTCGGCACGATCAGCCACCTGGTCGTGGCAAGTTGTACCGGCTTCGTCGCACCGGGGATCGACCAGATCATCGCGCGCGAGCTCGGCCTCGATGGCAGCGTCGAGCGGACGTTGGTGGGGTTCATGGGCTGCTACGCCGCCGTCGCGGCGCTGCGCGTGGCGCATCACATCGTCCGGTCGGAGCCCGCTGCCCGGGTCCTGGTCGTAACGGTCGAACTGTCTACCCTTCATCTTCAGGGAACGTGCGAGATCGAAGCCCTGCTGGCGCAGCTCCAGTTCGGCGACGGCGCCGCGGCCGCGATCGTCAGTGGGGAAAAGACCGGGCTGGCGCTCGATCGCTTCGTCGCGGCGACCTTGCCCGACAGCGCCGATCTGATCCGCTGGACGATCGGCGACGAGGGCTTCCGCATGCACCTGTCGGGCGCCGTTCCGAACCGGATCGCCGAAGCGCTCGGCGATCCCGCGACACGCGCTGCGCTGATCGGCGATAAAGTGATCGACGGCTGGGCGGTCCATACCGGCGGACGATCCGTACTCGACGCCGTCGAGCGCGCGATCGACCTTCCGCCCGAAGCGTTGGGGCATTCGCGGGCCGTGCTGGCCGACAACGGGAACATGTCGTCGGCGACCCTCATGTTCGTGCTGGAACGCTTCCTGAAGGGTCCGCCGATCGAGAACGGGATCGCGCTCGCCTTTGGGCCCGGTCTCGCGGCAGAGGGCTTCCGCTTCCGGGGCACGGCGTGATCTCGCTCGACCAGCGCGCATCCGGGCCCGAACGGATGGATGCCGAGGACCTCGACCCCGAAGTCTATGCCCGGGTGCTGGCCGATCTGGCGCAGGTCAATGCGCTGACGCTGGCGCGGCGACCGACGATCAACTTCATCGCCCGCGCCCTCGGCGACCGACGCAGTTTCCGCTTGCTGGACGTCGGGTTCGGCCATGGCGACATGCTGCGGACCATCGCCCGTTGGGCCCGCAGGCGCGGCATCGCGGCGGATCTGGTGGGCGTCGACCTCAATCCCCATTCCGCGCCAGCGGCTTATGCGGCCACCCCGCCCGATTGGGCGATCGATTATCGCACCGGCGATTATGCGGCTTTCGCCGGCGAAGGCTTCGACCTGATCGTCTCCAGCATCGTCGCCCACCATATGAGCGATGATCAATTGCGCACCTTCCTGCGCTTCATGGAGGCCGAAGCCGCGCTCGGCTGGCTGGTCAACGATCTCCACCGGCATCGTTTCGCTCATATCGGCTTCCCGATCCTCGCCCGCCTGATGCGCTGGCACGAGATCGTGCGCAGCGATGGCCAGCTTTCGATCGCACGCAGCTTCCGCGCCGCCGAATGGCGCGCCATTCTGGCCGAAGCCGGGATCGCGCCCGATGCGGCGCATATCGTCCGGCGCTTTCCGTTTCGCCTGTGCGTCGAACGGATCCGCTGATCGTCGGCGGCGGGCCGGCCGGGTCCGCTGCGGCGATCGCGCTCGCGCTGGGCGGTGCCAGCCCGTTGCTGATCGAGCGCCATGCCGAACCGCGCGACACCGTCTGCGGCGGGTTTCTCGGCTGGGATGCGCTGGCGGCGCTGCAAAGGCTGGGAATGGATCCCTGGGCGCTGGGCGCACAGCCGATCCGATCCGTTCGTATTATCGCGGGTCATCGGGTGATCGAACGCCCGCTGCCCGCCTTGGCCGCCGGCCTCTCACGCCACACGCTCGATCGCGCCTTGCTGGAGCGCACGGCCGCGCTCGGCGTCGAGATCAGGCGAGGCGTCGCGGTACGACGCATCGAGGGCGACATGCTCCATCTGGCCGACAGCCAAACGCTGATAGCCGAGGCGATCTTCCTGGCCACCGGCAAACATGCCCTGCGCGGCAGCCCGCGCGAGGATGTGCCGCGCGAAACCCGGCTCGGTCTGCGCAGCACGCTGCCGGATTGTCCCGATCTGGCAGGCTGGATCGAGTTGCATCTGATCGACGGCGGCTATGTCGGGCTGCTCAGGCAAGAGGATGGCCGTATCAATCTCTCGCTGTCGATAGCCGCCGATCGCCTGAGCCGGGCCGGCGGGACGCCCGATGCCCTGATGACGATGCTGGCCGATGAAGCCCCGCGCCTTGCCGAGCGGGTCGGCGGTGCCGCCGATTGGACGGCGGTGGCGGCGGTTCCTTATGGCTGGCGCGCGAGGACCACCGCCCCGGGTCTGTTTCGGCTGGGCGATCAGGCGGCGGTAATCGCCTCGGTCGTCGGCGACGGCATCGCTATCGCTCTGGCGAGCGGCCGCGCCGCCGCCGGAGCGTGGCTTCAAGGCGGCGCGGCCGCGGCTCCCGCCTTCCAGCGGGGTTTCGCGGCGCGAGCCCATCGCCCGATCGCCATCGCCGAACTCGCCCGCACCGCCGCCGAACGGCCACGGATCGCGGCGGCGGTGCTGGCCATATTGCAGATACCGGGAATGGTGGGCGCGGTTGCACGGCTTACCCGGATCGGCCCCTGATAGCTCTCGTTTCGTCGTGCACCGGTGTGGTGGGCTTGTAGTACAGCGACGAAGCGGATAATCCCGGCCCCGGTCCATGCCCTCACCCTCCAGAAAATTCGCGCCCAGCCGGGCCAAACGCATCGGAAGCCTCGTGCTGCGTATCGTCCTGTTCGGCGGGCTCGCCGCTTTGGCCGCGTTGATTGTCGCCGTGCTCGTGACGATGGCGTCGCTCCCGGCATTCTCCAGCCTGATGCAAAAGCCTGCCGGGCAGACGGTGCGCGTTCATGCCGCTGACGGGTCCGTGCTGGTCACGCTGGGGCCGAGCTATGGCGATTGGCTGCCCTACGATCGCATCCCGCAGGTGATGCGCGATTCGATCGTCGCGGTCGAGGATCGCCGTTTCTACAGTCACCCTGGCGTCGATCCGATCGGGGTCGCGCGCATGTTCTATGTCGCCAAGCGGCTGCATGACGAGGGCCGTCGCCTGCAGGGCGGATCGACGATCACCCAACAGCTCGCGCGCAACATCTTCCTGACCAACGCCTACAGCTATGGCCGGAAGGTTCGGGAGATCATCCTCGCGCTGGCGATGGAGCGCAAATTCTCCAAGCAGCAGATTCTCGAGCTCTATCTCAACCGGGTCTATTTCGGCGGTGGCGCTTATGGCGTCGATGCCGCGAGCCGCAAATTCTTCGGCCACCCCGGCAGCCAGATGAACCTTGCCGAGGCCGCGATCGTCGCCGGTCTGGTCAAGGCGCCCTCGCATTACTCGCCATCGGCCGACGCCGTCGCCGCGATCGATCGCGCGAAGGTGGTGCTGGAGGTGATGCAGGACGCCGATATGCTCACCCCGGGGCAGGCCGCGCAGGCGCACCTCGAGCGGGTCGTGTTCGCGCCCGAGCCCAAGCAGAACAGCGTGCGCTACTTCACCGATTGGGCACTCGCCCAGCTCGATCAGCTGGTCGACGAGCAGAATGCGCCGATCGATGTGTGGACCACGCTCGATCTGAGGATGCAGAAGGCGGCCGACAACGCGATTCGCCACGCGACACCCAGCGGTTTGCAAGGTGCGCTCGTCTCGATGGAGAATGACGGGGCGGTGCGCGCGATGGTCGGCGGCACCGATTATGTCACCTCGATCTACAATCGCGCGGTCCAGTCGCAACGCCAGCCGGGCTCCGCTTTCAAACTGTTCGTCTATCTGTCGGCGATGGAGGCCGGCATGAAGCCGTCCGATCCGGTGGTGGACCAGCCGATCACGATCGACGGCTGGAGCCCGCGCAACTCCTCGCGGCGCTTTTTGGGCCAGATCGATATCCGCAACGCCTTCGCATTCTCGATCAATACGGTCGCGGCGCAGGTCGGGCAGAAGGTCGGCTTCGATACCGTCGCCAACATGGCGCACCGCTTCGGCATCAGCACGCCGATCAACACCCACCCGTCGATGGTATTGGGCACTTCGGACGTGAAGCTGATCGATATGACGCGCGCCTTCGCCGCCATCTCGAACAACGGCGTGGCGGTGACGCCCTATGGCATCATCAAGGTCAGCACGACCGACGGCAATGTCCTCTACGAACATCAGGCCGAGCAGCCGCGCGTGCTGGTGGCGCCCTATGTCGCGGCGGAGATGACCGATATGCTGCAGACCGCTGTCAACACCGGCACGGCGCGCGCAGCGCAGATCGGCCGGCCTGTCGCGGGCAAGACCGGCACCACCTCATCTAACAAGGATGGCTGGTTCCTGGGCTTCTCCTCGGGCCTCACCACCGGGGTGTGGATGGGCCGCGACGATGCCAAGCCGATCCCGGGCCTCCAAGGCGGCCGCAATCCGGCGCAGGCCTTCTCGGCTTATATGCAAGCCGCGTTGCGCACGCGGCCGGTGCAGAATTTCGACACGCAGGTGACCCTGCCCGAATGGCAGATCGAACCGGACGAGGAAGCCTATTACGGCGATCCCGACCAGCAGTTTGGCAATGAACAGACGCCGCCGCAAACCGACGAGGGCGCGCCGCCACCACAGGGCCATGACGATGCGATCGCGGTGCCCGACGAGACCGCTCCGCAGCCCGCCGGCCCACCCCGACGCGGACCGTCGGATCGCCGCCCGCCGGCGAATGACGACGTGGTCAACAGCGTGCTGCGCGATTTACGGGCCCAAGGCCAGCAAGCGAGACCGCCGCGGTAGAATCTGCACCGCGGGCGGGGCTCGGAATGCGGACTATTCGCTTCGCCCCACGTTATGGATTTGCGCGCCATTGGCCCTGAGCCAAGCTCGCTCGGCCTTGGGATCGCGGCCCAGTAGCTTCGCGACCACGTCATGAAATTCCGGCCCGTGGTGCATGTGCAGGCGATGCGCCACCTCGTGCGCCACGGTCGCCTCGCGCACGGCGGGCGGCATCAGAATCAAACGCCAGCTATAAGCGATGTCGCCGTTGCTCGAGCAGCTGCCCCAGCGCGTGCGCGGATCACCGACCCGCACCCGGCCGATCGTCACGCCCGCACGCGCGCCGAACATCCGCGTCTCGATCTCCAGGATGCGCGCCGCTTCGGCACGCATCCAGCGCAGCGCGCGTCCGGCGGCCAGCGCCTCGGGCCCGCCGACAACCATGCGATCGTCCTCAATCCGGATCGTGCGCGGACCGGGCGTCCACCGCAAGGTCAGCATCCTGCCCTCGTACGGGAAGCTGGCGCCGGGCGCGAAGACCTGCGGGGCGGGCAACGCGGCCAGTGCCGCCTCGATCCAGCTTCGCTGGCTTTCCGCCCACGCCATCGCTTGCTTGAGCCCGGCGCGGCGCGGCAGGGTCAACCTGACACTGCCGTCGCGCGGATCGACTGCGATCCGCATGCGCCGCGCCTGCGCCGATCGTTTGACCATGAGCGCGCGCGTGCGGCCGCCGCCGGTGAAGACCGGCTCAGAGGGTGCGGTCGACAATGTGATATTCCAGCTCGCCGGCCTCATCCTCGGACACGGTCCAGCCGCGCACCGAGACGCCGGCTTCGTGCACCGTTTCCCGGCTGCCGCTGATCAGGTGATGCCATTCGGGCAAGGGCTCGCCGTGCGCGACCAGCCGATAGGCGCAGGTCGTGGGCAGCCATTCGAGCTCGTCGAGCTTGGCGGGCGTCAGCTGGATGCAATCGGGGACGTAGCGCTTGCGATGCTTGTAGTCGCTGCATTGCCCGCTCTTGCGGTCGAGCAGACGGCAGGCGACGTTGGTCGGGAAAATCTCCCCCGTCTCCTCGTCCTCCAGTTTGTGCAGGCAGCATTTGCCGCAGCCGTCGCACAAGGCCTCCCACTCGCCACGATCGAGCTGGGCCAGGGATTTCTCCTCCCAGAAGCGGCTCATTTCACCCATTTCTCGATCGCCGCGACGACCTGATCCTTGTCGGCATCGACCGGGAGCATCGCGATCGGCTTGCCGTCGGGCCCGAACAGCAACGCCTCGCGCGAATGGTTCATCAGATAGCCGGTGCCGCCATCGCTGGCCGGTGCCTTCTGGTAGAAGATCGCATAATCCTTGGCGACCTTGGCAATCTCGGCCGGGCTGCCCGTGAGCCCCATCAGCCGGGGCGAGAAGGCGGCAACATAGGTCTTCAGCACCGCGGGCGTATCGCGTTCGGGATCGACTGTGACGAAGATCGGCTGGACCTTAGCCGCCGTCGCCGGATCCTTCGCCTCGAGCGCCTTGAGCGCTTGCCCCAGCACCTGCATGTCGAGCGGGCAGATATCCGGGCAGAAGGTGTAACCGAAATAGAGGATCGGGTAGCGTCCGGCGAGGCTGGCGCTGTCGAACCTTTTACCGTCCTGATCGGTCAGCACGAAATGCCCGCCGATCGCCGCACCGGCCAGCGGTGGCTGCTCGACCGGCCCATGGCAGGCGGCAGGGGCCAGCAGCAGAAGCGGCGCCCACAGCGAGAGAAAGGCTTTGTTCATGGTGCGCTTAGCCATGCTTTGCTATTGGCTCGCTGACAAGACGCGCCCCTGGGAGGCGCTGCAGCGATACATGTGATCACAGGGAGCAAGATATGGGTTCGGTGCGTGGCATTTCCAGGACGATGGCAGCTGCCGCGTTTGCGGCGCTCGCTTTCGCCGCGCCGGCACCTGCGCAGTTTTCGGACAGCTATAATTTCATCAAGGCGGTGCGCGATGCGGACGGCGCCAAGGCGATGGAGTTTCTCAACAAGCCCGGCGCGCCCGCGCTCAACACGCGCGACCCCAACACCGGCGAGACCGCGCTCCACATCGTCGTAAAGCGTCATGACCAGACCTGGCTCACCTATCTGCTGTCGCTCGGCGCGCAGACCGAACTCAAGGATCGCAACGGCAACACCGCGCTGATGACGGCCGCGCAATTGTCCGATTCCGATTCGGCGCGCGTGCTGCTGCAATATGGCGCCAAGGTGAATACGACCAATACCGGCGGCGAGACGCCTTTGATCATCGCGGTCCAGCGGCGCGATCTCGCCTCGATCCGCACGCTGATCCAGAATGGCGCCGATCCCAAGATCGCCGACCATGTCACCGGCAAGAATGCGCGCGATTATGCGACTGAGGATTCGCGCGGTGCCGCCGCGCTCAAGATTCTCGACGACGCCAAGCCAAAGCCCGCGACCGTGATGGGGCCTACCAAGCCGTAAATGAATTCAGTCGAGACCGGCCAGCCCGGGATCGAGCGAGCCCAGTACCCGCTGCGCCGCGCGCCGCGCGAAGCGCAGCGTCTCGGCCTTGCGCCGTGCTCCTGCGAGCGGACGAGTCGCGGGTGAGCGCAACAGTTCCGCATCGTAGCGATCGGCGACGATCAAACCGGCGATATCGGGGCGGAAATAGGCTTCCTCGAACGGATCGAGGTTGAAGCCCGCCGGCACCGCCCAGCAGAAGCGATCGCAATAATCGAGATAGTCCTGCCACTTCATGTCGCCGCGCAGATCGGCGCGCGAGCATTTGATCTCGACGATGGTGACGCAGCCCTTGGCATCCAGCGCCATGATATCGGCACGCCGGCCGTTGCCGAGCGGCACCTCGCACAGTGAAACGCAATCCTGACGCCACAGCAGCCGCGCGACACCCCGCGCGACGTCGGCCGCGATCAGGGGGGCATTATCGAAGCAATTGGGCTGGCTCGCCATCCCGCGAGACTAGAACAGGAGAGGAACACAAGGAAGCGATTCCTTGCCGCAAGCGATTGGCTTAGGCTGGCGGCGCCATTCCAGGAGAAAATGATGCGCCGTCCGGCCATGTTGCTTTTGATCGCGTCGCTCGCCGCTCCGGCCTGGGCAGCCTCCCCCGCGGACAAGGCGTTCAAGGCACTGATCGATCAGGAATGGGCATGGCGCGAAAAGCAGGGTGCCGGCGGCGAGGGTGACGAACGGATCCGCGCCCATCTGCCCGACGTAACACCAGCGGCTCAAGCCGGACGCCTCGCCTATCTGCAGGGCATCCGGCGCCAGCTCGACGCGATCAGGCCGGCTTCGCTTTCGGACGATGGGCAGGTCGATTATGCGATCTACCGCTACGAACTCGACACGCGGATCGCGCAGCTCACCTTCCGTAACTGGGAGATGCCCGCCAATTCGGACAGCAGCTTCTGGAGCGAGCTCGGCTACACTGCCCGCGCGACCTACAAGACCGAAAGCGATTATCGCCACTGGATCGCCCAGCTTCACGAAGTCCCGCGTTATTTCGACGATCAGATCGCCAATATGCGCGCCGGCGAGGCACGCGGCTTCACCCCGCCCAAGGTGACGCTGACAGGGCGCGAACAATCGGTGGCGGTGGTACTCGACGCCAAGACGCCCGAAGACAGTTCGCTCTATACGCCGTTCAAGACGATGCCCGCATCGATCCCGGCGGCAACACAGGCCGCACTCCGCGCCGAAGCACGCAAGGCGATCGTAGAGGAGGTCTTGCCCGCCTATCGCCACCTGCTCGCCTTCTTGCGCGACGATTATATCCCGCACGCCCGCGCGTCGCTTGCCGCCGAGGCGCTACCCGGCGGCAAAGCCTGGTATGCGGCCCAGATCCGCGAATATGCGACCGTCGAGCAGACGCCCGATCAGATCCACGCGATCGGGCTGGCCGAGGTCGCGAAAATCCGGGCCGAGATGGATACGGTGATGAGGGAGAGCGGGTTCAAGGGTGACTTCCCGGCCTTCCTCGCCTTCCTGCGCACCGATCCGCGCTTCTACGCCAAGTCACCCGACGAACTGCTCAAGGATGCCGCCTGGATCGCCAAGCAGGTCGACGGCAAGGTCGGCGCCTGGATCGGCCATCTTCCCCGCCGCCGCTTCGCGATCGTCCCCGTGCCCGCCGATATCGCGCCTTTCTATACCGCCGGGCGCGGCGGGCCGGGCCAATATCTGGTCAACACCTATGACCTGCCCTCGCGCCCATTGTTCCAGCTTCCCGCCCTGACCCTGCACGAATCCGCCCCCGGTCACGCGATGCAGATCCCGCTCGCGGCCGAGAACAAGGATCAGCCGGCGTTCCGCCGCAATCTCTATATCTCGGCGTTCGGCGAGGGCTGGGCGCTCTATTGCGAGCGGCTGGGCGATGAGATGGGGATCTACCAGACACCCTACGAACAATTCGGCATGCTATCCTACCAGATGTGGCGCACGGCGCGGCTCGTGGTCGATACCGGGGTTCATTCCAAGGGTTGGAGCCGCGATCGGGCGATCGCCTTCCTCCACGACAACACTGCCTTGTCGCAACACGAAATCGAGACCGAGGTCGATCGCTATATCAGCTGGCCGGGCCAGGCTCTGTCCTACTATCTCGGCGAGATGGCGATCCGGCATGCACGAGCGCGCGCCGAAGCCGCGCTCGGACCGAAGTTCAATATCCGGGCGTTTCACGACATGGTGCTGGCGCTGGGATCGGTGCCGTTGCCGGTGCTGGATGCACGGGTCACGAAGTTCATCACGGAGGGCGGAAAAGGGCCCTATCCGGAGGAAGAATAGCCTCTCCCGGCTATGCCTTCGCCAGCAACCGCACCGCCTTGCGCTGAAGCTCGTCGCGCCGGAACGGCTTCTGGACGATCCGATCGGCGCTTACGTTCGCGATCGCGGTCAGATCGGCATAGCCGGTCACGAACAGAGCCGGCAGATCGGGCCAGCGCGCACCCACCGCGGCCACCAACTCTGCCCCGTTCATCCCCGGCATCGCGAAATCGACCACCATCAGGTCGAACGCGCCATCCTCGCGTTCGACCAGCTCCAGCGCCGCGCCGCCGCTGTCGCGCTCGATCACGTCGGCGCCCATCGCGCGCAGCATGTTGGCGGTCACCTCGCGCACCGGCTGATCGTCGTCGACCAGCAGGATGCGCTTGCCGCTGGCGTCGGCGGCGCGGGCGCGATCGTGCGGCTGATCGACCGGCCGGGGCATGCTGCGCCGTTCGACCGCGCGCGGCAGATAGACGCGCACGGTGGTGCCGACGCCCAATTCGGTTTCGATCGCGACCCCGCCACCCGATTGCTTGGCGAAGCCGAAGACCTGCGCCAGCCCCAGCCCCGATCCCTTGCCGACCTCCTTGGTGGTGAAAAAGGGCTCGAAGGCCTTGGCGCGCACTTCGGGGGTCATGCCGGTGCCGCTGTCGGCGACAGCGATCATGACATATTCGCCCGGCGCCGGCTCCTCGGGGTAGGCCGGCTCGCCCAGTACGACATTGCCGGTCGCGACCGTCAGCGCGCCGCCCACCGCCATCGCATCACGGGCATTGATCGCGAGGTTGAGAATGATCAGCTCGATCTGGGTGGGGTCGACCATCGCCGGCCACAATTCGGACTGGAGATCGATTTCCATGCGCACCGATCCGCCCATCGAGCTCTGCATGAGATCGCGCATGCCGGCGACGGTATCGTTGAGGTCGACCGGCCGTGCCTCAAGCCGCTGGCGGCGTGAGAAAGCGAGCAATTGCGCGGTCAGGGTCGCGCCGCGCTCAGCGGCCGCACGGATGTAGGAAAGACGCTTGATCGACCGCTCGTCGAGCGGGCCGTCGGGTGCGACCCGGGCGATCATGTCGATATTGCCGAGCACGACCGTCAGCAGATTGTTGAAGTCATGGGCGACGCCCGAGGTAAGCTGCCCGATCGCCTCGAGCCGCTGCATCTGGCGCAAGGTCGCTTCGACCCGCTCGCGCTCCTCGATCTGGGTGGAAAGCTGGCGGTTGGTGGCGGCCAACTCCCCGGTGCGCTCGGCGATACCGCGCTCGAGTTGCTCGGACACGCGATGGACCTCGGTGATATCGACGTCGCACCCGACATAGCCGACGAACCGGCCCTCGGCATGGCGCGGGCGCGCCTCGCTATGCAGCCAGCGCGTCACGCCGCGCCGGTCGATCACCCGTACATCGCGGCTGAACGGAGCGCGAATGGCGAAGGCGTTATCGAAATCGGAGCAGAAGCTCTCGACGTCGTCAGGATGCAGAATCGCCTGCCAGCCGCCACCAAGCAACTCGCGCGCCGGCACCCCGAACGTTTCCTCATGCCATTGGTTGGCAAAGACCAGTTGGCCGGTCTCGTCGCACAACCAGATCAGCGCCGGGGCCGAATCGGCGATAGTGCGGAAACGCTGCTCGCTTTCACGCAAGGCCTCCTGGGCGAGCTTGCGCGCGGTGATATCGAGTGCGGTGCCGATCGCGCGGACGCAGACGCCCTCGGCATCGAACAGACCACGCCCCTTGGCGGCGACCCAGCGGACGCGGCCATCCTCCTTGCCGACCGTGCGATATTCGACATCGTAGGTGGCGCGTATCGCCGGATCGAGCGCCGCGGCGAAGGCGCGGGTCGTGGCGTCCCGATCATCGGGATGAAGCCCGTCGTAAAATTCCTGGATCGTCGAGTTCACTGTCGGCGACATGCCGAACATCGCCTTGGTCTGGTCGTCCCAGGCAAGCGTATCGTTGACCAGATCATAATCCCACGTGCCGATCTCGGCAACCTCGATCGCCAGCCGCAGAGCATTCTCGCTGAGCGCAAGCCTTTCCTGCGTCCGCACGCGTTCGGTCACGTCTATGCCTTCGACGAAGATGCCCGAGACCTGACCATCCTCATCGAACACCGGCTGATAGACGAAATCGAGCAGGAACTGTCCGTCGCTGCCGTCCGAATGCCGCAGGGCGACGGGCACCGAATGGCCGCGATAGGGCGCACCGCTTTCAGCGACGCGATCGAGCAGCGCGATGAAACCCTGCTCGGCAATTTCCGGGAGAGCCTCGGCGATCGGCATGCCGACGACGGCACGATTGTCGGTAAGCTGCTGATAGCCGGCATTGGCGAGCTCGATCACGTGACCCGGTTCACGCAGCAGCGCCATGAAGCTCGGCGCCTGTTCGAACATCTGCGACAGGCGCTCACGCTCGGCAGTCGCCGCGCGGGTAGCGCGCACCCGATCGCTGGTCTCGTAAGCGATCGCCAGCACGCCGCCGATCGATCCATCGGCTTCGCGCACCGCGGAGAAACTGATGTCGAAGAAGGTTTCGGTCGGCACGCCGCCGCGGATCGCCATCAAGCTCTGGTCGCGCCGCGACATCGCCTCGCCGGTGGTGAAGGCCTGGGTCAGCGGAGGCCCCATCTGATGCCAGATATGCGCCCAGCGGTCGCGTGCTCGGGCACCCAGCGAGGCGGGATGGCGATCGCCGATCGCACCGGCATAAGCGTCATTGTAGAGCGCGATATGTTCCAGACCCCAGAAGAGGATCATCGGCACCGGCGCCTCGAGCAGCAAGCTGACCGCGCAACGCAGGCTGGACGGCCAGGCTTCGATCGGGCCGAGTGGCGTAGCCGACCAGTCGCGCGCCGCGATCAACACCCCGACGGCACTGCCGGCCGGCAATGGCGGCACGGCGCAGGGGTCGACCTTCGGTTCCTGACCCGTCTCGCCCCCACTCATGGCGCCAACTTATCCTCTGTTCGCCTCAGGCGGAAGACGTGGAAATAACGAACTTTCCCAAGCCCGGGTCAGGCGGCGAGCTGAACCCGGTTACGCCCCGCTCCCTTGGCGGCATACAGTGCGGCATCGGCGACGGCGAGCAGCTGCGCCGAGTCTCGCTGATCCTCGCGGGCAGCGATGCCGATGCTGACGGTCACGGCGGGCAGATCGCGATCGCCGATGCGCGGCATTTCGATCGCCAGGCGGACCCGCTCGGCGACCATCCGCGCATCCTCGGCCGTAGCGCCAGGCATGAGGATACCGAACTCCTCCCCGCCCAGACGCCCGACCAGATCTCCACCGCGCACCGCGGCTACGGCGCGCGCCGCGATCAGCTGCAGCACCTTGTCACCGACCGGATGGCCGTGGCGATCATTGACCCGCTTGAAATGATCGACATCGAACATCGCCACCGCGAGCGGCCAGCCAAATTCGGCCGCGCCCGCCGTCTCGCGATCGAGCTGGCGCATGAAGGCGCGACGGTTGGCGATGCCGGTCAACTCATCGGTCGAGGCTAGCTGGGTCGCCTCACGCGCGCGCTGCTCGGCTCGGCGCTTGGCGGTCATGACATGCTGCTCGAGCCGCTTGCGATCGTCGATATCGCGCAGCGTACCGGTCGCCCCCAACACCACTCCGTCCGGATCACGCAGGCCCTGGAAATACACCTCCATCCAGCGCACACCGGCGGCGGTTCCGAACTGCACGACCTGGCGGGCGCCCGTATCCCCGCCCGCCAGCATCGATTGCAGGCGATCGTCGAGCTCCGTCCGGTCGGTCGCCCCGACGCGATCGAGCCAGCCGGTGCCAAGACTATCGGCGAGCGCGAAGCCGGTCAGCGCCTCCCACGCGGGATTGAGATAGGCCCAGCGGCCGTTGCGATCGACGCGGAAGATCACCTCGCCGATATTCTCGACCACCGCCTTGAAGCGATCGCCCATCTGGCGCGCCTGTTCGGCGCGCAGATCATGCTCGGTCAGCATCGCCGCGACGGGCAAGGCCGTAAGGAAGCAACAGGCGACGAACAGCTGAAGCAGCAAGGACCGGGTTGCCGGATCCGGCGAGGCCGCCAAGATCGGGCCATAACCGAGCTCGGACGCATAGCCAGCGATGACCGCGACGATGCCGACCGCAGCCACTGCGCCCAAGGCCCGCAGCCGGAATGTCGCGAACAGGACCATCGGCGTGATGAGAAAGAGCAAAGGCAGCGCGCTCCAGATAAAGATCGCCGCCGTGACCATAGCGACCGATCCAAGCACGAGGATCAGTTCGGCGATTGGCTGCGCCGCCATCCTGCGCATGCGGCGGCGATCGCGGATTTGCGCCAAGATCACGACCACCGGCGCGATGACGAGCTGGCTCAATACGCCCGTGACATACCATTGGCCGAAGCCGGCGGCGAAATCGGTCCGGTCCAGCATGGCCAGCGCGAAGCCGCCTATCGACGCCGAGACCAATGTCGATACCACCGCCGCGAAGACCAGGGCGAGCACGTCGCTCACCCGATCGAACAACTCGCCCGGCCGGCACAGGCGCCGCAGCACCAATAACGCGAGCAGCCCTTCGACGAGATTGGCGACACAGAACAGCACGGTGATCATCGCGGGGTCGCCACGCCCGAGATGGAAGGCCAGGCTACCGACCAACCCGCCAGCGACGATCGCGCCCATATCCCGCCACGAGCGCCTCCGCGCGATCAGGATACCCAGCAGCAGCGCATTGCACGGCCAGATCGCCTGCAGCCCGCTGGAGCGGCGAGCCAACTCGCTCAATATGGCGACCAGCAAGAACAGGACCCCGGTCCCGCCGGCCAGCCGAAGCCGGCGGCGGAGTGCCCTCCAATCTCCCATTCTCACCCCCGGGGAGCCCCCCCAAATCCAATGGATTGGCTCTGCCCGTAATGATTTAAATCTTGCTTAACAGCACGTTGAACAATTGATCAGCCGCTGTTGCGCAGCGCGGTGGCGATGGCGTTGATCGAGAGTTGGATCCCATCGGCGACGCGCGGATCGGTCTCGCCACCGCGATAGCGACGGATAAGCTCGATCTGGAGCAGGTTGAGCGGCTCGATATAGGGAAGGCGCAACCGCACCGACGCATCGAGCTGCGGATTGTTTTCGAGCAGCCGCGACTCGCCTGTGGCGGCGAGCACCCCCTCGCAGGTCTGGTACCAGCCCGCGCGGATGCGATCGAAGATCGCGTTGCCCGCGTCCCGATCCTCGACCAGCGCCAGATAGCGCTCGGCGATCGCCATGTCCGATTTGGCGAGCACCATCTCCAGATTGGCGATCGTCGCCTGGAAGAAGGGCCAGCCTTGCACCATCGCGCGCAGCAGGCCCTTGTCGGCGAACGCATCGAGCGCATGGCCGACCCCGTACCAGCCGGGCAGCATCACCCGCGTCTGCGCCCACGAGAACACCCATGGGATCGCGCGCAGGTCCTCGATCCGATCGGATTTGGTCCGGCTGGCGGGGCGCGACCCGATCTTAAGCCCCGAAATCTCCGCGATCGGGGTGAATTGGCGGAAGAAGCGGCGGAAGCCTTCGGTATCGTAGACCAGCCCGCGATAGGATTTGAACGCCGTCGCCGACAATTCCACCATCGCGTCGACAAAACGCGCGCGATCCGCATCCTCGACCTCGGGCGCCTCGAGGCCGGCGAGCAAGGTGGCGGCGGTGATCGCCTCAAGGTTGATCTTGGCCGCGTCCACCGTGCCATATTTGGCGGCGATGACCTCTCCCTGTTCGGTGATGCGGATGCGGCCCTGGACGGTGCCGGTCGGCTGCGCGCGGATCGCGGCGAAGGACGAACCGCCTCCGCGCCCGACCGCGCCGCCGCGGCCATGGAACAGTTGCATCGCGGCGCCGGCTTGCTCGAACACCGGCTTCAGCGCCCGGCTCGCCTGATGCAGGCTCCAGACCGAAGTGAGATAACCGCCATCCTTATTCGAGTCCGAGTAGCCGACCATGACCTCCTGATAACCGCGCGCGGTGGTGATCGCGGCGATCTCGGGCAAAGCGAAATAGGCAGTCATCACGTCGGGGCCGCGTTCGAGATCCTCGATCGTCTCGAACAGGGGCACGACCATGATCTCGCACGAAGGCGGATTGCCCGGCCGGTACAGGCCGGCCTCCTTGAGCAGGATCATCACCTCCAGCATGTCGGATACCGTCGCCGCCTTGGAGATGATGTAGGCGGTGATCACTTCGCGACCATATCGGGCGTGCGCCGTCGCCGCGGCCCGCGCGATCGCAAGTTCCGATTGGGTCTCTTCGGAATATTCGGCGAAAGCGCTGGCCAGCGGGCGCGCGTTGGACAGTTCACGCCGCAGCAGCGCGACGCGATCCTCTTCGGCCAGCCCAAGATAATCGGGCTCGACGCCGGCCACCTTGAGCAGATCGGCGATCACGCGCTCGTGGACATCGGCGTTCTGGCGCAGATCGAGCGTGGCGAGGTGGAAGCCGAACGTCTCGACCGCGCGGATCAGGCGCCCGAGCGCGCCGCCCGACGCAAGCGCCCCGCCGCCGCCCTCCGCCAGCCCCTTGGCGAGCGTGGCGAGATCACGCCGGAAGTCGCGCGGGCTCGCGTAAGGATCGGCGACATGATCGGCCGGGCGCGGCGGAGCCTTGCCGACGATATCGCGATAGGTGGCGGCGAGGCGCGCATAGATGCCGGTGAGCGCGCGGCGATAGGGTTCGTCGGCCCGCGCCGGCGAAGCATCCTTGCCTGCTTCGGCCAGCGCACCGATCTCGTCGCTGACGGGAGCGAATTCGCTGGAGATCGAAAGCTCGGCGCCGAGCGCATGGATCCGGGCGAGATAATGGCCCAAGACCGTCTCGGCCGCGCGCCCGGTCGCATATTTGAGTGCCTCGGCGACGACGAACGGATTGCCGTCGCGATCGCCACCGATCCAGCTGCCCGCACGCAGGAAGCTTTTCGGACGCGCGCCCAGCACCCGTTCCCAGCGCGCGTAGAGCGCGGGCAATACGGGCAGGAAGATATCGCTGAGATAGGACAAAGCGGTCTCGATCTCGTCCTTCACGAACAGCCGTTCGCGCCGCAGCGGACGCGTCTGCCAGAGCAGGGCGATCTGGCGGTAGATCGCCTCGTCGACCAGATCGCCTTCCGGCGTCTCGACATTGCTGCCGTCGCGCCGCTCCATCAATTCGGCGATGCGATTGCGGTGATCGATCATGCTCTTGCGCCGCACTTCGGTCGGGTGCGCGGTCAGCACGGGCACGATCAGGCCATGATCGAGCAGGTCCATCACCTGCGCGCGATCGACGCCCTCCTTGTCGAGCTGCGCGATCGCCGCTGCGACATCGGCACCCGGCTCGGCGGCGACGCCCTGCCGATCCTCGACCAGATTGGCGAGCATCGAGAAGAGCATGAAACCGCGCGTGAAAGCGATCACGTCGTCCAGCCCGAGCGCAGCCAGCCCGGCATCCGTTTCGCCGACGCTGGCGCCGCGCGCGCGATCGACCGAGGCGGAGCGGACATATTCGATCCGCCGGAACATCGCCTCCCCGTCGTAAGCGCGGATCACGTCCCCGAGCAGCCTCCCCAGGAAGCGCATGTCGGAGTGTTGGGCGACGGGTGGAGGAGTGGCCATATGCCGATGCTGCGCTGCAACGAAGAGTCGGTCAACCGCTCTTCGACGGGAGCGCCGCTCCGAAAGTCGTTCGATCATTTCGAAGGGGCGGAAGAGCGGTTTCCCTGCCGCCGTCCTGTCTCTACGAAGAGTGGCGATGCACAGTCTGCTCGCCCAACTCGCCCCCAGCTATGGCCAGATCTACTACATCATCGAATGGGTGGTACGGATCGCCGCGCTGGCGGTTTTACCGTGGCGGCGGTCACCGGCGGCCGTGCGGAGCTGGCTGCTGCTGATCTTCTTCCTGCCCGTTCCCGGCATCGTCCTGTTCTTCCTGATCGGTCGACCGCGCTTCCCGAGCTGGCGGCGCGAGCGCTTCGCAAAAATACACCCCTTCATCGCCGAAACCACGCGCCGCCTGACCGCAGAAGCCCCCGTTTCGCTCGCACCGACCGAATGGGAGATCGCCGATCTGACCGCACGGCTCGGCCGCCTCCCGGCCGTGGGTGGCAACCAGATCGAACTGATCGACGATTATGACGGGGTGATCGACCGGCTGATCGAGGATATCGATGGTGCGCAGCTCCACGTCCGTCTGCTGGCATACATCTTCGCCGACGACGATGTCGGCTGCCGGGTAATCGATGCGCTCGCCCGCGCCGTACAGCGCGGGGTCGAAACCCACGTCATCCTCGATCCGGTCGGATCGCGACCGTGGGTGCGCGGTACCATGCGGCGATTGGCCGAGGCGAAGGTCGAGACGCGCGCGGCCCTGCCCTTCCGCCTGCTGCGCGGCCGCACGCGACGCGACATGCGCAACCATCGCAAATTGTTCCTGATCGACGGACGCATCGGCTATGCCGGCTCGCAGAACATCGTCGCGCGCGATTTCCGGCCCGGCGTGGTCAACCGCGAGCTTGTCGCGCGCACGACCGGGCCGATCGTGGCCGAGATGGAGAGTGTTTTCATCGGCGACTGGTTTCTCGAAACCGAAGAGATGCTCGATAGCGCGCCGGCGATCGCCGCTCCGACGGGATCGGCGGTCGCCCAGTTGCTGCCGAGCGGCGCCGATTTCGCGCTGCATGGCTTCGAGACCTTGCTCGTCTGGCAAATCCACGAGGCACGCCGGCGCGCGATCATCGTGACCCCCTACCTGATCCCCGACGACGATCTGCTCGCCGCGATGCGAACCGCCGTGGTGCGTGGGGTCGAGATCGATCTGGTGGTGTCGAAGGTGGTCGACCAGCGCTTGGTGAACCTCGCCCAATCCTCCTATTATCTTGAATTGATGCGGTGCGGGGTGCGCATCTTCCGCTATCCCGACGAACTCCTCCACGCGAAGAATGTGAGCATCGACGGGCGGCTCGGCATCGCCGGATCGAGCAATGTCGACATCCGCTCATTCCAGCTCAACGAGGAAGTGAGCCTGCTTCTGTTCGATCCCGACAGTATCGCCCGGCTGGAAGAGATCCAGCGCGGCTATCTGGCCCGCGGCGAACGGCTCGATCTCGACCGTTGGCAGCAGCGCGGGCGACTGCGCCGCATCGGCGAGGCGACAGCGCGATTGGTCAGCCCGCTACTTTGAGGCTGACCGGCTCTTCATCAGCGGCTGGATGCGCGTTCCGAACATCTCCACGCCCTCGATGAAATCGTCGAAGGTGAGCAGCACGCCGCCGGTGTTCGGCACCTCGGCCATCTCGTCAAGCATCCGCGCCACGCTCTCGTAGCTGCCGACGAGCGTACCCATGTTGATGTTCACGGCGCCCTCGGGTGCAGCCAGCTGGCGGACATTGGTGGTAGTATTATACTTGTCGGCGGCGCCCTGGTTCATCAGCCACGCGATCGCTTCCATATCGACGCCGTCATTGTAGCTCCGCCACTTGGCCATCGCCGCCTCGTCGGTCTCGTCCGCAATCACCATCACGAGCACGAATACCGATACATCGCGCCCGGTCTTGGCGGTGGCGGAGGCGAGGCGTTCGTTGTTGAACGCAAAGGCCTTGGGCGTGTTGACCCCCTTGCCCAGGCAGAAGGCATAATCCGCCCACTTGGCCGAGAAGGCCAAACCATCGTCGGACGAGCCGGCGCAGATGATCTTCATGTCGCCGCCAGGCTTGGGCCGCACCAGGCAATCGTCCATCTGGTAATAGGTGCCCTTGAAATCGCTTCGTCCGGTCTCCCACAACTCGCGCAATATGCCGGCATATTCGTCGAGCATCTGGTAGCGGTTGCGGAAATGCTCGTCGCCGGGCCACAGCCCCATCTGGCTATATTCGGGCTTCTGCCAGCCGGTGATCAGATTGAGCCCGAAGCGCCCATGGCTGATCGAATCGATCGTGTTGCACATCCGTGCCGCGAAGGCCGGCGGGATGATCAATGTCGGGCAGGTGGCGTAGATCTTGATCTTCTCGGTGACGGCGGCGAGGCCCGCCATCAGGGTGAAGCTCTCCAGCCCATATTCCCAGAATTCGGTCGCCCCGCCGAAGCCGCGCAGCTTGATCATCGAGAGCAGGAAATCGAGCCCGTATTTCTCGGCGCGCAGCGCGATCTCCTTGTTGAGATCGAACGACGGCAGATATTGCGGCGCGTTCTTCGAGATCAGCCAGCCATTGTTGTTGATGGGGACGAAGACACCGACCTGCATATCATTCAGCTCCGCAGAAATTTGATCACGGGGGCGGCGAAACCGGCGGGATCGGTGACGTTGCAGGCATGCCCGCCCCACGCCATCATCGCCAGCGTCGCGCCTGGGATATGCGCGGCAAGATGCTCCGAACAGAAAGCCGGCACGAGCATGTCGTCCCCCGCCGCCAAGGCAAGCGTCGGCACGGTGATGGCGCCGAGCTGCGCATCGATATCAAAGGCCCGCAACGCGGCGATCCGGCTTTCGACCGTCGCGATCGCCGGGAAATGCGCGACATGGGCTGCGGCTTCGGCATCGATCGCGAGGCTGTGGCGCGAGATCCAGGCGGCCGGGTAGAGGAAGATCGGCTGTGCGGCGACATAGGCCTCGACCCCGCTGTCGCGCAGCAGGTGCAACCGCGCGGCGAAACAGCGCGCGAAATGCGGATCGAGCTTCGACCAGCCGTTGACGACGATCAATTTGTCGAGCCGCTCGGGTGCCTTGAGCGCGAGCGCGAGGCCGGCGACGCCGCCGGCGGCGTGGCCGATCACGCTGGCCTTTGCGGCACCGATCGCGTCGATCAGGATCAGAAGGTCGTCGACCCACGCCTCGACGGTGACGGGTTCGGACAAAGTGCGATCGCTGCGCCCGGTCCCGCGGTGATCGTAGAGCACCACCTGGTGATCGCGGGTCAATACATCGAGGTTGGGTTTCCAGTAATTGCCCGAGCCGCCGAGCCCGGGCGACATGATCACCACCGGCGCACCGGCGGGCCCGTGGAGTTCATAGTAAAGACCCGAGGCGAGCGGCACCTAAAGATTCTCCCGGCACGGGGAGGGGGACCGCGACGCGCAGCGGCGTGGTGGAGCCCCCCCGGCAAGGGATTCGCTTGCGGTGGGCCCCCTCCACCATTTCTGCGAAATGGTCCCCCTCCCCGTGCCGGGGAGGATCTTCAGGTCACCCCTCATCCGATGTGCGCCACCGAGGCGATCTCGACCAGGCAATCCGGCTTCACCAGTTCGCACTTGATGCAGTAGCGCGCCGGCTTCGCGCCCGGAAAATATTCGGCATAGACCTGATTGAAGGCGGCATAATCGACCAGATCCTTCAGGAAGATATGGTTCATCGCCACATCCTCCAGCGTCGCGCCCGCCGCCTCCAGCGTGACCTTGATGACGTCGAGCACATGCCGCGTCTGCGCCGCCACGTCACCGACATGGAGCACCACCCCACCCTCGCCCAGCGCCAGCACGCCAGAGACATAGACCGTGTCCCCCGCCTTCGCGGCGGCCGAATAAGGCGCGATCGGGGTCGGGAATTGCGGCGGGTTGATCGGTTCGAACGGCATTTACCTACTCCCTGGGAATCTGCCCGAAGCTGCCGCAGAAATCGGCCACGGTCGAAACCCAGCCGAAGAATTTCTCGACATTGTAGACCGTCGCCGCCTGCATGAAATCGGGGCCGAGATGGTGGGTCGCATCCTCCAGCATCACCCCGAAATATTCGAGGTGGAAACCGTCGCGCAGCGTGCTTTCGACGCAGACGTTCGTGGCGATGCCGACGAAGACGAGGTTGCGGATACCGCGCGCGCGGAGCGTCGAATCGAGCTGCGAGTTGAAGAAGGCCGAATAGCGCGTCTTGTGGAGGCGAATGTCGCCCGGCTGCGGCTTGAGCGCATCGACCAGTTCATAATCCCAGCCGCCGCGCGCCAGCAGTTGCCCCTTGAGATCGGGCCGCGCACGCATCGTCTTGAGCGCATTGGACTTGTGCCAATTGGGCGATCCTGGCCCGCCCGCCTCGACATAATCCGGATCCCAGCCATTCTGCAGGTAGATCACCTGCACGCCCGCCGCGCGCGCGGTTTCGAGCACCTTGGCGATCTGACCGATCGCGCCGGCAGCTCCTTCGATGTCGAACCCCGCCAGATCGACATAGCCGCCGGGCGAAGCATAGGCATTCTGCATGTCGATCACGACGACCGCGGTCTGATCGGCGGCGACCCTGAGCGGCTCGGGCCGGGCAGGCAGGGTCACCATGCGCGGCGTGGAAGCGGGGGCAGTTTCGACAGGCTGCATGAAGGCGATGGTGATCGCTTCGTCCTGCAAGAGCAAGCCGTCGCCTGATCGCGCTGGCGGGTCGTTGCATCCGCGATTAGATAGGGCACAACCGAATCCCCGCCCTGGAGAGGCTTCCCATGCGCTATAATCGTCTCGGCCGTACCGGCCTGCTCGTGTCCGAACTGTGCCTCGGCACGATGACCTTCGGCGAGAGCGAGGGCCGCTTCAAGGATATCGCAGGACTGGGCCAGGGGGCCGCCGACGAGATCGTCAAGGCGTCGTTCGATGCGGGCATCAACTTCTTCGACACCGCCAACGTCTATTCGCTCGGCAAGTCCGAGCAGATTCTCGGCCAGTCGCTGCGCAATCTCGGGCTCAAGCGCGACGAGGTGGTGGTCGCGACCAAGGCGATGGGCACGATGGGCGATGCGCCCAACAGCAAGGGCGCGTCGCGCTTCCACATCATGGCGGCGGTCGAGGCGAGCCTCGAACGGCTCCAGCTTGACCATATCGATCTCTACCAGATCCACGGCTTTGACGTGCTGACGCCGATCGAGGAGACGGTGCGCGCGCTCGACAATCTCGTGAGCCGGGGGCTGGTGCGCTATGTCGGCGTCTCCAACTGGTCGGCCTGGGCGATCATGAAGGCGCTGGGGATTTCGGAGCGGCTGAACCTCGCCCGGTTCGAGAGCCTGCAGGCTTATTACACCGTCGCCGGGCGCGATCTGGAGCGCGAACTGGTGCCGATGATGCAGTCCGAACAGGTCGGCCTGATGGTGTGGAGCCCGCTCGCCGGCGGATTGCTGTCAGGGAAATATAGCCGCGCGGGCGAGGGCCAGGGCCGTCGCGCCAATTTCGACTTTCCCCCGGTCGACAAGGATCGCGCATTCGACCTGATCGATCTGATGCGCCCGATGGCGGAGAGCCGCGGCGTCACGGTGGCGCAGATCGCGCTGTCGTGGCTGCTCCACCAGCCGGTCGTCAGCAGCGTGATCATCGGCGCCAAAAGGCTCGACCAGCTCACCGACAATATCGCGGCGTGCGACGTCAGCCTGACCGGCGACGAGCTCGCGCAATTGGGCGACGCGAGCAAGCTGCCGCCCGAATATCCCGGCTGGATGCTGCAGATGCAGGGCAGCTATCGGGCCGGCGCGGTGCAGAAGCCGCGGGTGGGGTGAAGCCTGTTTCGCCCCACCGCATTACGCTTTGCGCCGTTCCGCCTCCTCGGCTAAGGCCGCGCGCTATGCGCTTTTCCCGGGTTCGCTCCTCCGTTCTTCTCGCCGCCATCGCTCTGGCTCTTCCGCTGGCCGGATGTTCGAGCGTCAGCGGCGCCAAGAAGGGAAAGGAGAATAATCGCTACGTCGCACGCGACGTCGACACGCTCTACAATGCCGCCAAGGACCGGCTCGACCAGCGCCGTTTCGCCGAAGCCGCCGCTCTGTTCGACGAGGTCGAGCGCCAGCATCCTTATTCGGTGTGGGCGCGCCGCGCACAGCTGATGAGCGCGTTCAGCTATTACATGTCGCATAATTATCCCGATTCGATCCAGGCGGCGCAGCGCTTCCTGTCGATCCACCCGGGCAACAAGGATGCCCCCTACGCGCTCTATCTCGTCGCAGTCGATTATTACGAGCAGATCGGCGACGTGAACCGCGACCAGAAGATCAGCCTGCAGGCGCTGGATGCGATGGGCGAGGTGATCCGCCGTTATCCCGATTCGCGCTACGCCACCGATGCACGCCTCAAGACCGATCTGATCAACGATCACCTTGCCGGCAAGGAAATGGAGGTCGGGCGCTTCTATCAGCGTCGCCACGATTGGCTCGCCTCGGTCATCCGCTTCCGCAAGGTGATCGATACCTATCAGACAACCAGCCATGTGCCCGAGGCGCTGATGCGGCTGACCGAAAGCTATCTGGAACTGGGCATACTCGACGAAGCGCGCCGCTCGACCGCGGTGCTGGGCGCCAATTATCCCGGCAGCGACTGGTACAAGCATGCCTACGAGCTGATCCAGAAGAAGGATCCCGATCTCAAGCCGAGCTGATCGGCTTCCACGCGGGGATGACGAAGTAAAACGGGTCGCCTAGAGAGCAGATGATGCTCACCGCGCTCGCCATTCGCGACGTCGTTCTGATCGAGGCGCTCGATCTGGAATTCGGCCCCGGCCTCGGCGCGCTTACGGGCGAGACCGGGGCGGGCAAATCGATCCTGCTCGATGCGCTCGGCCTTGCGCTCGGCGCGCGCGCGGATGCCGGCCTCGTCCGCCAGGGCGCCATGCACGCGGGGGTTACCGCGAGTTTCGATCTGCCGCCCGATCACGCCGCCTTTGCCATTCTTGCCGAAGGCGGGCTCGATGCGGATCCGGGCGAACCCCTCGTGATCCGCCGGCAGGTCCGCGCCGATGGTGGCAGCCGGGCCTATGTCAACAATCAGGCGGCCTCGGCCGGGCTGCTGCGGCTGCTCGGTACGAGCCTCGTCGAGATCCATGGTCAGCATGACGATCGCGGGCTGCTCAATCCGCGTGGGCATCGCGCCTTGCTCGATGCGTTCGGCCGACTGGACACGGCATCGGTCGCCGCGCTCCATGAACGCTGGCGCGATGCCGAAAGCCGGCTCGACCAGGCCGCGACCGAACTGGAGGAAGCCGATCGCGATCGCGAGTGGCTCGAGCATGCAGTCGCCGAACTGACTGCGTTCGCGCCTGAGCCCGGCGAGGAAGCGATGCTGGCCGAGGCGCGCGCGACGATGCAGAAGGGCGCGCGGCTGGCGGGGGAACTGGCGGCGGTGACCGAGCAACTCGAAGGATCGGAAGGCGCGCTCGCGCTGCTCCGGCAGGCCGCGCGGCGGCTCGACCGGCTGGCATCCGAACATGATACGCTGGCACAGGCGCTGGCGGCGATCGATCGTGCGGTCAACGAGGCATCGGAGGCCGAGGATCGGCTCGCCGAAGCAGGCGAGGCCTTCGCCTTCGACCCGGCCAGGCTGGAAGCGATGGAAACGCGCCTGTTCGATCTGCGCGCGCTCGCCCGCAAGCATCGCGTCGAGCCGGACGCGCTCGCCGCGCTGGCGCAGGAGCTGGCGGGCCGGCTAGGGCGAATCGAGGCCGGCGGTGCCGGCCTTGCGGCGCTGGAGAAACAGGCCGCTGCGGCGCGAGCATCTTACGATGCAGCGGCCGCCGCCCTGTCTTCCTCGCGCCAAGCCGCCGCAAGGCGGCTCGACGCCGCGGTCGCCATTGAACTCGCACCGCTCAAACTCGACACTGCCCGCTTCCGCACCGTGATCGAGGCGCTGCCCGAGGCCCAATGGGGTCCGGCCGGGCGCGATCGGGTCGAGTTCGAGATCTCGACCAACCCCGGCGCGCCGTTTGCACCGTTGGTCAAGATCGCCAGCGGCGGCGAATTGTCGCGCTTCATCCTCGCGCTCAAGGTCGCGCTGGCAGAGGAAGGCGGCGCCGGGACGATGATCTTCGACGAGGTCGATCGCGGCGTCGGCGGCGCGGTGGCGGCGGCGATCGGCGATCGACTCGCACGGCTGGCCGCGCGGGCGCAGATCCTGGTCGTCACCCACAGCCCACAGGTCGCAGCGCGTGCCGCGCGCCATTGGCTGATCGCCAAGCGTTCCGACGGCATCGTCGCGCGCACCGGCGTCCACGTGCTCGATCAGGGGGCGCGCCGCGAGGAGATTGCGCGGATGCTGTCGGGAGCGGAGGTTACCGATGAGGCGCGGGCACAGGCAGCGCGACTCCTGGGGGTGGGCTGAACCGCCTATCAGGCGCTACGACCCGCGCGTGTCGGGCGCGGTTTCGCTCGGCAATTGCGACTGGTCGAGCTGCCAGTAATGGCCTTTCCGTGCGATCAGGTCTTCGTGGGTGCCCTGCTCGACGACGTTGCCGTTCTCCATATAGACGATCAGGTCCGCGTCGCGGATCGTCGAGAGGCGGTGCGCAATCACGAAGCTGGTGCGACCGGTGCGCAGCAGCGCCATCGCGCGCTGCACCAGCACTTCGGTGCGCGTGTCGACCGAGCTCGTCGCCTCGTCGAGGATCAGCACCACCGGCTTGGCAATGAACGCACGCGCGATCGTCAGCAGCTGGCGCTGGCCCAGACTGAGCCCGCTGCCATTTTCGTCGAGCACCGTGTCATAGCCCTGCGGCAGCGCCCGGACGAAATCGTCGACGTGGCAGGCGCGCGCCGCCTCCATGATCTCCGCTTCGGTCGCATCGGTCCGGCCATAGGCGATATTATCGCGGACGCTGCCCCCGAACAGCCAGGCATCCTGCAATACCATGCCGAAATGGCGGCGCAGCCCCTCGCGCGCCATGGTGGCGATGTCGATACCGTCGAAGCGGATCGTGCCGCCATCGATCTCGTAGAAGCGCATCAGCAGGTTGACGAGCGTCGTCTTGCCCGCACCGGTGGGACCGACGATCGCGATGGTCTGGCCGGGCAGCGCTTCCAGGCTGACATCCTCGAACAGCGGCCGCGCCGGATCGTAGCGGAAGCGAACATGCTCGAACCTGATATGACCGCGCGGCCTGGCGACGTCCGCGGGTTGCGCCGGCTCGGGGCTCAGCTCGGGGGCATCGAGCAGTTCGAAGATCCGCTCGGCCGAGGCCGCCGCCGACTGGACGATCGCCGCCATTCCCGAAATCTGTGACATCGGCTGGTTGAGCTGACGGACATATTGGATGAAGGATTGCAGCGCGCCGATCGTCATCGCTCCGCTCGCCACGCGCAAGCCTCCGCCGATCACGACCGAGATATAGGCAAGGTTGCCGACCGCCATGATCGCGGGCTGGATCACGCCCGCCAGGAACTGCGCGCGGAAGGCATTGTCGCTGAGGGAACGATTGCTTTTCTCGAATTCCGCCCGGGCGCGCTGCTGATGGCCGAACACCTTCATCAGGCTGTGCCCGGTGTAATTCTCCTCGACCTCGCCGTTGAGTACTCCTGTCCAGCGCCATTGCTCTATGAAATGCGGCTGCGCGCGTCCGGCGAGCAATCGCGCCAGCCCGAACGACAGGCCGAGACTGAGCGCCGCGGCGAGCGTGAGCAGCGGCGAGAGAATCAGCATCATCACCACCACGCCGACCAGATGGAGCAGCGACATCAGGAGCTGGCTCAGGAGCTGCTGGAGCCCCTGCGTGACATTGTCGATATCGTTCGTGACGCGGCTCAGCACCTCGCCGTGCGGCTGGCGATCGAACCATGGCAGCGGCAGCCGGCCGAGCTTCTCCTCGGCCTCGCGCCGCATCGCACGACTGAGCGTCTGGACAAGGCCATTGATCAGCCACGCCTGTTGCCAATTGAGCGCCGCGGCAGCGGCCTGGAGCGCGCCGATGATCAGCAGCATCCGCCCCAGCGTCCCGAAATCGATCGCCCGCCGGACGTTCACCGCATTGACGATCAGGTCGGTCGCATGGCCGAGCATCCAGGGCCCGAGCGAGCTCGCGGTCACGCTGATCACGGTGCACAGCAATGCAAGCCAGAGCCGCAACCGCGCCGTGCCGAACATACCGGCGAGGCGGCGCAGCGTCGCGCCGGTATTGCGCGCCTTGCCGACCGCGATCGGCATCGGCCCGCCGCGTCCCCCGGCGCCGGCATGCGCGGCCCCGTGAAGGGCGCGGGCCCGCGCGACTGGGAGAGATCGGCCGAGCTCAAGCCGCCGCCTCGCTGGCGCGCTGGGACTCGACGATCTCGCGATAGGCGGCGGAGCTCGCCACCAGCTCGTCATGCGTGCCAGAGCCCACGATCTCCCCTTTGTCGAGAACGAGGATGCGATTGGCGTGGCGCAGCGAATTGACGCGCTGGCCGACGATCAGCACCGCTGCACCCGGCGCCATCTCGCGCGCGAGCGCGGCGCGCAGGCGCGCGTCGGTGGCATAATCGAGCGCCGAGGAACTGTCGTCGAACAGGTAGATTGGCGGACGGCGAACGATCGCGCGTGCGATGGCGAGCCGCTGGCGCTGGCCACCCGAAAAATTGTCGCCGCCTTGCGCCACCGGCGCTGCGAGCCCCTCCGGCAGGGCCACGACGAAATCCTTCGCCTGCGCCGTCTCGAGCGCATGCCAGAGCTGCCCGTCGTCCGCGTCGGGCTGGCCGTAGCGCAAATTGTCGGCGATCGTGCCCGAGAACAGGAAGGTCTCCTGCGGCACCAGCCCGATCAGGCTCCACAACATGTCGAGCGGGAGCGACCGAACGTCCACGCCACCGACCAGCACGCTCCCCGACGTCGCGTCGAACAGGCGCGGGATGAGATTGATCAGCGTGCTCTTGCCCGAGCCCGTGCCACCGATCACCGCTACGGTCTCGCCGGGAGCGATACGAAAGCTGACGTCGCGCACCACGGGCTGCGTGGTGCCCGGATAGTGAAAGCTGACGTCGCGGAATTCGATCTCGCCGCGTTCGCGGGCGGATGCGGGAAGCGCGACGGGATGCTCAGGCTCGGCCACGGAGGACGGCGTCGCCAATATCTCGGCGATCCGCCGGCCGCTCACCAGCGCGCGCGGGGCCACGGTGAACAGCATCGAGGCGATCATCACCGCGATGAGGATCTGAACGATATAGGTGAGGAAGGCGACCAGCGATCCCACCTGCATCTCGCCCAGCGCGATGCGGTGCGCGGCGAACCAGACCATCGCCACGCTGGTGATCTGCATGATGAGGTTGGCTGCGGGGATTTGCAGCGCCATCAGCCGGCCGACGCGCAGCGTGGTGTCGGTCAGCGCATCGTTGCCCTCGCCGAACCGCGCGCGCTCCGAAGCGTCACGGACGAAGGCGCGGATCACCCGCAGCCCGGTGATCTGCTCGCGCAGGATAAGATTGAGCCGGTCGATCTGGCCCTGCATCCGCGTGAAGAGGGGGAGAGTGCGCGCGGTAACGATACCGATGATCAGCGCCAGCAGCGGCACGCTGATGCACAAGAGCAGCGAGAGATGAGCGTCCTGACGCACAGCCATCACCACGCCGCCGATCGCCATGATCGGCGCGGTCATTACCATGGTCAGCACCATCACCAGCACGGTCTGGAGCTGCTGCACATCATTGGTGGTGCGCGTGATCAGCGTAGGCGCCCCGAAGCTGCGCACCTCGGTCAGCGAGAAGAGTTGCACGCGCTCAAATATCGCCGAGCGAAGGTCGCGGCCGATCCCCATCGCGATGCGCGCGCCGAACCATGCGGTGCCGATCGAAAACAGGATTTGGCAGACCGCTACCCCGATCATGACCGCGATCATGTGGAGGATGTAGAGCGTATCATCGCGCAGCACGCCCCGGTCGATCACGTCGGCGCTCAGCGTCGGGAGGCTCAGCGCCGCGATCGCCTGTCCCACCTGACAGGCCAGCAACAGCAGCAGGATCGGACCATAGGGTGCAAGCAATGCGCGCCATGACACGAACGCGCGGGATCTGGATTGGCCGGCGCTGGAATAAGAAGCGCTGTGTCGGCCGCTGGTCACATCGACTCCACCAACCGGGCCGGGTGCCCGCTCGGAAGCGCTATCGGTTTTCCCATGGTCTCGCCAGTGCATGCCGCCATATCCGTCACGGCTGGCAACGATGACGGCTGTTCCCCGTCTCGACTGGAAGGGGCGCCGCGCAGCCTTTGCTCGATCAGCTGGGGACAAGCGGGAAAGGCACGCGCCCAAACGCAGATCGCCCCGGCAAATGCCAGGGCGACAGCAGATAGCACAACGAGCGATCAGCGGCGCGGATCACCCGCGCCGGCGAATCACTTGATCTTGGCTTCCTTGAACGCGACGTGCTTGCGCACGACGGGGTCGTACTTGTTGAAGCTCAGCTTCTCGGTCTGGTTGCGCGGATTCTTCTTCGTGACGTAGAAGAAGCCGGTGTCGGCCGAGCTGACGAGCTTGATCTTGACGGTGGTCGGCTTCGCCATGACCGCAAATCCCTTGTCTCATGATATGGCCGGCCGATCATGGCGCGAGCCCCAAAAAATAAAGCGGCGTCGCCGCCGCTCGATCGGCGGGCGTTCTGCCGCCGGCAGAGCGAAAAGTCAAGTGTGCGAACTACCAATGGCACTGAGCGACATCGGTGATCAGGCTGATCAAGAAAATCAGGCTGACTTGTGCCACCAAAAGCGCAATTGACCGTTAGCGAAACGAATCCCTTCCTTCAGGAGAAAGCCCATGGCGGATACCCCCGCGCCCAAGCTCGCCACGCCCACCGATCTCCCCTCGAACGAATTGTCGAACGTGGCCGACGCGCTCAACGCCTCGCTGGCGGATTGCTTCGCGCTCTACCTCAAGACCAAGAATTTCCACTGGCATGTCTCGGGCCCGCATTTCCGCGATTACCATCTGCTGATGGACGACCAGGCGGCACAGATTTACGGCATCACCGATGCGATCGCCGAGCGCGTCCGCAAGACCGGCAACGTCACGCTCCGCTCCATCGGCGACATCTCGCGCCACCAGTCGATCAAGGACAATAACGAGGAGTTCGTCAGCGCCGCCGACATGCTGGCCGAGCTGCGCGACGACAATCTCAAGCTGGTCGAAGGCTTCCGCAAGGTGAAGGAGCTGGCCGAGGAGGCCAAGGACAATGCCACCAGCGGTATCGTCGACGAATGGACCGATCAGGCGGAGGAGCGCGCCTGGTTCCTGTTCGAGGCCAGCCGCAAGGCCTGAGCTTGAGGATAGACGAACGAGCCCGCCCGTCCCGAACCTTGGGATGGGCGGAGGCGTTTGGATCGGTAGCCCGAGGATAATATGACCGAAGACGAAGCCCCGCCGACACCGCTGCCGCCCGCGGCGGAGCCGCCTTATCCGGCCCATCCCGCGCCGGCCGCCAACAATGACGAACCCGCCGCTACGCCCGAGGATGTCGCTCCAGCCGCCGGTGCCGGGCTGGGTCCGCTCGGCATGACCTTGATCGGGGGAGCGGTCGCGGCCGTCGGGCTCGCCATTGCTATGCCATTCTTGCGCCGGCGCATGAAAAAAGCAGCGAAGCCGGGGCGCACGCCACGCAAACGGACGAAAGCGCCCAAAAGCGAGGCTTGAACGATACGTCACCTCGGCGAAGGCCGGGGGCTCGGGAGAGACGACGCTCTTATCCCCGAGATCCCAGCCTCCGCCGAGGTGTAGAAATCCTAACGGCTACCGTGTTTCGGCGCGTCGGCACCGATCGCTGGGCTGGGGCTCGCCTTCGGCTCCTCATCCGCACCACCGCCGGCAGTCGAATCCGAATCGATGTCCTCCGGCGCTCCACCGCCGCCCGCCCCGGCACCCGAGCCCCTGACGCTGCCGTCAGGAGCCACGGACGCCGGCGCGCCGCGATTGTCCGCGCCGGGATCGCCATCGCGCGTGGTCGCGCTCATCAGCTGGGCAGATCGCTGCTATTGCCGGGGCGCGGCTCGCTCTGGCCGGCGAGGTCGGGGCCCATGCTGCCGCTTGCACCCGCGCCGCCCATATGGCCGATGCCCGGATCGATCCTGCCGCCGCGCGCCTTGGCATATTGACCGCTCTTGGCATAATCCTCCGCCTCCTGGGCAGTCATCTTATGCTCTTCGGCCAGCTCGACCGGGTCGATTTTCTGATCGCTCATCGTCACTCTCCTCAAACGCTACGCCAGCTAAAACAAACCGATAGCAACAAGCGTTCCGGCCGATGCGACAGCCCGCCGGACGATCGCGGCGATATGCACAGCCTTGCAACGCCTTCGCGAGGCTCTAGGAGCGACAGCCAATCGAGAAAGGAACGAGAGCAAATGGCGGAAAAGCTGCGTATCGCGCTGGCCGGGCTCGGCACCGTCGGCGGCGGCGTGGTCAAGCTGCTGGCGGACAATGCCGATCTGATCGAACGGCGCGCCGGGCGCGGGATCGAGATCGTCGCCGTGTCCGCGCGCGATCGCAGCCGGGATCGCGGCATCGATCTGTCGCGCTTCGCCTGGGTGGACGACACCGCCGCTCTGGCCGCGCGCGACGACGTCGATGCTGTGGTCGAACTGATCGGCGGTTCGGACGGCCCCGCCCTCACGCTCGCGCGCGCGACGCTCGGCCGGGGCAAGGCCCTGGTCACCGCCAACAAGGCGATGCTGGCACATCATGGGCTCGAACTGGCCAATGCCGCGGAGGCCGCCAACACCGCGCTCAAATATGAGGCTGCGGTCGCGGGTGGCATCCCGGTAATCAAGGGGCTACGCGAGGGCGCCGCCGCCAACGTGATCCAGCATGTCTACGGCATCCTCAACGGCACCTGTAATTATATCCTGACGACGATGGAGAGCGCCGGGCGCGACTTCGCCGACGTGCTCCATGAGGCGCAGGCTTTGGGCTATGCCGAGGCTGACCCAAGCTTCGACATCGATGGCATCGACGCCGCGCACAAGCTGTCGCTCCTCTCGAGCCTGGCCTTCGGCGCCGAGATCGACTTCGACGGCATCGCGATCACCGGCATCCGCCATGTCATCGCCGCCGATATCGCCGAGGCGGCCGCGCTCGGCTACCGTATCCGTCTGGTCGGGCTGGGCGAGGCGAACGCCAAGGGGCTGTTCCAGCGCGTCCATCCCTGCCTGGTGCCGCTCGATCACCCGCTTGCGCATGTCACCGGATCGCTCAATGCGGTGGTAGCGGAGGGCAATTATGTCGGTCGCCTGCTGTTCCAGGGGCGCGGCGCGGGCGAAGGGCCGACCGCGAGCGCGGTGGTCGCCGACCTGATCGATGTCGCGCGCGGCGAATATGGCCCCGCTTTCGGCATGCCGGTGCGCAATCTGGCCAAGCTCGGCGTGGCGCCGGCGGGCGAGCGGCGCGGGCGCGCCTACCTGCGCTTCACCGTCGCCGACAGGCCGGGCGTGCTCGCCGAGCTGACCGCGGCGATGCGCGATGCCGGCGTCTCGATCGAAAGCCTGATCCAGCGCGGCGTCGGCACCGACGGCAGCGTACTGATCGTGATGGTGACGCACGAGGGGCCCGAGCGCAGCGTGACGCACGCGCTGGAGAAGCTGGAAGGGTCACCCAGCCTGACCGGCAAACCGATGCTGCTCCATATTCTGGGGGCTTGAGGCGCCGCCTGCGCCCGGTCGCTCAAGGGTGATGCGGAGCGCTGGCGTCCGCCGCGTCGGATGCCCCTTCCGGGTCGACCAGGGCGCGCACGATCTGCACGCCGGCCAGCGCCGCGCCGACGATGCTGATGCCGCCGACGCAATGCTCCCCCTGATCCTGCGTCCCGCAGCTGCCCGTGCGGACCGGCGACGCATCGGCCGGCGCGGGCTCGTTGAGCGCAGTGCGCGCATGATCGGGCGGGCCGCGTTCGTCGGGAAGCGGCAGGCGATCGGCCGATCCGCCGCGCCCGCCGACGCCGCATACGACGACCTCGTTACCCTTGGGCCGAACGCACGGCTGGGGAAGCGGCACGGCGGCGAAATTGCGCCTGTAATTGGCCATCGCCTGTTGTGCGGCCGTGACCTTCACGACCACCGGCGCGGGCGGCCCGGCCGGCTCCGCCGACGCCGGGCCCGATAGGAGCAACAGGGTCGCCAGCTTCACGCGCATCGGCAGCTTCTCAGAAGGGCAAGGGCTGGAGATCAGGCTCCACCCAGGCGCGGCGCGCGTCAACCGCAAACAGTCGTCCGCGCGACCAATAGGCAAGCGGCCAGTCCGACGCGCCCAACATGCTTTTCATTAGCGCGTCGACCGCCTCATGCAGCGGCTCGTCGGCCGGACGGGTGGCCATGAAAGCGCGCGCCGCGCGGAGCGACGCCTGGGTGATCGTCTCGTGATAGCCGGCCGTGTCGCTGTTCACGCCGCCGACCGACTCGTTGTACGCCCGGATCAGCCCGGGCATCGCGTGTGGCAAATCGCGGCCGGGTGCATTCCGCATCAGCCAAAGCGTGGTCGCGAAATGCGCGGCATGCGTCCATTCCGCCTTGGGCAAGGTGCAGCCTAGAAAATCACGGGACAACCTCGCGATTGCGGCATCGGATTCATAGTAAGTCGTCATCATCGTCTCCGGAGAAAGGCCCGGCGGAGGCGCGCGACCGCATCCGCCGGCAAGGCGGGCATGTCGCGGCGAATCGGGGTGGAAGAGCGGCTAGACCGGTTCCGGATCCGCGCGGACTCCCGCGGCGTGTCGACGCTGCGATTGTTGCAAGGCGGCTATCCGGATCATAGCCGCGACGGATGCTCAAATCGGCCGCCCTGGTCAAGCGCACCCATTCTCGACAATGTCATCCGGCCGCCCTATCGACATTTCCTCCAGGTGGGGGCGAGGATTAGAGCATGGCAGTGAAGGCTTCGAAGGCACTCGATCGCGTGCTGGTGCTTGAGATGGTCCGAGTGACCGAAGCTGCGGCCATCGCCGCTTCCAAACTGGTCGGGCGGGGTGACGAGAAGGCGGCGGATGCCGCAGCGGTCGAAGCGATGCGCGGCGCCTTCAACGAACTCGATTTCGACGGCACCGTCGTGATCGGCGAGGGCGAACGCGACGAGGCCCCGATGCTCTATATCGGCGAGAAGGTCGGCAAGTGCAGCCCGGGTGCGCCGAAGATCGACATCGCGCTCGATCCGCTCGAGGGCACGACGCTCACCGCCAAGGCGAGCCCCAATGCGCTCGCCGTGCTGGCGATCGCCGAGGAAGGCGGCCTGCTCAACGCGCCCGACGTCTATATGGAAAAGCTCGCGATCGGCCCCGGCTATGAGCGCGGCATCGTCAGCCTGACCAAGACCCCGACCGAGAATGTCTGTGCGATCGCCAAGGCCAAGGGCGTCCGCCCCGACCAGATCATCGCCTGCGTGCTCGATCGCCCGCGCCACGACAAGATGATCGCAGAGCTGCGGGCGACCGGGTGCGGCGTGATGCTGATCCCCGATGGCGATGTCGCGGGCGTGATCGCGGTGACCGATCCCGATACGACGATCGACATCTACATGGGTTCGGGCGGCGCCCCCGAGGGCGTGCTGGCGGCGGCGGCGCTGGCCTGCGTCGGCGGCTATTTCGAAGGTAAGTTGCTGTTCCGCAACGATGACGAGCGCGCGCGCGCCAAGAAATGGGGCGTGACCGATCTCGATCGAATCTATCAGCTCGAGGATCTGGTGAAGGGCGACGCGATCTTCGCCGCAACCGGCGTCACCGACGGTTCGCTGCTGAAGGGCGTGAAACGCCGCAAGGGCATGATGACGACCGAGAGCATCGTCATGCGCGCCAGTTCCGGCACCGTCCGCCGCGTTTCCGGCGAGCATCGCCGCTAAGGCTTGCCTATCGGCTGTTCCCCGGCGAAAGCCGGCGCGATGCGATTGATTGCGCCTGTATCACCTGCGGGTCCCGGTTTCGGCCGGGCGCTGCGCTGACGTGACCGATACCAAAGGCATGATCCTCGTAACCGGCGTGTCCGGGTTCGTCGGCTCGGCCGTCGCACGTGCCTTTGCCGACGCAGGGTACCGGATACGCGGCCTCGCGCGGGCAAGCAGCGACACAACCAACCTTGCCGATTTTCCCGGCGAGATCCGGACTGGCGACATGCGCGACCAGGCGAGCGTCGAGCATGCGCTGGCGGGGGCCGACTTCCTCGCCCATGTCGCCGCCGATTACCGGCTATGGGCGCGCGATCCCGAGGAGATCGTGCGCAACAACCGCGCCGGCACGCTCGCGGTGATGCGGGCGGCACTGGCGGCGGGCACGAAGCGGATCGTCTATACGAGCAGCGTCGCCACCATCGCCCCCGATCCCGCCGGCCCGGCGACCGAGAACCGCCCCCTCACCGAGGCCGGGGCGATCGGCGCTTATAAACGCAGCAAGGTCGTCGCCGAACGGCTGGTCGAGCAGATGGTGGCCGAGCAGGGCCTGCCCGCGGTGATCGTCAACCCATCCACCCCGATCGGCCCGCGCGACGTGAAGCCTACGCCGACCGGGCGCATTTTGGTCGAGGCCGCGACCGGCCGCATGCCCGCCTTCGTCGATACCGGGCTCAACCTCGTCCATGTCGACGATGTCGCACAGGGGCATCTGCTCGCGCTGGAAAAGGGCCAGATCGGGCGCCGTTACATTTTGGGCGGCGAGGATGTGAGCCTTGCCACTTTGCTCGCCGATATCGCCGCCCTGGTGGGCCGCAAGCCACCACGGATCAGCCTGCCGATCGCACCGCTGGTGCCGCTTGCATGGATATCCGAAGCGATCGCGCAAATCACCGGCCGCGAACCGATGCTGACGCGCGATGCGCTCAAGATGGCGCATCACCACATGTTTTTCAGTTCGGATCGCGCCAAAGCCGAATTGGGCTATGCGCCGCGCGCATACCAGGCAGCGGTGGCCGAAGCGCTCGACTGGTTTCGTGCCAAGGGCATGCTCGCATGATCCTGATCGCCGGCCTGTCGCTCATCATCTGGGTCTATCTGCTCCTTGCACACGGCCGTTTCTGGCTTGCGCGCGATACCGACGAAGCGCTGGTCGACGCCCCCGCGATCTGGCCCGCCATCACCGCGATCGTTCCCGCACGCGACGAGGCGGTGGTGATCGGGCAATCGATCGGTTCCTTGCTGGCACAGGATTATCCCGGCCTCTTCCGGATCGTCCTGGTCGACGATGGCAGCAGCGACGGCACCGCCGCGATCGCCCGCGCCGCCGCCGGACACAGCGAGCGGCTCGACATCATCGGCGGAAGCACCCCGCCCGCAGGCTGGACCGGCAAGCTCTGGGCACTCGAACAGGGCACGCGTCATGCCGGCGAAGCGCCCGCCTATCTCTGGCTGACCGATGCCGACATCGTCCACGCGCCCGACACGCTACGCAGCCTCGCGGCGCGGTCCGAGGCCGAGGGGCTGACCCTCAACTCGCTGATGGCGCGGCTCGAAACCGGCGGATTCGCCGAACGCGCCTTGATCCCGGCCTTCGTCTTCTTCTTCCAGATGCTCTACCCGTTTGCGCGCGTGAACGATGTGCACGATCGCCGCACCGCTGCTGCCGCCGGCGGCTGCCTGTTGGTGCAGCGCGAGGCGTTCGTCCGCGCCGGCGGCCATGCGCGCATCGCGCATGCCATCATCGACGATTGCGCGATGGGACGGGTGATGAAGGAGCAGGGGCCGATCCGTCTTAGCCTCACCCGCCGTTCGCAGAGCATCCGGCCTTATGGGGGCTGGCGCGAGATCGGAGCGATGATCGCGCGATCGGCTTATGCCCAGCTCAATTATTCGCCGTTGCTGCTGATCGGCACGCTTTTCGGCATGGCATTGGTCTATCTGGCTCCCCCGGCGATCGGCTTGTTCGGCCACGGGCTGGCGCAGGGCCTCGCGCTCGCTACATGGGCGATGATGACGATCGCCTTCCAGCCGATGCTGCGCTTCTACCGGCGCTCGCCTTTGTGGGGCGTCGTGCTGCCCGTGATCGCGGCTTTCTATGCCGGCGCGACCTTCGCCTCGGCATGGCGCCACTGGCAGGGCAAAGGCGGCATGTGGAAAGGCCGTGCGCAGGCGGGTCTCGGCGCATGAGCGCGGCCGCCGAGCTCGCCTCGGGCAAGGGGCACAAAGACGAGAATTTTCCCGTCGCTTCGCATCTGATCCGCCCGCGCCATCGAGCGCCGATCATGGCCTTCTACCATTTCGCCCGCGCCGCCGACGATATCGCCGACAATGAAAGCGCGTCGGCCGACGAGAAACTCGCCGGGCTGGAGGCGATGCGCCGGACGCTGCTCGGCCAGGCCGACAGCGAACCCACCGCCGAAGGACTGCGCGCCGCGCTCACCGAATGCCGGCTCGATCCGACCCATCCGCTCAATCTGCTCGAAGCGTTCCGGCGCGACGTCACCAAGACCCGCTACCAGAGCTGGGACGCGCTGATCGATTATTGCCGTTACTCGGCGATGCCGGTCGGGCGCTTCGTGCTCGACGTCCATGGCGAGGATCGCGCGCTGTGGCCGGCCAATGACGCGCTCTGTGCCGCGCTTCAGATCATCAACCACCTGCAGGATTGCGGCGACGATTATCGCACGATCGATCGCGTCTATCTGCCGCAGGACATGCTCGCCGGATATGGCGCGCGCACCGAGGATATCGGTGCCGCCAGCGCCTCTCCCGCGCTTCGTAGCGTCATCGTCGACATGGCATCGCGCTGCGAGCAATTGCTGGCGCAATCCGCCGCCTTCGCCCGCAGCATCAGGGACGGTCGGCTGGCGCTCGAAGTGGCGGTGATCCAGCGGCTCGCGATCGATCTCAGCGCGCGGTTACGCACCCGCGATCCGCTGTCCGAACGGATCGTTCACCGCAAGACGGAGGCGCTGGGGCTTGCCTTGCGCGCCGTGATCGGGCGATGGCTCGGCCGATGAGCGCCCCCGCCGCCCCAGCCCAAGCTGCGTCGCGCAGTTCGTTCTACGCGGGCATGCGCGTGCTGCCCAAGCGCGAGCGCGAAGCGATGTATGCGATCTACGGCTTCTGCCGCATCGTCGACGACATCGCCGACGACCAGCAGGGCGACCGCGCGCTACGCGCGGCCCAGCTCGACCAGTGGCGCGCCGATCTCGCGGAGCTTTATGCTGGCGGCAATGGCGGGCAAGCCGCCTTCCTCGCCGCGGCGATCGAGCGGTTCGGGCTGGCACGCGCCGATTTCGAGGCGGTGATCGACGGCATGGCAATGGACGTCGCGCGCGATATCCGCTGGCCGAGCCATGCCGAGCTCGATCTCTATTGCGATCGCGTGGCGAGCGCGGTTGGACGGCTGTCGGTGCGCGTGTTCGGAATGGAGGAACGGCCCGGGCTCGCTCTGGCGCATCATCTCGGCCGCGCGCTCCAGCTCACGAACATCCTGCGTGACATCGACGAGGATGCGGCGATCGGGCGAGTCTATCTGCCGCGCGAGGCGATCGAGGCGGCGGGAATCCGTACCGGCGATATCGCGACGGTGATCAACGATCCGCGCATCGATCAGGTCGCGCAGGGGCTGGCGGCGGAGGCGCGCGTTCATTTCGATCAGTCGGCGAAGATCCTGAAGGGCCGCCCGCGCGGCCATCTGATCGCCCCGCGACTGATGGCGGGCGCTTATGCCGAATTGCTGCGGCGAATGGTCCGGGCGGGCTGGAAGCCGCCGCGCCGGCGGGTGCGCCACAACCGGATCAAGCTGCTGTGGATGCTGTTGCGGCTGCGGCTCGGCGGGTGAGACGCGCGCATGTGATCGGTGCGGGGCTGGCCGGGCTCAGCGCCGCGATCCGGCTGACCGAGGCGGGTTTTCGGGTCACCCTCTCCGAAGCAGCCGGCCAGGCGGGCGGACGCTGCCGCTCCTATCGCGATCCCCAGCTTGGCATGGAGATCGACAACGGCAACCATCTGGTGCTGAGCGGCAATCGTGCGGTCAACGCCTATCTCGCGACGATCGGCGCAAGCGCGCGGCTGAGCGGGCCGAAGGAGGCCTATTTCCCGTTCGTCGATCTGCGTGACGGAACGCGCTGGACCTTGCGGCCCAATGCCGGCCGGCTCCCGTGGTGGATCCTGTCGACCGCGCGCCGCGTGCCGGATACACGGGCGCGCGACTATCTCGCCTTCGCCCGGCTCGCCGGTGCGCAGCGGATCGGTGACATCATCCCGGCGCAAGGGGTGCTTTGGGATCGCCTGATTGCGCCGCTGATGATCTCTGCTTTGAACACGCCTGCCGCCGACGGATCGGCCGAACTGGCAGGCGCGATCGTCCGCGAAACGCTGGCCAAGGGCGGCCACGCCTGCATGCCGCGCATCGCCGAGCCGAGCCTTGCGGCGGCGTTCGTCGAACCGGCTTTGGCATGGCTCGATCTGCATGGCGCCGAAATCCGCCTCGGCCGGCGCCTGCGCGCACTGGAACGCTCGGCCGGGCGGATCGCCAAAATGGTCTTCGCCGATGGCGAGGAATTGGCCGACGGCCCGGTGGTGCTCGCCGTTCCGAGCTGGGTGGCGGCCGATCTGCTCCCCGGCCTGACCGCACCGACCGAGCATCACGCGATCCTCAACGCTCATTTCCGCGTCTCCGCGCCCGCGCGTGACCCGATCGTCGGCGTCATCGGCGGCACCGCGGAATGGATCTTCGCCTTTCCCGATCGGATTTCCACCACGACCAGCGCGGCCGATCCTCTCGACGGCGAGGATCGCGAGGTGCTCTCGCGCAGGATCTGGGCCGATGTCATGCAGGTTCATGGCATCGAAAGCCCAATGCCCGCATGGCAGATCGTCCGCGAAAAGCGCGCGACCTTCGCCGCGACGCCGGAGCAGGATCGCCTGCGCCCGGGCGCGAAGACGGCGTTCGCCAATTTGTGGCTTGCCGGAGACTGGACGCAGACCGGCCTGCCCGCCACGATAGAGGGGGCGATCCGATCGGGAGAGACGGCCGCGCGCCTCGCCAGGGACTTTGTGAAGTGAATCGATTCGCTATTTCGAACGCCACCGAAAGCCCTCTCCCGATGGGAGATGGGTGATGGTGGCTATGCTCGACGTCGAAGCCGAGATCGCCCGCGCCTCCTCCGCGCTCGGCTCCGCCCAGCGCGGCGACGGCCATTGGGTGTTCGAACTCGAAGCCGACGCAACCATCCCGGCCGAATATATCCTGCTGCGCCACTATCTCGGCGAGCCCGACGATCTCGATCTCGAAGCCGGAATCGGCCGTTACCTCCGCCGCATTCAGGCGCCGCATGGCGGGTGGAGCCTCTATCATGAGGGCGGGTTCGATCTCTCCGCGACGGTGAAGGCTTATTACGCGCTCAAGATGATCGGCGACCCGATCGATGCGCCGCATATGGTCCGCGCGCGCGAGGCGGTGCTGGCGCATGGCGGAGCCGGATCGGTCAACGTCTTCACGCGGATCCAGCTCGCTCTGTTCGGGGCGGGGCCGTGGAAAGCGGTACCGAACATGCCGCCCGAGATCATCCTGCTGCCGCGGCGCTTCCCGATCCACCTGTCGAAGATGTCCTATTGGGCACGCACCGTGATCGTGCCTTTGCTGGTGCTGATGGCGCACAAGCCGGTCGCGCGGAATCGGCGCGGGGTGAAGGTGGATGAACTCTACGTCCCCGGCCGGGCGAAGTTCACCCGTGCGTCGAAGGGCAAGTTCCTGTGGACGCACGGCTTCAATGCGCTCGACAAGGGGCTGAAGACGTTCGACGGGCTGTGGCCGAAGAAATTGCGCGCACGCGCCATCAAGGCTTGCGTCGATTTCGTGGTCGAGCGGCTCAATGGCGAGGACGGGCTCGGCGCGATCTATCCGGCGATGGCGAACAGCGTGATGATGTTCGATTGCCTGGGCTATCCGGAAGATCATCCTCACCGCGCGATCGCGCGGGCGTCGGTGGAGAAACTGCTCGTCCGCCGCAGCGATGGCGAGATCTACTGCCAGCCCTGCGTCTCGCCGGTCTGGGATACCGCGCTGGCGGCACAGGCGATGCTGGAGGTGCGCGGCGACGTCGCGGAGGGCATGGCGGCGACCGCGATGGACTGGCTCAAGCCGCTCCAGGTGCTCGACGTGAAGGGCGATTGGGCCGACGAGCGACCGAACGTCCGCCCCGGCGGCTGGGCCTTCCAGTATCGCAACGATCATTATCCCGATCTCGACGACACCGCCGTCGTCGTCATGGCGATGGACCAGGCGCAACGTCGCGGCGAGGCGTCGGGCCTCGACGAGGCGATCGCCCGCGGGCGCGAATGGGTGCTCGGGCTGCAATCGAAGGATGGCGGCTGGGGCGCGTTCGATGCCGACAACGCTTATTATTATCTGAACGACATCCCGTTCGCCGATCATGGCGCGCTGCTCGATCCACCGACCGCCGACGTCACCGCGCGCTGCGTCTCGATGCTCGCCCAATTGGGCCATCCCGAGGACAGGCCGGCGATCGAGCGCGGGCTCGCCTGGCTCGAGCGCGACCAGCATCCCGAGGGCAGCTGGTGGGGCCGCTGGGGGGTCAATTACATCTACGGCACGTGGTCGGTGCTGTGCGCTCTCAATGCCGCTGGCGTGCCGCCCGAAGCGCCGACGATGCGGCGTGCGGTCGCGTGGCTGGAGACGATCCAGAATGAAGACGGCGGCTGGGGCGAAAGCTGCGACAGCTATGATCTCGATCGCAAGGGGCATGAGCCGGCCCCCTCGATCGCATCGCAGACCGGCTGGGCCTTGCTGGCCTTGATGGCCGCGGGCGAGGTGGACGGCACGGCGGTCGAGCGCGGCGTCGCCTGGTTGCAGGCACATCAGGAAAAAGACGGCCTGTGGGGACAGGAGCATTATACCGGCGGCGGTTTCCCGCGCGTCTTCTACCTGCGCTACCACGGCTACCCCAAATATTTCCCGCTGTGGGCGCTCGCCCGCTACCGCAACCTCAAGCGCGGCAATCTGCGCCGCACGACGGAGGGAATGTGAAGCCCGTCATCGTCGCGACCGGCTTCACCCGCGAGGCGCGCACGATCGTGGATAAAGGTGTCGTCGCGATCACCGGCGGCGGGGTAGCCGCCAATCTGGAGAAGGCCCTGATCGCGGCGACGGCGCATGGTGCGGCCGGCATCGTCAGCTATGGCCTCACCGGCGGCCTCGCCGATGGCCTGAAGATCGGCGACTGGATCATCGCCGATCGCCTGGCAGGCGCGATCGAGATCGAAACCGACGCTGCCTGGCGTGCGGCGCTCCACAGGCGGCTGCCCAAAGCGCGGATCGGCGCTTTCTTCGCCGATGGCCGCATGATCGACACCGTCGCGGAGAAACGCGCGCTCGGCATTCGCCACGATGCGCTGGCAGTCGACATGGAGAGCCATGTCGCGGCCAAGGTCGCGCGGGCGCTCGATATTCCCTTCGCGATCGTCCGCATCGTTTCGGACGAGGTGGGCCATCTGCTGCCGCATGCGATCACCGTCAGCATGCGCCCGGACGGGGGGCTGCACACGGCCGCGATGGTGAAGAGCCTCGCCGGCAACCCGGGCCAGATCGGCGACGTGACCAAGACCATGGCGAATTTCATGCGCGGCTTTGCCGGTTTGAAGGCCGGCGCGCGGCTGCTTCATCCGAGGATGGCGTTTCCGGATTGAGGTTCGGGTCGCGCCAACCAAATGTCCCGGGATGGTCGGGTGCGGACTATGGCTGCGGAACGACCGCATCGAAGATCGTGATCTTCTGCCCCATCGCGCCACCGCCGACGCTCGACTGGGTGACGAGGATCGATGCACCGGGCTTCAACGCGGCTTTCAGCGCCGCGTAGAAGGGCCGCGGCAGACGCACGCGGTTGATCGTCGCTTCGTCGAGCTCACGGCCGGCATCTTCGGCATGCCCCGGCAGCCCGACATAGACCCAGCGCGGCTTGCCGTCCTTGCCGGTCATGAGCGTGATGACATGACTGCCGGGATCATCATCGTCGATCTGCGCCACGCTGCGCCCGATCTCCTTGCCGTTACGCAGGGCGACGATCGTTTGATCACGCTTCGAGATGATGATCGTCAGCGGGCCTGCCGGCGCGAGATCGGGATTCCAGCGATACTGGCTCGCATCCAACTGCAGCTGGGTCGCGGTCTCCTTCGCCCCGAATGTGGGCGCGAGCAGACTCGCTTCGGTCGTGCGGACGTGATTGATCGCGTCGCCTTCGATCACCACGGTCGCACCCAGCGAGGTGATATTGAACAAGGCCCTGGCGAAACCGATCGGCAGATGCACGCAGCCATGGCTTTCGGGATAACCCGGCAGGCCACCGGCATGGAGTGCGACGCCATCCCATGTCAGCCGTTGCTGAAACGGCATCGGCGCGCTGTTGTAGACGTTCGACTTGTGATCGGCGTCCTTCTGCAGGATCGTGAACACGCCCGTCGGCGTCGCATACCCTTCGCGACCGGACGAGATGGTCGAAACGCCGATGCGTACGCCGTTGCGATAAACCGTGGCGCGCTGTTTCGAGAGGTCGACATAGATCAGGATCGGGCCGAGCGGCGCGACGCTCGGCGCCCACACCCACTCGCCCGGCTTGAGCTGTTCGGCCACGCGCGCCAGCTCCGGTGGCGAACTGGCCTTGGCGCCCTGCGCATAGGCCGGCGCAGCGGCCGCCAGCAGCAGGAGCGCGGCGCTACCAGTCCAGATCGGCGAGCAAACCCGCATAGACTTCGATCCCATCCCACAAATTGCCGATCCGCAGATTCTCGTTCCGCGCATGCTGGTTATCGTCATAATTGGCGACGCTGATGCCGACCATCGGCGCCTTGAGCTGGTTGACCGCCTCATCGATCGAGGAGCTGCCACCCATCAGCGGGAGCTTGATCACCGGATAGCCGACCGTGCGTCCGACCGAGCCGGCCACCGCGACCGCCGATGGCGTATCGAGCGGGGTCTTCGTGGCAGCCGACGAGCCCGGATCCCAGACGAGCCGCAGGACCTTCGGATGCGCCATGCGGATCGCCGCGTCGGGCGCATCGCGCACGATCGTCCAGCCCTTGGTGGCGAGATAATCCTCGGTGATCCGCTGGACCAGCTTCGGGTCTTCGCCCGGCGCCATCCTGATATCGACCGACAAAGTACCGTCAGTCGCGATCGCGTTGGCGGCGCTCGGGCCCTCATCGCCGGCGTGGATCGCGCGCACGTTGAGGGTCGGCGCCAGATAGCCCTCGGCGAGGCGCGCCGGCCCGATATTGCGGCCGAGCGCCAGCGCCTGCTTCAGATCGCCCTCGACCGGCGGCAACGCATCCAGCGCCGCGCGATCGGCCGCGCTGATCGGGGTCACGTCGTCGTAGATTCCGGGGATCAGGATATGGCCCTGCTCGTCGCGCAGGCTCATCACCAGATCGGCCAGCATAACCGTCGGGCTCGGCGCCCAGCTGCCATAATGGCCGTCATGGAGCGGCTTGGCCGGGCCGTAGACCGTCGCCGAGAAGCCGATGATGCCGCGATTGCCGCCGTTGATCTGTTGCTTGCCCGATTGGTGCATCGGGCCATCGCCCATGATCAAAAGATCAGTCCGCAGGAGATCGCGATTCTGGCCGATGATCGCGCCGAAATGCGGCGATCCCGCTTCCTCCTCGCCCTCGTACAGCAATTTGATGTTGACCGATGGCTTGATGCCTTGGGCCTTGAGCGCATCGAATGCGCTGATCAGAACCTGGATCGAGGCCTTGTCGTCGCCGGCGCCGCGCGCATAGATCCGCCAATCGGGATCGAGCTTCGTCGCTGCGGTCGCGGGATCGACCGGCGCCGTAGCAGGTGGCGCGGTGCGCAGGGTCGGCTGGAAGGGCGGATTGAGCCAGCCCTGCTGGTTGATCGGCTGGCCGTCATAATGGGCGTAGAACAGCACCGTCCGCTTGGCGCCGGGCACCTTGAGTTCGGCGAATATCGATCCCGGCGTGCCAGGTGCCGCGCGCAGCAAACGGGTGGTGAAGCCCCGCGCCTCGAGCAGGCCCTGGATATAGGCCGCGTTGGCATCGACATCGGCAAGCTTGCTCGCGACGTTCGGCATCGCGAGCAATTTCGTGAAATCGGCGTAGATCTGCTGCTCGTGCGCCTGCCGCCAAGCGCGGACCTTGTCACGCGGCGAGACTGTGTTCGCCTGCACCGATCCCGCAAGCAGGGCGACCGCAACCGCAGCCATGACGAGACGGCGCATTCTCATTCTCCCAATTCCCCGCGGACGGGGTGGGAGCCGGCCCTCAGTGGACCTCGACCCGGTTCCCCGCCTTCTTCATCCGCCCAAGCTGCTGATCGACGTTGAGCGAAAACACGTCCTTGGCACGGCGCTGATTTTCCAGGCTGATGTCCTGTGCCATCGGCCCGTCGGTGCGCACGCCCTTCATGAACACCATCGCCGCCTTGATCGGGTGGCGAACGGTGTCCGACACCGCGGTCGCCTCGAAGCCCGAATGGACCATGCAATCCTGGCACTTCTCGTAATTGCCGACGCCGTATTGATCCCATTCGGTGCTGTCCATCAGCTCCTGGTAGGTGTCGACATAGCCTTCGCCGAGCAAATAGCAGGGCTTCTGCCAGCCGAAGACGGTACGGGTCGGGTTGCCCCACGGCGTGCAGGCATAGGCCTCGTTGCCGGCGAGGAAGTTGAGGAAGGCGGTCGACTGGCTGAACGGCCACTTCTTGCCGCCATTGCCGCGGCTGAGGATGCCGCGGAACAGTTCCTTGGTGCGGGTACGGTTGAGGAAGCTTTCCTGATCGGGCGCACGCTCATAGCTGTAGCCGGGCGAAACGGTAATGCCGTCGATGCCGAGCGCGGTGACGCTGTCGAAGAAGCGTGCCGAGCGCTCCGGATCGGCATCGTTGAACAGGGTGCAGTTGATCGAAACGCGGAAACCCCGGGACTTAGCGAGCTTGATCGCCTCGACCGCGACCTCATAGACGCCGTCCTGGCTGACCGCCTTGTCATGCATACCGAGATCGCCATCGAGATGGATCGACCAGGTGAAGCCGTCATGCGGCTTGTAATCGTCGATCTTCTTCTTGAGCAGCAAGGCGTTGGTGCAGAGGATGACGTATTTCTTGCGATCGAGGAAGCCGCGCACGATCTTCGGCATGTCGCGATGGAGCAGAGGCTCGCCGCCCGCGATCGAGATGACCGGCGCGCCGCATTCGTCGATCGCCGCCATGCACTGATCGTAGGACAGGCGCTGGTTGAGAATCGAATCGGGATAGTCGATCTTGCCGCAGCCCTTGCAGGCGAGATTGCAGCGAAACAGAGGCTCGAGCATCAGCACGAGCGGGTAGCGCTTGACCCCCGACAGCTCCTTGCCGACGATATAGGCGCCGATCCGCGCCACCTGACTCATTGGTATGCCCATGAAATTTCCCTAGGCCGCCTGGTTGCGCGGCGGCAAGCGATTGAGGGCGGGAGGCAGCCGGAACTGGAGCTTCTCCTCGATCCCGTCGAGTGTTTCTACCGTGACGTCGTGAATGGCGCGGATCGCATCGATCACGCTCTGCACCAGTTCCTCGGGCGCAGACGCACCCGCCGTGAGCCCGATCGTCTGGATGCCTTCCAGCCAGGCCGGATCGATCGCCGCCCCGTCGGCGACCAGATAGGCGGTGCGCCCCATCTCGTCGCCGATCTCGCGCAGCCGGTTCGAATTGGAGCTGTTGGGCGATCCCACCACCAGCAGCAATTCGGCCTGCTGGCATAGATCGCGGACCGCATTCTGGCGGTTCTGCGTCGCATAGCAGATATCGGCCGTCCCAGGGCCGGTGACGTCGCTGAAGCGTTCCTTGAGCGCATCGATCACGTTGCGCGTGTCATCGACCGACAAGGTGGTCTGGGTGATGTACGCGACCGGCTCGCTGTCGGGCAGATCGAGCGCGGCGACATCCTCGACCGTCGCCACCAGATGGATCGGTCCGTCGATCTGGCCGAGCGTGCCCTCGACCTCGGGATGGCCCGCATGGCCGATCAGGACGAGGTGGCGGCCCGATGCGACATAACGCCGGCCCTGCGCATGCACCTTGCTGACCAGCGGACAGGTGGCATCGAGCACGGGCAGGCCGCGATCCACCGCCGCCTGCTGCACCGCACGCGAAACGCCATGCGCGCTGAACACCGTCGCGGCGCCGGTCGGCACCTCATCGAGTTCCTCGACGAAAATCGCACCCTTGGCCTTCAGCGTATCGACGACATGGCGGTTATGGACGATTTCGTGCCGGACGTAGACCGGCGCGCCGACCCGCTCCAGCGCGCGATCGACCGTATCGATCGCGCGCACGACGCCGGCGCAGAAGCCGCGCGGTTGCGCCAGGATCAATCGGATCGGCTGTGCATTCATGATATTAGGGTAGCCTCCCTGCCATGTTCCATCTTCGCATTTGCGGAATATGTTCCGCAAGACAATTATACCGATCGGTATAGCAATCAGATTTTAGACGGTGCCCAGCGGTGAAACCCTTACCCGCCGGCCGCCGTTCAGGCCCCATTCGCCTTGGTTGGGCGAACTGCCGCTGAACGAAAAGAGATAGAGGTTCCTGACGCATGCATTTCAAGATCGCCGCTGCCGTTTTTGCCGGCGCTGTGTTGTCTGCGCCCGCATGGGCCGATCCGGCGGCCGATCGGCTGCAAGCCTATGACGATCAGGTGATCGCGATCATGAAGGCCAAACTGCCGCTCGCCACGCGCGTCACGCGCTTCGAAAGCGTCGTTGCGGCCTATTATGACATGCCGACGATCGCGTCTCTGGTGGTCGGGCCGGCCTGGGCCAGCACCTCGGCCGCCGACAAGAATGCCGCAATCGCAGCGCTCACGCGCCATTCCGCGGTCAGCCTTGCCCGCAATTTCGGATCCTACGGCGGCGAACGCTTCACGATCGATCCCAATGTCACCGCGCGCGGCGCCAGCCGGGTGGTCAAGGTGACGATCTCGTCGGGCAGCAGCACCAACGTGCTGCTCTACCAGATGCGCGACAGTGGCGGCTGGCGCATCGTCGATGTGGTGTCCGACGGAGTGAGTCAGCTGGCGGTGCAGCGGTCGGATCTGGCGAGCACGGTCGCAAGCGGGGGGGCTGCCGGTTTGGCGAAGCGGCTGGGAGAGGTCGACGCCAAAGCGAAGTGAAGCCATTTCTGCTTGGGCGGATGGTGGACAGGGCTGGATTCGAACCAGCGTACGCTTGCACGGGCAGATTTACAGTCTGCTGCCTTTAACCACTCGGCCACCTGTCCAAAGGCGCCTCCCGATCGGGAGGCGCGTCTTTGGCGAAGCGGGGCGAGGCTGTCAATGCGGGGAAAGCGCGGTCGCGCGGAACCGGATTGCGTTGAATTGTTACGCCATGCCGGCTTAGGGATGCCATCTCGATCGCCGCTGGAGCCGCTTATGTCCAAACCCGCGCGCCGCGGCGCTTCCTCGACGCTGCGCGGCCTGCTGAAAAGCGAAGCGGGCGGCGGCATATTGCTGATGATCGCCGCCGCTCTGGGTCTGGCCGTCGCCAACAGCCCGGCGAGCGACACCTATTTCCACACGCTGGAGGCCCATGTCGGGCCACTGTCTCTGCTTCACTGGACCAACGACGCCCTGATGGCGATCTTCTTCCTGCTCGTCGGGCTGGAGATCAAGCGCGAGTGGCTCGACGGCAATCTCGCGACCTGGGCCGATCGGCGCCTGCCAGTGATCGCGGCGGCAGCGGGGATGATCCTGCCGGCCATCGTGTATCTCTCGATCGCTTCGGCGCAGCCCGGGCTGGCATATGGCTGGGCGGTTCCGGCGGCGACCGACATCGCGTTCGCGATCGGGGTACTCGCCTTGTTGGGGAGGCGCGCGCCGGCTTCGCTCAAACTGTTCCTGACGACGGTGGCGATCGTCGACGATATGGGCGCGGTCGCGATCATCGCGATCGGCTACACGACGGGGCTGAACTTCGTCGCGCTGGGCGGCGCCGGACTCATCCTCCTCGCGATGATCGGGCTCAACAAGGCGGGCGTAATGCGCCTGTGGCCCTATTTGCTGCTGGCCACGGCGCTGTGGGTCGCGGTCTTCCTGTCCGGCGTCCACGCGACCGTTGCCGGCGTGCTCGCCGCGCTGACCATCCCGATCGTCCCCAGCCCCGGCCGGCCCGATAGGCCCGACTGCCCGCTGCATCGGCTCGAGCATGGGCTGCAACCTTGGGTCGCCTACGGGATCGTTCCGGTATTCGGCTTCGCCAATGCCGGTGTCGCGCTCGGCGGACTGCGACTGGCGGACGTGCTGGCGCCGCTGCCGCTGGCGATCGCGGCCGGCCTGTTCGCGGGCAAGCAGATCGGTATTTTCGCGAGCATGCGTCTGGCGGTCGCACTCAGGCTGGCGGCCCGGCCGAGCAGGGCGAACTGGGTGCAGATCTATGGCGTCGCCTTGCTCTGCGGGATCGGCTTCACGATGAGCCTGTTCATCGGTGGCCTCGCCTTCACCGATCCGCTGCTGCTGGCCGAGGTCAAGGTCGGGGTGCTCGGCGGTTCGATCGCCTCGGCGATCGCCGGATACCTCGTGCTCCGGTTCGCGCCACGTCGGCGATAACCTACCCGCCTATGTAGCGGGTCACGATGCCGCCCTCGACCCGCAGCATTTCGGCGCGATCGTCGCAGCCGAGCCGTTGCATCTCGTCGGCCGCTTTTGCGCGGTCCCCGGCCTCGCGGAGCAACAAGGCCTGCAATTCGGCATCCGACAGGGCCATGCGCGGCATCTCGGTCGCGCCATCGCCACCATTGCCGCGCTGTTCGGCAATCGGAACCGCCTCGGCATTGTCGATCGCCGCGAGCAGGTTTCGAATCGCCTGGGTCTCGGCCGCATGCTTCGCCTGCATCGCGATCTTGAGGTCCGCGCGCAGCCGCGCTTTCATCATCTTGGCCGGATCGGTCATCGAGCGTTTCTATAGCGGCTATAGCCAATCGGGCCTATCGTCGAGAACGCACTCCCACGCCGCCAGCCATGCCATCAGGCGCGCGACATAGGGCTTGCCGAACGAGGCCGTGCCCCAACGATGATCACGCCCGTCCAGGTGGAGCGAGGCCATCCACAGGCGCTGCACCAACAGGAAGACCGGCAATGCCGCGCGATCGACCGGCGCGATCGAGCGAACCGCCTCATACCCCGCCAGATAGGCCCGGATCAGCGCGGAAGCCTCAGCGCCCGGCATGCGCGCGAGCGTCACGCCCCGCGCGAAGGCGGCGATATCGTTGGCGCGCCACCCCCAGCCGCAGCAATCGAAATCGATGACCGTCGCGCCACCATCGGTGAAATGAATGTTGGAACTATTGAGATCGCCATGCGCGAAGCCCTGGCTGAGCCCGGGGTCGATCCGGGCCAGCAGTCCATCGACAAGGCGATCGAGCAGCATCCTGTCCTTCGCTTCCACGGCCCGCGCGATTACCGCATGGGGCACCTCGATCATCGCCAGGCGATCCAGTATCGGTCGATCGGGATGCCGCGTCATGCCATCGGCCGCATTGTGCAGCGCGGCCGCGGCCCGGCCATAACGGGCTGCATTGGCAGCACCGTCCACGTCGCTGAAATTCAGATCGTCTCCCGGCGCGTCTTCGAACAGCACCGCAGGCCGGACAAGATCGCCGCAGCGGATCGCAATCACGAACCCGCCGCCATCGCGTCGCGCGACCGGCCGCGCCACCGCCGCACCGGCCGCCGCGAGCGCCTCGATGATCGCCATTTCGGCCGCCGCGGCGCGCTCGTCGCGCCAGCCCGCCTGATAGACGCGCAGATAAAAGCGCCGCCCGCCTGCCTCCGCCCGGTAGGTATCGTTGATGAAGCTGCGATGGAGCATCGCTCGCTCGATCGGCGGCACGGCGAAGCGCCCCGCGATCGCGCGCGCCAGATCCGTCGGATCGAGCAACGCGTGCGCCGCCTTCACCGCGATCAGGCCATTGTCCATCCGCCTGCTCCCAAAAGAAAACGGCCCCGGCATCGCGCCGGGGCCGCCTCTTAGGCAAAACGTCTGACGATTGTCAGCCGGCCCTCTGCTTTTGGCTTAGAAGCGCAGCTGGCCGAACAGGCCGAACTCGTCGTAGGTGCCCTCGCCACCGGTGATCAGGCCAGCGGCATTGGCACCGCCGATCGTGCCGTTCTGGGTGCCGAAGGTGCCGTTCTTGACCTTGTCACGCTTGTAGACGAGCGCGAGGTCGACGATCTTGACCGGCTCCCACTGGAGACCGACATTGAAATAATCGTCCTTCAGCTCGGGCGTGGCGTTGCCGATTTCCTTGCTGGGGCGCAGATGGTCGTAACGACCGAACAGGCTCCAGGTCTTGTAGAAATTGACGTTGCCATAGACCGAGAAGCCGTCGGCCTTGTCCTCGACGTTCGACGCCACGTTGTTCCAGTTCTTCGCCCAGAAATATTCGGCGCCGATGTTGAACATGGCATTCTTGTAGCCGGCCATCGCGTCGAAGCGAGTCGCGGTGCGCAGATCGCCGCCGTTCGGCAGGACGGCATCCTGCGTATCGTTGCCACGCTTGCCGCTATAGCCGCCGACGCCGGCATAGAAGCCCTTATACTGGGTCGAGATCCGGCCTTCGACGTCGACCGACTTGGTCACCTTGACGTTGCGATAGCCGCCGCCGTCGATCACCGAGACCTGATAGCTCAGCAGGCCGCCGGCAAGATCGCCGAGGACGTGGATACCCCAGTCGGCCGAGGTGCCGAAATTGGTGCGGTCGATCAGCGTATTCTCGATGTGACGATAGCCATAGAGACCCTCGTCATAGGGAACCCACGGCATATCGGCCGCACCGATGCGGATGATGAAGGCCGGGTTGAGCTTCGCCTGCAGATAGGCCTTCTTGATGTAGAAGCCCTTGCCGACCAGAGCCGGCAGGTTCGAGCCGGCGGGCGAGCCGGTCGAGGTGAAGTTGGTGTTGCTCGTCTGGCCGACGACGTTCGAGGCGTCCATCGTCAGGTTTGCCGAGAAGATCGGGCTGAACGTGTGATCGATACCCAGATACATGCGCTTGATGTTCAAGCCGACGCCGTTGAGCGAGCCGGCGCCGGTCGCCTTCGCACCGTTCGACTTGGTGTCGAGCGTCGAGAAGTTGAAATACATGCGGCCCGAAACGCTGGTCGAATCCCACCACTTGCCCTTCGAATAGGAGGCAAGCTGCGACTTGACCTCGGCCGGGACGGCCTTGGTGGCGGTGGTCTGGGCGGTAGCGGCAGCGACCTTGGCGTCGGCCGCGGCGGTCTGCGCAGCAGCAGCCTGGGTCGATGCGGTGACAGCCGCGGTCTGCGCGCTGTTGATGCTCGCCACGCTCTCGCGCGACGTGGCTTCCTGGACGGCGATACGGCCGCTCAGATCTTCGACCTGTTCCTTCAGCGCCTTGATCTCCTCGAGGAGCTGGGCGTTGGCGGACGAAGCCGCGGCGGGCTTCTTGTGATGGACGGGCTTCTTGGCGGAAGCCGGCGCGCTGATGAGCGCGAGCCCACCGAGGGCAACCCCGGCGAGCAGGTGGTGACGGACGATCATGCGGAATTTCCCCTTCCGAGCGGCCCTGAGGGGCCTGCGGGGATTCGCCTAGGCGCGTGGTGTGACACTTATGTGAAATGATGTGGCACGCCCGCTACGCTTGCCACGGAATTCGCCATCCCAGCCGTTTATCACGGAACAGAAAGGGCGTTTGTTACAAATCATTGCTGACGTTTCAAATATGGCATGACAACCGCCCAATGTAACAAAGCTGTCGCATCGCGAACCTAGCGGATTGCCCGAACGGGACACGCGGGGTCCCCCAAAAAGGGCAATATCATGCGACATTTCACAGGCTTACGCCTGCAATTCCTGCTGGGCGGCGCACTTCTGGCGAGCTTTGCCGCCACGTCCGCAGCGGCGGCCGATGCGCCGATCGAGGGGGATTCGGGCTCGCTCGACGAAATCGTCGTCACCGCGACCAAGCGCGAGACCAATCTCCAGAAAACCCCGATCGCGATCAACGTGCTCAGCAGCGCCGCGCTGACCGATCGCCACGTCCAGAGCCTGTACGATCTGGCCGACGGCGCGATTCCGAGCCTGCGCGTCGCCACGTTCGAAGCGCGCCAGACCGCGCTGACGATCGGCATTCGCGGCATCGTCCCGCTCGACGCCAACCAGCCCGCGCGCGAACAGGGCGTCGGCATCTATGTCGACGGCGTCTATCTCGGCCGCCAGCACGGCCTGAATGCCGCGTTGTTCGACGTCGAGCGGATCGAGGTGCTCAAGGGGCCGCAGGGCACATTGTTCGGCCGGAACACCGAGGGCGGCGCGCTCAGCATCGTCGCCAAGGCGCCGAGCGGCGAATTCGCTTTCCGCGGTACCGCCGGCATTGCCAACTACGGTGGCTATAACGGCGACGTGCACGTCGATCTGCCGGCATGGCACGATATCGCGATCAAGGCCGACGGCGTCGTTCAATATCAGGGCGCCACGACCAAGAACCCGCTCGCCGGCCAGACCGGCTGGAACTATTTCGACCGCCGCGGGCTGCGCGTCGCCGCCCGCTATAGCGGCATCGACCGGCTGACCGTCGATCTGTCCTACGACAATGGCTATGATTCGAATTCAGCTTTCTACAGCCAGCTGCTGAACACCAATCCCAACCGCTGCGTTGCCGGGGTCGCCACCGCGGCCTGCACCCTGCCCGGCACCGCGCCGGCCACACTCACCGGCGCGGTCAAGCCGCTGTCGCCGCTCGTCCAGGTCAACGGCTCCGGCCGCATGTCCGTCGCCGACATCGGCGTGCCGCAGCAGCCGAGCGTCGACAAGACCCACGGCTACACCGCCAAGCTCGCCTACAAGCTCTCGCCCGCGATCGAGCTGCGCTCGATCACCGCGTGGCGCGGCGTCAGCTCGCGCCAATGGGACAATAGCGGCGGCGCGCACCGCCCGCCGCTCGTCACCGCAGGCTGCACCGGCAATGCCTGCAATTTCAGCCGCTACAGCCTTGCCGATCTGTTCCAGACCCAGTTCAGCCAGGAATTCCAGGCGGTCGGCAGCGTCGGGCCGGTCGATTACGTCGGCGGCCTCTATTATTTCAACGAGCATGTCAGTGATGACGCCGCCACCCCAAACTCCGTCGCGTTCAACTCCACGCTGACCTCGGTCACCGTGCTGGATCCGTGCACCGGTTCGGCCGGATTCGGTTCGGCTTACGGCTGCCGCTCGATCGACCGCGCCAGCCGCGCCAATGCCAAGAGCTATGCGGTGTTCGGGCAGGCGACCTATAATCTCGATGCGCTGCACTTCACTCTGGGCGGCCGCAACACCTGGGATCGCCGCAACGGCGCCTTGTTCGTCGTCAACAACATCGCGCGGCCCTATACCTACGAGCAGAACACCAGCCGCTTCGATCCGCTTGCGATCATCGCCTGGGATGCGGCGCAGGGCGTCAACCTCTACGCCAAATTCTCGACCGGCTATCGCTCGGGCGGTGCCAGTTCGCGCTCGGTGACCTATCGTTCGTTCGGGCCGGAGAAGGTGAAAGCCTATGAGATCGGGGCGAAGACCGAGTTCCTCGATCATCGCGTCCGCCTCAACCTGGCCGGCTACATGATGGACCGCACCGGCAGCCAGATCGACTTCAGTTCGGTGTCGTTCGATCAGATCACCGGTTCGAACCGCAACACGGTCGAAACGATCAATGCCCCCGGCACCACGAAGATTCGCGGTATCGAGGCGGATTTGACGGTCAATCCGCTCGAGGGGCTGACGCTCACCGGCAGCTATGCCTACACCTACACCAAGATCCCGCCGGTACTGAACCCGTTCACCAACGTGATCCAGAACGCCTATATCGTGTTCACCCCGCGCAACGCGGCGAGCGGTGCGATCGATTATACGGTACCGGTCAAGGGCGATACCAAGCTCAAGCTCCACCTCGACGGCAATTATGCCCAGGCGACCCAGACCTTCGACCAGTTCGCGACCAAGAACGACGCGTCGTTCATCGTCAACGGCCGCCTCTCGCTGGCGGATATCGATATGCTGAAGGGCGGCGCCAAGCTGACCCTGTCGGTGTGGACGCGCAACCTGTTCAACGAAGCGCATGTCTATCGCCGCGATCCGTCGAACAGCCTGGGCGCCCTGCCCGCGGCCGGCAGCACGGCATCGAGCATCGCCAACGTGCTGGGCGACTATGGCAATTTCAACGCACCGCGCACATTCGGTGGGGAAGCAACGGTCCGCTTCTGATCGAGCCACGCATCAAGAGTAACCGCCGGGCGCAAGCCCGGTGGTTACCCGGAGCGGGATAAGTTCATACGAAGCGTATCGGATCTGCCTCCATGCCGATCGTCACCGGCAGGTACGCCACCACGTCGCCATCGCCTTGCAGCGGCACGGTGGGCGGCCCGCTGATCACCAGTTCGCGGCAGGTAAAGCTATGGGCATCCGCGAGATCGGGAACGCGATTGCGGAACATCGCCCACACGAACCGCAGGAACGCCCGGCGCGTCGCGACCGGCAGCGCGACGACATGCAATGACGGATCGGCTCCTGTGGCGTCCGGCGCAAAGCTCCATGGGCCGGCAAAATACGGTCCCTTGGCGATATAGACCGCCTCGCATTCGGTGACAGCGCCGTCATGGTGCAGCACCAGCTTCGGCCGCGGCCAGCGCGCCAATACCCGCAGGAAGGCCGCGACATAAGCGTAGCGGCCGAGCCGTGCCTTCATCGCCGACGACACTCCGGCGACGGCATGACTGTCCGGCCCGGCGCTGGCGCAGGCGAGCAGGGGCAACCCGGCGATGCTGGCGAAATGGCGGACATTCGGCAGGCCTTCGAGCAAGCGGCGCGCAAATGCCTCGGGTTTGGCCGGGCAGCGATATTCCATCGCGACGAGATTGACCGTGCCGCCCGGATACACGCTGACGGCGACCGGCCTGTCGAGCTTGCGGGCGGCATCGACGACGTAGCGCAACGTTCCGTCCCCGCCGACCGCGCAGACATGGTCTGCCCTCGGGTCGATCGCCAGCGGTGCGTAGCCGCTATCGGTCAGCAGGACCTCCGTCCCCCGCGCCTCCAGCGTCCGGCACAAAGCCGCTGCCCGTGCACGCAACCGCGCGCCGGGCGTGGGGGTGAGGAAAAGCTGAATGAAGCGATGTGGCATTCGGCGGCAGATAGGGGGAAACACCTGTCGCGCAAAGCACATTTCACACGGCGTATGTTGGCCCAACGCCTCGGGCTGGGTAGATGTCAATTCGGACCGGGCCGGGCTAAGCCCGAAGCATGTGGGAGCGACCTGCCGTGGCCGACGATTCCAAGATCACCCCTATACGGCGAACGGAGCCGCGCCTCGGCAAAGCGGCCACGGTTTCGATCAGGATCGGGGAGCGGGCCACCTTCGATGCCGGCATTAGCAGCACCGGCTTGCTCGCGGTCGCCGCGCTCGTATCGGGCATCCTGCTGTCGAGCGCGGTGATCGTTCTGGCAGCCGGACGGAGAAAGCCCCCACTCCGCTGAACTCGCTCTTCCGACGAACCTTTTACTCCCAGATCGACGCGATCACGCCACTCTTCGGATAGGCCACCAGCAGGTCCGCGCCCTCATCGAGGGTGAGCGCCGATTCGCCCTCGGCCATCCAGGCCTCGCCCGCCTGCCAGGTCTGGCCGTCGATCGTGCCGGTGCCGGTGATCGGCACCAGCCACATCGGCCGACCGTCGCCTTTGAGCGTGCCCGATCCCGCCTTGGTCCAGCGTTCGAGCACGAACGCCGGGCCATCGGCGAGGATCGCACGCCCCTCCGCGATCTCGTGCGCCTTGTACGGTGCGACATAGGGGACGGGGTTGCTGACCGCGACGCCATCCTTGAGGTGCAGTTCACGCGAACTACCGTAATCATAGAGGCGGTAGGTGAGATCCACATTCTGCTGGACCTCGATCACGGTCAGCCCCGGCCCGATCGCATGGACCGTGCCGGCGGGCGTATAATAGGAATCGTCCTTCTTGACCGCCTTCCAGTCGAGCAATTGCTCGATCGAGCCATCGAGCGCCGATTCGCGCAGTTGCTCCTTGGTCATCACCTGGAGCGTGCCGATCGCGATCGAGGCATGCGGCTCGGCATCGAGCACCACCCATGCCTCGTCCTTGCCGCGGGGATAGCCGCGCGCCTGCGCGTCCTTGTCGTCGGGGTGGACCTGGACCGACAATTTGTCGCTGGTGAACAGATATTTGATCAGTAGCTCAGGCCCGCCGGTGGTGCCGTCCTTCTCGCCCGGCACTTCGAACCAGACCTCGCCGACCGGCTCGCCGCCGGGGGCGACGTCGGGGAAACCGGGCCAGAGCGTGTCGCGGCCCCACGGCTTCTCGACGCGTTTGGTGGTGAGACGAATGGCGGACATCACAATCTCCGGAATAGCGCGGAAGGCACCCTTGCCGCCGAACGTCGGGAAAGGCGATGGCGTTCCTGCCCGAAGCGAAACGATTTGGAGTAAAATGCCCTGCACCTCCCCGAGCATGCCCGGGGAGGATCCTTGGAGGTCAGTTCGCGAGCGTCGTATCGACCTTGTCGACCCACTCCGGGTAGAAGCAGGGCTGCCGGTTCGACCAGCCGGGCGCGGTCGCGGCGGCTTCGCTGATCGACTGGAGCAGGGTCCGGCGCTTTTCCGGGTGCAGATGCGGCAGCGCCGCCGCTGCGCAGAAGGCGCCGGGAAGCCACGGCCGCACGCCGCCGCCGACGAGGCGTTCGTAGAGGAAGCGGTAGGCGGCGAAATTGCTCAGCCGCCCCTGCCCCAGATCGAACGCCGAGATCGTCACCAGCGGCGCGAAGAAGGGTTCCATCTGATCGAGCCCGCTATCGTCGGGCAGATGTTCGCGAATGTGATCGAGCCGGCAGTAGATGCGGGCCTGCGCCTTGATGCTGGCAGCTTCCACCACATCGCGCGACCAGCGCGCCATCGCATCGGTGCGGCCGAGCCCGACATCCAGCGCGCGTCGGATATAACGCTGGGTTGCTGCGGGAAAACCCGCAAACTCCTTCATTTCGGCCAGTGCCATCGCTCCGTCGGCCGGCCTCATCTGCACGCCCATACTCGCTCGCCCTCCACCCCAGAGACGCCCGAAACTAAGCACGGCATACTTGCCGAGAGCTTAACCCTGGCATTCGCTCGAATACGGAAGGAATCATAGTTCGTGCTGCAATGCAACATAGCAATCGCGCAACAAACTCATGAAATATGTGGATATGTTCGGCGGCAGCCAGGAGCGCCGGTCAGCCGACCTTCCGCAGCGACCACGGCATCGTAACGCCTTCGGGCGGCACCTCGCCCGCCACCACCAGAGCATGCGCCGGGCGCGGTCGGCCGGCGGGATCGACCCACAGGCTCGGCTCGATCTGCAGCGTTCCGCCGCGGGTGCGAAACTGCCACGCCGGCCCTTCCTCGACCCGCAGCAACGCGCCCTGCCCATCGGCGGTCAGCACCGTCTCGATGCCCGGCGCGAGATGAAACCGGATCGCGAACCCCAGCGCGCCGCCGGGCCGCCTGCGCGCCGCGGGCTCGAGCCGGTCCTCGCCCTCCAGCATGCGCCCGTTGGCTTCCAGCAACAGCCGGCGGCGGTGGACCAGCCCGAAGCGGCGGACATAGCCGTCATGGCTGCTTTCGATCCGCGTGCCCGCCTCGCTCGTCCCGCGGGTCAGCGATACTTCGGTGACGCCGCGCCCGAGCGTGCCATCGTCGTTGAGCGACGTCGAATTGGTATCGGCCAGCACCAGCGTCGAGTGCGCCGCGGTGGTGCGCAAGCCCTCGGCCAGTTCCTTGGGCTGACCGCGCCCGCCACCGCAATTGACGATCAGCCGCTGCGGACCGTCCGACATCTCGAAAGCCAGGGTCGAGGCGCAGCCGCCCTTGGTGAGCGCGGCGCCCGGCGGGGGGCCGGCATCCATCACCAGCACGACCTGTCCCCCGGTCAACCGCTGATAGCCCCAGTCGCGGGCATCGTCATGGGGCCCGGTCCGCACGCCCGCGGCCGCCACCGCCGCCGCAACGCGGCCCCCGGAGGTCGGACGACCGCCCTGCCAGCTCGAAAGGCCGCCGTCGCCCATCGTCGCGCTCATCAGGATCGGCACGCCGCTGTTGAGCGCGCGCGCCACAGCGCCCGATGGCGGCCGCGCCCGCACCTCGTAGACCGAACGCAGCTGCGCCAGCAACTCGATCAGCGCCAGTTGCTCGGCCGGCACGCGCGAGCACAGCCCGCCATCGTCATGCATCGCCAGCGCCAGCGCCTTGGCGATCCCGCCCTCGCCCTGCCCCGCGCGCGCATCGCCGCCGGGAATCAGCAGGCCTGCCGCGATCACCCCCGACCAGGCCGCGACCCGCGGCAGGCCCTGTGCCGCGCCGTCCGCGGTGCGATCGAGGTGGCGGGCACCCCGGGCCAATGCGTGGAGCACCTCCTTGCGATACTCCACGTCGTAGGTGTCGAGGATGAAGGGGGCATAGGCCGCCCAGAACAGGATGCGCCGCCCCCACAGATCGGGGCGCCAGGCGGGCTCGCTGACGATGCGGGCGTGGCGATCGAGCCAGCGCCGCATCAGATCCTGCGCCACCGGCGCGCCGTCGCGTCGCGCGGTTGCAGCCGCCAGATCGCGCAGCCAGGCGAAGCTGTGGAGGTAATCGGCGAATGCGGGCGAGAAGCCGCCGCGCCCGAGCGCCTCGATCGCGACCGATTCGCCGCTGTGGAGCATCCGCCCCTCAAGCAGGGCACGCCCCGCGCGCGGGCTCCCCGGAATCGGATCGGCCGGCACGTCGAGCAACTGCACCGGATAGCGCCCGCGCAGCCGCAGGCCGTGCAGGGGCGTGCGCCACGACAGGCGATTGAGTCCGTTCGCCAGACGCTCGGCCAGACTGGAGCCGCGTGCGCCCCCCGCCCGCAACTTCTGCGTCTTGTCGTCGCCCGCGCCGGGCTCGTCGCTCATCAGGCGTGGCCGCGCAGCGCCGCGATATTGGCGGCATATTGCGAGGGACCGCCCTTGAAGGTCGCCGTACCCGCCACCAGCGCATCGGCGCCCGCCGCGATCGCCTTCGCCGCCGTCACCGGATCGATCCCGCCATCGACCTCGAGGTCGATCGGCCGCCCGGTCGCGTCGATCCGAGCGCGGATCGCCTCGATCTTGCGGAGCTGGCTGTCGATGAAATGCTGCCCGCCGAAACCCGGATTGACGCTCATCACCAGCACCAGATCGACCAGATCGATCAGGTAATCGAGCACGCTCTCCGGCGTCCCCGGGTTGAGCACCACGCCCGCGCGCTTGCCGAGCGACTTGATGTGCTGGAGCGTGCGGTGGATATGCGGGCCGGCCTCGGGATGGACCGTCAGCGTGTCCGCGCCGGCCTCGGCAAAGGCATCGAGATAGAGGTCGATCGGCGAGATCATCAGGTGGACGTCGAGCAGCTTCTGCGTGTGCGGGCGGATCGCCTTCACCACCGCCGGGCCGATCGTGATGTTGGGGACGTAATGGCCGTCCATCACGTCGACATGGATCCAGTCGGCCCCCGCCTTGTCGACCGCCGCGACCTCCTCGCCCAGCTTGGCGAAATCGGCGGACAGGATCGAGGGGGCGATGCGGACGGGGCGGGCCATGGTCTCCGTCCTAGAGCAGCTTGCGACGCTGGGGAATCCGGTTTCGGAGACGCTGCGGCATCACCCAGCCCGCCGGAACCGCGCGACAAAGAAGCCGTCCGCATCGGCCGTCACCCCGGGCAGGACCCGCACGCGGCCGGCCTCGTCGGGCGCGAAACCCGCGGGCAACTCCGCCGCCGCGACCGGATCCGCGACGAAGCCAGCATGGCTGGCGAGGAACGCGTCGGCCACAGCCTCGCCCTCCTCGGGCTCGAGCGAGCAGACCGAATAGACCAGCCGCCCGCCGGGCTTCACCCAGCTCGCCGCGCGCGCCAGCATCGCGCGCTGCTTCTCGGCCAGCCCCGCGATCGCGCGCGGGCGGACGCGGTGGAGGACGTCGGGATGGCGGCGGAAGATGCCCGTCGCCGAGCAGGGCGCGTCGAGCAGCACCGCATCGGCGGGTCCGGCGGGCGTGAAGGTCAGCGCATCGCCGACCAGCAGCTTCGCCTTGAGCCCGGTCCGCCTGAGGTTCTCGCCGACGCGCTTGAGCCGCGAGTCGGACAGATCGATCGCCGTGACGTCCCAGCCGGCCGCGGCAAGCTGCATCGTCTTGCCCCCCGGCGCGGCGCACAGATCGAGCGCATGCCCGGACCCCGCGCCCAGCAAGCGGGCCGGCAGCGACGCCGACAGGTCCTGTACCCACCACGCTCCCTCGGCGAAGCCGGGCAGTTCGGTGACCCGCGCCGCGGCGAGCCGGACATGGCCGGGCGCGAGGCTCTCGCCGCCAAGGGTCTCGGCCCATGCGGCCGTCGCCGCGGGATCGCGCAGCGTCAGGTCGAGCGGCGGCGGCACGGCGATCATCCGCGCCGCGGCCTCGACCATCGCCTCGCCCCAGGTCCGCGCCCAGCGCTCGCCGACTTCGCCCGGCAGCGAGGGCGGATCGGGCATGGTCACGCCCTTGCGCATCAGCGCCCCGAACACGCCATGGACCAGCCGCTTCGGCCCGCCATCGACGAGCGGCAGCACGGTCGCGATGGCGGCATGCGGCGGGGTGCCGAGCCGGATCGCCTGCACCAGCGCGATCCGCAGCACGAAGCGCGCCTTGGCGTCGTCGGGCAGCGGCTTCGCGGTCGCGCTGTCGATCAGCGCATCGAGATCGGTGAGGTGGCGCAGCACCTCGGCCACGATCGCGTGCGCCAGCGCGCGATCCTCGGCCCGCTCCAAGCCTTGTGCCGCACGATCGAGCGCGCTCTCCAGCGGCAGCCCGCGCCGCAGCACCGCGTCGAGCAGCTTCAGCGCCGCCGCACGCGCGGGCACGCCGACCACAGACCGCTCGGGGGCCTTCTCGGTCTCACTCATCTTGTCTGAACCATCATCGCGGCCCATGTGGACGCGTGGAGGCCCTGCCGCAATGACCACCGAACCATCCCGCCGCCCGCCGCACCTGAAGCCCCCCGCGCACCTCTCGCCCAACACTCCCGTGCCCGCGCCCTCGGCCGAGCCGCCCAAGCCCGAGGACGGCCTGTCGCCGACCCGCTATGGCGACTGGGAGCGCAAGGGCATCGCGGTCGACTTTTAGGTTTCGTTTCAACCACTTGTTTCGTCACCCCGGGCTTGACCCGGGGTCCCGCTGCCTTTCTGCGGAACGGAAGAAGCGGGACCCCGGCTCAAGGCCGGGATGACGGGTGTGGGAATACTCACAACGCCTCGCTCCTGAGCGGGCGGGCGAGCAGGGTGCCGATCACGTCGGCCACCCGGCTGGTGCCCGAGAGCAGTTCCGCCACCGCCTCCGAGATCGGCATCTCGACGCCCACCGCGCGCGCCGCCTGAACCAGCACCGGCGCGGTGAAGGCGCCCTCGGCCACCGTCCGCCGATCGGCCAGCAACGCCTGCGCCGCCGCCCCGCGCCCGAGCCCCAGCCCGAGCGAGAAGTTGCGCGATTGTTCGGACGAGCAGGTCAGCACCAGATCGCCCAACCCCGACAGCCCCGCCAAAGTCTCGGCCTTGGCCCCGCGCGCCAGCCCGAACCGCGTCATCTCGGCAAAGCCGCGCGCGATCAGCGCCGCCCGCGCATTGCGCCCGAGCCCCGCCCCTTCGACCACCCCGCACGCGATCGCGAGCACGTTCTTGACCGCCCCGCCGATCTCGGCGCCGACCACGTCGGTCGATCGATAGGGGCGGAACGCGGGTTGTGCGATCCGCTCGGCCAGCCGCCCGGCGACATCCTCGTCGGCGCAGGCGAGGGTCACCGCGGTCGGCAGCCCCTGCGCCACCTCGCTCGCGAAGGTCGGCCCGGACAGCACCGCCACCGGCGCCTCGGGACACACTTCAGCCGCCGCCTCGGACATCAAGGCCATCGTCCCCGCCTCGATCCCCTTCGCGCACAGCAGCAACGGCGTCGTCCCCACCGGCGTCCGCGCGAGGATGCCGCGCATATGCTGGGCGGGCGTCACCACCAGCAACGCCTCGCACCCCGCCAGATCGGCGAGCGAGGCGGTCGCCCGCACGCCGGCGGCCAGATCGACGCCGGGCAGATAGAGCGGGTTGGCGTGGGCATCGTTGATCGCCTCGGCCACTTCGGGCTCGTGCGCCCACAGCAGCACGTCGCCCCCTTGCGCCGCCACCTGCGCCAGGGCCGTGCCCCACGCGCCCGCGCCGATCACCCCGATCGTCATGCCTTCACTCCCGCGCCGCGCGCTTTCTCCGCCGTCGGATCGAGCGGCCAGCGCGCGCGCGCCGGCACGTCGAGCGGATCGGTCAGCCCGGCGGCGAAGCGCTCGGCCCCGGCCCAGGCGATCATCGCGGCATTGTCGGTGCACAGCCAGCCCGGCGGGGCGACGAAGGGCAGATCATGCTGCGCCGCCAGCGCGGTCAGCGCGCCGCGCACCGCCGCATTGGCCGCGACCCCACCCGCCACCACCAGAGCGGTCGGCCGATCGGCACGGCGCAGCGCCAGCCGGGTGCGATCGATCAGGCAATCGACCACCGCCTGCTGGAACGAGGCGGCGATATCCTCGGCGCTATGGATGCCGGCCTCATGCGCGCGCAGGACGGCGCTCTTGAGCCCGGCGAAGGAGAAATGCGGCTCGCCCGATCCCACCAAAGGCCGCGGCAACGGCACCGCGCGCGGATCGCCGAGCGCCGCCGCCCGCTCGACCGCCGGCCCGCCGGGAAAGCCCAAGCCCAGCACCTTGGCGCTCTTGTCGAACGCCTCGCCCGCGGCATCGTCGATCGTCGTCGCCAGCCGGCGATAGTCACCGACGCCGCGCACCTCGAGCAACTGGCAATGCCCGCCCGAGACGAGCAGCAGCAGATAGGGGTAGGCCAGATCGGGATCGGCCAGCCGCGGCGAGAGCGCATGCCCCTCCAGATGGTTGACCGCGACCATCGGCTTGCCCGCCGCGAGCGCCAGCGCCTTGGCGGTGACGAGCCCGACCATCACCCCGCCGATCAGCCCCGGCCCCGCCGTCGCCGCGATCGCATCGACGTCACGCAGGCTCACCCCCGCATCCGCCATCGCACCTTCGACCAGCGGCATCAGCGCCTCGACATGCGCCCGCGCCGCAATCTCGGGCACGACGCCGCCATAGGGCGTATGCGCCGCCTCCTGCCCCGCCAGCCGATGCGCCAGGATGCGCCGATCGCCGGTGACGAGCGCGGCGGCGGTTTCATCGCACGAGGATTCGAGACCGAGGATCAGCATGGGCCGAGCGCCTTACCCCCACGACGCGGGCACGTCATCCCTCGGCCGGCTTCCCTGTTTTTCCCTGTTATTGCGCCCGGAACAGGGAAAATCGGTGTTTTTGGTTGGTGGCGGGGGCCCCGATCGGGCTGATCGCCGAGGGAAGAGGCGGCGTTTTCCCTGTCCGTCCGAACAGGGAACAAAATACCGGCAAAGTCACCCAAACAGCGCAGCAAGATGTCGATAAATCCGCATTGTTCGGGGGAAGACGGGGAGTATAAAAGATCATCGTCAAAGCTGTGTCCTCCACCTCCTCATTATAACATTCAAGATCCTCCCCGGCACGGGGAGGGGGACCATGCGTAGCATGGTGGAGGGGGCCCACCGCGAGCGATTTATTTCACCCAAAAAAGAAGAAAGTGGTTCGCGCAGAGGCGCGGAGCCGCGGAGATTTCCGTCATCCCCGCGAAGGGCACCCCACAAAGTACTACTTTGTGGGGACCCGGAAGGCGGGGATCCATAAACTCCGAACCTTTGAGAATATGGATCCCCGCCTTCGCGGGGATGACGGATCACCCTGAAGTCATCACGCTCCAGCTTCGCTGAACTGCGCTGTGCGCCCCGTCACCCGTCACCCCGGGCGAAGACCCGGGGTCCCGCTTCTATGCAGAACAAGCGGGACCCCGCATCACGTGCGGGGTGACGATCGAAGAATGAGCGCGGCGAACCGCACCCTCCCCGCACCTCTGCGCGAACCCCTGATTTTCCGTCTTCCCGGAGGGCAAGATGACCCCCACCCCCGCCTACGAGGTCGGCCGCAACCGCCCGCCGGTCGAGCATCGCTTCCAGCCCGGCCGATCGGGCAACCCGCGCGGCCGCCCGCGCAGGCCGAAGCGCGATTATCGCGGCACCTATGGCGCGTCCTGGCTCGACGATGTCGTGCTCGACGAGGTCTATCGCCATGTGCCGATCGAGGCGGACGGCCGCATCGTCTACCTCACCACGCTCCAGGCCGCCGTCCGCGCGATCGGGGCGGCGGCGGCGCAGGGGAGCCGGCTCCACGCCCGCCTCCTGTTCGAGCTGACCGACCGCATCGAGACCCGCCGCGCCGCCCAGCGCACCGCGATCCTCAGGGACGCGCTCGACGCCAAGACCGGCTGGGCCGAGCTCTGCGCGCTGGCCGAGCAGCAGGACCAGCCCCTCCCCGAGCCGCCCCACCCCCACCCCGACACGCTCCACATCGACCCGCGCACCGGCCTGGTCGCGACCGACGAAGTGCTGTGGGAGGGCACAGTGCCCGAGGCCGAACCGGCAGAACCGACCCAACCCGAAGCCGACCCCGCCGCGACGCCGACGCCCGCCTGTGCCCTGAACCCAGCCTCGGCCGAAGCCCCCACCGACACACCGGCGGAGCCCACTCCTCAAACGACCGGCGCGCCCGACGCGGAGCCCGACGAAACACCCCCACTGCGCCCCACCGTGCGCGCCCTCCCACCCGGCATCGCCTTCACCACGCTCCGCACCGTGCTGGCCCACAACCGCCGCTGGTACCGCACGACGACCGAACGCCTCGCCCATATCGAACCGGAACCGCTGCCGCCCCCGCCGCCGGAAAGGCCATGGTCCGATTATAGCGAGGAGGAGAAAGCGGAGGTCATGCGGAAGCTGGACGAGATGTATTGATGGCGGACGATCTTATCCATCGCGAGAGCATCAGCCACGAGGATCTGGTCGCGATCAGATGCGTACGGGCAAGATACTAACCTTCATCGTCGCCACAGTATTGCTCGACGAGTTGCGCGTGCTGCTAACCGCGGCCGGCGCGAGCCGACTCGTGATCGCGCGGGCACATGAGTGGGACGGCTACCCGAGTGGCGAGGGCACGTTATCCTCGGCATTCCCCGCCGCTTCCGCACCCCGCCCGTCAAAAAACACGGTAAATGCACTTTTCGGTTGAATTTATGCATTTATCAGTCGATACAATGCGTCAAATCATAGGGCTATGCACGCAACGTGGAACATCTTGCAGTAATTCAGTCACTTTGCCGGGTGGGACTTGCGAGCGGAGACGAAAAGTTTCGCAAGCAAGTCGAGCGCTTACGTGACCGCTTAAAAAAGGGCGGAGACGGAGAAGCGGCCGAAACAATCGAGTTGCTACTCCAAGCCGGTGAGAGGATCGCGACGCTTCAGCCGAGTCGGGTTGAGTTGTCGCGGAGCATGGTCGGAGACCAGCTTAGTTCATTGACAAACCCGCCTTTTGACAAGGAAAGCGGCGCGCCGCTCGCCCAGTTGATCTTCGATGCAGCGCTGACCAACCTTCCGCCCGTGCTGACCGATGAGTTGGAACAGGCGCTTGCTGCCATGCTGCGTGAATGGGCCGATTACGACAGTCTGCGAAGGCTTGGAATCGCGCCCACACACAGCGCGTTGATATTTGGAGCGCCGGGCACCGGCAAGACTGTTACCGCAATGCACATAGCAGCCCAACTCGGCTTGCCGGTGGTGCTGGCCCGCCTCGACGGCATAATGAGTTCGTTCTTAGGCACGACGGCTCGCAACATCGGCACCCTGTTCGAGTTCGCCAACCGCTATCGCTGCGTCCTGCTGCTGGATGAATTCGACGCACTGGCGAAGCTGCGCGACGACCCTCAGGAGGTTGGGGAAATCAAGCGTGTAGTGAACAGTCTTCTGCAGTGTCTCGACGTGCGGGCGCCCTTAGGACTCACGGTTGCCGTGACTAATCATCCAAATTTGCTCGACCCAGCAATCTGGCGACGCTTTGAAGTAAAGATCGAAATGCCCTTTCCGCCCGCTACCGCGCGCGAGCGACTGATCGCGGAATTCCTTTCACCGTTGAAGGTTCAAGATAGCGCCCTGCATTTGCTGGCTTGGGCTTCCGATGGCGCCAGCGGAGCGGACATCCGCGGGATGGCTCATGCAATAAAGCGCTACTACGTTTTGGAGAGGGCCGACTCTGACGACCTGCATCTCGATGCGAACGAAGTCCTCGCCGCTTTACAGCGCTATCAGATTACAAGCGCCGACCTCCGGGACCGGCCAAGGCTTGCAGTACTAAGGGAAGAACCTCGCATAATAGCGAAGTCGCTGCTGGGGAACGTTGGCGGAATATTTACTCAGGTTTCGGTGGCACAGCTTCTTGGCAGAGATCAGGGAACGATCAGCCGATGGATGAAGGAGGAGCCGGCATAACCGGCTGTGGCAAATGGCTAACAATCCCGTCCAGATCGTATTGAACGATAACGACTACGTGGTGCCGCCGGAACCGGGAAAGGGTGGGCCGCCGCACGACTTCTTTGCCGGCCGAGATGAAGAGTTCGCTAAACACAAAGCCAAGCTGGCGGGCAGCATCCAGCGCTTAGCCAGCCAACTGGATGCTGAGATAACGGGCAGAGCAGGTTATGTGCGAGTCAAGCTGCGCGATCGCGCCTTGGCGAAGTCTCATCGGCCCGTCCGGGCGCTGTTCAGGCCCGATCTTTTCCCTAGCGTAGGCGCCGCCGGGCTAGGCGAAATTTACTACTTTGCTGAAGCGAATAAGCTGGCCGACTTGGTGAATGTCGTTTCAGAAGCCGAGCCGCAAACTAACTGGGTGGAGAAAGAAGATGGAAGCTTCGAAGCGCGTCCGTCGGTAATCCGCTCGGAGGTGGGAGCAGTAGAGGACATCTCAATCCCAGATCCAGTTGCTAAGCGACGGTTTGACGCCCAGACTGCAGTTGCTTGGCTTTCCGATGCGCGCACCGGTGGCTACTATCTCCTTGAACTATTTGAGAATCCGCGCGACGCCGAACGCCGCGACCCTCAAATGGCCGCGGTTCCTGGAGAGCGGTCGTTATCCGGCAGCCTTGAAGCGCTGCTGAGAAACCTTGGCCGCGGTATCGTGGCGTGGCGCCTTCCGGAAGCTGGCGGAGAGACACCGATCGCGCTCAAGCTCACCGCACGCCAAGCGCCGGCGCTGCTATCCGCCACTCGGCCGCCCGACACGATATCAAGTGAAATCGACGTGGATCTTAACCGCCATGAAGAGGCGCTTAATCGACTAGTGCAGCATCCGTCGGTTCGCCGCATTTCTTTGCCCTTACGAGTGGAACTATCGGAAGCTGAAGGAATGCCGAGCGACAGAGTGGGTGCACTCCCAGCGCGAATGCCTAATATACGCTATCCGAAGGTCGGCGTAATAGACTCGGGCCTTGGTCCTGCGCTTGAACAATGGATTCTTGGGCGGCACGACTACCTCGATGAGGATGAGGTCGACCGCGAGCACGGATCATTTGTCGGTGGATTAATCGTCGGTGCGGCCGGCATGAACCCCGAGCTACCCGGGCTGGAGGCCGATGGCTGCGAGTTAGTCGACCTCGCTCTTTATCCCAAAGGTGAGTTTCTCGACAGCTACCGCAATGGTTTCGACGACTTCTTGGCAGAGATGGATCAAGCGATCGGAGAAGCAGTTCGAAACCACGGTATCCGTGTCGTCAATCTAAGTATCAACGCGGTTTCGCCAGTCGAAGCTGACAACTACAGCTATTATGCTGCACGCCTCGATAAAATTGCGGATAAGCACGACGTAGTAATTGTAAACTCTGCTGGCAACCTTTCGGGAAACTCCCTACGGGCCCCTTGGCCAAAACGACCAAGTGATGCCGTCCGATATTTTGCCGCGCGAACTGATCCGGATACGATATTCAAGCCAACCGAAAGCGTGCGATGCATCTCGGTAGGAGCGATCAATCCGCCGGGCTGCAATCTCCATCGCGAAGGATTACCCACGACATACACCCGGCGAGGCCCTGGCCTCCGCGTTGGGTGCAAGCCAGATGTGGCGCACTTTGGCGGCAACGATGGATCCGGGCCGTCGGCTAACCACCTCCTAGCCTCGCTATCACCGGAAGGTGACGTACTGACAAATTGCGGAACGAGCTTCGCGGCACCGCTGGTTTCAAAGGCGCTTGCATCGCTTGAGAGCGTGATCGAAGGGTATCTGCCCGCCCACGCACTCCGCGCACTCCTGATCCACAATTGCGTCAATCCGTCCGCATTGACCGCGCGTGGGCTTTCTACGTTATCGCGCCAGTTTGTCGGGTTTGGAATGCCCGTGCTCACGAGCGAAATGCTGGTCACGGATGACCATTCAATTACCTTGGTGTTTCAAAGTGTGATACCTAACGATGTCGTAAGGCCGAAGGTGTTGCGCTTCGACTTCGACTGGCCTCAAGCCTTGGTCGACCCGGCAACCGGATCTTGTAGGGGCGACGCTACGGCCACGCTGGTATATCAGCCTCCAATCGACGGGGCATTTGGCGCGGAATTCGTCCGGGTGAACCTCGACGCCAAGCTTCAGCAGCGCCAGCGCGCCACACGCAAAGACGGCTCGCCGAGCTATCGGGATCGTTTCGACCAGTCGTTCTTACCCAAGACGGCGGGACAGCCCGTTCCGGAAAAGGAACTGATCAATCAAGGCCTAAAGTGGTGGCCGACGAAGCGCTATCATGCGCGCCTTAGCGAAGCAGGGGTTGGTGAGAGTTCACAGTGGAGGCTGGAAGTATCCGCGACGCGACGCGCGGAAACACGGTTTCCTGCGACGGGCGTGCCCTTCACTCTGGTTGTCACAATACGCGATCCAGAGGGTATCGCCCCCATCTTCCAGCAGATGAAGCGGACGTTGCAGGCGGGTCGAGTCCAGTTAAGCGAATTGACGACCCATCAGCGGATACAGGCGAGGCGCTAAATTCGGGCAGCAGCATTCCTCTTTAGCATCGACTACATCATATTTGGCGGCGTTCTTGTTTTCACGAGCGCATCTGGCAGGGGAGAGGCGTGAGTTTAGCAAACCCACCCCGCCGCCTCATTCCCGAACCATTCAGGCACACCCCCGCAGGAGCACGCCCTTCAGGCCGTTGCCGAGTCCCGGAGTCAGCTTCATTGAACGGCCTTGTCAGGCGCTTCTCATTCGAATGGGCCACGCCATCGCGCCGGCTCGCGGCATTCGGGGCCGCCATGCTGGTCGAGCTCGTGCTGCTGCTCGTCCTGCTCGGGCTGACGCCGCATTTCGGCCCGAAGCCCGATCGCAAGAGCCTGACGGTGCTGAGCATCACGCCCGAGCCGGTGGCGCATCCGAAGACCGAGCCCGTCGTGCCGCAGCCGAAGCGGGCGGCGACGCAGCCCAGCCATAGCCAGCCACCGGCGCCGGTGACGATGCCGACGGTGACCGCCCCGCCGCCGCCAATCGTCCAGACGCCGCAGCCGGCGCCCGTCCCGACACCGCCGCCGACCCCGGCACCGGCCGCGCCCGCCGCCCCCAAGGCGGTCTACGGGCCGCCCGCGCCGGGGCCCGATCCCAACGATTCGGCCATCGTCGGCACCGCGCCCAATGGCGAGCCGCTTTATGCCGCCGCCTGGTTCCGCGAGCCCTATCCGGACGAGCTGCGCGGCTATCTCTCGACCGCGCAGGGGCCGGGCTGGGCGATGATCGCCTGCCGCACGGCGCCGGAGTGGCGGGTCGAGGATTGCGTCGGGCTGGGGGAATCGCCCGAAGGATCGAATATCGAGCGATCGGTGCTCGCCGCCGCGTGGCAGTTCAAGGTGCGGCCGCCGCGTTACAAGGGCCGGTCGCTGGTGGGATCGTGGGTGCGGATCCGGATCACCTATGGGGAGCGGGTGGAGGGCTTGGGGCCTTCGCGGCGATAGGCGGCCCGGTCGCGCCGTGCGCGTTTCCGTGCGGCGGCGATCCGGATTCCGCGCCGCGGGATCGGCCGCGGGCTTGCATGGCGCCGTCGCCGGCGCCAATCAGCCGCGATGCGCATCGCTTTGTTCGAGCCCGAAATCGCCGGCAATGTCGGCGCCGTCCTGCGGCTCGGCGCCTGCATGGGCGCGGCGGTGGACCTGATCGAGCCGATGGGGTTCGCCTGGGACGACAAGCGCGTGCGCCGCACCGCGATGGATTATATCGATCATGTCGCGATCGCGCGCCACGCCGGCTTCGATGCGTTCCGCGCGACGATCGGCGCGAGCCGGCTGGTGCTGTTCACCACCAAGGCGCGGCAATCGCCCTACACGTTCGCCTTCCGGCCCGACGATATCCTGCTGTTCGGCAAGGAGAGCGCGGGCGTGCCGGCGGCGGTGGCCGATGCCTGCGACGAGAAATTGCGCATCCCGATGCGGCCGCAGGTGCGATCGATGAACCTGGCGACATCGGCCGCGCTCGCGCTGGGCGAGGCGCTGCGCCAGACCGCGACCTTGCCGGCGTGACCGGCCCGGCTTGGCATTTGGCGCCGCGCGGCTAAGACGCGCGCATCATGACACGTCACCTTCGTCTCGGCACCCGGGGCTCCCCGCTCGCGCTCTGGCAGGCCAGCATGGTCGCCGATGCGATCCGCCTGGCGCATGGGCTCGGGCCCGAGGCGATCGAGATCGTGCCCATCCGCACCACCGGCGACAAGGTGCAGGATCGCGCGCTGGCCGAGGTCGGCGGCAAGGCGGTGTGGACCAAGGAGCTCGATCGCGCCTTGCTCGACGGCGAGATCGATCTGGCGGTCCATTCGATGAAGGATGTCGAGACGATCCGCCCGGCGGCCATCGTCATCGCCGCGATCCCGCCGCGCGCCGACGTGCGCGACCGGCTGATCGGGGCGGAGAGCCTTGCCGCCCTGCCGGCCAACCCGCGGGTCGGCACCTCCTCCCCGCGCCGCGCCGCGCAGGTGCGCCGCGCGCGGCCCGATGCGGCGATCCTGCTGTTCCGGGGCAATGTCGATACGCGGCTGCGGAAGCTGGCCGAGGGCGAGGCGGATGCCACCCTGCTCGCCGCGGCCGGGCTCGACCGGCTGGGGCGCGAGGGCGTCGGCAGCGCGATCGCGGTCGAGGCGATGCTGCCCGCTCCGGCGCAGGGCGCAGTCGGGGTGGAGGCGCGCGCGGACGACGCCGAGCTGCTCGCGCTGCTCGCGGCGATCGACCATCCGGTGACGAGCGCGTGCGTGCGGGCCGAGCGCGCGTTCCTCGCGGCGCTGGGGGCGGATTGCCGCTCGCCGGTGGCGGCGCTGGCCGAGATGGCGACGCGCGATGCGATCCACCTGCGCGCCGAGATATTGAGCGAGGATGGCGCATTGTGCGAGGCGGGGGCGGTGACGTTCGCGCTGGACGATGGCGAAGGGCCCGCACGGCTGGCGCGCATCCTGCTGGAGCGCGCGCCGCCGGGCTTGCGCGCGTTGTTCGGGTGACCTCCTCCCAATCCCGTCATGCTGAACGCGTTCCAGGATCCACCAGGCAATTGGCACGGACGGTGCGGCACGCATGGTGGACCCTGAAACGAGTTCAGGGTGACGATCTCTTGTTATGAAGGCTGAGGCCGAAGCGCGCCGGGTGCTGGTGTTGCGGCCGGGGCCCGGCGATGCCGCGACGGTCGCGCGCGCCGCGGCGATGGGCTTCGCCGCCACCGCAGCCCCCCTGTTCACCATCGGCCCCGTCGCCTGGACGCCATCCGCGGCGCGCCACGACGCGCTGATGCTCACCAGCGCCAATGCGCTGCGCCATGCCGGCGACGCGCTGGCCCGCTACCGGCCCCTGCCCGCTTATGCGGTCGGCGCGGCGACCGCCGCCGCCGCGCGCGCCGCCGGCTTCGCCGACATCCGCATCGGCACCAGCGACGCCCCCGCCTTGCTCGCGCAAATGGCCGCCGACGGGATCGCCCGCCCGCTCCACCTCGCCGGGCGCGAGCATCGCGATGCGGGCCACCCGGCGCTCACGATCACGCGCCGCATCGTCTACGCCGCCGATCCGGTCGTCGAACTGCCCGAAGCGGCCCGCGCGGCGCTGGCCGACGGCGCGATCGCCTTGCTCCATTCGCCCCGGGCCGCGGCTTTGTTCGCCGGGCTGATCGCCAATCCGTCCGCGATCCGCATCGCCGCGATCAGCCACGCCACCGCGCAGGCGGCGGGGCCGGGCTGGGCAGCGGTCGCGATCGCCGCCTCCCCCACCGACACGGCCTTGCTCCAGGCGGCCGCCGCGCTGGCATGATCATCGCCACCCCGATCTGGCTGCCGGCCGCCCTGCTCGCGGGGCTGTTCCAGGCGTGGCGCACCGCGCTCCAGCAGCGCCTGCGCGGCAAACTTTCGGTCAGCGGCGCCGGGCTGATCCGCTATGCCTATGGCGCGCCCTTCGCGATCCTGTTCGCGGGCCTCTATCTCGGCATTGCCGGCATCGCCGTTCCCCGCCTCTCGCCGGCCTATCTGGGGCTCGCGGCGGCGGCCGGCCTCGCCCAGATCCTCGGCACCGCCTTGCTGATCCTGTCCTTCGGGCATCGCGGCTTCGTCGTCGGCACCGCTTTCTCCAAGACCGAGGCGCTGATGGCGGCACTCGCCGCGGCCGTCTTCTTCGGCGAGGGGCTGCCCTGGCTCGCCTGGGTGGGGATCGGCACCGGCGTGGCGGGCATCCTGATCCTCTCGCTGTTCGGCCAGGCGACGAGCGCGCGCGATCTGGCGCGCGCCGCGGTGCAGCCGGCCGCTCTGTGCGGGCTCGGCGCGGCGGCGCTGTTCGCGCTCACCGGCCTGCTGGTGAAGCGCGCGACCGGCCATCTCGCGCTCGCCGACGAGCCCGCCACCGCTCTGATCACCCTCGTGATCGTGATGCTGATGCAGACCGCGATGCACGGCAGCTACGTGGCCTTGCGCGAGCCCGCGACGCTCCGCGCCATGGCCGAGAACTGGCGCAATTCGGGGCTGGTGGGGCTGCTGGCGGCGTGCGGATCGGCCTGCTGGTTCACCGGCTTCGCGACCGCGCCGGTGGCGCTGGTGCGCGTCGTCGGCCAGATCGAGGTGATCTTCACGATCGGCTTCGCGCATCTCTACCTGAAGGAGGTGCTGAAGCCGCACGAGGTGGCCGGGCTGGTACTGGTCGCGCTCGGCGTCATCCTCGCGCTGATCGGCGCGGGCATCGGCTAGGGCCGATCCGGCCAGCCTCTACTCATAACGAAGCGGCGCGGCTAAGAAGGGTGCAGAAGGGGAGCCGATGAAGGACGATCTCTACGGAACGCGGCCGAAGCGCGGCATGGCCGGACCGCTGATCGCCATGCTCGTCGCGTTCGCGCTCGGCATCGCGCTCACCGCTTATGCGGTCAGCCGGTGGGACAAGATCGCGATCTGGCTCCATCCGGCGATCGTCAAACCCGTGCCGGTTCCCACGCCGGTCGCGGCCGCAAGACCGCTCGCGTCCCAGCCCGCGCCGGCGGGGACGCCCGGCCTCCCCGACACCGAACTGACCGACCGGGTCGACACGATCGAGGCGCGGATCGATGCGATCGACCAGCGCGCGCGCACCGCCAGCGGCGATGCCGATCGTGCCGAGGCGATGCTGACCGCCTTCGCGGCGCGGCGCGCGCTCGATCGCGGCCAGCCGCTCGGTTACCTCGAAGGGCTGTTGCGCCAGCATTTCGGATCGACCGACGCGCCCTCGGTCGCGCTGATTATCGCCAGCGCCCAGCGCCCCGTCACCCTCAACCAGCTCCAGGACGGTTTCGATACCCTCCGCCCCGCGCTCGCGACCGCCGCGCCCAACGAAAGCTGGTGGACGGGCGTGCGCCGCGAGATGGGCAACCTGTTCGTCGTCCGCCATGCCTCCGCACCCTCGAATGTGCCGAGCGACCGGCTGGCGCGCGCCGATCACGCGCTCGCGCAGGGCCAGGTCGATGTCGCCGCCACCGAAGTCGCGCGCCTGCCCGGATCGGCACGCGCGAGCGAATGGCTCGCGTCGGCGCGCCGCTACGTGCTGGCGCGGGGCGCGCTCGACAAGGTGGAGACCGCCGCCTTGCTCAAGGCGCCGGCCTCACCGATGGCGGCCCCCGCCGGCCGATAAGCGGCTCAGCGGCAGCGGACATTGTCCTTGTCGATGCTGGTGCCGACCGCCGCGCCGCCGGCCGCGCCGAGCAGGGTGCCCAGCGTTTTCGATCCGCCCGGCGCGATGATATTGCCGAGCAGGCCGCCCGCGATGCCGCCGACGATCAGGCCCGTGCTGCCGTCCGAACGCTTGCAATAATAGCGCCCGTCGCGGCCCTGATAGACCATGTCGTTGCGGCGCAGCCGGTGCTCGCGATAGCGCGGATCGTCGCGATAATATTGATCGGCATAATAAGGCTCGCCCGGGGGCGGCCCATAATGCGACGGGCCGCCATAGCCGTAGCCGTCGCCCATGCAGGCGCTCAGCGGCAGCAGCAGCGCTGCGCTCATGGCGAGATTGCGAATCGAGGGCATCTTTCTCTCCTTGGTCGGATCGGCGGGGCCGACGGACATCCGGTGAACGCAGACCGGCCGGCGTGCGTTCCGCGCCGCTTGCCCGGGTCGACCGACGCGCCTAGGATGGCGCCTCCCCGGGGGACCGCGCGTGCGGTTGAGAGGCGGCAATCGGCCGCGACCCGTCGAACCTGATCCGGCTAACACCGGCGGAGGGAAGGGAGTTCCTGGCCCAAGGGAACGCCCGTCCCTCCCTCAAGAGGACTGAGCGCATATGGCCGATATCCCCGCCCGCACCGAGCTTGCCGTCACCACCGGCCCGATCCGGGGCAGCCGCAAGATCCATGTCGGCCCCTACAAGGTGGCGATGCGCGAGATTTCGCTGGAGCCGTCCTCGGGCGAGGCACCCGTGCGCGTCTACGATACGTCGGGCCCCTACACCGATCCCAATGCCCGCATCGACATCATGGCAGGCCTGCCCGAGCTGCGCCGCGACTGGATTCGCGAGCGCGGCGATGTCGAGGAGGTGCTCCAGCGCGAGGTTCGCCCTGAGGATAACGGCCAGCTCGGCCCCGATCGCTCGGGCGGCGTCCAGGCGTTCCCCAACGTGCGCCGCACGGTGCTGCGCGCGAAGCCGGGCATGAACGTCAGCCAGATGCATTATGCCCGCAAGGGCATCATCACCCCCGAGATGGAATATGTGGCGGAGCGCGAGAATCTCGGCCGTGCCCGCCTCGCCGAATATGTTCGCGACGGGCAGGATTGGGGCGCCTCGATCCCCGATTACGTCACGCCGGAATTCGTGCGCGAGGAGGTGGCGCGCGGCCGCGCGATCATCCCCAACAATATCAACCACCCCGAATCCGAGCCGATGGCGATCGGCCGCAACTTCCTGGTCAAGATCAACGCCAATATCGGCAACAGCGCGGTCGCCTCCAACGTCGCGCAGGAGGTCGACAAGATGGTCTGGTCGATCCGCTGGGGCGCGGACACGGTGATGGACCTCTCCACCGGGCGCAACATCCACGACACGCGCGAATGGATCGTGCGAAACTCACCCGTTCCGATCGGCACGGTGCCGATCTACCAGGCGCTGGAGAAGGTCGGCGGCATCGCCGAGGACCTGACCTGGGAAATCTTCCGCGACACCTTGATCGAGCAGGCCGAGCAGGGCGTCGACTATTTCACGATCCATGCCGGCGTGCGCCTGCCCTACATCCCGATGACCGCCAAGCGGGTCACGGGCATCGTCAGCCGCGGCGGATCGATCATGGCGAAATGGTGCCTGTCGCACCACAAGGAGAGCTTCCTCTACGAGCGTTTCGACGAGATCACCGAGATCATGAAGGCGTACGACATCGCCTATTCATTGGGCGACGGCCTGCGCCCCGGATCGATCGCCGACGCCAATGACGAGGCGCAGTTCGCCGAACTTTATACGCTGGGCGAGCTGACCAAGCGCGCCTGGGCGCAGGACGTCCAGGTGATGATCGAGGGCCCCGGCCATGTGCCGATGCACAAGATCAAGCAGAATATGGAAAAGCAGCTCGAGGCGTGCGGCGAGGCCCCCTTCTACACGCTCGGGCCGCTCACCACCGATATCGCGCCGGGCTACGATCATATCACCAGCGGCATCGGCGCCGCGATGATCGGCTGGTACGGCACGGCGATGCTCTGCTACGTGACGCCCAAGGAGCATCTCGGCCTGCCCGATCGCGACGACGTCAAGGTCGGCGTGGTCACCTACAAGCTCGCCGCCCACGCCGCCGATCTCGCCAAGGGCCACCCGGCGGCGAAGGTGCGCGACGATGCGCTGTCCCGCGCGCGCTTCGAATTCCGCTGGCGCGATCAGTTCAACCTCAGCCTCGATCCCGACACGGCCGAGCAATATCACGACCAGACGCTCCCGGCCGAAGGCGCCAAGACCGCGCATTTCTGTTCGATGTGCGGGCCCAAATTCTGCAGCATGAAGATCACGCAGGAGGTCCGCGATTTCGCGGCCAAGCAGAATGCGCCGGCGGATACGTTCATCGCGGCCGGGAATGCCGAGGAGGGCATGGCCGAGATGAGCGAGATCTTCCGCGAGAAGGGTGGGGAGATTTATCTTCCGGCGGCGGAGTGATGAGAACATATCCTGAACCATTTTGTCGCAATGCCGTTGACGGAAGAGGATGCCGGGCCAAAATGGCATGCTTGGCGAGGAGCGTTTATGAGTGAGCAGTTGAAAGAATTGATGGAGGCGGCGCGTCGAAAGTCGATGTCGGTTGAGGAAAAGGAAGCCCAGCGCCGCAGCTTCGCTTACGGAAATGCGCATATCGAAAACGCGCGCGTGACGAGAGAGATGGTGGCTGCAGCCGCGGAGAAAATCGGGAAACGCGGCTAAATGGGCGACGAGCAACAGCGACATAGTATCGCTGCGGAGCCGTCGCTGGTGACCGATGCGGATGAGGTTGCGCGTCGGGAATCCGAGAACGCCGTCGCTCAATTCGATCGGATGCTCGATATGGTGGACGAGATAGCGAGAGGGTCCCGGCCCTTTCGCTTGCGGACCTCCATGATCCTTGAGTTGCACAGAATCGCCTTGGACGGACTTTCCGCTTACGCTGGAAATTTCAGACCGAGCGATATTGAGATTGGCGAGAGTAAGCACACTCCGCCAAAGGCGCATCTCGTCCCCGGGTTAATCGACGAGATGTGTGACTATGTAATGGATCAGGCCGACAAGTCTGAGCCTCTCCATTTGTGTGCCTATGTGATGTGGCGACTAAACTGGATACATCCATTTACCGACGGAAATGGAAGAACATCAAGAGCCTTGGCTTATTATGTTCTGTGCGGTAGACTTGGATATTTACTGCCGGGCAGTGAGACCGTGCCCGAACAAATTGCTGCAGATCGCACGCCATATTACGAGGCGCTAGAAGATGCTGATCGTCATTGGGCGGAAAAGCGGCTTGACCTATCTGCCTTGGAACAACTGCTTGATCGATGCTTAGCGACCCAATTACTGTCGGCCTATAACGATGCCAAAAACCCCGCCGCCGGATCACCAAGAGATCGAAAATTGCATTGAAGGAACGAGGGCGGGCACAGGTGCGGGGCATTGCTGCCCGGTAAAGAAATAGTCATTTCTGCGATACCATGCAGGTCGGGAGGCGAGATCGTGGCAGGTTGGCGCAGCCGGCGGCTGATCGAGCGGTTCGGGATCACCACGCCGATCGTGCAGGCACCGATGGCGGCTGCCGGCGGCGAGGCGCTGGCGATCGCGGCGATGCGCGGCGGGGCGCTCGGCTCCCTGCCCTGCGCGAGTATCTCGCCCGATCAGGTGCGCGCGCAGGTGGCGGCGGTGCGGATCGCCGTGAGCGGGCCGATCAATCTCAACTTCTTCTGCCACGTCATGCCCGATGCGGTCGACGACGCGGCGTGGCGAGCGGCGCTGCAGCCTTATTATGACGAATATCGGGTCGGGCCGCCGGCCGTTCCGCCGGTCGCGCGGCGGCCGTTCGACGACTTTTATTGCGCGGCGGTCGAGGACACAAAGCCCGAGGTGGTGAGCTTCCATTTCGGCCTCCCGCCCGAACCCCTGCTCGATCGCGTGCGCGCGACCGGCGCCCTGATCCTGTCGAGCGCGACCAGCCCGGCCGAGGCGCGCTGGCTCGCCGAACGCGGGGTCGATGCGGTGATCGCGCAGGGGTGGGAGGCGGGCGGGCATGCCGCGCGCTTCCTGCCGGCCGATCCGGCGAGCCATATGGGGACGATCGCGCTCGTGCCGCAGATCGTCGATGCGATCGATCGGCCGGTGATCGCCGCGGGCGGAATCGCCGACGGGCGCGGCGTGGCGGCGGCGTTGCTACTGGGGGCGGGGGCAGTGCAGATCGGCACGGCCTATCTCGCCTGCCCGGAAAGTCTGATCGGGCCGGTCCATCGCCAATTGCTCACAGGCGAAGCGGCCGAGGAAACGGTCTTCACCAATGTCTTCACGGGCCGGCTGGCACGCGGCTTCGTGACGCGATTGGTGCGCGAGCGCGGGCCGATCAGCCCGGTCGCCCCACCCTTCCCGCATGCCGGCGATGCGCTGGCCGAATTGCGCAAGGCCGATCCCGCCGCCTTCGCCAATATGTGGGCCGGGCAGGCGGCGCGGCTCGCCCACGCCGAAGGTGCCGAGGCGCTGACCCGGCGGCTCGCGGCGGACGCGCTGGCTCTGCTCGACGGCGGATCGGCTCCGGCGTAAGGCGCTGCGCATGATCGAAGTCATCCGCATCCCCGCGCTCCAGGACAATTATATCTGGATGGCGCACGATCCCGACAGCGGCGAGACCGTCGTGATCGATCCGGCCGAGGCCGCGCCCGTACTGGCCGAAGCCGAGAAACGCGGCTGGACGATCGGCCAGATCTGGAACACCCACTGGCATGGCGATCATATCGGCGGGAATGCCGCGATCAAGGCAGCGACCGGCGCGACCGTGAGCGCACCCGCGGCCGAGGCCGCCAAGATCGCCACGCTCGATGTCGCGGTCGGCGAGGGCGACACGGTGCATATCGGCAAGTTCGCGGCGCGCGTGATCGAGGTGCCGGCGCATACCGCCGGCCATGTCGCTTATTATCTGCCCGAGGCAGGGATCGCCTTCGTCGGCGATACCTTGTTCGCGATGGGCTGCGGCCGGCTGTTCGAGGGGACGGCGGCGCAGATGTGGCGCAACATGGAGCGGCTCGCCGCACTCCCGCCCGAAACGAAAATCTATTGCGCGCACGAATATACCCAGTCGAACGGACGCTATGCGCGGGTGGCCGAGCCCGACAACGACGCGATCGCCGCGCGCATGCGCGACGTCGATGCCGCCCGTGCGCGCGGCGAGGCGACGGTGCCGACCACGATCGCGCTGGAACGCGCGACCAACCCCTTCATGCGCGCGGGCAGCGCGGAAGAGCTCGGCCGGCGGCGCGCCGAAAAGGACGCGTTCCGCGGCTGAACTGCGGCACGGAACCGTGCTACAGGTGTTTGAAACGGCAAAGGAGTCGGCCATGCGCCTGCGAACCGCCATCATGTCCGTCGTCTGGCTCGCTGGATTGGCGTCGGTCCCGATCGCCGCGCGCGACAGGCCGGGCCAGGACCCCGAGGCGGAACTGGCCAGGATGCTCGCCGGCCGGACGGCGGGGCCGCCCGCCGAATGCATATCGCGCTACCCCACCATGTCGTCGACCACGATCGAGCGCACCGGGATCGTCTATAAGATCGGCAACACGCTCTATGTCAGCCGCTTCGAAGGCGGTTGTCCCCAACTCAGCAGCTTCCGCGTGCTGGTGATCAAGACGCCGAGCAACCAGCTCTGCCGCGGCGACGTGGCCGACGTCATCGAGACCCCGCCCGCGGGATCGTGGGTGGGGAGTTGTACGTTCGGGAAGTTCGTGCCCTATACCAAGGCGAAGTAGGCCGATCGTCACCCTGAACTTGTTTCAGGGTCCACCGTGTATGCAGCCCTGTCCGAGAGGATGCTTGGTGGATGCTGAAACAAGTTCAGCATGACGGGCCTCACCGCCCGTATAGCGCGTCGAGCCTCTCCCCATAGCGCTCGCGCAACACATGCCGCCGCACCTTCAGCGACGGCGTCAGCGATCCATTCTCGATCGTGAAGGGCTCGTCGGCGATCAGCACCCGGCGCACCTTCTCGATCACCGACAGGCCAGCATTGACCCGATCGACCGCCGCCAGCACCGCGCGATCGAGATCCGCCCCCGCGGGCAGCGACGCCGCCCATTCCTTGTCGGGCACGACCAGCCCGACCAGATAAGGCCGCCGGTCTCCCACCACCATCGCCTGCGCGATTTCGGGCTCGAGCGTCAGGATGCCCTCGACCCGCTGGGGCGAGACATTGTCGCCCTTGTCGTTGACGATCAGGTCCTTCTTGCGATCGGTGATGTGGAGCCGGCCGCCATCGTCGATCAGGCCGATGTCGCCGGTGCGGAGCCAGCCGTCGATCAGCACGCGCGCGCTTTCGGCCTCATTCTCCCAATAGCCGTGCATCACATTCTCGCCGCGGACGAGGATCTCGCCATCTTCGGCGATGCGCACCTCGGTATCGGGAAGCGGCGGGCCAACCGATTCCATCGTGATGCCGGCGGCCGGGCGATTGACCGAGACGATCGGCCCCGATTCGGTCTGGCCATAGCCCTGCAGCAGGGTCAGCCCGAGCGCGCGGAAGAAGCGGCCGACCTCGGGGTTGAGCGGGGCGCCGCCCGAGACGAGCGCCTTCATCCGCCCGCCGAAGCGCTTGCGCACCGATTTGCGGATCGTCCGCTCGAGGAGGAAATCGAGCGGACGATCGATCAGGCGCTTCGGCCGCGCGTCGAGCTCGAGCGCGCGAGCCAGCAGCCAGAGCGGGAAACGCCCCTGTTTCTCGATCCCCTTCATGATCCGCGCGCGCAGCAGCTCGAACAGGCGCGGCACGACGATCATGATCGTCGGGCGGGTCTCCTCGATATTGGCGCCGAGCTTCTCCAGCCCCTCGGCATAATAGACCTGCGCGCCGAGGGCGATCGGGAGGTAGAGCCCGGCCGAATGCTCGTAGGAATGGCTCATCGGCAGGAAACTGAGGAAGACCGCATCGCCGGGCGGGAAATCGCCGCCGATGATCGCGGTCGCGCCGGCCGCATTGTGCAGGATCGCGCCATGGTGCTGGCGCACGCCGCGCGGCGCGCCGCCCGTGCCGCTGGTGTAGATCAGACAGGCGAGATCGCCGCGCCCGAAGGTCGCCGCTTTGGCACAGGCTTCGACATCGGCGGGATGCGATGCGAGCAAGGCATGCCAGTCATGGACGCGCAACGCGCCGATGGCTTCGCGTGCCAGCGGCTCGATGCCGATGACGAGATCGCAACTGCCGGATTCGACCAATGCCGGCAGCAGCGGCGTGGCGAGTTTGGCAGTCGAAACGATCGCGGCCCTGGCGCCGCTATTCTCGACGATATGGCTATGATCGCGCTGGGTATTGCTGGTGTAGGCTGGCACCGTCACGCAGCCCGCTGCCATGATCGCCAGATCGGCTATCGCCCATTCGGGCCGGTTCTCCGACACCAGCATCACCCGGTCGCCCGGCTGGAGCCCGAGATCGCGCAGCGCCGCGGCGAGGCCCGCGACATCGCGCGCGATCGCATCCCAGCCGATCGGCTGCCACGCGCCGTCGGCCTTGTGCCACAGAAACGGCGCCCCGCCTTTGGCGCGGGCGCGCGTGAAGAACATTTCGACCAGATTGGAAAAATGTTCGAGCTGCAAGCGTCTCTCCCTAGATCCTCCCCATGCAGAGCATGGGGAGGGGGACCATCGCGCAGCGATGGTGGAGGGGCGTCGCCGCTTGCGCTGCGTCCAGCCGAGGGCCCCCTCCACCACGCCGCTTCGCGTCGCGGTCCCCCTCCCCGTTCCGGGGAGGATCTTCTGCGTATAGGCGAACGGCTGGAAGAAACAGATCAATCGCGATCGGGCGCGCCCAGCGGGAAGTAAGTGCGGTACGGACGCGCCTCATCCACGGCACGGGCGATCGAGGGCCGGGCGAGCAGCCGCGCGCGATAGGCCTTGAGCGTCGGGAACGCGTCCGGAATCGGGTGCGCCCAATCGGCGTAGAAGAGCGATGGCGCGGCCGCGCAATCGGCGAGCGAAAAAGCGTCGGTTGCCCATTCGTGCCCGGCCAGGCGATGATCGAGCCAGGCATAAGCCCGATCGAGCATGGCGCGCGCCTGATCGACCCCGTACGGATCGCGCGACTCTTCGGGGCGCAACTGATTACCGACGATCTGCTGCATGGGATGCATGACATAATTGTCGAACAGGCGATCGAGCATCCGCACCTCGATCGCCGCCGCCGGATCGGCCGGGATCAGCGCGACCGGGCCCGGGCGATGGACGGCCAGATATTCGATGATGCTCGTCGCCTCCCAGATCGACCGATCGCCATCGATCAGCAGCGGGAATTTGCCGAGTGGCGAATGCGCCATCAACGTGGCGCCGTTATCCGGATGATCGGGGCCGAGCATCCGGAATTCGAACGGGATCGCATTCTCGTAGAGCGCGATTTCGGCCTTCTGCGTGTAGGACGAGAAGGGATGGCCGAAGAGCTGGACCATCGGCTCAATCCCCGCGGAATGCAGCTTCGAGGGTGGCGATGTCGATCTTGTGCATCGTCATCATGGCCTCCATCGCGCGCTTGGAAGCCGCCTTGTCGGTGCTCGTCATCATGTCGAGCAGGGCCTGCGGCGTGATCTGCCACGACAGGCCGAACCGGTCCTTGCACCAGCCGCACGCCAATTCCTGGCCGCCGTTCGAGACGATCGCATTCCAGTAACGATCGGTCTCTTCCTGATCCTTCGTATGGACCATGAAGGACACCGCCTCGTCGAACTTGAACATCGGCCCGCCATTGAGGCCGAGGAATTTCATGCCGAGCACGGTGAACTCCACCGTCAGGACATTGCCGGCCTGGCCGTTGGGGTAGTCGGCCGGCGCGCGATGGACCGCATCGACCGAGGAATTGGGGAAGGTGGCGGCGTAGAAATTGGCGGCGTCCTCGGCGGTGCCGTCATACCACAGGCAGGGGGCTATTCGGGTCATTATCTCTCTCCTTTGTGCCAAGTGACATACACCTGGCCCGTTCGTGTCGAGCGTAGTCGAGACACGTTTGCTCTTGGCACGTCCCTCGACTTCGCTCGGGACGAACGGCGTTTGCTAAGGCCGCGCGACGAAGCCCACGCCCGCACCCTGCGGATCGCGGCAGATCGCGACGCGATCGCCACCGGGCACCTCATGCGGGCCGTTCAGCACCTGGCCGCCGCCGGCCTTCACCTTCTCCAGCGCCGCATCGACATGGGCCACGCGGAAATAATGGAGCCAGTGCGGCGGCTGTTCGGCGGTCGCCCCGCCCATCGCCGCGCCGAGGCGATCCTCTTCATGCTTGAGGAATTTATAATCGCCCATCGGGCCCATCGACATCGTGCCCGCATGCTCCCAGCCGAAGATCTTCCGATAGAAATCGACCGCGGGATCGAGATCGGCGGCGCGCAGTTCGTTCCACGTGCAATGGCCGAGCAGGGTCGAGCTGAACGCCCGGCTCTCGCCGCCGCCCTCCGGCGGGATCGGCGTCATGATGTAGAAGGGCGCCCCCTGCGGATCGGCGAGCATCGCGAAGCGTCCGATGCCGGGAATGTCGGCGGGCGCGAGCCAGACCTTGCCGCCTTCCGCCTCGATCGCGGCCGCGGTCGCATCGACATCGTCGACCCCGATATACATCAGCCAGGTCGGCTTCGCGCCATGATCGAGCATATGCTGGTTCAGCGGCAGCAGGCCGGCCAGCGCGCTATCGGGCGAAGATATGCTGCGATAATCCCCATGCGCCCCGCCCATAGGGGCGATCGTCCAGCCGGTGATCGGCTCGTAAAATGCCTTGGCACCATCGGGATCGGTGGTCATCAATTCGTACCAGATCAGGCTTCCGTGCAATGCGGACATCGTCCTTCTCCTTTGGTGTGATTGGTTTTCAGGCGTCGATGATCGGTAGCAAGGCGCGCACCCGGGCATCGCGCAGCCACAGGCCGAGCCACAATGCGATGCCGAGATAGACGCCGAACAATATGTGGCTGAAGAGCGGGCTGCCGATCCGCACATGGGTGGCGACCGCGCCGCCGAGATAGCCGGTCATCAGGATCGCGCCGAGCGGGGCGGTGCGCGGCCAGGCGTAGAGCGCGGTCGGCACGAGCGCGAGGATGCCGAGCAGGTGGAGCGTCGCCGGATCGACCGGCCAGCCGAGCGCCGCGGTCGTCTCGGTCACCTGCGGCGGCATCACGAACTTCATCACGCCGTCCATGACGAAGAACAGGATGACGAGCCCGCTCAGCACCCAGCCGGCGCGGGCCGCATTCTTGCCCGGCGCATTCGATAAACTGGCCATGTTCCTCTCCCCACGTTGAATTGGATCAGGTCGACCACCCAGAATCGTCACCCCGGGCTTGACCCGGGGTCCCGCTTCTCCCGTACCGCCGGAAAGGCAGCGGGACCCCGGCTCGAGGCCGGGGTGACGGAAAAGGAAGGCGCTCGGTTGCAGCCCATTACGCGGCGTTCATGTCGACGATCGTCTCGAACCCGCCATAGATGATGCGCTTGCCGTCGAACGGCGCGTCGGGCGCCTGCTTCATGCGCTCGTCCTCCATCGCCTTGCCCCAGCCGGCGTTGCGCGCCTCCTTCGACGGCCAGACGATCCACGAGAAGACCAACCCCTCGCCGCCGGCCTTGTCGCCCTGCACCGCGCGCCACATGTCGGTCATCTTGCCCTCGGGCACGTCGTCGCCGAACGCCTCGACGACCTGGAGCGCGCCGTGATCGAGGAAGATCTGCGCGGATCTGGTCGCAACCTCGCGATACGCCTCGCGCCGGCCGGGCAGGACGGGCGCGAGGAAGCCATCGATATAGGTCATCACTCTTCTCCTGTATTTTGCCCTAATTCGTCATCCCCGCGCAGGCGGGGATCCATATTCTCCGGCGTTTCGAGTTATATACGCAGCTTCAGAGCATATGGATTAGCTTCGCTGGACTGCGTCTCCCGCCTTCGCCGGAATGACGAGACGGTTCGACGAACGGTCAGGCCGCTTTGGCGTCCGCGTAGACGGCGAGGTGATCGGCCATCGCCTTGACGTGCGCCGGGCGCGCCTCGCCGCGCGCGACAAAATCGGTCAATTTGGGGAAATCGGCGAGCAAATCGGTTTCGCGCAGGCCGCCCAGCACGCTGATCATCATCAGATCGCCGACGGTGAAGGTCTCGCCGTCGAGCCATGGCTTGTCGCCGAGCGCGGCCTCGAGATCGGCGAGCCGGCTCTTGATGTCTGCCACCACCCGATCGTGCCGCATCGGCGACCATGGGCAGTCCGCCTCGAACAGGGTGACGACCGCATGCTGCATCACCATCGGCTCGACCGAGTTGAGCGCCGCGATCACCCACTGGATCGCGCGCAAACGGCCATTGGTATCGGTCGGGAGCAGATGGCTTCCCTGCTCGGCGATGCGGATCGCGATCGCGCCCGATTCGAAGATCTCGACCTCGTCGTCGCGATAGGTCGGGATCTGGCCGAACGGCTGGAAATGACGGTGCGCCGCGCTCTTCGCATAAGGCCCGTCGATCAGATCGACCGCATAAGCCTGCCCCTCCTCCTCGAACGCCCAGCGGGCGCGCAGATCGCGGACATAGCCCCGCGCGAATTCGGGAACCCAGCGAAAGGTGGTGATGGTCGGAAGCCCGGACATGGCATTCTCTCCCTCATGCGAATCACTTGCTTGCTGTTGATGCGCGCCGGAGTTACAAAAGACAACCATGACGTTAGAAAAAGTAACCGATCCTGCCGAAATTCCCAAACGCTGGTATGACGATGCCTGCGGGATGGCCTTCGCGCTCGAGCTGATCGGCGAGCGCTGGGCGCCTTTGATCCTGCGCGAACTGATGTACGGCCCGCGCCGCTTCAGCGAGATCAGGCGCGGTGTACCCGGGATCAGTGCCAATGTTTTGACACAGCGGCTCGAGGGGCTGGAGGCGGGCGGCGTGCTGATCCGCCGCAAGCTGCCGCCGCCGGCTTCGGTCCAGGTCTACGAGCTCACGCCATGGGGCTATGAGAGCGAGGCGGCGATGTCGGCGCTCGGCCGCTGGGCGGTGCGATCGCCGCTCCACGATCCGCGCCTGCCGCTGAGCGGGGCGTCGCTGATGATGTCGTTCCGCACGATGCTCGATCCGCCGCGCGCGGAGGGACTCGATCTGCGGATCGGCTTCCGCATCGGCGAGGATGCGTTCGACACGCATCTCCATGACAACCGCTTCGACGTCGCGCGCGCCGAGCCGGGCATGGTCGACCTGATGTTCAGGACCAACGAAGCGCGCAATATCGCCGCCGCAGTCTATGCGAAGCAGCCGCTCGCCATGCTGCAGGAGGCGGGCGCGCTCCGGATCGAGGGCGATCAGGCGATGGCCGAACGGTTCGTGACCCTGTTCCCGCTGCCACCCAAGGTCGGCTGATCGGTTGCAGCGCGCGCGCCAAGCCTCTACCGACTCAGCACTCCCAAGGATTGCGATAGCCGAGACAGAAGATGGTCGATCTGCCCAACATCCAACCCGACAGCCGCACCGATACGGTGATGGATGCGCCCGATCAGATGCGGAAGGTGCGCGACCTGTTCGGCATCGATTCGGACATGGAGGTGCCGGCCTTCTCCGAAGCCGATGAGCGCGTGCCCGATCTCGATCCGGCCTATGTGTTCGATCCGGACACGACGCTCGCAATCTGCGCGGGTTTCGCGTTCAACCGCCGCGTGATGATCCAGGGCTATCACGGCACCGGCAAGTCATCGCATATCGAGCAGGTGGCGGCGCGGCTCAACTGGCCGACGATCCGGATCAACCTCGACGCGCATATCAGCCGCATCGATCTGGTCGGCCGCGACGCGATCGTGCTGCGCGACGGCCAGCAGGTCACCGAATTCCGCGAAGGCCTGCTGCCCTGGGCGTTGCAGACGCCGTCGGCTTTGGTGTTCGACGAATATGATGCCGGCCGCCCCGACGTGATGTTCGTGATCCAGCGCGTGCTGGAGACCGAGGGCAAGCTGACGTTGCTGGACCAGAACCGCGTGATCCGGCCCAACCCCTGGTTCCGCCTGTTCGCGACCGCCAACACGGTCGGCCTGGGCGATACGACCGGGCTCTATCACGGCACCCAGCAGATCAATCAGGGCCAGATGGATCGCTGGAACATCGTGATGACGCTCAACTATCTGCCGGCCGCTACGGAAGCGCAGATCGTGCTCGCCAAATCGGGCGAATATGACAAGCCCGACGGCAAGAAGACGGTCGACGCCATGGTCAAGGTCGCCGATCTCACCCGCCAGGGCTTCATGGCGGGCGATATCTCGACCGTGATGAGCCCGCGCACCGTGATCAGCTGGGCGCAGAACGCCCTGATCTTCGGCGATATCGGCTTCGCCTTCCGCCTGTCGTTCCTCAACAAGTGCGACGAGGCCGAGCGGCCGCTGGTGGCGGAATATTATCAGCGCGTCTTCGGCAAGGATCTGCCGGAGAGCGTGGTGGGGAAGGCGTAAAGCCCGCTTCCCCACCCGTCACCCTGACGAATAAGGAAACCCCGAAACGCAAAAGGGCGGTGGCCCCCCAGCCACCGCCCTTCCGCCCCAAGCGCCTCGTGTCAAAGGCACTCGCTCAGAGAGCTATGCTCAGGCGAAGGTAAGGCTCAGCTTGCGACGGCGCATCGCCGCGCCCATCGCGCCGAAACCGACCAGCATCATCGCCCAGCTCGCCGGCTCGGGCACTGCGCCACCGATGGTGAGATTGTCGAATTCGAAGCCGCCACCGGTCTGGTGGAACGCGATCGTGTCGAACGGGGTCGAGCTCAGGAAATTGACGAAGGCGAACTTCTCGCCGCCATCCTGGCCGTTGTTCGGGTTGCCGTAATAAGCGCTGCTCAAGGCACCGATCGTGTTGACGAGGTTGAACGAGCCGAGGCTGGTCGTGCCGTTCAGCAGTTCGATCGTGTTGTTGCTGTCGAGCGCGGCCGCCCACAGCCCGAAATAGGTCACGGCCGAGCTGAGCTTGATCGTCGCGTCGCCATGAACGACGCCATATTGCTCGGAGCCGAACGCACCGCCGTAGAAATAGCCGACGCCGCCATAGCTGGCGCTGTTGCCGAGCTCGAAGCCGGTCAGCGTGCCGGTGACCGGCGATCCGCCGAACGTGGTGGTGACCGTCGGCAGCGCCAGCGTGCCGTTGCCGCTGCTCGTGTTGCTCGAATAGGACGAGAAGTCTTCGACGTAGGTCGGCGGGGTCATCGTCGTCGCCTGGACGCCGGCTGCCTCGACGTTAACCGTAACGGCGGCCTCGGCGGTCCCCCCGAATGCCATCGCGGTAACCATAAGCGAAAGTACAGTGCTGCCCCACGTCATATCTCTGCTCCCGATAAATTCTGTTGAAATCACGGATTTCGATTTCGTTAAGGGCCGCGTAACAGCGATGTTCATCCGGCAGCAAACTTATTGATAGTTAAGACAATGTCGTTAACTATCAATGATAGTTAACGGTCGCGACGGCGGCGCGCGGGCTGCGGCGCCAACCAAACTATGGCGATAGCGCGCGATCCGATCTAACCAGCCTCCATGGCTGCCCAATCCCCCCTCGACGCCCTGCGTGCGGTGCTGGCCGGCACGGCACGCGCGCTCGCGCATGAGCCCGAACTCGATCTCAGCTTCACCGCGGACGCGCCCTCGGCCTCGCTCAAGCAGCTGCGCGTGCCGATGCCGGGCCGTAACCTGCCGCGCGAGCAGGTGGCGGAGGCGCGCGGCTTCGCCGACGGCTTCGCGCTGCGCCAGCGCCACCACGACGCCACGCTTCACGGCCGCGCCGCCCCGGCCGACGCATCGGCACGCGCAGTGTTCGACGCGGTCGAGCAGGCGCGCGTCGAGGCGATCGGCGCGCGATCGATGGCCGGCGTGCGCGCCAACCTGTCGCATTCGCTCGAGATGCGGCTGCGTTCCGATCCGCTGACCCGCGCACGCACCCGGGCCGAGGTGCCGCTCGCGTCCGCGCTCGGGCTGATCGTGCGCGAACGGCTGACCGGCGACGCTCCCCCGATGATCGCGCAGCCGGGCATGGCGTTGATTCGCGACTGGATCGAGGAGAAAGCAGGCAGCGATCTCGATGCGCTCGGCCTCGCGCTCGACGATCAGCGGAGTTTCGCCCGGCTCGCGACCAAGTTGCTCGAGGATCTCGAACTGATCGAGATCCAGCCCGAAGCGACCGAACCCGAGGAGGACGAGGGCGGCGAAGGCGAGGAGCAGCAGGAAGGCGAGCAGGACGGCGAGACCGACGAGGACCAGCCCGGCGGCCAGAGCGATTCGCAGATGGAGGTCCGTTCCGAGACCAGCGCGGACAGCGACACCGAGGGCGAGACGCGCGAGTCCGAGGACGGCGATTTCGAGGGCGACGGCGAGGAAGGCGACGATGGCGACGACGGGGTCCAGCCCGCACGCCCGAACCGGCCGATGGCCGATACGCCCGGCTTCCTCGACTACAAGGCCTATACGACCCGGTTCGACGAGGTGGTCGAGGCCGCCGAGCTGTGCGACGAAGAGGAGCTGACGCGGCTGCGCGCCTATCTCGACCAGCAGCTCACCCATCTCCAGGGGGCGGTCACCAAGCTGGCCAACCGCCTCCAGCGCCGGCTGATGGCGCAGCAGAGCCGGTCATGGGATTTCGACCAGGAGGAAGGGCTGCTCGACGCCGCGCGGCTGGCGCGCGTGGTGGTGAGCCCGGGCCATTCGCTGTCCTACAAGATCGAGCGCGAAACCGATTTCCGCGACACCGTCGTCACCCTGCTGATCGACAATTCGGGGTCGATGCGCGGTCGCCCGATCTCGATCGCCGCGATCTCGGCCGACATCATGGCACGCACGCTCGAGCGGTGCGGGGTCAAGGTCGAGATATTGGGCTTCACCACGCGCGCCTGGAAAGGCGGGCAATCGCGCGAGGCGTGGCTGCAGGCCGGGCGGCCGCCGACGCCGGGGCGGCTCAACGATCTGCGCCACATCGTCTACAAGCGCGCCGACGAGCCCTATCGCCGCGCGCGCAAGCATCTCGGCCTGATGATGCGCGAGGGGCTGCTCAAGGAGAATATCGACGGCGAGGCGCTGTTATGGGCCCACACCCGACTGATCGGGCGGCCGGAAGAGCGCAAGATTTTGATGGTGATCTCGGACGGTGCGCCGGTCGACGATTCGACCCTGTCGGTGAATTCCGGATCCTATCTGGAAAAGCATCTGCGCCAGGTGATCGCATGGATCGAGAATCGCTCGCCGGTCGAGCTGATCGCGATCGGCATCGGCCATGACGTGACGCGCTATTACCAGAAGGCGGTGACGATCATGGACGCCGAGCAACTGGGGGGCACGATGGTCGAACAACTCGCCGGGCTGTTCGATCTGGAGCAATAGCCGCCCGGTCCCGACCCGGAAACGTTCGGCATGACGAAGCGGGCACGGTTGCGCCCTCAGCAGTCGCGATCGATCGCCCGTCCCGCCAGTGCGCCGACGCCGGCGCCGACGACCGTACCGGCACCGCGATCCCCGCGGCCGGCGGCGGCATTGCCGATCAGGCCGCCTGCGATCGCGCCGAGAATCGTCCCGCCCGTTCCGCGGTCGCACCGGCGATTCGGGCGGTCGTTGCGACGATCGCGCGGGGGCGCCCGCCCGTAACCGGCACGATCGTAATAGCGGCCATCGTCGAAAGCGGGGGGGCGGCGGAGGCGGTGCCGTCCAGCCGCGATCGCCATAAGGAGGCGCGCCATAATGCTGGGCGCTCACCACCGTCGGCGCAAGGGTCGCCATGCCGATCAGGGCGGCGACACCGAGCTTGAGCGTCCGGGCCAACATCGCAAACTCCTCATACACATGAGCTTGAGGCCCATGGATGAGGATTTACGCGCATTGCCCTGAGACCAGCCTGAATGAGGCTGTTAGCCGCCGTTCACCACGGCGGCGGAGCAGATCAGGCTGCAGCCGTCTCGGCAGCCTTCTGGACCTTGCGCTTCAGACGACGCGCGCGGAGCGAGAGATCCTCGCTGCGGGTCTTCAGCAGCCAATTGTCCAGACCGCCGACATGCTCGACCGAGCGCAGGCCGTGCGTCGAGACGCGCAGCTTGACGCTTTCGCCGAGCGAGTCGGAAATCAAGGTCACGTTCTGCAGGTTGGGCAGAAAGGTCCGCTTGGTCTTGTTGTTGGCGTGGGAAACATTGTGACCCACCTGACGGCCCTTGCCGGTCAGCTCGCAAATACGCGACATGCGCTAAAATCCTGAATTCGGTTGTCCGGAAAGAGGGCGCCGATAACGGTACCCCGGAGATTCGTCAAGTTGCGAACCCGACCCACGTGCAACCGGAAAGCCACACGCACGTTACGCGGCTACAACAAAGGGAGTCGGATTTTATGCGTGCGATCGTTTCGATCTTCGTGATCGTCGTCGTCGTGGCCATCATTGCCGTAGCCACCGGCTTCGTCAACCTGCACGGCACGACCGGATCGTTGCCACAGGTATCGGTACAGGGCGGCGCGCTGCCCGCCGTAAAGGCGGATGTGGGCAGCATCGACGTCGGTACGAAGAATACCAGCGTCGACGTGCCCAAGGTGGACGTGGGCACCGTGGAGAAGAAGGTCGAGGTTCCGACCGTCGCGGTCCACAAGCCGAACTGAGATGATCCGGCAGGCCAGCCCGGGCGCGATCGTCGCCGCAATCCTGTTGCCGCCGCTGGGCATATTCCTGGCGCGCGGCCTGGGACCGGAATTCTGGATCGGAACCGTGCTGACACTGTTCGGCTGGCTGCCGGGCGTCGTGTTCGCACTCGTGACGATCCTGCGGCCACGGGCGATCGCTACCGCCTAGCGCTTGCGATGGTGTAGGGCAGCGGGATGGCCTTTCCGCTGCCCGCCCCCATGCGCCTCGCGCTCGATCTCTCCGCCGCGGCGGCCGAGGTGGGCGAGGTGCCGGTCGGCGCGGTGGTGACGCGCCACGGCGAAGTCATCGCCACGTCGGCCAATATGATGATCAAAAGCACCGATCCCACCGCCCATGCCGAGATGGTCGCGATCCGGCGTGCCGCCGAGGCGATCGGCCAGCCACGTCTCGACGGCTGCGATCTGTGGGTGACGCTCGAGCCCTGCGCGATGTGCGCCGGCGCGATCGCGCTCGCGCGGCTGCAGCGGCTTTATTACGCGGCGGAAGATCCGAAGGGCGGCGCGGTCGCGCATGGCCCGCGGCTGTTCGGACAGCCGACCTGCCATCATCGGCCGGAGGTTTATGCGGGGATCGGCGAGGCCGAAGCGGCTGGACAGTTACGGGCGTTCTTTGCGGTGAGGCGCTGAATCTCCCCTCCCGCTTGCGGGAGGGGCGTAAGAAAAGGGTGCCGCCTGGGGCAAGCAGGCGGCACCCCCACCACGCGTCAGACGCGTAGTTTCCTCCTTGTCCAGGGGAGGAAGCGAGCTCCGAGCATTCTCAAGTCAGGTGGAGCACCTGACGGCTCGGAGAATGCGTAAGACAAAGAGCTAGAAATCGAACTGCATGCGCATCGCATAAGCATCGCCCTTGCCGGTGGTGCCATTGAGCGTCGCCGGCGCCACCGCGAGCGGCGAGTTGGTGCCCTTGAAGCGGATATAGTTGAAGAAATAGCGCAGGTTCGAATTGAGGTACCAATTGATGCCGGCGGTATAGGTCTGCGCCTTGTGCGGCGTGGCCGACAGATCGAGATCGGTCAGGTTGAGCTGGTCGTAGCGTACCGCCAGTTCGAACGCGCCCCAATGGCCGTGGCCATAATCGAAATCGTTGAACGGCTTCACCCGATCGACGACCCCGCCCTTGAAGTTGCGCAATTCGCCGGTGATGAAGAAGGTCGCGAAGCCGTAATAACCCGAGAAGTCGAGATCGGGCACGAAGCCGTAGCGATCGACATGCAGGTGATCATATTCGCCCTGCACCGAGAATGGCCCGAACACGCCCGCCGCCTCGCCGCCAATGAAGGTCGCCGAGCGGACGCCGCGGGTCTGGCTGCCGATCGGGCCGGTCGTGATCGGCCCGAGCGCGACCGATTCGATATTGCCGCCGTCGACGCGTGTGTTGGGACGATCGGCGAGCGTGATCGCCTTCCCGGCGAAGTTGCTGACATGATAGGCGGAGGTGCCGAGGTGGAGCACGCGGCCGGTATCGTTGATCGGCTCCCACGTGACGCGGCCGTTGACGCCATAGACCTCACCCGGCGTCTGCGTGTTGCGCTGGACCGCCTCGCCCGCGCCGAAGATGCCGACCGTCGCGATCAGCTTGGGCGTCGGTGCGAAGGCGACCGTCGCGCCGACGCGGCGTTCCGCCCCGACCGCGCCGAACGCATTGTTCGCCATGCCGCGCTCGAGGAAGGTGTTGAGCGCATCGGTCGTGTTGGCCTCGAGCCCGTAGGGCGCCTTTTGCTGGCCGATCGTGAAGGTCAGCTTGGGGATGCCGGTATATTGGATATAGGCGTCGAGCAGGTTGACCGTGTTCTTCACATATTCGGCTTCGATCCGATATTTGAACACGCGGAAGGCGGTGCCGTCGAAACCGAAGCGGGCGCGGCGGATATCGGTGCCGTTGTTATAGTCGTAGCCGCCGGCGCGCTCGTGATAGGCGGCATAATCGATCTGGAACGTGCCGCGCGGGTGGAAGCTGAACGAGTCGGTCACGTCGGCGAAGGTCGGCGCGACACCCGGCTGGACGCCCTTGGCGGCGCGCACCTCGACCTTCTGAACGCGGGTCGCGGTCTCGGCGGCCTGCGTCTCGAGCTCCTTGTTGCGCGCTTCGAGCGCGTTGACCTTGGCCTCCAGCTCGTTGAGCCGATCGAGCACCGCATCGCCGGTCCTGGTAGGCGCGGTGGCAGGACCATTGTCCGCGGGTACCAGCGTATCGAGGCCCGACGACGCCGCAGTCGCAGCAGGCGGTGTCGATGTCTGGGCGAAAAGCGGCGTGGCAAAGGCGAGCGCCGAGGCGCCGCCAAGCAAAAGCTGGCGAATCATTGTTTTCCCCTTCGAGTCTTCAGGCGGTGGCCGGGCGGCTCATGCGGTCGCCCGGCCGCGCGCCGTCACTTCTTCGCGTCTTCGAACACCTGATCGAACAGCCCGCCATCGTTAAAGTGGGCTGCCTGGGCACGCTTCCAACCGCCGAAATTGCGGTCGATCGTCAGCAGCGGCACGCTCGGGAACTGCGCCTTGTACTTGGCGGCGACGTTGGGATCGCGCGGGCGGTAATAATTGCGCGCGATGATATCCTGGCCCTCGGGCGTGTAGAGGAATTTGAGATACGCCTCGGCGACCTTGCGCGTGCCCTTCTTGTCGACCACCTTGTCGACCACGGCGACCGGCGGTTCGGCGAGGATCGAGATCGACGGCACGACGATCTCGAACTTGCCCTTGCCAAGCTGGTTGACCGCGAGGAATGCCTCATTCTCCCACGCGAGCAGGACATCGCCCTGGCCGCGCTGGACGAAGGTGGTGGTCGCGCCGCGCGCGCCGCTGTCGAGGATGGGCACGTTGCGGAACAATTTGGTCATGTAATCGCGCGCGCCCTGGACGGTGCCCGTCTTGCGCTGCGCATAGCCCCACGCCGCCAGATAGTTCCAGCGCGCGCCGCCGCTGGTCTTGGGGTTGGGCGTGATCACCTGGACGCCCGGCTTGATCAGATCGTCCCAATCCTTGATCGCCTTGGGATTGCCCTTGCGAACGAGGAAGACGATCGTCGAATAATAAGGCGTCGAATTCTGCGGCAGCCGCGCCTGCCAATTGGCCGGCAGCGCCTTCGCCCGGTCGGCGATCGCATCGATATCGGCGGCGAGCGCGAGCGTGACGACATCGGCCTGAAGCCCGTCGATCACCGAGCGCGACTGCGCGCCGGAGCCGCCATGGCTCTGCTTGATGACGACGGTGTCGCCGGTCTGCGCTTTCCACTGCTTCGCGAAGGCCGCGTCGACGTCGCGATAAAGCTCGCGCGTCGGATCGTAGGAAACGTTCAACAGCTCGACGTTTGCCGCCGACGCCGCGACGCTGGTGATCGCCATTGCCCCGGCCACCAGCGCACCCAAACCCCTGGACACGAATCGCACCCTTATTCTCCTATTCCCATCAGAGTGATAGGAAATATAACATTACAAAGGCGAAAGCCCAGGGAAATCGTGCGCGCGCGGCCAAGCTTTCCTGCGGGGGCAGGAAAGGTGGGGTTTAGGGAGGGGGCCGGTTCGTTTTGGCTGGATGACGGCAGCCGCTCGCTTCATCCACCCGTCACCCCGAACTTGTTTCAGGGTCCACCATGCGTGCCGCACTGTCCGTGCAACTTGCCTGGTGGATGCTGAAACACGTTCAGCATGACGAAAAATGCCTTCTCGGCGAGAGGGCCAAAAAGGTTTTAGTTCAGCAGCATCGATGTGCTGCCGCGCGCGATCAGGCGGCCGATCGCGTCGAACAGTTTGTTCATCGCAACCGGCTTCAGGATCACCTCGTCGGCGCCCTGATCGATACAGTCGCGGCAGATATCGAGCGCAGTATCGGCGGTCACCACGATCACCGGCACCGCGGCCTTGGCATCGGCGCGCGCGCGGATGTGGCGGATCGCGGTAAGGCCATCCATCCCGGGCATGCGCAGATCCATCAGCACGATATCATATTCGCGCTCCTCGATCATGCGCAGGCCGGTCTCGGCATCCTCCGCCTCGTCCATGCTGGCACCCGCGACCGTCAGCATGTCGCGCACGACCCGCCAATTCATCGCATCATCCTCGACAAACAGGATGTTCACTTCAGCAGGCTCCAAGGATGCGCGTCAGGCGGCGATATCATGGCTGGCGGCCTCCCGGTGATAAATCAATTCGAGTGCATTCAAAAGTTCAGGCGCCGCGATCGGTTTGGCGATGAGTTGGGCACCGAGCGCGCCCAATGCTTCGATGACGGCAGCATCGGGCGTGGGCCACAGGATCGAAAGACGCGCGCGTTGCGCATTCGCGGCTTGGGCCAGCCGGCCGACCACCGCCAGATCGAGCTTGAGCGAGGCGGCATCGGCCAGGATGTGATCGATCGCACCATCCGCGATCAGCGGCAGCGCCTCGTCGAGCTCCATCACGACCTGCAGCTGGCGGACGCGCGGCGTGAGCAAGGCGCGGAAGATGCCCTGGCTCAGCGGGTTGGCCTCGATCAGCATCAGCCGGGCACGCGCGAGGCTATCGATGTCGCTGCGTTCCTCGACCTCGATTTCGACCGGCACGACCGACCTCTCGAGCGGGATATCGATCGTGAAGATCGATCCGGCACCAAGCGTACTCGTCACGTCGATATCGCCGCCCATCGCACGCGCGAGATTGCGGCAGATGGTGAGCCCCAACCCGGTGCCACCGTGGCGGCGCGTGGTGCCGCCGTCGACCTGGCGGAAGGATTCGAAAATCTCCTCCAGCCGATCGGGCGGGATGCCGATGCCGGTGTCGAGTATCTCGATCTGGAGATGCTCGGCCGCACCGCGCTCGACCGCCTTCGCCGACAGCCGCACCTTGCCGCGATCGGTGAACTTGATCGCGTTCGACATGAGATTGAATACGATCTGCCGCAACCGCACCTCGTCGGCAATGATTGCGGCCGGCGCCCCCTCGAGATCGAGAACGATCGCGATCTGCTTGGTCTTCGCCTGCCCTTCCCAGACGGTGGCGGCATCCTCCAGCAAGCGCTTCAGGTTCATCTCGGCGGGATGGATCCGCAATTCTCCGGTCTCCATCTTGGCGACGTCGAGGATATCGTCGACCAAGGCCCGCATCGTCTGCCCGGCACCATGGACCAGCTCGATCCGCGAACGCACCACCGCATCGGTGGTCTTGTCCGCCAGCAGCACCTGCGTCATGCCCAGAATACCGTTCAGCGGCGTCCGGATTTCGTGGCTGGTGGTGGCGAGGAATTCGGTCTTGGCGGCGAGCGCCTTGGCCAGATCATCGTTGGTCGTGCGCAAGGTGGCGTTCGCCGCGCGCACCTGATCGCGGCTGCGCCGAATTGAGATGATGCCGATCACCAGCAGAACGAGCACGATCACGGTCGCAAGCAAGAGCAGCACGAACAGGCGCACGCGGGCGTTGGCGGCATTGGCCTGCGCCTGGGCCTCGCTCGCCTGGAGCTGGTTGATCTTGACGTTCTGATTGGCGAAATCGAAGCGCGCGCCGAGCAAGGCCGCACTTGCCGATGCGGTCAGCGCGCGGCGCTGGTCGTCGAGCTTCTTGAAGGCCTCGAGATGCTGCAACGCCTTCGATTCTTCACCGCGGGCGCGGAATATATCGTAGGCGGTCTGGTGAAAATCCTGCAGCGGCATGCTCGCGCTGACCGCGTCGGCATCGGCGAAGGTCTTGTCGATCAGCGAAGCGGCGCGATCGAGCTGATGCTGGCGGAACGCGATCAGCGCCGCCGTCCCGTAAAGCGCCGGCCGCCATTGTGCCGCGGGCTGGGTCCGCGCGAGCGCGAAGCCGCGATCGAGCGTCTCGGACGCCGCGCGATAATTGCCCGCCTTGGCCTGTGCCTGCGCCAGATTCTGGAGGATGCGGGTCTGGAGCACCGGGCTGTCGAGCTTGACGGCGGCATCGAGCGCGCGGCGATAGGCTGCCTCCGCCTGGGGAAAGCGCCCGAGCTCGAAAAGTGCATTGCCCTGATTATTGTAGGCCGACAGGAGCAGCCCGGGTTCGGCCGAATAGGCATCGATCGATTGCTGGCCATAGCGCAGCGCGTTGTCGAAATCGCCCGCCTCGAAATACATGGCCGAGATATGCTGGAGCGCGACCGCCTGCCCGCGTGGCTGCTTCACGATGCGGAAGATGTTGTAGGCGCGCTGATAATCCTCGAGCGCACGCTGGATATGCCCGGTCATCACCGCGGCGTTGCCGTGCGCGGTCACGAGCTCGCCAAGCAGCGCCGAATCGGGAAAATCCCTGCGTACGCGGGGGAGCGCATTCTCCAACGTCACGAGCGCATCGCGTGGCCGGTTGAGGCTGATCAGTGCTGCGGCCTGTAGCCAATCGGCCATGCCCAGGCCGTAAAGACGATCGCGCGAATCGGGCTTCGCGGCCATTTCCGCTTGAAGCGCCTGCCCTTGCTTCAAGGCAGCGTCGGGATTCGCCATCAGTTGCGCCCTGGCAACGGCGACCCGTTTGTCGATCTGTGCATTTTGCGCCGCAAGGGGCGAAAGGGCGATGATCAATCCCAAAAAGGCCAAAAGGCGCCTGATCATCGTCATCCTGCCTGCACGGGGACCGTATCTAGCCAAAAAAGGTTAACGCTTTTTTGCGATTCGGCCGTTCAGGCATTATCGGCGGGCTTTGCGCTTGCGCCAACCCATCCGTTGAAAAAGAAAAGAACCACACCTCACGGTTGGTTCTGTAATTTCAGATCCATGAGCGAACGGCGGCCGCACGGAACGGCCGCCGTTTCGACTAAAGCTTACTGAGCCTTCCAGGGGCGAATCTCATCGAACTGGGTGCTCCAAGGACGGATTTCGTCGAACTGGGTGCTCCAGGGACGAATCTCATCGAACTGAGCCTTCCACGGGCGGATTTCGTCGAACTGCGCCTTCCACGGGCGGATCTCATCGAAACTGGCCTTCTTGGCAGGCGCCGCCGCCATCGCAGGCATCGCGCCGAGACCGATCGTTGCAACCGCTACGCCGAGCACCAGATTCTTCACCACCTTGAACATCAACGCCTCCGTGTGCGCGCATGCCAAAGGGCCGCGCTCATCACGTAGATAGCGCGTAAGAATGGTTACTGCAAGTTAAGATTAATTCATTATTAACCAAATCTGGTGCGGATTACTCGATAAGTGACCGCGTCACTTGTCAACGTTAACCTTTTTCGGTCCGCTTTCCTAACCAATTGAATCCTGTAGGGATACGGTCGACGGCGCCGTTCTCCCGTGCGTCGAGGAATGCCCGAAGCTCGCCCAACAGCATCGGCATCGCGAGCAGAAATCCCTGCACGACATCGCAGCCCATAACCTTGAGCAGTGCCATTGCTGCCGGCGAATCAACACCTTCGGCGGTGACCTCCATATCCAGCGCGTGCGCCAGATCGATTGTCGAGCGCACCAGCAACGGATCGCGATGGCTACTCGACAGCCCCGAAATGAACATCCGGTCGATTTTCAACTCGTGCGCGGGCAATTGCTTGAGATACGCAAGACTTGATAGTCCCGCGCCGTAATCATCGATCGCGATCTTGATTCCTGCATCGGCAAATAGATGAAGATTGCGCAGAGCACCGTGCGGGTCCGCAATCATGGCAGTCTCGGTAATCTCGAACCCGATCGGTCCCGCAGCTTCGCGCACCGTCGCCAGCGCCCAATCGGCGAAGTCGCGGTCGGCCAGAACCTTGGCCGACAGGTTGACGTTGAATGCCAGCGCGTGGCCGCACGCCGCCAGACTCTTCTGTTCGCGGATCGTCTGACGAATCACCCATTCGGTGATACGCCGCATCTCGCCGCGTTCTTCGGCGAGACCGATGAAATCATTGGGGCCCACCAATCCACGCGTCGGATGCTGCCAGCGCACCAGGGTCTCGACCGCCGTGATCTCGCCGGTGCGCGCGCGCATCTTCGGCTGATGGACGATGAACAGCTCGTTGCGCACGATCGCCGCATCGAGATCCTCCGCCAGACTGGATGCGGTTGCGGGCGTGCCCGGTGCGCCGGGCAGCCGCGCGATCGTGCGCCATGCCCCCTTCCAGATCGTCTTGAAATTGTCGCGCCAGCGGTTGCCAAGGCGCGCACCGATCCACCCGCCAACAGCCAGCGCAGCCAGCTCGGCGACGATCAGCAGGAGGATTAGGATCCAGAAGTTGATGGTCGGCACCTCGTCAGTTGCACACGGAGCTGTAAAAAAGGCGTTAAGCTTCTTTTGACGAGCGAGGGCAACGGAAATCCGCTTCCACCAGAATGGAAATCGGTACCACTCGGGAAAATCACGGTGGTCGGACGCGCCTCACGCGCCGCTGCTGGATCAGCGGCGCGAGTGTCGCTAAGGGAAGAATCGGACGCAACACATACAATCTTCGACATGAAGAGGAGGCCTTGAAGTGAGCACGACGACGCAGACCACGGCAGCCGCGAAGGACCTGCTGGGCCTCTATTCGGTCGAGGTTACCGGACGCGACAAGAAGGGCATCGAGGCGGCGCAGCAAATGGCGCCCAAGGGCACCGAGGTATTCGTCGCCAATCTGCCAAACGACAATATGGACCGGCTGGTCGCCGCCTGCACCGTGCTCGGCAAGGCCGGGCTCACCCCGGTGCCGCACATGGTCGCGCGCAATACCGCCAGCAAGGAAGAACTCGACGATACGCTTGCGCGCCTGGTCGGCGAGGCCGGTATCACCCGCGCGCTGATTCTCGGCGGTGACCGCGATACGCCGGTCGGTCCGTTCGACGCCTCGATCCAGCTGATCCAGACCGGCCTGTTCGAAAAGCACGGCCTCAAGAAGGTCGCGATCGGCATCCATCCCGAAACCCATCCGCGCGTGCCCGACGAGATCATGCACGCCGCGCAGCCGATCAAGGTACGCGAAGCCGAATCGCGCGGGCTCGAAGTCTATCTGGTCAGCCAGTTCGCATTCGAATCGCAGCCCTTCATCGACATGGCACGCCGCCTGCGCGCCGCCGGCCTGACCAACCCGATTCGCCCCGGTGTCGCCGGCCCGACCAGCACTGCCAAGCTGATCAAGTTCGCGCTGATGTGCGGTGTCGGCGCGTCGCTGCGCGCGCTGCGCGAAAAGGAGAATCTGGCGGGCAACATGCTCTCGGGCGAGACGCCGGAAGCGCTGATCGCCGAATTGGCCGCGGCGCAGGCGGCCGAGCCGAGCCTCGGCTTCGACAGCATCCACTTCTTCACGTTCGGCGCGCTCGACAAGTCGGTCGAGCTGGCGGAGCAGCTCAAGCGCGCCTGATCGCTCGCTTGGGTGACCGAAAAGGAGGGCGGGGCGTGCCGAGCGTCCCGCCCTTTTTCGTCGCTTGCTCCCGATCGGCGACGCGGCCTATCCCGGCATCATAACGATAGCCGGAGAGGGCCCATGAAACGCAGCGTCGACCGCATCCTCACCACGCATGTCGGCAGCATCCCGCGCCCGCCCGAATTGCTCGAACTCGGCGGCACCGCCACAGGCGAGCCGGTCGACCAGGCCGAATATGACCGGCGGCTGGCGGCGGCGATCGCCGATGTGGTGCGCCGGCAGGTCGAGGTGGGCATCGACGTCGTCAACGATGGCGAGTTCGGCAAATCGAGTTGGGCGAGCTACATCCTCGAACGGATCACCGGCTTCGAACATCGTCCGAACGACCGGCGCGTCCCCGAATGGATCGGCGCCGATGCCGAACGCTTCCCCGAGCATATGAAGATCGCTTTCCCGGGCGCGATCGACGGCATGCCCGTCGATGCCTGCATCGGCCCGATCGAATATCGCGGGCAGGATGCGATCGGCCGCGCGATCGCGGATCTCAAGGCCGCGATCGCCATCACCCCGCCGCTGGAAGCCTTCATGACCGCGGTGGCACCGGCCAGCTCGGCCTATGACGGCATCGACGAATATTATGCGAACGAGCGCGATTATGTCTTCGCGATCGCCGATGCGCTGCGCGAGGAATATCTGGCGATCCACGAAGCGGGCCTCGTGATCCAGGTCGACGATGCGGTGCTTGCCAACATGTACGACGCGCTCGTCCGCAAGAGCCCCGAAAAATACCGGCAATGGGCCGAACTGCGGATCGACGCGCTCAATTACGCGCTCGAGGGCATTCCGGAGGATCGGGTGCGCTATCATATCTGCTTCGGCAGCTGGCACGTGCCGCACACCTCCGACGCGCCGCTCGAGAAGATCGTCGACCTGATCCTGCGCGTGAATGCCGGCGCTTATTCGATCGAAGCGGCGAATCCGCGCCACGAGCACGAATGGCGCGTGTGGGAGCGGGTGAAACTGCCGAACGACCGCATCCTCATTCCCGGGGTGGTCACGCACCACACGGTGACGGTCGAGCATCCGCAATTGGTGGCGGACCGGCTCGTCCGATTCGCAAGGCTGGTCGGGCGCGAGAATCTGATCGCGGGCAGCGATTGCGGCTTCGCCCAGGTCGACTGGGTCCAGCGTACGCACCCCAAGATCATGTGGGCGAAATATGAATTGCTGGTCGAAGGCGCGCGGATCGCGAGCAAGCTGTTGTGGGGGTGACCACTATTCGTCACCCCGGGCTTGACCCGGGGTCCCGCTTCTTCTGTTTTGCCGAATGGTAGCGGGACCCCGGCTCAAGGCCGGGGTGACAAATGATTTTGATTGGGGACGGGGCTACGCCTTCCGCGCCGCGATATGCCGGTCGAGCACGCGCGCCAGCACCGTCATCGGCACATTGCCGCCCATCACGACCGCGTCGTTGAACGCCTTGAAATCATAACGCGGGCCGAGCGCCGCCTTCACGCGATCGCGCTCGCGGTTGATGATCGTGTGGCCGACCTTGTAGCCGCAGGCCTGCCCCGGCCACGAACAATAGCGATCGATCTCGCCGGTGACCTCGTCGAGTGACGAGCCGTTGGCATCGGCCAGCCACTGGATCGCCTGACGCCGCGTCCAGCGCTTGGCATGGATGCCGGTATCGACCACCAGCCGCCCCGCGCGGAAGGCGAGGCTCTGGAGGTAGCCGAGCCGCTCGATCGGATGGGCGTCATAGGCGCCGAGCTCGTCGGCCAGTTGCTCGGCATAGAGTCCCCAGCCCTCGTTATAGGCGTTGAAGCGCAGCAGGGTGCGCGCGAGCGGCTGGGTGAAGACATATTGGCCCTGCCAGCCATGACCGGGGATCGCCTCGTGATAGGCGAGGTCGGGCAGCGAGTAGGTGGTCCAGCGATGCGGGGTGAGCAGGTTGATCCACAGCCGTGCCGGCACCTTGCCGTCGATGCTGCCCGCGCCGCCATAGGCGCCCGCCGCCCCGGGCTCCTCGGCGAGCGGCAGGCGCTTGACCTCGACATCGCCACGCACGAGCGTGTTGAACGCGCGCGGCATCTGCGTCCTGATATGGTCGATGCGGTCGCGCAGCAGCGCGACGATCCGGTCGCGGCCGGTATCGTCATCGGGGAAGGTGAAGCGCGGATCCTTGCCGAGTGCGGCCAGCCGCGCGCCGACCGGTCCGCCTGCATAGCCGAGCCCCTTCAGGATGACGTCCATCCGCCCCTGCAGATCGGCCATCTGATCGAGCCCCATGCGGTGGACCTCGTCGGGGCTGAGCCGGGTGGTCGTGCCCGCGCGCAAAGCCCAGGCATAATAAGCCTCGCCCTGCGGCAGCTTCCACACGCCGGCATCGGCAGTGGCCTGCGCGCGGTGGCGTTCCATCTCGGCAATCTGGCGTGCAAGCGCGGGCGCGACCTTGTCCCGGGCGATCGCGGCCGCGCGCGCGGCATAATCGCCGGGCATGTCCTTGGTGCGCCGCACGAGCGAGGTGACGAGACCCCAGCGCGCGACATCCCCCGACGCCGTGCCGCGCAATTGGCCAAGCGCCGTATCGAGCAGGAAATCCGGGGCGGTCACGCGTTGCCCGCGCGCCGATTCGAGCCGGCCGGTCTCGCCGTCGAGCTGTCCGGCATAAGCCTCCATCCGCGCGAGATAGGCGTCGGCATCGGCCGGCGTCGCGATCAGGTGGTTGCTGTCGAGCAATTTGGGCGTGTCGAGGAAGGCGCCGACATTCTGGACCACGACGTACGGCGAGTTGCGATAGCCGCCGATCGCGACATCGCCGTACGGAAAGGCGAACCCGTCGAGCGCCAACCCATAGGCCTCCTGCACCACCTCGACATGGGTGCGTACCTCGCCGCTCAGCCGATCGAGCGGGACCGCCCGCAACTGCTGGAGCGCATCGCGCAGATGCCCCGCGACCGCCTGCTGCCCCGATGCACTCTTGTCGCCCAGCTGCGATTTGAGCGCGACGCGCGCGCCCTTGTCGAGCCCGAGCTGGGTCGCGTCGGCCGGATGATCGGCCAGCAGGCGTTCGGCGACGCGATCGAGGATGGCGAGCGCCTGCGCGTCGGCGGGGCCGGGCGTTTCGGCAGCGGCCGGAAAGACCGCGAGGGCGGCAACGCCGACGGTTGCGGTCAGCAGGTCCCGGCGTGTCATGTCCATTCGCTTCGCCCTTTCGACTCGACTGGCCGGCGCTTAACCACCGCGGCCGCATAAAAGAAAAGGGGCGGATGTCGCCATCCGCCCCTTCCTTACCGGTTCGGCGAGAGCCGAAGATCGAACGCTTAGGCGGCGTTGACCTTCAGGCGCCAGCCGCCCTCATACTCCTCGCGAGCGACCTTGGAGTAGGGGATCGGGCTGACGATCGCCGGGACGTCGATCTGCTGGTGCGGCTCGACCGTGGTCTTCTTGGTGCCGCCATTCTCTTCGCCCCACACGACCTTCACGTCGTCGCCGATCTTGATGTCGGGGTTGACGGTGGCGAGGCTGAGCGCCGCCTTCTCGTTCCAGCTGTAGCCGGTGAACATCGAGACGCCGACCGTGTCGCCGTTCGCGTTGACGACCGCATCGTAGTTCGAGTTGGCATAGTTGGCGAGCGGCAGATCGAAGAACTTGTAGGTCTTGCCATGCTCGGCGGTGAACAGCGAGCTGTAGATCTTGCCCATCGTCGCGCCGTCCCAGGCCAGCGTCACCTTGTGGCGCTGCGTGCTCTTGTCGAGCGCTTCCAGGGCCTCGCGGCCGTGGAAATCATGGTCGAACTTGACGAACGGGCCGTAGCCGATCTCGTACGGGTTGACGTAATAGTCTTCGATATTCTCGGAGACGAACGAGCCGCCGAGCGCGCCGGTGGCTTCGTACGAGGTGGCGGGCAGCCACTCGCGATAGGCCTTCAGCTTCTCGCCGGTGTAGATGGCGGGGAGCGGCGAGGGGATCCAGCCCGACTCGAGCGTGTTCGACGGATAGGCGCGCGAACCGACCGGGATCAGGCCGAATTCCTTGCCGGCCTCGAGGATCGCGGCGCGAATCTCTTCGGCTTCCTCGTACGGACCCCAGATTTCGAGGCCCGGCGCGCCGGCCATGCCGTGGCGGAGCGTGCGCACCGTCTTGCCGGCAATGTTCATGGTCGCCATGTTGAAGAAGCGGAGCTGCTCGACGGGGCCGCCGTTGAGCTTCTCGATCACGTTCCAGGCCTGCGGGCCCTGGATCTGGAAGCGCCAGCTGATGCGCTTCACCGGCTTGCCCATCGGGCGGCCCGGCGAACGATCGTCATAGACCAGATCGACGTCGTAGCCGCCGGTCTCGGCATGGAACTTCAGCCAGTTGGCGGCCGGCGCGCGGCCGACATAGACGAGCTCTTCCGGCGCGAGATAGAAGAGGATGCCGTCGCCGATCACATGGCCGTAGGGCGTGGTCGGGACATATTGCTTGGCCTGGTTGACCTTGAAGTTGGCCATCGAGTTGATCGCGGTGTCGCTGCAGAGCTTCAGCGCGTCCTTGCCGCGGATGTAGACGTCGACCATGTGGTGGGTCTGGTCGAACAGGACGGCGCTATGCTGCCATGCCCATTGCTCGTCGCGCCAGTTGGAAAATTCGCCGGCGACGACGGGATAGATGTACGCACCGACCTGCGAATTGCGCAGCATGTGGACCGGGTTACCGGCGGCCTGAAGCACTTCCTCAAGATTCGTAGCAGCCATGATCTAGGCATCCTCCAGATAGTGTCACCAACCCCCCCGAAGCCTGTGCTGCCGGTGAGAGAATAACGGCCCGGGTCCTATTGGGTTCGCGGACAACTTGCAAGGCGCTGGCGACCGAAATATGTATGTGTTGCGTACAATTTCATGAATGCGTGACGGGGGGCTGGAAGCCCGCTATGCGCATCGCCTATGTGAAGAATCGCGCACGCGAAGTTTCAGTGCGCAGAGAGGGAGCCCGTGGATAACATTTTCATCCTTACCCTGTCGTGCGAGGACAAGCCCGGAATCGTCGCGGCCGTCGCCGGCGCGCTGGCCGATGCCGGTGGCAACATCAACGACGCACAGCAGTTCGACGCGCCCCAGTCGGGCCTCTTCTTCATGCGCGTGGTCTTCACGATGGACGCCGACAAGATCGAGGCGTTCAAGACCGGCTTCGTGTCGGTCGCCGATACGTTCGGCCTGAAGTGGGAGATTCTCGCCAAGGGGCATCGCCGCAAGGTTCTGCTGATGGTCTCCAAGTTCGATCACTGCCTGATCGACCTGCTCTATCGCAACCGCATCGGCGAGCTCGAGATGGACGTGGTCGCGATCGTCTCGAACCATCCCAAGGAATCGATCCGCGCCGACATGATCGGCAACGACATCCCGTTCCATTATTTCCCGATGGAGAAGGGCAAGAAGGCCGAGCAGGAGGCCGAGATCAAGCGCGTGGTCAACGAGACCGGCGCCGAGCTGATCGTGCTGGCGCGCTACATGCAGATCCTGTCGGACGATCTCGCGACCTTCCTGTCGGGCCGCTGCATCAACATCCACCACAGCTTCCTGCCGGGCTTCAAGGGCGCCAAGCCCTATCACCAGGCGCACACGCGCGGCGTGAAGATGATCGGTGCGACCGGCCATTACGTCACCGCCGATCTCGACGAAGGTCCGATCATCAGCCAGGACGTCGAACATATCAGCCACGCCGATACGCCCGAAGACCTGGTTTGCAAGGGCCGCGACATCGAGCGTCGCGTGCTCGCGCGCGCGGTGCGCTGGCATCTCGAGGGCCGCGTGTTCGTCGCGGGCAATCGGACAGTCGTGTTCCGGGATTAAACGTATATCACCCACCTTCCGCTACCCCGCACAAGACGGGCTGCGGAAGGTGGGCGCTTCGGCAAATCGACATCCGGCGCCTGCCGGAATCAGAATGGAGAAGGATTCCCATGGCACGCATCGTCGGCATGATCGCCACCTCGCATACGCCCACGATCGGCTTCGCCTTCGACGGCAAGAAGCAGCAGGATCCGGTGTGGAAGCCGATCTTCGACGCCTATGAGCCGATCAAGGCGTGGCTCGCCGAGGTGAAGCCCGACGTGCTGTTCATGACGTACAACGATCATGTCACGTCCTTCTTCTTCGATCATTATTCGGCCTTCTGCCTCGGCATCGGCGAGGACTATGCGGTCGCCGACGAAGGCGGCGGCGTGCGCGGCCTGCCGCCGATCAAGGGGCATTCGGCGCTCGCCCGCCATATCGGCGAGCATCTCGTCGCGAACGAGTTCGACATGTCCTTCTTCCAGGGCAAACCGCTCGACCATGGCTGCTTCTCACCCTTGTCGGTGCTGCTCGACCAGGACGGCGAAACATGGTCGCTGCCGATCATCCCGCTGCAGATGGGCGTGCTGCAATTCCCGGTGCCGTCGGCCAAGCGCTGCTGGAAGCTCGGCCAGGAACTGCGCACCGCGATCGAGAGCTACCCCGAGGATCTGAAGGTCGCGGTGCTCACCACCGGCGGCCTGTCGCATCAGGTCCATGGCGAACGTTCGGGCTTCAATAACCCGCCATGGGACGCGAAGTTCATGGAGCTGCTGGAGAAGGATCCGGTGGCGCTGACGCACATGACGCACGCCGATCATGCGACTTTGGGCGGCATGGAAAGCTCCGAGGTCATCATGTGGCTGGTGGGGCGCGGCATGCTGTCGGCCTCGGTCAAGTCGCTCCACCGCAGCTATTACCTGCCGTCGATGACCGCGATCGCGACGATGGTGCTGGAGAACCAGGCCGAGCCCCTGTCCGAACGCGAGGCCGCCGCGGCGCGCGCAAAGGCGGCGGAACAGCTGGCCGGTGCCGAGGCGCTCGAGGGCACCTATCCGTTCACGCTCGAACGCTCGGTCAAGCATTACAAGCTCAACAAATTCCTCCACGATCTCGTCATCCCCGCGCATCGCGAGGCGTTCCTCGCCGATCCGGAAGCCCTGTTCGAAGTCATGGGGCCTGCCCGAGAACGAGCGCGCGATGATCCGAAACCGCGACTGGATCGGGCTCAACCGCTATGGCGCGATCTTCTTCGTGCTGGAGAAACTCGCGGCGGTGGTCGGCACACCCAATCCGGCGATCTACGCCAATTTCAACGGCATGAGCCTGCCCGACTTCCTCGCGACCCGTAACAGCCAGGTCGTCTATGGCGTCGGCGGCAAGGACACCCACGACAAGGTCGACGCCACGGTCAACTGAGGTGCATTAAATCCTCCCCATGCGCAGCATGGGGAGGGGGACCAATTCTCAGAATTGGTGGAGGGGCCGCCGTCAAAGACGGCGGTCTGCGATCGCCGCCCCTCCACCACCAGCCTGCGGCTGGCGGTCCCCCTCCCCGAGCTTCGCTCAGGGAGGATTTAGTCAGAGAATCACATGCCCCTCATTATCGATCGCCTCGCCCAGCGCATCGAACAGGGCATTCATCGCCACCGGCTTCTGCAGCACCTGATCGGCGCCCGCCGCGAGGCTGCGTTCGCGCAGATCGATCGCGGTATCGGCGGTGATGACGATGATGGGGATCGTAGCCTTGGCATCGGCGCGCGCGCGAATGCAGCGGATCGCCGATAACCCGTCCATTCCCGGCATGCGCAGATCCATCAGCACGACGTCGTAATGCGATTCGTCGATCATGCGCAGCCCGGTCTCGGCATCCTCCGCCTCGGCCATATCGACGCCAGCGATCGTCAGCATGTCCTTGACCACGCGCCAATTCATCGGGTCGTCTTCGACGAAAAGCACTTGCATAGATCCGGCAACTCCCGAGCCGAGCTCTAGCGGGCCTTGGTTAAGGCTTAATTGTCATCCCTATCGATCAGTCATGCATGATTTCGGAATATTCAGCGAAGTGCGCCACGCTCCGCGCGGCGGCGCACTCGGTCACGAAGCGCCTGCGCTACGACCGGTCCCTCGTCGCGCACCTTACGCTTGACGAAATCGACCAACGCCCCCAGCTCCAGCGGGCGGGCAAGATAGAAGCCCTGCACCAGATCGCAGCCCATCACCTGCAGCAAGGCCAGCGCCTCGGGTGTCTCCACCCCCTCCGCCGTGACCTCCATCTCCAGCGCATGCGCCAGATCGATCGTCGAGCGCACCAGCAACGGATCGCGCTGCCCGCTGGCGAGCCGCGAGATGAAGATCTTGTCGATCTTGAGCTCCTGCACGGGCAGCCGTTGGAGATAAGCGAGCGACGAGAAGCCCGATCCGTAATCGTCGATCGACAGCCGGATGCCGGCGGCCGAGAACGCCTCGAGATTGGCGAGCGCGCCTTCTGGATCGTGCATCATCGCGGTTTCGGTGATCTCGAACCCGATCGTGCCGTTGGCGGCGGCGATCCGCGCCAGCGCCATGTCGCGAAACTGACGATCGGCCACCAGCACGCCCGAAATATTGATGTCGATCGCCAGATCGACCCCGATCCGCGCGAGCAGCGCCTGATCGGCGATGGCATGGCCGAGCACCCATTCGGTAAGCGCGGCGATATTACCCGATTCCTCCGCCAGGGAAATGAACTGGTCGGGCGGGATCATCCCGAGCGTCGGGTGAGGCCAGCGGAGCAGTGCCTCGGCCGACGCGACCTCACCGCTGCGGCTCCGGATCTTGGGCTGATAATGGAGCGTCAGCGCGTCATCGCGGATCGCCTGTTGCAGATCGCGCATCAGATGCAACCCATCGAGCGCCGGGCGGAAATCCTCTTCGTCGGCCAGGAGATAGGGCGCCCGCGCCTCGCGCGCCTGCTCGAGTGCCTGTTCGGCCATCTCGACCAGCTCGTCCGAAATCGGCAGATCGCCCGCATCGATCGCGCCGATCGTAACCGTGCGGCGGAAGACATAGCCTGCGATCGTCGTCTCGGCGGCGAGATCGGCCGAGAGCTGCATCAACAGATGCTCGGCTTCGGCCGCGGTTTCGCACGAGAAACTCAACTCTACCGCATTTCGCCCGGGCCAGGCCGCGCTCGGCACGGGCAACAAAGCACGGATGTCGGTTGCCAATCCTTCGAGCAGCCCAACCGCGCGCGAATAGCCGATCGTCCGCTTGAGCGCGGCGAACCGGTCGATCGCGACGATGGCGAAGATTGCGCGCACGTGCTGGTCCAGGGCTCCCGACGCGCCGCTTCGCATGCGACGCAAGGAACGGCCCTATCGTGAAGGTATTCCCGCGACGTTAACGCGTCTCATCCGAACGGTCGGCGATATGCTCGATTCATCGATCCTGGTGGCGCTAATGCCCGATTTCGACGCCGTCAGCCTGAGGCCCGCGCGGCGGTAGCTGATAGCCGTTGCGGGTCATGCTCGCTTCGGGCCGTTTCTCGCACGGGACGCAATCGGGCCAGTAGAGCGGGGGCGTGCGGCCGCTCACCGGATTGCGATAATCGAACCACATCGGCACGATGCCCGGCCAAGTGATGGTGGTGCCGACCCCGCCGCGGAAACCTTCCTCGCGCCGGCCGAGATCGGTGATCGGGATATCGGGCGGATAACGCTGCATCAGCGGGCTCGCGGGCGGGCGTTCGCCCGCGGGCGGCTCTTTGGCGCCAGACCAGCTTTCCTGCCAGCTCGGCATCACGAAATAGGGTTCGTCGATCGTGAGCGACCACATCCGCCAGGCGCCATCCTCCCACACCACCTGATCGTTGGGATACATGCCGGTCTGGATCGTGCCGGCGCGATTGGGCTTGCCTCCGGCCTTGTCATATTTGCCGGTATTGGGGTGGAACAGATAGGTGCGCAGCGTGCTCGATCGCCCGTCGTGCGACACCAGCACCACCGGCTGGATGCGCCAGTGAAAGGCGATGAAGGCGCGCTTGACCGTCTTCGGATCCTTGGCCGCGCCATAGGTGGCGGTCGCCGCCCCCGCGATCCGGTCGCGCCCGAAATAATATCCGGCGAACGGCGACTGCTTGTTGCCCTTGATCGCGAAGATCCGCGCCATTTCGGGCCACTGGCTGTCGTCGAGATAATAACCGTAGGCGGCCGAGACGTTCTCGGTGCCGTCGAAGGCGTAGGAGCGCATGTAGCGGCGGCGCAGATCCGTCAGGCGCGCTGGCGGCAGCGCGCCTGGGGCGATCGCACCGGTCAGCGGCCGTGCGGCGAAGAGCGTCCGGCCGGGCGCCGCGACCGCCTTGCCGGTGACGGGATTGGGCCCGAGAAACGGCGGCAGCGCAGCCAGCTTCGGGCCGCCGATCCCGCCTTCGCCCCAACCGGCCTTGTAATCGGCCTTCACCAGCGGCTGGATACGCAGCTCGCGGATTTTCCAGACCCCGCCGTCGCGCACGAAGCGATTGCGGAACACGCCGATCTCCCAACCCGCCTCGCCCTTGTCTGCTGCGCCCAGGAGGCCGAGTTCGGTGCCGCGCGCAAGGGCTTCGCCGCCGCCGGCTGAGACCCTCACGATCGCGTCGAAGATCAGCCGATCGTTGAGATCGCCATGGCCGAGCCCGGGCGGCCCCATCCGTTCGAGCGCCTTGCGAATGCCGGCCGGCCCCTTGAACGTGCCGACCCCGGCAATCTCGATCACGCCGTTCGCGGCGAACAGATCGACGACATCGTCCCACATCCGGCGCTGGACGTAATAACCATAAGCATGCTGCAGATTGCGGACATCGTCCTCCGCATTCAGCGCCGCGATGCGCCTGCCGAGCGCAGCCAGCGTCGCTCCGCTCTTCGGCGCCGCGCCCGATGCCGCCGGGATCGGCGTGCCGACCGTCTCTGGGGTGAAGTGGAAGGGTATGATCGGCAGGTCCTGCTGGCCGACATTGCTCCACCCGTCCGCATACGTGCCTTCATATTGCGGATAATAATGGAGCGTCGCGATCGTCCAGCGCCCGCCTTCGCGGACATAGTCGTTCTCGAAAATGCCGCCTTCCATCCAGGTCCTGCCCTTGCCGTCGCCGGTAAGCGCCATGTTGCCCCAGCGCGCCTTGGCGGCAGTGCCATCGGGGGAGAGATTGACCAGGGCATTCTCGGTCAGCACGGTGTTGAGCGCGCCGGGGGTGAGGCCGGCCGGGCCGCCGCGTTCCTCCAGCCACCTGCAAATCGCCGCACGGCCGACGATTTCCCGATCGCCCCACAGGATGCGGCCGCGCGTACCGAACAGATCCGCCATCTCGCCCCACAGGCCGAACTGGGCATATTGCGCGTAGGAGCGCTGCAGATCCTTGACCGCGCGCACCAATTCCAGGCTGCCGACATCGCGCGCAAGGCGATCGATCGAATCGGGCTGTGCGGGGGGTGCCGGCTGCGCCCCCGTCGCGACCAGCAAGGCCGCCAGCATCCCCACGAGCGTGCGCGCGATCATCCGCCATCCTCTCACGATGTATTTGATCGTCCGCTTCGCGCGGCACGGCACGCTTTGGCAACCGGCCGTTCGGCCAGAGCCGCTCCGGCCTCAAGTGAGAGCCTGTTCAGGCAAATCGCGGCCACCAACGCCGTTCGTGTCGAGCGAAGTCGAGACACGTTAGCGCGGAACATCCCTCGACTGCGCTCGGGACGAACGGGTCAGCGTACGGCTCTAATGCGCCGCATGCCCCGCGATCGTGTCGCGATAAAGGGGCCAGTTGCCGCTGATCGTGTCGACGACGCGTGATCCGACCATGAACGCCGCGTCGAGCGAGGCCTGCATCGCCGACAGGCCCTTCAATTCGGCGGTCAGGCTCGTCGCCGCGTCGGGGCCGCCGGGCGGCGGCATCGTATAATTGCTGGCGGTGCGCAGCACGAGCAGGCGTTTGGGATCGGCTTTCCCCATCCGGCCGAGCGTCGCCAGCGCATTGGCGACTCCCGTATCCTCCATGCCCGTCATCACGAACGGCTCGCCATTATCAGTCCAGTAGGCGACCCATTTCTCGGCATGCGCGGTGAGCAAGGCGCCATGCCAGAAGGTCTGCCCGGTCGCCTCGGCGCCTTTCAGCACGGCCGGCGGCGTCTGCGCGGCCGGGAAGCCCGGATAGGTGGCGCGGATCGTCTTCAGCGCATCGCGGTCGGGCAAGGCGACATCCTTGGTCAGCGCGAACGCCCAGTCGCGCAGCGGCTTGTCGAGCGCATACAGATTATACTGCGGATCGCCGCGCGGCGCCTGATAGGGTTGGGCGCGATCGCGCGGGAAGGTGCCGGTGGGCCAACCCGCGGGCGCCTCGCGCGGATCGACCCCATAGCTGTAATCGGTATCGACGACATCGCCGATCCACGCCGCCGATCCGACCGATCCCGCCTTGGGATCGACCCCGGCGATCGCCGCGACCATCCAGTAAGCGTGGCGCAGATCGAAGCGCGGATCGAGCCCGAGCGCCATCGTCGATACCGCTGCGCGATTGGTGCCCATGCCGGTCGACAGCAGCAGCATATGCCGTTTCGGATCGTAGCGCAGATGGCGATAGCCGGCCGGGAACGGCATCACCTGCGGTGCCACCCCCGCCCACGCCTGATATTCGCCGGGCCGATCGCCGATATCCTTGCCGATCTCGAACGCGGTGACGACCACGATGCGAACTTCGATCGGACGCGCCGCGGCGGGCGCCAGGCCCGCGAGGAGCGCGATCAGGCCCAGAAGTGAGAAGCGCCGAAAGAATCCCAAAATTGCCCCCACCCCCGTCTTGTCATGCTGAACTCGTTTCAGCATCCACTAGGCGGCTTGCACGGACGGTGCGGCACGCACGGTGGACCTCGAACACGTTCCGGATGACAATGGGGAGGCTATCATATTGCTGCAGCTGCGCAAGCGGATGGCCGCTCGCTTTCAAGAGTAGACGGGGGGCTCGCATTGCGTCACCTTGGCCCGGCTTCGCTGCGGCGCAGTATGACTTTTGGGGACCCCTGTGATGCGCCTGCTTGCCCTGTTCGCCTTGCTGTTGCTCACGCCATTCCACGCCCTCGCGCAGAGCAAGCTCGACACGGCGCCACGCACCGCGATCATCTCGGCGTTCGAGCCCGAATGGATCGCGCTTGGCCGTACGGTCACGGGCAAGCAGGAATGGAGCGTCAACGGCGTCCGCTTCATCGCAGGCACGATGGCGGGCAAGCCGGTGCTCCTGTTCCTGAGCGGTGTCAGCATGGTCAATGCGGCGATGACGACCCAGCTCGCGCTCGATCGCTTCACGATCCGGCGGATCGTCTTTTCGGGTGTCGCCGGCGGAGTCGATCCGGGGCTCGATGTCGGCGATGTCGTCGTGCCCGATCGCTGGGGCCAATATCTGGAATCGGTCTTCGCGCGCGCCGACGGCAAGGGCTACGCCCCGACCGAAGGCCTGCTCGATCAACCGGCCTTCACCCCGCACGGCATGATCTATCCGCGGTCGGTGCTGGTCCGCCGTGACGGTACCCTGCAGCCCGAGCGCCGGTTCTGGTTCGACGCCGATCCGGGCCTGCTCGCCGTCGCCCGCAAGGTCGCGAGGACAACGGCGCTCGCGCGCTGCCGCGAAACGCTCTGTTTCGCCAGGCAGCCCAAGGTGGTGGTTGGCGGCAACGGCATATCCGGCCCGGTGTTCATGGATAATGCCGAATTTCGCCAATATGCCTTCGCCGCCTTCAAGGCGCAGGCGACGGACATGGAGACGGCGGCGGTGGCGCAGGTCGCTTACGCGAACAGCATTCCCTACATCGCCTTTCGCAGCCTCTCCGATCTGGCAGGCGGCGATCCCGGCAAGAATCAGGCGCACGCTTTCTACCGCATCGCCTCCGACAATTCGGCGGATGTGGTCACCCGCTTCATCGACGCGCTCGATCCCTGACTGACGGATTGTCAAACGCCGCCGGCCGCGCGATGGGCGACGGAGCGGAGGATTTGCGACCATGACTGTCGACGAACTGAAGAATGCGGCCGAACTTGCCGACAGCCTGTCGCGCTCCCGCCACAAGAAGGTCCGGCTGGTTCTCACCAGCGCCGGCATCCTGATCGACGGCGAACTGATCCGGGCCGACGACGTGGTGATCCAGCGCTATCGCGCCGAGCAGCCCTGGGGCGCGCTCGATGTCGCCTCACTCGAGACGCTGGTCCGCGATGTCGACAGCAAGCTCGTCTACGACTGGACCAATGCGGGGCCGGCCAAGGAGCCCTGAGCGGGAATGATGGTGCCGGCTACAGGGATCGAACCCGTGGCCCCCTGATTACAAATCAGGTGCTCTACCATCTGAGCTAAGCCGGCACGCATTCGCCCCATGCGTCAGGGGCGTGAAAAATGCTAGACGGTGAAGCTCTCGCCGCAGCCGCAACTGCCCTTGGCGTTGGGATTGTTGAAGACGAAGCCGGCGGTGAAGTCGTCTTCCTCCCACGCCATGGTCGAGCCGACCAGATAGAGGATCGAGCCGCCATCGACATAGAAGTCGCCGCCGGGGGTGACGATCTTCTCGTCGAACGGATCGACCTCGGTCACGTAATCGACCGAATAAGCGAGGCCCGAGCAGCCGCGGCGCGGGGTCGAGAGCTTGACCCCGACCGCACCCTCCGGCGCGCGCGCCATCAGATCGGCGATGCGCGCCTCGGCCGACGGCGTCAGGTTGAGCGCTGCGGGACGGATGCGGGTGGTGGTGGCCATTACAGCATCCCTAGTTCGAGCTTGGCTTCGTCGGACATCTTCTGCGGGTCCCACGGCGGATCCCAGACGAGATTGACCTCGGCGACGCCGACGCCGGGCACCGATCCGACGCGCAACTCCACCTCGCCCGGCATCGATTCCGCGACCGGGCAATGCGGGGTGGTCAGCGTCATCGTCACCGCGACGTGGCTGTTTTCGGACACCTCGACCCCGTAGATCAGGCCGAGATCGTAGATGTTGACCGGGATTTCGGGGTCGTAAATCTCCTTGAGCGCATCGATCACGCTCTCATAGAGATCGCCGCCGATTTCGCCCGTCGATGGCGCGGGCTGGGGCTTGAGGAAGCCGTCGAGATAATCGCGCGGACGCTCCTCGTTCGCTTCGACCGCATCCTCGACGCGCGCGCGCGGCGGCAAGGGCGGAGCCTCGCTCAGTTCCTCGATCTGGATTTCGCGCTCTTCACTCATCCGAAAATCCGCCTCACCCGCTCGATACCCTTCACCAAAGCCGCCACATCGGCCGGCCCGTTATAGACCCCGAAGCTCGCTCGCGCCGTCGCCGGTACGCCCAGCACCTCCATCAGGGGCTGCGCGCAATGGTGGCCGGCGCGGATCGCGACCTGGCCCTCATCCAATATGGTGCCGACATCGTGGGGATGCACCCCCTCGACCGCGAAGCTGACGATCCCGGCCGCATCCTCGGGTCCGAACAGGGTGACGCTGTTGAGATCGCGCAACGCATCGCGCGTCTGGCGGACGAGCGCGGTCTCGTGCGCGTGGATCGCGTCGAGCCCGATCGCATCGACATAATCGATCGCGGCATGCAGCCCGAGCGCGCCGACGATATGCGGCGTCCCCGCCTCGAAGCGCGTCGGCGGCGGGGCATAGGTGGTGCGCGCGAAGGTCACCCGATCGATCATCGATCCACCACCCTGATAAGGCGGCATCGCGTCGAGCAGTTCGGGCCGCGCCCACAGCACGCCGATCCCGGTCGGGCCGTACAATTTGTGGCCCGAGAAGACGTAGAAATCCGCGCCGAGCGCGGCCACGTCGACCGCGAGACGCGGGATCGCCTGACAGCCGTCGACGAGGAGTTTCGCGCCGACCGCGTGCGCCAGATCGGCCGCGCGCCGCACGTCGAGCACCGAGCCGAGCACGTTCGAGACATGCGCGAGCGCCACCAGTTTGTGCTGCGGCGTCAGCATCGCCTCGACTGCGTCGAGATCGATCTTGCCGTCGGCGGTGAGCGGGGCGACGTCGATCTCGATCGCCACCCGGTCGCGCAGCAGCTGCCACGGCACGATATTGCTATGATGCTCGAGCTGGCTGAGCAGGATGCGATCGCCGGGCTTGAGGAAGGTCACGCCCCAGCTTTGCGCGACGAGGTTGATCGCCTCGGTCGCGCCGCGGACATAGACGATCTCATTGGGCGATCCCGCGCCGATGAACTTCGCCACCCGCGCGCGCGCCGCCTCGTAAGCGAGCGTCATGTCGGCCGAGCGCTGATAGACCCCACGATGGACGGTGGCATAGGTCTCGCCGTAGGCGCGCGTGATGGCGTCGATCACCGGCTGCGGCTTCTGCGCAGTCGCGGCGGTGTCGAGATAGGCCCAGCCCTCCGGGATCGCCGGGAAATCGGTAACCAGATCGAGCGGGCGGGCGTCCAATATCGTGCTCATTTTTCGTCACCCTGAACGTGTTTCAGGGTCCACCAGGCGTGCCGCACTGACTTCGCCTGTGGCCCGGTGGATGCTGAAACAAGTTCAGCATGACGGGGAAGGACACTGCTCATGCGGCGCTCCCCAACCACGTCGCGGCCTCATCGAGGAAAACCTCGCGCACCGCCTCCTCGCCGATCCGCTCGAGCGCATCGGCGACGAAGGCGCGGGTCAGCAGAGCGCGCGCCTGTTCGGGCGGCACGCCGCGCTGGGCGAGGTAGAAGAGTGCCTGCGCGTCGAGCTCGCCCACCGTGGCGCCATGCGCGCACTTCACGTCATCGGCGAAGATTTCGAGCTCGGGCTTCAAATTCACGGTCGCGCTGCGTTTGAGCAACAGCCCGCGCAGCGATTGCTCGCCATCGGTGCGTTGCGCGTCGCGCGCGACCTCGACCCGCGCGGCGAGGCTCGCGGCGGCCTGGTCGTCGGCGACCGCGCGCCAGACCTGCCGGCTGGTGCCGCCGGGCGCGGCATGGCGCAGCACGACCGCCGCATCGTGGCGCTGCTTGCCGCGCGCGAGCAGGGTGCCGCCATGCTCGGCAAAGGCGCCTTCGCCGTCGAGGATGATCGCGGCGTCGAGCCGGCTGTCCGCCCGGCCGGCGCCGAGCAAGGTGGTGACCAGGCTCGCTCCCTCCGCGAGATGTGCCTCGTCGCGCAGCGAAACGAAGCCGCCGCGCTGGATCGCGCGGATCGCGCGCATCACCCGCGCACCTTGCGCGAGCGAGAGGATCGTCAGGCGGTTGGCCCAGCCCTCGCCGGCATAGGTTTCGACGAAGCTCGCCTGCGCGCCTTCGGCGAGCGCGATGCGCGCGGGCACATGGCTGGCGCCGCCGGTGCCGACATGGAGAATCTCGATCGTGCCGGTGGGCGCATGATCGCGACCGAGTTCGAGCGTCCAGCCGTCGCCGGTCACCAGGCTGCCGAGCGGATGATCGCTCTGCGCGCCGACCGGACCAATCGTGATCGGCCCCGGATCGCTCAGGCCCGCTTCGTAGCGCCCGTCGACGAACAGCAAGCGCGGTCCGCCGCAGCCGATCCACAGATCATGGACGTCGATCACGCCGCCGCGATGCCCGGCCTCGGCCAGCGCGGGGAGCGCGGACAGGTCCGACCAGCGCCAATCCTCCTGACGGGTGGTGGGGAGCGTGAGGGTCATAGATCCTCCCCGGCACGGGGAGGGGGACCGCCGGCGCAGCCGGTGGTGGAGGGGCGGTCCGGCTGGGCGCAGCGCAAGTGGCTCCGCCCCTCCACCACGCCGCTACGCGACGCGGTCCCCCTCCCCGTTCCGGGGAGGAGATTCATGCCGCCATCTCGCGATAGCCTTCGCGTTCCAGCTCCAGCGCCAGCTCGGGGCCGCCCGAGCGCACGATCCGGCCGCCGGCCAGCACATGGACGAAATCGGGCTGCACATAATCGAGCAGCCGCTGGTAATGCGTGATCAGCAGCACCGCTTTGTCGGGCTGGCGCATGATCGTGTTGATGCCGTTGCCGACCGCCTTGAGCGCATCGATGTCGAGCCCGCTGTCGGTTTCGTCGAGAATGGCGAGCTTGGGGGCGATGATCCCCATCTGCACCATCTCGGCGCGCTTCTTCTCGCCGCCCGAAAAGCCGACATTCACCGCGCGCTTGAGCATTTCGGGATCGAGCCCGAGCGCCGCCGCCTGCGCGCGCGCCAGCTTGATGAAATCGCCGCCCGACAAAGGCTCCTCGCCGCGCGCGCGGCGCTGCGCATTGAGCGCCTCGCGCAGGAATTGCAGGTTGGAGACGCCGGGAATCTCGACCGGATATTGGAAGCCCAGGAACAGGCCGGCGGCCGCGCGCTCGTGCGGCGCGAGTGCGAGCAGATCCTGGCCGTCGAACGTCACCGATCCTTCGGTCACTTCGTAGTTCGGGCGGCCCGACAGGACATAGCCGAGCGTCGACTTGCCCGCGCCGTTGGGGCCCATGATCGCATGGATCTCACCCGCGCCGATGCTGAGCGAGAGGCCCTTGAGGATCGGCTTGCCGTCGATTTCGGCATGGAGGTTTTCAATCGTCAACATTCAGGATCGTCCTGCTCGCCGGTTCGCCGCGAATTCGCGCAGGATACCGGGCTTGGTCTTGTCTATGCAGCTCTTCATATCGTCGCCGGCCGTGGCGCCATCCTTCAGGCAGCGCGCCGCCGTCGTGCACAGCTTCGCGTCGATCTTCGTATCGCCGCTCGACTGGTTCATTCCGCACGCGAGCTTGCCGTCGGCGCCGCGTGACAGCCACACCGAGGTCGACTCCAATCGATGCGCCATCACGGTGATCTCATCGGTCGGCACGTCGGGAGCGGAGGCCTGCGCCAGCATGATCAGCGCCGCGATCATCCGACGCTTCCCTCAAGGCTGATCCCCAGCAACTTCTGCGCCTCGACCGCAAACTCCATCGGCAGCTGCTGCAGCACCTCTTTCGCGAACCCATTGACGATCAAAGCCACCGCGGCCTCCTGATCGAGCCCGCGCTGCATCGCGTAGAAAAGCTGGTCGTCGCTGATCTTGCTGGTCGTCGCCTCATGCTCGATCTGCGCGCTGGGGTTGCGCACCTCGATATAGGGCACGGTGTGCGCACCGCATTCGGAGCCGAGCAGCAGCGAATCGCACTGCGTGTGGTTACGGACATTCTCGGCCGTCGGGCCGACCCGGACAAGGCCGCGATAGGTGTTGTCCGATTTGCCCGCCGAAATGCCCTTCGATACGATCGTCGATCGGCTGCCCTTGCCGAGATGGATCATCTTGGTGCCGGTATCGGCCTGCTGGCGATTGTTGGTGACCGCGACCGAATAAAATTCGCCGACGCTGTTCTCGCCCGCCAGCACGCAGCTCGGATATTTCCAGGTGATCGCGCTGCCCGTCTCGACCTGGGTCCAGCTCACCTTGCTGTTCTTGCCCTGGCAGAGCGCGCGCTTGGTGACGAAATTGTAGATGCCGCCCAGGCCATTGGCGTCGCCCGGATACCAGTTCTGCACGGTCGAATATTTGATCTCGGCATCGTCGAGCGCGACCAGTTCGACCACCGCGGCGTGAAGCTGGTTCTCGTCGCGCATCGGCGCGGTGCAGCCTTCGAGATAGGAGACGTAGGCGCCCTTGTCGGCGACGATCAAAGTCCGCTCGAACTGCCCGGTGTTGGCGGCATTGATGCGGAAATAGGTGCTGAGCTCCATCGGGCAGCGCACACCCTCGGGCACATAGACGAAGGTGCCGTCGGAGAAGACCGCCGCATTCAGGGCCGCGAAGTAATTGTCGTGGATCGGCACGACCTTGCCGAGCCATTTGCGCACCAGATCGGGAAATTCCTTCAGCGCCTCGCTGATCGAGCGGAAGATGACGCCGGCGCGCTCGAGTTCGGCGCGGAAGGTGGTCGCGACCGAGACGCTGTCGAACACCGCGTCCACCGCTACGCGGCGCTGCGGCGTCTCGCCCTCGACCCCGGCGAGCAGTTTCTGCTCCTCGATCGGGATGCCGAGCTTTTCATAGACGCGCAGGATCTCGGGATCGACCTCGTCGAGCGAGCCGAGCTTGGGCTTCTCCTTGGGCGCGGCGTAATAATAAGCGTCCTGATAATCGATCGGCGGGATATCGAGCTTGGCCCAATCGGGGCTCTCCATCGTCAGCCAGTGGCGATAGGCCTTGAGGCGATAGTCGAGCATCCACGCAGGCTCGCCCTTCTTGGCCGAGATGAAGCGGACCGTGTCCTCGCTCAGCCCCTTGGGGGCGAATTCCTGCTCGATGTCGCTGGTGAAGCCCCATTCATAGGTCTTCTCGGCGGCGGCATAGGCTTCGGCGTTCTTGGTCGCCATTACGAAAGCACCTCAATAACGTTCGTCTCGCGCACAATCGGCGCCGGCATGGCGAGCTGGGCGAGACTGACTCCGCCCAGCGCACCCTTGAGCGCGTCGTTGACGGCGCCCCAATGCGGTTTGACGCGGCAATCGGTTTCCAGCGCGCAATCGTGGCGGCCCTGTTCGACGCAGGCGGTCATCGCGATCGGTCCTTCGACCGCCTCGACGATATCGGCCAGGCTGATATTCTCAGGGCTGCGCGCCAGATGGAAGCCGCCACCCGTGCCGCGCGAGGAGACGATCAGCCCTGCCCCGGCCAGCCGCCCAACCAGCTTCTGCACGGTCGGCAGCGGCACGCCGGTCTGCTCGGCCAAACAGGTGGCGTTGAGCCGCGCCGATCCCGCCCGCGCGGCGGCGGCGAGCATCACGACGGCATAATCGGCAAGGTTGGACAGGCGCATCGTTCGCAATCGGACTGAATCAGTAGGATTGCCAAATGGGCGCGAAGTCGGGCGGGGTCAAGGCATTCGCTGCGGCCCGTCGCATACTCTGCACCGTCATTCCCGCGAAGGCGGGAATCCATAAGCTCCAGCCCTTGAGAACATAGAGTCCCGCCTTCGCGGAATGACGAAGAAAGGTGGGATGACGGAACCCCAAGACCGCGCCATAGCATCCCGATGCGCCTCTTCCCCCTGATCCGCCCGTTGCTCTTCGCCTTCGAGGCCGAACGCGCGCACCGGCTGACGATCGAAGCGCTCAAGGCATTGCCGACACGTACCCCGCAGCACGACCCGATTCTCGCCAACACTATCGCCGGTCTCGATTTCCCCTCGCCGGTCGGGCTCGCCGCCGGGGTCGACAAGGATGCCGAGGTCCCCGACGCCTTCCTCTCGCTCGGCTTCGGCTTCGTCGAGGTGGGCACGCTCACCCCGCTGCCGCAGGCGGGCAATCCGCGCCCGCGGCTGTTCCGGCTGGTCGAGGATCAGGCGGTGATCAACCGCATGGGCTTCAACAATGGCGGGCAGGCCGCCGCGCATGAGCGACTGGCCAAACGACGCCGGCTGGGGATCGTCGGGGTCAATGTCGGCGCCAACAAGGACGCCGCCGATCGGATCGCGGACTATGCGACCGGCATCTCCCGCATGCGTGACGTCGCGGATTATCTGACGATCAACATCTCGTCTCCCAACACGCCGGGCCTGCGCGCGCTGCAGGAGGCGGCGGCGCTCGACGCCTTGCTGGCGGCGGCAATGGCGGCGCGGGGCGAGGATGGGCCACCAATCTTCCTCAAGGTCGCGCCCGATCTGGCGGCGGCCGACGTGGACGCGATCGCACGCGTCGCGATCGACCGGAAAGTCGATGCGCTGATCGTCTCGAACACCACGATCTCGCGTCCGCCGCTGCGCAGCCAACATGCCGGCGAGAGCGGCGGGCTTTCGGGCGCGCCGCTCAAATCGCTGGCGCTCGAACGGCTGCGCGATTTCCGGCGCGCGACCGGCGGCCTGCTGCCGCTGATCGCCGCGGGCGGCATTGCGAGCGGCGCGGATGCCATTGCGCGCATCACGGCGGGGGCCAGTCTGGTCCAATTGTACAGCGCGATGGTTTTTTTCGGCCCCGGCCTGCCGCGGCGGATCGAATCCGAGCTTGCGGCGTTGCTGCGATCACATGGCCACCAGAGTATCCGTACGGCCATAGGCACGGATAAAGATTGATCGCTCGCCGCAACGGACGGGCGACTGCTCTGGAGAGGGCGCCATGAGGTCCAAGACGTTCGAAGTGCCCGGAGTCCTGGCCCTCCTCCTCCTGCTCGCCACCAATTACGGGCTGGGTTACGGACTCGGCATCAACCTTACCGGATCGGTGATCGGGGCTATCCTGCTGGCATTCATCGTGCCGTGCCTGACGATGATCGGCGTGGTGTTGATCGCGGCGAGCGGCACGGCGGGAAATCAGGCCCAATAAGCCTTCGGCGGCGGAACGCGTCTTGTCGGCGCGGCGATAGCCTCTATCGTGCAGTGCGATGAACGCGCGGCTCCTGTTCCCCCTCCTCGCCCTCCTGCTGCCGATCGAGGCAGCCTCCGCCAAAAGCCCGAAATCGGAACGACCGCCGCAAGGCATGGTCAGCGCCGCCGATCCGCGCGCGGCGGCGGCGGGCGCGGAAATATTGCGCGAGGGCGGCAGCGCCACCGATGCCGCGATCGCGATCATGGCGGCGCTCAACGTGGTCGAGCCGCTCCATTCGGGGCTCGGCGGTGGCGGCTTCATGGTCCACAGCGACGCCAAGGGGCATCTGACCACGTATGACGGGCGCGAGGCGGCCCCGGCAGCCGCGACGCCTTACTGGTTCTATGTCGATGGCAAGCCGCTCAGCCATGGCGCCGCAGTGCCGGGCGGGCGCAGCGTCGGCGTACCGGGCAATCTGCGGATGGAGGCGCTCGCGCACAAGGCGCATGGCCGCCTGCCCTGGGCCAGGCTGTTCCAGCCGGCGATCCGCCTCGCGCGCAATGGCTTTGCGATCACGCCCCGGCTTTACAATTTCCTCGGCAGCTATCGCCTGCCGGTCAACGACTGGGGCAGGGCCTATCTGTATGATGCCGCCGGCAAGGCCAAGCCGGTCGGCACGATCCTCAAGAATCCCGAACTCGCCGCGCAACTCGAGGCGATCGCCACCAAGGGGCCGGATTATTTCTACACCGGCGCGCAGGCCGAGAAGCTGGTCGCGACGGTCAACGGCGCCGCACGCAACCCGTCGAAGATGACGCTTGCCGATGTCGCCGCTTATCGCGCCAAGCCGCGCGATCCGGTGTGCGGCACCTATCGCATCTATCGCATCTGCGGGATGGGTCCGCCGTCTTCGGGCGGGGTGATCGTGCTGCAGATCCTGAAGCAGCTCGAACGCTTCGACATGGCGAAGCTGGGCAAGGATTCGCCGGTCGCCTGGCACCTCTTCGCCGAAAGCTCGCGGCTCGCCTACGCCGATCGCGATGCCTATCTCGCCGACCCCGATCATGTCGCCGTGCCGACCGCAGGCCTGATCGATCCGGCCTATATCAAGGCGCGCTCGGCCCTGATCTCGCCCACGAGCACGATGGCATCGGCACTGCCGGGCACGCCGGCTGGTGCGCCGGCCCGTCCGCGCGCGACCCCGGTCGACGAGCATGGCACCACCGATCTGGTCGTGGTCGATGCACGGGGCAATGTCGCCGAGGTGACCACGACGATCGAGTCGGTCGCGGGATCGGGCCTGTCGATCGACGGCGCCTTCCTCAACAACGAGCTCACCGATTTCGATATCGTGCCGGTGCAGGACGGCTATTTCACCGCCAACCGGGTCGAGGGCGGCAAACGCCCGCGCAGTTCGATGTCGCCGACGATCGTCTATGGGCCCAACGGCAAGGTGCGGATCGCGCTCGGCGCGGCCGGGGGATCGACGATCATCGCGCAGGTGGCCAAAGCGCTGGTCGGCGTGCTCGACTGGCATCTGAGCGCACAGGACGCGATCGCCCTCGGGCTGGTCTATGCGCCCGGCCCGGTCATCGCGGAGAAGGATACCCAGGCCGAGGCGATGGTGCCGGCGCTCGAAGCCCTGGGCCACAAGATGATCGTCGCGCCAATGGGGCTGAAGGCGAACGCGATCGAAATGGTCGGCGGCAGGCTCGACGGCGGCGCCGATCCGCGCAGCGAAGGCGTGGTGATGGACCAGAACGGCAGCGCCCATCCGATCACGCGCACGATCCGCAAGAACGCGCCTTCGGAGTAGGAGCCGAAAAAGGCCCGGTCCGGAACTTTCCCGCTCGCCCGAAGGTTTGCGCGCCGATATCCCAACAGGAGAACGGCCATGGCAGACATCGAAACGACGAATACGCCCGCGGGCGGCACGACCATCATCGAACGCAAGTCGAGCGGCGGCACCATCCTGATCGCGATCGTCCTTCTGATCGCGGTCGCGATCGGCGGCTTCTATCTGTTCAGCCGCCAGTCGTCGCAAAATGCCAAGGACGATGCGATCAGCGGCGCCGCGAAGAGCGTCAGCTCGGCCGCGGACAAGGTCGGCGACGCCGCATCGGGCCACTGATCCTGACTTAAAAATCCTCCCGGCACGGGGAGGGGGACCATTTCGAAGAAATGGTGGAGGGGGCCCACCTCACGCCAGGCGTTGGTTTCAAGGTGGGCCCCCTCCACCATTCGGCTTCGCCGAACGGTCCCCCTCCCCGTGCCGGGGAGGATTTTTGGCTACATGCTTCCCCCATCCCCCCTCGCTTGCTAGGGCGCGCGCAAACACCGCACTGCAGCAAGGGAAGCCGCCAATGACCGCCGTCGGCCACGACACGCTCGCCACCCGTACCACGCTCGACGTGAACGGCCGGAAGATTGCGTATTACAGTCTCGCCAAGGCGGCCGAGACTCTGGGCGACATTTCGCGCCTGCCTTTCTCGATGAAGGTCTTGCTCGAGAATCTGCTGCGCTTCGAGGATGGCAGCACGGTCACCGTCGACGACCTCAAGGCGATGGTGCAATGGCTCACCGATCGCACGTCCGAGCGCGAAATCCAGTATCGCCCGGCGCGCGTGCTGATGCAGGATTTCACCGGCGTGCCCTGCGTCGTCGATCTGGCGGCGATGCGCGACGCGATGGGTGCGCTCGGCGGCGACGCGCAGAAGATCAACCCGCTCGTGCCGGTCCATCTCGTCATCGATCACTCGGTGATGGTCGACGAGTTCGGCACGCCGCAGGCCGCCGCCAACAATGTCGAGATCGAATATGAGCGCAACATGGAACGCTACGAGTTCCTGCGCTGGGGCTCGAAGGCGCTCGACAATTTCAAAGTGGTGCCGCCGGGCACCGGCATCTGCCACCAGGTCAATCTCGAGCATATCGCGCAGACCGTGTGGGTGTCGAAGGACGCCGACGGCAACGAGGTCGCCTATCCCGACACCTGCGTCGGCACCGACAGCCACACGACGATGGTCAACGGCCTCGGCGTGCTCGGCTGGGGCGTCGGCGGGATCGAGGCCGAGGCGGCGATGCTCGGCCAGCCGGTCTCGATGCTGATCCCCGAAGTCGTCGGCTTCAAGCTCACCGGCACGCTCGGCGAGGGCATCACCGCCACCGATCTGGTGCTGACCGTCACCCAGATGCTGCGCCAGAAGGGCGTGGTCGGCCGCTTCGTCGAATTCTATGGCCCCGGCCTCGACGCGCTGAGCCTCGCCGACCGCGCGACCATCGCCAACATGGCGCCCGAATATGGCGCGACCTGCGGCTTCTTCCCGGTCGATACCGCGACACTCAACTATCTGCGCCTCACCGGGCGCGACGACGCCCAGATCGAACTGGTCGAGGCCTATACCAAGGCGCAGGGCTTCTGGCGCGATGCCAATGCCGCCGATCCGGTCTTCACCGATACGCTCGCGCTCGACATGGCGACCGTCCAGCCGAGCCTCGCCGGCCCCAAGCGCCCGCAGGACAAGGTGCTGCTCTCCAACGTCGACGACAATTTCAACAACGAGCTGGTCACCGGCTACAAGAAGACCGGTGATTCCGATCGGCGCGTCACGGTCGAGGGCGGCGCATTCGACGTCGGCCATGGCGACGTCGTGATCGCCGCGATCACGAGCTGCACCAACACCTCCAACCCGTCGGTGCTGGTCGCCGCCGGCCTCGTCGCCCGCAAGGCGCGTGCGCTCGGGCTCAAGCCCAAGCCGTGGGTCAAGACCAGCCTCGCACCCGGATCACAGGTCGTCACCGATTATCTCAACAAGGCCAAGCTCAGCGAAGACCTCGACGCGATGGGCTTCAACCTCGTCGGCTATGGCTGCACCACCTGCATCGGCAATTCGGGCCCGCTGCCCGCGCCGATCAGCAAGGCGATCAACGAGCATGATCTCGTCGCCGCCTCGGTGCTGTCGGGCAACCGCAACTTCGAAGGCCGCGTCTCGCCCGACGTGCGCGCCAACTTCCTCGCCTCGCCGCCGCTCGTGGTCGCCTATGCGCTCAAGGGCACGGTGCGCGACGACATCATCACCACCCCGATCGGCATCTCGTCCGAGGGCAAGCCGGTGATGCTCAAGGATATCTGGCCGACCAACCAGGAAATCTCCGACATGATCTCGTCGGTGATCGACAGCGAGATGTACCGCACCCGCTACGCCAACGTGTTCGAAGGCGATCGCAAGTGGCGCGGCATCACGATCGAGGGTTCGGATACATACACCTGGAACCCGGGCTCGACCTACGTCCAGAACCCGCCTTATTTCGAGGGCATCTCGATGACCCCGCCGCCGGTGAACGACATCATCGATGCCCGCCCGATGGCGATCCTGGGCAATTCGATCACGACCGACCACATTTCGCCGGCCGGCTCGATCAAGGCCGACAGCCCGGCGGGCCGCTATCTCAACGACCATCAGGTCACGCGCGCCAACTTCAACTCCTACGGCGCGCGCCGCGGCAATCATGAGGTGATGATGCGCGGCACCTTCGCCAACATCCGCATCCGCAACGAGATGGTGCCGGGCGTCGAAGGCGGCATGACCAAGTACATCCCGACCGGCGAGACGCTCGCGATCTACGACGCGGCCGAGAAGTACAAGGCCGACGGCACGCCGCTCGTCGTCATCGCCGGCAAGGAATATGGCACCGGATCGTCGCGCGACTGGGCCGCGAAGGGCACCACTTTGCTCGGCGTCCGCGCCGTGATCGCCGAGAGCTTCGAGCGTATCCACCGTTCGAACCTGGTCGGCATGGGCGTGCTGCCGCTGCAGTTCGCCGAAGGCACCGACCGCAAGACGCTCGGCCTCGACGGCACCGAATTGTTCACGATCGAGAATGTCGCGGGCCTGCGCCCGCGCCAGATGGTGACGGTGCACGTCACCCGCGCCGACGGATCGAAGTTCACCTTCGAGGCGCGCTGCCGCATCGATACGGTCAACGAGCTCGATTACTTCCTCAACGGCGGCATCCTGCCCTACGTGCTGCGCAAGCTGGCGGCGTAATTTCAAATCCTCCCCGGAACGGGGAGGGGAACCATCGCGCAGCGATGGTGGAGGGGGCCCACATCGAGGCAAGTGCTTCGGTTGAGGTGGGCCCCCTCCACCACGCCGCTACGCGTCGCGGTCCCCCTCCCCGTTCCGGGAGGATTTTGACTAGAGCAGCGAGCGTCAAATATGACCCGTTCGTCCCGAGCGAAGTCGAGGGACGTTCCGGGAGCAAGCGTGTCTCGACTTCGCTCGACACGAACGGACTGTTCGCGCCAGATTTAACGCTTCAGGCGCTAAAACTTCGCCCGCACGCCGCCGTAAAAGCTCCGCCCGAGGGTGCCGTAGCGGTAGGCCGTCTCGTAGGTCTCGTCGGTCAGATTCTCGACCCGGCCGAACAGCGCCAGCCCGTGGCCTACCGGCATCTCCGCGCGCAGATCGACTAAGGTGTAGCCGTCCAGCCGGATCGTATTGGCCGCATCCTCGAAACTGTGGCTCACCCGCGTGACCGCCGCCGTCGTCGCCAGCCCGAACGGCCAGGCATAGGTCGCGCTCGCATACGCCGTGTTGCGCGGGCGGCGGATCAGGTCGTTGCCGAAGGTCGCACCCGGCGAACGATCTTCCGCATCGGTCCAGGTGTAATTCGCATCGATCGTTACCGGCCCGAACTTTGCCGCCGCAGCAGCCTCGATCCCCTTCGCCAAAGCACGATCGACATTCTGATAATAGCCGAACGGCCGATCCGCGCGCGGGGGATCGAAGGCGAATTCGACGAGGTTGCGCGTCCGCCGATCGAACCACGTCGCGGACAGCGTGAGATGGCCATCCAATAGTCCCTGCTCGATCCCGGCATCCCAGCCATGCGCCTGTTCGGGCCGGAGATCGCGATTCCCGTATTCGCTGAACAATTGATAGAGGGTCGGCGCCTTGAAGCCCTCGCTATAGGTGGCGCGCAGCCGCGTCTGGCCGATCGTCCAGACGCCGCCGCCGGAGAACAGGGTCTTGCCGCCGAAGGTCTGGTGATCGTCGTGGCGAAGCCCGCCGGTCAGGGTCAGCCCCTCGACGACGGTGCCGACGATCTGCCCATAGACGCTGTCGATCGACACCGATCCGTCGTCGGGCACGGTCTGGAACTGGGGCGAGATGGCGCGGAAGCGCGAATGCTCGTGCTCGGCGCCGAACGTCGCATCCCAGCCCTGCGCGATCGCCAGGGTGCCCTGATATTCGATATGCTCGTTGCGTCCGTGCCCATCGAACGTTCTGGTCGATCCCACCTGCGAGGGATCGTAATTGTCGCGATCGATCTGGTCGCGCGTGTAGGCGATGCGATTGCGCAGCCGCCCGTCGAACAAAGCGACGTTCACCCCCGCATAACCGGTCCAGTTGGTCGACAGGCTGTAATCGGGCGTATCGGGCGGGCCGAAGCTCGAATCGAGATCGACCCGGCCGTGACTCCAATAGCCGCGCAGATCGATCGCGATATCGGGCGTGAGGCGCGCCTCCAGCCGGCCGCTGCCGCCGACATGCCGATAGCCGTCGCGCTCCTGCCCGCCGAAGGCCGGCGCGATCGCGGAGATGCCGTCGGTGCGCATCGCATTGCCGGCGATGCGCCAGGTGATCGCATCGCTCGTTCCACCGATGGCGGCGCGCCCGCTTGCAAGCCCACGCGATCCACCCTCGGCCTCGGCCGATCCGGCGAGCGGACTGGTCGGCACGTCGGTGACGATATTGACCACGCCGCCGATCGCCTGGCTGCCCCAGAGCGTCGACTGCGGCCCGCGCAATATTTCGATCCGATCGGCATCGCCGACGAACAGATCGCCGAAGTCGTAGCCGCCGCCGGGCGAGGAAGGGTCGTTCAATTTGACCCCGTCGATCACGACCACGGTCTGGTCGCTCTCGGCGCCGCGGATGCGCACGCCGGTGGTGGTGCCATAGCCGCCGGTCCGCGACATCGTGACGCCCGGCGTGCGGGCGATCAGATCCGATACCGTCAGCGCCTGCGACGCCTCGATCGCGGCATGATCGAGCACCGTGATCGACGATGCGACGCGATCGAGCGCCAGCGGCGTGCGCAAGGCGGTCACGATGATCGTGGTATCGGGCGCTGGTGCCTCCTGCGCGAGCGCAGGCGCCGCGAGCGCGGTCGTCAGAAGCAGGTAAAGTCGTGCGGGCATGATTCATCCTTCGCAAGTTGACGTCATTGCCATCTCGCGAAGGAAACCTTCGACCGCGCGGCGCACCCTGGCCGATCGGTGGACAGCCGCGACGGGCAGGTCTCCTGGCTCGCGGGTCATCGCGCACGTGCCGCCTTCTCGGGGTGCGAACCCCAATGGCATGATGGCACGTGCGCTCACCGCTCACAGTTGCAGGGGCAGCGCGGGATTTGGGGCATTTGCAGATCGCCCCTTCACCCGCTTCCCTTTTCATCCCCGTCTCCGGGGAACCTGTCGCGAGGCTTCGTTAGGACAGGGCCGCGGTCGGTTCAATCACGCGCGCAGAGACCGAAGCACGTGACAAGGCTTGCCCGGCTGTGACACAGAGACGGCCAGGGCAGGCCCAAACGACCCGCCATCGGCAGGAGCAGGATCATCGCGCGCTTATCGACCGCCGCCACGAACGACGAAGCTTCCGCCGAACCGATCCGGACGACGGTGATAGGCGCGGCGGGCTGAGCGACATGGGATCATCGCAGACCAGGGGGACCGCGCTCTACACGCTGGGCTTCCTCACGCTCATCTCGACCTTCAACTATCTCGATCGCTCGCTGCTCGGCATGGCGCTGCCGCTGATCAAGAGCGAAATGCACGTGTCGGACACGACTTTGGGCCTCGTCACCGGCTTCGCCTTCGTCTTCTTCTATTCGCTGCTGGGCGTGCCGATCGCCTGGGCGGCCGATCGCTACAGCCGGCGCAACATCATCGCCGCCGGCTTCGCCTTGTGGAGCCTGATGACCGCGGCGAGCGGCTTCTGTTCGAACATCTGGCAGATCGCCTTGACGCGCCTGCTGATGGGCGCGGGCGAGGCCGCCGGCCCGGCGCCGTCCAATGCGATGATATCGGATCTGTTCACGCCCGCACGGCGGCCGCTGGCGCTGTCGATCTACTGGCTGGCTTTCTCGATCGGCAGCCTGTTCCTCGTCCCCCTGCTCGGCTGGGTGGCGCAGCATCATGGCTGGCGCGCGATGTTCATCGCCGGCGGCATCCCCGGCGTGCTGCTCGCTCTGGTCTTCCTGCTGACCGTGCGCGAGCCGGCGCGCGGCGGCACCGAGGCGAAAGCGTTGCCCACGGCCAAGGCGGGCATGCTCGAATCGATCGCCTATCTGCTGCGCTCACCCTCCTATCTGATGATGGGCGGCTGCGCGGCCTGCATGGGCGCCAACCTCTATGCCGCCGGCACCTGGTCGACCACGTTCCTGATGCGCGTGCACCATATGTCGATCGGCGAGGTCGCCGCGACCACCGGGCCGATCCGCGGCATCGTCAGCCTGATCGGCATCTTCGGCGGCGGGCTGCTGATCGATCGGCTGGGGCGGCGCAACCTCAACTGGCGGCTGTGGGTCCCCGCCATCGCCTGCCTGCTGGCGGCGCCGACCGAGATGATGTTCCTGCTCGGCGACAGCAAGCTCGTATGGATGACCGGCTTCGGGCTGAGTTCGGCGTTCGTGCTGATGCACCAGGCGCCCGTCTTCGCGCTCGGCATGGCGGTGGCGCCGGTGCGGATGCGCGCAATGGCGAGCGCGATCTTCCTGTTCTGCTCGGCGATGATCGGCCAGGCGCTGGGGCCGTTGCTGGTCGGCTGGCTCAACGACATCCTCGCCGCCAGCTATGGCGAACAGGCGATCCGCTATTCGCTGCTGATCAATGTCGTGACCGCGATCATCGGTGGAATCCTGCTCCTGCTCGCGCGCCGCTGGCTGACGAACGACATCGCGCGGACCGAGCGGGGTGACGCGCACGGTTGACGGGAGAGCTCTCCTTGTAGCAGGGAGCGCGACGGACATGCGGGTATAGCTCAATGGTAGAGCGGTAGCCTTCCAAGCTTCATACGCGGGTTCGATTCCCGCTACCCGCTCCATTCGCCACTGGGCGCATGCCGCTCCACTCTAATCCGCGAGCATTTACGGCGATTTCTGGTGGCAATCAGACACTCCGCGTCACTGGATGCTAAGGTTTTTGGCTGGGGTCGTATGCTTCGTTTCCGACAAACCCCATCGGCCCTGAATGGGCCTTACGCAGCGCGGCGAGAAGGCAGTCAACCTTCTCGTATTTTGCGGATCGAGAGGGGCGAAGGTGGATTTCCCCGCCCTTGCTTACGAGCCACTGCCGGGGGGTGTGGCATTTCGCCGAGATCGCATCCAGCTGGGGTTGGCTCAGGGCGTTTGGGGCCATCCCGCCGGCGGCAAGTACGATTAGCAACATGCCCAAGGTGCTTTCTCCCACGGACGAATAGGTTGGCATTCACCAGCAATGTCCGCAAGTGGGGCGGCAGCGGTCATCCCGGCGAAATCGCACCGGATTGGCTTGGGTTGGTGGTGAGCGGACGCTTGCAGGAAGAGGGCACCTCGTTTCAGAGGGTCGTTCCATAGCGATTTGGCAATGGATCACTCGGGCCGGCAAGCAACACGATCAACCAGACCGTGGAAATGATGTAAAATAGATTGCTCAAGAATATTGAGAAGAAAACTGCCATATCAGGTTGAGAGCCGATCCCGATTGATGCAAACAACCTAGGCATTTGAACCGTCGAGTAGACAACGAACGGAATTGGCATCAATCCCCAGAAGCCTGACTTGCCCCGATCGTGTAAGCGACGAACTACGGCCGCAGCATAGAGTGTGATCGCCAAGCCAAATGTGACTGCTAGGAAGCGCAGCATCGAACCTGCTGGCATGAACTCGGGATGCGGCCCTTGGATTGAAATTGAGTACTGACCCGGCCCGCTGGTGACAGTTGCCTGATCGGGATGCTGCGCGGCAAACTGCTGCATCTCGTGCAAAGATCAACTCATCATCGGGCCGAAGATGGTAGCTCCGGCCACCATGATAATGATGAGAGCGACAGCGGCATAGGGCCAAAAGCTTGCGCGGTCTTCTCGCCCGCCGAAATCGAAAAGCTTCTTAAAATGCTCAAAAAGCGAAACGCTAGCTGGCATGCCCGATCCCCGGCTCCTCGAAGGGTTATTGCCGTCAGCCGTTCGATGGTCAACCCAACGTCCGCTAGTGGGGCGTTAGCCGTCATCCGAGAATGCGCTGCCTTGAACGCCGAATGCGGTGATCTCACGACCATCATTGCCAGCGCTCGCCGCATAGTCGAGTAGACCGACAGCGTCGCAGACGAGCGGCCTTCCATCGGCCCATGAAAGCCGCAGCTTGTTCGTATTTGGAAGCTCGCGCCCATCTAAAACCGTGGCGTGGTCATTCGGAATGTAAACTTCGTTGGGTCGAAATATTCCGAACGCGATTGCCATTCCTGCATCCCAGCCGGTGAAAGCCACCGCACCAATGACGGTAGCTCCAACCTCGACGATAAACGGCTTCGCTGGTGGCATGGAGCAAACATATCGATCTCGTGAACGTCCGCAATCGGGATCATTGCAACCGGGCCGGAAGGGCATAGTCTGAGGCGGTTGCTGACAGGCTGCTATCACGGCCGCAAGCGGGCCGGCAACTTTCGGGCGGCTGGCGAGTCCGAGCGGCGCATGCAACGGCGATAAATGGGTGGTTAGGCGACGGTCAGCTTTGGGGCGCGTTGCCGCTAGAAGCAGACCTGCCATTCCATCGGCGGCCTATGACGAGTAGCACTATAGGCGTGATGTAAACCCACGCGGCCAATACGGCCCAGACCCCTATGCCTTCCGGCGTGCTGTTAGAGCCGAACTCTGGCCAAAGCGGTGGCTCCAGAAGCAAAAAGGCAAAAATTATGAACGGCGCAGCCGTTACTATCCAAGCGGCCGCAGCGAGGCGGAACAGCCAAATCCGGATTTGCGAAGGCCCATTAATCATGAGCAGAGAATGTCCGCTATGAGCATTGCAGTCCAGCACCTTAAGCGTCCGCAACTGTGGCGATAGCGGCCCCTCGGCATGGCGGGGCAGCGGGCAGTGAGAACGGCAGGAACGACTTTTCGTGGAGTAGCCCGATCAGTCCGGCCAACCACCGAACTACGCTAACGCCGATTCCATTTACCCGCTCAAACAATAGCGCGAAGCATGTATGTTAATGGATGAGGGGTCTACCCGCTACAGTCTCATACCATCGGCTGGTTTCGTTGGCGAAACAGTTTGCGCTGGACCAGGGCTGTGCGCGCGATCATCCTGCACTCCATTCCGCGACGCATATGCGCGCTGCCAGCCGGGGGGCGATGACGATGAGTGTGGAGCAATCGACTGTCCGCAAGGGATGGACGGCAGCCGGCCTTGCCGTGGCGTTGTTCGGCATTCCCGCCGTCACGCTCGCCTATCGGCTCCTGATCGGGGAAACGGCGAACACCGGGCAGCTTCTGCTGCGCGAGGGCGCGATCTTCGCAATGCTCGGGTTGCTGCTTCTGATCATCCGGCGTGGCGAAAGGCTGCCTTTCTCGTCGATCGGGCTGCACGCGAGCGGCTTCGGGCGATCATTGCTGTGGGGCCTGCTCGCATTCCTGTTGCTCGGCCTCGCCACGGCGCTCGCGCTCGGCCTGCTCCACGTGTTCGGGCTGCATTATGGCGGCGGCCATGCAGCGTTCGTCCCGCCCTTGTGGGCCACCTGTCTGGTCGTCCTGCGCGCTGGGATCGTCGAGGAGGTCTGCTATCGGGGCTATGCGATCGAGCGGCTCCAGGCGCTCACCGGCAGCCGCTGGATCGCCGGCCTGGTTTCCCTCATTGCGTTTGCATCGTTCCATTATCGGCAAGGCATTGCCGGCATCCTCGTCGCCCTGATCCTCGGCGCGGTATTGACCGGCTTCTATCTCTGGCGGCGAAATCTGGCGGCGAACATGACCGGCCACTTCCTGATCGATTTCGTACCCAACGTCGTGCTGCCGGCGATTGGCGGATGACGCCCGAACGCCCGTGACAGAACAGCCGGGATCGGCATAATACGGGCGAGCGATCGGCAAAATGCCGGCACTTTGGCGATGGGAGATGGAGATGGCCTTGGGATTGGTACGCGCGCTCGGACGGCGCATTCCGCTTGCCGGCGCGGCACTTGCCATGAGCCTGATTGCAGCGGCGCCCGCCCTCGCGCAGGGCGCCTGCACCAAGGCCGATCTCACCGCCGCCACCGACGGCTATCTCAAGGCGCAGACCAGCGGCGACGCGACCGGCATGCCGCTCGGCGGCTGGGTCCATTATAACGAGCAGGGCGACGAGGCGAGCATGCTCACCGGCACCTTCTCCAAGCCGATGAAGATCGATTTCCACCGCAGCATCTTCGATCTGCAATCGTGCCAGTCCTTCACCGAAGTGGTCGTCACCGATCCGGCGCATCCTTATGTGCTCGGCACGATCCTCACCTTGCGCGGCGGCGCGGTGAACAATATCGACATGATCGTCACCGACAAAGGCGACTGGCTGTTCAACGCCGCCAACACGCTCAAATATTCGAAGGCGGAGAATTGGGGCGAGATCCCCGCGGCCGATCGCGACAGCCGCGCGACCTTGCTCGCCGCTGCCAACGCCTATCTCGATTCGTTCAGCGACAAGACCAAGGTGGTGCCGTGGGGGAGCCCATGCGCGCGGCTGGAGGGCGGGCTCTATACCGCCAAGGGCGCGCCGGGCGTCGCGGCGCCTGAGGATACGTGCAATGTCGGTGTACCGAGCAACATCAAGCTCACCGACCGCTCCTACGTCGTCGACGAGTCGCTCGGCGCGGTGGCGGTGCTGCTGACCTTCGGCCCGAGCGCGCTGCCCGATATCCACACCTTCCGCATCGAGAAGGGCAAGATCCGCTACGTCCACACGATCACGGTGTGCAAGGTCGACAATTGCGGGTTCAAGCTGCCACCCGAACTGCAGAAATAGGACTCACAATCCTCCCCGACACGGGGAGGATTTCAGGTCGCGCTCGCTTCCTCTAGGGCGCTTCCCATGACCCAAGCCCTCGCCATCTACGACATGGACCGGACGGTCACGCGGACCGGCACCTACACGCCCTTCCTCCTTCACGCGGCGAAGGCGCTCGCGCCATGGCGGCTGGCGTTCGCCCCTGTCGTCCCGTTCGTGATGGCGGCTTACGCGGCGAAGCTGATCGACCGGCGGCGCCTCAAGGAGATCAACCAGCGGCTGCTGATCGGCGGTCGCATCCCGCGCCGGAAGCTGGCGCCGGTGACCGAGGATTTCGCCGATCTGATCCTCAAGACCAACATCCATCCCGGTGCGCTTCGCCAGATCGCCGAGGACAAGGCGGCCGGACGCCGGCTCATCCTGGCGACGGCCTCCTACCGTTTCTACGTCGAGCCGATCGCGCGGCGACTGGGCTTCGACGATGTGATCGCCACCGGCAGCGTCGCCGGGCTGGACGACATCATCCATGCGCGCATCGACGGCGAGAACAATTACGGTCCGGCCAAGCTGCGGCTGATCGAGGCGTGGCTGAAGGCCGAGCAGATCGATCGCGCGGCCGTCCATATCCGTTTCTATTCGGACCATGCTTCCGATGCGCCGGTTCTGGAGTGGGCCGATGAGCCGTTCGCGGTGAATCCCAGCGCGGGGCTCAAGCGGCTCGCCGCGCAGCGCGGCTGGCGCGTGGTCGACTGGGGCTTCTGACGGAAAGACGCCCCGCCGCCGGAAGGCGACAGGGCGAGGCGGACCGTACGGCAGTGGAGAGAACGCCGGTCGCGGCTGCCAATCGCGTGTGAGGACTGTAGCGTACATGAACGATCGTTACGAAAGCGGCTTTATCTGTGGCTCAGGCAGCTCACTGTGGCATATCCGCAACATATTCGTCTTCGGAATGATCGTCGCCGACGTCGCTATCACGTAGAAAGGCGCGGCACCCGCTCTCGGCGGGGCTTCCGCGCCAGCGGCGGCAGTCGCGGCGATCCTCGATCCCATTCTGCTCGGCCCAGCGATAGCCCGTCGCAAAGGCGTCGTCCGAGCCAGCCTGGCCCTGATCGTCCGCATCCGCCGGAGCGGGATCGCGCCAGCGGGGCTGCACCGGCGCCGCATCGGCATATCGCGTCGGCATCGCGCTATCCTGCGATACCGGCGTCGGGTTGCTTGCCGGCATCGCGGGTAAAGGCGGCGTATAATAGGCAGGCTCGGCTATGCCGGAGGCCGACGGATCCTGTGCGATCGCAGCGGCAGCGGCGCGAGGCCGTGTCGGCGTTCCGGCCGGGGCCAGCGGCGTGGTCGGCGGCAACATCATGACCACGACGCCGACGAAAGCGAGCGCCCCGACACCGATCCGAATCTCGCGTGTCATGTCCATGACGCGCTTAACGCAGAGCAGGCCTCGCAGTGCCCTCGCGGATCGTCTATTCGCGCTGACTCACGTTCCCGTTCCCTTTCAGTCGAGCTTTACGATCATGCGTCGAGGCCAGCGCCCTTCCGTTGCACCGTCCAACCGCCCCCGTATCTGGGGCCGGCATCCCGTCACCGCCGCGCTCGCCAATCCGGAGCGGACGATCCGCCGCGTGTGGGGAACCCGCGAGGCGCTCGCCGCCTTCGGTGGCTTTCCGGCGCATATTCCGGTGACCTTCGCCGAGGTGACCGATCTCGGCCGGCTGGTGCCGAACGACGCGCCGCACCAGGGCATCGTCATCGAAGTCGATCCGCTGCCCGACATGTGGCTGGGCGATCTGCTGGAGAAGGACGCGGATGCGAGCCGTCCGCTCGTCATCCTCGATCAGGTGACCGATCCGCACAATGTCGGCGCGATCCTGCGCTCGTGTGCGGCGTTCGACGCGATCGGCCTGATCACGCAGGATCGCCATGCGCCGCCCGAATCGGGCACGATCGCGCGCGCCGCATCGGGCGCTCTGGAGATCGTGCCGTGGGTGCGCGTGGTGAATCTCGCCCGCGCGCTCGACGAGATCGCCGAGGCCGGCTTCTGGCGCGTCGGCCTGACCGGCGCGGTCGAGCTGAAGCTCGCCGACGCCATCAGCGGTACCGCGCGGATCGCTCTGGTGCTCGGTGCCGAGGGCGAGGGCATGCGCCAGAATACCGAGGCGCATTGCGACCAGCTCGCCAAACTGCCGATCAGCCCGAAGGTCGAGAGCCTCAACGTCTCGAACGCCGCCGCCATCGCGCTGTACGCGGTAGCGACGCGGTAGGCTTCCTCAGGATTTGCCCCGTTCGTCCCGAGCGAAGTCGAGGGACGTTGCGCAACGTGTCTCGACTTCGCTCGACACGAACGGCCGTCGTCGCCCGGATCAATCCTCGGCGGCGATCTTCACCTTCAGCCCGTCGAGCGAAGCGTCGAACGGGAGCTGGCAGGACAGGCGCGAATATTCGTTGCGGTCGTCCGAGCTGTCGAGCAGGTCGTTCTCGTCCTCGCCCATCGGCGGCAGCTGGCCGATGAAGGCCGGATCGACATGGACGTGGCAGGTCGCGCAGCTGCAGCAGCCGCCGCACAAGGCCAGCAATTCGTCGATGCCGGCGTCGCGGATCACTTCCATGACCGACAGGCCGGATTCGCCCTCGATCTCGCGCTCCTCGCCTTCGCGGGTGACGACGATCAGCTTGGGCATTATCGGTAACCTTTCGGAGAGATGGAAACGGGGCCTCTATGTCGCGCCCGCTCCGCCGACGCAACCGGAGCGATACGAATGGGCCTGACCGCCGATCAATTGAGGACGAGTCTCGACGCGCTTGTGGCCATCGAGCCCGCTTTCGCCGCTGGGATCGCCCGCCACGGCTACCCCGAACCGCGGATCCGTGCGCGCGGCCACGCCACCTTGCTGCGCACGATCATCGGCCAGCAGGTGAGCGTGCAGGCCGCCAGCGCGATCTGGGCGCGGATGGAGGCTGCGGTCGGGCCCGGGCTCGATCCGGCCGCGCTGGCCGCGGCGCCGGACGAATTGCTGCGGAGCGCGGGCCTGTCGCGGCAGAAGAGTTCGTACGTGAAGAGCCTGGCCGAACTGGTGGCGAGCGGCGCGATCGATTTCGATGCGCTGCCGGCCGGCGACGAGGAAGCGATCGCCGAACTGACCCGCATCAAGGGGATCGGGCGCTGGTCGGCGGAGATCTACCTCCTGTTCGCGGAGGGGCGCGGCGACATCTGGCCGGCGGGCGATCTGGCGGTGCAGGAAGAGGTGGGCCAATTGCTGGGCCACACCGAGCGGCCGTCGGAGAAACTGGTGCGCCAGCTCGCCGAACCATGGAGCCCGCATCGCGGCGCGGCGGCCGTGTTTACGTGGCATCACTACGGAAAGAGGATCGCGGCCGGAAAGGCGGAGAAGATGCCGCTGTAGAAGCTCCCCGGGCAGGCCCGGGGAGGAGATGGGTCAATGATGCCCCTGATCGGCCAGTTGCGCCTCGGCCTCGGCATCGTAGCCCGACGAGGGCGCCGGATCCTTGCCCTTGCCCGGCTGGGTGTTCGACGGTGCGTCCGAGGTCGGGAAGCTTTCGTCGAGCGCGACGTCGAGCTTCGCATCCTCGTCGCTCGGGTCGCGCTTCAGCTCTTTCACATCCTCCGCGTCGATCGCGGTGCGAACTTCGGGCGGCTCGGGCGTCACGGCCTTGTCGTTGGTCTGCGCGTCCATCGGATGATCTCCTTGAGGTTCGCTTATAACGCGCCGGCAATGATGCCCGTTCCGGCTTGCCGCCGCCGGCGCAGTCGAACATGATGCGCGCAACAAGATTACCGAAAGGGTGAATAAAGATGCGTTTGGCCCTCGTGGCTGCCCTGGCGCTGGCAGCCCCCGTTTGCGCCGCCGATCCCGATCCGGCCGACAAGAAAGCCGCCTCCGAGATCAACCTGCCGCCGTTCCCCGCCGACAAGACGATCCGCCAGAGCGCCGTCGTCGCCGGCAAGCCGCTCGCCTACGACGTCACCGTCGGGTCGATCCCGGTGTGGGATGCCAAGGGCAAGAAGATCGGCGAGGTCGTCTTCACGGCCTACACCGTGCCGGGCCGTGCCCCCGGCAGCCGTCCGGTCACGTTCGGTTTCAACGGCGGGCCGGGCGCGGCATCGGCCTTCCTCAATCTCGGCGCGATCGGCCCCAAGCGGATCCAGTTCGGCGCGCAGGGCGATGCGCCGTCGGATGCGGCGGTGGCACGCGACAATCCCAATAGCTGGCTCGATTTCACCGATCTGGTGTTCATCGATCCGGTCGGCACCGGCTTCTCGCGCAGCCTGGAGGATGACGCCGGCACGAAGCGCGATTTCTACACCGCCAAGGCCGATATCGAATATCTCAGCCGGATCGTGTTCGACTGGCTCAGCAAGAATGGCCGGCTGACCAGCCCCAAATATCTGATCGGCGAGAGCTATGGCGGCTATCGCGTGCCGCGTCTGGCCTATTTCCTGCAGAGCCAGCTCGGGGTCGGGCTGAACGGGATCACGATGGTCTCGCCCTACCTCAACCCGCAGGCGATCGACGATGACGAGAATGCGCTGTCGCCGCTGCCTTACATGGTGGCGTTGCCGTCGATGACGGCTGCGTGGCTGGAGCGGCAGGGCAAGCTGACCGGGCCCGAGGCGCTGGCCGACGTCGAGGCCTATGATCGCGGCGAATTCGCGACCGATCTGTTCCGCGGCCATTCCGATCCCGCCTCGATCGAGCGACTGACGACCAAGGTCTCGGCGCTGACCGGGCTCGACCCCCTGGTCGTCCGCCGCAGCGAGGGGCGGGTCACGATCGGCACTTTCCTGCGTGAGATCCACCGCAGCGAGAGCAAGATCGGATCGGTCTACGATTCGAACGTGACCGCGTTCGACCCCTTCCCGGGTTCGGCCGACAACAGATCGGGCGATCCGATCCTCAACGCGATCATGGCGCCGACCACCAGCGCGATGGTCGATCTGGTCACCAACCAGGTCGGCTGGAAGCTACAGGCGCGCTACAACCTTCTATCCTATGCCGTGAACAGCGATTGGGTGCGCGATAACAGCGATGCGCCGGTGGCGGACCTGCGCCGCGCCATCGCTGCCGATCCCAAGATGGGGGTGATCATCGCCCACGGCATGGACGATCTGTCCTGCCCTTATTTCGCGAGCCGGCTGATCATCGATCAGATGCCGGCATTCGGAAAGAACATCGCGCTCAAGCTCTATGCCGGCGGTCACATGTTCTACAGCCGCTCGACGAGCGGCGCGCAGTTCCGCAAGGATGCGATGGCAATGTACGTGAGGTAATAAAAATCCTCCCCGCGAAATCGCGGGGAGGATTTTGAATTATGCCGCGGCCTTGGCTTCCTTGGCGGCCTCGATCGCGCGCATCACGATCTCGCGCGCTTCGTCGGCATCGCCCCAATTGCCGATGCGGACCCACTTTTCGGACTCGAGATCCTTATAGTGGGTGAAGAAATGCTCGATCTGCTGGAGCACGATCGAGGGCAGATCGTGGCGCTCGCCGACATCGGTATAATAAGGGAAGGTCGTATCGACCGGCACGCAGACGAGCTTCTCGTCGCCGCCGGCTTCGTCTTCCAGCTTGAGCACCGCGATCGGGCGGGCGCGGACGACACAGCCGGGAATGAAGGGCGAGCGCGCGATGACGAGCGCGTCGAGCGGATCGCCATCGGGCGAAAGCGTGTGCGGCACGAAGCCGTAATTGGCGGGATAGCGCATCGGCGTGTGCAGGATGCGATCGACGAACAGAGCGCCCGATTTCTTGTCGAATTCGTACTTTACCGGCTCGCCGCCGCTCGGCACCTCGATCACGACGTTGAGCTCGTAGGGCGGGTTCTTCCCAACGGGAATCATTTCGATGTTCATGAGCCGCGCAGGTAAGCGGTGGCCCCAAGCCACGCAACCCTTTTTGCTGCGGGTGCGAAGCGTTTCAGCCTCGCGGCGTCAGCGCTTCCAGGTCGGCCACCCGTGTACGCTCCTCGGGCGGGATGATCGCCTCCATCACGCGCCAGAAGCCGGTCACGGCCTCCTGCCCCGCCTGCGCGTACGCGGCCGAGAGTTGTTCGCGCAGCGCATCGAACAGATCGCGCTCCAGCTTCGCGCCGGCCGGGGTCAGCCGCAGCAATCGCTGGCGCCGGTCCTCGCGCCCGGTGCGCGTTTCGATCATGCCGCGCTCGGCCAGTTCGCCCAGAACGCGGCCGAGCGATTGTTTGGTGATGCCCAAGGTGCGCAGCAACGTGCTGATCGTGAGATCGGGCTGGCGCGCGATGAAATAGAGCGCACGGTGGTGGGCGCGGCCAAGCCCTTGTTCGGCAAGGCATTCGTCGGTGCCGCGGTAAAGGTGGCTGTAGCCGAAATAGAGCAGTTCGACGCCGCGCCGGATCTCGGCCTCGCGCAGGAAGAGGGGGAAGCAGACGGGACAGCCATATTGACCCATTCTGCCATGCACCCTACCGAACGGCAACCCGCAGATGGGCAATTTGGGGACCTAACGAGTTACGATCATGGGAAGTGATGCCAGCCTGAACTTCGTCCTGGAAGACCATCCGTCGCCGACGTCCGCCGCCGATCGCGCGGCTTTGATCGCCGATCCGGGCTTCGGCCGGGTGTTCACCGATCATATGGTCACGATCCGCTATAGCGACAGCCGGGGCTGGCACGATGCGCGCATTCACCCGCGCCGTCCGCTTGTGCTCGATCCCGCAACCGCGGTGCTCCATTATGCCCAGGAGATCTTCGAGGGCATGAAGGCGTATCGGACGCAGGATGGCGGCGCCTCTTTGTTCCGCGCCGATGCCAATGCCCAGCGGTTCCGCGAATTGGCCTACCGCATGGCGATGGCCGAGATCCCCGAGGACTTGTTTCTCGAGGCGTGCCGCCAGCTCGTCTCGATCGATCGCGACTGGATCCCGTCGAGCGAGGGCGGCGCGCTCTATCTGCGCCCGTTCCAGATCGCGAGCGAGGTGTTCCTGGGCGTGAAGCCCGCGTCCGAATATCTGTTCATGGTGATCGCCTCGTCGGTCGGCGCCTATTTCCGCGGCGGCGCGCCTTCGGTCACCCTGTGGGTATCCGAACATTATAATCGCGCCGGGCCGGGCGGCACCGGCGCCGCCAAGTGCGGCGGGAACTATGCCGCCAGCCTGCTGCCGCAGAAGGAAGCGATCGCCGAAGGCTGCGATCAGGTGATCTTCCTCGACACGATCGAGAAGCGCTGGATCGAGGAATTGGGCGGCATGAACGTCTTCTTCGTGATGGACGACGGATCGATGATCACGCCTCCCCTCGGCGGCACGATCCTGCCCGGCATTACGCGCGACAGCCTGCTCACGCTGGCGCGGGATCGCGGGCTGACGGTGCGCGAGGAGCGCTACAGCATCGAGCAATGGCGCGACGACGCCGCAAGCGGCAGGCTGCGCGAGGCGTTCGCCTGCGGCACCGCCGCGGTCGTGACACCGATCGGCCGCGTGCGCGGCCGCGGCGGGCTCGATATCACGATCGGCAATGGCGGCCCCGGCATCCAGACCGAATCCCTGCGCACCGCGCTGGTCGAAATCCAGCGCGGCCTCGCCCCCGATCCGCACGGCTGGGTCGAACGGCTCTTCTGATCCCTCTCTGAAGGGCTTCCATCGCGGGAACGGCTGGCTATAAGGCCGCTCCCGCGTCGATGGGGCGTCGCCAAGCGGTAAGGCACCGGTTTTTGGTACCGGCATTCGGAGGTTCGAATCCTCCCGCCCCAGCCAACTTTCCCCCAAGCAACTGCGCAGCTTAGGTTTTTCCGACGGTGCCGGAACGTGGCTGGGGTTTTGCTACGGAACCCTGCTACAGAGCCGGGGTCATTGGGCATGGGAGCGATCCCGAATACGGCCAGGCGCGGGGGGCATCTATCACTTCCATCGGGTGGTCCCGGCGGAGCTGCAAGAGCGGCTCGCCCGCCGCGAATTGACATGCAGCCTCGATACGCAAAGCAGCGGCGCGGACGCTGTCGCGCTGCCTCTACCTGCGATCGGAGGAACTGTTCGGCACTCTGAATGCGGGACGGCGTTTCTCGTCAGGCAAGCCCGCGTTGATCAAGCATGCCAATCGGTATACAGAAGTATGCTGGAGATGGCTGATGCATATCATCGATTCGCATTTTCACTGGTGGCCGCGGGCGGTTTTCGAGGATCTGTGCAAGCGCAGGGACTATCCGCGCGCCGAACGCAATGCGCGTGGCGGTTACAATTATTGGCGCAAGGAGGGGGAACCCTGGTTCGTGCTCGGGCCCGAATGGTTCGACCTGGATTCGCAGCTCGCGCATATGGACGGGCTCGGCCACAGGGTCGACGTGGTCTGCTCCACGGGCCCCTTCTCGCTTCATTATTCCGATCTTCCCGCCCATGAGGGCATGGACGCCGCCGAGATCTGGAATTCCGAAATGGCGCGCGTCCAGCGCGAGCATCCCGATCGGATCTGGGCGAGCGCGGTGGTGCCTCTCGTCGATACCGAGGTCGCGATCGCCACGCTGGATCGCGCGATCCAGCATCACGGGCTGATGGGGGTCAACGTGCCGGGCAGCGTCGGCAACGATCCGCGCATCGATGCCGAGCGGCTGGAGCCTTTCTATGCGCGCTGTGCCGAACTCGGTGTGCCGATCTTCCTCCATCCGACCGACGCGATCTTTCCCGACATGCTGGAGGGTTATAACGGCGCGCTTCATCTGAGCCTCGGCCGCGTGATCGAGGTCAGCGTTGCGGCGATGCGGCTGGTCTATTCGGGGATCATGGAGCGCTATCCCGACCTCAAGGTGTTCATGTCGCACACCGGCGGTGCGCTGCCCTATCAGGCCGGGCGGATGGACAAGAACGGCAAGGGCGCGAAGCTGCCGCAGCCGCCGAGCACCTATATCAAGCGCATGTATACCGACACCGTCTCGCCGCACATGCTGGGCATGAAGTTCGCGGTCGAGTTCTACGGGGTGGATCACATCCTTTACGGCAGCGACTATCCCTGCTGGATGCCCGAACATGCGCTGCAATTGTTCGACGAGATCGGGCTCAGCGAAGCTGATCAGCGCAAGATTCTCTATGACAATGCGCGGCGGGTCCTGAATCTGAAGACGCCCGAAGAGCGGGCGCTGGCGATCGCGGCGGAGTAGCGGGTAACGCCTTGGCTGGTTGGGCGTGTCCGCTCGCGTCATCCACCCGTCACCCTGAACTTGTTTCAGGGTCCACCGGGAGTGCCGCACCGTCCGTGCGGATGCCTGGTGGATGCTGAAACAAGTTCAGCATGACGAGCACTTTCGCCCCCTAAGCCAAAATATCCTCGCTCAACGAGCGCTCGATCCGATACTCCCGCGCGCGCCGCAGATGCTCCTGCGCCGCGATCTCCGCCGCCTTGGCGTCGCGGTTGAGGATCGCGCGGAGGATCACCTTGCGCTCCTCGATCGATCGTGCACGCCGTTCGGGATCGCGCATATTGCCGCGCCGGCTGCTGCCCTGGGCGGCGCGCGATGCTTCGATGATCCGATAGAGGCGCGGGTTGCGCGCGGCGCGGAACACCAGATCGTCGAACTGATAGCTGATCTCGATCGCGCGATCGCCGTCGCCGGCGTTATTGGCTTCCTCGATCTGGCGCAGGATCGATCCGAGCATCATCACCTCGGGCTCGAGCGCGCGCTCGGCGGCGAGCCGCGTTGCGAGGCCCTCGATCACCTCGCGGATCAGATAGGCGTCGAGAATGTCGTTGAGCGAGGGCTTGGTCACGGTGAGCCCGCGCCCGGGCACGTCCGCGATCAGGCCTTCCAGTTCGAGCTTCTTGAGCGCTTCACGCACAGGCGTGCGGCTGACCCCGAACCGCGCGGCGACTTCGGTTTCGCGCAGCCGCGTCCCCGCCTCGAGCGTACCCTGCATGATCTCCTCGCGCAGGGCGGCATGGAGCCCCTCCGCAAGCGACATATCGGTCGGCAGGGTGAAGGACTGCGCGGTAGCCAGATCAAATCTCCATCACGATTTCAGACGCATCATGCATCCGGCAGCATACAGTAGCGCTGTAGCTCCGTACATCCCCGGGGACAGCCCGTTCGAACCGAAGTGGTGCTTGACATCAGAACACTGATGTATACAAAGGGATACCGAACACTCTCCGCTCAGAGAGTGAAGCATGGGTGAGGATGGGGTCGCGGTCTGCTGCGGCCGTGGTGCGTCGCGGGTAGCAAGCCCGGGCGCCGAACCGAGGGGATGCTGAATGATCGGGTTCTTGAATAAAGCCGCGGCGAGGGCAGCAACATCGAGTGCCGCCATGGCAGCCGCGTTGCTGGCCGGCGCCCCCGCTATCGCCCAGACCGCCAGTCCGGTCGCCACGCCGGACTCCGCGACGCCCGCCCCGCTCGCAACCGGCGCACCGGCGACGGCCGATGCTTCCACCACGCCCGACGCGGAAATCGTCGTTACGGGCTCGCGCATCCAGCGGTCCGGCTACAACTCGCCGACCCCGGTCGCGGTGGTGAACCAGGATCGCGTCGAGAAGCTCGGCGCGACCAACATCGGCGACGCGCTCTTCCAGGTTCCCGCCTTCCGCGCCGGCACCAGCCCGACCACCTCGGGCCTGACCGCGGGCACGATCGGCGCGCACATCGCCGATCTGCGCGGCCTGGGAGCGACCCGTACGCTGGTGATGATCGACGGCCAGCGCGTCGTCCCGTCCACCTCGGTGAACACGGTCGACCTCAACCTGATTCCCAGCGTCCTCGTCCAGCGGACCGACGTCGTCACCGGCGGTGCATCGGCGGCCTATGGCTCCGATGCGGTCGCGGGCGTGGTCAACATCATCATGGACAACAAGTTCGAAGGGCTGAAGGGCAACGTCCAATACGGCGTATCGCGCTATGGCGACGGCAAGGATTACCAGGCCTCGCTCGCCTACGGGACCAGCTTCGGCGGCGGCCGCGGCCACTTCGTGATCGGCGGCGAATATGAGGATTCGAAGGCGGTCGGCGATTGCTACACGCGCCCATGGTGCGCCGAGGAGCGCCAGAACCTCACCAATTCGACCCCGGGCGTCAACGGCATTCCGGCGCAGATCCTGGCGACCAACGTCCACACCTCGACCCAGACGCGCGGCGGCCTGATCACCTCGGGCCCGCTCAAGGGCATCCAGTTCAATCCGGACGGATCGCCCACCCAGTTCGTCTACGGCACACTCGTCGGCGGCCTGTTCATGCTCGGCGGATCGGGCGCGGGCCAGAATGCCTATGTCACCGGCGTCGATATCAAGGTGCCGGTAGAGCGGATCAGCACCTACACCCACGCATCTTACGAGTTCAACGACTGGCTGACCGGCTATGTCGAGGGCAATTTCGCGCGGGTCGACGGCAGGAATATCGGCGGTGCGTCGCGCAACCCCGGCACCGGCCAGACGGCGATCGTGATCAAGACCGACAATCCGTTCATCCCGGCCGGGCTGCGGACGATCATCAACAATTACAACACCGCCAACCCGGCGGCGCCGATCACCTCGTTCCCGATCGGGCGCGAAGGCTATGACATCGGTTTCAGCCGCGGCCGCGATCTGACCAACACCTATCGCGGCGTCGTCGGGTTCGACGCGAAGATCGGCAGCCACTGGCGCGCAGGCGTCTACTACCAATATGGCGAGAGCGATTTCCACGAGACGATCGAGAACAACCAGGTCAAGCCGAACTTCTTCTATGCGGTCGATGCGACGACCGGGCCCAACGGTCTGCCGGTTTGCCGCGCGACCCTGAGTGCCGATCCGGCGGTGCGCGCCGCCGCCGCCGGCTGCCAGCCGCTCAACCTGTTCGGCCAGTATAATTTCAGCAATGAAGCCAAGGCCTATGCCTATCAGACCAGCTTCACGCGCCGGCGCTATGACCAGAGCGTCCTGTCGGGCAACATTCAGGGCGAACCCTTCTCGACTTGGGCGGGCCCGGTTTCAATCGCCGTCGGCGTCGAGCACCGGTCCGAGACCGCGCACGGATCGACCGATGCGCTGTCCCAGCAGCTCTTTTTTACCACCGGCAACGGCACCGCGCTGAACGGGCACATCACGGTGACCGAAGGCTATGCCGAGACCATCGTCCCGCTACTGCGCGACGTCTTCCTGGCCAAGAATCTCGAACTCAATGCCGCTGTGCGGCGCACCCATTATTCGACCAGCGGCAGCGTGACCACCTGGAAGGTCGGCGGCGTCTACGAACCGACCGACTGGCTGCGTCTGCGGACCACCGAATCGCGTGACATCCGCGCGCCCAACATGACCGAATTGTTCGTGCCGCTGGTCGCCAACCAGAACACGATCATCGATACGGCGACCCACACCACCGCGGTGCTGCCCTTCCTGTCGGGCGGCAATCCCAACCTGACGCCGGAAAAGGCCAAGACCTTCACCGCGGGCTTCGTCCTGCAGCCGCGCGGGATCTTCACCGGTTTCCACTTCTCGTTCGATTATTACAACATCAAGGTGAACAACGCGATCTCGACGCTGTCTACGCAGAATGTCGTCACCCAATGCAACAACGGCCAGACCGATTACTGCCAATATGTGACGCGCGGATCCGACGGTTTGATCACGTTGATCAGTACGCCTTACCTCAATCTCAACCAGCTCAAGACCAACGGCTTCGACATCGTCGCCGATTACAACCTGCCGCTGCGTCGCCTGTCGCCCGGTCTGCCCGGCACCTTGAGCTTCAACTTCACGACGACCCATATCGCGCACCTGACCACGGTGCAGAAGACCGGGGCACTCGATGTGGCGGGCGTCACTGGCTGCTCGGTGACCTCGTTCATCGAATGCACCCCGCATTGGACCTATGACGGCATCGTCAGCTACGCCGTCGGGCGGATGTCGCTGACCGCGCACGGCCATTATGTGCCGAAGAGCGTCTACGACCCGACCCTGGTCGGCCCCGGGGATCCGGGCTACAGCCCCTCGCTCGCCAATTCGATCGATCCGAACCGCGTCGCGGGCGCTTTCTACCTGTCGCTGATGGCGACCTACAATGTCCTCGACCGCGGCAAGCAGCACCTGCAGCTCTATTTCGGCGTCGATAACGTCGCCGACAAGAACCCGCCCCTGATGCCCGGTCGTGCCAACAACACCTTCTTCGATCCGGTCGGCCGCTACTATAAGATGGGCGCCCGCTTTCAATATTGAGCGGTCGGCCGACCGGCCGCCGCGACAGGAGAGACTATGGCGTCTGCGCCAGGACCGAGCTTCGACGTCGACGCCTTTCTCGACTCCCGACGGATCGGATCGCTGCACATCAGGGTGGTGATCATCCTGGCGCTGATCATGCTGGTGGACGGCTACGACATCTTCGTCGTCGGTTCGGTTCTGCCGGCGATTGCCGACGACTGGGGAATCAAACCTAACCTGCTGGCCGGCGTGTTCATTGCCCAGCAGGCGGGCTTGCTCACCGGGGTCACCGTCACCGGGCCGTTCGCCGATCGCAACGGCCGCAAGACCACCCTGCTCGCCTGCCTGGCCTGCTTCGGGATTTCGACCTTTTTCGTCTCGTTCGTGCGCACGCCGTTCGAGCTGATCGCGCTGCGCTTCGTCTCGGCGATCTTCTTTTCGGGCGCCTTGCCCAATTGCGTGGCGATGGTGTCGGAGATCGCCCCGAAGCGCATGCGCGCCGGGCTGATCAGCGTGGTCTTCTGCGGCTATACCGGGGCTTCGTTCATCCTCGCCTGGGTGCTGGCCTTCGTGCTCGAGCCGTTCGGCTGGCGCGGCGCCTTCATCCTCGGCGGGGCGATGCCGTTGATCCTGCTGCCGATCGTCTGGTTCTTCCTGCCCGAATCGATCCGCTTCCGGGCGGGCCGCAATCCGGCCGATCCGCGCATCGGCGGCCTGCTGCGACAGATCGACCCATCTCTCCGCTTCCGTGGCGACGAGCGCTTCGTGCTCGAAACCAAACCGCGCAAGGAGAAGACGCGGCCGGTGACCGGCCTGTTTCGGGACGGGCTGCTGCGCATCACCCTGCTGGTGTGGGCCGGCTATCTGCTCGCTTTCCTCGTCAACCAACTGATGAGCAGCTGGGACACGACGATCTTCCACCATGTCGCCAAGCTTTCGTACAAGCATATCGCCTTGCTCGGGGCCTGCCGCACCACGGCGGGCGTGATCGGCACCGCGACCGCAGGCTTCGTGATGGACCGCTTCGGCGCGACGCGCAGCCTGTCCTTCTTCTTCCTGCTCGCCTCCGTGCTGATCGGGGGAATAGCGTTCAGCGATCTCGGCGGGACGAGCGGCCTGATCCTGTTCACCCTGACCGGCTATGCGATGAACAGCGCACTGGGCGGGCTCAACGCGATCGCTGCGATCACCTATCCGCCGCAGATGCGCGTCACCGGCGTGGCCTGGGGATCGGGCATCGGCCGGATCGGCGGCATGCTCGGGCCCGTCGCCGGTGCCTTCCTGCTGTCGGGCACGCCGAACACGACCACCATCTATCTGCTCACCGCTGTGCCCGAGGCGTTGGCGGGGATCGCGATCCTCGCGATGATCTGGGTGCGGCGGAGCGCGGCGGCCAGGGCTGCGACACCGGCGGGCGCGGTCGAGGCGATTTCCTGACCGTGGCCAGTACGGATTTCGACGTCGAGGCGTTCCTCGACAGCCGGCGCTTCGGGAAGGCGCATCTCGGGCTGATCGCCCTGCTCGTGCTGACGATGCTGATCGACAGCTACGACATCTTCATCGTCGGCGCGATCCTGCCCCCGCTCGCGGCCGACATGCACGTCGCCCCGCAGGCGCTGACGGGGGTGTTCGTGCTCCAGCAATTCGGGCTGCTGATCGGCACCTTGCTGATCGGGCCCTTGTCGGATCGCTTCGGCCGCCGCACGACCTTGCTCGCCTGCGTCGGCAGCTTCGCATTCCTGACTTTGCTGACCAGCCTCGCGCGCACGCCGACCGAATTGCTCGGCTTCCGCTTCGCCTCGAGCCTGTTCTTCGCCGGCGTGATCCCCAACGCGATCGCGCTTTCGTCCGAACTGGCCCCGGCGCGGCTGCGCGCCGGTATCGTCAGCGTCGTATTCTGCGGCTTCACCGGCGGCCATTTCATCGAGGCTTTCGTCCAGGCCTACATGCTCGAGCCGCTGGGCTGGCAGAGCGCCTTCTGGGTCGGTGGCGGTCTGGGCGCGGTCACGTTCGTGCTGCTGTGGCTCTATCTGCCCGAATTGATCCGCTTTCGCGCACGGCGAAACCAGCATGATCCACGCATCGCAGAGGCGTTGCTGGGGATTGATCCGACGCTCGATCTGGCGCACAGCCCGCGCTTCGTGCTGCAGGATCAGGCGGTGGCGAAAGACCAGCAGCCGATCGTCGAGCTGTTCCGGCCGGGCCTTCTCCTGACCACGCTTTTGCTATGGGCGGGTTTCCTGACGATCTTCATCGTCAACCACCTGGCCGGCGCATGGAATACGACCGTGCTGCACGGCCAGGGCGGTCTTTCGCTCCAGCATATCGCCGCCGGCGTCACCTGCGGCACGGTGACCGGGATCATCGGCACGCTCAGCAGCGGCTTCATCCTCGATCGCTTCGGCGCGCGCGCGTCGTTGTCGGTGTTCGTGGTCGGCGCAGCGGTAGCGATAGCAGCGCTGGGCTGGATCGATCTGGGATCGAGCCAATTCCTGATCGCAAGCGCCTTGTCGGGCTATTTCCTCAACAGCGCGCTGGGCGCGATCAACGCCTTTGCGGCTCTCGTCTATCCGTCGCGGATCCGCGCGACCGGGGTGGCGTGGGCGGCGGGCGCGGGCCGTGCGGGCGGAATGATCGGGCCGGCGATCGGCGGCTTCCTGCTGGCGCAGCATGCGAGCCTGACGACGATCTATTGCTGGGCGGCAGCGCCGTTGCTGCTGGCTTTCGTGGCAGTGGTGCTGATCCCGAAGCGCCCGCAGACGAAAGGGGCTAGCTAAACGCGTTTGCTTTCTTCGTCATGCTGAACTCGTTTCAGCATCCACCAAGCAACTTGCGTGGACGGCGCGGCACGCCCGGTGGCCCCTGAAACGAGTCCAGAGTGACGTGTGGATGACGCGAGCGGTTCCGCAGCCTGCGGCGGTTTCAGGAAAGGGCCAGCGTCAGCAAATCTCCCGGGCGCACGTCTTTCCTGATCGAGTCTTGCAGCGCCTCGAAATGCGTAGCCGGCAAGCCCAACCCAAGCGCTAGCGAAGCGGCCTTTGCCGCCAATTCCGTCCATCCAAACGGATGGTCAGCACCGCCCTCGGGCGACAAGACCTCGCACGTCCGCGCCTCCGCGCCGACGATCGTCACGCGCGCACCCCATTGCCTCGGATAGAGCGCGTCCAGCGCCGCATCCTCGGTCACGACCACCCGCGTCAGGAAATCCGCGATCGCCGGATCGTTGCAGGGCGGCGTGTGCACGGCATCGAACATCCGCTCGGGCGCATGGACCGCCAGCGCCATCTGATAGGCCGCCGAGAGCATCGACCCGATCCGCTCGGCCGGCATGGTCGTCCCGCCGACCATGGCGCGATAGACGCCGGGAAGCGCGATCTCGATCCGGTCAGTCGGCCCCACCGGCCGGTCGGCGTGCAGGCGCATGAACGCCTGAATCGCCGACAGGCCCTGTCGCGCGGTGGGGAATGTCTTGCATTCGATCTGGTGGATTTTCGGCACCGCGCCTGGTGCCAGCAGCGCCGGATCCACCGTCACGCCGGAAGCGTTGGCCCAGCCGTCGATCACCGACGCCGGTGCTGTAAAACCCGCTTCGGCCGCTTGCGCCGCCGCGACCCCGTCGGCGGCGGCATGGCCGAGCTGGAGCCAGCGTGGCAAGCCCCGGTCGAGCCACCAGGGGCTGCGTCCGATCGCCAGCGCGAGCGCGCTCAGCATCGCCTGGCGATCGAGCCTGGCGAGACTGCCCGCTACCGCCGCGGCGCCGATCGGCGCCGCCGCAAGCGTCGGCCAGATCCCGCGATAGAGGATCGTCGCGCCACCGATCGCGGCGGCAAAGCCGACCATCGCCTCATAGCCGGCGACGATCGCCCTGAGCAGCGCATCGCTGTCGCAATCGCGTTCGGCGGCGGCCAGCAATGCAACCGGCACGATCACCGATCCGGCGGTGACGCACCCGGCCAGCGCAATATCGTCGACCTCGGTCGCACGCACCGTCGCGACGAGTGCCCGGATCCGCCCCGGCGCATCGACCGCGAGCTTCGCCAGAGGTGCGGCCTCGGGCAAAGCCCGCCCGATCCGCGCCGCGACCAACGTATCGAACAGGCGCAGACGCGCGGCATCGCGCACCGGTCCCGGAACCGGTGCGCGCGCCGCCAGCGCGTCCGCCAGCGAAGTCAGGGCGTCGGCGGGGGTCAGTTGGGGACGATCCGCGTCGCGCCCTCCGCACCGACCTTGACCGTCGCGGTTGCGATCGAGGCCGACGCGCCCTTGGCATAGGTTTTGAGCGAAAGCAGACTGCCTTCGACCAGCAGCGCATCATTGCCCGGTTCGATCACCGGTGCCTCGTCGAGCGACAGGCCGACGCCCGCGCCGAGGCCGTAAGACAGAGCGCTGTCGCGCGCGGCCTCGGGCAAAACCGCCAGTGCCGCTTCGGCCACCGCGCCCGCGGTCGCACCAACCCTTGCCGTGGCAACCATGGCATCAACAGCCTTGGTCGCCGCCGTTCCGGCCACGCCGTTCGCGGATTCGGCCCAATAGCCATGCTGATCGATCGCGATCCACAGCAGGAGCTGGTCATGCCGCGCTTCGCTGACCCGCTCGAACGGGCGCAGCTCGGTGCCCTTGCTGTTGACCAGCCCGCGGAAATCGCGCGCGCGCTCGATCCGGGCGATGCGTTCGGCCTCGACCAGCGCCTCGGCATTGCTCGCGCCCGCTTCCCACGCCGCAACCCCGGCCTCGACCGCATGCGCCGCGATCGTCAGGCTGTTCCGGACCGCCAGCACTTCGCGCGGGCGCTTGGGCGCCAGCACCGCTGCATAGGTTTCGGCGAAATCGACCCGGTCATAGCCTGACAGGCTCTCGACCACCTCGGCATAAGCACCGACGCTCATCTGATCATAGCCGACGATACCCAGCCGGCCACCCGGCACCCCATCCTCGGCCAGCGTCTTGGCGATCACCGCACCAAGCCGGCCCGGCACCGATCGCATATCCTCCACCCAGGTCTGCATCCGCGCGAAATATTGCTCGCGCCCGCCGCCCGGGCTGAACATGGTCGGCTCGCCCTCGCGCCGCACCAGCACCGCGCCGCCCATCGGCCACCCCGAAAGGTACGCGAGCTGGCCGGTCGTGTGATAGCTTTGCGACCATATTACCAAAGCATCGAGCCCGGCTTCGGCCATCGCCTTCTGCACCATGCGGGTGCGCTCTTCGAACTCGTCGCGCGGGAAGAGCGAGCGGTCCCACCACGTATAGCCCCGTTCCAGAACGGGCGTCATCGCAATCATGTCGCGCGCTCCTTTAGAGAATCGAACCCAGCTCGCCCATGCGGCTGGTCAGCGGCTTCGCGCCCTCGTCGGTGATGATGACCGGCTCTCCGCACATGAAGTAGCCGGTGTCGGGAATGTACTGGTTGGGGTGCATTACGAAGACCGAACCCTTGACCAGCACATGGCCGCTGAAGGTTGCGATTTCGGGATCCATCGATCCCAGCGACATGCTGTGGCCGCGCGTCCGCATGTAGGGCGGCACGGTATATTTCTCGTAGCCGGCCTTCGAGATCGGCGCGTTGATCGCGGCGACCACGTCGGAGACCGGCACGCCGGGTTTGGCCGCCTTCATGCCCGCACGCAGCGCCTCGTCGAGCATGCCGAACTTCTCCTGCTGGAGCGCGGTCGGCACGCCGAACACCGCGGTGCGGCAGATCTGGATATATTCGCCCTCCACCGCCGGCGTGATTTCGCCGAGGATGATGTCACCGTCGGCGAGCAACCGGTTGGTCGGCATATGGACCGAGCGGTTGTGCTGCGAGGCCGACATGAGCTGGAAATTGTCCTCGGCGCCGAGGCTGCGGACATAGGATTCCAAGTTACCGGCAACGACATGCTCGTACATGCCCGGCCGACTGTTCGCGAGCAGGTGATCATAACCCTTCTCGGCGATATCGACCGCGTGGCGCGTGCATTTCAGCGACCATTCGTCGCGCTCGCGCGCGAGATCGCTCAACGCCTGATCGGCGTCGGCGGGCTTCTGGCCCAGCGTCTCCGGCCAGCCTTCATGGATATCGCGCGGCATCTGCAGGCCACCCGCAACCGCGATCTTGGCGGCGGACAGACCACGGCGCTTCAACTCGCTCGCGACGGTCGCCATGAACGCCTTGGGCTCGCACGCGACGATGTCGCCCACCACCGAACGCTCGCTCGCGCGCTCCTCGTCCCAGCACGGCGTCACGATCAACGACGGTTCGCCATCGATCGGCAGGATCACCGCGATATGCGGCCCCATCTGCTTGAAGCCGGTGAGCCACCAGGCCGGGTTCATGCCGATGAAGCTGTGGCGGCCATTGCCGTAGGCGATCAGCACTTCGTGCCCGGCTTCGCGCATCGCATCGCGGACCTTGCCGGTCCTCGTCGCGTAGCAAGAGAGGCGAAGCGGGTCGTCCGCCGCGAAAAGGGTCATTCGGCCGTCTCCCTGGATGTGTTTTCGTTGCGCAACGCGGCGGTTGCCTGGGCGTCGATGGCGTCGTTCGTGATCACCACGCCGTAATCGTCGCGGGCGGTCTGGACCGTGATGAAGCCCTGGCGCACGTCCGAAAGAACCTGTTCGGCGCTGCGCCTGTGCGGATCGCCCCAGCCGCCGCCGCCGGCGGTGCGGTAGATCACCTCGGATCCCGGGCCGCTGGTGAAGCCGCCGCTGGTCGAGACGCGGAATTCCTGCTCGCCCGGCGCCTTGATCAATGTCTCGGCCGTGCGGCCGGGCTTGCCGCCCCACAGCCCCCATGGCGGGCAGGTGACGCGGCCGCCCGAGGCGCTCGCCGAATTCCATGTTCCCGCCACCAGAGCGCGCGCATGCGTCTGGATTCCCAGGCCGCCGCGATGTTCGCCGGCGCCCCCGGAATCGGTTCGCAGCGACCGCTCCAGCACCATCAGCGGCGTCTTGAGTTCGATCGTCTCGATCGGCGAATTGCGGACGTCGCCCTGGCAGACCGACATCGACACATCCTGCCCGTCTTCACCGGGACGGCCGCCCCAGCCACCGGATTCGATGCTCATCGCGACGAAGCGCTTCCCGTTCTTCGGATTGATGCCCGAGAAGGAGAAGGCCGCGCCGAGCGAACCCGAGTGCGCCGCAGGAATGCGATCGGGCAAAGCCTTGGCGAAGCAGCGCCAGATCACGTCGACCACGGTCGGCAGCGCCCAGCTCCAGCCGGCCATGAAGGCGGGGAAGCGCGCCATCATCATGTTGCCTTCGGGGATCGTCACCTTGAGCGCCGCAAACGCGCCTTCGTTGAGCGGCTCGTTCGGCCCGGTCAGCGCCTTGTAGGCGATGAAGGCGCCGGCATAGGTGCGGGCATTGTTGCCGCGATCGCGCTGGGGCGAGCAGCCGGAGAGATCGATCTCCATATCGCTGCCCGAGACGGTGACTTTCACCTTGATGTCGTACGGCGCCTCGCCGGCACGGCTGTCGAGCGTCGCCTCGGCCTCGTAGACGCCATCGGGGATCGCCTCGACCGCGGCGCGCGCCTTGGTCTCGGCCTCGGCATAGAGCGCGACGATCGCGCGCTGGACGATGTCGTTGCCGTAGCGGCCGAGCAGTTCGTCGAAGCGGCGTTCGCCCAGCCGGCAGGCAGCGAGTTGCGAGCGCATGTCGCCCATCGAGCTATCGGGGAAGCGGATATTGTCGCGGATGAAGCGCAGCATCTTCTCATCCGGCACATCGGCTTCGTAGATCTTCACATGATCGAACTGGAGGCCCTCGCTCCACGGATCGTAGGCGCTGCCGCCGCCGAAGCCGGTCGACTGGCCGCCGACATCGACCCAGTGGGCGCGCACCACCGCGAACGCGACCAGTTCGCCTTTGTGGAAGACCGGCGTGTAGAGCACCATATTGTTGAGGTGCTGCCCGGCGGTCGCCTGATGGTTGTGCAGGATCACGTCGCCCGGCACGAACCCGTTTTTGCCGAAGCGCTCGACGCCCGAGCTGACGACGATGCCGAGATCGGCGACGAAGTGCGACACGCCGCCGATATTCTGCGAGATCAGTTTGCCGTCGGGATCGAGCAAGGCGGTGCAATAATCGCGCACCTCGTAGATCATCATATTGTAGGAGGTGCGCTGCAGATCGACGCTCATCTCGTCCGAGATGGCGGGAAGCGCGTTGCGGATCACCTCGAGCGTGACGGGATCCAGCGCCTTGAGCGCTTCGGGCATGTCGGTCATCGTGCGGCCACCGTGATGATCAGTTCGCCGGTTTCGGCGGGGACGAGGCTGTCGCCTTCGAACAGGAGGGTCGTGGAGGCATATTCCTCGATCACGCACGGCCCATCGATGCGGATGCCGGGCGCGAGCCGTTCGCGGCTGTAGACCGCGCAGGCGACCGGGGTGTCCGGATCGTCGAGATAGACTTCGCGCGTACCGATCTGCGCGTCGGCGCCGTCGCCGCCGACATGCGGGAATTCGATCTTCGGGCGCGTGCCGACCGCGGTGAGGCGGACATTGACCAGTTCGAGCGGCTCGTTGGCGGCGGCATGGCCGAAGCGGCGATCATGCACCTCGTTGAAGCGCGCGAGCACGGCAGCGACGTTACCGCTCTCGATCTCGGCGCGCTCGATCGGGATCTGCAGCCAGAATTCCTGCCCCATGTAACGCAGGTCCATCCACCAGATCTCGCTGCGTGCAGCCTCGTCGACCCCGGCCTCGTCGAGCGCGTGGAGGCCCGACACGCCGAGCTCGGCATAGATGGAGAGCAGCGCCTGGAAATCGGCGTCGAGCAACGGCTGGTAGACCGTGCGGACATAATCGTGGCGCACATCGGTCATCAGCATGCCGAGCGCGGAGAAATGCGCGGGCAGATTGGGGATGATGACCGTCGGGATATGCAGGTCGCGCGCGATCGCCAGCGCGTGCGGCGGGCCGGCGCCGCCGGTGGCGAGCATCGCGAAATCGCGCGGATCGTACCCGCGCTCGACCGAGATGCCGCGCACCGCGAGGCTCATCTTGGCGACCGCGATCTGGAGGATGCCGTGCGCCACCTGCGTCGCGGTCATGTCGAGCCGATCGCCGAGGCGGCTGCTCATGCCGGCGGTGGCGCCTTCGGCATCGAGCGGCATTTCGCCACCGAGGAAGCTTTTCGCGCCGATCCGGCCTAGGACGACGTTCGCATCGGTCACGGTCGGCTCGGTGCCGCCGCGCGAATAGCAGATCGGGCCGGGGACCGAGCTCGCGCTCTGCGGCCCCAGCTTGAGCGCGCCGATCTGGTCGATCCAGGCGATGCTGCCCCCGCCCGCGCCGACCTCGATGATATCGACCACCGGGAACGTAACCGGATGGCCGCTGGCGTAACCGCCGACATAATAGCCTTGCGCGATCGAGACCTCGCCCGCCTTGATCAGGCTGGTCTTGGCGGTCGTGCCGCCCATGTCGAACGAGATGACGTCGTCGAAGCCGAGGCGCTTGCCGATCTCGGCGGCCGCGATCACGCCGCCGACCGGGCCCGATTCCATCATCGCCACCGGCAGCGCCTTGGCGGTCTTGGGCGACATCACGCCGCCGTTCGATTGCATTATCAGGAAGCGCCCGCCGAAGCCCTCGCGCTGGAGGCGCTCCTCCATCCGGCCGACATAAGCGCTCGTCTTGGGGCCGATGTAAGCGTTCATCACCGTCGTCGAGATGCGCTCATATTCGCGATATTCGCGCACGATCTCGTTCGATGCGGTGACGTAGATGTCTGGGCCGAGTGCGGCGCGCAGCCGGCCCGCCGCCTTGTTCTCGTGCGCCGGCACCGCATAAGAATGGAGGAAGCAGATCGCGACCGCCTTGGCGCCGCTCTCGCGCACCGCATCGACGATGCGATCGATCTCGGCATCGGTCAGCGCGATATGGACGTCGCCATTGGCGAGCATCCTTTCCTCGGCCTCGAACGTGCGCGAGCGCGGGACGAGCGGATCGGGCCGATGGAACAGGAAATTATAGGCTTCGGGCCGGTTCTGACGTCCGATCTTGTAGACGTCGCGCGTACCCTTCGAGACGATCAAGGCGGTCTCGGCGCCGGTCTGTTCGATCGCGATGTTGATCGCGACGGTCGATCCGTGGACCAGGGTCTCGGCATCTTCCGGCTTCAGTTCGGCCTTGGCGAGGCAATCCCACACGCCCTGCGAAAATTCGGCCGGCGTGGTCAGCTGCTTCGACTGCGTGACCTTGCCTGTCGCCGAATTGAACGCGACCAGATCGGTAAACGTCCCACCGATGTCGACCGCAATCTCCACCCCATATCCCCTCGACGTTGTTATCTGCATTCTATTGTATACAACTGCGCGCAAGTCAACGTCCTTCGAACGCGTCGGGGAAGCTGGAGCGCGATTCTAGCGATCGTCGTGAAACCATGCCGCAACGGCCCTGGTGGCGGTCGACAGTCGGCCTTCTGGACCTCGTTGCGAGCGACGTTGACGCATGACGGCAAGCAAGGCTGCGTGCCTGCAGCACTGCTACCGCCGTTTTGCCAGGCTTGAAGGAACGCCGCAGCGCTCTGCTATAGCGAGCGGATCGAGCAGCACCTCGCGAAAGCAAAAAAACGCAGTTTTGCTGGGGGCGCAGAAATCTGGCTAAGAATCCGCCCGCCCCAGCCAATTTAAGCCGCGATGTTGCGGCGACCTCTCGCCGCTGAAGGGGAAGGACCGCCGCGACACCGTCAGGCGCGGTCCATCAGAGGAAGCGGGTTCCCGCTAGATCAGGCCATGGCTTCCTGCCACCGCAGACGCAACGGTGATGATCGCTATACCAAGGGCCAGCCGGTGCATGGCCTCCGCGCGTAAGAAATCCGCCGCCGGGTTTGCCGAATCCTCCATGCGTCGATGCAGGAACAAGGGTTCCACCACGAAGAGCATGACCGCAAAACCGAGCCAGAGCAGCGCCATTGCGTCCATCCACCAGAACGCGGGATCGATGAAACGCGACCACAGGTCGGCACGCCACGTCATCCACAGGCCGCTCGCGCCGGCCAGGAGGGTCCAGAGGCGCGCCTGCCCCGCGAACGCCCCCTCGAAAGCATGGAATGCCGCAAGCCGCTCGGCAGGGGCGTGGCGCCTGCGAATGGCAGGCATCACCACCGTCGTCACGAAGCCCACTCCGCCGATCCACATCGTCATCGCGACGACATGGACGACGCGCGCGATCGTGAAATCGTCGATCATGCCGGCGACAGGCTCCGCTCTTCGTAGAGAACGGCTTCCTCCCCGATGAGGACGTCGGCGAGGAACCAATAGGCCTCGCCCCAGGCGGCGAGAACCGCTTCATTCACGCCATCGCCGAGCACATCCTTGATCGCCGGAAGCAGAGCGTCGGCCACTGCCGGATAATGCTCCGGCTTGATGCGCCTCTCGACGTGGCGGGCCGCCATGCGAGCGATTGCCGGCTTGAGGGCGTCCACCTTGTCCGCATTTTGCGCGAACGCCAGGATTGCCGCTGCGAGCCGCTTGGGTTGTTCGCCGGACATCTGCGCGGATTGATCGAACAGGGCCTTGATGTCGGGATCGACAAACAGGCGCTCGTACATACGCGTCGTGATCGCGACGCCGTGCTGCTGAATGGCTGGCGCGGTCGATTTCACGATCGCCATCGTCTCGGGCGACATCGTTCTCGTCATGGCTAATCCCTTATTGGTTCGAAATGATGATCGTTCGCCTCGCGGCTATGCTGCGAAGCGGATGGCGTCTGCGTGCTTCGGGTACGGAGCAGCGAAAACTCTGCGATGTCCGGTGCAAAGATGCTCGATGTTCCCTTGCGCCACGCGCGCCATACACCGCTCCGAAACCTGTATCGCTGACACATGTATTCGGCGGTGGGGGCAGGACATATTGGGACATGTACGCATAGCCGGATCCGGGCCAACCTGATGAACGTCGCGACGATGCGACTGATGCGCCAGACCGACTACGCGTTGCGCGTGCTGCTCTATCTCGGCGAGCATCCGGATCGGCATTGCTCAATCCCGGAGATGGCGCGCGCGCATGCGATATCGCACAACCACCTCTCGAAAGTCGTTCACGACCTGATAAAGCCGGATATCTCCAGAGCGTGCGAGGCCGCGCCGGTGGCGTGCGGCTGGCCATGCCGGCGGACGAAATCATTCTCGGTTCCGTCGTGCGGATGATGGAACGCGAACTCGATCTGGTCGATTGCGCGCACTGCGTGATCGATCAAAGGTGCGGGGTGAAAGGCGTCCTCGCTCTGGCGTTGCAATCTTTTTTCGACGTCCTGGATGGCCACCGGCTGACCGACGTCGTGTCATCCAGGCCGGCCGTCACTCCGGTATCCCGGTTCACGACCGATTGACGCGCCTGATCCAGGAGACGGGCGCGACGACCGCTCGATGGAAGAGGCGGCGTTCATGGCGGCCGCGCTTCATAGGCCGGAGCGCTGACCTGCAGCGGTATCGCGCGTCATAGGCTCCGCGAGGGCAATCTTTCACGGACCATAGGACCGCGTTTCGCCTGCAGTGGAATGGCTCGCAGACCCATCGCGAAGGGCGGCGCCTGCCCGAAAGCCGGCGCCGGTCCTCACGTCCTGGGTTGCGTCTTAGAAGTGGTAGGCGACTCCCACCAGGCCCTGCTGGCGATGAAAGCGCGTGTCGCTCCCGCCAAGATCGCTGTAGCGATATTCGATCCGCGCCGAGACCTTGTCGGTCAGGTAACGCTCGGCACCCACGCCGGCGAGCCAGCCGTCATAGGTCCGGACGTCGCGATTGATGCCACTCGCATTCGCCAGCGTCACGCGGGCGTCGACATTCTCATAACCGCCGCGGACATAGAGCAACGTCCTGTCGTTCACGAGATAACCGGCACGCGCCGAGACGTCGAAGGCATGTCGCGGATCGATCGAGGTGAAGCCACCGGGGCGCCGGTCGGTACGATTGTCGTTCGTGCCGATATCGAAGCCGGCCTCGCCGCCGAGGACAAATTTGCTGTTGATACGGTGATCATAGCCGACGAACGCACCACCGTTGAAGCTGTCTCGGCTATTGTCGACACCGATCTGGCCGAGGCGGCTTTCGACGTTGCCGTAGCTGTCATGATTGTAGCCAGCCTGGGCGCCGACATAAGGGCCATCGAAGGTCTCGGCGGCGAGCGGCGCCGACAGGGCAAGCGCCGCAACGCCGGCGGCGACGAATAGGGTCTTCATTTCACATTCTCCTGGCCGACCGCGTTGAACGAAGGTTGCGGCTGGCCGGACGGTCACATCGGTACGGCCGCGGCTTGATTCACGCCGAGTTTTCCGATCAGCGTCATCGCGATAAATGCCTGCGAGCGCCGCTTGAAACCTGCGCCGTGCCGCCTAGTCAGGTGTGCGGCATGCGCTATGGGCCGGTCATGCAGCCGCTCACCCGCCTTGCCGTGTTCGCCCAGGCCTGGCCGATCGTCATCGGTCAGGCGCTGGTTCCGCTCGTCGGCATCGTCGATGTCGTCGTGATCGGGCGTGCAAGCGATGCGGCAGCCTTGGCCGGAGTCGCCATCGGATCGGCGATCATCAACCTGATCTTCTGGACGTTCGGCTTCCTGCGCATGGGGGTGACCGGTTTGACCGCGCAGGCGCGTGGCGCGGGCGACCAGGCCGAGGTCGCAGCAGCGCTTGTACGAACCTTGCTTCTCGGGCTCGCGATCGGCGCGGTGCTATTGCTCTTGTCACCGGCGATCGTTCCGCTCGCGCTGAGAATGATGAGCGTTCCGCCATCGGCCGAAGGCGCCGCCCGCGCCTTCGTTGCCGCGCGCTTCTTCGGCGCGCCGGGCGCGCTGGGTTTCTATGCGATCCATGGCTGGTTGATCGGGCTCGGCCGCACGCGGCTCGCGCTCGGTTGCCAACTCGCCATGAACGGCGTCAATCTGGCGCTGGATGTGCTGTTCGTCGGCGGCTTCGGCCTGGGCGCGCTGGGCGTCGGGATCGGCACGGCGATCGCCGAATGGAGTGCGCTCGCCGCGGGCTTGTTCGTTGCCGGGCGCCTGCTCGGCTGGCGGGCGATGCTCGCCATGCCGCGCGCGGCCTTGTTCGCGCGGGCGCAGATGCGGCGGCTGATCGACGTGAATATCGACATCATGATCCGCACGCTCGGCCTGCTGATCATGTTCACCTGGTTCTCGCGCGCGGGCGCGCGGCTCGGCACGGTGCCGCTCGCGGCCAACCATGTGCTGATGCAGTTCGTCAGCGTCAGCGCCTATGTGCTCGACGGTTTCGCATTCACCGCCGAGGCGCGGGTCGGCGCCGCCGTCGGCGCGGGCTCGAGACCGGCTTTCCTGCGCGCGATGCGCCTGACCGGCGAATTTTCGCTGGCGGGCGGAATCCTCTTCTCGGGCCTGATCGTCATGCTCGGATCGAGCCTGATCGATTTCGTCACCCGCGATCCGGCAGTGCGGACGCAGGCGGTCGCGCTTCTGCCTTATTGCGCATTGGTGCCCTTGCTCGGTTTCCCGAGCTGGCTGCTCGACGGCATCTTCATCGGCGCCACGCGCGGGCGCGTGCTCCGCAATGCCGCGATCATCGCGACATCGGCCTACCTTCTCACCGATTTCCTGTGCCGCCGGCTGGGCGAGGACGGTGTCTGGATCGCCTTGCTGGCGAGCTATGTCTATCGCGCGATCACGCTTGGTATATGCCTGCCCGGCCTGGTCCGGCGGGTGGGGCGATCATTGCCCGTCTGAGGTTCCGCGATGCAGGCCGCATTCAACGCGCTCGGGGGCGTGCGATAACCGCCCGGCAGCGCGCGGTGGATTTCACGGCCCGACCACCATTGCTTGCCATCGCGATATATATTCTATAACGAGCGGTACGAAACTCCTTGACGCAGCGCGTCATGATTTCTATACCAATCGGTATGGAACGGGGCGGGCTTCGGCTGGCAGATCCTCTGTTCAAAACATTTCAACAATCGAGCCCCGCTGCGCGCCGATATGCCTGCGGGAACGAGGAGCTGTGCAATGGAAAACCCCGATCTGTCCGATCGGACGGTCAGCGGTTTCGCGACCATGCCGCCGGGCCTGACCTTGGGTCTGTCGCTCGGCTTCTTTGAATTTTTGCAGCGCAGCATCGCCCGGGCACGCGATGCGCAGCGGGGAAGGACTTCGCGATGAACATGATTTCGCAGATCGATGCCGATGGCGCGCCGCGCCACCAGCGGGCGATCGCCGGCTTCCGCCGGCTCGGCACCGGCCGCAAGGTCGCGCTGATCGCCACCCCGATCGCTCTGGTTGCCGCAGCGTACGGACTGGCGGGCCGGCAGGCTCCGGCAACCGCCGCACCGTCGCTGCCCAACGTCACCGTCGCGGTACCGCTGCAGCGCGATGTCGCCGAGTGGGACGGCTATATCGGCCGCTTCGAGGCGAGCAAATCGGTCGAGGTGCGCCCGCGCGTCTCGGGCCAGGTGACCGCGATCCACTTCACCGACGGCGAGATCGTGCGGAAGGGCCAGTTGCTCTTCACGATCGACCCCCGCCCCTTCACCGCCGCTCTGGCCGAGGCGCAGGCCAGCCTGGCCAGCGCCAGGAGCGATCTGGCGCTGGCCAGGACCGATCTCGACCGCGCCAAGCGGTTGCTCGCGACGCAGGCGGTCGCCCAGAGCGAAGTCGACCGGCTCCAGGCGCGTCAGCAGGCTGCCGTCGCGGCCGTTGCCGGTGCCGAAGCCCGCGTTCGCGCGCGCGCACTCGACGTCGAATTCACCCAGGTGCGTGCGCCGATCGCCGGCCGTGTCTCGGATCGCCGGATCGATGCCGGCAATCTGGTCGCTGCGGGCGAGGGCACCGGCAGCACCCTGCTGACCACGATCAACGCGCTCGATCCGATCTATTTCACCTTCAACGGCTCGGAGCAGCTCTTCCTCAAGGCGCGCCGCGCGCAACAGGCGGGCGACAAGAGCTCGTCGGTCGAGATCAAGCTGCAGGACGAGGGCGAGTATAAGTGGAAGGGCAAGCTCGATTTTACCGATAACGGGCTCGATCCGCATTCGGGCACGATCCGCGGCCGCGCCACGCTCGCCAATCCGGGCCTGTTCCTGACCCCCGGCATGTTCGGCAACATGCGGCTATCGAGCGGCGGCACCGAAAAGGCATTGCTGATCCCCGATACCGCCATCCAGACCGATCAGGCGCGCAAGGTCGTCCTCGTGGCCGGCGGCGACGGCACCGTCACCGCCAAGCCGGTCGAGCTCGGCCCGGTCATCAGCGGGTTGCGCATCGTTCGTTCGGGCCTTGCCGCCAATGATCGCGTGATCATCAGCGGCAGCCAGATGGCGGTGCCCGGTGCGAAGGTGCAGGCCCAGACCGGCCAGATCGCGCCCGATGCCGCGCCGCAGACCGAATCCGTTTCTATCCCGATGGCCAGCGCCGCTTCCCTTGTAGCGCGCTGACCCGCCGCCGCGCCCGCGCCCCCCGGGCGCGGCGGCCCTTATGACCATACTCTGGCGAGGAGAAGCCGCATGCGGTTCTCACGTTTCTTCATCACGCGTCCGATCTTCGCCGCCGTCGTCGCGGTGATCATCACGATCATCGGTGCGATTTCCTATTTCGCGCTGCCCGTCTCGCAATATCCGGACATCGTGCCCCCCACGGTGACGGTGTCGGCGACCTATCCGGGTGCGTCGGCCGAAACCGTGGCGGAAACGGTCGCCGCGCCGATCGAGCAGGAGATCAACGGCGTCGACAACATGCTCTACCAATCGTCGCAATCGACCGGCGATGGGCGTGTGGTCGTGACGGTGACCTTCAAGCAGGGCACCAATCTCAATTCGGCGCAGGTGCTGGTGCAGAACCGCGTCGCGATCGCGATCCCGCGCCTGCCCGAAGAGGTGCAGCGCTTGGGCGTCGTCACCAAGAAGACCACGCCGGACTTCCTGCTGGTCGTGAACCTGATCTCGCCCGACAAGTCGCTCGATCGTGCCTATCTCTCCAACTATGCGCTGACGCGCCTCAAGGATCCGCTCAGCCGGATCGCCGGCGTCGGCGACGTGCAGCTGTTCGGCTCGCGTGACCTCAGCATGCGCGTCTGGCTCGATCCGGGCAAAGCGGCGGCGCTCAACCTCACCGCCGGCGATATCGTCGCCGCGTTGCGCGCACAGAACGTGCAGGTGTCGGCAGGTATCCTCGGCCAGCCGCCGGCGAATGGCGATGCGTTCCAGCTCAACGTCGAGACGCAGGGCCGCCTGACCGATCCGAAGCAGTTCGAGAATGTCGTGATCCGCACCGATGCCAGTGGTCGCCAGGTGCGCCTGTCGGATGTCGGCCGGGTCGAGCTCGGCGCCGACGATTACGGGACCTCGGCTTACCTGAGCGACAAGGAATTGGTGATCATGCCGGTGTTCCAGAGCCCGGGTTCGAACGCGCTGGCCGCAGCCGAATCGGTCAAGGCGGCGATGGAACAGGCGTCGAAGAGCTTCCCCAAGGGGCTCGAATACCGGATCGTCTACAACCCGACCGAGTTCATCCAGAAGTCGATCGACGCGGTGGTCCACACCCTGTTCGAAGCGATCATCCTGGTCGCGCTCGTCATCATCATCTTCCTGCAGAAGTGGCGCGCCGCGATCATCCCGGTGGTGGCGATCCCGGTCTCGCTGATCGGTACCTTCACGATGCTCGCCGCCGCGGGCTACTCGATCAACAACCTGTCGCTGTTCGGGCTGGTGCTGGCGATCGGCATCGTCGTCGACGATGCGATCGTCGTGGTCGAAAATGTCGAGCGCAATCTCGAACATGGCCTGTCCCCGCTCGAAGCGGCGATGATGTCGATGGACGAGGTGTCGGGCGCCTTGGTCGGCATCGTGCTGGTCTTGTGCGCGGTGTTCCTGCCGACCCTGTTCATGAACGGGCTTTCGGGCGCTTTCTACCAGCAGTTCGCGGTCACCATCTCGACCGCGACCGTCATCTCGCTGCTGGTCTCGCTCACCCTGTCGCCGGCGCTGGCCGCGATCCTGCTCAAGCCCGGCGAGAAATCGGTGCGGCAGGGGCGTGTGCGCGAACTGCTGACGACGGCCGGTGACAAGTTCAACCAGGGCTTCGCCTGGATGAGCGACCGCTATGCGCACCTCACCGCCAAGCTCGTCCGCCGGCCGAAATCGATGATGGTGGCCTATGTCGGCCTGATCGCCGCGACGCTCGCCATGTTCTGGGCGACGCCGACCGGCTTCATTCCGGCACAGGATCAGGGCTACTTCCTGACCGTCATCGCGCTCCCGCCCGGATCGTCGACCGCGCGTACCGATGCGGTGATGAAGAAGGTCGCCGAGCGCGTGCTCAAGATCCCCGGCGTCAAGGCGACCGTCATGCTCTCGGGCTTCGACGGCCCGTCCGAGACGCGCGCCGCCAGCTCGGCTGCGGCTTACTGGGTGCTCGACGATTTCGAGGAGCGCGCGAAGCACGGCCAGGATCTCCAGAGCCTGATGGCCAAGGCGCGCGCCGCCACGGCCGACATCAGCGAGGCTCGGCTGCTCGTCATCACCCCGCCGCTCATCCGCGGCATCGGCTCGGCCGGCGGCTTCCGGCTGATGGTGCAGGACCGTGACGGTCATGGCTATCCCGCGCTCGAAAAGGCCGCCAACACGCTGATCGCCGAAGCGAACAAGACCAAGGGGCTGGCCGGTGTCTACACCTTCTTCGAAACCGCCACGCCGCGCGTCTATGCCGATATCGATCGCGACAAGGCCGAGCTGATCGGCGTGCCGACGTCGCGCGTGTTCGAGACGCTTGAGGTCTATCTCGGCTCGGCCTTCGTCAACGACTTCAACCTGCTCGGCCGCACCTTCCACGTGACCGCCCAGGCCGACTGGCCGTTCCGTCGCACCACCGCCGACATAGCGGCGTTGCAGACGCGGTCGGACTCGGGCGCGATGGTGCCGCTCGGCGCGGTCGCGACCTTCCACGACAAGACCGGGCCGTATCGCGTGACGCGCTACAATCTGGCGCCGGCCGTGGGCATCGATGGCGATACGGCACCCGGCACCTCGTCCGGTACCGCGCTCACCACGATGGAGAAGCTCGCCGATGCGAGCCTGCCGCGTGGCTATACCCACGAATGGACCGGCATCGCCTATCAGCAACGGGCCGCCGGCAGCACCGCGATGCTCGTCTTCGCGCTGGCGGTGTTGTTCGTCTTCCTCGTGCTGGCGGCGCAATATGAGAGCCTGACCCTCCCGCTCGCGATCATCCTGATCGTGCCGATGTGTCTGCTCGCCGCCATGGCCGGCGTGAACCTGCGCGGCATGGACAATAACGTGCTGACACAGATCGGGCTGGTCGTGCTGATTGCGCTTGCCGCCAAGAACGCGATCCTCGTGGTCGAGTTCGCCAAGCAGGCGGAGGACCATCATGGCCTCTCGCCGGCAGACGCGGCGGTCTCGGCGGCGCGGACCCGGCTGCGGCCGATCCTGATGACGAGCTTCGCCTTTATCCTCGGCACGTTGCCGCTGGTGATCGCCAAGGGTGCCGGTGCGGAGCTCCGTCAGGCGCTGGGCACGGCGGTGTTCTTCGGGATGGCGGGGGTGACCGGCTTCGGCCTGCTCTTCACGCCGACCTTCTACGTCGTTTGCCGCGCGCTCGGCGATCGCTTCGCGCGCCGCCGGGCCGAGCCCGGCACCGAGGCTGCGCTGCAGCCCGCTGAATAAGGACAGGTTCGATGAAACAGATGTTTCTGGCCGCCGCTTCATTGCTGACGCTCTCGGCCTGCGCGGTGGGGCCGAATTATGCCGCGCCCAAGCCGCCGGCGAGCGCTTCGGAGATGTTCGTCGCGGCCAAATCCGCCGCGCTCGTCACCAACGCGCCCGCGCAGAACGATTGGTGGCGGCTCTATCAGGATCCGGTGCTGGACAAGCTGATCGCCGACGCGCTCGCCTCCAACACCGATATCCGCGTCGCGGTGGCGCATGTCGCCAAAGCGCGCGCACTGCTGCGTGAAGCGGGTGCCGATCGCCAGCCGCAGGTCGGCTTCAGCGGATCGACCCAATATGGCCGGCTGCCAGCCAGCCAGCGCCCGGCGGGGGTCAATCGTGAGAACTGGAACGTCGATGCCGGGCTGAACGTGTCGTACGAAGTCGATCTGTTCGGTCGCGTCAGCCGCAACATCGAAGCGTCGCGTGCCGACGTCGAGGGTGCGAAGGCCGATGCCGATGCGGTCCGCGTCATGGTCGTCGCGGAAACGGTGCGCGCTTATGCCGATGTCGCGTCGACCGCGGCGCGGCTCGATGTGGCCCATCACATCGTCGCGTTGCTCGATCGCTCCCTGTCGCTGACGCGGCAACGCTTCGAGGTCGGCCAGGGCGCGGCACTCGACGTCGCCCGCATTGCAGCCTTGCGCGAACAGCGTCAGGCCAATGTGCCGGCGTTGCAGGCCGATCATGATGCGGCGGTGTTCCGGCTGGCCCTGCTCACCGGCCGCGCCCCAGCCGATCTGCCGGCCGAAGCGGCAGCGCGGACCGACATGCTCCACCTCGATCAGCCGATCCCGGTGGGCGACGGAGCCACCCTGCTGGCCCGCCGTCCCGACATCCGCGCCGCCGAGCGACGGCTGGCCGGTTCGACCGCGCGGATCGGGGTCGCGACCGCCGATCTCTATCCGCACATCACGCTCGGCGCCTCGGGCGGATCGACCGGCTTCGGCTTCGGTAATTTCCTCGGCGCGGGGCCGATCGGCTGGCTGGCCGGGCCGCTGATCAACTGGTCGCTCAACCAGAGCGCCGCGCGAGCGCGCATCGCCGGTGCGAAGGCCGATACGCAGGCCGATCTGGCCACCTTCGACGGCACCGTGCTCGGCGCGCTGCAGGAGACCGAGACCGCGCTATCGGCCTACCAGCACGCGATGGAACGCGCGCAGGCGTTGCAACATGCCCGCGACGAGGCGTTGCGCGCCGCCGGCATCGCGCGCGATCGCCAGCGCGAGGGCGCGATCGACGGGCTCGAACTGCTCGATACCGAACGGACCCTGGCGGATACCGAGGCCGATCTCGCTACAGCAAAGGCCAATATCGCCGAACGCCAGATCGACCTGTTCAAGGCGCTCGGCGGCGGCTGGCAGGAAAAGGCGTAAAAAATCCCCCCGTTCCGGGGAGGATTATTTCAAATCGCCTTCTCGTAGATCCGGTAGGTCTTGTTGATCTTGCTCTCGATCGTCTCGGCGATCGCGTTCATCCCCTGATTGTCCTCGAGGATCCAGCCGATCTCGCCGCGGGTCGCGTGATATTTGGTGATCGACGCGCGGCGGATATATTCGATCATCATGAAGGCGAGCTGGCTGGCGAGGCGCGAGGCCTGCAGCCGTTTGACCACCCCCATCAGCGGCACGCGCATCTTCTTGACCTTGGGGATGCCGGTGAAGCCGCCATTGAGGCGCCACAGCAACTTGATGAAGCCGAACGGGAACAGATTGCCGTTCAGATCGGCCTGCATCTCGTTGAGATCGGGCCAGGTCATCATGAACGCCACCGGCTCGCCATCATATTCGGCGATCCGCACCAGATCGTTGAAGATGATCGGCTTCATCTTCTTGCCGGCGAACGCGATCTCGCTCGCGGTGAAGGGGACGAAGCCCCAATTGTCGCTCCAGGCATCGTTGAGGATGGCGAGGATCACCGCGGCTTCCTCGTCGAACTTCTTCTTGTTGACCTCGCGGATGCGGATGCGCGCATTCTTCTCGCCCGACTGGACGATCCGCTCGATCAGGGGCGGGAAGTTCTTCGTGATGTCGAGATCCCAGGTGTGGAGATCCTTGACGCCCTTGTAACCCCAGCTTTCGACCCACGCCTCGTATTTCGGATCGTCATAGCCCATCATGACGGTCGGGGCATGATCGTGGCCCTTGATCAGCAGGCCGGGCTCTTCCCAGATCGACATCGAGATCGGGCCCATCGAACGCGTCACGCCCTTGGAACGCAGCCACTCTTCGGCCTGCGCGATCAGCAGATCGGCGACGCCCTTGTCCTCGGCATCGAGATAGCCCCAATTGCCCATGTCGCTGCCGCCGCCCTGCACCTCGGGCATGCCGGTCCACATATGATCGATCGAGGCCGAGATGCGCCCGACCACCTTCCCGCCGCGCTCGGCAAGGTAGAGTTGCGCGATCGCATGTTCGAAAAAGGGGTTCTTGCCCGGCGTGATCAGGCCGTAGGCCTCGTCCTTGAGCGGCGGGATCCAGGCCGGATTGTCCTTGTAGAGCCGGAACGGCAGATCGACGAAGGCCTTGCGATCCGCTTTGGTAAGGACGGGCCTGAGGGTCACCGATGCTGCCATGCCGCTTTTTTCCCATCAAAAATTCGCGGCGGAGGCATGCGCGGATGAACGCGTCGGGTAAAGGGCCGATGCGGTCGGGTGTTGATTATATTCACGATTGGGGCAGCCCCCTCCGCTCGTGCTGAGCGCAGTCGAAGCACGTCTGCGGAACGTCCTTCGACTGCGCTCAGGACGAACGGTTTCGAATCAGCCCTGCCGGATCCGCGACGCCGGATGTCCCGTCGCCACCCCGCCCGAAAGCTCCGCTACCTTGGGATAGAGCTTCGCCACCTCGGGCGTGTAGCCGAGGTTGAAGACGGTCGGGCTTTTCTTGCGCTGCGAGACCTTCTCGTAGCTCGTCCCGAACAGGCGATCCCAGAAGAAATTGGTGATGCCGAAATTGCCGGTCTCGTCGTGGAAATGATGGGCCATGTGACGCTGCTTCATCATCACCAGCATCGGATTCTTCGGCGTGTAGGCCAGATGCTGGATGCAATGGCAGAATTCGTAGAAGCAGGTCATCAGCAGGCCCGACGCCAGCCCAGCCGCGGCGCCGCCGATGCCGCCGATCGCGTAACCGATCGGCGCCGTCGCGAGCACGATCGCGGGCAGCGTGGTGTGGAGCGCACCGAACAGGATCTCGAGGCGGTTCGGATCCTGGTGGTGATCGTAATGGATCCGCTTCCAGGTGGCGGCGAGCATCGGCACCTTGAACATCCAGCGGCTGTGCAGCACCCAGCGATGCAGGCAATACCAGACGAGCGGATAAAGGATGACCGCCACCGCGGCCGATGCGATCGTCGCGATCAGACCGGCCGGACGCGCGATCCAGACGCCGATCGAGACGACCGACAGCAGAAGATAGGCGATCACGGCAGGATACTGAAAATAGGCGACCACCAATTGCTTCATGGTCATGCGATCGAGATGATGCTCGCGCCGCCAGAAGGATGGTTTGATCGAAACACTGCTCACGCTCGGCAAATCCTTGAACAAGCTGACGGGTTCCCGCGGCCCCGTTCGGCCGCGACCCTCTTACTTCAGCCGACACTGCCGCGGCAATGCGGCGCTTTTGGGACGAGAAGATGCCCGTGAACGGCCGATACGAATGGCAGTGGCTTTTCGCGCTGCGAGCGGACATTTGGGGTGCATAACGAAGAACGACAAGGGAGGGCTTGGATGGCCGACGGATCGCGCGGACGCAGTGCGTCACCCGGATGGGCCCTGTTCCTGCTGACGGGCATATCGATCTGCGGCTTCATCGATCGCATCATCATGCAGGTGCTGGTCGAGCCGATGAAGGCGGAATTCCATCTGAGCGATCTCGATATCGGCTTGTTGGTCGGGCTCGCCTTCGCTTTCTTCAACGTGGTGCTGGGCCTGTCGATCGCGCGGCTCGCGGAGCGCCGGCGGCGGGTGTCGCTGGTCTGGTTCGGTACCATCTTGTGGTCGATCGCGACCAGCCTGTGCGGCGCGGCGAGCAGCTTCGGCGCGTTGCTGGCGGCGCGGGTCGGCGTCGGGGTGGGCGAGGCGATAGGGCTTCCGTCGACATCCTCGCTGCTGTCCGATTTCTTCCGCCCGGAGAAGCGCACCACCGCGATGTCGGTGTTGATGCTCGCTCCTCCTATCGGCGCCTTCCTCGGCTCGGCGGGCGGAGCGATGGTCGCGCAGGCTTATGGCTGGCGCTACGCATTCTACGTCGCCGCGATCCCGGGATTCATTCTCGCCTTGCTACTGGCGCTGACGGTGCGCGAACCCGAGCGCGGGGTATACGACCGGGTCGCGGCGGACCCGCAGGCGGTGCCGCCGCTCTCGGCCGTATTCGCACGGATCTGGCAACGACGCTCGCTCACCCATCTGCTGCTGGGCTCGACGATCGCATCGATGACCGGCTTTGCGGTCAACGCCTTCCTTGCCGCCTTCCTGCTCCGCCGGTTCGGTTTCTCGCTGCGTGACGCGGGCGTGATCTCGGGGCTGATCGCAAGCCTGCCGGCCTCGCTGAGCGTGTTCGGATCGGGTTGGCTCGCGGACCGCTGGGGCCGGCGCGACGCACGATATTACGGCTGGATTCCCGGCATCTCGCTGCTGATCGCCGCGCCGCTCTATGCGCTGGCGGTGACGCGCGACAATGCGACCATGGCGATCACCCTGCTGACGCTGAGCGCGATCGTCCAATATTGCTATCTCGGGCCCACCGCGGGCGTGTTCCAGAACATGATGCACCCGCGCATGCGCGCCTCGTCCGCCGCCTTCAACAGCCTCGTTTATTCGTTGATCGGCGGCGCGCTCGGGCCGCTGCTGATCGGCGGATTGAGCACTTGGCTGGGGGGCGGCGCGTCACCCGCGGCGGCCGGGATCGGGCTGGCGCATGCGATGGCGGCGATGACGATCTTCTATGTGTGGGGTGCCGTGCATTATCTGCTGGCGACCCGCTATCTTCGGGCGGATCTGGCGGCGCCGATCGATTAGGTCCACCATATCGTCACCCCGGGCGCAGACCCGGGGTCCCGCTTCTTATACGTCGCGGGAGAAAGAGCGGGATCCCGGGTCAAGCCCGGGATGACGGAAAAGGATTTGCTCCCCCTACTTCGCTGCCGGCTCCCACAATTCGATCTTGGTGCCGTCGGGATCGACGATCCACGCGAACTTGCCGCTGGGATCGCGGTCGTCGCGCTTCAGGATCGGGACACCCTTGGCCTTCAGCCGATCGCAAAAGGCGGAGAGATCGTCGACCGCGAAATCGAGCATGAACTCGCGGACCGAGGGATCGAAATAATGGGTCGCTTGCTTGAAGGCGTTGAGGGTCAGCACCGGCGGATGCTTCGGCGCGTCATAGGGCATTGCCGCACCGCCCCAATCCTCGATCTTGATCCCAAGCACATCGCGATACCAGGCCATCAACGCCTTGGGATCCTTGCTCCTGACGAAGATACCGCCGACGCCGGTTATGTGACCAGCGGGCTCGGCTGCCGGCGCGACGGTGGCGAGCGACACGCTCAGCAACAGGACCGGGATCGGGGTCAGTTTGCAGACGAACATCATGGTGCACGCTCCCGTCAGGACATTAGCCCGGTGCGGGACAGCCCACACCGCTATTGCGGCACGCCCAGCCCGAACATCGAAGCCGTGCTCAACCCGCCGCTGGAGGATGAACCGAGGTCGCTCCGGCCGCCCACGCCCGACACGTCGTTGACGAGCCGCTTCGCGGCCTCGGCCTGGACGCGGTCATATTCCGCCCATTGGGCCGCAGTGTAGCAGGTCGTCTGCGCGATGCGCCGCCCGGTGACCTGGTTGGTCCGACAGATCTTCTTGGGTTTGGCCGGTGCGGCAACCGGTGCCGCCGCAATTGCGGCGGCCGGCGAAGCGATGGTCGGAGCGCTCGCGTCTTGCGCCAAAGCCGGTGCGGCAACGAGCAGCCACGGGGCCGCGCATATCAGAAAACGGGTCATGGGCTCCCTCCTCTTGCGGTCTGACTCGCCGCCGTCTGCACCTTTACTAGAAGGCCGCGCCATAATCATTACATTATATTGGTAAGTCGCCGCGCAACAAAGACCGGCATTGACTGCGCGCGAGGCGAGGAGAGATATCCGCACGCCTGCCGAGTAGCGGGCAAGTTTCCGTCGAGGAGATTCGCATGCCCGTCGAAGGAATTGGCGGAATATTCTTCCGCGCGAAGGATCCGGCCGCGCTCACCGCCTGGTACAAGGATAATCTCGGGGTCGGCGCCGGCTGCGGAGCGGAAGAGGGCTTCGAAGCCGATGAATGGACCTGGACGACCAAAGGTGGCCCGGTCGTGTTCGCGCCCTTCGCGGCGGACAGCGATTATTTCCCGATGGAAAAGGCGTTCATGCTCAACCTGCGCGTCAGCGATCTGGATGGCGTCATCGCCAGATTGCGCGCGGCGGAGATCGAGGTGATCACCAACCCCGAATGGGATGGCGCCGGCATGGGGCGCTTCGCGCGGGTCTACGACCCCGAAGGCAATGCGATCGAATTGTGGGAGCCGGCCGAATAGCTTCAATCGCGGCGTAACACCCCCTAAGACATCGCGCGATGACGACCGTGGCGATCCTGCTTCTGCTGCTCGCGTGGGCGGGCATCGGCTACACAGTATTTGCCGCGCTGATTGTCGGCCGCTTCGATGCCGCGCCGCAGCCGCCGGCCGTCGCGGCCGAGCCGGTGACATTGCTCAAGCCGCTCTACGGCGCCGAGCCAAAGCTGACCGAGAATCTGGCAAGCTTCCTCGATCAGGAATGGGATGCGCCGATCGAGATGGTCGCGGGCGTGCAGCGTGCGGACGATCCGGCGATCGCGGTCGCACGCTCGCTTGGACCGGCCGTCCGCCCGGTCGTCGATCCCACCCCGCATGGCGCCAACGCCAAGGTCGGCAATCTCATCAACATGATGGCGGCGGCGCGCCACGATCTGATCGTGCTGAGCGACAGCGATATGGCGGCGCCGCGCGATTATCTCGCGCGTGTGGCGGCGGCGCTCGCGCAGCCGGGGGTGGGGGCGGTGTCGCTGCTCTATCGCGGGCGCGGCGATGCGGGATTCTGGTCGGATCTCGCCGGGATGGCGATCAGCTATCATTTCCTGCCGTCGGTGCTGGTCGCCCGGCTCGGCGGCAAGCACGAGCCGTGCATGGGATCGACCATCGCGCTCCGGCGCGACACGCTCGATCGGATCGGCGGCTTTGCCCGCTTCGCCGATACGCTCGCCGACGATGCCGCGATCGGCGCGGCGGTCAATGCGATCGGCCTCCACGTCGCCTGCCCCCGGCTGGTCGTGACGCATGGCTGCGTCGAGGCCAGCTTGCGCGATCTGATGCGGCATGAATTGCGCTGGGCAGCGACGGTCAAAGGGGTCGATCCGCGCGGCTATATCGGGCTTGGCGTGACGTATCCGGTGGCGTGGGCAATGCTTGCCTTGCCGTTCGCGCCGGTTCAGGCACTGGTCACGCTGACGGCGGCAATCGCGGCGCGGCTGTTTCTGATGGCGCGGGTGGACCGGCTGGCGGGGTCCCGAAGCGGGCAGAAACGCTGGCTGGTGTTGCGCGATTGCCTGTCTTTCGCGGTCTTTATACTGTCATTCTCCGTCCGATCGGTTGATTGGCGGGGGGTGCGCCTTAATATGGATAGGGACGGCCGGACGATCCGTACCCAGGGAGTTGAGAATTTATGATGCGTTCGCTTTTCATGCAGGCGCCCTCCTTCGATGGCTATGACGGGGGTGCCGGCGCGCGCTATCAGATGAAGCGGGAGGTCAAATCCTTCTGGTACCCGACCTGGCTGGCGCAGCCGGCGGCGATGATCCCGGGATCGCGCCTGATCGACGCGCCTGCGCACGATCAGAGCTGGGACGATATCAAGCACGAGGTCGACGACAAGGAACTGATCGTCCTCCACACCTCGACGCCTTCGTTCCGGCAGGACATCCACACCGCCGAACTGATCCGCGCCCGCAACCCCAGGGCTTTGATCGGACTCATCGGTGCGAAGGTGGCGGTCGAAGCGCAAAAGAGTCTCGAGGCTTCGTCGGCGGTCGATTTCGTCTGCCGCAACGAATTCGATTTCACGATCGTCGAGATTGCCGAGGGCAAGCCGCTCGCCGAGGTCGAGGGCATTTCCTATCGCGCGCCCGACGGGCAGATCGTCCACAATCAGGATCGCCCGATCCTGACCGACATGGACCAGCTTCCGTTCGTCTCGCCGATCTACAAGCGCGATCTCACCATCGAGAAATATTTCGGGGGCTATCTCAAGCACCCCTATGTCAGCTTCTACACCGGACGGGGCTGCAAGAGCCGCTGCACCTTCTGCCTGTGGCCGCAGACCGTGGGCGGGCACAATTATCGCGTCCGCTCGATTCCGCACGTGATCGAGGAGGTCAAATACGTCCTCAGGGAGATGCCCGAGGTCAAGGAGATCTTCTTCGACGACGATACGCTGACCGACAACCTGCCCCGCGTCGAGGCGCTGGCGGTGGAACTCGGCAAGCTCGGCTTCGGCAAACCCGGCTTCGGAGTCGCGTGGAGCTGCAACGCCAAGGCCAACGTGCCGAGGAAGACGCTCGAAGTGATGAAGGCGGGTGGCTGCCGGCTGTTGCTGGTCGGCTATGAGAGCGGCAACCAGCAGATCCTGCACAACATCAAGAAGGGCCTGCGCGTCGACGTCGCCAAGCAGTTCACCAAGGATTGCCACGAGCTGGGCATCGTCATCCACGGCACCTTCATCCTCGGCCTGCCCGGCGAGACGCTGGAGACGATCGAGGAGACCATCCGCTACGCGATCGAGATCAACCCGCACACGATCCAGGTGAGCCTGGCGGCGCCCTATCCGGGCACCTTCCTGTACAAGCAGGCGATGGAGAATGGCTGGTTCGACGGCACCGATCATCTGCTGACCGATGGCGGCACGCAGATCGCGCAGCTTTCCTATCCCCACCTTTCGTCCGAGGTGATCTTCGACAAGGTGGAGGAGATGTACAAGCGCTTCTACTTCCGTCCGCGCAAGATCGGCGCGATCGTGGGCGAGATGGTGCGCGACTTCGACATGATGAAGCGCCGCCTGCGCGAGGGCGTCGAGTTCTTCAGCTTCCTGCGCCACCGGAAAGAGGCGGCTTAGTGACATCAATTCCTCCCCGGACCGGGGAGGGGGACGAAGCACGTCGCCATGCCGGGGGCATGGCGAAAGGGCTAAGCCGGCTGCAAGGCAGCCGCGGGTCGCAGAGCGGTGGAGGGGGCGGCGGTGCAACCGCCGCTCGCGCGGCGGCCCCTCCACCAGCCTTCGGCTGGTCCCCCTCCCCGGTCCGGGGAGGAATTCGGCGGCTCATCGTCACGGCTGATGATTTCGGTGCTGCGCTCGTGGTCAACGAGGCGGTCGAGCAGGCGCACACAAACGGCATCCTCACCGCCGCCAGCCTGATGGTCGCGGGAGAGGCCGTCGATGACGCGGTCGAACGCGCCAAGCGCCTTCCGAACCTCGGCGTCGGCCTCCATCTCGTGCTGGTCGACGGCCGGCCGATGCTACCGCCCACCAAAGTGCCCGATCTGGTCGACGAAGACGGCCGCTTCCGATCGAACATGGCGATGGCGGGGGTGCGCTTCTTCTTCTCGCCGTGCGTGCGCAAGCAGCTCGCCGCCGAGATCGAGGCGCAGTTCGCGGCCTTCGCGCAGACCGGGCTGCCGCTCGATCATGTCAATGCGCACAAGCATTTCCATCTCCACCCGACCATCGCCGGGCTGATCCTCAAGATCGGTGCGCGCTACGGGCTCACAGCCGCGCGGGCGCCGGTCGAGCCGGCTTCGGTGATCGATGCGATCGAGCCGGTCGAGCGCGGGATCGCCGGCCGGGTCGCGGCGCCATGGGCGCAGGCCACCAAGACGCGACTGCAGAAGGCGGGGCTGACCGTGCCCGATCAGGTGTTCGGCCTCGCCTGGAGCGGCGCGATGACGGCGCCCCGCCTGCGCGCGCTGGTTGCAACCCTGCCGGTCGGCCTGTCCGAAATCTATTTCCACCCGGCCACCGCCGACGAGTTCAGCGGGCATGCAGATGGCTACCGTTACCGCGACGAACTCGCCGCGCTCATCGACATCGGGGTGCGTAACGAATTAATGGCACAAGGTGTCCGGTTAGGGCGTTTCGCCGATTTCGAGGGAGAAAGGGCAAGAGCATGAGCAAGATGGAACGGATCGCGGCAGCCCCGCCGGCTCCCGACGTGCCGGTCAAACCGGGCAGCAAGGATCATCTGGACCTGCTCTGCCATACATTGCTCGACACCCACGATCCCTACCGGCCGGCTCTGATCGAGTGGCCGAAGCTCGACGACGAAACCCGCAACAAGATCGTCTCGCTTCCGATCTGGGACATTGCGGTCGCCACCGAAGGGCGCGCCGGCATGAACGTGCGCACCTATGGCGAGGGGATCGCGGATCCCTTGCTCAAGGCCGCGGTCGACATGAATGCGTTCGAGGAGAGCCGTCACAAGCTCGTCCTCGCCGATATGGTCGCCGCCTACGGGATCGAGCTCGCGCCCGAGCCCGAATATAAGCGCCCGCGCGATCCCGAATTCGCCTTCATGCGCACCGGCTATTCCGAATGCATCGACAGCTTCTTCGGCTTCGGCCTGTTCAAGCTCGCCAAGGATTTGGGCTTCTTCCCCGAGGAACTGGTCGACACGTTCGAGCCGGTGATGCGCGAGGAAGGGCGCCATATCCTGTTCTTCGTCAATTGGGTCGCCTGGTGGCGGCGCAATATGCCGTGGTGGCGCCGCCCCCTGTTCGAGGCGAAGGTGATCGCGGTCTGGATCGCGCTGATCCTCGAGCGGATCGACATGGCCAAGGGCATGGGCGAGGATAATACCAAGGCGCAGGAGAATAATTTCACCCTCAACGGATCGAAGGAACTGGGGGTCGAGGTGACCTTCCCTGAACTCGCGCGCATCTGCCTGGCCGAGAATGACCGCCGGCTGGCGCCCTACGATAAGCGCCTGATCCGGCCGCGTTTCGTGCCCGCATGTATCCGGCTGGCATTGCGCTTCGCGGGAAAACCGAAGAAAGGCTGACCGCCTTTCGCCGCTCGTCCTGAGTGAAGTCGAAGGACGCGGAGTGGATCTGAAACGCACATGCCTGTCGACGTCGTCCCAAGCGAGCGGCCGGCCGCATCGGGCATGAGTGCGAAGCTGCGGTGGCCTTTGGTCATCGCCACCGTCATCGGGCTTGCCGCGGCCTTGTGGGCCTTGGGGCGCGAGGGCTTCGGGCAGGTGCTGGCCAGCGCCGTACGGACCGGGCCGGGCGGCTTCGCCCTGCTCTGCCTCGTCACGATCGCGACCTTCCTGCCGCTCGGCGGGGCGTGGCTGTCGGCGATAGCGGACATGCCGTGGCGCCGGATCGGGCGTTTCGCGTGGGCGCGTGCCACCCGCGATGCGGCCAACGATCTGCTGCCCTTCTCGCAACTCGGTGCCTTGGTGGTCGGCGCACGGACCCTGATGGCGGGCGGGATCGACCAGAGTCGCATCTATGCCGGCATGATCGTCGATCTCACCACCGAGATGGCGGCCCAGTTGCTGTTCACCCTGTTCGCCTTGTGGGCGTTCGGGGCGGCGCTCGCGGGGCCGCACAATGCCGCCCACTTGCTGCCGATCCTGTGGGCGGGGCTCGGCATCACGACCGCCCTGATGTGTGCTTTCCTGTTCCTTCAGCGCCCGGCCTTGCGCTTTGCCGCGTTCCTGGCGACGCGGATGCTCCCCAGCGCGAGCCTGCTGGCCGAAGGCGTCGGCCTGCAACTGGCCCTCTCTTATGGGCGACGTAAGCGCGTGCTGGTATCGTTCCTGCTCAACCTGGCAGCGTGGGGCGCCACGGCATTCTGGTCATGGTTGGCGCTGCATCTGATGGGGACCGAGACCAGCATATGGCGTGCGGCCGCGCTCGAAAGCGCGATCTTCGCACTGCGCAGCGCCGCATTCCTCGTACCCGGGGCGCTCGGTGTGCAGGAGGCGGGCTATGCCCTGCTCGCGCCTTTGGTGGGGATCGACCCGGCCGCGGCGCTGGCCTTGTCGTTGGTGCGCCGCGCGCGCGATATCGTCGTGGGGGTGCCGACCTTGCTGATATGGCAGGCGGGTGAGGTGCGGGGACGCCGACCCTTCCCGTCACCCTGAACTTGTTTCAGGGTCCACCGTGCGTGCCGCACTGTCCGTGCGGATGCCCGGTGGATGCTGAAACAAGTTCAGCATGACGAGAAAAGCGAAAAGGCGGACCGGGTTACGGCTTGAGGCAGGCCACCACACCCGTGATCACCGACTTGGTCTCCGCCACATCGCGCACCCGCACCGTATCGAGCCCAAGCGTCTTGGCCGGATAATCATTCCCGCCCGGGAAGATCGCATCGCCCAGGAACATGATCTCGTCGAGTGCGACACCGACCGTCTCGCTCAGCCGCTTCAGCCCATAAGCCTTGTCGATCCCCTCGCGCGTGATGTCGATCGAGGTCGCACCGCCGATATTGATCGCGAAGCCCGGCAGCATCGGCTGGAGCAATTCGCGGATATGCTTGCGCTTGGCGTGATCGGGATCCCACTTGTCCTTGGCCTCGAGCGGGGCTTCCTGGCCGAGCGCCGAGAAGGTGATCTGCGAGCCGCGATCCTCGATCTGCTCGCCCCAGATCTGGTCGGTGGCATAGCCGGCCTGCTTGACCGCTTCGGTCAGCGCGGTGCGGATGCACTGGCTCTCATCGGGCGTGAACAGATCGCCATAGACGCGGGTCCAGTCGCCATTCTCGAAGCGGTAGAGCTTGGTGCCGGTGGTCGGCTGGATGATGAAATTCTCGAGCTTGGCGCCGGCCGGCATGCGGCTGACCACCTGCTTTTCGAATTGCGGCCAATCGCCGCCGGAGATGATGTCGACCATCGCGACATCGAGCAACTGACGCAGCAGATCGGCCATCTCATCGTCGAGTGGCTGCTTCGAGAGTGCGAGCGTCCCGTCGAGATCGAAGGCAACCAGCTTCTTCATGCGTCTTTCCCCATCATCGGCAGCAGGATCGTGTCGATGGCGTGCGCGACGCCATCTTCGTCATTGCTGGTAGTCGTATAGCGCGCCTGCGAGCGCACCTCGGCCGGCGCCTGGCCCATCGCGATCGCGATCCCGGCGCGTGCGAACATCGGCAGATCGTTGGGCATATCGCCCAGCACCGCGACATTCTCCAGCGCCACGTCTTGGGCTGCGGCCAGCGAGGCGATGCCGTCGCCCTTGTTGGCCCGGATGTGGGTGACATCCAGATAATAGGTCTGCGACTGGTTGATCGTCGCCTGCATCCCGAATTTCGCCTGCGCGCGCGCCGTCAGATCGCGCAACATCGGCTCATCGTCGCTGACGAAGGTGAGCTTGTCGACGCGGGCGTAAAGCGGTGACATGTCGGTCGTGTGGATCGGCTCCTGCGCCGAAGCGATGCGCTCATGATCGACATGGAGCCCCTCCAGCACCGCGGCGTGCCACACGCCATCGGCGAAGATCCACGGGACGGCATCGGCGCCCGCCACCAGATCGAACATGCCGCTCACCACGTCTTCAGGCACCAGATGGCGTTCGGTGATCGTGCCGTCGGTCTTGAACAGCAGGCCGCCGTTGAACGCCGCCATCGGCTCGGTCAGTCCCAATGCCTCCGCCAACGGGTAGAGCCCCGAAGGCGGCCGGGCGCTGATCAGCGTGAAGGGCATGCCGGTGGCGCGCAGCCGGCCGACCGCCGCGATCGTGCCGGGGGTCAGCTGCTTGGCCTTGTTGACCAAGGTGCCGTCGATATCGGAGATGACGAGACGCAGGTTCATCCCAGCTGGTGCCATTCGCGGCCGTCACGCGCGAGCAGTTCGTCCGCGCCGGCCGGGCCGGCACTACCCGGCTTGTAGGGTTCCGGCCCGCCCTTCGCCCATGCATCGAGGATCGGCTGGATCGCCGCCCAGCCCGCCTCGATCTGGTCGGCGCGCTGGAACAAGGTCTGGTCGCCCATCAGCATATCGTAGAGCAGGGTCTCATAGCCGGTGCGGCCACCGATCTTGAAGTGATCGGCATAAGCGAAATCGAGGCTGACCGTGGTCGCCTGGATCGCGGGGCCCGGCTTCTTGACCATGAAGCCCAGATCGACGCCTTCGTTGGGCTGCAGCTGGAACACCAGCCGGTTGGGCGGCAGATCATCGACCGGCGTGTCGCGAAACAGCGCCATCGGCACCGGCTTGAAGGTGATGACGATCTCGGTATCGCGCGCCGCCAGCGCCTTGCCGGTCCGCAGGTAGAAGGGCACGCCCGCCCAGCGCCAGGTATCGACGTACAGCTTCAGCGCGGCAAAGGTTTCGGTGCGGCTGTCGGCGGCGACATCGTCGGTCTTGGCATAGGCCTTGATCTTGCGATCGTCGACCTTGCCCGCCTGATATTGGCCGCGGACCGCGTCGGTCTTGGCCTCGTCCTCGGTCGGCTTGCGGATCGCGCGCAGCGTCTTGGCTTTCTCGCTGCGGATGGCGTCGGCGCCGAAATCGTTGGGCGGCTCCATCGCGATCATCGCGAGCAACTGGAACAGGTGGTTCGGCACCATATCGCGCAACGCACCGGTCGCGTCGTAAAAGGCGCCGCGCGTGCCGACGTCGACCGTCTCGGCGGCGGTGATCTGGACATTATCGATGTAGCGGCTGTTCCACACCGCCTCGAGCCAGGCATTGGCGAAGCGCGCGACCATGATGTTCTGGACCGTTTCCTTGCCGAGGAAATGGTCGATCCGGTAGACCTGCGCCTCGTCGACGACCTTCAGGATCCGCGCGTTGAGCGCCTGCGCCGAGGCGAGATCGTGGCCGAACGGTTTCTCGATCAGCACGCGACGGAAGCGGCTCCCCGTTTCTTCCATCAGCCCGGCCTGCGCCAGACTTTCGACGATCGGCCCGAAGAATTGCGGGGCGACTGCCAGATAGAAAGCGGCATTGCCCTCGCCGAGCTTGTCTTTGACCGCGTCGAAGATCGCCGGCTGGGTGAAATCGCCGGCCAAGTAGGTGATGCGCGAGCGCAGACTGTCCCAACATGCGCCCTTGGGCGCGAACTCGTCGAGCAGTTCGCGCAGCATCGCGTCGTCGCCTTCGCGCGATCCGATGCCGATGATCTGGAGATCGTTCCCGATCAGCCCATCGTTGCACAGGTTGGCGATCGCCGGAACGAGCAAGCGGCGGGTCAGATCGCCGCTCCCACCGAAGATGACGAGCGTGGCGGGCGGGGTCGGCTTGCTCGCCACGGCCTTCACGATACGAGCCTCACTGCGGCATCTCGACATGCCCGCCGAAGCCGAAGCGCATGGCCGAGAGGATCTTGTCGCCGAACGTATGCTCGACGCGGCTGCGATAGCGGGCGAACAGCGCGGCCGTCAGCACATGCGCGGGCACCGCTTCCTCCATCGCCGCTTCGATCGTCCAATGGCCCTCGCCCGAATCGGCGACGTTGCCGGAGAAGGATTCGAGCATCTGGTCCTTGGCGAGCGCCATCGCCGTCAGATCGAGCAGCCATGAGGACACGACCGATCCGCGGCGCCACACCTCGGCGATGTCGGTGAGGTTGAGATCGAAGCGCTCGTCCTCGGGCAGCTTGTCCGACTTCTTCGATTTGAGGATGTCGAAGCCCTCGGCATAAGCCTGCATCAGGCCATATTCGATACCGTTGTGGACCATCTTGACGAAGTGGCCCGCGCCCGCGGGACCGGCATGGATATAGCCTTGTTCCGCGCGCGGATCCTCGCCTTCCTGCTCCATGCGGTTGGGGGTGCGCGGGATATTGCCGATGCCGGGCGCCAGTGCAGCCAGGATCGGATCGATATGATCGACCGCTTCCTTGGTGCCGCCGACCATCATGCAATAGCCGCGCTCCAGCCCCCAGACGCCGCCCGACGTGCCGACGTCGACATAATCGATGCCCTTTTCCCTGAGCAGCTTCGCGCGGCGGATATCGTCCTTGTAGAAGCTGTTGCCGCCATCGATGATGATGTCGCCGGGCTCGGCGGTTTCGGCGAGCGCCTTGATCGTTTCTTCGGTCGGATCGCCCGCAGGCAGCATCACCCAGAAGATGGCCGGCTTTTCGAGCTTGCCCTTGATCTCCTCGAGACCCGAGACAGGGATGAAGCCTTCCTTGGCGAAGTCGGCGACCGCTTCGGCCTTGCGATCGAACACCACCGCTTCGTGGCCGGCCCGCTGAAGCCGGCGCACAATATTTCCGCCCATTCGGCCGAGGCCGATCATCGCAATCCGCATTGTCTTGGGCTCCCGCTCAGTCTGCCAGCGCGTCTTCGATCAAGGTTTCGAGCGCGGCGAGGTTTCCGTCCTTCAGATGCACGCGCAGCGTGCGCTGCCCGCGCGACGCCAGCACATCGAGATCGCCGCGCGCCTGGGCCAGCTGAACGATGCCGAAGCTCGCCTTGCGGCCCGGAATGGCGACGTCGGGATCCGGCGTCCGCGTGATTTCGAGGAACACGCCCGATTTGGGGCCGCCCTTATAGGCCTGCCCGGTCGAGTGGAGGAAGCGCGGGCCGAAGCCGGCGATCGTGGCAACCGCTTTCGCTTCGACGACCGCCTTGCGCATCCGCGACACGATCGCCTCATGCTCGGCATTGCGCTCGAGATAGACGAGGAAGCCGACATAATCCCCCGCGGTGGCGCTGGCGAAATGGTCGCGCAGGATCTCCACCGGATCGGTCGCGGCAAAAGTATGATCGCCGGGCGCCGAGAAAGCGAGCGTCGCATCCTCATGGAATGGGGTTTCCGGTGCGAGGCTGCCCGAACTCTCATACGCGTCGATCAGCTCGCGCGTCTTGATCTTGGCGTCTTCCACGTCGGGCTGGTCGAACGGATCGATCCCGATCACCGCGCCGGCGATCGCCGTGCCGATTTCCCAGCGGAAGAATTCCTGCCCGATCAGATCCTTCGACGCGAGCGTGATGCGCACCACCGGCTGGCCGGCGGCGACCAGCGCATCGGCCTGCTTCACGACTTCGGCGTCGTCATCGCCATCGAGCGTCAGCAGCGCGAACAGGCGATCGGTGCCATAATCCTCGGCCGGCACCAGCGGCTCGACGTCGACGGGGACGATGCCCTTGCCCTGCTTGCCGGTGGATTCGGCGAGAAGCTGTTCGAGCCAGGCCCCGATCGGCTCCAGGCTCGGCGAGGTCATGATCGTGAGCTTGTCGCGGCCCGAGACCGCGGCTTCGCCCATGATCGCGCCGAGCTTCACGCCCGGATTGTCGGCCGGGGCGACATCGCCGCCGCACGCGGCCGCCATCGGCGCGATCCTGGCGAAGAAGGCCTCGACATCGATCCCCATCATCGCCGCCGGCACCATGCCGAACACCGACAATACCGAATAACGCCCGCCAATCGCCGGATCGCCGAGGAAGATCGCACTGTAACGATGCTCCTTGGCGAGCTTTTCGAGCTTCGATCCCGGATCGGTCACCGCGACGAAGCGGCTGCCATCCTCGCCCGCCAGATCCCAGAAATAAGCGCGCAGCAGTTCGGGCTCCATCGTCGAGCCCGATTTCGACGCGACGAGGAAGAGCGCTTCTTTCGGATCGATCTTGCCGGCGATGGTCGAGACCTGCCCCGGATCGGTCGAATCGAGCGCATGAACGGTCGGCGAGCCTGGCGCCGCGTCGATGATCTCCGACAGGACTTCGGGCCCGAGGCTCGACCCGCCCATGCCGAGCAGGACGACATCCTTATGCCCCCTGGCCCGCTCGCCCAGCGCCTTGAGCGCGGCGAAATCGACCTGCTTGCCCAAGCCGGCCGCGAGCCAGCCGACCCATTTGGCTTCGTCGCCGCCGGTCCATAACGAGGCGTCGGCGTCCCACAGACGCTGCGGCCAATTCTCCGCAGCAGCCCTGGCAAGGCATGCATCGACGGCGGTCTGCAGCGTTTGCGGGAGCTGCGCCTCGAAGCCGTTCATCAGGCTGCCACCAGCTTGGCGCGCTTGGCTTCGATCGCGCCAAGCAACGTATCAGCCGCGTCGGAGAAGAGCTTCACGCCATCCTCGACCAGCTTGACGGTCACGCCGGGCAGGTCGAGACCGAGGCGATCGGCTTCGGCCAGGACATGCTTCGCCCCATCCACATCGGCCGCGAGCGTCTGCGCAAGCGTGCCATGGTCGCGGAACGCGTCCATCGTCTTGGGCGGGATCGTGTCGACCGTGTCGGGGCCGATCAGGCTGTCGACATAGAGCGTGTCGGGATAGGCCGGGTCCTTGACCCCGGTCGAGGCCCACAGCAGCCGTTGCGGCTGCGCGCCCTTCGCTTCGAGCGCCTTCCAGCGATCGGATGCGACGAATTCCAGATACCATTGATACGCCATCTTGGCGTTAGCGATCGCGACCTTGCCACGCACCGCCTTGAGCGCTTCGGCTTCGCCATCGCCGGCCTTCAGCCGCTCGTCGATCTTCTTGTCGATCTGCGCGTCGATGCGGCTGACGAAGAAGCTGGCGACGCTGGCGATCGTATCGATCGACTCGCCCTTGGCGACACGCGCCTCCAGCCCTTCGACATAGGCCATCGCCACCGCGATATAGGCGTCGAGCGAAAAGAGTAGGGTGACGTTGATGCTGAGCCCGTCCTCGATCAGCTGGCGGATCGCGGGAACGCCGGCCTGGGTGCCGGGCACCTTGATCATCAGATTGGGGCGATCGACCATGCCGTGCAGCCGCCGGGCTTCGGTGATCGTGCCGGGCGTATCCAGCGCGAGATAAGGCGAGACTTCCAGGCTGACATAGCCGTCCTTCCCGCCGAGCCGGTCATAAACCGGGCGAAGCGTGTTGCAGGCCGCCTGAATGTCCGACACCGCCAGTGCCTCATAGGCATCGACGACCGAAGCATCGGGATGCTTGCGAACGAAATCGGAGAACTGGGCGTCATAGGCTTCGCCCTGGCCCATCGCCTTCTCGAAGATCGACGGGTTGGAGGTGACGCCGGTGAGCCCGTCCTCCTCGACCAGCTTCTTGAGGCCTCCCTGTTCGAGGAAGGAACGGTCGACGAAATCGAGCCACGGCGCCTGGCCCAATTCCTGGAGCTGCTTCAACAAGCTGGTCATGAGATTCAGGCCTTTCCGATCAATTCGTGGGCGACCTTGACGATATTATCGACGGTGAAACCGAACTTGTCCTGGAGCTTGGAGGCCGGCGCCGATGCCCCGAAGGTCGACATGGTGATCGTACGGCCGTGAGCGCCGATATAGCGATCCCAGCCGATCTCGCCGCCTTGCTCGACCGCGATCCGCGCCTCGACGCCAGGGGTAAGGACCGAGTCCTTGTAGGCATCGTCCTGCAGTTCGAAGAGATACCAGCTCGGCATCGACACGACCCGCGCCTTCACGCCGGCTTCGGTGAGCTTCTCGTAGGCGCCGACCACGAGGCTGACCTCGCTGCCGGTGCCGATCAGGATCACGTCGGGATCCTCGGCGCTGGCGAGCACATATGCGCCCTTGGCCAGCCCCGCGGCGCTCGCATATTTGCCGCGGTCGAGCGTGGGCAGCGCCTGACGCGAGAAGACCAGAGCCGTCGGGCGATTGCCTTCCTTGATCGCCTCGCGCCATGCCTGGGCGGTTTCGTTGGCGTCGCACGGGCGGATCATGTTGAGCCCCGGCGTCGCGCGCAGGATCGCGAGCTGCTCGATCGGCTGGTGGGTCGGGCCGTCCTCCCCGACGCCGATCGAATCGTGCGTGAAGACGAAGGTGACGGCCAGCTCCATCAGCGCCGCCAGGCGGACCGGCGGACGCATATAATCGAGGAAGACGAAGAAGGTCGCCGAGTAAGGGCGCAGGTGCGACAGCGCCATGCCGTTGACGATCGCGCCCATGCCATGCTCGCGCACGCCGAAGTGCAGGTTGCGGCCGTCATAGCTGCCGGGCTGGAAGGAGCCCGAACTGTCGATCAGGGTCTTGGTGGACGGTGCGAGATCCGCCGAGCCGCCGACCAGCCAGGGCAGCTTGGGCGCTATCGCGTTCAGCACCTTGCCGCCGGCATCGCGTGAGGCCATGCCCTTGGCGTCGGCCGGGAAAGTCGGGATGTCGGCATCCCAGCCTTCGGGCAGCTGGTCCGACAGCATCGCGTCGAGTTCCTTGGCGAGCGCGGGCTCGGCCACGCGGTAGCGCTCGAGCATTGTTTCCCACTCTGCGCGCAGCGGCTTGCTGCGGTCGCCAAGCAGGCTCTGGAAGCGCTCGGGCACGCCGTCCGGCACGAGGAATTCCGAATCCTCGGGCCAGCCATAGGCCTTCTTGGTGCCGCGGATGTCGTCGTGCGTCATCGCTTCGCCATGCGCCTTGGCAGTGCCCTGGATCGAGCTGCCATAGCCGATGACCGAACGGACCACGATCAGGGTCGGCTTGTCGTCGGTCGCCTTGAAGCTCTCGAGCGCGGCAGCGAAGGCCGCGGTGTCATTGGCGTCGTCGACGTGGATGACGTGCCAGCCATAGGCCTCGAACCGCAGGCCGACATCCTCGTTGAAGGCGAGATCGGTGAGTCCTTCGATCGTGACGTGGTTCGAATCGTAGATCCAGCAGAGGTTGGACAGCTTGAGATGTCCGGCGAGGCTGGCCGCCTCGCTCGCCACGCCTTCCATCATGCAGCCGTCGCCGGCGAGACAGTAGATATCATGGTCGAAGACCGTGAAGCCCTCGCGATTATAATGCGCGGCGAGCCAGCGCTCGGCGATCGCCATGCCGACCGAATTGCCGCAGCCCTGGCCGAGCGGGCCGGTGGTGGTTTCGACGCCGGTGGTGTGGCGATATTCGGGGTGGCCCGGCGTCTTCGATCCGAGCTGGCGGAAATCCTTGATGTCCTGCAGGCTGACCGCGGGCTTGCCGGTCTTGTTGCCGTCCTTGTCGATCTCTTTCACGCCCGCGAGATGCAGGAGCGAATAGATCAGCATCGACGCGTGGCCGGCCGACAGGATGAAGCGATCGCGATTGGCCCAATCGGGCGTATCCGGATCGTAACGCAGGAACTTCGTCCAGAGCGTGTAGCCGACCGGCGCCATCGCCATCGGCGTGCCGATGTGCCCCGATTTGGCGTGGGAGACGGCATCCATCGAAAGCGTGCGGATCGTGTCGATGGCGAGCCGGTCGGGCGAACCGTCCTCGTGCAGGGCGGTGGCGCTGGTGGGCTGGGTCGACATGGAGTTCCTTCCGGCAGGGAAACGATAGGGGCGGCCGATAGCCCTGAAGCGAATGCGTGCGCAACGGGCCGACCGGGCAAGGGTTGCTTGGTATGCGATCTTTTTATGGTGACGGCGCGGCGGATCGTTCAATTCTCTCGACCACGCCCTGATCGGCGACGTAAACGGCATCGACCTCGTCCACAAACAGGCCGTGACCCATTACGCCGGGGATCGCCGACAGGCGCCGGGCGAGCAGGGCAGGATCGTCGATCGGCCCGAAATCGCAATCGAAGATGATGTTGCCCTGATCGGTCAGGGTCGGGCTCGCGTCCCCGCCGCGCAGGGTCGGCAGGCCGCCGCACGCTGCCAGCACATCGGCGACATAAGCGCGGGCGAGCGGCAGCACCTCGATCGGCAGAGCTGCGTGGCCGAGTTGGGCGACCCGCTTCGACCCGTCGGCGACCACCACCATCCGGCGCGCCGCGGCGGCGACGATCTTCTCACGCAGCATCGCTCCGCCGGCGCCCTTGATCGCGCGCAGACTGGGATCGAACTCGTCGGTGCCGTCGATGGCGAGATCGATCACCGCAACCGATGCGAGATCGCGCAGCGGGATACCGACTTCGCGCGCATGGGCTTCGGTGGCGAGGCTCGTGCCGACGGCCTCGATCCGCAGGCCTTCGGCGCACAGCCGGCCGATCTCGGATATCACAAAAGCAGCGGTGCTGCCGGTCCCGAGGCCGACAAGCATTCCGTTCTGGACCTCGGCGACCGCTGCAACGGCGGCGGCCTGCTTGTCTGAGTCCCGATTCATACCCATTCGATGCGCCCTGTCTGTGTCGTGGGCAAGTCAAACGCGCGCGGATCGGGCAAGCCTATACCAATCCACGCGGCGGGAGACACGCGGCCTGTTCGAGCCGGCGCACGTTTTGCCGGTGCTCGAAAGCCGGTTTGCGCTATCAGGGCCCCATGGTTGCCATCCCGATCACGCGCTCGATATCGATCGACAGCGATGAGCTTACCGAAAGCTTCACCCGCGCATCGGGCCCGGGTGGTCAGCACGTGAACACGACCGATTCCGCGGTCTTGCTGCGGTTCGATATCGCCAATTCGCCGTCGCTTCCCGAGGCGGTGAAATATCGGCTGGCCGCGCTGGCGGGTACGCGCATGTCCAATGCCGGCGTCCTGACGCTCCGCAGCGAGGGCGCGCGCTCCCAATTGCTCAATCGGCAGGAGGTGCGCGAACGCCTGATCGCGTTGATCCGGGAGGCGACGATCGTACCGAAAGCGCGCCGCCCGACCAAGCCCAGCAAGGCCGCGAAAGCGAAGCGCGTCGACACCAAGGCGCGCGCCGGCGCGGTCAAACGCGGACGGGCGAAGCCTGCGGTGGATTAGACGAAATCGCCTTCACACACGCCTTACTCGTCATCCCGGCCTTGAGCCGGGATCCCGCTATTTTCCGGCGAAACAGAAGCGGGACCCCGGCTCAAAGGCCGGGGTGACGATAACCCGGTCGGTGACGAATTTAGTGCGCTCCTTCCATGCTCGCAGCGCGCTTCGGCCGGGGAACGAACCAGATCGCCACCGCAGCGATCACGAACGCCACCGCCGCAATCTGGAACAGCTGGGTGATCGCGATCACGGTCGCCTGCTGATCGATCAGCGTCGAAAGCAGGCCGCGTGCCTGCTCGGCTCCGATACCGCGCTGGGCCAGGCCGTCGGCAAAAGCTGCTGGCGGCTGGACGATATTGACCAGGTCGGCGCGGTCGATCACCGCGCGGTTCGCGAACAGGGTCGTCGCAAACGAGGTGCCGACCGCGCCCGACAAGGTGCGGACGAAATTGGACAGACCGGCCGCCGACGCGGTTTCGGCGGGATCGACCGAAGACAGGCAGATGAAGGTGATCGGCACGAAGAACAACGGCATGCCGAACCCGTTCAGGATGTGCGGGATCGCCAGCGTCCAATAACCGACGTCGGTCGACCAGTGCGTCCTGAGCGCCACCGACATGGCCAGCCACAGGGTGCCCGCCGTCACCAGCATGCGCGGATCGACCTTGCCCGAGCCCGAGAGCCGGCCGACCAGCGGCGCCATCACCACCGCGAACACGCCCTGCCAGGCGAGCACATAGCCGGCATCAGCGGCGGTATAGCCCATCGCGCCCTGCAACCATTGCGGCGTCACCACCACGGAAGAGAAGAGCGTTCCGTAGATCAAGGCGAGCGCGATCACCGCGAAGGTGAAGCCGCGATGCCGGAACACGCGCAGATTCACCACCGGCTGGTCTGCCGTGATCTCCCAGATGATGAAGAAAGCGAAACCGACCAGGGCGACGATACCCAGCGCCTGGATCTTGGCCGAACTGAACCAGTCGTTGTCGCGCCCGATATCGAGCATGATCTGGAGCGCACCGACCCATACCACCAGCAGGACCAGCCCGACAAAGTCGATCTTCACCTTGTTGGTAGGCGTCTCGACCTGGCGGAGCATCAGGATCGCGCCGGTGACGCACGCCACCGCGATCGGGATGTTGATGAAGAAGATCCAGTGCCACGACCAATTGTCGCTGATCGTGCCACCGAGCAGTGGGCCGGCAACGGGCGCGACGACGGTGGTCATCGCCCATAGGCCCATTGCGGTACCGCGCTGCTTCGGCGGAAAGACGCGCAGCAGCAGGGTCTGCGTGATCGGCATGATCGGGCCGCCGCACAGCCCCTGACCGACGCGCGCGGCGACCAGCATGCCGAGGCTCACCGATACGCCGCACAGCATCGAAAAGAGCGCGAAGCCGATCATGCAGGCGATGTAGGTGCGGACCGCGCCGAAGCGCTGGACCAGCCAGCCGGTCAGCGGGACGCAGATCGCCTCCGCGACCGAATAGGAGGTGATGACCCAGGTGCCCTGATCGGGCGCGACCGCGAGGCTGCCCGAGATATGCGGAACCGACACGTTGGCGATCGACGTATCGAGCACCACCATGAAATTCGACATCGCCATGATGCCGCCCGCTGCGATCGCTCGGCGCAGCGTGAAGGTGGGCGCCTGCGCTTCGGCCACGGGTCAGCCCCCGACGTCGATCGTGACCGACATGGACAGGCCGACGCGCAACGGATGATCGGCCAACTCTTTGGGATCGAGCGCGATGCGGGTTGGCAGGCGCTGGATCACCTTGATCCAGTTGCCGGTCGCATTCTGCGCCGGGATCAGGGCGAAGGCCGAGCCGGTACCGCCGGCAAGGCCGATGACCTTCCCGTGATACACGACACCGCTGCCATAGAGATCGGAGGTCAGCCGCGCCGGCTGGCCGATCTTGACGTTGCGCAGCTGGCCTTCCTTGAAATTGGCATCGACGTACATGGCGGTGAGCGGCACCACCGTCATGATCGCATTGCCGGGTGCGACCCGCTGGCCGACCTGCACGCTGCGCTGCGCGATGACGCCGTCGAACGGCGCGCGAATGACGGTGCGTTCGAGATCGAGCTTGGCCGCGGCGAGCCGCGCGCGTGCGCCGGCGACATCGGGATTGTCGTTGATCGATCCGCTGACCAACGCCTGGTTCGCCTGGTAATTCTGCTGGGCGGAGCCCTGGCTGGCGCGCGCCTGCGCGATCGATGCCTGGGCGACGATCATCTGGCCCTTGGCGGCGGCATAGGCATTGCGGGCAGCGGTCAGTTCATCGCCCGAAACGGCACCTTCCTTGGCCAGCGCCTGGCGGCGTTCGAGATCGATCTTCGCCTTGTCGAAGGCGGCCTGTGCCACCTCGGCCTCGGCCTGGGCGCGGGCAACATCGCTGCCGCGCGCGGCGACCTGCAATTCGAGCGCGCTGCCGGTGGCGCTGGTCTGGCGATATTGGCGTTCGGCCGCGGCGAGATCGGCCTCGGCGCGCATCGCGACGATCCGCGCGTCGGACGGGTCGATCGTAACGAGGATATCGCCCTTCTTCACCGCCTGCGTGTTGGCGACGCGTACGCTCTCGACCGCACCCGCCACCAATGGCGTCACCAGCGCAGTATCGGCCCCGACATAGGCATTGTCGGTCGACACGTGCCGCACGCCGATCACGAAATGGTAGAGCGTTGCCAGCAGGCCGACGCCCACGACCACCACCACCAGGATGGTGAGCCAGCGGCGGCGGCGTTGTTGCATCAGGACACGCTTTTCGGCCTCGGCGGCCTGCGCGGCGGGTGCGGGATCGGGCTGATCGGCCATCTGTTCTTCCTAAGCGAAATCAGGCGCCGGCGAAGCCACCACCCAACGCGCGCACCAAAGCGACATCGAGGGTGAAGGCCCGGGCGGAAAGGTCGGCATCACGGCGGCGGGCGACGATCAGCGCCTGCTCCGTGACGAGCACGTCGAGATAGGTGGAGAGTCCGCCTTTGTAGCGCAACCGCGCGATGCGGAACGCTTCCTCGCTATCGGCGAGCGAGGCGCGGACTTCGCGCGCCTGCGCCGACAATGCGTTGCGGCTGGCGACCGCGTCGGCGACCTGCTGCAGCGCCTGGATGAGCGTGCGGTCATAATCGGCAACGGCGGAATCGTAATCCGCGCGCGACACGCGATAATCGCCGTCGCGCTTGCCGCCGTCATAGATCGGCAGCGAAATGGCCGGGCCGGCCGTGGCGTAGACGATCCTGCCGCTCACCAGATTGGGGATGTTCATCGCCTGGAAGCCGAGCAGCGCCGACAGACTGATATCCGGATAATAAGCCGCCTTCGCCGCCTTGATCCGTTCGCCGGCCGCCTCGACCCGGGCGCGCGCCGCGACGATATCCGGACGGCGCCCGACCAGATCGATCCCGGCCGAGGACGGCAAGGCGAGCGGGGCGAGGCCGGCGAGCTTCGGCCGCTCGATCGCCAGGCCGCGATCGGGGCCGGCGCCCATCAACGCGGCGAGTTGGTTGCGCGCGATCGCGATCTGCTCGTCCAGCGCGGCGAGATCGGCGCGCGCCGAGGGCACCTGGGCGGCGGCCTGGCGGCGCTGCCCTTCATTATCGAGCCCGTTGCGCACGCGATCGGTCACGAGGCCGGCCGTGTCCATCTGGATCCGCAACGCCTGATCGGCGGTGTCGCGCTCGGCGTAGAGGCGGGCGAGATCGGCATAAGCCTGCGCGATCGCGGAGGCGAGCGTGATGCGCGCCTCCGCGGCCTCGACACGCGCAGCATCGCGATCCTGCAGCGCGGCGCGCAACGCTGCGCGGTTCTTGCCCCACAGATCGAGATCGAAGCCGCCACGCAGCGACACTGCCTCGATATTCGGCCAGCCGTTCAGGCTGAACGTATCGGGCAGTCCGCTGCTCGTGATCTGCTTGATGCCGGTGGCGCTGCCCGATCCGTTCAGTGTCGGCCCCGTCTTCGCCCCGGCGGCGCGTGCCAGCCCCTCGGCCCGCGCAAGACGAGCCGCGGCGGTGGCGATGTCGGGTGATCCGGCAAGCCCCTCCTCGATCAGCGTATCGAGTTGCGGGTCGTTATAGCGCTTCCACCAGCCGTCGCCCGGCCAGGCGCCATTTTCCGCAGGAAGGCTGCGCGTGGCAGCGAGGCTCGCGGCCGTGCGCGGCGCGGGAGCCTTGCCCAGATCGGGCGCGCATGCCGCCAATGGCAACAGCGCGCCGAACGCGATCAGGGAGGCGAAACGGGGCTGCATTTGAATCGGGGAACCTGTACCGTTGCGTACGCGAAGCCGGAAGTGGGCGTGGGGTCGCCCCTTGTCAACCGAAAAGCGTACTATATAGTATCACATATGGATTTGAGTTGTAACCCTGGCCGACGCGAGGCGCGCAAAGCGGATCGCCGTCGCGCAATCCTCGAGGTGGCCGAACGTTCCTTCCTCGATCGCGGTTTCGCCGACACATCGATGTCGACGATCGCCGCCGAACTGGGTGGTTCCAAGACGACCCTGTGGAGCTATTTCCCGTCGAAAGATGAACTATTCGCGGCCGTGCTCGACAGCAAGATCGCGCATTTTCAGGAGGAGCTGGACGGGGCGCTTATTCCGACGGGTGGCACCGAAGCCGCGTTGAGCCGCTTCGGCCGCATCCTTTTGCGCAAGATCATGGCCCCTTCGTCGCTCGCGCTCCATCGCCTGATCGTGGCGGAGGCGGAACGCTTCCCGCAGCTCGGCCGCACCTTTGCCGATCGCGGCCCCGATCGCGTGCGTGCGCGCCTGGCCCGCTATATGAGCGAGGAGATGGAAGTCGGGCGGCTGCGGGAGGGGGATGCCGCGATCGCCGCGCGCCAGTTCATCGCCCTGTGCCAGGCGGGCTGCTATCTCGACCGGCTATGGCGTCCCGGCATCGTCCAGGGCGTCGATCCCGACGCCGAAGTCGCGGCGGCGGTGCGGAGTTTCATGGCGGCGTGGGGGCCCGAACGGCCATGAGCGCCGATGGCCTCGTAGTCCTGCCGATCGGAAGCAACGACACTTTGATCTGGGGAATGACCAACGCCGAGCGGCTGCGCCGGATTTGCGTGGCGCAGGGCCTGCCCATGGGCACGGCCGTCGATGGCTCGGCGCTGCTGGTGGATCTGGGTTACGTGTTCGATCCGGCCTGGCTGCGCATCATGGCCGGGCGGCCGGGTTATGCGGTGACACGCGGCGGCGTGCCGGTGATCGCGCACGTCACGCCGGAAGCCCCCGATCCGAGCGCGTTGATCCCCATCGTGCAGGAAGAAGCCGAGATCGAAAATCACGCGCTGCGCAAACGCGAGCGGCCGTTCATGGAGCGGCTCACGCCTGCGACCGTGCCCGCGATCGAGCGCGCCTCGTACCTCGGCTCGTACAAGGGCGTGACCGACGTCCTGACCAAATATCTGTGGCCGGAATGGGCGTTCCACCTGACCCGGCTGGCCGCGCGCTGGGGGCTCTCGCCCAACCAGATCACCGCGATCGGCGCGGTCTTCTGCGTGCTCGCAACGGTCGCCTTCTGGTACGGTCTCTACTGGATCGGGCTCGCCTCGGGCCTGATCATGATGGTGCTCGATACGGTCGACGGCAAGCTCGCGCGCTGCACGATCACCTCGTCATGGTGGGGCAATATCTTCGATCACGGCATCGACCTGATCCACCCGCCTTTCTGGTGGTATGCGTGGGGGGTGGGGCTGGTCGCCTATGGGCGGCCGCTACCCGATCCGGTGTTCTGCGCCTGCATGGCGGCGATCGTCGGCGGCTATGTCGTGCAGAGGCTGATCGAGGGGGCGTTCATCGGCCTGTTCGGGATCCACATCCATGTCTGGCGGCGGTTCGACAGCCAGTTCCGTCTGATCACCGCCAGGCGTAACCCGAACATGCCGATCCTGTTCGCCTTCCTCGCGATCGGCCGGCCCGATTGGGGGCTGGAGGCGGTTGCGATCTGGACGATCGTCTCGCTGGGAGTCCATCTGGTCCAGCTCGCGCAGGCCTTCCTCATGCGATCGATCGGGCGCCCGGTCACAAGCTGGCTCGCATGACCGGCTGGACCGCGATCCTGCTCGCCGGCCAGCGGCCCGGCAGCGATCCGCTCGCTGCGCATTTCGGGCAGACTTGGAAGGCGCTGGTGCCGGTCGCAGGCGAAGCGATGCTGTCGCGCGTCGCGAAGACCCTGCTTGCGGCGCCATCGATCGAGCGGGTGGTGATCGTGGCGCAGCAGCCCGATGTCCTGTTCGTCGGCGATTGCGCGTGGATCAAGGACGAACCGCGCATCACCACCGCGCTCTCGACCTCCGGGATCGCGACCAGCATTGCTTCGATCGCGGGAACCGTCACTGCGCCATGGCCCGTGCTGCTGACGACCGCCGATCATCCTTTGCTGCGGGTCGAGATGATCGAGGCGATGATCGCCGGGATCGGTGACGCAGACGTGGCGGTCGGCGTCGTCGGGCAGAACACCCTGCTTGCCGCCTATCCGAACAACCGAAGGACATGGCTGCGTTTCCGCGGCGAGGCATGGACGGGGGCGAACCTCTTCGCCTTGCGCACCGCCGACGCCCGCAAGGCCCTGATCGCGTGGAGCGAGGTCGAACGCGATCGCAAGAAGGCGCTGAAGCTGATCCGGCATTTCGGGCCGTTGCTCGCGGTGCTGGCCCTGACGCGGCTGATCACGCTCGCCGGCGCGATGCGGATCGCCGGACGACGGCTGGGCTTCCGCGCGCAGCCGATCGCGCTGCCGTTCGCGGAAGCCGGGATCGATGTCGACAAGCCCAGCGATCACGCGCTGGTGGAACTGATCTTCGCTTCGTCCCGGCCCGGTTAGGACCCGCTACCGCGCCAGCAGTGCTCTCGCCCCCGCCGCGATCTGCGCGAGCATCGCCGCGGTCGGGTTCGGGGTCTGGCGACCGCGATCGACCAGCGCGCGGAACTGGGCGACGCGATCGTCGTGCGCCGCCAGCCACGACTGGACCAGCGCCATCGGATCGCCCCCGCCGCCTCGCGCAAGGAAATCGAGCCGCATCTGTTCGAAATCACGGACCAGCCCCGCGGCCAGCAATTGCTCCCACGCATCGGTCGGCTGGAAGCGCAACGCCGCCGTCCGCGCCCAATCGAGCCCCAGCGCCTCGCCGAGCCGGACATAAGCCTGCGTGATCGCCAGTTCGTCGCCGTTCAGTTCCGCCGCCAGCGCGGCGGTACCGATCGCGCCGTCGAGTTCGAACAGCTCGACGATCGTATCGACAATCCCCGCCGGCGCGCCATCGACCGCGATCCGCGCGCGCAATGTGCCGGCCGCCGAACGCGCCTCCTGCTTGAGCAGCGAATCCAGCCCTTCGCGCAGCCGGCTGACGCCCGGCGCCAGCCGATCGGCCAGCGCGCCTGGCGCCAGGTTGCCCGGCACCGCGCGCAGCACATCGGCGACATGGAGTCGCGCCAGTCGCCCGGTGGTGGTGAGCAGCATCAGCCGCGTCGTCTCGGGCATCGCCGCCTGCTCGATCGCCGCGAACAAGGCCTCGAGCGCGAAGATGGCATCGACCGCGAAATAGGCCGAGGCGACATGCGCCATGCTGGCCCCGCCCTCCTCCGCCAGCTCGAACGGGGCAGCGAGCCCCAGACGGTTGACGACGCGGTTGGCGACCTTGGTGGCGATGATCTCGCCCTTCAGCCGGTGCGCGTCGATCGCGGCGGCGAAGTTCGCCTGCATCGCGTGTGGGAAGGCAGCGTGGAGCAACGGCACGAACAGCGGATCGGCCGCCAGATCGCTCGCCTCGACCGCCGCCTGCAGCGCGAGCTTGCCATGGCTCAGGATCACAGCCAGTTCGGGCCGGGTCAGGCCCTGTTCCTCCTGCGCGCGGCGCAGCAGGGCGGCATTGCTCTCGATCCCGTCGACCGCGCGATCGACCCGGCCGGCCGCCTCCAGCAATTCGATCACCCGGATCTGCGACGGCACCGCCGCCGCCCCGCCGCGCTCGGCGAGCGACAGGCCGAGCGTCTGGAGGCGATTATCCTCCAGCACGATATGCGCGACATCGTCGGTCATCGACACGAGCACCGCGTTGCGCTCCTCGAGCGGCAGCCGGCCCTCGATCATCTCGCGGTTGAGCGCGATCTTGATGTTGACCTCGTTGTCCGAGCAATCGACGCCGGCCGAATTGTCGATGAAATCGGTATTGATCCGCCCGCCCTTGAGCGCGAACTCGATCCGGCCCTCCTGCGTGACGCCGAGGTTGGCGCCCTCGCCGATCACCTTCGCGCCGATCTCGCCGCCATTGACGCGGTGCGCGTCGTTGGCGGGATCGCCGACCTCGGCATTGCTCTCGGCGCTGGCCTTCACATAGGTGCCGATGCCGCCGAACCAGAGCAGGTCGCTATTCGACTTGAGAATGGCCGCGATCAGCCCCGACGGATCGAGCGTGTCGGCATCGACGCCCAGCACCGCCTTGACCTGCGGCGAGAGCGGGATCGCCTTCTGCGTGCGCGGATAGATGCCGCCGCCCTCGGAGATCAGGCCGGCATCATAATCCGCCCAGGATGAGCGCGGCAGTTCGAACAGCCGCTTGCGCTCGGCCCAGCTCTTCGCCGGATCGGGATCGGGATCGAGGAAGATGTGGCGGTGATCGAACACCGCGACGAGCTTCAGCGTCTTGGACAGCAGCATGCCGTTGCCGAACACGTCGCCCGACATATCGCCGCAGCCGACGACCTTGATCGGGTCGGTCTGCACGTCGACGCCCATTTCGAGGAAGTGGCGCTGGACCGACACCCACGCGCCACGCGCGGTGATCGCCATCGCCTTGTGGTCGTAACCATAGCTGCCGCCGCTGGCGAAGGCATCGCCCAGCCAGAAACCATGATCGATCGCGATCGCATTGGCGACGTCGGAGAAGGTGGCCGTACCCTTGTCGGCGGCGACCACGAAATAGGGGTCGTCACTGTCGCGGATGATCACGCCCTCGGGGTGGACGACGGCGCCCTCCACCAGATTGTCGGTGACCGACAGGAGCGCACGGATGAAGATGCGGTAGCTTTCGGTCCCCTCCGCCATCCATGCGTCGCGGTTCGATGACGGCGGCAATTGCTTGGGATAGAAGCCGCCTTTCGCGCCGGTCGGCACGATCACGGCATTCTTGACGACCTGCGCCTTCATCAGGCCCAATATCTCGGTACGGAAATCGTCGCGCCGATCGGACCAGCGCAGGCCTCCCCGCGCGATCGGCCCGCCGCGCAGGTGGATGCCCTCGACCCGCGGCGAATAGACCCAGATCTCGCGCCATGGCAGCGGCTTGGGCAGCGCCGGCACGCTCGCGGATTCGAGCTTGAAGGCAAGCGCCTCACGCCCGCCGGGCGCGAAGGCGTTGGTGCGCAGGATGGCCGAGACCACGCCGGCAAAGCGGCGCAGGATGCGATCATCCTCGATCGCGTTGATCCCGGCCAACGCGGCATCGAGCGCGGCCCTGGCCTCGCCATCGTCCTGCGTGCTGGCGGGATCGTGGCGCGCATCGAACAAAGCGATCAGCGCGCGCACCGCGTCGGGTGCGCGGCCGAGCGTCGCGGCGACGGTCTGCAGGCCATAAGGCAGGCCGGTCTGGCGCAGGTAGCGGAACCATGCCCGCACCAGCACGACATCGCGCGAATCGAGCCCGGCGCCAACGAACAGCGCGTTGAACGCATCGTTCTCGGCCGCCCCCTCCAGCACCGCGGCGATCGCCGTCTCGGCGACTTCGGCACGCGCGAGCAGGGCTTCGGCCGCGGCGGCATCATGCGCCTGCAGCACGAATTCGTGGATATAGCCGGCCGATCCGCCGCCGAGCGGAGTCGGGATTTCCTCCAGCACGACGAAACCGAAATTCTCGAAAACCGGCACCGCTTCGGACAAGGGGATCAGCCCGCCGAGGCGATAGGTCTTGAGCCGCAACCGAACCGCCTCGTCGATCGGGTTGCGATAGAGCGCGACCGCGCGGGCGGCCGGCCCCTCGAGCGCGGACAGGCGCTGCACGTCGGCGGCGGCGTCGGTCGGCGTCCAGCGCGCGCGATAATCGACGGGGAAGGCATCGGCCCAATCGAGCGTGAGCCGGGCGGCACGCGCCGGCGGGATCGTCTCGGCGAGCTTGAGTTCGAGTGCGGGCGCCCAGCCACGCAGCATCGTCTCCAGCGTCGCATCGAGCTTGGCGGCATCGGGGATGACCGCCGCGGGCGGCAGATCGAGCGTGTAGCGGATCAACGCAAGCTCGCCCTCACCCAGATCCAGCGCCCAGCTGGAGACCTTGGCATCGGCCGCGCGCTCCAGCATGTCGCGGATCGCCTGGCGCCGCTTGGTCGACAAAGTCTCGCGCGGCAGCCACACGAACGCGACCAGATGGCGTTCGAGCGGCCCCGCCGCCAACACCAATTTGGGCCGCGGCCGATCGGCGAGGCTCATCGCGGTCAGCGCCACCATCTCCAGGCAGGCAGGCGAGAAACTGACGATCACGTCGTGCGGCAGCGCCGACAGCGCATGGCGCAGCGCCTTGCCCGCGTGGCCCGACGGATCGAAGCCGTATTTCTCCTCGATCGCGGCCAGCCGCGCGCGCAGCACCGGCACCTTGGCCGAGGGCGAGCTCAGCGCCGCGCTGGTCCACAGCCCGGCATGGATCGAAAGCCCGGTCACCTGGCCGCCCGAGCGGACCGGCACCACCAGCAGATCGAGCGGAGCGCGGCGGTGGACGGTCGCCTGGCGATCGCTCTTCATCACCAGGGGCGCCTCGCCGCCGCCTTCGAACCAGCGGAACGCCGCCTCGCGCACGGCATCGAGCCAGAGCGGCGCCCCGGCCGGATCGCGCAATATGCCGAGTTCGGCGGAGCTGCTGCCGTCGCGTGCCTCGGTGCGTGCGCCGAGCAGGGTGAAGTGGCGTTCGAGGAACCATCGCAGCAGGGCCGCGCCTTCCCCATCGGGCAGGGTCTGCGCCGCATCGCGGAGCGACAATTGCAAGCGCGGCCAATCGTCGACCGCGCTGCGCACGTCGGCCAACACCGCGATCAGATCGGCCTCCAGCGCGCGGCGCAGCTTGGCGTCGACCCGATCGGCCTCGATATAGATCATCGATTCGCGTCGCTCGCCGCTGGCATCGTCGCCCAGCACCGCGACCAGCCGCCCTTCGCCATCGCGCCGCACCGCCAGCACGGGGTGGAGCAGGCGGTGGATGTCGATCTGGTGCGCCGCGAGCGTCGCGGCGACCGAATTGACCAGGAAGGGCATGTCGTCATTGACGACCGCCAGCCGCATGCGCCGCTGCACGCCGTCGCCGCCGGTCGATTCCAGCGCCAGCGCGGGAAGACGCGGCTGGCGCTGCGCGGCGGCGCCGGCAACGAAGGCAGCCGCGTCGGCGCGCGCGCGATCGGTGAAGCCGTCGGTTTCGCCCGGAAGGGCGCCTTCGATCAGGGCGCGCGCGATCGCCTGCTCGGCGGCTGCTGCCGCCACCGGCACAAGGGTGTCGCCGTCCATATCCTGCTCCTGCTGCGGTGCCGAACGATGCCGGTCGCCATTAAAGACCCGCCCCCATTGCGGGCGCCTATGCTCCGCCCGGCGGCGGGCGGCAACCCGTCGCGAGCACCCAAGCTGTTCATCGCCCGGCATCGCCGCGCCTGGCCCCTCGCCGCCAGCGGCGGCGCCACAGTCTCTCTCGAGAAAGGCAGCCCCATGCCGCGATGAGGATCGCGCCTTCGGCCCGCCGTCGCATGCCGCCTTGAACCATGTCGCCTTGAACCATGTGGTGCTTCAAGCGGGAGCATCGTCGGCAACCGCGCGAGCAATAGGGCCAGCGGCACGCCGGGTTTGCCGAACCCGCATATACTACAGCAGAATTGAACGGCGCACGGAAAGCCCTAAAGCCAATCGAGCCCCCGACGTGCTAGACGCTTGTCTTCACCCGATCCCGCTGGTAACGCGCCCCCGCCCCGCCGCCTTAGCTCAGCTGGTAGAGCATCGCATTCGTAATGCGAGGGTCACAGGTTCGAGTCCTGTAGGCGGCACCATCCACTCTCGAATGTCGTGGGTTTTCCCAGGCGGGAGCCGGGTTTTCAAATTCTACCCGTATTTGCGAGGCTTTGCGGACGTCTGCCTGGGCCCGTGGGGCGCGGCCTTCCATGACGAAGCGATGCGAGGCGAGCTGCCGGCCCATCGGCGATGGCGCTGACAATGTCAGGTGCCAAAGTTCGCAAGCCAGCAAAGCGCGCCAGTTCGTTGCGACGAAACCGCTCGATCCCGGTGCCCCCGGTCACCAAGCAGCATATAAGCCTTCGCAGCTTTCACGATCAGTGATGGCCGATATTGTCAGCGCTGTGCTTGTGGCGATGCCTCCGCATCGGTCTGCGTGACCCAGAACATGGTCTTGCCATTCTTCCAGCCGACGACCTCGCCGAACTCCTATTCGGGCTGGGGGCCATGACGCCCGGAACCTGATCGTAGAAGACCTTCGTTGCGCGAGATCCCTATCCGCATCGCGAGATGATCGATGCCGACCACCTGGACCCTACGCTTCCCCCTCCGTCGGGGCGGTGCGTCAGGTTACACCGGGTCAGCGCGCACTCGACGCCTTCATCGAGAGGCCGACGATCAGCAGCGCCACCCCTTGGAAAAGAAGATCGACCGCCAGGATCAGGCCGAGGATCCAGAGCGTGGCGACCGGCCATGCGAGGCCGATCACCGCCGCGACCACGATGCTCGCGATACCCGAAACCGCGACCCAACCCCGGCCGGCGACCTCGGTACCGAACGCCATCCACAGTCGCAGCAATCCCGAGACGCCCAGAGAGACGGCCAGCAGCAGAGTCAGCAGCGCCGCCGCGAACAGCGGATCGAGGAAGGCGGAAAGCCCCGCCAGCAGATAGAGCAGGCCGCTCAGCGTCCAGAGGCCGGCGCTGCCCCATTTGCGGGTGCCGAACGCATGGACGATCTGGAGCAGGCCGCCGACCAACATCATTGCGCCGACATAATAGATCGTCGCGATCGTCGCGAGGAGCAGGTTGGCCGATGCGCACAGCCCCAGCAGAACCAGCGCCGCGCCGAGTGCCATCAGCCATCCGCGCGCATGCCGCAAGCCCAAGGGGTCGCCGCCCAATTCCCACTGCGCTCGCCCCAACTCCGCCATGATAGGTTTCCTTTCCCGTGGGCGCGTCATGCCGTCGAATGGTGGGTTAGGCGCCGTTCATCGCGTCGGCACTGCGTAATTATACCGATTTGTCGGGGCGTGCCGTGGGCGCAGGGAGCGACGGAAGCCGGGGTGGGCTTGGTGCGATGTCAGGAGCAAGCATGTCTGGATCAGCGGTGCAGCCGGCCTCGGGAGATCCCGAAAGCGGTCGGCAAGGTCATTTCTATCTTGTGGGCGGCGGTATCGCCTCGCTCGCGGCGGCCGCGTTCCTGATCCGCGACGGCGACGTCCTCGGCCGCGACATCACCATCCTCGAGGAATTGGACCGGCTGGGCGGCAGCCTCGACGGCGCCGGCACGCCCGCCGATGGCTATGTGCTGCGCGGCGGCCGGATGCTCGAAAGCAAATATCTGTGCACCTGGGACCTGTTCTCGTCGATCCCGACGCTCGACGAGAGCCGGACGGTCACGCAGGAGATCTTCGCCTGGAACGAGACGATGAAGACCTCGTCCAAATCGCGCCTGTTCCGCGACGGTCACCGCGTCGATGCCCCGGCCTTCGGGCTGAGCGAGCGGCACATCCTGACCTTGGAGCGGCTCGCGATCGAGCCCGAGGCGATGCTCGGCCACACCAGCATCGCCGATCAGTTCGATCCGTCCTTCTTCGAAACCGACTTCTGGTTCATGTGGTGCACGACCTTCGCCTTCCAGCCGTGGCACAGCGCGGTCGAGTTCAAGCGCTATCTCGTGCGCTTCACCCACATGGTGGCGGGCTTCAACCGGCTGCAGGGCATCATGCGGACGGTCTACAACCAATATGATTCGATGGTCCGGCCGCTCGAGAAATGGCTGAAGGACCGCGGCGTCGATTTCGAGCTGGGCGTGGAGGTAACCGATCTCGTCGCCGGCGAGGGCCCCGAGGGCAAGCGCGTCGAACGGATCCTGTGCCGGCGCACGCATGTCCATGCGGAGATCCTGCTGCAAGAGACGGACAAGGTGATCGTGACGCTCGGCTCGATGACCGAGGGATCCAGCCTCGGCGGCATGGACCACGCAGCCGTGCTCGGCACCAGGCAGGATGGCGGCGCGTGGACCTTGTGGGACCGGATCGCCGCGGGGCGTCCCGAATTCGGCCGCCCCGCCGCCTTTGCCGATCACGTCGACGAATCCAAATGGCTGTCCTTCACGACGACCTTGCGCAGCCCGGACTTCTTCCGCCTCGTCCGCGACCTCACCGGCAACGTGCCCGGCGAGGGCGGTCTCATCACCTTCCCGCAATCGAACTGGCTCGCCTCGATCGTCCTGCCGCACCAGCCGCACTTCATCGGCCAGCCGGAGGACGTGCAGGTCTTCTGGGGTTATGGCCTCTCCGTAGACAAGCCCGGCAATTTCGTGGCCAAGCCGATGGCGGCGTGCAGCGGCCGTGAGATCATGACCGAGATCATCGGCCATCTCGGCGCGGCGGACCGGACCGCCGCGCTCCTGCAGGGGGCGACCTGCATCCCCTGCATGATGCCGTTCATCACCAGCCAGTTCCTGCGTCGCGCGCAGGGCGACCGTCCGCAGGTGATCCCCGAGGGGTGGAGCAACCTCGCCTTTACCGGCCAGTTTTGCGAGCAGCCGGACGACGTCGTGTTCACCGTCGAATATTCGGTACGGTCCGCGCAGACCGCGGCCTATCGACTGTTGGGGCTCGACCGCGATCCGCCGTCGGTCTTCAAGGGCGAGCGCGACCCGCATGTCCTCTACCGCGCGTTTCGCGCGCTGCACGACATGGACGCCTGAGGGCCTGTCGGGGCCGCCGGTCGGACACGCTACGTAACAGTCCGCATATCGCGGCCTTCTCCGGATCGGTCATTGGGCGTCGTCAGCCACGCTTCCTGCCCCCCGAAAGCCGACGGACATGACGGCGCGCCGACCTATTGCAGGCGCTGTCCGCCAATCGATCGCAATACGCCGCAAGGAAGAACCGGCATGACCTTCGCAACCACCAATCCCTATACCGGCGAGACGCTCAAGACATTCCCCACCACGACCGATGCCGAAGTCACGGCCGCGATCGGGCGCGCCGACGCCGCCTTCCGGAGCTGGCGCGAGGCCCCGTTCGCCGAGCGGGCCGGAATCATGCGCGATGCCGCCAATATCCTGCGCAAGGAGAGCGACGATTATGCCCGTTTGCTCACGCTGGAGATGGGCAAGCTGATCGGCGAGGCGCGGGCCGAGGTCGAGCTTTCGGCGGCGATCTTCGAATATTATGCGGACAATGCCGAACGGCTGCTCGCGCCGGAGAAACTGCCCGTCGCCGATCCGGCCGAGGGCGACGCCACGCTCGTCTGCGAGCCGCTCGGCGTGCTGCTCGCGATCGAGCCGTGGAATTTCCCTTACTACCAGATCGCCCGTATCATCGCGCCGCAGCTTTCAGCCGGTAACACGATACTGCTGAAGCATGCCGCCAATGTGCCGCAATGCGCCGCCGCGTTCGAGACGCTGATGGTGCGCGCCGGGCTGCCCGCGGGCGGGTTCATCAACCTCTATGCAAGCCACGACCAGGTCGAGCTGATCCTCTCCGATCCGCGCGTCCATGGCGTGGCACTCACCGGTTCCGAGGCGGCGGGCGCGAGCGTTGCGGCCATCGCCGGCAAGGCCCTCAAGAAATCGACGATGGAACTCGGCGGTGCTGACGCCTTCGTCGTGTTGAAGGATGCCGACCTGGAGAAAACCGTGAAATGGGCGGTGTTCGGCCGTCATTGGAACGGCGGGCAGGTCTGCGTCTCGTCCAAGCGGATGATCGTCGCCGATGAAATCTATGAGGCCTTCCTCGATCGTTACGCCAAGGGCGTCGCCGGGCTGCGCATGGGCGATCCATTCGATCCCGACACGACGCTCGCCCCGCTCTCGTCGCAGAAGGCCGCGGACGATCTGAAGGCCATGGTCCGCCAGGCGATCGAGCATGGCGCTACGGCGATCCCCGTCGGTCCCGAGACGCCCAACCATGGCGCCTTCGTACAGCCGGTGATCCTGACCGACATCGGCGAGGACAATCCCGCGCGCCACTGGGAATTCTTCGGCCCGGTCTCGATGCTGTTCCGTGCCAGGGACGAGGAGGATGCGATCCGTATCGCCAATGATTCCCCCTTCGGCCTCGGCGGGTCGGTGTTCACCTCCGACACCAAGCATGGCGCCGAAGTGGCGAAGAAGATCTCGACCGGCATGGTGTTCGTGAACCACCCGACGATGGTGAAGGCGGACCTGCCGTTCGGCGGGGTACGCCGCTCGGGCTACGGGCGCGAGCTACTCGGGCTCGGGATCAGGGAATTCGTCAACCACAAGCTGATCGACGTCGTCGACATCGACGCCGCATTCTGACGCATCGCTCTCGAAAGGAAAGATCATGCAGAAAACCATGAAGGCCGCCGTCGTTCGCGAATTCGGCAAGCCGCTCGTGATCGAGGAAGTGACGGTACGCATGCCGGGTCCGGGGCAGATCCTGGTCAAGATCGCGGCGACCGGCGTTTGCCACACCGATCTGCATGCCGCCGAGGGCGACTGGCCGGTCAAGCCCAATCCCCCCTTCATTCCGGGCCATGAGGGCGTGGGGCATGTCGTCGCGGTCGGATCGGGCGTCACCCATGTGAAGGAAGGCGACAGGGTCGGGGTGCCGTGGCTCTACACCGCCTGCGGCCATTGCGTGCATTGCCTGGGCGGCTGGGAGACCTTGTGCGAGGCGCAGCAGAATACCGGCTATTCGGTCAACGGCAGCTTTGCCGAATATGTGATCGCCGATCCCGATTATGTCGGCCATCTGCCCGCCAATGTCGGCTTCGTCGAGATCGCGCCGGTGCTCTGCGCGGGCGTGACGGTCTACAAGGGGCTCAAGGTCACCGACACCAAGCCGGGCGACTGGGTGGCGATCTCGGGCATCGGCGGCCTCGGCCACATGGCGGTGCAATATGCCAAGGCGATGGGGCTCAACGTCGTTGCGGTCGACATCGACGATGCCAAGCTCAAGCTTGCCGAAGAGCTGGGCGCCGCACTGACCGTCAATGCACTGCACGCCGATCCCGCCGCCTTCATCAGGAAGGAGATAGGCGGCGCGCAGGGGGTGCTCGTCACCGCCGTTTCGCCCAAGGCGTTCCAGCAGGCCATGGGCATGGTCCGGCGCGGCGGCACGGTGTCGCTCAACGGGCTGCCGCCGGGCGATTTCCCGCTGTCGATCTTCGACACCGTGCTGAACGGCATCACCGTGCGCGGCTCGATCGTCGGCACCCGGCTCGATCTGCAGGAAGCGATCGACTTCGCCGCCGCCGGCAAGGTCCACGCGACCGTACACACCGACACGCTCGACAATATCAACGATATCTTCGCCCGCATGCATCGCGGCGAGATCGAAGGCCGCATCGTGATCGACTTCGAGAACGTCGCCGCTCCCGCCCGGCAGGAGAAGCTTGCCGCTGCCTAGCCCTGACGGACGATGCGCATTCGGCGGCGGCGAACGACTGTCCCGCCGCCGAAGGGGATGGCGCTTCTTAAAGCGCTCGAAGCCCTTGCTTCGGGAGCGCAGAATCACCATTAGCCGGCTAATGGTTCAGGAACGACTTTCGGCGGAAGCCGCCTTCGCGCGCCACCTGCTGCCGCTCGCCCGCCGTTGGCGGCAGGCAGCGGACGCGGCCCTGAGCGAGCTAAGCCTGTCCGATGCGAACGGCTGGGTGCTGGTGCACGTCAGCCGGACTCCGCAGGGCATCCAGCAGGGCGCGCTGGCCGATCTGGTCGACATCAGCGACGCCTCGCTCGTCCGGCGGCTGCACCAGCTCGAGGCGGCGGGGCTCATCGCGCGCGAACAGGATCCAGGCAATCGCCGCGCCAATCACGTCCGGCTGACCGAGCAGGGCCGTGCCCTGGCGGGACGCATCGAGCAGAGCTTCGCTGCGCTGCGCGCGACCCTGCTGGCGGATGTGGACGATGAGGATCTCGCGACGGCCAACAGCGTGCTCACCCGGCTGAGCCGCAGCATCGCGCGCTTGCGGGACGCGGCGCCGTGAAGATCGAGGACGGCCAGACCGTGCTCTTCTCGGTCAAATGCTTCGTGGCGGCGATGCTGGCTTATTATGTGGCGCTCCGGATCGGACTGATCCGGCCGTATTGGGCGGTCACGACCTCCTACATCGTCGCCCAGCCCTTCGCCGGCGCGGTGCTGTCCAAGGCGGTGTTCCGGCTGATGGGGACGATCCTCGGCGCCACCGCCGCGGTCGCGCTGGTGCCGAGCTTCGTCAACGAACCGGCGGTGCTGGTCTGCGCGCTCGCTCTGTGGCTGAGCTTCTGCCTCTATCTCTCGCTGCTCGATCGCACGCCGCGCTCCTACATCTTCCTGCTGGCGGGCTATACGGCGACTATCATCGGCATACCGAGCGTCGAGGCGCCGGGCACGATCTTCACCACCGCCATCCTGCGCGTGCAGGAGATCACGATCGGTATCCTGAGCGCCGGCCTGATCCACGGGATGGTCTTTCCCCGAACGATCACGGCGCGGCTGCTCCAGCGCATCGACCATGTCCTTGACGATGCGAGCGCGTGGTCGCGGGCCTCGCTGGCGGGAATGCGCGATGCGGCGCTCGGCCGGCGGCGGCGGCGCGTGGCGCTCGACATATTGGAGCTGCACCTGCTCTCAATCCATCTGCCATTCGATACCGCCCGGCTGCTGCCGCGCGTGCGGACGGTGCGCGCGCTTCAGCACCAGATCTCGCTTCTGCTCCCGCTCGCCAGCGCGGTGGAGGACCGGCTGGCAGAGCTGCAAGCGTGCGAGGGGGGCGTGCCGCCGGCCGTGCAGGACTTGGTGGACCGGACCGGCGCCTGGATAGCGGACGGCCTTGCGCACCCCGATCGCAGCGAGACCGGCGCGGCGCTGATCGCCGAGGCGCAATCGCTTGAGCCGATCGCGTCCGCGCCGGACGAGGCTAGCCTCGTCTGGCGCGACATGCTGCAGCTCAACCTGCTCGCCCGGATCGGCGACCTGATCGCCGCGCTGCGCGATTGCCATGATCTGCGCGACCAGATCCGCTCGCCGAGCGCGCGTCCCATTTCCCCGCGCGTCGGCGAGATGCTGGCCGCAGCCGGCGAGCGCCCACTGCATCGCGATCGCGGGCTGGCGCTGCGCGATGCGTTCGGCAGCTTCGCGACGATCGCACTCGGCTCCGCCTTCTGGATCGCAACCGCGTGGCCCGACGGCGGCGGGGCGCTGGTGATCGCGGGTATCTGCTGCGCGCTGTTCGCCAATCTCGACGATCCCGGGCCCACGATCGCGCGGGTCCAGCTCGGCTCCACCTTCGGGCTCGTGATGGCGATCGTCTATGGCTATGCGATCCTGCCGCGCACGACCGACTTCGTCACGTTGGCGGCCGCGGTCGCGCCGATGCTTCTCCTGATGGGGGCGGTGATGGGCACGCCCCAGACCGCGGCGATCGGCATCGGCATCGCCATCAGCTTTCCCCAGACGGTCGGCTTCAACGCGGTCTATCAGGACAGCTATCCGGCCTCGCTCAACGGCGCGATCGCCCAGTTCATCGGCATCGCCTTCGCCACCGTCACGATGGGCCTGTTCCAGACCATCGGGACCGAGCAGAGCGCGGCCCGTCTGCTGCGCGGCGGCTGGCAGGATGTCGCGCGCCAGGCGCGCGGGCAGGTCGGCGAAGGGGCGGCGTGGATCAGCCGGATGCTCGATCGGGTCGGCCTGCTTATTCCGCGCCTCACGACCGCCGGAACGGATGACGGGGAGCCCATGCAGGACGCGCTCAAGGATCTGCGCGTCGGCATGATGACCGGGCAGCTTGGCGCGCTCGCGCCGGAAGGCACGTCGGAGGAGAAGACCGCTATCGCCGCGACGCTGGCCGGTATCGATCGGCATTTTACCAGGCTGGCCAGGTCCGGCCCCGACGCACCGGGCCCGGTCTTGCTTGGCGAGATTGATGGCACGGTTGCCGCCTTCGCCGCCGATCCCGATCCGGGCCGCCGCCGCGCAGGGCTGGTGACGCTGACGAGCCTGCGCCGCGATCTCTATCCGCGGGCCGCCGCCTATGTCGGGACGGGCGCATGATCGGCGAGGTTTCGATCGGTGGCGTCTATCTGCCGGCCCTGCTCCTGCTCGCGCTGGCGGCGCTCGTGCTGACCGGGCTGCTGACGCGGTTCTTCTCGCTGGTCGGCGTGTACCGGCTGGTGGCGTACCGGCCGCTCGTCGACCTGTGCTTGTTCATGCTCCTGCTCGGCCTTCTCGCCTTGCTCACGATGCCGTTGGGAATCCACCCATGACCCGCTTCCTCGCCCCGTTCGCACGCTGGGCCGCCACGCTGATCGTCGTCCTGTTCGCGGCGCTCGTCGCGCTCTGGCTGTGGCGCCGCTACGAGACCAATCCCTGGACGCGCGACGGCCATGTCCGCGCCGACGTGGTGCGGGTTACTCCGGATGTGGGCGGCCTCGTCACGCAGGTATTCGTGCGCGACAACGAGGCGGTGAAAGCGGGGCAATTGCTGTTCGTGGTCGATCGTCCGCGTTATGCCGCCGCGCTGGCGCAGGCCGACGCGGCTATTTCCGGCGCGCGCGCCGCGCTCGATCTCGCCCGGCGAGAGGCGAAGCGCGACCTCGCGCTCGGCGACCTCGTCGCGACCGAGACCCACGAGCAGAATGTCGCCAAGGTCGAGACGGCGAGCGCCGCACTCGCCCAGGCCGAGGCCGCCCGCGCCACCGCCGCGCTTAACGTGCGCCGCACCGAGATCCATGCCTCGGTCAACGGCACCGTCACCAATCTGGATCTCCATCCCGGCGACTATCTTGCGCCGGGCGCGCAGGCCATGGCGCTGGTCGACAGCGATTCGATCCGCATCGAGGGCTATTTCGAGGAGACCAAGCTCCGCCACATCAAGATCGGCGACAAGGCGCGCATCCGCCTTATGGGCGACGAGCATGACGTGGAGGGGCATGTCGACAGCGTCTCGGCAGGCATCGCCGACGATCAGCGCACCGACAGCCGCAACCTGCTGCCGACCGTGCAGCCCACCTTCGCCTGGGTCCGCCTTGCCCAGCGCATTCCCGTGCGGATCCATATCGATCGGATGCCGGCCGGCACCCAGCTCATCGCCGGTCGCACCGCCACCATCACCATCCTGCCCGAGCTGCCGTTGGCCCCGGTGGGGCCGGCCCCCGCCGCAGCGCGGCCGGCAGCCAAATGAGCGGCAGGCGCTCCATGCGTGCAGCGCTCGCTCCCGCGCTGCTGGCTCTGCTCGTCGCGGCGTGCACGGCCGGGCCGGATTATCACGGCCCGCAAACCGCCATCGCCAGGTCGCCGGCGGCGCACGGTCTGTTCGCCGCCGGCCATGAGGACGCGTTCGCACAAGCGCCTCTGCCCGATCATTGGTGGACTCTTTACGAGGACAAAAGGCTCGACGGTTATGTGCAGGAGGCGCTCGCTGCCAATGCCAGCCTGCGCGCGGCCGATGCCAATCTCCGCCGCGCGAGCGAGGTGGTGCGCCAGGTCGAGGCCGGGCGCACGGTGCAGACAAGGCTCGAGGCCGGCGCCTTCGCATCGCGCGTCGGCGGCTATACGCTCACCCTGCCGCTCGATCTGCCCTACAGCTACCTGATCGACGCCTCGATCGCCTATCCGCTCGATCTGGCGGGCGGCATCAAGCGGGGCATCGAGGCGGCGCGCGACGATGCCGAGGCGGTGCAGGCGGCGCGCGATCAGGTGCGCGTCACGATCGCGGCGGCGGTAGCGCGCAGCTACGCCGACATCTGCTCGGCCAACGTGTCGCTGGCGGCGACACGGCACGTGATCGACATCCAGAACAGGACGCTCGATTCGATGCAGCGCCTGGCCAAGGGCGGGCGCGGCACCTCGTTCGACATCACCCGCGCCCGCACCGCCGCCGATCGCAGTGCGGCGGCGATTCCCGCGATCCTCGCCACCCGCCAGGCCTCGCTGTTCGAGCTGGCCGCGCTGATGGGCCGCCCGCCCGCCGATTATCCGCGCGAGCTGGAAACGTGCGACGCCCCGCCGATGCTGCGCCAGCCGATCCCGATCGGCGACGGCAGCGCGCTCATCCAGCGCCGCCCCGATATCCGTGCGGCCGAGCGCCGGCTCGCCGCCGCGACCGCCGGCATCGGCATCGAAACGGCAAAGCTCTACCCGCAGGTGACGCTCACCGGATCGATGGGCTTCGCCAACGCCATCGCGGCCTTCACCGATCCCGCGAGCTTCGGCGGCCTTGCCGGGCCGATGGTCTCGTGGATCTTCCCCAACCGCAAGCTCGAGAAGGCCCGCATCGCCGCGGCGGGAGACACGGCCGAGGCAGCCTCAGCCCAATTCGATGCGGCGCTGATCGAGGCGCTGCGCCAGACCGAAACCGCGCTCACCGATTATGCCCGCGAGATCGACCGCGACCGCGCGCTCGAAAAGGCGCGCGACGACGCCGCGCATGCGACAGACCAGGCGAACCGCCTGTTCCGCTTCGGCCGCACCGACGTGTTGAGCGTGCTGACCGCCGAAGCCCAATTGGCCGAGGCCGAGGCGACGCTCGCATCCAGCCACGGAGCGCTGATCGATCGCCAGATCAACGTATTCCTCGCGCTCGGCGGCGGGTGGGAAAAGACCGGAACGGAGGCAGGAAAATGAACGAACGGATTGCTTGCGAAAAGCTTCGCGGCAGGATCATGGGCGCGGCCGACGCGGCGGCGCTCATCGCATCGGGCACGACCATCGGCATGAGCGGCTTTACCGGATCGGGCTATCCGAAGGCGGTGCCGCTTGCGCTTGCCGCACGGATCGAGGCCGAGCATGCCGCCGGCCGCCCGTTCCGCGTTCGTGTCTGGACCGGCGCCTCGACCGGCCCCGAACTGGACGGTGCGCTCGCCAAGGCCGGCGGCATCGAGTTCAGGCTACCCTACAATTCCGATCCGATCGCGCGCGAGAAGATCAATCGCGGCGAGATGGACTATTTCGACATGCATCTGAGCCAGGTCGCGCCGATGGCGTGGCAGGGCTTCCTGGGGCCGCTCGACACCGCCGTCGTGGAGGTTTCCGGGATACGCGCCGACGGCAGTCTGATCCCCTCCTCCTCCGTCGGCAACAACAAGACGTGGCTCGATCGGGCGAGCAAGGTGATCCTCGAGATCAATCGCTGGCAGAATCCCGCGCTGGAGGGGATGCACGACATCTATTACGGCACCGCGCTGCCGCCGCACCGCATCCCCATTCCGCTGGTCCGCGCCAGCGACCGGATCGGCGAGCCCTATCTGCGCTGCGACCCCGACAAGATCGTGGCGATCGTCGAGACCGATGCACCCGATCGTAACCTGCCCTTCGCCGCGCCCGACGCAAGTGCCCAGGCGATCGCCGGCCATCTGCTCGAATTTCTGCGCCATGAGGTGGCAGTCGGCCGCCTGCCCGCGACCCTGCTGCCGATCCAGTCGGGAGTCGGCAATATCGCCAACGCCGTGCTTGGCGGGCTGGTGGAAGGGCCGTTCAGCGGCCTGACTGCCTATACCGAGGTGATCCAGGACGGAATGCTCGACTTGCTCGACGCCGGCCGGCTCGACATCGCCTCGGCTACCGCCTTCTCGCTCAGCCCGGAGGCGGCGCTGCGCATCAACGAGGGCATGGCGCGTTATCGCGACCGCATGATCCTGCGCCCGCAGGAGATCAGCAACCATCCCGAGTTGATCCGCCGGTTAGGCTGCATCGCGATGAATGGGCTGATCGAGGCCGACATCTACGGCAACGTCAACTCGACCCACATCATGGGATCGCGCATTCAGAACGGCATCGGCGGCTCGGGCGATTTTGCGCGCAACGCCTACGTCTCGATCTTCATGACGCCGTCCACCGCACGCGGTGGCGCGATCTCGGCAATCGTGCCCCAGGCGAGCCACGTTGATCATATCACCCAGGACGTGCAGGTGATCGTGACCGAACAGGGGCTGGCCGATCTGCGCGGCCTCTCCCCCAAGCAGCGCGCGAGGCTCATCATCGAGAAATGCGCTCATCCCGATTACCGGCCAGCGCTTGCCGACTATTTCGCCCGGGCGCTGAAGGGCTCCTACGGGCTGCAATCGCCATCGTTGCCCGGCGAGGCCCTGTCATGGCACCAGCGTTTCCTGGAGACCGGCTCGATGCTGGAGCGGTCATAATGCCCCTCGCGGAACCGCGCTGCTCGTCCGGGGGAGCCGGCCAGCGAATGTGCCTGCCTACCAACCGCAATGCTACGTGGACGCTCGGGCCGTTCGCGTCGGCAGGGCGCAGCGTCGGCGTTCGCAACGCCCAACCTTTGCAGTTGCCAGCCGATCGGTTGAACGCCGCTGGATAGCTGACGGGCAGACCGGTCACGGCCATTCCGGCGTCCATCTGCATCCACGACATGAGCGAGTGACCGCTTGCAGGATTGTCGCTTGCACCGATGGACAGAGACAATTGGGCGCATAACTGCCACCGCATGGGTCGTGCACAAAGGCCCACTTTTAGGCAACGAGCGACGATAAGCCGGCTTTACAGCCCTCCGCGGAAACTGGCTTGGTAATCGCCGGATCGAAGCGCCGCGAAATGATGACGGCGAACAGACCGACTGCGGCCGTGACGGCGCCCGCGAAGGCGACGGCCGGGAAGCCATAGCCGCCGGCGATGACCGCACCACCGAGCGCCGCACCGATCGCGTTGCCGAGATTGAAGGCGCCGATATTGACCGCCGATGCCAGGTGCGGTGCATCGGCGGCGGCGGTCATCACCCGAACTTGCAGCGGCGGCACGAGCGCGAAGCTCGCGACGCCCCAGAGAAAGGTCAATGGTATGACCGCTATGGCCTGGCCCATGAAGGCCGCGAAAAGCGCGAGGATCACGGAAAGCGAGACGAGCGTGACGATCAGCGTCCGATCGACGGACCGATCGGCGAAGCGGCCTCCCAGCCAGTTTCCGACGGTCAGGCCGACACCGTAGAGGACGAGCATCGCTGTCACGAAGCCCAGGGAGGCGTGGGTCGCGCCCCGCAGGATCGGTGCGATATAGGTGAAGACGGTGAACATGGCGCTGGACCCGACGACCGTCAGCGCAAGCGCACCCAATACCCGACCGCGCCCCAGCACGCGAAGTTCCGCCATGGAGTCGCCACCGCCGGCGGCCGGCAGCGGTGGCAAGGTAAGGCGCAGCGCGGCCATCGTCGCAATGCCGAGCGCTGCGATCCCCCAGAAGGAGGCGCGCCAGCCGAGATGGGCGCCGGTCCAGGTCGCCAGCGGCACGCCGACGACGTTGGCGATGGTCAGCCCCATGAACATGGCCGCCACGGCGCCGGCTTTGCGTTCCGGCGGAACCAGGCTTGCGGCGACCACCGATCCCACACCGAAAAAGGCACCGTGGTTGAACGAGGTGACCAGACGGGCACCCAGCAGGATGCCATAACTGCCGGACACCGCCGCAAGCAGGTTACCGATGGTAAAAATGCCGGCGAGGGCAATCAGCAGGGTCCGGCGCGGCATGCGCGCGGTCGTCAGGGTCATTAGCGGCGCGCCGATGACCACGCCGAGCGCATAGGCACTGATCAACAACCCGGCGGTCGGAATCGAGACGCCGAGATCGCCAGCGATGACGGGCAGCAGACCCATCGGCGCGAATTCGGTGACGCCAATGCCGAAGGCGCCGATGGAGAGGGCGATCAGCCCGGGATTGAGTTTCATGATACCCTCAGACCAGGGCCGGGTTCAGCTTGGCGAACCCCTCTTGCTGGCGATACGGCGCGATAGGATAGGCCGGCAGCACGTCACTGGCCGCGTCCAGCACCGCCACCTGCTCCGGGGTCAATTCCCAACCGACCGCGCCGAGATTCTGCCGCAGTTGGTCTTCGTTGCGCGCGCCGATGATTACGGACGATACGGTTGGCCGGCGCAATAGCCAGTTGATCGCGATCTGGGGCACTGTCTTCCCCGTTTCCGCAGCGATGGCCTCGAGCGCGTCGATCACGCGATATAGCAGTTCGCTTTCGACGGGTGGCGCGAACTGTTCGGTCTCGTGGAGGCGGCTTTCCGCCGGCAACGGTCGATCGCGACCGATCTTGCCGGTCAGCCGGCCCCACCCAAGCGGACTCCAGACGAGCGCGCCGATTCCTTGGTCGACGGCAAGCGGCATCAGTTCCGCTTCGTAGGCTCGGCCGATCAGCGAATAATAAACCTGATGGGCGACGAGACGCGACCAGCCATGGCGATCGGCGACGCCCTGTGCCTTCATGAGCTGCCAGCCGGGATAGTTGGAGACTCCGGCATACCGGATCTTGCCCGTGGCGATCAGCCGATCGAGCGTTCCCATCAGCTCTTCGGTGGGTGTGGAGGCGTCGAAGGCATGAAGCTGGAGCAGATCGATATGATCGGTTCCGAGCCGGCGCAGGGCCCCCTCGACCGCACGGATGAGCCGTGGGCGGGACGTTCCCCAATCCTGCGGGCCATCGCCCACCGGCAGGCCAGCCTTGGTCGAGAGCAGCACGTCCTCGCGCCGTCCCTTGACCGCTTGGCCTAAGATCTCCTCCGCCGCACCCGCCGAATAGACATCGGCTGTGTCGAACAGGGTGACGCCAGCTTCGAGGCAGATGTCGATCAGGCGACGCGCCCCCGCGACATCCGTTCTACCCCAGGCCTCGAACAGCGCGCCCTTTCCGCCGAAGGTGCCGGTCCCGAAGCTGAGTACGGGCACGCGCAGCCCCGACGCGCCAAGTTGCCGATATTCCATTGTCCACCTTTTCACTGCTACGTTGGCGCACAGATGGAGCCCCCGCCAAAAGCGAACTAGGGGCGCCCGGCGCTGAGGATTTGTGCAGTGGACGCAAAGCTGACAGGTGGTGCGGATCGTGCCCGATCACTGGCATTGTTCACGACGGTCGTCGCGCAAGGGAGCTTCTCGGCGGCAGGGCGCGTCCTCGATCTCAGTCCGTCCGCAGTCAGCCGGGCGATCGACCGCGTGGAAGACCGGCTGGGCGTGCGCCTTCTCCTGCGGTCCACGCGCGCACTTTCCCTGACGGCGGAGGGCCAGGCCTACCTTCAGTCCGCCCGACGGATTCTGGCCGACCTCGACGATGCCGAGCAGCAGATTGCGGACCAAGGCGCCCCGCGGGGACGATTGCGGGTCAGCGCCGCTCTGTCCCACGGGCGCCTGTGCATCGTGCCGTTACTGGGCAGGTTCGCGGCGCTCTACCCGCACATCCTCATCGATATCGCGCTGAGCGACGCGCTGGTGGATATTGCCGCTGGCGAGGCCGACGTCGCCGTGCAATTCGGCCCGCTGCCGGACAGCTCGCTTACCGCGCGCAAGCTGGGAGAGACGCGGCGCGTGATCGTCGCATCGCCAGACTATCTGGCGCGGATGGGAACGCCGAAGACGCCGGCAGATCTGCACCGGCACAATTGCATGAGCTTCTCCTTCCGTCGTGCCGAGCCGATCTGGCCGTTCCAGCAAAACGGGCGGGCGTTCACCCTGGCGGTCGCGGGCGGCATCGAGGCGAACAATGGCGAGACATTGGGGCAGTTGGCGGCGGCGGGCGTGGGGATCACCCGGGTCGGCGCGTTCAGCGTCGCGCGCGAAATCGCAACGGGCGCGCTCGTGCCCCTCCTCGAGGAGTTCAATCCGGGGGATGTCGAACAGATCCACGCCGTATTTGTCGGCGGCGCGACGACGCCGGCCAGAGTCCGGGTGTTCGTCGATTTCCTGGCAGAGCAGCTGCGATAATCGCTCCGGGCTCGACGGCCGATTTCGGCACCGCACGTCCGCATCTAGCGCCTTGGCCGCGCCGGGGTCCTCCAGCGCGGCCAAGTGCGTATCAAAGTGGCCTGACCATCCGGAAGGCCGACGCCGGGCTAGCTAACGATACCATCAGGGCATGAGCACCGTGTCGACGACGTGGATCACGCCATTCGATTGCATCACGTCCTTGATCGAAACAGTCGCCATGCCGCCCTTGGCATCGGTCAGCACCAGCTTGCCGTTCATCATCGATGCGGTGAGCGGTTCACCCTGCACAGTCGTCAGCATGGCCTTGCCGCCGCCAGCCTTGATCGCTGCCATGATGTCTTTCGACGTCATGCGTCCCGCGACGACATGGTAGGTCAGGATCTTCGTGAGCATATCCTTGTTCTCGGGCTTCACGAGCGTATCGACCGTGCCGGCCGGAAGTTTGTTGAACGCCTCGTTGGTCGGCGCGAAGACGGTGAAGGGCCCGGGCCCCGACAATGTGTCCACCAGGCCGGCGGCCTTGACGGCCGCGACCAGCGTGGTGTGGTCCTTCGAGTTCACGGCGTTATCGACGATGGTCTTGTTCGAATACATGGCAGCCCCGCCGACCATCGGGTTGGCCATGGCGGACGCGGACAGGACCGGGCTCAGCGAAGCGGCCGCAATCGCGATGAAAACGGTTCGCGCGGTGATTGGCTTGAACATATATTTACTCCGAAAGGCCCCATCGCCCGTCGGAAGTTACGCAGCGCCCACGCATAAAGATTTGAGGGGAAAGAATATTTTCGCCTCCCTCCGCGGGCGCCCCAACCAAGCGGCATCATCGCAGCGGCCGAATATCAGGGATAACGTCACCCGCTCTCGCCGCCCGGCGCGGGCCGATTATCCCGGAAGCACATCATAACGATCCTTGAAGCCCTCGATCACCGATCGCGCGACATCGTCGGCCTCGGTATCGGTTTCTTCCCAATCATATGTCCAGTTGCACTCGCCTTCGGGCACGATCATCCGCGGCATGAGGGTGACGTAGCCCCACGCGACCGGAAGGCCGCGTTCATGAAGCTTATCGTCGATGGTCGCGTTCAGGATGCCCTGCAGGTCATCCAGGTTCAGGGCCTCGCGCGTGGCAGACATGTGACGGATTCTCCTTCGGCAGTCGATGCTTGCTTCGGACCGATCGCCCTCGATCATCGGCCCCGCATCAATTCGGTAGCGGCGGGGGTGCCTCGTGCAGGCGTTCGTCATCCTCGCGGCCATGGGCGCCGCCGCGCGGCGCATGGTCCGTGACCTCAAGGCGCTTGATCTCGTCGGCGGATTCCTTCTTCTCCGCGTCGCTTTTGTCTTCACCGGCCATGACGATCTCCTGTTCGATATCGGGACGACCAACGCACAAGCCTGACGATCGGTAGCACGACCGGACGCCCCCTACGGAAAACACCGGATTGGCATTTACCCCCGTTTTGGGGCTTTCTGGCATCCGATCGAACAATCCGGGGAGAGTTATGATGCAAGGTCGTCTGATGATGGTCGAGTTCGTGACCGCGGTTACGGGCCTGATGATCCTTTGCTCGGCGGTCTACGGCCTGATCCACCTGGCCTGACCGGTACGCTGCCATGGCAAACGGCCCTGTCATTCCGGGCTGTCGGGGCCAAGCGCCGGATCCAGATCGCGGGGTCGCACGAACCGGGTGAGCCGGCCCAAGCCTGGCGCGACATCAGCCCAGTGCGCAACATCGAGCGCGATCTCGGCCAGGCTTGCGGTCGGATATTTTTCCTCCACCCGATCGCGCACGACATCGTCGGCCTGATCGGGAACAAGCAGTAGCACGAGTTGCTCGAGCCCAGGATTATGCCCGACCAGCAGGAGGCTCGAGGCGCCGTCAGGCAATTCGTGGACCAGATCGAGCAGTTCTGCGGCTGAAGCGAGATAGATGCGCCGCTCCCAGGCCGGATCGAGCCCTGCACCATAGCCGGCACCGACCTCCGCGACCGTTTCGACAACACGCGCGGCGGGCGAAGCGATCACCCGATCGAAGGCGAGTTGATTGTCGCGCATATGCCGGCCTATCGCACGCGCAGCGCGGCGGCCCTTGCCGTTCAGCCGGCGATCGAAATCCCGCCTGGCCGCCAGGTCTTCGCCAGATTTGGCATGGCGCAGGAGCGTCAGCCGCTTCATCTTCTACCCCGGTTGCGTCGCGACAGCCGCCTGATGCCGCAAAGCGCCGTCGGGTGGAAGCCGGGATGCGATGTGCTGCACCGCTTCTTCAAGACTGACCCGCACAACCGCTACCCCCGGCGGGAAGGCATCGAGCAGGCGCGAAGGCGTTGCCGCTGACAAAAGCACGAAGGTGCCCGAATCGTCGGCGCGGCGAATCAGCCGGCCGAATGCCTGCGCCAGCCGCGCGCGGACGATGCGATCGTCATAGGCGTTGCCGCCGCCGGCCGCGCGGCGCGCGCTGTGCAGCACGGTCGGGCGCGGCCAAGGAACGCCCTCCATCACCACCAGCCGCAGCGATTGACCCGGCACGTCGACCCCGTCGCGCAGTGCATCGGTGCCGAGGAGCGACGCACGCGGGTCGTCACGGAAGATGTCGACCAATGTGCCGGTATCGATCGGATCGACATGCTGGGCGTAAAGCGGCAACCCTTCACGCGCGAGCCGATCGGCGATGCGGGCATGAACGCCGCGCAGCCGCTGGATCGCGGTGAACAGGCCGAGCGCGCCCCCGCCCGACGCTTCGATCAGCCGGGCATAAGCGCCCGCCAAGGCGGCCGTGTCGCCCCGCTTGATATCGGTGACGATCAGCACTTCGGCTTGCGCGGCATAATCGAATGGCGAGGTGGCCGCGAAACGCATCGGCTCGCGTTCCATATGCGTGGCGCCGCTCCGGGCATCGGCCACCCCCCAATCGCCGCCGCCGCGCAGGGTGGCCGAGGTGACGATCACGCCATGCGCGGGCTTGAGCACCGTATCGGCGAGCGGACGGGTGGGATCGAGCCAGTGGCGATGCAACCCGATATCGAATTCGCGCCCTTCGACCCGATCGACCGCGAGCCAGTCGACGAAATCGGGATCGGCCGGCCCGCCCAACCGTGACAGCAACGCAATCCATGCCGCGAGCAATTGCCCGCGATAGACGAGGCCGGACAATGCCCCCTCGACCCGCGCGCGGGCAGCGGTATCGAGCCAGTCGGGCGCGTCCTCCAACACCGCTTGCAGCCGCTGGCGCAGTCGCGCGAGCGGGCGGACGAGATTTTCGAGCGCCTCGATCGCGGGCAAGGACGCCTCGATCATCGCCGCGTCGAGTTCGGCGGCGTGGGTTTCGATGCCATAACCGGCATCGGCCGCACTCGCCCGCGCGTAGGCGGTGGTACGGACCGCTGCGAGCAACTTTTCCAGCGGCCCGAGCGGCAATTCCTCTGCCAGCCGGCCGAGCCAGCCATCCCCTACCAGCTCGCGCGCCGCGGCCGAGGCCTGCTCGATCGCGCGATGCCCCTCCTCGTCATAGGAAGCGACATCGAGCAGGCGGGCGGACAGGCCACGCCGGCGGCCGCGGGTCTGGCGCTCGGGGCCGAGAATCCAGCGGCGCAGTTCGATCGCCTCCTGCCCGGTCAGCGCGGCGGCGAAGGTCGAATTGGCGGCGTCGAACAAATGGTGGCCTTCGTCGAAGACGATCCGCGCCAGCGGCCGCCCTTCGTCCATCCGCCGTGCGCCAAGCAGCATCACCAAGGCATGGTTGGCGATGACGAGATCCGCCTTCTCCGACGCGCGGCTGGCGCGTTCGATGAAGCATTTCCGGTAATGCGGGCAGCCGGCATAGACGCATTCGCCGCGGCGATCGGTCAACGCGGTCGATCCGGCACGGCGGAACAGGGTCGGCAGCCATCCCGGCAGATCGCCGCCGATCATGTCGCCGTCGCGGCTGTACGCCGCCCAGCGCGCAACGAGATGCGCGAGAATCGCCGCGCGCCCCTGGAAGCCACCTTGCAGCGCATCCTCGAGATTGAGCAGGCAGAGATAATTTTCGCGCCCCTTGCGGATCACGACCTTCTCGCGCCGCTCCGCATCGTTCGGGAAGACGCGCACGCTTTCGGCCGCGAGCTGGCGCTGGAGCGCCTTGGTGAAGGTCGAGACCCAGACCGGCCCGTGCGCTTCGGCCGCATAAAGTGACGCCGGGGCAAGATAGCCCAGCGTTTTACCGATGCCGGTGCCGGCCTCCGCCAGCAGCAAATGTGGCCGCCCCGCCAGATCGCGCGGATCGAAGGCACGCGCGGCGGCGACGGCATAAGCGCGCTGCCCCTCGCGTGGCTCGGCATTGCGGCCAACCAGACGCGCCAGCGTATCGAGCGTCCCGGCATCGTTCAGCCGGATCGGGACGGGATCGGGTCGCTCGGCCGCCTCCTCCCATTGCGGCAGCTTCGAGAAGAGCCAGCGTTCGGCCTGTTTGGGGGTGGGGATGCGGGGCGCGACGAGCGCGGCCCACGGCCAGCGCAGCCGGCCAAGCGCCTGCGCCGTCGTCCAGGCGCCCTCACGCTCCGCCCAGGCTGCGTCCGCCAATGTGGCAAGCATCGTCTCTGCTGCGACATGCAGAAAGGCCGCGGCTGCGCCGTCGTCCTCGGGCGGTGCGACCCCGAGCGCACGTGCCAACCCGGCTGGTGTCGGCACCGCGAATCGCGCCGGATATACGAAGCTGTAAAGTTCGAGCAGATCGAGCCCCGAAATCTCGGGAAGATCGAGCCGCGCGGCGACCAGAGGCGCGTTGATCAGGATCGTCGGCGTGCCCGAAATCTGCGCGATCGCCTCGCCGCGCCCGATGACGCGGGTTTTGCCGTCGGGCGTCGCCAGCCAGATGCCGCCATGGGTCGCATGCAGCGCCGACAGAGGCGGCGGCGCGTCGCTCTCACGCATCGTCACGATCGCTTGCCGTCAGCCCCGCAGGGCCGCCACGAAGGCCGCTGCATCGGGCAGCCGATCGAAATGGATATTGCCGTCCATGTCGGCGCAAGGATCGCCCGGCACCAGGACCAAAGCGGCGGGACCATTCCCCTTGCGATCGAGTTGGCCGAGCACCCCGCCGAGGATGCGTTCATGGCCGATGTCCATCAGCGGCTGCTGCATCCAGGGCAATGTCCAGAGGACACGCCGATCGGTGACGATGATGCTGATGAACGGCGAGCGCATCACCGCGAGCAGGAACCCCGGATTCTGGCGCGCCAGCAGGGTAAATACGCCCACCACCAGCGCCGCCAGCGCGACGGAGCAACCGATCGCGAATTCATAATCGCTGGTGCTGCGCGGCGCCGGCCACCAGATCGCCCACAAGAGGATCACGAGCGGAAAGAATTGGAGGCTGCCGAACGCCACGAACGCGCCCGCGCCCGAAGGCAAAGCGCGCAGCCCGGGCCGGGCGACGTAGCGGGTCGTCTCGGCGACGCGGTTGATCCGCCGCATATAGGGGACCGGCAGGTTCGCGTCCGACGAGACTATTTCCACAAGCGGCCCTCCTCGGATCGGGCCGGCGGATAAGCGCTTTCCACGCCCCGCTTGCTCCCATAAAGGCACGCCCCTTGGTTATACGGTACGGGAACAGATGGCAAACGAGCTCCGCGATATCGCGCTCGCCTCCAAGGCGTGGCCTTTCGAAGAGGCGCGCAAGCTGCTTGCGCGCTATCCCGATGGCGCGCCGGCCAAGGGCGCCGTCCTGTTCGAGACCGGCTACGGCCCCTCGGGGCTGCCGCATATCGGCACGTTCAACGAGGTGCTGCGCACCACGATCGTGCGCCGCGCCTTCGCGATCCTGTCGGATATCCCGACCCATCTGATCGCGTTTTCGGACGACATGGACGGCCTTCGCAAGGTCCCCGACAACGTGCCCAACCAGGCGATGCTGCGCGAGCATCTCGGCAAGCCGCTGACGCGCATTCCCGATCCGTTCGGCACGCATGAAAGCTTCGCGCATCATAACAATGCGATGCTGCGCGATTTCCTCGATCGCTACGGCTTCGAATATGAATTCGCGTCCTCGACCGAATATTATGCCAGCGGCCGCTTCGACGAGGCGTTGCGCGGGGTGCTGCGGCGCTACGACGCCATCATGGGGGTGATGCTGCCGACGCTCCGCGAGGAACGCCGCGCAACCTACTCGCCCGTTTTGCCGGTCGATCCCAAGACCGGGGTCGTGTTGCAGGTGCCGGTCGAGGTGATCGATGCCGAGGCCGGCACGATTCGCTGGACCGATCCCAACGACGGCGAGGTGATGACCGGATCGGCGCTCGGCGGTGCGGCCAAGCTGCAATGGAAGGTCGATTGGGCGATGCGCTGGGTCGCACTCGGCGTCGATTACGAGATGGCGGGCAAGGATCTGATCAATTCGGTGATCCAGTCCTCCAAGATCTGCCGCATCCTCGGCGCGAAGCCGCCCGAGGGCTTCAATTACGAGATGTTCCTCGACGAGCATGGCGAGAAGATCTCGAAGTCCAAGGGCAATGGCCTCAGCCTCGAGCAATGGCTGACCTACGGTCCGCAGGAGAGCCTCGCTTATTATATCTATCGCGAGCCGAAGCGCGCCAAGCAGCTCCACATCGGCGTGATCCCGCGCGCGATCGACGATTATTGGAAGTCGGTGGCGGATTATGCGGCCCAGCCGCCCGAGCAGCAGCTCGGCAATCCGGTCCACCATATCCATGACGGCAAGGTGCCGACCGGCGTCCCGCCGGTCAGCTTCGGCCTTCTGCTCAATCTGGTCGGCGTGCTCGGCGCCAATGCCAACGCGGACCAGGTCCGCACCTATCTTGCGCGCTATCTGCCCGCAGGCGCACCGGCGGATCCCGCGCTCGATGCGCTGGTGCCCTATGCGATCGCGCTCCATCGGGACTTCATCGCCCCGACGCTGAAGCGGCGCGCGCCCGAGGGTGTGGAGATCGAGGCGTTGCGCGCGCTCGATGCCAGCCTGGCCGCGATCGGCGACGATGCCGATCCGGCCGCGGCGATCCAGAACGAGGTCTATGAGATCGGCAAGACCTTCTACGGCAAGGAACGGCTGCGCGACTGGTTCAAGGCGCTTTACGAAACCCTGCTCGGATCGGAACAGGGCCCGCGGATGGGCAGCTTCATCGCACTCTATGGGATCGACAACAGCCGACGCCTGATCGCCGACGCACTCAGCAAAACAGCCGACTGATCCGCAAAACGGATCGATTCTCCGCCATGCGCGCTTAAAGTCTCCCAAGGAGACCATAATGACCCGATTTTTCGCGACGTTCGCCTCGGTCGCGATCCTGTGCGCTGCCCCCCTCAGTGCGGCGACGCCGCGCGAAATGCTCACCCACGCCGCGTTCCAGACCACCGACAAGAACGCCGCGCTCGCCGAGGTCAAGCGGGCGATTGCGGCGGCTGCCGCCCAACTGGCAGCCAATCCTGCGGATTACGAAGCGCAGATGCAGCATGCGGCCGGTATCGGCTACCGCGCCAAGCTCACCCGCAACGCGGGCGATGCCAAGATGTCGCGCCGGCTGTTCGACGGGCTCGCTGCCGCAAATCCGCGCGACCCCGAAGCGCAGATGCTGATCGCGGGCTGGAATTTGGACGCGATCGCCGATTTGGGCTCATTGTTGGCCAGTGCGGGGCTTGGCGCCAAAAAGGGCGTCGGCACGAGCGCGCTCGATCGGGCGGTGGCGATGGGGCGCAACCGGGCATTCTTCCCCGGGATCGCGGCCCTCATGCGCATCCGTCTCGATCCCCATGATGTGGCCGGTGCGCGCTTGCTTGCCGAAAGCGCCGCTTCGCTCGATGCCCCCACGCCACTCGATCGCATCGCCAAGCGCAGCGCTGAGGCTCTGCTGATCCCGCTCCGCGCCGGCGACGGCAAGGCCGCAGCGGCACTCGCGCGCCAATTGCTGCCGTTCGGGCGGGTGAGCTGAATAGCGCACGGGCCTCTCCATCGCCCGCCCGGCCAGGCCGGACAAGAAAAGCCCGGACGGTTTCCCGCCCGGGCTTTCCCTACGCTACGCTACTGACACGCGTTAGAAGAAGAAACGGTAGTTGATGTCGCGGACGCGGCCCGTGCGCAGATCGATCAGCACCACGTCGTTGCCGTACCGCACCCAGCGCTGGCCTACGCCGACCGGGCGGAGATGGTAACGATAGGGATCGACCCAGTAACGGCGATCATAAAAGACCGGATCGAAGCGATAGCCGACCACGACCCTGCGATAGCCATAGCCGCGCGGTGCGTCCCAGCGCGGGCCGCGATAGACGTTGGGGTGCATACGGCGATGATCGCGCCAATCCTCACGATATTCCTGACGGGCTTCCCGCACGTCCCGCCTCTCGTCGCGGATCACATGCGGCGGCGCGCCGTTGCGGATCGCGCGATCCACATCCCGCTGCTCGTGGCGGATGTCACGGCGATCGTCGCGCAATTCCCTGTCCTGCGCCTGGGCCAGGCCCGGCACTAACGTCGCCGCCAGCAGGCCGGTCAGAATAAACTTACGCATACTCATACTCCTGTGCTCCGGGTGGAACCAGATGGGATGCCAATGCGGCAATCTCATCTGGTTCCCTCTCTATCGCTTTAACTATGAACCGCTCCAGAACTTCATCTTAATACTGATGAAATGTGCGACTTATCACCAGAAGAAATTCTGAATGACGTCAACGACTTCGCCGGTGTCGATATCTACCAGCAGCACATCGTTATAATAGCGGACCCAGCGATAGGGACCGTAGACGGGCGGCAGGCGATAATCCCACGGATCATTGATCCAGTAATTCGGTGCGAAGAAAAACGAGTCGAGCCGGTAACCAATGCCGAAGCTGCGATAGCCCCAGCCATAACCGCGCGGCGCAACATAGCGCGGCGCATGGAATTGCTGGCGGTTCCGATCGCGCCAGCCGCGCCAATCGTAGCGGTTGTCCCCGCGCCAGTCGTTGCGCCACGCCGGCCGGTTGGGGCCCGGGCGGCCATAGTCGCGACCGGGCTGACCACCCTGCCATCCTTGGCCGCCACCATAGCGGCCGTCATTGCCGCGATAGCCATTGGGCGGCGGTGGCGCACCACGGTGATCGCCACCGCGATAATCGCCCCGCCCCTCATTGCGACCATCGTTGCGGGGATCGTCGCGGCGGCCATCGTAGCCACCCCGGTTATCGGGCCGATCGCCGCCATTGTTGAAGCGGCGATCCTGGTAACCCTGCGGCCGCCCCTGCTGAATCGGGGGTTGCTGCTGCTGTTGCTGGAACTGCTGCTGCCCCTGCCCGCCGCGGCCCGGCTGCCCATCGGGCATGCGGTGATAGCCGTAACCCTGCCCGGCAGGGCGCTGCTGCGGAACCTGTTGCTGCTGCGGCGGCGGAGGGGCCTGGCGCGGCGCCTCCTGCCGGGGCGCGGGCATCTGCTGCTGCGGGGCCGGCTGCGAGCGGCGATCCTGGACGGGCGGCGGGGCGCCGCGGCCGCCGCGATCGCCGCCATGATTTTCACGATGGTCCTGATTGTCCTGCGCCGACGCAAGCGCAGGCACGCCGACTACGACGGCGGCGGCAACCAGGAGGCTGATACGAGCCCTGTTCATCTGGCATCACTCCTCGCCGATGAGCGAAATGCTCCGGCATGAACGCTGTTTGACCAATTCTGCGTGAGCGATGGCTGAATTCGCTCTTAAGCGTGCAGAAAGCTTATGAGCGGATCGATTATTCGCAATCAGCGCTTGGGTTCCGTCCGTGGCGGGGTGAGGGCGGGTACTGCCTCGGCCGCATCGGCCGGGTCGATATCGGGCGGCGGCGCCGCGGTGAGTGCGTCGCCGCTGCTGGTCGCCTCGATCGCACGGCGAATCGCCTTGCGGATCCGCGGATAGGTGCCGCAGCGGCAGAGATTGGTGATGCTCTGGTCGATCTGCTGATCGCTGGGATTGGGGGTATGTGCCAGCAGGGCGACCACCGCCATGATCACACCCGACTGGCAATAGCCGCATTGCGGCACGCTCTCCGCTACCCACGCCTGCTGCACCGGGTGGCTGCGATCGCTGCTCAGCCCCTCGATCGTAGTGACGAAGCTGCCTTCGATCGCACCGATCGTCACCTGGCATGAACGCCGCGCAACACCGTCGACATGCACCGTACAGGCGCCACACTGGCCAGCGCCGCAGCCATATTTGGTGCCGGTCAGATTGGACGCGTCTCTCAGCGCCCAGAGGAGCGGGGTGGCCGGGTCCATCTTGTAATGGACCGGTTCGCCATTGACGGTGAAGCGGGTCATGAAGACTCCACTATCCCGGCTTGAGGAATCACGCCAACCCTGTTAGGGGCGCCCGCTCACGACGCTGGCAGTGCCTGCGGCGACAATCACTTATTGCTGTTGATGGACGCGTCGGCGGCCTTGGAGATACGGGTTTTTTTATGCAGATCATCGTTCGCGATAACAATGTCGATCAAGCTCTTCGCGCGCTCAAGAAGAAGCTGCAGCGTGAGGGCGTCTATCGCGAGATGAAGCTGCGCCGTCATTACGAGAAGCCGTCGGAGAAGCGTGCGCGCGAGCGCGCCGCTGCGATCCGCCGCGCCCGCAAGCTGGAGCGCAAGCGCGCCGAGCGCGACCAGGCCCGCTAAGGCCTGATACTGACATGTCGAAAGTGACCGCCGTTCCGCTACGCCCGGTGAGCCGGGCGGGCGTGACCACCTTGTGGATCGGTATCGCCCTGTTCGTGCTGGTCGGCATCTATGCCGCCTGGAAGACGAGCGAGAAAGCAGTCATGACCGGCATGACGCCCGCCCAGTTCCTTGTCGCCAATGGCACCCGGGCGGGTGTGAAGACGACGCCGTCGGGCCTCGAATATGAGGTGATCGAGGCGGGCAAGGGCCCGACGCCCACAACCGGCGACGGCGTTCAGATCGATTATCGCGGTACGCTGACCAACGGCACGCAATTCGATGCGACCAAGCCGGGTCAGCCGGTGGTGATGCCGATCGGCCAAGTGATCCCCGGCTTCGGAGAAGCGCTGACCCTGATGCCGCGCGGCAGCCGCTACCGCTTCTGGATCCCGCCCGAACTGGCCTATGGCGATCACCAGGCCGGGCAGATCCCGGCCAATTCGGTGCTGGTGTTCGAAGTCACGATGCATGATTTCGGCCCGATGCCGCCGCAGATGCCGCAAGGCATGCCCCAGGGCGCGGCCCAGTAAATTCCTTCTTCCTCCCCGATCGGGGATTACAGGTGCTCGACCTCGACCACGGTCGATGTCGCTCCACTCCCCTCCATGATCGGGCGCATCGCCTGGCGCTTCGGATCGGCCAGAAAGGCCCGATGCGCGGCATCGTCCGGAAAACGAAGCAGATGCACCTCGCTCTTCCGGTCGAGCGAGCGCACGCGGAGTTCCATCTCGGCGCCATAGTGCGCCAGCAGCGGCACGACCTGCCGCTCATAATGATCGAAGGCCGCAATATCGGCCTTGGACAGATCGATCGTGACGAGGAAGCGCATCCTTATCCTTTCGGTACCGCGTAGCTGAGCACTGCTGTGCCATTGGCGGGAACGGTCGCGCGCCAGGTCTGGATACCATCGATACGCTCGAGCGGCGCGCTGGTATCGACGTAAAGTCGATCCCCGGTCCCTCCGATCGCGACCTCGGCCGGCACCGGATAGGGATTGGCGTTGCTGAGCGTCACCGTACGGACGCGATCCTGCGCGCTTTGCGTGGCGAGGATCTGATGTGAAACGCCCGCAGCGAATCGGGTGCGTTCACCCTTCGCGACATCGCCGATCGTGCCGAGACTGAGCAGCAGACGGGTATCGCCGCGCGGCTGATAGACCGCGGTCGTGCCGGCGGGCAGCGGGATGCCGAGCCCGTCTTTCTCCTCATTGCGCAGGCGCAGGACGATATCGGCGGGCTGATCGCTGACGCGGCTCCATTCCTGCAATGCGAATCGGTAGACCGTCTCGAACGCCACATGCTGCCGCACGAGCAGGGCCACCTGCTTCTGGCCGTTGGCCGCGACCGTCACCCGTTCGGGCACGCGGTAAAGCTTCAGATCGCCGAGATCTTCCGGCGGGGGCGGTGGCGGGGGAGGGGGCGGCGCCGGGGCAGCCATCATCGCCACCACCGGCGCCCGCATGATGCTGGAGCCGGTCACGACGATATCCTCGCGCAGCCCGCCTGCGAACGACGGCAGGTTCGATGTGGTCGTGCCGAGCGGATAGCAATGGAGCTCCAGCCGTGCGGCCGCCGCCATCACCTCGCGCACCGCCTGCCGCCGGACCCGCCCCGCCACCGCCTGCACATCCGCATCGGCGAAGACGCCGTGATTGCTGTTGGCGAGCGTCAGCCACGCGAACAGATCGAGCGATTTCGCGTCGGGGGCGAGGGTCGCCACATAGCTGGCGCTCCAATCGAACCCGCTCGCCAGATAGGACAAGGTCACGCGGGCGGTGGCGGCACGTGGGCTGCGGGTGGTGACGCTCAGCACCGGCCGTGCCGACAGGCCCGCGGGCACCGCGCCGTAGCGCACTTTCTCGCCGAGCCCCGAACAGCGCAGCGTCTCGATCCCACTCCCGGTCTGCAACACGACACCTTCGGCCGGGCCGGCGACGATCGTCGCCTGCTCCTCATGCACCGCGCCGCTCGCCTTGTCGGTCCGCCGCAAGGTGACCTGTCGCCCGAGCGTGCCGTCGATCAAAGCGGCGGGCGACAGCAGGTGCGCATCGCAATTCTTCTCGACCACGCCACCGGGCAGGCCGACGATCACCGCGCTGGCCGGGACGATCCCATCGGCAACGCCCTCGAACCGCAGCACCGTCTCCCCTGCCTTGAGCCGGACGGTGCGCGTCTCGGTGATGAAGGCGAACCCGTTGAGGTAACGCAGGTTCATCGCCTCCCGCGCGCCGCGCCACGGCGCGCGATAGACGGTCAGCGCGACATGATCGGGCGCGGGCGATACGGTGACATTCGCTGCCGATGCCGCGACGGCCAGCAGGACCGCCGGCGCCAGCATCAGTTGCGCGTTTCGAACGTGACGGTGACGGTCGCCGATCCGTTGGCGGGCACGGGCACCTTCCACACCGCCGTATCGGCGTCGCGCCGCTCGCTCTTCAGGCTCTCGTCGACGATGCGCGTATCGGCCCACCACCACGGCACGCCCCCCTGGATCAGGGTGACGGTCACCGGGCGGGCGCGGGCATTGCTGACGACATAGCGCATCGTCGTGCGCCAGCGGCTGGCGGACAGGCGCGTGCGCTCGGTCACCGAGGGCTGGATATTCACGTCGAACGCATCGCCGGTGCGGATCGTGAGCTCGGAGCCTTGCGGGGTATGCTCGATCCGATTCTCGCCGACGAATTGCGGTTGCCCGCGCGCGTCGCGCATATAGACCCGCACCGTGCCGGCGGGCAGCGCATCGCCGAGCCCGCCCTTGGCCGAATTGGAGAAGGTCAGCACGCTCGCGGCGCTTTCGGGCTTGTCGCTGCTCGCGAGCCAGGTGCTGCGATATTCGTAGCCGCTCGACGCCGGCGCGCCATGGACGTCGAGGAAGCTGACCTGCTTGGTCTGCTTGTCGGCGATCGTCGTGCGTTCGGGCAGCGGATAGAGGTAGAAATCGCCCAATTGCTCGCGCGCGGCGGTCTCGGTGCCGGGGCGGCGTATCGAATTGTTCACCGGCCGCGGCCGGTAGGGCATCTGATTGCCCTCATTGCCCGATCCGACCTCGCCTGCGACTAACAGGGTTTTCGCATTGACGAAGCTCGTGCCGCTGGTGTTGCGTAACGTGATCCAGCCCTGGACGTCGATCGTCCCGGCTTTCTCGTCGAACAAGGCGACGTAATCGGCATTCCAGCCGAGCCCGCCGCTCAGATAGGACAAGGTGACCGGGCGCACCCCGCTGCGGCGGCTGTCGAGACTGACCGACAAAGTCGGCCGCGCACGCAGGCTGTCGGGCACCTTGTCGAAAATCGCGCGCACCGGCAGGCCGTCGTCGCGCAGCACTTCGATCTTGCCGCCGACATCGAGCACGACACCGCCATTGACCGCCAGCACCTGCGCGCGCTCGCGCGTTTCGACGCCGGTTCCGGGATTGGTGCGCACGAGCGTGATCGTCTCGCCGACTGCCTTCTGCATCAGGCTGGTCGGGCTCAAGAGATCATAATCGAAATTCTGTTCGACCACGGCCGTGTCTGGCGCGGCGAGACCGACCGTTTCGGGCCGGATCGAAGCCGAGACATCGGCAAACGGCTGGCGGGAGCGGCCAGCCGGCAGATCGAGCTGGCGCACGTCCTGCACCAGAGCGATGTCGTTGGAATAGATGGTGACCGAAAGATCGCCCTGCGCATTGCCGCCGGTGGCCGGCGGAACGGGCTGCGCCCAGGCCGCCGAAGACAAGAGCAATCCGCCGGCGAACAAGACTTTCCGCATGCCCCACTCCCTTTGTGCGCCTTCATGCCGCAGGCGCAGCGGCGCACCAAGAATGAGCCGCGCTCATGAAGCAGGGCTTAACTCTCGATTGTGTCGTCTGAGCGAAGGCACCAGAGCGGAGCGAAAGTGAGGATATCGTGCCGCTGACAATCACCCCCGCCGAAATCCGCCGTGCCCTCCTGCTCGGCCAGGAAATCGCCATCCTCGATGTCCGCACCGAAGCCGCTTTCGCGACCGGGCATCCGTTGTTCGCCGCGAATTTGGCGCATGACCGGATCGCGCTGGAGGCGGCGGTCCGCCTGCCCCGCAAGGACGTGCGAATCGCGCTGTGCGACGATGGCGAAGGATTGGTCGACGACGCAGCGGCGACGCTCACCGCGCTCGGCTACAGCAACGTCGCCGCACTGGATGACGGGCTCGCCGGCTGGCGCGCGGCGGGATACGAACTGTTCCAGGACGTGAACTCCTATTCCAAGGCGTTCGGAGAACTGGTCGAGGCGCGGCGACATACGCCCTCGCTCCCGGCCGAGGATGTCGCGGCGCTGATCGAGGAGAAGGCCGACATCGCCATCCTCGATGCGCGCCGCCCGAACGAATATGCGACGATGAACATCCCCGGATCGCAGAGCGCACCCGGTGCCGAACTGGTGCTGCGCGCGGGCGCTGCCGCACCCGATCCCGATACGACGATCATCGTCAATTGCGCCGGACGGACCCGATCGATCATCGGCGCGCAATCCCTGATCAATGCCGGCGTGAAGAACCGCGTCGTGGCGCTCCGCAACGGAACGATCGGCTGGACCTTGGCCGGGCAGGCGCTGGAACAGGGCGCCGATCGCCATGCCGCGCCGGGCGATACGGAAGACAGCCGAGCAGCAGCCCGCGCCGTCGCCTATCGTGCCGGCGTCCGGCACATTTCGCCCGCCGACGCCACAGTGCTGGCGGAGGATCGGACCCGCACCCTCTATCGCTTCGACGTGCGGACGGCAGAGGAATATGCCGCCGGCCATATCCGCGGTTACCGCCATTATCCCGGCGGGCAACTGGTGCAGGAAACCGATATGGCCGCCCCGGTGCGCGACGCGCGAATCCTGCTCGCCGACGATCTCGGCTCGCGCGCAGACATGACCGCATCGTGGCTCGCGCAGATGGGGTGGGAGGTGTTCGTTCTCGATGGCGGCTTCGACGGCCCGCTGGAAACCGGCGCTCAGTCCGAACTACCGCCGATTCCGGCCGCACAGCGCTACAAAAGACCGTATGAGGGCACCGACAATGCGGCGGCGGCGATGCAGGCCTATCTCGATTGGGAATATGGGCTGGTCGCGCAACTGGAGCGCGACGGCACGCACGGATTCTATGTGATCTGAACGCTCGCCCCCTCCCGCGAACGGCGGGAGGGGATCTGCGTCGCCTAGGCCGCCACCCGCTCGCGCGGTTCGACCCCGCGCACGTTCGTCGGGATCGTGAGCCCGAGATTGCCGCGTAAGGTCGTCGCCTCATAATCGGTGCGGAACAGGCCGCGTTCCTGCAGCAACGGCACGACCTCCTGCGTGAAGCGGCGGAACTGGCTCGGATGGCCGGCATGGATGTTGAGGCCGTCGAGCGCGCGGCCTTCGAACCAGCGGCCGATCTCGTTCGCCACCGTCTCGGCCGAGCCGACGAACGGGCTGGTGCGCAAGGTGCGTGCGTGATCCACCGCCTGCCGCAGCGAGAAACCGCGCTCGACCGCAAGATCGGTGATCCGTTTGGCCTGGGTGAAGAAGCTGTTCTTCGCATGCTCCAGCGCCGCCACCGGGAACGGCGCGTCGAGATCGTACTGGCGGAAATCGTGCCAGCCGAAGGCGCGGCCGAACTCAGCAAGCGATTGTTCGAACGAATGATCCTGCAGCCGGTAATGTCGCTCGATCTCCCGCGCATCGAGATCATTGTCGCCGACATAGACGGTGAAGCCCGGCAAAATTACGATCTGATCGGGATCGCGCCCCAGTCGCGCGGCCCGCCCCTTGAGGTCGCTGTAGAAGGCCTGCCCCTGCTCGATCGACTTCGCGTGGGTGAAGATGCCGTCGGCGATCGCGGCCCCCAGATCGCGCCCCTGATCGCTGTCGCCAGCCTGGAAGATCACCGGCTCGCCCTGCGGCGAGCGCTGGATGTTGAGCGGCCCCTCGACCGAGAAGAAGCGGCCCTTGTGGTTGAGCGCGTGGAGCTTGGTGGGATCGAGGAACACGCCGGTCTCGCGATCACGCACCAGCGCGCCGTCTTCGTAGGAGCGCCACAAGCCGCGGGCGACATCCAGATATTCGTGCGCCCGGCCGTAGCGCGTGTCGTAATCGTAATGCTCGTCCTTGCCGTAATTGCGCGCGGTGCCGGCGTCGCCGCTGGTCACCACGTTCCAACCTGCCCGGCCATGGCTGATGAGATCGAGCGAGGCGAGGCGGCGGGCGAGATTGTAGGGATCGTTGTACGAGGTCGTCGCCGTCCCGATCAGGCCGATATTCTTCGTCACCACCGCCAGCGCCGACAGCAGGGTCAGCGGCTCGAGCCGGTTGAGATAGTGCGGCGGCGAATCGGGGGTGATGAACTGGCTGTCGACGATGAAGACCAGATCGAACTTCGCCGCCTCGGCCTGCTTCACGATATCGATATACCAATCGATGTTGACGCTGGCATCGACCGGGATTTCGGGATCGAGCCAGCGATTATATTCGCCCGGGCCGCCGACCCCGGTGGGGACCAGGCCCAGCTTCAACTGACGCTTCGTCATGATCGCAACTCCTTGCCGTATATGGAAATCTCAGGAAAAGCTGGAATCGAAGCCGGGCGTCACGTCGATCCGGTGCTGGATCAGCCCGGCGCGCAGATAGCGATCGGCGGTCTTCTGCTGATCGGCGATCAGGGTTGCGTCGATCGGGGCGGGCAGGCGCCGCGTGCGCGCGGTGACCGTCTGCCAGATATCGAGCGGGACGCCGGTCTCCTTGGCCAGCAGCGCAGCGTAAGCCGCGCCGTTCTTGGCTGCCCAATCCCATCCGGCATAAAGCCGGCGATGATAATCGGCGAGCAGTGGCCGTTTATCCGCAATCGCCCCATCGCGGCCGAACATCAGCGCATACGATGGGACGAGACCGTCGGTACCGGTCACCAGGCGGGCGCCTTGCTTGACCGCCATCGTCGCATTGGGATCCCAGATCGCCCAGCCATCGACCGATCCGCCCTGAAGTGCCGCCTGCCCGTCCTGCGGCGAGAGGAACGCGATCTTGACCGCATCGAGCGGCTTGCCCTGCGCCTCCAGCGCCGCGAGGATCAGATTGTGCGAAATCGATCCGCGCGGGGTCGCGATACGCTTGCCGGCGATCTGATCGATCGTGTGGATCGGCGAATCGCTGCGCACGACGATCACTGGTCCCGGCCCCTCGTAACGCTGCGCGCCGATCGCCTTGATCTTTGCGCCCGTACCGATCGCGAAAATGAACGCCGCATCACCGCCGATGCCGGTATCGATCGCGCCGGCATTGAGCGCCTCGAGCAAGGGCGCGGCATTGGGGAAGGCGGACCATTCAATTCGGTAGGGCAGCGCGTCGAGCGCATGCGTCGCCTCCAGCACCACCTTCGATCCACCACGCTGATCGCCGACCAGCAGGGTCTGGTTCTGCCCCGAAGGTGGTTTCGAGCAGGCGGCGAGCAGGCTTGCCGCGCCGGCACTGAGGAAATGACGACGGTGAAGCTGGAACGACATCGGGATCCTCAATTCGCTGCGGAGAGGCGTTCGGGTGCAGTCTGGAACTCGCGCAGCGCCGCGAGGATCTCGGGCGCCTCGACCCGATCGAGCCAATCGGGGCTGACCGCGACGAAGCGGACGATGCGATCACGATCGACGATCAGCACGCTGGTCTGCGGCAATTCCCAGCTGCCGGTGCCGGTGATTTCGCCGATCCAGCCGGCCGGCGGCAGCATGAAGGTTTCGATCGGGGTGAAGGTGAGGCCGAGCCGGTTTGCCAACCGATTGTCGGGATCGCTTGCGACGACGAGGCGAAGGTCATGCCGTTCGCGGATCGCGTCGAGCCGTTCGGGAATCTGCGGGCTGATCGCGACCACCGGCACACCGGCTGCCGCCGTCAGATGCCGGTCATAATAAGGCAGCGCGAGATTGTCGGCCGGGCAACCGGCATAACGGAAAAAGATCAGGATCGCCGGCCCGTCCGCTACGATTCCGTCCAGCGTGATCGCCTCGCCTCGACTCCCGACCAGATCGAACGGGTCGAGCCGATCGCCAGGCTTGACCACGGCTTCGGCATCGAAAGCGGCGAGCAGCGCCCGGCGCTGCGCGGCATTGGCCGCAAGCTGCTCGGCCGGCCAGCTCAGCTCGCGCTCTTGCTGAAGCCGGCGGAATTGGGTGTTGAGACTGTCGTCATATTCGCCATCGGCCATCGGGCGATCCTTCCGCGTCCGATCGGCACCACACCGATCAGCGAGGCGCAAAGGGTAGAAAGTCACGGCCAGCACGACCAACGAGATCGGTGCGAAACCGATTGCGATTGCTCATAGGACCGCGGTCGGAAGCCCGGCCACCACCTCGCGCGTCAGATCGAGCAGGCGCGAAGTCGCGCGATCGGTGGCCTCACCCCGGCGGATGATCGCGGCCACCTTCGGAAGCGACGGCAATGCGCTGCCCGACAGGGGTTCGGCGCGCGGCAGAAACAGAGGCGTGCGGCAGGTCAACCCGAGGCCGGCCTCCACTGCCGCGCGCAAAGTCGACAGATTGGGCGTCTCGATCGCGATCCGCCAGGCGCGACCCGAAGCATCGAGCGCGGCGATCGCCGCTTCGCGGAAGCGACACGGTTTCTCCAGCACGGCAAGGGGGATCACGTCGCGTGCCGCCAGATCCTCACGGCCATACCAGGCCATCGGCGCGAGCGAGACCGCGTCGGCGGCATCGAAACCCGCATAGCCGATGACGATATCGAGCTGATCACGATCGAGCAGCCCGAGCAGCTCGGCCGTACCCGCCACCCGCGCATAGACCTGCGATTCGGGGTGGAGTTCGGCGAAGCGGGCGAGCACGCCGCCGAGCAAAGCCTCGGCAAAGTCCTGGACCATCCCGATCCTGACCGGGCCGGCGAACTGGCCCGAGCCGACCGCGCTTACTGCTTCATCGTGGAGGGCCAGCACCCGGCGGGCATAATCCAGCATCAGATCGCCGGCCGGCGTGAGCGAGAGCCGGCGGCCATCGCGAATGAACAGAGGCTGTTGGACGAGCTCTTCGAGCCTCCGGATCTGGAGGCTGAGCGCAGACTGGGTGACGAACACCTGATCCGCCGCCTGGAGCATCGATCCGGCGTCGACGATCGCAACGAAGCTGCGCAGGATATTGGTCGGGAGATTGACGGGCATCTGGTTACTCGCGGGAGAGCGGCCGGGGATGAGGCGGAGTGGGGCGCGATCGCGGGTGCGCGATCGGCTGACCGGGTGCTGGAAGCCGTCGTCGGACGGCATGAGAGTGGCGAAGGCTGTGCCCATGTAAATATCCTACTTCATAGATAGGATATTACCAGCCACCAAAAACTTGGCCAGTCCCAAGAATCTCCAGAGGTGCTCTCGGGAGGCGCGATCCACACAAACAACAAATGCGACATTCGATCGCATATCATTGGTACGTCACGGCCTGCGCGGACCATGCAATGGGCATCCGACCGGCGGCCCGCGCCCACACCATACGCGAAGCCGCGCCGGACCGGCTTCGCGTAGTGGAGGCCGGCGGACCGTGGTGGATCCCGCCGAACCGACTAACCGCCGAACTTCAGCGTCGGGAGGCCACGCACGCCCGGATCGACCTCGAACAGCGCGCCGTCATGCTCGCCGTCGAGCCCATCGGCCGCCGAGGTGATGAACATCCGGTCGAGGTTCGGGCCGGCAAAGGTGCAACTCGTCACCTGAAGCGCGGGAACATGGATCGCGCGGTCGATGCTGCCATCGGCGAGGAAACGCGTGACCCGCGATCCGCCCCAATGCGCGATCCACAATCCGCCCTCGGCATCCATCGTCATGCCGTCGGGCGAGCCCCATTCGTCGGGGAATCGCAGGAAAACCTCGCGCGCGCCCAGGGACCCGTCGGAATGGAGCACCATGCGGTAAACCAGCCCTTCGGCGCTGTCGGTATGGTAGATGGTCCGGCCGTCGTCACTGATCGCGGGGCCGTTCGCGATCCGGTAGCCTTGATCCACCGGAGCAATCGAGAGATCGGAATCGAGCCGGTAGAGCGATCCGATCGGCTCGGCGCCTTCATAACACATGGTGCCGGCAAAGATGCGGCCGGCCCGATCCGCCTTGGCGTCGTTCATCCGCACCTTGGGCGACAAGGGCTCCGGCGTGACGATCTTGCGAATCTGGAACGGATCGAGCGTGAGTTCGGCGAAGCCGCTCGCTAAGCCGGCGATGAAACCGGGCCGATCGGCGCGCTCGATCACCCAGCCGATCAGCTCGGGCATCACCACGCTGGTCACCGCATCGTCTGCCAGCGAAAGCCGGTTGACGCGCCGATCGAGGATATCCACCCAATAGAGCGCATCCTCGCTTGCCACCCAGAGCGGCCCCTCACCCAGCGTGTCGCGGCGATCGCGTTCGATGATACGGAGATCGGACATGGGCTGGCAGGTATCGGCCCCCCTTATCCTTTGCAACAAAGCCCGTGGCGAATACGAAGCGTGAAGATATCCTGCGAAGGCCACCTTTCATGACCCATCCCATCCGGCTCGGCATCGTGGGCCTCGGCAAGATCGCGCGCGATCAGCATCTTCCGGCGATCGCAGCCGATCCCCGCTTCCGGTTGATGGCGGTCGCCGACCCCAAGGCCGCGCTCGACTCCGTCCCATCCTATAGCAGCCTGACCGAGATGCTGGCAGCACAACCCGATCTCGACGCCATATCGTTCTGCACCCCGCCTGCCGGCCGCCATGCCATCGCGCTGGAGGCAATTCTCGCGGGCAAGCATGTCATGCTCGAAAAGCCGCCGGCCGCGACCGTCACCGCCGCCGAACACTTGATCGCCGTCGCCGCGATGCAGCGCGTGACCCTCTTCACGACGTGGCATTCGCGCGAGGCGGCCGCGGTCGAACAGGCGCGCGCGTGGCTGGCCGAGGCGACGATCACGGCGGTCCGGGTCGATTGGCGCGAGGATATCAGGCGCTGGCATCCCGGCCAGAACTGGATCCTGGAGGCGGGGGGATTCGGCGTATTCGATCCGGGCATCAATGGCCTGTCGATCCTGACTCGCATCTTGCCGCGCCCGATCGTCCTGGACGCCGCGCATTTCGTCGTGCCGCAGGCGCGCCACGCGCCGATCGCTGCCGCGCTGACGATGCAGAGCTGCGGCGTACCGATTCGCGCGCGCTTCGACTTCCGCAACGAAGGCGATGAATGCTGGACCATCACGGTTGAGACCGCCGAAGGCTGTCTGGCACTGACCGAGGGCGGCGCCCGGCTGTCGATCGATAGGACTCGGATTTCCGTCGATACGGCGAACCGGGAATATGCCCGGCTTTACGATCGGTTCGCTATGCTGATCGCATGTCGCGAAAGCGACGTGGATCTGGCACCGATCCAGCTCGTCGCCGACGCGTTTCTCGTCGCGGAGACCGTATCCGGAGAAGCCATAACTTTCTAAGAGGGCCGATACCTCGAACTTAGGCTATCGTTTACGAGAATCTGATATATTGCGACTCGGGGATTGAGCCGGAGTGATGTCCACCGGCTCACGATTGGGGGCAGACTAGTGGTGGGTTCGGCAAGACCGAAATACGCCTCGCTTCGTTATGCGAAGCTTGGACGAATCGACGAAAATGGGCAGCTTCCGGCGGGATGGGGCCCCGAGAATCTAACCGATCTCGAAATAACAGACATCGATCTTCGTCCGCAGATGCTGGGCGTGAGCTGCAGCTTCAAGATCGATCCTGCGCTGCCGGGTGAGTTTGCCGGATTGGCACTCGGCGATTATGCGTCGATCGAGCAGGATGAGCCATTCGCGCTGTCGACCCAGATCGAACTGCGCGACGCCGTCGGCATCAGCCAGGTCTATCTCCTCATTCGCGAATGGGTGAGTGGCGGCGAATATGTCGGGCAGGCGACGCGCCTGGTCGAACTTACGCCCGAAGCCACGCCCACTTTGGTGGTGCGTGCCGGCCGATCCACCGGCCATGTCGTGCAACCCGCACTGGCGCTTCGGCGTCCGCAGGGCACTGCCGCCGAGGGCACTATTACGATTCGCAAGTTGATCTTCGGCAGCTTATACCAACATCCGGATTGGCTGACCGGCTGATTGCGGCCGAGCATAGATGAAACGGCCAAGAAGCACAGGCCAGCGACGGGGGAGAGACTTGGTCGAGAAGAGGCGATGAACGACGGGAGCCCGTCCGATTGGAGACCCGACGTAGCGATGACGATAGAGGGTGATCGGTCCGCAGGGCCGGAACCCCATCGCGCATCTCCTGTCGCATCGTCCGATGACCATATCGACCAGGACGGTCTTTTCGGGGCGGTCGTCTGCCCGCTGATCCGCCCCGAGCTCAAGGCGGCGCTCGCCAATATGGAATTGTGGGAGCACAAGCTGCCGCCCGGCGAGGCCTTCCCCGGGCACCCTGATCTGCCGCGGCCACTCCTCGTTTTTTCGTTCAATTGCGGCGAGGATGCCGACATCCGCGCCCAGTTGACCGACACATTCCGGCGCTGCCGCAACGTGCAGGCTGCCTTTTCGGATCTGATCGTCCATTTCTGCGATCTGCCGCCGGAAAAGGATCTCTATATCCGCAAGCCGAAGGGACGGGCGCCCAAGTTCGGCAACAAGTCCGGCCCCAACTGGCAATTCTACGAATCGATGCGCATGATGCGCGACAAAGCGCAATTCGTGCTGTTGATGGAGGTCGATTGCCAGCCGCTGCACCCCGGCTGGCTTCGCCCGCTCGCGCAGACCTGCCAGCGCAATCCCGACGCTTGGGTGATAGGTGCACATTATAGCGGCGCCTCGCCGCTTCCTTGGCATGTGGCGCGCCACATCAACGGGAATGCACTCTACCAGGTCGGGAGCGATTCCTTCTGGGCTTTCATCAACGATACGTTGTGGCCGTGGATGCACGATTATATCGCCACCTACGACCCCGATCTCGCTTACGATTGTGCGTGGGAGATGTTCCTCAATCGCGACGAGATGGCGTACGGCGGCCACTATGATTGGATCGTCTCGCGCGACATCCTCCATCGCTTCAAACTGACCGACACGATCGTCAATATCGGCGGCCATGCCGAACAATCGGGCTGGTATGCGTGGACGCGCGAAGACCTGCTCCGCCGTTTCACAGGAGCGACCGTGGTGCACGGTCCCGTCACCGAATCCATCCGCCATGTGCGCGGTAGGCTGGCCGTTGGCAAAGCCGAGAGCGACGGAATTGCCGAACATGGCCCGAATTGGTTACAATTTCTGAACGATGCCGCGGAGCGGCGATACAAAAGATCGATCTGGGTTCCGGTTGACGGTTTCAGGCCTGGTGAAAGAATATCGGTGCATGCGGCGATAGATGCGGGCCCTGAGCATTCGGCGCTCCTCGAAATTCACGATGCGAGCGGGCGGTCACTGGTCCATGCTTGGCTTGCGCCGGCCGATAGTTGGATCGATCCCAGACTTGAAATGGACTTGACCGATCGTCATGGTTTCCTGACGTTGACCATATCCATTCCCAATACTGCCCCGGCACCCGGCTACGTTAAGGTACGAGACTTGGTGGTGACGCTGTCGGACGGGCACGGTGCATCAAATAGCCTTCATGATTTTTTCTGGTAGGAATGGCGCCCGATCTACTCTGTCGCGTTAGCTTTTGAGGACCTTGATGCGTTTCCGCCCGATCATTCCCAGTCACACGCTAACGCCGCCACCGGCTACCTCGGACGATCCGAGCGTGTTTGCATTTTCGCTCGCGAAAGCCGGAAGTACCCTGCTGTATGATATCCTTCAGGCGCTAACGCCTTATGTCGGCCTGACCTATTATTCGGTCGAGGACTCGCTATTTGCCGACAATGTGAGCCCAAATCGGCGCCCTGGTACGGTCGGCACGCCGTTCGCGCCGACCGGCTACTGTTTCGGAGGCTTCAGGCAATATCCGGCTTATCCAATCCCGATCCTGGGCTCTAGCAAGGCGGCGTTCCTGGTGCGTGATCCGCGCGACATGGCGGTTTCGCTCTATTTTTCGATGACGCGCAGCCATGTCATCCCCGACGGGGAAAAGGACGAAGGCGCACGCGGCGAATTTCTCGGCGCCCGTCGTTTTCTCAATTCACAGACGATCGACGAGTTCGCGGTCCACGGTGCCATCATCCAATATACCCGCATGTTCGAGGGTTATATCGCGCAGGGCTTTCTGTGGCGGCCGAACGTCGCGATCTACCGGTACGAAGATGTCATCTTCGACAAAGAAGCGTGGATCGAGGATCTGTGCGAATGGTATGGCTGGCAGATTCCCCGCGAACTGCGGAAATCCGTGGTCGAACGCTTCGATATCCGTCCAGATGACGAGCGACCCGACGATCATGTGCGCCAGGTAACGCCCGGCAACTACCTGAAGCACCTCGAAAAGGGTACGGTTTCCAGGATGAACAACCTCCTTGGTGAATATATGCGGATGTTCGGATATGAGGGATGACCGTGACGCCGGGATGTGGGGAGACAATCGTTCGGGCTGACGCATGAGTTCGCCCCTCGTTGCTGCACTCACCCGGCTCAGCGCGGCTTGGCGCGATCATCCGGTCATCGTCACCGTCAGCCGAAACCCGGTCGAAGAGTTGTTCGCCCACGTCTTCGGCGCCGCCCGGGCGTTCAATCTTTTGGTAGCCGTCGATCGCAGTGCTATCCTGCACTCGGCCGCGTCCGGCGCAATTGCCGGGCCTTTGCCGCTTGCGGTTCTCGGTAACGAACTGGGCGAGAGTGTGATCTTGCGGGTCGTCGACCCTGCCGCGCTCGCCATGGTCGAAAGCGAGTGTCCCGCTTTGATCGAACGCTGCCAGGCAGTCTGGCTCGAAATGGGGCTGGCGCAGGATATCGCGAGCAGCCGTGTCGCGCTTGAGGCGCACGGCTTTCGTCACGCGCTCGCGGTTGCGCCCCATCCCGGCACCCTGCTTGGCCGCGCCACGATCCCGCGCGAGCCGGCACCGGATTATAGCGGCCGCGCCCGGGGCCAGCTGCGCAAGCTTATCCTGCTCGATAACAACCTGACGGGCGATCGCGGCCATTACCTTTCGGTCGCAACGCGAATTGCCGCTGGCGCGCGTGACGCCGGGGTTGATATGGTCTGGGCGACGCATACCCGCTTCGATCCCGCCGCCGCGCCGGAGGACGTGAAGGTCGAACCGGTCTTTCCGCGCTCAATCTTCGACGTGGCGCTGGAAAACCATGAATTGACCGATTTCAGCGGGGAAATCCTCACGGGCTGGCGTCAGCTGGTCGAATCGCATTCCGAACCGACCACGCATTTCATCGTCCCGACGCTCGACGGCCATTTCGTACGCGCAGCGCATCGGCTGATGCGCGAGGATCTGGGACTCCCGGGTGTGATCCATCTGTGCACGCCCTATGAGACGCGCCATATGCCCGCGCGCAACGCCGGACGCGAGGTCGATTGGTACCTGCGCGAGATGACGCAGATGGCGGCGTTCGGATCACGCCTGTTTCTATGGACGGAAACCGAGGCGCTGGCCTCGCTCTATCGGGCGCGCCTGTCGGGCGACATCCGCTCGCTGCCTCTGCCCGCCGCAGCCCTGCCCCAGGAGACATCCGCCGCCAAAGCCGACGGTCCGATCATCTGCACCTTCATCGGCGAGGCGCGTGTCGACAAAGGGTTTCTCGCACTGCCGGCGATCGCCGAAGCGATGCTCGGTGCCTGTGCGGCGGGTGAAATCGAGATCCGCGTGCTTCATTCCGAGCCATTTGGCGGCTTCAGCGCCGAAATGAAGTTGGCCCGCACCGAATTGTCGAGCCGCAGCGGAATCGTCCTGCGTGAGGGCATGCTTAGCGACCATGCCTATCTGCAAGCGCTGCTGGAATCGGACGCGGTACTGCTGCCCTATCATACCGATTATTACCGCGCCCGGGGATCCGGCATCCTTACCGAAGCCCTGTCATGTGGCCGCATCGTCGTAGGCTCCGCGGCCACGGTGGTGGAGGAATATCGTGACGACGGCACCGTGTTTCTCTGCCGGACACCGTCCGACTGGGCCGCGGCTGCGCAGGCGATCGTCCACAATGCAGTAGCGTTTAGGTCTGCCGCCGAAAGCCGCGCCGCACTTTTCAGGGCTCGCTTTGCACCGAGATCGTTCATCGACCGTCTAGCGTTCCGAGCGCGCTTCCCTTAGACCCGTGTTCGCAGATGCGGAATCTATCTGCGATCCGGGGGTGGAATGGTGATGGGAACAGCCCCTTTGCCGGCTGAACCGGCGCGCGCGATGGGGGAATTCTGTGTGAAGCCAGATTGGTCGAGCGTCTTCACAATCCATTAAGGCTGATTTGCAAGAGCCCGCTCATCAGCCGCGAACGGGGGGTAGAATCGAAATGGGTAAGACAGCGCTTGTCACGGGTGCCACCGGTCAGGATGGCGCCTATCTGTGTGAGTTGCTTCTGTCGAAGGGGTACACGGTCCATGGCGTGAAGCGGCGTTCTTCGTCGTTCAACACCGGCCGCGTCGAGCATCTCTACCAGGATCCGCACGAGAGCGATCCGAAGTATATCCTCCATTTCGGCGACATGACGGACAGCACCAACCTGATCCGCATCATGCAGGAAACCAAACCGGACGAAATCTACAACCTCGCCGCGCAATCGCACGTACAGGTGAGCTTCGAGACGGCGGAATATACCGCCAACGCCGACGCAGTCGGCACGCTGCGCCTGCTTGAAGCGATCCGCATCCTCGGCATGGAGAAAAGCACCCGCTTCTACCAGGCATCGACCTCCGAACTGTACGGCCTCGTGCAGGAAGTGCCGCAGACCGAGCGGACGCCGTTCTATCCGCGCAGCCCCTACGCGGTCGCAAAAATGTATGCCTATTGGATCGTGGTAAATTACCGCGAAGCCTATGGCATGCATGCCTCGAACGGCATCCTTTTCAACCATGAGAGCCCACGCCGCGGCGAGACCTTCCTGACCCGCAAGGTGACGCGCGCCGCCGCCGCGATCCGGCTCGGCTTCCAGGACAAGCTCTATCTCGGCAACCTCAATTCACAGCGCGACTGGGGCCATGCGCGTGAGTATGTCGAGGGCATGTGGCGCATGCTGCAGCAGGACACCGCCGACGATTATGTGCTGGCGACCGGCGTCACCACGCGCATCCGCGATTTCGTGACCAAGGCGTTCGGCGAGGTCGGCTACGATCTCGAATGGGAGGGCGAAGGCGCCGACGAGAAGGGCCGCGACAAGGATACTGGCAAGATCCTGGTCGAGGTCGATCCGCGCTATTACCGCCTCACCGAGGTCGATCTGCTGATCGGCGACGCTACCAAGGCAAAGGAAAAGCTCGGCTGGGTTCCCAAGATCACCTGGCAGGAATTGTGCGGCGAAATGGTCCGCGAGGATCTGATCGCGGTCGCCAAGGAGAAGCGCGGCGATGGCTTTTGAGGTCCCGTTCAGCCTGAAGGGCAAGCGCGTCTGGGTCGCGGGGCACCGCGGCATGGTCGGCTCCGCAATCGTGCGCCGTCTGGCTTCAGAAGATTGCGAGATCCTGACGGTCGGCCGCGATCGCGCGGATTTGCGCGATCAGGCCGCGACCCGGTCATGGTTGGAAGAGACGCGGCCGGAGGTGATCTTCCTGGCCGCGGCGAAGGTAGGGGGGATCGTCGCCAACGATACGCTGCCGGCCGACTTCCTCTACGAAAACCTGATGATCGAGGCGAACATCATCGAGGGTGCGCATCGTATCGACACCGAGAAGCTGATCTTCCTCGGTTCGAGCTGCATCTACCCCAAGTTCGCGCCGCAGCCGATCCAGGAGGATGCGCTCCTTACCGGACCGCTCGAGCCCACCAACGAATGGTATGCGATCGCCAAGATCGCCGGCATCAAATTGTGCCAGGCCTATCGCCGCCAGCACGGCCGCGACTTCATATCGGGCATGCCAACCAATCTGTATGGGCTGTTCGATAATTTCGACCTGACCAGCAGCCACGTGCTGCCGGCGCTGATCCGCAAGGCCCATGAGGCGAAACTGCGCGGCGACAAGGAATTGGTGATCTGGGGCACCGGCACCCCGCGCCGCGAATTCCTCTATGCCGACGATTGCGCCGACGCGATCGTCCACCTCGCCAAGAATTATTCGGGCGACGAGCACGTCAATGTCGGCTCGGGTACCGACGTCACGATCTACGAACTGGCCGAAATCGTGAAGGACGTCGTGGGCTTCGAGGGCGAGATCGTGCGCGATCTTTCTAAGCCCGACGGCACACCGCGCAAGCTGATGAGCGGAGATCGCCTCCGTGAGCTCGGCTGGCAGCCGCAGGTCAATCTTCGCGAGGGCATCGCGCGGGCTTATGCCTGGTTCCTGGAAAACCGCGTCGAAGCCGTAGCCGCCTGATCGAGGAGCGCCGGTGCCCAGATATGTCGAGTTGCCGAAAACGCTTTTCCGTTCGCGGAAATCGGCTCCGTTTCGTGTGCTCGTCATCAGCAATTGTCAGTCCGAATATCTGGCGCCGTTTATCGAACTCGCGCTGGCGGACTGCGCATGTGATTATCTGCCGTGCCACGAAGTGAGCACTGCAGAACAACATGCGGGAATCGAACGCCATCTCGAGGAATCGAAGGAAAGCTATCAGTTGATCATCGCGATCCCGCTGGGGTCGGTATGGCGCTCGATGTCGAAGGATGCGCTGATCAGCCGCTTCGGGCGCGATCGTCTTTTCTTCATCATGAACGTCTATTTTTCGGGGACGCATCCCGACCTCACCATGGTCGGCGATATTCGCTCGCGATTGCGGACCCCAATGGGCGATCCGCATAGCCGCATCGCGCTCGGCGGATGGATGGCGGGGCTGGGTGAGGACGAAATTCTCGGCCTGTTCAATCCGGCCATGGTCGAAAAGCTGGGCTTCCTATCGCAGATCGAGCAGGCGACCGTAGAACTGCGCACGCGCGAGCAGGATTGCGATACCAAATATACCGACGAACTGGTCCATCTCGCTAAAGTCGCTTTCAGTTTTTACACGAACAACCATCCCACGCCGAACGTGCTGGCAAGTTACGTCAACCACATCCGCTATCATCTGGTCGTACGACGGCAGGCGCGATCGAGCGATTTGCCGATGAATGCGATGCTGGCCACAGAGACGCTGGCCAAATATGGCATCTGGCCGGTCTATCCCGAACTCAAGAGCGTCCTGGCCGGCAATTTCCCGGTCAGCACGCTCTTTCTTCTACCCGATACGCATCTGGGATCGGACCTGATCTCACGGGAAACCTACGTGCGGCACTCGATCGCGGTTTATGAGGAAGCCGGGCGCGAAAAGGTCGCCGGCTTCCGCCAAGCCCAGGAATGCCACACATTGGTAGCCGGAGCCTTGGCGAAATGATGCTGCACGCGACGACGCGCCGCGAATGCGGCTGGGCCCCGATCACGTCCGCCAGCCGCGCATGGATACCCCCCATCAAGGGGGGCATAGTCGCGCACGGGCATCGGCCCGCCGCCGCGTTTGCGGCGCAGCCCGCCGAACGCCTGCCTGCCTGATCGGAGCCGACCCGCATGTCTCGTCACGTCGAACTCTTTACAAGCGCTCTCTTCCGATCGCGAAGCCAGCGACCGTTCAGGACGCTCGTCATCGGCAATTGTCAGTCGCGGTATCTCGCAAGCCTGTTCGAGATCGCCTTGGCCGATTGCGCCTGCGATTATATTGCCTGCCACGAAATCACGACCGACCACCAGCGCGCGGCGATCGAAGCCTATCTCGACGAGCATCGGCACATATACCGGCTGATCCTCACCATTCCGCTCGGGCCGGAATGGCATGCGATCGGGCGCGATGCCCTGATCGCGCGGTTCGGCGCCGATCGGCTCTTCTTTCTTCTCAATCTCTATTTCAGCGGCACGCATCCGGATCAGACCGGCCTCGGCGAGTTGGGTACCCGAACGATGAGCCCGATGGGCGGCCCGCACAGCAAGGTCGCTCTGGGCGGGTGGATGGCGGGGCTGCCCCTGCCGAAATCGTGACGCTGTTCACGCCCGAGAATATGGAGAGGTTCGGCTTCTTCAGGATGTTCGAGGAGAGCGAGCGCGAGCTGCGCCACCGCGAAACGGTGTGCGACACCAATTTCACCGACCAGTTGATCCAGGTCGCGAAGACCGGTTTCAGTTTTTACACCTTCAATCACCCGACGCCCAACGTGTTCGCCTATTTTGTCGGCCATGTCCGCAACCTGCTGACCGCGCGCGGCCAGGCGCGCTCGTCCGACCTGCCCATGAACGCGATGCTGTCGACCGAGAATTTGGGCTCTTACGGCGTCTGGCCGGTCTATCCGGAACTGAAGGAAATGCTGAATCCGAACTTCCCGGTTAGCCGCCACTTCATTCTTCCCGAGGGTAGCGGCGGCGAAGTGATTTCACGCGACGTTTTCGTGCAACGGTCGATCACCATGTACGAACGCGCCGGCCGCGAGAAGATCGCGCCGCTGCGGCAGGCGATCGACGCCAAGGCGATGGTCGATCTCGTTTTGGCCTGACATCCCGGCCGATCGCGGGTGTCCGCGGCGGTGATCCGCGGATATTATCGACCATGGACCTCACAGGAGAGATCATGACGCGATTTGTTTCGACCGCGTGGGTGGAGCGCGGATCGGCCGAGTTCGAGGCCGGCGCCGCCTTGCGGGTTCACGCCACCGCACGCCGCGCCACGCCCGAACAGCCGCTGCACATCTACGTCCTTGCGGGCTACGACAAGCTCGAAGAGCCGTATCTGGCGCATCTGCGCGCGGCCCATATTCACCTGTACGACGCGACGACCGTCATGGCCGACGTGACGGAGGAATATCTGGCGCTCAACGAATTCGCCAACCCTTATAACGTCAAATGCTTCCTGCGCTGGTTCGTGATCGAACGCATGTGCCCGGGCGAACGGTTGATCCACATCGATCTGGACCTGTTTTTTCGCCCGGATCTGAACGAGGTGAGCCGGATCCTGGCCGAGTGTGAAGGTACGCTCGGCAGCCCGTGCATCACCATTGCCACCCCCGAATGGCTTCGCGTATATCGCGTGATGGTAGATCGGCTGATTTCGGATCGACCGGCGCTGGAAGCCGAACTCGATTTCGGGGGCACGACGCATCGCCGCAACATCGCCAGCGATCAGGATCTCACGCAGGCGCTCGAACGGCGCAAAGGCATATTGCCGCAAACGCTGCGCGGCATCGGAAACTGGGCCATCCTCAACAACCCGCTCTGGGGGCCGCAGGTGCTCGGCCGGCCGACGACTTACACCTCGGACGACGACTTCGGCGGCAAGCCCGTTCTGTTCTGGCATCTTCAGAACAATTTCGCGGACTATCTCGCCCGCCTCGCGCTGATCCAGACCTTCCCTTATCCGCGACAGGAGGACGCCAAGGTCCGGCTGGCCTATCCCGATTTCCATCTGTCGCGATCGCCGGAGAATCTGGCATTCTATCTGCTCAAGGTACAGGGCGGCTATGTACGGTTGCAGCAGCGCTGGCGCGACGAGACGGCAATGACGCTGCCGAACACCGGCAATCAATTCGAACTGCTTTTCACGCGCGCCTGGGTGGCCCAGGCCTTCATCGTCGAAGGCCGTTTTCGCGAAATCTTCTCGGACGATTGGTGGTGGGACGAAACCGCGTTCGTGAAAGCGAGTCCCAGCGAAATAGCGGAGAAACAGAACGAGACTGCTGCCGCCCCTACTTTGCCGGCCAACGTGTTCGTCAGCGGCGACGTGTCCGGCAACACGATCATCATCGAACCATCGGATCGGCATGTCGCGCTGGCGATCGAGGTGCGCGGCACGGGCAATACCGTGATCGTTCGGCGCGATTGCGCGCTTGAAGCGATGCTGGTCGCCTGCGGCGGCGCCCATATCGAGATTGGCGAGCAGACCGAAATGAATGGCGTGCATATCCACGCCGATGAGGGATCGCGCTGCACTATCGGCGCGCGGTGCCGCTTCTCGCGCGACGTCCGAATCCAGCTTGCCGATGCCTACCAAGTCTTCGATGCTGAAACCGGACAGCGGATCAACGCCCCTCGCCCAATCCATATCGAAGACGACGTGTGGATCGGTGAATATGTGCAAGTCTCGAAAGGCTGCATCATTGGAAGCGGCAGCGCGGTAAAGGCGGCGTCCGTCCTGGACGGCGACTATCCCGGTGGAGCCTTGATCGCGGGCAACCCGGCCAAGGTCGTTCACGCCAAGATTAAATGGAAAACCCTAGATGGAGCGGCGCGAGCGCTTTCCGATCCGCAGCATCGTTAATACCGCAGGATATTGAATCATTCCGCCGTCAGGCCAAGCACGATCCGGTAATTGGAAAACCATTCCCGCGCCGTGGCACCATACATGCTGTCCCACGGCTTAGGCCGATCAAGAAAATGAAGGATCACCGCTTCGCCGGGCGGCACGTCATCGCCGCTGCGGTCGGTCGACAGCATATAGTTGAAAGCATCGGGCAGGACGCAGGTGCGGCGGTTGAAGGCGCGGTTGAGGGCGCATTGATCGTGATAGACGAGCTCGATCGCGGGATCCTGAGCGTGGTCGATCGCCGCGTCGAGCAGAGTCAGTAGCCCCGGATCGGCAAGGTTCAGCCTTAATACCCCGCTGTTGAAATAGGGGCTTTGCAAGCCATGCAGTGCCGACGCGTAGCGGACCTCCGCCCGATCCGAATTGGCGCAGGCCATAAGCGGCTGCGGCATCGGCAGATCGAACAAGGCATCGAGTCCGGACCGGACGAGCGTATCGGCATCGATATAGAGTGCTTCGCCCTCGGTATGCCGCGCAGCCAGAAAACGCGCGAAGAAGATGCGGTAATAGGCCGACGAGGCGAGCGAGCGCCCGCCGGTGAACAGGCCGTAGCTGGTACGCAGATCCTGCTGCGACGGCACTACCGAAGCGGCGTCGACCAATTCGACCGCGATACCGAGCCGACGCGCGAGCCGCGCCACCTTGGGCCGGGCGCCGTTGATCGCGCTCCCCTCAAGCACCAATGCGAAACGCGCGCGTTGCGCCACGCGCGGGTTGTTGACGCAGAGTGAGGTCAGCGAGACGAGCGCGGGCAGTAGGTAATCCTCGTCAGCGCAATAGAAGATCGTCGGTCCGCCGTGCGCTGCAGGACCGGTTGCCGGAGCCCGCTTGATCGCGATCCGATCGAGACGTTCGGAGGCGAGCGGCACATCACCCAGCCGTCCTATGACTCCGGTGTCGCCCGCAGCGGCAAGGTCCTCCGCTAATGCCAACAACGCACGCAACGGGGCCGGTGCCAGCGGCCGCGGCAACGCTAGCAGAGCATTCAGCAGCAGAGTCTCGCGGTCCAACGCGCGCGCCGCACGCACGACGAGAGCATGGAATTCGTCGAACGAATCCTCCTCCGCCAGTCCGTCGAGCCCCGCGGCGAACACGTCACCCCATCGCCCAAGCTCGGCCAGGATGCGCATCGCCGCGCGCCGGAACAGCGGCGGATAATGGCCATCGACCACTTCGAGCGCGACCAGATCGGCGGCCTCGGCATGCATGCCGTTGAACGCCATCGCGTCGATCCGCGCGAGGCGGACATTGTCGCGCGGATCGGGCACTTCGGACAAGCGTGCCTGGTAGATCGAAAGCGCGTCGTGCCAGCGATGTTCGGCGAGCGCGGTGTTCAGTTCGACCAGCGCAAGCTCGACGCTATCGGCATCCTGCTCGCGCAGAATCTCGATGATGGCATCGCGATCGGCAAGATCGTCGCGCGCGCCCATCATATAGGCCAGGCGGACGCCGATCTCCTCGGGCACGTCGCCGAACGTATCGCGATGGCTCGCCAACAGGCGACGCGCGCCGACCGCATCTTCGCTTTCGACCGCGACATAGAGATCGAGCAACGACTGGTGTTGGATATCGAATTCGTCGCGCCAGGCGAGCAGGCTCTGCAGCAGCGCCGGCTGGCCCGATCCGGCATAATGGCGTGCGAGCAGCAGATAGGTTTCGAAATCGTCGCGGTGCGTACGCCAATGCTGGTCCAGATAGGGAAGCGCCTGCTCGACCTGGCCCTGCTCGAGCAGATGTTTGCCGACGACACGCGCGATGACCGGGGGCACGAGGCTGGATGACAGCAACTGATCGAGTGCCGCCTGGCGGATTGCCGGATCGGTGCCGCGCTCGACCAGCCGGCACAGCCCGAGCGGCTGCACCCAGCCGGTCGACCAAAGATGCTGGAGCAGGCGCGCGCCCAGTTCGGGATCATCCCAGTCCCACAGCCGGTGCGCAACCTGTTCGAGCATGCCGACATGCTGTTGCGAGAGTTGCTGGAGGCCCGCGCGCAGGATCGGCGTCACCACATTGCCCAGCATTTCGACCGGGGCATGCTGTTCCAGCAGCAACAGGATCAGCTCGTAGCGTGGCCAGATCAGATCCGGCTCTTCGGCCATGGCGGTGCGGAAATAGGCCATTGCCGCCGCGCCGTCGCGCCGGTCACGCGCGATCCGCCCCAATGCGAAGGCGGCCCAGCCTTCATAGGCACCGCGCCGGAAAAGCTCCTGATAGCCCCGTTCGGCAAATTCGAGATCGCCCGTTTCATAGGCGTGCTCGCTCGCGCGGAGGATATCGTCGTCTTTACCGGAAAGGATCTGTTCGAATGCCATGGTCCTGCCAACAAGACGTCGCCGCGCAGCGTTCGGTACAGCGATGTGCGGACCGTATCATGCTTGCGGGGCTCAAAAAGCCCGTAAACGTTGCCGGCGTAGGCTAGGCAGCGACTGGTTCCCCGACACCCAGCATCGCAAACAATTTGTCGATCGCCAGATGCGTTACCCGCACCACCGCATCGCTCGTGTTCGAACCATTATGCGATCCGAAGATGCAGCGATCGAAGGCGCGCAGCGGCGAATCCTCGGGCATCGGCTCGATCTCGAACACGTCGAGAGCGGCACTGTGAACGTGACCCGATTGCAGGCCCTCGATCAGCGCCTGCTCGTCGAACACGGGCCCGCGCGCGACATTGACGATACGCACGCCGGGCTTGGCCAGCGCCAGCGTCTCGCGGTTCAGCATCTTGCGGGTGCTGGCATTGAGCGGGCAGGTGAAGACCATGAAATCGGCCTCGCCCAGCCGCTCAGGCCAGTTCGCCGTCTCGTAAGGATGCTCGTCGCTCGGGGTGAACATCGGATCATAAGCGATGATGTTCATGTCCGACGCGGCCAGCCGGCGGCCGACATTCTTGCCGATGTCCCCCGCGCCGACCAACGCGACCGTCTTGCCCGCAAGCGAGATGCCCGATGGCTTCGGCCACGCGTGGTTCACCCGGATCTCACGATCGATCAGGAAGGTCTGCCGGGCGAGGCCGATGACGTAGCACATCGCGACGTCGGCGACTTCGCGCCCGAATACCTGCGGCGTGTGCGCGACCGGCAGGCCGAGCTGCTTGGCCGCTTCGAAATCGACCGCGTCGGTACCGACGCCCCATTTGATCAGGCCGCGCAGCTTGCCGGCGACGCCAGCGGCGAGCACCCGGGCGCTCGCAGGGTCGTCGCCCGCGATCCAGCCGTCACAGGCGGGCAGGAGCTCGATCAGTTCGTCCTCGCTCAGAACCTGGACAACCTTGGGCGCGACCAATTCGATGCCCGCATCCTCGAAACGACTGCGAAACTGATCGATCAGGACCAGCATCGGGGGGCAGGTAACGAGAACTCGCATACTCAGGCGTTCCGATCACGATAGAGGGCGACCGCCTCGGCCAGCGCCCATTCTTCGGGACCGTCGATGTCGATCGATTCGAGCTTCGGCGTTTCGAACAAGACCGGCTTCTTGCCGATGCGGGCGTTGGTGCTCGCGAAGCTTTCGGCGCTGAAGATGTAGAAGTTCGAATTCTCCTCGAACCACGGCTCCAGATCCTGCGTGCGGATCAGATTATCGGGATCGTGGTTCACCGCCGAGGCATCCTGACGGTAAAAGCGTGTCTGAATGCGGTTGACCGCGAACAGCGAGTCATGCTCGCCGGTTGCGATCGCGTCGTCATAGGCCGCCAGCGCGCGCTTGACCGTATCACCGCGCAGCAATGGGTTGGTCGTGTGCGTCATCAGGTAGCGGTCAGCCGGTACGTTCGCGATATCGTCCGCCAGCACCAGATTCATGCTGACGAAATCGCCACAAATTTCCGGCTTGCGATCGCGCACCAATACCTTGCCGGCATGGCCGTCGACCAGGCCGTTCTCGGCCAGGATCTCTCTCGCGTCAGTATTGATTACGATCAGATCAATTTCGGGGAGCGCAACCAGTTCGTCCAGCATCCACCAGAAGAGCGCCTTTTTGCCGGCCAGCTCCCGGAAATTCTTGGAGGTCACGCGGGCGCTATGCGCCTTCATCGGAAAGAGGGCGACGGTGCGCCGAGGTTCGTTGCTCACGCGGCGGCTTTAAGCTGCGCCGGGGCCGCGCGTCCAGACGGACCATGCGGCAAAATTTCGGCCGGCGCGGACGCCGCCTGCGCCCCGCGTGGGGCCGGGTAGAAATATTCCTCGCGCCGCGCCTTCGAGATTTTCCGATGAAGCGCGTTGCCCTGGTAGGTGCCCCAATATTGCATCGCGCGGAACATCACGATTTCGCGCCACGTCTTGAGCAGGCGATTCTCGCGAATCGCGACACCCAGGTCGTGGATCACGCCGCTGACGAACCAGCGCGCCGTGTCGAACAACGACACCTGTACCTCGGGCATGATGTGCTGGAGCGCGATCGCCTCGCGCTCGTAGCGGATACGCACCCGGCGCCAGGTTTCATCATGGATGTGGATCACCGGTGCTTCGGCGACATAGCCCATCGCATGCCCGGCATGGACGAGGCGCTTGGCCAGTTCCATATCCTCGAGCCCCGTGAGCATCTCGTCGAAGCGATGCTTCGCCCAAACATCGCGCGCCAGCGCCGAATTGGCATTGTTGCAGAAGATATTGCGGTTCGGGACGTTGCTGGTCGCCGGGAAGAACTTCTCGAACAACTGCTGTTCGGAAAACTTCGTGAGATCGTGCCCGATCTGGCGGCCGTAGGAGTAAGCGCAGGCCCCCTCCATCACCGGTGCGATCAGATTGTCGAGCCATTGCTCGCCGACCGGAATGCAATGGCCGCTGACGAACACCAGCACCTTGCCCCCGGCGGCCTCGCAGCCGACGTTGAGCGAACGCCCGAAGGAAAAATCCTCCTTCTTGATAAAGACGATCCGTGCCCCGTGGCGGCGCGCGATTTCGACCGTACCATCGGTCGAGCCCGAGTCCACCAGGACGACCTCATGCGAGAAACGGCCAGCCTGGCGCTTCAATTCCTCGAACACCCGCGGCAACCACTCCGCTTCGTTCAAGGTTCGAATGACGATAGTCGCGTCGACTGCTGTGCTCACGTTATGCCCCCCACAGAACACGCCCGCTCACGCTTCGCGGGTGCAGCATGGATATAATGGATTCACCCAAATGGGTAAAGAACGGTCAAACGAGACACGCGAACAAAGCGGCCGGCCCGACAGAAAAAACGCGAATCGGGTAGCATTCACAGCGAAAAGAAGGCTGCGCTGCGCTGCAGCATAGCACGCGACGGGGACAGAAGGGCAGCCTGCTACCCAATCGTGCCATAGTGGACGTCGATCCGTCGCCAATTGCCCCCCCCTCGGCATAGCTCATCCGTGAACCGGCTACCGGCGAATGGTAAACAAACCGTTCCTGCCCGACCAGTTCGAAGCTCCATGCCTCGGGGCCGATATCGATCGCAATCGCAACGACCTGCCCCTGTTCGAGCTCGACCGACACATGCGTATATTCCTCATGCCAGTCCTCACCCACCTGGTAATTCAGGATCAACTGGCCGGGATCGGTGCGGAGCGCGACCATGACGCGATCGCCCTGATCGCTGGCGAGGGCGAGATACTCCTCCCCGGTCACTTGCGCTGTCGCGACGACACGGCCAAACCCGGCGAGCGGCTGGCTAAATGACATGAGCTTGCGATGATCGACCAATCGACACCTTATCCATGCCCGCTGCGTGCGGGTGCACGGGCCACGCCCGCAATATCAGATCAGCCTTGGCTGACAATCGCAGCGCCTTGCGCGTGAATCGCGGTCCGTCGCTGATCGTCGTCGGCAACGGGCCGTCGCTGCGCGACGTGGATCCCGAGCGCTTTGCCGGGATCGATACGATCGGCATGAATGCCGCGTATCGCGCATGGGAGCGGCACGACTGGTGGCCGACTTATTATGCCTGCGCCGATCATCGCCTGGCGCTGTCCCATATCGATTTCTTCCGCGATGCCGCGGCGAGCCGGCGCTTCCGGCGGATGCTGCTTCCCGCCACGGTGCTGCATGACGCCCCGGAACTGGCGCACGATCCGGACGTCGAGTTCATAGATCAATATCTGCCCTACTGGTACGAACAACTGGGTGCGCCCGCGGGGCTCGCGCGGCGCCAAAGCCCTTTCTTCGAATCGACCCGGCCGTCGCTTGTCACGACCGGCGCGGTCAGCATCCGCTGGGGGGCGTCGCTGGGTTATGCACGGATCGGGCTGATCGGGATCGACTGCCGCTATGTCGCGCTGCCGGCATGGCAGACCGAAAGCGATACGGACCTGTCGTTGCGCATGGCCGAAACGCCGGAAGACAATCCCAACTACTTCTTCGCGGACTATCAGCGCGAGGGCGATCTGTTCAACGTGCCGCAGCCGGGCGAGCATGGCAGCAATCTTCATCTCGCCGCGATTGCGACGGTGCGCGACGATTTCCGCATTCAGCACATGCCCGTCACACTGACCAACCTGAGCGAGGGGTCGGAGTTGTCGCGCCAGGGAGCGTTGCCTTACCAGAGGCTCGACGCCTTCCTCGGCGCCAGCGGGATCGGGCTGGTCACGCTCGATCATCGGGCGCGATGGACCTTGGATCGGGCGCGCGCGCAATTGGCGGCCATGGGCAATCCGGATCTGCTGCCCACCGCGACGCCGCAAGACCATGACGCCCCGGGCCTGCTCATGCTGGTGCCGGACGAAGCCGAGGCCGGGGAGATCGCGACGCTCGATCGCTATTTTTCCGGCCACTTCCATCTACCGTACCTGTTCGATGGCCTGCGTATCGTCCGATGCGATCCAGATCTGCCGCGAGATGAGATCTTGGAACGTTACGCCGCCGATCGGGCAGGCTTCGGCCTGACGCTTGACGCACGGGCATTGCCGCTCCGTTTCGGCTGGCTTGAGGTGCTGACCGAGCTGTGCCGGACCCACGGCGGAGCGGGTGCGATCGGTTCAGCCACGCTCGTCAACCTCAGGATGCCGGATGGCGAGGCGATCGATACGGCGGCGATCGTCGACATCGGACGCCATACCGCCGAAACCCTGGACGACGTCCGCGCCGACTTTCCGGCCGCCGTGCTGGCCTTGAACGCCCTCTGGATCCGGGCGGAGGAGCCGGAGATCGAAGCCGACACGTGGCATCGTGACTGCGACCGGCTGAACATCGTCGAGCCGCCGGCGGGGCCAACAGCGGCCGATCCCTGGTTTCTCGGTGCCGGCCTGTTTGCTCGGGTCGCGATCGGGCTTGCCCCAATGGGGGGCGCGTTCCGACCGGGCGACGAGATCGATGTCGAGGTGCACTACGCCGCCGTCGGCGGATGGCTGGCGATCGAGGTCCAGGCTGCGGATACCAGCTCCACGCTGGGCAAATCCGAGCCGTTCGAAGCGCAGGGTGTCGGTCATCATTCATTCCGGATCGCGTTACCATCGCTGTCGCAGGCGCTCCGTATCCGCGTCGCACTAGCCGAACCCGCGCTGCCCGACGGCTTCGATCCGATCGTGCGGCTCGATCGGATCGCGGTCTCGCTTCTTCGCGGGGACATGCAGATCGGACGGGCACGGCTGGAACGGCTGCGCGAGAAATCGGACTTCGACAATCTCGACGCCGCTGCGATCATCGAGCATTTCGGCCAGAGCCGCGCCTTCCTCGCCAATGGCGAATCGAGCTTCCGCCATGAGATTGCCCTTTCGATCGGCTATGGCGAAACCGCGCGCTGCTCCGCGCGCTATGGCGAGGGCAACCTGATCGTCGCGCTGGGGGGACGGATGGCCGTGATCGAAAACCCGGACCCGGAAAGCGAGGCCGGGATCATCCGCGTCGTGAGCGAGTTCGCCCGTACCAGCGCCGCTGCGCAGGATTGATGGCGATGCGCTACCAGCCTCTCCTCGAATGGCCCGACGCCGGGGCACAGGCCTTCCATATCGTCCGATCGGGCCTCGACGGCGATCTTCCGGGCGAACTGCGTGAGACGGCCGAACGCGGCAATCACCTGCTGGCGGTCATGCCCGCTGGCCGCGCGCCTCTCCAACTCCGCGCGCAACTCGGCAGCATCGGCAGCGATCGGATCGCGATCCTCGCATTGTCGCTGAGCGGCGCGGTGCTGGCGAGCGCGCGGTTCGACCTCGGGCGGATCGAAACCATGAGCGCGGCGGATTGCGACGCCGAATGCCGATCGACCGAAGGCGGTGTCGAGATCGACGTCGCCTTCGCCGCCGCCGCCCAGCCTCGCTTCCTGGCCATCGCACTGCTGCGCGATGGCGCGCTCGCTTATGAGGGCGACCCTGCGCGAGGGATCGGGCTGCATATGATCGCGATCGGATATGATGCGACCGAGGCTCCGGCCGAACCGGCGCCAACCGAACAAGCGCCCGCACCTGCGATAGAGCCGCCCACCGCTACCACAGCGCCCGATCGGGCGTTCCACGCGCTAAGCCAATGGCTGGATCTGGTGCGCGGCGAGGCCGGTCATAGCTATGCCTGGCGCTCCGGACAGCGGCGTCGTGGCGCGCTCGTGCTGGTCCGTGAGGCTCACACCGTTCAGCTTCGCATCGAAAGCGTTTCGGCTGCCGACGACGGCGTCGAACTGCGCGTGCCGGCCGGTTCGTGCGGTTTCGAAGCGGTCGTCGCGACCTTGACCCACCAACTCGAACAATCGGTCGACGTTCTCGACGATGGCGAAACGCGTGCAATGGCTCGCTCCGCCATCGCCGATCTCGACCGCTTCGTTGCGCCTCTCTTCTCCGATAGCGCCGAGGCGATGCTCGTGGCCGAGAGGTAAAGCCCCAATGGCGAAGGACAAGGAGGAAAAGCGCAAACCAAAGGGTGGCGGCGGACCGCCGCCCGAGCGCGAGGATGTGCTGGCCATCTGGCACGCACTCGGCATGTCGCGCACGGGCGAGCCGCTCGATCCCGACTGGCTTCGTTTCATGGCGTTCGCGCTTCCACAGGCACGTCGATCGCACGCGCAGCTATTCCAGGATCTATGGGTGATCTGGGAGACAGGACATCTGGAAGGCGGCTGCTTCGTCGAGTTCGGCGCCTGCGACGGCGTATTCCTGAGCAACAGCCTGTTGCTCGAACGCGCCTTCGCTTGGCGAGGCGTCGTGGCTGAGCCCAATCCGGTCTATCACGAGGCGCTCGCGGCGAACCGCCATTGCGTGGTGGACACGCGCTGCGTCTGGTCGCGATCGGGCGCGACCGCGAAGTTCCGTGCGGTCAAGGAACCCGAATATTCGGCGATGGCCGATGTCGATCCCGACGATCATCATGAGCGAGCGGGTCGGCGTGATCGCTTCGAGCTGGTCGAGGTCGAGACGGTCTCGCTCGTCGACCTCCTCGTCGAGGCAAAACTGCCCAAAAGGATCGACTATCTCTCGCTGGACACCGAGGGATCCGAATATGAGATTCTCGAGACGTTCGATTTCGACGCGTTCGATGTCCGGCTGATCACGGTCGAGCATAATTATACGAAACGCCGGGGCGACATTGAGGCTTTGCTGGTGCGCAAGGGCTTTCGCCGCCGCTTCCCCGGGATGACGCGCTGGGATGATTGGTATGTCTCGGAACGGCTGCCGACACCCGAGCCAGCGAAACGGAGCGGGAAGCGCGCGAAGCGCGCCTAATCGGTGATGAATCGGACCAGGTCAGCCCAGCTGTTGCCGGCAAGATAGCCTTCGCGGAAAGCGCCGATATTGGCGCGCAGCGCCGCATGATCGGCGGCTGCAGCATGGATTGCGGCAATGATTCCCTCGACGCTTTCCTCGGCCACCCTGCCGACGCCATGCCGGGTGACCAGATCGGCTAGCCAGGTTCCGGCAATCACGACCACTGGGGTCGAGAGCAGAAGCGCATCGATCAGCAGGCCTGAGGTGCGCTCCCTGAACTCACCGCCATAGGGAAGCACGATCAGATCGGCGTCGGCGAGCAGCGCGCGAAATGCCGCGTCATCAAGCATGCCGCCCACCACCTCGACCCCCGCGCGCTGCAAGTCCGCAATCGATCCGAGCAAGCCAGGCGGCGTACTGGGGCGGGCGAGCGCGCGCACGGCGCAGGCATAAGATTGCGACGTCCCGGTCTGGAGACGGATCGCGACATCGGCCGTAAGCGCAAACCCTTTCTCCTCACGCATCCCGCCGGGAAACAATATCCGCAAGGGGGCATGCGTCGGGGTTCCGACAGGCACCGGCGGCGGCAATTCCTGATCGCCGAACGTGGTGCTGGGATGCGGCGTGACCGGCAATTGCACCCCGAAACGGGCCGCAAATCGGGCAGCGAATTGCTCGCTGGGGGCCGACATCCTGAGGTGCGGATGGTGATTGGCGACGAAGCCTCGCCAGCCGGCGTAATAATCGTCCGAAGTGAAATCGAAGAAGGGCGTGTAGAACAGATTGACCAAAAAGCGGTGCCGATCGAAACCGTCGAGGACGTTCGATATGCATTGGGCGTGTTCGAGGCTGCCGACATAGAGAAACCAGCGAAACTCGCGTCCGTCGACAGCGTCCCTGCGGCGCAATTGTTCGCTGAGCTCGGCTTCGAATCCGGTCAGATCGGCGACCGCCGCGCCCATCGGGCATTTGCCGATCGCCCACGAATGGCGTGAAAGCGCCGGCTGGAGGCGGAAAGACAGATCGAGATCGAACGGGTCGCACGCCGCGTGGCCCAGCACCGAAAAACTCAATCCCTGCCGGGTCGCGGCGAGGGCCAGTCGCGAATCATAGGCAAGATAATGACCGAAATGATCGATCGCATCGGGATCGATCATCACCAGTTCGGTGAGCGACATCGTCTGTTCCGATCGACGGTGCCGCGGGAGGATGCCCGCGGCAACCGCAGCCTATCATAGCAGAACGAGGCTCACAGCCTTGATCTTGAGGCCGATCGCGGCGTCCTGCCCCTTCGCCTCCGCCAGCAAGCTCCCTTCGTAGACCATCCCGGTATTGCGCGCGGTCAGGTAGACTGAAACCTGTTGCGGCTTGTCGCTGGTCTGGAGCAGCGCCACCGTTTGGAAGCTGAACGGGCCGTCCGGCACCCATTCACGCAGGCATAGATAGACGTTTTTCAATGCCTTCGGATCGGTAACGGTGAGATCGATCTGCAGCCTGAGCGTCTGGCCGGCCGCGCAACCGACGAAGTCGGTCAGCCGGAAGCCGAAAAAATTGCCTCCGTCCGCCGGTCCGGTCGCCCGCGCGATGATCGTCCCGCCGGTTTCCTTGACCTCGCACGAGGTGGTATTTTCCGGATGGACCGGCACCGTAAACTTCGGCTGGGCCACCACAGAGCCGGTCTTCGTTCCCGTCTCCACTTTTTCTTTCTGCCCCGGCTTGGCCGAATCCTTCGGCTTGATCTTCACGGTTATGGGTTGTTCTGGGAGCGATGCCAATACCGGAGATGTACAGCAATTTATCAGCTGATTCCATGAATTCTGCGAGAGATAGGCCATTGCCGCCGCCGGCAGGCGGCTGCGATACCGCTTGCGATCGGCGTTGAACAAGCGAATCGCGCGCTGAATCTCGGCAGTCGACATGTTGTTCGTAACGATGCCGACATCGAGCGCTTCGCAGACCGAGGCGAGCCAAGTGCCGCGACGCACGATCGGTACCACGCCCGACAACAGGCAATCGACCAGCACGCCGCTGGTGCGGAACGAGAACATGTCGGCTTCGTAGGGGATCACCGCGACATGCGCGGCATCGAAATATTTGAGCCACGGCTCGTCCTCGATGAAACCCTCGATGAAGGTCGCATCCTTGCGCTTGCCGAAATGATTGCCGTGCTTCTTCTTGAGCTCGCCGTTGGAATCGCGGAACACGAACGAGGTGTTGGGCAGCGTTTCGCCGATCAGCCAGCCGATGAAACGATCGACCGCCTGGCCGCCCTTGCCATCCGAACCGAGCGCCGGGAACAGTACCTTGAGGTCGCCGCCATCCTTGGGAAGGAACGCGCTCCTGACCAGCCGGTCGGCGGAGACGAAATCATCCGCCAGCGGCCACGGATTCGGGATCGCTTCGAAATGCAGCCCGGCACCCTTGTCGATCATCGTCTGTTCGACAAACGAGCAGGCGAGATATTCGACATGCGGCACGAACTTGATCGCGCCGAGCGTGGCGAACGTCTCATCGACCCGCGGATCGAGATAATTGTAGAAGCCATTGACGACGTAGACGATGTTTTCGATCGGGCGCTGCCGCGCCAGCTCGACCGCCTGTCGCGCGCTGCCGCAATAGACGAACACCACGAAGATCGGATCCTCGATCGGTCCTTGCCAGTTTGCCAGCGCCTCGGACACTTCGGTCTGGAACAGCTTTATCGCCTCGACCGGCTGTTCGCGCGCCGCGCGCTGCGCCAGCGCATAGAAACCCGAGGGCTGCGAGAAAGCCGGGATGATATTCTCGCTCGCCGCCCATTTCTTGCTCGCGAGCGAGATGTAGGGATAGCCGGCACGATTGGCCGTCACCCGCATCCGCTCTTCGTACAACCGATAATGGCCGATCGCCGATTGGAGATCGGGGTTGGCCGAAACGAAGACGAGCCGGCCGCCCTTGCTCGACGGATAAGGCGTGCTGCCATAATCCGCAGTGAATTCGGTCAGCGGCTCGCGCCGGGCGTAGGAGAAAAAATCGCGGCCCGCATCGTCGCTCACGGGCATCCGCCGCACGGTGGCCCTGGACGACCCGGCGCTGGTAAGTTTCAACAAAGGAAGCCCCCTTCTTTATCGGCGCCTGGCCGGCTCAGACGTTTGCCCGCAGCATATATTTGAAAAAATCGAGATATTCGGTAGCGACGAGATCCCACAACCGCTCGCGGCGGACCGCCACCGGCGGATATTTGGAATTCACCACCACCCGCGCCGCCGAAAGATCGTCGTTGCGCATATAGGTCGCGTTCGTGCCGGCGATCTCCACATATGGTTCGATCTTGCTGACGATCGGCCACGTGCCCGACGCCAGCGCCTGTAGCAGCGGCAGGCCGAACCCCTCATATTTGGAGGCCGAGACGAAATAGGCCAATTCGAGCATCAGCTTGTGCATCTCCACGTCGCTCGGCTGCGGCACGATCTGGAACATGGCCGCATATTCGTCGCGAAAGGCATTGAGTTCGGCATCCGCCGCCTCGCCGCCTGCGATCACGACATTGTAGTCGGCCTTCATCGCGTCCTTGAACAACGGGTAGAGCACCGGGAAATTCTTGTAGAGCCCGCGCGACCCGACATGGAGCATCTGGCGCTTCTTCTTCGGCAAAGGCCCCTTCACGGGCTCATTGCCGTGGTAGATTACACGATCGACCGCCGCCGGCCGACCGTAAAGCTCATGATAACGCTCGCGCGAATAGCGCGTGATAAAGATCAGGCCGGTGGCATGCGCCGCCGCCAGCCGCTTCAAGTGAAGCACATGCGCGGTGGTCGGGCGCAGGCGGAACAGATCGAGATCCTCATGCGCGAAATCGTGGAATACCACCGCATAGGGCAGATCCTTGAGCAAGGGTTCGCCATAATAGGTGTTGACCAGCAGATCGTAGGATTTGCCCGCGGCGAGAACCTCCTTCTCGCGCAGCTTCTCCGCCTCTTCTCCGGCATGATTGGAGCTGTCCGATGGCGGCACCGAGAGGCTGATCGTCGAGAAACGTGGCGAGAAGGACTTCACCGCCGCGGAGAGGTGAACATTGCTCTCGCCGTTGGGATAGAGCGCAAGCGTGATGTCATGGCCCATCGCGTCGAACTGCCGCAGGAGCTCGGTCCAGACCTTCGAAACGCCGCCCTTGCGCTGCAGCGAGAAGGTCCGACCATCGACTAATATTTTCATTACCCAACCCCCTTGGGTGTCAACAAAAGCTCTGGTTTTCGCGTCACTTCCGCGTCAAGCGAGCGATTTGTAAAATGTCGTGGTGCCCGATCGCACCGCGATGCCTTTCGTCTTGGCTATCTCGAGCCGCAGTCCGATTTGCCGATCGACCGTATCGTTATAATCGACGAAGTCGCGGTCCGCGAAGAACGCTGGATGGATCCCGGAAACTGATGCCATCTCTTCGGTATATTGGAATTCGCCGGCATGCGCCCAGAAGGACTTATCCTTCGGGCCGCGACCGGTGAAACCATGCATCTGGACCCGATCGGACAAGCTGAACGCCAATGGGAGCATGAAATTATTGACCACGCTCTCGCCGGGGAAAAAGCGGAAATCCTTCTCGTAATCGAAGCCGAATTCGGTCCGTCCCGCGGGCATGGCGAGCACGCGATCGGTCAGTTCCGGATATTTGTGAAGCAGGAAGACCGCGAACTTGTCGAACGTGAAGAACAGCGCGTCCGGATTGTAGGCCATGTACTGCAGCAGATCGGACAGGAAGCGGAATGCATATTTGGTGCAGCTGAAGTGGAAATGCGCATCCGATCCGATCACGATGGCGGGCCGGTTCTCGCTCATGAAGGCGCGCGATTTCAGGATCGAATTGCAGATGATGTTGCAATCGCCGGCATAGCTCTTGCCGATCGTCTCGGCGAGCGACGGTCCGGTACCGAAGATGTTGACGGTCTTGCCTTTGCCGATCCTAGCCTTGGCCGCGACGTACCGTTGCCGCGAGGCTTCGACGAGCGGCTTGGTGTCGCCCCCCGTCAACCAGAACAGCAAGCTCGTCTTATAGAAAGCGTCCTGCCGGTCCACGTCGGGCGCGCCGACAAAGTAATAATGCCCGGCACCCTTTTCGGCGCCTTTGACCTTGACTGTGCCGGTCAACGGCACTGCTTCCAGCTTGTCGCCGTCCGCCAGCATCTGTTCGGTGACGAGATAGAGATCGACCTTCTCGTTGGCGAGAAAGGCGGCGCTGTCGCCGCATTCGACGACCTTGACCCTGTCCCAATGCTGCATTGCAGCCGGCGAGAAAAGCAGGGCATCGGGATTCCAGGCGGGCCTCGACGGCGCCTTGGCCGATTTCGGCCGGGCACGAACCGGCAATATCACTTCGGAAAAGATGCCCCCGAAAAACCATCCGTGCATAGCGCGATGCGCCGAAACGCTATCGACATCCGCCACCGGCGGCCACACCATTGCCCGCATATTTTTCGACCACCCCCAGCCTGTTCGTCGGGAACTCGTAGGAAGCCCCCCACCCGAGTCAATCGCCTCCCACCGCAAAAATGGTGCACTGCAAACAAATCTATCGGTTGTAAGATTGTTGTCGCGATAGCGTGTGAAGAGTTACCATTTATTAACCATTGTGGGGTAACCAATGTCGGCGCACAAATTGATCGACAAGAAGCGCGCTAATATTGACGCTGTGCTACCGAATTGCGCAGGCGATATCGTCGAGGTCGGGACTGCGCGTCCTGCGCCTGGGCTCCCATACGGCGAAAGCTCCACTCATGATTTGAATCGGTTGGCGATCGCGCTTGGGCGGCGCTTCACGTCGATCGACCTCGCGCCCGAACGCGGGGAACTTGTCGAGCCGCCGGCCCTGTTCATTCAGGGCGACGGTACCGCGGTAATGATGGCATGGCAGGCACCGATCTTCCTACTTTATCTCGATAATTTCGACGTGATCAATGATCCCGTTCACGAAGAGAATTTGCGCGGCCGGATCGGGGATTTCTACGAGCGCCACGATTTGAGGCTTACCAACCAGCAATCGGCCTATGCGCATTTTGCCCAAGCGCGCGCGGCATTGCCGAAAGTCTCGCTCAATGGCTTCATCTGCCTGGACGACACGATTTTCGATTATTGGCGCAATCGCTGGTGGGGTAAGGGCGCGATGGCGGTTCCTTATCTGCTGGGAATGGGTTGCGTCATCATCGCTCTGGGTGATCGTGGCGTGCTGCTACAGAAGGTGACGCCGAACGAACTGATGCCAGCCTCGATCCACCCGGAAAAGCTGCTCGATGACGCGTCATTCGCCGAATTGCCCATGAGCATGGAGTTCCCGAGACAACGCCAATAGGGCGCTCATATCGGTCCGATCGCATCGACCTCGATCAGTTCGGCCGCGAAGCGCCGCCCCGAAAGTTGGACGGGGCCGTTGACCAGATGGTGCGGGATCGCATCGAGTTCGAGCCAGGTTTCGCTGCCGTCTGCGCGCCGCAACGCGTAGCAGCCCGCTTTCTCGATCAGATGCCCCCGCTCACTGCAGGGTGTCGGCTTGGGACTTGGACGCTGCATCATTGGATCGCTCCCGAGTTTCCCCAGTGCCATCCCCTCCGGACGCGAATGCTAGCGTCTCTCTCGAGGCGTGTCGATATTTACCATTTTACGGAAGACAGCCAATGATCGCCGCGTCGATAGCGCTCGGTGCGCCGGCCAGGGGATAATCGTCGCGGAAGCGCCGGCCGCGCATATCGACGCCCAGGACGCGCAACCGATCGGCGCGGCGCATCGCAGCGATGATCCGCGCATCTTCCCGCGCGTCGGCCCCGCCCGATCCCATCAGCGCGAATCTGCGCTCGCCGATTTCCAGCCTTAAAGGTGTCCCAGGTCGCGGGGGCCTGCTCGTCGCGACATAGAAGCGCGGCGCTCCGCCGCCGCGCGCCCGCGTGATCGCGACGAAAGGCCGATCGCGGCTTGGCCTGCCGCCGGTCGGTTCAGCCATTGCGAAACACCGCCCCGGCGGCTCGCGAAACGCGCCCCATCGATCGAACTGGCCGAGGGCGGTACGGCCCTGGACCGACGGCGCGGCACCAAGCCCGGCCAGCAGAATGAGCATCGCGCACCGCATGCCGCGACCGTTCCCCAGCCACACTCGCTTGGCAAGGCGGCAAAAGCGCTGGCGGCGGCGGCCCGCAGCGCTATAACATTCCTCCAACGCGGTTTTGGGGCAGGATTAATGAAGGCGACGATCGAACGGGCGACCCTCTTGAAGAGCCTGGGCCATGTCCAATCGGTGGTCGAGCGGCGGAACACCATTCCGATCCTGTCCAACGTGCTGATCGAGGCGACGGCGGACGGGCTGCGGCTGATGGCGACCGACCTCGATCTCCAGATCGTCGAGACGATTGCGGCGCAGGTCGAGACGACCGGCGCCACCACCGTTTCGGCACACACCTTGTTCGATATCGCGCGCAAGCTGCCCGAGGGATCGCAGGTTTCGCTGACCGCATCCGACGGCAAGATGCAGGTCGTCGCCGGGCGCGCGCGCTTCAATCTGCAGACGCTGCCGCGCGAGGATTTCCCGGTGATCGCCGAGGGCGAACTGCCGACGCGGTTCGATCTGCCCGCCGAGACGCTCAAGCAGATCATCGACAAGACGCGCTTCGCCATCTCGACCGAGGAGACGCGTTATTATCTGAACGGCATCTTCCTCCACGTCTCGGACGATGCGACCCCGGTGCTGAAGGCCGCCGCCACCGACGGCCACCGCCTCGCCCGCGTCACCGTGCCGCGCCCCGATGGCGCCGAAGGTATGCCCGATGTTATCATCCCGCGGAAATGCGTCGGCGAGCTGCGCAAATTGCTCGACGAGGTGGATGGTTCGGTCGATGTCTCCTTGTCGCCGACCAAAGTCCGCTTCGGAATGGGCACCGCGATCCTGACCTCGAAGCTGATCGACGGCACCTTCCCCGATTATTCGCGCGTCATCCCGACCGCGAACGACAAATTGCTCAAGATCGATCCGCGCAGCTTCGAAGAGGGCGTCGATCGCGTCGCCACCATCGCCAGCGAGAAAACCCGTGCGGTGAAGATGAGCCTCGATCGCGACAAGATCACGCTTTCCGTGACCAGCCCGGAGAACGGGACCGCGGCGGAGGAGGTTCCGGGCGACTATACCGCGCTGCCCTTCGATATCGGCTTCAACGCCCGCTATCTTCTCGACATCCTTGGCCAAATCGATGGCGACACGGTCGAGGTCCACCTGGCGGACGCCGCGGCGCCGACCCTGATCCGCGAGAATGACAAGGCCGCGGCGCTGTATGTACTGATGCCGATGCGGGTGTGACCGACCGGATCGAAGTGGTACTTCGGTCCTGTCCATGCCCGTCATCACCCGTCTCGCGCTCACCGATTTCAGGAACCATACCGACGCGTTGATCGCGCCGCAGCCGGGGCTCGTCATCCTCACGGGCGAGAATGGGGCGGGCAAGACCAACATCCTCGAGGCCGTCTCGCTGCTCTCGCCGGGACGCGGGCTGCGCGGCGCCACATTGTCGGCCATGGCCCGCAACGACGGGCCGGGAGGGTTTGCGATCGGCGCGCGGCTGGGCGATGTCGATATCGGCACGGGCACGCTCGCGGCGGCGCCCGAGCGGCGGCAGGTTCGGATCAATGGGGCGGATGCGTCGGCCGCGGCGCTGGGCGAATGGCTGGCTCTGCTATGGCTGACACCTGCCATGGACCGCTTGTTCGCCGAAGGTGCGAGCGGACGACGCCGGTTCCTCGACCGGCTGGTCCTGGCGCGTGAGCCGGGCCACGCCGCGCATGCCAGCCGCTACGAGGCGGCGATGCGTGCGCGCAACAAGCTGCTGTCCGAACCCGAGGGCGCCGATCCCGCCTGGCTCGCCGCGCTCGAGTCAGGGATGGCGGAGCATGGCGCAGCCCTCGCCGAGGCGCGCGCGCGAACCGTCGCCGCGCTGGCCGAGCGGCTCGCGACCCAACCGACAGGGCCGTTCGCACGCGCCGGGCTGGCCCTGACCGGCTGGCTGCCGACGAGCGATGTCCAGGCCGCGCTTGCCGCCGAATTGCGGGCATCGCGGGGCCGCGACGGCGCTGCCGGCCGCACTTTGGTTGGGCCGCACCGCACCGACCTGGCCGTCACCCATCTCGACAAGGCCATGCCTGCCGAACTCTGCTCGACCGGCGAACAAAAGGCGTTGCTGCTCGGGCTGATCCTGGCGCATGCCGACGGCGTCGCCGAGCAAAGGGGCGAGCGGCCGATCCTGCTGCTCGACGAGGTGGCAGCGCACCTCGATCCGCAGCGCCGCGCCGCGCTGCTCGACCGCCTCGATCGCGCCGGCGGCCAGACATGGATGACCGGAACCGAGCCTGGCCTATTCGACGAGGCGCCGGCTTCGGCCACACGCCTCACGCTTTCCGAGGGCGCGATCGCCTGACCTGAACCTGGCCTGCCTGCCGCACTCAGCGGCGGTTCAACGGCGCGGCGGCACACATCGTCGCGGGCGTGGGCTGAAAAGGAGACGGTTCGTGACGAAACCACGCACTTTGATTGCGATTGCCCTGGTAAGCATCGCCACACTACCGCTGGCATCGCCCGCCATGGCGCAGCGCTGGGAGCCCGGCCGCTGGGATTGGGCAGGCGGGCGCGACGACGATCGCCAACCCTATGAACTGGTCGGCCCCGGCGTAAGGATGTTGCTGCCTGAATTGCGCGAAACCCGCCGCGGACGCGCCTTCGTGCTGCGCAATTTCGATCGCCGGCATGACGGCTTCATCGGCCCGCGTGAAGCGCAGGCTGCGAACGACGCCTTCCTCGGGGCGATCGGCCCGGATCGGACGCGCTTCAGCTGGACGATCGTCGATCGGGGCCCGATCGCGGGTCCGCCCGGGCGGCACCATTGGGATCGGGCGGCGATGCGTAGCTATGGTTTCCGCGATACGCGCGAGGGCGCACGGCTTACGCTGCAGGAGGATGTGCTGTTCCGCACCGACAGCGCCGATCTGCGCCCCGGCGCGATCGACAAGTTGCAGGCGCTCGCCGATTATCTGAATGACAATCCCGGCGTCCGGGTGGCGATCGACGGCTTTACCGACAGCCGCGGCAGCGATGCGCACAATCAAGCCTTGTCCGATCGGCGCGCCGCCAGCGTGCGGGCGGCCTTCGCTCAGATGGGCGTCACTTCAGCGCGCTTTCGGGTGCGCGGGCATGGTGAGGCCGACCCTGTCGCACCGAATACCAGCCCCGAGAATATGCGTCGCAATCGTCGCGTCGAGATCACCTTGCTCGGCCAGCGCGCGAGCGCCTTCGGCTGAATTGTCGAAGTGTGAAGGGGCGGCAACCTTGCGCCGCCGCCCCCGATTTTTCACCCTGCGTAGGCCTTGATCAGTTCCTGCAGCAGATCGCGCCCGGTGTAGACCGAGGCGACGCGCGCGCGCTCGTTGAGGCCGTGCGTGCCGTTGCCGTCGGGATCGCCGTAAGTGCCCGGCGGGCCATAGACCGGGATACCGACGGCTTCCAGGAAGATGCCGTCGGTCGCCCCGGTCGACATCGCGGGGATCAGCGGCACGCCCGGATAATATTTGGCGACGAGTTTCTCCGCCGGGCCGACCACCTTGGGATCGAGCGGCGGCGGTGAGGCGAGCGGGCCGCGCTCTTTCTCGAGCTTCACCGTCATGCGCGGATCGTTGATCGCTTTGGTCAGCGCCGCGGCGGTCTCTTCCGAGCTCTCGCCGGGGAAGACGCGGCAATTGACGTTGGCGCCCGCACGCTGCGGTAGCGCATTGTTGGCATGGCCGCCGTCAAGCAAGGTCGCGACGCAGGTGGTGCGCAGCATCGAATGGAGGCTCTTGTCCTTGTTGAGGATCGCCTCGGCCGCCTTGTCATTCGGATCCTTCGCGATCGCGATCATCGCTTCGCCCGTGGCATCATGGCGTGCCGCCCCCGCCTTGGCGAAATAGGCCCGCGTCGTGTCGGTCATCTTGAGCGGGAATTCGTAGTCGCGGATCTTCACCAGCGCATCCGCCAGTTCGTAGATCGCATTGTCGCGGATCGGTGCCGAACTGTGGCCGCCGACATTGGTCGCCTCGATCCGGTAATTCTGCGCCGATTTCTCGCCGACATGGAGGTTCATCACGACCGGCTTGCCGTCCGGCCCCGCGCGGCCGCCACCGCCCTCGTTGAGCGCGAATTCTGCGTCGATCAGGTCGCGCTTGTTCTTGGCGAGCCATTCGGCGCCGTTGAACGCCCAGCTCGTCTCCTCGCCGCAGGTCAGTGCCAGCTTGATCGTGCGCTTGGGCTTATAGCCCTCTTTCCTGAAGCGCATCATCGCGTCGATCCAGATCGCGTCCATCGCCTTCATGTCGCTGGTGCCGCGACCGTAGAAATAGCCATTCTCTTCGATCAGCTTGTACGGGTCGCGCGTCCAGTCCTCGCGCTTGGCGACGACGACATCGATATGGCCGAGCAGCAGCAGCGGCTTGAGTGTCTTCGACGTGCCCGGCAGGACCACGACGAGTCCACCTTCCTTGGGGTGCTCGGGTGTCGAGAACAAAGTGATCTGATCGGCGCTGTACCCGGCATCCTTCAGATGGCCGGCGACCTTTTCGGCAAGCGCCGTGCAACTGCCGGTGGTGATGCTCGTGTCGGTTTCGACCAGCTCCTGATACAGCGCGCGAAACGCGACCTGATCCGGGCGCAGGGCCGGCGCCTGCGCGCTCAGCGACTGGCAGAGCGCCATCATTCCTACTGCCAGCGCCCAACGTGCCTTCATATCATGCCCCTTCGCGACTCTTGCTGCGACGCAATATGAGCATGCCGCGGAGGTGGAGGGAAGGCCCCGCTTCGGCTGGCGCCAGGATAGCCATTTCGCTTGGGTTTCGGGGTGTGTTTCCCTATATGCTCGCTATGGCAACTACCCCCGAAGAAAACGAATATGGCGCCTCCTCGATCAAGGTGCTGAAGGGCCTCGACGCCGTCCGCAAGCGGCCGGGCATGTATATCGGCGATACCGACGACGGATCGGGCCTCCACCATATGGTGTTCGAGGTTTCGGACAATGCGATCGACGAAGCGCTCGCCGGCCATTGCGACAAGATCCTGATCACGCTCAATGCGGACGGATCGGTCTCGGTCGAGGATAATGGCCGCGGCATCCCGACCGGCATCCACGCCGAGGAAGGCGTTTCGGCCGCGGAGGTCATCATGACCCAGCTTCACGCCGGCGGTAAGTTCGACAACACCAACGACAAGAATGCGTACAAGGTCTCGGGCGGCCTCCACGGCGTCGGCGTGAGCGTCGTCAACGCGCTCAGCGACTATCTCGATCTCACGATCTGGCGAGACGGTTTCGAGCATTACATGCGGTTTCGGCACGGCGATGCCGAGGCCCCGCTCAAGGTGGTCGGCCCGTGCGGCGAGAAGCGCGGCACGAAGGTGACCTTCATGCCGTCGGCCGAGACCTTCAAGATCACCGAATTCGATTTCGACAAGCTGGAGCATCGCTTCCGGGAGCTTGCTTTCCTCAATTCGGGCGTGCGACTGTTCCTGATCGACGCACGCCATGCCGAGCGTCGCGAAATCGAACTGTTTTACGAAGGCGGCATCGGTGCCTTCGTACGCTATCTCGATCGCACCAAGGCACCGCTCTTTCCCGACCCGATTTCGGTCAGCGGGCAGCGCGACGATGTCGGCATCGAGGTCGCGCTCGAGTGGAACGACAGTTATTACGAGCAGGTCCTCTGCTTCACCAACAACATCCCGCAGCGCGACGGCGGCACCCACCTCGCGGCATTCCGCGCGGCGCTGACGCGGACGCTCAACAATTATGCCGAGAAATCCGGCATGATGAAGCGCGAGAAGGTCAGCCTCACCGGCGACGATATGCGCGAGGGGCTGACCGCAATCGTATCGGTCAAGCTGCCCGATCCGAAGTTCGGATCGCAGACCAAGGACAAGCTCGTCTCGTCCGAGGTGCGCCAGCCGCTCGAAAGCCTGATGGCCGACAAGATGGCGGAGTGGCTCGAGGAAAATCCGGGCCACGCCAAATCGATCATCCAGAAGACGATCGACGCCGCCGCCGCGCGCGAAGCCGCCCGCAAGGCGCGCGAAGCGAGCCGCAAGAGCGTGATGAGCATCGCCTCGCTCCCCGGCAAGCTCGCCGATTGCCAGGAGCGCGATCCGGCCAAGTCCGAACTCTATCTGGTCGAGGGTGACTCGGCCGGCGGTTCGGCGAAGCAGGGCCGCGATCGCAACACCCAGGCGATCCTGCCGCTCAAGGGCAAGATCCTCAACGTCGAGCGCGCGCGCTTCGATCGCATGCTATCGTCGAAGGAGGTCGGCACGCTGATCCAGGCGATCGGCACCGGCATCGGCCGCGACGACTTCAACATCGACAAACTGCGCTATCACAAGATCGTGATCATGACCGACGCAGACGTCGACGGCGCGCATATCCGCACCCTGCTGCTCACCTTCTTCTATCGGCACATGCCCGAGATCATCGAGAGAGGGCACCTCTTCATCGCGCAGCCGCCTTTGTTCAAGGTGACCAAGAGCCGGTCGGAAACCTACCTCAAGGATCAGCCGGCGCTCGACGCCTACCTGCTCGACAATGGTCTGGCGGCGGTAATGCTCGACGGGCCGGACGGGCAGCGTTCGGGCAACGATCTGCGCGAACTGGTCGAGCATGCCCAGCGCATGGCGCGGCTGATGGCCTATGTGCCGAAGCGCTACGACAGCCGTGTGATCGAAGCGCTGGCCTTGGGCGGTGCGCTCGATCCCGCGCTGACAGATCGTCGGGCGGTGTCCGGCACGGTCGCCGGCTGGCTCGGCCGCGCCGATCCGGAAGCGAAGTGGGAGGTCGAGGCGACGTCGGAGGGCGGTTATCATGCCAAGCGTTTCTGGCGCGGCGTGACCGATCATCACATCGTCGACGCAGCTTTCATCCAGTCGACCGAAGCGCGTCGGCTCCACACGCTCGCGACCGAGCAGGCTCCGAGCTACGTCAACGTCGCCCGCATCGTCCCCATCGGCAAAGCCGAGGTCGAAGAGAGCGAGGATGGCGAGGAAACCCCGATCGTCGACAGCAAGACGGCCAAGCGTATCTCGCGCCCGTCCGAATTGCTCGATGCAGTGCTTGCCGCCGGCCGCAAGGGCACGGCGATCGCGCGCTACAAGGGTCTCGGCGAGATGAATGCCGAGCAATTGTGGGAAACCACGCTCGATCCCAACAATCGCGCGATGCTCCAGGTCGAGGTTACGCAAGCCGATGTCGCCGACGAGATCTTCACCCGGCTGATGGGCGACGTAGTCGAGCCGCGTCGCGAGTTCATCCAGGACAATGCGCTCTCCGTCGCCAACCTTGACGTCTAGGGCCTGAACTCCCCATGCGTTGCCATAGGCGATGCATGGGGGACGGCATGATCAAGCGGCGGATCGCGGCAGCACTTCTTCTGGCGAGCGCTGGATCGCCGGCACTCGCGCTGCGGCCGATGGGGCCGGACGATCTCATGCGGATCGCGACGGTCAGCGATCCGCAGATCGATCCGTCGGGCCAATGGGTCGCATATTCGGTCGGCACGATCGACGTCGCCGCCGACAAGCAGGTTCGTCACCTGTGGATGTCGTCATGGGACGGCAAGCGCCAGGTCCAGCTCACCGGCCGAGATGGCGAAAGCGAGAGCAGCCCGCGTTTCTCCCCCGACGGCCGCTGGATCGCCTTCGTATCCTCGCGCGGGGACGAGCATGAGGAAGACCAGCTGTGGCTGATGGACCGCAGCGGCGGCGAGGGGACCAGACTGCCCGGCATAACCGGATCCGTCGTCGATCTCGCCTGGGCGCCCGATTCGAAGTCGGTCGCGCTGATCGTCGAGGATCCCGATCCCAATGAGGCCGCCAATGCCGCTGCGCAGGCCGAAGTGCCGTCCGCGACCAAGCCCGGCGCGGGTGCGGCGCCGACGCCCGAACCGGTAGCGCCGACCGCGGTTGCCGAGACCAAAGGCGACAAGAAGAAGCCCAAGCCGATCGTGATCGACCGCTTCCAGTTCAAGCAGGATATCGAGGGCTATCTCGGCAAGCAGCGCAAGCGGCTGTGGATCTACGATCTCGCCTCGCACAAGGCGCGGCGGGTCACGACCGGCGATTACGACGAGGCGTTGCCGGCCTGGTCGCCGGATGGAAAGAGTATCGCTTTCACCTCGAAGCGCGCGCCCGATCCCGACCGCACCTACGATAGCAATCTTCAGCTCGTGACGGTCGGCGCGGCGCCGGCCGAGCCGCGTGCGCTCACCAGCTTCAAGGGCGCCGACAATGACGACGAGTGGGAAAGCTACCCGGCATGGAGCCCCGACGGGAAGAACATCGCCTACCTGCAGGGCGGCCCGATCGCGCTTTTCTCCTACGGCGTACGCACGTTGGCGGTCGTGTCGGTGGCGGGCGGTGCTCCGCGCATCCTGACCGGCTCACTCGATCGCAACGTCAGCAACCCCTTCTGGTCGAAGGAGGGGCGCAGCATCGGCTTCACGGTGGAGGATGACGGCGCGCAGCGGCTGGCCGAAGTGGCGGCAAGCGGCGGCCCGGTGAAGGCGCTGGCGGGCGATCCGATGACGACGATCAGCGCGCCGATATCGGCAGTTGGCCGGGTCGCCTTTCTGACCGGCACCGACAAGGCGCCTAACGAAGTCTATGTCCTCGACGCCGGCAAGCCGCGCCAGCTGACCCATCAGAATGACGCCTGGCTCAAGGAGATCGCGCTCGCGCCGATCGCCCGCACCAGCTTTCGCAGCAAGGACGGCACCGAAGTCCACGGCTTCCTGATTACCCCGCCCGATGCGAAACCGGGCACCCCGCCGCTTCCCACCGTCCTGTTCAACCATGGGGGCCCGCAATCGCAATTCACCGCGGCGAGCGGCGGGTGGGCGATGTGGCAGATCTTCGCCGGCGCCGGCTATGCCGTCGTCTCGTCGAACCCGCGCGGCGGCACCGGGCGGGGCGAAGCCTATGCCAAGGCGCTCTACGCCGATTGGGGCGGCCCGGCCGTGCCGGACGCGCTGGCGGCCGTCGACGATGCGGTCGCGCATGGCATTGCCGACCCGAAGAAGCTCGTCGTCGGCGGGTGGAGCTATGGCGGCATGCTCACCAACTATCTGATCGCTTCCGACACGCGTTTCCGTGCGGCGGTGAGCGGCGCCTCGATTGCCAACGTGCTCGCCGGCTACGGCACCGATCAATATATCCGCGACTATGAAATGGAGCTCGGGAAGCCGTGGGAGCACATGGATGTCTGGCTGCGCATCTCCTACCCGTTCTACCATAACGACCGGATCGTCACGCCGACCATGTTCATGGTGGGAGACAAGGATTTCAACGTGCCGCTGCCCAACAGCGAGCAGATGTATCAGGCGCTGAAGAGCCGCGGGATCGATACGCGGCTGATCATCTATCCGGGCCAGTTTCACGGCTTCAAGCGACCGAGCTTCCTCAAGGACCGGATGCAGCGCTGGCTCGCCTGGTATGCCGATCATCTGAAATAAAGCGTGCGGCGGATCGAGCCGGGTGCGGAACATTCCTGGTCACAGAACGTCTCCGACGAGCTATGGCCGTTGCTCTTTCCTTTGCGGGGAATAATCTCGCCGTATGACTGCGCCGGCCGACTTCAATATCGATGACGGCACGTTGCGGTTCAGCGGCACGCTGACCCTCGCCCGCATCGGCGACCTGTCGCAACGGCTCGATGCGCTCGGCGAAACGCCCGACAAGATCGATCTGTCCCAGGTCGAACGCATGGATACCGTCGGCGCCTGGCTGGTGCATCGCATCGCGCGCGATCATGATGCCGAGGTAGAGGGCGCGAGCGCGGAGGAAAGCCATCTGCTCGAGCAGGTCGCCGCCGCCGATCAGCCGCTCAAGATCCGGCCGGAAAACATGTCTTCCTTCAGCCGCGTGCTCGAACGGATGGGCACCGCCACGATCCGCGCCGGCCAGACGTTGATCGAGCTGATCGGCTTCTTCGGCGCCGTGCTGATATCGCTTGGCGATCTTGCGTTGCACCCACGCAGGCTTCGCTGGAACGCGGTAGTCCGCCAGTTCGAGGTGGTCGGTATCGACGCCCTCGGGATCATCGGCCTGATGAGCTTCCTGATCGGCATCGTCATCGCCCAGCAGGGCGCGATCCAGCTCCGTCAGTTCGGTGCCGAGGTGTTTACGATCAACCTGGTCGGGCGGCTCACGCTGCGCGAGCTGGGTGTGCTGATGACGGCGATCATGGTCGCCGGGCGATCGGGATCGGCTTTCGCCGCGCAGATCGGATCGATGAAGCTCGCCGAAGAGGTCGATGCGATGCGCACGATCGGCGTCTCGCCGATGGAAGCCCTGGTCGTGCCGCGCGTCATAGCGGCCTTCTGGATGATGCCGATGCTGGCTTTCTATGCGGCGATGGTCGGCTTGCTGGGTGGCGGCCTGTTCTGCTGGTTCAGCCTCGATATTCCGCCGATCACATTCGTCAGCCGCATCCGCGAGGTCGTGCCGATGACCGACATTTGGCAAGGCCTGCTGAAGGCACCGGTGTTCGGGATGATCATCGCGATTGCCGGCTGCTACCAGGGCATGCAGGTCGAAGGAAATGCCGAGGCGGTCGGCCTGCGCACCACTGCCGCCGTCGTCCAGTCGATCTTCCTGGTGATCGTGCTCGATGCGTTCTTCGCGGTCTTCTTCGCATCGGTGGGCTGGATATGAGCGTCGCCAAAGAGCAGGATGACGAGGACGTCATCTGCGTTCGCGGGCTGACCAACAGCTTCGGCGAGCAGAAGGTGCACGAGAATCTCGACCTCGATGTGCACCGTGGCGAGATATTGGGCGTGGTCGGCGGATCGGGGACCGGCAAATCGGTGCTGATGCGGTCGATCATCGGCCTGCAGACCCCTGACACCGGCACGGTGACCGTGTTCGGCGAGGAGCTGATCGGCCGTCCTGACATCGAGACGCGCGATGTGCGGCGACGCTGGGGTGTCCTGTTTCAGGGCGGCGCGCTCTTCTCGACGCTGACGGTTGCCGAGAACGTACAGGTGCCGTTGCGCGAATATTTCCCGCACATCGATCCGCAATTGCTCGACGAAATCGCCGCGTACAAGGTTGCGATGACCGGGCTGCCTGCCGAGGCCGGGCCCAAATATCCCTCCGAACTTTCGGGCGGCATGCGCAAGCGCGCGGGCCTTGCGCGAAGCTTATCGCTCGATCCCGAATTGCTGTTCCTGGACGAGCCGACCGCCGGATTGGATCCGATCAGCGCGGCCGCGTTCGATGAGCTGATCAAGAGCCTCAAGGAAACGCTGGGCCTCACCGTCTTCCTGATCACCCACGATCTCGATACGTTGCACGCCATCTGCGATCGCGTCGCGGTGCTGGCCGACAAGCATGTCGTGGCGGTCGGAACGATCCCGGAACTATTGGCGTTGGATCATCCGTGGATTTAGGAATATTTCAACGGGCCGCGCGGACGGGCTGCTCAGGATGCATCCGATCGCGAGGCGAGCGAAGATTCGGCCGAAAGCCTGAAACGACGGCGTGCGGCACTGCAATCGGCCGGCGGCGATTCGGCAACAGGGGACGCTAAGGCGGTGACAAGCTGATGGAAAACCGCTCGAATCACGTTCTGGTCGGGGGCGTCGTCCTGGCCCTCATCGCCATGGTCCTCGCCTTCACCGTATGGATGGCGGCGGCGGGTGGCACCGACGACAAGAAATTCGACATCCTGTTCAAGACTTCGGTCGATGGCCTTGCCAAGGGATCTTCGGTCACCTTCTCGGGCGTTCCCGTCGGGAAGGTGGAGGATATCACCTTGTTGCCCGATCAGCCCGAACTGATCCGCGTACGGATACAGGTGAAGAAGAACACCCCCGTGCTGCAGGGCACCAGCGCGACCATCGCCGGGGTCGGCTTTACCGGCGTGAGCCAGATCAACCTCGATGGCGCCGTCAAGGGCGCGCCCTCGATCGATCAGCCGGGCCCCTGGGGCTTTCCGCTGATTCCACCGAAGACAGGCGGCCTGGGCGCCCTGCTCAACAACGCACCGCAGTTGCTGGAGCGGCTGACGACGCTGACCGAGCGGCTGACCGATCTGCTCAATCCGCAGAACCAGAAGTCGATCGGCAATATCCTGGCACATGTCGATACGCTGAGCGGCAAGCTGGCCGATCGTGGCGACGAGATCGCCGCGACCTTCGCCGAGGCGCACAAGGCGATCGATCAGGCCGGCAACGCGGCCGAGAAGATCGGCAATCTGGCCGACCATACCGATGCCAGGATCGGGCCGGTGCTCGCCAACCTCAACGACGCGCTCGCATCGGCCAAGCATACGATGGCCAATATCGACAGCACGGTCGACGACGCGAAGCCGGCGCTGAAGGGCCTCTCGACCCAGACGGTGCCCGCGATCAACCAGTTGGTGCGCGATCTCAGCGATACTGCCAGTTCGCTCTCCGCGCTGTCGGGCAAGCTCGATAGCGGCGGCGCCGGTGGCCTGATCGGCGGCACGCGCCTGCCCGACTACAAGCCGAGGAAGAAATGACGAAACCGCCTCTCTCCCTGCTGGCTGTCGCGGCCGCGCTGTCGCTTGCCGGCTGCGTCAATCTCTCCCCCAAGCCGCCGGCAAACCTGATGGCGCTGTCGGCGACGACCCCGCTCGCCGCCGGCCCGACCCGGATCACCGACGACAAGGCGGCGATCTCGATCGCGCCGCTGACGGCGATTTCCTCGCTTGCCAATACCCGCGTGCTGGTGACCAACGGCCCGACCGCGATGGCCTATCTCAAGGGGGGTGCATGGACCGCGCCGCCAGCCGGCCTGTTCCGCAGCCTGCTCGCCGAGACGATCACCGTGCGGACCGGACGCGTCGTGCCCGAGCCGCGGCAGCAGGCGGTGCAGCCCAACACCCGCCTGTTCGGCCAGCTCTCCGCCTTCGGCCTTGATGGGCCGGGTTTTGCAGCGGTGGTAACGTTTGACGCGTCGATCGCCCGTACCGGCAGCGACAAGCTCGAGGCCCGCCGCTTCAGCGCGCGGGTGCCGGTGACTTCGGAAGATCCGATGACGGTCAGCACAGCGATCAACCAGGCGGCGAACCAAGTCGCCGCCGAGGTGGCGGATTGGGTCGGGAAGCCCTAATTCAGGCTCTTCGAAACCTGCTCCAGCACGTCCTTGCTCAGCCCGGGCGTCGCGAGGATCCGCTCGAGTTCCGCCCGCATCGCCGCCGCACGCTTCGGTTCGAACCGGCGCCAGCGGCCGAGCGAAGGCACCAACCGTGCCGCGCTCTGTGGATTGCGGGGGTCGACCGCGAGGATCATGTCCGCCAGGAAACGGTAGCCGCCACCCGCCAGATCGTGGAACGCACGCTGGTTGACCGCGAAGGCGTTGACCAGGGAGCGTAGTCGGTTCGGATTGGCGATGGTGAAATCGGGATGGCGCGAGAGCTTCTCCACCGCCGCGGGCGTATCGGCGCGGGTGGAAAGCGCCTGCGCGGTGAACCATTTGTCGAGCACCAGCGGATCCTGCCGATAGCGCTGATAGAATTCGTCGAGCGCGGTCTCGCGCTCGGCCGCCGTGCCGTTGGCGAGGACGCCGAGCGCGCCCTGCCGGTCGGTCATATTGTCCGCTGCAGCGAATTGCTCATAGGCCAGCCGGGCGGTGTCTTGCGCGCCGCTCGCCGCGAGATAGCCGAGCGCCACCGTGTGCATGCGGCGTGCACCCTTGGCGGTGGGCGTGTATTCGAAGCGGTTGGCGCGCGAACGGGCATAAGCATCGCGCCAATCATCCTCCAGCGTCGTGCCGATGTCGGCACGCAGCGCCTCACGCACCGCGGCGATCTTCTCCGGATCGACCTCTGCCAATTGATCGCCGATCAAAGCCTCGCTCGGCAGCAACACCGCTTCGGCGATGAAGGCGGCGTCGAGCGCAGGATCGGTGAGCGTATCGCGGATCGCCTCGATCACCGGACCATGATCGTTACCGCCCTTGGCCACACCAGCAATGAGCGTATCGAGCATCAACTGCTGCATCGCTTCGTAGCGCGCGAACGGATCATTGTCGTGCGCCGAGAGGAACGCGAGTTCGCTCGCGCTGCGATTGCTCTGCAGCACGATCGGCGCCGAAAAGCCGCGGTTGATCGACAGGATCGGACGCTCGGTGAGTCCGTCGAAGAGCACTTCGCCTTCGGACGCGTCGAGCGTGATGAGTTGCTCGGGGCCCATCGGATTGCCGCTGCGCTCGCCCAGAAGCGCCACGCGCAGCGGAATCACCATCGGCTGCTTGTCCGGCTGGCCCGGGGTCGGCGGGATCGTCTGGCTGAGCTTGAGCCGCGCGCGGCCGCCGGGCACGTCATGCTCGAGCGATGCCGTGACCCGCGGCGTGCCCGCCTGGGTATACCAGAGGCGGAACTGGGTGAGGTCCGCTCCGGTCGCATCCTCCAGCGCCACCACGAAATCCTCGCATGTCGCCGCATGGCCATCGTGCCGCTCGAAATAGAGATCGGTGCCGGCCCGAAAGCCTTCGGGCCCAAGCAAGGCGTGGAGCATGCGGATGACCTCGGCGCCCTTGTTGTAGACCGTCGCGGTATAGAAGTTCGAAATCTCGATATAGGATTCGGGCCGGATCGGGTGGGCGAGCGGGCCGGCATCTTCGGGGAATTGCGCCGCACGGAGCGCGCGGACATCCTCGATCCGTTTGACCGCCGGCGATCCCTGATCGGCCGAGAATTGCTGATCGCGAAAGACCGTGAAGCCCTCTTTCAGCGAGAGCTGGAACCAGTCGCGGCAGGTGACGCGGTTACCCGACCAATTATGGAAATATTCGTGCGCCACCACGCCCGCGACCGCATCGAAATCGGCATCGGTCGCCGTATCGGGATCGGCAAGAATGTAACGCGAATTGAAGATGTTGAGGCCTTTATTCTCCATCGCACCGAAGTTGAAATCGGAGACGGCGACGATGTTGAAGATGGCCAGATCATATTCGCGGCCATAGACGCGCTCGTCCCACGCCATCGACGCCTTGAGCGCGGCCATGGCATGATCGGTCTTGGGCAGATCGCCCGCGCGCACCCAGATGCCGAGATCGATGTCGCGTCCCGACCGCGTCGTGAAGACCTGGCAGTTGGCGACCAGATCGCCCGCCACCATCGCGAACAGATAGCAGGGCTTGGGGAAGGGATCGCGCCACAGCGCATAATGTTTGCCGGCCGCCAGATCGCCGGTATCGACGGGATCGCCGTTCGCCAGCAGGATCGGAAAACGGGCTTTGTCGGCTTCCATCCGCACCGTGTAACGGCTCAGCACATCGGGCCGGTCGGGAAAGAAGGTGATGCGCCGGAAACCCTCGGCTTCGCACTGCGTGCAGAGCAGGCCGTTGGATTCATAGAGGCCCATCAAAGCCGAGTTGGCGGCGGGCGAAATCTCCACTTCGGTTTCGATCAGATGGTCGGTGCCGGACAGGTCGATTACCAGAGCCGGTCCGTCCATCCGCCAGCTATCGTGCAATTCCTCGCCGTCGATCAGCACCCCGATCGGGATCAGGCCATCGCCATCGAGGTGGAGCGCACGTCTATGCTCGCCGTTGCGCCGAACGGTCAGCCGCGCCTTGACCCGCGTGTGGGCAGGATCGAGCGACACGTCGAGTGCGATTTCGGGCACCAGCCAGTCGGGCGGGCGATAATCCTCGCGCCGGATGGCGGCGGGCGGCGTGACGGCGGCAGCATTGGCGTCGAGCATTGGAAGTATCTACCTGTGGAACAGCAACGGTGGAAGCGTTCAGCGTGCGCTACGTGCACGCATTGCGACGACCAGCCCGGCGATGGTGAGCAAAGCCCCGGCGGCGGCGGTCGCGGTCCAGTGATACCCTTCGAACAAGGTCGAAAGCAGCATCGCGATCACCGGCACGAGCACGGCGATATACCCCGCCCGTGCGGGGCCGATCTGCCGGATCAGGGCGAAATAGAGCGAGAAGGTCACCGCCGATCCCATCAACGCGAGATAGAACAAGCCCGCTATATAGGCTGGCGCGAACGAGAAGACCGGCGGGCCAACCGAAATCCACGCCCACGCCGCATCGAAGGCGGTGCCATAGACCATGCCCCAGGCGAGCAGGGTTGGCGGCGGCAGCGCGGCGGCGCGTCTGGTTGCCTGAAGCACATTGGCAATAGAGGCCGCCGACAAGCCGATCAGGCTGAACGCGACGCCGGTGAAGATGCGATGCGAGTTGTTCGCCGACTGGCCCATTTCGTGGGCGAACAGCAAGGCGATCCCCGCGATCGCGATGCCCGACCCCAGCAGGAACCGGCGCGACACCGATTGCCCCAGGAAGAGCCGCGCGAGCAGGGCATTGGGGACTATCAATAGCGCGGAGACCAAAGCCACCAGCCCCGAAGCGATCCGATCCTCGGCCGCATAGACGAAGGTGTAATTGAGCGTGAATTGGGTGATGCCGAAGATCAGCGCCAGCGGATGCGCATGCGCCGGCAGCGTGATCCGCACCCGCATCCACGTCGCAGTGATGAACATCGCGATGCTGGCCAGTGCGAAGCGATAGACGACCGACCAGGCGCCGGGGGCATAATGAAGCTGCGACCCGATCACGAACCAGGTCGATCCCCACACCATCGTGCAGACGATGAAGGGGATTGCGACGCGCCTTTGTGCGCGCGCCGGCAAGGGCGCGTCGAACGTCACGGCGTCATCACAGCGCGGCGATAGCCTGCGCCAGCGCCGTCACTTCCCGCTCGGGGCTGGCCCAGTGGGTAACCAGCCTGATCTCACCTTCGGCCCAATCGTAGAAATCGAAACCCTGCCCGCGCAAGCTTGCCGCCTCGGCGGGCGTCATGCGCAGAAACAGCTCGTTCGCCTGTACCGGGTGGATCAGCCGCTCGCCCGCCGCGCCGGCGAGGGTCGCAGCGGCGCGATTGGCGGCGCGCGCCGTAGCGAGCCAGAGATCGTCCTTCAGCATCGCGTGGACCTGCGCCGCGAGATAGCGACCCTTCGACAGCAGATGCCCGGCCCGTTTGCGGCGGCGTTTGGTGGCATCGGCCAAAGCGGGATCGAAGAAGACCAGGACCTCGGCCGACAGCCCGCCATTCTTGACGAAACCGAAGCTCAGCACATCGACGCCGACCGTGAGTTCGGCAGGCGTGCAGCCCAGATGCACGATCGCATTGGCGAAGCGCGCTCCATCCATATGGAAGCCCCAGCCACGCGCCCTGGCGAGCGCGCCGAGCGCGACGACCTCGTCGGGGGTGTAGACGCAGCCATATTCGGTCGCGTTGGTGATCGACAAGGCGTGCGGCTGGACGCGATGGACATCGTTGGCAATTACGTCTGCCACCGCCGCGGCGCTCTCTGTCGTCAGCTTTGCGCCCGGCCCGTCGCCAAGCAGCAATTTGGCACCATGCGTGTAGAATTCGGGCGCACCGCATTCGTCATTCTGGATATGCGCATCGCGATGGCAGATCACGCCGCCATAAGGCGGAGTCAGCGCCGCCAGCGCGAGCGAATTCGCGGCGGTTCCGGTCGCCACCCACAAGGCCGCGACCTCGCGCCCAAACAGATCGGACATCGCCCGGTCGAGTCCCCGACTGAGCGAATCGCCGTCATAGGCCGTATCGACCTGATCGGCCGCCTGCATCGCGGCGAACACAGCCGGATGCACCGGCGCGGCATTGTCGGAGAAGAAGCGCATGCGAAACGACTTGGGGCAGTGCCGCTGTCCAAGTCAATCGACCGATCGTCACGCTGATCCCTGTTTCGGGGCGACGGTCGGGGAACTATCCGGCTGCGACCTCATTCACGATTGCAGCGGCATGCGCCGCATCCAGTTCGATTACCCACAGATCGGGATCGTTCCGTCGCCGTCGAGCGATGTAGTCTCCGCGCGCCGCCGGATCCTCCGGACCAACCGGCGTCCATGCATAGCTGCCCCGGGAATTGAGTGTGCGTTCGAGTAATTGCCCCGCGACACCCCGCTCCGCCAGCTGGATCAGCAGGGACCCCGCCGTGGCATCGCCCCGCGCCAATACCATCGCACTGCCGCCAGCCGCCTCGACGCGGCGGATCAGAGCCGAGACGAGCAGACCGGCGGCGAGCCGGCCCGTCATGTCAGGCCGCGTCGCGAGCGTCGGATTGGGCGAACAGCGCGTAGAGCGCGTCGGTGGAGCCTGCGCCGCGCAGTTTGGCAACGAATGCCTTGTCGCGCAGCCGCCGGCTGACGCGCGCCAGCGCCTTCAGATGCTCCACCCCCGAATTGGGCGGCGAGAGCAACAGGAAAACCAGATCGACCGGCAGATCGTCGATCGCCTGGAAATCGACCGGTGCCGACAACCGGGCGAACACGCCGACGACCCGATCGAGTCCGTCGATCTTGCCGTGCGGAATCGCGACGCCACCACCGAAGCCAGTCGAACCGAGACGCTCACGCTCGACCAGCCGCTCCACGATCACGCGCGGATCCATGCCGGTCAACCGGCCAGCACCGTTGGCCAATTGCTGAAACAATGTCTTCTTGTTGGGTGCCACGAGGCCCGCGAGCACGGCTTCGGGCCCGAGCAAATCGGAAAGATCGTCCATCACACCAGAATCACATATCCATGAACGGGTGAGCCTAAGCCCACCCGGTTTCGCACCATCGAAAATCAGGCAGCGCGTTGCGGCTCCACCCAACCGATAGTGCCGTCGCCCCGACGATATACCATATTGAACGAGCCTGTGCCCGAATTCTTGAAGAGCAAGGCATTGGTGTTGCGCAGATCGAGCATCATCACCGCGTCGGACACGCTCGCCTCGGGCACGTCGACCCGGGTTTCGGCGATTACCGGCGGGTGGTCGCCGAGCATCTCGTCTTCCTCGGGAGCCTGCTGGAAGACGGTGTAACCCGCATCCGCCTCGATCTCGCCCGTATCCGCGCCGTTGGCCACACCGTGACAATTCTTGAGACGGCGCATGTAGCGGCGCAGCTGGGTCTCGATCCGATCGGCCGCCTGATCGAAGGCCGGATGCGCTTCATTGCCCTGGCCCGCCCCCTTCAGGATCACGCCCTGCATGACGTGCGCGACGATATCGCAGGAGAAGGCACCATGCGGGCCATGGCCGAAGGTCACATGGGCGGAGATGCTACGCGAAAAATATTTCTCGGCGAGGCCCTGAAGCCGCTCCTCGACGTGCGTGCGCAGTGCATCACCCGTATCGACCTGGTGACCGGAGACCCGGATATCCATGTTTCTTCTCCTTTTCGGCGCCGTTGGGGATCAAACCGACCCCCAAGCGAGACGCGATGCCGCGGTCAAGCCGCAGGGAATTGAGCCCAGAGCGGATCGACCAGCTTTTGAATAAACGTTGCGTGGCGCGCCAGTTCCTCAGGGCTTGCCGCATGAGGGCGCGGCGGACGCACGGGTCGTGGCGCGCGCGCCATGCTCATGGCACTCTCCGCCAATTGCATGCCCGCCGCGGGCGTCTCCGCGAGGATGAGCCCGATCTGCCGTCCGCCGCATAATTCGACATAGACCTGCGCCAGCAGCTCGGCGTCGAGCAAGGCGCCATGCTTGATGCGCTGGCTGCGATCGATGCCATAGCGGGTGCAAAGCGCGTCGAGGCTGTGCTTCGCGCCCGGATGACGGGTTCGCGCCATGGCGAGCGTATCGACCATCCGGGCCAGCGAGATCGGGACATGGCCGCATTGCGACAGCTCCCAGTTGAGAAAGGCGAAATCGAAGGTCGCATTATGTGCGACGAGCGGGCTGTCGCCGAGAAATTCGATCAGATCGTCCACGACAGCGTGAAAACACGGCTTGTCGGACAGGAAGGTCATGGACAGGCCGTGCACCGCCTCGGCCTCGCGCGGCATATCGCGCTCGGGATTGATGTAGGCGTGGAAGGATCGTCCGGTCTGGACGCGGTTGAAAATCTCGACACAGCCTATTTCGACCAGCCTGTGGCCATCCTGTGGGCTGAGGCCCGTCGTCTCGGTATCGAACACGATCTCACGCATCGGCGGAGTATCGGACTGCGCGCGCCGAGAGGCAAGCGACGATCCCCGCGACTTTGGCACGAGTCCGCAGAATCGTGCTCCCTGTCGGGATGACGAAATCGGCACGCGCGCGCTTTTCGGGATCGGGGGTCTGCAGCGCGCGAATCCGCGCCAGTTTGGCCGGATCCATCCCCGGCCGAGCCAGAACCCGCTTCGCCTGCTGCCAGGGTGCGGCGGAAACCACCGCAATCGCATCGACCCGACGCCAGCCGCCTTTCTCGAACAGGAGGGGGATATCGACCACGACCAGCCGCCGGCCACGATGGCGGCGAAGAAACGCGCGCCGCGCTCGTTCCACCGCGGGATGAATGAGCCGCTCGAGTCGGTGCAAAGCCGCCTTGTCGTGGAGAACCGCCTGGCCGAGCCGCGCACGATCGACTCCATCGGCGTCGGTCGTCCCGGGAAAGAGCGCCTCGATCGCCGCAAGCAATTTGCCGGCCGGGCCCTGCAGACGCCGGACCTCGGCATCGGCATCGAACACCGGCACGCCGGCACGCACGAACATCTTTGCGACGGTCGATTTACCCATGCCGATCGACCCGGTCAGGCCGAGCACAATCGTCATGCCGTCAGCAGCGCCCGCAAATCGGCGTCGGCATCGGCCGGCGGTGTGGCGCCGAAGAAATGCTCGAACGCGATCCGTGCCTGGCCGACCAGCATGCGCAGGCCATCGACGACCGGATGACCGCGTTCGCGCGCGGCCGCGAGCAAGGGCGTCTCCAGCGGCGCATAAACCGCATCGTAGACGATTGCGCCCGGGGGCACGTTGGAGAAATCGATCGCCAGCGGCGGTTGCCCGGTCATACCGAGCGAGGTCGCGTTGACGACCAGATCGAGGCGTTCGTCGGTGTCGCCCCAATCAAAGGTCAGCGGCTCGGCCAGCGCCGACAAAGGCCCGACATGCGCGTGGCTACGATCGAATTCATTGGCGAGCAGCTCAGCCTTGGCGGAATCGCGCGCGATGAAGACCAGGGTGAAACCCTCATCCCACAAGGCATGCGCGATCGCGCGCGCCGCACCACCGGTGCCGATGATGCGCGCCGTCCGGAGCAGGTGACGCTCGGCAAGCCAAGGCTTGAGGGGTTCGAGGAAACCGGGGGCATCGCTATTATGCCCGATCAGCACATCGCCTTCACGCACCACGATATTTGCCGCGCCGATCCGCTCGGCCAACGGATCGAGCCGGTCGATCAGGGGGAGCACCAGCTGCTTGTGGGGAATCGTGACGTTGCAGCCGCGCCATGCCGGATCGCCACGCCGTTCGGTCAAATAGGCCGCGAGATCGGCGGGTGCGACCAGCCGACGCGCATAATCCCCTGACAAACCCAGCCGGTCGAGCCAGAATTTGTGGATCAGCGGCGATTTGGACTGCGCGATCGGATCGCCGATCACCTCGGCATAAGGTGCGGTCATGCCGCGATCACTCCCCGGACCCTCAACCAGTCGAGCAAGGGCAGCAGCGGCAGGCCGAGAATGGTGAAATGGCTGCCCTCGATCCTGGTGAAGAGCTGCGCACCCAGCCCCTCGATCCGGTAGCCGCCGACACAGCCGCCGATCGCCGGCCATTCGGCATCGAGATAGGATGCGAGGAAAGCGTCGGAAAAATCGCGCATCGTCAGCTTGGCGGTATCGACGTGCCGCCAGATCGGCTGGCCGCGCAACGCCACGACTGCGGCGCTGCTCAAGCGATGCGTCGCGCCGGCGAAGCTGCGCAATTGGGTGGCGGCTTCCTCACGGCTCGTCGTCTTGTCGATCAGGCGCCCATCCGGTGCAGTGACGGTCGAATCGCATCCCAGCACGAGACTATCGGGAAAGCGATGCGACACTTTGATGGCTTTCATCTCCGCTAGCGCATCCGCCAGATCGCGCCCGTTCAAGCCGGCCAGCGAGGCTTTGACCGCATCCTCGTCGACGCCGGCCGAGACGGGGGTGAAGGGCACGCTCGCCGCCGTCAGCATCGCGCGCCGCGATGCCGATTGCGATGCCAGGATCAATTCGCTCACGCTCTGGTCTCGCTCTGGCGCCCTAGCAGCAGGTTGATGATCGCTGCCGCCGTCTCTTCGATCGAGCGCCTGGTGACGTCGATCACCGGCCAGCCCTTGTCGGCGAACATCCGCCGCGCAAACGCCAATTCCTGCGCGACCGCGTCCTGATCGACATAGGCCGTTTCCGCCACCTGATTGAGAGAGAGCAGCCGGTTACGGCGGATCTGGATCAGCCGATCGGGGCTGGTGGTAAGCCCGATCACGAGCGGCTTCTTCAGTTCGTAGAGGATCGGCGGCGGCGGGCTTTCGATCACGAGCGGGATATTGGCCACCTTGTAGCCGCGATTGGCGAGATAGATCGAAGTTGGCGTCTTGGACGAACGCGAAACCCCCGCCAGCACGATATCGGCCTCCTCCCAATCCTCGGGCGCGATGCCGTCGTCATGCGCGATCGTGAACTGGATCGCGTCGACGCGGGCGAAATAAGCCGCGTCGAGCACGTGCTGGCGCCCGGGCTTGGCCTTGGCCTCCTGTCCGAGCAGCCGCTGGAGCGCGTCGGTCACCGGATCGAGTGCCGCGACGTGGGGCAGACCGGCAATGCGGCACCGTTCTTCGAGCGTGCGGCGCACATCCGAATTGACGAGCGTGTAGATGATCAAGCCAGGCCGCTGGATGATCTCGGCCAGCACCCGGTTGAGATGCCCTTCGGAACGCACCATCGGCCAGAAATGCTTGATCGTCTCGACCGCGTCGAACTGGGCGATACCCGCCTTGACGATCGCCTCCAGCGTCTCGCCGGTCGAATCCGACAGCAGATGGAGGTGAAGCCGCATCAGGCGCGGCCCGTATTGCAAGTGCGAAGGCTGTGGATAAACATGGGGGTAGCGCTAGCGGAATGCAGTGCGTAGCTGCAAGGTGAACCAGCGATCCTCGCTCCGCCGCCTCTAACGACACTTTAATCCACAGGGGATTACCAAAATGGACCTGCCTGTGGATATCGGGGGAAGTATGCGGGACTCGCGGCAAACCGCCACGTTTTGGGGAGTCAAGCTGTTGGCAATTTTCCCCCTGCCCGATAATTCCCGCTATCGGGCCGCCAACTGACTCCTACAGACTCTCCTAAATTCAATTTATAGAAAGTAGAGATGCCCTCAGCCCTGCCCATTTCGGACGAAAAACCCGTCGATCGGCCCCTTTTCGCGGTGCTGAAAGGCGAGCGTCGCGATCCACCGCCGGTTTGGCTGATGCGTCAGGCCGGACGCTATCTGCCCGAATATCGCGCGCTCCGGGCGGACAAAGGCGGGTTCCTCGACCTCGTTCATGATAGCGAGGCTGCGGCGGAGGTGACGCTCCAACCGATCCGGCGCTTCGGCTTCGACGGCGCGATCCTCTTCTCCGACATTCTCGTCATCCCGCACGCGCTTGGGCAGGATTTGAGCTTCGAAGTCGGCGAGGGCCCGCGTCTTTCCCCTCCGCTGATCGATGGGGTCATGAAGGGGCTGGAACGGGTGCCCGAGCGCCTGGACCCGGTCTACCGCACCGTGGGGCTGGTTGCCGCGCAATTGCCGCCTGAGACCACCTTCCTGGGCTTTGCCGGCTCGCCGTGGACGGTATCGACCTACATGGTCGCGGGGCAGGGCTCGAAGGAGCAGGCGGCCGCGCGGCGGCTGGCTTATGGCGATCCCGCCGCATTCGGCGCGATGATCGATGCGGTCGTGACGATGACGGTCGATTATCTTGCCGGTCAGATCGCGGCAGGCGTGGATGCCGTCCAGCTGTTCGACAGCTGGGCCGGCAGCCTGTCACCTGCGCAGTTCGAACGCTGGGTGATCGAGCCGACCGCACGGATCGTCAGCCAGCTGCGCATGCGCTGCCCCGGCGTGCCGATCATCGGTTTTCCCAAGGGCGCGGGCGGCAAGCTACCCGCTTATGCGCGCGAGACCGGGGTGGATGCGATCGGCGTCGACGAGACGGTCGATCCGGTCTGGGCGAATCTCCATCTGCCCAAGGATTTGCCGGTGCAGGGCAATCTCGATCCGCTCGCGCTGATTGCGGGTGGCGAAGCGCTTGATAGCGCGGTAGCGCGTATCCGGGCGGCATTTTGCGACAGGCCGCATATTTTCAACCTGGGTCATGGCATTTTGCCCGACACGCCGATCGTGCATGTCGAGCATTTGCTTTCTATATTGCGCGCATGACGCTGACCGCGCTGGGAAACCTGCTGACCGTGACGTACCTCTGGATCAAGGCCGGCCACGTCATTTTCGTGATCTTCTGGATCGCGGGCCTGTTCATGCTGCCGCGTTTCTACGTCTATCATCAGGAAAGCGCGCCGGGATCGGCCGAGGAGCGCCGCTGGATCGATCGCGAGCGCAAGCTGCGCAATATCATCATCACGCCGGCGATGATTCTGGTGTGGATCTTCGGGCTGACGCTCGCCTGGCAGATCGGCTTGTTCAGCGGTTCGCCCGGGCTGGGCTGGCTTCACCTGAAGCTGCTGCTGGTCGTCGGCCTGTCTGGCTATCATGGCTGGATGGTGAGCTACGGCAAGAAACTGGCACGCGGCGAGCGGCCGACAAGCGGTAAAGCCTTGCGCCTGATGAACGAAATTCCGGGCATTGCGACCGCGGCGATCGTCGTGTTGGTCATCGTCAAACCGTTCTGAGGTCTCGATCTCTCTCCCTTTGCGCGGGAGAAGGCAGTTCATTCACCTTGACGCGCCGTAGCGTCGGCACCATCTCGCGCTTGACGATTGGGCCGGCGCCTTTTACCGGCTGTCACGTCCTCGGGCCCGCATCTCCTGCGAGCGCCCGTCATCCAACAGCTCGAACAGCCGCTTTCATTACGCGCCGTTCCCACCCTCAGCACCACCGGACGCCCATATGCACCTCAAAGACCTTAAAAAGAAAAGCCCGGCCGAACTGGTCGCCATGGCGGAGGAGGCTGGCGTCGAAGGCGCGTCGACGATGCGCAAGCAGGACCTGCTGTTCGGTATCCTCAAGGCCGAGGCCGAGAATGGCGAGCAGATCATGGGCATGGGCACGATCGAGGTGCTGCCCGACGGATTCGGTTTCCTACGGTCGCCCGAAGCCAATTATCTCGCCGGCCCGGACGATATCTACGTCTCGCCCAACCAGGTCCGCAAGTTCGGACTGCGCACCGGCGATACGGTCGAAGGCGAGATCCGCGACCCCAAAGATGGCGAACGCTATTTCGCGCTGACCAAGCTCATGCAGGTCAATTTCGACGATCCGGCCGCAGTGCGCCATCGCGTCAATTTTGACAATCTCACGCCGCTTTATCCCGAATCGAAGCTCACGCTTGATCCGGCGGACCCGACGGTCAAGGACAAGTCGGCGCGCGTGATCGATCTCATCTCGCCGCAGGGCAAGGGCCAGCGTACCCTGATCGTCGCTCCGCCGCGCGTCGGCAAGACGGTGATGCTGCAGAACATGGCGAAGGCCATCACCGACAACCATCCCGAAGTCTTCCTGATCGTGCTGCTGATCGACGAGCGGCCCGAGGAAGTGACCGACATGCAGCGTTCGGTGAAGGGCGAGGTCGTCTCCTCGACCTTCGACGAACCCGCCACCCGCCACGTCGCGGTCGCCGAGATGGTGATCGAGAAGGCCAAGCGTCTGGTCGAGCACAAGAAGGACGTCGTGATCCTGCTCGATTCGATCACGCGTCTCGGCCGTGCCTACAACACCGTCGTGCCGTCGTCGGGCAAGGTCCTGACCGGCGGTGTCGATGCGAACGCCTTGCAGCGGCCGAAGCGCTTCTTCGGTGCGGCACGTAACATCGAGGAGGGCGGATCGCTCTCGATCATCGCCACCGCTTTGATCGACACCGGCAGCCGTATGGACGAAGTGATCTTCGAGGAATTCAAGGGCACCGGCAACTCCGAAATCGTGCTCGACCGCAAGGTCGCCGACAAGCGCATCTTCCCGGCGATGGACGTCGGCAAATCGGGGACCCGCAAGGAAGAGTTGCTGCTCGACAAGGGCAAGCTCGCCAAGATGTGGGTGCTGCGCCGCATCCTCATGCAGATGGGCACCACCGACGCGATGGAGTTCCTGCTCGACAAGATGAAGGATTCGAAGACCAACGAAGACTTCTTCGATTCGATGAATCAATAAGCCAGCATGATCGTCGAACACGCTTTGCTGAGCGTGCGCGATGGCCAGTCGGCTGCATTCGAGGCGGCGATGCGGCAGGCGATTCCGCTTATCGCCGCATCATCGGGATTTCTGGGGATCGAGGTTCGCCCTGCGGTCGAGGCTGCGGGTCTTTATCTGCTGCTGGTGCGGTGGGACGATGTGTCCAGCCATCGGGAAGGCTTCCGGACATCCGATCGCTACCAGGAATGGCGCGCGTTGCTCCACGGTTTCTACGAGCCGATGCCCCGGGTCGACTATTTCGGGCCGTCCCTCATCGACAGTCCCGCCCCATCCGAATAACACACTTGCATGATCGAGCTCTGGCAGCACATCGTTACCGATTTCTCGAACCTCGGCTCGCCCGAGGCGCTGGCAGCATTCCTGCAGGTGCTGATGATCGATGTCATGCTGGCAGGCGACAATGCGATCGTCGTCGGTGCGCTCGCCGCGGGGCTCGACCCCAAGCAGCGCAAGAACGTCATCCTGATCGGCATTCTTGCTGCGCTCGTGCTGCGCATCATTTTCGCACTCGCGGTAACGCAACTCCTTCAAGTCGTGGGACTTACTTTCGCCGGCGGGCTGCTGTTGCTGTGGGTCGCATGGAAGATGTGGCGCGAGCTGCGCGGCGGCGATCAGAATCACGGAGGCGAGCTCAGGCCGGCGAAAAGCTTTGCAGCTGCGGCTTGGGCGGTCGCGGTAGCCGACGTTTCGATGAGTCTCGACAATGTCCTCGCGGTGGCGGGCGCGGCACGCGAGCATCCCGGCATCCTCATCATCGGCCTGTTATTGTCGGTGATCCTGATGGGCGTAGCCGCCAATCTGCTCGCGCGGGTGATCGAGCGCTATAAGTGGATCGCCTATGTCGGGCTGGTGGTCATCCTCTATGTCGCGGTGAAGATGGTTTACGAGGGGGTCGTCCACCACGACACAGGGTTGCTGACGCTGTTCAGGTAATCCTCCGCTGAGGGAGGCTGACAGCAATTACGGGATCAACACCGTCGATCCGGTGGTCTCCCGGGCCTCCAGCGCCCGGTGTGCATCCGCCGCGCGATCCAGTGGGAAAGTCTGGCCGATTTCGACTTCGAGCGTGCCGTTCTTCAGCATCGCGAATAGTCGCGCAGCCGCTGCCTCGCGCTCGGCGGGCGTCGCGATGTAATGGAACAGGGTAGGACGGGTAAGGAAGAGCGATCCGGCGCGGCTCAGCGCGAGTGGCTCGACCGGTGGCACCGCGCCGCTGGCATTGCCGTAGCTTACCATCAGGCCACGCGATCGCAGCGCGGCGATCGAGGCCGACCAACTCGCCTTGCCGACACCATCGAACACCGTGTTGACGCCATGGCCGCCGGTCAGCGCTTTCACCTTTTCAGCAAGCTCGTCGAATGGGCAGGACAGGGCCTCGTCGGCGCCGAGCGCCTTGGCCTTCGCGGCTTTGTCGGGCGAACCGGCATGCGCGATCACCTTAGCGCCTACCGCCTTCAGCCAAGGCACCAGGAGCGAGCCGACCCCGCCGGCAGCCGCGTGGACCAGGATGGTCTGGCCCGGCCGTACCTTGCCGCATTCGCCGACGAGCATATCGGCGGTAAGACCCTTGAGCATCACTGCCGCGGCGGTCTCGGTGCTGACGTCATCGGGTAGCTTCATCAGCATACCGGCCGGGATGCTGCGCAAAGTGGCATAAGCACCCAGTGGGCCTCCCGCATAAGCGACGCGATCACCAGGTTTCACCGCTGTCACGCCCTCACCGACCGCCTCGATGACGCCCGCCGCCTCGCCACCCAACCCGCCGGGCAGATCCGACGGATAGAGACCCGAACGATAATACGTGTCGATGAAGTTGAGCCCGACCGCTTCATGCCGGACGACCGCTTCACCCGCCGCTGGCAGCGGCGTGGCTATATCCTCGCGCACCAGTACATCGGGGCCGCCGGTTTCGCGGAAGACGATGCGATAATCGCTCATGCCAGCGCCTCGGCGAAAAAGGCTTCGGTGCGGCCATCGGCCAGTTCGGCGGCGGCATCGTCCCGTCTCTTGCCCGACGTCGTGGCGAAACCGTGATCGACGCCCGCATATTCATGGATCGTCGCATGTTTATTGCCATCGAGTGCGGCGTGGATCGCGGCACGCTTCTCGGCAGTGATGAAATGATCGTCCTCGGCGAAATGGAGCATCAGCGGTTTGGCGATCGCATGCGACTCGCCGAGCATCGTATCGATCCCGCCACCATAATAACCGACGCTGGCATCGACATCGGTGCGTGTCGCCGTGAGAAACGCAACGCGGCCGCCGAGGCAGAAGCCTACCACGCCGACCTTGCCGCCGCCCATCAGCTTGCGTGCAGCGCGGATCGTGGCTTCAACATCCTCGATCCCCTTGCCTATATCGAATTGCTGCATTGCAACAAAGGCATCCTGCATGTCCGCCGGCACGTCGGGATCGACGTCGTAACCCGGCTTGAAACGCCAGAACATGTCGGGCGCCAGTGCGAGATAGCCCTTGGCCGCCCAATCATCGACTTTCTTGCGAATACCGGGATTCACGCCGAAGATTTCCTGGATGACGATGATCGCCGCCTTCGGCGTGCCGGCGGGCTTGGCCGTATAGGCGTCGAAGCTGCCGCTGGCGTCGAGTGCCTCGATCGGAGTCATAAGTCCCATAGCATTTTCTCCTTCGATTCATGTGCGAGCAGCCAGCTCTTGGTGACGAGGCCACGCCCGCCCGAATAGTGACCAGGGCCGTTCGACGCGACGATACGATGACAGGGCACGATGATCGGCAACGGATTGCGTGCGCAGGCCTGGCCGATCGCGCGAGCACCCGATCCGACCCGATCGGCGAGCGCGCCGTAGGTCATCGTCTCGCCAGCTGAAATGCTGCAGATCGCGTCGCGCAACACCGCACCGCGTGCGGTGGGTGCGGGTGCTAGCGGCAGATCGAAGCTCTCGCGATTTCCGGCAAAATAGGCGATCAGTTGCGCCTGCGCATCATCGAGCAAAGCAGCGTCGCCGGCGATGTCCGGTTCCGGAATTGCATCGATATGAAGCATCACCAGCCGATTTGCTGCACTGGTGAAGCGCACTGGTCCGACAGGGGTTTCGATCGTACGCTGCGGCATGGACGCTCCCTGACGCTTCCTCTACCAATTGTTTGGCCTCTGGCTCAACGGCGCGAAAGGCGGCTGATGAAGATCACTATGGATATCGAATGCACGCCCGAAGAAGCCCGCCGTTTGATGGGGCTGCCGGATATGGGCCCGATCCACGACATCTATCTGGAAAAGCTCAAGGAAACGATGAGCGAGGGGCTGACTCCGGAAACGGTCGACCGCATGATCCGCACCTGGACCCCGATGGGGGAGGCGGGGATGAACGCCTGGCGCCAGATGATCGAGCAGCTCACCGGCACGTCGCGAAAGAATTAGGCCTCGCTGCCATGGCGCGGGATACGATCTTCGCGCTCTCGAGCGGCGCGCTTCCGGCCGCGATCGCGGTGATTCGCCTGAGCGGGCCTGCGACCGCCGGTGCGGTGCAAGCGCTGGCAGGGGTGTTGCCAAAACCGCGCCGCGCTGTGGTGCGGACATTGGTGGACGCGGAAGGGGCAGCGCTCGATCGCGTGTTGCTGCTGTGGCTTCCGGGACCGGGCACGGCGACGGGCGAGGATATGGCCGAGCTTCATCTTCACGGCGGCCGTGCGGTAGCTGCGGCCGTGCAGGGGGCGCTGGGTGGCTTGCCCGGCCTTCGCCCGGCGGAGCCGGGGGAGTTCACGCGCCGCGCTTTTGCCAACGGCCGGATCGATCTGGCTGAGGCCGAGGGGCTTGCCGATCTGATCGCAGCGGAGAGCGAGGGGCAGCGGCGGCAAGCAATTCGTCTTGCCGAAGGTGGGCTTGGCCGGCTGATCGATGGTTGGCGCGATCGGCTGCTGGGGCTGGCGGCGCATGTCGAGGCAGCGATCGAATTCGGCGAGGAAGAAGGGGATGTCCCGGCGCTTGGCACGGCTTCCCATGATGCGCTCGATCGTCTCGCGCTCGATATGCGGACCGCCCTCGACCAGCCGCCGGCCGAGCGATTGCGCGATGGACTGCGCGTGGTGCTGGCGGGTCCCGTCAACGCTGGTAAATCTAGTTTGATCAATGCCTTAGCCGGGCGTGATGTCGCCATTGCGACGCCCATTGAGGGTACGACCCGCGATATTATCGAAGCCCCGGTGATGATCGACGGACTACCATTGATTCTGGTCGATAGTGCCGGGTTGCGCGAAAGTGTCGATCCGGTCGAGCAGGCCGGGATCGCGCGCGCACGCGACGCGATCGAAACGGCCGATATCATCCTATGGCTGGGACCAGCCGCGGAAGCGCCGAGCGAGGCCATCATTGTCCATCCCCGGGCCGATCTGCCCGATCGCGCGGCGATGCCGGCGGGGAGCATGATTGCGGTGTCCACGGTGACGGGCCAGGGGCTGGCGGGTCTGCGCGCGATGATGATAGACCGCGCGCGAACCTTGTTGGCCCCAACGGATCGCGTGGCATTGAACGAACGTCATAGAGGGATCATCGCTGAGGCGATGGCCGAACTTACCGCAGCCGGGCGCAACGCGGACGCCGTCATCGTCGCCGAACATCTCCGTATTGCAAGAACCGCGCTCGACCGCATCGCTGGCCGGGCGGGTGTGGAGGACATGCTCAACTCGTTGTTCGGTCGTTTCTGCATCGGCAAGTGATGTTCCACGTGGAACATTGAGCGGGAACGAGAGAAGCCTTTCGCCGACCTGCTTCACCCACTATGGCGCGCCTATGGCGCAATTCGATGTCATCGTTGTGGGCGGCGGGCACGCCGGGTGTGAAGCCGCGACCGCAGCGGCGCGCCGTGGCGCGCGTGTGGCGCTCGTGACCAACGACCCCGGGCAGATCGGAGCGATGTCGTGCAATCCGGCGATTGGCGGGGTCGGCAAGGGTCACCTCGTTCGCGAGATCGATATATTCGATGGCGTGATGGCGCGGGCGGCCGATCATGCCGCGATCCATTACCGCATGCTCAATCAGAGCAAGGGCTCGGCGGTACATGGGCCCCGCGTCCAGGCTGATCGGCGCCGCTACAAGGAGGTGGTCCAGAGCCTGCTCGGTGACCAGCCCAATCTTCAGATCGTGGCCGGAGAGGCGAGCGCTCTGCACATCGCGAGTGGCCGCGTTGCCGGGCTGACGCTGGCCGATGGTTCGCAAATGATCGCGGCGGCGGTTATCCTTGCGACAGGGACGTTTCTGGGCGGAACGCTTTATTGCGGGCTGGAGGCCAAGGTCGGCGGCCGCGCTGACGAGCCGGCCTCGATTCCCCTCGCGCGGCAATTGCGCGCACTGTCGTTGCCGATGGCGCGTCTGAAGACCGGCACACCGCCACGTCTCGACGGCCGCACGATCGATTGGGCCCAGCTGGAGCGCCAGCCGTCGGATGACGACGGCTGGACCTTTTCTGCACTTGGCGCGGGCCGGGTTGCGCCGCAGCTCGCTTGCGCGATGACGCGCACCAACCTGCGCACGCACGATATCATCCGGTCGGCGCTCGATCGCTCGCCGCTCTTTTCAGGCGCGATCGAAGGGCAGGGGCCACGCTATTGCCCCTCGATCGAGGACAAGGTCGTCCGCTTCGGCGATCGCGACGGCCATCAGATCTTTCTCGAGCCCGAGGGGCTGGATGATCCGCTCGTCTATCCCAACGGCATCTCCACTTCGCTCCCGGTTGACGCCCAGGAAGCGATGGTGCGCAGTATCGCGGGTCTGGAACGGGCCGAGATTGTCCGTCCCGGCTACGCGGTCGAATATGATCATATCGATCCACGCAGCCTGACCGAGCACCTCGAACTGCGGGCCATACCTGGCCTCTATTGTGCAGGGCAAATCAACGGCACGACCGGCTATGAGGAGGCTGCGGCGCAGGGTCTGGTGGCTGGGCTCAACGCCGCAGCCGCAGTGCTCGGGATCGAGCCGGTGCGGTTCGATCGCGCCGATTCCTATATCGGGGTGATGGTCGACGATCTGATCCTGCAAGGGGTCACCGAACCCTACCGTATGCTGACCGCGCGGGCCGAATATCGGCTGCGGCTGCGTGCGGACAATGCGGCCACGCGCCTGGGTGGTATGGCACTGGCGAGTGGTGCGGTTGGAGCCGAGCGCGGCGAGTGGCTCGAACGCCGTCTGAGCGATGTCGAGACCGCTACCGCATTGATGAAGACGCCGCTCGCCGCCGGACAGGTTGGTGGTCTTGGCGCGCCAAGACCGCTCGGCGACTGGGTGCGGCAGCTGGATATGACCCCCGATCGCGCTATCGCGCTCGTGCCAGCCCTGTCGGCGCATGAAGCGATCCTGCGGGAGGTGGTCGATGATGCGCGCTACGCGCCGTATTTGGAGCGGCAGCGGGCCGAGGTTGCCCGGCTGAAGCATGACGCCAACGTAAGCCTCGCACGGATTGACTCCTATGCGGCGATTGGCGGGCTTTCGAACGAAATGGTCGAGCGACTCGAAGCGGCGCGCCCGGCCGATTTGGCTGCAGCCGGGCGCGTGCGGGGTGTAACGCCGGCGGCCTTGGCGGCCGTACTGGTCGCGGTGCGGCGCGCGGCATGACCGAGGAGGAAGCGCGTGCCTGGCTGGCTGCGCGTAATGTTCCACGTGGAACATTGGATCGGCTGGCTCAATTCGCCGATCTTGTCCGACGGGAAGGAGCCAACCAAAATCTGATATCGGCATCGACGATGGATCAGATGTGGGCGCGGCATATCGTCGACTCGGCGCAATTGCTCGACTCGGCCGGGGAGGGTGACTGGCTCGACCTTGGTTCGGGCGCCGGCTTTCCCGGCTTGGTCATCGCGCTTGTCGGTGAACGCCCGATCACCCTGGTCGAGTCGCGGGCCAAGCGGATCGCCTTCTTGCGGCAGGCGGTTGATGTGCTCGGCGTGGCGAATCGGGTTGCGGTGTTCGGCGGCCGTGCGGAAATTCTTCCCGATCGCAAATATGGCGTGATCACCGCCCGTGCTTTTGCGCCGTTGCCCCGATTGCTGGCGATCGCCCACCGATTTTCGACGCCAAAGACGACGTGGGTGCTTCCCAAGGGAAGAAGTGCGGCGCTGGAACTGGAAGAGGTGGCCGGATCGTGGCAGGGTAGCTTCGGGATCGTGCCGAGCGTGACCGATTCCGAGGCGGCGATCATCGTCGCGCGCGACGTTCGCCCGGGGAGATCCTGATGATCCGCATCGCCATTGCCAATCAGAAGGGTGGGGTGGGCAAGACGACCACCGCGATCAACCTTGCTACGGCGCTTGCCGCGAGCGGCTTTCGCGTACTGCTGATCGATTCGGATCCTCAAGGCAATGCCTCGACCGGACTCGGAATCGAGCGCGACGCCCGCGGCCGATCGACGTATCAGGTGCTGATCGGCGAGTGTTCTGTCGATGAAGCCGCTTTGTCGACGCGTGTCCCCAAACTCGATCTTCTCCCCGCAACCCAAGATCTCGCCGCCGCCGAAGTCGAACTCGCCGATCTCGATGATCGCGTTCGTCGGCTTGAGATCGCCCTCGACGCGGCCCCGCCCCGCTGGGATATCTGCCTGATCGATTGCCCGCCGTCGCTCGGTCTTCTCACGATCAACGCGCTCGTCGCTGCCAAGAGTTTGCTGGTGCCGTTGCAGTGCGAATTCTTCGCTTTGGAAGGAATGAGCCAGTTGCTTCGTACGGTCGAACTCGTGCGGGGACGCTTCAACCCGGGGCTCGCGATTCTCGGCGTCGCATTGACCATGTTCGATCGGCGCAACCGTCTGTCCGAGCAGGTATCGGACGATGTCCGTGCGGTCGTCGGTAAGCTCGTGTTCGATACGGTGATACCGCGCAATGTTCGCCTGTCGGAAGCCCCCAGCCATGGATTGCCCGCCTTGATCTACGACCATCGTTGCCCTGGGTCCGAAGCCTATATCGCACTCGCCCGCGAAGTGATTGCCCGCCTGCCCGCACCGGCGGTGGCCGCGTGAGCGAAGTCAAACGCGGGCTCGGGCGCGGTCTTTCCTCGCTTCTGGGAGAGGCGGCGCGCGAGCAGCCGATCGGTGCGGAAGCGGCGCGCGCGGCCGGCGTCCAGACGCTCCCTGTTGGGCAGATCGTGCCGAACCCCGATCAGCCGCGTCGCCACTTCGATGAAGATGCGCTCGACGAACTCGCCGCCTCACTGAAAGTGAGCGGGCTGATCCAGCCGATCGTGGTGCGGCCCAAAGGCAATGTCTACCAGATCGTGGCAGGCGAGCGGCGGTGGCGGGCGGCGCAACGTGCGCAACTGCACGACGTTCCGGTGTTGATCCGGACGCTGACCGATGCCGAGACCGTCGAGCTTGCGATCGTCGAGAACGTTCAGCGGCAAGATCTCAATGCAATAGAGGAATCAGAGGCTTATCAAAGACTTATAAAGGAATACGGGCATACGCAGGAGGCGCTCGGCAAGATTGTCGGCAAATCGCGCAGCCATATCGCCAATTTGCTGCGCCTCCTCGACCTGCCACCCTTCGTGCGCGGAGCGGTGGCCGACGGGCGGCTCACCATGGGCCACGCTCGCGCGCTGATCACGGCCGCCGATCCCGAGACCCTGGCGCGCGAGGTGATCGCACGCAGCCTCTCGGTGCGCGAGACCGAGGAACTGGCGCGCGGCCCCAAGGCCAAGCGCGAGCGGCAGGTGGCGGTCGAGCCCAAAGGAGCGGATGCCGACATCGCCCTGCTGCAGCGGATGCTCCGCGATCAACTGGGACTCAGCGTCGCGATCCAGCACGGCACTAGGGGCGGTGTCGTTACTATCGCCTACGCCACGCTCGACCAGCTCGACATGGTCTGCCAGCGCCTGAGCGGCGAGGCGATCTAATCAAGAAGAAGGGGAGCGGGATATGGCAACCTATGTGCTCGTGCATGGCGCCTGGGGCGGCGGCTGGGTTTATCGCGATATCGCCGATCGGCTACGCGGCGTGGGCCACACGGTGTTCGTGGCGCAGCTGACGGGGCTCGGCGAGCGGCTCCATCTGGTCGATCCGGGTATCACGCTCTCAACGCATATCGACGATGTGGTCGGCACGATCGACAGCGAGAAGCTCGACGAAATCATTCTCGTCGGCCATTCCTATGGTGGGATGGTGATCACCGGCGTGGCGGGCGCGCGCGCGGCCAAAATCCGAACGCTCGTCTATCTCGATGCCTTCCTCCCGACGGACGGGCAGGCGCTGTGGGACGTCGCCGATGAGGGAACGCGCGCTTTCTACATCGATGCGCAGCGCGACACGCCCGGTTTGGTCCAACCTCGCTTCGGCCCGCCGGGAACTCCGCCCCGCGGCCTCACCGGGCATCCGCTGCTGACCCTGCTCGAGCCGGTGAAGCTCGGGCCGGAGGCGGATGCGATCGCCAACCGGACCTATATCTACGCCACCGTCGGCACACCGACGATCTTCACCCAATTCTACGATCGGGTGAAATCCGATCCGGCCTGGCGCGTGCATGAGATCGCGACCGGGCATGTCGTGATGGCGGACGATCCGGATGGGCTGACCAGGTTGTTGCTGGACGAGGCCGAACGCTAGATCGGTCGGCACCGGCCTCGCTGGTCCGATCAGAGCAGATCGTGCAGCGCAGGCGTCAATACCTCGCGCAGGCCCGCCGCGTCCCTCGTCACGATTCGCGCTGCAAGGCCTTCCCGGGCCGCCAATGCCAGCCCGGCCTCCTGCCCCAGCACGGTCAACGCGCTTGCCCAGGCGTCGGCCTGCATCGCGGAGGCATGGAAGACGCTGACCGAGACCACGTCGCGCATCGCCGGCCGACCGGTCGCGGAATCGAGATTGTGGGCGCCGCGCACATAGTCGCCCGAAGTCGCGACCGCCCATTCGTGTAAGGCCGCGCGAAAGCGAGGAAGGGCGCTGGAACCGGGATGTTCCAAGTCGACCCACCATGGCTCGCCATCGGGTTTCAGGCCGCGCCCGGCGAGCTCGCCGCCGATCTCGACGAGGCAGTGGCGGACGCCATGGTGGGCGAGCAGCGCGGCCGTCGCGTCGACCGCATAGCCTTTGGCAATTCCGGACAGATCGAGCCGAAGACCGCCGGGCTGGCGGAGCCGGCTGGTGGCGACATCGAAATTGGTCCGCTCCCATCCCGAGCAGCCACGGGCGCGCGCGACCGCATCGTTGCTGGGCGGAGCAGTCCCGGCCACCGGACCAAAGCCCCAAAGATCGACCAGCGCGCCGATCGTCGGATCGAACGCGCCGCCCGATCGCGCGGCGATAGCCAGACCGATCCGCATCACGGTTGCGAAATCGGCGGGAAGAACCGCCCACAGCCCCGCAGGTGCCCGATTGAACCCGCACAGCACCGAATCGGGGCGCCAGTGGCTCATCTGCCATTCGAGCCCGTCGAGACGCCCCTGCACGGCCCTGCGAAGCAATTCGAGATCCAGTCCGGTCGGTCTGGCGAGGCGGATGTGCCAATGGGTGCCCATCGTCTCGCCCGTAAGGTCGATCACCTCTGCTTTCGTATCGTGCCCCGCGAAGGCGGAGCGCGACAGCGGCGGAACGGCGATCCGGGGTTTGAATGACAGGGTCAGGGGGTCAGGACCTCGAGTGTCGCGCCGTAGCTCATCCGCCGTTGGGTCGCCCGGGGCTCGGTCGGATTCGCGTCGGTCAGGGTGGCGCCCATCCAGTAAAGTCCGGCAGTCGGCCACTTGATCTGCACCACGCCATCCTTGTCTGCGACCAACTCCATCGCATTCTCGGCATTGCGATAGCGCGTGCCGCCCAGCACGACCTGAACATGAAGGCCGGCGGCTGGCTTGCCGTCGACGAGGAAGCGGAAGCGCGCCGGCTCGCCGGTGACCAGTTCGTCGGGATGCGTGATCGGATCGAATTCGAGCCCCTTGCCAGTCGGCGCGAAAATCTGTCGGGTAGGCTCCCCAAGCGTGACGAACACCTCGTTGCGGCTCGACATCTGGGTGAGCTTCACGTCAGTCGCGTCGGCCGGGATATCGGCAACCGTGAGGGGCTTTGGCGGTGCGCCGGCGGGAGCACCCGGGCCACCTGCGCCCGGCGGTGGGCCACCACGGCCGCCGACGCGCTTTTCCTCACCGTTGATCTTGAAGCTGCCCATCACGTTGGCGGACTGTGTCCCGATCTTCCACGTCCCCGGCTTGTCGAGCTGAACGTCGAACACCGCGCGGCGGCGGAGCACCGTCCCGTTCTGGATCCTGCCCGGCGTGCCGTCGGGCGCCCACACCTTCATTTGGTCGAGGTTGCCGGGCCGGTGATCGGCAAAGAAGAGATCGCCGGAATTGGCGGCGTCGATGCTCACCCAGCCCTCATTGCCCGAGAAGACTGTCGCCGATGGCAGGATCCAGTTCTTCTCCGCCAGAGCGGGTGCAGCGGCGGTCAGTATCACGCCTGCGATCAGGCCGGTCTTGATAACGCGGATCATGATGCGGTCCTTCAGCGAGGGGAGACGGCGATGATGCCGAGTTCGGTCTTGCCGCGCACCGAGGCGGCCTTGGCCGGCACCGTGATCGGCAGCGAGACGACCTCGCGCCCGCCCGCCTCGCGCGCCGATTCGACATAAAGCGTGTAGGCACCGGGCTTGACCGAATTGGGCAGCGGAATCTGGTAGGTGCCGGGCGTGCGGGTCGCTCCGCTGACGCCATCGGCCGGAATCTTCATCGTCCGCCCCGCCTTGCGCCACCAGGTGCGCATGTCGGCAAGCCACTTGGTGCCGGGCTCCGCACCCGCCTTCTTCACATCGTACCAGACGAGCAAAGTCTGCGGCGCGCCGCCGGCGGCGGGCTCGATCCAGGCGGCGAGGTAGGGCCGATGATATTCGGCCACGTCGAGCCGGGGCAGGGTGATGCTGATCGTGCCGGCGGCCGAGGCGGGGCCGGCGATCAATCCGGCGATGAGCAATGGCGCGGTCTTCATGGATAGCGGCCCTTCAATGGATGAACAGGATGGCGAGAATGACGGGAACGATCAGCCCGAGCCCGACCAGCGGCCAGGTCGAGGGGCGATGGCGCGCATGGAGTTGGAGCAGGAGCAGCCCGGTGGCGGTGAAGATGATGCAGGCGACCGCGAAGGCATCGATGAACCAGAACCAGGTCGAGCCCGAATTGCGGCCTTTGTGGAGATCGTTGAGGTAGGATATCCAGCCGCGATTGGTGACTTCGCTCTCGATCTTGCCATCGGCGCGAGCGATGCTGACCCAGGCGTCGCCGCCCGGGCGCGGCACCGCGACATAGGCTTCGTCCTCGGACCATTCGACGCTGCGACCGCCGGTGTTGAGGTGGATCAGTGCCTTGACCCGCGACACCACCGGCACAGGCAGAGAAGGCGCCTTCTCTTCGGCCGCCTTGGCCAGCAACGGCAGCAAGGCGGCATCGAGCCGCGCGCTACGATGCGTGACGGTGGGCTTGGCGCTGATCAATTCGGCGTGGTTGAGCGTCAGGCCCGTGATCGCGAACAGCAGCATGCCCATCAGCGACACGGCCGCGCTCATCCAGTGCCAGGTATGGAGTTGCTTGAGCCACCAGGCGCGCAATTTCCTCTTCGGCGGTCGCGGCGCGACGCTCACCTTCGTAGCTTCGCTCAAAGGTCCGCCCACCGCCGCAGCAAATTGTGATAGAGTCCCGTCAGCCGCACGACCGCGGGCGCCTGGGCGCCTGCGATCACCGACAATTCCTGAACCGACCGGTCGAGATCGAGCAGCATCGCGCGGGCTTGGCCGTCGCGCACCATCGACTGGATCCAGAAAAAGCTCGCGATCCGCGTGCCCCGCGTGACCGGCGTCACCCGATGCACCGTGGTGGCAGGGTAGAGAACCATGTCACCCGCCGGCAGCTTCACCGGCGGCTGGCCCTCGGCAACGAGTTCGCCGCCGTCATACTCGTCCGGATCGTTGAGGAAGAGCGTGGCGGAGAGATCGGTGCGGACGCGCAGGTCGGTCCCTGGGCGAATCCGGATCGCGCTGTCGATATGATCGCCGAAGCCGTCGCCGGTCTGATAGCGATTGAACAAGGGCGGGTAGACGCGGAGCGGCAGCGCCGCCGCGACGAACAAGGGCGATCGCGAGAGCGCGCCGAGTACCACCTCGCCAAGCGCGCGCGCATCGGCGCTATTTTCGGGCAGCTGGCAATTGCGCTTGGCACCGGCCGACTGGTGGCCCGAGGTGGCATTGCCATCGGTCCATTCGGCCGCGGACAGCCGTGTGCGCATGATTTCCAGCTGGTCGTGCGCGAGCACGCCGGGAATGACGATCATGCAAAACGCCTATCGTCGCTTCTAATGCGAATCAATCGCAGAATGCGACGAAAGCCAAACGTGGAGCTCCAGCTGCATGTTTCGAACCATCGGGAAGGATGGTGCCCAGGGACGGAATTGAACCGCCGACACCGTGATTTTCAGTCACGTGCTCTACCAACTGAGCTACCTGGGCACATGCGGGAGCGGTTGGGAAGGGGGCCTATAGAGGCGTGGTTGCTTAGCTGTCCAGCCCGCTATCGTTCAAATCTTTGGCATCCTCGTCCTCGACCGGCGCGCCGGGGATCCGATAGCCCTCCGAAAGCCACTCGATCAGGTCGCGGTCGCGGCAGCCCTGGCTGCAGAAGGGGCGGTGCGCGGCGACTGTAGGCTGCCCGCAATAGGGACAGGTCGTGCCGCGCGATGCGCGATCAGGATTGGGAGCGGCTGGCATGTCCCCCAGATATGGCGAGCCGGGCATCCTCCCGCAAGCCAACCGTCGCGCCAATGCGCGTCGTCAGCATATCGAGCCAGTCCTGTCGTGATTCGATTCGGGCGATGACGGCGGGATGCGCCTGGATCGTCAGCGCGCCATGGCCGGTCGCGCGTTCGGCCTGTCGGAGCAAAGCAAGCGCTGCCGCCAGAAGGGGATCGGCGGCAAGCCGATCGGGCAGTGACGGCCGGACTTTGCGGCGCACGATCTGCAGGAAGCCGAAGCCGTTGACCCCGGTGCGCTCGAACGGCTGGGGCAGCACTGCATCGAGCGCGGCCGCAGCAGCCTGGCGCTCGGCCTTGCCGGTCAATGTCGGCAGATCGATGCCGATCGATCCGGCGATGGCGAAACGGCGGATGGTTTCACCCGCCAGTCGCGCGCCTGCGATCGCCAGATCGGCCGCACTGCCCGCGCCGTCGACGTCGATCAGGGTCATCGCCGGGGTGAGCGAAATACGCAGCATGGCCTGCGGGCGTGCAACGATGCCGCTGGCGGCCTCTTCGAGCGCTTCCGACCATCCATTTTGCTCGAGCAGGTCAGGCCCGCGACTGATATGCCGTACCGAAACCCCGCTTGCCGTGATCCGCGCGAGCAGATCGGGCCCGGCCGCCGGCCTTGCGCCGTGTGGGGCGATGCGCGCGCGCGGCGGCTTGACGCCGGTGCCCTCGGGCAGGGCTTCGCGGCTGATCTCCACCAGCAAAGCCGAACCTTCGGTCAGGCCGGCGGGAACGGGGGTAAGCTGCGCCGTCGCGCCATCGGCCAGGGTGACGAGCCCGCGGCCCGAGGCGTCGGCCTTGCGGGTCAGGCGCGCCGTGACGATGGCGCCGGCGCGAGGGCCGCGTTCATTGTCGCGTTCGACCGCCATCTCGACGATATCGCCGCGCTCGACCAGCGCGGCGCGCGCCTCGCCGATACCGGCCTCGTAGAGCCACTCAGCCAAAAGCCAGCCCGGCAGCGATCAGCAGGGCGCGCGTTTCGAACAGGGGCAGCCCCACGACGCCCGAATGGCTGCCGGCCAATTGGCGCACGAACGCTTCCGCCCGCCCCTGGATGGCATAGCCGCCCGCCTTGCCGACGCCCTCGCCGCACGCGGCATAAGCCTCGATCGTGGCCGCCGAGAGAGGGCCGAAGGTGACGATGGTGGTCGACAGCCGATGACGCGCCGTGCCGGCCGCATCGATCACCGTCACCGCGCTCAGCACGCGATGACGCCGGCCCGACAGCAGCTTAAGGCAAGCCCGCACCTGGCCGGCATCTTCGGCCTTGGGCAGGATACGGCGCCCGGCCGCGACGACCGTATCCGCGGCGAGGATGATCGATCCGGGATGGCGCGGCGCCACCGCCGCGGCTTTCTCGGCTGCGATACGCTCGGCATAGCGCGGCGGCAATTCGCCTGGGCGCGGTGTCTCGTCGATATGGGCGGGGTCGACCGCTGCGACCGCGACGCCGAGACGGGCCAGCAGATCGAGCCGGCGCGGGCTGGCGGAAGCGAGGATCAGGCGCATGGGTCTCTGAATATCGTGATTCCCGAACGAGCGGGAATCGTAAGGCCCGGGAGCCGAAACCGCTTATTTGAAACGGTAGGTGATCCGACCCTTGGTCAAATCATAAGGAGTCAGTTCGACCAGTACCTCGTCGCCGACCAGCACGCGGATGCAATTCTTGCGCATCTTGCCGGCGGTATGACCCAGTATTTCATGGTCGTTCTCGAGCTTCACGCGGAACATGGCGTTGGGCAGGAGCTCCACCACCTGACCGCGCATTTCCAGCAGTTCTTCTTTCGCCAAGCGAAGTCCTCAAATATTGAATGTCGAAAAGGCGCGCCGCCTTAGCCGCTGACGGGCGAAAAGGAAAGGCGCGCCAGTATGATATATGGGAAGCCTGCCATCGCGTCGCCACAGCCGGTTGCGTGGATCGAGTCCAGCGCCTTATAGCGGGGCATGGTTCGCTTTTCGTTCTGTGGTGTCGAGCTCGCGGTCGTGGGGGCAGGCGCGCTTTATTGGCCTGCGCGGGAGGCCCTGCTGGTCGCCGATCTCCACCTCGAGAAAGCGAGCTGGTATGCGCGCGGCGGGCAGATGCTGCCGCCTTACAATTCGATCGCGACGCTGACCGAGCTGGCATCGCTTCAAGCCAGCACGCAGGCGCGCGAGATCTGGTGCCTGGGCGATAGCTTCCACGACAAGGCCGGCTGCGAAAGGCTGGGGCTGGAGGCGCGCGAGCGGCTGACCGCGCTGACTCATGCGACCCGCTGGACCTGGATCACCGGCAATCACGATGCGGGGCTGATCGATCATTGCGGCGGCGTGATCGCCGAAGAGGCGGTGATCGATGGACTGGTGCTACGGCACGAGGCCGATCCCAGGGACATACGCCCCGAATTATCTGGCCATTTCCATCCGAAATTGCGCCTGCGCTTCCGCGGGCGGCATGTCGCGCGGCGCTGCTTCGTCGCGAGCGGCACCAAGCTGATATTGCCGGCGTTCGGCGCGCTGACCGGCGGCATGGACGCCGACGATCCCGCGATCGTGCGGATCGTCGGCCGGCCGGCGCAGGCGTTGGTGGCGGTCGAGGATCGGCTGCTACGGTTCCCGTTGGCGGCGTAATCCCGAGCCGTTCGAACTCAACCGTTCACCAGCACCGGCTTTTCACGCCACGATTGCGGGTAGAGTTGCTTGAGCGCCTTCACCTTCGGGATGTCGTTATAGACGATATAGGGCGCGGTCGGGTGAAGGGTCAGGTAATCCTGATGATAGCCCTCGGCCGGATAAAAGGGCTGTGCCTTCTCGATCTTCGTCACGATCGGCTGCTGCCAGATCTTCGCCGCGCGGAGTTGCGCGAGATAGGCGTTGGCCACCTTGAGTTGGGCCGCACTGTTCGGGAAGAGCGCCGAGCGATATTGCGTGCCCTGGTCGGGGCCCTGACGGTTGAGCTGGGTCGGATCGGCGACCACCGAGAAATAGATGCGCAGGAGATCGGCGTAGGAAACGACGCGCGGATCGAACGTGACGCGCACCGATTCGGCATGGCCGGTATCACCCTGCGACACGCGCTCATAATGGGCGGTATCGCTCGAACCGCCGGTGAAGCCCGACACGGCCGATGTAACGCCCTTCACATGCTGGAACACGCCCTGCACGCCCCAGAAGCAGCCGCCCGCGAAAACGGCGGTTTCGGACGTGGCAGTGGAGGGCACGGAAACGGCCGGAACGGGGGCGAGAATGTTGGTCTCGGCCGCGAGCGACTGGGTTCCGGATACCATGGCGACGGCGATGCCGAGCGAAGCGGCGCCGATCAACAGACGTGAAAAGACGGTTTGCATCGACCTACTCCAAAGAACTGGAGCAAATATAATGCGTTTCGCCTGAATGGCGAGTGACGGGGGATTTCCCGTCACTCGCCGGGGATATTATCGCAGCGCCGAGCAGGCGGTCTGGATGCGCTCGCAAGCCTGGGTCAGCAGTTCCTCCGATGTCGCGTAGCTCACGCGGAAGGCCGGCGAGAGACCGAAAGCGGCGCCATGGACCGCGGCGACGCGCGCGTCGTCGAGGAAATAGTTCACCAGATCCTCGTCGGTCGCCATCACGCGGCCATCGGGCAGTGCCTTGCCGATCAGGCCCGACACGTCGGGATAGACGTAGAACGCGCCGTCGGGCCGCGGGCAGTGGATGCCATTGACCTGGTTGAGCATCGACACGACCAGGTCGCGCCGCCGCTCGAACGCGTCGTTACGTTCCTTCAGGAAGTCCTGTGGGCCGTTGAGCGCCGCGGTCGCCGCCGCCTGCGCGATCGAGCAGGGATTCGAGGTCGACTGCGACTGGAGCTTCATCATCGCCTTGATCACAGGCAAAGGCCCGCCGGCAAAGCCGATGCGCCAGCCGGTCATGGCATAGGCCTTGGAGCAGCCGTTCACCGTCAGGGTGCGCTCGTACAGTTCGGGTACGACCTGCGCGATCGTGGTGAACTTGAAGCCGCCGTACGTGATATGCTCGTACATATCGTCGGCCATCACCCACACATGCGGGTGGCGCAGCAGCACTTCGCCCAGCGCCTTGAGCTCATCCTCGGAATAGGCCGCCCCCGTCGGGTTGGACGGCGAGTTGAGGATCAGCCACTTGGTCGCGGGCGTGATCGCCGCATCGAGCTGCTCCGGGCTGATCTTGTAGCCCTGGTTAGCGCCCGCCGACACGATCACGGGGGTGCCGCCGCAAAATTGGACGATATCGGGATAGGACACCCAGTAAGGCGCCGGGATGATCACCTCGTCGCCGGCCTCGACCGTCGCGACGAGCGCATTGAAGAGCGTGTGCTTGCCGCCGACGTTGATGCTGATCTGCTGGGTCGTATAGTCCAGCCCATTGTCGCGCTTGAACTTGGCGACCACGGCGGCCTTCAGCTCGGCGGTGCCGTCGACGTTGGTGTATTTCGTCTTGCCGGCGCGAATCGCCTCGATCGCGGCCTCCTTGACGAAATCGGGCGTATCGAAATCGGGCTCGCCCGCGCCGAGGCCGATCACGTCGATCCCCTGGGCTTTGAGCTCGAGCGTGCGGGTGGTCATCGCCAGCGTGGGCGAAGGGCTTATGCGGCCGAGCGCGGCCGAAATCAGGCTCATGGGGATCACTCTCTTGGCTGAGGCGCGGGCGCTATAGCCCGGTCGTTTCGGCGGGGGCAACCTTAGATCAGTCGCGCCGCGATCAACCCGCGCAGTGCGTTGCCGATATAGAAGCCGTCGCGCAGGTCGCTGGCGGTCAGATCGCCTTCGATGGCCTCGCCCGAGGCGAGCAGCGTCTCGCGCAGGATGCCGGGCAACAGTCCGCGTGCAAGCGGCGGCGTCAGCAATTGACCCTCGCGCGGCACGAACAGGTTGGTGAAACTGCCCTCGGTCAGGAAGCCGTCAGGCCGTTCGAACAGGATCTCGAAACTGCCCGCCGCGTGACGTGCTTCGTCGTAAAAGGCGCGAGCGGTGGTCTTGTGCTTCAGCCGGAAATCGGCCGGATCGACCGGCAACGGTACGATCCGGACCGCGACGGGCGTGGCCGGCTCCGGTGGCATCGGCCGCGCCTCGATCGAGATCGCACCGCTCGGACTCAGCAGCAGCCGCACCCGGCTCGCGTCGAGCAGACGGAAGGTGGCGGCATGGAGCTCATTGCGCACTTCGTGGCGATCGAACCGGAAGCCGAAGGCGCGGGCGCTTCGGCCGAGTCGCGCGATATGGCGTTCGAGCTCGACGATCCCGTCGAGCGGATCGAAGCGCATCGTCTCGATCAGGTCGAACGGGCGTTGGCCGGCGGTCACGAACGCGCCCTTGGCGAGGCATTCGCGCCATTCGCCGTCAGCGGTCGAATCCGCCACCACCGCCGACCCCAGCCCGATCCGCGCTTCATCCGCGCCCTCCTCCAGCACCAGGGTGCGGATCGCGACGTTGAACACTGCCGACCCATCGGGGCCGAGATGTCCGATCGCGCCGGTATAAGGGCCGCGCGCATCGGCCTCGACCGCGTCAATGATCTCCATCGCGCGGATCTTGGGCGCGCCGGTGATCGATCCGCACGGGAAAAGCGCCTCGATCACGTCGATCGCGTCGCGGCCCGGTGCCAGTTCGGCCTCGACCTCGGACACCATCTGCTGGATCGTCGGATAGCGCTCGACCGCGAACAGTTCGGGCACCACCACGCTGCCGGCGCGCGCGACCCGAGAGATGTCGTTGCGCAGCAGATCGACGATCATCAGATTTTCCGCGCGCTCCTTGGGGTCGGCGGCGAGGCGCGCGGCATAGGCATCGTCTTCGGCCGGGGTGCGGCCGCGCGGGGCAGTGCCCTTCATCGGCCGCGCCGCAATGCGCGAGCCTTCGATCCTGAAAAAGAGTTCGGGCGAGAGCGACAGCAGCCAATGCCGCCCGTCATGGACGATTCCGCCCCACCCCGCGCCGCTCTGGGCGCGCATGCGGGCGTAAAGCGCGAGCGGCGAACCCATCGTCGCCACCGTCGCGCGGAAACTCAGATTGGCCTGATAGATGTCACCGGCGGCGATCAGCGTCTTGGTTCGATCCAGCGCCACCTCATAATCGGCGCGGGTGATCAGTGGACGGGGTTGGCCCGCCCAGCCGCCGGCCGGGTCGGGCAGCATCGCCTCCAGCGCGCCGGCGGGGAGTGTTTCGGCCCGCTCGAACAGGCCGAACCATAACAGCCACGGCGCGTCCGGCTCCGAGGAAATGGCGAGCGGCGTCAGCTTGGCATCGAGCGCGTGGCCCGCCTCATAGCCGATCCATCCGGCGGCATGATGGCCTTCGTCGAGCGCGCCGCGCAGCCGTGCCAGCGCCGCACGCACCTCTTCGGGTGTGCGGGCGCTGACGATCTCCACCGGATCGCGGTAGAGCGTCTGCGCGCCGCCCTCACGGGCATCGTCGAGCAGGACGAAGGGGGCATCGGTCGGAAGCATCGTCCGCTGCCTCTGCCCCCTGGCGCGCCGTGCGGCAATGCAGAAGGTCGCGGCCGGCGCTTGTGCCGGGGCCGCATCCGCGCCATCTCCGCCTCATGGCCACCCCCGATCTTCCGCTGCGCGCCGCGATCATTCCGGTCACGCCCTTCCAGCAGAATTGCACGCTCGTCTGGTGCACGAAGACGATGCGCGGTGCCTTCATCGATGCCGGCGGCGAACTGCCGCGGCTCAAGGCGGCGGCGGAGCAGGCCGGCGTGACGATCGAGAAACTGCTCGTGACGCACGGCCATGCCGATCATTGCGGCGGGGTCGGCTTCCTTGCCGAGGATCTTGGCGTGCCGATCGAGGGCCCGCACGAGGAGGATCGCTTCTGGATCGCTGGCCTCAAGGAGGACGGCCCACGCTTCGGGATCGAGGCGCGCCCGTTCGAGCCCGATCGTTGGCTGGTGGATGGCGATACGGTCACGGTCGGCGAACTGACCTTCGACGTGATCCACTGCCCCGGCCACACGCCGGGCCATGTCGTTTTCCACCATGCGGCTTCGCAGCTCGCGTTCGTCGGCGACGTGATCTTCCAGGGGTCGATCGGCCGCACCGATTTCCCGCGCGGCAACCATCAGCAATTGCTCGACGCGATCACGCAGAAATTGTGGCCGCTGGGCGACGATACTCAGTTCGTCTGTGGTCATGGGCCGATGTCGAGCTTCGGCCATGAGCGGCAGACCAATCCGTTTGTGGCGGACAAGGTAATCGGGCGCGGGGCTTAGGATAGGCTTCTCAGCCGTATCACTTGAATAAAACACCACTTGCCCCTTATCTTGGGGACGCCTCGGGTGGAGATGAATTTTGGCGACGACCGCGACCGATACGAAGACAGACGATCTGGTCCTGACCCCGCCGACGCCGGTGCAGGCGATCGCGCCCGCCAAGGCGGCCGGGTTGGTGCCGATCGAGGAAGGCAAGAAATCCGAAATCGCCGAGCGCGTCAGCGTGTTCGTGGATCAACTCGCCGAACTTGATGCCAATTCGCCCGAATTCGGCAAGCGCGTCGATACGATTTCCAATCTCGGCGCGAAGGAGATCCGCGAGGCGGCGGGCCAGTCGAACCGGTTCCTCGATCGACCGGTGCGCGCGATGGACGGGGATAGCGGGGTCGGTGCCGATCTCGCCCAGCTCCGCCGCACGATCGAGGAACTCGATCCGGTCAAGAAGGGCAATCTGCTCGCGCCGCGCAAATTGTTCGGGATCATCCCGTTCGGCAACAAGCTGAAGAATTATTTCGACAGCTATAAGAGCTCGCAGAGCCACATTTCCGCGATCTTGGTCTCGCTCGCCAACGGCAAGGATGAGCTGCTCAAGGACAATGCCGCGATCGATACCGAGCGGCAGGCCCTGTGGGCCGCGATGAGCCGGCTCGAGCAGATGATTCATTATGCCCAGACCGCCGATACGATGCTGGAGAACAAGGCGAACGATCTCGACACGAGCGATCCGGCCAAGGCCAAGGCGATCCGCGAGACCGCCTTGTTCTATGTGCGCCAGCGCCATCAGGATCTGCTGACGCAGATGGCGGTGACGGTGCAGGGCTATCTGGCGCTCGATCTGGTCAAGAAGAACAATGTCGAGCTGATGAAGGGGGTCGATCGCGCATCGACCACCACCGTCGCCGCGCTGCGCACCGCAGTGACGGTGGCCCAGGCTTTGGTCGGGCAGAAACTGGTGCTCGAACAGATCACCCAGCTCAACACCACCACCGCCAACATCATCGATTCGACCGGCCAGATGCTGCGCGACCAGACCGCGCAGATCCACCAGCAGGCAGCCTCCTCGACCATCCCGCTCGAAACGCTGCAGCGTGCTTTCCAGAATATCTACGATACGATGGACGCGGTCGATCGCTTCAAGCTGGAGGCGCTCAGCTCGATGAAGACCACGGTCAACAGCCTGTCCAGCGAGGTCGAGAAATCGCGCGGCTATATCGCTCGGGCCGAAGGCGCGGCGCAGGCCCGGCTCACATCCGGCGCCGCTACCCCCGCCGAAGATCCATTCAAGGCGCTCTGATGGTCAATTCCGATCGTGTCGTCGCCGATGCCGAGGCGTTGCTCCAGCGCGTCTCGCCCGAAGGCCGCCGGCTGGCCCAGCGCCAGCGCGAGCGGCGCAACCGTGCGATGGTGCGCGCCGTCATGCGAATCATCGGTGCGACGCTGGCGATCATGTTGGCCGCCGGGATTGTCGGCGCTTTCGTCCCGATCGGCCAGATGGGCTTCCTGGCCGCCCTGATCCTGATCGTGATCTCATGGGTCGTGATCCTCGCGATGAGCCACGAGCCGGCCGAGACGGTTCAGAGCCTGGCTGCGACCAGCGATGTCGCGCTTTTGCCGCAGAAGACCGAGGCGTGGCTTCAACGTCAACGCCCGGCTTTGCCCGCCCCGGCGCAGCGGCTGGCCGATGGGATCGGCCTCAAACTCGAACAGCTCGGCCCGCAGCTGGTTGGGCTCGATCCACGCGAACCCGCAGCGGCCGAGGTCCGGAAATTGCTGAGCGTAGAGCTGCCCGAGTTGATCGACGGGTACACCCGCGTGCCGCAGAATCTCCGCCGGGTGGAACGCGACGGCTACCCCTCGCCCGACAAGCAATTGGCGGAGGCGCTGGGCGTGATCGACGGGCAATTGGCCGAGATGAGCAGCAATCTCGCGAGCGGCGATCTCCACCGCCTGGCGACCCAGCAGCGCTATCTGGAGCTGAAGTACAAAGACGAGACGGAATAAGATCCCTCCTGAGCGAAGCTCGGGGAGGGGGACCGCCAGCCGTAGGCTGGTGGAGGAGGGGCGGCGGTGTAACCGCCGTCTTCGACGGCGGCCCCGCCACTATCGCTATGCGATGGTTCCCCTCCCCAGCTTTGCTGGGGAGGATTTCTCACTCAAACCAGAACGCGATGCCGCGCGCCTCGATCGACGCCCGCGGATGGGTTCCTTCCGGCGCAGTGGGATCGTTAAACGCGCTGTGCGGCACATTGTGGGCGAAGGCGCGGTCGCTGTCGTTGGTTTTGAACACCAGCGCCTCGTCAGGCGACATATCGCGGAAGTAGAACCAGCGGTGCGCCGGATTGTGAAGCACGCACAGCCCCTCGAACGACCATTCCGGTGCGCCCGGCTTGTCGAACACCGCGTCGGCCGCAACCAGATCGGGGGCCGCGACGCTGCGCGCGTCGCAAACCGCCAGCGGCACGTCTTGCGGCGCGCCCGAGAAGCTACGCCAGACATTGTAGTGACAGAAGCGGCGGACGGTCTTGCCCTCGGGCGTCGAACGCGCGGCGAACGCTTCGGCGGTGGGATCGCTGATATCGATATGAATGAAGCGTGCGGGGCGTGAGTTGTCGAGCTTGCCCGATTTGGCCGATTGTTCACTGAAACGAAGCACGCCCGGGCTGGTCACGACCACTGCATCCGCGCCCGACAATTTCAGGATCAGGTCATGCACCTCCTGCCGGTAGGTGGCACCGCCGGCTCCGGCGGTGAAATCCGCGACGGCACTCTTGTGCGGCACGAGCTGGTAGCCGTCACGATCGAGGGTGGGGGTGTCGGCCGCGTCGCGCATGTCGGTGATCGGCATCAGTCGCGGATCGAGCTCGAGCACGTCGCGGCTCGCATCATTGGCATGATAGCGCGGACGGATACCCATCGGCGCGAGATAATTGATAACGGCTTCGACCATTTCCTGGCTCCCTCTCCGAGAGAGCTTGTAACGTTTGTTATGGTTTGGTGTCGATGGGATCGCGCGCGGTTCGTCGCGGCTTTTACCGCCGCCGCTCGGCTGCTCGCGCTATCGTCAGCAGTTCCTCTTCCACAAGCGCGTGCCCCGGATAGCCCGGCGCCTTCACCTGCCGCTCGGCCTCGGCCAGCCGCTGGACGGCGGTGGCGAGACGGTCCGGGGTCCAGCGCGATAGCTCTTGAGCGATCTGGTCGCGCTCCTTCCAGAAGATGGCGCGGCCCGCGGTTTCCATGACGCGATCGATGCTCTCGCCCAGCGCCATCTGGCTGCGCAATTGCGCCAGTTGAAGCGCGCGACGGCCGAGCGCGCGGATGACGGTGATGCCCTCGACCCCCTCGCTCGCCAGCCGGGCGAGTTCGGCATCGGCCAGCGCGGGCTGGCCGGCGAAGACCGCGTGCGACAGCCGCGAGAGATCGCCTTCTTCGGTCGCGGCACCCAGCGCGTCGAGCGCCTCTTGCTCGACCGACCTTGGCCGATCGGGCGCGGCATCCAGATAGAGGGCAAGTTTCTCAAGCTCGCCACCGATCAATGCGCGATCGCCCCCGGTGGCCGCGGCGAGACGGCGGGCGATGTCGTTGCGTAGTTGCAGGCCCAGTTCACGGCCAAGCGAGACAACGAGCTGATCGGCATCGCGCCCTTCGGGCAGGTAGGACGCATGCGCCAGTGCCGCCTTGTGGCCCTGGACGAGCTTGAGCAGCTTCGAATCCTTGCGCAGCGCCCCGGCGATCGCGGCGACCGGATTGCCCGCGGCCGGCGCATCGAGGAGCGCGGCGACGGCATCGGTTGCGTCGTCGGCTACCGGATCGAGCCGGATCCAGCGTTTGCCCCCGAACAGGGATATCGAAGCAGCCTCGTCCGCCAGCCGCGCAGGATCGCCCTTGAGGGTCTGGCCGGTCAGGTCGATCCGCTCGGCATCGGCGCCGAGTGCCACACCCAACCGCATCGCGAGCGCCTGCGAGGCAGCCTCGTCGGGGCCGTAAAGCAGATAGAAACGGATGGCAGGATCGGCGCTGTCGAGCGCGCGGCGGAGCGCGGCCTCGGCCGGCTTCATTGTGCGGCTTGCGGCGGCTTGCCGTTGTGCGCAGCATAGAGCGCGACGCGCGCGACGATCTGATCGGCCAGCTCTTCGGTCAGCCGTTCGAGCGCACTTTGTTCGGCGGCGATCACGGCATATTCGGAGGTGACCACGTCGATGCCGGCATCCGATCCGGCGGTGGCGTCGAGTACGACCGTACCCTTATCCTGCTCGACCAGGCGATAGCGCGCGCGCAAGGTGCGCCGCTCGCGGGTCACGCTATTGTCGGTGCGGACGCCGAAGCCGGTTATCTGATCGTCAAGCTCGACTTCGAGCCGGTAGCGTGAGGGCGCTTTGCCCGCTGCGCCGATCCGGTCGTTCAACGCATTGCGCACCAGCCAGCCCGATTGCCCGGCGATCGGCGCGACCTCGACCGTCGCGAGCGCATTGGCGACCACCCCATTGCTGCCACCGGCATAGAGCGGATGGAGCCCGCAGCCCCCCAAAGCGAGCGAGGCACCCAGCGCCAGGGGGGCGAGCCACCGCGTCATGCGACGATATTGACCAGCCGATCGGGGACGACAATCACCTTCTTCGGCGTGGCGCCGTCGAGCACGCGCGCGATCTTGTCCGATGCCAGCGCCATTGCCTCCAACGCCGCCTTGTCGGCCCCCTTCGGAGCAGACAACGTGTCGCGCAGCTTGCCGTTGACCTGGACCGCGATCGTCACCTCGTCCTCGACCAGCATCGCCGGATCGACGTCGGGCCATGGCGCATCGGCGATCAGGCCCACGCCACCGGCGCGCGCCCAGGCTTCCTCGGCGATATGCGGCACCATCGGCGCCGCGAGCTGGATCAGGGTGCGCGATGCCTCGTCGCGTGCCGCCGATGGCGCCGCCTTCTCGATCGCGCCGACCAGTTCGTAGAGCTTGGCCACCGCCTTATTGAACGACAAGGCCTCGATGTCGGCGGCAACGCCGGCGATCGTCTGGTGCAGCTTGCGGGTCAGTGCAGCGTCGGCGCCATCGGCGCCGCTCGCCGCCGTCGCGCGCCACAGCCGCTGGACGAAGCGGCCCGCGCCTTCGATCCCGGCGACGCTCCACGGCAGATCGCGCTCGGGCGGGCTGTCGGAGAGCATGAACCAGCGCACCGCGTCGGCGCCGTAATGGTCGACGATCGGGCCCGGATCGACCGTATTCTTCTTCGATTTCGACATCTTCTCGACGCGGCCGACCTTCACCTGCGGGCCGCCATCCTTCAGGAAGGCGCCCTCGCTGCGGCGGTCGATCTCGTCGGTGCCGAACCAGATGATCCGGCCATTCTCGCCTTCGTCGAAATAGGTTTCGTGCGTCACCATCCCCTGCGTGAAGAGGCCGGTAAAGGGCTCGGCGATGTCGAGCTGGCCGACGCGCTGGAGCGCACGCGTCCAGAAGCGGGCGTAAAGCAGATGCAGGATCGCATGCTCCACCCCGCCGATATATTGGCCGACCGGCAGCCATTGCTCGGCGATCGCGCGGTCGAACGGTCTGTCGGCCGGCGCGCTGGCGAAGCGGATGAAATACCAGCTCGAATTGATGAACGTATCGAGCGTGTCGGTCTCGCGCCGCGCGGTCGCGCCGCACCTGGGGCAGTCGACATGCTTCCAGGTTGGGTGCCGCTCAAGCGGGTTACCGGGAACGTCGAAGGTCACATCCTCGGGCAGCACGACCGGCAGCTGGTCCTTGGGAACCGCGACCGGGCCGCAGGCCTCGCAATGGATGATCGGGATCGGGGTGCCCCAGTAACGCTGGCGGCTCACGCCCCAGTCGCGCAGCCGATAGACGGTCGTGCCCTGGCCCCAACCTTCGGCCTCGGCGCGGTCGATCACCGCGCTCTTGGCGGCTTCGGATGCCATGCCGTCGAGGAAGCGCGAATTGACGATCACGCCCGGATCGCTGTCCGCCTCGGCGCCGATCGGATCGCTCGCCTGCTCGACCGATTTGGCGACGACGCGCGTCATCGGCAGCATATATTTGCGCGCGAACTCGTAATCGCGCTGGTCGTGCGCCGGCACGCCGAACACGGCGCCGGTGCCATAATCCATCAGCACGAAGTTCGCGATGAAGACGGGCAGCTTCCATTCCGGATCGAGCGGATGGATCGCGGAGAGCCCGGTGTCGAAGCCCTTCTTTTCGGCGGTCTCGATCTCGGCGGCGGCGGTGCCGGTCTTGCGGCAATCCTCGATGAAATCGGCCAGCCCCGCCGTCGTGGACAGCAACGCCTGCGCCAGCGGATGATCGACCGACACGGCCACGAAGGACGCGCCGAAGATCGTGTCCGGGCGCGTGGTGTAGACTTCGACCGAATCGATGCCCGGCGCGGCGACGCTCGGCGAATCGTCGATGATCGCGCCGCCGATCTCGGTCGGCCCGACGCCCAATGCTGCGCCCGCGACGGCGGGGCTCAGCGCGAAGCGGAAGCGCAAGCCCTTGGAACGACCGATCCAGTTGGCCTGCATCAGCTTCACCTTGTCGGGCCACTGATCGAGCGTATCCAGCCCGTCGAGCAGTTCGTCGGCGAAGTCGGTGATCTTCAGGAACCATTGGGAGAGCTTGCGCCGCTCGACCAGCGCCCCCGAACGCCAGCCGCGTCCGTCGATCACCTGCTCGTTGGCAAGCACGGTCATATCGACCGGATCCCAATTGACCGCGCTTTCCTTGCGATAGACCAGCCCGGCTTCGTACAGGTCCAGGAACAGAGCCTGCTCCTGCCCGTAATAATCGGGCTCGCACGTCGCAAGCTCGCGCGACCAGTCGAGCGCAAAACCCAGCCGCTTCAGCTGCGCCTTCATCGCCTCGATATTCGAGCGGGTCCACGCGCCCGGGTGGACGCCTTTCTCCATCGCCGCATTCTCGGCAGGCATGCCGAACGCGTCCCACCCCATCGGGTGGAGCACTTCATGGCCGGTCATGCGCCGATAGCGCGCGAGCACGTCGCCCATCGTGTAGTTACGCACGTGGCCCATGTGGATGCGCCCCGACGGATAGGGGAACATCTCCAGCACATAGGCCTTGGGCTTGGCGCTGCTATCGTCGGCATGGAAGGAGCCGCGCGCCTCCCATTCCCGCTGCCAGTGCGCGTCGCTGGCGCGGGGCTCGAACCGCTCGCTCATGGAAAGCCGCTCAGCCCGCGCCGTTGCGCCGTAGATCGCGCGCCTTCTGGAGGATGATCTCCTCCAGCTTCTGGTTGGTCGCGGCCTGCACCGACGTATCGACCCACTGGCCGTTCTGCAGGATCTGGCGCGCGGCCGAGACATGAAGCGCATCGGCGCGCAGCTCGGGGTCGAGGATCGACACCGAAACTTTCATCCGCTCGGTCGGGATCGACGGATTGACGTACCATTCGGTCACGATCACCCCGCCATTGCTGTCGGTCTTGCCGATCGTCATGAACGACAGGGTGTCGAGCGACGCCCTCCACAGATAAGCATTGACGCCGATCTGCGTCATCCGCGCCGGCAGCAACCGACTAGCGCTGCTCGCCCTGCCACGGTGGTGGCAGGCAGTGAGCCCGGCGCACAGCATGAGGCCGATGGCGAGGCGGGAAACACGGATCATCTATGCAAAACCTTAGGGGAGGTAAGGGGCGCCGTTATAGAAGCCATATCGCCGGTCGCAAGCCGCGTGCGGCCAGCAGATGGCGGGGCGATTGTGGACAGTTCGCCACAGCCTGTAAAGAATCCGAAACGTTAATGGAACATGCACTCGGCTTCATGGTAGTGAAAGCGAATTCGGGGTTTAGATTAAACGAGATGAGCGTGATTCGGGGCAAAATTGGCGGGTGGGGCGGCGCGGCGGCGCTCGCTGCCCTGTTGCTCGCCCCGGCGACGTCGGCCGAAGCGCGCACCAAGCGCAAGGCTCAGTCTTCGTTCGCCGACAAGCAATCCAACCTTGCCGCCAAATCGAGCACGTTCGGCGCCTTCACGCCGGCGGCGGCGGATCCGCGTATGGCCGCCGCCTTCGCCCGTAGCGGGCTCGGTACCGGGCTGGGCGCGACGCCTTTTCGGTTTACGCCGTCGATGAACAACGGCAGCCCCCGGGCGGTGACGATCGCTGTGCGGGCGCGGATGATCAGCCGTCCGGAAGCCGCCAAGGCACTCGGCCTGCCGAGCGATGGGCTGGCCTCTTCATCCTATAGCCTGGGCGCCTCGATCGGCTGGAAACGTTTCGCTTTCTCCGGCGACGTGGCCAAGATCGGCGACACGATCCTGCCGAATGGCCGCGAATCCGCCGATGTCGGCGTCAGTTTCTTCGGCAAGCGCTGGGAGACCAAGCTCGACGTCTCCGGCGAGCGGTCGCTCAACGACCGGCCTGCGGTCGGTATCGACCAGAGCTGGTCGGTTGGCCTGGGCGGTTCCTATGCGCTCACGCGTAACCTGAACGTCAGCGGCGGCGTGCGCTACAAGACGCAGATCGAGGATCCGCTCCAGCTGAACGACAATCGCCGCGACAGCCAGGCTGTCTATCTGGGCACCACGTTCAAGTTCTGATCAATTCCTCGTCCTAGCGAGGCTGGGATCTCAGGAGGATGTGAGCGGCTCTACTCTCACGAGCCCGGCTTTGGTTTGGCCCCCCCAGCCGGGGTGACGCTCGAGGGTAGAGTCAGCGCATCGATCGCCGCCCAGCCATAAGCGCCAAGCCGCTCGAGCTGTTGGAAACCGCGCGGCGTCATTCCCCCCAAAGCAATGATGGGCGTGGTCGATGGCGCGGCTGCCAGTCCGAAGCGGACCGGGCCAAGGGCTCTCTGGCCCGGATGCGAGCGGGTCAGGAATACGGGCGAGAGGAATATGAGGTCCACGCCTGCCCGGATCGCGGCGATCAATTCGCCGGTATCATGGGCCGGTGCCGTCCGCACCAGGCGGCTTGATCGCGCGACGTGGCGCGATCGGCCATGGGCGCCATCCGCCCGCCAGGCGATGGCGTCGCGGGGGCTGCCGGCCAGAATCAGCATAAGCCGGCGGCGACGGGTGATCGCTCGAACAGCTTCGAAAAGCCGTCGCCGCTCAGGCGCGGGCGTCGCGTAGTGGCGAAAGATTACGCCGGCACCCCGAGGCAGGCTCGCCAACGCCGGCCACAAGGAGTCGCCGATCCGTTCGTCGGTCATCAGCCACAGGCGCGGGAGAGGGTGGCGAAATGCCATAGTGCTCGCCTATAGCGCCGTCATGCCGCTGATCGAAACCTCCACGCCGTCCGCACAGCTCGCTGCCGTCCGCACGTCGATCGCCAAAGCGGCGGCGCTGGCCGGGCGCCCTGCCGAGGCGGTCGAATTGATCGCCATCTCCAAGACGCATGATGCCGCAGCGATTCAGCCGCTGATCGATGCCGGCCAGCGCGTGTTCGGCGAGAACCGCGTGCAGGAGGCGGAGGGTAAGTGGCCGGCGCTCAAGGAGGCGGCGCCCGATATCGCCCTCCATCTGGTTGGCCAGCTTCAGTCGAACAAGGCGGCGCAGGCGGTGGCATTATTCGATGCGATCCACTCGGTCGATCGCGAAAGCCTCGCCGATGCCCTGATCCGTGCGATCGACAGGGCCGGCGCGGCGCCGACCTGCTTCGTTCAGGTCAATATCGGGGAGGAAGAGCAGAAAGGCGGGTGCGCGATCGACACCCTGCCGGTCTTGCTGGGCCACTGCCGCACGATCGGGCTGCCGATTGCGGGGCTGATGTGCGTGCCGCCGTTGCAGGTAGAGGCCGCACCCTATTTCGCGCTGCTGGCGAAGCTGGCGCGCGATCATGGTTTGTCCGGTCTCAGCATGGGCATGTCGGGCGATTACGAGACCGCGGTGATGCTGGGCGCGACGCATGTGCGCGTCGGTACCGCTCTGTTCGGGGGGCGGTCATGAGGTTCGACGCGATCCTGTTCGATTTCGATGGCGTGCTGATCGAAAGCGAGCATGTCGGCAACCTCCAGCTTGGCGAGTATCTGACGCGGATCGGCCACCCGACCACGGCCGAACAATCGATGGCGATGTTCATGGGGCTGGCCGGCCAGGATTTCCTGACCGCGGTCGAAGGCTGGATCGGCCGATCGCTGCCGGAGGATTTCCATACGGATCGCGCGACCGGTGCGGCGCAGGCGATGGCGGAGGGATTGCCCGCCGTCGCGGGGGCGGTGGCGTTCGTGCGCGGCCTTCCGCCCGCGCTGCCGGTGGCGGTGGTTTCGTCGAGCTCGACCGAGTGGATCAACGCGCATCTTGCGCATCTCGGCCTCACCGATCGCTTCGGCGATCATGTCTATTCGGGCCGGGAGCATGTCGAACGCGGCAAGCCCGCGCCCGATCTGTACCTCTTTGGTGCGCGACAGCTCGGCGTCGATATCGCGCGCGCGGCGATCATCGAGGATTCGCCGATCGGCGCGACCGGTGCAGTGGAATCGGGAGCCTTCGTGATCGGGCTGTGCGCCGGATCGCATTGCGGCGTCGGCCATGCCGACGTGCTGCGCGGCAAGGGGGTCCAGATCGTCGCCGACAGCTTCGACGAGGTTCAGCGGATCGTGAGCGAGTCGCCCGGCGCGAAGTGAGGCAGGAGGGCGAGCAGATCGTCCCCGGCCACCGCCACGCAGCCCTCGGTGGTCGCGCGATCGCGCCAGCAGTGAAGGAAGATCGCGCTGCCGGCGCCTGGAACGGGCGGTGAGTCATTATGCCCGAGGATGATGACGATGTCGTACAGCCCATCCTCGCGCCACAGATGCTCGGCCGAACGCGGATGCGGATGGCGGATGGGCTGGTTGTAGGCGGGATCGGCCGGATCGTCCGACCAGCCGTCAGAGGACCGGATCCAGCGCCAGGGCAGGCTGACGCCGGCCGGCATCATAACGCGATCCGGCCGCAACAAAACGCCCCGCAATGGCCACGAGCCGATCGGCGTCGCCCCGTCACCTTCGCGCTTGTCGGCCGCCGATATCGTGCCCGATCGGCCGATGCTGCAGGCGATTTCGCGCCCGTCGGCGCGCATCAGACCGGCGGCCGCATCGACCTCGAACCTCACAGCAGATGCCCGGTCCGGTCGCGCTTCACGGCGAGGTAATGAGCGTTGTGCGGGTTGGGCGGCAACGCGTGCGGCACGCGCTCGATCACGGTCACCCCCGCTTCCTCCAGCCCCGCGACCTTGGCAGGATTGTTGGTGAGGAGCCTGATTCGGTCCTGTCCGAGTAGCTGGAGCATGCGCGCCGCCACGCCGAAATCGCGCGCGTCGATTGCGAAGCCCAGCCGCAGATTCGACTCGACCGTGTCATAGCCCTGATCCTGCAGCGCATAGGCGCGCAACTTGTTGATCAGCCCGATGCCGCGCCCTTCCTGCCGCAGGTAGAGCAAGATGCCCCAACCGCTCTGTTCGATCGCGTCGATCGCGGCATGGAGTTGCGGGCCGCAATCGCATTTGAGGCTGCCGAGCACGTCGCCGGTCAGGCACTCGCTGTGCAGACGCACGAGCGGCGGGCGTCCGTCGGGTGCGCCGATCAGCAAGGCCACATGTTCGCCCGCATCCTCGGGCGAGCGGAAGGCGACGATCTCGCTCTTCTCGGCGCCCGCGATCGGCAGCCGCGCGCGCGCGACGATCGCGAGGCGGTCGGCCTTTTCATAGGTCGCGACCTCCGCCGCCTCGACCGTGACGGCAGCCTTGCCACCCGTCGTCACGAAGAAAGCAGGCAGCAGGCCGGCCAGGCGGGCCAGCGCCAGCGCGGCAGTGGCGGCATCGGCCGTTTCGAGCGGAAGCGTCGGGTAAGGGCCCTTGAGCGGATTGGCGAGATCGTTCGCCGGATCCGCCAGCGCGAGCGCGGCGGGCAGGTCGAGCCAGGGCACGCGCTCGATCAAGACCGGCAGGCCCGGATTGGCGGCGTCGAACTGGTTGGTCAGCTTGAGCACGGCGGCGCGCTCCGCCGATAGCAGCAGGTCGGCCTGAGTCGGCGTATCGAATGCTGCAAGCCGCACGTCGTCGGACGTCTCGACCGCCAGGACGGTCAGCGTGCCGTTGCGTCCGCCGACCGTTACCGGCCAGCCGCGGCGCAACGCATCGATTGCGCGTGCGGGCGCGGTCGGATCGCTCACACCTCGAACTCCGTGACCAGGGGAACATGATCCGAGGGCTTGAGCCAGTTGCGACAATCCTCGTGCACCTGGTGGCGCACTGCTTTCGCCGCCACCTCGCGCGATGCCCACATATGATCGAGTCGTCGCCCGCGATCGTTTACCGTCCAGTCGGGGGAGCGATAGCTCCACCAGGTGTGGAGCCGCGCCGGCGCGGGATAGAAATGGCGGCCGAGATCGATCCAGTCGTGCGCCGCCTGCAGCCGGCCGAGCGCCTCGACCTCGACCGGCGTGTGGCTGACGACGTCGAGCAATTGCTTGTGGCTCCAGACATCCTCGGGCAGCGGCGCTATATTGAAATCGCCGACGATCAGGGTCGGCTCGTTCAGGCACTTCGACCATTCGGTCATGCGCTCGACGAAGGCGAGCTTCTGCGCGAACTTGGGATTCACCGCCGGGTCGGGAATGTCGCCGCCGGCCGGCACATAGACATTCTCGAGTCGGAAGCCGGCTTCCAGCCGCACGCCGACATGGCGCGCCTCGCCATTATCCTGCCAATCGTAACGCCAGCAATCGTCGGAGGCATCCATGAGCGGGATCTTGCTCAGGATCGCTACGCCGTGGTGCATCCGCTGGCCGTGGAGCCGCTGATGGACATAGCCCATCTGGCGGAAGGCATCGGCGGGGAAGACGTCGTCTGCCGCCTTGGTTTCCTGCAGGCAGAGGATGTCGGGCTGCTGTTCATTCAGGAACCGCTCTACGATCCCGATCCGCGCCCGCACCGAATTGATGTTCCACGAAGCGATCTTCAATGCTGTCATGCCCAGCATGTAGCGAGCGACCGGAAGCGAGGGAAGGTTGGCGCAGCGCAGGAAATTAGGCGATGGAAAAGGAAAGGCCCTCGCTCCGGGGGCGGGAGCGAGGGCCGACCTAGCGCGTGTCACGCAGGTAGGGTGGCGGGCCATGTCCCGGGCAACAGGGGGAATCCCGGGGGCGGCACCGCGACCGCAAGAGCCTATTAGGACAGTGATCCTGTCACTACCATGAATGAGCGCTCACTTGCCCCGGGTCTGTGGTCGTGGGTCGCGCCAGAGGAACGTTCGGTCGTTTACGGTGGTGTTGAACCGGGGATTGGTGAGGACGACGGTGGATCGATTCCCCTGCGCATCCAGTACCGTCCAGCCCGCCATGATCAGCCCGGCGGGCGCATTCGGGTTCTCGGAAAAGCCGATCGTGATCGTGCCGAGTTCGGGGTGCTTCGAGTCGCGGCCTTCGATCAGGATCCGTCCGGGTGGCGCGGGGATGGCATGCGCGACTCGGGACAGGCTCGACGGGTCGAGCAGGATCGCCAGCGGAGAATTGCCGATCGGCCAGCGCGAAACCTGCGCCACCTGATAGTCGATCATCGTCAGCGCCTTGCCGTCCCCGACGATCAGCAACGGCACCCCCTTCTGATACTGGAAACGAATCTTGCCCGGCCGCTTGAGGGTAAGCGTGCCGGTCAGCGTCTTCCCGTTCTGATCGGTCTGGGAAAAATCGGCTACCATCGTTTCGACCGCGCGCAGATGCGCCTGGACGCGGGTCAGCTCGTCGGCCGCGAAGGCGGGAGCGGAGATCGTGGTGGCGGCAACAAGCGCGAGCGCGGCGATACGGAATGACATGATGGGAGCCCTAGCGGCAAACGCATTGCCTGGGCGTGAATTTTCAACCGGTGGTTGATTTCCTGGTTCGTGGCCGTGGCTTGGGCTTGGCTGCTGCTCGGGCATGCGCATTTGCGATCATGTTGCGCACGATATCGTCATGCGGCGTATCGTAGCGGACCAGCACCGCCGGATAGCCTTCATAATGCGGCGTCTTCCAGAAGGTCTCGGGGTAGAGCGCCATCATCGCCTCGATCACGCCATGATCGAGGCGAAGTCCGAAGCTGGTATCGGCTTCGCGACTCGAACCGAGGAAGGCGTTCCCGTTCGCCTTGACCGCAGGCGCGCCATAGCTGGTCGATAGCTCGGCGCCCGGCAAGGCGAGCGCATAAGCGATCGCCTCTCCAGTGTCATTTCAGCCCGCGCTCCGCCCGCAGATTCTCCCAGTAAGCGAGCCGCTCGGCGATCTTCGCCTCGAACCCGCGCGGCGTGGGTTCGTAGAAGGTCTGCGGCTCCATCTCGTCCGGCCAGTAATTGTCGCCTGAAAACGCATCCTCGGCGTTGTGGTCGTAGGCATAGTCGCGGCCATAGCCGATCGACTTCATCAGCTTGGTCGGCGCGTTGAGGATGTTTCGCGGCGGCATCAGCGATCCGGTTTCCTTCGCCGATCGCGACGCCGCCCCATAGGCCTTGTAGCCCGCATTCGATTTGGGCGCGGTCGCGAGATAGACGACCGCATTGGCGATCGCGAGCTCGCCTTCCGGGCTGCCGAGGAAGTCATAGGCATCCTTGGCGGCGAGGCATTGGACCAGGGCCTGCGGATCGGCGAGCCCAATATCCTCGCTCGCCATCCGCACGATCCGGCGCAGCAGAAAGAGCGGCTCCTCCCCGCCGACGAGCATGCGCGCGAGATAGTAAAGCGATGCCTGCGGGTCCGATCCGCGCACCGCCTTATGGAGCGCGGAGATGAGGTTGTAGTGGCCCTCGCGATCCTTGTCATAGACCGCGACGCGGCGGTGAAGCAGCTGGGCGAGGCCGCCCGGATCGAGTTTCTGGGTCAGCCCGACCGAAAACAAGGTCTCGGCCTGGTTGAGCAGGAAGCGGCCATCGCCGTCGGCGCTGGCGATCATCGCCGCGCGGGCGGCGTCGTCGAGCGGGAGCGGGCGGCCCTCGATCGCCTCCGCACGATCAAGCAATTTTTCGAGTGCGGCGCTGTCGAGCCGGTTGAGAATCAGCACCTGAGCGCGCGACAACAAAGCCGCGTTCAGCTCGAACGACGGATTCTCCGTCGTGGCACCGACCAGCACCACCGTCCCGTCTTCGACATAAGGCAGGAAGCCGTCCTGCTGCGCGCGGTTGAAGCGGTGAATCTCATCCACGAAGAGCAAAGTACGCTTGCCCATCCGGGCATAGTCGCGCGCTTCGGCAAAGGCCTTCTTGAGATCGGCCACGCCCGAAAACACCGCCGAAATCGCATGGAAGCGCAGTCCCACCGCGTCGGCGAGCAGGCGCGCGATGCTGGTCTTGCCGGTGCCGGGCGGGCCCCAAAGGATCATCGAGGATAACCGGCCGGCCGCGACCATTCGGCCGATCGCCCCCGCCGGCCCGGTCAGATGCTCTTGTCCGATCACCTCCTCGAGCGCGCGCGGGCGCAGCCGATCGGCGAGCGGCGCATCCTCAACAAGCGCGGCATCGGGCGAGTCGGGCAACGGATCAGCGGCGAAAAGGTCGGCCATGCCAGTGGATATAAGCATGACCGTCGCCCCTGCGAAGGCAGGGGGGCCATCTCTCTCACGCCATAAACCGTCTTCGGATCGGGGAGACATGGGTTCCTGCCTGGGCAGGGGCGACGAGAGATATTGACAAAAACGACTCAAGATATATCGTAGACCCATCGTGATTCATTGGAGATAGAAGAAATGCGATTTGGACATGGTTATGGCCGCTGGCTTGGCGGTGGATTTGGCGAAGGTCGCGGCGAGCATCCCGGCTTCGGTTTCGGACGCGGCGATCATCATGGTCGCGGCGGTGGTGGGGGCGGACGGCGTGGCCGGATGTTCGACGGGGGCGAATTGCGCCTCGTCCTGCTCGCCTTGCTCGTCGAGCAGCCCCGCCATGGTTACGATCTCATCCGTGAGATCGAGGAGCGGACCGGCGGCAGCTACGCGCCCAGCCCGGGCGTGGTGTACCCCACGCTGACGATGCTCGATGAAATGGGGCATATCGACGAGGTGAAGGAAGAAGGCGCCCGCAAGCGCTTCGCGATCACCGATGCGGGCCGCGAATTTCTGGCCGGGAAGCAGGAGGAGGTCGAAGCCTTGCTCGCCCGTCTCAGCCAGCTCAGCGAGACGCAGGGTCGCAGCGGCGCGGGGCCGATCAAGCGTTCGATGGTGGGGCTCCACATGGCGCTCCGTGAGGCGCTTGCATCGGGCCGGGGCCGCGACGACATGGTGCACGATATCGCGGCGATCCTCGACGAGGCCGCCCGCAAGATCGAGCGCCTCGAGCGGTGACGCGACTGGCGGTGCTGCGCCGGCGGCTGGGGCTCGATCCCACCGCCGGCAAGGTCGTCCCTTTCAGAAAGGATAAACAGGATATGACAATCACCAAGGTCAGCAGCGTGTCGCGCGTCCCCACCGCGAGCGCGAGCCGCTATCTGCAGCAGACATGCAAGCATTGGGCGCACAATCTGGCGGTCGAATTCACCCCCGAGCATGGCACGATCGTCTTCCCGCGCGATGCGCGCGGTGCGGATCATCCCGGCGATGCGCTGGTGACGTTCGACGCGGACGCGGAAGCGCTCACCACCCGGATCGAGGCGACCTCCCCGGCGCAGCTTGAAGGCCTGAAGGGCGCGGTCGCGCGGCATGTCGATCGCTTCGCGTTCCGCGAGGCGCCGCTGCCGTTCGCGTGGCAGGATGATTGAGGGACCTAGGCCGGCCTTTTGACGAGCGTCTCGTAATCGCTTCGTGGGCCGGCCAAGTCCGCCGCCAGCCGTTCGTAAAACCGAGCAAACCCCTCGAACACCTCGCCCGCGCCGGGCTCGGTCGCGCCGAACTCCGCGATCTCGCGCATCTCGGGCGCCCAGCGCCACGCGCGCGCGAAGACCGAAGCCGCAGTGCGGTCGAGTTGATCCAGCACATGCGGCAGCCGTTCCTGCAGTTCGTGCGTCAATGCGCCGCCGACGCCGGCCCCATCGGCAGCGAGGCGCATCATGTTGCCGAGCGCGAGCAGGCCCTTGTTGATCCCGGCAAAGCACATTTTCAGCGATGCCGCCGCGCCGATCGGAGCATCCAGCACGGTCCAGCGCAGGCCATGGTCCGCTAGCGCGCCGGCAGCGGCTGCATGCGGCCCGCAGGCATAGAAACTCGGCCCGCCCGGATCGTTCGGTCCGCCGATGATGCATGCGTCGACCATCGATGCGCCCGCCGCTTCGACGATAGCGGCCACCGACGCCTTGGTCGCGGGGCTCAGCGCATTACAATCGACATAAAGGGCCGGCCGCCCAATGCCTTTTGCCCACTCGGCGAAAGATCGCGCGACTTCCTCGGCGGTGTGCGGCGGCACGATCGACAGGAAGATATCCGCGCCCGCCAGCGCCGCCGGCGCCGCATTCTCCAACCCACCCTTTCGCGCGCGCTCGACCGATTCGGCGCTGCGCCCTTCCAGCCGGGTGAGGACGCGCGCGCCATGGTCGGCCAGCCGTGCGCCCACCGCGCCACCCATCGCTCCGGGTGAGACCAGTCCGATTGTCAGCATCGCACCCTCCACATGGTTTCGGTCCGGCTAAGCCTTTGTGAAGCGCTGCGCCACCGTCTAAGCAACTTCTGTGGAGAGCAACCAGACCGTCAAACGCCCGCGCCTGATCGGCCAGCTCTGGCTGCAGGTGCTGTTGGCAACGCTCGCGGGCATCGTCCTCGGGCTGGTCGCCCCCAATGCCGCCGCTGCATGCAAGCCGCTCGGCGATGCGTTCGTTAATTTAATCCGGATGATGATCGCGCCGGTGATCTTCTGCACCGTCGTCCACGGCGTTGCCGGGATGCGCGACATGGGACGGATCGGGCGGGTCGCGTTGAAGGCGATCGTTTATTTCGAGGCGGTCACGATCCTCGCGCTGATCTTCGGGCTGGTCGTGGTGAATGTGTGGCAGCCGGGTGTCGGCATGCACATCGACGCTACGCAGATCGACACGAAATCGATCGCCACCTACGTCGCCAGCGCCAGGGAGCAGAGCGTCAGCGGCTACCTGCTTCACATCATCCCCGATACGCTGGTCGGCGCCTTCGCCAAGGGCGATGTGCTGCAGGTCCTGTTCGTATCGGTCCTGTTCGGGATCGCGCTCGCTGCAACCGGCGAGGCCGGCCGGCCGGTGGCCGAGGTGGTCGAATGGCTGTCGGCGGTCTTCTTCCGGATCGTCGCGATCATCATGTACGCCGCCCCGATCGGTGCGTTCGGCGCGATCGCCTTCACCGTCGGCAAGTTTGGATCGGGCTCCTTGTTGTCGCTGGGCGGGCTCATCGTCGAATTCCTGGTCGTGTGCCTGCTGTTCACCGCGATCGTCTTCGGCGGGATCGCGCGTTGGGCGGGAATCAGCCTGGTCGCGTTGCTCCGCTATATGCGCGACGAGATCGTGGTGGTCGCGGCCACGACGTCGACCGAAACGGTGTTGCCCCGTGTCATCCAGAAGATGCGCGCGGTGGGCGTCGAGGAAAGCGTCGCCGGATTCGTCGTTCCGGCAGGGTATTCGTTCAATCTCGATGGCACCTGTCTCTACCTCACCACCGTCTCGATCTTCCTGGCGCAAGCGACCGACACGCACCTCACCCTGTGGCACCAGCTCGGGCTGATCGCTGTGCTGTTGCTGACCTCGAAGGGTGCCGCCGGGGTCGCGGGCGCCGCGTTCATCGTGCTCGCCGCCACGCTCAGCGCGACCGGCACGATCCCGGTCGCCAGCATCGCGCTGGTTCTCGGCATCCACCGCATCCTGGCCGAAGGTCTCACCTTCGTGAACCTCATCGGCAATTGCCTGGCCGCGATCGTGGTGGCGAAATGGGAGGGTGCGCTGGATCAGGGCATGCTCGCCGAACGATTGGGCCGGCGCTGATGCCCACCCGCAGCGCCGGGGTCTTGCTTTATCGCCGCACCTCGCCGCGGCTGGAAGTGCTGCTGGCATTGCCGGGCGGGCCTTTCTGGCGTGGCCGCGATGCAGGCGCCTGGCAGATCCCCAAGGGCGCGATCGAGGAGGGCGAAAAACCATCCGAAGCCGCGCAGCGCGAGGTCGCGGAAGAACTGGGCGTGCATCTGCGTGCCGATCCGTGGCCGCTGGCGCAGGTCAGGCAATCGGGCGGCAAATGGGTCGAGGCGTTCGCGCTCGAGCAGGATGTCGATTGCGCGGCGGTGAAGAGTATCGAGTTCGAGATGGAATGGCCGCTGCGATCGGGCCGTTACCAGAGCTTTCCCGAGATCGACCGCGCCGAATGGTTCGATATCGATCATGCGCGGCAGATGATCCTGCCGAGCCAGGCGCCACTGCTGGATGCGCTGGTGGCGGCGTTGGAAGGATCCTAAAGCAACTTCAGGGTTGCCGCATCCTTGCTTCCAAACCAGCGCTCGATCGCGGCTTCGAACATCCGTTCGCCCGACGCTTCGGCAAACAGGGTCAGCGAAGAGCGCAACTTGATCGCATCGATTCCCCCGAACACGGCTTCCGCGCTGGTCGGCGGCAGATCCTGCAGCGCGGCGACGCATTCGTGCAGCCGGGTACCCAGCAGCGGATGGGCGAGGTAGGCGCGGGCCTCGTCGATCGATGAAATCGCGAAATGCTGCGCGGTCGGGCTGCGGCCGAGCCCGGCGACCTGGGGGAAGATGAACCACATCCAATGGCTCCGCTTCGCGCCGCGTTTTATCTCGCCCAGCGCGGTCGCATAGACGCTCTGCTGCGCCGCGACGAACCGGGCGAGATCGTACGGATCGTCGTTCATTCCTTGCGCACCACCGGTCCGATGAAATCCATCTTGCCGATGGGCACGCCCTGATGGCGCAGCAGGGCGTAGGCGGTCGTGCAGTGGAAGAACACGTTGGGCAGCGCAAAATCGAGCAGATAGTCGATCCCTTTGAACACCATCGTCGCACGCGGTGTCTTGAGTTCGACGTCCGCATCCTCGCGACCATCGATAGCCTCGCGCGGGGCGGCTTCCAGATAGGCGATCGTCGCAGCAATGCGCGTCTGAAGCTGGGTGAAGGTCGTCTCGTCATCCGCCATCGGCGGATTGTCGAGCCCGCCGATCCGCGCCACGAAGAAGCGCGTGGCATCGCTCGCGCGCTGCACCTGATATGCGAGCGGGTGCATGTCGGGATAGAGACGCGTCTCGAGCAGGCTTTCGGGCGCCTTGCCCTCGCCCTCGGCATAGGCCGCACCCTTGTCGAGGATGGCCGACAGATTTCTAAGCGCGCGGATGAAGACCGGAACGCTGAGATCGTAGAGCGACGTGGACATGACGCTTCTCCCCCATGATATGATCAGACGTCGCGATTGGGCGTCTTGACCGGACGCAGGCGCATGTAGTGTGCGCATGCATCCGCCACCATGGTCTGGAGGAAAATGTCGATCCGTTTTGCGCTCGCTCTGGCCCTGCTCGCCGCACCCGCGGGCGCGGCCCCTTTGTGCCATGATCTGCGGGGCCTCTACACGCCGTGTCCGCCGGGCCAGGCAAAGCCCAAGCCGAAACAGCATATGGACCAGCTGGAACGGGAAGCGACCCCCATGGTCGCCGCGACCGAACCGGCGCCGACCGCTCAGGCGCCTGCGGCTGCGAAGAGATCCCGGCCGCCGCTGGTGACGCAGGGCCACAAGCTCTGCCACGATACGAAAGGTCTCTACACCCCGTGTCCGCGCTGAATGCCAAGCTGCGGCTGGCGCGGGACGAGGATGTCGAGGCGCTGGCCGAGCTCAAGCTGCAGACCTTTCGTGAAACCTTCATCCATGGCTTCGCCATCCCCTATCCGCCAGCCGATCTCGCCGCGTTCGAGCAATCGCATTACGCGCCCGCGATCGTTGCCGCCGAGCTTGCCAACCCCGCGCGCACGACCTGGGTCGGCGAAGCGCCGGATGGCAGGCTGATGGGCTATGCCCAGGTCGGCCCTTGCAAGCTGCCCCATCCGGAGGTGACGCCCGACGCCGGCGAGCTGTACCAGATCTATGTTCGCAACGAGGCGCAGGGCATCGGCCTCGGCGGGCAGCTCATGCGCGTCGCGCTCGGTCATCTCGAACGGACCAAGCCCGGCCCGATCTGGCTCGGCGTATGGGAGAATAATCTCCGTGCGCAGGCGGTTTATGCCGGGCGCGGCTTCCGTGCGGTCGGCAGCTACAGCTTCATGGTCGGCGATTGGGAGGATCGCGATCTGATCTTCCGCCGCGACTGATCGCATCGAGCCGGAATTTCGATGGCGCTCGCCCATGCGCCAATATAACAAATGATAGAAAATCGGAGAGGAATGCGATGGCTGACGTCACGCTGTATCACTGGGAGCCGAATGCCAATTCGGGCAAGCCGATGCTGGCCTTGGCGGAGAAGGGTGTCGCCTTCGAGAGCCACTATCTCGATCTGCTGAACTTCGACCAGCACGATCCCGAATATCTCAAGATCAACCCGGCCGGCACGATCCCCGCGATGACGCACGGGAATCTGATGCTGACCGAGTTGACCGCGATCATGGAATATGTCGACGAGACGTTCGGCGGGCCCCGCCTGATGCCGTCCGACCCGGTCGATCGCTGGCGCGTGCGCTGGTGGATGAAGTTCATGGATCAGTGGCTCGCGCCATCCTTCTCGATGCTCGGTTGGAGCGAGTTCATCGGCCCCGCCGTCCGCGCGCGGGATCCCGAAGTGCTGGAAGCGAAGATCAACCGCATTCCCATGGAGGAGCGCCGCGTCGCGTGGCGCAAGGCGATCTACAATCTCTTCTCGGCCGAGGAATTGGCCGAATCGAAGCGTCGCTGCGCGATCGGCACGCAGATGCTCGAGGATGAGCTCACGAAGCACAAATGGATCGGCAGCGATCACTATTCGCTCGCCGACGCCAATGGCTTCAACCTCGCCTACATCATCCCGCTCGGCCAGCCCGATCTCGCCAACGACACGAAGACGCCGCACCTAATGGAATGGCTCCGCAAGATCTACGAACGCCCGGCCACGCAGCAGATCTGGACGCTCAGCCGGGTCGAGCGGATGAGCACGCGTGTTAAATTCTTGGCTCGGGAGGCCGCATGATGGCGACGATCCTCTATCATGGTGAGCCCAACGGCCCGTCCTTCACCGTCCTCTCCGCGCTGGCCGAGAAGAACGTCGAAGCCGAGCTGAAGCCGATCGACCTCGCGAAAGGCGAACGTCATTCGCCGGCGGTGCCCAAGAATGCCGAAGTCGCGATGAGCATCGAGGGCGAAGGCCCGGTGCTGGTTGTCGACGGCGAACCGATGGCCAATTCGGTCTTCATCGCCTGCTATCTCGACGATGTCGGCAGCGGCCCGGCGATCCGCCCGGCCGATCCTTATGCGCGCTGGGAGATGATGGCATGGTGCCGCTTCGTGATCGAGCGGATCGCGCCGGCGGCGGCCTTCCTCGGCACGCGCGCGCATCTGACCGGCGAGCTCGGTGCACTGTCCGATGAGGCGTTCGCGGCTCTGACGGCGAACATCGCGAGCACGGATCTGCGCGAACGGTGGGAGATGGTGCGTAAGGGTGATTTTGCCGATGCCCAGGTCGCCGATTCGGAAGGCAAGATCATCGCCGGCGTGGCGCGGGTCGAGCTTCGGCTGGAGAATCGCGACTGGCTGATCGGCGATTTCTCGATCGCCGATCTCGAAACCTATGCTTGGCTCGCCGGCATGGTGAGCCTGGTGCCGGCCGCGTTCGAGACCGCGGAGCGGACGCTTTTGTGGATGGAGCGGGTCAAGGCGCGGCCGGCGGTGGCGGCAGCGTTGGCCAAGGCGAGCGGCGGCGATCCGACGGTGGTCTGGGCGCCCGGTCCCGAGATCAATCGCTGGGGGTAAGCTTCTGGCTGGCTGCTTCCTCGCCCACGGAAGAGGAAGCGGTTCAGTCGTGCCCGCGGGGGTGGGGGCCGCCTGAAAAATGCAGCATTCTCATGCCGCGTCCGGGATTGAACGATCCCTGCATGGCGTGGAAACGACCCCCGTCGGGGCCGACGTCACGGCGGAAATGGGTGGCGTCGCCGCGGCGGAAGTGGCGCTCATGCGCGCCGCCACGATAATAGAAGAAGCCGTCATCGCCCCAATAGCCGTCATAGACCGGGCCGTAAAAATCGTCGTAGAAGCCGTTATACGCGTAGGGTCCACCGGCGTAATCGACATGGCCATAGCCTGCGGCGCAACCGCCTAACGAAAGGGCGGCGGCCGCGATCAGAAAGCGTTTCATAGACAACCTCGAGCACAGATATTGCCGCGAACGAGCGGTGATTGCACGAGTTGCATCCGGCTGCGACGAACCGTTGAATGGATCAGGATCCCGGCGCGATCATCACCTTGCACTGATGGGTGCGCTTTCGCAGCGACTCGAATGTCTCGGGCAAGCTATCGAGCGACACAGTATCGGTGATCATCGCGCGCGGCTCGACCGCGCCGGCGTTGAGCACGTCGAGCGCCATCTCGTATTCTTGCCGGGTGAAGAAGGCCGAGGTCTGGAGCCGCACCTCCTTCGACAGGGCCACGAACGGCACGAGCGTATCGGGCTGGGTGCACAGGCCGAGGATCACGACCGTGCCCTTGATCCGCACCTGATCGACCGCCTGCGCGATCAGCCCGGGCAGGCCGACGCATTCGAACACGATATCGGCCTTGCCGCCCAGCGCGCGCCCGGCCGCGCCGACCGGATCGGCGCGATCGGTGACGAAGCCGGTCGCGCCCATCGATAGCGCGCGCTCCTGCTGGTGAGCGGCGATATCCTGCACGACGACCTGACCGGCGCCGAGACGCCGCGCCCAGAAGGCGACCGCCAGCCCGATCGGGCCGGCGCCCAGCACCAGCACCTTGTCCCACGGCTTGAGCCCCGAAAGCGCGACGCCATGCAGCGCCACCGCCAGCGGCTCGACCAGCGCGCCATCGGCGAGGCTCGCGCTCTTGGGCAACGACACGCACTGTTTGGGTGTGGTCAGCGCATATTCGGCATAGCCGCCGCCCTGCAGCGTCATGCCGTTGGTGCACCAGGCGGTCTCGCCCGACAGGCAACTCGGGCATTGTCCGCACCCGCGCAGCGGGATGACCGAGACCAGATCCCCGATCCGGAGCGTTTCCACCTCCCGTCCGAGCGCGACGATTTCGCCGGCAAATTCATGGCCGATCACATCGCCCGCTTTGACCCCGAAAGCGGGATCCTCGGTCATGTGCAGATCGGATCCGCAAATGCCGCAACGGCCGACACGAACGACGACCTCGCCCATGGCTGGCGTGGGATCGGCGATCGTCTCCACCGCCAACGGCCGGTGGTGGCCCTGCATCACGGCAGCGCGCATGGGGATGTCCTTACAGTTAGCAGTCATCCCCGCGTAGGCGGGGATCCATATTCTCAAAGGTTTGGAGGTTATGGATTCCCACCTACGCGGGAATGACGGTATTTCTTACAGATACAGCTGCTTGTTGGGCTCGATGCCCTTCTCGCGGCAGTAGCTCTCATAGTGGTTCATGAACCACCACACATCGAGCGCCTCGACGAAATTGCCCTGGTCGTCGTAGAATTCGTTGACGCCCTGCATCCAGAACAGGGCCTTCATGCCTTCAGGATTGTCCGTCACCAAAGTGTGCGCGGTGCCCGGGAATTCGGTGATGAACTCGCCCGGCTTGCAGACCCAATCATATTCCAGGTAGCGGAAGTTGCCCTCGAGGCAGACCGCCCACACCATGCCCTTGTGCTTGTGGGTGCCGATCACGCCCGGCGCCTTGATCCACAGGATGTTGCAATAGCTGTTGTTGCGCACGTCGAAGGCGAGATGGCGGATCGCGGCGCCGTCACCGAAGGGAACCCACGGGCTCTCTTCCTCGGATGTGCTGATATAGGTGCCCTCGACGCCGCGCGCCTTGATCAGGTCCCCGTAAAGCTCGGGCACGTCGACGATCTTGTAGGCGCTCGACGGCGGCGCGGTCATCGTGCGCGGTTTGGGTTTGCCCTGCTCCTCTTCCAGCGCCTCGGGGATGATCGCTTCCGTCGCCATAGTCAGTTTCCTCAGTGATGGCCGCTGCGGTAGTTCAGTTCCAGCAACACGCCGTTGGGATCGTGGACGAAGATCTGCTTGAGATCGATCGCCTTCACATGGTTGCGCCGATGCGCCAGGCCGAGCCGTTCGAGCTTGGCGACCATCGCGTCATGATCCTGGCAGTCGAGCGCGACATGATGGACCGCGCCCGTATCCTCGCCGATATGGATATCGCCGATGCCGGCCATCGATCCCGGCGAGGTGAGATGGAAGATCGCATCGCCGCCCGCGCCGAACATCCACTGGACCAATCGGGGATCGAGCGGCGGGGGCGGATCACCCGCGTCGAGATCGAGCACGTCGCTATAAAAGCGCACTGTCTCGGCCAGCTTCACCGTCTGGATGTTGACATGATCGAGGCGCGCACTTGCCATGTCCGCTGCCTAGCGGATTCGTAGCAGGCTATCCATCCCAAAGGCGCTGTTTCCGCTCGTTCAGGAGCCGAGCGGAAAGCCGGGATCAGGATTCGTGAACGGCCTTCAGCACCAGACAGGCATGAACGCCCTCGGCCCCATCCTCATGCCCATGGCCCGACCATTTGACCCCACCGAACGGCGCATCCGCGCCGCCGATCATCGGCGTGTTGATGCCGAGCATGCCGGTTTCGATCTCGCGCTGCAGGCGGCGTTGGCGGCGATCGTCGCGCGTCCACATATAGGCGGCGAGGCCGTAGGGCAGGCGGTTCGCCTCGGTCACCATCGATTCCTCGCTGCCGAAACGATTGAGGATCGCGACCGGGCCGAACGGCTCCTCGTTCATGATCTCGGCATCGAGCGGCACGTCCGAGATCACCGACGGGGCGTAGAAGAAACCACGATTGCCGATCCGCTCGCCCCCGGTGTGGAGCTTCGCGCCACGCGTGACGGCATCACCGATGAGCCGCTCCATCGCGTCGGGGCGGCGCGGATTGGCCATCGGGCCCATCTGGGTGCCTGCATCGAGCCCGTTGCCGACGACGATCGTCTTCGCGCGCTCGGTAAAGCCCGCGACGAAGCGATCATAGATACCGTCCTGAACGATGTAGCGGGTCGGCGCGACGCAGACCTGGCCGGCATTGCGATATTTCTGCGGGACGACCGTATCGAGCACCTGATCGACGTCGACATCGTCGAACACGAGCACCGGCCCGTGCCCGCCAAGCTCCATCGTCGTGCGCTTCATGTCTTCGGCGGCGAGCTTGGCGAGATGCTTGCCGATCACGGTCGAACCGGTGAAGCTCAGCTTGCGGATGATCGGCGACCCCAGCAGGTGGCGCGAGACCTGATCGGGCACGCCGAACACCGCCTGCGCGACCTCCTTGGGCAGGCCGGCATCGTAGAGGCACTGGAGCACGCCGATCGCGGAAGCGGGGGTCTCCTCGGCCGACTTCATGACGACCGAGCAGCCGGCGGCAATCGGTGCGCCGAGCTTGCGGCCCGGATTGCCGAGCGGGAAATTCCACGGCGAAAAGGCCGCGACCGGGCCGACCGGCTCGTAGGTCACGGTCGAGCGGAAACCCGCCGGGCGAACGAGCGTGCGCCCATAGATGCGCTGTGCCTCGCCTGCGTAGAAATTGAACAGGCCGACATTCATCATCAGTTCGATCTTCGCCTCGGCGAAGGTCTTGCCCTGCTCCATCGTCGCGATCCGCGCGAGATCGTCGGCCCGCTCGACCATCAGGCGGGCGGCACCGCTCAGCACCGCCGCACGCTCCTGCGGGGTCGAGTTCCGCCAGATTTTGAAGCCCTTCTGCGCGGTTTCCAGCGCGCGATCGAGATCGGCGGCATCGGCCAGCGGCAGTTCGCCGAGCGGTTCGCCGGTCGCGGGATTGACCACGGTGAAGGTCTCGCGGTGGCCGGGCGTGGTGATGCGCTCACCGTCGATGATCATGCAGAGCTGCGGATAGTCGGTCATGCGAAGTCCTTTAGACGCAAGTTACATGATTCATCAACGGATTCTGCCGGGTTTTTGCCAGATCGGATTCAGGCCGCCAATCCCAGCTCGGCATCGGTCGCGGCATGGCCCCATTTGTCCCGCGGCGGCATCGGGCGGGTGCGCCAGTCGATCTCGGGCGCGAAGCTGGAGATCGTACGGCCCGCGGGGATGCGGCCATTCCCGCCGCCCTGGCTGTAATCGTAATAGAGCTTGATCAGTTCCTCGCGCGTACGGTGCTGCGCGGCCGGGTGGCTGACGCAGGCCTCGCGCCAGCGCAGCACGCGTTCGAGGTGCGCCGGCACTTCGTAGCCTTCATAATATTCGAGGAACCACAGCCGCTTGAACATCGGCGCGAACGCCACCTCGGCCCAGCCGTAGCGATCGTCGAACAGAAAATCGGCACCCGTCGCATAGCGCTTCAGGAAGGTGTCGAGCCGGGCATATTGGGCATCGACCTCGGCCTTCAGTTCGTCACGCTTGGCGGGATCGCGGTTGAGGATCATGCGGTAGCCGGAACCCGAAAAGGCGCCGTCGGTCGCGCACAGCATGCCCTCGACCGCGTGGCGATACGGATCCGGATTGGCGATCGGCGGCTCGGGGAAGCGATCCTCCAGATAGCGCATGATCACCATGCTCTCCTTGATCGTCTCGCCATTATCGATGTCGACGAGCGGCAAGGCGGTGGTGCCCCCGCTCTTGGCCAGCAGCCAATCGGGGCGCGGCTTGGAGATATCGATCTCGACATCCTTCATCGCGACGCCCTTGAGCGCGAGCATGATCTCGATCCGCTCGGAAAAGGGGCAGCCGGGGATGTGGTAGATGGTGAGCGTCGGCTCGGTCATGTCGTCCTCTTCTTATCGATCCCGGCGCAGCATCGGCGCGGTCTCTTCGAGCATCAGCGCCAGCAGGCCGGCAATAATCGCGAAGCCCAGGCAGAGCCACAGGGGTGCTGCGAGCCCGAACGCATCGGCGGCATTGCCCGCCGCAAAGGGCGCCACCACCCCGCCGAGCAGTTCGTCGGTGCCCATCGCCAGACCGATCGCGCTCGTCACCATTGCCGGCGGCACGCTTTCGGACGGGATGACCGCGCAATAAAGTGGTGCGATGCCGATCGGGATCCAGCCGATCAGGATGGCGAGCGCGAGCGGCACCGCCGATCCGGCGGGGATCAACAAAAGCGCGATCGGGGTGCCGATCGAGGCGAAGCAGGTGATCGCGCAGACCGGGCGGCGCCCGATCCGGTCGCTCAGGCCGGGCAGCAAGATTCCGCCCGCCATGCCGGCCAGCCCGCACATGCCGAGCACCCATCCCATTGTCGTGGACGACAATCCCTTCGCCTGCGTCAGATAGACCGGCAGGAACACATTCTGCACCATCACCCACGCCGAATAGACCGCCGCCAGCGCGATCGCGATCCGCATGTTCCGGATCCGCAACAGGGTAGCGATGGTCGCAAGCAACGGCAGTCTGTCCTCGCGCGCCGCCGGCTTCGGGGTATCGCGGACGTAGAGCGCGAGGCCCAGGGCAAGCAGCAGACCCGGCACGCCCGAAAGGAAGAAGGCCGCACGCCAGCCATAAGCGTCGGCGATATGCGTTGCGAGAATCGGCCCGATCATCGCGCCGAGCAGGAAGGCGCCCACCATCTGCATCAGCCCCATGTTGAGGCCGCGCCGCGCGGGCGCCGACGCATCGGCCATCATCGCTTGCCCGACCGGCACCATCGGTCCCTCCGCCAGCCCCAGCGCGAAGCGGGCGAGGAAGAGAAAGAGGAAGCCCGATGCGAAGCCGCCGAGCGCCGATCCCACGGAGAAGACGATCGTGCAGGCGACGAGGATCGTCTTGCGCTTGCCTGTCCGGTCGGCGACCCGACCTAGCAGGAAGGCGCTGACCGCGATCGCGAGGCTCAGGCTCGCGCCGAGCAACCCGAGCTGGGTGTTGGTGAGCTTCAGATCGGCGACGATGTACGGAGACAGGAAGCTCGCGGTCAGCCGGTCGAGCCCGACCACGCCGTTGGCGAATGTCAGCAGGATGAGCAGGCCGATCTCATAGCCCCTGCTCGGCCGCGCCATCCGCTCTCTCCCCTGCTTTTTTATCGTGTCAGGCTGAAAGCGCCTCTAAGCGGGCAACTTCGCGGCCATAGGGCCGGATTGCAAGCGCCACCGCAACCACCGCGATCGGCAGGATCGCGCCGACCGCGATCATCATGGACAGCCACAATTTGCTCTCGTCGCCGACGACGAAGCGCGTGATGAGTGCCACCACGAACGATCCCAGCGCGCCGAACACGGTGTAGCTGAACAGATAGAGCGCGGTGATCTGCCCGCGCATCTGGTTGGGGGTGACCGTCTGGATCGCGGCGTTCTGCGGCACAGCGCCGGCCATGCCGAGCGCGCCGCTGAAGCCGGTCATGATCAGCGACAAGGGCGCGGTCGGCATCAGCGGCGCGAGCAGCGAGAAGGGCAGGCAGCAGGCCATCATGATCGCGGTCGCGCGGACCGGCGCGTCGCGATGGCGCTTGCTCAGCCATTCGGTCATGGTCGTGCCGATCAGCAGCCCGAGCGGGAAGGCGATGAAGACGGTCAGGCCTGACCATGCGCCGACCTGCGCCGGGGTCCAGCCATAGGTGCGCTGGAAGAAGGGCATGCGCCAATCGATGATACCCATCACCTCGACCTGCGACAGGCCGAGCCCGAACATGAGCGGGAAGTAGACGCGGCGGCGCGTCCACACCTCGGCCATCACCGCGCGAAACGGCAAGCTGTCCGCGGTATGGATGCGCCCGCGCCGCGCGGGTTCGGGCAGCGCCCAGGTGAGTGCCGCGACGATCAGCCCGGGCAGGCCGACGATGATCAGCACCCATTGCCAGCTATGGATGACCAGCCCAGCGATCTCGCTCGGTCGCCACCCGCTCGTATAGCCGATCAGCGCGCCGCCGACGATCGAGGCGCCGCCGGTGCCGACGACATAGCCGATCTGCAACCCCGCGATCGCGCGCGGCAGTTTCTTCGGCGGGAAATAATCGGCGAGCATCGAATAAGTGCCGGGCCCGTGCGCCGATCCGCCGACCCCGCTCACCATCCGGGTGAGGAAGAGCGAGGCATAGCCCTGCGTGATCCCGCAGATCGCGGTCATCCCGCTCCACACGGCGATCCCGCAGGCGAGGACGATGTTGCGCGGATGGATATCGACGAGCCGCGCCATCGGAATTCCGATGACGAGATAGAAGAATACGCCGGCGGGGCCGAGCAGCAGGCTGAGCTGGAGGTCGGTCAGCGCGAAATCGCGCTTCACCATCTCGATCACCATCGCGAAGATCGATCGATCGAGCTGGGAGAACATCATCGCCAGCGCAAGGACGAACAACGCCCACCAGGCGGTGGCGGGCCTGGGCCAGGATTGCGCGCCGGCAGGAGCGTCGATCATGGCGCCGTCCTCGTCGCCATCACGCGCAATCGCATCACCTGCCATCGCCGGTGCCAGCGCCATCCATAGCTCCTCCCGCCTGCCGCCGGTTCGGCCCTACCGACTTCCCGGACGAGAGTAAGCAGAATATTCCACCCACTCCTGCAGCGCTGCTTTTGCAGCTTATCCTTTACCCGATATTTCAGGATCGGATTATGCGGGCCGCATCTCCTTCGGCGAGAGATAGGACGGATCATGAGCGAAGGGCAGGGCCCGATCCTCGCGCAACGCGTCCAGCACTTCGCTGAAGCCGGTCCGGCAGCGGAAACCCAGCCGGCGTTCGGCATGGCCCGAATCATAGACCCGGCCGATGCTCGCCGGCAGCGTCCAGCCGCGCCGTGCATAAAGTTCGGCCGCATCGGGGAAATGGCGCGATATCACGGCGGCCGCATCATGCTTGAGCTCGGCGGTCTCGGACCGGTTGAATGGCGTCGGTGCGGCGAGGATGAAAGTGTCGAAGCCAAGCTCGGGCGCGCGGTCGAGCGCCATGATATGCGCCTCGGCCGCATCTTCCACCGTCAGGCGGCGGTGGAGCATCTCGTTCGCCTTGAGATTTTCGCCCGACGGCGTGGCGTGGGTATCGTCATCCTCGGGAAAGAAGCGCGCGGTGCGCAGCACCATGCAGCCGATGCCATGATCGGCCGCATAGAGCCGGCACAGCCCCTCGGCCGCCAGTTTGGTGACGCCATAGATGTTGCGCGGCGCCAGCGGGCCGCTCGCCTCGTCGAGCCAGATCGCGGCATCGCCCGCCTCGTCGCGGATCGTCTGGCTGATCATCAGCGACGTGGTGGACGTGAAGACGAAGCGGTCATGCCCGGCGATCCGCGCGGCCTCGAGCAGGTTGAGCGTGCCGGTGACGTTGACGTCGACGAAGGTCTGGATCGGGTAACGGACGATATCGGGTTTATGAAGCGCGCCGGCGTGGATCACTGCGTCGATCCCGTGCGCGAAGGCTGCATCGACGGTCGCGCGATCGGCGACCGAGCCGATCATGTCGGTATCTGCGCCGGGGGCGACGTCGAGGCCGAGCACCTGGTGGCCGACCTCCCGCAAGCGGGGTGCAAGGAAACGGCCGAGCCAGCCGGACGAGCCTGTCAGAAGGATGCGCATGGAGAGGCTGTATAAGATCCTCTCCGGAACGGGGAGGGGGGCCATTTCGAAGAAATGGTGGAGGGGCGGTGCCACGCGCGCTGCGCCCAGTCGGACCGCCCCTCCACCACACCGCTTCGCGGCGCGGTCCCCCTCCCCGCAAAGCGGGGAGGATTTATTTCACCTGTCGCCCGACCAGGTCCGCAGCCCGGGCTGGGTGTGATCTGGCATCGCCGCCGCTTGCTTCGATGCCGGCCGTTCGGCCACGCGCGTCCGCCAGTCCACCAGCCGCGGACAGCGCTTCGCGATCTCCATCTCGGGGAACATGCGCTCCACCATCATCCCGCAATGCGAATAGAAATTGATGTCGGCGAGCGTGTACATGTCGCCCGCCAGCCATGGAGTCTCGGCCAGCTGCGCCTCGACCTTGTCGACCGCGACCTCGATCTTGCGGGTCGCGTTGGCGAGATCGGCCTCGGAGAAGCCCGAGCGTGCCGTCCGCCATTTCTCGCGCTGCTCGTGGAGCGGGATGTTGGCGAGCAATTTCTCGAACTCGCCGCTGTCGATATTGCGCGCGATCACGCCGACCATGCGGTGCCAGCCGTGCATCGAGACGAAGTTCATCACATGCTCGTCGACGAACTTGTTCCAGATGCGCATCCGCGCATTGCCAACTGGCGTGTTGGGGCGGAGCGGCGGCGCGTCGGGGAAGGCATCTTCCAGATATTCGTTGATGACGGTCGTCTGCGTGATGATCGCGCCGTCATGATCGAGCACGGGCACCTGCCCCTCGGGATTGATCGCCTTGAACCAGTCCGAATGCTGTTCGAACTTGTGCAGGTCGACATAGACGCTCTCGAAGGCGAGGCCCTTTTCGAACAGGGGCAGCATCGACTTCAATGAATTGGCCAGCGGCTCGGCATGATAATATTTGAGCGTCATTTCTCTCTCCCGATCCTCAACCGACCGCGAGCGTGCCGAGCACGCCGCCATCCACCGCCCAGCTCTGCCCGGTGACGTGGCTCGCCGCGTCGGACAGCAGGAACGCCGCGACTTCGGCCAGTTCGTCCGACGATCCGATGCGGCCCTGCGGCACGACTTTCCGAAGAGTCGCGGCAACGGCGTCGTCGATATTCGCCAGCATCGGCGTCTCGATGAAGCCGGGGATGATGCAGTTCACGCGCACATTGTGCGGCGCGACCTCCAGTGCAGCGGCGCGGGCGAGGCCCAGCACGGCATGCTTGGACGCGACATAGCCCGGGTTGAACGCCATGCCGCGCTCGCTCGACAGGCTGCCGGTGACGAGGATCGCACCCTTGCGGCGCTCGATCATCGCCGGCAGCACGCGTTTCATCGCCCAGAAGGCGCTGTAGAGATTGGTGCGCAGCACGCTCTCGAACATCTCGTCGCTATAGGCGGTGAAAGGCGCGAATGCGCCGCCCGTGCCGGCGTTGGAATAAAGCCCATCGATCGGGCCGAAGGCGTTCTCGGCGGCATCGATCGCGGCGAGCAGCGCCGCCTTGTCGGACACGTCGGCAGCGCAGGCGTCGGCAATCCCGCCGGCCCCGCGAATCTCGGCGACCGCCTCGTCGAGGATGGCCTGGCGGCGCGCGATCAGAAACACTTTGGCGCCGCGCTTCGCCAGCAGGTTTGCGGTCGCACGCCCCATGCCGGTGGAGGCGCCGGTGACGACGATATGGTGGTTGTCGAAGGTCATTCGGTTCTATCCAAACGGGCCCGTTCGTCCCGAGCGAAGTCGAGGGACGTTTCCGAACGGAGCGGCTGTTCCGCGGGGAAACGTGTCTCGACTTCGCTCGACGCGAACGGGGTGTTCTCCTGAGTTGGCCTCAGAGCTGGATGATGACCGACTTGAGCTCGGTATAAGCCTCGACGCCCTGGCGCGCCTGCTCGCGGCCGAGGCCCGATTGCTTGAAGCCGCCGAACGGCAAGGCCGGATCGATCACGCCGTGGCAATTGCCCCAGACGGTGCCTGCCTTGATCTTGGCGGCGAGCTTGTGCATCGCGCCGATGTCGCGGGTCCAGATGCCGGCGCCGAGACCGAAGCAGGTGTTGTTGGCCTCCCTGGCGACCTCGTCGAGATCGTCGAAGCGCTGCGCCACCACGACGGGTCCGAAAATCTCTTCCTGCACCACGCTCATGTCGGGCTTCACATCCACCAGCACGGTCGGGTTCACATAATAGCCGCCGTCGCTCGAAGGTGCGTCGCCACCGATCGCCACCGACGCGCCGGCTTTCTTGCCTGCATCGATATAGCCCATCACGCGATCGAACTGCTCGGACGACACCAACGGGCCCATATGGCCCTCGGGATCGAGCGAGGGACGCGGCGCCCAGAATTGCGCGGCGCCGGCCATGCCCTCGATCAGCTGATCGAAGATCGAACGGTGCGCATAGAGGCGCGAGCCGGCAACGCAGACCTGGCCCGAATTGAAGAAGATCGCGCCTGCCGCACCCGGCCCGGCGGTCGCCACGTCGACGTCGGGCAGCACCACGACCGGCGATTTGCCGCCAAGCTCCAAAGTCACGCGCTTGAGCGTGTCGGTGGCGTTGCGGTTGATCAGCTTGCCGATCTCGGTCGATCCGGTGAAGGCGACCTTGTCGACGTCGGGGTGCTTGACCAGCCGGTCACCCGACGTGTGGCCGTTGCCGGTGATGATGTTGATCACGCCCGCGGGGAAGCCGGCCTCGGCGACCAGATCCGCCAGCCGCAGGGCGGTCAGGCTGGTTTGTTCGGCAGGCTTGAGGATCAGGGTGCAGCCGGCGGCGAGCGCGGGCGCGATCTTGAGGATCGCCATCAGCAGCGGGAAGTTCCACGGTACGATCTGCGCGGCGACGCCGACCGGCTCGCGGCGGACATAGGAGTGGAACAGGCCGCGCGGGATCGCCATCGGCTCGATCATCTCGCCGCCGAGCTTGCTCGCCCAGCCGGCCATGTAATGCATCATGCCGATCGCACCGGGTATGTCGATGTTCGCGGCCATGCCCTTGGGCTTGCCGTTGTCGATCGCTTCCAGTTCGGCGAATTCGTCCGCATGCTGGCCGATCAGGTCTGCCAGCTTGTGCATCATGCCTTCGCGCACGATCGGCGGCAGGTTGGACCAGCGCCCATCGTCGAACGCGGTGCGGGCGGCGGCGACGGCGCGATCGACATCGGCGTCGGAGGCATCGACGAAACGGCTGACTTCCTTGCCGCTCGACGGATCGATCACGGCGATCGTCTCGCCATGGGAGGATTCGACCCATTCGTTACCGATGAAGAGCGCGGGCTTGCGGGCGAGTGCCGCTTTGGCCGCATCCGAATAGGCCCACTGAGACAGGGACACCTTGGTCATCTCGTTCATATCATCCGCTCCGACTCGTTTGCTGCGCAGCATGCGATTGTTCCGATACAGGCTAGCAAGGAAGAGAGCGGAACGATACTAACTTCCGATAGAATGCAGTCGGGGGCAGGTGAACGGGAGAGGGGAATGGGTCAGCGCGCGGCGATCGCGACTGCGGGTAATGGGGCCGACGCTGCCGCGTTGGAACCGTTGCTGGTGCAGCTGCTAAAGCTGGCAGCGATGATCAACCGGCCGATGGAGGATGGCGTCGCCGCCCCCAACGGCCTGTCGCTCAACGAGTTGCGGATCATGATGTGCCTGCATGGCGAGGGTGCGTGCGCGGGCCACGACATCACCGAATTGATGGCGATTCCGGCGATGAACGTGAGCCGCGCCTTCGCCACGCTGACCCAGCGTGGCTGGATCGAGCCGGCAATCGATCCCGCCAACCGTCGCCGCCGTCCGGTGCGGCTGAGCGCAGAAGGGACGCGGGCCTGCCTGCGGATGGAGGCGGACATCGACAAGGTCGCGCATGATCTGCTCGGCATGCTCGGCGCGACCGAGGCGACCGCGCTTGGCCGCTCGATCGATGCGGTGATCGGGCGGCTGGCCCAATGGCCTGCCGAGCACCCGCGGTAAGGCGGTCTCAAGATAAGTTCGGTTTGTCGCCGGCTTTTTGCTAAGCCGCAATACGGGCGCAACGGGCCGGCGCGAAGGACATGCTCCGCAAGAACCGGCCGCACGAAAGAGCCTATCGCATGTATTGGTCAAGTGAGGCGCTGTTCGGAGATCAGGCTGCGTCTGCGGCCGACCATGTTGCGCTCGTCCTCCATCAATTGTCGACCGGGGGCACCGAGCGCGTCGCAGTGCGGCTCGCCAACGCCTGGGCGGCCGCCGGGCGGCGGGTGACCCTGTTTTGCGGGAGCAGCGACGGTCCGCTCGCGCCTCTGGTTTCGCCAGACGTCGAGATCGTGCCGATCGCGCATAACCAGCCCCGATCGCGCGCCGAACTTGGCCGCGCCCTGGCAGTGCAGATGCGGCATCATGCGCCCGACGTTGTGGTCGGCCCCGGCAATTATCATGTGCCGATCCTGGCAGCGATGCAGCATGCGCTCGATCGCCAGTGCCCGCCGATCCTGTGCAAGATCAGCAACCCGCTTCGCCGTGCCGATCGCTCGGGCATCCGCCAGATCGCGTTCACCGCGGGCTTCCGCCGGATGACGCGCCGCTTCGATGCGTTGATCGCGATGTCGCCGGTGTTCGCGGCGGAGGCGGCCTTCGTCACCGGCCGGCACGATATCGCCTGCATCGACGAGCCCAATCTCGATGCCATGCCCGATGCCACGCGAGGCGATGTGCAAAGCCACACGATCCTCTGCGTCGGCCGGCTTACCCGGCAGAAGAATTTCGGTCTCGCACTCGAGGCCTTTGCGCGCATGCCGCGGCAGACGCAGCTCGTGTTGCTCGGCGAGGGCGAGCAGGATGCGATGCTGCGGGCCCGCGCGGGCGAACTGGGTATCGCCGATCGGGTGCGGTTCGAAGGCTATGTCCGCAATGTCGGCGACTATCTGGACAGGGCCGATGTCCTGCTCTGCACCTCGCTCTACGAAGGCTATCCGGCAGCCCTGATCGAAGCGTTGGCGGCGGGTGTGCCGCTTGTCACGACGCCCTGTTCGCTGGCGCTGCCCGAGATATTGACGCACGAATTGTTCGGCACGGTCGCGGCGGCGCGCCCCTTCGATCTCGCGGTTGCGCTCCAGGCGGTGATGGCGCGGCGGACCCGCCCCGCGCCGGCGCCGCTCGCCGAACTCGCCCGGCGTCACCAACTCGCGCGTTCGGCGGGGCTCTGGCTCGGCCTGATCGATCGCACCGTTTCCAGCCGGGCGCTCGCGATCGCTTGAAATTGGGGTGACGGGCGCAACCGGGCGCCCTACAGCCGCTTGCATGACGAAGGCACAGGCGAAGCCGGCGGGTTTGAACCGGCGCACCATGCTGATCGGGGGAGGCGCCGCGATCGGCCTCGTGCTGGCGTGGGAGATATGGCCGCGCCAATACCGGCCCAATCTGGCGGTCACCCCGGGAGAGACCGTCCTCAACGCATTCCTCAAGATCGATACGGCGGGCCGCGTCACGGTGGTCGTGCCGCAGGCCGAAATGGGCCAGGGCGTGTGGACCGCCTTGCCGCAGGCGCTGGCCGATGAACTGGGCGCGGACTGGCGTCAGATCGCGGTCGAGCCTGCGCCGATCAACCCGCTTTACGCCAATCTTCTGATCGCGGGCGATGCCGGCGCAGCCGCGGTCCCCGAATTCCTGCGCGGGATCGGCGGCTGGGCGGGGCGCGAGTGGGCGACGCGCCATGCGCTGATGATCACCGCCGGCTCGACGTCGATCCGCGCCTTCGAGCAGCCCTTCCGCGAGGCCGGGGCGTTCGCACGCGCCTTGCTGTGCATGGCGGCGGGCAAAAGGCTGGGCGCCGATTGGCAGGCCTGCGACACCGATGCCGGATTCGTCGTGCGCGGGCAGGACAAGTTCCGGTTCGGCGAGCTTGCGGCAGAAGCGGCGGCCTTTACGCCTCCTCCACACGCGCCGCTGCGCCGTCCCGGCGAGGGCAATATCTCCGGCAAGACGATGCCCCGGCTCGATCTGCCCGCCAAGGTGGACGGCAGCCTCCGTTATGCCGGCGACGTGCGGCTGCCGAACATGGTCTACGCCTCGATTCGCCATGGTCCGCTCGGCGATACAAATCTGGTGAGCCAGGACATGAAGGCCGCCGATGATGTGCCGGGCGTGCTCGGCGTGGTCCGTGCCGATGGCTGGGTCGCGGCGCTCGCGGAGAATTGGTGGGCGGCGGATCGCGCGGTCGATGCGATGCATCCGCGCTTCGCCACGCGCGGAACCCTGCCCGACAGCGCTGCCGTCGGCCGCGCGCTCGACGCGGCCTTCGCCGGCAAGGCGAAGCGCTTTCACGCGGTCGGCGATGTCGATGCCGCACTGGTCGGGGCCGGTGTGATCAGCGCGGGCTATGAGGTGCCTTTCGCGGCGCATGCGACGATCGAGCCGCTGGTCGCCACCGCGCGGATGAATCAGGATCGGCTTGAAATTTGGGTGCCCACGCAAGCACCGGGTCTCGCAAGATCGGCTGTCGCGGCGGCCACGGGCTTGAGCGAGGGCCGGGTCACGATCTTCCCGGTGCAGGTCGGTGGCGGGTTCGGGCGCAAGATCGAGAATGACGCGGCGTGCGAGGCCGCGATCCTGGCCCTGCACGCGAAGCGTCCCGTGCAACTGATGTGGAGCCGATCGGAAGAGATGCTGCGCGGCCGTCATCGCCCGCCGGTCAAGGCGCGGCTGGCTGCGCGGCTCGACGCGCGCGGACGGATCGCGGCCTGGCGTGCGACGATCGCCGCGCCGGCATCCGAGCATCTGCTGGCGCGCCGGCTTGGGCTGCCGGGCGGCCGCACGGGGGTCGCAGCCGCTGCGGTCGAGGGAGCGATACCGCCTTACGCCATTCCCAGGCTCGGCATAGCGCACGCCCCGGCCGAAATCGGTATCGAGACCGGGCTGTGGCGTGCCGCCGCGCATGGCCACAACGCCTTCTTCATCGAAAGCTTCATCGACGAGCTTGCCGCCGTCGCCGGGCAGGACGCCTTGTCGTTCCGCATGGCAATGCTCGGCCCGGCGCCGCGCCTCGCCCGCTGTCTAAGTCAGGCGGCGGCATCGGGCGGGTGGAGTGGCGAAGCGCATTCCGGCCAGGGACTGGCGGCGCACAGCGCTTTCGGCAGCCATGTCGCCCTTTATGCGGAGGCGGAAGAAGATGCCGGCGCGATCAAGGTCGGCCGGCTTGTCGCGGTGGTCGATTGTGGGCGGGTGATCAATTCCGATATCGTTCGGCAACAGATCGAGAGCGGCCTCGTTTGGGGCATGGCGGAAGCATTGGGGAATAAAGTGACCTATACGCGCGGACTGGCCGATCAGGTGACGCTCGATGCGCTGCATCTGCCGCGCATCGCCGACATGCCGGAGATCGATGTCCAGATCATCGCCTCGCACGATGCCCCGGGCGGCGTAGCCGAGCTCGGCGTCCCGGTCGTCGCGCCGGCGATCGCCAACGCGATCTTCTCCGCGACCGGCAAGCGCCTGCGCAGCCTGCCGCTCGCATGACCCTCCCGTCCGAACATCCCGCGATTCCGCGCCCGCGCATCGGCGTCCTGATCGTCAATCTGGGCACGCCGGATGCCGCCGAGGCCGGAGCCGTGCGGCGCTATCTGGCGGAATTCCTGTCCGATCGCCGGGTGGTCGAAATTCCACCTTTCATCTGGCAACCGATCCTGCGCGGCATCATCCTCACGACCCGGCCGAAGAAATCGGCGCATGCCTACAAGCAGGTCTGGCGCGAAGACGGCTCGCCGCTTGCCGTGATCACGGCCGCGCAGGCGGCCGCGCTCAAGGGCGCATTCGGGGACGACGTGTTGGTCGATCATGCGATGCGCTATGGCTCGCCCGCCATTGCCGACAGGCTGGCGGCGTTGAAGGCGGCCGGGTGCGAGCGTATCCTGATCGCCCCGCTTTATCCGCAATATTGCGCAGCAACGACGGCCACGGCCAACGACGCGGTGTTCATCGCTTTGGCCGCCATGCGCTGGCAGCCGGCGATCCGCACGCTGCCGCCTTATTACGACGATCCGAATTATATCGACGCATTGAAGGTGAGTATCGAGAGTTCGCTAGCGGTCTTGCCGTTCGAACCGGACGCGATCCTGGCCAGCTTTCACGGCATGCCGGCGCGCACGCTGGCCCTCGGCGATCCCTATCATTGCCACTGCCAGAAGACGGCGCGCTTGCTCTCGCAGGCGCTCGGACGCGAATTGACGATCACGTTCCAGTCGCGCTTCGGCAGGGCAAAATGGCTCGAACCCGCTACAGACATCACCTTGGCGGCCCTTCCGTCCCGCGGCATCAAGCGCATCGCAGTCGTCTCGCCCGGCTTCTCGGCCGACTGTCTCGAGACGCTGGAAGAAATCTCGATCCGCGGCCGTGAAACTTTTCTCGCCGCCGGCGGTACCGACTTTGCCTATCTGCCCTGTCTCAATACGGACGATCCCGGAATCGGGATGCTGCGCATTTTGCTGCAGCGGGAGCTTGCCGGTTGGCTCGCGGGTTCATAGGCTGACTGGGCATTTGAGGAGAGGAAGTAATGGCGCGCGTTGCGATCGTGACTGGTGGAACCCGTGGCATTGGCGAGGCGATCAGCCTGGCGCTGCAGGCCGAGGGCGTGACCGTCGCCGCGGCTTATGCCGGCAATGACGAGCGGGCGCGTGCTTTCTCCGAGCGGACCGGCATCCAGGCGTTCAAATGGGACGTCGCCGATTTCTATGCGTGCCAGGACGGTGTGAAGCGGGTCGAGGCCGAAATCGGCCCGGTCGATATCCTCGTCAACAATGCCGGCATCACGCGCGACGCGACGATGAAGCGCATGACCTACGATATGTGGTCGGATGTGATGCGCACCAACCTCGCCGGCTGCTTCAGCATGGCCAAGGCGGTGTGGGACGGGATGACTGCACGCAAATATGGCCGCATCGTCAATATCGGTTCGATCAACGGCCAGGCCGGCCAATATGGCCAGGTCAATTATGCCGCCGCCAAATCGGGCATCCATGGCTTCACCAAGGCGCTCGCCCAGGAGGGCGCGCGCGTGGGCATCACCGTCAATGCGATCGCGCCAGGCTATATCGATACCGACATGGTCGCCGCCGTGCCCGAGGACGTGCTTGCCAAGATCGTCGCGCGCATCCCGGTCGGCCGCCTCGGCAAGGCGAGCGAGATCGCGCGCGGCGTGACCTTCCTGTGCGGTGAGGATGCCGGCTTCGTCACCGGGTCGACCCTGTCGATCAACGGCGGCCAGCACATGTATTGATCGGCGATGGCCGGCCCGATCAAACGTTCGGTCATGATCGCCGGCCACGCGACATCGGTCAGCTTGGAGCCGATCTTCTGGGATGAACTGAAACGCGCGGCGGAGGCGGAGCATCTGCCCATCTCCGCCTTGGTCGCGCAGATCGACGCGCGACGGATCGGTGATGCCGATCCGCCGAATCTCGCGAGCGCGATCCGGGTTTGGATCATGGAGAGACTCTTGGATCCGGTCCGGAACCAGGCGGATTTTCAGTAGCGCTTCGCCGCTCATTCGCTAAAGGCGCGGGGCATGACCGACATATCGATCAAGCGCGCGCTTCTCTCCGTTTCCGACAAGACCGGCCTCGCCGATCTCGGCCATGTCCTCGCCAGTTATGGGGTCGAGCTGGTTTCGACCGGCGGCACCGCCAGGGCGCTGCGTGAAGCCGGACTGACGGTGAAGGACATTTCGGATCTCACCGGCTTTCCCGAAATGATGGACGGCCGCGTCAAGACGCTCCACCCCAAGGTCCATGGCGGGCTGCTCGCGGTGCGCGACCATCCCGAACATGCCGCGGCGATGGCCGAGCATGACATCGGCGCGATCGATCTGGTCGTGGTCAACCTCTATCCGTTCGCGCAGACGGTCGCGAAATATGCCGGCGGCGCGGCCGACCCGGCGGCGGCGCGCGACGACATCATCGAGAATATCGATATCGGCGGCCCGTCGATGGTGCGCTCCTCGGCGAAGAACCATGCTTATGTATCGATCGTCACCGATCCGGCCGATTATCCGGCGCTGATCGAGGAACTGGCGGCGCATGGCGGCGCGACCACGCTGGCGACGCGCAAACGCCTCGCCGCCAAGGCGTTCGCCGCCACCGCCCAATATGATGCGATGATCGCGTCGTGGTTCGCTTTTGCCGACCAGGGCCAGCTCTTCCCCGACAGCCTGTCGATCCCACTCAAGAAAGCGGACGAACTGCGTTACGGCGAGAATCCGCACCAGAAGGCCGCGCTCTACCTGCCGGCCGGGCCGACCACGCGCGGCATCGCCCAGGCCGAGCAGCTCCAGGGCAAGGAGCTCAGCTACAACAATTACAACGACGCCGATGCCGCGCTCGAATTGGTAGCGGAGTTCCGCGATGGGCCGCCGACGGTGGTGATCGTCAAGCACGCCAATCCGTGCGGCGTCGCCTCGGCCGACACGCTGATCGAGGCCTATGAGGCGGCCTTCGCCTGCGACACCGTGTCGGCGTTCGGCGGCATCATCGCGGTCAACCGCCCGCTCGACGGGCCGACTGCCGAGGCGATCAGCGGGATCTTCACCGAAGTCGTCGCCGCCCCCGCCGCCGATGACGCGGCCCGTGCGGTCTTCGCGAAAAAGAAGAACCTACGCCTGCTGCTCACCGGCGATCTACCCGATCCGGCGCGGCCCGGCCTTGCGATCAAGTCGATTGCTGGCGGCATGCTGGTTCAGACCCGCGACAATGGCGAGATCACCGCCGCGGACCTGAAGGTCGTGACCAAGCGTCAGCCGACCGATCAGGAATTGAAGGACTGCCTGTTCGCGTGGACGGTGGGCAAACACGTCAAATCGAACGCGATCATCTACGCGAAGGATGGCGCGACTGCGGGGATTGGCGCCGGCCAGATGAACCGGCTCGAAAGCGCGCGCATCGCCGCTTGGAAAGCCAAGGATGCCGCCGAGAAGGCTGGCTGGGCCGAGCCGCGTACGATCGGATCGGCGGTGGCGTCGGACGCCTTCTTCCCGTTCGCGGATGGTTTGCTTGCGGCGGTCGAGGCAGGGGCTACGGCGGTCATCCAGCCGGGCGGATCGCTGCGCGACGCGGATGTGATCGCTGCAGCCGACGAAGCCGGCCTGGCGATGGTCTTCACCGGGATGCGCCACTTCCGACATTGATGGAGGTGAGGCGGCGCCGAAACGCCGCCTCGCGCCTGATTAGTAGCGGCGGTGCCAGCCGGGGCGGCCATAATAACCGGGCCGTCCATAGCCATAGTGGCGATAATAAAAGGTGCGGTACGGATAAGGCCGGTAGGTCCAGCGGCCGCCGTAGAAATACCAGGGCTGATACCAGCCCGGCGCCGCATACACATAATCGGGCGAGTCGTAATAGAAAGTGGGGGCACCGCTCCGCACGACGAAGCCTGGCGGGCAGCCGGGGCTGGTCGCGCCTTGCTGGGCCGATCCGACCGCCGCACCGCCGGCCGCGCCGAAGATGCCGCCGACCACGGCACCACCGCCACGATCGTGGCGGCCGGCCACGCTCGAACCGATCAACGCGCCGAGCAGGCCGCCGATCAACGCCCCGCCGCCGGCATTGCCGCCCGATTTGACGCAGTTGCGCGTCGCCCAATCCTCGGCAAAAGCCTCGTAGCGCTGATCGTCGGGGCCAGGGCCGCTGGTGCCGGGCTCGGGTTGATAGCCCGGCGGCGGGGGCGGCGGCTGGGTGCCGTCGTAACCCGGTGGCGGCGCGCTGGCATACCCATCGTTATAGCCGTCGTTGTAATTGCCCTGCTGACTTTGCTGACTTTGCTGACTTTGCTGATCTTGAGCTGCCGCGCGTCCGGCTTCATAGCCGCGCCGATAGGCATCCTGGTCGCTGGGCGGAGGGGCGGATTGGGCGGCGGCAGCGGATGCCGCCAGCGGCGAAATGGCGGCAAGCAGAGCGAGCGCAGCACTCAGGGTCGGCAGTCGATTAACGGTCATCGGATGATCCCATCACAAAGCTCGAGCGAAGCTACATCCCGTTGGGTGAACGCAAACTGACGCGTGGCGGAAACGCTCCGCCGATTTGCATGGCTGGAACATTTCGGGCACAATTGGGGGCGTTTCGAGGAGGTATGGCGATGGCGAGCCGGGTAGCAGTCGGTGCGGAATGGCGCGGCCATGCGCGGCGCATCGGCGTGCGCAGTGGCGCGATTCTCGGTGCGCTCGGCATCGTCGCGATCGCTCTGATGCTCGGTTTTGCGCTGGTGAGCTATCATTCGAGCGACGCTTCGCTGATGACGGCGGCCGGCGGCCCGACGCTGAACGTCCTGGGTCAGCCGGGCGCCTGGATCGCGGATTTGCTGCTGACCTCGTTCGGCCTTCCGGCCGGCTTGCTGATCCCGCCATTGATCGTGGTGGCGCTTCGGCTGTGGCGTGGGGTTTCGCCGGGCAAGTGGAAGCGCGCATTGCCGATCACCCTGCTGGCCATGCTGTTATGTGACGTTTCATTGGCGCTGCTGCGCGGCACGACGATCGCGACGCTGCCCGGCGGCCTGGGCGGCTTCTTCGGACTTGGGGGGGCCAAGGCGATCGATGCGGGTCTGGCGCTGATAGGGAATCACACCGTGGTGACGGGGCTGCGTGTGGCGGCGATCGCGCTATTCGCGGTTCTGGGGCTCACCGCCGCTTGCATGTCGCTCGGCCTCGATGCCGAGGAGCGTTCGGCGCTCTTCCGCCGCCGTATCCGCGAGTTCATGGACGAGCCCGAGGAGGCACCTGCCTCGATCGTGCGGACCCCGGCGCCGTCGCGCCCCAGAGCGGTGCGCGAGCCCGAGCCCGAAGCGCCCGAGCCGCCGCGCCCGACGATCAGCACCCCGGTCCGCACGCCGCAACCGAGCGCGCGCGGCCAGCGCGAGCGGCAGGCCAAGCTCGCGCTTGGCGACACCTGGACCTTGCCGACGCTCGATCTGCTGTCGCCGGCGCCGGTCCAGAACAATGTCCAGATCGACAAGGCCGCGCTCGAACGCAATGCGCGCCTGCTCGAGACGGTGCTCGAGGATTTCCACGTTCGCGGCCACATTACCGAGGTCCGCCCCGGCCCTGTCGTGACGATGTACGAACTGGAGCCTGCCGCCGGCATCAAGGCGAGCCGCGTGGTGGCGCTGGCCGACGATATCGCGCGCAACATGTCCGCGCTTTCGGCGCGTGTCGCGACGATCCCCGGCCGTACCGTGATCGGTATCGAGCTGCCCAACCAGAAGCGCGAAAGCGTCGTCCTGTCGGAGCTGATCGCCAGCCACAGTTTCGAAAATCATGCGCCCGGTAGCCTCGCCTTGATCCTCGGCAAGAATATCGCGGGCGATCCGGTTATCGCCGACCTTGCGCCGATGCCCCACCTGCTCGTTGCGGGTACCACCGGGTCGGGCAAGTCGGTCGGTCTCAACGCGATGATCCTCTCGCTCCTCTATCGGCTGACCCCCGACCAGTGCCGCATGATCATGATCGATCCCAAGATGCTGGAACTCAGCGTCTACGACGATATCCCGCATCTCCTTTCCCCGGTCGTGACCGAGCCCGCCAAGGCAATCCGCGCGCTCAAATGGACGGTCGAGCAGATGGAAGAACGCTATCGCATGATGGCGACCGTCCAGGTGCGCAGCCTCGCTTCGTTCAACGACAAGGTGCGCACCGCCAAAGCCAAAGGCGAGGCGCTCGGGCGGCGCGTCCAGACCGGCTACGATGCCGAGAGCGGCCAGCCGATCTACGAGGAAGAGAAGCTCGAATATGAACCGCTGCCGACGATCGTCGTGGTGGTCGACGAGCTCGCCGATCTGATGATGACCGCAGGCAAGGAAGTGGAATTCCTGATCCAGCGTCTCGCGCAGAAGGCGCGCGCGGCGGGAATCCACCTGATCATGGCGACGCAGCGGCCCTCGGTCGATGTCATCACCGGCGTCATCAAAGCGAACTTGCCGACCAGGATCAGCTTCCAGGTCGCTTCCAAGATCGATTCGCGCACCATCCTCAACGAACAGGGTGCCGAACAGCTGCTGGGCAAGGGCGACATGCTCTACGTCGCGGGCGGCAAGCAACTCATCCGTGTCCACGGCCCGTTCGTGGGGGATGAGGAGGTGCGCTCGGTCGCCGAACATTGGAAGGCGCAGCGCCAGCCGGATTATGTCTCGGCGGTGACCGAGGAGCCGATCGATGGCGGCTACGAGATCGAAGGCGCGCCGACCGGGCCCGACGATCCCGAGACGCAGAGCTACCGTCGCGCGGTCCAGCTCGTGGTGGAGAATCGCAAGGCATCGACTTCGTGGGTCCAGCGCCAGTTGCGGATCGGCTATAATAGCGGCGCGCGGCTGATCGAGCGGATGGAGAAAGCCGGCATCGTTTCGGCGCCCGATCATGTCGGGCGGCGCGAGGTGCTGATCGAACCGAGCGACCTGCCGAATTACCTCTAAGGATCCTCCCCGGCTTCGCCAGGGAGGACTCTACAGGTTGATCCCGTACCGTATCGCGCCGCCAACATCGTTGGGCGCGAGCGCGATATTGCCCGGCTGGGTGCGCAGATAAAGGTTGGTGTCGAGCCAGCCGCCCCAGATCTGGAGCCCGTAGCTCGCCTCCAGATCGCGCTCGTGGCCCGTTGGCGCGAGGTTGAGATTGGTCAGCGTGTAATTCGCGCTCAGGGTCGAATAATCATAGCCTGTCGGCACCGAGAGCCCGAAGCCGCCATGCGTGACCCGTAACGGTTCGGAATAACGCAGGCCGAATTGGGTCGCGCCGCCGGTCCGGCCGATATCGAAGGCCGATGCGATACTCTGGAGCCGTCCGCGTACGAGCGCCCCGCCGGTTGCCGTGCTGGTCCAGCCCTGTCTCCGAGCCGCATGAAGGCTCCAGCCGCGGCCGAGATTCAGGCGCGCATCCAGTTCGGCGGTGCGGGTCGATGCCCCGCGGCCACCGAGCAAGGCGCCGAAACGCGAACCCAATACGGTCCGATCCTCGTCGAGCAAGCCCGTGCCGATGCCCAGCGCGAGTGGCCCGAACGTCCGCGTCGCACGCATCGTCATCATCGTGTAGGCCGATTCGCGTTCGCCGCGGAGCAAGGCGGCGAGGGCGCCGCGCTCGGCAGTGACGTCGATCGCGAGCCGGCCGAAGCGGTGGCGGAAGGCCGTCGCCATCCCGCTATTGCCATCGAAGCCCGGGCCGTCGGTCGGCGATCGCGCGACAAGGTAAGCGCCGCCCGAACCCTCGCCGCCGTCGATCAGATCGCCGAGCCGGCGGCCGCTGGTAGCGAAGCCGAACCCGGCGATCGTGTCGCGATCGATCGCCATCGTCGCGGTCGCCGTCACCGTGCGGGCCTGGATCTGGCCGTTGGCGGTCAGTCCACGCTGGCCGAAGCCGGCCCAGGGTTCGCCTGCCAGATCGCGCGCCATCGTGAGCGAGACCGACAGCGGACCTTCCTGTGTATTGCGCGTCACCAGAGCGCCACCGATCGCGCCGGTCAGCGGGCGGCGCTGGCCGATATGCGCGACGGTACCGGCCAGATTGACGCTGAAGGCGCGGCCATAGCCATCGAGGATGATCGTCCGATCGAGTCCCGATCCGGCCATGGTCGCGTCGCCCATCGCACCCGACAGCACTGCATTCTGGGTCAGCGAGACAGCGGCCGTACTGCCGGCCAAACTGCTCGTCCCGATCGGCTGAAAAGCCTTCACCAGATTGAGCAGGCCATGCCCGAAGGTCGAATCGACCCCGGCCGCACCCGCGTCGGTCGCGCTCGCGTAGATCAGGTTAATCACCTGCGCCGGCGTCAGATTGGGAAAGGCCGCCTCGATCAGCGCGACCGCGGCCGCCACGGCCGGCGCGGAGAAGGAGGTGCCCGAATAAAGGTAATCGGCGCCCTTGTTGTCGAACGAGCGAACGTCCGTGCCGAGCGCGGTGATATAATAGGGGGCGAACGTGCCGGCCTTGTCCGAGAAACTCGAAATCGCGCCGCTCGCATCGTGCGCACCGGCGATGATCACCAGCCCGTGCGCGATCGGGTCGGCAGCGATCTGGGCGAGGATATCGGGTTCCGCGTCGCCGTCATTGCCGCCCGCGATGACGATGATCACGCCGGCAGAAGTCGCGCGGTTGATCGCGGCGCGCATCTGCGTCGTGGCCGGGCTGCCGCCCAATGACATGTTGATCACCTTGGCGCCGTTGGTGACGGCGTAATCGACCGCAGTGGCGAGTGCCGCCGTGCTGAAGGCGCAGCCTGCGGTGGTGGCGCAACTCCCCGCATTGTCGGTGCGCAGCGCCATCACCGTGGCGCCGAAAGCGAGGCCTTCGATATCGCTGGCGTTGCGCGCCGCCGCCGCGACGGCCGCGATCGCAGTGCCATGGCCGTCCTGATCGGCATAACCCGCCGAATCGCTCAGCGACGTGCTCGCGGACGAGATGCGGCCGGTGAACTGGCCGGTCGGATCGCTCAGCCCCGTATCGAGGATGGCGATGGTTATCCCGGCGCCGGTGCTGCCCGCATTCCACGCGCTGATCGCGCTCGCATCGGTCGCCGAATTCGATCGCGTATATTCGGCGTCGTTATAGTTGATGACCGGCGTCGTCGGAATCGTCGTCGTTCCGGTCGATCCGCTCGCCGGGGTTCCGGTCGAGTTGACGCCGCCACCGCCGCCACATCCCGATAGCAGCAATAGCGCCGCACCGGCGGGCAACGTCCAAACCCTGTCAGCCATGTTCTTCACCGGCGCCCCTGCGCGCTTGTCGCCCGCCAATCGCGTATCACAATGTCCTATTATGTTGCCCCAATATTTCCGGACGGTTAGCACCCGGCATGCGCAGCGAACTGGCTCATATCCATGCCTGGATCTTCGATCTGGACAATACGCTCTATCCGGCGTCGTGCGATCTGTTCGGCTTGATCGACAAGCGCATGACGATCGCCGTTGCGCGCCGGCTCGATTTGCCGCTCGAGGAGGCGTTCAAGGTCCAGAAGCGCTATTTCCATGAGCATGGCACGACGCTTTCGGGGCTGATGGCCGAACATGGCGTCGATCCGCACGAATTCCTGGCAGAGGTCCATGCGATCGAGATGGATGCACTCCGCGAGGATCGGCGGCTGATCGATGCGATCGGCAGTCTGCCCGGGCGCAAGCTGATCTTTACCAACGGCGACGAGCCTTACGCGCGCCGCGTGCTCGCCCGGCTCGGCCTGTCGGAAAGCTTCGAGGCGATCCACGATATCCATGCCATGGCCTATCGACCCAAGCCGCATGCGCATGCCTATGAATCGATGCTGGCGACCTTCGGCGTCGATCCGACGCGGGCGCTGTTCGCCGAGGATATGGCACGCAATCTGAAGCCGGCGAAGGCGCTAGGCATGACCACCTTGTGGGTCGACAACGGCTCCGAACAGGTCGGCCGCGAGACCGAACATGTGGATTTCATCACGAGCGATCTTGGGGCATGGCTCGCCGAAATCATGGAAGGACCGGAATGAGCGGGGAATTGCAGGCGGCGATCGATGCGGCGTGGGACGCGCGCGAGACGCTTTCGATCGGCACGAAGGGCGAAGTGCGCGATGCGGTGAACGAGGCGTTGGCCGGACTCGATGCCGGCACGTTGCGCGTCGCCGAGAAGGGCGAGAGCGGCTGGATCGTGAACCAGTGGCTCAAGAAGGCGGTGCTTCTCTCCTTCCGTCTCAACGATAACGGTCTCATCCAGGGGCCGGGCGGCTCGATGTGGTTCGACAAGGTCCCGTCCAAGTTCGAGGGCTGGGGCGAGAATCGCTTCCGGGAAGCGGGCTTCCGCGCGGTGCCGGGATCGGTCGTTCGCCAGGGAGCGTATGTCGCCAAGGGCGTCGTGCTGATGCCGAGCTTCGTCAATATCGGCGCTTATGTCGGCGAGGGCTCGATGGTCGATACCTGGGCGACCGTCGGCAGTTGCGCGCAGATCGGGCGCAATGTCCATTTGTCGGGGGGCGTCGGCATCGGCGGCGTGCTCGAGCCGCTCCAGGCCAATCCGGTCGTGATCGAGGACGATTGCTTCATCGGCGCGCGCTCCGAGGTGGTCGAGGGCGTGATCGTCGAGCAAGGCGCGGTGCTGGCGATGGGGGTGTTCCTGTCGTCGACCAGCAAGATCGTCGATCGTGCCACCGGCGAGGTGTTCGTCGGTCGGGTGCCGTCTTACTCGGTGGTGGTGCCCGGCTCGTTGCCGGGCAAGCCGCTGGCCGACGGCACGCCGGGGCCGAGCCTGTCGTGCGCGGTGATCGTCAAGCGCGTGGATGCGCAGACGCGTGCCAAGACCGGCATCAACGAGCTGCTGCGCGACTAACCCGCAACCTGGATCGGCGGGCGCACTGGCTTTTTGTCGGGGGCTGGGTAGGTTCTCCTCAGGCGCGCGGATGCGCGCACCCACCCCCGACCTCTCCTCATCCCGGGGAGGGCTTTGAAAGCGTATGATGCGCAAAACCCTGCTGTTTCTCCTTGCCGCGACCGCCACCTGCGCGCTCGCCCAATCGTCCTCGCCGCCCAAATATGGCCCATGGGGCGTCGACTATGCCGATATGGATCGATCGGTGAAGCCGTCGGACGATTTCTTCCGCTTCGCCGAGGGCACCTGGCTGCGCGATCATCCGATCCCCGCCGACAAGACCGGCGCCGGCTATAATTACGATCTTCCCGACGAAACCGAAAAACAGGTCCGGGCGATCGTCGAGGAGGCCGCCAAGCGACCCGAAGACGCAACCGCGCGCCAGATCGGCGATTTCTACGCGGCCTGGATGGACGAGGCGGGGATCGAGGCGCGGGGCACGGCGCCGCTCAAGCCCTATCTCGCGCGGATCGATGCGGTGAGGGACCGGTACCAGCTCGTCCAGCTCATGGCCGATTCCGGCTTCGCATCGCCGATCGATATCGGCCCGACCGTCGATGAGAAGGACCCGACCCGCTACATCGTCGGCGCGAGCCAGGCGCGGCTCGGCCTGCCCACGCGCGATTATTACCTGCTGAAAGGCGAGAAATACGAAGCCTTCCGCAAGGCCTATCGCGCTTACATCATCCATATCCAGACGCTGGCCGGGATCCCGGATCCGGCGGCCAAGGCCGACGCGATCATCGCGCTCGAGACCCGCCTGTCGCAGGACCAGTGGACGCCCGAGCAGAATCGCGATCCGGTCAAAACCTACAATCCGATGACGCGCGCCCAGCTGACCAGGCTGGCGCCCGAATTCGACTGGACGCCGGTGCTGGCGCGGATCGGCCTCGGCAAGCAGCCGATCGTCGATGTGGCGCAGCCGAGCGCGGTCGCCGCGGCGGGCAAAAGGATCGCCGACGTCGATCTGGCGACGTGGAAGGCGTGGATGACGTTCCGTTTCATCAGCAATCACGCCACCTATCTGCCCAAGGCTTTCGATCAGGCGCGCTTCGATTTCTACAGCAAGACGCTGAACGACGTGCCCGAGCAGCGCGCGCGCTGGAAACGTGGTATCCAACTGCTCGACCGGAATCTGGGCGAGGCGGTCGGCCAGCTCTACATCGCCAAGCATTGGTCGCGCGAAACCGAGAGGCAGACGCAGGAGCTGATCGGTGACCTGCGCACGGCCTATGGCGCGCTCATCCGCCATGCCGACTGGATGGACGAGCCGACCCGCAAGGAGGCATTGGCCAAGCTGGCGAGCTTCGATCCGCGCATCGGCCACCCTGTCAAATATATCGATTATTCCAGCTTCAAGGTGAGCCGCGCCGATCCGCTGGGCAATGCCATCGCGTCGCAGGATTTCCAGTGGCAGCTGGGGCTTTCACGTCTCGGCAAGCCGGTCGATCGGACCTTGTGGGATATGACCCCGCAGACGGTGAATGCTTATTACGATCCGACCATGAACCAGGTCACGTTCCCGGCCGCGCAACTGCAGCCGCCCTTCTTCGATGCGGCGGCCGATCCGGCGGTCAATTATGGCGAGACCGGCGCCACGATCGGGCATGAGATGGGGCATGGCTTCGACGATGAAGGCCGCCAGTTCGACGCCAAGGGGCGCCTGCGGGATTGGTGGACCAAAAGCTCGGCCAGCCTCTACAAGGTGCAGGCCGAAAAACTGGCCAAGCAGTTCGACGCTTACGAGCCGATCCCGGGCGTCCATATCAAGGGCCATCTGACGCTGGGCGAAAACCTGGCCGATCTGGGCGGGCTCGAGGCTGCTTATGCAGCCTATCGTCTCTACGTGGCGCGCCATGGCGAGCCGCCGGTGATCGATGGCTATACCGGCGATCAGCGCTTCTTCATCGCTTATGCCCAATCCTGGCAGGGCAAGCGTCGCGAGGGCGCGACGCGCTCGCAATTGCTGTCCGATCCGCACAGCCCCGACGAATTCCGGGTCAACGGCATCGTCCGCAATTTCGGCCCCTGGTACAAGGCGTTCAACGTGCAGCCCGGCGACAAGCTCTATCTGCCGCCGGCGGAGCGCGTACACGTCTGGTAAGACATGAGAGGATGCCGATGACCCGCTTCAATTTCGTCAAGGTGCCGACGCGCGATCTCGCTATCCAGCTCGCCTTCTACGAGACGGCGTTCGGCTTCACCTATGTCGCGATGTTCGAGAATGACGAGATGGAAGAGATATTGGCGCGGCAGGAAGGGCAGGACTTCCAGCTCTGCCTGATGCGTTTGAAGACGCCGCCGGCCGATGCGGCGTCGATTATCGGCGTCATCGGCTTCGTCACCGACGATATCGACGCGGCACTCCAGCGCGCGCTCGATGCGGGAGGCAACCTCAAGCAATCGCCGTTCGAGGTCGATGGGATAAAGATCGCGTTGCTGTGGGATCCCGAGGGAAACGAGATCGAGCTGGTTCAGTTCGGCTGAGCACGCTTCGGCCGCAATCCACAGGGTGCGCTGCTTTCTTCGAGCGACTATCGGCCTAGCATGGACAAGCCGATGAGCCGCACCGATTGGGGCATCATATTCGCGCTCGCGCTCCTCTGGGGCGGGTCGTTCTTCTTCATCGGCGTCGCGATCCGCAGCGTCACCCCGCTTACTCTCGTGCTGGTGCGGGTGACTCTCGCCGCCGCGTTCCTCTGGTTTTGGCGGGCCATGCGTCGCGAGCCGCTCGCCTTGCCGCCGAAAGCCGTTTTCGCCCTGGTCGTGCTGGCGCTGCTCAATACCGTTCTCCCCTTCGCCCTGTTCGCATGGGCGCAGCGCACCTTGCCCTCGGGCCTCGCCTCGATCCTCAATGCGACCACGCCGATCTGGACGGTGATCGTCGCGCATCTCTTCACCAGCGACGAGAAGGCGACGCCCGCCAAGATCTTGGGTGTGTTGCTGGGCTTTGCCGGTGTCGCCGTGATGATCGGTGCGGATCTGCTCGGCCAGATCGGGACGCACCTGTTCGCGCAACTGGCCTGCCTGATGGCGAGCCTGTGTTATGGATTCGCTGGCGTCTGGGCTCGGCGCTTCCGCGGAATGGGGTTGGACCCGGTTGCGGTCACGACCGGCCAGTTCACCGCTGCGACCCTTTTACTGAGCCCATTGGTGCTGCTGTTCGAGCCGCCATGGCACGCTTCCGCTCCGGCGCCCGTGGCATGGGCTGCGCTGATCGGGCTCGCTTTGCTCAGCACGGCCTTTGCCTACGTTCTCTATTTCAAGCTGCTCGAATCCGCGGGCGCGACCAATTCGTTGCTCGTCACCTTCCTGATCCCGGTGACCGCCGTACTGCTGGGCAGCCTTTTTCTCGGCGAGCGGCTTGAGCCGCGCCACCTTGCGGGGATGGGGTTGATCGCGCTGGGGCTGGTCGCGATCGATGGGCGGTTGCTGGTGCGCCGCCGCCAGCGATGAAGGTAGCGGGCGGGCGCCTCAACCCGCCTGCGCGACCAGCGCCTTGGCCTTTGCGCTGGTCCAGTCGAGATCGCCGCGCATGCGCCATACCTCCTTGCCATTGGCATCGTAGAGGATCGTCACCGGCAGCCCCGGCTCCTTGAGACCGAGCATCAGTGCGTTGGTCGAATTGAGATAGGGTTTCAGCGTCTTGAAGCCGCGCTTGGCCAGGAACGGCGTCACGACGCGCGCGCCCTCCATGTCCTCGCTGATCGCGATCACCTGCAGGTTGCCGCCCTGCGCGGCAAGCTTGTCGAGCGTCGGCAATTCCTTGACGCACGGTACGCACCAGGTGGCCCACAGGTTCACCAGCAAAGGCTTGCCCTTGAAGTCGGCGAGCTTGACCGGCTTGCCGGCCATATCCTTGATCTCGGTCGCGGGCACCGGCTTGCCCTTGCCCGCCATGTCGGCAGTGCGGGGCTCGGCCTGCCCCGCGGCGGTGGGCTGCGCTTGCGGCGGCGGAGGTGCTTCCTTATGGCAAGCCCCCGTCGAAGCCAGCAACAGCGCGGAAAGTAGGATAGGTCGCCGCATGTCGGACTCCAATACGATGTGGGGCGGTCGTTTCGCCGATGGGCCTAGCGCCATCATGCGCGAAATCAACGCTTCGATCCCGTTCGACAAGCGTTTGTGGCGGCAGGACATCGCCGGCAGCCGTGCGCATGTCGCAATGCTGGGCGCGCAGGGGATCATCGCGGAAGACGATGTCACCGCGATCGACGCCGGGCTGGCAGGGATTGCTGACGAATATGCGCTGTCGGGCCCTCCGGAGGATCTGGCGCTCGAAGACATCCACATGACGGTCGAAAGCCGGCTGGCCGCGATGATCGGCCCGACGGCAGGGCGGCTCCACACCGCGCGTTCGCGTAACGATCAGGTCGCGACCGATTTCAAATTGTGGGTGCGCGACGCGATCGACGCGGTGAGCGCTGGCCTCGAGGCGCTGCAGATCGCACTGGTGACGCGCGCCGAAGAGCATGCGGCGACGATCATGCCGGGCTTCACGCATCTCCAGGTGGCGCAGCCTGTGACGCTCGGCCATCATCTGATGGCCTGGTACGAGATGACGCGGCGCGATAGCTCGCGCTTCGCCGATGCGCGGGTGCGGATGAACCGCTCGCCGCTCGGCGCGGCTGCGCTCGCCGGGACCGGTTTCCCGATCGATCGCGCCGCAACCGCCGCGGCGCTCGGCTTCGACGCGCCGACCGACAATTCGCTCAATTCGGTCTCCGATCGCGATTTCGCGCTCGATTATCTGATGGCCGCCACCCAATGCTCGCTCCATCTGTCGCGCATGGCCGAGGAGTTCGTGATCTGGGCGAGCCAGCCTTACGGCTTCGTCTCGTTGCCCGACGCCTACTCGACCGGATCGTCGATCATGCCGCAGAAGCGCAATCCCGACGCGGCCGAGCTGGTGCGCGGCCATTCGGGGCGGATCGCCGGTTGCATGGTCGCGCTGACGATGACGATGAAGGGCCTGCCGCTCGCTTATTCGAAAGACATGCAGGACGATAAGCCGCCGGTGTTCGAGGCGCACGATCTGCTCGCGCTGTCGATCGCGGCGATGACGGGAATGGTCGAGACGACGCGTTTCGTGCCCGAACGGATGCGCGCCGCGGCCGAGGCAGGCTTCTCGACCGCGACCGATCTGGCGGACTGGCTGGTGCGCGCGGGCGGCATTCCGTTCCGCGAGGCGCATCACATCACCGGCCGCGCGGTGAAGCTGGCGGAAAGTGAAGGGCTGGCTTTGTCGGCGCTGCCGTTGGAAGCGTTGCAGGCGATCGATCCGCGCATCGACGAGCGGGTTTTCTCGGCGCTCACGGTCGATGCCTCGGTCGCGAGTCGTGCCAGCCATGGTGGCACGGCGCCCGATCAGGTGCGCGCGCGGGTGGCCGCGGCCAAGGCCGCGCTGGGGATCGAAGCATGACCGGGCTCCGCACGGGATTTGGGTTGGGTCTGATGCTGCTCCTCGCTGCCTGCGGCGCCGAACAGCAGCTCACTCCCAAAAAGGGCGCAACGCTCCCTGTCAAACCCGCCACGTCGCCAACGCGGCCCGATTCGGACCAGCTCCTCGTCGCGCCGCAGACGGTGAAGCCAAGCCGCAGCGATGAGTTGCTCATCAGGTCGCAACCGCGCAACGACGATCGTTTCGACCTCCCCCCGCACTAGGGCATCATGGACCATTTCAATCTCAAGGATGGCGTGCTCCACGCCGAGGACGTGCCGCTCCCGCTGATCGCCGACGGCGCGCAGACGCCGGCCTATGTCTATTCGACCGCGACGATCGAACGCCATGTCCGCGTGTTCCGCGAGGCGCTTGCGGGGCTCGACACCCCCTGGATCTGCTTTGCGGTCAAGGCGAACCCCAACAAGGGGGTGCTGGCGACCTTGGCGGCGCAGGGGCTCGGCGCCGACGTCGTCTCGGGCGGTGAACTGCTGCGCGCGCTCGCCGCCGGCATTCCGGCCGAAAAGATCGTGTTCTCCGGCGTCGGCAAGACCGCCGACGAAATGGCGCTCGCGCTGCGCAAGGGAATCGGCCAGTTCAATCTCGAATCGGTCGAGGAGGCCGAGACGCTCTCCACCGTCGCCGCGGCGATTGGAATGACCGCGCCCGTGGCCTTCCGCATCAATCCGAACATCGATGCCGGGACGCATAGCAAGATCTCGACCGGGCGCGCCGACGACAAGTTCGGGGTCGCATACGATCATGCGCTGGCGGCTTATGCGCGCGCGGCCGAACTGGTGGGGCTCCGTGTCCAGGGTGTCGCAGTCCATATCGGCAGCCAGCTCACCAGCCTTGCCCCGAGCCGGGCGGCGTTCGAGCGGGTCGGCGCGCTGATTGCAGACCTGCGTGCGGCCGGCCATACCATCACCACCGCCGATCTGGGCGGTGGCCTGGGCGTCCCCTACAACCCCGCCGTCCCCGTGCCCCCGAGCCCGGCCGATTATGGCGCGATGGTGCAGGAGGTTACGCAGGGCTGGAACGTGCGGCTGATCTTCGAACCCGGCCGCGTCATCGTCGGCAATGCCGGCGTGCTGATCGCGCGCGTGATCCGCGTGAAGGAAGGGGTGAATTACCCCTTCGTCGTCCTCGATGCCGGCATGAACGATCTGATGCGGCCCAGCCTCTACGATGCCTGGCACGAGATCCGCGCGGTACGGCCGACCGGCGAACGCTTCGTCGCGAACATCGTTGGGCCGATCTGCGAAACCGGCGACACGTTCGCGCGGGCGCGCGAAATGGACGAGGTGAAGGAGGGCGATCTGGTCGCCTTCATGACGGCCGGGGCCTATGGCGCGACGATGGCGAACACGTACAATTCGCGCGGGCTGATTCCGGAGATCATGGTTTCCGGTCATGATTGGGCGCTAGTGCGGGACCGTCAGCCGATCGAAGCGTTGATCGCGGCAGATCGACTGCCGCCCTGGCTCGATCGTGGTGCGGAATAATCTGGGGGTAGGAAGCAGATGACGATCAAGCGCGTACGCAAGGCGATCTTTCCGGTGGCGGGCTTCGGCACGCGCTTCCTGCCTGCGACCAAGTCGGTGCCGAAGGAATTGCTGCCCGTCGTCGATCGCCCGCTGATCCAATATGCCGTCGATGAGGCGTTGGCGGCGGGAATTGAGGAGATGATCTTCGTCACCGGCCGATCCAAGCATGCGATCGAGGATTATTTCGACCGCGCGTTCGAGGTCGAGAGCGATCTCCAGAGCAAGGCCAAATATGATCTGCTCGAAACCCTGTCGGGCACGCGGCTCCAGCCCGGCCAGGCAGCGTTCGTCCGGCAGCAGGAAATGGCCGGGCTCGGCCATGCCGTCTGGTGCGCGCGCTATCTGATCGGCGACGAGCCGTTCGCGGTGCTGCTGCCCGACGAACTGCTGTGGAATCCCGCCAGCCCCTGCCTCAAGCAGATGTGCGACACCTACGAAGCCAAGGATGGCAATGTCGTTGCAGTGATGGAGGTGCCCGAGCAGCACACGCATCGCTACGGCATCGTCAGTCCGGGCGTATCCGAGGGCGCGGTGACCGAGGTCAAGGGCCTGGTCGAGAAACCGCGCGCCGGCACTGCGCCGTCGCGGCTCGCCGTGGTCGGCCGTTACATCCTGCAGCCCGAGGTGCTCAAGATCCTCGAGGCACGCGAGACCGGCGCGGGCGGCGAGATCCAGCTGACCGATGCGATGGCCAAGCTGATCGGCAAGCAGCCCTTCCACGCCCAGACGTTCGACGGCGCGCGCCACGACTGCGGCGACAAGGCCGGCTTCATCCAGGCGAACATCGCGCTGGCGCTGGAGCGGGCGGACTTGGCGGGACCGATCCGCGAGTTCATCGCGACATTGTGAGCAGCGGGGCGTGAACAGACCACTCCGTCATGCTGAACTTGTTTCAGCATCCACCAGGCAATTTGCACGGACAGTGCGGCACGCCCGGTGGACCCTGAAACAAGTTCGGGGTGACGGCCCTCATGCATAGTCTCCCACTCTTCATCCGCCTCACCGGGCGCCCGGTCATCCTCCTCGGCGACGGCTACATGGCCGACGCCAAGGCGCGCCTGCTCGTGCGGGCCGGGGCGGACATCGTCGGCGAGGACGCGCAAGCCGCCATCGCGGTCGTCGCCATCATGGAAGCGCCCGAAGCCGAAGCCGCCGTCGCCCGGCTCAAGGCGCGGGGTATCCTCGTCAATGCGGTCGACCGGCCCGATCTGTCGGATTTCACCTTTCCCGCGATCGTCGATCGCGATCCGGTGCTGATCGCGATCGGCACCGGTGGCGCTTCGGCCGGGCTGGCGGCGGCGTTGCGCCAGCGGCTGGAGGCGGTGCTGCCTGCCGGCTTGGGGCGGGTTGCCAGCGCGCTTTACGCCGCAAGGGCGTATTTCCGGCAGCATTTTCCCGCGCTCGACGATCGCCGCCGCGCTATCGCCGATCTGCTCGCCGCCGGCGGTGCGCTCGATCCGATGGTCGAGCAGGCCGATCCGCACGCTGCGATCGCCGGTGCGCGTGCGGCGGAGGATCGGATCGAACGCCTGACGATCGGTTCGGCCGATCCAGACGATCTCACGTTGCGCGCCGCCCGATTGCTGGGCCTGACGGATCGAATCTACCACACGCCCGATATGCCCGCCGCGATCCTCGATCGTGCGCGGGGCGATGCGGTCCGGATCGTCGGCGCGGCGCCGGCGTCGCCCGAGCCCGGTCTCACACTCGAGCTGATCTGGAAATCCTGAGTGAACCGCTTTGCCATCGAACTGAAGGACGACGGCAAGGGGCACGATGTCGATGCCGCCGAGGCGTGTGCCTATCGCGAGACACCCGCGAAATTCGTTCGGGTCCATCTCGACGGGCGCGAGCAGGAGACGCTGGGCTGGCTACAGGCGCATGCCGGCGTCCCGACCACGGTGATCTATGCGCTGACTGCGACCGAAACCCGCCCGCGCAGCGAGGCGATCGAGGATGGTGCGCTGATCAACCTGCGCGGGCCGGCGGAGGGCGATATCGAGGGCGACAAGCTCGTCTCGATTCGCGCCTGGGTCGAACATGGCCGCGCCATCACCGTCACCTTCCGCCACCTCGGCGGGCTCGACGATCTCAAGGCGCAGATGGAGCGAGGCGCCATCAAGGATCCGGGCGATCTGATCTCGCACCTCGCGATGACGATCACCAAGCGGCTCGATCCGATCATCACCGATCTGGGCGACGAGGTCGATGCGTGCGAGACCTCGATCGAGCCCGCAAATGCGTTCGAAACACGCCGCAAGATCGCGGCCGCGCGCTCCGACGCGATCGTCTATCGCCGCTTCGTCGCGCCCCAGCGCGAGGCGCTGGCCCATCTCGCCGAACTCGAATGCGACTGGCTGGAGGATGATGACCGCCTCCATCTGCGCGAGGCGGCCGATCGCTTCGCGCGCATGACCGAGGAACTGGAGGCGGTGCGCGAACGATCCGCGCTGATCCACGAGCAACTGACCGACCTCAGATCAGAGCAGATCGAGAACCGCGCGCTGCTCCTCTCGATCGTCGCCCTGGTCTTCCTGCCGCTGACCTTCCTGACCGGCCTGCTCGGCATGAATGTCGAAGGGATTCCCGGTGCGCATGAACCATGGGCCTTTGCCGCGGTATGCGGCGTATGCGTGGTGATCGCGATCGGCATCACCGGGTGGTTCGTCGCGGCGCGGTGGTTCAAGGGCTGATCGTCGGATCAGCCTATCAGCATTCCCGCCAGCGCCGCCGACATCAGGTTCGCGAGACTTCCCGCCAGCAGGGCCTTCAGTCCCAACTTTGCGATCATCGGCCGCTGGTTGGGTGCCAGCCCGCCGGTCACCGCCATCTGGATCGCGATCGAGGAGAAATTGGCGAAGCCGCATAGCGCGAACGTCACGACCGCCTGGCTATGCGGATCGAGCGCCGCGCCAAGTTTCTCGAAATGGATGTAGGCGACGAATTCGTTGAGCACGATCTTCTCGCCGAACAGGCCGCCGGCAATGCTCGCCTGATCCCACGGGATGCTGAGCAGATACATGATCGGCGCGAACACATATCCCAGCAGGCTCTGGAAGGTCAGGTTGGCGATCCCGAACCAATGACCGATGCCGGAAAGAAGACCGTTCGCCAGCGCGACCAGTCCGACGAAGGCGAACACCATCGCGCCGACCATCACCGCCAACCGTACGCCGAGTTGCGCACCCTGTGCGGCCGCCATGATCACGTTGGCAGGCTTGTCGTCCTCGTCGCCATGGCTGGTGTCGACCATCTCGGTGATCGGCAATTTTGCCTGATTGGGATCGTCGGGCATGATCAGCTTGGCCATCAGGATCGCGCCGGGCGCGGACATGAAGCTCGCCGCGAGCAGATATTCGATGCGGATGCCCATCGAGGCATACGCTGCCAGGATCGTGCCCGCGACCCCCGCCATGCCGCTGACCATCACCTGGAACAGCTGCGCCGGCCGGAGCGCGGCGAGATAAGGCCGGATCACCAAGGGCGATTCGGACTGGCCGACGAAGATGTTGGCGGCGGCGCACAAGGCCTCGACCTTGCTGATCCCGATCACCCATTCGATCGCGCCACCCACCCAGCGCACGATCCGCTGCATGATACCGAGATAATAGAGGATCGAGACCAGGCTCGCGAAGAAGATGATCACGGGCAGCGCCTGGAGCGCGAAATTCGCGCCGAGCGGCGATGCGGCGAACGGCCCGAACAGGAAGGCGGTGCCCTCGGCCGCATAACCGAGCAGATTGCCGACCCCGGTTGCCATATGCTGGATCGCATCGCGCCCGGCGGGCACATAGAGCACCAGCACCGCGATGCCGGCCTGCAGCGCGAAGGCGGCGCCGACGATTCTGAGCCTGATCCACCGCCGGTTGGACGAGAGCGCGACGGCGATCGCGAGAATGACGATCATCGCGATCAGGCTAAGCAAGCGGCTGGTCATGAGCGCCGGAAAATCCCCACCGTAAAAAGGGGACGATACACGCTGCTGCGGCGAGGGCTAGAGCGTTCGGGTCAGCCGGTCGGGCCGAACAGCTCCTCGAGGAAATCGATCAGCGATCGCCAGCTGCGTCGGTCCGCGGACGGGCTGTACATCGTCTCGCGTGCCGGGTTGGTGAAGCCGTGGACGGTGTGGCCATAAGCATGGATCTGCCAGTCCACCCCGGCATCGGTCATTTCCTTGGCCAGCGCGAGCACCGTTTCGGGCGGATCGAGCGGATCATTCCAGCCGTGCAGCACCAGCACCTTCGCCTTGATCGCTTCGTTGGCGAAAGGCGGCGCATCGTAGAGCCCGTGGAAGCTCGCCACGCCGGCAACGTCCGCGCCGCTTCGGGCGAGATCGAGCACGCATTTGCCGCCGAAGCAGAAGCCGATCGCGGCGACCTTGGCAGGATCCGCAGGCGCATCCACGCCGAGCGCCACCTCCAGCGATGCGCGCAGTCGATCGCGCAGCAAGGACCGATCGTCGTTGAGCACGGCCATGGCCGTGCCCGCTTCATCGAAATTGGCGGGCCGATTTTCGATCCCATAGAGATCGATCGCGACGGCGACGTAGCCGGCCGCGGCGAGCTTGCGCGCTTTGTCCTCCTCGAACGCCGTGCGTCCCATGAAGGTGCCCGCGATCAGGACGATCGGTCTGGGCGCATCGCTCGCATCGTCCCACGCGGCGAAGGCCTCGAACGTGACGCCCTTATGCTGGTGGCGCAGCGTCTGGGATACAATCGGCATGGGTCGTCTCCGCGAATCTTCTTCGACGACCCTGCACGCTTCGGCCGCGCATTTGAACCATCCGCGCCGGGCAAGACCGAGTCGTGGTTTTGTGGAGATCAAAAAGGGGGCGGTGGACCGCGGTCCACCGCCCCCTTCTTCAGGCCGACGTCTCGCTTAGCCGACGTGTGCCGCTAATGCGGCCAGCAGCAACAACGCCACGATGTTGGTGATCTTGATCATCGGGTTCACCGCCGGGCCGGCCGTATCCTTGTAGGGATCGCCGACCGTGTCGCCGGTCACCGCCGCCTTGTGCGCATCGCTGCCTTTGCCGCCATGATTGCCGTCCTCGATATATTTCTTGGCATTGTCCCACGCGCCGCCGCCCGAGGTCATCGAGATGGCGACGAACAGTCCCGAGACGATCACGCCCAGCAGGAGCGCGCCGAGGCTGGCGAACCCGTTCTGCTGGCCCGCGACCGCCGTCACTACGAAATAGACGACCACCGGCGCGAGCACCGGCAGCAGCGACGGGATGATCATCTCCTTGATCGCCGCCTTGGTGACCAGATCGACCGTGCGGGCGTAGTTGGGGCGGCTGGTGCCCTCCATGATGCCGGGGTTCGAGCGGAACTGCTCACGCACGTCGACCACCACGGCGCCCGCCGCGCGGCCGACTGCGGTCATGCCGAACGCGCCGAACGTGAAGGGCAGCAAGGCACCGAGCAGAAGCCCGACGATGACGTAAGGGTTTTCGAGCGAGAAATTGACATTGAGCGAGGGGAAGAACTCCTTGAGGTCCGCCGTATAAGCGCCGAACAGAACCAGTGCGGCCAGCGCCGCCGATCCGATCGCATAGCCCTTGGTCACCGCCTTGGTGGTGTTGCCGACCGCGTCGAGCGCATCGGTCTTCACGCGCACCTCGTGCTCGAGCCCCGCCATTTCGGCGATGCCGCCGGCATTGTCGGTCACCGGGCCGTAAGCGTCGAGCGCCACCACCATGCCGGCAAGCGACAGCATCGCGGTCGCGCCGAAGGCGAGCCCGATCACGCCGGCGACCTGGTAGGCTGCGACCACCGCGATCACGATCACGATCGTCGGGGCGGCGGTCGATTCGAGGCTGATCGCGAGGCCCTGAATCACGTTGGTGCCGTGGCCGGTGACGCTCGCCTGTGCGATCGATTTGACCGGGCGATAATTGGTGCCGGTATAATATTCGGTGATCCAAACCAAGGCGCCGGTGACCGCCAGGCCGATCAGCGAACACCAGAAAAGATCGATGCCGGCGATGTCCTTCGGCGCCGCGCGCCCCACCAGGTCGATCGAAAACAGGACACGGTGGAGATCCCCCAGCGCGAATTGCATCGCGAAGTAGATCGCCGGGACGCCCAGGATCGCCGAGGTCAGGAAGCCCTTGTACAGCGCGCCCATGATCGATCCGCCGCCGAGGCGCACCATGTAGGTGCCGATGATCGAGGTGATGATGCATACGCCGCCCATCAACAAGGGCAGGCTCATCAGCGCGAGCACGTCGGCCGATTTCACGAACAAGGCGATCGACACCATCGTCACGCCGAGCGTCACGACATAGGTTTCGAACAGGTCGGCCGCCATGCCGGCACAATCGCCGACATTGTCGCCGACATTGTCCGCGATCACGGCCGGGTTGCGTGGGTCATCCTCCGGAATGCCGGCCTCGACCTTGCCGACCAGATCGGCACCGACGTCGGCCGCTTTCGTGAAGATGCCACCGCCGAGACGGGCGAAGATCGAGATGAGCGAGGCGCCGAAGCTCAATGCGACCAATGCATTGATGACCGGACGATCGGCCGGGGCGTGGCCGGCAATGCCGACCAGATAATAGAAGAATACCGAGATCGCGAGCAAACCGAGGCCGGCCACCAGCATGCCGGTGATCGCGCCCGATCGGAACGCGGTGGTGAGCCCAGCCTGGAGCGACTGGCGCGCCGCTTCCGCGGTGCGGACGTTCGCCTTGACCGAAATATTCATGCCGACAAAGCCGGTCGCGCCCGACAATATGGCGCCGATCAGGAAGCCGACCGCGGAGATCGCGCCGAGGAAGTAGAAGACGAGCGCGACGACGACCAGGCCGACGATGCCGATCGTGGTGTATTGGCGGTTGAGATAGGCGCGGGCACCTTCTTGGATCGCCGCGGCAATGTCTTGCATACGCTGGTTGCCAGCGGGCTGTTTGAGCACCTGCGCGGCGGTCACGATACCGTACAGGACTGCTAACAGTCCGCACGCAATGGATAGTTCCACGATCAACATGGTCTTCCAGACTCCCCACTCTATTCAACCGCCTCGTTGGACGGCGTTGTTTGGGTCAGTCTTAGGGCGACGCGAAGGGCACGGCAAGTAAAGGCGATTTCGGCTCGTCTTCGGCTCAGTCGTTATTGTGTTCGTAGCCCAGAGCAGAGGGCAGGCCGATCGGGATGCCGCGATCGAACAGCGTGAGACCGCTTCCTACGATGCCTCGCCCGATCGCCGTTACAGGGGCGAGGCCCGGTGGGAGGGTCAGGCCCGCCGGCCCCGCAAACAGCAATTCGTAATCATCCCCGGCGGTCACCGCTGCCATAGGCGTACCGACGACCGGCACCGTATCGAGATCGATCGCGATGCCGATCCCGCTCGCCTGCGCCATGCGCTGGGCATCGATCAGCAGCCCGTCGGAAATGTCGGCCATCGCATGGACCGACGGCGCAAGCGCCTGTCCCTCGGCCAGGCGCGGCGTCGGCCGTCGATAGGCCGCGAGCCAGCCCTCCGCATCCGGACGCTCGCCCCTGGCCACGGCGAGGCCGAGCCCGGCCGCACCTATTCTGCCGGTGACGTAGAGCGTGTCGCCCGCTTTCGCCCCGCAGCGGGCGGGCGCTTGCCCCGGTTTGGTTTCGCCGATCGCGGTCAGCCCCAGATGGCGCGGGCCGGCGCCCGATACGGTGTCCCCGCCGAGTAACGGCACCTCGAATGCCATAAGGACCGCCTTCAGCCCCTCGGCAAAGGCGGCATCCCATACGGCATCGCCCAGCGGGAAGCCGAGCAGGACTCCGAGCGGCTTGGCGCCTTTGGCGGCCAGATCGGAGAGGTTTACGGCCACCAGCTTCCACGCCACATCCTGCGGCGGATCGCCGGGCAGATAGTGGATGCCCTCGACGATCATGTCGTGCGTCAGCACGATATCGCGATCGCCGAGCGAGAGGACGGCGGCATCGTCCTTCAGCCCGCGCGCAGCGGGATGTGTCGCGAAGGCTGCGAGCCGGGCAATGAAGTCGCCTTCGCGAGACATGCACTTCCATTTCCGTTCGTCCCGAGCGAAGTCGAGGGACGTTCCGCGCCAGCGTGTCTCGACTTCGCTCGACACGAACGGGGACCTCTAGCCCTGCAGTGTCCTCATGCGAAGGCCGGCGCGCCCTTCAGTCGCTGATAGGCGCCGATCACGTCGCTCAGCCTCTTCTCGAAGCTGCGGTCGCCGCCGTTGCGATCGGGGTGATATTGGCGGACCAGTTCCGAATAACGCTGGCGCAGCGCGCGCCGATCGACGTCGATCTCCAGCCCGAGCAGTTTCAGATCTTTCCGGTTCTCGCCTGACAGCGGCCTGCCGTCCTTGCGGTCTTCCTGGTGCAAACGCTGGAAGCGCGCCTGGATCGCGTCGAGCGGATCGATGAAGTCGGCCCAGCGCGGCGGGCGATCCGCGCTGCCGGTGAAGGCGCGGGTCTCGCGTTCCCAGCCGGCATAAGGCCGCTGCTGCGCCTGGATTTCCTCGGCGCTCATGCCGTTGAAGAAATTGTAGCGGCTGTTGAATTCGCGGACATGGTCGAGGCACAGCCAGCGCCAGTCGCCCGGGCCGTTGAAATTCGATCGGGCACCGTCCTCGGGCGGCGCGCGGAATTCGCCATGCGCGTCGCATCCCGGCTCACTGCACGGGCGCTCGCCCGGCACGCGACCGTGGAATTTCGTCTGTCTCGGCTTGGCGTCGTCAGCCACTCTGTCGCGTCTCCCTCAAACCATTCTATATAAGCCGCATGACGCAAACTCCCACCGGGCCGGTCGCGGTCGAAATCGAAAATCGGCTGCGCGCCGCCTTGTCCCCCGAACGGCTCGCCGTGATCGACGACAGCGCCAAGCATGCCGGCCATGCCGGTCATGATGCGCGTGGCGAGAGCCATTTCACCGTCGAGATCAGCGCCGCTGCCTTCGCCGGCCAGTCGCGGGTCGCCCGCCAGCGCATGGTCAATAGCGCGCTGGCCGATCTGCTGCGCGATCGCGTCCACGCGCTCGCGATCAAGGCGCGCGCGCCCGGCGAGGCATGATCCGGCGCGAACGGCCGGCAGCGCGGCTGCTGGTGCTCGATCCCGAAGACCGGATCCTGTTGTTTCGATTCACCCCGCCGAACGGGCCGGCCTTCTGGGCGACGCCGGGCGGCGCGGTCGATCCCGGCGAGAGCTACGTCGAGGCCGGCATGCGCGAACTGCGCGAAGAGACCGGCATCGTCGCCGCTGTGGGCGACGAGGTCGCACGACGGCGGGTCGAATTCGTGACGCTGGAAGGCGATCCCGTCACCGCCGACGAACGCTATTTCCTGATCCGCGTCGACGACTGCAAGATTTCCAGCGACGGCTATACCGATCTCGAGCGGCGCATGATGACCGAGCATCGCTGGTGGAACCGGAGCGATCTGATCGCGTCTTCCGAGATCATCTATCCCGAGGATATCGTCGCGCTGGTCGAACGCGTCGCCTCCGGTCGACGAGGTGCCTTATGAGTTATGATCTCTGGTATTGGCCGGGTATTCCGGGGCGCGGCGAGTTCGTGCGGCTCGCGCTCGAGGCGGGCGGCATCCCCTATCACGATCGTGCGATGGAGGCCGGCGAGGACGGCATGAGCGCGATCGGCGACGATATCGATCGCGATCGCAAAACCCCACCCTTCGCGCCGCCCTATCTGGTCGCCGGCACATTGACGATCGCCCAGACCGCCAACATCCTGCTCTATCTCGGCGAAAAGCATGGATTGGCGCCGCAGGACGTGGCCGGCCGGCTTTGGGTCAACCAATGCCAGCTTACCATTGCCGACATGGTTACGGAGGCGCACGACACCCATCATCCGATCGCGTCGGGCGCCTATTATGAGGAGCAGAAGCCCGAGGCGAAGAAGCGCTCGGCGGATTTCCGCGAAACCCGCATGCCGAGATACCTGACCTATTTCGAACAGGCGCTGGCGAAGCAGGGCGATTGGCTGGCGGGCGACACCTGGAGCTATGCCGATCTGTCGCTGTTCCATCTGATCGAAGGGCTGCGCTTCGCATTCCCCAAGCGGATGGAGACGCTGGAGAAGGATACCCGCCGGCTGGTGAAGCTGCACGATGCCGTGGCGGAGATACCCCGGATCAAGGCCTATCTGGCAAGCGATCGGCGGCAGGCCTTCTCCAACGGCATTTTCCGCCATTATCCGGAGCTGGATGCGGCGTGAAAACGGATGGAGTTATTCCTCCCGCTTCGAGATCACGAACATCTCGTCATTGAACCACAGGCCGCGGTGCCGGCGCAGCACCGCGCGGGTCGCGTCGAGATAGGCCTCCTCGCGCATCGCCGCCGCCAGCCGCGGATCCTCGATCTGGGCAACGTAAGTCGCCGCGTTCCACGCGGCGAACAGTGTCGAGATGGGGATTTTCGCATCGCCCGGATCGGTCTCGGTCGGCAGCGCGTGCATGTCGTAGCGGAAGATGGCGCGCGACGGCGGCAGCGCATGGAAGCGATAATCGGCCGCCGCCGCTCCTAATTGGCGCCGCGTCTCGCGCAGCAACTGGTGGCGCTCGTGCTGGAACGGGTCCTCGTCGGGCCATATCGTGCGCACGATCTCCATGCCAGGATCATGGCCATAGCCCTGCACGCCGAGCAGCCGCCCGCCGGGCCCCAGCGCGCGGGTCAGCGGCGCGATGATGCGGCCGGCCTTGAAGGCCAGCGACGCTTGCGCGCTCCACGCATGGCTGACGAGGATCAGGTCGAAATCGGCGCGCGCCATACCGGCCTTTGGCAGCAATGGCTCGATCAGGAAGCGCTGGTCGGCACGATAGATCAGCAAGGCGGTCGGTTGGAGGTAGATCGGATTGCCGCTCCGCTCGCTGATCCGCGCCTGCCAATTCTGCGCCAGGAACGGCGTGAGCGCTTCGATCTGCGCCTCGAATTCGCCCGCCGACTCGCCGGTCAGCGCCACTTCATGCCACACCAGCGGCACATCGGACCGTTCGGGCTTCAGCCAGGGCGCCTCGCGATAGCGCAAATTGGTCACCGCCAGCAGGGTTGCGGGGTGCTCCTGGAAGCGGTCGTGCATCTTGTCGAGCGTGAGGCGGACATTCTCCATGCTCACCTCCTGCGCGACCGCATAGATCGGGGCGGACGGATGGCGGCGGTGGATACCGCGCAGCATGCGGGCGAGCGCGGTGCCGTCGCCGGCACCACCGTCGAAGATTCGGATCGCGGGCGGCTTGAGATGGGCACGCTCCAGCTCGTCCAGCGCGAGATCGGCGATCACCTGCTTCTCGGACGAGGTGCCGACGAACATCTGATATTTCTGGCGATTGTCGAAGAACCGGAAGGCATGTTCGGGCGGCGTATTGGGCTCGAGCCCGGGGATGGTGCCGTGCAGGGACCCCGCCGGCGCCGCGCCCTTCTCCTCGATGAAGCGGTGGACGCGCTCGATCGTCGAGCGGGTGACGCGCCCACCCTGCTCCAGCCGGCCGACCAGCTTGCCGTCATTGACCGCGAGCCGCCCGAAGGTGGTGGGCGCCACGCCGAGTTTGGCGCAGGCATCGCGCACCTGCTCCAGCAGGATTTCGGCTGCCGTCATGTCCCTCCAGTGGGCAGAACCGCTTCGCATTGCGCGAGCGGCCATGATCCCTATCGCGTCCCACCCCGCATGATCAACGTCTGTTGGAGGCGGCCGGCAAAGGCGCTACATTCGGCCGGTTCACGTCGCAGAAGGATATTCAGGATGCCGCGTCTCGCCTCGATTGCCGCCGCCGCGCTCGCGCTGGCCGCGGCGCCTTTGTCCGCCGCTCTTCCGGTCGGTGCGTCGGCCCCCGAGATCCAGACGCAGGCGAGCCTCGCCGGCAAGCCGATGCCGTTCTCGCTCAAGGCCGCGCTCAAGAAGGGACCGGTCGTGCTGTATTTCTACCCGGCCGCCTTCACCAAGGGGTGTACGATCGAGGCGCATGACTTCGCCGAGGCGACCGATGCATTCCACAAACTGGGTGCGACGGTGGTCGGCATGTCGGCCGATCCGATCGATAAGCTCAACCAGTTTTCGGTGCAGGAATGCCGCAACAAGTTCGCGGTCGGATCGGCCAGCGCCGATGTGATCAAGGCCTATGACGTCGTGCTGCCGGTCAAGCCCGATATCTCGAACCGCACCTCGTACGTGATCGCGCCCGACGGCAAGGTGATCTTCGTCTATTCGGCGCTCGATCCGGCCGGGCACGTCACCGGCACGATGGACGCCGTGAAGGCGTGGCGCGCAAAGCACCCGGCCTGAGGCGATGGAGGAAGCGCGGGCGATCATCGATCGGCTCGGGCTGATCCCGCACCCCGAAGGCGGCTGGTATCGGGAGATGTGGCGCGCCGATGCAGCCGATGGCGAGCGTGCCGGCGGCACGGCGATCCTGTTCCTGCTCGATTCCGGCGAACGATCGCATTGGCACAGGGTCGACGGCGCGGAGATCTGGTTCTGGCATGCCGGCGCGCCCTTGGTCCTGTCGACCGCGCCCGGCGATGCCGGGCCGGTTTCGGCGATCACGCTGGGCGGGAACGTGCTCGCCGGCGAGCAGGCGCAGGGCGTCGTGCCTCCGCATCACTGGCAGGCGACCGAAGCCCCGCATGGCTGGGGTTTGGTGTCATGTGTGGTCGTGCCGGGCTTCCGCTTCGAAGGCTTCACCCTCGCCGAGCCCGGCTGGGCGCCTGGCCAATAAGATCCTCCCCGACGTCTTTGTCGGGGAGGGGGACCGCCAGCCGCAGGCTGGTGGTGGAGGGGCGGCGGTCGCAGACCGCCGTCTGCGACGGCGGCCCCTCCACCATTTCTGCGAAATGGTCCCCCTCCCCGCGAAGCGGGGAGGATCTAACCGTCACGCCGCGACCTGCGCCTCGTCCCAGGTGGGGTAATCGACATACCCCTTGGCGTCGTGCGTGTAGAAGGTCGGGTAATCGGGCGCGTTGAGCGGCAGGCCCTCGATCAGCCGGCGCGGAAGATCCGGATTGGCGATGAAGGTGCGGCCGTAAGCGATCGCATCCGCCTCGCCCGCGTCCAGGCGGGCCTGCCCGGTCGCGCCGTCATAATCCGAGTTCAGCACCAGCACGCCGCCAAACGCCTTGCGGATGACGGGATGGACTGGTGCCGTATCAGGCTTGGCGAACTGGCTGTCGGGGCCCGGCTCGCGCAGTTCGAGCCAGGCGACCCCGACCTCGTCGAGCAATTTCGCCGCCGCGCCGAACAGCGCGTGCGGATCGCTGTCGTTCACGCCCTGCACTTCGCCGTTGGGCGAAAGCCGCACGCCGACCCGATCGAGCCCGATCGCCTCGCCCAGCCGGGTCGTGACTTCGCCGAGCAACCGGATGCGGTTCTCGATCGAGCCGCCATAGCGGTCGGTGCGGAAATTGGCATTGTCGCGCAGGAACTGGTCGATCAGATAGCCATTGGCGGCATGGAGCTGGACGCCGTCGAAGCCGGCCGCCCGCGCATGCTCGGCCGCGCGCGCATAATCGTCGAGCAACGTGGGAATTTCTTCGAGAGTCAGCGCGCGCGCGGGGCTGTAGGGCTTGTTACCGTCATAAGTGTGCGCGTGCGCCGGTGCCGTCGTGGCGGACGAGGAGACGGGCTGCCCCTCCATCACGCTCTCATGGCCCAGCCGGCCCATATGCCAGAGCTGCGCCACGATCTTGCCGCCGGCTTCATGCACTGCCTCGGTCACAGGCTTCCAGGCCTCGACCTGCTCGGTCGTCCACAGGCCCGGTGCGTAAGGCCAGCCGAGACCGATGCGCGAGATGCCGGTCGCCTCGCTGATGATCAGGCCGGCCGAAGCGCGTTGGCGATAATAATCGACCATGATCGGCGTCGGGACGGCGCGGTTGGAGGCACGGCCGCGCGTCAGCGGCGCCATGAAGATTCGGTTGGCCGCTTCGATCGCGCCTACGCGGATGGGATCGCTCAGTTGGGGCACATCAATCTCCCTTTGATGCTGCGGTGCAGCGTTGGACCGAATGTGGGTAGCGCCTTGCCGCGCGTCAGCCGATCGTTACTTTCGGCGCTGCAAGCCAACCTATCGGGGGGATCGTCATCATGATGCTGATCGGCCAATGCGATTCACCCTTTGTGCGTCGCGTCGCGATCACGTTGCGGCTGTACGGTCTTGCGTACGATCATGCCGCCTGGTCGACCTTCGGCGATGCGGAGAAGATCGCGGCTTATAACCCGCTCATCCGGGTACCGACGCTTGTGTTCGACGATGGCTTCGTGCTGATGGACAGCGCCGCGATCCTGGAAACGCTCGACGGCATGGTCGGGCACGACAAGGCGTTCCTCGCGCGCGCGGGAGCGGAGAAACGGATGCTGCTGCGCCTGTGCGGGCTGGCGGCGGGTGCGGCGGACAAGGGGGTAGCTCTGGTCTATGAGGGCAATCTCCGCCCCGAGCAGTTCGATCCGTGGATCGCCCGTTGCCGCAACCAGATCGCCGGCGCGCTCGGCGAAATCGAGGCCGAACGCGCGGCGCGCACGACGCCATGGCTGTTCGGCGCGACGCTGAGCCATGCCGATATCATCCTCGGCACGATGGTGCGTTTCCTCACCGAAGCGGTGCCCTACGATCTCGGGCTCGATCTTTATCCCGCGCTGGCCCTGCATGCCGCGGCGTGTGAGGACCATCCTGAATTCCAGGCGACCTACACGCCCTATTCGCTGGCGCCGCCTTCGGACTGATTCGGCCGTTCCGAGGAAGGGAATGGCGCCCTTACCGTCCGATTCGCTCCGCACTGCTGGCCGGCCCGCTCTTGGTCCGCTTGTCGGCAAAGCGCTGCGGCTGGAGCCCGAGGCTGATCAGCAGCGAGCTCGATACGTAGATCGAGCTGTATGTCCCGACGACCACGCCCAGCATCATCGCCGCGGTGAATCCACGGAGCACCGGGCCGCCGAAGACCAGCATCGCGCCGAGTGCAAGCAGCACCGTGATCGAGGTCATCACCGTGCGCGGCAGCGTCTCGTTGACCGAAAGATCGATCAAAGCGCGCATGTCCATGCTGCGATATTTGCGCATATTCTCGCGGATGCGATCGTCGATCACGATCTTGTCGTTGATCGAGTAGCTGATCACCGTCAGCACCGCGGCGACGATATTGAGATCGAACTCCATCCGCGTCAGCGCGAAGAAGCCCAATGTCATCAGCAGATCGTGCGCCACCGAGACGAAGGTCGACACCCCGAACTGCCATTCGTAACGCAGCCACGAGAATACGGCGATGCCGACCACCGCGAGCAGCACGGCGAGCAAGCCGTTGCGGATCAACTCGCCGGAAACCTTGCCCGAAACCGTCTCGGCGCGGTTGAACACCGTGCCCGGATATTTGGCCACGAGCGACGCCTGGACCTTGTTGACCAGCCGGTTGGTGGCGCCCTCGTCGGTTGCCGCGGGAAGCGGCAGGCGGATCGAGACGACATTCGGAGCGCCGAACGTCTGCAGCGCGGCATCACCGACGCCGAGATGGTCGACATCCGAGCGGACGGCGTCGAGACTGGGCGCGGTCTGGAAACGCGCCTCGATCATCACGCCGCCGACGAAGTCGACGCCAAGGTTGAGCCCACGCACGCCGACCAGCAGGGCGGCCGCGATCGTCAGCAGGGCAGTCAGCCCGAACGCCCAGTAACGCAGGCGTACGAAACCGATATTGGTGTTATCCGGAACGAGCTTGAGGAGGCGCATGATGTTTCCCTGGGCGCGTCAGATATGCAGCTCGGTCGGCCGCTTGCGGCGGATCCAGCCGGCGGTGAGCATGCGGGTGAAAGTCACGGCGGTGAACACCGACGAGCAGATGCCGATCAGCAGCACCACCGCAAAGCCCCTAATCGGGCCCGAGCCGAGCACCAGCATGATGAGGCCCGAAATGGCGTGGACGGTGTTCGCCTCGAAGATCGTGCGGCTGGCTTCCTTGTAGCCGAGCTCGATCGATTCGATGATCTTGCGGCCACGGCGGCGTTCCTCGCGGATGCGCTCGTTGATCAGCACGTTGGCGTCGACCGCGGTGCCGATCGTCAGCACGAAGCCGGCGATGCCGGGCAGGGTGAGGGTCGCATTGAGGATCGCCATCACCGCCAGGATGACGAAGATGTTCAACACCACCGCCAGGTTCGCATAGACGCCGAAGCGGCCATAGGTGACGAGCATGAACACGATCACCGCGACGCTGGCGATGATCGACGCGATCACGCCGGCATGGATCGAATCGGCGCCGAGCTGCGGCCCGACGGTGCGCTCCTCGATCACCTTGAGCGCGACCGGCAATTTGCCGGATCGCAAGGCGATGGCGAGCTGGGTGGCGCTCTCGGTGGTGAAGCTGCCGCTGATCGATGCGTTGCCGCCCAGGATCGGCTCGTTGATGTTCGGCGCCGACAGCACAGTGCCGTCGAGGATCATCGCGAACCTTTTGTTCACATTCTCCTGCGTCACCCGGGCGAATTTCTTGCCGCCCTGGCCGTTGAACTTGATGATGACGTTGGGCCGCTGATCCTGATCGTGGCCCAGCTGCGCGTCGATCAGATCGTCGCCCGAGATGATGACGCGGCGCTGCACCGCGAGCATCGGCCCGTCCGGGCTGCCCGGCGGATTGGGGACAAGCTGATCGCCGGCGGGGGCGCGGCCCTGCGCCACCAGGGCAGGGTCGGCGGCCATGTCGACCATCTTGAATTCGAGCTTGGCGGTCTTGCCGATCAGGGCCTTGAGCCCTGTCGGGTCCTGCAGACCGGGCACCTGCACCAGGATGCGATCGCTGCCCTCGCGCACGATCGTCGGCTCCCTGGTGCCGAGCGCGTCGATGCGCTTGCGCACAACCTCTGTCGCGGTCTGCATCGCCTTGTCGACCGAATCCTTCAGGCCGGCGGTGGTCGGCGTCATGACGATACGGGTCGAATCGACCACGCGCACGTCCCAGTCGCGCTGGCCGGTCACGCCGACCGCCTGGGTCTGCGCGCGCGCCTTCTCGACCGCCGCGTCGAGCTGGGCGATGTTGCGCACGAGGAAGGAAAGCTGGCCGTTCGCGGTCGAGATATCGCCGATGTCGATCGCGGGCGCCGCGCGCCGCATCTCGGTGAGGATCGTGTCCTCCATCTTCGCGATGTTCTGCTTGGCGAGATCGGCGGTATCGGCCTCGAGCAACAGATGGCTGCCGCCCGACAAATCGAGGCCGAGATTGATGCGCGGGAAGCTGCCGAGGCCGAGGCTCTTGGCCGTCGATTCGGGCATCAGGCTGGGGATGGACATCGCCACGCCGGCCAGCAGGACCAGCCAGATCGCGAAAACCTTCCAGGGGCGAAAATCGAGCATATGCCGGACGATATCAGTCGTTTGCGGGCGCGCCGCCGAGGCCGCGCACTTCGGACAGCGTGCTCTTGAGCGCGCGTACCTTGATGTTGGGCCCAAGCTCGATCTCGATTTCGTCGCCGTCCACCTTGCTGACCTTGCCGATCAGCCCGCCGCCGGTGACGACCGTGTCGCCCTTCTTGGCCGCTTCGATCCGCGCGCGCTGCGCCTTCTGCGCGCGCTGCTGCGGACGCCAGATCAGCAGGTAGAAGATGCCGATGATCAGCACCCACGGAATGGCGAGCGAAAGAAGCGATCCACCGCCCATTGCGGATGGTGCGGCGCCTGCGGCCTGAGCGAAAGCGGGGGAGGCGAACATGGGCGTCTTTGTCCGGAATAAAAAGTGAGCGGCCGCGCAAGCGAATGGGGCCGCATCGGGAAGGTGGCGCGCCTATCACGGCGGATCGAGGGGAGCAATGCCGCGCTTGCCAAGCGGCGCCGGCGCCTCTAGTGGGCCGGGCCTTGGTCGGGGCGTGGCGCAGCCTGGTAGCGCATTAGACTGGGGGTCTAAGGGTCGCAGGTTCGAATCCTGTCGCCCCGACCAGTATTCCAATATCCCCCTGAAATGGCAGAGGCACGGCGCAATCGCGCCGGACTCTCGCCTGCGCGGCGGGGATCGACTAGAGCCACCCGTTCCATGGCCAAAATCGAAACACCCAAACCCATTCGCGGCACCCAGAGCATGCTGGGCGAAGAGGCGCAGCGCTTCGCGCATGTCGTCGGCAAGTTCGACAATGTACGCAGACAATATGGCTTCAGCCGTATCGAAATGCCGGTGTTCGAGGCAACCGCGGTCTTCTCGCGCTCGCTCGGCGAGACCACCGATGTGGTCTCGAAGGAAATGTACACGTTCGAGGATCGCGGCGGTGATTCGCTCACGCTGCGCCCCGAATTCACCGCAGGCATTGCGCGCGCCTATCTAAGCGAGGGCTGGCAGCAATACGCGCCGCTCAAGGTCGCTACCCACGGGCCATTGTTCCGCTACGAGCGCCCGCAAAAGGGTCGCTTCCGTCAGTTTCACCAGCTCGATGCCGAGGTGATCGGCGCGGCCGAGCCGGCGGCGGACGTAGAATTGCTGACCTTCGCCGACCAGCTGCTACACGAACTGGGCGTCGCCGATGGTGTGACGCTCCAGCTCAACACGCTCGGCGACAGCGCGACCCGTGATGCATGGCGCCAAGCGCTTGTCGCGCACTTCGAGGGTGCGCGCGACGCTCTATCAGAAGAGAGCGTCGCGCGGCTCGACAAGAATCCGCTGCGAATCCTCGACAGCAAGGATCCGCGCGATCGTCCGATCGCCGACGCCGCGCCCGAGATCGACGCGCATATGTCGGCCGAGGCTGGCGCTTTCTTCGAAGCGGTGACCAAGGGATTGGATGCGTCGGGCGTGAAGTGGACCCGCAATGCGCGGCTCGTGCGAGGCCTCGATTATTATCGCCACACCGCCTTCGAGTTCGTGACCGATCGGCTGGGTGCACAGGGCACCGTCCTCGGCGGCGGGCGCTATGACGGGCTGATCGAAACGCTCGGCGGGTCGCACACGCCGGCGGTCGGTTGGGCAGCGGGCATCGAGCGGCTGGCGATGCTCATCGACGCTCCCTCGCCGGAGAAGCCCGAGTTCGTGGTGATCCCGATGGGGCCCGCTGCCGAAACTTTCTGCACCGGGCTCATCGCGAAATTGCGGCAGCGCCATATATATTGTGACATGGGATATCGGGGCAATCTCAAGAAACGTATGCAACGTGCCGATGCCGCCGGAGCAAGCTACGCGATCATCGTCGGTGATGACGAGATCGCCCAAGGCGAGATCATCGTGCGCAGCCTGACCACGGGCGAGCAGATGCGGCGCAAGGTTGCCGATGTGCTGTGGGGACCACGCGGTGGTCGCACCTACACTTTGGTCGCGCTGACCCAAGGTGCGGACGGGATTGCGACGCAGCCAGAATGACGACCATTCCTCTCGACCGCATCCGCCAGATCGAAGCCCGCCGTGACGAATTGCAGGCGCAGATGTCGCGCGGCGATCTGCCGGCCGATCAGTTCGTCAAATTGTCGAAGGATTATGCCGAACTCGAGCCCGTCGCCGAGGCGGCGGGCGAGGTGCGGCGGCTGCGGCAGGAGATCGACGCGCTCTCCTTCATGCTTGCGGAGGAGGATGCCGATCCCGAGCTCAAGACGATGGCGCAGGATGAGTTCACCGAACTCAAGGAGCGGCTCGAAGGGGCCGATCGCCGGCTCGCCATCGCCTTGCTGCCCAAGGACGCCGCCGACGAACGCTCGGCCATCCTCGAAATCCGGGCCGGGACCGGCGGCGACGAGGCGGCTCTGTTCGCCGGCGATCTGTTCCGGATGTATCAGCGTTATGCCGACACGCGCGGCTGGCGCGTCGAATTGATGTCGGCCTCCCCAGCCGAGATGGGCGGCTATAAGGAAGTCGTCGCCTCCATCACGGGGCCCGGCGTGTTCGCACGGCTCAAGTTCGAAAGCGGAGTCCACCGCGTCCAGCGCGTGCCGGTCACCGAGAGCGGGGGGCGTATCCACACGTCGGCCGCCACCGTCGCGGTGCTGCCCGAGGCGGAGGAGGTGGATGTCCAGATCGCCGACAAGGATCTGCGGATCGATGTCTACCGGTCGTCGGGCCCCGGCGGCCAATCGGTCAACACCACCAATTCGGCGGTGCGCATCACCCACTTGCCGAGCGGGCTGGTGGTGATCCAGCAGGACGAGAAATCGCAGCACAAGAATAAAGAGAAAGCGATGAAGGTGCTGCGCTCGCGCCTTTATGAACTGGAGCGGGAGCGGCTGGCGTCCGAACGCGCCGGCACGCGCAAGTCCATGGTCGGTTCAGGCGATCGGAGCGAGCGTATCCGCACCTACAATTTCCCGCAGGGCCGTGTGACCGACCACCGCATCAACCTGACGCTGCACCGCCTGCCCGAAATTTTGGAAGGCGGCGGGCTCGACGAGCTTCTCTCGGCGCTGATTTCCGAGGATGAAGCTGAGCGGCTCGCCCAATTGAGCGAATGATGGACGCTCCAGACATCTTCCCCGTGCCGGGGCGGATTTAGAAGGTGCTTTCTTTTCTCCTCCTGATCCAGGCGGCGACCGAGGACCCGCCGCCGCCTCCACCTCCGGCGCCGGTAGAGCAGCTGCGCCAGATCGTGGTCGATGCGATCCGTAACTGCACCAAGCCGACCGCGGGCGAGATCGTGGTCTGCGCGCCCGATCGTGGCATCGCCGAGGGCTATCGCATTCCCAAGATGGACAAGCGCTTCGCCAAGAATTTGCGCCCGAGCGGGCGGGGCGAATTGCCGGCCGCGATCGCCGGTGCGGATCTCGGCGGCACGGGGATCGGCGCCTGCTCGAAGGTCGGCGCGGTCGGCTCGACCGGTTGCTCGAAGATCGAGCTCAAGGCGTGGAGCACCGAGCAGAAGCAGAAGCGCGACTCCGACGATTTCTTTCCGCCCCGGTGAGTGCGGCCATGGTCCTTGCCGAGGCCACGCGGCGCCTGGCATCGGTCAGCGATAGCCCGCGGCTCGATGCCGAACTCTTGCTCGCGCATGCGATCGGCATCAGCCGCGAGACGCTCCTGCTGCGGCTCCGCGATCAGACCGTCCCGGCCGAATTCGAATCACTGGTCGCCCGGCGCCTCACCCACGAGCCGGTGGCTTATATCGTCGGGCATCGCGATTTCTGGACGATCGAACTGGCGGTCGGCCCTGATGTCCTCATCCCGCGCCCCGATAGCGAAACCTTGATCGAGGCTGCAGTCCGCCATTTCGGCAACAAGGGGCCGCGCGCCGTGCTCGATCTCGGCACCGGATCGGGCGCTCTGCTGCTCGCCGCGCTGGACGAATGGCCGAATGCGACGGGGGTGGGGATCGATGCCAGCGCAGCCGCGGTGGCGGTCGCACGCGCCAATGCCGATCGGCTCGGCATGTCCGGCCGCGCCGAGATCCGGCAGGGGGGATGGAAGGAAGCCTCGGTCGGAAGGTTCGATCTCGTCCTGTGCAATCCGCCCTATATCGGCGAAGACGAGCCGCTGCCGATCGATGTCGTGCGGTTCGAGCCCGCCTCGGCCTTGTTCGCAGGCAAGGATGGACTCGACGATTACCGGACCCTGGCATCCTTGCTTCGCCTGCCGCCTGACGGGATCGCATGCTTCGAGATCGGTTCATCGCAGGCCGCTGCGGTCTCGGCCCTGTTTCGCGAGCGCTATTTCCGGACGACCATCAAGCGGGACCTCGCCGGCCGCGACCGTTGCGTGATTGTCGTGCCCGAAACATGATTTCCCTTGGAATCCGCTGAGCGAGCTACTACATTGCGGGCAGGGACGGGGTATTGCCAGGACATGTTCGGCAACGACCCCGCGCTCAAACCCCCTTTGGCTGGGCCGCCATATCATGGCGTGTCCCCGGAACAGGAGCTCGCGGTTCGCCCGGGGCTCGCGGATAGCGCGGTATTTCACCGCTGCAATTCGCGGAGCGGTTTGATCCATCATGTTCCCGGACGATGGGGTCCGGATG
>NZ_CP173258.1:3987500-4987416 GCF_044905095.1 Sphingomonas sp. MMS24-J13
GCGCAGCGAAAGCGAGTCTGAATAGGGCGACTTAGTTTGATGTATTAGACCCGAAACCCGGCGATCTAGGCATGACCAGGATGAAGGTGGGGTAACACCCACTGGAGGTCCGAACCGATTAACGTTGAAAAGTTACCGGATGAGTTGTGTTTAGGGGTGAAAGGCCAATCAAGCCGGGAAATAGCTGGTTCTCCGCGAAAACTATTGAGGTAGTGCCTCGAGTGAATACCGTTGGGGGTAGAGCACTGGATGGGCTAGGGGGTCGCGAGATCTACCAAACCTAACCAAACTCCGAATACCAACGAGTAATGCTCGGGAGACAGACGGCGGGTGCTAAGGTCCGTCGTCAAGAGGGAAACAGCCCTGACCTACAGCTAAGGTCCCCAAGTCACGTCTAAGTGGGAAAGCATGTGGGAATCCCAAAACAACCAGGAGGTTGGCTTAGAAGCAGCCATCCTTTAAAGAAAGCGTAACAGCTCACTGGTCTAAACAAGGGTTCCTGCGGCGAAGATGTAACGGGGCTCAAGACGTGCACCGAAGCTTAGGGTGTGGATTTATCCACGCGGTAGCGGAGCGTTCCGTAAGCCTGTGAAGCGATCTGGTAATGGGTCGTGGAGGTATCGGAAGTGCGAATGCAGACATGAGTAGCGATAAACAGGGTGAGATGCCCTGTCGCCGAAAGACCAAGGGTTCCTGCGCAAGGCTAATCCGCGCAGGGTGAGCCGGCCCCTAAGACGAGCCCGAAGGGGGTAGTCGATGGGAACCACGTTAATATTCGTGGGCCTGGTGGTGTGTGACGGATCATGTGTGTTGTCACTCCTTAACGGATTGGAGTGGCTTCGAAATGGTTCCAGGAAATAGCCCCACCGTATAGACCGTACCCGAAACCGACACAGGTGGTCAGGTAGAGTATACCAAGGCGCTTGAGAGAAGTCTCCTGAAGGAACTCGGCAAATTGCCTCCGTACCTTCGGAAGAAGGAGGCCCCATCTATGCGCAAGCACTGATGGGGGGCACAGGCCAGGGGGTAGCGACTGTTTAGCAAAAACACAGGGCTCTGCTAAGTCGGCTTCAAGACGACGTATAGGGTCTGACGCCTGCCCGGTGCTGGAAGGTTAAGTGGAGGGGTGCAAGCTCCGAAATGAAGCCCCAGTAAACGGCGGCCGTAACTATAACGGTCCTAAGGTAGCGAAATTCCTTGTCGGGTAAGTTCCGACCTGCACGAATGGCGTAACGACTTCCCCACTGTCTCCAGGAGATGCTCAGCGAAATTGAATTCCCCGTGAAGATGCGGGGTTCCCGCGGTTAGACGGAAAGACCCCGTGCACCTTTACTGCAGCTTCAGAGTGGCATTAGGAAAGAACTGTGTAGCATAGGTGGGAGGCTTTGAAGCTTGGGCGCCAGCCTGAGTGGAGCCATAGGTGAAATACCACCCTGTTGTTTTCTGATGTCTAACCTCGATCCATGAAACTGGATCAGGGACCCTCTGTGGCGGGTAGTTTGACTGGGGCGGTCGCCTCCCAAAGAGTAACGGAGGCGCGCGAAGGTTGGCTCAGGCCGGTTGGAAACCGGCTGTTAGAGTGCAATGGCATAAGCCAGCCTGACTGCGAGACTGACAAGTCGAGCAGAGACGAAAGTCGGTCATAGTGATCCGGTGGTCCCTCGTGGAAGGGCCATCGCTCAACGGATAAAAGGTACGCCGGGGATAACAGGCTGATAACCCCCAAGAGCTCATATCGACGGGGTTGTTTGGCACCTCGATGTCGGCTCATCACATCCTGGGGCTGGAGCAGGTCCCAAGGGTTTGGCTGTTCGCCAATTAAAGTGGTACGTGAGCTGGGTTCAGAACGTCGCGAGACAGTTTGGTCCCTATCTGCCGTGGGCGTCGATATTTGAGAGGACTTGTCCCTAGTACGAGAGGACCGGGATGAACATACCTCTGGTGCACCTGTCGTTCTGCCAAGAGCGCAGCAGGGTAGCTATGTATGGAAGGGATAACCGCTGAAAGCATCTAAGCGGGAAGCCTCCCTCGAGATAAGATATCTTAGAGCGGTCGAAGACCACGACCTTGATAGATCGGATGTGGAAGTGGGGTAACCCATGGAGCTAACCGATACTAATTGCTCTATTCGCGCTTGAGAGTTCCACCATCAATGACAAGGCTGAAAAGCCATCGTTGATCTGGTTCACTCACATAGTGGTGCACGCATCGATTTTGACCCAAATATCTGTTGTACACTGGCCCCATAGCTTGGTGGTCATAGCGTCTGTGACCCACCCGATCCCATCCCGAACTCGGCCGTGAAACCAGACTGCGCCAATGGTACTATCGCTTAAGCGATGGAAGAGTAGGTCGCCGCCAGGCTTTGAAGCCAGTGCCCAACAGATCCAGAACCCATCCACATGTCATGCAAACCCGCTCGCGGGTCGCAGCACCCCCGCCAACGGGCCCCGTCGAAGTAGCACTTCGATGAGAACCCAACGCGGGGGCGTTCGCGTCTCCGGCAAACACCCTGGCGCGGGGTGGAGCAGCCCGGTAGCTCGTCAGGCTCATAACCTGAAGGTCACAGGTTCAAATCCTGTCCCCGCAACCAACAAAAAGCCCGCAGGTCCAACGACCCAGCGGGCTTTTTGCCGTCCCACATCTCATCGCCAGCCGAGCGCGGGCGCGACATGCGTCAGGATCGCCTCGATGACATGGGCGTTGTACGCCACGCCGAGCTGGTTGGGCACCGTCAGGAGCAATGTATCCGCTTCGGCGATGGCTTCGTCCGAACGCAATTGCTCGATCAGCTTATCCGGTTCGGCAGCATAAGAGCGGCCGAACACCGCGCGCATGTTGTCGATCAACCCGACCTGGTCGCTGCTCTCGCCGCGGCCGAAATAGGCACGATCCTGATCGTTCATGAGCGCGAAGATGGACCGCGACACCGATACGCGCGGCGTGCGCTGATGGCCGGCCTCCGCCCACGCCTCGCGGTAGCGACGGATCTGTTTCGCCTGCTGGATATGGAACGGCTCGCCGGTCTCGTCGGCCTTGAGGGTGGAGCTCTGCAGATGCATGCCGGCTTTCGCCGCCCAAACCGCGGTCGCGTCAGAGGCGGATCCCCACCAGATACGCTCCCTTAGGCCAGGCGAGTGTGGTTCGAGCCTGAGCAGGCCGGGCGGATTGGCGAACATCGGATTCGGGTTCGGCTTGGCGAAACCCTGGCCTCGCAGCAGGTTCAGGAAGATCTCGGCATGGCGGCGGCCCATGTCGGCATCGCTCTCGCCCTCGGCCGGCACATAGCCGAAATGGCGCCAGCCTTCGATCACCTGCTCGGGCGAGCCGCGGCTGATCCCTAACTGAAGCCGCCCACGGCTGATGAGGTCCGCGGCACCGGCATCCTCGATCATGTAGAGCGGGTTCTCGTAGCGCATGTCGATCACGCCCGTGCCGATCTCGATGCGGCTGGTCCGCGCGCCGACCGCCGCCAGCAACGGGAAGGGGGAGGCGAGTTGCTGCGCGAAATGGTGGACCCGGAAATAGGCGCCGTCGGCGCCGAGCTCCTCGGCGGCCACCGCCAGATCGATCGACTGGAGGAGTACGTCCGAGGCCGATCGCGTGGCCGATTGCGACGAGGCGGACCAATGGCCGAACGACAGGAATCCGATTTTCTTCATGCAGTCTTCCGTGGCTTTGCACCGCCCGGAGGACGGCCTTCTCTGCGGTCAGATGGCGATGCCCCGGGCAGAAGCAATATCGCTTCAGATCGCGAAGCGACCCTCGATCACCGTCCGGCACGCACCGCCCAATATTGCCCGATCGCCGTCGAGACGGCAGGTCACGTAGCCACCGCGCCTGGATGCCTGATAGGCGGTGAAACTGTCGCGCCCCAGTCGTTCGGCCCAATAGGGCGTCAGGATCGCGTGTGCCGATCCGGTGACCGGATCCTCGTCGATCCCGGCGCCGGGCGCGAAGGCCCGGCTGACGATATCGGTCTCGGTGCCCGGCGCGGTGGCGATGTAGAGGAAATCGCCGAGCGGTTGGAGCGCGCGATAGTCCGGTTTCAAAGCGCGCACCGCCGCTTCGTCGGCGTAGCGGATGAGCGAATATCCCGCCTCGTGCCAGAGCGTCTCGATCGGATCGCCGCCGAGCGCCGCGACGATCCCGGGCAATGGCTTAGCCGCCACCCTCCAGATCGGCAGCGACAGGCGGTAGCCGTCGCCGTCGCGGGCCACCGAAAGGATGCCCGACTGGCGCGTGCGGAAACGCACCACATCCTTGTCACCGATCAGCACATGGCCCGAAGCGAGCGTGGCATGGCCGCATAACGCCACTTCCACCGTCGGCGTGAACCAACGCAGTTCGTAATCCGCGTCACCTGTCGCTGGTATCGTGAAGGCCGTCTCGGCAAGATTATTCTCCTCCGCGATGGCCTGGAGGGTCGCGTCGTCGAGCCATGCGTCGAGCGGCATCACCGCCGCCGGATTGCCCGAGAATGGGCGATGGGCGAAGGCGTCGACATGAAAGAAGGGGAGGGTCGTCACGGGTAGAGCAATCCTTCGGTCCAGCCATCGCCGGCGCGGGTGAACAGCCGCCGCTCATGGAGGCGGTGGGCGCGATCCTGCCAGAATTCGATGCGCTCCGGGTTCACGCGGAAGCCCGACCAGTGCGGCGGGCGCGGGACATCCTCGCCATCGAAGCGCGCCTGCATCGCCGCGAACCGGTCTTCGAACACCGCGCGTGATGGCAATGGTTGCGACTGATCCGACGCCCATGCCCCCAGCTGGGAATCGCGCCCGCGCGTCGCGAAATAGGCATCGGCTTCGTCGGATGATACGCCGGTGACGGGGCCTTCGATCCGGATTTGCCGCCGCAGCGATTTCCAATGGAACAGCAACGCGGCCTTGCGCCCGTCGATCAGCTCGCGCGCCTTGCGACTGTGGAGGTTGGTGTAGAAGACGAAGCCGCGTGCATCGTGCCCCTTCAACAGCACCATCCGCACCGACGGCTGCCCGTCCGCACCGGCCGTGGCGAGCGCCATCGCGTTGGAATCGTTCGGCTCGGACGCGCGCGCCTCGGTGAACCAGGCGGCGAACAGCTTGAAGGGATCCTCGCTCATTGAAACGCCTGCAGGCCGGTCTGGGCGCGCCCGAGGATCAAGGCATGGATGTCGTGCGTGCCCTCATAGGTGTTCACGGTCTCCAAATTCTGGGCGTGGCGGATCACGTGGAATTCGCCGGTGATGCCATTGCCGCCATGCATGTCGCGCGCGACCCGCGCGATATCCAGCGCCTTGCCGCAATTGTTCCGCTTGATCAGGCTGATCATCTCGGGCGCCATCCGGCCTTCGTCGAACAATTGTCCGACGCGCAATGCGGCCTGCAGCCCGAGTGCGATCTCGGTCTGCATGTCGGCCAGCTTCTTCTGGACGAGCTGGGTCGCGGCAAGCGGGCGGCCGAACTGGCGCCGGTCGAGCGTGTATTGACGCGCGCGATGCCAGCAATCCTCGGCCGCACCCATCACGCCCCAGGCGATGCCGTAGCGCGCGCGGTTGAGGCAGCCGAACGGCCCGCTCAGCCCCTGCGCGTTGGGCAGCAGGCTGGTCTCGGGCACTTCGACGCTCTCCATCACGATCCCGCCGGTGATCGACGCGCGGAGCGACAGCTTTTCCTCGATCTTGGGCGCGGACAGGCCCTTCATGCCCTTTTCGAGCACGAAGCCGCGGATCTTGCCGTCATGCGCATCCGATTTCGCCCAGACGACGAAGACGTCGGCGATCGGTGAATTGGTGATCCAGATCTTCTCGCCGGTCAGGCGATAGCCGCCGTCGATCTTCTCGGCGCGCGTACGCATGCCGCCGGGATCGGAGCCGGCCTCGGGCTCGGTCAGGCCGAAACAGCCGACCAGCTCGCCACTCGCCAGCCGGGGCAGATATCGGGAACGCAGCTCGTCCGATCCGTAGGCATGGATCGGGAACATGACGAGGCTCGACTGGACCGACATCATCGACCGATAGCCCGAATCCACCCGCTCGATCTCGCGCGCGACCAGCCCATAGGAGATGTAGGAGGCCCCCACCCCGCCGAACTCCTCGGGCAAGGTCGCGCCGAGCAGGCCGAGTGCGCCCATCTCGTCGAAGATCGCGCGATCGGTATGTTCGTGCGCGTAGGCCTCACGAATGCGCGGCGCGAGCTTCTCCTGCGCATAAGCGCGGGCGGTATCGCGGATCATCCTCTCTTCCTCGCCGAGCTGGTCCTCGAGCAGGAAGGGATCGTCCCATTGGAATGCGCTATCCGCGCTCACGGCTTACTCCATCGAATGCGGAGGCTCAGGCCTCCAATTCGATGTCCCAGTAAAGCCAGTCGCGCCAACTGTCGTGGAGATAGTTGGGCGGAAAGCTCCGGCCGTTCTCCTGCAGCTGCCAGCTGGTCGGGCGATAGGGCGCCTCGGCCAGGGTCATATGTGCCTGGCGCGGGGTGCGACCGCCCTTGCGCAGGTTGCAGGGCGCACAGGCGGTCGAGACATTCTCCCAGGTCGTGCGGCCGCCCTGGGCACGCGGGACGACATGGTCGAAGGTCAGGTCCGAAAGGCTGCCGCAATATTGGCAGCAGAAGCGATCGCGCAGGAACAGGTTGAAGCGCGTGAACGCCGGATGTGCTGAGGGGCGCACATATTGGCGCAGCGCGATGACCGACGGAAGCTTGATCGCCTGCGTCGGGCTGCGCACCTCGCGCTCGTAATGCGAGACGATGTCCACGCGCTCGAGGAACACCGCCTTGACCGCGGTCTGCCACGGCCAGATGCTGAGCGGATAATAAGAGAGTGGGGTATAATCGGCGTTCAACACCAGCGACGGGCAACTGTCGGGATGTCTGATCAGATCGGGATGATACATGAAACGACCATGGCCTCCGCTTCGGCGGAGCCCACGTCCTGGAGATGACCAACCGGCCCGTCGCACTCGGGAGGCAGGGCCATCAGGCCGCGTCTCCGTCGCCCCGCCGCCTGCCAGAGCCGCGTGACGGCAGCATGACAACATTGCCGCGACTCACGGTCAAGTGCCATTTTGCCACATGTCTATAGTTTCGCGATTCGCCCCGAGCCCCACCGGGCGGCTTCACCTCGGCCATGCTTATTCGATGGTGCGTGCACACGATGCCGCGCGGGACGCGGGCGGGCAGTTCCGGTTGCGGATCGAGGATACCGATATCACGCGCTGCCGGCCCGAATATCACGCTGCGATCCTCGACGACATGGCGTGGCTGGGGGTGGATTGGGATCCGCCGCTCGTCGTCCAGTCACAACGGCTGGCGCTCTATCAGGCGGCGCTCGACCAGCTCGTCGCCGACGGCCTGGCCTATCCCTGTTTCTGCTCGCGCGCCGATATCGCGCGTGAGGTGGCGGCGAGCCTATCGGCGCCGCATGGACCAGACGGCCCGATCTACCCCGGTACCTGCCGTCCTATTCCCGCCGATGTCGCGGCGACGCGGGCCCAGACCGAATTGCATAGCTGGCGCCTCGATGTCGGCAAGGCGATGGCGCGGGTTGGCGCGCTTTGGTGGAGCGACGTTCGGGCAGGCAGGATCGCGGTCGATCCGGATGCGCTCGGCGACATCATTCTCAAGGGGCGCGATCGGCCAGCCAGCTATCACCTTGCGGTCGTCGTCGACGATGCTGCGATGGCGGTCAATCTGGTGACGCGCGGGATGGACCTGTTCGCGTCGACCCACGTCCAGCGCATCCTGCAGGCGCTGTTGGGGCTGCCCGAACCGGCATATCTCCACCATGCCCTGATCGCCGGCCCCGACGGGCGGCGGCTTGCCAAGCGTGAGGCCTCGGCCGGGCTGGATCGGCTGCGCGCCGACGGGGTCGATGGCCCGACGCTGGTGGACGATCTGCGCGCCGGGAGACTGCCCATTGGATTCCGCTTGCTGGAGGCTTAGATCGAAAAGATGCAGACCTTCCTCTTCATCCTGATCATCCTCGCCGCGATCGGCGCAGTCGTGTCGATCGTCCGCGGCGTGATCATCATGCTCAAAACCAGCCGCGAGGATATCGAAGGGACGGGACCCAGCAAATCCGGTCTCGCCCAGAACAAGATGATGTGGCGCCGCGTCCAGTTCCAGGCGCTGGCGATCGTCTTCGTCGTGCTGTTCCTGCTGATGGCACGCGGCCACGCCGGCTGATCGGGTGGTCAAGCTCAATCGAATCTACACCCGCACCGGCGATGCCGGCGATACCGGGCTGGTCGATGGATCGCGCGTCAGCAAGGCGTCGGCGCGGATCGCTGCGATCGGCGAAGTGGACGAGGCGAATTGCGCGATCGGCGTCGCGCTCTGTCATCTGGGCGAGGGTGCGGAACGCGCGATGCTTGGCCGGATCCAGAACGAGATGTTCGATCTTGGTGCCGATCTCGCGACACCGGGCGAAGATTTCAGCCCGAGCGACATGGCCCTGAGGATCACCCCTGGTCAGGTCGAGCGGCTCGAGCAGGAGATCGACGCGATGAACGAGGGGCTGGGGCCGCTCACGTCCTTCATCCTGCCAAGCGGCTCGATCGCCGCTGCCGAATTGCACCGCGCGCGCGCCATCACGCGCCGGGCTGAACGTGCTTCTGTCGCCGCCGCGGCCGAGGTGGCGCTCAACCCGCAGGCGCTGGCCTACATCAACCGCCTGTCCGATCACCTTTTCGTGATGGCGCGCCTGGTGAACCTACGAGCCGGCGGCGACATCCTGTGGAAGCCGGGCGCGACCCGGGGCTGAGCTGCCGGCGCATAGAACAAAAAGAGAATATGCGCCTTGTCGAGGCAACCCATTTGCCTACGACGAGTTCTGGCGGGGGCTCCAAAGGAAACGAGATGGCCACGCGCGCAGAACCGATTTCCGATTGGCCCGAACTCCTCACGGCCTATCGCAAGACCCGCGATCTCAGCGCGGCGCTCGTCGCCACCTTGTCGGACGCCGATGCGACGATCCAGGCGCACCCCGATGCCTCGCCTGCCAAATGGCATCTGGCACACACCACCTGGTTCCTCGAAACCTTCGTGTTGCGCGATCATGTCGCGGGCTATCGGGCGTTCGATCCGCATTTCGCTTATCTGTTCAACAGCTACTATGAGGCGGAAGGCGCCCGGCATGCGCGCGCCCGCCGGGGCATGCTCGCCCGGCCGGGTCTCGATCAGATCCTGGCGTGGCGGCAGGTGGTCGACGACGCGATCGAGCGGGCGCTGCCCAAGCTGTCGCAAGGCGCGACCGACTTGATCACGCTCGGCATCAATCACGAACAGCAGCATCAGGAATTGCTGCTGACCGATCTGCTTGCAAGCTTCGCGGCCAATCCGATCGATCCCGCGGTCTGGAGCATTGCGCGCGATCGACCCGTGCCGATGCCGGAGCCGATGGACTGGAATGAAGGCCGCACCGGCATCGTCGAGATCGGCCATGCCGGTTTCGGCTTCGCCTTCGATTGCGAAGGCCCCCGCCACCGCGTGCTGCTTCACCCCCACGCCATTGCGGATCGGCCGGTCACCAACGTCGAGTGGGTCGGGTTCATCGCCGACGGTGGGTATAGCCGGCCCGAATTCTGGCTTTCAGACGGATGGGCGTGGGTCGGGCGCGAGAAGATCGAGGCGCCGCTCTACTGGCGTCGTGACGGGCCGGGCAAGGACGTAGCCGATTGGAGCGCGTTCGGGCTCGACGGGCTCCACCCGCTCCACCCTGCCGCGCCCGTCACCCACATCGCGCATTACGAGGCCGACGCTTATGCCCGCTGGGCGGGTGCGCGCCTGCCGACCGAGGCGGAGTGGGAGGATGCGGCCCGCAATTGCGATCCCGCTGCCGGCACCCAGCTCGACGCCGCCGGTCCGGTCCGTCCGCGCGCCGGGACGAGGAGCGATTCCCCCGGCCAGATGTTTGGCGATGTATGGGAATGGACCGGCAGCGCCTACCTTCCCTACCCCGGGTTCACGCCGGTCGAAGGGGCTGTCGGCGAATATAATGGCAAGTTCATGAGCGGGCAGTCGGTCCTCAAAGGTGCGAGCTGCGCCACGCCGCGGGGGCATAGCCGGGTGTCGTATCGCAATTTCTTCTATCCATGGCAGCGCTGGCAATTCACCGGCGTGCGGCTGGCAAAGGATCTCTGATGTTCCGGATTGACGATGCCCGCCCGGCCGTAACCCTGGCCGATCCGACGTTTCTGGCCGATGTGATCCACGGCCTGTCCGCTCCGCGCAAGGCGATTCCCGCACGCTGGTTCTACGATCGTCGCGGATCGGAATTGTTCGAAGAGATTACCAGACTTCCCGAATATTACCCCACCCGGGTCGAGACCGGCCTGCTGGAGGCCCATTGCGGCGAGGTGGGCAGCATTGTTGGGAGCGGCCGTGCGGTGATCGAGTTCGGATCGGGGTCGTCGATGAAGACGCCACGCCTGCTGGGCGCGATCGATCCCACAGCCTATGTGCCGATCGACATTTCGGGTGAATTCCTGCGTGAAGCCGCCGCCGGCCTGTCCCAGGCCTTTCCCGGGCTGCCCGTTCATCCGGTCGAGGCGAATTTCATGAGCCCGGTCGCGCTGCCGCCACAGGTCGCAGCGCTTCCCAAGCTCGGTTTCTTTCCGGGATCGACGATCGGCAATTTGGTGCCGCGTTCGGGCATCGATCTGTTGCGCGGCATGATCGGCACTTTGGGCGAGCATGCGATGCTGCTGATCGGCATGGATCGGGTGAAGGACACAGGGGTCCTCGTCCGCGCCTATGACGATGCGGCCGGCACTACCGCGGCGTTCAATCTCAACCTGCTTCACCGTATCAACGGCGAGCTCGAAGGCGATGTGCCGGTCGATGCTTTTCGCCATCGTGCGGTGTGGAACGATTTGTGGTCGCGGATCGAAATGCATCTGGAGGCGACCCGCGATGTGCGATTCGGCGTCGCGGGCCATCATTTCGCCATGCGCAAGGGCGAGACGATCCACACGGAAAATAGCCACAAATATAGTCCACGCAGCGCGCGACTGCTGCTTGCGGCCGGCGGTTGGACCCCGATCCGTGAGTGGAGCGACGCGCGCGACATGTTCTCGCTGATCCTTGCCGAGGCCAGGCCCGAGCCGATGGCGCCCTGATCATTAGTCGAGCCGCTGGTCGACTATGTATCGAGCCGGGTCTCGACAAGCTCCGCGCTACTCGACACGAACGGATCAGGATTCGGGGCTGATCAGGTTGGGGAGTGTGGCATGAAGACGATCGGCGTAATCGGTGCGGGCCAGATGGGGGCGGGAATCGTCCAGGTGTCGGCGCAGGCGGGCTATCGGGTGCTCGTCTCCGATATCGGGCTGGCGCAGGCGGAGAAGGGCAAGGCCGGGATCGCCAAGCGCCTCGCCCGCGCGGTCGAGAAGGAGCAGATCACATCGGCCGATGCCGATGCCGCGCTCACCCGGATCGAGCCGCAGGGCGATTATGCCGCCTTCACCGACGCCGATCTGATCATCGAGGCGGCGACCGAGCGCGAGCAGATCAAGCGCGTGATTTTCGGAGAGGTCGGCAAGGTGATGCGCGACGACGCGATCCTCGCCAGCAACACCTCCTCGATCCCGATCACCCGACTGGCGCAGGCGACCCCGGATCCGGCGCGCTTCATGGGGGTTCATTTCTTCAATCCGGTGCCGGTGATGAAGCCGATCGAACTGATCCGCGGGCTCGCCACCGCCGATGCGACCGTCGCCGCGGTCGAGGCCTATGCCCGATCGCTCGGCAAGACGGTGGTGCATGCCAACGATGCGCCCGGCTTCATCGTCAATCGCGTGCTGATCCCGATGTTGAACGAAGCGATCTTCGCGCTGGGTGAGGGCGTCGCCAACATGCGCGATATCGATACCGCGGTCAGCCTGGGCCTCAACCATCCGATGGGGCCGCTGACCTTGGCCGATTTCATCGGGCTCGACACCTGTCTCGAAATCGCGCGCGTCCTCCATGACGGTACGGGCGATCCCAAGTTCCGCGCGGCGCCGTTACTCGTGAAATATGTCGATGCGGGATGGCTCGGGCGGAAGACCGGCAAGGGCTTCTACGATTATTCGGGCCCGGAGCCGGTGCCGACGCGGTAGGGAGAATCCCGACCGCACTTTTCGGATGACACACCTCCGCGAACCATTACGCTCCGGCCGGATGGAAAAACCCGCGCTCCCGCTCTCCCGCTCATTATTCGTTTTTGCCCTGCTCTACGGTGGCATGGTCTGCATCGCCGGCGTGCTCGGTGCCAAGCAGGTGGCGATCGGGCCATTGAAAGTGGAGGCCGGGATCTTCGGTTTCCTGATCCTCGTCATCCTCGGCAGCGCGACCGCCGAACTGCACGGCCGCGCGGTCGCCGACAAATTGGTGCGGATCGGGTTCGTACCGCTGCTCGTGTCGATGGCGCTGATGCAGGTCGTGCTGGCGCTGCCGGCCGATCCAGACATGTATCCCCCGCTCAAGGAGGCCTTCCCGATCGTGGTCGGCCAGGGCGGACGGATGATGCTCGCGGGCTTGATCTCCTACGGCACCTCGCAGACGCTCAACGTGCTGATCTTCGCCAAGTTGAGCCAGGGCGAAGGGCGCTTGGTGTGGCTGCGTGCGATGATCGCGAGCGCGGCCTCGCAGATCATCGATACGTTGCTGTTCATCTCGATCTCGTTCGGCGGCGAACGCCCGATCCTGGCGTTGATGACCGGCCAGATGATCGCCAAGGTCGTGCTGTCGGTCGTGCTCGTCCCCTGGCTGGTCACCGCCTTCGTCGCATTCGGCCGCAAGCTGGACGCGTAAAGGGTGCAGAACGAAAGCCGTTCGTCCCGAGCGAAGTCGAGGGACGCTACGCGCTAACGTGTCTCGACTACGCTCGACACGAACGGAGGTTGTGGCCTCGGATTCAACCTATAATGCTCCGGATCAGGTAAGGTCGCCGAGCCCGATCTTGGCGCCGGCCGCCGCAGCGCGGTTCGCCTCGCGCCGCAGCCGTTCGATATGGAGCCGGCCTTCGGGCACGTCGCCCTCCGGCAGCGCCGCCATCGTCGTTTCGTAGATTTCGCGGATATCCTCGCCATGCTCGGGGTGAGTCAGGATCAGGCCCTTGTTGGCACGCATGCCGGCAAGCGTCTTCTCACCCACCTCGAACGGATCCATGCCGAGATCGAAACCGGTGCCGAACTGCTCGAGCTCGGCGCGGTCCGCCGGCGCGAAGCCGCTGTCGGAGAATTCGGCGGGACGCTTCAGCGCCGAATCCCACGCATTGGTGCGGGTGAGGCCTGGGCACATCAGGGATACGCCGATCCCGTAGGGGGCCAGATTGTAGCGCAGGCACTCGGTCATCCCGCGCACCGCAAACTTGCTCGCAGTATAGATCCCCGCCTGCGGGCCCGAGATGAACGCCGCCATCGAGGCGACGTTGACGATATGCCCGCCCTCGCCATGGCGCTTGATGCGCGGGATCATCGTCACCTGGCCGTTGACGCAGCCGCCGAAATTGACACCCATGATCCAGTCGAAATCGGCATAGCTCGCCTCGTCGGTCGGACCGAAGACGCTGACGCCGGCATTGTTCACCAGCACATGGATCTTGCCGAAGTGCGCCTCGGCCGCGTCGGCCGCGACGACCCATTGATCGCGATCGGCGACGTCGAGCTTCACGAACAAGGGCGCTTCCAGCCCCTGCGTGGCGAACCACGCCGCGGCCTGCTCCTTATGCGCCTCGTTGCGATAGGCGAGCGCCAGCTTCATGCCTGCCAGGCCGAGCGCCTGTGCGATGCCGAGCCCGATGCCGGTGACGGCGCCGGTCACGAATGCTACCTTGCCCTGAAATTCCATCGACCTCTCCGCCATCACCCTGTCGGGTTGTGCCATTTTCTAACAATCGTTAATAACACCCGCACATCGTCATAAGCGAGAGGAAAAGCCCACATGACCGAGATTGAGGAACTGCGCGCCGCCAACGAGGCGCTCGCCAATCGCGTGGGCAAGCTCGAGGACATCACCGATATCCGCCGGCTCCAGTTCGCCTACGGCTATTATATCGATTATTGCCACTATGAGGACGTGGTGAACCTGTTCGCCGAGGATGGCGAGGTCGTGTTCCTCTCGGGCCTCTACAAAGGCCATAAGGGCATCCGCCGCGTCTATATCGACTGGATCCTGAACCTCTTCAACGAGGGGCGCGAGGGCGCCGACGACGGCTTCCTGTTCGATCATATCCAGATGCAGGACGTCGTCACCGTCGCCGACGATCGCCAGACCGCCAAGGGCCGCTTCCGCGGTGTCCTGCTCGGCGGCAGCCACGATATCCGCAAGTTCAAGCCCGCCGGCGTGCCCCAGCAATTCATGGAATCGGGCATGTACGAGAATGATTATGTCCGTGAGAACGGCGTGTGGAAGATCAAGCGGCTGGATTACCGGCTGCAATGGCAGGCCGAGTATGAGACCGGCTGGGCCCATACCGACGCGCATCTCCATCAGGCGCAGGTGCTGTTCCCCGAAGATCCGCTCGGCCCCGACGAACTGCTCGACGTCGTCCGCCCGACCTGGCCCTATCGGCAGGATTTTCCCGTTCACTGGGTCCACCCGACCGTCGCCCGCCACATGATCAAGCCCAAGCAGTAAGAAAGGCGCAACCATGGAGAGCGATGACCTTCTGCCCGACGGCACGCCGTTCGGGCTGCGCGGTTATGCCTATGAGCGCGGCACCCATGCCCGGATCGGCCTGGCGCCCCCGCCGGCGAAGATCGACAAGCAGGCACCCTACAAGCGTATCGCGACCGAGGAAGCCTGGACGATCCCCGAGCTGACCGAGGCGCATGTCCGCCTGATCGAGAGCGGCAAATATCCCGAGGATGCCGGGCTGCGGATGGGCGGGATGTTCGCCGGCATGCCCGAGACCCAGCGGCTGCTGCAGGATATCGGCCCGGGCCGCATCGCGCATATGGACGAGTTCGGGATCGCCCGGCAGCTCCTGCTGCTGACCGCACCCGGCGTCCAATGCCTTGAGCCCGAGGAGGGCACCGCGCTCGCGCGGCTGGCGAATGACCGGCTCGCCGAAGCCTGCGCCCGATATCCCGATCGCCTGTCAGGCTGCCTCGCTTTCCAGCCGCAGGATGTCGATGGTGCCGTCGCCGAGATCGAGCGCGGCATGAAGGATTTGAAGCTCGCCGGCGCGGTGCTCAATTCGCATTTCCGCGGCCACTATCTCGACGAACCGGCTTACGAGCCGATCATCGCCGCGCTCGCCGAGAATGATGCCGCGCTCTACATCCACCCGACCGCGCCTTATTACGGCAAGCCCTATTCGGATCGCGGCTTCTTCGGCGCCTTGGGCGGCTTCCCGCACGACGTGTGGCTTCACACGATGGGGCTGATCTTCTCGGGCGCGTTCGACAAATATCCGAACTTCCGCCTCGTCATCGGCCATCTCGGGGAATGTCTGCCGCTCCATCTCTACCGGTTCGACTGGATGCAGAACAATGCCGACGGCGTGCCCGGCCTGCGCGGCGGCCAGCCGGCGGTGAAGCTCAAGCACCCGGTATCCTGGTATTTCCACAACAATATCTGGGTGACCACGAGCGGGGTGGGATGGGAGCCGGGGATCAAATTTTGCATGGACGTACTCGGGCCCGAGCGCGTGCTCTATGCGATGGACTATCCGTATCAGCAGGCGCCCGACGAAGTGGCGGCTTATGACCGGCTGTCGATCAGCGACGAGCATAAGATGATGCTAATGCAGACCAATGCGGAGAAGGTATTCCGGTTCTGACCAACGGCCTCGGCAGCGCTCTGGCGGGCGCTGCCGAGGCGGGCTAGAGCCGCGCTCCCTTTCAGTGCCCGGGCACCTCCTTTGAACCTGATCCGCACCTGGATACTCGGCATCGCCGCTCTGGTATCGGCGATGCCGCTGCATGCCGCGCTTCCTGTCGAGATCGCGCGTGTCATCCGCAGCTATCCGCACGACACCCAGGCCTTCACCGAGGGTCTCCTGATCCGCGACGGCTGGCTCTACGAAAGCACTGGCTATGACGGTCGGAGCTTCATCCGCAAGAAGGAGCTCGCCACCGGCCGCACGGTGCGGAGCGTGCAGATCCCGCCCGGCCTGTTCGGCGAGGGCATCGTCGACTGGCGCGACACGCTCTACAGCTTTGTCTGGCATGGTGGCACCGGCTTCGTCTGGGACCTGAAAAGCCTCCGCCGGATCGGTGGCTGGAGCTATGCGGGCGAGGGCTGGGCGATGACTCGGGATGACCGCCACATCATCATGTCCGACGGCACGCCCGTGCTGCGCGTGCTCGAGCCCGGATCGATGAAGGTGGTGAAGCGGATCACCGTCACCGCCGAGGGCGAGCCGGTGTCGATGCTCAATGAGCTTGAATATGTGCATGGCGAGATCCTGGCCAATATCTGGCAGACCGCCCGGATCGCGCGGATCGATCCGCAGACGGGCCATGTGAAGGGCTGGATCGATGTCGGATCGCTTTGGGCGCAGGTCGATAGCGGCAATAGCGAGGCGGTGCCGAACGGCATTGCCTATGACCGCAAGACCGGCAAACTCTATGTGACGGGGAAAGACTGGCCGCTGCTGTTCGAGATAGGCACGCCGCGGTGAGCCAGACGGTTCCCAGCCGCCGCCATCCCCGCTAAAGCGCGTCCATGAGCCTCGTCAGCCTTGCGGCAACCGCTGCCGGCCACATCCAGTTCGCGAACCTCCACCTTTCGCCGGTAGCGTTTCATGTCGGGCCGTTGCCGATCCGCTGGTATTCGCTCGGCTATATCGGCGGTATCCTGATCGGCTGGTGGTATCTCACCAAATTGATCGCCCAGCCGGGTGCGCCGATGGCGCGGCGGCATGCCGACGATTTCGTCTTCTATGCGACGCTCGGCATCCTGCTCGGCGGGCGGATCGCTTATGTCGTCTTCTACAATCCGTGGATGCTGAAGGACCCGCTGCAGGTGTTCCGCCTGTGGGATGGCGGCATGGCCTTCCATGGCGGCGCGCTCGGCGTGGTGATCGCGACATGGCTCTTGTGCCGGCGCAACGGCCTCTCGACATTGCGCTTCATCGACTACGTCGCCTGCTGCGCGCCGTTCGGGATCTTCCTCGTCCGCATCGCCAATTTCATCAACGGCGAATTGTGGGGGCGGATCACCGACGTCCCATGGGCGGTCGTATTTCCGGGCGCCGATGCCGGCCCCTATCCGCGCCATCCGAGCCAGCTTTACGAGGCGGGGCTCGAAGGGCTGTTGATGCTGGCGATCACGTCCTTCCTCTTCTGGCGGACCCAGGCGCGCTACAAGCCCGGTTTGCTGCTCGGTACCTTCCTGATCGTCTATGGCTGCTCGCGTTTCCTCCTCGAATTCGTGCGCGAGCCCGACGTCCAGCTCGGCATTCTGCCGTGGGGCCTGTCGATGGGGCAGACGCTGAGTGCGCCGATGATCCTCGTCGGCGTCTATTTCATCGCCACCGCGAAGAACCGCCCGGTCGTGATCGCGCCGCCGGAGCCGAACGGTGTTGCCGCCTGACCTGACTGTCGAGATTGCCGCGCTGATCGCGGCCGAGGGCCCGATTTCGATCGAGCGCTTCATGGGCCTCGCCAACGCGCATTATTATGCGACGCGCGACCCGCTTGGCGCAGGCGGCGATTTCGTCACCGCGCCCGAAATCAGCCAGATGTTCGGCGAGATGATCGGCCTGGCGCTGGCCGATCTGTGGGATCGCGCCGGCCGGCCCGATGCGGCCTATGTCGAACTCGGGCCGGGGCGCGGCACGCTCGCAGTCGATGCGTTGCGCGCGATGGCGGTGGCGGGGCTCAGGCCGACGGTCCATCTGGTCGAGACGAGCCCGGTGCTGCGCGCCCTGCAGGAGGATCGGCTTCCACAGGCCAGGTGGCATGATACCATCGCCAGCCTGCCGATCGACCGGCCGCTGCTGATCGTCGCCAACGAATTTTTCGATGCGCTGCCGGTACGCCAGTTTGTCATGACGCAGGACGGCTGGTGCGAGCGGATGATGGATCGCGTAGATCATGGTTTCGTTGCACGACCGGCAATGATGACGCGCAACGACATCCCGGCCCATCTTCGCGATGCCGAACCCGGCACCATCGTCGAGCAATCCCCGGCCGGTCGAACGATCGCGCAGGCGTTGGCGCAGCGTCTGGTGACGCAGGGCGGGGCGCTGATCATCGTCGATTACGGCCATAAAGCGGGCGCGCATGGTGACACGCTGCAGGCGGTTCACGCGCACGCTTATGCCGATCCCTTCGTCGATCCCGGCGCGCGCGATCTCACCGCGCATGTCGATTTTGCTGCGCTCGGGGCGGCGGGGGCGGCGGGCGGCGCGCGCGTGACCGGGCCGGTTGCGCAGGGCCAATGGCTGATCACGCTCGGCCTCTCCGATCGTGCCGCCGCGCTGGCCCGCCGCGCGCCCGAACGCGCGGAGGAGATCGCCGCCGCCTATCGCCGCCTGACCGGCGCGGACGAAATGGGCGAATTGTTCAAATGCATGGCATTGGTGGCACCCCACTGGCCGAACCCGGCAGGATTCTGATGACCGAGCCCCTCCCGCAGCCGATCCGCGCCCGCGCCCTCGATGCGCTGCCCCATGGCTTTCTCGGCCGGCAAGGGGGCGTTTCGACCGGCATCCTCGCCGGCCTCAACGTGGGGCTGGGCTCGGGCGATGATCGCGCCGCCCTGGCCGAGAATCGCCGTCGGGCGGTGGCCGCTGTCCTGCCCGGATCGAGCCTAGTGACGGTGCATCAGGTCCATTCGGCCATCGCGATCACTGCCACGGCCCCCATCGCCGACGACGCCCGACCGCATGCGGATGCACTGGTGACCGATCGTCCCGGCCTGCTGCTTGGCATCCTCACCGCCGATTGCGTGCCCGTCCTCTTCGCCGACGTGGAAGCGCAGGTGGTCGGCGCGGCGCATGCCGGATGGAAAGGGGCAATCGGTGGCGTCACCGATTCGACCATCGATGCGATGGAGAAGCTTGGCGCGCGGCGCGATCATATCGTCGCGGCGATCGGGCCTTGCATCGCGCGGCCCTCCTATGAGGTCGATGACGGCTTTCGCGATCGTTTCTGCGCTGCCGATCCCGCCAACGAATTCTTCTTCGCCGATGGCCGGCCCGGGCATCACCAGTTCGATATCGAAGCTTATGTCGCCGCGCGTGTCGCGGCCGCCGGCGTGCGCACGGTCGAGGCGCTCGGCCTCGACACCTATGCCGATGAGGATCGCTTCTTCAGCTATCGCCGCGCGACGCACCGTGGCGAGCCCGATTACGGGCGCGAGATTTCCCTGATCGGCCTGGCTGCCTAGAAAGGCGACCAGGACGATTTTTCGCGGAAGCGCATGTAACCCAGATTGGCGCCGAGGCGCCAGCCGACCCCCAGCCGGATCGGGATCACGACGATATTGCCGCGCCGCAAATAGCTCGCGGTGAAGCCCCCGAAGACATAGACATTGCCCTCGGCCGCCGGAAAGCGGCGGAACAGATCCTGCGAATCGTAGAGATTGTAGACCAGCACGAACGTCTTCGATCCGTTCGCGCCCAGATCGAAGCCGACCGATGGTCCCTGCCAATAGACCGGCCTCTGTCCCTCGACCTTGTGGAAAAGGGTGCCGGAGCCATAACGCAGGCCGACCACCACCGCGGCGCCGGCTTCGCGGCCGGCGATATAGGCATTGGGCCGGCCCTGATCCTTGAAGATCTTCTCGATCAGCTTGGCGAGCCCCTCGGCGCCTTTGCCGAACACGCCCTCGGCTGCCGCCAGGACGTCGTCCTGCTGATAGGTGCCGCCGGCCGATGCCTCGCGCGCGGCCTTCTCGGTATCCGATGCGGGCGGCGGATTCCGCACCTCCGCGGGCTGGGGTTGCGGGGCCGCCGTATCGCCCGGTGGCGGCGCCGCGTCGTCGGCGGGCGGCGGCGGAGTCGGCGTAGCCGGCCGTTGTGCCGGGCCCGTCGCGGCCATCGTACCCGCGCTGTTGGGATCGATCGTGCGTACCTGCGCGCGTGCGGGCCCGGCGCCGATCAGCGCCAGACCGAGCATCAACGCTGCCAAACCACCCCGCATCGCCCTCTCCATACCGTCATACATGCCGGCTACCTTAACGATGCCGCCGCTTTCGCGCCAATGAATGGCGGCCGCGAAAAGCCTCATCGACCTGCATTGATCGATGCGGGAGTGCCCGCTATAGGCCCCTCAGCCGATGGACCCGGAGACGTGGGTGAGTGGCTGAAACCAACGCTTTGCTAAAGCGTCATACGGGAAACTGTATCGAGAGTTCGAATCTCTCCGTCTCCGCCACCGGCCTGTCCACGGTGGTCCGCAAAGGACCACCGTATCGACTTTTTCCTCTGATAACTGACGTTTAGCAGAGCAGCTCGCCCACGGCCGTGGGCCGATACGCAGCACATGACTCGCCTGGTCGGCCAGATGCTCAATCTGGCTCAGGCTGACGCGCTTGCGGTCGAGCCATGTGTGCTTGTCGATCTCGCCGAGATCGGACGGGATGTGGTGGCAATGATGGCGCCGAAGGTCATCGTCCAGCGGCTCGCACAGGCGCACGGCGGCATCATCACCGTCGAGAACCCGACAGGCGGCGGCGCGCTCTTCCGTGTTTCGTTCGCTGCGCGCCCTCGAGCCTGATAAAGCGAGGCGCAATCGGCAATCGAGGTTGATCTGCTACCCTATATTCTTCTTTTTGCCGTCGTCCTCGGCGTGAACCTGATGCCGGCATTCGGCCCGCCGACATGGTCGATCATCGTCCTGTTCGGGCTCGGCACGCAGATGTCGACACCGGCGATCATCCTGACGGGAGCGGTCGCGGCAGCGTCGGGCCGGTTCCTGCTTGCGCTTGGCTTCCGGCTTCTCGGCAATCGCGTGTCGGTACGAACGCGGCGCAACCTTGCGGCAGCGCGTGCCGCTTTGGAACGGAACAAGCGCGGTGGCCTTGTGGCGCTGGCACTCTTTGCACTTTCGCCGGTACCGTCCGCGCAACTTTTCGAAGCCGCCGGCTTGACCCGCGTCCGGCTGGCTGGCTTCACAATTGCTTTCTTCGCGGGACGGATCATTTCCTATTCGATCTACGCATTCACCGCGAAGAGCATTCAGAAAACTTCGATGGGCGACGTTCTTCTCGATGCTTTCACCAGCCCGGCCAGCATCGTCATTCAGGTTCTAATGATCGTCGCGCTCGTTGGCCTGACCCGGATCGACTGGGCGCGACACCTTGGGGGAAACGCTCCGCCAGACCGCCAATAGCGCCAGGCGTCAGGTCTCCGTCAGAAGTCGAGCCCAGGATCACCGCACCACGGAGGTGATCATGTCTGACATACCGACTGCCAATTCGCAGCAATCAGCAACGATCCGCGTTTGGGATCTGCCCGTGCGGCTGTTCCATTGGCTGCTCGTCGCCACGATCCTGGTGGCGTTCCTGTCATCGGAAGAAGACAGCGCGCTTGCGCCCTGGCATGTTCCCGCGGGCTGGGTCGCCGCCGTGCTCATCGCATTCCGCCTCGTCTGGGGTCTTGTGGGCGGCGAGCACGCCCGCTTCGCCAATTTCCTGAAGCCCGGGCAGATCGCGCACCATCTTCGCGGCCTGTTCGCCGGCAAGCCCGAGCGGTCGATCGGGCATAACGCGCTTGGCGGCCTGGCGATCGTCGCCTTGCTCGGTACGGTCGGCGGCATCGTCTACAGCGGCGCGACGATGCGGGGCGAAGGCGGCGAAGGCCTCCACGAAGCGCTGGCGAATGTCCTGCTCGGCTTGGTCGCGCTGCACGTCGTCGCGGTCGTCGCCATGTCGCTTATCACGCGCGACAACCTGATTCACGCATTCATCACCGGCCGCAAGCGTGCGGCCCTGCATCCGGGCGTGCCCGACGCCCGGCCGCCCGCCACGCTCGCTGTTCCGCTCGCCGCGGTCGCCATCGGTGCTTCTACTTATGGAGCACTGACGCTCGACCCTCTAGCCTTCACCCCCGGTGCGCATGCCGAGGCGGGCGAACGGGGCGACGGCGCGGCTGCGAAGGGCGAACATGACGATGACTAGGCTTCACCTCAATCCCGAACGCCATCTCGTCTCCCGCATCGGCTGGCTTCGCGCGGCGGTGCTCGGCGCGAACGACGGCATCGTCTCGACCGCGAGCCTGATCATCGGCGTCGCGGCGGCGGCCGCGAAACCGGCAGACATATTGGTGGCGGGCGTTGCTGGCCTCGTCGCAGGTGCGATGTCGATGGCAGCGGGCGAATATGTTTCGGTCAGCTCGCAATCGGATACCGAACAGGCCGATCTCGCGCGCGAGCGGGGCGAACTAGCGGGCAACGTCGGTGCCGAGGTGCATGAACTGGCCGGCATCTATGTCCGGCGCGGCGTCGATCCGGCGACCGCCGACACCGTCGCGCGCCAGTTGATGGCCAGGGACGCGCTCGCTGCCCATGCCCATGACGAGCTCGGCATTTCGGAGATGACGACGGCGCGGCCGATCCAGGCCGCACTGACCTCGGCCGCGACCTTCACCGCCGGCGCCGCGCTGCCGCTGGGAATTGTGATCGTCGCGCCCGGCAGCTGGCTGGCCATGATCGAAGCCGTCGCATCGCTGCTGTTCCTTGCACTGCTCGGTGGGATCGGCGCGCGCGCCGGCGGGGCCCCTGTGTGGATCGCGACCTTGCGGGTCACATTCTGGGGTGCGCTGGCCATGGCGCTCACCGCCGGCATCGGGCGGGTCGTCGGGACGGCGGTGTGATGACGAACGGCTTCCGTCATGCGGGCGCGAAGCCTTTGCGGCGATTGCGCGAGTGACCGCACTTGCTCTTCTCGGCTATATTTCCACGATCCTGCTGGTTCAGGTGGCGCTTGCCATTGCCGTGACGCTTCATCGCAGGGCTTCGGCAGCGCAAACGGCTGCCGCAAACGCAGACATCCGCCCGACCGGGAGCGAATTGGCATGGGCGGGCCTTCGCGCGTTTCGCGTAAGCCGCCGCGACTATGAAGACGATGCGCTCGGCCAGTGCTCCTTCTATCTCGAGCCGGTCGACGGCGCACCGCTGCCGCCGTACAAGGCCGGACAGTTCCTGACGGTGCAGCTTGACCTACCCAATTCCCGGGGCAACCTCCGGACGGTCACGCGCTGCTACTCGCTGTCCGATTGCCATGCTCCGGACAGCTATCGCGTCACGATCAAGCGTATCCCGCCGCCCTCCGACCGGCCAGATCTGCCGCCGGGCCTTGTCTCCGGCTATTTCCACGATCACGTCTTTCCCGGTTCGATCGTGCAGCTGCGCGCGCCCGCGGGTACCTTCGTTCTGAACGATGTGCCGGACGTCCCCGCCGTCCTGATCGCCGGCGGCATCGGCATCACGCCGCTCTTCGCCATGGCGCGTGAGGCGCTTGCAAGGCAGCCCGATCGTGCGGTCCATCTGTTCTACGGCGTGCGCGACAACCGCGAGCTGGTGTTCAAGACGGCAATCGACGCGCTGCTTGAGCAGCATCCGCATTTTCGGGTTACGATTGTTCAGAGCTGCCCATTGCCGAGCGAAGCCGGAGGGCCGGACTGTCAGTCGACGGGCTACATTGAGATTCCCCTGCTTCAGAGGATCCTGCCGCAAGGGCGCCACCATTTCTATGTCTGCGGGCCACCGCCGATGATGGCGAGCCTGGTTCCCGTCTTGCGTGCCTGGGTCGGCGCTGGCGAAACGGTGCGATTCGAGGCGTTCGGTCCCGCATCGCTGGTGTCGAGCGGGGCCGATTCCACCGAGCTGCTCGACCGACCGCTGGAGGTGCGTTTTTCCCGGTCGGGGCGGACGCTGAGCTGGACCGGCGAGGAGACCAACCTGCTCGACTTCGCCGAGCGCCACGGCATCGCGGTCGAGTCCGGCTGCCGCTCGGGCAGCTGCGGGACGTGCGAAACCACGATCGGCACCGGCGAGGTCCGCTATCGGCAACGGCCGTCCTTCGAGATCGCTGCCGGCCGCTGCTTGCTCTGCGTCGGCGCGCCGGCCGGCGATCTGGTGCTCGACGCATGAGCGGGTGGCGCACCAGCCTGATGCGCCGGGAGGTCATCCCCTTCTACGTCTCGCTCGCTTTGCTCGGCGGCGCCGCGCTGGCGCTCGATGCGCTGCTGCACCTGTCAGGTATGGTCTGGATCGGACGCTACCTCGGCATTCCCGGCGTGCTGTTGATCCTCGCATCGTCGGGCTATTCGCTGCGTAAGCACAAGCTGATCAATTCGGGCAGGCCGGCCACGCTGCTGCTCTGGCACGAGCGCCTCGCCTGGGCCGGGTCGCTGCTGATCCTCGTCCACGCCGGCATCCATTTCAACGCGATCCTCGCCTGGCTCGCGGTCTGGGCGATGCTGATCAACGTCGCCAGCGGCCTGACCGGCAAGTTCCTGCTCGGGCGGGCGCGCAAGCGGCTCGAGGCGACCCGCGCCGGGCTGCGGGCGCAGGGGCTGTCGTCCGCAGAGGTTGAAGAACGGACGCATTGGGACAGCCTGACCTTCGATGCGGTCAAGCAGTGGCGGGTCATCCACCTGCCGATCACGCTCGCGTTCGCGGTTCTGGCACTCGCCCATATCGTCGCGATCTTCCTGTTCTGGAGCTGGCAATGATGCGCCGCTGGGGACTGATGCTGATCGCCGTCAATCTGTGCGGCCTGATTGCCCTCGCCTTTGTCTGGCCGCATCTGATGGTTGCTCCCGGCCCGCTGATCCCGGCGCATGCCGGAATCACCCGCGACTGCTTTGCCTGCCATGTGCCGTTCAAGGGCGTATCGGCTGATCGCTGCACCGCCTGCCACAAGGTCGCGGACATCGGCGTCCGGACCACCAGAGGGGTGCCGATCGGGGCGGGCGGGCGTGGTGTACCTTTTCACCAGTCACTCGCGCAGCCTGACTGTTTGGCCTGCCACAGCGACCATAACAGGCCGCAATTGGTGAAGAGCGCGCGGGCAAGCTTCGCGCATGACCTGCTGCGGCCCGAGCTGCGCGACCGGTGTGCGTCATGTCATCGCGCACCGCCGACCGCGGTGCACGCCCAGGCGGGAAGCAACTGCGCGCAGTGCCACACCCAAAGGGGCTGGAAGCCCGCGAGCTTCGACCATGCCCGCTTCTTCGCGCTGACCGGACCGCACGACACCAGTTGCACCAATTGTCATGTCGGCGGCAATTTTGCGCGTTACACCTGCTACAGTTGCCACGAACATCAGCCCGACCAGATTCGCGCCAGGCATGCGGAGGAAGGTATCGGCAACATCGACAATTGCGCACGCTGCCATCGCAGCGCCTCGGGCGAAGGCCGCGAACGTGAAGGGAGCAGGCGGGACGATGACTGATGGCGGCCGATCAAGCGGCCTGACTGCCGATGCGGCGCAGGCGCGACTGAAAGCGGACGGCCCCAACGAGCTGCCGCGTGCCGGCCAACGCTCCATTCTGCGCATTGCGGCCGAGGTCATGCGCGAGCCGATGCTGGCGTTGCTGGTGGCCGGCGGCATCGCCTATCTGCTGCTCGGGGACCTAGCTGAAGCGCTGATCCTGCTGGCCTTCGCCACGTTCTCGGTTGCGGTCACCGTGATCCAGGAAACGCGCACCGAGCATGTGCTGGAGGCGCTGCGCGACCTTTCGGCGCCGCGCGCGCTCGTAATTCGCGACGGGATACGTGTCCGCATCGCCGGGCGCGAGGTGGTGCGCGATGACCTGATCGTGCTCGAACAGGGCGACCGCATCGCCGCCGACGGCATTCTGATCGAGGCGGCCGATCTCCAGGCCGACGAGTCGTTGTTGACGGGAGAATCGTTGCCGGTCGGAAAGGTCGTGGCGATCCGGGATGTGACGGACGACATGCGCCGCCCCGGTGGCGAGGGTCAGCCCTTTGTCTATTCGGGCTCGCTGGTCACGCGCGGCGCCGGCATCGCCCGCGTGCTCGCCACCGGACCGCGCAGCGAAATAGGCAGGATCGGCCAGTCGCTCGCGACCCTCGATACCGAGGCGCCGCGCCTCCGCCGTGAAACGACGCGGATCGTCACCTGGTGCGGGATCGGCGGGGGTGCGGTCGCGCTGCTGGTCGTATTGCTGTTCGGGCTGCTGCGCGGCGGGTGGATCGAGGCGGTACTGGCCGGCATTGCGATCGGCATGTCGATGCTGCCCGAGGAGTTTCCGGTCGTCCTGACCGTGTTCCTCGCGATGGGCGCGTGGCGGATCGGCAAAGTCGGCGTGCTTACCCGCCGCGCGGCGGCGATCGAGACGCTCGGATCGGCGACGGTGCTGTGCACCGACAAGACCGGCACGTTGACCGAGAATCGCATGTCGGTCGCCGAACTCTGGCTGCCATCGGGCGATACCCATACCCTCGGGACGAGCCCGACTGTCCCTGAGGCTTATCACCGGCTGATCGAGACGGCAGCGCTCGCCAGCGCGGCCGAGCCGACCGATCCCATGGAAATCGCGCTCCATGGTGCCCATGGCGCGGTGATGGGAACCGACCTGTCGACCGGCGCGCTGGCGCATGCCTATGCGCTGCGTCCCGATCTGCTGGCGATGTCGAACATTTGGGACGACGGCGACGTGCTGACTCTTTCCGCCAAGGGCGCACCCGAGGCGATCGCCAGCCTGTGCCGTCTGGCCCCGCACGATCATGCTGCGATGGCCGCTGCGGTCGAGGCCATGGCAGTCCGCGGCATTCGGGTCCTCGGCGTCGCGACCGCGACCCCGCGCGATCGGAACTGGGCCGCGACGCAGCAGGCGTATGAGTATACGTTGACCGGGCTCGTCGGTCTGGCCGACCCGATCCGCGCCAGCGTGCCGGGCGCGGTCGCGGAATGTCGCAGCGCCGGCATTCGCGTCGTCATGATCACCGGCGACTATGCCGCCACTGCACGATCGATCGCGACCCAGGCGGGGATCGCCGATGGCGACGTGCTGACCGGCGCCGACCTCATCGCGCTCGACGATGCCCAGCTTGGCGAGCGCCTGAAGACCGCCACCGTCTTTGCCCGCATCATGCCCGAGCAGAAGCTGCGCATCGTCCAAGCGTTCAAGGCAGATGGCGAAATCGTCGCGATGACCGGCGACGGCGTCAACGACGCACCGTCGCTCAAGGCCGCGCATATCGGCGTGGCCATGGGCAAGCGCGGCACCGATGTCGCGCGCGAGGCCTCGGCCATCGTCCTGCTCGAGGATGATTTCGGATCGATCGTGCAGTCGGTTCGGCTCGGACGGCGAATCTACGACAATATCCGCAAGGCGATGGCCTTCATCTTCGCGGTCCATGTGCCGATCGCCGGGCTTGCGCTGTTGCCCTTGTTCTTCGGGCTGCCGATCCTGTTCGGACCAATTCATATCGCGCTGCTGGAAATGGTGATCGATCCGGTCTGCGCCCTGGTGTTCGAAGCCGAGCGCGAAGAAGACGACATCATGAAGCGCCGCCCCCGCGATCCCGCCGAAGCCCTGTTCTCGCTGCGGATGATCGTCTGGAGCGTGTTTCAGGGAGGTCTCGCCTTCGCGATGCTGGCGACCGTCTTCCTCGTCGAGAGCGGGGCGGGGATGCCGGAAGTCGAGCTGCGCGCGCTGACCTTCTTCGCGCTGATCGCCGAGATCGTCGCGCTGATCCTGGTCAACCGGTCGTTCAGCGCCTCGATTGGCGAAGCGCTTATCCGGCACAATGCCGCGCTGCGCTATGTCGGCGCTGCCATCACGACCGTGACCGCCTTGATCCTGTTCCTGCCGCAGGCGCAGGCCATGCTGAAATTCGGGTCGATCGCCTGGAGCGACATGGCGCTGGCGATCGGCCTCGGCGTCGTCCTTCTGGTACTGCTCGAAGGCTGCAAGCCCTTGGTCCGAAGGTTGACCGCTTTCGCCCCGCGCCAGGGACGCGGCCGGGTCTCGGTGGCATGAGCGAGCGCGCTCCGTCCGGCATGTCGTTAGGGCGCACTTTCCTTCTCGCACTGGTCGCCGTCGCCACGCTCGCCTTCCTCTGGCTTGTGGCGCCGTTTTCTGGCGCGATCCTCTGGGCGGTGATCGCAGCCGTGCTCTTCGAACCGGTCAACAGGCGCCTGCTTGCCGCGATGCCGCGGCGTCCGGGTGGAGCAGCGCTGGCCACCCTGCTCATCATTGTCGTGGTGGTGGTGGTGCCGGCAATCCTGCTGGGCGCGGCACTGCTGCGTGAGGCTGCCGACTTGTACGCCCGCGTGCAAAGCGGCCAGATCAATCTCGGACGGCTGTTCGTCCAGACGCAGGGGCATTTGCCAGCCTGGGCCAGAAGCTGGCTCGCCGACATCGGCCTTGACGACGTCGGCGACCTGCGCACCAAACTCGGCCAGGGTTTTGCGAGCAGCTTTCGCGCGGTTGCCGTTCAGGTACTCAGCATCGGTCAGGGAGCGTTCGGCTTCTTCCTCGCCCTCGGCGTAATGCTATACCTGACCTTCTTCCTGCTGCGTGATGGGCACGGACTGGCGGCGCGGGTCGAGCGCGCTATTCCGCTGAGGCGTGATCAGCGCGCGGTGCTCGTCGCGAAATTCGTCGCGGTCATTCGCGCGACGATCAAGGGCAGCCTGATCGTCGCCATTCTGCAAGGCACCGTCGGTGGCCTGACCTTCTGGTTGCTCGGGCTCTCCGGTGCCCTGCTTTGGGGCGTGGCGATGGGTGTGTTTTCCCTGTTCCCGGCGATCGGCACCGGCTTCATTTGGGTGCCCGTAACGCTCTACCTGCTGACTACCGGCGCGATCTGGCAGGGCGTGGCCCTTTTCCTGTGCGGATTCGTCATCATCAGCAGCGTCGACAATATCGTGCGCCCTATCCTGGTCGGGCACGATGCCCGAATGCCCGATTATGTCGTCCTGGTCGCCACGCTTGGGGGATTCGAACTGATGGGGTTCAACGGGTTCGTGATCGGGCCGGCCATTGCCGCGCTGTTCATGGCGGCGTGGGAGATCGTCGGCGACGCCGAACCCCATGCCCCCGCGATCGAGTCCGACGATCGCGCCTCTCCCGCGATGAGGAACGGCGAATGAACAGCAAGACAGCTCCTGGCAGTATATCACCGGTCGTGACCATGCCGGATGAAGTCGAACTCAAGCTGCTGAGTCCGCGGGACGCTGATGTCCTGGAATCTGCCGGCCTGATCGCGGGCACGCTGAGGTAGGCACGTCAACGGTCGATCTACTTCGACATGCGATCACCGGCTGATGCAGGCAGGTCTTTCGCTGCGCATCCGCCGCTCCGGGCGCAAGCGGGTCTAGCAGGCTGCGGAAAAACGCGCGTAACCGGCCGTTTTGTCCATTGGATTGAGGGCTTGGACGGGCCTCGGCGCGGGGTTACGGGCGTCCATTTTGGCCATTTTGCTCGGACTGCGCCGATTTGAGGCGGAGTCCGAGCATGGTCAGGCAGCCGCGATCAGCTTGGGTATCCGGATGAGGTTGTAGGCGGCGGTGGTCAAGATGAAGGCCCATCCGACGCGATCGGTGCCCCTGTGGCGGGTCTTGCGCAGTCCGCCGGTGGTCTTGGTCCAGCCGAACACCTCTTCGATGCGCTTTCGGACGCGCAGGCTGATGGCATAGCCGGGATGGCGGGTTGTGCGGCCGTCGATGGCGCTCCTGCGCCGTCGGTCGCCGGCGGGCGTGATCTGCTCGTTGCGGGCGATGTGCGGTGAGACTTTGCGGGCGCGCAGTTCGCGAACGAACTCGCGCGCATCATAGGCCTTGTCGGCGCCCAAGGTTATACGGCCGCTGGCTCCCAGCGCATCGACCAGCGCCAGCGCGGCCTCGCGTTCCGCGGTGCCCGTCGCCTGCGTGAGGGTGGCACCGACTACCAGGCCATTGCGGTTCTCCATCAACACATGCCCCATGAACGCCATGCGTGACGACTGGCCGTTGGCCTTGCGGTAGAGCTTCGCCTCGGGATCGGTGGTCGAGGTATGGGTCTGGTTCGATCGCTTCTCGCCGCGAAAGTCGCGCTCGGCATTGCGTCCCGGCCCCGGCGGTCCATCGCCATCATCCTTGCGACGGAAGCTCTTCATCGACGCCCAGGCGTCGATCAGCGTGCCATCCACCGAGAAGTGATCATCCGAAAGCAAGTCGCGGCTTCGGGCCTGCGCCACCACCGCAGCCAGGAACCGGGTCGCGACATCGCCTTCCAGGAGCCGGTCGCGGTTCTTGGTGAACACCGTGGCGTCCCAGACTGTCGCATCCATCGACAGGCCGACGAACCAGCGGAACAGCAGGTTGTAGTCCAACTGCTCCATCAGCTGACGCTCGGAACGGATCGAATAAAAGACCTGCAGTAGAAGCGCGCGAAGCAGCTTCTCGGGCGCGATCGAGGGGCGACCCGTCTTCGCGTACATCCCCTCGAAATCGCCCGACAGAACCTCAAGCACTTCGTCGACCATAGCGCGGATCGGACGAAGCGGATGACCCAGGGGAACCCGCGCCTCGCAACTCACATAGGAAAACAGGCTATCCGTCCGAACGTCCTCGCCGCGCATGCCGCACCCCAAAACTCACCGCGACACTTGAATCACGACCGACGCATCCCGGAAAGAGTTTTTCCGCAGCCTGCTAGACGATCAAGGCCGGCGGCGCGCCGGCGGCCGGCCTGTTCGCACGGCCGGAATGGGAGCACGACCCGCCCGTCATCGACGACACCACGCCGATCCCGGCGCTCCTCGGCGATCTGGGTTCCGGGCTTGCGCCTGTCTTTACCGTCAACGTCGAACGCCGGGCTGGGACACGAAAGCAGCGCGGTCATCGAACTGGTTCTCGACCGCGGCGAGGTGGTGGCCGGTGATCGTCGATCGTCGTTCTGCGAGGCGGAGCTGGCGCTGAAGAGCAGTGATTCCGCCGCCCTGTTCGATCGCAAGCAAGAGCGCCGCCGCCACAGGCATTTCATCGCGGCACTCGAGAGCTTGCAGGACGAATTAGGAATGCTCAACGACATGGTGACGGCGCCCGCTGTCCTGACCGGGCTCGGCATCGGCGATGCATCGGATGCTGTGGCTGTGCTTTTCCCGCGTAGCAAAGGACGCTCCTGGACGCGGCCGGGGACGCCCGTGAGACGCTGATCGCCACCGCGCGGTTCTGGCGTTGAGCGGATCGGGTTCCCCTGCAAGCTGAAGCGCAGCGCGCTGCGCCGCTCGTCTACCAGCCGCGATGCGCTTCGCTGTCAATCCACTGACCGATGCGATCATAGCGATACGCTATGTCTCCGATTGCCCGGCGGTCGCCCTCGCGGCACTCGTGGCGCTGCCGGTCCTCCAGGCGATCGATCGCCGTGTGGATGCGATTGGCATCATCGTCCTCGATCTCGTCCTCGGCGACTTCGTGGCGAAGCCGGTCCTCGAGCATATGCGCGCGCTGACCCGAACAGATGAGCCGCGCCAACCCGTCATCGTCGTCATAGCCACGATCGTAGCGGGGATACCCGCCACCCGATCCGGCATAGACGCCCCAACTCTGGGCATTGGCCGAACCGCTTACGATGAGCGACGCACCCAGTACCGCGACACTCCAAATCTTGCGCATAATCACTCCTGACCAATCCAGGTTTCCCTGCGCTCGCCAATTACGAAAGATCTCTTGGCGCGATGCTGAATGCGCCGTCGTGATCGGTTCATCTGCGACCAACTGGCGTGGTGCTGCGCCGAACAACGGCACGCCTGCGCGGCGGATTGAAATCGAACGTGGACCGGTGAGATTGGTCCGGAATTGATGACGAAGATCTCGATCATCGTGGAGAAGCATTGGTCGGCTTTGTCGCGCCGGTGACACGAAAGTGAGGCTGGAATATTACGATCTCGGGGCTCGGTGGGCTGATTGAACAGGATCGCCTGGTGCGAGCGCCTTCGGTTGCTGGTCTTGAATGCTCAGCGTATGTTCCATAGAGAGACGCTAGCCAAAAGCTGGGCGCAAACGTTGAATTTCTGGTGAAAAGATCGACGTGGGGCATCCCGTGGTGTTCTTTGCAAAGTGCAGCTCAAGTTCGCGGTAAATCAATCATTTACAGCTTGAGTTTGAATCCCTCCGTCTCCGCCATCTGCCTGTTTACGGTGGTCCGCACAGGACCACCGGCATCGCTTTTCCCGATACCCGATGCTTGCCCACGTGGGCACTCGACCCGTGAGACGGCAGCGCCGATGGTCGCTGGGTGACAGCTCTCCGCCAACCAGTCGAAACGCTAAGGCGAGTGACACACCCTCCGCCGGCGATTAGTCGGGACGGAGCCCCGACGCGCGGCATTCTCATGAGGCGAATTTGAGTCAGGACGCCCGGCACAAGATAGGACCGGCCCGACCGCGCCGTGCGCTGGCGCTTGTTGCTCTCCTGCCGTTCGTGTGCGTCGCTCCCGTGCGCGCGGCCGATCCGCCGCAGCGGATCATGTCGATGATGCAGTGTAACGATCTGCTGCTGCTGGCGCTGGTGCCGAAGCAGAGGATCGCTTCGGTCACGTACCTCGCGCACGAAGCCGTTGCCGCGATCATGACGGGTGCCGATCGGGGGGTCGCGATCAACCATGGCACGGCCGAGGAGATCGTGCGGCAGCGGCCGGACCTGATCCTTGCCGGTACCTATTCCACCCCGGCCGCGCGGCGGCTGGCGAAGAAGATCGGTGCGCGGCTGGTCGAAATTCCGGCGGTCAACAGTTTCCAGGACATCAGGCAGGTCACGCGGCAAATCGGCGCCCTGGTCGGCGAGCCCGCCAAAGCCGAGGCGATGATCGCGCGGATGGATGCGATCCTGGCCGATCTCGCCGCGCACAAGCCGAAGCGTATCGTTACCGTGGCGGCGTGGAGCGGATCGGGCAGCGTGCCGGGCAAGGGGACGCTGATCGACGAGATGATCCGGGTTGCGGGCGGCACCAACGTCGCCGCCAGGTTTCAGGACGCGAATTACAGCAGCTTCGGGATCGAGGAATTGATCGCGGCGCGGCCCGACGCGATCATCGAAAGCCGCAACGAATGGACGGCGCCGTCGCTGCGGAGCAAAGTCGGCGGTCATCCCCTCGTACGCCGCCTCTACGCCCGGCGGACCATCACTTATCCTGCGCCGGTGGTGTCGTGCGGGCTGCCACAGACGGCCGAGTCGGTGCGCGCGCTGCACCGGGCCTTCGCCGCCTTGCCGCAGGGCGGCGTGGGCTGGTGATGCCACGGTGGGCGATGATCGTCGGTATCGCGCTGCTGCTGGCAGTCGCGATGTTCGCGTCGCTGGCGACGGGCCGGGTATGGCTGTCGCCGTCCGCGCTGATCGACGGCATCTTCGCCCCCAAGCCCAATCTGGCGTGGCTGATCCTGACCGAGCTCCGCCTGCCGCGTGCGATCCTCGCGTTGATGGTCGGGGCGACGCTCGGCCTTGCCGGCGCGGCGCTGCAGGGGCTGCTACGCAATCCGCTGGCAGAGCCGGGGCTGCTCGGGGTTTCGAGCGGCGCTTCGCTCGGCGCGGTGATCGCGATCTATTTCGGCCTGTCGGGCAGCTTCGCGCTGGCGACGCCGTTGCTCGGCATCGTCGGCGCAGTGCTGGCCGGCGCGCTGACCTTCACCTTCGGGCGCGGCGGCACGCTGACCCTGATCCTCGCGGGTGCGGCGGTGAGCGGGCTGACCGGCGCGGGGCTCAATCTCGCGCTCAATTTCGCGCCGAGCCCCTATGCTGCCTATGAGATCACGACCTGGCTGCTCGGATCGCTCGCCGATCGCGATTGGGGTCAACTGGGGCTCGCCGCGCCGTTCATCATCATCGGCTGGATCGCGCTCGCGCTGACGGGCCGCGCGATCGACGCGCTAACCTTGGGCGAGGCGCAGGCCGAAAGCCTCGGCATCGATCTCGGTCGGACCCGTGCGTTGGCGTTGGCGGGCACCGCTCTCGCGGTGGGTGCGGCGACGTCGGTGACCGGCGCGATCGGTTTCATCGGCCTCGTGGCACCGCATCTGGTGCGGCCGTTCGTCGGCCACCAGCCGAGCCGGCTGCTCCTGCCCTCGGCCTTGCTCGGCGCGGTGCTGCTGATGGCGGCAGATATCGCGACCCGCATCATTCCCACCGCCAACGAGCTTAAACTGGGCGTGCTCACGTCGATGGTCGGCACCCCGTTGTTCTTCTGGCTGGTGGTGCGGCTGAAGCGGATGTCGCCGTGACGCGCCTGGTAGCGGGCGGACTGTCAGTGGTGCGCGGCGGCCGAAGAATCCTCGCCGACGTGTCGCTGGCGCTGGAGGGGGGCTCCTTCGTGGCGTTGCTCGGCGCGAACGGAGCCGGCAAATCGACCTTGCTGGCGGTTCTCGCCGGGTTGCTTACACCGAACGGCGGCGGTGTGATGCTCGATGATCGCCCCCTCGCGTCGATCCCGCGACGCGACCTGGCCAAGCGGCGGGCGTTCCTGCCGCAGGATGCGCGGGCGGAATGGCCGATTTCGGTCGAGCGACTGGTGGCGCTCGGGTTGACCCCGCAACTGCCCGCCTTCGGAGGGCTGCCTGCCGCCTTCGATGCGCAGATCAACGCGGCGCTGGAGGCATGCGATATGCTCGGGCGACGGGGTCAGGCGGTGACGACATTGTCCGGCGGTGAACTGGGCCGCGCGATGCTGGCGCGGGCGCTCGTCGGCGATCCCGATATCCTGATCGCCGACGAGCCATTGGCAGGTCTCGATCCACGTCACGCTCTGGAGGGCGTCGTTCGGCTGCGGGCGCTGGCGGATGCCGGCAAATTGGTGATCGCGTCGATCCACGATCTCACGCTGGCGGCGCGCCATGCCAGCCATGTCGCCGTTCTGCTGGATGGCGCGTTGATCGCCTTTGGCCCGACCGCGACCACACTTACGTCCGCGCTCGTCCGCGACGCCTTCGATGTCGATGCTTGCCTGACGGGATCGGGCCGCGATGCGCTGGTGGATTTCGTCGCGGCAGTCGCGCGCGTTTGACGCGCGTTGCATCGCGGTTTGGAACCGTAACCCAACGGTTTCATAGGCCACCGCCGCATTGCGGTCATTCCGCGCGGCGCCTACCCGGCTCACCACGGTATATCGGTCGAGGAATGTTTTGGATGGTAAAGGTGAGCACCGCGATCATAGTCGTGGCGACAGCGCTGGCGCTTTATGGCTGCTCGAAGAAGGCGGAAGAGCCGGCGCCATCGATCAACGCGACCATGCGGCAGATCATGGAGCCCGATGCCGAGAAGATCTGGGGCATCACCAGCAAGGCCTATAACGAGGTCGGTGACGGGCTGGTGCCTGAAAAGATCAGCGATGCCGACTGGAAGGAGATCGCCGATGCCAGCCGCCGCATGAAGGAACGCGCCGATTTCCTCGCCACGGCGCAGAAGATCGTCGTCGCATATCCCAACGAGCCGATCCTGGGTTCGCAGGCGGTCGGCACGAAGAGCAAGGATGGCGCGGCGTGGGATGCGGTCGGGCCCGATACGGTGCAGGGCCGGGTCAATGCGAAGCTGGACGATTTCCATCAGAAGGCGCGCAAGCTCTACGAGGATGCCGATGCGATGAATTGTGCATCGCAGACCAAGGATGTCGCCTTGCTCTACAAGATCGCCAGCGGCCTCGATGAGACGTGCGACTCGTGCCACGAGCCCTTCTGGGGGACCGATGAGCCGCCACCAATTCCGGCGACTGAAAAGGTGAAGGGCGCCGAGCGGCTGCAGTAGGCCGGTCGTCTTGCGTGCTCCCGATGGCTAGGCACCCGGGGCGCTTCGCCATAAGAGCGTCCTGATGATCGACAAATCGGAAAGGGCTGCGCCGAAAGGACCCTTGAGCGGCGTCTTCGTGCTCGATCTGAGCCGGGTTCTGGCGGGGCCGACCGCGACGCAGATCCTTGCCGATCTCGGTGCCGACGTGGTCAAGGTCGAGCGGCGCGGCGAGGGGGACGATACGCGGCGTTGGGGGCCTCCGTTCGTGCGTTCCGTCGACGGCGGGGAGGGCGAGGCAAGCTATTATCTCGGTGCCAACCGCAACAAGCGCTCGATCGCGATCGATATCGCGCATCCGCGCGGCGCGGCTCTGATCCGCGACCTGGCGGCCAGTGCGGATGTCTTCACCGAGAATTTCAAGACCGGCGGGCTCGCGCGCTACGGGCTCGATTATCCGTCGCTCGCGGCGATCAACCCGCGTCTGGTCTATTGCTCGATCACCGGCTTTGGCCAGACCGGCCCGCTGGCATCGCAGCCCGGCTATGATTTCGTGATGCAGGCGATGGGCGGCCTGATGTCGATCACCGGCAATGCCGGCGAGGTGCCGATGAAGACCGGGGTTGCGGTCGCCGATCTGATGACCGGCGTGTACGCCTCGAGTGCGATCCTCGCCGCGTTGATCGAGGCGCGGGCGAGCGGGCTGGGACAGCATGTCGACATGGCCTTGTTCGATGTGCAGGTGAGCATGCTCGCCAACCAGGCGTCGAGCTTCCTCGCGACCGATCGTGTGCCGGCGCGCACCGGCAATGCGCATCCCAGCCTTGCGCCCTACGAACTGCTGCCCACCGCCAGCGAGGATATCGTTATTGCGGTCGGAAACGATCAGCAGTTTCGCAATCTGGTCGAGGTGCTGGGCATTCCGGCCCTGGCGGACGATCCGCGCTTCGTCCGCAATGCCGGCCGCGTGGTCAACCGCCCGGCACTGGTCGCGGCGCTGACGGCAGCGCTCGCCGGACAGGAGGCCGAGATCTGGATTCCCCGGCTCACCGCGCGCGGGGTGCCATGCGGGCCGGTCAACCGGATCGACGAGGTGTTCGCACATCCGCAGGCGCAAGCGCGCGGGCTCATCGTCGAGCAGGATCGCGCCGATCTGGCGGATCCGGTGCGCACCGTAGCCTCGCCGATCCGCCTGTCGCGCACTCCCGTCGACTACCGGCTGCCGCCGCCGGGCTTGGGCGAACATACGGCATTCGTGCTTAGGGACCGTCTGGGGCTCGACGACGATGCGCTGGCTGATCTCGTTGCAATTGGCGTGATCGGCTGATCGGGCGCCCGAGAAGGGTCCGGCCGCGGACCATGTTTCCCCGCTGGCCGAGACCGCCCTGTGGGAGTTGAATCCAGATCGGCCATGCGGGGCCGAGCACGAACCGCGGTCTGCCTTGTAACGGCAATTGCCGGGCTATGTGGATGGCCCTGGCGGTGGCAAAGCCGCTTAAACACAGCACGTGGCCACCGGACAAAAAGCAAACCGATGCGCATCCGTGGCTTCCCCATGTGCCTGTATAACGATTCGGACGGGCGATCGACTTCGCGCAAGTTCGCGCGGGGAGCGCCGCTTCATCGGGAAGACATGTGCGTCGTGCCAGACCGACGGCCGACTGTCAGGAGAAGGGCGAATGCTGGTACGTGTGCTGCAGGGAAATAGCTGGGCGGCGGCCGAACCGATCGGCGATTTCGAGTTCGAGCAGCTTCCGACGACCGGGCACAAGATCGCCATAGCCGGGCCCGATGGCTGGTCGAGCGGGCAGGTCCGCGACATCGCCCATCGCATCGGCGATCCGGATGAAGCCGCCGACGTCGCCTTGCTTGTCGGACCGATGCTGTTCGGCGACGATCGATCGGATATGCTGCCTTTCGGCCAACTCGATCAGCTTTCGCGCCCGACCGCAACCGCCAGTGTGCCCAAGGCTAGCCCGTGGCGCTGACAGCCGCGGCCAATTTTGCTCGTGAGATCGTGTTGTTGCCAGGGGTGACGGCGGGCGCTTCCTCGGCCTTGACCAAAGCCTCGAAACCGACCGTCCTGCCGCGGTTCGCCCGGATTGCGTCCTTTCAAGTGCAGAAGCTTCACAAGCTGACGATGTGGGTTTCGTAGAGCAGCGCTCCACGCTGCGCCCTCAGGACTCTGGAGATACCCGGCAAATGCGCAGCAATGCCTGTCCCCATGCGGCGCTGTCTCCCGCGTCGGACGATAGCAAACCATTGGTAAGGCACGCCCCGGTCCGCGTGTCATTGCTTGCGCACGTCCGAAGTCACCTCGCGCCGACCGGGGGTGAGGCGCCCAGGCGACTGAATCCGGAACATTTGAGCCGTCCGCCGCCGCCGCGCGTTGGGTCTTCTGCCAGCCAGGAGATTATCATGAGTACGGCCGAGGAAAATATTTCGACCGAGCATCAGCCCAAAGGGGCGGCCCTCAACCCGAGCGATACGCTCGATCGCGAAAATGAGGACGTCGCGCCAGGACAGCGGCAGTGGAATGCCGATAGCCGGCAGGACCCGGACGTGGCGCGGAATGCCTCCGCGCTCCCGGCTGGCATGGCGGACGACGGCACCACGCCTCAGGAAAATTCCACGCGCGACGAGGAGCCAGCGGAAGATGGCTTCGCCGATGATGGAGCCAGATCGGACGGCTGACGGGCAAGGGCGGCGATCCGGCAAGTCGGACGCCGCTCGCGGCATCGATGCGACGCTACGCCGTGACTTTTGCCGCCAGATTCACCGCTGTCCTTGCGACCGTGTCCTCTGCCGCCGCGGCCATGGCTTCCCAAGCCTCGGCCGAGCGCTCGTGCATTGCGCGACGATTCGCAAGATTGGTTTCGAGGGCCGCTTTGCGCTGGGCTGCGGCATAGTTTCGGTAGGTGTCGCTAGGGGTCAAACTCGCTTCCTTGTTGCTTACACCGATCGGCGAGACTCGCCGATTTAGCTCCGTGAGGTTCGCCATCGTTTGCCGCGATTTGCACCCGATCGGATCGTGATGAGCGACGAAGTGTGGGAATGCGGCTTCTGATCTTGCCAGAACATTGCTTGTTCGCACCTGCTTGAGGTGAGCCGGCTGGATGCCCCGTGAGGATTCGAACCTCAATTAACGGAGTCAGAGTCCGTGGTCTTACCATTAGACGACAGGGCAACGCCGGAGGCGCGCCAGATAGGCAAGCCTCGGCGGCCTGTCAACGCGGTGGTGCACCCCTTGCCGCATCCGGCGGGAATCTCTAGCGTCGGGATCAAGTACCGGCGGCATCGGTCGTTTCCGGATAAGATAAGAGTGTAAGGACATGGCAGAGCGCGCGCAGAGGGCGGCGCCTGCGTCCGGCGGCATCCGCCGCGGCGTGGCGCCGTTGCCCCGCAGGCCCAAGGGGCAGACGCAACGTGGCACTTATGCCGCGCTGGACCTCGGCACCAACAATTGCCGTTTGCTGATCGCCCGTGCGCAGGGCGACGGCTTCGTCGTGATCGACGCCTTCTCGCGTATCGTTCGGCTCGGCGAGGGGCTGGCCGCGAGCGGATATCTGTCCGACGCGGCGATGGATCGCGCAGTCGCCGCACTCGCCATCTGCGCCGACAAGCTTCGCCGCCGCAATGTCACCCTCGTGCGGTCGGTCGCGACCGAGGCGTGCCGGCGCGCTACCAACGGGCGCGATTTCGTGGCGCGGGTGCAGGCCGAGACCGGCATCCGGCTGGAAATCATCACCGCCGAACAGGAGGCGAGGCTTGCGGTGAGCGGCTGCCAGGCTTTGCTCGAGCCCGGCACCGGAGCGGCGCTGGTGTTCGATATCGGTGGGGGATCGACCGAATTGGTGCTGCTCGACGAGCAGAAGGGCGCGGCGCCAAGCATCGACGACTGGTTCTCGGCCCCGTGGGGCGTGGTGTCGCTCTCCGAAAGCGAGCCGCATATCGGCGCGAGCGAGGAGGAGCTTCGCGTCGCTTATGGCAGGATGCGCCAGCGTGTCGCCGATGCCTTTGCCCCTTTTGCCGAGACGTTGCGTCGGCGTGGCGCGCGGCCCGGGCGGCTGCTCGGTACCAGCGGGACCGTGACGACGCTTGCCAGCCTCCATCTCGACCTGCCGAATTATGATCGGCGCGCGGTCGACGGGCTGATCGTGCCATCGACGGCGATGCGCGATCTCAGCCAGCGGCTGGCGGGCATGTCGGTGGCGGCACGTGCCGAATTGGCCTGCATCGGCACCGAACGCGCCGATCTGGTCGTTGCGGGCTGCGCGATCCTTGAGGTCATCCTCGATCTCTGGCCGGCCGAGCGGCTGAGCGTCGCCGATCGCGGTATCCGCGAGGGCATATTGCGCACGTTGATGGCGCACGAACTGGTGCGGCGATGAGCCGGGGCGGAACCGGCGGGCGCCAGCGCGTCAAGACCGCGCGCAATCGCACCGCGGCATCGACCCGCTGGCTCGAACGCCAGCTCAACGATCCTTATGTGCGCCGCGCCAAGGCCGAGGGGTATCGGAGCCGTGCGGCCTACAAATTGATCGAGCTCGACGAGCGCTTCCACCTGCTGCGCGGGGTCAAACGCGTGATCGATCTCGGCATCGCGCCGGGCGGCTGGAGCCAGGTGGTTCGTCGTCAGAACGCCCATACGCGCATCGTCGGCATCGATCTGCTGCCGACCGATCCGATCGAGGATGTGACCATCCTCGAAATGGATTTCATGGACGACAAGGCGCCCGCCCTCCTTGCCGAGGAACTGGGCGGCAAGGCCGATCTGGTGATGTCCGACATGGCAGCCAACACCGTCGGCCACCAGCAGACCGATCATCTGCGCACGATGGGGTTGGTCGAGGCTGCGGCGATGTTCGCGGGCGAGGTGCTGGCGCCAGGCGGAGCGTTCGTTGCCAAGGTGCTGGCCGGCGGCGCCGATCATGCTCTGGTCGCAGAGCTCAAGCGCATGTTCACGACGGTCAAACATGCCAAGCCGCCGGCGAGCCGCAAGGATTCGTCCGAATGGTATGTGATCGCGCAGGGGTTCAAGGGCGCCCCCGCCGACGTGGACTGAGCTATTCGCCGATCAGGTGGATCAGCACCGTGCGCCGGTGCGGCTGGCGGCGATGCTCGAACAGATAGATGCCCTGCCACGTGCCGAGCCCCATCTGGTTGCCGACGACGGGCACCGACAGCGAAGCCTGCGTCAGCGCGGCCTTGAGGTGGGCGGGCATGTCGTCCGGCCCCTCGTCGTCATGCGCGTAGTCGCGGCTCTCCGGTGCCAGCCGCGCGAAGAAATCGACCAGATCGTCCTTCACCTCGGGCGCGGCATTCTCCTGGATCAGCAGCGAGGCAGAGGTGTGGCTGCAGAACAAGGTAAGCAGGCCGGTCTCGATGCCCTGGCCGTCCACCCAGCGAGCGACATCACGGGTAATCTCATAGAGCCGCGGGCCTTTGGTCGCGACCTCGAGGCTGCCACTCGCCTGACGCATCGCCTCAGCAGGCGGCGCGCAAGGTGGCGCGGACACCACCATGGGTCGAATCATAAGCGATCGCTGCCCTGAGCGTCGCGGCCATCGCGCCGACCAGTTTGGAGCCGAGCCCGGTGCCTTTGATCGCGCCGTCGGCCGGCATGCCGCAGCCATCATCCTCGACCAGCAGCACGAAATCCTCGCCCTCGCGCGTGAGCGCGACGCGGACCGCACCGGCGCCATCGGCCGGATAGGCATATTTGCAGGCATTCGAAACGAGTTCGTTGACGATCACGCCGACTGCGACCGCCTTGTCGGTGCCCAGCCGCACCGGATCGGCCGCGAAGCTGAGCAGGCGCGGCGCCATGGGGGTCGACCAGGTTTCCTGCAGCTCGCCGACCAGTGCGCTCAGATATTCGGCCATGTCGACCGAATCGACCGAGTCCGATGTGTAGAGCCGGCGATGGACCTGCGCGATCGCACCGATCCGGCGTTGCGTGTCGGCCAGCGCTGCTTTGGCGCCCTCGCTCGCGTTGCGCGCCTGCATATGGACGAAGGCGGAGACGAGCTGGAGGCTGTTGGCGACGCGGTGGTTGACCTCATGCAGCATCGCCTGGAGCCGCTCGTTGCTCTCGCGTAGCTGGGTCTCGGCGCGTTCCTTCTCGGCGCGGAGCGATACCTGCACCAGTGCCTGATCGATCGCGCGGGCGAGCAGATCGAAGAAATCCTCGCCGACCGTCTTCACCACATAGTCGATCGCACCGGCCTTCAGCGCGGCGACGGCGATGCGGCTTTCCTCCGATCCGGTGACATAGATCACCGGCGGGGGGCGGGCAGGGCCATCAATTCCTGGAGCGTCGCGAGCCCGTCCATGCCCGGCATATAATGATCGACCGCGACCAGATCGTAATGCCCGACGGCGGCCTTGGCGACGCCTTCGCCACCGCTGCCCGCACCTTCGACGTCATAACCGCGGCGTTCGAGCGCACGCCGCACCAGCCGGCGCAGACCGTCGTCGTCGTCGATGTAGAGGATCCGCGGGAGCGCGGCGGCCGACGCCATCAATCCTCGGCGACGTCCGGGACCTGGATCACCGACAGGAACAGGCCGAGCTGGCGGATCGCGTCGGCGAAACTTTCATAATTGACCGGCTTGGTGATGTAGACGTTGCAGCCGAGATCGTAGCAGCGCTGGATTTCCAGTTTGTCGTCGGTGGTGGTGAGAACGACCACCGGCGTGCGCCTGAGCGGGCCGCCCTCCGTCTTGATCTTGCTCAGGATGTCGGTCCCGCTCATGTCGGGCAGGTTGAGATCGAGCAGGATCAAGGCCGGCCCATTGTGGGTCGGGCCATCGGCGGCGTTGAACAGATAGTCGAGCGCGCTGGTGCCGTCGGTGAAATGATGGATGTCGTTCGAGATGCCGGCGCGCCGGATATTCTTCTCGATCAGGCGGGCATGGCCTTCATCATCCTCGATCATGATGATGTTGACCGGCTGCTGGTTATTCATGAACTGGCCCCTTGCTCGCCCGCATAAATTCTGGGGAGATTGACCCGGAAGGTCGCTCCCTCACCCAATTGCGATTCAACGTTGATCGTGCCGCCCAGCCGATAGGCCAAAGCGCGGGTATGCGCGAGTCCGATGCCCTCACCCGGCTGATCCTGTACGCCTGATCGCCTGAACAGATCGAAAATGCGATCATGGTCCTTTGGATCAATGCCGCGGCCATTGTCCTTGATCTCGATCACGATGCGCCCGCGCTCGATCCTGCCCTTGATCTCGATCCGCCCAGCGCGGCCGGGCTTCAGATATTTGGTGGCGTTTTCGATGATGTTGGAGAAAATCTGCTCGATCGCCAGCCGGTCGCTGTAAATATCCGGCATCGGCGATCCGACGATGATCTCGATGCCGAGTTCGTCGGCACGATGCTTGAGGGAATTGGCGATGCCCTGCAACACATCACGCAGGTCGAGCTGTTCGGACGTGATCGGGCGGCGGCCTTCACGCGACAGGCGCAGGATGGCATTGATCAGCCGATCCATTTTCTGGGTCGAGGTGCGGATGAAGCCGATTGCCTCGGGCAGATCGAGCCTTGCGGCATCGGCCCATTCGCGCTCCATCTTGTCGGGTACGACCTCCTCGACCTTGTCGACCAGGCGGGCGAGCGATTTGGCCGCCGTCTCGAGCTCGGCGGTGAAGCCCATGACATTGACGAGCGGCGCGCGCAGATCGTGGCTGACGATATAGGCGAAACGCTGAATCTCTTCGTTTGCACGCTGCAGATCGGCGGTTCGTTCGCGCACGGCGCCCTCGAGATTGGCGTTGAGATCGCGCAGCGCATCACGGGACGTGGTGAGATCGCGGGTGTAACGCAGGATCAGCCACATCGATGCGCTGCCGACGACCAGCAGGATGATGCCTGCGACACCGATGGTGACATAGAAAATGTGCAGGCTTCTGGCCTGATCGCTATCGCGCTCGGCGAGTAGACGGTTCTCCTCGGCGGTCATCGCTGCGGCGGCCTCGCGCACGGATCGCATGACCTGCATCGGGATGGTGTCGCGAAACGCTTCGCGCGCGGCCTCGGCATTGCCCGACCGCATCAGCTGAACCGATTGCTCCATCATCGCGATATCGCTGCGGGTGCGTTGCATCAGGATGGCGACATTGGCTTGCTGCTGCGGATTGTCGCGCGTCAGATATTTGATCCGCGCCAGCGACGGCATCAGTTCCCGGCTCGATTCCACATAGGTACGCAAGGCATTGGGTGCGCCCGACAGCAAATAGCCGCGCCGCCCTGTTTCGGCGCGTTCGACCATGACCGTGAAGTTCGAAAGTTCGTGCTCGACCTTGTAGGTGTGGCCCGCCCACCGGACCCAGATCTGATTTTCGCGGACCGACTCCAGGGCCGATATTCCGGCTGACAGCAACGCGAGGAAGCCGAGCGCGATCGCGCCGACGACGAGCCGGTTGAACCAGCGATCCGAGACGGTCAGGCTCTTCAGCGAAAAACGCATGGCGTCGCCGATAGTTGGATCGGGTCGGGATGCAAGTGCCGATGCGCCCGTGCCAAGCGCCGCCGTTGACAGCGGGCCGCTTTGCACGACATTCGTTGCGTGCCGAGGGAGCGTGCATGGCCGAAGTAAAGCTGCATTCAAGCTGGCGCGACAAGCTCAGCGGGGAATTCAAAAGTCCTTACATGGAGGCGCTCGGCACGTTCCTGCGTGGCGAGAAAGCGGCGGGGAAGGCCATCTTCCCGAAGGGCTCCGAATGGTTCCGCGCGCTCGACCTGACACCGCTCGAAAATGTCCGTGTCGTGATCCTCGGTCAGGATCCCTATCATGGGCCGGGGCAGGCGCATGGCCTCTGCTTCTCGGTCCGCCCCGGCGTCCGTCCCCCGCCGAGCCTGGTCAATATCTACAAGGAACTCGAAAGCGATCTCGGCATCCCCCCCGCGCGACATGGATTCCTCGAACATTGGGCCGAACAGGGCGTGCTGCTGCTCAATTCGGTGCTGACGGTACAGAGCGGGATGGCGGCATCGCATCAGGGGCGCGGGTGGGAGCGTTTCACCGATGCGGTCATCCGTCTCGTCAATGCGCAGAGCCGTCCGGTCGTCTTCATGCTATGGGGCAGCTACGCCCAGAAGAAAGCCGCGTTCGTCGATTCGATCGATCGGGGTGGGCGCCACCTCGTTCTGAAATCGGTCCATCCCTCACCGCTCTCGGCCTATGGCGGCTTCTTCGGCTGCCGCCACTTCAGCAGGGCCAACGCCTTCCTCAAGGAGCACGGCCAGAAGCCGATCGACTGGGCATTGCCGGCGCTAGAATAGCGACAAGGATTGCTGGCGCTGCACCAGCGGCCAGTGCCCGAGCACATTGTGGCGCGTCGCACCGACCACCGAGTGGATCAGAACGAACTCCTCCGCCCGCCATTCGGTCGGCGCGACCGGGCGGATGAACGGCTGGCCCGCCCAGTAGAGCAAGGTCATATGGGGATTGAACGTCCATTCGGCGCGCGTGATTCCCCAATAGTCGGTCAGTTTCCCGAGCTGCCGCTGGAGATCGGCCAGTTCGCGCGGTTGCCCGGTTGGGCGCAGCGCGACCGACTTCATGCTCCCCGACAGGCGATCGAGCCGCACCGGCACGGGTTCCCCCTGGATCGTTTCCCCGATCGCCATCATCCGATCGACCAGCGCATCGTCGAGCCGGCGATAATCGTTGGTGATCGTTAGCGTCATGTGCAGCCGGTCGTTGCTGACGGGCGTATGCACCTCCGCCATCTGATCGCGCACGAGCCCGATCAGCCGTCCCTCGCGGACCGGCGGTTTGAGGGCGAAAAACAGGCGGTGAAGCACGTCCACGATGACCTCCGACTCGAACAATGTTCTCATTATGTTCTCGTGTTGAGGACGAGTCGAGCCTGTGGGAAAGATGTGGCGGCGCGATGCGTTGCATCGTCGTACCTGTATCCCACGCGGAGTTTTGCCATGGCCAAGACGCTTTCCGAGCTCGCCGAAAAGATGCGCGACATCGATTTTGCGATGCTCTCGACCCATACGCAAGGGGGGGCGATCGGCGCACGGCCGATGAGCAACAATCGCGAGGTCGATTATGATGGCGACAGCTATTATTTCACCTGGGATCGCGCCCGCATGGTGGCCGATATCGAGGCCGATCCGCAGGTTTCGCTCTCCTTCCTGGGCAAGGCCGGGCTGTTCGGCATGCGTCCATTTTTCGTCGCGGTGGAAGGCAAAGCCGAGATCATCCGCGATACGGCCGCTTTCGCCCAGCATTGGACGAAGGAACTCGATCGCTGGTTCGATCAAGGCCCCGATACGCCGGGCGTCGCGATGATCCGCGTTCGCGCCGACCGCATCCATTATTGGGATGGCGAAGACGAAGGCGAGTTGACCGGCGCTACCCTGACCGCTGCCTGATCTCCTTCGCCTTGATTGGCCCGATGCCGTTAAGCCTGCCGGGCCGATCAAGGAAGTAAGAGTGGAAACGTTCCGCGTCGCGGATCGCGGGCCAAGAGGGCGTACTTGTCTCAACCGCGGTGGAAAGAAGGAATCCTACCGCTCCGGATGCGTTTCCCCCTATTATTTGCCTGACAGGCCTGCGGCCCGCCGATAAGTTCGCGCCAATGGGACTGACGAGCTTGAGACAGCGGCCATGGGCAGGGGCTATTCTTGGCCTGCTCGCCTTGCTGTCGGGATGCGGCGGCGGCGGCGGCGGATCGGGCAGCAGCAGCAGCGCGTCCAGCGGCGGCGCATCGGGTGGCGGCACCACCACCACGCCTGCAACCTGTTCGCTGCTGGATCGCCAGAATTGGGCGCTGGCGCAGCTTCAGGAATGGTATCTCTTCCCCGATACCTTGCCTTCGAACCCCAATCCGTCAGCCTACACCACGGTCGAGGATTATATCGACTCGCTCACCGCTACCGCGCGGGCGCAGGGGCATGATCGCTATTTCACCTATCTGACCTCGATCTCGGGCGAGGATGCTTATTACAATTCTGGATCGAGCGCGGGTTTCGGCTTCCGCATCGCGACCGACGCGGCGGCGCGTACCGCGGTCGTGACCGAATTGTTCGAAGGCGCGCCTGCGCTTGCCGCCGGGATCGATCGCGGCACGCAGATCATCGCGATCGGCACCAGCACCTCCGACCTGCGCCAGGTGAGCGACATCATCGCGAGTTCGGGCACGGCCGGCGTCACCGATGCTCTCGGCCCCTCGACCGCGGGGACGACCCGGCTGCTGCGCGTGAGCGACAGCGCCGGCACGCGCAACGTCTCGGTCACCAAGAGCGATTATTCGCTGACCCCGGTCTCGTCGCGCTATGGCGCCAAGATCATCTCCGACGGCGGGATCAAGGTCGGCTACGTCAACCTGCGGACCTTCATCAGCACCGCCGATCCTGCGCTGCGGTCGGCCTTCCTCCAGTTCCAGGCGGCGGGAGTCACGCAGGTGATCGTCGATCTGCGCTACAATGGTGGCGGTCTGATCTCGATAGCCGAGACGTTCGCGCGGCTGCTGGGCGGCAATCGCGCGACCACCGACGTGATCGAGAAGCTGACCTACCGCCCCGAAAAATCGTCGAACAACACCACGGCCTATTTCGCGGCCCAGCCCGAATCGATCTCGGCGATGAAGATCGCCTTCATCGGCACCGGCGGCACCGCCTCGGCGAGCGAACTGGTCGCCAATGCGTTCGTGCCGTTCCTTCATGCCAATGCCGGGCTGATCGGCACCAACACCTATGGCAAGCCGGTCGGCCAGATCGCGATCGATCGATCGGCGTGTGACGATCGTTTCCGCATCATCGCTTTTGCTGTCCAGAATGCCGCCGGATCGGCGAATTATTATACTGGCCTCGCCAGCGTGTTCGAGGCGAGCTGCCAGGCGGCCGACGACGTGAACCATCCGATGGGCGATCCGGCTGAAGCCTCGACCCGCGCCGCGCTCGATTTCATCGAAGGCAAGGCTTGCACGAAGATCGCAACGGATCAGCAGACGACCTTGTCGGCCAGTGCCGGCCACCGCCTGCTCCTGACCCCGACCCGCCCGGATACCGCCCAGCGCGAGGTGCCGGGGCTGTTTTGACCTGATACGTCATGCCAGCGAAGGCTGGCATCTCCGCGTCGGGGCGCTTGCTTGCCTCCTGAGAGATGCCAGCCTTCGCAGGCATGACGATATGGCCCGTGGGGTTCCAGTAGCGTAACGATGCCGGTAATCCGCATCGCCTCATGACGCTCCTCACCAATATTCATTTCCTGATCGTCGCCATTCTCGCGGTGATCCTCGTCGGGCTTGCCAAGGGCGGGCTGTCGGGACTCGGCGCTCTCGGCACGCCGCTCATCGCGCTCGTGATTCCGCCGGTGCCGGCAGCGGCGATCCTGCTGCCGATCCTGATCAGCCAGGACGTGGTCAGCATCTGGTCGTTCCGCAAATCATGGGACGGCTGGGTCATCGGCTGGATGCTGCCCGGCGCGGTCGTCGGCATCCTGATCGGCTGGTGGTTCGCGGCAATGCTGCGCGAAGATGCGGTAATGGCCGCGCTCGGGGCGATCACGCTCGGCTTCGGCCTGTATCGGCTGTGGATAGAGCGCGGCGGCCGGGTGGTGGCGCCGTCGCAATCGCCCGGCTGGGTCGGCACGTTGTTCGGTGTCGGCCTGGGCTTCGCCAGCGAGATCGCGCATGCCGGCGGTCCGCCCTTCCAGATGTGGGTGGCGCCGCGCAAGCTGCCCCATGCCACCTTCGTCGGCACCGGTGCGATCCTGTTCGGGATCGTCAACTGGGCCAAGGTGCCGGCCTATATCGCGCTCGGCGCATTCACGCGGGAGACCTTGATCGTCTCGGCGGCCTTGCTTCCGCTGGCGACGGCAAGCACGCTGGCAGGCGTGTGGGTGATCCGTCGCATCAGCGGGCGCGCGTTCTACACCATCGCTTACGTCTTGATGGTAGGGCTCGGCAGCCATTTGCTGTGGCAGGCAATGCATTGATCTGCCGCGATTACCTGTCCGGTCAAACCCCAGTCGCGCCTCTGAAGTATTAATATACATTAACCTCAAAATGAGGTAGATTGGCAGCCGCTAATTCGGGGGAATGGAAGATGGGTAAGCCCTTTCATGTAGCATTGATTGCCGCAACGGCGCTGGTGTCCACCGCTGCGAGGGCCGATGTGCATTGGTATGTCAGTGGCACGTTCGATGACGGTGCCACGATCACCGGCACGTTCGACATCAACCAATATGGCTATATCGCAAACCCCAATCTGACGACCGCCGACGGTATCTTCACCGGCATGAATTATACACCGGCAACCACCAGCACGGGCAACACGGCGACGTCGCTGACCTTCGATTTCAACGCTTATCGGGATGAGATGCAGCTGTACTTTGCCAGCGATCTGAATGTCGGTACGGTTAGCAATGCGTTGCTGACCACCTCGAAGGAGTGCCGCGGCAACTATTGCGGATCGGGCGGCCTCACCCGTCATATCATCTCGGGCTTCGCATCCATCAACCCGATCTCGGGTATACCAGAGCCGACCACCTGGGTCCTGATGATCGCGGGCTTCGGCCTGACCGGAGCGGCGATGCGTCGTACGAAGGTCCGTGCGGTCAGCTACGCCGCCTGAGCTGGGAGGCCCCTCAGGGCCTTCCCATTTCGCCGCGATCATGCACGTCGGTGGAATGACGGTAGCCAGCATTTGTCCGGCTCGGGCAGAAACCTGTCCTCAGCCAGTGCGAAGCGAAGCTTGCCCATCGAGAAAGCCAGCGTCTGGTCATCATCGCGCGTGACGAGCGCGACATGAGCAAGCGATTGGGTTGGCCTACCACGACCCCACATTGGGCATCGACGCCCACGGCTCGGCCGGCTCGAGATGGCCGTCCTGGAGCAGCTCGATCGAGATATTGTCGGGCGTGCGGATGAACGCCATGTGGCCGTCGCGCGGCGGGCGATTGATCGTGACGCCGGCATCCATCAGCCGCTGGCAGGTCTCGTAGATATTGTCGACGCGGTAGGCGAGGTGGCCGAAATTGCGGCCGCCGTCATAGCCCTTCTCATCCCAATTGTGGGTCAGCTCGACCTGCGCATCCTCGTCGCCCGGTGCTGCCATGAAGATCAGGCTGAAGCGGCCTTTCTCGCTATCCATCTGCCGCACCTTCTTGAGGCCGAGCAGTTCGAAGAAGGCGATGGTGGCGTCCGGATCGGACACGCGGATCATGGTGTGAAGATATTTCATGGCGGGCATCTCCGGCAACGGCGTTCGCACCCTTAAGCGCGCGCCGGCGAAATCGGGAAGAGGCTATTTTGCGGGCGGATCGCTCGACGCCGGCATCTGCGCCAGTGCGGCGGCGGCCGCCTTGCCCTCGGGCTCGCCGGGCGCGAGTTGCGCTGCCCGGGTCCAGGCACTGCGCGCCGCCTCCATCTGACCGCTCGCAGCGGCGATATTACCTTGCTCCAGCGCCACCGCGGGATCGGTGGGCGCAGCCCTGACGGCAGTCGCGATATCCTTCGTCGCACGCGGCAGATCATTCTGGCGGCGAGCCAGCGTCGCCGAGAGCAGCCAGCCGAACGGATCCTGAGCAACCAGCGCCAACCCTTTGTCGAGATCGATGCGGGCTTGCGGCAGATCGTTCAACGCCACGTCGGTGCGCGCCCGATCGAGCCAGATCTCGCCCTTCATCACCGGCGCCAAGGTGGGCAGCACCAGGGCGTGATCGAAATAGCCGCGCGCCTTGGCGGCATCGTCGGCGGCAAGCGCGGCGTTGCCGGCTTGGCTCCACAGATCGGCGGCGCGCCCATCCTGCTGCAATTCGGCTTCCTGTGCGGCTTGTTCGAATGTCAGTACCGCGGGCGCCCAGCGCTCGGCGGCGACGAAGGCAAGCCCCAGGCAATGGCGCGAAGGGACGTTGTTGCTGCGCTTGGCCCATTCGTCGGCCTGCTCGATCGCGGCCGCGGGATCCTTCTTGGCCAGCGCAACGCAAGCCTTGAAGCGCGCGCCATCGCCCTGGATCTGGGCGAGCGGGAGGGCGGCGGCGAGCAGGACGAGCGGAATCATAGGCTCTCGATCAATGCGGCGACCGTCGTTTTCAGCAGGGCCAGGTCCTGCGGGCGCGACAGGCGATGGTCGCCCTCCTTGATCAATATGGTCTGCACATCGGCTGAACGCAGCGCGCGGCCGAGCCGGAACGCGATCGATGGTGGTACGGTCGTATCATCGAGCCCATGCAGCAGGCGCACGGGGCAATCGATCGCGATCATCCCGTCGAGCAACAGATTTGCCTGTCCGCTTCTCCAGAAGGCATGGGTGAAGATCTGGACGCTGTCATCATAAGCCAATTCCTGCGCGATCAGCCCATCGGCTTCGATCTGGGCGCGCACATCGTCGTCGAAACCCCACTCGGTAAAATCGGGCGCGGCCGCGATGCCGACCAGGCCGATAACACGCTCCGGCCGTTCGATTGCAATCAGCAGCATGAGCCAGCCGCCCATCGACGAGCCGACCAGCAGCAAGGGGCCTTCGGTCAGCGTGTCGATCAGGTCGAGTGCGTCGTCGCGCCAATCGTCGAGCGCGGCTTCGGCAAACACGCCCTCGCTCTCGCCGCAGCCGCGATAGTCGAGGCGCAGCATCGCCCGGCCGGTCGCTTCCGCCCAGGCATCGAGCGCGAGCGCCTTGCCGCCGGTCATGTCCGCTCCATAGCCGGGCAGGAACACGATCGTCGGGCCGCGGCCGGCGCGGACATTGTAGGCAAGGCGCGGCAGACCCGGGCGGATGAGAAATTCAGTCATGGTCGCGCCATACACCGGGGATGACGGGCTTGGCGAACCCCTCTAACCATGCGCCATGCACCTTTACCTTCCGATTGCCGGTCTGTCGGTCAATATCCTGGTGATCGTGCTGCTGGGCGTCGGGGTCGGCGTTCTTTCGGGCATGTTCGGGGTCGGCGGCGGCTTCCTGATCACGCCGATGCTGATCTTCTATGGCGTGCCGCCCGCCGTCGCGGTCGCCTCCTCGGCGACGCAGATTACCGGCGCCAGCGTCTCGGGGCTGCTCGCGCATACGCGCCGCAAGGGTGTCGATTTCCGCATGGGCTGGGTGCTGGTGGCGGGCGGCGCGATGGGGTCGCTCGCCGGCGGCGGGGTGTTTCGCGTGCTCCAGCAGAGCGGGCAGATCGATACCGTGGTCGGCATCCTCTACGTTGCCTTGCTCGGCTGGATCGGGATCACGATGGCGAGCGAATCGGTCACGACGCTGGTCGCGCAGAAGCGTGGCACCGCGCCCGCCGTCTCGCCGAAGAAGCATCGCAAATTGATCGCGGCGCTGCCGTTCCGCTGGCGGTTCTATGGTGCGGGTCTCTATATTTCGCCACTCGCACCCTTCATTCTCGGTTTCGTCTCGGGGCTGCTGACCGTGCTGATGGGCGTGTCCGGCGGGTTCATCCTCGTGCCGGTGATGATCTATCTGTTCGGTGTCTCGACCCGCGTGGTGGTCGGTACCTCGCTCTTCCAGGGTTTGTTCGTCACCGCGACCACCACGCTCGTCCACGCGCTCACAACGCATGCGGTCGATCTGGTGCTGGCGGCCCTGCTGCTGGTCGGATCGGTGACCGGCGCGCAGATCGGATCGAATTTGGTGCAAAAGGTACGCCCCGAGGTGGCGCGCATGATCCTCGCGGTGATCGTGCTGTTCGTCGCAATCCGCATGGCGCTGGGCCTCACCTGGCAGCCCGATGCGATCTATACGGTACAGACGCTGTGAGGCAGCTGGCTCTGCTGGCGGTGGTGCCGTTGCTCCTCGGCGCGGCCGAGCCCCGGCTCGTCCCGGATGTCTCCGATACGCGAATCGACATCGCCTACAGTTTCACCGGGGCGCAATTGCTGTTGTTCGGTGCGATTCTCTACCCCGCCGGCACCCGGCCCTCGCCCGATACCGAGATTGCGGTGGTGGTGAAGGGGCCGTCCGAAGCGCTGCTGGTGCGCGAAAAGGCCAAGGTTGCCGGCATATGGGTCAATCATGCGAGCGAGCGCTTTCGGTCGGTGCCGAGCTTCTACGCGGTCGCCACTTCGCGCCCGCTCGATACGGTCGTGTCGCCGCGCACCGCTGCCATCTACGAGCTCGGCATCAACGATTTGCTCCTGTCGCCCGCCAACGGCGCCGGCGCGGACGAGCAAGCGCGCTTCGAGACGGGACTGATCGATCTCAAGCGTCGTAACGGCCTCTATGCCGAACATATCGGCGCGGTCTCGATCCGCGAGGGCGTGCTGTATCGGGCCGCGCTGCCGATCCCGGCGCGCGTGCCGGTCGGCAATTACACCGCCGAGACCTTCCTGATCCGAAACGGCCGCGTCATCGCCGCCGCCAGCCGCGATATTGCGATCGGCAAATCGGGGTTCGAACGCTTCGTCGCCGGTGCGGCCGAGGCGCAACCCCTGCTCTACGGGCTGGTCGCGATCGGGCTGTCGCTGCTGCTCGGCTGGATCGCCGCCATCGCCTTCCGTCGTCGCGCACGCTGAAGGAGTCTTAACGGCTGGCGGATTAACGTGCGGATATGACCGCGCATACCATCACGTTGGCCGCCGCCAGCACCGAAGTTCCTGAAATCGGCCGCATCATCGCGATCGCCGGGTCCGCAGCCGAGATAACGCTCGACGCACGGCTGTTGTCGCTCGCTGCGGCACACGGCTGGGTCGAGCCCGGAGCGATCGGCAGCCATCTCAAGCTCCGCATCGGCGACCGCTGGATCGTGGCGCAGTTGCGCACCTTGCGGCTGGCCGATGCCGACAGCGATCTGCTGCTGGGCACGATCGATTTCATCGGGGAGGGCCGGGATCGCGACGGCATGCTGGTGGCCTTCCAGCGGGGCGTTACCCGGCTGCCGATGCCGGGCTGTCCGCTGCTGCCGCTGAACGAACGCGATCTGGCGCAGGTCTATGCCACCGACAGCCGCCCGCACATCACGATCGGGACGGTCGAGCAGACCGCGGGGATCCGCGCGGCGCTTTACGTCGATCCCTTGCTCAGTCGCCACTTCGCGATCGTGGGCTCGACCGGCACCGGCAAATCGAGCAGCACTGCGCTCATTCTTCACCGGATCTGCGATGCTGCGCCAGCGGGACATATCCTCATGATCGATCCGCACGGGGAATATGCCGCCTCGTTCAGCGATCGCGGTGCGGTGTTCGATGTCGGCAATCTCGCTTTGCCGTATTGGCTGATGAACTCGGCTGAGCATGCGGAAATCCTGGTGACCGCGAGCGGCCCCGAAGGGCAGGTGGATCGCGACATCCTTGGTAAATGCCTGCTCGCGGCGCGCGCGCGCAATCGTGCCGCAGAGGGCCTGACCCGGCTGACCGTCGACAGCCCAATTCCCTATATTCTCTCCGATCTGGGCAGCATCCTTGCCCAGGAGATGGGCAAGCTCGACAAAGGCGGGGTCGGCGCCGCACCTTACATGCGGCTCAAGGCGCGGCTGGACGAAATCAAGGCCGATCCGCGCTATGCGTTCATGTTCTCAGGCATGCTCGTCGCCGACAGCATGGCGGATACGCTGGCACGGCTGCTGCGCCTGCCGGGCGAGGGCAAGCCGATCGCGATCATCGATCTATCCGGCGTTCCATCCGAAATCACCTCGGTGGTCGTGGCGCTGCTCGGCCGTTTGATCTTCGATCACGCAATCTGGTCGCGCGGCAGCGATCGGCGCCCCGTTCTTCTGGTGTGCGAGGAGGCGCATCGCTACGTCCCGGCCGAGGGATGGGCGCCCGCGCGGGCGGTTCTGGAGCGCATCGCCAAGGAGGGCCGCAAATATGGCGTGGCGCTCGGGCTGATCAGTCAGCGCCCGTCCGATCTGGCCGAAGGCGTCCTCTCCCAGTGCGGCACGATCGTCGCGATGCGGCTCAATAACGAGCATGATCAGCGGAAGGTACGCGCCGCCGTGCCAGAGGGTGCGCGCGGGCTGATCGATGCGATCCCCGCCTTGCGCAACCGCGAGGCGGTGGTGGTGGGCGAGGCGGTCGCGATCCCGATCCGGCTCGCGTTCGACGATCTCGAACCCGAGCGCCTTCCCGCGTCGCACGATCCGTCCTTCGCCGGCGAATGGCAGCATTCCCTGGCCGATCGCGCGACCCTGGATCGCACGATCAAGCGCTGGCGAACACAAGCGCGCTAAACCGCGCGACGATGGTTAAAACACGCTCTTGTGCAGCGCGGAATAAAATGCACTGTATCCTTCAGCGCTCTCGCGCGTTCAGGAGGCAAATGACGGACAGGGCGGCGTTTGACGAAATCTGGGGGAGCGGCGGCGGGCGAACAGGCCGGCCGGGGCTGACCGAATTGGCAAGCTGGATCGAGGACACGCCTCTTTCCGAACTGGACCGCCGGCAGAAATCGGCCGAGGCCGCTTTCCGCCAGCTCGGCATCACGTTCGCCGTTTATGGTGAAGAGGAATTGGCCGAGCGCATCATTCCCTTCGACATCGTGCCGCGCATCTTCACGGCACCCGAGTGGGCTCGATTGTCCGAAGGGCTGGTCCAGCGGGTCGAGGCGATCAACGCCTTCCTCAACGATATTTACGGCGCGCAGAAAATCATTGCCGACGGCGTCGTGCCGCCCGAGCTGATCCTCGCCAACCCGCAATTCCGCGGCTTCCTCCATGGGGTGAGGCCGCCTCATGGCGTCTTCGCGCATATCTGCGGTATCGATCTCGTGCGCACCGGGCCCGACGATTTCTTCGTGCTGGAGGATAATGCCCGTACCCCCTCGGGCGTCTCCTATATGCTCGAGAATCGTGAGGCGATGCTGCGGCTCTGCCCCGAAATCTTCCATCGCTTCAGCGTTTGCCCGGTCGATCGATACCCCGATCAGCTGCGCGATACGCTGCGATCAGTCGCGCCGCGCAACGCCACCGAGCCGGTCTGCGTGCTGCTGACCCCCGGCCATTTCAACTCGGCTTTCTACGAGCACAGCTTCCTCGCCAATTCGATGGGGATCGAACTGGTCGAGCCGGCCGATCTCGAGGTCGACGACGATATCGTCTGGATGCGCACGATCGACGGTCGCGTGCGGGTCGATGTGATCTACCGGCGGATCGACGACGACTATATCGATCCGCTCGTCTTCAAGCCGGAATCCCTGCTCGGCGTGCCGGGGCTGATCGCGGCCTATCGCGCGGGCAATGTCGCGCTGGTCAACGCACCCGGTACGGGGATCGCCGACGACAAGGCGGTCTACTCCTACATGCCCGAGATCGTTCGTTATTATTCGGGCGGTGAGGCGAAGCTTCCCAACGTGGAGACCTATCGCTGCCGCGAGCCGCAGGCACTGGCCTACACGCTCGAGAATCTCGAGCACCTCGTGGTGAAGCTGGTCGATGGATCGGGCGGCTACGGCATGCTCGTCGGTCCGACCGCAACCAAAGCCCAGATCGAACAGTTCCGCGCCGCTCTGAAGGCGGAGCCGCAGCGCTACATCGCCCAGCCGACGTTGGCCCTGTCGACGGTGCCGACCTTGACCGAGAGCGGCGTGGCACCGCGGCATGTCGATTTCCGGCCATTCGTGCTGACCGGGTCGGACGGCGTCAATATCGTGCCCGGCGGGCTGACGCGCGTCGCGCTGAAGGAAGGATCGCTGGTGGTGAATTCCAGCCAGGGTGGCGGCACGAAGGACAGCCTGATCCTGTCGGATACAGGAGGATCGTTCCAAAGCCAGTTTCAGAGGCAGGGATGATGAGCAAGCTCCGAGGAGAATTTTAGGGCATGCTCTCGCGCACCGCTTCGTCGCTCTACTGGATCGGCCGTTACGTCGAACGGGCCGAATTCACCTCGCGCCTGATCGAGGCGACGCTCCGCCTCGACGCCCTCTCCGCGCGGCCTGCCGGCCAGGCGGCATGGGAAAGCGCCCTGCTCGTCACCGCCGCCGATGCCGGTTTCGCCGCGACCGGCCTGCCCAACGAACCACAGGCCGTGTCGGGCTACCTCACGCTATCCCCTGAAAATCCCAGCTCCATCCGCTCCTGTCTCGACGCCGCGCGTTCCAACGCCAAATCGGTCCGCACCGCGCTTACCCGCGACGCGTGGGAGACGATCAATCGCGCTTGGCTCGGTCTTCGCGGGCTTGCCACGACCGGGGGCTATGAGGAGACGTTGCGCCTGATCGATATGATCCGCGCCGAGACGCGCGGCTTCGAAGGCGCGCTCCACCGCATGTTGCGCAACGAGGCTTATGCCTTCATCGGGCTGGGCGCCGCGATCGAGCGCGCTGACAACACGGCGCGGCTGATCGACGTCAAATATCACCTGCTCCTGCCCGAGGGCGAGAAGGTCGGCGGCGTGATCGATCGCGATCAGTGGACGACGATCCTCCACACCGTTTCAGCCAACACCGCCTATCGCTGGCTCTACCGCAACGGGCTCAAGCCGTGGCAAGTGACCGAGATGCTGGTGCTGCGCCCCGAAATGCCGCGCAGTCTGGCGGGCGCGACCGACGAGATCGTCAGCCATTTGGCCTTCATCGGCCGGCGCCTCGGCCGCCAGGGTGAGGCCGATCGGATGGCACGCCGCCGCCAGGCGACGCTCAGCCGTACCGCGATCGATTCGATCTTCGGCCAGGGGCTGCACGAATATCTCGAGGGCTTCGTCGTCGAGAATGCGCAGCTCGATCGCGCCATCGCGCAGCAATTCCGTTTCGGGTGACGGTTCTCAGCCGCGGCGGATATCGCTAAAGGCAGTGGCGATGCGCCTCTACGTCCAGCACCGCACCGAATATTTCTACACCGAACCGCAGCGACGGCTGGTCCAGTTGCTGCGGTTGACCCCGGGCAATCATCTTGGCCAGAGCGTGATCAGCTGGTCGATCGAGGTCGATCATGATGCCCGGCTCAAATCCGCGCGCGATGGCTACGGCAATGATATCACGATGCTTTATGTCGATGGGCCGATCGACCGGATCGCGATCACGGTCTCGGGCGAGGTTCTGACCGAGGATCGCGCCGGGATGATCGGCGCCACGCCCGAGCCGCTCCCGCCCCTTTATTTCCTCCAGCCGACCGCGCTGACCACGCCCGATGCCGCTATCCGGGACTTCGTCGATTCGTTTGGCCTCGGTACCGATCGTCTGCCGGGTGCGCATGTGCTGGCGGAGGCGGTGCATGACAGATTGGTGCTGATCGATCCCGATCCCGCGCTGGATCGGCGTGCCGCTGCCTGCTTCGCCGAGGGCAGGGCCGATGCGCAGGGTGCGGCCCATTTGCTGATCGCGGCCGCGCGGTATGCCGGTTATCCCGCACGCTACGTCGCGGGGCATATCTACCGGCCCTACGAGAAGGATGCGCACGCCGCGCATGGCTGGGTCGAGATGTTCGTCGAGGGTTATGGCTGGATCGGCTTCGACGCCTTCGAGGGCCGCTGCCCGACCGAAAGTTATGTCCGCGTGGCTGTCGGGCTCGATCATCGCGAGGCGGCGCCGATCTCGGGCGCGCGGATCGGCGGGGGCGGCGAGGCGCTGGCGGTCGATGTGCGTGTCGAACCCGAGCCCGCGCCGCAGAATTAACCTTCGCTCGGCACCAACGGGTTTCGGCTCATACTCCCCGCAGCACCTCCAGAAACGCTGCCCCATAAGCCTCGAGCTTGCGCGCCCCGACGCCGTTGATCTCGCCCAGCGCCCGCAGATTTCCGGGCTTCACCGCCGCCATTTCGCGCAACGTCGCGTCGTGGAAGATCACGTACGGCGGCACGCCCTGCGTCTTGGCGAGATCGCGACGGAGCGCCCGCAACGCCTCGAACATCGGATCGTTCGGGCCATCCGCACCGCCATCGCGCCGCCGACGCTCGCGTCGCGGCGGCAATACCACCGAAACCGCCTCCTCGCCCTTCAGGATCGGCCGCGCGGCCGGTCCAAACGACAGGCCGCCATAATCGTCGGCACGCAGCGCATCGCGCGCCAGCAAGGCGCGGGCGACTGGCTTGATCAGTTTCAGCTCCTCCTCATTGGCGATGCCGAACACCGAGAGGTTGTTGTGGCCGAAGCTGATGACCTTGTCCGAATCCTTGCCCGCCAGCACGTCGGTCAGATGGGTGATGCCGAAGCGCATCTCGGTGCGGAACGCGGCCGAGAGCAGTTTGCGCGCCACCTCGGTGGCGTCGATCGCGGTCGGCGGCGTCAGGCAATTGTCGCAATTGCCGCAGCGCTCGGGCGGGCTTTCGCCGAAATGGCGCAGCAGGATCGCGCGGCGGCAGCCTGATGCCTCCACGAAGCCGGCAAGCGCATTGAGCCGCTGGCGCTCGCTCGACCGGCGGCTTTCATCGACCTCCAATTCGATCCGCTGGCGGGCGCGTGCGAAATCCTGCGCGCCCCAGAAAAGCTGGGCCACCGCCGGATCGCCGTCGCGCCCCGCGCGGCCGGTCTCCTGATAATAGCCCTCGATCGATTTGGGGATGCCGGCATGCGCCACGAACCGTACGTCGGGCTTGTCGATGCCCATGCCGAACGCGACGGTGGCCACCATCACCATGTCTTCGGACCGGACGAACGCCCGCGCATTGGCCTGTCGCACCGATAAATCGAGCCCGGCATGATAAGCGCGCGTCGGCCGGCCGGCCGAGGCGAGGGCCGAGGCCAGTTTCTCGGTCTCGACCCGGCTCTGCGCATAGATGATGCCCGGCCCCGGCGTCTCGGCGATGAAGCCGGCAAGCTGCTTGGCAAGCCCGTCGCGCGGCGACACCGCATAGCGGATGTTGGGCCGATCGAAGCCCGCCAGGATCAGCCCCTCTTCGGGGATGTCGAGCTGGGTCAGGATATCGGCGCGGGTGTGGCGATCGGCGGTGGCGGTCAGCGCCAGTCTGGGTACTTCCCGATGCTCGTCGAGGAGGCTGCGCAGCAGGCGGTAATCGGGGCGGAAATCATGCCCCCATTCGGATACGCAATGCGCCTCGTCGATCGCGATTAGTGCCAGCTCGGTCCGGTCGAGCAGGCGGCGGAACCCCTCCATGTTCGCCCGCTCGGGCGCCACATAGAGCAGATCGAGGTCCCCATCGCGCAGCCGCCGGATCGTCTCGTCGCGATTGTCGTCGGCTGAGGTGAGGGCGGCGGCGCGGATGCCGGCCGCCTCGGCCGATCGTACCTGATCATGCATCAGGGCGATCAGCGGCGAGATGACGAGGCCGGTTCCGGGCCGACACAGAGCCGGGATCTGGTAGGTCAGCGACTTGCCTGCGCCGGTCGGCATGACTGCCAGCGTATTCTGCCCAGCCATGACGCGCGCGATCACCTCGGCCTGGCGGCCGCGGAATTCATGATAGCCGAAGGTGGTGTGCAGCGCGTCGAGCGGGGTGGGCATGCGCCATCCTTAGGGGGTCCCCCGTCATCAGGGAAACCCCGTTCGTCCCGGCTCTCAGGGAAAGGCCAGCCTCAGCCCCGGTCGCTGCCACCGGGTCGATAGCAACCGCCCACTGCTCGAACAGGTGATATAGGCCGTCATCATATCCTCACCGCCGAACGCGATGTTGGTCGTCACCGGATCGCCCGTCTCGACGAATTCGACCGCCTCGCCTTCGGGCGAGATCACGCTGATCCCGCCGACACCCAAGGTGCCGACGCAGATATTGCCGCCCGCCTCGACCGCGAGGCTGTCGAAATATTTGGAGCCAGCGGGCCGGTGGAGGAAGCGCCCCGGAAAGCTCGGCGATCCGCCGTCCGCAACCTTACCCGGCGCCATCACCTCGAACGCATGCAGCGTGCAGGTGAAGGTTTCGGCGACGTACAGGGTCTTGCCGTCGGGCGAGAGGCCGATCCCGTTGGGCCCGCGCATCGGGTGGATCACCTCCTCGATGAAGCTGCCGTCGGCTTTCGCATAGAAGATGCCGGTGATGTCCTCGTCGCGGCGACGGATCTTGCCGAAATCGGTGAACCAGAAGCCGCCATGCGCATCGAACACGATATCGTTCGGTCCACGCAGCTGGACGTCGCCGGCATGGGTGTAGAGCGTCTCGACCGCGCCGGTGGCGGGATCGACCCTCTGGATCGAACCGCCCACATAATCGGGCGCGGACTCGAACGGCATCAGCACGCCATCGCCCTCGATCCAGTCGAAGCCGCCATTGTTGCACAGGTAAAGCATGCCATCGGGGCCGAGCGCGAGACCGTTGGGGCCGCCCAGGTTCGCGGCGATCACCGTCTTTGCGCCCGTCCTGGGATCGATCCGCGTCACCCGCCCGGCATTGATCTCGACCACGATGATCTGCCCGTCGGGCATCACCACGGGCCCCTCCGGAAAACGCAGGCCCGACGTGACCTCGGCCAAGACATGTCCGCCCATGCATCCTCCGACGATTAGTTTGCTATCGATTGCGCCGGGGTCGCATCGTCGTCCATCGCTCTCCGATGGGCGGCGCGCCGGTCGCAGATTTGTTTTATCGTAACTGCGATGTAACGGTGCGCTTGTGGACGTCATACACGTCTCATATGCGAGAGAGGATGACTTTGCCCGATCCCGCCGTGCCCGCGCCGTTTGATGTCAGCCGCTTCCTCAAGGATGCGCGCGAAGGCCATACCGTCGCCCTTGGCCTGCGTTATGTCGATCATGGTGCGGATTGGTGCGAACTGGTGCTCGATTATGATCGCCGCTTGGTGTCGGACGCTACCAGCGGCGTGCTCGCCTCGGGCCCGATCCTTTCCTTGATGGACATGGCGACGACGATGGCGATCTGGGCCAAGCGCGGTGGCATCCGCCCGCATGCGACACTCGATCTCAGGATCGATTATCTGCGTCCCGCCCGCCCCGGCAATGCCGTGACCGGACGCGCCGAATGCTACCGCCTCACCCGTCGGGTCGCGTTCGTGCGTGGCATTGCGCATGACGGCGATGCCAGCGATCCGGTGGCGCATGTCGCCGGCACCTATATGTTGCTCGATATATGAGCGCGGTGACCCTCCTCCCTTATGCCGATTTCCTCGGCATCAGCATTCACGGCACGCAGGATGGCGCGCCTCTTCTGGTCATGCCGTTTTCGGATGGGTTGATCGGTGCGCCTGGGCGTCTCCACGGCGGCGCGATTGCCGGCCTGCTCGAAATCGCCGCCATCGCCGCGATCGACGCGACGCTCGATGAGCCGGCCGATGCGCGTTCGATCTTCAAGCCGATCACGGTGACGGTCGATTTCATGCGGATGGGCAAATTGGTCGATACCTATGCCTGCGGCCAGGTCATCCGAATCGGCGGCCGGATCGCCAATGTCGCGGTCACCGCGTGGCAGGACGGGCCCGATCGCGCCATCGCCGCGGCGCGGATGAATCTCGCCATCAGCCCCAAGCCGGGGGTCGCCTGATGGCCTTCTGGCTGCTGCGATCCGAGCCCGACGCCTATAGCTGGGACGATCTCGTGCGCGACGGCGCCACCGAATGGAATGGCGTGCGCAATTACACCGCGCGCAATTTCCTCAAGACGATGGTGCCCGGCGATCGGGCGCTCTTCTATCATTCGAACACCGAGAAAGCCGCGGTCGGGATCATGAAGATCGTCCGCGCGTGGCAGCCCGATGGCGACGACGGCAAATGGGCCAGCGTCGCGGTCGAGCCGGTCGAGAAACTGGCCAAGCCCGTCACGCTCGAAGCGATCAAGGCCGAACCGCGCCTCAAGGCGCTGGAGATGCTGCGCCAGTCGCGCCTGTCGGTCACCCCGGTCCGTGACGAGGAATGGGCAGTGCTGCTGGAAATGGGGGCGGCCTAAAACCCGTCAGCCATTCCCCCGCGCGTGAACCCGGTGTAGCGGCAAGCCGATGAAGACGTTGGCCAATTCCGCCAATGCGATGGCGCAGGGCCTCGCCGCCATCCGCATCCAATATCAGGTGCCCGGCGAATTTCCCGCCGCCGTGCTGGCCGCCGCCGAGGCTGCGGCACAGCGCGCGCCGACCGAACATGTCGATCGCACCGACCGGCTGTTCGTCACGCTCGACCCCGCCACCTCGACCGATCTCGACCAGGCGTTCACGATCGAACGGGCCGGCAGCGATCTGCTGCTCCATTATGCCATCGCCGACGTCGCCTGGTTCGTCGATGACGGCGGCCCGATCGATGCCGAAGCATGGCGGCGCGGCGAGACCCTGTATCTGCCCGACGGCAAGGCCCGCCTCTATCCCGCCAGCCTCAGCGAAGGGGCAGCCAGCCTGTTGCCTGCCAGCCCGCGCCCGGCGGTGATCTTCACGGTCAGGGTTGCGCCGGATGGCGGCGTTCGCCTCGATGGCGCCGAGCGCGCGGTGATCCGCAGCCGCGCCAAGCTGGCCTATGACAGCGTGCGCGCCACCGATCTCCCGGCCGATTTCGCCGAGCTCGCCCGCCGCATCACCGCGGCCGAGGACCGGCGTGGCGCCGCGCGCGTCGATCCGCCCCAGCAGGAGGTGGTGCGGCTGCATGACGGCACGCTCGATCTTACCTTCAGCGCCAGGCTCGAATTGGAAGACCAGAACGCCGCTTTGTCGCTCGCGACCAACCTTGCCGTCGCCGATGCGCTTCAGGCGCATCATACCGGTCTTTTTCGCGTGATGGCCGAACCCGATCAGCGCGGGATCGGGCGGCTCCGCCACACCGCCCGCGCTTTCGGGCTGACCTGGCCCGATGGCGAACCGCTCGCCGAGTATGAGCGAACGCTGTCGGCCGCCGATCCGCGCCAGGCCGCCTTCATGCTTGCGATTCGCCGCGCCGGGCATGGCGCGGGCTATATTCCCTTCCAGGAGGGCAAGACTCCCTGGCACGCCGCCATGGCTGCCACCTATGCCCATGCCACCGCCCCGCTGCGTCGACTGGCCGACCGCTACGTCGTCCGTGCCGCACTTGCGATCGCCAACAATCAGCCGGTGCCCGATGTCGTGACGCAGGCCTTCGCCCGGCTTCCGCAAGTGATGACGCATGCGGAGGCTATGGATGGCCAGATCGAACGCGCGGTGATCGATCTGGCCGAGACGCTCCTGCTAAAGGGCAGCGAAGGCGAGACCTTCGACACGATCGTCACCGATCTCGACGAGCGTGGGGCGCGTATTCAGCTATGCGACCTGCCGGTGGTGGCGCGGGTGGCCGCGCAGGGTGTGCAGCCGGGGGATGCGGTCAAGGTCCGACTGACGGCGGTCGATACGGAGCGGCGCGCGATCAGCTTCGAGCGTGCAGATTAAGCGCGGAAAGGGCCGCCCGTCGTGCGGGTATAACCCGCTGCGGTTCCGGCACGTCCTCGCGCAGCGCTGATCGGATTCGGCTTGGGCGCGCGACCGCGGCAATCGCTCGATGACACGGTCGCGCGCCTTGATCCGGACAGGATTTCTATAGCGCCAGCCTGCAATAACGCCGACGAATGCATTTCCGACAATCCTGCGAGCTCATATAATCGTGCAGTCCCAGAGCCAATCTTCGAAACCCCATCTACCGATCGGGTTGATGGCGATCCTCGCCGGCATGACGTCGTTCGGGCCGCTGTCGATCGACATGTATCTGCCTGCGCTGCCGACCATGGCGCGCGACCTGGCCGCTCCGCCGGCGGCAGGCGCCCTCACGGTCGCGGCCTTCTATGTCGGGCTTTGCCTCGGCCAGCTGATCCATGGACCGCTTTCCGATCGGCTCGGTCGCCGCCCGCCGCTGATCGTCGGTGTGGCGCTCTATGTGCTTGCCAGCGTCGGCGGGGCGTTGTGCGGGGCGATCGGGCCGCTGATCGTGCTGCGTTTCTTCCAGGCGCTGGGCGGGTGCGCGGGGATGGTGATCGGCCGCGCGGTCGTGCGCGATCGCTTCACCCCGGCCGAAAGCGCGCACGTCTTCTCGATCCTGCTACTCGTGATGAGCCTCGCGCCGGTGCTGGCGCCCCTGCTGGGCAGCTTCGTTCTACTGATCGCCGGCTGGCGCAGCATTTTCTGGATTCTTGCCGGCTTCGGCACCCTGCTTTGGGTGGGCATCGTTTTCGGTTTGGCCGAGACGCGTAGCGAGGCGACGGCGTCACATGCGCGCGGCGAATCGGTGATGCGCAGCTATGCCGCCTTGCTGGGGGAGCCACGGGTGATGGGCTACGCGCTGCTGGCGGGCTGCTCGCACATGGGGCTGCTCACCTATCTCGCGATCACGCCCGATGTCCTGATCGGCGGCTTCGGCCTCTCCCCGCGGCAGTTCGGCTGGACGATCGCCGTCAACGGGATCGGGCTGGTGGCTGCCAACTTCTTCAACCGGCGCCTGCTCGGGCGGCTTGGCTATGACACGATCCTGCGCCGCGCGAACATCGGCAGCATCGTTGCATCGGCCGTCCTGTTCGTCGATGCCTTCACCGGCTTCGTCGGGCTGGCCGGAGTGGTCGTGCCGCTCTTCTTCATGGTCGGGCTGATCGGCTTCACCCAGCCCAACGCCTTCGCCGGCGCGCTGGCGCACGACCCGCGCCGCGCGGGCGCGGCCTCGGCCTTGGTCGGCTGCCTTCAGTTCGGCGCGGGCGCGCTCGGCGCGTCGATTGCCGGCGCTTTCCATGACGGCACCGCACGCCCCATGGCGGCGGTGATTCTGACGGCCTATCTGCTGGGCGGGGCGCTGCTGCGCACGCTCGCCCCGTCCCAGCGGTAGGTCAGGCCGCCTTGGCGCGGCTGGCGCGCTTGCGCTCGTTCGGGTCGAGGTAGCGCTTGCGCAGGCGGATGTTCTTCGGCGTCACCTCGACGAGCTCGTCATCGTCGATATAGGCAATCGCCTGCTCCAGGGTCAGGCGGCGCGGCGGGGTGAGGCGGATCGCGTCGTCCTTGCCGCCGCTCGCGCGGAAGTTGGTGAGCTGCTTGGCCTTCATCGGATTGACCTCGAGGTCGTCCGTCTTGGCATTCTCGCCGATGATCATGCCCTCATAGAGCTGCTCGCCGGGGGCGACCATCATCACGCCGCGCTCTTCGAGCGGGCCGAGCGCATAGGCATTGGCCTCGCCTGCACCGTTCGAGATCAGAACGCCGTTCTTCCGACCCTCGATCTGGCCCTTGTAGGGACCATATTTCTCGAACAGCCGGTTCATGATGCCGGTGCCGCGCGTGTCCGACAGGAACTCGCCATGGTAGCCGATCAGCCCGCGCGAGGGCGCCGAGAAGGTGATGCGGGTCTTGCCGCCGCCCGAGGGACGCATGTCGGTCAGCTCGGCCTTACGGTTGTTCATCTTCTCGACGACCGTGCCCGAGAAATCCTCGTCGACGTCGATCACGACCGTCTCATAGGGCTCCTCGCGGCCATTCTCGCCATCGCGGAACAGCACGCGCGGACGGCTGATGCCGAGCTCGAAGCCTTCGCGGCGCATCGTCTCGATCAGCACGCCGAGCTGGAGCTCGCCGCGGCCGGCGACTTCGTAGCTGTCCTTGTCGGCGCTCTCGGTCACCTTGATCGCGACGTTGCTCTCGGCTTCGCGGAACAGACGGTCGCGGATCATGCGGCTGGTCACCTTGGTGCCCTCGCGGCCCGCCATTGGCGAGTCGTTGACGGCGAAGCGCATGCTCAACGTCGGCGGATCGATCGGCTGGGCATGCAACGGCTCGGTCACGCTCGGGTCGCAGATCGTGTTGGACACGGTCGCGGTGGTAAGCCCGGCGATCGAGATGATGTCGCCCGCCTGCGCTTCCTCGGTCGGCACGCGCTCGAGCCCGCGGAAGGTCATGATCTTGGACGCGCGGCCGGTTTCGACGATCTTGCCGTCGTTATCGAGCGCGTGGATCGGCATGTTGGTCTTGACCGAGCCCGAGAAGACCAGGCCGGTCAGGATGCGGCCAAGGAAATTGTCGCGGTCGAGCAGGGTGACCAGGAACTTGAACGGGCCGTCGGGGTCGGCGCTCGGCGGCGGCACATGCTCGACGATCTTCTCGAACATCGGGGTCAGCGTGCCTTCGCGCGCGTCCGGATCGGTGCTGGCATAGCCGTTGCGGCCGGATGCGAACAGGACCGGGAAGTCGAGCTGCTCGTCGGTCGCGTCGAGGCTCACGAACAGATCGAACACCTCGTCCAGCACCTCCTGGGTGCGGGCGTCGGAACGGTCGATCTTGTTGACCACCACGATCGGGCGCAGGCCGAGTGCCAGCGCCTTGCCGGTGACGAACTTGGTCTGCGGCATCGCGCCTTCGGACGAATCGACCAGCAGGATCACGCCGTCGACCATCGAGAGGATGCGTTCCACCTCGCCGCCGAAATCGGCGTGGCCCGGCGTATCGACGATGTTGATGCGGGTATCGCCGTCCTTGCCGTGCCACTCGACCGAGGTGCACTTGGCAAGGATCGTGATGCCACGCTCCTTTTCCAGGTCGTTCGAATCCATCGCGCGCTCTTCGATGCGCTGATTGTCGCGAAAGGTGCCCGATTGGCGGAAGAGCTGGTCGACCAGGGTGGTCTTGCCATGATCGACGTGCGCGATGATGGCCACGTTGCGAAGGCGCATGGTGGTCTTTCGTGTTCGTAAGTTCAGAAGTTGCGCGCCCTTAGCCGATATGCGGCGTTGCAACAAGGTTGCGCGAGCATAGAGATGGTTATCGGCGGGCCAAAAACAACCTGCCACTCCTCGTCGCAGGTGGGCTTGAGCCTCAGCCGATCCCGTAAGGCAGCAATAATGCGTAGATCGCAAGCCCGATCAGCACCACCATCGTGATACCGACGCCGGCGCCCCGCAACGGATTGACGGTCGCCTTGTCCATGCCGAACGCGTGGAGGATGCGCGAGAGCAGGAAGGCGATGCCCACCAGCCACAGCCAGGTCTTCGGGCCGCGTGCATATTCGATCAGCCCGATCAGGATCAGGACGAAGGGCGTGTACTCGACGAAATTGGAGTGCGCGCGCATGCGAGCGATCAGCAGCGGGTTGCCGCCGTCGCCGATGTTGATCTTGGTCATCCCGCGGATTCGCGAAACGCGCATTCCGAGCCAGACGTTGATCAGCGCGGCGGCACCCGCCATGGTCAGCGTGATCGGCAGTAACATGCGCTCTTCCCCCTGTGGATCGGGTGCAGGTGCCACGCTTGCCGCGTGCTTGCAACGCGGGTGAAAATCGCTATAGGGCACCACCTCCGCGACGCGCTGAGCCGCTGGACCATGGCAATATTGCCATCCGGTCGAGGGTCAAGCGCGTCGTGTTCGTTTTAGCATGCAGGATCAGGTGCCGAAATGGCTGTCCCCAAGAGAAAAACCTCGCCGTCACGGCGGAATATGCGTCGCAGCCACCACGCGCTGACGGCGGAATCCTTCCAGGAATGTCCGAATTGCGGCGAGCTCAAGCGCCCGCATAACCTGTGTGGCCAGTGCGGCCATTATAACGGGCGTGAGATTCTTTCGGTCGGCAACTGACGACTGACGGGATGATCCGGGGGTGAGCGCAGGCCCGCATCTCGCGATCGACGCGATGGGCGGCGACGGTGGCCTGCCCGTGGTGGCGGCTGGTGTCGAGCGCGCGTTGGCGGCCGACCCGACGCTTCGCTTCACCCTGTTCGGCGACGAAACCGCGATTGCGGCCGAACTTGCGCGCCACAAGGCGCTTGGCACGCGCGTGGCGATAACGCATTCGCCCGGCGTCATCCGTAACGAGGACAAGCCAAGCCAGGCGATTCGTCGCGCCAAGACCACCTCGATGGGCATGGCGATCGCGGCGGTGAAATCGGGCGACGCCGACGCCGCAGTGTCGGCTGGCAATACCGGCGCGCTGATGGCGATGGCCAAGCTTGCGCTGAGAATGATCCCCGGCATCGATCGCCCCGCCCTGGCGGCCGTGCTGCCGACGCTCGGCGCGCACGATCTGGTCATGCTCGATCTCGGCGCGAACACCGAATGCGACGCCAACAATCTCTTCGAATTCGCGATTATGGGCGCGGCTTATGCCCGCATCCTCCACGGCCTTGATCAGCCGAGCGTGCGCCTGCTGAATATCGGGACCGAGGAATTGAAGGGTACCGAGGCGCTGCGCGAGGCGGCCGCCATGCTGCGTGCGGCTGATCATCTGCCGTTGCGATTCGACGGCTTCATCGAGGCGAATACCCTCAGCCGCGGCGAGACCGATGTGATCGTATCGGATGGCTTCTCTGGCAATATCGCGCTCAAGACGGCCGAGGGCACGGCGCGTTTCATCGGCGATCTGATACGCCGCGCCTTCACCAGCTCGCTGCGCTCCAAATTCGGCTTCCTGCTGTCGAAGCCGGCAATCACCCTGCTGCGCAAAGGTCTCGATCCCAATCAGCGCAACGGCGCGGTATTTCTTGGGCTCAACGGCACCGTGGTCAAAAGCCACGGCCATATCTCGCCCGACGGCTTCGCCAACGCCATCCATGTCGCCGCCACTTTGGCGCGCGGCCGCATCACCCACCGGATCGCCGAGGATCTGGCGCGAATCAGGACAGCTGAAACCGCATGAGCCGTCGCGCCACCATTTCCGGTACCGGTTCCGCATTGCCTGCCCGCCGCGTCACCAACGACGAACTCGCGCAGACCGTCGATACGTCGGACGAATGGATCGTCGAGCGGACCGGCATCCGCGCGCGCTATATTGCAGGTGAGGGCGAGACGACCGGCACCCTCGCCGCGGAGGCGGCGCGCAAGGCACTCGATGCGGCCGGGATCGCAGCGACCGACGTCGGGCTGATCATCGTCGCGACCGCCACCCCCGATCAGACCTTTCCCGCCACCGCCACGCGCGTGCAGGCGTCGCTTGGCATCGACGACTGCATCGCGTTCGATGTCGCGGCGGTTTGCTCGGGCTTCCTCTACGCGCTCTCGGTCGCCGACAGCATGATTCGGGCTGGCGGTATCGATATCGCAGTCGTGATCGGGTCGGAGACCTTCAGCCGCATCCTCGATTGGGAGGATCGCGCCACCTGCGTTCTGTTCGGCGACGGCGCCGGCGCGGTGGTGCTCAAGGCCGAGGAGGGCGAACGCGGCATTCTTTCCACCGCGCTCCACGCCGATGGCCGGCACAATCAACTGCTTTATGTCGACGGCGGCCCTTCGACCACCGGCACGGTCGGCAAAGTACGGATGCGCGGCTCCGAAGTGTTTCGCCACGCAGTGGTCAATCTGGCTGCCGTGCTGGGCGAGGCGCTCGATAAAGCCGGGCTCACCCCGGCGGATGTCGATTGGGTCGTGCCGCACCAGGCCAATCGCCGGATCCTCGATGCCACCGCGCGCAAGCTCGGCCTGAGCCCCGATCGCATGATCGTGACGGTCGATCAGCATGCCAATACTTCGGCCGCTTCGGTCCCTCTGGCACTCGACGTCGCGGTTCGCGACGGGCGTATCCAGCGGGGCGATCTCATCGTTTTCGAGGCGATGGGCGGCGGGTTTACTTGGGGCGCCGCGGTTGCGCGCTATTGACAGCGGCCCCAAGGCAGCGATTGTGACGATGTGACAAGCCGGGCCAGGGGGCCCTAGGGGACGGAATGGCCGAATCGAACACATTGACCCGCGCCGATCTGGCGGAGCAACTGCATGGCCACATTGGCCTGCCACGCTCGCAATGCGCCAGCATCGTCGAACATGTAATCACCCATATCTGCGAAGCGCTTGCGGATGGTGAAAACGTCAAGATCTCCGGCTTCGGCACATTCGTACTGCGCGACAAGACCGAGCGGATCGGGCGCAATCCCAAATCGGGGGTCGAGGTGCCGATCGCGCCTCGCCGCGTGCTGACCTTCCGTGCCAGCCAGTCGCTGCGCGATCGTATCGTCAGCGCGGGCTGAGTTCGCGCGTGGCGGAAAAGGCTGAGGGCGCGTTCCGCACCATCGGTGAGGTCTCGGCCGAGCTCGGCGTACCGCAGCACATCCTGCGTTACTGGGAATCACGCTTTCCACAGCTTCGCCCGCTCCAGCGGGCCGGCAACCGCCGTTATTATCGCCCGGCGGATATGGATCTGGTTCGCCGGATCGATCGCCTGCTCAATCACGAAGGCTATACGGTGCGGGGGGTCCAGCAATTGCTGGCGCGCGACGCGCCTGAGGCGGCGGCGATCCCGCAACCGGCTACGTTCATCCCGGTTGCTGCGCCATCGGACCGGACCGATGCCCTCAGGGCCATTCGCGACGGTCTGGCGCTGGCGCTGATGGAAGACAAATAGGGGCTCGGTCGCTCATCCCATCCCGCGGAAGGCCGCGAGCGGATGGGAACCGGCCGATCCGAAGCCGATGCCGCCGGGGCGCTGATCGACGATCTTGCGCGCGCCGGTCTCCTGATAGTCATACTTTATCGCGCTCTCCGGATCGGCTCGGGAATTGAAGAAGGCGTTTTGGGGATAAACCGGCGTGTCGATCGGAATGGCGTGCATCACCATCGAGAAACGGGTGCGGCCCTTGTCGACGATCCGAGTGTCGTCATGGGGCGTCCGTGGGTGACAGATCAGGGCGTCACCCGCCTCGACACGGAGTTTGCGTAGCGCCAGTCCCTGACTGAGCCCTTCATTAGCGACACGGTCGCGATATTCGGCCCAGAGTTCGGGAACGAAGGTCGGCATATGGTCGAGAGATCCGTAGCGGCGGCGCGCCATCCGCTCGCGGTCCGGCGCGGCGATACGATGCCCACCCTCCAATATTTCCGGGCAACCATTCTGGTCGTCGGCCAGCTCGAGATAGAGCGTCGTTTCGAAATGCATAAGATCCGGCCGGGTCGCAAAGGCCGGCGAACCGCGATGGAGCGAACCGCTTTCGCAGAAGAGCGAGGTGTAAAGCGTCGCCGGCCGTCCGAACAACAGATCCAGCGTCTCGATCAGCGGTGCATTGCGTGCGAACAGATCCGCGAAGGCGGGCAGCGCGATGTGCAGATTGAGGATGGGCGGATAATGGCCGTTCCGGTCGCGGTAGCGGCTGAATATCGGCTCGTTCAGCGCCTCGAACCGGCGGAACACCGTGATCAGGGCCTGCGCGTGCGGCCGTGATATGGCGCCGGGAATGATTGCATAGCCTTTTTCGATTACTTCGTTGGCTGCGTCTTTGGCCTGATCGCCGGCCTCGCTCGCGTCGATCAGATCGGCGGCGTCGGCCTGCAGAAAACGTCCGAACATGTCATTCCCCCGGGGCGTCTGGCGCGGCGGTTGCCATCGCCGCCATGGCCATGATCTCTATGGCGCCCCGCATCTGCTGTCATGATCTCAAAGCGGCGTTATGCGTGGTTTTCGCCCGCTTCGCACCCGCTATACAGACGATAGCATGCGTCCGATTCAAGGGGCGCCAGGGAGGAACGGGATGGCGCAGGCGGCGGTGGACGAGATCGACACGCTGGTCGATGCGCAAAGGTTCGGCCGGTTCGGGCTGTCGCTGCTGATCTGGTCCTTCCTCGCCACCTTCACCGACGGCTATGAGATTTCGGCGCTCGGCCTCGCGGTGCCGCATATCGTACGCGAATGGCACGTGCCCCCGGCTCAGCTCGGCACGATGCTGAGCGCCAGCCTGGCGGGAATGTTCTTCGGCGCGCCTTTGCTCGGCCTGGTCGGGGATCGGTTCGGGCGGCGTCCGGCGATTGCGATCGGTTGTCTGGCTTATGGCGTGAGTACGCTGGCCATCATCCTCGCGCATAGCGTCGGGCAGGTGACGGTGCTGCGCTTCGTCACCGGGCTGGGCATGGGGGGCGTGTTGCCCAATGTGATCGCGCTCAATTCCGAATCGTCGCCCAAAAGGCTGCGCGCGCGGCTGATCATCCTGATGTTCATGGGCATCACGCTCGGCGGATCGATGCCGGGGCTCGTGGCGGCCGGCATGGTGCCGCATCATGGCTGGCGCGCGATCTTCCTCGTCGGCGGGCTGGCCGCGCTCGTGGTTGGCCTCGCGGCGCCGTTCGCTTTGCCCGAATCGGTCAAGTTCCTGCGGACCCGACCCGATCGCATCGCCGAATTGCTGGCGACCCTGGAGCGGATGGCGCCGGGCAAGAAGCTTCCCCAGTCGCTCGCGGCGCCAATCGACCGGCCGATCGCGAACGTTTCGATCGGTGCGCTTTTCACCCGCGAACTCGCCCCCATCACGTTGCTGCTGTGGCTATGCTTCGCGACCACCCTGATGGCCAATTTCTTCCTGGCCAATTGGCTGCCCACCCTGTTCGGCCAGATCGGTATGGATCCGCAGACGGCGGCGCTCACATCGACCATGTACCATTTCGGCGCGACATTCGGTGGGCTGGCGATGGCATTGATGCTCGATCGGATCGGCTTCCTGGCCGTGGGCGGCCTGCTGGTCGTCGCGGTGCCGGCGATGCTGGGCGTCGGCTTGCCCGGCATGTCGCCCGCCGCGCTCGGCCTGCTCGTGGCAGTCGCCGGCTTCTGTGTGCTCGGCGCACAGTTCGGCAGCAACGCCGCCGCCGGCCTGATTTACCCCACCGCATGCCGGTCGCGTGGTCTCGGCCTCGCATTCGGGGTCGGGCGGGTCGGATCGGTGCTGGGCCCTTGGGTGGGCGCCAAACTGATCGGGCTCAAATTGTCGCTGATCGTGATGATGGCGGCCGCGTCCGCTCCGGTCCTGCTCGGGGCGGTGGCGGCATTGGCGCTGGCAATGGTGGGACGCAGCCGGTTCGGCGGCTGGCGGCTCGACGAGGTACCGGCCGCGCAGCTGCAAATGGAGTAGGCCCTATCGTGCCCAACGCGCGAGATAGTCGGCCAACCCCTGGGGGTTCATGCTGCGCGCATCGGATAGCGCCGCCGTATCGCCCGCATTGATGAGCCGGTCATTCTTAGGATCGACCACCAACAGGCTCGGCACGCCCTTCAGCCGGTCATGAATGCCATAATGCGCCGGCACTTCGAGGTTTTTGTCGAACCGGCCGACGTCGACCGTCACCAGCTCATAATGGCGCTTCAGCCACGCCTTGAGCTCGGGAAGCTCGAACGTGCCCGCTAGAATGCGGCAATCGAGACACCAATTCCCGCCGAGATCGATCAGCAGCAGCTTGTGTGACGCCTTGGCGCGCGCGCGGGCCTTGTCGACCGACGCCATCGCGGCGGCAGCTTCGTCGTAGGGCAGCGGCAGTGGCTTGGCGAGCTGCTCGAAGCTCTGCGCCTGCATGTGCGGGGCGGGCACCGCGGCCAGCGCCGGCGTAGCGATCAAGGCGAGGGCTGCAAGGAAGGGGGAACACGCATGGGGATATCCTCCGATATCGCTAGGAATTCGCCTTATGTAGGAACGCCCCGGTAACGCGCGAACCAATCTCTTCTTTGCAAAGAAAAAGCCCGGCCTGCATTGCTGCAGACCGGGCTCGTTTCGTTGCTTGCGCCGGGCTTAGCTGCCCGGTGCGAGATTCACTGCCGCATATTTGCCGCGGCGATCGACTTCGAGCTCGAACTCGAGCCGGTCACCTTCGTTGAGCGTCGGCATGCCGGCACGCTCGACTGCGGAGATGTGGACGAACGCATCGGGTTGCCCGTCGTCGCGCTGAATGAAGCCGAAGCCCTTCATCGCGTTGAAGAACTTGACCGTTCCGGTCGCCTTTTCGCCCGTCAGCTGACGCTGCGGACCACCGGCGCCGCCGCCCGCGCCGCCGGCTGCCGGCGGGGCACGACCTTCGGAAACGGGGACGATATCGCCTTCAAGCACGAGATTGGAAGCCGAGATGCGGCCGCCGCGATCGACGAGGCTGAACGCCAGCTTCTGGCCTTCGCCGAGCCCGCTCAGGCCTGCCTGCTCGACAGCGGAGATGTGAACGAACACGTCCTCGCCACCGTCGTCGCGAACGACGAAGCCGAAACCCTTCTGGCCATTGAAGAACTTGACGGTGCCCTTGGCCTCGCCAACGACCTGCGCGGGCATGCCGCCACCGCCGCCGCCACGGCCGCCGCCGAAGCCGCCACCACCACCGCCGCCGCGATAGCCACCGCCACCGCCGCCGCCGAAGCGATCGCCACCGCCGCCGTAACCGCCGCCGCCGAAGCGATCGCCGCCGCCGCCGTAACCGCCGCCGCCACCGAAGCGATCGCCGCCGCCACCGTAGCCACCGCCGCCGCCACTATAACCGCCATAGCTGTCGTCGCCGAAGCCGTCGCGCTTGTCCTTGCCGCCGCGCTGCCCGCGCCGCCCTCTATCGAAACCCATGCCGTTCAAATCTTCCCGAAAAAATATAAGCGCCCCGTTCATGAAAAGCCGACGCGCCGGGGCCCGCTGACGAACTTCCGGCCGGCGATTCATGCCACACCGTCGAGAACCCTACAGGAATTCGCAATATGTCGCGAGTGATTTCGCTGCCACAGTGGCGCCACAATTTCGCACGGCATTGAGCCGGGGGCAAAGCCCGCCTATCTGCCTCTGAATGACCGTCCATCTCCACGAAGAAGATCTGCCGCCCGACGTGCTTGGCCCCGGCGCCATTGCCATCGATACCGAGACGATGGGACTCAATACCCCGCGCGATCGATTGTGCCTGATCCAGATTTCCGACGGGGGTGGCGACGAGCATCTCGTCCGATTCGCGGCTGGGAGCGATTATGCCGCGCCGAACCTGAAAAAGGTTCTGGCCGATCCCGATCGAACTCAAGCTCTACCATTTCGGGCGCTTCGACATTGCCGCCATCAGCTACTATCTCGGCGTCGTGGCGGCGCCGGTCTATTGCACCAAGATCGCATCGCGGCTGATTCGCACCTACACCGATCGCCATGGCTTGAAGGAGTTGGTGCGCGAATTGCTGGGGCAGGAAATCTCCAAGCAGCAGCAATCGTCCGATTGGGGGGCGCCCGAACTGAGCGACGCGCAGAAGGAATATGCCGCGTCCGACGTGCGCTATCTCCACCAGTTGAAGGCGCTGCTCGACGTGCGGCTGGAGCGCGAGGGGCGTATGGCGCTCGCACAAGCCTGCTTCGATTTCCTGCCGGCGCGGGCCGAGCTCGATATTGCCGGCTGGCCCGAAGTCGACATCTTCGCGCACATCTAGGGCATCATATTCGTGTCCGAACTCGCCGAGCTGCAAAGGCGCGATCGCCGTGCCTGGGCCGCGACCGGGAGCAGCCACGATCGCCTGATCGCGACGCTCCGCATCACGCTGCCGATGGCGGTGGGGGTGCTGGTGGCATTCCTCGCCTTCGCCCCGCTCACCGTGGGGCGCGATATCAGCTTCGTCCTGTCGAAGGATCGGGTTGATGTCGCCCGCGAGAGGATGAGGGTTACCGCGGCGGTCTATCGCGGCAATGACAGCCAGGGCCGCCCGTTCGAGCTGGATGCGGCGTCGGCCGTCCAGGCAACGTCGCGCGATCCGATCGTGCGGCTGACAACGCTCGATGCCAAGATTCAGCAGGTCGAGGGGCCGGCCACGATCAAGGCCGGGCGCGGTCGCTACGACATGAATACCCAGAATATCGCGATCGATGGCCCGGTGAAGTTCGATACCGCCGACGGCTACCACATCACGACCAGCAACGTGCTGCTCAGGATGGAGAATCGTTCGCTCGAAAGCCGCGGCGCGGTGCAGGGAACGATGCCGCTCGGCCACTTCACCGCCGATAAATTGCGCGCCAAGCTCGACGATCGTGTCGTGCAACTCGAAGGCCACGTCCGCTTGCATATCGTTCAGGGCCAGTCCAGAGGCGCGCGATGAACCGCCGCGCGGCCCCCCTCCTCCTGCTCTCGCTGCTTGCGGGCCCGTTGCTTGCGCAGGCCAAGGGGCATGACAGCAACGCCCCGATCGACATCGCGTCCGATCGGATAGAGGTGCAGGATCGCGCCAATCGCGCAATCTGGGTCGGCAACGTCCATGCCGTGCAGGGCGATATGACGATGGATGCCGCGCGCATGACCGTCGCCTACCGCAAGGCCGCCAAGCCGGGCGCCGATCCTGAGATCGGCAGGATCGACGCATCGGGCAATGTCGTCGTGGTCCAGCCCAATGAGCGCGCGCGCGGCGATTTCGGAATCTATGATCTCGACAAGAAGATCATCACCTTGATCGGCAACGTCAGCCTCGTTCGCGATACGAACACCGTCAAAGGCGCGCGTCTCGTGATCGATCTCAATACCGGTCGGGCGAATATCGACGGCAATGCGGTCGCGGGGCCCGGCGGCTCGACCACCAGCAGCGGCGGGCGGGTCACCGGCCATTTCACCGTGCCCAACCGCACGACGACGCCCGCTGCGACACCGCCCAAGTAGCGCATTTGGCCGCACTATGTCGCGGCCTCATCCCCATCCCAACGCCCTGCAAGAAACTTGCCGTTTGCCCGCCCTTCCGCTTGCGGGTAACCGGACGGCACAATTCAAGGCCCTGACGATGAACGACGCGACCGCAATCCAGCCCGGCACCCCCTTTACGCCCGATGACGCGCGTGCCGGCCTGTCGGTCGTCTCGATCGCCAAGAGCTACGACAAGCGTCAGGTGCTGCGCAACGTCAGTCTCGATGTCGCGCGCGGCGAGGTGGTCGGCCTGCTCGGCCCCAACGGCGCCGGCAAGACGACCTGCTTCTATTCGATCATGGGGTTGGTGAAGCCGGACGAGGGCCGCATCCTGCTTGACGGCAACGACGTCACCGGATTGCCGATGTACCGCCGGGCCATATTGGGACTCGGCTATCTGCCGCAGGAAACCTCGATCTTCCGCGGCCTGTCGGTTCAGCAGAATTTGTCGGCCGTGTTGGAAGTGTCCGAGCCCGACAAGGCGACGCGAGCGGAACGGCTGGAGGCCCTGCTCGGCGAATTCCATCTCGAACGGCTGCGCGATGCCCCCGCGATGGCGTTGTCGGGGGGCGAACGGCGCCGCTGCGAGATCGCCCGCGCGCTGGCGGCGGCACCCTCGATCATGCTGCTCGACGAGCCGTTCGCCGGCATCGATCCGATCTCGATCGCCGACATCCGCGATCTGGTGAAGGATCTGAAGCGGCGCGACATCGGCGTGCTGATCACCGATCACAATGTGCGCGAGACGCTCGACATCGTCGATCGCGCCTGCATCATCTATGACGGCCGCGTCCTCTTCCAGGGGAGCCCGGAAGATCTCGTCGTCAACGAGGAGGTGCGGCGGCTCTATCTGGGCGAAGGTTTCGAGCTCTAACGTGCGATGAGCCTCGCGCCGCGCCTCGACCTGCGCCAATCGCAGTCGCTGGTGATGACGCCGCAGCTCCAGCAGGCGATCAAGCTCCTCGCGCTCTCCAATCTCGAACTGGAAGGCGTGATCGCGGAGGAACTGGAGAAGAATCCGCTGCTCGCGACCGGTGGCGAGGACGGCCCCGTGGTGGCCGAACCCGACGGCCCCGCTCCGGAAATGCTTCCCGAAGGTGATCTCATCACCGCCGATCGCCTGATCGAGCATGGCGATGCCGCTGCCGATGCCCCGCTCGACGTCGATTACGAGGCCGAGACCTTCCACCACGACAGCGCGATCGACATGCCGAGCGCCGGGCTGGGCGGCCAGCTCGGCATGGACGGGCTCGGCGGGGCCATGCCTGAGGACGGGCCCAATTTCGATTCGTTCGCGGCGGACGCGCCCTCGCTCCACGATCATCTGCTCGCGCAGGCTGGCGAGATATTGTCAGCGCGCGACATGCCGCTTGCCGGTCAGATCATCGATCTGATCGACGAGGCCGGCTATATCGCGCAGCCGCTTGACGATCTGATCGATCGAACGGGTGTGTCGGCCGACGAGGTCGATCGCGTGCTCCGCATCATTCAGAGCTTCGATCCTACCGGGGTCGCCGCGCGCGATCTCGGCGAATGCCTCGCGCTGCAGGCGCGCGAGGCCGATCGCTACGATCCGGCGATGGCGTGCCTGCTCGACAATCTCGAGATGCTCGCCAAGGGGCAGCTGGCACCGCTGCGCCGGCTGTGCGGGGTCGACGAGGACGATTTCGCCGACATGATCCGCGAGCTTCGCGCCTACGATCCCAAGCCGGGATTGCGCTTCGGCAGCGAGCGGGCAGCGCCGGTCACCCCCGACATCTTCGTCGCAAAGGCGCGCAGTGGTTGGTCGATCGAACTGAACAGCGCTACCCTGCCGCGGCTGCTGCTCGACCGGCGCTATTATGCCGAGCTGTCACACGGCGCGCACAACAAGGAGGGCAAGGCCTGGCTCGCTGATTGTCTGGCCAGCGCAAACTGGCTGATCAAGGCGCTCGATCAGCGCGCGCGCACGATTATCAAGGTTTCGACCGAATTGGTGAAGCAGCAGGAGGCCTTCTTCCTTCACGGGGTCGCGCATCTCAAGCCGCTGACCTTGCGCACCGTCGCCGATGCGATCGGCATGCACGAATCGACCGTCAGCCGGGTCACGTCGAACAAATATCTGTCGTGCGAGCGCGGTTTGTTCGAGCTCAAATATTTCTTCACCAGCGGGGTCTCGTCGGGCGACGGCGAATCGGTCTCGGCCGAGGCGGTGAAGAGCCATATCGCCACGCTCATCGCCAACGAGGGCAAGGACGTGCTGTCCGACGACAAGCTCGTCGAGCTGCTCAACGCGAAGGGCTTCGATATCGCGCGGCGGACGGTGGCGAAATATCGCGAGGCGATCGGGCTCGGATCGTCGGTGCAAAGGCGGCGACAGAAGGCGTTAGGGTGACTTTGTACGTCACCCCAGCGAAGGCTGGGGTCTCAGCAGGCAAGTAGAGCGCGCTATTCTCCTGAGATGCCAGCCTTCGCTGGCATGACGAGAATAGGAGGCTCGGTTACCTGCCCCCTTCAAGCATCTTTATAATCGCCGAGAAATCGAGGCCCGCGCTGCCGCCATTGGCAAACGCCTGATACAGCGCCTCGGCCGCGGCCCCCATCGGCACGCTCGCGCCGACGTCGTGCGCGGCGCCGACCGCCAGCTTCAGATCCTTGAGCATCAGTGCGGCCGCGAATCCGCCCTGATAATCGCGGTCGGCCGGCGTCTCCGGTCCCACGCCCGGCACCGGGCAATAACTCGTCATCGACCAGCTCTGCCCGCTCGCCTTCGAGGAGATGTCGTAGAAGGTCTGGAGATCGAGCCCCAGTTTCTTCGCCAGCACGAACGCTTCGCAGGTCGCGATCATCGTCGCGCCGAGGATCATGTTGTTGACGATCTTGGCCGATTGGCCGGCACCATTGCCACCGGCATGGATCACCGTCTTGCCCATAGCGCCCAGAATTGGCTCGGCCCGCGCGAACGCCGCGTCGGGGCCGCCGACCATGAAGGTGAGCGTGCCGGCGTTCGCGGCGGCGATCCCGCCCGATACTGGTGCGTCGAGCACGGCATAGCCTTGCTCGGCGGCCGAGGCCGCCACCCTCTTGGCGGTCGGAACGTCGATCGTCGAACAATCGATCAGCAGCGCCTGGCTCGGCGCCGCGCCGACTACCGATTCGGTGTAGACCTGGGCGACATGCGTACCGGCGGGCAGCATCGTCACGACCGCGTCCGATCCCGCTACGGCCTCGCGCGCGGAGGCCGCCCGCGCGCATCCTGCTTCGACCGCCTTGGTCAAAGCCGCTTCGGACAGATCGAAGGCACGCACCGCGTGGCCGGCTCTGGCGAGGTTGGCGGCCATGCCTCCGCCCATATTGCCCAGGCCGATAAAGCCGATCTTCACGCGCCTCTCCGTCTATTTCATCGCCCGGTCCAATTGCCGGGCCGTTTTTCTACGAACGCTGCCATACCCTCTTTCTGGTCGGCAGTCCCGAACAGGCCATGGAACAGGCGCCGTTCGAAATTGATCCCCTGCGCCAGTCCCGTCTCGAATGCGGCGTTGACCATTTCCTTTACCGCGATCGCGGCGAGCGGCGGCATGGCGGCGATCATGGCCGCCACCTTCAGCGCTTCGTCCACCAGTTCGGCCGCCGGGACGATCCGTGCAACCAAGCCCGATCGTTCAGCCTCTTCGGCGCCCATCATCCGCCCAGTCAGGCACATCTCCATCGCCTTGGCCTTGCCGACCGCGCGCGTCAGCCGCTGCGATCCGCCCATGCCGGGGCCGACGCCGAGCTTGATCTCGGGCTGGCCGAATTTGGCGCTCTCGGCGGCGAGGATGAAGTCGGCCATCATCGCCACCTCGCAGCCGCCGCCCAGCGCGAAGCCCGACACCGCCGCGATCCACGGCTTGCGCGTTGCGGTCACCTTCTCCCAGCCGGCGAAGAAATTGTGGGCGTACATATCGGCGAAGCCCTGCTCGGACATCTCCTTGATGTCGGCGCCTGCGGCGAACGCTTTCTCGCTGCCCGTCAGCACCAGGCATCGCTGCCCGGGATCGGCGTCGTAAGCGGCGAAGACGGCGATCAGCTCGCCCAGCACCTGGCTGTTGAGTGCGTTCAGCGCCTGCGGGCGATTGAGTCGTACCAAAGTCACCGCGTCATGCCGCTCGATCAGGACGGTTTCGTAATCCATCAAACACTCCGTCGCCCCTGCGGAGGCAGGGGCCTATCTCTCTAGCAACGAATGCCAGCTTTTGGGGAGAGAAGCATGGGCCTCTGCCGTCGCAGAGGCGACATCAGAGCCGCAACGGCTCCCACGCCTCCCCATCGGGCAGCGGGCCGAAGATCGTATCGAGCATATGATCGGTTACGCCTTCAGGCGTGGCCGGATCCCAAATCGGCGCATTGTCGCGGTCGACCAGTAAAGCGCGCACGCCCTCGATGAAATCGTGCCGCTGGCAGATATGCGCGGCGATGCCGAACTCGGCGCGCATTTCGTCGGCGAAATCGGTGCGGACGGCGGCCTCGTGCAATAGGCGCAGCGCCACCTTGCACGATTGCGGCGATTTGGTGCGCAGGCCGGCGAGGACCTCCCGCGCCCAATCGCCGCCGTCCGATTCGAGTGCCGCCAGGATGTTCTCGAGTGAATCGGCCGCGAACAGCCGGTCGATCGATTCGCGTTGCTGGAGAATTGGGGTTTCGGTCGCGGGAATGGCCGCCGCGTCGAGGATGGCCTGGATCTGCTGCGGTTCGGCAATGATCGCCGCCTTCACGCCGTCCAGCGCCTCAGCCGGCACATAATGCGTGGCTATCCCCAGCGCCTTCGCTTCCGCGCCGCCGATCCGCGCCGCCGTCAGCGCCAGATATTGGCCGATCCGCCCCGGCAGGCGTGAGAGATACCAGCCGCCGCCGACGTCGGGAAACAGCCCGATCGTCGCCTCGGGCATGGCGAAGACGGTGCGCTCGGTCGCCACGCGATAGCGCGCGGGCAAGGCGATGCCGACGCCGCCCCCCATCACGATCCCGTCCATGAACGAGGCGATCGGCTTGGCGTAGGTGAAGAGCAGGTGATTGAGCTGATATTCGGTGCCGAAGAAGGCGCGCGCCGCCGCGCCATCGACCTTCCCGCTTTCGGCAGCGGCGCGCACGTCGCCGCCCGAACAGAAACCGCGCCCTTCGGCATGGTCCAGCAACACCGCCCCGACCGCTGGATTCTCGCGCCACGCCACCAAAGCCGCGATCATCGCATGGCACATGGCTTCGTTGAGCGCGTGGATGGGCTTCGGGCGGTTGAGGCGGAGGCGGCCGACCTTACCCTCGACGAATGCCAGAATCTCATCCGTCACTGCCGCAACAGCTCCCGCGCGATGATCACGCGCATGATCTCGTTGGTGCCTTCCAGGATGCGGTGGACGCGCAGGTCGCGGAAGAAGCGTTCGATCGGATAATCCCGCAGATAGCCATAGCCGCCATGCAGTTGGAGCGCGCGATCGACCACCGCCGATCCGGTGTCGGTCGCCAGTCGCTTCGCCATCGCCGCGAACTTGGTGCGATCGGGCGCGCCGGCAGTGACCTTGGCGGCGGCGGCGTAGAGCAATGTCCGCGCCGCCTGCAGCTCGGTTTCCATGTCTGCCAGGGTGAACTGGGTCGCCTGGAAATCGGCGATGCGCTGGCCGAACTGGCGCCGTTCGCGCGTGTAAGCGATTGCTTCGTCGAGGCAGCGTTGCGCGCCGCCCAGCGAGCAGGCGCCGATATTGAGCCGCCCTCCGTCCAACCCCGACATGGCGATGCGAAAGCCTTCGCCCTTGGCTCCGACGAGATTTGCGACGGGCACCCGCACCGAATTGAAATTGACCTGGGCGGTCGGCTGCGATCGCCAGCCGAGCTTCTTCTCGTTGGCGCCGAACGAGACCCCCGGCATGTCCTTCTCGATCACCAGACAGGAAATGCCCTTGGGCCCGTCCTCGCCGGTGCGGACCATCGTGACGTAGAGCTCGTTGACGCCCCCGCCCGAGATGAAGGCTTTCGATCCCGACACGACATAATGATCGCCGTCGCGCACCGCTTTCGTCTTGAGCGCGGCGGCGTCGGAGCCCGATCCCGGCTCGGTCAGGCAATAGGAGCCGAGCGTCTCGCCGGTCACCATCGCCGGCAGATAGCGCGCCTTCAGGTCGGCCGAGCCGAACCGGTCGATCATCCAGGACGCCATGTTGTGGATCGAGATGAAGGCCGAGGTGGAAGGGCAGCCATAGGCCATCGCCTCCATGATGAGAGCCGCCTCGAGCCGGCCGAGCCCGATGCCGCCGCTCTCTTCGGACACATAGATCGCGCCGAAGCCCAGTTCGGCCGCCGCCCTCACCACGTCACGCGGGAAATGATGCGTCTCGTCCCATTCGGCCGCATGCGGCGTGATCCGGTCGGCGGTGAAGCGCTGCGCCATCTCCTGGATCGCGCTCTGCTCCTCGGTCAGGTCGAACTGAGTCATGCGGTCGCATCCAGCATCGCTTCGGCCTCGATTTCGATCCGCCATTCGGGGCGGAGCAGGGCTGCCACCACCGCCATCGTCGCGGCGGGGCGGCCGTCCTGCATCCAGCGGCCATGGACGTCGCCGACCGCGACCGCATCTTCGGCATCGGTCAGGAACATGCGCGTACGCACGACATCGGCCATCGTGCCGCCCAGCGCGGCGATCGCGCGCTCGATCAGCACGAAACAGCGTTCGGCCTGTGCTCCGGCGTCGCCCGGCGTGCTCGTCCCGTCATCCTCGACCGGGGCGGTGCCCGAAACGAGAATACGGTCGCCCACCCGGATCGCGCGGGAAAAGCCGATCGTCGTTTCGAAGGGCGAGCCCGAACTGGCGCGACGGCGATTATCCTCAGTCATGTTCGCATACCTCAACTCATCGTCGGGATGACGAACGCGCTCGATCCGTCGCCGGCCCCATCGGGCCAGCGGCCGGTGACCGTCTTGGTGCGGGTCCAGAAACGGATGCCGTCCATGCCGTGCTGGTTATGGTCGCCGAAGCCCGAACGCTTCCAGCCGCCGAACGTATGGTAGGCGACCGGCACCGGGATCGGCACGTTGACGCCGACCATGCCGACATTCACCCGCTGCGCGAATTCGCGCGCGGCATGGCCGTTGCGGGTGAAGATGGCGACGCCATTGCCGTATTGATGCTGCGAGGGGAGGGCGACCGCCTCCTCGAAATCCTTCGCGCGCACCATCTGCAGGACCGGCCCGAAGATCTCCTCCCGATAGGTCCGCATGTCGGTCGTGACGTGATCGAACAGGGTTGGTCCGACGAAGAAGCCGTCCTCATAACCCTGAAGCGTGAAACCGCGGCCATCGACCACCAGCTCGGCGCCCTCGTCGACGCCCATCTGGATATAATTCTCGATCTTGGCCTTGTGCTGCGGGGTCACGACCGGGCCGTAATGCGCCTGCGGATCGGTCGAGATCCCGACGCGCAATGCCTCGATCGCCGGGATCAATTTCGCGCGCAAGCGGTCGGCGGTATCCTCGCCCACCGGCACCACCACCGGTAGCGCCATGCAGCGCTCGCCCGCCGATCCGAACGCCGCGCCGGCGAGGTCGGAGACGACCTGGTCGAGATCGGCATCGGGCATGACGATGCCGTGATTCTTGGCGCCGCCCATTGCCTGGACGCGCTTTCCCGCAGCGGTGCCGCGCGAATAGACGTAATGCGCGATATCGGACGAGCCGACGAAGCTGATGCCGCCGATATCGGGATGGTCGAGGATCGCGTCGACCATCTCCTTGTCGCCATGGACGACCTGGAGGATACCCTCGGGCAGACCGGCCTCCAGCATGAGCTCGGCCAGCCGCACCGGCACCGACGGATCGCGCTCGGAGGGTTTCAGGATGAAGGCGTTGCCGGTCGCGATCGCCGGGCCGAACATCCACATCGGGATCATGCCTGGGAAGTTGAACGGGGTGATGCCGGCGCCGATGCCGATCGGCTGGCGCATCGACCAGACGTCGATGCCCGGGCCCGCGCCGATCGTGAATTCGCCCTTCAGCAGATGCGGCAGCCCGCAGCAGAATTCGATCACCTCCAACCCGCGCTGGATGTCGCCCTTCGAATCGGCAATCACCTTGCCATGCTCGGACGAAAGCAGATGCGCGAGCGCGTCCATATTGGCCTCGATCAGCGCTTTGAACGCGAACATCACGCGCGCGCGACGCTGCGGATTGACCGCCGCCCATGCCGGCTGTGCCGCCTTGGCGATCGCGACGGCGCGATCGAGATCGGCCTTGCCGCCTAGCGCCACGCGCGCTTGTTTCGCGCCGGTGTTGGGGTCGTAGACATCGCCGTAGCGCGCCGCTTCAGCGGCTCCGCCCACGATAAAGTGCGCTATTTCGCGCATAACAGCCTCTCCTCGGAACAAGCTTGGGCTCTGATCCTTTCGGTCCCAAGGTTCAAGCTTAGGAAAGGGGCCCGGTCGCCTGCACGAACGACCGAGCCCATCTGCGGCGGCAGCCACCGCATTCTCCAGGGGCGAACAGTCAGGGAATTGGGACTGTCGCCACCGGATGACAGGCTGCGGGGAGTCGTGCTTGCGGTCGAGTGGGCGCACCGCTAGCCACGCCGAGTCGTTTATCCGGCGAGACGGGGAGTGTGGATCCTGGTTGCCGAGCTATCGTGAGAACGCCCATGACCCAATCGGTTTTGCCTGAACGCCCGTGATTTTCGACTCGATCCGGATCGACCGCCGTGCCTTCGGCGCGGCCGCGCTGGCGGCGCTGATGCTTGCGGTCGGCTGTACCCAGTCGCACGATCCGGGCGAGCGGCTCTATGTCTCCAACGAACGTGGCGACTCGGTCGTCGCGATCGATCCGAAGGCCGGCACGGTGGTCGAGCGACTGCGATTGGGGCAGCGCCCGCGCGGGTTGCTGCTCTCGCCAGACGGTACGCACCTTTATGTCGCGGTATCGGGCACGCCGGTCCCCGATCCCAATCCCGATCAGGTGGCCTCGCCCCCATCCGATCCCGCCGCCGACGGGATCGTCGTGCTCGATCTCAAGTCGCTGAAGGTCGAACGCGTGCTGCAGGTCGGCCGCGATCCCTCCACCTTCGCACTCAGCCCCGACGGCCGCACCCTCTATGTCGCGAACGAGGATGACGGTGCCGTCTCGGCGGTGGCGGTGGACGGCAGCGGCAAGAGGCTGAGCGTCAAGGTCGGCAAGGAACCGCTTGCGGTGGCGGTCACCGCCGATGGTGATCGCCTGTTCGTGGCATGCGCCGGCTCGAACCGTCTGATGATGCTGAACGCCCATACCCTGCGGCCGCTCGGCAGGCTCAAGCTGGAGGGGCGCCCGCACGGGCTGCTCTTGTCGCGCGACGGCAAGACTCTGTTCGTGACGATCGAGGATGACGGCCAGCTCGCTTTCGTCTCGGCGGAGGACGGCACGCTGACCAAGCGGATCGATATCGCGCGCGAGGGCGACAAGCTGAAGGCGATCGGCATGGCGGAGGGCCCGGACGGTCATGTCTTCGTCACTACCGGCGACGATAGCATGGTGGCCGAGATCGATCCGTCGCCGGGGAAGATCGTACGCCTGATCGATCATGTCGGGGATCAGCCGTGGGGGATCGCGCTGACCGCCGACGGCCAGGCGCTCGTCACCGCCAATGGGTCGTCGAACGATGTAACGGTGATCGATCGCGTCACCGGCAAGATCCTGCGCAAGTTCCACTCAGGCGACGGACCGTGGGGCGTCGCCGGCCCCGCACTGCGGCAAATGACGACATCCCGGCTTCCTCTGCGGGATTGAAGCGCGCAGAGTGAGCGGATGAGTCCGTTGCCCAACGCCGATCGCCTCGCCGCCGATGCCATCGCCCTCCTGACCAGGCTGGTCGCATTCGATACCACCTCGCGCGATTCAAACCTCGCCTTGATCGAGCATGTCGAGGCGCTGCTTACTGCACTCGGCGTCGCCTCGACCCGCGTCCCCAATCACGACGGCACCAAGGCCAATCTCTTCGCCACGCTCGGACCTGCTATCGAGGGGGGATCGTCCTGTCGGGGCATACCGATGTGGTGCCCGTCGATGGCCAGCCCTGGACGAGCGATCCCTGGACGCTGACCGAACGCGATGGCCGGCTCTATGGGCGCGGCACCTGCGACATGAAGGGCTTCCTCGCGCTCGCGCTCGCCGCCGCTCCGGTGTTCGCCGAGGCCGACCGGTTGCAGCGCCCGATCCACCTCGCTCTATCCTATGATGAGGAAGTGGGCTGTCTCGGCGCCCCGGCGATGATCGAACAAATTGCCGCCACCTTGCCGCGCCCTGCCGCGGTCATCGTCGGCGAGCCAACCAATATGGAGGTGGTCCACGGCCACAAGGGCATCACCTCTTATTATGTCACCGTGACCGGCCACGAGGCGCATTCCAGCCTCACCCATCTCGGCCTTTCGGCCAACATGGCGGCGATCGAATTGATGGGAACCCTCGCCGATCTGGCGGCCAAGCTCGAGCGCGAGGCTGATCCCGCCTCGCCCTTCCTGCCGAGGCATGCCACGCTCACGATCGGCCAGATCAATGGCGGCACCGCGGTCAACATCCTCGCGCGCGAATGCATATTCGTGTTCGATCTGCGCTCGCCCCCGGGGACCGATCCCGAGGCAGTGCTGGCCCCTTTCTTTGCGCACGCGCGGGCGCTCGATGCCGCAATGAAAACGCGCTTTCCCGAGGCCGGGGTGGAGATCGTCCGTCGCTCGCTCACGCCGGCTTTCGCGCCCGAACCCGATGGGGAGGCAGAGCGCATCGCCCGCTCGCTTGCCGGCAACAATGGTCCGCCCCGCGTCGTGCCTTATGCCGCCGAGGCGGGGCAGTTCCAGCAGGCAGGCTTCTCGACCGTGATTTGCGGGCCTGGGTCGATCGAGCAGGCGCACCAGCCCGACGAATATGTCGAACGCCGCCAGATCGAGCGCGGCGCGGCATTCATGCTTCGGCTGGCGGAGATGCTCTCGGCGTGACGGCTCCGTGATGCTACGGGATTCACAGGAGTTTCACTTTCGGCTATTGAGTTCGAAAGGAGATTCCCGAAATCCGCCAGGTCGCCGCTTTACCCTACCGCATCGATGACGGTGGCGCGGTGCGCGTGCTGCTTATCACCAGCCGCGAAACGCGGCGCTGGGTGGTGCCCAAGGGTAATCCGATCCGGGGGCTGGCGAGCCACGAGGCCGCCGCGCACGAGGCGTTCGAAGAGGCCGGGGTAAGCGGCATTACCTGCCCGACGCCATTGGGATCGTACAATTATTACAAGCGCCGCCGCAATGGCAGCGTGAAGCGCGCTACCGTCGCGCTCTTCCCGCTTGCGGTCACCGACCAGGCTGACGATTGGCCCGAGCAGGATGAGCGCGACAGCCAGTGGTTTACTTTGCCCGCAGCCGCGGCGGCGGTCGACGAGCCCGATCTCGGCCGGCTGATCGGCGACTTTCGGATTGCGCGGCGCCCGGTTGGCAGGATCGCCCGGCTGAAGCTATGGGCCGAAGCTCAGGGCGGGAGAATGCCGATGTTACGCTGGTTCCAGGCGCTCATGCCAAAGCAGGGGCGCTTTTTCGAACTGTTCGAAGAGCATGCCGCGACCCTGGTCGCTGGCGCGGATGCGCTTGCGCGTTTGCTGCAGGGTGGGGCCGACATCGCGGTTCATGTCCGCGAGGTCTACGATCGCGAGCATCAGGCCGACGATATCACACGCGAAGTGCTGCAGGATGTCCGCCGCATCCTGATCACGCCGTTCGATCGAACCGCGATCACGGGGCTGATCGCCGCGATGGATGACGCGATCGACCAGATGAACCAGACCGCCAAGGCGATCATGCTCTACGAACTGACCGAGTTCGAGCCGCAGATGCGCGATATGAGCGGTATCATCGTCGAAGCCGCGCGCGTGACGACCGAGGTGATGCCGCTGCTGCGCTCGATCGGCGACAATTCCACGAGGATTCTCGAACTGACGGCGCGGCTGGTCGAACTGGAAGGCCACGCCGACGAGATCCACGATTCGGGCCTGAAGGCTTTGTTCAAGGCCACCGGCGACGCGCGTCCGATGACCTTCATCGTCGGCCGCGAAATCTACAGCCATCTCGAACGCGTGGTCGATCGCTTCGAGGATGTCGCGAACGAGGTACAGGGGCTGGTGCTTGATCACGCGTAGAGGGCGTGCCGGTCCTTCCGTGCTGAGCGAACGGGGTGTCATTGGGGTTTCGCCGCGATGAGCCACATCGCCTTCCCCATGCTGGCCGGGCTGATCGGCATCGCCCTGCTGTTCGATCTGCTGAACGGGCTCCACGACGCCGCCAATTCGATCGCGACGGTGGTTTCGACCCGCGTGCTTTCGCCGCAGGTCGCGGTATTCTGGGCGGCGTTCTTCAACTTCATCGCCTTCGTCGTGTTCAGCCACAGCGTCGCCTACACGATCGGCAAGGGTACGATTTCGGCGGATATCGTCGATGCGCAAGTGGTGTTCGGCGCCCTGATGGGGGCGATCAGCTGGAATTTGATCACCTGGGGGCTGGGTATACCATCATCGTCCAGCCACGCGCTGGTCGGCGGGTTGATCGGTGCGGGCATGGCCAAGGCCGGCCTGTCGGCGATCGTCTGGTCGGGCGTGCTCAAGACCGCGGCGGCGATCTTCCTGTCGCCGGCGATCGGGCTCGCGCTGGCATTGGTGATGATCCTGATCACCAACTGGCTGTTTGCGCGGCAGACGCCCGCGAGCGCCGATCGGAAATTCCGCAAGCTCCAACTCTTGTCGGCGGCGGCTTACTCGCTCGGCCATGGCGGGAATGATGCGCAGAAGACGATGGGGATCATCACCGTCCTGCTATATTCGCAGGGGATGCTCACCGGCGCATTCCACATCCCGATCTGGGTGGTGATTTCGTGTCAGGCGGCGATGGGGATCGGCACGCTGGCCGGCGGCTGGCGCATCGTCCACACGATGGGATCGAAGATTACCCGTCTGACCCCGGCCCAGGGTTTCTGTGCGGAAACGGGTGGCGCGATCACGCTCTTCCTTGCCAATCTCGGAGGCATCCCCGTCTCCACCACCCATACGATCACCGGCGCGATCGTCGGCGTGGGCGCGTCGCGGCGCATGTCGGCGGTGCGCTGGAACGTGGCGTCGAGCATCGTCGTGGCCTGGATCGTGACACTGCCGGCGGCGGCCTTGATGGGGGCGGTGTTCTTCTGGCTGGTGGATCTGGTTTAGCCACGCGGGGGAAGGGATTCACGCGGAGTCCCGTAACCTGTACACCACGTCCGATGATGCCCGCGCTTTCCGTCACCCATTCAATTCTTGGCCAGCCGTGGCGCTGGCGGGGGCTCGCCGCGGAAGGTCTCGATGCGGACGACCTCGTCACGCAACTCCTGCTCGCGCGCGGCGTGGCGCGCGAGGCGCTCGATCAGCATCGTACGCCGACGATCCGCGGCTTCATGCCCGATCCCTCGATCTTCCGTGACATGGACGTTGCCGCCGAACGGCTCGCCGCAGCCGTCCTGGGCGGCGAGCGGGTCACTGTGTTCGGCGATTACGATGTCGACGGCGCCACCTCGGCGGCACTGCTGATCCGCCTGCTGCGCGGGCTCGGGCTCGATCCGCAGGCCTACATCCCCGATCGTCTGATGGAAGGCTACGGCCCCTCCGGCGAGGCGTTGGTCCGGATTGCCCAGGGTGGGGCGCAGCTGATCGTCACGGTCGACTGCGGTGCGCAGGCGTTCGAGGCGCTCGACATGGCGGCCGAGGTAGGTGTCGACGTGATCGTCGTCGATCATCACAAATGCGCCAGCGCGCTCCCGCGTGCCCTGGCGCTGGTCAATCCCAATCGGCTCGACGAGGATGAGGGTGCGGCGCACGGCCACCTCGCCGCGGTCGGGGTCGCCTTTCTGCTCGGCGCCGCCTTGTTGCGGACCTTACGGACCCGCGGCTGGTTCGCGTCGCGCCCCGAGCCCAAGCTGATCGAATTGCTCGATCTCGTCGCGCTCGGAACCGTCGCCGACGTCGCCCAGCTCAAAGGGCTCAACCGGGCCTTCGTTGCCCAGGGCCTCAAGGTCATGGCGCAGGGCCGCAATGTCGGGCTCACCGCGCTCGCTCGTGCTGCCGGTCTGCTGAAGCCGCCGAGTTGCACCGATCTCGGTTTCGCGCTCGGCCCGCGCATCAATGCCGGCGGCCGAGTCGGCAAAGCCGATCTCGGCGTGCGCCTGCTTACGACCGAGAATGCGGCCGAGGCGGAGGAAATCGCGGCCGAACTCGATCGGCTCAACGGCGAGCGCCGTGCGATCGAGGCGGCCGTTACCGAGGCAGCAGAAACGCTGGTGGCGGCGCAGGGCAATCGCGCGGTCGCACTGGTCGCGGGGGCGGGCTGGCATCCCGGCGTGATCGGCATCGTCGCGGGCCGACTCAAGGAGAAGCTCGGCCGCCCTGCGATCGTGATCGCGCTCGACGATGAGGGCGTCGGCAAGGGTTCCGGTCGCTCGATCGCCGGGGTCGATCTCGGCGCGGCCGTGCTGGCGGCCAAGGATATGGGGTTGCTCGTCGCTGGCGGCGGTCATGCGATGGCGGCGGGGCTCACCGTTGCCGCCGACAAGGTCGATGCGCTCGCCGATTTCCTCGACGAAAGGCTTGCGGCCGGTGTGGCGCTCGCGCGCGACGACCGCGCCCTGTTGCTCGATGCGGTGCTGAGCTGCGGCGGAATCGCTCCAGGCCTGGTCCACGCGCTCGATGCGGGTGGGCCTTACGGCGCGGGTTGGCCGTCGCCCCGGGTCGTCGCCGGCCCGGTACGGATCATCAAGGCCGACATCATCGGCAATGGCCATGTCCGTGCCGTCGTGGCGGGCGACGATGGCCGCTCGCTCAAGACGATCGCGTTCCGGCAGGCCGAAAGCCCGTTGGGGCAGGCATTGCTCGGGGCCGGCCCGCATCGCCGCCTGTGGCTCGCCGGCCGAGCGCGGATCGACGACTATAATGGCGGCACCAAAGCCGAACTTCATATCGATGATGCCGCCTGGGCGGATTGACCTGAGGCCGATCGCCTCCTAAGCGCGTCGCCTCGCAGACGGCCCCTTCGTCTAGCGGTCTAGGACGCGGCCCTTTCACGGCTGAAACACGGGTTCGATTCCCGTAGGGGTCACCAGCTGGATTTAGCTGGTTTTTCTTTCTGCCGGCGTGGTTTTCCCACCAGGCGCAGGACTCCCCCGACTATCTTCGCAGCCCCGCGGGCGACCACGGGGGTGGCCGGCGTTGGGCGTGGCCGGGCCCCCGTCATGCTGGGATCGCACTTATCGGTGCCGCTCAAATCATTATCGCCGACAAACGCGGACACCAGATGCTGGATTCTGTCCATCAGGCTTTTCGCTCACAAAAAGGGGGCGGCCGGCCTCAAGGGCGCGGCTGAGGCCGATTGGCTCGGGCGTCCGGACACGGCCAGAGAAGCTTGCACGGCAGCCTCCATGACGGCGCAAGCCTTTCTCATTTCGACTGATGTCTCGTCCGTTAAGTACATTCCCGGAAATGCAGACTTTTTCAGATCTGCGATGGATGGCGCGATCAGCAGTCGGCCACGGCGATCCAGCGAGTTGGGAAGGCACGTAGATGCCGAGGTTTCATTTCAACATCAACGACAGCTTCGATCACGAAGGCACTGTGCTCGCAAGCGTGCAAGCTGCGAAATGCGAGGCTGTGAAGCTGGCGGGTCGCGTGATCTGCGAGGAGCATGCTGACTCGTTCTGGCTCTCGCGCGAATGGACCATGAGCGTCACCGACGATCAGAACCTCCTGCTCTTTCAACTGGTCATGCTCGGTACCGAGGCGCCCGCGCTCCGCGGGGCTGCATGATAGGCGCCGCCGCACATGAGCGGCGGGCGCCCCGGCCGCCTTCATGATCGGGCATCGCTGCAGCGTCCTCGCCGGTGCCACGCTGCATTGACGTTCCTCGCAACATCGCCGACAGCACCTGCATGGCATCAGGAGGCGAGATGATGCGTGCTGCCGAAAATCGCGTCGGCATAGTCGTCATCGGCCGCAACGAGGGTGAGCGGCTCAAGGGCTGTTTGCGCTCGGTCATCGGCGCTGGTCCGGTGGTCTACGTCGATTCGGGATCGACCGACGGCAGCCAGGATTTCGCGCGATCGTTCGGCGTCGCGTTGGTCGAATTGCCGGTGCCGCCCAAATTCACTGCTGCGCGTGCGCGCAACGCCGGTATCGCCGCCTTGCTGGAACACGCGCCGGGGCTGGAGATGATCCAGATGGTCGATGGCGACTGTATCGTCGAACCCCGCTGGATCGAAACCGGGGTCATGGCGCTCGATGCCGATCCGGGGCTGGCCGGGGTGTTTGGCCGTCGCGCGGAGATAGCGCCCGATCGCAGCATCTATAACCGCATCTGCGACATCGAATGGAATGTTCCGCCCGGCCCGGTGCTGGCGACGGGAGGCGATGCGCTGTTCCGTGTCGCGGCGCTGACGCAGGTCGGCGGCTACGCGGACGATCTGATCGCGGGCGAGGAGCCGGACATGTGCGTGCGGATGGCGCGTGCGGGCGGCTGGCGCTTCCTGCGGGTCGACGAGCCGATGACCCGCCATGATGCGGCGATCACGCGCTTCGGCCAGTGGTGGAAGCGTGCCCGCCGTGCCGGCTATGCCGCCGCCGAGCATGTCGGGCGGCACGGGGCGGGCGCCTTGCCCGGCGATGTCGCGCAGGTTCGCCGGATGATGCTGTGGGGCTTCTGGTTGCCAGCGCTCGCTTTGCTGTCGCTGTTGCTGGCGCTGCTCGACTGGCGCCTCGGTGCGATCGCCGTTCTTCTCGGTGGGCTCTACCTGCTCCAGTTCCTGCGGTTGTCGCGGCGCGAACGGCCGTTCTGGCCCTCCGCCCGGCTGGCGTTCGGCGCGGGTGCGCTCCGCGTGATCCACCAGTTCGCGGCTTTTTCGGGGCTCGCCGGCCGCTGGCTCGATCGTGTCGGCAAACGCGACCGCAAGATCATGGAATATCGCTGAGGGATCAGTCGATCCGCTCGGTCCGGACCCAGGCCGGTTTCTCGTCCTTCCGGATGATCTTTCGGTAAAGCGCGATTTTCCACAGCATATAGAGCGGCAGCCGCGCCAGAACCCTGCCCGAAAGCACGCGGCGTCCGGCCACGGCCCAGGCGGCGAGCACGGCCAGCACGATCAGCGCCATCAGCCCCGCCAGCACTGCGAACGCGGTCGAGGGGCCGCCCAATGCTGCGATCACGCCTAGCACCGCCACCAAGGCGACATTGGCCATCAACAGCAAGGTCAGGGGCGGTGTCAGCAGATGCAGCCCCATCCAGAACAGGCTCCACGATCCACGTCGCAACCCTTCGCCGACCAGAGGCAGCGCCATCGTGCGGGCGGTCGCCAGGAAGCCGCCTTCCCAGCGTGACCGCTGGGTCTGGGTGCCCTTCTCGCTACTCGGCGTCGACCAGACCAGCCCCCCCTCGTCGAACAGAGGCGGTTGGCCCGCGCGAACCAGCTCGATCCCGATCGCCAGGTCCTCGACGATATTGCCGGTGGCGAGGTCGAGCGTGCTGAAGGTGGCCCATGGAAAGGCCATGCCCGATCCCGTCATCAGCGCGGGCGCGCCCAGCCGTCGCCCGCCGCGCTGGCGTACCAGATTCTTCACCAGCAGGGCGAAGTTGGAGATCTGGACCATCGGCGCGTCGACCGGGCGCGAGCCGAACAGGTAGGCGGCCTGGACGGCGCGGCCGGTGGCGTGCGCGGTCGCGGCGATCTGCTCGATCGTGCCGGGCTCGGGCACGCAATCGGCATCGATCAGGATCGCAACCGCGGGTGGGTCGGCGGTGAGCACCGCGCGGCCATGTGCAAGCGCGTAGCCCTTGCCGCGCTGATCGGGGCGGTCGAGCACGGTCACCTCCGCGCCGGCAGCACGCGCCTCCTCGGCGGTACGGTCGCTGCAATTATGCGCCACCAACAGCACGCGAACGGCGGGCGGGATCACGGCAAGAATTGCCGCCACCGCGGCGCGCACGCCGCTTTCCTCATTATGTGCGGGAATGATCAGGGCGATGCGGCTTGCGTCGATCGGTGCCGGCCGGGCGCCTTTCTCCTTCGCCAGGCCCAACGTGACCTCGGCCAGGAAGACGCAGTCGATGACGATCAGCGGCATGCAGATCAGGAAGAGGATCAGCCCGATCATCACAGCGCCCCCATCAATGTGGCGATCTGGCGGGCGTTGCGCCCGGCATCGTGCTGCTCCAGCACCCGCGCGCGACCGATCGCGCCCATCTCGCGCAGCCGTTCCGGGCTGGCGGCGAGCGCCTCGGCCATCGCATCGGCGAGCGGTTCGACCGATCCGGCCGGAATCAGCCAGCCGCAGCTCGCATCGACGAGCTCGGGCGTACCTGCGATCGCGGTGACGATCACCGGCGTGCTCAGCGCCAGCGCCTCCATGATCACCACCGGGAGCCCCTCGGCGAAGCTCGGCAGCACCATCGCGCGCGATTGGGTGATCGCATTGCGCACGCCGGCGGCGTCGAGATAACCGGTGATGGTGACGTTTTCAGTGAGCCCGCGCTGGGCGATCATCGCCTCGATCTCGCGCCGCATCTCGCCATCGCCCACCAGCGTGAGATGGAAGTCGATTCCGCGCTGCTTCACCAGCGCGGCCGCCTCGATCAGTATTGGCAAGCCCTTCTGCCCGCTCAGTCGCGCGACACAGCTCAGTTCGGGGCGCTCGACCGGCGGTGCCGTCTCTGCCCCGGCGAACATCTCGTCAACCCCGCATCGTATCACCGCCAGCTTGTCCCACGCCGCCGGATCGGTCCAGCGCATCAGCTGGCTCCGGCCAAACGAACTGATCGCGACGACAAAGCGGGCATCGGCGATCTTGCCCGGCAGATCGAGCATGCGCGGCCCATCGAATTCCTCGGGGCCGTGGACGGTGAAGCTGTAGCTGACCCCCGAAAGGAGATGCACCAGTCGGGCGACCGCTGCCGGGTTCGTGCCGAAATGGGCGTGGAGGTGGCTTACGCCGGCCAGGCGGCCGACGATCCAGCACGCCTCGAGCAAGTAGATGAGCTGCCGGGCAATCTGCGATGGCCGGCCCTGCCCCATCGATATGGCGGCGCGCAGGGCCCTGGCGAACCGGCCTGGGCGCGTCAGCATCGTCCTGAGCCCGGCCCCGATCAGGGCGCCCATTCCGTCGGCGAGTACCACCTCGGTACGAGCGACCTCTGCTCGATCCTGCGCATCGGGCAGATCGCGGGCGGGCGGGCGGATCGAAAAGCGGCGGACCGTGCCGCCCGCGGCCTCGATGCCCAGGATCTCGCGACGGATGAAGCTATGGCTGACGGTGGGGTAATGATTGACCAGATATGCGATCGTCATCAGGCGCCACCTTGCTGCGTCTCGTCGAACAATGCCGTCACCCGCGGCATCGTGGCCATGCCACTTTGCGATTCGGTTAGCAGCCCGGAATCATTTGCCTATGAGCGCCAGCAAGGCGGGCGTCAGTTTGAGGCGGGTAGGCGTTGACGGTGCCTCCGCAAAGCCGCATTCGATGCAACGCACCTGGATTGCCGGGCCAGCTGCAATACGCTCGGCATCCCCGATAGCGCCGAGCAGCAGCACCTGCGGCCGCTGCGCGATCCGTGTCCAGGGATCGATCGCGTCACCGCCATTGGTGTCGTTTTTCTGGGTCCAGTCACGCAGCAGGCTCTTCCAGCTGTTGGGCTCGCGCTCGATCCAGCGCGGCGTGGCATCGGTGCCCGACAGGTTCGCCTGGCTCGCAGCCAGGGCGATCGCATCGTCCAGCCCGCCAAAGCGATCGACCAGCCCCAATTGCCGCGCAGTACCGCCAGCCCAGACGCGGCCCTGCCCGATCTCGTCCACCTTCGTGGGGGTCATGTGCCGTGCCTGGCCGACCAGCCCGATGAAGCGTCGATACACTGCCTCGATCCCGGTCTGGATCAGCCGGTCGAAGGTCTCGCTCGTACCATGGTAGATGTCGGGCTGGCCCGACAAAGGCGTGGTGCCGACGCCGTCGGCGGAGAGGCCAAGCTTCTGGAGCGTCCCGGCCAATGTCGGGATCATGCCGAATACGCCGATCGATCCGGTGATGGTCGATGGCTCGGCGAAGACGGTGCCGCCCGTGGTCGAAACCCAATAGCCGCCCGACGCCGCGACCGATCCCATCGACACCACCACCGGCAGCCCCTGCGCCTTGGCGGCCAGGATCGCAGTCCGGATCCGCTCCGATCCGGTTACCGATCCGCCAGGCGAATCGATTCGCACCACCAGGGCCTTGATCCGCTTCTTGGCGAGCTCGCTGGTCAGCAGTTTGGCGATGGTCTCGCCACCTGCCGTGCCGGGCCCTGCGGTGCCGTCCGTGATCTCGCCGGCAACGGTCAGCACGCCGACCTTGCCGGCCGCGCCATCGGGATGCGCTGCCAGATAGCGATCGAACGGCAGCGCCGAATAGCTGCCCGGACCGCCGTTCGCATCGGTGCCCGCAATCGACGCGACCCGCTGGCCGAAGGCGATCCGGTCGCCGAGCGTATCGACGAGCCCGGCGCGCATCGCGGCGCTGGCGCTGTCGCCCTGTGCCGCTACCAACGCGCCGGCCGGATCGCGGGCATAAGCGGCGATCGTGGCTTTGGGGCGTGCCTTGTGAACGTCGTCCTGCCAACTCGCCCACAGGGAATCCGCGAGCGCCTGATTGGCCGCGCGCGCCTCGGGTGACTGGTCGGTCCGGATATAGGGCTCGACCGCCGACTTGAACTTGCCGACCTTATAAACGTGCGTGGTGACGCCGATCTTGTCGAGCAGCCCCTTATAATAAAGGTGCTGCGTGCCCGGTCCCGTCAGCAGCACAGCGCCGAGCGGGTTGAGCCAGACCTCGCTGGCATGCGCGGCGAGTTGATAGCTGTCGTCGCCATAGCCGGTGGCATAAGCCAGGACCGGCTTGTGCGCGCGCCGAACCACATCGACCGCTTCGCCCACCGTCTCGATCGCGGTCTGGCCGCCCCCGGTAAAGCTGTCGAGATCGAGCACGACCGCCTTGACCTGCGCGTCGGTCGCAGCGCTGCGGATCGCGCGGACCACGTCGCGCAAACGATACTCGCGCGTCGCCGGCGTATTGCCGGATAGGATAGCGAACGGATCGGCATCCTTGGGTTGCTCGACCACCGCACCGTCGAGCCGCACCACCAGCGCCCCGCTATTGGCCAGTGCCGGGTTGGGCCGGACAGTCAACGCGGCATAGAGGATCGCGAAAAACAGCAGCAGGAGGAGCAGGACGAGCGCGTCCTTGACCCCGACCAGCAGCTTCCACAGCCCGCGTACCACCCGCATCGTCACTCGTCCTCCCGCGCCTCGGCGGCGCGCTGTGCTATTTCTGTAGTACACGGAGAGGGCAGGCGATAGCGGGCACGCATAATTATGATTTGTCATTTAGCTAATTAGCTAATATACGAATCGATATGGATTCCGTGTTCGAAGCCCTTTCGCATCCCATCCGGCGCGAGATATTGGAAATTTTGAAGCGGGGCAGCCGCACGGCGGGCGAGCTCGCCGATGCTTTCCCCGTCTCCAAGCCGACCATGTCGGCGCATTTCGCCAAATTGAAGGCGGCGAACCTGATCCAGGCCGAGCAGCGTGGCGCCTCGGTCGTCTACAGCCTCAACCTCTCGGTCCTCGAAGAGGTGTTGCTCGGGTTCATGCGGCGCGTCGGCCACGCCCCGCGCGAAGGAGAATAGGTCATGCGGACCAAGGGTTTGCTCGCTGTGTCGGGGCTCCTGATCGGCGGATTGGCGCTTACGGCGGTGGTGGCCGGGCAGGCGCTGCCGCCCGACGTGCGGCTGCCGATGCACTGGAATGCGGCCGGCGAGGTCGATGGTTGGGGCAGCAAGTGGGCCGCTTTGCTGGCGCCCGTCGCGCTCGGGATCATTATCCCGGCTATCCTCGCCGGCGCCGGGCGCTTCGTGCCGCGCGGTGATGCCATGGAGCGTAGCGCCGGGCTGGTCCGGATTGCGTGGCTCGGCACGATCGGTCTCGCCTGGACGATCGAGTTGATGGTGTTGGCGGTCGCGTTCCGCTGGCCGGTGGCGCCGGTCCGCATGCTGTTGATCGCGATGGGACTGTTCCTGGCCGCATTGGGCAACCAGTTCGGCAAGTCGCGCCCGATGTGGCTGATCGGCATCCGCACGCCCTGGACGATGGACGATCCTGACGTCTGGATCGCGACGCATCGACTGGGGGAAAATTGTTCGTCGTGGCGGGGGCGATCTGGCTCGCCGCCGGCCTGTTCGGCTTTTACGGACGGCATGTGGTGCCCGTGCTCGTGGCGGTCATGCTCGTGGCGGCTTTCGTCCCTGTCGTCTGGTCCTACGTGCTGTGGCGTCGGACAGCGCGTTCCGGGCGGGGTCAGGATAGCAATCCGGTGGCGTGACAGATGCTTTTATTGTAGCGGACGCGCGAACCGGCCTGCTCCGACGAGCATCCGTTAACGAAGGGCTGCCAGCCGGCGTCATGATTTCGAGCGAGGGCAGCGAGGCCCATCCATCCCAACCGGTTTCGGGCGATCCGACCGCCGCCGTCGGCCATCGCGGCAAGCGGTTGCCGATGCTCGATGGCTGGCGCGCGATCAGCATCCTGCTTGTGCTTGCCGCGCATATGCTGCCTCTCGGGCCGTCGCGCTGGCGACTGAACGAGGCCGCCGGGATACTCGGCATGGCTGTTTTTTTCACGCTGTCAGGCTTCCTGATCGTCAGCATGCTGCTGCGCGATTCGGACATCAAGGCGTTCCTGATCAAGCGCTTGGCGCGTATCCTGCCGCTGGCGTGGCTGGTTCTCGCGCTCGCTCTTCCAATCCGGGGTCTGCCCTGGCCCTACTGGCCGGCAAACTTCCTGTTCTACGCCAACCTGCCGCCCTTCTGGCTCGACAACTGGACCAGCCATTATTGGAGCCTGTGTGTCGAGATGCAATTCTACCTCGCGATTGCCATCGCGGTAGGTGTGTTGGGGCGTCGTAGCCTGGTGCTGGTACCGATCGCCGCTGTGATCGTAACCGTCGTGCGGATCTTGGCCGACACGCCGGTCTCGATCGTCACCTGGCTTCGAGTCGACGAGATTTTGGCAGGCGGCATTCTCGCGCTCGTAATCCACGCTGCGCCGAATGGCGGGGCGGCCCGCATGCTGCGGTGGCTGCCGTTCTGGCCGGTCGCGTTGTTGTTCCTCCTCTCGAGCCACCACGCGCTGCCGGCACTGAATTATGCCCGCCCTTATCTTGCTGCATCGATGGTCGGCATCACGGTCATGCGGCGAGTTCGCGGAGCCAGCTCGCTCCTAGAATCGCAGCCGATGGCCTATCTCGCGACGGTCTCCTACGCGGTGTATATCATCCACCCCTTTGCGATGATCGGCTGGCTGGGATCGGGCCACGGCGTAGAGAAGTATCTCAAACGGCCGATCAGCTTCGCGATCATCTTTGCCTTGGCCCACCTCTCGACGTTCCATTACGAGAAAAGGTTCCAGGATTGGGCGCATCGCGTGACGCGAAAGCGAACCACGACCCAAGCCGTGGCACAAGCCTGAGCGCACCACGCGAGGGTCGATCTCGATTCGTCTCGGCAAGTGTACGCCTGACCAGCTCGCCTTTGAATCTTCCGGCCCGTTCCTTGACAGTCCCGGACACCCGCCACATATGCCCGTTGGCACTCACCGATGGCGAGTGCCAACAAGTTCATTGAACGTGGGGAGAGGGTGATATGTCACTTAGCCTGCCCGCGTTGCAGGAAAGGGACATTTCCATGGGTTTTCGACCGCTGCACGATCGCGTGCTGGTTCGCCGCGTTGAAGCCGAAGAGAAGACGGCTGGCGGCATCATCATCCCAGATACCGCCAAGGAAAAGCCCCAGGAGGGCGAGGTCGTCGCCGTCGGCGGCGGTGCCAAGAGCGAAGACGGCAAGGTCACGCCGCTCGACGTCAAGGCCGGCGACAAGATCCTGTTCGGCAAGTGGTCCGGCACCGAGGTCAAGATCGGTGGCGAGGACCTGCTGATCATGAAGGAAAGCGACATCCTCGGGATCGTCGGCTGATCTGATCCGCATCCGCGGTTTCAATGGATTTTAGGAAGGACTTTCAAAATGGCAGCGAAAGACGTCAAGTTTTCGCGTGACGCCCGTGAGCGCATTCTGCGCGGCGTCGACATCCTGGCCGACGCGGTCAAGGTGACCCTGGGCCCCAAGGGCCGCAACGTCGTGATCGACAAGTCGTTCGGCGCGCCGCGCATCACCAAGGACGGCGTCACCGTCGCCAAGGAGATCGAGCTCAAGGACAAGTTCGAGAACATGGGCGCGCAGATGCTGCGCGAAGTGGCCTCGAAGACCAACGACATCGCCGGCGACGGCACCACCACCGCCACCGTTCTCGCCCAGGCGATCGTCCGCGAGGGCATGAAGTCGGTTGCGGCCGGCATGAACCCGATGGACCTGAAGCGCGGCATCGATCTTGCCGTCGCCAAGGTCGTCGAGGACATCAAGTCGCGCTCGAAGCCGGTTGCCGGCACCAACGAAGTCGCGCAGGTCGGCATCATCTCGGCCAATGGCGACACCGTCGTCGGCCAGAAGATCGCCGAGGCGATGGAGCGCGTCGGCAAGGAAGGCGTGATCACCGTCGAGGAAGCCAAGGGCCTCGAGTTCGAGCTCGATGTCGTCGAAGGCATGCAGTTCGATCGCGGCTACCTGTCGCCTTACTTCATCACCAACCCCGACAAGATGACGGTCGAGCTCGCCGATCCGTTCATCCTGATCCACGAGAAGAAGCTCTCCAACCTGCAGGCGATGCTCCCGATCCTGGAAGCCGTGGTGCAGAGCGGTCGTCCGCTCCTCATCATCGCCGAGGATATCGAGGGCGAGGCGCTGGCAACCCTGGTCGTCAACAAGCTGCGCGGCGGCCTGAAGGTCGCGGCCGTCAAGGCACCGGGCTTCGGCGATCGCCGCAAGGCGATGCTCGAGGATATCGCTGTCCTGACCAAGGGCGAAGTGATCTCCGAGGATCTCGGCATCAAGCTCGAGAGCGTCACGCTCAACATGCTCGGCACCGCCAAGCGCGTTTCGATCGACAAGGACAACACCACCATCGTCGATGGCGCCGGTGAAGCCGAATCGATCAAGGGCCGCGTCGAAGCGATCCGCAAGCAGATCGAGAACACCACCAGCGATTACGACCGTGAGAAGCTCCAGGAGCGTCTCGCCAAGCTCGCCGGCGGCGTTGCCGTGATCAAGGTCGGCGGTTCGACCGAAGTCGAGGTCAAGGAGCGCAAGGATCGCGTCGATGACGCGCTGCACGCAACCCGCGCAGCGGTCGAGGAAGGCATCGTCCCCGGCGGCGGTACGGCTCTGCTGTATGCCACCAAGGCGATCGAGGGCCTCAAGGGCGCCAACGACGACCAGACCCGCGGCATCGATATCATCCGCAAGGCGCTCTATGCGCCGGTCCGCCAGATCGCGCAGAATGCCGGTCATGACGGTGCGGTGATCTCGGGCAAATTGCTCGAGGGCAATGACCCGACGATGGGCTTCAATGCGCAGACCGACACGTACGAGAACCTCGTCACCGCCGGCGTGATCGACCCGACCAAGGTCGTTCGCACCGCGCTGCAGGACGCGGCTTCGGTCGCTGGCTTGCTGATCACCACCGAGGCGGCGATCTCCGAGCTTCCGGCCGACGACAAGGCGCCTGCCGGCATGCCCGGCGGCGGCATGGGCGGCATGGGCGGGATGGACTTCTAAGTCCTGCCCAACCAACGCAGACAAGAAGGGCCGGGGGAGCAATCCTCCGGCCCTTTTCTTGGTCTAACTCTTGCGGCGATGACGGGAGAAGAAGGTCCACATCGTCTCGTTATCGGCGAGCCAGCTATGCGTCCCGCCGATCGTCATCCGCACGACGATGTCGGCGCCTTGGCGGCAATGCCCGAAGCGCTCTTCGTAAAGCTGCGTCGAAATGCCACGCCGGATCGGCGTAGGGGCGCAGCCGTTCAGCATCGCCCATCGATCGAGCGCCGCGCGCATCGAATATTGCCAATAGGCCGATCCACCGCCTTCGATGGGATTTTCGGTGTCTTTGTCGCCGGCAAAGGTGATGATCGGCATCGGCCGCGCCGGCTTGCAGCTTGCGGGATCGGGCCGCGTCGGGTCCTGCGCTGCGGGCAGGCCTGCGCGCAGCCCCGCGACCGGGGCGATCGCGGCGAAGCGATCGGCCGCGACACATCCGAGCAAGGATGCCATCCGCCCGCCGCCCGAAAAGCCGGCGGCGTAGATCCGGCCGGAATTGATACAGCGATTGGCGCGCAACCAATCGATCGCCGCAAGCACATAGGCGATGTCGTCGGGATCATCTGCGCCGGGCATGGCGCCCGACGGGGTCGGGACGCCCGGGATATTCCATACGAAGCCGCCATCCAGCGTGATGCCCCCGTCGGGCACCGCGAGGATGAAGCCATGGGCATCGGCGGTCGCTGCGAGATTCGACTTTGCCAGCATCCGCTCGCCCGTGCCACCGCTACCGTGGAACAGGAAAAGCAAGGGAGCCGGACGGCGCGTGTCCGACTGTGCAGGCAGATGGATCAGCATCGCGCGCCCGGTGCCGGGAATCGCAATGCGCTGGCTCGTCCCTGCCGGGGCGATACCGCAGTCGGCCCATAACGGCGCGGCGATCAGCGCCATGAAGACGGCGGCCACCTTGGCCAGGCGTGTGACAATTCCCATTCGGATCTCCCCCGCTGCGGCGCCGCTGGCGAACCGCGATGGGTTATCCTAGCGTCGGGTCATGACCGATCATCCCCTTATTCGCTGCGCCTGGGCCGATGCCGATCCGCTGATGGCCGCCTATCATGATGCCGAATGGGGCGTGCCGGTGCGCGATTCACGCATGCTGTGGGAGATGCTGGTGCTGGAAGGGTTCCAGGCCGGTCTGTCATGGCGCACCATTCTCCATCGCCGCGACGGTTTTCGCGCCGCTTTCGATCAGTTCGATCCCGCCATGATCGTCTGCTACGACGCGGCCAAGGTCGATGCGCTGATGCAGGATCCGGGCATCATCCGCGCCCGCGCCAAGATCGAGGCGACGATCGGCAATGCCCGCGCCTGGCTCGCAATGGCCGACGCAGGCGAGGATTTCGCCGATTGGGTCTGGCAGCTCGCGGGCGGCACGACCCAGACGAATGACGGTGTGCATGTGCCGGCCAGCACACCGGTTTCGGAGGCGATGTCGAAGGCGCTCAAGGCAAAGGGCTTCAAATTCGTCGGGCCGACCATCGCTTATGCCTGGATGCAGGCGGTCGGGATGGTCAACGATCATGCGCCCGATTGCTTTCGCCGCCACGAGGTCTGATTTTAGGCCAGCAGGTGCCGCGCTCATCGGCCGTTCAGGTGCGGATGGCAGAATTACCGTGTCTCGTATTGCATTTAGGAGGATTCGATGCGGACGGTTACGAAACTTCTTCTCGCGGGCGTGGGCGCCGCTGCCTTGGCGAGCGTGGCGATCGCGGCCGATCGCACGCATGTGCTGAACGTCGTGATGCCCGACGGCTCGGTTGCGCAGGTCCATTATGTCGGCGATGTCGCACCCAGGGTGGTGGCGATGCCGGCGGCGGATCTCGTGCCGGTCGCGATGACGAACGATTCGCCTTTCGCCATGTTCGATCGCATCTCGGCCGAGATGGATGCGCAGATGGACGCGATGATGCGTCAGGCTTCGGCTTTGACCACCGCTGCTCCAGCCGCAGGTGGTCAGCTCAGCGACGCCGCCTTGAAATCGCTGCCTGCCGGCACGGTCAGCTACAGCTTTACCTCGTTCTCCAGCGGCAACGGAGCGTCGTGCAGCCAGAGCGTGCAGGTGACGTCGCTCGGCGCCAATCAGGCACCCAAGGTGGTTCGCCAGGATTCGGGCGACTGCACCGCCGTCAATAGCCGCGCGCCGGTGCCGGCAGTGGCCAAGCCGGCTCCGGCTGGCGCGCCCGCGCTGACGCCGGTCAACCTCGAAAAGCCCAAGGCCCCAGCCAAGACGCCGGAAACGCGTATCTGATTATCGCGGGGGATGCGGGCGGCTTGCCCTCATCCCCCGATCGAGAGGATTTCGATCGCGTCATCGCGCCCGCCGAACGGCAGCAGGTCGCCTTGGGCCGCGCCGATCAATGCCTGCGCAAGCGGGGCGGATAAAGCGAGGAGCCCGGCGGCGGGGTGCGCTTCGTCGTCGCCGACGATCTGCAAAGTGCGCGGCTTGCCGTTAACACGGATTTCAACCCGGCTACCGAAGCCGATCTCGTCCTGGGGCGGTGGCGGAGCGAGTTGCGCGGTGGCGAGCCGCTGGCGCCAGTAGCGCAGATCGCGCCGCGCATCCTCCAGCGCTTCGCCGGCGGCCATGTCGGCCACTTTGGCCTCCAATTCGGCCACACGCTGTTCGATCAGCTTGATGCCGCGTTCGGTCACCAGATTGGGGCCGGGCGGGATCGGGAGCTCGAACTTCGGCTCCTTATGCTCATCGTCGCTCTCGCGACGGAAAGCCACGCTCACATCGTCTCTCCTGAATATTCTCCGCGCATCAAACGCTCCAGGCGCGCCCGGTTCCGTCCTAGCGCGGCGCGGTGTCCCCGCCATTGCCTTCTATCGGCGGCGTCTCGTCGGCCGCCGCCCGATCCTGATCGCCGTCGGCATGGGCCGGCGCCGGCGCTGCGGTCCGGCGCGCCGGTAACGGCGTGGCGGCAGCCTGATCGGCGGCGGCCAGATCAGCGAGAGTCTTGGCGGCAGTCGCATTCTCCGCCGCCCGATCTGCATCAAGCGTTACGTCGGCGACTTTTCCTCTGTGGCAGGCGCTCAGCAGAAGCAGCAACGCCAGCGCTGGGCGCTTGCTCACTGGTGCGGACTGGGCGTCGGCGCATCACCCGGCAGGGGTGCGGCGCTTTCCGGCAGAGGCTGGGTGGCGGGTTTAGGCAGGGCCGGCGCCGTGGCCGGTTCGTCGCCCGGCAAGCCCGCTTCGCTTTGCGGCGGCGCTTTGCCCGCCGGCGGGGTTGCGGCAGCATCGCCAACCGGCGTCGGCACGCCCTCGGCTGCGGGCGGCTCGTCGGCCGGACCGGCGGCGCTGTCCGAATCCTCCTGGTTCAGGATGTCGGCGCGGCGCCTCTGCAGGAAGGCCGATCGCGCGGCCGCATAGGGATCGAGGCTCGATTCGAGAAAGGCGTCGCCGCCGCTTTCGATCAGTTCGGAGCGTGCATTGATTATCTGCAGTGCGCGATAGCCGCGCTTGTACCAGACGTTCACGTCCGCATGATTGATCCCGATACTGACCGGATCGGCATAGGCACCGATGCCCTGGCCGATCGCGTCGCGCATCGTCGAGGGACCGAGTAGCGGCAGAACGACATAAGGCCCCGCATTGAAGCCCCATACGGCCATCGTCTGGCCGAGATCCTCATAGGCCGCCGGCATACCCATCTTGCTCGCCCGATCGAACAGGCCAGCGATACCGATGGTCGAATTGATCGCGAACCGGCCGAGATTGCGCAGCGCGCGCTTGCCATGGCCCTGCAGCGCATTGTTGATGAACGACCAGGGTTCGGTCAGGTTGGCGAAGGCGTTGGTGATGCCGCGACGCGCGGGTGCCGGCGTGACCGCCCGATAGGCTTTCGCGACGGGCCGCAGGATCGCCTTGTCGGCGGCCATGTCGACCGCCCAGATGCCGCGGTTGACCTTTTCGAGGGGATCCTTCTCGGCCAGCCGGTCCTGCCCGACGGTGGCGCAGCCACCGAGCAAGACGAGTGCGACGAGCGGGGCGGCGATGCTGGGGGCACGACGGAAAACCATGACGTTCGCGTGCCATAGCGCAGTGCAGCGGGCAAGGGGCCGCGATCGCAGGTGGGGCAGTGTTTTCTTGGGCCGTCTGCCCTATGTTCGCGCCATGTCACGCCTGATCCTCGCGCTGCGGTTGCTCGTCGCATTCCTGTCGCTCGCGCCGGCAGCGGTTATCGCTGCGCCGAATCATATTGCGGCGGCGCTGGTGGCGGAGACGCCGACCCCGGCATCGGGATCGCGGATCATGCTCGCTTTCTCGATGAAGCCCGATCGCGACTGGCACGGCTATTGGATCAATCCGGGCGATGCGGGCCTGCCGACGCGGGTGAAGTGGGATGCGCCCAAGGGGCTGGTCTTCGGCGCGCTCGAATATCCGGTGCCGCAGCCGCTGCTGATCGCGGGCCTGATGAATTATGTCTACGAAACCGATTATGCCCAGTTGGTCACCCTCGACATTCCCAAGGGGCTGGCGGCCGGCACCCGGCTGCCGATCTCGGTCACCCTCGATTGGCTGGCCTGCAATCCGCAGACCTGCGTGCCCGAAACCGGGACGCTCAAGACCGAATTGACGGTCGGCGACGGCGCGGTCGCGCCCGCCATGGCGGCTGAGTTCGATCGCTGGCGCGCGGCCTTGCCTCGCCCGCTCGGCAGCCCGGCGCATTTTCAGGTGGCGAATGGCCGCTTCCGGTTGGAAGTGCCGCTTCCCGCCGCCGCCACCGCGGACAAACCCTATTTCTTTGCCGCCACCGATGGCGTGATCGATTATGCCGCACCCCAGACGGTCGCGCGCGAGGGTGATCGGCTGGTCATTGAAACCGCCGCCAAGGCGACGACCCCTCCCAAAGTGGAAGGCGTCGTGCGGCTCGGCCCGGCGACGGGGGGCGTGCTGACGGCTACGCCCGGCGTCGTCGCAGCGGCGGCATCGGGCGGCACCGCTTCGGCCGGGACGGCGGCTGGTGTTGGCACCAGCTTTCTGGCCGCACTTGCCGGGGCGATCCTGGGCGGCTTGCTGCTCAACATCATGCCGTGCGTCTTCCCCATCCTGAGCCTGAAAGCGCTCAGCCTCGCGCGCTCCGGCACGTCGGCCGCGCATGCGCGGAGCGAGGCGCTCGCTTACACGGCCGGTGTCGTGTTGGTGTGCCTGTCGCTGGGCGCCGTCATCCTGCTGCTGCGGGCCGCGGGCGGTGTTGCGGGATGGGCGTTCCAGCTTCAGGATGCGCGCGTGATCGCGGGTCTGATGCTTCTCGTGCTTGCCATCGGACTCAATCTCGCGGGCTTGTTCGAACTGCCGGTGATCTCGGCCGGCAGCGGCCTCGCCAACAAGGAGGGCCCCGCGGGCGCCTTCTGGACCGGGGCACTGGCGGCGTTCGTGGCGACGCCCTGTGCCGGGCCCTTCCTGGGTGTCGCTCTCGGCGCGGCGCTGCTGCTGCCGGTGCCCGCGGCGATGGCGGTTTTCGGAGGCCTTGGGCTCGGATTGGCGCTGCCCTTCCTGCTGTTGGGCTTCATCCCCGCCCTTCGTTCGCGCCTGCCGCGTCCCGGCGCGTGGATGGATACGATGCGCCGCATCCTCGCGCTGCCGATGCTGGTGACGGCGCTCGGCCTGGCCTGGGTGCTCGGGCGGCAGGCGCAGGTGAACGGCATGGCGATCGGCCTTGCCGCCGCTTTGGTGCTGGCGCTGGGATTGTGGTGGGTCGGCCGTCGGCAGAATGGCTTCAAGACGGGGGCGTGGTGGCCGGTCGTGCCGGCGCTGGCGGCGGCGGTGGCCCTGATTGCCGTCGTGCCGCGCGCGGCGCCCGCTCAGGCGGCGACTATCGCCGGCAGCGATGAACCGTTCAGCGAGACACGCCTGGCGGCGCTCCGCGCCGAGAAGCGCCCGGTCTTTCTCTATTTCACCGCTGACTGGTGCCTGACCTGCAAGGTCAACGAGAAAGCCGCGATCGAGAGATCGGAGGTGACGCAGGCTTTCGCCGCAAAGAAGATGGCGGTGATGGTGGGGGATTGGACGCGCGGCGATCCGGCGATCAGCCGCTTCCTCGCGGCCCATGGCCGGTCGGGCGTGCCGTTTTATCTGTTCTATCCCGCCGACGGTTCGGCTCCGCGGGAACTGCCGCAGGTGCTGACGCCCGGAATGTTGGCGGCTTTATCCTGATTCCCCTCCCGCAAGCGGCAGGGGCGTAATTACAGACGCGAACCGCCGCTGGCTTCGATCGTGCGGCCGGTGATCCAACGGCCGGCATCCGAGCTCAGGAACAGGATTACGTCGGCGATATCGTCCGGCTGGGCGATCCGCTTGAGGGCCTGTCCTGCCAGCACGCCTTCGCGTGCGGCCGGGTTCTGAAGGAAGCTCGCCATATCGGTCTCGGTCGCGCCCGGTGCGACCGCGTTGACGCGGATGCCCTTGGGGCCAAGTTCGATCGCAAACGACCGGACGAGCACGTCGACCGCGCCCTTGGTCGCCGAATAAGCCGGGGCGCCGGGAAAAGCGGCACGCGCCACTACCGACGACAGCAGCACGATACGAGTGCCTTCGCCCATCAGCGGCAGCAATTGCTGGACGGTAAAGAACGGCGCGCGGACGTTGACCGCGAACTGGCGATCGAAATCTTCGACCGTCTGCTCCTCGATCCCGGCGAAGGTTGCGACGCCGGCATTGGCGACGAGGATGTCGAGCTTCGTGATGCCGAGCGCCTTCACCGCCTCGGCGAGTTTGAACGGACCGTCGCCGGCGGCCAGATCGGCGGGGACTGCATCGGCCTCGCCGCCCTTGGCGCGGATCTCGGCGACCAGCGCCTCGGCGGCATCGCGGCTTGCGCTGTAATGGACGATCACGCGCGCGCCCGCATCGGCGAGCTTGGCTGCAGCGGCGCGGCCGATCCCGCGCGAGGCGCCGGTGACGAGGGCGGTCTGGTTGGCAAGATCGGTCATGGCACGTCTCCCCTGAAAATCGGCGTGGAGATAGGTCTGCTGGTGCCGACCGGGTAACGTCGCTTTCTAAACTGACCGATACATAATCTTCGGCGGCTATTTCCGCACCCAGACGGCGCTTCCCGCCATCCACGTCTCCAGCACCTTCGTCTCACGCAACGCCTTGGCATCGACCTGGAAGGGATCGCGATCGACGAAGATGAAATCGGCATAATGGCCGGGTTCGAGGCTGCCGATCCGGTCCTCGGCGCGCGACGCAAAGGCGGCGCCGGTGGTGAAGGCAGCAAAGGCCTGGGTCAGCGTCAGCTTCTGCTCGGGCAGGAAGCCACCCGGTGGATCGCCCGCCGCATCCTCGCGCGTCACCGCATCCGCCATGCCGGGAAAGGGGTTGGGATCTTCGACCGGATAGTCCGATCCGAAGGCGAGCGGGACATGATTGTCGAGCATCGTCTTCCACGCATAGGCGCCACCGAGCCGGTTCGGCCCTAGGCGGGTTACCGCCATCGCATGATCGGACGTCGCATGGCTCGGCTGCATCGATGCGATGATGCCATGTCTGGCGAAACGCGGCAGATCGGCCGGATCGACGATCTGGGCATGCTCGATCCGCCAGCGTCGATCGCCGTCATAGGTCGCGCTCAATTCATCGATCGCGTCGAGCACCTGGGCATTGGCGGCGTCGCCGATCGCGTGGACGGCCACCTGGAAATTGTCCATCGCGGCGCGGCTCATCATATTCTTGAGCTTGGCGTCGTCGAGGAATTGCAGGCCCTTCGTATCGGGCTTGTCGGCATAAGGCTGCTTCAGCCACGCGCCGCGCGATCCGAGCGCGCCGTCGGCGAAGAGCTTGACCCCCACCATCCGCAGCCGCCCGTCATAGAGCCAGCGAGTGGGGGCCGGCCCGGCGATCGCCAGCAACGTGTCGATGCCCAGTCCATAGGAGATGATCCGCACGCGCAGCCGGCCATCATCGCCGATCCGGCGCAAAGTCTCCCACGTCTCGACGCTGGTGCCCATGTCGGCGGTGGCGGTGATGCCGTCGGCGAGCAGGATATTCTGCGCCTTGATGAGCGCGGCATCGCGTTCGCGTGGCAGCGGAGCGGGCGCGGCCTTCAGGACCAGCGCTTGCGCGGCGTCTACGAACAAACCGGTCGGGTTGCCGCGCGCGTCGCGCTCGATGCGGCCGCCCTTCGGGTCCTGCGTCTTGGCGGTAATGCCCGCCGCCGCCATCGCGGCACTGTTCGCGAGCACGGCATGGCCATCGACGCGATCGAGCAGCACCGGGCGATCCTTGACGACATGGTCGAGATCGGCAGCGGTGGGGAAACGGCCGAGCCTCCAGCGCTCCTGATTCCAGCCGCCGCCGCGGATCCAGGCCGGGGTTGCCCGCGCCTCGGCATATTTGCCGAGCTTGTCCTGCGCCTCGGCCAGGCTGTTGGTGGCGGACAGATCGAGGCTGAGCGCCTGCATGCCGAGATCGCTGACATGGCCGTGCGCGTCGATCAGACCGGGCAGCAGCACGCGCCCTTTCGCGTCGAGCCGGAAATCGGGGCGCTGCGGGCGCGGATCGTCTTTCTGCAAAAGCTTGGCGACGCGGCCCTGCCGATCGATCAGCAGCCCGTTGAACCGCACCAGATCGCCATTCTTGCCGATCGTATAGCCGGTGACATTGTCGATCAGTCCCTGCTCGGCGAGCGGGATCGGCGGGGGCGGCATGGCGGGAAGCTGCTTGCGTGCGGCCAATGCCGGGGTGGCAAGCAAGGCGAACGCCGCCGCTGCTGCAAGCGGCAGCCTCACCGGCCGAGCCTGCGGATGATCGACGACGTATCCTGGCGTCCGCCACCCATCTGCTGCACCTCGGCGTAGAATTGATCGACTAAGGCGGCCACCGGGAGGGTCGCACCGTTGGCGCGAGCTTCCTGCAGCGCCAGCCCTAGATCCTTGCGCATCCAGTTGACCGCAAAGCCGAAATCGAACTCATCGCGCGCCATCGTCGCCCAGCGATTGCTCATCTGCCAGCTGCCGGCGGCGCCGGCCGACACCGCCTCGAACACCTTGGCGGTATCGAGCCCTGCCGCCTGGGCGAAGCGCAGCGCTTCGGCCACGCCCTGGATCGCTCCGGCAATGGCGATCTGGTTGACCATTTTGGCCTGCTGGCCAGCGCCCGCCTCGCCAACATGGACGATGCGGGCGGCATAGGCCTCGATCAGCGGCCGCGCGCGCTCCACCGCGGCACGCGTGCCGCCGCACATCACCGAGAGCGTGCCATTCTCGGCGCCCGCCTGCCCGCCCGAGACCGGCGCATCGACGACGAGCAGCCTGCGCTCCGCGCCCTCGGCTGCCAGACGGCGTGCGATTTCGGCCGAAACGGTGGTATGATCGACGAATAAGGCGCCCTCGCGCATCGCCGCAAACGCGCCATGGCTGCCCAGGGTCACCTCCGCCAGATCGGCATCCGCGCCGACGCAGGAGAAGACCGCGTCGGCCCCCTCCGCGGCCGCAGCCGGGGTCGGCGCGCTCTTGCCGCCATGGCGCGTCACCCAGGCGTCGGCCTTTTCGGGCGTGCGATTGTAGACGGTGACGTCATGTCCCTTGGCCGCAAGGTGCCCCGCCATCGGGGCCCCCATCACGCCAAGGCCGAGGAAACTGATCTTTGCCATGCGCGCGGCATTAAGGCGGCGCAAAGGTCCGCGCCAGTGGGCTCGCCCCGCTATCGTAGCCTGAAGGGTTCAAAAACTGCGCCAACAGGACTAGGCGACTCGGATGGCTACGCTTCTCAAACCCAGCGCCGATGTCGCGCTCCCCGTGTCGCTTGACGACGTCCGCTCCGCGCATGCGCGCGTGGCGCCGTCGATTGTGCGGACGCCGACGCTGATTAGCCGAACACTCAGCAAGCTTACGGGCGCCACCGTCTACCTCAAATTCGAAAATCTCCAGTTCACCGCTGCCTACAAGGAGCGCGGCGCGCTCAACAAATTGCTTCAGCTCGATGACGTGGCGCGCGCACGCGGCGTGATCGCCGCATCGGCAGGTAATCACGCGCAAGGTCTTGCTTATCACGGCGCCCGGCTCGGCATCCCGGTGACGATCATCATGCCGACGCACACCCCGCAGGTGAAGGTCACCCAGACGCGCGGGCATGGTGCGAACATCATCCTGCACGGCGACAATGTCGACGAGGCGCTCGCATTCGCGCGCGATATGGCGGAGGCACAGGGGCTGACGATCGTCCACCCCTTCAACGATCCGCAGATCATTGCGGGCCAGGGCACGGTTGCGCTGGAAATGCTCGAAGAGGCGCCCGATATCGACACGTTGATCGTGCCGATCGGTGGCGGGGGGCTGATCTCGGGCTGCGCCACCGTGGCCAAAGCCGTGGGGGGTGTAGAGGTCATCGGCGTCCAGGCCGAGCTCTACCCGTCGATGTACAATTTGATGAAGGGTGACTCGCGCCCTTGCGCCGGCGACACGCTGGCCGAGGGTATCGCGGTCAAGGAGCCTGGATCGGTCACGAGTGCGTTCGTTTCCGGCCTCGTTGACGATATCGTGCTCGTCTCGGAGCGTTACCTCGAAGAATTGGTCTCGCTGCTGCTGCAGATCGAAAAGACCGTAGTCGAGGGTGCTGGTGCCGCCGGGCTTGCAGCGATGCTCGCTTACCCCGATCGCTTCGTTGGCCGGACAGTCGGCATCATCCTGTGTGGCGGCAATATCGATACCCGCCTGCTCGCCAACGTGCTGCTGCGCGATCTTGCCCGCTCGGGCCGGCTCGCACGGCTGCGCATCAAGCTGCAGGATCGGCCGGGCGCGCTCTATCATGTGGCGCGCATCTTCGATCAGGAGCAGGTCAATATCATCGAGGTCTATCATCAGCGGATCTTTTCCACCTTGCCCGCCAAGGGACTCATCACCGATATCGAGTGCGAAACGCGCGATGCGGCGCATCTCGATGCGCTGATGGCGGCGCTGACGCGTGAAGGTTATGATGTGAACCCGGTCGAACTTGCCTGATTCGGGGCCTGATAATCCGGCTTAACCATCAAAGATGGTAAACCGGCTTTTCATGGCCGCGAACCAAAGGCATAGTCGCTCATGGGGCATTTGGGCGAAGGGCGAAGCCGCGGGTGAGTGCGCAGTTTAAATTTCCGCGGTTCTTCGTGACCACGCCCGCTCCTTGCCCTTATTTGCCGGGCAAGACCGAGCGCAAGGTGTTCACCGAGCTGTCGGGCAACCATGCCGCCGAACTGAACGAGGCGCTCGGCCGAATTGGATTCCGCCGCAGCCAGGGCGTCGCTTATCGGCCGAGCTGCATCGATTGCACCGCCTGCGTCTCGGTGCGGGTCGTCGCGACCGAGTTCGTGCCCAACGCCACGCAGCGCAGGCAGATACGCCGCAATGCCGATCTCGTGGTGAGCGCGTGCGAGCCGTGGACGACCGAGGAGCAGTTCGCGCTGCTTCGGCGCTATCTGGCGGCACGCCATCCGGGCGGCGGCATGGCCGAAATGGACGAGTTCGACTTCGCCGACATGGTCGAGCAGACCCCGGTGACGACCTATCTGGTCGAATATCGCGAGCCGTCGGTCAATGGCCGTCCCGGCCGCCTGGTCGGTGCGTGCCTGACCGATCAGCAGTCCGATGGGCTGTCGATGGTCTATAGCTTCTTCGAGCCCGATTATGCCGAGCGGCCCGGGCTGGGTACCTTCATTATCCTCGATCATATTTCGCGCACGCGCGCGTCGGGTCTGTCCTACGTCTATCTCGGTTATTGGGTGAAGGGCTCGGCGCGGATGCAATACAAGATCCGCTATCAGCCGCTCGAACGGCTCGGCCCGCACGGCTGGCGTCCGCTCGACGCGACCGAGATGGAGGCCGGCCTGCCGACCGTGACCGGCGGGCTGAAGTTCCCGAAGCTTTAGCAGGCTGCGGAAAAACGCGCGTAACCGGCCGTTTTGTCCATTGGATTGAGGGCTTGGACGGGCCTCGGCGCGGGGTTACGGGCGTCCATTTTGGCCATTTTGCTCGGACTGCGCCGATTTGAGGCGGAGTCCGAGCATGGTCAGGCAGCCGCGATCAGCTTGGGTATCCGGATGAGGTTGTAGGCGGCGGTGGTCAAGATGAAGGCCCATCCGACGCGATCGGTGCCCCTGTGGCGGGTCTTGCGCAGTCCGCCGGTGGTCTTGGTCCAGCCGAACACCTCTTCGATGCGCTTTCGGACGCGCAGGCTGATGGCATAGCCGGGATGGCGGGTTGTGCGGCCGTCGATGGCGCTCCTGCGCCGTCGGTCGCCGGCGGGCGTGATCTGCTCGTTGCGGGCGATGTGCGGTGAGACTTTGCGGGCGCGCAGTTCGCGAACGAACTCGCGCGCATCATAGGCCTTGTCGGCGCCCAAGGTTATACGGCCGCTGGCTCCCAGCGCATCGACCAGCGCCAGCGCGGCCTCGCGTTCCGCGGTGCCCGTCGCCTGCGTGAGGGTGGCACCGACTACCAGGCCATTGCGGTTCTCCATCAACACATGCCCCATGAACGCCATGCGTGACGACTGGCCGTTGGCCTTGCGGTAGAGCTTCGCCTCGGGATCGGTGGTCGAGGTATGGGTCTGGTTCGATCGCTTCTCGCCGCGAAAGTCGCGCTCGGCATTGCGTCCCGGCCCCGGCGGTCCATCGCCATCATCCTTGCGACGGAAGCTCTTCATCGACGCCCAGGCGTCGATCAGCGTGCCATCCACCGAGAAGTGATCATCCGAAAGCAAGTCGCGGCTTCGGGCCTGCGCCACCACCGCAGCCAGGAACCGGGTCGCGACATCGCCTTCCAGGAGCCGGTCGCGGTTCTTGGTGAACACCGTGGCGTCCCAGACTGTCGCATCCATCGACAGGCCGACGAACCAGCGGAACAGCAGGTTGTAGTCCAACTGCTCCATCAGCTGACGCTCGGAACGGATCGAATAAAAGACCTGCAGTAGAAGCGCGCGAAGCAGCTTCTCGGGCGCGATCGAGGGGCGACCCGTCTTCGCGTACATCCCCTCGAAATCGCCCGACAGAACCTCAAGCACTTCGTCGACCATAGCGCGGATCGGACGAAGCGGATGACCCAGGGGAACCCGCGCCTCGCAACTCACATAGGAAAACAGGCTATCCGTCCGAACGTCCTCGCCGCGCATGCCGCACCCCAAAACTCACCGCGACACTTGAATCACGACCGACGCATCCCGGAAAGAGTTTTTCCGCAGCCTGTTAGACCGACTGTTTTCCGCTCCGGCGGGAATGACGGTTGCGAATTTGGCCGCTAAGGCCCGCCCATGATCAGCCACGCTCCCGATCCCGCCCTCCTCGCCAAAGCCGAGACGCTGGCCGAAGCGCTGCCGTATTTGCAGCGTTATGCCGGTGCGACGTTCGTGGTGAAATATGGCGGCCACGCCATGGGCGATGCCGATGCGGCCGAGGATTTTGCCGAGGATGTCGTGCTGCTGAAGGCGGTCGGCATCAACCCGATCGTCGTCCATGGCGGCGGGCCGCAGATCGGCGCGGCGCTGAAGGCGCAGGGGATCGAGAGCCGATTCGTCAACGGGCTGCGCGTCACCGACGCCGCGACCATGAAGGTCGCCGAAATGGTCCTGTCGGGTGCGATCAACAAGGAGATCGTCTCGTGGATCGCGGCCGAGGGCGGCCGCGCGGTCGGCATCTCGGGGAAAGACGGCCGGCTCGTCACCGCCACCAAGGTAGTCAGCGATGTCGATCTGGGGTTCGTGGGTGAGCCCGATGACATCGATACACGCATCCTCGATACGATTTCGAAGGCGGGTATGATCCCGGTGGTCGCGCCGATCGGCGTCGGCGCCGACGGCCAGACCTACAATATCAACGCCGATACGATGGCGGGCGCGCTCGCCATTGCCACGGGCGCCGAACGCCTGTTCCTGCTCACCGATGTTGCCGGGGTGCTCGACAAGAACAGGAATCTGATCTCCGATCTCACGCCGCAGGATATTGCCGCGCTCCAGCAGGACGGCACGATCAGCGGCGGCATGATCCCCAAGCTGGAAACCTGCGTCCACGCAGTCGAGGGCGGGGTCGATGCCGCGGTCATCCTGGACGGGCGGGTGCCGCACGCGATGCTGATCGAGATATTCACCAAGCAGGGTGCGGGCACGCTCGTGCGACTCGATTGAGCGAGGCTGGCGGAAGGCGCAACGCTCGGCTAGGGGATCGCGCATGCTGATGGCCCTTTATTCGATCGCCCAGTTGCTGCTCACGGTGCTGCGGTGGATCATTATCATTCAGGCGATCCTGTCGTGGCTGGTCGCCTTCAACGTCGTGAACACGAATAACGATCTGGTGCGGCAGGTGCTCTATGCGCTGACGCGCATGACCGAACCGTTCTATCGCCCGATCCGGCGGATCATGCCTGATTTCGGTGCGCTCGATTTTTCGCCGATGGTGGTGCTGCTTTTGATCATCATCCTCCAATCGATCGTCCTGCCGCAGGTCGTACTGCCCGCCATCATGCAATCCATGGGAGCCTGAACCGACGTGACTGCCGCCATCATCGACGGAAAAGCCTTTGCCGATGGGCTCCGCGCCCGCCTCGCCGATTTCGTCGCCGATTTCGTCGCCAAGGCCGGCCGCAAGCCCGGCCTCGCCGTGGTGCTGGTGGGCGAGGATCCCGCGAGTGCGGTCTATGTCCGCTCCAAGGGCAAGGCGACCGAGGCCGCCGGCATGGCGAGCTTCACGTACCGCATGCCGGCCGACACCAGTCAGGAAGCGCTGCTGGCGAAGGTCGCCGAGCTCAACGCCGATCCGGCCGTCGACGGCATCCTCGTCCAGCTTCCCCTGCCCAAGGGGCTGCGGGAGGATGAGGTGATCGCCGCGATCGATCCCGACAAGGATGTCGACGGCTTCCACCCGATCAATGCCGGGCGCCTCGCCAGCGGTCTGCCGGGTCTCGTGCCCTGTACGCCGCTCGGCTCGCTGATGCTGCTCAAGGATCGGCTGGGCTCGCTCTCCGGGCTCGACGCCGTCGTGATCGGGCGTTCGAACATCGTCGGCAAGCCGATGGCGCAGCTCCTGCTCGCCGAAAGCTGCACCGTGACGATCGCCCATTCGCGCACGAAGAACCTGCCCGAGGTTGTGAAGCGCGCCGATATCGTCGTCGCTGCAGTCGGCCGGCCCGAAATGGTCAAGGGAGACTGGATCAAGCCGGGCGCGACCGTGATCGATGTCGGTATCAACCGCGTCGATGCGGCCGAGCCGGGCAAGACCAAGCTGGTCGGCGACGTCGATTATGCCGAAGCACTCGAAGTCGCCGGCGCGATCACCCCGGTGCCGGGCGGCGTTGGGCCGATGACGATCGCCGTGCTCCTGCGCAACGCGGTCGTCGCCGCCTACCGCCGCGAAGGGTTGGAAGAGCCGGCCGGCCTGTGATGGCGCCGCCGCGCGCCACCTGATGCTGTCGCTGTTCCTCTCGGCGTTCGTCACCTTCTTCGTGGTGATCGATCCGCCCGGTTGCGCGCCGATCTTCGCCAGCCTGACGCGCGGGGGCAGCAATGCCTTCCGGCGTACCATGGCGCTGCGGTCGACACTGATTGCGACCGCCATCCTCAGCCTGTTCGCGCTGGTGGGCGAGCCTTTGCTCGGCGCGCTCGGCATCAGCCTGCCCGCGTTCCGCATCGCCGGCGGGATCATGGTGTTCCTGATCGCGCTCGAGATGGTGTTCGAGAAACGCACCGAACGGCGCGAGGGGCGTGCCGAGGAGATCAATCGCCGCCACGCCGAAGAGCATCGCGAGGAGCCGGAGGATATTTCGGTTTTCCCGATGGCGATTCCGATGATCGCCGGGCCGGGATCGATCGCGACGGTGATGCTCGTCACCTCGCACAATCATGGGCAGGCCTTGGTGGTCGTGCTGGCGGCGCTTGCTTCGGTGCTGGTGCTGACGGTGATCGCGCTCCTGGCAGCGGGGGCGATCATGCGCGTGCTGGGGGACAAGTTGGAGGCGATGATCACCCGCGTGCTGGGTGTGCTTCTGGCGGCATTGGCTGCGCAGTTCGTAATCGATGGCGTGAAGGCCAGCTTCGGCTGACCGTTAAAGAAAGCCTCTCAATTCACCCGGCGCCAGAGCTTGAACGGCGAATCGGCTGGGAGCGGCACTGGCTGGAGCCAGGCGGGTACCTTTCCGCCGTTGAGCTGAACGTAGAACCCCTTCGGGGCCTCGCTGGCGTAGACCGTCGATTCGCTCATGCCCGGGCACAGCAGCAGCAAGCTCGCGCCATGACGACGCATCACCTCATGCGCCACTTCGGGATCGGTCGCGCGAAAGCTATGCTGGACGTCGAGAATGGCGTCGCCGCCCCGATGGTATGGACCGGCGATCACATTATGCCGGGTCACCGAAAGCAGCCGTGGCCCCATATCGACGAAGGTCATGATCGTCTGCGGCGGGAGCGCCGCGATCGGCCGCAGTGCGGGCAAGGTCGGACAGCGGCGATTGGCGATATCGACCTTGTGGCGATAGACCGTCACCTTCTGCGGCGTATTTCGGACGATCAATCCGGCGAATGCGCCCGATACCAGGATGAATACCGCCACCGATCCGAACACGCGCACCAGCATCAGGCGATGCGCGAGCGTCCAGCGCAGCATCGGCCAGCCAAGCCCGGTCGCGCCGATCGCGCCGAGCAACTGCGACGACGGTCCCGCACGCGTTTGCCAGAACAGCAGCAGCGCCGCGAACAGCGACAGCAGACTCACGAGCAGCCAGGGCATGAACCGATCGGTCCTGCGCTCGCGCCACAAGGTCACGGCCGCCCCGATCACGCCGATGATCGACAGGCTGAGCGTGGGAAAGGCGATGCGCCAGCCATGCTGGTAGAGTGGCTTGGCCTCACGGATATGGCTGAACCAGAGCGTCTCCAGTTCGGGCGAGATATGTTCGGGCCGACCGAGGCATTGCGGCCAGGCCCACACATAAAAGCCGCCGATCGCCGCGGCAGCCGCCAGCGCCGCGACGACCCGCATCCAGCGATGGGTGAACGGCAAGGATGCGAGCGCCACCAGCAGCCCGCCGCTGAACAGCAGGGTCGACAGATAGACCGGGGTCAATGCGTCGCAAAGCGGCTGGGCATTGTCGAACGACCCGAAGGCGACATAGCCGATCGCCGTCCCGCCCGCGAGCGAGGCGCCATAAGCGCGCAGCCGCCGCGCCTGGCCGCCGTCGATCATCCACCACAAGGTGATCAGCGCGCCGGTGACGGCGAGATAGGGTAGAAGCTCGAGCCCGATCGCGAGCGAGAAAGCGGTCGCGAAGCCCGCGGTCAGCCCCCCGCGCGTCTGCTTCTCGTCGGCCATGCCGGCGACGGTGATGATCAGGCTGGCGAGCTGCCAGCCATGGTGATCGACCCGCAGCGGCATCCACATCAGCATGGTCGTGCTGGCGCAGACGAGAATCGCGGCGGCGAGGGTGAAGGCCCATTGATCGACCAGCCGGCGCGCCGTCAGCATCATGCCATAAAGTGCCGGCCCCAGCGCCAGCATCGGCGCGATCGCGCACGACCAGCGCGCGGCCTCCTGCCCACCGGCAAAGGGCTGGATCAGCAGCATCAGCGCCGCGATCGGCAGATCGACCAGCCGAGACCAGTGGATCGAGACGCCCGTCGGCGGATTCATCCGGTGCTGGCGCAGATCGAACCAGCCCTGGCCCTGCAGCAGAGCCTGGACCTGTGCGAAGCGCATATTGTCGTCGGTGTCGCTCAGCGCGAACCAGTGGATCGCCGCCCACTTGTAATAGAGCATGTAGATCGCGGTCGCCGCCCAGAAGACGAAGAACCAGCGCTGCCAATGTGTTCCGTCGCCGGTCCGTCGTCCGTCCACTGTCTTCCCTCGATGGCGTTCGCGCTCTACGGGGCGTCGGGCAAAGAGCAAGGGGCGTGCGTGTGATAGTGGCCGGGTCGCGGCGAGAAATGCTGTGGCAGCTCATTCGCTATGTCGTGAACGGCGGACTGGTCACGCTGCTCTATGCGATCGTTTATACTGTCTTGGTGCGGAGCCTGCACACGCATCCCCAGATTGCGACGCTGCTCGGGCAGGCGGTCGCGGTGGCGACGGGGTATATGCTCCACAGTCGCGTTACCTTCCGGGCGCACGGTGACCGCAATCAGGGCACGCAGCTACGCTTCGTCCTCCAGGCGATACTCAGCTATGCGATGGCTGCCTTCTGGACCTGGCTGCTGCCCGAGCGACTGCATCTGTCGACCTTGGCGCCTTTGGTGCCGATCTGCTTCTTCAACCCGATCATTCTGTTTGCCATTAACCGGCTGTGGGTGTTTCGATAGACGCTGGTTTTTCGATATGGCACTGATGTCGATGGTTGGGGCGCTCAGAGCGGACGCGGTGAAAAGCCTTTCCACCGAAAGGCTGCCAAGCGCGATACATATTAGGAACGGCGCCGCCGCTGACATGCCTTCATGAACGATCTTCCCCTGCTTTCACTGATCGTCCCGGTCAAGGACGAGGAAGAGGCTATCCCGCCTTTCCTGACGCGCATCACCGGCGTGCTCGATGCGTTGCGCACGCCGGAGGGCGCTGCCGTCGAGTGGGAGATTCTGTTCGTCGACGATGGCAGCCAGGATGCCACGCTGGCGGCGATCATGGCGGGCCACACGCGCGATCCCCGGATCGCCGCGATCTCGCTCTCGCGCAATTTCGGCAAGGAAGCCGCGCTTTCGGCCGGGCTCGACCATGCGAGGGGTGTCACGGTGGTGCCCATCGACGTCGATATGCAGGATCCGCCCGAGGTGATCGGCGAGATGCTCGATCGCTGGCGCGAAGGCCATGAGGTCGTCTACGGCGTGCGTCGTAACCGCATGACCGATTCCTTCCCGAAGCGGTTGACCGCAGACCTGTATTACCGCGCGCATAACTGGCTTTCGGATGACAAGATCCCCGAACATGCCGGCGATTTCCGCTTGCTCGATCGTCGTGTCGTGGAGGTGATCCGCGCCATGCCGGAACGTAATCGCTTCATGAAGGGGCTGTTCGCCTGGGGCGGTTTCCGCCAGACGGCGGTCTATTACGATCGCGCCGAAAGGGCGGTCGGTACCACCAAATTCAACTATCTGAAGCTGTGGAAACTCGCGGTGGACGGGCTGACCTCCGCCTCGACCGTGCCGCTGCGGGTCTGGAGCTATATCGGCGGCGCAATCGCGGTCGGGGCGCTGGCTTATGCCTTCTTCCTGATCGCGCGCACGATCCTCTACGGGGTGGATGTCGCGGGCTATGCCTCGATGATGGTCGCCGTGCTGTTCCTGGGCGGCATTCAGCTGCTGTCGTTGGGCGTGCTCGGCGAATATATCGGGCGGATTCTGGTCGAAACGAAGCGTCGGCCGATCTACGTGGTGCGCGAGCGGATCGGCATCGCCGACAAGGAAGATTGATGGATCGCGCCGTTTACGATCGCATGGCCGAAATCGACCGCGACCATTGGTGGTTCGTGGGCCGGCGCAAAATCATTCGCGCGCTGATCGAGCGATTTGCCCCGAAGAAGAGCAAGCTGACCATCCTGGAGGTCGGTTGCGGCACGGGATCGAACATCGCCCTGCTGCAGGAATTCGGCACGGTCGATGCGATCGAGCCCGACGATCATGCCCGGGCCTTTTCCGAGCAACGTACCGGCATCGCGATCAAGGGCGGCTATCTGCCCAACGTCCCGCTCGAGGATGGGCGCTATGATCTGATCGTCTTGCTCGATGTGCTCGAACATATTCCTGACGATCACGGCGCGCTGACGGCGCTCCGCTCCAAGCTCGCCCCGGGCGGCCGCCTTTTGCTGACCGTACCGGGCATTCCGGCTTTGTGGAGCGGGCATGATGTCGCGCACCACCATCAGCGGCGCTACACCGCCAAGACACTGGAGGGGGTGGTCAAGCGGGCCGGCTTCCGCACGCTCCATCGCGGCGCTTTCAACAGTCTGCTGCTGCCGCTGATCGTGGGCGTTCGCGCGCTCAACAAATTGCGAGGCCATGAAGGCGGCGATGACGATGTCCTGCCGCCTGCGCCGATCAACCGATTGCTGGCGGGCCTGTTCGGTGCCGAGCGCTACGCCGCCGTGCGCGGGCTTTTTCCGCTGGGCGTCTCGATCGGCCTCGTCGCCGAGCCGCTGGCGGGCGGCACGACCTTATAGAGAATACCGCGGTCGCCGCCGGTCCAGATCGGCACCAGCCCCGGGAAGCTGTTCCAGCGATCACGCGGCATGTCGATGATCCACGCATAATCGAAGGCGTTGTGCGGCAGGGTGTTGATGATCGTCGGATAGGTCATGCGCCGGCGTGAGCTGCATTCGCGCGGGCGCATGATTTCGGTCGGATCCTCGGCATAGCGCCGGGCGGGCCGATACTGGATCCGCACCAGCTGCGCGCCCGGGGCGGTCCACTGGCCGTTGGCGAAGGCGTCCCGCCGCACGATCGCAATCGCCCCCAGATGGTCCATGCGCGACGTTTGCCAGCGGTTGAGACAAGGTAGAGCGACCTGCACGAAGACGCGGCTGTTGGGGGGGATGTGGTCGAGCGCCTCCAGCTGATGCTGGTTGTTGGCGTCGCGTCGCGCGAAATCGTCGGTCAGCAGGCTTATCCGCCATACGAACAGGGCGGTCGCGGCGCATGCGACGATCGCCGCCTGCCGCCGCGAGGGCGATTTGGGTGCGAGCGCGATCAGCGCGATTACGATGACATAGGGCGCCAGCCGCATGTCGGCATAAGCCGATCCGATCAGAATGCGCGGCAGCAGCGCATAAGCGATCATCAGCATTAGCGCCGCGATGCCGAGCGTGCGGTTCATCCGCACCCACACGCTGCCCAACCCCAGCGCGATCAGGGTGCACAGCAGGAAGACGCAGTTCAGATCGAAATTCATCGTCAGGCTGCGCAGCGACGAGATCATGTAGACATATTTCGCGCGCAGGAAAAAGAAGTCGACATTGGCCCCGCCGGCATCATCGGTGCGCCAGAGCACCATCAGCAACAATGGGGGAGCCAGCGACAGGCAGGAAAGGCCGCCACGCCACAGGCTGGGCCACAATTTCAGCCCGGCATCGCGCCCGCGCACGACCTCCGCCGCGTAGGCGAGCAGGCAGAGCACCGCCCAGCCGAAAATATGCGCGGTGGTGAGGATCAGGCCGATCGGGACGAACAGTGCATGGCGTAGCGCGAACCGCCCTTGTCGCCCCAGCCGCAGCCACAGAGCGTAAGCGTTGAGCGCCAGCGCCATCGACAGCAGGAAGTTCACGAACCCCCAGATGAACGGGTAATTATAGCATAAGGGCAAAGCGAACAGGGCGGTGGGCGGCACGCGGCCATGCACTTCGGCGGCGATCCAGAGCATGCCGATCGCGGTGGCGAGCACCAGCCCGATGACCAACAGCTTGGTGCCGAGTTCCAGCCCGAACAAGGCCGACATCGGCACGATCGCCAGATCGAAACCGAGATTGGCGATGAAGGCCCAGTGGAAGCTGAAATATTCGGATCGCAGAGGCGACGACGGCGCCGAAAGCTGGATGCGGTAACGCCCCATATGCTCGGGCAAGTCGGTCAGCGGCGGGGTGATCGGCAGGATCAGCGGCACTGTCGCGATCAGGACGAGCAGCAGCAGGAACCAGCGGCTGTTCCACCAGCCTGCGGGAGGCTCGACCGGAGGGAGCGCAGGGCGGAACATGTCAGCGCCTTATGGCGCACCATTTGCGCGCGACAAGTGGGGATCGCTTCCAGCGCGGCGTTGTACGGACTATTCCGGCAAGGTGATGCGCGAGAATAGGGTGATCTGGGCCGGTGCCGCCCTCTTTCTGGCGATCGGCATCGTGATACGCCTATGGGGGATCGCCGGCGAGCCATTGTGGCTCGACGAAGCCTATAGCGCTTATGCGGCGGATCATGGTTTCGCCTTTTTGTGGCATGTGGTGCCGCGCTACGAGACACACCCACCCTTCTATTATTCGCTGCTGCGGCTGTGGACGTTGTTATTCGGAGACGGCCTGATCGCCCTGCGTGCGCTCGGGGGCGTAGCCGGGCTCGGCACGCCGTTCATCGCGGCCCTGGCAGCGCAGGAGGCGGCGCGACTGCTGGATTGGGACGCGCCGCGCCGCCGGCGCCTCGTTTTCGTCGCCTTCGCGCTGGCCTGGGTGGCGATACCGTTGGTCGAGATGACACGTCAGGTGCGGCCCTATCCCCTGATGATTCTCGTTTATGCGGGGGCGACCGCGCTCCAGTTGCAGCTTGCGCGGACGCGGTCGATCGGCGGCCGAAGCTTCGTTCTCTATCTGCTGCTGGTCGAGGCGATGTTGTGGCTTCACAATCTGGGGCCACTTTATGCGGTCGCGCTCACGGGTGCGCTCGGCTGCGCGTTGCTGCGGCCGGGGCTCGGTCGGCGCGATTGGGCGTGGCTGATCGGCGGCCATCTCGCGGTCGCGCTCGCTTATGTCCCCGGGCTTCTGATCCTGCTCGGCCAGGCACCGACCTGGGTGAGCTCGACCTGGCTGCGCTTTGGTTTGAGCGCTCTCCGCGATCATCTGCCGATGCTCTATGCCGCGCCGGGCTTGCCCGTCCTTGCGGCTTTACTGCTGATCGGGCTGGCGCTGGCGGCCTGCTGGCGATCGGGGCCAGGCCGGCGCGCCTTCTCGATGCTTGCCGTGCTGGCATTGGTGCCCGTGCTGCTGTCGGTGCTGCTCTCGATGACGGTCGCCCCGGTCTTCATCACGCGGACGATGGCGCCGGTGGCGGTGCCGGCCTTGATCCTCTGCGCGATCGGCGCAGTTGCCTTCGCCGATGTTCGACGCTGGCTCGGGCTCGGCTGCGCCTTCGTTCTTGCGACCAACATGCTCGCGGTCGATGTGCAGGCCCGCCAGGGAGGGCCGATACAGGACTGGTATCCCACTGTCGCTTGGCTGAAGCGCAACTTCCGCCCCGGCGACCAGATCTTCGCTTATCCCAATGAAGGTGCGTTGCCTCTGGCTTTCGCGTTGCGTGACGTCGGCACGCCGCTCCCGATCCGTTCGATCCCTGCCCCGGTGCCGAGTTTCGACCAGCCGGGCGGTTGGTACCCGACGGGCAGCCGCGGGGTCGTCTCGCTCCCGCGGGCGCGCTTGCGCGCGATTGCGGACGAACCGCAGACCCGGGCAGTGCCGACCATCTGGCTACTGCGACTGGGGGCGACGACTTATGACCCGGATGACATGTTCCTGGCCGAGCTCCATCGCGGCCGCAGGATCGTCGCAACATGGGAAGACGGCCCGATCGACATCATCGGGCTGCAGCGGATCACACCGCCGCCAGCGCCTGTTCGAAATCCGCAATAAGGTCGTCGGCATCCTCGACGCCGATCGAGATTCGCACCAGATTGTCGCCGATTCCCAGCGCATCCTTGCGCGCCTGCGGCACCGACAAATGGGTCATGCCGGCCGGATGGCTGGCGAGCGTCTCGGTGCCGCCGAGGCTGACCGCCAGCTTGGCGATCTTGAGCGCATCGAGGAAGCGGAACGCCTCGGGCTCGCCGCCCTTGAGATAGAGCGAGAAGGTCGATCCCGCGCCGGTGCAGTGGCGTCGGAAAATATCCTGCTGGCTCGATCCCTCCTCGAGGAAGCCGAGGTAGCCGACATGCTCGACCTTGGGATGATCCTTGAGCCAGCCGCAGACCCTGGCGGCATTCTCGCCCGCGCGGCTCATGCGCAGCTCCAGCGTTTCGAGGCTGCGCAGCAGCATCCATGCGGGGTGCGGATCGAGGATCGTCCCGATCGTATTGCGCATCGCGCGAATCGGGCCGAGCGCGGCCTTGGTGCCGACCGCACCACCCGCGACCAGATCGCTGTGCCCGCCAGCATATTTGGTGAGGCTGTACAGTACGAGATCTGCGCCGAAGCGCAGCGGCTGCTGCCACAGCGGGCCCAGGAAGGTGTTGTCGATCGCGATCGGCGGGCCGTCTGCCCCGAACAAGGCATCGCGCGCGGCGGCGACGGCTTCGATATCGACCAGCTGATTTGTCGGGTTGGCCGGGCTTTCGAGATAGATCAGGGCGACGCGCCCCGAACCTTTGGCCTTGGTCAGTACCGCTTCGATCTCGGCGCGCGATGCACCCGCCGGGAAATCGAGCCAGTGGACACCGAAGCGGCCAAGCACCTTGCCGATCAACGTCTCGGTGGCGGCATAGAGCGGCGCTGAATGGACGATGGTATCGCCCGGCTGGACCAAGGCCAGCAACACCGTCGCGATCGCGGCCATGCCGGATGAGAAAGTCAGTGCGTCCTCGGCGCCTTCCCAGATGCCGAGCCGATCCTCCAATATTTCCTGATTGGGGCCGTTGAAACGCGAATAGACAAGGCCTTCGGCCCCGCCCGGGCGCTTGCCGGTGACGCCTTCGAAGTGGCGCTTGCCGGCCGCAGCGCTTTCGAAAACATAGGTAGAGGTGAGGAAGACAGGGGGCTTGAGCGACCCCTCCGAAAGCATCGGATCATAGCCATGTCCCATCATCTGGGTCGATGGCTTAAGCTTTCGTCCGGCGATCTCGCGCGTCTGGGGGCGCCTGCGCCGGCTGGGCTCGGCGCCGGTCAACTCGGCTTCGGTCTTGTCTTCCTCCCCCACGGCATCATCCTATCTGAAGAAGAAGATATAAAGCAGAAGCACGATGCCCAGCGGTACGCCGAGAAGCCAGAGAATGAATGCCTTACCCATTATCGTCCTCCTGTTGGCCAACCCCTTCAAAGAGTTAGCGGAGGCGTAACGAGCATTCAGTCAGCCTGTTCCTTGGCCGGGGCATCGCGGAAAAATGGCTCGACCGGGCCGGAAAGCTTCATCGTCAGCGGATTGCCCTTGCGATCGCGGGTCTTGGCCATCGACAGCCGCACCCAGCCCTCGCTGACGCAATATTCCTCGACGTTGAAACGCTCGGTGCCCTTGAAGACGATGCCGACGCCGCGCCCGAGCGCATCGCCGTTGAACCATGGGCTGTTGGGATCGACCGACAGGCGATCGGGCGGCGTGTCGGCGGTCGTGGCCGGCGCGGTTTCGGCGGGAGTGGTATCGTTCATCCTCGCGCCATAGCGCCGCAGCGCGTGTGGTGCAAAGCCACTTGCCGCGATCGGGAACCCTCGCAATTCCCATGCTCAGGGCATGCCAGTGTCGCCCACGTCGTTGGCGAGGATGATTAGGCAGGCGCGGCGGCGGTCGAGCCGATGCCGGTCGAGCCGTAAGGCCGTTCTTGTAAAAGCCGGCGCCCCGCGGGCTGAGATCGAACGACTATAAGCCCGCCACACCTCGATCCCCTCCGCGCGGGAGGAGAGGAGGCTCAGCTCACGCCGCTTCGTCGGTCGCGTCGAGCCCGTAGGCGGTGTGGAGCACGCGCACGGCCAGTTCGGTATAATCCTCGTGGATCAGCACCGAGACCTTGATCTCGCTGGTCGTGATCGCGAGCACGTTGATGCCGCGATCGGCGAGTGCCTTGAACATCTGCGCCGCGACACCGGCATGGCTGCGCATGCCGACGCCGACGACGCTGATCTTCGAGACGCTGGTGTCGTGCACCACCTTGTCGAAGCCGATCGAGCCCCGCGCCTTGTCCAGCACATCGAGCGCGCGCGCCAGCTCGGCGCGAGGCACGGTGAAGGTCACGTCGGTCGATCCGGTATCGTGCGCCACATTCTGCACGATCATGTCGACGTTGATGTTGGCATCGGCGAGCGGGCCGAAGATGTTGGCGACCGCGCCAGGCTTGTCCGGCACGGCGGTGAGAGTGACCTTCGCCTCGTTCTTGTCGTGAGCGATGCCGGTGATGAGCTGGCGTTCCATGGTGCTTCCTTCGATCTCGTTTTCGTCCACGATCATCGTGCCGGGCAGATCCCCTCCGTCGGGCGCATCACCGAAGGAGGAGAGCACCTGGACGCGCACCCTTTCCTTCATCGCCAGGCCGACCGAGCGGGTCTGCAGCACCTTGGCGCCGACGCTCGCCAGCTCCAGCATCTCCTCGTAGGTGACATATTGGAGCTTGCGCGCCTTGGGTACGATGCGCGGATCGGTGGTGTAGACGCCGTCGACGTCGGTGTAGATGTCGCAGCGATCGGCCTTCATCGCCGCCGCGACCGCGACCGCCGACGTATCCGATCCGCCGCGGCCGAGCGTGGTGACGCGGCCTTCCTCGGTCATGCCCTGAAAACCCGGGATCACCGCGACTTCGCCATCGCGCATCGCCTGGGCGAGCTTGTCGGTGTCGATCGTGGCGATGCGTGCCGAGGCGTGGGCATCCGAGGTGGCGATCGGCAATTGCCAGCCGAGCCACGAGCGCGCCTTCACCCCCATCGCCTGGAGCGTGATGGCGAGCAGTCCGCTCGTCACCTGCTCGCCGGCGGCGACGACGACGTCATATTCCTTGGGATCGTAGAGCGGGCTCGCCTCGCGGCAGAAATTGACCAGCCGATCGGTCTCGCCCGCCATCGCCGAGACGACGACCGCGACCTCGTTGCCGCGCTCCACTTCGCGTTTGACGCGGGCCGCCACGTTACGAATGCGTTCGATCCCGGCCATCGATGTGCCGCCGAACTTCATCACGATACGGGCCATGGAGCGTCAATCTTCGTAATTAAATTGCTGGAAATGGCCTTGGGGGTGGCCAGCGGGCCTGCTAGCGGCGTCGTTCCATGAACGCAACACACACCATTGATCCCAGGGAGGCCGCGCATTTCGGCGCGCAGGCCGCCGAGTGGTGGGATCCCAAAGGTCCCTCGGCGATGCTGCACCGGCTCAATCCGGCGCGGCTCGGCTACGCGCGGACGCGGATCGACGATGCGTGGGGACTCGATCCGCGCAATCGGCGCCCGTTGGCGGGCAAAAGTGCGTTGGACGTCGGATGCGGCGCGGGGCTTTTGTCGGAGCCGCTGGCCCGGCTCGGTGCCGCGGTCACGGGCATCGACGCCGCGCCCGAGAATATCGCGGTGGCGAAGGCGCATGCCGAAGGGCAGGGGCTCGCGATCGATTATCGCGCCTGCGGGATCGAGGCGCTGGCGGGCGAGCGATTCGATCTGGTCGTGTCGATGGAGGTGGTCGAGCATGTGACCGATCCGGCGGACTTCGTCGCCGGGCTGGCCGGGGCATTGGCCGATGACGGTCTGTTGATTCTCTCGACGCCGAATCGGACGCCTTTGTCGAAACTGGCGCTGATCACGATCGGCGAAGGGTTCGGCATGGTGCCGAAGGGCACGCACGACTGGAGCAAATTCCTGACGCCCGGGGAATTGACCGGGCTGGTCGAGGCGGCGGGGTTGGCGGTGGTCGATACGGCCGGGCTGAGCTTCGACCCGCGGTCGGGGTTCGCGGTGTCGGGCAACCTGGCAATGGATTATTTCCTGACGGCACGGCGCAACGGTTAAATCCTCCCCGGCACGGGGAGGGGGACCATGCGCAGCATGGTGGAGGGGGAGACCGGCTGGGCGCAGCGCTTGTGGCACGCCCCCTCCACCACGCCGCTTCGCGCCGCGGTCCCCCTCCCCGTGCCGGGGAGGATCTTTGGCTCAGCTCAGCCGATCCAGCGCCTCATCGCTCAACCCGCCGGGAATGATCATCACAGGGCAGGGCATCTGCCCGGCCTCCGCGCCCGCAAAGTGGGCCACCAGTGGGCCCGGCCCCGCCGCGGCTTTGGCCCCCAGCACCAACGCCGCCACTTCGGGCCGCTCGTCGAGCAGGGCCCGCACCACCGTCACCGGATCACCCTGCCGCACCAATATTTCGGGCTTCAGTCCCGTCTCCTCGAACAATGACCCTGCCGCCTGCGTCACCATCGCCTCGACCCGCAGGCGCTCCTCCTCCTCCATCGCGGCCTGCACGCCCGACCATTGGACGAACTCGGGAGCGGGCACGAGTGCGAGGATCAGCACCGCGCCGCCGGTCTTGGCGGCGCGCCGCGCGGCGAAGCGCAAGGCGGTTCGGGCCTCGGGCTGATCGTCGATCACGGAGAGGTAGGTGCGCACTGCTGCCATGGGTGCACAGGTGCTCTCTCGCATCGGCTTAGGCAAGCAGCCTTGACCGGGTGGCGGCGCTGGCCGAAATGGGCCGCGAAACGCCCGCCCATCCGGAGTGGCTGATACATGCCGATCGAAATCAAGATGCCTGCGCTTTCCCCGACGATGGAGGAGGGCACCCTCGCCAAGTGGCTGGTCAAGGAGGGCGACACGGTCAAGTCCGGCGACATCCTCGCCGAGATCGAGACCGACAAGGCGACGATGGAGTTCGAGACCATCGACGAAGGCACTGTCCAGAAGCTGCTGGTGGCCGAAGGCACCGATGGTGTGAAGGTCGGTGCGACGATCATGGTGATCCTGGGCGAAGGCGAGGATGCTTCCGCTACGGCCGCTCCCAAGGCCGACGCCGCTCCGGCTGCTGCGCCCAAGAAGGCCGAGCCGCAGAAGGAACCTGAAGTCGCCAAAGCGGAGACACCGAAGGCCGCAGCGATTCCGGCCGCAGCGGGCGACCGCGTCAAGGCGAGCCCGCTCGCGCGCCGCCTGGCCGAACAGCAGGGCGTCGATCTCGCCACGCTGACGGGCACCGGTCCCAACGGCCGTATCGTCAAGGCGGACCTCGAAGGCGCCAAGCCCGCCACCGCCAAGCCCGCAGCAGCAGCGCCTGCCGCTGCCCCGGCCGCCGAAGCGCCCAAGGCTGCGCCAGCACCGGCCGCAGCACCCGAGGGCGTGCCGCACGAGGTCATCAAGCTCTCCAACATGCGCAAGACGATCGCGCGCCGCCTGAGCGAGTCGAAGCAGCAGGTTCCGCACATCTACCTGACGGTCGATATCCAGCTCGATGCGCTGCTCAAGCTGCGCGGCGAACTCAACAAGGGGCTCGAGAGTCGCGGCGTTAAGCTGTCGGTCAACGACATGCTGATCAAGGCGCAGGCCGCAGCCTTGATGGAAGTCTCGTCGTGCAACGTTCAGTTCGCGGGCGACACGCTCATCCAGTTCAAGCGCGCCGACATCTCGGTCGCGGTTTCGATTCCCGGCGGTCTGATCACCCCGGTGGTGACGGGTGCCGACACCAAGTCGCTGTCGGCGATCGCCACGGAGATCAAGGATCTCGCCGGGCGGGCTCGTGAGGGCAAATTGCAGCCGCATGAATTCACCGGCGGCACCGCCAGCCTGTCGAATATGGGCATGTACGGGATCAAGCAGTTCGAGGCGATCATCAACCCGCCGCAGGCGATGATCCTCGCGATCGGCGCTGGCGAGAAGCGGCCTTACGTCGTCAATGACGAGATCAAGGTCGCGACCGTGATGAGCGCGACCGGCAGCTTCGATCACCGCGCGATCGACGGCGCCGACGGCGCGGCCTTCATGGCGGCGTTCAAGCGACTCGTGGAGAACCCTCTGGGGATGCTCGCTTGACCGATGATGACACGCCGCCGTCTGGCGAACCCGCCATCCGCGTGGTGGCGATGCCGGCGGACACCAATCCATATGGCGACATCTTCGGCGGCTGGCTGCTGAGCATGATGGATTCGGCCGCGGGCACGGTCGCGGCGCGCTATTCCAAGGGGCGCGCGGTGACGATCGCGGTCGACGGCATGACCTTCCACCGCCCGGTCCGGGTCGGCGACGTGCTCTCGGTCTATGCCGAGATCGCCTCGGTCGGCCGCACGAGCATGAAGATCGACGTCGCCGCCTGGAGCCGCACCCGCGACGGCGAGGAAAGCTTCAAGGTCACCCACGCCATCTTCACCTTCGTCGCGATCGACGGGGATCGGCGGCCGAGGGTGATCAATCAGTGATGCAGGCGCTGCCCGAAAGCCCCTCTCCCTTCATGGGAGAGGGGTTGGGGAGAGGGCCTATCCGCGAACGCGCCCGTGCGCTTCGCCGCAACCAGACCGAAGCCGAGCAAAGTCTCTGGAAGCTGCTCCGCGCCAAGCGGTTCGAGAGATGGAAATTCCGCCGGCAATATCCGATCGGTTACTACATCGTGGATTTCGCCTGTCCGGCCGCACGACTGATCGTCGAAGCCGATGGGAGCCAGCATGTCGAAAGTGCACATGATGCACGCCGTGACGCCTGGCTCGCGTCCCAGGGCTGGCGTGTAATCCGCTTCTGGAACCACCATATTCTCAACGAACAAGAGAGCGTGCTGACGGCGATCTTCAACGCCTTGTCGGACCCTCTCCCCAACCCCTCTCCCATAAAGGGAGAGGGGCTAGAAGGAGGCACCTTTGGCTGACACTTACGATCTCGCAATCCTCGGCTCGGGGCCCGGCGGCTATGTCGCGGCGATTCGCGCGGCGCAGCTGGGCATGACGGTGGCGATCATCGAGCGCGAGCGGCTGGGCGGCATCTGCCTCAACTGGGGCTGTATCCCGACCAAGGCGCTTCTGCGTACCTCCGAAGTCTATCATTACATGACCCACGCTTCCGCTTACGGCCTGTCGGTCGAGAAGGCGGGGTTCGATCTTCCCAAGATCGTCGATCGCAGCCGCAAGGTCGCGGGCCAGCTCAACGCCGGCGTCAAGGGGTTGATGAAGAAGAACAAGGTCACCGTCGTCGAGGGTACCGGCACGCTCACCGCCAAGGGCAAGATCACCGTCAAGAATGGCGACGTGACGACCGAGGTGGTGGCGAAGAGTATCATCCTCGCCACCGGCGCGCGGGCGCGCGACCTGCCCTTCGCCAAGGCCGATGGCGATCGCATCTGGACCTATCGCCATGCGATGACCCCGTCGGAAATGCCGACCAACCTGCTCGTCATCGGATCGGGCGCGATCGGATGCGAATTCGCGAGCTTCTATTCGGACATGGGCGCCAAGGTGACGATCGTCGAGATGCTCGATCGCATCCTGCCGGTCGAGGATGCGGAGGTGTCGGCCTTCGTCCAGAAGCAGTTCGAGAAGCAGGGCATGACCGTGTTGCCCAAGCACGGCGTCGAGAAGATCGACGTGAAGCCCGGCCGCTCGGTCACCGCCACGATCAAGTTGCCCGACGGCAAGACTGAAGCGCGCGAATATAGCCACGTCATCGTCGCGGTCGGCATCGTCGCCAATACCGAGAATATCGGGCTGGAGGCTTTGGGCATCAAAACCGATCGCGGTCATGTCGTGGCGGACGCGACCTGCAAGACCAATGTCGACGGCATCTACGCGATCGGCGATATCACCGGTGCACCGTGGCTGGCACACAAAGCGAGCCATGAAGGCATCATCGCGGTCGAGGCGATCGCCGGGCTGCACCCGCACGCGATGGACGTGCGCAAGATCCCGGGCTGCACTTACTCGCGTCCGCAGGTGGCGAGCGTCGGGCTGACCGAGGCCAAGGCGAAGGAGGCCGGTTACGAGGTGAAGGTCGGCAAATTCCCCTTTATCGGCAACGGCAAGGCGATTGCACTCGGCGAGGCCGAAGGCTTCGTGAAGACGGTGTTCGACGCCAAGACCGGCGAATTGCTCGGCGCGCACATGGCCGGCCCCGAAGTGACCGAGCTGATCGAAGGCTACACCGTCGCCAAGCAGCTGGAGACGACCGAGGCGGATTTGATGGAAACCATCTTCCCGCACCCGACCCTGTCCGAAGCGATGCATGAGAGCGTGCTCGCGGCCTATGGGCGCGTGATCCACATGTGATCCTGCTTCCCATCGCGTCGGCGCTTCGCCACACCCGGCGCGATGGGGACGATCAACCAGACAGAACAGCAGGACGAACCGTCGCGCTCGCCGATCCCGTGGCTGGCGGCGGCGGCATTACTCTTCGCCGCGACGGTTGCCGCCCGCTGGCCCGGCATCGTCATGCACGACAGCGTGGAGCAATATGGCCAGGCGCTCGCCGGCCGATATGACGATTGGCACCCGCCGATCATGGCCCGCACCTGGGCGTTGCTGAACCATATCCAGCCGGGCACCGGGCCCTTCTTCCTGATTCAGATCCTGTTGTGGTGGGGCGGGCTCGGCCTGCTCGCGGCGGCGTTCGGCCGACAGGCGCGGCACAAGGCGGCAGGGCTCGTCTTGCTGGTCGGCGTCGCGCCATTGTTTCTTGGCTGGGCAACCGTCGTCCTCAAGGATGCGCAGATGGCCTGCTGTCTGGTCGCGGCCACCGGCGTGGCCGCGCACTGGCGGCTCGTCGATCGCGTGCCACCCGCCTGGGCCAAGGCCACGATCCTGCTACTGATCGCTTATGCCACTTTGGTACGCGCCAATGCAGTGTTCGCGACCGTCCCGTTCGCGTTGGCCCTGTTCGTCTGGGGCGGCGTCAGGCGCACGCCGCTGCGGATCAGTCTGCTCCTCCTCGCCACCGGGATCGTCGTCGCGTTGAGTGGGCCGGTCAATTACCGCCTGCTCGGCGCCGAGCGAAGCAAGGTCGAGCGCACGCTATTTTTCTACGACCTCGCCGGCATCGCCCATTTCGCGCCGCTCGCGACCCTGCCGGGCCTTGCGCCAGGGCAATGGGCGGAGGCGGAGCGGCGGGAATGCTACACGCCATCGCTCTGGGATCCGTATGGCGACCGCGCGTTGTGCGGCTTCATCGGCGATGCGCTGGAGGCCCATGACAACGAGCATGACGACGTCATGCGAATCTGGGCAGGCGCCATCCTCCATCATCCGATCGCCTATGCGCAGCACCGCATCGCGCATCTCAATTCCAACCTGCGCTTTTGGGTTGGGCCGGGCCAGTGGGACGCCGCGCCGCCGATCTATTCGGAGAACAATCGGCTTGGGCTCGGCGGGCCGCCCGTTGCGGCCGGGCAGGAGCTTGTCGAAGCGTCGCGAACGATGGCGGCAAGCCCGCTCGGCTGGCCATTCGCCTGGTTCGGGCTTTCGCTCGGACTTCTGTGGGCGAGTGCAAGGGTCGAAGGCGGCGGCCAGGTTGCGCTCGGCCGCGCACTGGCGCTGTCGACCGTATGCATGAGCGCGAGCTTCGCCGTGATCAGTATCGCCAGCGATCTACGCTATCACTTATGGTCGATGATAGCGGCGGCGCTGGCGTGGATTCTGCTGGCCGATGCCCGCGCGCTCGATCGGCGGCGGGCGATGATCGCGGGGAGTGTCTTGCTAGCTCTGACGGTGATCGCTGCCGTCGGCCATATCGGGCTCGCATCCCAGGTCTATCGGCCGCAAGCGGGAGCCACCGGGCCGATCACCCGTTTGCGCTGACATGACGGGCGAGCAAGATCTGGCGTGGGCGCCATTCGCCCTCGTTTGCTCAAGAAACCGCGGGGACAGGTTGCGCGCGGCGCGATCGCGGTTACTCATCGGTCATCGTTACAAGGGGTTATCATGAAATTGACGATTGCGGCGCTCGGCCTGTTGATCGCGACAGGCGCGCCGGCGGCGACGGTCGTGACCGCCGCGCACCTGTTCGATCCGGTCAAGGGCTTGACCCTCGACAATCCGATCATCGTGGTCGACGACAAGGGCCGCGTGCAGAGCCTCGTCACCGGCAACAATGCCCGGCCCAACATCCCGGCCGATGCGAAGCGGATCGATCTGGGCGACGTCACCATCCTGCCCGGGCTGATCGACATGCATGTCCATCTCACCGCCGATCCGACTTTGTCGGGTTATCAGGGGCTGGAATATACCGACAATTTCTGGACCGTCGTTGGCGTCGCCAATGCGAAGAAGACGCTCGAGGCGGGCTTCACCACCGTGCGCAACGTCGGCTCATCCAACTACGACGATGTCGCAATCAAGCAGGCGATCGAGCATGGCTATGTGGCCGGCCCGCGGATCATGCCGGCCACCTATGCGATCGGCGCCACCGGCGGCCATTGCAATTCGACCGAATTCCCGCCCTCGGTGAAGGTCGATTCGCCTAACATCGCCAATTCGCCCGAGGGCTTCCGCGCGCTGGTGCGGACGCTGCGCAAATATGGCGCCGAGGTGATCAAGGTCTGCATGACCGGCGGCGTGCTGTCCAAAACCGATTCGGTCGGCGCGCAGCAGCTTTCCTATGAGGAGATCAAGGCGATCGTCGATGAGGCGCACATGCTCGGCCTGCGCGTCGCAATCCATGCGCACGGCACTGCCGGCATCAATGACGGCCTGCGCGCCGGGGTCGACACTATTGAACATGCCAGTTTGGCCGACGATGAATCGTTCAAGCTCGCCAAGGCGCACGGCGCCTGGTTCACGATGGACATTTACGACGACGATTACATCCTGGCCGAAGGCGCGAAGAATGGCGTCTTCGCCGAAAGCCTCGCCAAGGAAAAAGCGGTAGGGCTGAAACAGCGCCAGACGTTTCGCGCAGCGCACGCGGCCGGCGTGAAGCTGATCTTCGGCACCGACGCCGGGGTCTATCCGAACGGGCTCAATGCGCGCCAGTTCGCCAAGATGGTCGAATGGGGCATGACGCCTGTCGAGGCGATCCGCGCCGCCACCAGCGAGGCCGCGATCGCGCTCAACCGCGCCGACGACGTGGGTCAGCTTACGCCGGGCCACTATGCCGATATCGTCGCGGTCTCGGGTGATCCGACCAGGGATGTGCGTCTGCTCGAAAAGCCGACCTGGGTTCTCAAAGGCGGCCAGGTCGTCACTGCGCCCGGTCGCTGATGGCGGAGGGCAACAACCGAATCGTTCTTTTCGCAGCTCTCGGTGCCAATCTGGGTATCGCGGTCGCGAAGTTCGTGGCGGCCGGGTTTACCGGATCGTCGGCGATGCTGACCGAAGGGTTTCACTCGGTGGTCGATTCGACCAACCAACTGCTGCTGCTCTACGGCGAGCGTGCGTCGAACAAGCCGGCGGACGACATCCACCCGCTCGGTTATGGCCGCGAACTCTATTTCTGGAGCTTCGTCGTCGCGATCCTGATCTTCGCGACCGGCGCCGGGCTGTCGATCTACGAAGGTATTATCCACGTCCTTCATCCCTCGCCGATCGAGGATGCGACGGTGGCCTATGTCGTTCTCGGCATCTCGTTCGTGCTCGAAGGCGGCTCGTGGCTGACCGCGATGCGCGAATTCCGCGTGACGCAGGGCGAACATGGCTGGTGGAAGGCGGTGCGGCGCTCGAAGGATCCGGCCACCTTCATCGTCCTGTTTGAAGATTCGGCGGCGATGTTCGGGCTGGTCGTGGCGGCCGTCGGGATCTTCCTGACGCACTTTACGGGTAATCCGGTGTGGGACGGCACGGCCTCGATCGTGATCGGCGTCGCGCTGGCGATCGTCGCCTTCATGCTGGCGCGTGAGAGCAAGGGGCTGCTGATCGGCGAGCGTGCCGATCCCAAGCTGGTCGAGGCGATTCGCAACGCCTTCGCCACGCGGCCCGAGGTGAGCGGGGTCCAGGAGGTCGTCACGATCCACACCGCGCCGCGCAAGGTATTCGTCGCCGCCAGCGTCGATTTCGTCGACGACGTCCAGGTCGGTCATATCGAGCGGCTGATCGCGGATACGGAGGCCTCGCTGCGCGCCGCTTATCCGGAGATCACCAGCGTCTACATCAAGCCAAAGGCTGGCTGAACATGACAGCGGCGGCCGATCGTCGGCTGATCTTGTGGATCGTCCTGCTCGCGGCTTCGCTGCGCGTGCCGACTGCATTCTTCGAGATGTACCATTATCCTGACGAGGTCTGGCAATATCTCGAGCCGGCTTATGGGATGGTGACAGGCCAAAGGGTCGTCACCTGGGAATATCGCACCGGCATGCGCAGCTGGCTGATCCCGACAATTCTTGCCGCGCCGATGTGGATCGGCAAGGCGATCGCACCGCACGGGCCCCTGTACCAGATATTGCCCCGCCTGCTCGCCGTCGCCTGCTCACTCGGCATCGTCGGTTTCGGGGCGGCGATTGCGCTCCGCATATCTCGGCTCCACGCTTTGACAGTGGGGCTGGTGCTCGCGACCTCGTTCGAACTGGTCTATTTCTCGGCACGCACCTTATCGGAGACGTTTGCGGTCGCTCTGATCGTACCGGCAGCGTGGCTGCTGCTGCCGCATCCGGCGCGGTCGGCGCGGCGGCTGGTAATTGGCGGATTGCTCGTCGGACTGTGCTTCACCACGCGTATTCAGCTGGCGCCTGCCTTGCTCATGCTGGTGGCGGGATGCTGCCGGGCGGATTTGCGCGCATGGGCTCTGGTCATCGCCGGTGGCATTGGCGGCCTTGCGATCGATGGCGTGATCGATGCCTTCCACGGCCTCGTGCCGTTCGACTGGATGGTCGAGAATGTCCGCCTCAATGTCGTCGAGAATCGCAGCGCCAATTACGGCGTGCTGCCGTTCCAATGGTTCCTGATCTTCTGGATGCGGCTGTGGGGGGTGGTGGCGCTGCCGATCATCCTGCTGGTCGGGCTCGGCGCGCGGCGTCAACCGATCCTGCTGTGGGTGGCGCTCGTCAACGTCCTTGCCCACAGTCTGATCGCGCACAAGGAGTATCGCTTCGTCATCCTGTCGGAAGTGCTGCTGATCCTGCTCGCCGCGATCGGGACCGGCGATGTGATCGGCTGGATGCTGATGCACCGCCCGCGCTGGCGGCAGGCAATTGCCGGCGGTGCGATCCTGTTCTGGCTGGGCTGTTCGTTCGCGGTGGCGCTGTCACCAGCGGGCGGCGACGTCTGGAACAGCAACCGCCGCGGGATCAGGATGATGCAGGTCGCGCGCGACGTTGCGGGCAGCTGCGGCCTTGCCTTTTTCCAGCCCGAACCGGACCGGCTGGCGAGCTATTATTATTATGACCGGCCGGCGCGGGTCTATTTCTTCGACGGTGATACAGCGTACGACGACGTGCGTCGCAACAGTACGGCCTTCAACGTGGTGGTGACCTCGCCCGATCGCGCCTGGCAGCTCGGCCCTGCCTATAAGCCGCTTGGCTGCTTCGCCAGCCGGCGCGGTGCGGGGCAACTCGAGCCGCTCGAAAATCGTTGCCTGTTTGCACGGTCGGGCGGCTGCACGCCGCTCGCGACGCGCGCGTTCGACATCAACGAGGCGCTCACGCGGCGGGGCGAATAGTCCGGTAGAGCGTGCTGCCGCCCGCCGACCAGGCCGGAACCAGCCGCGCATTCCATGGCCCGGGCGGCAGGTTTGCGTGGATCAGCCAGAGATAGTCGACCTTGTCGAGCGGCAGCCGGGGTGCCGCTTGTTCGATCGTCTCGCGCTCCCATGCATTCGACGGGTCGATGCACACCGCCGGCCACGCATAATGCGAGGGGTCATGGTAGAAATCGGGCGATGGCCGATATGTGATCTGCAGCAGGTGGATGCTCGACACATCCCACAAGGCATTGACCCAGGCTTCGCGCCGTGCCGTCGCCATCACCCCGAAATGATCGAGGCGGTCCATCCGCCATGCGCGCGCCGCCCCGCACTGGCGGGTGACCAGGGTCAGCACGCGCGATCCCGGGGCGATATGCGGCAAAGCGCGCGCCTCGGCGGCGTAGCTGGTGGCGTAAGCGGCAAAGCCCCGCGATGTCACCGCCATCCGCACCGCGAACAAGGCGAACCCCGCCAGCATCACGCGGGTTGTCACCTTGCGCGACACGCGTGACCAGTCGAGCAAGACCAGCCCGACGATGGCGAGCGCCGGCACCAGCCGCATATCGTTGTATGACGAGCCGTTGAGCTCGGCCGGCATGACCAGGAAGAGGCCGGCCAGGACCAGCACCACCGCCAGCCCGGTCCGCCGATAGCGGGCGCCGAGCGCGAGGCCGATCACCGGCACCGCGATTACCAGCGCCATGCTCGCGATGTCGAGCAGCCGGTTCTGATCGCGCAACGCCTGCACGATCGCGCTCGCCTTGCTCTCCAAAGTGAAAGTGGCGATGAAGCCGCCGCCCTCGGGGCCGTGCGCGAGGACTGCAAGCGGCACGGCCGCCAGCAGCGGCCGGATCGTGACGAGGAAGGCGCGGATCGCCGCTTTGCCCGGCTTCGGCCAAAGATAGCGTGCGGTGCTGTCGGCGATGATCATTAGCGGCAGCAGCCCGCCGCCGACCGCATGGCAGATCATCAGCGCCGGCACGATCGCCCAGAACAGCATTTCGCGCCGCTGCGGCCGTTCGGCCATTTCGATCCATAGGGCGAAGGCAAGCAAGGCCAGCGCCATGCCGAGCATGTAGTTGAGGAAACCGAAGTTGAACGGATACGCATAAGCGAACGGCAAGGCGAAGCTCGCCGCGGCCGCGTCGCGATTGGCGACGCGCGCCAGCGCCACGATCGCCACGACGATCAGCATCGGGATCGCCGCGCAGACCAGCCAGAAGGCGCGCTCCAGCCCGAGCAGGTGGCGCAACAACTCGACGGTCAGATCGACACCGAGGTTGAGCCGCAGGCCCCAATGGAAGCCGAAATAATGCCGCAGCGGGCTGTCGGGCGCGGCTGCCTGGATCGCGATCTGGCCGAGATGGCCGGGGGCGTCGGCTAGCGGCGGGATCGTGACGAACAGGAAGGGAAGCAACGCCAGCGCACAAGCGGCGATCCAGACGATTCGCAACCGTCCCGCCGGATGCCACCTTGTCGTGTCCAAACCGGCCTCCGTCATTCCGATGGCCGCGGTGGTAAAGATGCGAGCCCTGTTTGGCTACGGATAAGGCTGGCGTGGCCCCATTTGGACCCGAACCGCATCAGCTTCGACGCTGTAAATGATGAGGCCGCAAATCGGCCCGCTTGGTTGCCGGGACGGCGAGAAGCCTCCAATCGCGTTGCAGCGGGTCCGTTATCGGGTCGAAGCGGTTGCTCGCCGGCCGGTTCTCACCCTAGCTCTCGCCCTTGAGCAACCACACCTGATCAACATCGGGCTCCCGGCTCCCATTGGCGTGCGCGTAGATCAGGCGATAATCGCGTTCCAGGCGCGCGCGCACCAGCTTCTGGATCGCGACATTCACATCTTCGTCGTCAGCGATGCGATCGACCACCACCGGCGGGCGATTGTTCAGGATGCGGTTGGTCTCGGTCGCCGGATCGACCCCGAGCGCGCCCGCCTCGCGGCCCAGGCTCAGGTGAAATGGGAAAGCCCAGCGCGAGGGCAAGCAGGCGTTGGTCGTGTGATACAGGATCGGGGGGCCGTAGAAGATGAAGGGGCAGCGACCGTGCAGATGAGCGGAGATAACGTCTGAAATCTCGCGCGCATAAGCGGCATCGCCGTGGCGCCTCTCGTTCTTGGCGGCATCGAGCGGGTAGGCGATGAACATCGCGAGCAGCATCATCGCCGCCATCGCCCGGCCGATATGGCGATGAACGATCGTATAGGTCGGTGCGCTCACCACCGCGAGTGGCACCAGCAGCGGTAGCGCATAATGGCGGTAAAAGGCGCCGAATACGGCAAAGCCGAATACCGATGCGATCAGCCAGCCGACCGCGAAGCGATGGCCGTCGCGTCCGCCGCGCCGTCGAAGCCAGGGTGCGCCACGATCGCGCAGCAGCCATTCGCCAAAGATGATCGCGATTGCGAATGGAATCATCCGTACGAGCACGCGTTCGAGATCGCGGATCGTCTCATGAAGCGGATCCGCGCTCCGCGCGCCGATCGAGAGGAAATTGGCGTAGAGGAAGGCGTGCGCCTGCCCGATCCAGGCATAATAAGCGAGGGCGAGGACGGTCGGCAGCAGGGCGGCGCCGATCCATAAGCCCGCATCGATCAGAATTGCCGGCCGCCGCGGTGCCGCGCGCCACGACAGTGCCAGCAATGCCAGCCCGAAATAGATGCCCTCGAACAATGCCGAATATTTGATCTGCAGCGCGATGCCGACCAGCAGCATCGCCGCCAGGCCGCGTCGCCGCACCTCAGCGTGATCGGACGTTCGCATCGCCAGATCGATCAGGATCCAGCCGGCGATCGCCATCGGCAGATTGTAGAAGACCGGCGTCTGCCCGCCCGCCCCGCCGTTCATCGCCAACGCCGGGATGTAGACGAGCCCCGCCACCAAAGCGGCGCGCGCCGAACTGATTCGCCGCGCGATGAGCGCGATCGTCACCGCCGTCGCCGCGGCGAAAGCGGAGGCGACCAGCTGGTACTGGACGATCCCTTCGCCGCCCAGCATCCGGATACCGGCGTAGAGGACGAACAGTCCGACCGGCTTGCGATCCCAGATGTCGACATAGGGCACGGCGCCGTGGAGCATCCGATCGCCCACCAGCAGATAGAATTGCTCATCGACATCGATGAACGGATCGCCCAGGTAGCGCGCCCGGATCAGGAACGTCGCCACTGCCAGCAAGGCCAGCCCGACCGCCCACCGGCGATTGGTGTGCACCGCGTAGAGCGGGCGGGTGCGCCCGGGTAGCGGCGAGATGTGCCAGGGCGCTTGCGTCCGGGTCACCGGGGCAGTCACCCGGCGGATGGACTCGGGGGTGAGCGAGGGCATATTCATGCCCGCCCCTTTTCGACCGGGCTGTTGCCCCCATGTTTCGCTATGTTACGCCCGGACTGCTTGACTCCGCGGCCCTCCAGCCGTAGGAGCGCCACCGTTCGCAGACTGGCTCAGCCGTCGCGCGGATGCTTGAACATTGCCGATGCCTGGCAAGTCCCGGGGGGTTCGAAAGACCGCCGGGGCCTTTGTGTATTTCGCGGGGTGAGCCTGCGGAGCTGGACACGACAAAGTAACCTAAGGAAGGTGAAGGGCTTCAATGCCAACGATTAACCAGCTGATCCGCAAGGGTCGCGAGCCGCAGATCGCCAAGTCCAAGGTGCCTGCGATGGATAAGAACCCGCAGAAGCGCGGCGTTTGCACCCGCGTTTACACCACCACGCCGAAGAAGCCGAACTCGGCACTTCGCAAGGTGGCCAAGGTTCGTCTGACGAACCAGCGCGAGGTCATCTCCTACATCCCCGGCGAGGGGCACAACCTGCAGGAGCACTCGGTGGTGCTGATCCGTGGCGGCCGCGTTCGCGACCTTCCCGGCGTTCGCTATCACGTGCTGCGCGGCGTGCTCGATACGCAGGGCGTGAAGAACCGCAAGCAGTCCCGCTCCAAGTACGGCGCCAAGCGTCCGAAGTAAGCCGGTTGGCCCGGCCGCAACGCGGCCGGTCGTCCGACCATCAGGCTGAAGCATTGTAAGGAAAAATCAGATGGCACGTCGTCGTCGTCCAGAGAAGCGCGAAATCCTGCCCGATCCCAAGTTCGGGGATGTGGTTCTCTCCAAGTTCATGAACTCCGTCATGCTCGACGGGAAGAAGTCGGTTGCCGAGAGCATCGTCTATGGCGCGCTCGAGACCGTCCAGACCCGCGCCAAGCGCGATCCCATCGGCGTGTTCCACGACGCGCTCAACAACATCCGCCCGGGTATCGAGGTCCGTAGCCGCCGCGTCGGCGGCGCGACCTACCAGGTTCCGGTCGAGGTTCGCCCCGAGCGCAGCCAGGCGCTCGCCATCCGCTGGCTGATCACCGCTGCCCGCGGCCGTTCGGAGCACACCATGGCCGCCCGTCTCTCGGGCGAGCTGATGGATGCGGCGAACAATCGCGGCAACGCCGTGAAGAAGCGCGAGGACACGCACCGCATGGCGGAAGCGAACCGCGCCTTCAGCCACTACCGCTGGTAAAAATTCTCCCTATATGTCGGGGAGCCGGACCGTCCGGCTCCCCACATCGCTAAGGAAGCTCCCGTCATGGCCCGCAGCCATCCGCTCGAGAAGTATCGCAATATCGGCATCATGGCGCACATCGATGCCGGCAAGACGACCACGACCGAGCGTATCCTCTATTACACCGGCAAGTCCTACAAGATCGGCGAGGTCCATGAGGGCACCGCCACGATGGACTGGATGGAGCAGGAGCAGGAGCGCGGGATCACGATCACCAGCGCCGCCACGACGTGCTTCTGGAACGATCACCGCATCAACATCATCGATACGCCCGGCCACGTCGATTTCACGATCGAAGTCGAGCGTTCGCTGCGCGTGCTCGACGGCGCGGTCGCCTGTTTCGATGGCGTCGCCGGCGTCGAGCCGCAGTCCGAAACGGTGTGGCGTCAGGCCGAGAAGTATCACGTGCCCCGCATGTGCTTCGTCAACAAGCTCGACCGCACCGGCGCGAGCTTCGAGCGCTGCGTCGACATGATCAAGGATCGCCTCGGCGCGCGTCCGGCGGTGCTGTATCTCCCGATCGGCATCGAGGGCGGCTTCAAGGGCCTCGTCGATCTGGTCGAGAATCGCGCGATCATCTGGCTCGAGGAGAGCCTGGGCGCGAAGTTCGAATATCAGGATATCCCGGCCGATCTCGCCGATGCCGCTGCGACCGCTCGTTCCGAGCTGATCGAGATGGCCGTCGAGCAGGACGACGAGCTGATGGAAGCGTATCTGGAGGGCACCGAGCCCACCGTCGCGCAGCTCAAGGCGCTGATCCGCAAGGGCACGCTGAACTTCTCGTTCGTGCCGGTGCTGTGCGGCTCGGCGTTCAAGAACAAGGGCGTGCAGCCCCTGCTCGACGGCGTCGTCGATTATCTGCCGTCGCCGCTCGACATCAAGGACGTCGAAGGCCTCAAGCTCGACGGCGAGACGCCCGACAGCCGCCCGCCGCGCGACGATGCCCCGATGTCGGCGCTCGCGTTCAAGATCATGAACGATCCGTTCGTCGGTACGCTCACCTTCGCCCGCATCTATTCGGGCAAGATGGACGCCGCCACGACCGTGCTGAATTCGGTCAAGGACAAGAAGGAAAAGATCGGCCGCATGCTGCTGATGCATGCCAACAGCCGTGAGGATATCTCGGAAGCCTATGCCGGCGACATCGTCGCGCTCGCGGGCCTCAAGGATACTACGACCGGTGACACGCTCTGCGCGCAGAACGCCCCGATCATCCTCGAGCGCATGGAATTCCCCGAGCCCGTGATCGAGCTGTCGGTGGAGCCCAAGACCAAGGCCGACCAGGAGAAGATGGGCGTCGCGCTCAATCGCCTGGCGCGCGAGGATCCGTCGTTCCGCGTGTCTTCGGACAATGAGAGCGGCCAGACCATCATCAAGGGGATGGGCGAACTCCACCTCGAGATTCTGGTCGACCGCATGAAGCGCGAGTTCAAGGTCGAAGCCAATATCGGCGCGCCCCAGGTGGCGTATCGCGAATTGCTCGGCCGCAAGGTCGAGGTCGATTACACCCACAAGAAGCAGTCGGGCGGCTCGGGCCAGTTCGGCCGTATCAAGATCACGGTCGAACCGGGCGAGCGCGGCCAGGGCGTGATCTTCGTCGACGAGGTCAAGGGCGGCAACGTTCCGCGCGAATATATCCCGTCGGTGGAAAAGGGCATTCGCGAGATCGCCGCGACCGGATCGAAGATCGGCTTCCCGATCATCGATTTCACCGCGACGCTGACCGACGGCGCATACCACGACGTTGACTCGTCGGCGCTGGCATTCGAAATCACCGCTCGTGGCGCGATGCGCGAAGCGGCCCAGAAGTCGGGCATCAAGATCCTCGAGCCGATCATGAAGGTCGAGGTCGTGACGCCGGAAGATTATCTGGGTGACGTGATCGGCGACATGAACAGCCGCCGTGGCCAGATCCAGGGCACCGACAGCCGCGGCAACGCGCAGGTGGTCGAGGCGATGGTCCCGCTGGCGAACATGTTCGGCTACGTGAACCAGCTCCGCTCCTTCACCCAGGGGCGTGCGCAGTACACGATGCAGTTCAGCCATTACGACGAGGTTCCCGCGAACGTCGCCGAAGAGGTTGTCGCAAAGCTGGCGTAACCTAAAAAAGATGCTATGGGCGCCCGCTCTGAGAGAAGGGTGCGCTCCCTGACTCCCAACATTCGAGGCAAGGTAGGATATAATGGCCAAGGCTAAATTCGAGCGGACGAAGCCGCACTGCAACATCGGCACCATCGGGCACGTCGATCACGGCAAGACGTCGCTCACGGCCGCCATCACGAAGGTGCTCGCCGAGACCGGCGGCGCCACCTTCACGAGCTATGCGAACATCGACAAGGCTCCCGAAGAGCGCGAGCGTGGCATCACGATCTCGACCGCGCACGTCGAGTATGAGACCGAAAAGCGCCACTATGCGCACGTCGATTGCCCGGGCCATGCTGACTATGTGAAGAACATGATCACCGGCGCCGCGCAGATGGACGGTGGCATCCTGGTCGTCTCGGCCACCGATGGCCCGATGCCGCAGACCCGCGAGCACATCCTGCTCGCCCGTCAGGTCGGCGTGCCGGCGCTCGTCGTGTTCATGAACAAGGTCGACCTGGTCGACGACGCCGAGATCCTGGAGCTCGTCGAGCTCGAGGTTCGCGAGCTGCTCTCCTCGTACGATTTCCCGGGCGACGACATCCCCGTCATCCAGGGTTCGGCGGTGTGCGCGCTCGAAGACAAGCAGCCTGAGATCGGCCACGATGCCGTGCTCAAGCTGATGCAGGCGGTCGACAGCTACATCCCGCAGCCCGAGCGTCCGCTCGACAAGCCGTTCCTGATGCCGATCGAAGACGTGTTCTCGATCTCGGGTCGCGGCACGGTCGTCACCGGCCGCGTCGAGACCGGCATTGTGAAGGTCGGCGAGGAAGTCGAGATCGTCGGTCTCAAGGACACCCGCAAGACCGTCGTCACCGGCGTCGAGATGTTCCGCAAGCTGCTCGATCAGGGCCAGGCCGGCGACAACATCGGCGCGCTGGTTCGCGGCGTCGGTCGTGAGGAAGTCGAGCGTGGCCAGGTTCTCTGCAAGCCGGGCTCGATCAAGCCGCACACCAACTTCGAGTCGGAAGTGTACGTGCTGTCGAAGGAAGAGGGTGGCCGTCACACGCCGTTCTTCGCCAACTATCGTCCGCAGTTCTATTTCCGCACCACCGACGTGACCGGCGAAGTCGTCCTCCCCGAGGGCACCGAGATGGTCATGCCCGGCGACAACGTGAAGCTCGGCGTCAAGCTCATCGCACCGATCGCGATGGAGCAGGGCCTGCGCTTCTCGATCCGCGAAGGCGGTTGTACCGTCGGCGCAGGGGTTGTCAGCGCGATCTCCGCGTAATATAGCGACGATCTTAACGAGCCGGCCGGTTCCCTCGGGAATCGGCCGGTTTGCTATTTATGAAGGGTAGTCCTCCCGGCTGCCGCCCGATGGGTGATGCGAGGGAGGGGCGCCACAGGCTCTTTGACATCGGTAGGACCCATGGACAGCAACATCCGCATTCGCCTCAAGGCGTTCGATCATCGCGTGCTCGATCAGGCAACCGGCGAGATCGCCGACACCGCCCGACGTACCGGCGCACTGACCCGTGGTCCTATCCCACTGCCCACGCGTATCGAGAAGTTCACCGTCAACCGCGGTCCGCACATCGACAAGAAGAGCCGTGAGCAGTTCGAAGTCCGCACCTACAAGCGACTTCTGGATATCGTTCAACCTACGCCGCAGACGGTCGACGCGCTTATGAAGCTCGATCTCGCAGCAGGTGTTGATGTTGAGATCAAGCTGGCGTAAGAGGCCGGCACCGCTGGCGAGGGTGATTCCCTCAGCCAGCGCTTTTAGCTTCCCGCCGCTGTTCTCGGACGCGCGGTCGAAGCAGGAAAGCAAGGATACCGAACGGCGCGTCCCTCCTTGGGGACATGACCGTTGCCTGCGTCCCCGCTTTCGACATTTTGGTGATCCGTCACCAGTATGTTGGACACTGGCCCTGGCGGGGCATGCAGTTTCGTTGGGCCAGGCTCCGGGAATCCTCGGGGCCTTTTTCGTTGGCAAGCCCGTCGCGGAAGCGGTGGGCCTCTGTTTGGAAGGGAATGAGATCATGCGCAGTGGCGTGATCGCGAAGAAGATCGGGATGACCCGGTTGTTTCAGGATGATGGGCGCCACGTGCCCGTCACCGTGTTGCAGCTGGAGAGCGTCCAGGTCATCGCTCGCAAGGATATCGAAACCGACGGCTACGTCGCCCTGCAGCTCGGTGCTGGCACGGCCAAGGCGAAGAACGTTGCCAAGCCGCAGCGGGGCCATTTCGGCAAGGCCGAAGTCGAGCCCAAGGCGTATGTGCACGAATTCCGCGTGACCGAGGACAATCTCCTCGACGTCGGCGCCGAGCTTTCCGCCGAGCATTTCGTTCCCGGGCAGCTGGTCGACATTTCGGGCCGCACCCAGGGCAAGGGCTTCCAGGGCGGCATGAAGCGCTGGGGTTTCGGCGGTCTGCGCGCCACCCACGGTGTTTCGGTCTCGCACCGTTCGCTCGGCTCGACCGGCAACCGTCAGGATCCGGGCAAGGTCTTCAAGAACAAGAAGATGGCCGGCCACATGGGTGACAAGCAGCGCACCCAGCAGAATCTCGAGATCGTCCGCACCGATGCGGAGCGCGGCCTTCTCTTCGTCAAGGGCTCGGTGCCCGGCTCGAAGGGTGGCTGGCTGCTCGTGAAGGACGCGGTCAAGGTGCCCGGCCACGCCGATGCGCCGAAGCCGGCCGGCCTGAAGGCCGCCGCCAACAGCAACAACGCTCCCGCTGAGACGCCGGCCGAAACCGTCGCCGCTCCGGAAGCGACCGAAGGCCAGGAGGGCTGATCATGAAGGTTCAGGTCAAGAACCTCGACGCGTCGGCCGCCGGCGACATCGAACTCAACGACGCCGTCTTCGGGGTCGAGCCGCGTGCGGATATCCTCCACCGCGTCGTCACCTGGCAGCTCGAAAAGCGTCGCGGCACCGCCCGCGGCACGCGCGAGCGGGCCGATGTTGCGCGGTCGGGCAAGAAGCTGGGCAACCAGAAGGGCGGCGGTACCGCCCGTCACGGCGATCGCCGCGCTCCGGTGTTCATCGGCGGCGGTAAGGCGCACGGCGCACGCGTCCGCGACTTCAATCCGTCGCTGAACAAGAAGGTTCGCGCGCTCGGTCTCAAGATGGCGCTCTCGGCGAAGGCCAAGGACGGCAGCCTGATCGTGCTGGACGGCCTCGACGTCGCCGAAGGAAAGACCAAGGCGCTCGCGGGTCAGCTCGCGGCACTCGGTTTCGGCACGAAGGCGCTGGTGATCGATGGCGATGCGCTGAACATCTCGTTCGCGCACGCTTCGGGCAACCTCAAGGGCATCGATCTGCTGCCTGCGGTTGGCGCCAACGTCTACGACATCCTCAATCATGACACGCTGGTGCTGACGCGCGCCGCGATCGAGACGCTGGAGGCGCGGTTCAATGGCTAAGAAGCCCAAGACTGCGGTGGACAACCGCCATTACGATGTGGTGCTCGCGCCCCACATCACCGAGAAGGCGACCTTGCTCTCCGAGCATAATGCGGTCGTGTTCAAGGTCGCCAACGATGCCACCAAGCCGGAGATCAAGGCTGCGGTCGAGGCTCTGTGGGGCGTCACCGTGACCGGCGTGAACACGATGGTCACCAAGGGCAAGTCGAAGCGCTGGAAGGGTGAAGCCTACAAGCGTTCGGACTCGAAGAAGGCGGTTGTGACGCTGGCCGCCGGCCAGTCGATCGACATTACCGAAGGGGTGCGCTGATATGGCGCTCAAGCATCATAATCCGACCAGCCCGTCGCGGCGTGGTCTGATCCTCATTGACCGCTCGTCCCTGCACAAGGGCAAGCCGGTCAAGGCGCTGACCGAAGGTCTGACCAAGTCGGGCGGCCGCAACAACCAGGGCCACGCCACCGCGCGCGGCATTGGCGGCGGTCACAAGCAAAAGTATCGCTTCGTCGACTTCAAGCGTCGCCGCTGGGATGCGCCGGCCGCGGTCGAGCGGATCGAATATGATCCCAACCGTTCGGCGTTCATCGCGCTGGTCAAGTATGAGGATGGCGAGCTCGCTTACATCCTCGCACCGCAGCGCCTCGCGCCCGGCGATGTCGTCGTCGCGGCGAAGAAGACCGACGTGAAGCCCGGCAATGCGATGGAAATCGGCCAGGCTCCGGTCGGCACGATCGTCCACAATGTCGAGATGAAGCCCGGCAAGGGCGGCCAGATCGCCCGTGCCGCCGGCACCTATGTGCAGATCGTCGGCCGCGATCGCGGCATGGTGATGGTTCGCCTGAACTCGGGCGAGCAGCGCTACATCCGCTCGGATTGCATGTGCACGGTTGGTGCGGTGTCGAACCCCGACAACGGCAACACCAATCTCGCCAAGGCAGGCCGCAACCGCTGGCTCGGCTACCGCCCGCTCTCGCGCGGCGTCGCCAAGAACCCGGTCGATCACCCGCACGGCGGCGGCGAAGGCCGTACCTCGGGCGGCCGTCACCCGGTTACGCCCTGGGGCAAGCCGACCAAGGGTCACCGTACCCGTAAGAACAAGTCGACCGACAAGATGATCATCCGGTCGCGCCACGCGAGGAAGAAGTAATGGCTCGCTCTGTCTGGAAAGGCCCGTTCGTCGAACTGAGCCTGCTGAAGAAGGCCGAAGCCGCGCAGGATGCTGGCGCCCGTGGCGCCATCAAGACCTGGTCGCGTCGCTCGACCATCCTGCCGCAGTTCGTCGGTCTGACGTTCAACGTCTATAACGGCCGCAAGTTCGTGCCGGTCGCGATCAACGAAGATATGGTCGGCATGAAGCTCGGCGAGTTCGCGCCCACGCGCTACTTCCCGGGCCACGCCGCCGACAAGAAGGGCAAGCGCTGATGAGCAAGCCAGCATCCCCCCGCAAGGTGGGCGACAAGGAAGCCCTTGCCGTCAACACCGCCGTGCGCGGTTCGCCGTACAAGCTCAATCTGGTCGCGGGCCTGATCCGCGGCAAGAAGGCCGGCGACGCGCTGAACATCCTCGCTTTCTCGAAGAAGGCGATGGCCATCGACGTGCGCAAGTGCCTCGCTTCGGCGATCGCGAACGCCGAGAACAATCACAATCTCGACGTCGATGCGCTGGTCGTCCAGGAAGCGTCGGTCGGCAAGGGCCTCGTCATGAAGCGCTTCGCCACCCGCGCCCGCGGCCGCTCCGCCCGCATCGTCAAGCCGTTCAGCCGCATCCGCGTGGTCGTTCGCGAGCAGGAAGAAGCATAATGGGTCAGAAGTCTAACCCGATTGGCATGCGGTTGCAGATCAACCGCACCTGGGACAGCCGCTGGTATGCCGAAGGCGAAGCCTATGGCCGCCTGTTGCTGGAGGATCTGCGGATCCGTCAGTATATCTTCAAGGCGCATCCGCAGGCTGCGATCTCGAAGGTCGTGATCGAGCGTCCGGCGAAGCTGGCCCGCATCTCCGTCTATGCCGCACGCCCCGGCGTGATCATCGGCAAGAAGGGCGCGGACATCGAGAAGCTTCGCAAGAAGCTCGGCCAGATGACCGGTTCGGACGTGAGCCTGAACATCGTCGAGATCCGCAAGCCGGAGATCGATGCCAAGCTCGTCGCCCAGGGCGTCGCCGACCAGCTCGAGCGCCGCATCGCCTTCCGCCGCGCCATGAAGCGTGCGGTGCAGTCGGCGCTGCGTCTCGGTGCCGAGGGCATCCGTATCACCTGCGCCGGCCGTCTCGGTGGTGCGGAGATCGCGCGGACCGAATGGTATCGCGAGGGCCGGGTGCCGCTGCACACGCTGCGTGCGAACGTCGATTATGCCGAGGCCGAGGCGCACACCGCCTATGGCGTTTGCGGCGTCAAGGTCTGGATCTTCAAGGGTGAGATCCTCGGCCATGACCCGCTCGCGCAGGACCGCCTCATGATGGAAGCTCAGACCTCGGGGGTCCGTCCGGCCCGCTGATCGGAGTTTTCTCCTTTCAGCTAGCCTGATCGACCGTCGTTACGGTGTCAGAAGGTTAGATTAGACATGCTGCAACCGAAGCGCACGAAGTTCCGCAAGGCCCACAAGGGTCGTATCCATGGCGATGCCAAGGGCGGTACCGCGCTCAATTTCGGCGCTTTCGGGCTCAAGGCCCTGGAGCCGGATCGTATCACCGCCCGCCAGATCGAGGCGGCTCGCCGCGCGATCACGCGTCACATCAAGCGTCAGGGGCGCTTGTGGATCCGTATCTTCCCGGACGTGCCGGTTTCGTCGAAGCCTGCTGAAGTCCGCATGGGTTCGGGCAAGGGCGCGCCGGAATTCTGGGTCGCCCGTGTCAAGCCCGGCCGCATCCTGTTCGAGCTCGATGGTGTTCCCGGTCCGCTGGCCCGCGTCGCTTTCGAGCGCGCGATGGAGAAGCTGCCGATCAAGACCAAGGTCGTCGCCCGCCTGGGCGAATCCATTCACGAGGCTGTGTAAGTCATGGCGAAGATTGCCGATCTCAAGGTCGCGACTGACGACCAGCTTGCAACCCAGCTGTCCGAGCTGAAGCGCGAGCAGTTCAACCTGCGCTTCCAGGCTGCGACCAACCAGCTGGAGAAGCCGAGCCGCGTGAAGGAGGTCCGCCGGACCATCGCGCAGATCAAGACGCTGCAGACCGGGCGCTCGCGCTCGGCTGCCAAGTAAGGAGCCACACGATGCCGAAGCGCGTGCTGACGGGCACTGTGGTGTCCGACAAGACCGACAAGACGGTGGTCGTGCTCGTGGAGCGCCGGGTTAAGCACCCGCTCTACGGCAAGATCATCCGCCGTTCGAAGAAGTATCATGCCCATGACGAGGGCAACACGTACAAGGAAGGGCAGACCGTTCGCATCGAGGAATGCGCGCCGATGTCCAAGCTGAAGACGTGGAAGGTCATCGACGTGGTGGATACCCACCGCACCCCCGAAGCCGCTGCGGCATAAGAGAGGACTGGTCCCATGATTCAGATGCAGTCCACGCTCGATGTGGCAGACAATTCCGGCGCGAAGCGCGTTCAGTGCATCAAGGTGCTGGGCGGCTCCAAGCGTCGTTTCGCTTCGGTCGGCGACGTGATCGTCGTGTCGATCAAGGAAGCCGCGCCCCGCGCCAAGGTCAAGAAGGGTGATGTTCACCGTGCGGTGATCGTTCGCACCGCCAAGGACATCAATCGTCCCGACGGTTCGACCATCCGTTTCGACGGCAATGCCGCGGTGCTGATCAACAAGAATAACGGGGAGCCGATCGGCACCCGTATCTTCGGCCCGGTGGTGCGCGAACTGCGTGCGGCCGGTCACATGAAGATCATTTCGCTCGCGCCCGAGGTGCTCTGATGTCCGCTGCCAAGATCAAGAAGGGTGATCCCGTCATCGTCCTGTCCGGCAAGGACAAGGGCAAGACCGGCACCGTCACCAAGGCCTTCCCCAAGGATGGCAAGGTGGTCGTTTCGGGGGTGAATATCGCCACCCGTCACAAGAAGCCGAGCCAGACCGACCCGCAGGGTGGTCTGGAGCGCCGTGAAGCGCCGATGCACATCTCGAAGGTCGCTCTCGCGACCCGTGATGGCAAGCCGACGCGCGTCCGGTTCGAAACCCAGGACGGCAAGAAGGTTCGTGTCGCCGTCAAGACCGGGGAGAAGATCGATGGCTGATGGCTACAAGGCCCGTCTGCAGAAGCAGTACGAGGATACCATCGTCAAGGCGATGACCGAGAAGTTCGGTTACAAGAACGTCATGCAGGTGCCCCGGCTCGAGAAGATCGTGCTGAACATGGGCGTCGGCGAGGCGACGCAGGACAAGAAGAAGGTCGAGCAGGCTGCCGGCGAAATGACGCAGATCGCCGGCCAGAAGGCCGTCGTCACCAAGGCGAAGAAGTCGATCGCACAGTTCAAGCTGCGCGAAGGCATGCCGATCGGTTGCAAGGTTACCCTGCGCCGCGAGCGGATGTACGAGTTCCTCGACCGGTTCGTGACGATCGCTCTGCCCCGCGTCCGCGATTTCCGTGGTCTGTCGGACAAGTCGTTTGACGGCCGTGGCAATTACGCGACCGGCCTCAAGGAGCAGCTGATCTTCCCCGAGATCAGCTACGACCAGGTCTCCACCATCCGTGGCATGGACGTGATCATCACGACCACCGCCCAGACCGACGATGAAGCGCGCGAGCTGCTGCGTCTGTTCGGTTTCCCCTTCCCGCAGCCCCAGGCTGAGAAGCAGGCCGCCTGAGCGCGCGACTAGGAAAGAGAGCTTAAGTCCATGGCGAAACTGAGTTCGATCAACAAGAACGAGCGCCGCAAGGCGCTCGTCAAGAAATATGCTGGCAAATATGCCAAGCTGAAGGCGATTGCGGCCGACGAGTCGCTCGACGACACCGAGCGGCTGATCGCGCGGCTGAAGCTCGCCGAGATCCCCCGCAACGGGAATCCGACGCGCGTTCGCAACCGCTGTGAGCTGACCGGGCGTCCCCGCGGCGTCTATCGCAAGTTCCGTCTCGGCCGCGTCATGCTGCGGCAGCTTGCCACGCGGGGTATGATCCCCGGCGTCGTCAAGTCGAGCTGGTAAGGGTTAAGGTATGTCGATCAACGATCCCCTGGGCGATCTGCTCACCCGCATCCGTAACGGCCAGCGTGCCCGTAAGGACAGCGTTGTCTCGCCGGCGTCGAAGCTTCGGGCCCATGTGCTCGATGTGCTTCAGCGCGAAGGTTACATTCGTGGCTATTCCGAGGAGGCCCTCGCCGGCCACCCGGGCCTGCGCATCGAGCTCAAATATTTCGAGGGCCAGCCTGCGATCCAGCATGTTGCGCGCATCTCGAAGCCGGGCCGTCGCGTCTATTCGGGCGCGCAGGATCTGCCGCGCGTTCGCAACGGTCTGGGCATGACCATCGTCTCGACGCCGCGTGGCGTGCTTTCGGATGCCGAAGCGCGCGACCAGAATGTCGGCGGCGAAGTGCTCGCGGAGGTGTTCTGATGAGCCGCATCGGTAAGAAGCCGGTCCCCGTACCGGCCGGCGTAACCGCCGCGATCGAAGGCAAGACTTTGACCGTGAAGGGTGCCAAGGGCACGCTCACGCTCGATCTCGCCGACGAGGTGACCTACGACATCGGCGACGGCGGCATCACGGTGCAGCCGGCGAACGACACCAAGCGCGCCCGCTCCTTCTGGGGCATGCAGCGCACGCTCGTTCAGAACCTCATCACCGGCGTGACGGACGGCTACACCAAGCAGCTCCTGATCACCGGCGTCGGCTATCGTGCCAATGTTCAGGGCAGGAACCTGAAGCTGCAGCTCGGCTACAGCCACGATGTGGACTACGCGATCCCGGAAGGCATCACGATCCTCACCCCGGATCAGACCACGGTCAACATCTCGGGTATCGACAAGCAGAAGGTTGGCCAGGTGGCCGCGGAGATTCGTCGCTGGCGCAAGCCCGAGCCGTACAAGGGCAAGGGCATCAAGTACGCTGGCGAGTTCATCTTCCGCAAGGAAGGGAAGAAGAAGTAATGGCCAAGGGTCTCTCCCTCTTCGAACGCCGCCGTCGTCGCGTGCGCACTGCGCTGCGCGCCCGTGGCGGTCTGCGTCCGCGTCTCTCGATCCATCGCTCGGGCAAGCATATCTATGCCCAGGTGATCGACGATACCGTCGGTGCCACCGTCGCTGCCGCCTCCACGCTGGAGAAGGACGCACGGTCAGCCTCGGGTGCAAACATCGATGCGGCGGTCTCGGTCGGCAAGCGTGTTGCCGAGCGTGCGATGGCTGCTGGCGTCACTTCCGTCGTGTTCGATCGCGGTGGTTTCCTCTTCCACGGCCGGGTGAAGGCTCTGGCCGACGCCGCCCGCGAAGGCGGATTGGAGTTCTAAATGGCTGACGAAGTTCAGAACGAGGCCCCTGCGGCCGAAGCCGGCGCTCCGGCTGCCGAGGGTGCGCCCCGCGAGGGCCGCGGCCGTGGCGGTCGTGGCCGTGGCGGCAACGACAATCGTGGTGGCCGTGGCCGCAACGATCGCAATCGTCGCGACAACAACAACCGCGACGAGGGCGGTGAAGAGCTGGTCGAGAAGCTGGTTCACATCAACCGCGTCTCGAAGACGGTGAAGGGCGGCAAGCGCTTCGGCTTTGCGGCACTCGTCGTCGTCGGTGATGGCTCGGGCCGGGTCGGTTTCGGCCATGGCAAGGCGCGCGAAGTTCCCGAGGCGATCTCGAAGGCGACCGCGGCTGCCAAGAAGGCGATGATCCGCGTCGCACTCAAGGATGGCCGCACCCTGCACCATGATGGCCTCGGCCATTTCGGCGCCGGTCGCGTCTATGTTCGTACGGCGCCTGCCGGTACCGGCATCATCGCCGGCGGCCCGATGCGCGCCGTGTTCGAGAGCCTGGGCGTTCATGACGTGGTGACCAAGTCGGTCGGCACCAACAACCCCTACAACATGATCCGCGCGACTTTCGAGGCGCTCAAGGACCAGACGAGCCCGCGCTCGGTGGCCCAGCGTCGCGGCAAGAAGATCGCCGATCTGCTGCGTCGTGGCGGCGCCTCGGTCGAAGTGGCCGAAGCCGACGCCGCGGCCGTCGTGGAGTAAGCGATATGGCGAAGATTACCATTACGCAGACCGGTTCGCCGATCCGCCGCGAGGCCAGCCAGCGCGCGACGTTGGTTGGCTTGGGCCTCAACAAGATGCACAAGAGCCGCGAGCTCGAGGACACGCCCGAAGTTCGTGGCATGATCCGCAAGGTGCAGCACATGGTGAAGGTCGAAGGCTAAGCCTTCGATTCCCTCCCTTCGGGAGGTTCGGGTGAGGGGGCGGGCGGCAAGCGATCGGCTTGTCGCGCGCAAACTCACCCTATTCCCGTCTATGCGTCGCATGGACGGTTGGCGCGACAAAAGCGAAAGCGAGTGCAGATCATGAAACTGAACGAAATCAAGGACAATGAAGGCTCCCGCAAGGGCCGGATGCGCGTCGGACGCGGCATCGGCTCGGGCAAGGGCAAGACCGCGGGTCGCGGCCAGAAGGGCCAGAAGAGCCGTGAGGGTGTCTCCATCAACGGATTCGAGGGCGGTCAGATGCCGCTCCACATGCGAATCCCGAAGCGCGGTTTCAACAATCCGTTCGCCAAGGATTATGCCGAGGTGAATCTGGGCCAGCTTCAGAAGCTGATCGAGGCTGGCGTGCTCAAGGGTGACGCCACGATCGATCATGCCGCGCTGAAGGCGGCGGGTGTTGCCCGTGGTGGCAAGAACGGTGTTCGCGTCCTGGCCAAGGGTGCTTTTTCCTCCAAGCTGACCTTCCGCGTTGCGGGGGTCTCGGCATCGGCACGCGCTGCGATCGAGGCCGCTGGTGGTTCGATCGAGGTCATCGAGGTCGTTCCGGCTGCCGAGAAGGCCGCTGCCAAGAAGGGCAAGACGCTCGCTGCCAAGAAGGCTGCGCGCGCCTAAAAGGCCGCCGTCGCACGGACGACGGGTGGCATAAGCCAATGGCGCACTATATGGAGCGGCGGAGTGCGGGGGAAACTGCCTCCGCCGTTTCAGTTTTGAAGGTTCGATAAAGCCGATGGCATCTGCAGCCGAGCAACTTGCCTCCAACGCAAGTCTGTCGCAGTTCGCGAAAGCGACCGATCTCAAGAAGCGCCTGTGGTTCACGCTCGGCGCGTTGGTCGTATTCCGGTTGCTCTCCTATGTACCGCTGCCCGGGATCGATCCCCGCGTACTCGAATCGCTGTTCGATACGACGCGCGGCGGCGTCATGGATTTCTTCAATACCTTCACCGGCGGTGCGCTGACGCGTATGTCGATCGTGGCGTTGGGCGTGATGCCCTACATCACCGCGTCGATCGTCGTGCAACTCGCCACCTCGCTCTCGCCGCAGCTCGCCGCGATCAAGAAAGAGGGTGAGAGCGGGCGCAAGAAGCTCAACCAGTATACGCGCTACGGCACGGTGTTGCTGACCGCGATCCAGGCCTACTTCATCGCCGTCGGGCTCGAGGCCTGGGGCAGCAGCGCCGGCACCCAGGCGGTGGTGGTCGCGCCGATGCTGTTCCGCGTGACGACGGTGATCACGCTCGTCGGCGGCACGATGTTCCTGATGTGGTTGGGTGAGCAGATCACCAGCCGCGGCATCGGCAACGGCGTCAGCCTGATCATCATGGCGGGTATCGTCTCCAGCCTGCCGACCACGATCGCGCAGAGCCTCGATGCCGCGCGTACCGGCGCGACCTCGCCGTTGATGGTGCTGGGCGGCTTCGTGCTGGTGATCGGCCTGATCCTGGGCATCTGTTTCATGGAGCGCGCGCAACGCCGCGTTCTGATCCAGTACCCGAAGCGCCAGACCCAGCGCGGTATGATGCAGGCCGACAAGAGCCACCTTCCGCTCAAGATCAATACCGCCAACGTGATCCCGCCGATCTTCGCATCGTCGCTGCTGGCGCTGCCGCTGACGATCACCCAGTTCGCCGGCAAGCACCTGAGCGGCGAGAGCCGCTGGGGCGATTTCATCATCAGCGTGAACCAGTATATCGGCCAGGATACGCCGGCCTATTTCGTGCTCTATGCGGCCGGCATCATCTTCTTCTCCTTCTTCTACACCGCCGTGGTGTTCAATCCGGAGGAGACCGCTGACAATCTGAAGCGCTATGGCGGGTTCATCCCGGGCATCCGCCCAGGCAAGAACACCGAGGTGTATCTGGACTATGTCCTGACCCGCATCACGGTGATCGGCGCAGCTTACCTGACGTTGATTTGCGTGGTGCCGGAAATGTTTATTCCGCGCCATCTGGTCGGTTTTGGTGGCACCAGCCTTCTAATCGTGGTCAATGTGACAATCGACACCGTAACGCAGATCCAGAGCCATCTGCTTGCGCACCAATATGGCGACCTTATCAAGAAGGCGCGGCTCAAGGGGGGAATGCGACGGTGAAACTCCTGATCCTGCTTGGTCCACCCGGGGCTGGGAAGGGCACGCAGGCCCAGATGCTGATGACCAGGCACGGGCTCGTTCAACTATCGACGGGCGACATGCTTCGCTCGGCCGTCAAGGCTGGCAGCGACATCGGCCGCAAGGCCGACGCGATCATGAAGGCGGGGCAACTGGTGCCCGACGAGGTCGTCACGGCCCTGATCGCCACGCGTCTGGACGACGAAGCGCATGCCGCCGGCTTCATCTTCGACGGATATCCCCGCACCCAGGCCCAGGCAGTGGCACTTGACGCCTTGCTGGCCGAACGCGGGCTGAAGCTCAATCATGTCATCGAGTTGGCGGTGGATGAGGAGGCTCTCGTCGATCGCATCTCCGGCCGCTTCACCTGTGCCCGATGCAACGAAGGCTATCACGACCGTTACAAGATGCCCAAGACCGAGGGCGTTTGCGACGTGTGCGGATCGACCGAGTTCAAGCGGCGTCCCGACGACAATGCCGAAACCGTGCGCGCGCGTCTGGCCGTATATCGCGCCGATACCGCGCCCATCCTGCCTTATTATGAGGCCAAGGGGCTGGTGAGTCGCGTCGACGGCATGGCTGAGATCGGCACGGTGACCGAAGCGATCGAATCGATCCTTGCAAGCGATTCCGTGGCAGCCGGCGCTTGACCCTTAACGGGGCCGCGCAACGCTTTGAGAGCGTTCCGGTTCATTCGCTTGACATGGCTGGCGACTCTGCCTATCTCGCGCTCCTCCCACGAACCCGGTTTCCGGCGGCGTTTATGCGCGCGCTGCGTTTTCCTATTCGGTGGGGTGAGCGTCGAGATGGGGCGGCACGCCAAGCGCCCTGTGGAGCATGGAGAAGTATAAGACATGGCACGTATCGCGGGTGTGAATATCCCGACCAACAAGCGCGTTGAAATCGCGCTGACCTATATCCACGGCATCGGCCCGGCCAAAGCCAAGGAAATCACCGCCAAGCTCGGTATTGCATCGGAGCGCCGCGTTCAGGATCTGTCGGATCAGGAAGTTCTCCAGATCCGCGAGACGATCGACGCCGGCTACACCGTCGAAGGCGATCTTCGCCGCCAAGTGGCGATGAACATCAAGCGCCTGATGGATCTGGCCTGCTATCGCGGCCTGCGCCATCGCAAGGGGCTCCCGGTCCACGGCCAGCGCACGCATACCAATGCGCGCACCCGCAAGGGCAAGGCCAAGCCGATCGCCGGCAAGAAGAAGTAATGAGCCGGGTGCGCTCGGCCGAACGGCCTGAGCGCCCGCTCCTTCAGGTAAGGATATAGGAAAATGGCACGCGAACCTCAGCGCATCAAGCGGCGCGAGCGTAAGAACATCACCGCCGGCGTCGCGCATGTGAACGCCAGCTTCAACAATACCATGATCACGATCACCGATGCCCAGGGCAATGCGATCTCGTGGTCCTCGGCCGGCATGATGGGCTTCAAGGGCTCGCGCAAGTCGACCCCTTATGCCGCACAGGTCGCGGCGGAAGACGCGGGCAAGAAGGCCGCCGAACATGGCGTCCGTACGCTCGAAGTCGAAGTCAAGGGCCCGGGTTCGGGTCGTGAGAGCGCGCTGCGTGCGCTGCAGGCCGTCGGCTTCCATATCACGTCGATCCGCGACGTGACGCCGATCCCACACAACGGCGTACGCCCGTCCAAGCGGCGTCGCGTCTGATCCTGCCCAATCGGGGCGCCGTCCGGCCCCGTATTTGTTTGTTTTCGGCCGCAGCGGACGCGCCGCGGCCACAGCCCCAAGGGGACCATGCATGGCGATCAATGCCAAGAATTGGCAGGAACTGAAGAAGCCCGTCGCGCTGGACAAGAAGGCCGGCGGCGATGGCAAGCGCAAGGCGATCTTCGTCGCCGAGCCGCTCGAGCGTGGCTTCGGCCTCACGCTCGGCAATGCGCTGCGCCGCGTTCTGCTGTCTTCGCTGCAGGGTGCCGCGGTGACCTCGATCAAGATCGAGAACGTCCTGCACGAATTCTCGAGCCTCGCGGGCGTCCGTGAGGATGTGACCGATATCGTCCTGAATGTGAAACAGATCGCGCTGCGCATGCAGGGTGAGGGCGCCAAGCGCCTCCAACTGTCCGCCACCGGCCCGGCCGAAGTGACTGCGGGCGACATCGCCACCAGCGGCGATATCGAGGTGATGAACCCCGATCTCGTGATCTGTCACCTCGACGAAGGCGCGACGCTCAACATGGAGCTGACCGCCCAGTCGGGCAAGGGCTATGTGCCGGCCTCGGCCAATCGCCCGGCAGATGCGCCGATCGGCCTGATCCCGGTCGACGCGCTTTATTCGCCGGTCCGCCAGGTCGCATACAAGGTCGAGAATACCCGCGTCGGCCAGGAGCTCGATTACGACAAGCTCACGCTGACCATCGAGACAGACGGCACCGTCACGCCCGACGATGCTGTCGCTTATTCGGCACGCATCCTGCAGGATCAGCTCCAGCTCTTCATCCACTTCGATGATGGCCTGGTCGCCGCTGCTCCGTCGCAGAGCGTCTCGATGGCCCCGATGGGTGGTGGCGTGTCCGAGCCGGAAGTCGGCTCGAACCAGCTCAATCGCTTCCTGCTCAAGAAGGTCGACGAACTCGAGCTGTCGGTCCGTTCGGCCAACTGCCTCAAGAACGACAACATCATCTATATCGGCGATCTGGTCCAGAAGACCGAGGCCGAGATGCTGCGCACCCCGAACTTCGGCCGCAAGTCCTTGAACGAAATCAAGGAAGTGCTCGCCTCGATGGGCCTCCGCCTGGGCATGGAAATCCCCGGCTGGCCGCCCGAGAATATCGAGGAAATGGCTAAGAAGCTCGAACAGGAGTTCTGAGATCCGGAGCGCTCAGGCGCTCCGGATATTTGACCCAAGGGCTTTGGGCGGTGGCCCCTTTGCACCGCCTGGCTCGCAGTACCTCACTCGGCTGTGAGACGAACGAAGGAAGATATCAAATGCGCCATCGCGTCGGCGGCCGTAAGCTGCAACGTACCTCCGCTCACCGGACTGCTCTGTTCCGCAACCAGTCGGCGGCTCTGATCAAGCACGAGCAGATCATCACCACCCTCGCCAAGGCTAAGGAGCTTCGCCCCTACGTCGAGAAGTTGGTGACGCTCGCCAAGAAGGGTGGCCTTTCCAACCGTCGTCTTGCCCATGCGCGCCTCATGGACGACGCCCAGCTGGTGAAGTTGTTCGACGTGCTGGCGACCCGCTATGCTAGCCGCAACGGCGGCTACACCCGCGTGATCAAGGCCGGCATCCGTGCCTCCGACGCTGCCTCCATGGCGGTGATCGAATTCGTCGATCGCGACGAGAGCGCCCGCGGCCAGGATTCGGGCCCGGTCAATGTCGAGGATGGCGACGAAGCCTGATCGGCCTTCCGGCGCACGGCCGGGATTGCTTGAAAAGAAGGGCCGGGGGCGTCAGTCTCCGGCCCTTCTTCTTTGTCCGCTATCCGGCATCTCCGCATGCCGTTTGAGCCGGACTGCAGCCGCAAAAATAGCCGCTCCCCGGGCGACGAAGGACCAGATTACGCCGCCGCGCCCCGTCCCGTGCCGATCATCTCGGCAATTTCAGCCTCGGTCGCCATGCGCTGCTCGATCAGGCAGCGCAGGCCTAGCCCGTCGAACGTGCCGATCGGCGTGACGGTGGCGAAGGCGGCGACCGAAGCGTCGCGTATCTCGATCCCTTGATGCTCGCCCGCCGGCATCTCCACCCGGCTGCCGAGCGCGCCACCCCATGACGATCCGACCAGCCGCCCATGCGGATCGACGATGCTGAGGCGCAGCGCTTGATCGCCGGCATTGCCCCTGAACTGTTCGATCAGAACGTTCTGCATCAGCTGCTCCCAATCGAACTCCAAATAGAGCACGCCATTGGGCTCGGCACCGGCATGCGGCCGGATCGCCTTCACGAACACCAGCACGGCGCGGTTGTGCGACCACGGATCAAGCCACACCTCGTCGGTGAACCAATCGTCCTCGCCGGTGCTCGCCATGGCTCGGTTGAACTGATCGCCCTCGCGGAAATCATATGTGATCACCCGCGCCTGGGGATCTTCGGAGATGATCATGCGGCCGGCGGCTGAAACGACGAAGGCGTTGAGATACTGGCCAGATACGCGGCGCAACAGGCGGAGTCTCTCGATTGCGGCCGCTTTCCCCTCGGCCGTCGGGGCGGCGGTCATGGCGACGATCGCCGGATCGGTCGCGAGCAGACAGAGGTGCGAACCACGCGTGTAGAGCATCCGGGCAATCTGCTGCACGATCGTGCGCGAAAGATCGACCAGCCGGGCACCTTCGATATCGGCAAGCATATCGTCGGCGAATTGGGCACCCAGCGCCAGCCGGTCGAGGACATCGGCGCGGAATGCCACGGCGGAGCTGCGGGCCTGATTGGCAAGCGCCTTCACCTCCTGAGCGACGACCGAAAAGCCCCGGCCGGCTTCACCCGATCGCGCGGCTTCGATCGTTGCGTTGAGCGCGAGCAGGTTGGTGCGCCCGGCGATCTTCTCGCTGGTCGCGGCATAGATCTGCACCTCGTCCCGGAGCATCGACAGCAAGGTTCTGATTCGACGCGGCATCGGCTATCCCGGAGAAGAGCGATATCGCATCGCAGCAATGGGTAAACGCAGCGTTTAGACCGGAGACGCTGGACAGGCCCGGGGCACGTTTCTATCGGCTTGCCATGAGTGTGACCCCCACCGACTCCATCCTAATCGTCGATTTCGGCAGCCAGGTGACCCAGCTGATCGCACGCCGCGTGCGCGAGGCCGGCGTCTACAGCGAAATCGCTCCGTTTAACGCCGCCGATGCCGCGTTCGATCGACTCCAGCCCAAGGGTATCATCTTCTCGGGCGGCCCATCCTCGGTGATGTGGGATGATAGCCCCCGCGCCCCGCAGCGCTTCTTTTCGGCCGGGCTGCCGATCCTGGCGATCTGCTATGGCCAACAGACGATGGCGCACCAGCTCGGTGGGCGGGTCGCACCGTCCGACAATCGCGAATTCGGGCGCGCTTTCATCGATGTGGTCGGCGAGTCGGCCTTGTTCGACGGCTTGTGGGATATCGGCGAAAGCCATCAGGTGTGGATGAGCCACGGCGATCGCGTCGAAGCGCTGCCGGCGGGGTTCAGTGTCGTCGCGACGTCCGAAGGTGCGCCTTATGCGATCGCCACCGACGAGAAGCGCCGCTTCTATTCGATGATGTTCCACCCAGAAGTGGTTCACACGCCTGACGGCGGCAAGCTGATCGCCAATTTCGCGCGCCATGTGTGCGGGCTGGCGGGCGACTGGACGATGGCCGAATTCCGCGCCGCCAAGATCGCCGACATCCGTGCGCAGGTGGGCGATGGCAAGGTGATCTGCGGGCTTTCGGGCGGTGTCGACAGCGCGGTTGCCGCTGTGCTGATCCACGAAGCGATCGGCGATCAGCTGACCTGCGTGTTCGTCGATCACGGCCTGATGCGGCTCGGTGAGGCGGCGCAGGTGGTAAGCCTGTTCCGCGAGCATTACGGCATCCCGCTCGTCCATGTCGATGCGAGCGAGGTGTTTCTGTCGGGATTGGCCGGGGTCACCGATCCGGAGGCCAAGCGCAAGTTCATCGGCAAGACCTTCATCGACATCTTCGATGCGGAGGCCAGCAAGATTGGTGGCGCCGGGTTCCTGGCGCAGGGCACGCTCTACCCCGATGTGATCGAAAGCGTCAGTTTTACCGGCGGTCCCTCGGTGACGATCAAGAGCCACCACAATGTCGGCGGCCTGCCCGAACGCATGAAGATGCAGCTGGTCGAGCCGCTGCGCGAGTTGTTCAAGGACGAGGTGCGTGTGCTCGGCCAGGAACTCGGCCTGCCGCCGGCCTTCGTCGGCCGCCACCCCTTTCCCGGCCCGGGCCTGGCCATCCGCATTCCTGGCGAGGTGACGCAGGAGCGCTGCGACATCCTGCGTAAGGCCGACGCCATCTATCTCGATGAGATCCGCCGCGCCGGTCTGTACGACGCGATCTGGCAGGCATTCGCGGTGCTGCTGCCGGTCCGCACGGTCGGCGTAATGGGCGATTATCGTACCTACGACAACGTTTGCGCGCTCCGTGCCGTCACCTCGACCGACGGCATGACCGCCGACATCTACCCCTTCGACGCCGCGTTCTTGTCGCGCGTGGCGACACGGATCGTCAACGAGGTCCAGGGGATCAACCGCGTGACCTACGATTATACGTCGAAGCCGCCGGGAACGATCGAGTGGGAGTGAGGACGGCGGCACCGGCCACTACGGGAAGCGCTTGATGGCCGGTCGCCATTAAGGGGATAGGAATTTCCAGCGGCGGTCGCAGTGCAAAGGCCCCGGCGCGCAAAAGCTGCAACCGCGCCGGCCGGCAATCCGTGCGTCGCGCCTCGGCGACCGCCAGCGCATTGCGCGCCATTCCGCGTCGATCGCGTCAGATCAGCGGCAAATGCCGCATGCTCTCAATGCCTTGTATCGGGGAATAATAGGTTTAGCCTGCATTCGCGCCCACCAGATCAAAGACCGCGGGCGCCGTAAAGAACAGAATGACAGGCTGTCGAGGCCCCGGGAGGCGCGGTGTCCATTGAGCAACAAGATGTCGACCGTGCTTTCGCAAACGGGGATTTTCATCCGTATTTTCAACCGCTTGTCGATCTTCGAACGGGTGGTCTGCAGGGTTTCGAATTGCTCGCGCGATGGAAACATCCCGATCGGGGATGGATTCCGCCCATGGAATTCATTCCGTCGGCTGAAAAGGACGGATGGATCGACCGGTTAACCCGGGATTTGTTTGAGACGGCCTTTTCCACCATGCGGGATCTGCCAAGCCATATAGCGCTCTCCGTCAATGTCTCGCCCGTCCAATTACGCGGATCCGGCTTACCGGCAAATATCCAGCGCATTGCCGCGGAGACCGGGTTCTCCACGAACCGTCTGATCATCGAAATTACCGAAAGTGCACTGACAGACGATCTGGATCATGCACGAACGATCTCGACCAGGTTGAAATCCATGGGCTGCAAGCTCGGGCTCGATGATTTCGGGACGGGCTACTCGAGCTTGACCCATCTCCAGACCATTCCGTTCGATGAGATCAAGGTTGATCGCAGTTTCGTGGGCTCGATGGCGGAGCGCCGCGACAGTCGCAAGATTGTCGCGGCGGTGGTGGGCCTGGGCCAAAGCCTCGGGCTGACGACGGTGGCCGAGGGGGTCGAAACGCTCGAACAGGTTCAGATGCTGCAATGGCTTGGTTGCGAGTCGGCGCAAGGCTGGTTCTACGGAAAAGCGCTGCCCGCCGAAGCGCTTCCGGATGCAGTAGCGCGCCTCCGGCAGACCGACACCCCCGTCGCGTCGATCGACGCTGTGGGGCGCGTTTCGCGCGGCAGCTTCGACGTGCTTCCCTCGGTAAGGCTGGCCCAGTTGCAGGCCGTGTACGACGGCGCGCCGGTTGGACTGGCGTTTCTGGATCGCGATCTGCGATACAGAATGCTGAACCGTAAGCTCGCGCAGATGAACGGGCGGCCGATGGAAGACCATGTCGGCAAGACCGTCGCACAAATGATCCCCGAGCTGTTCCCGGTGGTGGAGCCCTATATTCGGCGCGCGCTCGACGGCGAGCCCATTCCGGGGGTCGAAGTCAAGAAGCCCGCATCCGAAACCCGTGATAGCCAGACGATTCTCCTGTCCTATGAGCCGGCGCGCGACGAGGCGGGAGAGGTGGTCGGCGTCTCCGTGGCGATCATGGATCTGTCGCCTATCAAGCGCGCCGAGGAGGCCCAGCGTGAGGCCCAGGAGCATTTTCGGCACATGATCGAGCTGTTGCCGCAAATCCCCTGGATCATCGATCCGGAAGGGCGTGCCCTGGACGTTAGCCAACGATGGTTGGAGGTTGCCGGAATGAAAGGCGATCAATGGCGGGGGTTCGGCTGGCTGGACGCGTTGCATCCGGACGACCTCCAGCCGACGTGGGATGCGATGAACAGGTCCTTCGAAAGCGGGAACCCGATCGACCTAGTATATCGCGTTCGCCGTTCGGCCGCCAACGCGTGGCGGCGGCTGCGTTCCAGAGGCGCGGCCCGTCTTGGCGCCGACGGCGACATTATCTGCTGGTACGGCTGCCTGGAGGACTTGGGATAAGGGGCTTCGCGCCTCACATGCTTCCCCGGGCCATTGATCTGACATTTGCCAGACCGACGTCGGTTTCAGACAAGCCCGTTCATCGTCACGACGTCCTGCGAACGATCACCGCCGCCGCCGACGTAGATTTTGGATGATGAGCGTGATGATTTCGTGAAGGCGACCGAGGATAGCGAGCAGGGGCTACTGCCGACCGAGGACAATTGTTGGAACTGACAACATCCGCAACATTGTTGATTGCGGAGGGTCGGGGTTGCCGCATTGGCTGCCACTTCGAAACCGCGGCTGTTTCTGCCGCACAGCGTTATCTGAATGAACGCCTGCTTTCGGGTGGCAGGGGCTCGCCCTGTACGTCGTCGACCGGGTATTTCCGCCCCCGCAAGGTGGTCAACCGATCGCTGCCGTTCGTGCCGAAACTGAGGATGTCATAGCCGGCACCATCACCATCGACATGCGATACCCAGCGGATGCGTTTGGCAAGATCGGTCCGGCCGGCTGCGAGTAGACTGGCACGCTCATTACGAGCAGCAGGACCGAAGACCAGTTGGTCGCCAACCATGTCCGTTCGCTCTTGTCGGCGCATCCGACCGACGTCGCTACCTCGAACCGCCACGTCGTGAAGCCTTGGTTCAACGGGAAGGTCGATTCCGCGCCCCCGGTGGTGGATCTGTCCGATCGCGGCTTCCCGCTCGTGGGCGGACGCCTCGATTACCTCGATGGCCGGGTCGTGCCGGCTCTGGTCTTCCCTCGCGGGCTTCACAGCATCAACCTGTTGGTCCGTCTGGTCTCAGGCGTGCCTTCCGCAGACTTCTTCGCGGCGCGCGTCGCTGCCTTACTGGGAGCGGCACCCCCTTCAAAGCGAGGCGAGGCTGCTCAGCTCCTTGAGAGAGATGCCGTAGGTTTCGCAGATATGATCGCGCAAGGCGGCCTTGGCGCGCGCCATCTCGGCATAGGCGGCTTCTTCCGCTTCCTCGTGCAGGAAATTGACGCGGAACGGATCGGGCACCAAGGCTTCCCAGGTACTGTTATGATGCCGTGCCGCATCGCGGACCAGCTCGACCAGTTTCCGTCCGTCTTCATTATAAGCCATAGCGTTCGATAACGCAGATTTCGCGTTGCAGTGCCGCTCAGGATTTTCCCTAGGCCCAGGATGCTGATTGACCTCCGGCCGGCGAGCGGCAACCGTTGCAGCGAACGGACGTAGGACGATCGAGTTTGAGCATCACCGAACAGAGCGGCTCGTCCGCGAGCCTGCTGACCCCACGCGGGCAAATGGCGCTCTACCTGCTGCTCGGTTTCGCCGCCGGCCTGCCTTTCTACATGTTCTCGACCGTGCTGGCGCTGCGGCTGACCGCGCATGGCGTAGGGTTGGTGCTGATCGGTTTCTTCGTCTGGGTGACATTGCTGCCGACCTTCAAATTCCTGTGGGCGCCGTTGCTCGATCGGTTCGACGTACCGGGGTTCGGGCGTTTCTGGGGACGGCGGCGCGGCTGGATCATGCTGTCGCAGCTCGGCATCTTTACAGCGATGGTGGGGCTGGCGATCACCGCATCCGATCGCAGCCTGCCCGTCACCGCGCTTTTCGCCGTCCTGCTCGCTTTCTGGACGACGACGCTGGAAATCGCAGCGGATGGCTGGCGGATCGAACTGGCGCCGACGCAGGAGGCGCAGGGTCCGGTCGTCGCGGCCAATCTCTGGGGGTATCGGAGCGCCATGGTCGCCGCCAGCAGCGGGTCGCTGCTCGTGGCCGATGCGGCGGGCTGGGGGCCGGCCTATCTCGTCATCGCCGCGGCGGCCTTCGCACCCTTCCCGATCCTCGCAGCGATGCGACCCGATCCGAACCATGGTGGCGGACGTGGTGTCGCCCTGCTCACCGGGCTGTTCGCGAGCGCGGTCATCCTGTGCGCAGCGGCGGTGGCGACCGCTGCGATCGGGTGGGTGCTGCTCGCGTTGGCGGCGCGGATGGGCGTCACCGCCAAAAGCGACGCCACCGCAGCGGTACTCGTCATTTGCCTCGTGCCGTTCATCATCATGGCGCTGGCCTTGCCACGCATTCGCCGCGCGAGGCCCGGCGACTGGATTCGCCGCTCGGCCGCGATCGGGCCTTATGTCGATATCTTCTGGCGGTTCGGTTACGGCACGCTTCCGATCCTGCTGTTCGTATCGCTTTACCGCATGGGCGACGTGTTCGCCCTCGCGCTCTCCAAGCCTCTGGTCAAATCGCTCGGCTACACCCTTACCCAGATCGGTGTGGCCGACGGCGCCATCGCGCTGGCCGCGAGCATGATCGGCGTTGCGGCCGGCGGCTGGATGGTGACGCGCTGGCCGGGGGCCTGGGTATTGGCCTTCGGTGCGATCCTGGCGGCGGTAGGCAATTGGGGCTTCGTCTGGCTGGCGCATCAGCAACCGAGCAATCTGATCCTCTACATCGCCACCGCATCGGATCAGGTGGGCAATGGTTTCGCCGGCGCGGTGTTCGTCGTCTATCTCTCGATGCTGGTAAATCCGCGCTTTCCGGGTGCGCAATATGCCTTTCTGTCGGGTTTCGCCTTCCTGTTGCCGCGACTGCTGGCAGGGGCATCGGGATCGATCGAAAAATCGATCGGCTATGATGGATTCTTCATGCTGTCGGGCGGGCTGAGCGCGGCCGCCGCCTTGCTGCTGCCGATCGTCATTCCGCTCAAACCGCGTGCGGAGGACGCATGATCGATCGCGCTTTCGCTTCCGCCGCGGCCGCCGTCGCCGCAGGCCGCATTCCCGGCGCCACTCTGGGAATCGTGTGGGCGGATGGCCGGCGCGCGATCCGCACCGCCGGCATGGCGGCTCTGGTGCCCGAGCCCGAAATCCTGACCGAGGATCATTGGTTCGATCTGGCTTCGCTCACCAAGGTCATCGCCACCACCCGGATCATCCTGACGCTTGCCGATCAGGGCCGGCTCGATCTCGATCGCCCGCTGACCGATGCGATCCCCGATCTGCGCCAATATGATGTGGCCAGCGCTGCCGAGCGCCGGCTGACCTTCCGCGATTGCCTCGCGCACCGCACTTTCCTGCCTGCGGTCGAGCCGATCTACACCTACGGCGGGGATCCCGATCGGCTGCGCGCGTTCGTGCTCCAGCGCGAATGGCGGCACGGGCAGATGGTCTATTCGGACATTAACTTCATTCTGCTCGGCATCGCGATCGAGCGGCTGACCGGCGCGCCACTCTCGGCGTGGCCGCTTGGCGACGGGTTGGGGTACGGTCCGCCGTCGGGCCCGGCGGTCGCGACCGAAGCCTGCACCTGGCGCGGCCGGGTGATGAAGGGCGAGGTGCATGACGAGAATTGCTTCGCGCTCGGTGGGGCGACCGGCCATGCCGGGCTGTTCGGCACGGTCGCGGGCGTGCTCGATTTCGCGGCGGGGCTCCTTGATGGGAGCGGGGTCACATCGACGATGATGGCAGCGATCCGCACACCGTTGCGCGATCACCGCACCTGCGGGTGGGAGAAGAGCTTCAAGGGCTGGCATGGTGGCGATGTCTGCTCGGCCGAGACGATCGGCCATACCGGCTTCACCGGTACCGGGCTGTGGGTGGATTTCGACGCCGGGGTCGCATGGACGTTGCTCACGAATCGGGTGCACCCGACGCGCCATCGCGAGACCGGCATATTGGAACTGCGGCGGGCGACCGGTGAGGCGGTAAGCCAACTCTGACCGTCGCCCCTGCGCAGGCAGGGGCCTATCTCTGTTGCAATTCGGGGCAGCTTTCGTGGCGAGAGACATGGGCCCCTGCCTGCGCAGGGGCGACGGGGGTCAGTTCTCCGCAGCGATCGCCACCAGCGCCTTGTCCATCACGCCGGTGGCACCCTCATCCTGCGGAACATCATTGGCGTAGAAGGAGAAGGTCAGCGTCTTTCCGCTCGCGCCGATCATGTAGCCGGACAGCCCGTTGGTCGCGTTCAATGTCCCGGTCTTGGCAAACAATTTGCCTTCCAGGGCAGTCCCGCGGAAGCGCTTGCCGAGCGTGCCCTCCTCGCCGCCGATTGGCAGGGTCGCGCGCCATTGCATGCCCCATGGTTGTGCCGCGACCCAGCGCAGCAAGGCGATCACGCCACGCGGGGCGAGCCGGTTGTAGGTCGACATGCCCGATCCATCGGAGAAATCGTAATCGACCCGCGGCACGCCCGCCTGCGCCAGCATCTGCCGCACTACCGCCAGCCCGTCGGCGACCGATCCGCTGCCGGTGCTGCGAGAAACCCGGCGCAGCATCAGTTCGGCATGGAGGTTCTGGCTGACCTTGCTGATGCGGGTCAGGTCCTCGATCAGCGGCGGCGGCGTGATCCGCGCCAGTACGGGCTGCTGCGGCGGGCGCGCGGCCGGCGCGCTGCCGCGCACCGCCGGATCGTCCGCCGGCATCAGCAGGCGGTGGCGTATGCCGACCATGCCGGTCACCTTGACCCCGCGCGCTTCCAGCATCCCCTTGAACTGCCACGCCGCATAGCGCGCGGGATCGTCGATGCCGAACCGCAATTCCTCGGGCTTGGCGCCCACCGCGATCGTGCCGGTCAGCCGCACCAGATAGGTGTTGGGCTCGCGATCGAAGCTCAAGCGGGTCTTGCCGCCGGCGACGGTCGTCGCGCGATTGTCGACGGTGTAATAAGCCGGCAGCGCGAGGGTGGGCGCCGCGCCCAAGGCGCCCGGGGTCACCGTCATCGCCAGTTCGTTGTCATCGATCGTCAGCGCGGAGGTCGCCGTCCCCGATCGGGTCTGGATATTGTTCCAGGCCATCCCCCGGCTCCAGCGCTCGTCGGGATAGAGGCTGTCATCGCCGATCACGTCGTTGACCCGCTTGGTCTTCGCCGCGACCGCATCGGCGAGCGTAGCGAGGCAGTCGCGCGTGCAGTCGGCCGCGCCCGATAACCAGGCATCGCCATGGCCTTCGATCACGACATCGGGCGGCCCCTTGCGGTAATCTTCGATCCGCACCGCGGTGCCGCCATCGGGATCGGCCTGATCGAGCCCGCTCAGCATGGCGAAGGCGGTGACCGTCGTCACCATCTTGGTATTGGACGCCGGGATAAAGCGCTGTTCGGGATTGATGGCGACCAGCTCCTTCCCGCTCTCGTCGGCCACGACCAGGCCGAAGCGGGTGCCGGGCGAGCCGTCATGGAGCATCGTCTCGACGCGTTGCTGGAGCGATTGCGCGTGAGCGGGGACGGTGACCAGCAGCAGCGCCGACGCGATGGCCCCGAATTTCAAGACGCGCATTCCTGTCTCCCCGCAAACGAGCCTACCGTACGTGATCGGCTGATGACGAGGGTGTCGTCCAGCTTCGGTTGTTGGCCAACCCATAGCCTCCGGATATGGTCGACCGAGGGCAATCGCGCTTGTCGCGCGCCAGCGGTCGTTTCACCATGCGACCATGCTGAAGATATTGCTTTTTTCCGTCGCACTGGGCCTGTCGTCGATGGCCGTGGCCGCGCCAGACGCGCTGGAGACCGCCCTGTCGCTTCCTGTCGCGGGCGATCTGGTGGGCGCGCAGGACGTGGTGCGCTTCGCCTGGGTCGAGAATGCGGCCGGCGTGCGCAACATCTGGGTGGCGGACAAGGGCAAGCCCGCGCGTAAGCTGACCGCCTACACGCAGGATGACGGGGTCGAGCTGTACGAGCTCGCCTTCAGCCGCGACGGAACGAAGCTGGCCTACGTCCATGGGGGCGATGCGGAGTTTCCCGACGGCAAGATCCCGAATGCTGCGCTGGCGACGGCAACGCCCGAGCAGCAGCTTTATGTGACGACGCTAGACGGTTCGGCGCCGGTCCTGATCGGGCAGGGGCATGCACCGGTCTTCGCGCCCACAAGCGATGCGGTCGCCTTCACTCGCAAGAACGAGCTCTGGCTGTGGCGCACGGGCGGCAAGGCCGAGCGTATCGCCAGCCTGACGGGCACGATCGACCGGCTGCAATGGTCGCCCGACGGATCGAAATTGCTGTTTGTCGAGGACCGGCAGGATCATAGCTTCATCGGCCTGATGGATGTGAACGGCACGAGCCTTGCCTATCTCGGTCCCGATCTCGGCCATTCGGTCGAGCCGATCTTTTCGCCCGACGGCACGCGGATCGCCTTCATTTCCTACGTCGATCCCCCGGCCGCCGCCGCGCCCGATGGCGGCCCGTATTGGTCGCTGCGTCTCGCCGATGTTTCGAGCCGTGCGGTGCGCACTTTGTGGAGCGCGCCTGCCGGTACGGGCGGGCAATTTGCCGCCACACGCAGCCAGAACCTCTTCTGGGGTGCGGGCGATACCCTCGTGTTTCCGTGGGAGCGGACCGGCTGGCTCCATCCTTACGCGATCGATGCCACCAAAGGCGGCGTGCCGCGCGATCTGACGCCAGGCGTGTTCGAGGTCGATTCCTTCCTGCTCACGCCCGATCGCCGCAATCTGGTTTACGCCGCCAATGCGATCGATCTGGAGCGGCGCCATGTCTGGCAGGTCGCGCTGGCCGGCGGGGCGCCCAGGGCTTTGAGCAAAGGGGGCGGCACCGAGACTTACCCGACCTTCGGCGGCGATACGCTGGTGGCGACCGCCACCGATGTGACCCGCCCGGCCTACCCGGCGGTGATCGACAAAAACCTCGTGCCGCTGGGCGATGTCCCGCAGGCCACGGGGTTCGTCACGCCCGAAACCGTGCTGCTGAAGGCCGAGGATGGGGGCGAGGTCCATGCCCAGCTTTTCCGGCCGAAAGGTCCTGGGCCGCATCCGGCCCTGATCTTCGTCCATGGTGGGCCGCGGCGGCAGATGCTGCCGGGCTTCCATCCGTCCAGCTATTATTCGAACTCGTACATCCTCAACCAGCATTTCGCAGCCGAAGGCTACACCGTGCTGTCGGTCAATTATCGCAGCGGCACCGGTTACGGCCTCGCCTTCCGCGAGGCGCCCGGCATCGCGCGCGGCGGCGCCACCGAATATCGCGACGTGCTTGCCGCCGGGCGCTGGCTCGCCGCACGGAGCGATGTCGATCCCAAACGGATCGGCATCTGGGGTGGAAGCTGGGGCGGCTACCTCACCGCGCTCGCGCTGGCGCGCAACAGCGATCTGTTTGCGGTCGGCGTCGATTTCCACGGCGTCCACACAATGTTGCGCAATATCGAGAACAATGTCTCGCCCGATGCGCAGGCGGCGGCGCGCCAGCTCCAGTGGCAGTCGTCGCCGATGGGCGCGATCGGCACCTGGCGATCACCGGTGCTGCTGATCCATGGCGACGACGATCACAATGTCGATTTCACGCAGTCCTTGCTGCTCGCGCGCGAACTGGCGGCGCGGCGGATCCCCCATGAGGAACTGGTTTTCCCGAATGAGCGCCACGGTTTTCTGCGTTATGCGGACTGGCTGCAGAGCTATCGTGCTGCCGACGATTTCCTCGCGAAAACGCTCAAGCCGCCTTACAAATAATGGGGGTCGCCCCGCTCGCGGAGCTGCTCGTAATGGACCAGTGCCGGTTCGGGGCCGAACGGCACCGGCTCGCCATCGCGGAACGCCCATTCGCCGCGATCGCAATCCTCGGCGCGGACATAGCCGTTGATGTAGAGCCGGCGGCGGTGATTGGACCGGTTCTCGCCCGATCCGTGAACCAGGAACGGGTGCCACAAAGCCAGGTCACCGGGTTCCAGCAAAAGATCGACGACCGCGTCGGGTGACAGCCCGGCCTCGATCAGTGCGCCATCCTCCATGCTGCTGCCCAGCACGGCGCGCGAGCAATCGAGGTTGATCGTCCCGCGCTTGTGGCTGCCGGGCACGACCCGCATGCAGCCGCTTTCGGGCGTGTGCGGATCGATCGCGAGGCCGGTCTGGATGTAGGAGGTGGCCAGGTTGCGATAGGCCTCGGCCGGGCGGCGGAAGCGCGCATCCTGGTGCCAGGCGAAGTCGCTTCTCGCGCCGGGCTCCTTCCAGTGCAGCTGGTTGATGATCTGCTTGAGATCATTGCCCAGCAACGGCTCGAGCAGGTCGACGTAGCGCGTGTCGAGCCGCGCGGCATTCAGCACCGGCTGATGATAAGCGAACCATTGCGCCATCCGCACCCGTGGCGCGGCATCCTCGCTGCCGGGTGTGACGTTGTAGAAGAGGTTGCCGTGGCGGAAGCTGCGGCCATGCGCCACGCCCTCCGCATGCACGCGATCGACCGCCGCCGCGATCGTCCGCACCTCCGAAGGGTTGAAGAAGCCCCGCACGATCGCATAACCATTGCGCTTGTACTGCGCGATCAGATTGCACGTTTCGGAGCTGAAGCCCCGCGGCTGATGAAACGTCACCACACTCTCCGACTACTCACAGGGCGCCTTCGAGCGCCGGATCACTCGGTACACCGCTGATTATTAACGGCTCATGGCATTCTTACGGGCATCTTCGATTTCGGGTCCTGACGGGCGACCGTTCAATCGGCCGGCCGCCTGCGGGAATCCTGGCACCGGCCCGCGTTGAGTTTCGCTCGGCGCTCGCGCATGTTCTGGCCATGACGCGCCAAGCCTTTGCCCGGCTCATCGCCTTCTTTCTCGTAGTGTCGCCGGCGGCCTCCGCGCCGCTGACGGTGCCGTTCGATTTCTCGAAGCGCGCCATCGGTATCAGCGCGACGATCCGGGGAGAGCCTGTCCACGTTATCCTCGATACCGGGGTCGATCCGTCGGTCGTTGATCTGCGACGTGCCGAAATGCTGGGCCTGACGGTCGATCGCACCAACGGCGGCGAGGCAAGCGGCTTCGGCGAAGGCAAGGGAGCGACGATCTTTCCCGCTCGCGTGGATAGTCTCGCAATCAGCGGCCGTCGTTTCAGAACGTTCGATGCGCTCGCGTCGGACATGAGCACTCTATCTGTCCATTATGGCAGCAAACTCGACGCAGTGCTCGGCTACAGTTTCCTGTCGGATAAGATCGTTCTGATCGATTATCCGGGGCGGACGCTCGGAATTCTCGCGCGGCGGGATGAGGTGAAGGCGGCTGTTCGGCGTTGCCGCACCCGCTGGACGATTCCGCTCAAGACGCAGGACAGCTTTCCGGTCGTTGCGGGCTTCCGGCTCGGTAAGGCGCGCGGAACGATCAGTCTCGACACGGGCGCGAACGGCGGCATCGGCCTCTTTCGACGCGCACTGAATTTGCCCGGCCTTCGAGCTTCGCTCGTTGAGGATGGCACCATCGTGCATCAAGGTGCGCGCGGCGAAGCGAGAGCCAAGAGGTTCAGGCTGGCGGCTCCGGTCGGATTTGGCCCATTCACCCTTCCCCCCGGCAGATCGTGACCCTTCATAATGAAGGAGATCCTCATGGCGATCGTATCGCCAATGTCGGTAACGCGCTGTTCGCAGCGATGAAGATCAAGATGCTGCTCGATTATCGGGGGCGCACCATGACGTTCTACGGTGATTGCGGCTGAGCGCTTTCGGGCTTCTTCCACGCCGAGCCAACACACTCTAAGCGCTGAACCCGTGCTGGCCCGTCGTTTCCTCTATGTCATCGCCGCGCTGATCGTGCTGGTGATCGTCTTCGCGCTGAGCTGGGGGCTGTTTCAGGATCGCTGGCTGCGGATGGCGTTCGTCCCGCATGGCGCCTTCGCTCCGCTCGCGGCCGACACCGCACCCGATTATGTCAAAGCGGCCACCTGGGTCGCGCGGCCCGATCTGCCAGATGATCCGGCACGCTGGCTGCCGCCCGGTGTCGTCGCCGGAGGCGGGCATAAGGCAGCGGTGTTCTATATCGCGCCCACGACCTATCTCGGCACCGATCGCTGGAACGGACCGATCGACGATGCTGCATCGCGCGGGCGGCTCGATCTCTTCACCCGCAGCCAGGCGAGCGCTTTCAATGGTATCGCCGACATCTGGGCACCGCGCTACCGGCAGGCCACGTTCGGCGCGTTCCTCGTCGCCACCGATCCTCGCGCCAAAGCCGCGATGGACTTCGCTTATCGCGATGTCGCGCGCGCGTTCGATGCCTTCGTCGCGGCACAGCCGGCCGATCGGCCGCTCATCCTCGCCGGACACAGCCAGGGATCGTTCCACCTGTTGCGGCTGGTGCAGGAGAAGGTACGCGGGACTCCGCTCGCGCGCCGGATCGTCGCCGTCTATGCGATCGGTTGGCCGATCTCGCTCACCGCCGATCTGCCGGCGCTCGGTCTGCCCGGCTGCAAGACGGCGGGGCAGGCGGGTTGCATCGTCGATTGGCAGAGCTTCGCCGATCCGGCCGATCCCCGGCTACTCGATACCTATTTCGACGCCACGAACGGCTATACCGGCCTGCCGCGCAAGGGCAGTGCGATGCTGTGCGTGAATCCGCTCACCGGCACGGCCGGCGGTGGCGCCGACGCCTCTGCCAACAAGGGCTCGCTCGTGCCCGATGCAACGATGACCAGTGCGACGCTTGCGCCCGCTCTGGTGCCCGCCGGCTGTTCGCCCAAGGGTTTGCTGCTGATCGGCGACGCATCCAAAGGCTACGGCTCTTTCGTGCTGCCGGGCAACAACTACCACGTCTTCGATTATGCCTTGTTTTGGGCGAACCTGCGCGCCGACGCCGCAGCCCGCCTCATGACATTCCTCAAACAATGATCGTCACCGATCCTTCCGCTTTTGCGAGCCTGCTTCCCGCTTGCGGCCGGCTGGCGGGGCTCGACGTCGGTACCAAAACGATCGGCCTTGCGCTGTGCGATGCGAGCTGGACCATCGCCAGCCCGGCCGAGACGATCCGCCGCGCCAAGTTCAGCGTCGACCGCGCGCTCCTGCGCGATTTCTGCACCGCGCAGCTGGTGAAGGGGCTGGTGATCGGATTGCCACTCAGCCTCGACGGCAGCGACAGCCCACGCACCCAATCGGTGCGGGCCTTCGCGCGCAATGTGGAGGATCTCTCCATGCCGATCCTGCTTTGGGACGAACGCTGGTCGACCCAGGCGGTGACCCGCACGTTGATCGCGGCCGATGCCAGCCGCGCGCGCCGTGCCGAGCTTGTCGACAAATTGGCCGCAGCCTACATTCTTCAAGGCGCGATCGACGCTTTGGCGTCCGCAGCCGCTTGAGCTTCGTCGCGCTCCCGCGTAGGGCACGGCTTTAATGCACACCACACCGCCCCGCCCCGACGCCGGCCGCGAGGTTCATCCTTTTCCGCATCGCCATTTGCTTGGGATCGAGGGGCTCCAGCCCCACGAAATCCTGTTCCTGCTCGACGAAGCCGAGCAGTGGGTCGCGCTCAATCGCGCGCCGACCAAGCATGACGATCGGCTGGCCGGCCTAACCCTGATCAACGCCTTCTTCGAGAATTCGACGCGGACTTTGCTGTCGTTCGAGATTGCCGGCAAACGGCTCGGCGCCGACGTCGTCAACATGGCGGTCGCGCAATCGAGCGTGAAGAAAGGCGAGACGCTGATCGATACCGCGATCACGCTCAACGCGATGCGCGCCGACATGATCGTGATCCGCCACGACGCCAGCGGCGCGGTCCAGCTGATCGCCGACAAGGTCGATTGCCCGGTACTCAACGCCGGCGATGGCCGGCATGAACATCCGACCCAGGCTCTGCTCGACGCCCTGACCATCCGCCGGCGCAAGGGGCAGATTGCCGGGCTCGTCGTGGCGATCTGCGGCGATGTGCTCCACAGTCGCGTCGCGCGCTCCAACATCCTGACCTTGACCGCGCTCGGCGCCGACGTGCGCGTCGTCGGGCCGCCGACCCTGCTGCCCGCCGCGATCGAGCGGATGGGTGTCACCCGTTTCACCGATTTCGATGCCGGGCTGGAGGGTGCCGACGTGGTGATGATGCTCCGCCTCCAGCGCGAGCGGATGGCGGGCGGCTTCGTACCGTCGCCGCGCGAATATCATGCGCTCTACGGGTTGACCTCGGCGCGCCTCGCCGGCGCCGCGGCGGATGCTCTGGTGATGCACCCCGGCCCGATGAATCGCGGGGTCGAGATCGCCAGCGACGTGGCCGACGATCTCAATCGCTCGGCGATCCCCGAGCAAGTCGAAATGGGCGTGGCGGTCCGCATGGCCTGCCTCGATGTTCTGACCCGGGCACGCAGGGGTGTGGAGGGATGGTAAGCGATCTCGCCATTCTCAACGGCCGGGTCGTCACGGCGGACGGCATCGCCCATGGCGGCGTGCTGGTACGTGACGGGCGTATCGCCGCGATCGGCATGTTCGAAATGCCGCCAGAAATCGATCGGATCGATGCGAAGGGCGCTCTGATCGCACCCGGGCTGATCGACATCGGCGTGTTCGCCATCGACATGCCGGCCTTCACCGCCGGGGGCATTACGCGCGCCGTGCTGATGCCCGATCAATCGCAACCGATCGACACGGTCGCGCTCGTCCAGCGTGCCGCAGCGGCGGGCAAGCCCGATGTCTGGATTCACCCGCTCGCCGCCGCAACACGCGGGCTGGAGGGTGCCGAACTCGCCGAGATCGGGCTGATGGGGCAATCGGGCGCATGCGGGGTCGCTACCGGGCGCAAGTGGATCGCCAATTCGGGCGTGATGCACCGCCTGCTCGATTATGCCGGCGCGCTCGGGCTGCGCATCGTCGCGCATGCCGAGGATGGCGGGCTGGCCGGCGATGCGACGATGACCGAAGGGGAGACCGCGACGCGGCTCGGCCTCGCCGCCGCTCCGGCCGAGGCCGAAGCGCTCGCGATCGCACGCGATCTGCTGCTGGTCGAAGCGACCGGCGCGCCGCTCCATTTCCGGCAGGTGACGACCGCGCGGGGGCTCGAACTGGTGCGCGCGGCCAAGGCGAAAGGGCTGCCGGTAAGCTGCGGCATCACGCCGGCGCACCTCTTCCTTGCCGATAGCGCGGTCACCGGTTTCCGCACCTTTGCGCGCCTTTCGCCGCCGCTGCGTGACGAGCGCGATCGGCAGGCGTGCCTGCGCGGCGTCGCCGACGGCACGATCGATCTGATCTGCTCGGCGCACGACCCGCAGGGGCCGGAAGCGAAGAGGCTGCCCTTCGCCGATGCCGAACCGGGCATGGCCGGCGCGGAAACCTTGCTTGCGATGAGCCTGGGCCTGGTGCGCGATGGCGTGATCGGGATCGAGCGGCTGTTTGCCTTGCTTGCCGCCACCCCGGCGGGCTTGTTCGGGCTGCCGGGCGGCCGGATCGCGGTGGGTGAAGAGGCCGATCTGATCCTGCTCGACCCCGATGCCCCCTGGCAGATCGTATCGGATCGGCTGAAGGCCGCGGCGGGCAACACGCCGTTCGACGGCCTGCCGGTGCAAGGGCAGGTTGTGCATACGATCAAGGGCGGCAAGATAGTGGGATGAAGCCGCTCGGCCTCCTCCTCGGACTCTTCCTGCTCTTGGCCGCAGCGCCCGTGCCGCCGCCGTCCGCGATCGATGCCTTGCGAACCGCCGCTGCGGCGGGCGATGCCGAATCCCAATACAGGCTCGGTCAGGCCTACCTGCTCGGCAAGGGCATCGTGCAGGATGCCGATACGGCGATCATGTGGTATCGCCGCGCTTACGCGCAGGGTCATGGTCCGGCCGGGGACGAGCTCGGTTTCGCCTTGTTCAGCCACGGCGAGCGCAAGGCGGCGATGCCCTTCATCGAACGATCGGCCGCACGGGGCGATCCGCGCGCTTTCTATATACTCGGCACCGCCCATTTTAACGGCGATCTCGCGACGCGCGACTGGCCGCTCGCTTATGCCCAGACGGTGCGCGCGGCCGAAGCCGGGCTGCCCGCCGCCAAGGCCAATCTGGCAATGATGGAGCAGTATCTGCTGCCGCCTGATCGCGCCAAGGCTGATATCATCCTGGCGACCCTGCCGCCGTTACGGCGCGTGACCAGCGCGGCGGCACCGGCGCCTGCACCTACCTCGACGAGCGCCCCGCCACCGCCGCCGCCCGTGCCGGTCGCTGTTACCGCGTCGCCAGCACCGCGCGCGAAAGGGAATTGGAAGGTCCAGCTCGGCGCCTATACCTCGGCCGATAAGGCGAAGCTGGCTTGGGTCCAACTCGGCAGGAAAGTCGGCGCTCTCGGAAGCCTCGATCAGAGGGTCGTCGCGGCAGGCCCGGTCTGGAGGCTTCAGGCCTGGGGACTGGCAAACCGGGCGGACGCGCAGACCCTGTGCGGCAAGGTCCGCGTGGCCGGCGGCGCTTGTCTGATGCTGGGCATGTAGGACTGGCCGCCCCGGGGCGGACCCGGGACGAGGATCATTCCACCCATTCGCTCCGCGGATATCCCTGCGCGTAGAGCAATGCGGTTAGGTCACTGTGATCGATCCGTGCGGCGGCTGCCGCCGCGGTTTTCGGTTTCGCATGATAGGCGACGCCGAGCCCGGCCATCTCGATCATCGGAATATCGTTCGCGCCATCGCCCACCGCCAGGGTTGCCATCGGATCGAGGCCCAATGCGTCGCGCTCCTCGATCAGCAGCGCACGCTTGGCCGCCGCGCCCACGATCGGCCGGGCAACCATGCCGGTAAGCGCTTCGGCTTCCACGCCCAGCCGGTTCGAGACCGCGCGATCGAAGCCGATTGCCGCCGCCACCCGATCCGCGAACACCGTGAACCCGCCCGAGACGAGCACGCAGCGCGCGCCGTGAGCCCGCATCGTCTGGATCAGTGCGCGCGCGCCCGGCATCAGCCGTACGCGCTCCTCATGGCAGCGATCGATCGCCGATGCGGGAAGCCCCTTGAGCAACGCCACGCGGGCATCCAGCGCCGCCTCGAAATCCAACTCGCCGCGCATGGCACGTTCGGTGACTTCGGCGATTTGCGGCTTGATACCGGCATAATCGGCCAGTTCGTCGATACATTCGATCGTGATCATGGTCGAATCCATGTCGGCGACCAGCAGGCGCTTCGCCCGGCCGGCACGTGGCTGGACCACTACGTCGGTTCCCGGCAACAACCCTTCCAGCGCGGCACGCGCGGCGGTGCGATCGATCCGGCCGAACGGGATGTCGGCGGCGATACCCTCGTCGATCCAGACCGGATCGTGCGTCAGCGCGCCGACTCCGCTGAGCGCCGACCGCGCCGATTCGAGATCGGCGCCATTCAGGCCGTTCGCTGCTATCAGGGTCGCAATGTCCATCATCGATCCATCCGGTCTGCCAAGGCTGGCGCTCATTGCAGGGCCGACCGCCAGCGGCAAGTCGGCGCGCGCGCTCGAACTGGCCGAGAGCGTCGGCGGCACGATCATCAATGCCGATGCAAGCCAGGTCTATCGCGATCTGCGCGTGCTTTCGGCCCGCCCTTCGGCGGAAGAAGAAGCGCGCGTGCCGCACCGTCTGTTCGGGCATCGCGACGGCGCCCTCGCCTGCTCGGCCGCGGACTGGGCGGAAGAGGCACGGGTCGAGATCGCCCGGGCGCATGAGGCGGGTCGGCTGCCCATCCTGGTCGGCGGGACCGGCCTGTATGTCCGGACCCTCCTCGACGGCATTGCGCCGGTGCCCGATATCGATCCCGCGGTGCGCGCGATCGTTCGCGCAATGCCGGTTGCCGACGCCTATCGCGCGCTGCAGGATGAGGATCCGCCGTTGGCCGATCGCCTGCATCCCAACGATACGACCCGGGTCCAGCGCGCGCTGGAAGTGGTCCGTGCCACTGGCCGATCGTTGGAGGACTGGCGGCGCGCGACCCGCGGCGGCATTCGCGCTTCGGTGTCCCTCTTGATGGAGACGATCGATCTGCCGGTGGCCGAGCTTTACGCGCGCTGCGACGCGCGGGTCGATCGCATGGTGGAAGATGGCGCGCTGGACGAAGTCGCATCGCTGATCGCTCGCCGTCTCGATCCCGACCTGCCTGTCATGCGCGCGATCGGGGTCGCGCAGTTCGGGCGTTATATCGCCGGCAAATCAACGCTCGAGCATGCGGTTGCTGGGGTGCGACAGGCGACTCGAAACTACGCCAAACGGCAGCGTACGTGGCTTCGCCATCAGCATTAACCATGCAGTTGGATAGACGGCATTCCCGTGATTTCGGAAATTAACCATGAATATCAAAAGGTAACCATAGTTTAATGGTTAACTCGACGTAACGAACCTTGATGCAATGCGTTGGCCGCACTAGTTAGCAATCGAAACCTTTGGTTAAGAAATTGTCCGGGGACACCATGAAGAAGTCGAGCCTGCTGATCACCGTCGGCGCTGCCATTCTCGCCTGCGCGCCAGCCCATGCCGTCACCAACGTCGTACAGGCCTTGAACGACATGCGTGCGCTCAACCTGATCACGCTCGGCGACTATAATGGCGGTGGCCATGATGTCGAAGGGAAGGCGTGGGTCGGCGGCAACCTCAAAAATGGCACGACGATCGGCTTTGGCCATTCGGCTAACCCCAGCCAATCGGCGGTGACGAGCAGCTACAGCACGCTCACCGTGCTCGGCAGCGCCAGCGGCAACATCAATCTGGACACGGGGCCCGGTGTCGGCGGCAATTATGGCGCAACGATCGTCGGCAATCTCGAGCAGATCAACATCAATGGCACCAACGGCACGATCAAGGTCGGCGGCAGCCTGACCGGCAGCAGCACCAATATCACCAGCGGCACGACGATGACGGTCCGCGGCAATGCCGCAGGTGCCAATATCAGTTCGGGCGCGAGCCTCGTTGTCGGCGGCAGCCTCGGCAATTTCAACGCCAGCGGCGGTTCGACCGTATCGATGGGCAGCTATTCGGGTGGCAACAAGGTCGCGGTGTCGTCGGGCAGTTCCGTCTATGTCGGCAGCAGCATCAACCAGGCCGAAAATAATGGCGGCACGCTGCAGGTTACCGGCAATATCGGCGACATGCAGGGCTACGGGCAGAACAGCGTGACCAAGGTCAGCGGTAGCATCGGTGGCAATGGCAACGGCATCGGCAACAGCCCGAGCTACATCTATGCGGGCGGTTCGATCGCCGGATCGCAGAACGCGAACGGCAATGCCGCCAACGTTCACGCCAACTACACCTTCGACAGCACGGTCACGGCGCCGACCACGCTCGGCACGCCGGCGGTTCCGACCGTGATGCCGCTGTCGACGATGACGGCGAACATGCAGGCGCTGTCGACGGCGTTGCTGGCTCAGAGCTCCACCCACGCGACCACCTCGATCTCCTACTTCAACGACGGCCATGGCCTCATGCTGAACGCGACCGAGACCGGCACCAACGGAGTTGCCGTATTCAACCTCGACCAGTCGGCGCTGACCAACTTCACCGGCATCAGCTATAATTTCAGCGATCCCAACCTGATCGTGATCGTCAACATCCTGAACTCGAACGGTACGATCGCATCGGCGCACAGCGGCTCCTACGATTGGAACATGACGTGGAACACGATCGCGGGCGCGGCAAAGAGCTATGATCAGCAGATCATCTGGAACTTCGCCGACGCAAACACGCTGAACTTCAACCGTGAGGAATGGGGTTCGGTCCTGGCGCCTTATGCCACGGTCTCGAACGGCGGCGGCAATATCAATGGATCGCTCGTCGCCAAGGTCTTCAACCAGAGCAGCGAGGTCCATCTCGGCACGTTCGACGGCTTCACCAGCTTCCTCGCGCCGGTCAGCTCCCCGGCCCCGGAGCCAGCGACTTGGGCGATGATGCTTTCCGGCTTCGGCGCGGTCGGCACGATGATCCGCCGCCGGCGTCGGCAGGGCGACTTGGCGAGAGCCGCCTGATCGGCAACTCGATCCGAGTCGTCGCCGAAAATCGGAACGGAAAAGGGTCGCTTTCGGGCGGCCCTTTCTTTTTGTCTTCATTCCAAGACGGTGCGCAATTTTATTATAATAAAAATGACATCGGTGAAATTTATATCTCAGAAATGGTTGACAGGCGTAATGCCGCCCCGTATCCGGCCGCTCTCTCCTGACATGGGCGAAGACGATGACGGACGAACGGACGGGTGCGGACATATTGATCGATACGCTGGGCGAGCTCGGCGTAGAGGTCGTGTTCGGCTATCCGGGCGGCGCCGTGCTCCCGATCTACGATGCGCTGTTCCGCCAGGAAAAGGCCGGCGGCGCAATGCGCCACATTCTCGTCCGCCAGGAAGGTGGCGCGGCGCATGCGGCGGAAGGCTATGCCCGCTCGACCGGGAAATGCGGCGTCGTCCTTGTGACGTCGGGCCCGGGGGCAACCAATGCGGTTACCGGCATCACCGATGCGCTGATGGATTCGATCCCGATGCTGGTCATCACCGGCCAGGTGCCGACCGCCTTGATCGGATCGGACGCATTCCAGGAATGCGATACGGTCGGCATCACGCGTCACTGCACCAAGCAGAATTACCTGGTGAAGGACCCCGCCGATCTGGAAGGCGTGATCCGCGAGGCGTTCGCGATCGCCACCACCGGCCGCCCCGGTCCGGTGCTGATCGATCTGCCCAAGGACGTGCAGGTTGCGGCAGCGGCCAGTCGGGCGCCGCGCGCGAACCATGGCTATCGTCCGCAGATCGAGCCCGAAGCGGCATTGATCGAAGCGGCAGTCGAGATGCTGGCGGCGGCCGAGCGGCCGATCCTCTATACGGGCGGCGGCATCATCAATTCCGGTCCTGCGGCGGCCGAAGCGCTGCGCGAACTGGCGAAACGGACCGGCGCGCCGGTCACCTCGACCCTGATGGGGCTTGGCGCCTTCCCGGCCTCGTCTCCGCAATGGCTCGGCATGCTCGGCATGCACGGGACGTACGAAGCCAATCTGGCGATGAACAAGGCCGATCTGATCGTGGCCTTGGGCGCGCGCTTCGACGATCGCGTCACCGGCCGGCTCGACGCCTTTGCGCCGCATGCCCGCAAGATCCATGTCGATATCGACCGTTCGTCGATCAACAAGATCGTGAGCGCCGAGCTCGGCATCGTCGGCGATGTCGGCCGTGCGATGAGCGAAATGGTGCGGGTATGGGATGCGCGTGGGCATCAGACCACCGATCTGTCGGCCTGGAACGCCCGGATCGACGAATGGCGCGCCAAGCGTAGCCTGGCCTTCCCGGACTCGACGAAGGAGATCATGCCCCAGCTCGCCATTCGCCGCCTCTACGAGGCGACCAAGGCACTGGATCCGATCATCGCCACCGAAGTCGGCCAGCACCAGATGTGGGCGGCCCAGCATTTCGATTTCGAAGCGCCCAATCGCTGGCTCACTTCGGGCGGGCTCGGCACGATGGGCTATGGCCTGCCGGCCGCGATCGGCGCGCAGATCGGCAATCCCGATCGGCTGGTGATCGACATCGCCGGCGAAGCCTCGATCCAGATGAACATCCAGGAACTGGCGACGGCGACCCAATATGGCCTGCCGGTCAAGATCTTCATCCTGAACAACGAATATATGGGCATGGTCCGCCAGTGGCAGGATCTGACCTATCAGGGCCGCCATTCGCACTCTTATTCGGATGCGCTGCCCGATTTCGTGAAGCTGGGCGAGGCTTATGGCTGGAAGGGGCTGCGGATCGAACGGCCCGATGCGCTGGACGACGGTATCGCCGAAATGCTGGCCTATGACGGGCCGGTGATCGTCGATTGCCGCGTCGCCAAGCTCGCCAATTGCTTCCCGATGATCCCATCGGGTGCGGCGCATACCGATATGATCCTTCAGGCCAACGAAGTATCGGGCGAGATGGACGACGAGGCCAAGGCACTCGTCTAACGTCACATCACGCCGTTCGTCCCGAGCGAAGTCGAGGGACGTTTCGCGGCGCGGCGTGTCTCGACTTCGCTCGACACGAACGGAAATCATCAATCCCATGAAGATTCGCACTCTCGCCTCCGAGCGGCACACGCTCTCCGTCACGGTCGCCAACGAGCCGGGCATCCTTGCGCGCATCGCCGGCATGTTCGCCGGCCGCGGCTACAATATCGAGAGCCTGACGGTCGCCGAGGTGACCGAGGACGAGACGGTCAGCCGTATCACGATCGTTACGTCGGGGCCGCCGGCGATGGTCGATCAGATCATCGCCCAGCTCGATCGCCTCCCGCCGGTCCATCGCGTGATCGACCTCACCGAGCAGGGCCCGCACGTCGAGCGGGAGCTTGCGCTGGTCAAGGTCAAGGGCACCGGCGATCACCGGATCGAGGCGCTGCGCCTCGCCGAAGTCTATCGCGCGCGCGTGGTCGATGCGACCACGTCGAGCTTCGTGTTCGAAGTCACCGGCGGTACCGAGAAAATCGATAAGTTCCTGGAGTTGATGCGCGAGGTTGGCCTGATCGAGGTCGCCCGCACCGGGGTCGCGGCGATCGCGCGCGGGCATGAGGTGATTTGAATTTTCGTCCGTCACCTGAGCGATGCTCAGCATGACGATCCATTTGCTTGAAGGTTAGGGACCAAGAAAGATGCGCGTCTATTACGACTCCGATGCCGATATCGGCCTGATCAAGACCAAGAAGGTCGCGATCGTCGGCTATGGCAGCCAAGGCCATGCCCATGCCCAGAACCTCAAGGATTCGGGTGTGCCGGACGTCGCGATCGCGCTGCGTCCCGGCTCCGCCACCGCCGCCAAGGCCGAAGGCGCAGGCTTCAAGGTCATGACCAATGCCGAGGCCGCGGCCTGGGCCGACATCATCATGATCCTCGCGCCGGACGAACATCAGGCCGCGATCTGGGAGAATGATCTCAAGGCGAACATGAAGCCGGGTGCGGCGCTCGCCTTCGCGCACGGCCTCAACGTGCATTTCGGCCTGATCGAGCCGCGCGCCGATATCGACGTGTTCATGATCGCGCCCAAGGGCCCCGGCCATACCGTGCGCGGCGAATATCAGAAGGGCGGCGGCGTCCCCTGCCTGATCGCGATCGCGCAGGATTCGTCGGGCAATGCGCACGATGTGGCCTTGTCCTATGCCTCGGCGATCGGTGGCGGCCGTTCGGGCGTGATCGAGACGACCTTCAAGGAAGAGTGCGAAACCGATCTGTTCGGTGAGCAGGCAGTGCTGTGCGGCGGCCTGACCCATCTGATCCAGGCCGGGTTCGAGACGCTGGTCGAGGCCGGTTACGCGCCGGAAATGGCCTATTTCGAATGCCTCCACGAGGTGAAGCTGATCGTCGACCTGATGTATGAGGGCGGCATCGCCAACATGCGTTACTCGATCTCGAACACCGCCGAATATGGCGATTACCACACCGGCCCGCGCATCATCACGTCCGAGACGAAGGCCGAGATGAAGCGCGTACTCGACGACATTCAGGGTGGCCGCTTCGTGCAGCGCTTCCTCGTCGACAACCGCATGGGCAATCCGGAGATGAAGGCCAGCCGCAAGCGCCAGGCCGAGCATCTGATCGAAAAGACCGGCACCGAGCTGCGCGCGATGATGCCGTGGATCGCCAAGAACAAGCTGGTCGATAAAGCGAAGAACTGATCGACGACCGAATCCCTCTCCCCAACGGGGAGAGGGGTTTTGTCGGATGAGGATTTTTACGTCAGGCCGCGTCGCCCATCGCGACGAGGCGCCGGTTCGTCAGGCGGAGCTTGTCGCGCAGGTCACCGGCGAACGCAGCTTCCAGCGCGTGTGCGAATTCGGGGTTGGCCGCGATGAAGCGCTTGAGCGTGTCGGCCCCGATGCACCAGAAGCGCAAATCGGTGCGCAGCGCCACGCTGGCGCTGGCCGGTTCGCGGTTGAGCACGGTGATCTCGCCGAAGAAATGGCCCGGCCCGCACGTCGCCAGCTCGCGTCCGTCGCTCAGTACGCTGGCCTCGCCCTGGCTCAGGTAAAAAAGGTGCGAAGCGGGTTCGCCCTCGCGGATCAAGGTTTCGCCGGCCTTGCCGCTGATCCACAGCCCCTGGTCGAATAATTGCCGCACCGCGCCGCGCGGCAGGCTGGAGAAGCTCGCGTCGGCGAAGAGTTGCTCTTCCTCGCTCATCGACGTGCGCCGCGTCGCCGGGACGGACAAAGCGAGTTGCAGCAGATTGATCAGCGCGAGTGCAGCGCTGCCGCCGGCCACCCACCAATGACGATGCTGAACGGCCCAGGCCAGGGTGCATGCCGCGATCAGCAGCAACGCGCCGCGCAGCAATCGCGCGCCCTGCGGCAACGAGGCGAGCGCCAGCACGCCGCTGCCGGCGATGATCACATAATCCTGAAGCAGGATCGTCACGGACTCGCGCAAGGCCTCCCCAAGGCTGCATAACCGGGCGAGGGGGGCGGGGACAAGCCGGGCAGGATCGGACAAATCTTGCCACCCTTGCATTTCAGTCAGCGCGATTGACAGAGTCACCTGTGCAGGTCACCGTTGGTGAAACAACTTGGGAGATTTGCCGTTATGCGCGCTGCGTTCCTCGCTTTCGCTCTGATTGCCACGCCGGTGCTGGCGCAGGCGCCCGCCAACATTCCAAGCGGCACCTATGCTGTCGATACCGGACACACTCAGGTGCTGTTTACCGTGATGCACCTCGGCATCAGCGAATATACCGGCCAGTTCACGCAGCCGACGGGCTCGTTGACGCTCGACACTGCCCACCCCGCCAACAGCAAGGTCGAGGTGACCTTCCCGATCGCGAAGGTTTCGACGACCGTGCCTGCGCTCGATGCGCATCTGAAGACGGCCGATTTCTTCGACGCCGCGAAATTCCCCGACGGCAAGTTCGTTTCCACCAAGGTCGTCGTGAACGGCACCAACGCGACGATCACCGGCGATCTTACACTCAAGGGCGTCACCAAGCCGGTCGTGCTGCAGGCCCATTTCACCGGCGGCGGTCCTCACCCGATGACCAAGAAGCCTAATGTCGGCTTCAGCGCGACCACCGTCGTGAAGCGGAGCGACTTCGGCGTGAGCTATGGCATCCCGATGATCTCGGACGATGTGAAGCTCACGATCAACGCGGCATTCGCGCAGCAGTAAGCGGGACAAAATGGCGCCCCTCCCCGCGGGGAGGGGCTCTTGTCAGCCGAACCGGTGCTTCAGCTCGAACATCGCGATCGCTGCCTTGGCCGCGTCGGCGCCCTTGTCTTCCTTGGCGCCCTCGCCACCGGCCCGGGCCAGTGCCTGGCCTTCATTTTCGACCGTCAGAATGCCATTCCCGATCGGAATGCCGTCGAGCGTGAGCGCCATCAGGCCGCGCGCGCTTTCGTTCGAGACCACTTCGAAATGATAGGTCTGGCCGCGGATCACCACGCCCAGCGCGACGAAGCCGTCATAGCGCCCGCTCTCGGCCGCCATCGCGATCGCCGCCGGCAGTTCGAGCGCACCCGGGACGGTGATCGTCTCATGCTGATGCCCGGCATCTTCGATCGCGCTGCGTGCGCCCTTCAGCAAGAGATCGTTGAGATGCCCATAGAACCGCGCCTCGGCGATTAAAAAACGTGCCATTAATCGCCGCTCCCCGCGCTCGGAATGGGTCGCTCACCGACGATCGACAGGCCGTAGCCGTCGAGCGCGATCAGCTGGTGGTGCGAATTGGTGAGCAGGATCATGTCTTGCACCCCCAATTCGGTGAGGATCTGCGCGCCGACGCCGTAATCGCGCAACTCCATGATTTCCGGAATGGTGTGGAGCGCCTGCCCCGATGCGCGTGCCGCCATCAGCCGGCCGAGCCGGCCATCGGTCATCGCACGGTTGAGCACCACGATCACGCCCGATCCTTCGGCCGCGATCATCTCCATCGCGCCGGCCAGTAGCCCCGCGCGATCGGTCGTCTCGCCGAAAATGTCGGTGAAGGTCGACAGCGCATGCATCCGCACCAAAGTCGGCCTGGAGGGATCGACATGGCCCTTGACCAGCGCGATCTGCTCCTCGCCGGTCGCCTTGTTCCAGAAGGTCATGCCGGTCCACTCGCCGCCCCAGCGGCTGTTGAAGCGCATCTCGGCGCGCTTCTCGACAAGATGGTCGTGGCGGCGGCGATAGGCGATGAGATCGCGGATCGTGCCGATCTTGAGGCCGTGCCGCTGCGCGAAAGCGACCAGATCGTCGAGGCGGGACATGGTCCCGTCCTCGTTCATGATCTCGCAGATCACGCCCGAAGGATTGAGCCCGGCGAGGCGCGACACATCGACCGCTGCCTCGGTATGGCCGGCGCGCACCAGCACGCCGCCCTCGCGCGCGACGAGCGGGAAGACGTGGCCGGGGGTGACGATCTCGTCCGGCCCCTTCGACGCATCGATCGCGACCGCGATCGTGCGCGCGCGATCGGCGGCGGAAATGCCGGTGGTCACGCCATGCTTGGCCTCGATCGAGACGGTGAAAGCGGTTTCGTGACGGGTGCCGTTATGACGGCTCATCAATTGCAGGCCAAGCTGATCGACCCGCGCCTTGGCCAGAGCGAGGCAGATCAGCCCCCGGCCATGCTTGGCCATGAAGTTGATCGCATCGGGGGTCGCCATCTGCGCGGGGATGATGAGGTCGCCCTCGTTCTCACGATCCTCGTCATCGACGAGGATGAACATGCGGCCGTTGCGGGCTTCTTCGATCACCTCTTCGGGCGTCGAGAGGAAAGCGTGGCGCAGCCGAGCGATTTCGTTGGGTTTAGCGGACATTCCTGATCCTCGAGCGAAGCTGCTCCATGCGCCCGAGATAGCGAGCGAGCACGTCGATTTCGAGGTTGACCGCCCGACCCGGCGCAATCTCGCCCAGGTTGGTCATCTCGCTCGTATGCGGAATCATGTTGATGCCGAAGCGGACCGCGCCGCCCGGCTGATCTTCGACCTCGTTGACCGTCAGCGATACGCCATCCATCGCGATCGATCCTTTGGGCGCGATATAAGGCGCGATCGCCTCGGGCGCCTCGATCGTGATGCGGGTGGAATCGCCCTCGCGGATCACCGACACGACCTCGCCGATCCCGTCGACATGGCCGGTAACGATATGCCCGCCCAATTCGTCGCCGACGCGCAATGCGCGTTCGAGGTTGAGGCGGGTGCCATCATTCCACGCGCCCTGCGCGGTGCGTGATAGCGTTTCGGCCGAGACATCGACCGCGAACCAGTCGGCACCCTTGTCGACCACCGTCAGGCACACGCCCGAACAGGCGATAGAGGCGCCCAGATCGATGCTGGCGGTGTCGTAGGCAGTGGCGATGCGCAGGCGCAGATCTCCACGCTGCTCGACGCCGACGACGCGGCCGATATCGGTGATGATGCCGGTGAACATGCAGTCCTTTCTGCGCGCCATCAGTCGCGAAAAGTCGAGAAACTTTTCCTGCTGGCGCTGTCAGCTTCGCTGGCGCTCGTAGACTTCGAGCCGGTCGCTGCCAAGCGTGCGCGCATCGGCGAGCGCCCAGCGTCGATGCGCGTCGGGTAGCTGTGCGAGACCGATATCGTGGAGTGCGGGCTTACCGGCACCGATCAGGATCGGAGCGCGATAGAGCAGAAGACGGTCGACCAGATCGGCAGCCAGGAAGGCCGATGCGGTCTGCGCGCCGCCTTCTACGAAGAGGTGGTCGACATTGGGTAGCGCGGCAATGGCTTGGGGAGAATCGATAATCTTCACCCGTCGCGCCTGCGAAGGCAGGGGCCCATCTCTCCCATCTTCAAGCGGCGGGTCCGCCGGGAGAGACATGGGCCCCTGCCTTCGCAGGGGAGACGAGGTGAGGACGAAACGCTCTGGCGACCTCTCCTTCAGCCCCGGCAGCCGCACATCCAGCCTGGGGGCATCGGCCTCCCACGTTCCCCGACCGACAAGGATCGCGTCGTGCCGGCTGCGTTCCAGATGTGCATGCGCGCGCGCTTCGGGGCCGGTGATCCACCGGCTCTCGCCCGAAGCCATCGCGATCGCGCCGTCGAGCGACGTGGCGAGCTTGAGCGTCACGAACGGGCGACCGAGTGATCGGCGCGTCAGGAAGCCCGCCATGCTCCGGCGCGCTTCGGCTGCCAGCAACCCTTCCTCGACGACGATGCCCGCCGCGCGGAGTCGGGCGAAGCCCTCGCCCGCAGTGCGTGGGTCAGGGTCGCCGATCGCGATCACCGCCCTTGACGGCTTTGCGGCGACGATCAGATCGGCGCAGGCCGGGCCGCGCGGGCTGACATGCGCGCAGGGTTCGAGCGTCGCATAGAGCGTGGAACCAGCCGCTGCGTCGCCGGCTTCGGCCAGCGCCATGGCCTCGGCATGCGGACGGCCGCCGGGCTGGGTCCAGCCACGCCCGATAACATGACCGCCCTTGACGATCACGCAGCCGACATTGGGGTTGGGGGCGGTGCGCCCGCGTCCACGCCCGGCCAGAGCCAGCGCGGCGGCCATCATCCTCGCGTCGCTCAGAAGCCCATCTTCGTCATGCTGTCGTCGAGCTTCTGGAACTGACGGCGCCGTTCGGCCTTGGCCTTTTCGAGTTCGGCCTGATCGGCCTTGTTCTGGGCGATGATCTGAGCGTCGGTGCGGTTGGCGGCGAAATCGCTGGCATAGACGATCTGCTGCCCCTCGGGTTTCACCCCCCACCACGATTCGATGATCATCAGGGTCATGAGCAGCGAGGTCACCCCCACCGCGAGCGTTGCGAACACCAGCTTATGCCGGCGATCGCCCTGCATGAAGATGCGCAAGTCGCGCATGACGACGCTGGGGCGGGCAAGGGGCGGCAGAATGGCCATGGCATGAAGATAGGCTTGCCCGAGCCGCTTCGCCAGCCCCCGGCCGATCGGCGGTCAGGCGGCCGCAGCCTCCAGCCGGGCAATGGCGCGTTCGCGCCGGATCAGCGGCAACAAGGCCGCCATGTCGGGGCCATGGTCGCGTGCGGTGAGCGCCTGACGGAGCGGCAGGAACAGGGCCCGCCCTTTGCGTCCGCTGCTGGTCTTGAGCGCGCTGGTGAGCGTGGCCCATGCGGCATCGTCCCACACCATCGTCCGGGCAGCTTCGGCCGCCAGCGCGAGATAGGCCTTGTCGTCGCTCGCCAGTGCCGGCGGGGCGATTTCACCGGATACCACCGGCAGCCAATCGGCCGCTTCGGCGATGGTCGAAAGATTGGGGCGCAACGCCTCCCAAAGCCGTGGGCCGACGGCGGCCGGCAATCGTGCGGCGACCGCCGCATGATCGAGCAGATGGATCATACGGGCGTTGAGCGCCTTCAGTTCGTCGAGATCGAAGCGCGCCGGGGCGCGGCCGAAGCGGGCAAAATCGATCCCCTCGATCAGCGGCGCCATGCTGGCCACGGGTTCGACGGGATCGCTCGTCCCGATCCGCGCGAGCAAGGCCGCGAGCGCGAGCGGCTCGATCCCTTCCTCGCGGAAGGAATCGCAGCCCAACGACCCGAGTCGCTTGGAAAGCTTGCCCTCGCTGCCGACCAGCAGCGCCTCGTGCGCAAAGGCCGGCGCCGGGGCGCCCATCGCCGCGAACATCTGCAATTGCAGACCGGCATTGGTCACGTGATCCTCGCCACGCACGATATGGGTCACGCCCATGTCGATATCGTCGATCACGCTCGGCAGCATATAGAGCCAGCTGCCGTCGGCGCGGCGGATCACCGGATCGGACTGAAGCTTCGGATCGAGATGCTGGGGCCCGCGGATCAGATCGTCCCATTCGATCATTGCGTCATGATCGAGCTTGAAGCGCCAGTGCGGGGCGATGCCGTCGGCCTCCAGCGCAGCGCGATCGGCATCGCTCAGCTTGAGGGCGGCGCGATCGTAGATCGGCGGCAGCCCGCGCCCGGCGAGGATCTTGCGCTTGAGGTCGAGCTCCTGCGCAGTCTCGTACGCCGGATAGATCCGGCCTGCCGTCCGCAATTCCGCGAAGCGGCGCTCGTACAGATCGAACCGGTCGGACTGCCGCACCGCGTGGTCGGGCGTCAGGCCGAGCCACGCAAGATCGGTGTGGATCGCGTCGGCAAAGGCCTCGGCCGATCGCGCCAGATCGGTATCGTCCATCCGCAGCAGGAAACGTCCACCGGCCTTCTTCGCCCACAACCAATTGTGAAGCGCGGTACGGATATTGCCGACATGGATGCGCCCGGTGGGCGAGGGGGCGAAACGGGTGACGACGGAATTCATGGAACGGCCCTTAGGCCAGTTGGCGCTCGCCCGTACAGGCCGCGCACGTTGCAGTCCGGTTACAAACCGAGCCCGATAGGACCGGGTCGACCGTATCGGGTCTTTTATTCTGACGGCAGCAGGTTAAGAGCCCCCAGGCTCGCAGGCCGGGGAAGATACATGAAATTGATGACGGGCAACGCCAATCGCGCGCTCGCCGCCGCGATCGCCGGCTATCTCGAAATGCCGCTCACCGACGTGTCGGTGCGCCGCTTCGCCGACGAGGAGATCTTCGTCGAAATCCACGAGAATGTGCGTGGCGAGGATGTGTTCGTCGTCCAGTCGACCGGCTATCCGGTCAACGACAATCTCATGGAATTGCTGATCTGCATCGACGCGCTGAGGCGCGCATCGGCGCGGCGCATCACCGCGGTCATCCCCTATTTCGGTTATGCGCGCCAGGACCGGAAGCCGGGCCCGCGCACCCCGATCTCGGCCAAGCTGGTCGCCAACCTGATCACCGCGGCCGGTGCCAATCGCGTTCTTTCGGTCGATCTCCATGCCGGGCAGATCCAGGGCTTCTTCGATATCCCGACCGACAATCTCTACGGTGCGCCGGTGATGTCGGCCGATATCAGGGCGCGCTTCTCCGACAAGAATTTGATGGTCGTCTCGCCCGACGTCGGTGGCGTGGTCCGCGCGCGTGCGCTGGCCAAGCGGCTGGCCAATGCGCCGCTGGCGATCGTCGACAAGCGCCGCGAGCGGCCGGGCGAATCCGAAGTGATGAACATCATCGGCGACGTCCGGGGTCGCTTCTGCGTCCTGGTCGACGATATCGTCGATTCGGCCGGCACGCTCTGCAACGCCGCTGCCGCGCTCAAGCAAGCGGGGGCGGAGGACGTGGTCGCCTATGTCAGCCACGGCGTCCTTTCGGGCGGGGCGGTCGCGCGGGTCGAAGGCTCGGCGCTGCGCGAACTCGTGATCACCGACTCGATTGCGGCGCCGCCCGCAGTGGCGGATTCGAGCCGCATCCGCCTGTTGCCGATCGCGCCGCTGCTGGCCGAAGCGATCCGCCGCATCGCCGACGAAAGCTCGGTTTCCAGCCTGTTCGATTGAAATGAAACGCCGTTCGATCATGCGCTAATCACTAGCGCGATCAACTATATGTTATAACATTATGATACTTGACAACATATCATTGCGATGAGAGCTTTTCGAAGAGGGCGCTGCATGACGGGCAGTCCCAATCCTCCACGGCGCCCCGGAGAGGAGCGTCTATGTCATATCTCGACCAGACCAACCGCAACCGGCCCAAAACGATTGCGGCGGTTGCGATTCTGCACGCCGGGCTGGGTTACCTGATCATCAGCGGGCTGGCTTACACGGTGATTACGCGTGTCCCGGGCGTGACTATCGCCGAGAATTATCCGGAAACGGCTCCACCGCCGCCGAAGAATTTCCCCCCGCCGCCTCCTCGTCCCGCACACACCGATCAGCCGCCGCCGAGCACCGACACTCTGGTCAAGACCGACCTGCAGGACGTGACCACGATCAGGCTCGGCCCGGTCGATCCACCCAAACCACCTACGGACATCGAGCAGCCCCGTGTGCCGGCCGATCCGCCCAAGCCGAGCATGGCGCGTGGCGTCCAGCCCGGTGCGGGCCGCGCCGGTTGGGTAACGTCGGACGATTATCCCGCTCAATCGCTGCGCGAAGGGGCGACCGGTGTGGTCGTGATCAGCGTAGCCATCGGCACCGACGGACGCGTGCAGGGTTGCGAGGTCACCAAATCCAGCGGCAACACGCAATTGGATGAAGCCACCTGCCGCCTCTATGCGCGCCGCGCCCGCTTCACGCCCGCGCTCGACGCGGACGGCAAGCCGGCGGCCGCGCACTTCGTCGATCGCATCCGCTGGCAGTTGCCGGCGCAATGAGAAGCGCGCCGCCGGAGCCTTACGCCCGGCGGCGTCTATTCCGTCCCCATGTAGATCAGGAAGGCGAGGAATAGCGACGAGGTGATCGTCGTGATGAAAAGCAAGGCGAAGGTGCGCCACAGGGCGCCGAAGCGACCGAGCAGGTAAGCGCCCTTGAGCTGGCGATACATGTGCCAGGGCGGGATGATCAGCACCGCCAGCACGATGATCGCGGTCGGCAGGCCGATCTTGCCGAGCGCGCTCAGCACTACGACGCCGAGGCTCATGAAGCTCAGCGAGTAGGTCGAGAATATCGCGTGATCGTACAGCCCCACGTCGCGCCGCCAGAAAAACAGCAGCCATATGAAGGGCAACGAAATGGGGATCAGCGCCCAGCTATATTTATAGCCGTAGCTCTTCATCTTGTAGAGCAGCAGCTCGGGATTCTTCGCGGCGTGGTTGACCGTCGAATCGAGCCAGCCGATGCCGGTGTCGACGCTGAGCTTGTTGCTGCCCTCATGTCCCGCAGCCTCGGTCGTGCCATCGGTGATGCCCGATTTCTGCAACGCCTCCAGCGTCGCAACCTTCTCTTTGGCGTCGGCGATCTTTTCGACGAGATCGCCGCGATCCTCCGGATCGGTCACCTTGGGCAGCTTTGCCTGAAGATCGGCGAGCTTGGTTCGCGCCTGCGCCGCCTCCATCCCGATATCGACCTGCTTTGCGATCTTCGCGGATTTGCCGTGCCCGGCCAGCCCCGAGACGACGGCGAACATCAGGAAGACCGAGAACAGGAACAAGGCCATCGGCGATACGAATTTGGCCCGCTCGCCCCGGACATAGCGCCGGGTGAGCTCGCCCGGCCGCCACGCGAGCAGGGGCAAAGTGTGCCAGACCTTGCCCTCGAAATGGAATACGCCGTGCGCGATATCGTGGACGAGCGCACCGAGATTGCGATGGACATGCCCTGCCTGCCCGCAAGCATGGCAATAAGGGCCGATCCGTTCGGTCCCGCAATTGGCGCAGGGTTCGTCGGTCTCATGCCCCACCGCCGGCCGATCGGCATGCGCGCGCTCGATCTCGCGCGCGAGCAGCGCTCCGCTGGCGATGGTCCCCAATCCGTCGGCGTCGGTCATGCGCATAGTGTTACGCATGCGAAAGGCGCCGTCGAGAGCCTGTGTCGACCACGCCGCGAATCATGCTAGGGCGCGGCATGACCGACGCGTCCCCGATCGATACCTCCGCCCTCATCACCGACATGGGTCAGCGTGCGCGCGCCGCAGCCCGCACCCTCGCGCTCGCGCCGACCGCCATCAAGGCGCAGGCCCTGCGCGGCGCGGCGCAGGCGATGCGCGACAATATGCCGATCATCCTCGCCGCGAATGCGGAGGATATGGAGCGCGCGACCGCGGCCGGGCTTTCGCCGGCGATGCTCGATCGGCTGCGGCTCGATCCGGTCCGGCTGGAAGGCGTCGCAGCGGGGCTGGAAGCCGTGGCGGGCCTGCCCGATCCGGTCGGCGAGACGATCGATCGCCGCGAGCGTCCCAACGGGCTCGAACTGTCGCGGGTGCGCGTGCCGCTCGGCGTGATCGGCATCATCTACGAGAGCCGTCCCAACGTCACCGCCGACGCCGGCGCGCTGGCGATGATGGCGGGCAATGCGGTGATCCTGCGCGGGGGATCCGAAGCGCGATCGACCAATCGCGCGATCCACGCGTGCCTGGTCAAAGGACTGGTTTCCGCCGGCCTGCCCGAGGATGCGATCCAGCTGGTGCCCGTCGCCGATCGCAGCGCGGTGGGGGCGATGCTGACGGCGACCGGTTTGATCGACATCATCGTGCCGCGCGGCGGCAAGGGGCTGGTCGCGCGGGTCCAGGCCGAGGCCAAGGTGCCTGTCCTCGCCCATCTCGACGGCATCAACCATGTCTATGTCGACCGCGCGGCCGATCCGGCGATGGCAATCGCGATCGCCCTCAACGCCAAGCTGCGCCGCACCGGCGTCTGCGGGGCGGCCGAGACGTTGTTGATCGATCGCGCCTATCCCGATCCCGCGCCCTTGCTCGCTGCTCTGGCCGATGCCGGCTGCGAATTGCGCGGTACGCAGGATGTTCGCGCGATCGAACCGCGCGCGCTGCCGGCGTCGGACGAGGATTGGGACACCGAATATCTCGACGCGATCCTCTCGGTCGCTTTGGTGGGCGGGGTTGAAGGCGCGATGGCGCACATCGCCGCGCACGGATCGCATCACACCGATGCGATCGTGACTGGGGATGCTGCGGCCGCCGAGCATTTCCTCAACGAGGTCAATTCGGCGATCGTGATGTGGAACGCTTCGACCCAGTTCGCCGATGGCGGTGAATTCGGGCTGGGCGCGGAAATCGGCATCTCGACCGGGCGCTTGCATGCGCGGGGCCCCGTCGCGCTGGAGGGGCTCACGACCTACAAGTGGCTGGTCCGGGGAACTGGTCAGACCAGGCCTTGAATTGGGATGGCGGGCGATACATTTCGGTCATGACCAAAATCCTGGTTGAGGATAAGAAAACGGTTTGAGGCGAGCGCGTCTGTCTCTGTCTGGGTGTCGATCGGCTGGACGTCGGCCCTCATCATGATCCCCACCGGCATTCTCGGCGGATCGTTCAACCCCGCCCATAACGGCCATCGTCGGATCAGCCTGTTCGCGATCGATGCGCTCGGACTCGAGGATCTGTGGTGGCTGGTGTCGCCGGGCAATCCGCTCAAGGACGGCGCGAACGATATGGCACCGCTCGCCGCGCGGCTCGCATCGGCCAATGCGGTCGCGCGTCATTCGCGTATCCGGCCAACCGCGATCGAGGCCCGGCTGGGCACGCGCTACACCGCCGAGACGCTTGCGAAGCTGGTTCGGCTCTACCCGCATCGTCGCTTCATCTGGCTGATGGGGGCGGATAATCTCGCCCAGTTCCACCGCTGGCGCGACTGGCGGAGGATCGCGCGAATCGTGCCCATTGCCGTGATCGCCCGTCCGGGTTATGATAGTCTCGCTCTCAGGGCTCCGGCCATGGGGTGGCTCAAGCGCTTCGTCCGGCGCGGGGGCGCTTTGAAAAAATGGACGATTTGGAGTCCGCCGGCGCTCGTGCTGTTGCGCTTCCGACCCGATCCCACTTCCGCAACGCGGGTCCGCGCGCTGTCGCCCGACTGGCCTTCATCCCTGAAAACCCACGGATTGCGCGATCCCGTGTCGCGTCGTCTGCTTCCCTAGGAGGTATCTTGCCCGTCACTGCTTCGCGTCCCACGGCTGTCGAGCCCCCCGCCGATCCGACCGACAGTATCGACGCACTCCATCGGATGGTCCTCGATTCGCTCGAGGACGATCAAGCGGTCGAGACGGTGTCGATCCCGCTCGCCGGCAAATCCTCGATCGCCGATTACATGGTCGTGACCTCGGGACGTTCGAGCCGCCAGGTCGGGTCGATGGCATCGAAGCTGGTCGAGAAGATCAAGGCGCAGACCGGCCGTAGCCCGAGGGTCGAAGGCATGCCGATCGCCGATTGGGTGCTGATCGATGCCGGCGACATCATCGTCCACCTCTTTCGCCCCGAGGTGCGCAGTTTCTACAATCTGGAGCGGATGTGGGCGTTCGGTGACGCCCCGCGTGCGGTCGAGGCCGCCGGCACCGCCTGAGTGCTGCTCCATATCCTCGCCCGCGGCCGCATCGGACGCGGGCCCGAGGCGGATCTGGTCGCGCGCTATCTTGGCCGCATAAGCTGGCCGACGAAAGTGACCGAACTGCCCGATCGCGGCGGCCGCATGCCGCCTTTGCCGCCATCGGCGGTGACCATCATGCTCGACGAAAAGGGCCAGACCTTAGGCTCGCTCGCATTTGCCGAACGGCTCGGGCGCTGGCGCGATGATGGGATGCGTGAGGCGCGCTTCCTGATCGGCGCGGCAGACGGCTTCGCGGATGCCGAACGGGCGAATGCGGACCTGCTGCTCAATTTCGGCGCGATGACCTGGCCGCACATGCTGGCGCGCGCGATGCTGGCCGAACAATTGTGGCGCGCCACCAGCATCCTCGCCGGCCATCCCTATCATCGCGAAGGCTGATGTTGCTGGCGCTCGCTCTCGCGCTGGCCGGCCCCTCGGCCGACGGTCGTACCGAGGCGGCCGAGGCCCGCGTCGCCGAACTCGATCGCCAATATGCCGCCCAGCGTGCCGCGTGGCGCGATGCGCAGGCCCCGCTCGCCCGCCTGCTGGCAGCGATCGAGCGAATCGCGCTTCGCCCGCCCGCTCTCGCGCTGGCGCAACCGCGTTCGATCGACGATCTGATCCATACCCATGCCTTGCTCGCAGCGGTTCGCCCCATCGTGGCGGCGCGAGCGGCCGCTGTCCGCCAGCAATTGGCGGACACGCGGGTGGCGAGCGCGGAAGCCGCCCGCATCCTTGCTGAACGCAGTGTCGCGCTTTCCGGCTACGAAAAGGCGCAAAGCGCACGGTTGATGACGCTCCCCGCGCCGCCCGATACACCCGCCGCCCGGCCCGCCGCGATCTACGATCTGCCCGCGCACGGCATGGTCGTGAGCGGCACGGGCGAGCGGATCGACGGCGGATGGCGCGCGCGCGGCCTCACTTTGCTGACGGCGCCCGGCGCACGGGTGATCGCGCCCGCGGCCGGCCGCATCGCTTATGCCGGCGCCTTCGGCGGCTATGGCGGGATCGTGATCATCGACCATGGACGTGGCTGGACGACGCTGCTGACCGGACTCGATCATACCCTTATGCAGAGCGGCGTTCCGGTCGTGCGCGGCGCCGCGGTCGGGCAGATGAGCGAGCGCGCGCGCCGGCTGACGATCGAACTGCGGCACGACGGCCGTCCGGTCGATGTCGCGGGGATGTCCGCGCAATGATGGGTTCAGCCGCACGCATGCAAGGCGGTTTCACTTGCGGACGGCAGGCGCTACATTGATCGTTCCGATGAAAGATTCCCACACGATGCGTAAGACCCTGTTGCGTGCCGGAGGCCTGGTCGCCGCCATGGCCCTCCTGCCCGCGGTGACCGCCGGCCTCGCGGCCAGCGACGTCGACAGCTACAAGGAACTCGACCAGTTCATGGCCGTGTTCGAACGGGTCAAGGCGGACTATGTCGACAAGGTCGACGACAAGACGCTGATCAAGGGCGCTATCGACGGCATGCTTGCCAGTCTCGATCCCCACTCGGCCTATGAGGACGAGCGCGATTTCAAGAACATGACAGCGACGACCGAGGGCAATTACGGCGGCCTCGGTCTCACCGTCCAGATGGACGAAGGCGCCGTCAAGGTCGTCGCCGCAACGGAGGATACGCCGGCCTACAAGGCCGGGGTCAAGCCGGGCGATTATATCACCAACATCGACGGCAAGTTGATCTATGGTAGTTCGCTCGACGAAGCCGTCGATCAGATGCGCGGCGATCCGGGCACGAAGATCAAGATCACGATCGTCCGCCCCGGCCGCGACAAGCCCTTCGACCTTACGCTGACCCGCGAGATCATCCAGATCAAGGCGGTCAAGTGGGAGCTGAAGGATCATGTCGGCATCATCAACATCAACACCTTCTCGAAGGTCACCGGCCCGGGCGTGCGCGACGCGATCGCCGCGATCGACAAGGCGGCGGGCGGGCGTCCGCTCGGCTATGTGATCGATCTGCGCTCGAACCCCGGCGGCCTGCTCGATCAGGCGATCGAGGTGTCGGACACGTTCCTGACGCATGGCGAGATCGTCTCGCAGCGCGGCCGCGAGAAGACCGATATCGAGCGTTACTATGCCAAGCCCGGCGATGACGCGCACGGCCTGCCGCTGGTCGTGCTGGTCGATGCCGGGTCGGCCTCTGCCGCCGAGATCGTCGCCGCCGCATTGCAGGATCAGCGCCGCGCGATCGTGATGGGGGAGCGCAGCTTCGGCAAGGGCTCGGTCCAGACGTTGCTGCCTTTGACCGATACGACCGCGCTGCGTCTGACGACCGCGCGTTATTACACACCGTCGGGTCGATCGGTGCAGGAAGGCGGTGTCGAGCCCGACATCATCGTGCCGCAGCTCAACGATCCCGATTACAAATCGCGCCCGCGTCTGCGTGAAGCCGATCTCAAGCGCCACCTGCTTAACCAGGCCAAGGTCGACAACGGCGTCCTGGAAGAGGATGCGATTCCCGATCCGCGCTTCTCGGCGACGCCCGATAGTCTCAAGAAAGCCGGCGTGACCGACTTCCAGCTCGACTATGCGATCAAGACGATTGCACGCCTGGGTGGTGCGACGCAGATGGCGGCCGCTACGCCCGCGCCGATCCCGGCGGCGCCGGTCAAGAAGAAGCCCTGATGCTCGCCAAGGCCCGTATCCTCGCGCTGCTGATCCCGGCGCTGTTGCTCGGCGGTGCGCTCGGATCGCAATATATCGGCGGGCTGGTCCCGTGCGAAATGTGCATGTGGCAGCGTTACCCGCATTATGTGGCGCTGGTCCTTGCGCTGCTCGCCATCCTGCTTGCCAGGACCCCGCTCAGCCGCCCGCTGACCATATTGGCCGGCATCGCGGTCCTCGTCAGCGGCGGACTCGGTATCTTTCACGCCGGCGTCGAATATAAATTGTGGAAGGGCCCCGAACATTGCACCGCGCTGGTATCGGGTAGCGGTGCCGATCTGCTGAAGGCGATCCTGTCCGCGCCGATCATCCGCTGCGACGAGCCGCAATGGACGATGTTCGGCATCAGCCTTGCCGGCTTCAACGCGATCTTCTCGATCCTGGGCGGCCTCGCCGTGCTGTCGCTATGTCGTCGTCCGAGTCGCTGACCCCGCCCGGCGCCGCGGAGCGCGCGGCGATGCTGCGCGTCGATCAGGCCGGCGAATTCGGCGCGACCCGCATCTATGCCGGCCAGCTTGCGGTGATGGGAAGTCGCCATCCCGCCGCCCGCGCGATCGCACGGATGGCAGCGCAGGAGGAGCGGCATCGTGCGCGCTTCGATGCGATGCTGGGCGAACGGCGCGTGCGGCCGACCGCTTTGGCGCCCCTCTGGCACGTCGCGGGCTTCGCGCTCGGCGCCGCGACCGCGCTGATCGGTGCGGAGGCGGCGATGGCGTGTACCGCCGCGGTCGAGACCGAGATCGATCGCCATTATGGCGCACAGATCGATCGACTGGGCGATAGCGATCCCGAACTGACCGAAGCGATCACCGAGTTTCGCGCAGAGGAGGTGGAGCATCTCGATACCGCGCTTGCGGCGGGTGCGGAGCGCGCCCCGGCTTATCCTTTGCTCTCGGCGGCGATCAGGCTCGGCTGCCGCGTCGCGATCGGGCTTTCGGAACGGATATGATACCCGCCCTGCGCGTTCGGGCGGTGGAGGAGTGACGGCCATGATCAAGCTTGTTTCGTTTGCCGCGGCTGCGGCGCTGGCCGTCGGCATCGGCGGAAGTGCGTTCGCGCAAGCCGGTGGTGGCTCGCTCATCGTCTATGGCAACGATCCTTGCCCGGCGAACACGATCTGCGTCCGTGCGCCCGAAGGCGACCGTTACCGCATTCCGAAATCCTTGCGATCGGGAGCGCTGCCCGCCTCGCAACAGCCCGGCCGTGCCGCCGCGGTCTCGTCGGTCGGCGGCGTGAACACCGGACCGGCTTCGTGCAGCAATATCGGCGGTGGAGGCGGTAGCTCCTGCCTGAAGAATCAGATCGCCGCCTCGCGGGCCGAGAAGAAGGCCAAGCAGACCGAGCGGGCCGAATTGCCCGAGCCGCAATGACCGCTCCGTTCAGGCCGGCGTCATCGCTCGTGACGGAGAAGGGCCAATGAAATACATCCTGCTCACTGTGCTGCTGCTGGCGCCCACGGTCGCGTCGGCCGCCGACAAGCCACCGCCCGAGCGGATCTCGACCTTGGTCGTCTATGGCGACGAGCCGTGCCCGCGCAGCGCGCCCGACGAGATCGTGGTATGCGCGCGTCAGCCTGAGAGCGAGCGCTACCGTATCCCCAAGGCGCTGCGCAAAAAGGAATATAATGCGGCGCGCGACGGCAGTTGGGCCGGTACCGCGAAGGTGCTCGAATATGTCAGCCGTCAGGGTTTGCCCGACAGTTGTTCGCCCACCGGCAGCTATGGCCAGTCGGGCTGTTTTCGCAGGTTCCTGGAATTGAACCGCCAGGGCCAGTAACGGGGTTGCGGGCGCGAGGAGTCGACCTTGACACTCGCGCCATTTGCCCATAGGTGGCCCGTCTTTCGCAGAGACCCCCCGTGTGGGGTGTGTTTACGCGATCTACAGAATCGGAAGTGATGAGGGCCATGTTCGCTATCGTGCGCACGGGCGGCAAGCAGTATCGCGTTGCCCCCGGAGACAAGATCATTGTCGAAAAGCTTGAAGGCGAGGCCGGCGCAGCCGTCACGCTGGACGTTCTGCTTGCCGGCGATGGTTCGGAATTGAAGTCTGTCGAAGGCCTGACGGTCTCGGCTGAAATCCTGGCGCAGGGTCGCGGTGACAAGATCATCGTCTTCAAGAAGCGCCGCCGGCACAATTATCGTCGCCGCAACGGCCATCGCCAGTATCATACCGTCCTGCAGATCACCGCGATCGGCGATCACAAGGCGGAAAAGAAGGCCGCCAAGGCCGCGACTCCGGAAGCCGCACCCGCGGCTGCCGAAGCCTGAGCGCGATCGGGAGCTAGAGAGCAATGGCACATAAGAAAGCAGGCGGTTCGTCGCGCAACGGTCGTGATTCGGCCGGGCGTCGTCTGGGCGTCAAGAAGTTCGGTGGCGAAACCGTGATCGGCGGCAACATCATCATTCGCCAGCGTGGCACCAAGGTCTATCCGGGCACCAATGTCGGTATGGGCAAGGACCATACCCTGTTTGCGCTCGTCGAGGGCCGCGTGTCCTTCCACAAGGGCAAGCTCGGCCGCTCGTTCGTGAGCGTCATGGCGGAAGCTGCCGAATAAACGGACGAACGTGAAAACGGGTCGTCCCAAGGGCGACCCGAAGGTCCATCGCGATGGACCGCCAGGGAGACGGGTCGCACCGGCTCCCTTTTTTCATATCTCCCTGAAACCGCGCTGTCTCCGGAGCGTCATGCACCGGCGATAAAAATGGACCCAGGGAGTACGATCATGTTTGCGATCACAACGCGGCTGTTGCTGCGTCCCGGCTGGGCGGAGGATGCCCCGGCATTGTCCCGTGCGATCGGTGACGAAGCGATCATCCGCAATCTGGCGCGGGCGCCCTGGCCTTACGCGCTGGGCGATGCCGAGAGCTTCCTGGCCTCGCCCCCGGTGCCGCACCGGCCACGCTTTCTGGTCTTCCTGCGCGATACGGCCGAATTGGTCGGCGGCATCGGGCTGAATGGCGATCAGGACGAGGCCGAGTTGGGGTATTGGATCGCTCGCGCGCACTGGGGCAAGGGCATCGCGACCGAGGCCGGCCGCGCCGTGGTCGATCTGGCCGATGCTAGTCTGCGGCTGCCGCGCTTGCGGGCGTGCCATGCGATCGACAATCCGGCGTCGGGACGCGTCTTGTCCAAGCTCGGTTTCCGCCCGACCGGCGCGGTGAGCGAATTGTACAGCCTCGGCCGGCGCTGTGAGGTCCCGACTCGGCTGTTCGCCCGCGAGAGGGTTGCGGAACCTCCGGCGGAAGTCGCCTCGCTCGCAGCATAGAATTTGGGCGCCTGCCGGCGCTTCCTTCACTCTCAAAGAGCCCCAACGGCACGCCGCGCTTCGCATCCGCGTCCCAGTGGGGTAGGCGATACACATGCATTTTCTCGACCAGGCCAAGATCTTCATCCGCTCGGGCAGCGGCGGTCCCGGCGCGGTTTCGTTCCGGCGCGAGAAGTTCATCGAATATGGCGGCCCGAACGGCGGCAATGGCGGCAAGGGTGGCGATATCATCTTCGAAGCCGTCCCCAATCTCAACACGCTGATCGATTTCCGCTACACCCAGCATTTCAAGGCGCAGCGTGGCATGCCCGGCGCGGGATCCAACTGCACCGGGCCGGGCGGTGAGGATCTGGTCATCAAGGTGCCGATCGGCACGCAGGTCATCGCCGAGGACAAGGAGACCGTGCTCGCCGATTTCACCGTTGCGGGCGAACGGCGGGTCTTCCTGCGCGGGGGCGATGGGGGGCGCGGCAATGCCAGCTACAAGACCTCGACCAATCGCGCCCCACGCCAGCACGGTCCCGGCTGGCCGGGCGAGGAGATGTGGGTGTGGCTGCGGCTCAAGCTGCTGGCTGATGTCGGGCTGGTCGGATTGCCGAATGCGGGCAAATCGACCTTCATCAATGCGGTCACCAACGCTGCCGCCAAGGTCGGCGCCTATCCCTTCACGACGATCCGCCCTCAGCTCGGTGTCGCCAGCCGGCACGGGCGTGAGTTCGTCATCGCCGATATTCCCGGCCTGATCGAGGGCGCGGCGGAGGGGGCCGGCATCGGCGATCGCTTCCTCGGCCATATCGAACGCTGCCGCGTGCTGCTCCATCTGGTCGATGCAAGCGGCGAGGATCCGGTCGAGGCCTGGCGGGTCGTGCGCGGTGAACTCGACGCTTATGGCGCGGGGCTTGTCGACAAGCCCGAGGTGCTGGCGCTCAACAAGATCGATGCCGTCGATCCCAAGGAGGTCGCCAAGATCGCGAAGAAGCTCGCCAAAGCGTCGGGCGAAAAGGTTCTGCTGCTTTCGGGTGCGGCCGGGACCGGCGTGGAAGAGGCGCTGGATTATTTCGTCGACCTGCTCGGCCCGGTGGAGCCGAAGAAGGAAGACGCCGAGGCGTGGTCGCCGATCTAAGCCCGTCGCCCCCGCCTGCGCGGAGGCGACGTTCGTTCAGGCCGCCATCAAAAACGCATTGTCGAGCGAGCTTTCGGCGGTCCAGCTTTTCACTTCGGGCATCACCGTGCGCGCGAACATCCGCATGCTGCGCAGCGCTTCCTCCTGCGGCATGCCTCCGAAATAGACGTGCGGCAGGAAGGCCTGCGGGCCGTAGACCCGCTTCAGTTCCTCCATCCGTTTGATCACCATCTGCGGCGTGCCGGCGATGACGGTGTGGCCGAACTGCTCGATCACATCCTCGACCTTGTCGGCGGGAATCGTCCGCTTGGCGTAGGATTCATAGCCGGGGATCTTCGCGATGTCGGGGTTCGTCATTTCGTAATTCGTGACCGCCGCACGCATCGTGTGGCTCGTGTAGAGCGCCCCCAACTCCAGCGCGCGATCGGCGCTATCGTCGACGAAATATTGGCCCGAAACGATCGGTGCAGGCGGCCGGCTATCGGCGCCGTGCACCTCTTTCCACACGCGGTCATAATCGTCGGGGGGCAGATCCTGGCCGCGCTGCGGCAACATCAGCACCATCCGCCCGAACCCGAGCTCAGCCGCGACCTTGAGCGACGAATCGCTGAACGATCCGCAGAATTTGCGCCCGTCGAAACTGCGCAGCGGCCGCGGCCGCAGCTCGCGACGCGGCTGGTTGAACGTCGCGCCGCCCTCGATCACCCCAGTCTCGATCGCCGGGATCACCATACTCAATATCTCGTCGTACAATTCGCGCGCGCGCGATTGATCGATCCGCAGGCCCTGGAATTCGTGCCGCGCCAGCCCGCGCCCGAACCCGAGCACCGCGCGCCCGTTCGACATGTGATCGAGCATGATGATCTGTTCGGCCAGCCGCACCGGATCGTGCCACGGCACCACGATCACCTGCGTACCGAGCAGCACGCGCCGGGTCCGCCCGGCCAGATAGGACAAAGCCTGCAGCGGGCTGGTGCACATTGAATAATCGGTGAAATGATGCTCGGTGATCCAGATCGAATCGTAGCCGAGCTCCTCGCCCAGCACGGCATTTTCCAGCTCTTCGCGGATGAAACGTCCGTCCGGATAGGCATCGCCGCGCTGATGCGCGAACCCCGTCGCCAGCCCTACATGCATCTTGCTCTCCTGCGCCGGAGCCGGGTGCACCTGGAACGGCGCATCCTCGTGAGTCCGACTCGGGAAAGCTAACAGATGATAGAGCGTTCGCAAGCGGCGCGAACTTCCCAATCCGCCATGCACGCATTAGGCGAGAGCCGCATGTCGAACGACCTACATATCGCCGCCCGCTTTGCACCGGACGCCTGCGCGCGGCTGGTCGTGAAGATCGGCTCGGCGTTGCTGGTCGATCCGTCCGGCGCGATCCGGCGCGACTGGCTGGAGGGCGTCGTCGCCGATGTGGCGGAGCGGGTTCGCGCCGGCCAGCAGGTCGCGATCGTCTCGTCAGGGGCGATCGCGCTCGGGGCGCGCCGCCTCGGCCTGGCCAAGGGCGGCCGGGCCAGCCTCGAAGACGCGCAGGCCGCCGCCGCCACCGGGCAGATCGGGCTAAGCCAGGCCTGGGCCGAACTGCTTCAAGCGCAAGGGATCACCGCGGCGCAGATACTGGTGACGCTCGACGATCTGGAGGATCGCCGCCGCTACCTCAACGCCGCTGCCACGCTCGATCGCCTGCTCGCGCTCGGCGTCGTCCCGGTGATCAACGAGAATGATTCGGTCGCGACCGAGGAGATACGCTTCGGCGACAATGATCGGCTTGCAGCGCGGATCGGGCAGGCGGCGCATGCGCAGGGCGTGATCCTGCTGTCCGATATCGACGGCCTCTACACCGCCAATCCGTCGCGTGATCCCACCGCGACCCGCATCGTCGAGGTGCGTGAGATCGATGCCCGGATCCGCGCGATGGCCGATTCGGGCTCCGATTCGGGCATGGGTTCGGGCGGCATGATCTCGAAGCTTCAGGCCGCCGCGATCGCACAGGCGGGCGGTGCGCATCTCGCGATCGTCTCGGGCAAGCGTGATCGGCCTTTGTCCGCTTTCGCCGTCGATGGGCGCGGCACGATCTTCCTCGCACGGCCAGGCGCCGGACGACGCAAGGCGTGGCTTGCCGGCCGCCTCACCGCGCGTGGGCGGATCGCGGTCGATGCCGGCGCGGTGGTGGCACTCCGCGCGGGATCGAGTCTGCTCGCCGCGGGCGCCATCGGCGTCGACGGCAATTTCGCGCGCGGTGATGTGATCGAGATTGCGGATCCTGCCGGCGGCACGGTGGCGCGCGGCCTGTCCGAATATGATGCCGCCGATGCCGCGCGGATCATCGGCACGCGCAGCGATGCCCAGGCTTCCTTGCTCGGCTATGCGCCGCGGGCCGCGATGGTGCATCGCGATCATCTGGTGCTGCTGGGATGAAACTCGCGATCACGGGCGGGACCGGCTTCGTCGGGTCGCACCTGATCGCGCAGGCCGTGGCGGCCGGCCACGAGGTCCGCGCGCTCACCCGCCGGCCGCAGCCGGCAGCGGAAGGCGTGAGCTGGAGCGAAGGCGCTCTCGATCGTCCCGACAGCCTCGCGGCGCTGGTTCAGGATTGCGACGCGGTGATCCACGTCGCCGGCGTCATCAACGGCGACACGCAGGCCTTCACCCACGGCAACATCGTCGGGACCGAGAATATGGTGGAGGCGGCCGCGCAGGCAGGCATCCGCCGTTTCATCCACATCTCCTCACTCGCCGCGCGAGAGCCGCAGCTTTCGACCTATGGCTGGTCCAAATCGATATCCGAGGAGCCCGTCATCGCCGCCGGCCTCGACTGGACGATCATCCGCCCGCCCGCCATTTACGGCCCGGGCGATCGCGAGATGCTCGAACTGTTCCGGCTGGCGCGCTGGCGGCTGGTTCCGCTGCCGCCCGGCGGGAATCTTTCGGTGATCCACGTCGCCGATCTTTGTCGCCTGATTCTCACCTGTCTTGCCGCCGAAGCCAGCTTCGGCCGCACCTATGAGCCCGATGACGGCCGCGAAGGCGGCTGGGGTACAAAGGATTTCGCCCGTGCGATCGGCCACGCGGTCGGCCGCCGCGTGCTGCCCTTGCCGATTCCCAAGGGGCTGCTGATGCTGGGTGCGAGGACCGATCGGTTGATCCGCCGCGGCAAAGCCAAGCTTACCCCCGATCGTGTCGCTTATTTCTGCCACCCGGACTGGGCGGCCGCGCCGCATGCGCAACCGCCAGTGGCATTGTGGCAGGCGGAGGTGGGGACCGAGCGGGGGCTGGCTGACACGGCGCAATGGTATCGGACGGCAGGCTGGCTCTAGAATCGATAGACCAGCAGCGTAATCAGGCTAGCCGTCAGCCCCACCAGAAACACGCGATAGGCATAACCCAGCAGCCGGTACTTCTTGCGGGCGAGCACCCTGCCATTCTGGTAGATGTCGGTCGCCATCGTGCGGAACATCGTCTCGTCGGTCTCCAGCGTCGCCAGCAGGCGCTCGATATAATCCTCTTCTTCGAGCGTGCTGAACGACCCGAAGAACAGCAGGTTGATCCGGCCACCCTTGCTGGCGCCCACCGCGGGCAAAACCGCCAGCACCGCCAGGATCGCCGAAACGAAAGCAAAGCCGCCCAGCACCAGCAACGCCGATGCCGGCATCTTGCCGTCGCGCGCCTGACCGATCGTAATCGTGAAGATCACGAAGGTTGCGGCCATCAGCATCGAGGCCTTCTGATCGGCCATCTGGCTGAGCTGATACTGGATCTGCTGGGCGGTGCGCAGCATGTTGCTCGCATTGGCGCCGGATGCCGACGCCTTGTAGCCTTCACCATCCGCCATGCCGATTCCCGTTTTGCCCAAGGGACGCGATAGCCTCTGCCCCACCCTCGTCACAAGCCCGCCGCATTCGGCTGGCAACCCGCCCACTCCTTGCCTAAAGACTGGACGCATGAGCGAACGCGACGCAATTTTCGAACGGGTGGCCGATCAGATCCGCCCTTTCAACAAGAAGGGCATCCCCCTCACCGATGGCACCACTTTTGCCGGGGATCTCGAATGGGATAGCCTGACAGTGATGGATTTCGTGGCCGCGGTGGAAGACGAGTTCGATATCCTCATCACCATGAATATGCAGGCGGAGATCGAGACGGTCGGCCAATTGGTCGATTCGGTCCAGAAACTGGTGGCAGACGCACGATGAGCGACGCTTTGGACACGCCCGAGGATGTGAGCCTCGCCGATCTGCCGACACCCAGCGGCAAGCACGATCTGCTGTCGAAATTCCAGCCGCTCATCAAGGAGCGCGAGGCTCTGCTCGCCACCGGCGTGCGCGATCCCTTCGCGATCGTGATGACCGAGGTAAAGTCGCCCACTCTGGCAGTGATCCAGGGCAAGGAGACGATCCTGCTCGGGACCTACAATTATATGGGCATGACGTTCGATCCGGACGTCATCGCCGCCGGCAAGAAAGCGCTCGACGAATTCGGCTCGGGCACCACCGGCAGCCGCGTGCTCAACGGTACCTATCATCCGCACCGCGATGTCGAGGCGGCGCTGCGCGAATTTTACGGCACCAAATCCGCGATCGTCTTCTCGACCGGATACCAGGCCAATCTCGGCGTGATCTCGACCTTGGCCGGCAAGGGCGATTACATCATCCTCGATGCCGACAGCCACGCGTCGATCTATGATGGCTGCTGGCTCGGCAATGCCGAGATCGTCCGCTTTCGCCACAACAGCGTCGAGGATCTCGACAAAAGGCTCGGCCGCCTGCCCAAAGAAGCGGGCAAATTGGTCGTGCTCGAGGGCGTCTATTCGATGTTCGGCGATATCGCCCCGCTGCCCGAAATGGTCGCGGTCGCGAAGAAGCATGGCGCGATGATCCTGTGCGACGAAGCGCATGGCATGGGCTTCTTCGGCCCCAATGGCCGCGGCGTGTATGAGGAACTGGGCTGCGGCGACGATATCGATTTCGTGGTGGGGACCTTCTCCAAGTCGGTCGGCACGGTCGGCGGCTTCTGCGTCTCCAACCATCCCGATTTCGAGGTGCTGCGTCTCGTCTGCCGGCCTTACGTTTTCACCGCTTCGCTTCCGCCGTCGGTGGTGGCAACCGCCGCCACCTCGATTCGCAAGCTGATGCATGCGGGCGACAAGCGCGCGCATCTGTGGAAGAATTCGAAGCGGCTCCACCAAGGCCTGCGCGATCTCGGCTTCAACATCGCGACCGCGACCGCGCAGTCGGCAATCATCGCGGTCGTGCTGCCCGATCAGGAGGTTGCGGTCGGCCTGTGGCAGGCGCTGCTCGAGGGCGGCCTTTACGTGAACCTCGCGCGTCCGCCGGCAACCCCGGCCGGCACCTATCTGCTGCGTTGCTCGCTCTGTGCCGAGCATACGGACGAGCAGGTCGGCCAGATCCTCGCAATATTCGAGGCTGCAGGCAAAGCCGTCGGCTGTATCTGAACCGCGGCGCGCTCCTAGCCGGCGGCCGGTAGGGACTCTTTAACCATGCTTTGGTTAGAGCTATAGTCCAATCCGCTTTCGGGAGGGTGCGCCAATTCCGGCTGCCACGTCGCACACGCGCGCGCGTATTCTTGCCGGCATCGTCGCTGCCGTCGCTGCGGCTTTGCTTGTCGCGCTGATCATCCTCGTCCAATCTTCCATCAGCCAGCGTGATGCGGCGCTCGCGCGCAAGCAGCACAGCTACGATGTCGTCATCCTGACAGAACAGGTCGAGGGATCGCTCGCCCGCGCCGAGGCATCGCTCGGCCGCTTCGTGATCGACGGCGATCGCCGTACCGGCACGCTTTATTATGATGAATGGCGTCACGCCGGCACGCTGATCGACGATCTCGCGGTGCTGACCGCCGACGATCCAGCGCAGATGGCGCGGGTCGACCACCTGCGCGGGCTCTATGCCAAACGCGGCAAGGAGCTCGCTCTGCCCGCCACCCGCGCCAATTACCGGCAGGGCTGGCCGGCTCTGTCGCTGTTCGCACTCGCCGGCAAATCGGACACCCTGCCCAAGATGACGACGGTGCTGCGCGACATCATCAAGGCGGGCGGTGCGCTGATCGATCAGCGTGCCAGCGCTGCCGCCAGCCGCACCGATCAGGCCAACAGCCTGGCGAGTCTGCTTTCGGGCGTGGGCATTCTCCTCGCCCTTTCGGTGTTGGCGCTCGCATGGCTGGTGGCGAATGAAATGGCGGCGCGCCGGGTCGCCGCGGAGACCGCGGATATCGCCGCCGATCGCTCGGCGGCACTCGAAAAAGCGGTGGCGGCGCGCACGATCGAACTGAGCGAGGCCAATCGCCGCCTGGTCGAGGAGGGCAAGACCCGCGAAGCCGCCGAGGCACGGCTGCGTCAGGTCCAGAAGATGGACGCCGTGGGGCAGCTGACGGGCGGGATCGCGCACGATTTCAACAATATGCTCGCGGTCGTCGTCGGCGGCCTGGAAATGGCCAAATTGCGGGTCGAGCAGCAGGCCGCCGAAGCGGCACGCCATATCGACAGCGCGATGGAGGGCGCCACCCGCGCTGCGGCGCTTACCCGCCGCTTGTTATCCTTCGCGCGGGCCGAACCGTTATTGCCGGCTGCCGCTAACCCGGGCGCGCTGCTGCGTGGCATGTCCGAGCTGATCGATCGTACGATCGGCGAGCGGATTCAGGTTCGTATCCTCGCCGATGCCGATGGCTGGCCCGTCTGGGTCGATGGCTATCAGCTTGAAAACGCGGTCCTGAACCTTGCGGTCAATGCGCGCGACGCGATGAACGGGGCGGGCACGATCGTCATGCGCATCGCCAATGTGCGCCTGCGCGATGGGGAGGTCGGTGCGCTCGCTGCCGGCGATTATGTCCATCTTTCGGTCACCGACGACGGCACCGGCATGAGCCCCGAGACGCTCGAGCGCGTGTTCGAACCTTTCTTCACCACCAAGCCGGTCGGGCAGGGGACCGGCCTCGGGCTCAGCCAGATCCTCGGTTTCGCACGTCAGTCGGGTGGCGATATCGCGATTGCATCGACCTTGGGCGAGGGTACGACGGTCTCGATCTATCTGCCGCGTCATCGCGGCGACACCGAAGAGCAGGCGTCCGCACCCGCGCAGGTGCCTATCCCCACACGGATCGACGGGACGATCATGGTGGTGGAGGACGATGCCCGCGTGCGCGCGGCAACCGGCAACGCGCTCGACGAGCTCGGCTATCGCACGGTGTTGTGCGCATCGGGGGCGGAGGCGCTTGAGCGGCTCGGCGACGAGCCGATCGCGCTGTTGCTGACCGATGTGGTGATGCCGGGCATGACCGGGCCCGAACTGGTCGAACGGGTGCGCCTGCGCTTTCCCAATCTGCGTGTCCTGTTCGTCACCGGCTATGTCGGCGAAGCGGGCGAGGCCGAGATGTTCCGCGACTCGGTGGTGCTGCGGAAACCCTTCACCCTGCGCGCCCTGACCGATGCACTCGCCGCGGCCGCGGCGCAGGTCGAACTTCCGGCCGATCGTGCGGCCTGATCAGCGGCCGGTCTGTGCCCGGTGCAGCAATTTCTGATCGGCAAGCACCAGCGCCATCATCGCCTCCACCACCGGTGCGGCGCGAATGCCGACGCAGGGATCGTGGCGCCCTTTGGTGCGAATGTCGGCCGCCTGGCCATTGCGATCGATCGTATCGACCGGTGTCAGGATCGATGAGGTCGGTTTGAGCGCGACACGCACGACCACCGGCTGACCGGTCGCGATGCCGCCGGCAATGCCGCCGGCATGGTTGGCGAGGAACACCGGCCTGCCGTCGTTGCCCGGCCGCATCGGATCGGCATTCTGCTCGCCGGTGAGACGCGCTGCGGCGAAGCCGTCGCCGATCTCGACGCCCTTGACGGCGTTGATCGACATGCACGCCGCGGCCAGTTCACTGTCGAGCTTGGCGTAAAGCGGCGCGCCCCAGCCGGCCGGCACGCCTTCGGCCACGCATTCCACGATCGCACCGACCGACGATCCCGCCTTGCGCGCGCCATCGACGATCGCCTCCCAGCGCGCAGCGGCGGCGGCGTCGGGGCAGAAGAAAGGGTTGCGATCGATCTCGCCATCGTCGAACGCCGCCGGGTCGATCGGATCGCCGCCAAGCTCGACCAGATAAGCCCTGATCCGCACCTCCGGGATCACCAGCCGCGCGACACCGCCCGCGGCAACCCGGGCCGCCGTCTCGCGTGCCGACGATCGCCCCCCGCCACGATAGTCGCGGAGGCCATATTTGGCGTCATAGGCATAATCGGCATGGCCCGGCCGGTAGGCCAAAGCGACCTCCGAATAATCTTTCGATCGCTGGTCGACATTCTCGATCATCAGGCTGATCGGCGTGCCGGTGGTGCGCCCCTCGAACACGCCCGAGAGAATGCGGACCTGATCGGGCTCCTGCCGTTGCGTCGTGAAGCGCGACGTGCCCGGCCGGCGCTTATCGAGCCACGGCTGGAGATCGGTTTCGGACAGGTCGAGCCCCGGCGGGCAGCCGTCGACGATCGCACCCAGGGCGGGGCCATGGCTCTCGCCCCAGGTCGTGAAGCGGAACATGCGGCCGAAGGTGTTGAAGCTCATCTCGGCTCTCCTGAAGCGAGAGAGATGGGCCCGTCGTAGCGAGGGGAGGGTGAGGGCAAGCGCTCGAAACAAGCGAGCCGTATCGTCTCGTAAACCGCGTCCAAATTCCCGCTCACATCATTGTTCCAGAATAGCAGCGTCCGATAACCGAGTTGCATCAATGCGGCGTCACGGTGTGCATCATAGTCGACTGCCTCGCTATGCTGCGAACCGTCGATTTCGGCAATCAGGCCCGCATCCTAACAGAGGAAGTCGGCGATGTGGGAATCAACCCAGGCTTGTGGGCGCAAGCGGATTGCCTCACGTGCCCTCCCCCTCGCTACGACGGGCGACTCCCTCTCCCTTCAGCGGAGGGGGAAATCCTACGCCAGCGCGATATCCGGAGCGTCCTCCGCCTTCATGCCGATCACGTTGTAGCCCGCATCCACATGGTGGATCTCGCCCGTGACGCCGCTTGCCAGATCGCTCAACAGATACAGCCCGGCGCCGCCCACATCCTCGATCGTCACCGTGCGGCGCATCGGCGAATTGAGTTCGTTCCACTTCAAGATGTAGTTGAAATCGCCGATCCCGCGCGCGGCCAGCGTCTGGATCGGGCCGGCCGAGATCGCGTTGATCCGGATATTCTCCGGGCCCAGATCGACCGACAGATATTTGACGCTGGTCTCCAGCGCGGCCTTGGCGACGCCCATCACATTGTAATGCGGGATGACCTTCTCGGCGCCATAATAGGTCAGGGTGACGATCGATCCGCCGTTCGGCATCATCGCGCGCGCGCGCTGCGCCACCGCGACCAAGCTGTAGGCCGAGATATTCATCGTCAGCAGGAAATTATCGAGGGTGGTATCGTAATATTTGCCGCGCAGCTGGCTCTTGTCCGAAAAGCCGATGGCATGGACGACGAAATCGATCGTCGGCCACTTTTCGGCGAGCGTTGCGAAGGTCGTGTCGAGCGCAGCCATGTCGCTGACGTCGCAATCGATCAGGAAGTCCGATCCGACCTGTGCCGCGAGCGGACGCACGCGCTTGGCGAGCGCCTCGCCCTGATAGCTGAACGCCAGTTCGGCGCCCTGGGCTGCCAACGCCTTCGAAATTCCCCAAGCCAGGCTCTTGTCGTTCGCAAGCCCCATGATCAGCCCGCGCTTGCCTTCCATCAGCCCGGCCATCATTCCTCCCTTACCGCTGCTTCGCTTTGCCCCATTACGCTGCTCGGCGGTGTTTCCGCCAGTGCCGCGTTGAGGTGGGCCCCGATCACCAGCCCCAGCCCTACCAGCCAGAAAAAGAACAAGGCAAGGATTACGCCAGCGAGGCTGCCATAAGTGCGGTCATAGCCACCCAGCAATGCCATCACAGCGGGCAACAATGCGGTAATGGCGACCCACGAGACGGCGGTGAATAGCGCGCCCGGCCATTTCGGGCTTTTGCCCACCCGATATTTGCTCGGGGTCAGCGAATAGAAGAGCAGATAGAGCGCGACCACCAACGGGACGATCGGCGCGAGCCGGCTCCAGCCCACCCAGCTGACGAGCCGGTCGGCCCATGGCACTTCGCGATAGACGAATTCCGCCACGCCGGTGAACATCAGCTGCGCGCTGAATGCGGCAAGCGTCAGCATGACGGCACCGATGATCAAGGCCGCCGAGGTCAGTCGGTATTGCCAGAACGGCTTGGTGAAGCGTTGACCGTAAGCGCGCCGCAATATGTCGCGGATCGTCTCGATGAAGCTGCCGGTGGTCCACAGGCCGACCAGTCCCCCGAGCCACAGCAGGGAACCGGTTCGCTGCGCCAACACGTCGGCGATCGGACGGCGCAGCAAGTCGCGCAGTGTGGGCGGCAGCTCGCTTAGAAAGCTTTCGATCGCCATCGTCGTATCGTGGCTCCGGCCGAGCATATGGGCCAGCGCCGCGGTGACGATGAAGAACGGGAACAGCGAGATGAGTGCAAGATAGGCCAGATTGCCAGCGTGGATGAAGCCATCCGAATATACGCCGATCACCACCCGCTTGATGACCTCCCAGGCGCGCTCAGGCGGTCGCAGTTGATCGAGCGGATGTGCCTGCTCAGGATGTTTGGCCCGTTCCTCGGGTGATACGGGCGAGATTTCCTGCAAAGTCGGTCCCTTACCGCCCCTTACGGCAGCGCCGGGCTATACGCCCAGAGCAGCCCGGGGGTTGCGTTCACTCTCGCCTGTCCAGCTTTCGACGAAGGCCTTGAGCGCCGCATCGTCGGCCGGCACGTCGATCATCAACGTTACCAGTTGGTCGCCGCGCGTCCCGTCGCGGCGGTGGAGGCCGCGGCCCTTGATCCGCAGCACCTTGCCCGATGTCGATCCAGGCGGCACCGTGAGCATGCCCGCGCCCTCGACGGTCGGCACCTTGATCCGGGCACCCTTGACCGCCTCGTCGAGCCGGATCGGCAGGTTGAGGCGGATGTCGTCCCCGTCCCGCGTATAGAAACGGTGCGGGGCGATCTCCACCGTCACGGTCGCGTCGCCCTTGCCGCCCGGGCCGTCCTCGCCCTGTCCCGCCAGCCGCATCGGCGTGCCCGCGACCGCCTCGGCGGTGAGCTTGAGATCGAGCGTCTTGCCGTTGGACAGGGTGATGCGCTGCGGTTTGAGCGCTGCGGCCTCGTCTAAATCGACCTGCAGGCGGTAGGCCATGTCGGCGCCGCGCTGCGGCTGCGCGCGTTGGCCGAACCCGCTGAACCCGCCTTGGGCGCGCCGCCCGCCACCGAAAATGCCATCGAAGATATCGCTGAAGTCGGCAGTCGCCGCATCGCCGAAGTCGGCTGCCCCACCGCCGCGGCGGAAACCGCCTGCCTGCGGGCCGCCGCCGCCATAGCCGAACGGAGCCTTGGGATTGCCCTGCTCGTCGATCTCGCCGCGGTCATATTGAGCGCGCTTGTTCTTGTCCGACAGCAGATCGTAGGCCGTCGTCACCTCGGCGAACTTGGCGGTCGCCTTGGGATTGTCCTTGTTGCGGTCGGGGTGAAGCTCCTTGGCGAGCTTACGATACGCCTTCTTGATCGCAGCCTCGTCAGCGCTGCGCGAAACACCCAAAGTCGTGTACAGATCTGCCATCGATCCTCCTCCTACACGAAATGCGTAGCGCACGCCCGTTCGACAAGAGGAAAGTGGCACTTGTCGTGGTCTGCCGCGTTATCGCGGGCAAACGGGATCACATTTCAGGACACATCATGAAGCCTTATCCGTGCCCTAATTGCGGGCGCCCGACCCATTTCGAGGTCCGCGTATGCCCGAATTGCGCCTTCACGCTCGGCTATGATCCGGCGAGCGACCAGTTGCTGTTCCTGGGCGACGGCGCGACCACATGGCGCGACGCGAACGGCGCCGAGCATCCGGTGGTCGTGTGCGCCAACAATAACGACTACAAGATCTGCAACTGGCTGGTACCGGCGGTCGGCAATCAACCCTTGTGTCTCGCCTGCCGTCACAACCGCACCATTCCCGATCTGACCGCGCCGGCGGTGCCGGAGCGCTGGGCGAAGATCGAGGCGGCCAAGCGTCGGCTTTTTCATACGTTGCTTCACCTCAATCTGCCGATCGAGACCGTTGCCGAAGCGTCGGCCAACAGGACATCGCCGGGGCTTGCCTTCGATTTCCTCTACGATCCGATCGGCGAAGAGACGGGTACCGTCCAGATCACCACGGGCCACGATGCCGGGCTCATCACGCTCAACCTGCTGGAGGCGGACGATGTCCAGCGCGAGAAGATGCGGACGGGGCTGGGCGAACCCTATCGCACCCTCCTCGGCCATTTCCGCCATGAGGTCGGCCATTATTATTTCTCGCGGCTGATCGAGGACACGCCCGAGGTCGAGAATTTCCGCAAGGTCTTCGGCGACGAGCGGATCAGCTACGAGGAGGCCAAGTCCAAGCATTATGGCGAGGGCGGATCGGGCTGGTCGTCCGATTACGTCTCGGCCTACGCGACCATGCACCCGTGGGAGGATTTCGCCGAGACCTTCGCGCATCTGATGCATATCATCGATGCGCTGGCGACGCTCGACGGGTTCGGCATGCGCATGACCAAATGGAGCTGGCGCGAGGAAGATCCTTCGGTCGATTTCGATCCCTATCATGCCGATACCGGTTTGCTGGTCGCGGAATGGGGCCCATTTTCCTTTGCGCAGAATGCGATCAATCGATCGATGGGGCAGGCGGATCTCTATCCGTTCAACCTTTCGAAGACGGTCGTTGCGAAGCTCGATTACATCAACCGCTTGCTGCAGCGGGCGGGGCAGGGCGATATCGCGCAGAAGGTGCCGGCCATGCGGGACGAGCGTTTGCGGCTGGAGGCGGCGTAAAGCCTCGCGTGCCAATTCTATCCTAAAGGCTCGACGTCCACCGCGACATCGATCTTCTGGCCGTCTCGGCCCAGGAAGATGCCGTCGATCGGCGCGACGTCGGCATAATCGCGGCCGATAGCGGTGACGATATGATCCGCCCCCATCGTCACGCCGTTGGTGGGATCGAAGCCAAGCCAGCCGCGCGCGGGGCCGCACCATAAAAGCACCCACGCGTGGGTCGCGTCGGCACCGACGAGGCGCGCTTTGCCCGGTGGGGGAATCGTGCGCAGATAGCCCGAGACATAGGCCGCTGCGAGCCCGGCCGAGCGCGCGCCTGAGATCATGATCTGCGCGAAATCCTGGCACACGCCACGCTTCTTGGCGAAGGCCTCGGCCGGGCTGGTGTCGAGCTGGGTGGCACTGCCGTCGTAATGAAAATTCGTTCGGATCGCCTGCGCGAGTGCGAGCCCGGCTTCGACCACGCCGCGATCCGGGCGCAATTCCTGCGCGCACCAAACCGCGATCTCGGGGTAGGCATCGATCAGGGGCGAGGGGAAGAGATAGTTGGCGGGTGCCATTTCGGACAGGTCGCGCAACTCGCGCGCGCCGACGGCGGCTTGCGTCACGGTCGGATCGTCCGCGAGCGGTGCGGGCGCGATGCGGTCGACCGTGACGTGGGCGCGGCTTTCGATCACCAGTTCGGTCGCCGGTCTGTCGACCACGATCCGGGTCGTCTTCACGGGGTAGCCGCTTGGTCGCACCGCGGTCTGGCTGGCGGCGGGCTCGACCACCACGGCGTGGTCTTCGGTCGTCTGTCCGTCCCAGTCGATCGGCCGCAGCCGCAGGTTGCAGCGCGCGAACCGGACCGGGAACGCATATTTGAAACGGGTGCGATGGCGGATGGCGTAGCGCATCAGGCTAGGGTCATCCCGGGCGCGCGTACGGTTTCGGAGCCCTGCAGGAAGAAGCGGGCCGCGATCGTGTCGCTCAGCGCCATCATCCGGTTCTCGATGCCGAGCAACGTGGCGGGCGACAGCGATTCGGCCTTCACCGTCGAGACCATGAAGGCCAGTTCGTTCGCGAGCACGACCTGGTCCTCCTCCAGCCCGTCATCGCGAAGCGAGGGGAGCGCGGCGAGATGCTCGCGGATTCGCGCCACCTGGAAAGCCAGGCTGCGCGGGTTGAACGGATCGAGCGCCACCAGATCGCGTACCGGCACGAGCGCCAGCCCGGTCATGTAGCGCGCGCGATAGCTGATCTGGCTGTCGAGCAGATCCAGCAGCGTGGTCAGATCGTCCGCAGTCGCCGCCTCGCTAGCGAAAGTGCGCGTGAGGCGGCAGGCCATCATCCCGCGCTCGACGCGCCGGCCAAGATCGTGGAAGCGCCAGCCGGCGGTGCGGCCCATATTCTCGGCCGCCAGCCCCGCGAGCGCCGCGAAGCGTTCCTGCAGCGCCCCGGTTCGCGCCAGCAGCGCGCCGGTGTCGCCGCCGGCCGCGGGCGGTAAGGGCATATCGATCAACCGCCACACATCGGCGGAGAGACGATCGCGGATGCCCTCTGCGATCCCGTGCGCCGATCCGAACAAGGTGCGAATGCTCGACAAGCCGCTGCCGTCGAGCGCGTCTTCCGCGAGTTCCGCCAGGTCGTGGATCGCGCCATCGTCCTCGTCCGCATGCTCGTCGTCGTCATCATCGATGACGGAAGAGGCGCCGGTCGAAATAAGCAGCGTTGCCAACCGGTCGAGCGTCACCGGTACGAGGCTCGCGCCCGAATCGGCGTCGATCGTGCCGCCAAGCGTCGCGCGCACCAGCCGCAAGGTCGCCTCGCCGCGCTCGAGATAGCGGCCGAGCCAGAACAGATTGTCCGCCGCCCGACTGGGCAGGGTGCCCGGATTGCGCCGGATCGCAACCGAGGTCGGCAGCAGCGACACCTGCTCGACCTGCTGGAGCGCGACGATGCCCACGTCGGCCGAGAAGGCGCCTTCGTCCATGACCGGCGCGCGCTCGTCGGAGGTTTCGCCGAGTCGGGCAAAGCCGCCCGGCATCACCGTCCATGCGCCATTCGCGTCGCGCACCGCGAAGGCGCGCAGGGTGAAGGGGCGGGGCACGAGCCGGCCGTTCACCACGGTCGGCATGGTCGAGAGATGGACGATTTCGCGCCCGACATAATCCTGTGGCCGCAACGCCATCGCCGCATCGAGTGCGGCGCGCTGGTTGCTGTCGAGGGTCGAGCCGAGCACATGCTGGCCCGGCACCGCTGCCACCCGCTCGCCGAAGGCCGGTGCAACGATCAGGTCGTCCAGCCGCCGCCGCATCTCGCGGCACGGCCCCTCCTGCCCGCACCACCAGGTGGCGATATTGGGCAGCAGCAAATTCTCGCCGGTCAGGGTTCGCGCAAGTGCGGGCAGGAACGCGCCGAAGGCCGCGGATTCGACCACGCCCACGCCGGGCGCGTTGGTGACCACCGCCTCGCCGCTCGCGATCGCATCCATCAACCCCGGCACGCCGATCCGCGACTGCGAATCGAAGGCGAGCGGATCGATGAAGCGCGAATCCATCCGCCGCCACAGCGCGTCGACCCGCTTGAGTCCTTCGATGGTCCGCACGTAGAGGCGTCCGTTGCGGACGGCGAGATCGTCGCCTTCGACCAGCAGCATGCCCAGATAGCGGGCGAGATGGGCCTGCTCGGGATAGGATTGGTTGAAGCGGCCGGGCGTGAGCAGCCCGATGCGCGGATCGGAGCGCTTGCACGCCGCGGCAATGCCTTCGCGGAAAGAGGCGAAAAAGGGTGCGAGGCGATGCAGGTTGAGCCGCGTCTGGAGCGTGCCCATCACCCGGCTCGACGCCAGCCGGTTTTCGAGCGCGTAGCCGGCCCCGGTCGGCGTGCGGACATGATCGGCCAGCACGCGCCATTCGCCATCGGGTCCGCGCGCCAGATCGACGGCGTAGATGTGCAGGCGATGGCCGCCGGTCGGCTCCATGCCGATCATCGATCGCCAGAAATGACGCGATCCGCTGATCAAAGGGGCGGGCAATTTGCCCGAAGCAACCAGTTTCGCCTCGCCGTAAATATCGGCCAGCAACCGTTCGAGCACCTCGGCGCGCTGCATGACGCCCGCGGAGATCGTCCGCCACTCATCCTCACCGATCAGCAAAGGCAGCGCGGAGAGCGGCCAGGGTCGTTCGTTCGAATCGCCGGGCAGGCGGAAAGCGGTGCCGATCTCGTCGACCTGCCGGCCGATCCGATCCTGCAGCCGCTGCAACTTGCCCTCGGTCAGCGTGGCGACGCCGTCGAACAGATGGTTCCACCACTTGCCGCCGCGCCCCATGTCGCCGCGCACGACATCGCCCGCGCCGGCCTGCGCGATATAGGATTCGAGCCAGCCCTGCCCCCATGAGGGCAGGCCCGGCAATTGGGCCATGTTGGTCCCCCCCGCCATGGTTAGGTGCCGTTCCTCACAGCCCCAGCGGCCGTCTGAGATCGAGCGTCATCGGAAAATCCCCTGCCCGCTCTTCGGGCGGCATCTCGACTCGTCCGGGCGTGTGGCCGAAGTCGATGAAACGCGCCTTGCGACGGGCTTCCGCCTCGTAATCGTTGACCGGCATCGTATCATAATTGCGGCCGCCGGGATGGCCGACATGGTAGACGCATCCGCCGAGCGAACGGCTGTTCCACGTATCGAGCAGATCGAAGGTCAAAGGCGCGTTCGATTTGAGGCGCGGGTGGAGGCAATTGGCCGGCTCCCACGCCTTGTAGCGCACGCCGCCGACACCTTCGCCCTGCGTGGCCGTAGCGGTCATCGGCACGCGGCGGCCGTTGCAGGTCACGATATGCCGTCCGGGGACGAGCCCCTTGGCGCGTACCTGCAGTCGCTCGGTCGAGCTGTCGACATAGCGTACCGTGCCGCCGATCGCGCCGGTCTCGCCGAGCACCGGCCAGGGCTCGAGCGCGTGGGCGATCTCCAGGGTCACGCCGCCGGCGGTGACGGTGCCGTGGACCGGGAAGCGAAACTGACGCTGTGCTTCGAACCAGGCGGGATCGAAATCATAGCCGGCGCGACGAAGATCGCCGAGCACGTCGAGGAAATCCTCCCACACGAAATGCCCCAGCATGAAGCGATCGTGGAGCGTCGTGCCCCAGCGAACGAGGCTCCCCGATTGCGGTTCGCGCCAGAACCAGGCGGTAAGTGCCCGCAGCAGCAATTGCTGGGCGAGGCTCATCTTCGGCTCGGGCGGCATTTCGAACCCGCGAAACTCGACCAGACCCAGCCGTCCGGTCGGGCCGTCGGGCGAGAAGAGCTTGTCGATGCAGATCTCGGTGCGGTGGGTGTTGCCGGTCACGTCGACCAGCAGGTTGCGGAACAGCCGATCGACCAGCCACGGTTGCGGTGTTTCCGCGCCGCCACCCGCGAACGGATTGGGTACCTGCGCCAGTGCGACCTCGAGTTCGTACAGCCCATCGTGCCGCGCCTCGTCGATGCGCGGCGCCTGGCTGGTCGGCCCGATGAACAGGCCCGAGAAGAGGTAGGAGAGCGATGGATGTTGCTGCCAGTAGAGCACGAAGCTCTTCAGCATATCGGGCCGGCGAATGAAGGGCGAATCACTCACCGATCGCCCGCCCAGCACGATATGGTTGCCGCCGCCGGTGCCGACCGATCGCCCGTCGACCAGGAACTTGTCGGCGGTCAGTTTGATCTCGCGCGCCATCTCGTAGAGGCTCGTGGTCAGATCGACCGTCTCCTCCCATTTGGCGGTGGGCTGGATGTTGACCTCGATGACGCCCGGATCGGGCGTCACCTTGAGCACGTTGAGCCGTGGATCGGGCGGCGGCGCGTAGCCCTCTATACGGACCGGGATGCGGGTCGCCTCGGCAGTTCGTTCGACGGCGGCGATCAGCTCGAGATAATCTTCGAGCCTCTCAGTTGGCGGCAGGAAAACCGCGACATAGGCGCCGCGCGGCTCGACCGTGATCGCGGTGCGGACCGCGCCCTCGATGATGACCTGTTCCTGCCGCTCCTGCGCGCTCTGGCTGCCTTCGGTCGCGACGACCGCTTCGCTGCGCTGCGGATGCTGGTCGATCCCGGCCGGGATGGGACCCTGCGCATAGAAATCGGGCAGTGGCGCGCGCGGCTCGGTGGTATCGCGCGGATGGATGTAGGGATATTGCGCCGGTGGCACATAAGGCAGCGATCCGAGCGGCAGGCGATAGCCGACCGCACTGTCGCCCGGCACGAGGAAGAGCCGGCCGCGTCGCACCCGCCATTGCTCGCTCTTCCAGCGGCGTGGCTCCGGCATCGAGGCTGCCTGCCATGCCTGGATCGGCAGGACGTAGCCTACGGGCCGCGACAGGCCATGCGCGAACGCCTTGACCATCCGCGCGCGTGCTTCGGGATCGTCGATCTCGGGCGAGGTCGGATCGGTATTGTCGGGGAGTTCGGCCTCCTTGATCGACCATTCGACCGGATCCTCGAACGCCGGCTGGACATAGTCCTGCGGCACATCGAGCGCGTCGGCGATCGCCTTCAGGAAGCGATCGGCCTCGTCCACGTCGATCTGGCGGACGGCCTGCCCGTCATCGATCGCGATCAGGCTGGCATCGCGCCACACCGGCATGCCATCGGTGCGCCAATAGACCGAATAGCCCCAGCGCGGCAGGCTCTCCCCCGGATACCATTTGCCTTGGCCGTGATGGATCATTCCGCCCGGCGCGAACTTGTCGCGCATCATGCGGATCAGCTTGTCGGCATAGCCCGCCTTGGTCGGGCCGACCGCGGCGGCATTCCATTCGGGCGCCTCGCCCGCGCCTTCGGCGACGAAGGTCGGTTCGCCGCCGGTCGTCAGGCGCACATCCTGCGCCTCCAGATCGGCGTCGACCTGGCGACCGAGCGCGTCCAGCGCCTGCCAGCGCGGCTCGGTGAAAGGCTTGGTGATCCGCACCGCCTCCGCGATGCGCTGCACGTCCATCGCGAAGCCGAAATCGGTATGGACCGGCTCGAGCACGACGCCTTCGATCGGGGTGGCCGAACGGTAATGGGGGGTCGCGCAGAGCGGAATATGCCCCTCGCCCGCGAACAGGCCCGAGGTCGCGTCCATGCCGACCCAGCCGGCTCCGGGGACATAGGCCTCGGCCCAGGCGTGGAGATCGACCACATCCTGCGCGACGCCCTTCGGGCCCTCGACCGGAACGATGTCGGGGGTGAGCTGGATCGAATAGCCCGAAACGAAGCGCGCCGCGAAGCCCAGCTTGCGCAGCAGCTGCACCATCAGCCACGCCGAATCGCGGCACGATCCGGTGCCGATCTCCAGCGTCTCCTCGGGCGACTGCACCCCCGCTTCCATGCGGATGACGTAGCCCACGGCCTGGTTCACCGCGCGGTTGATCTCGACCAGAAAGTCGATCGTCCCCATCTCAACATTGCGGAAGCGATCGTAGAGCGTGTCGAACAGGGCACCTTGCGGCTCGACCTCGAAATAGGCCGACAGATCGGTCTTCAGGTCGGGCGCGTAATGGAACGGCCGCTGCGTGGCATATTCCTCGACGAAGAAGTCGAACGGGTTGATCACCACGAGATCGGCGATCAGATCGACCGTCACGCGGAATTCGCTGGTCGGTTCTGGCACGACGATCCGCGCGAGCCAGTTGCCGTGCGGGTCCTGCTGCCAGTTGATGAAGTGTTTTTCGGGCAGGATCGTGAGCGAATAATTGGGGACCGCGGTGCGGCTGTGCGGCGCGGGCCGCAGGCGGATCGTCTGCGGCCCGAGCATGACCGGATGGTCGTACCGGTAGGACGTCAGATGGTGGAGGGCAGCCTGAATCACGTTCGCGCTTGCAGCACAGCCATGCAGCATGAGCAAGCAATGCCTGTGTGCGACGTCTTACCCTCCCGCAAATTTAGGATGCAACACATCGCATCGGCTTGTCGATTTGGGGGAAGCGCGCCTAAGAGCGCGCAAAGCCTTTCGGGAGGAGGAGCCACCCATGAAGACCCGCGCCGCCGTCGCGTTCGAAGCCAAAAAGCCGCTCGAGATCGTCGAACTCGACCTTGAAGGCCCGAAGGCGGGCGAAGTCCTCGTCGAGATCATGGCGACCGGCATCTGCCACACCGATGCCTACACGCTCGATGGGCTCGATTCGGAGGGCCTGTTTCCCTCGGTGCTGGGCCATGAGGGTGCGGGTATCGTCCGCGAAGTTGGTGCGGGCGTCACCAGCGTGAAGCCGGGCGATCACGTCATCCCGCTCTACACCCCCGAATGCCGCCAGTGTAAGTCGTGCCTCAGCGGCAAGACCAACCTCTGCACCGCGATCCGCGCCACCCAGGGCAAGGGCCTGATGCCGGACGGCACCAGCCGCTTCAGCTACAAGGGCGAGACGATCTTCCATTATATGGGCTGCTCGACCTTCTCCAACTTCACCGTCCTGCCCGAGATCGCCGTCGCCAAGATTCGCGAAGACGCGCCGTTCAACTCGGCCTGCTATGTCGGTTGCGGTGTCACCACCGGCGTCGGCGCGGTGGTCAACACCGCCAAGGTCCAGGTCGGCGACAATATCGTCGTGTTTGGCCTCGGCGGCATCGGCCTCAACGTGCTGCAGGGCGCGAAGATGGCGGGCGCCAACAAGATCATCGGTGTCGACATCAACCCCGATCGCGAGGAATGGGGCCGCCGCTTCGGCATGACCGATTTCATCGACGGCCGCGGCAAGGATCGCGCGGCGACGATCGCCGAGATCCTCGCGCTCACCGATGGCGGTGCCGACTATACGTTCGACTGCACCGGCAACACCGAAGTGATGCGTACCGCGCTCGAAGCCTGCCATCGCGGCTGGGGCACATCGATCATCATCGGCGTGGCCGAAGCAGGCAAGGAGATCAGCACGCGGCCGTTCCAGCTCGTCACCGGGCGCAACTGGCGCGGCACTGCGTTCGGCGGCGCCAAGGGCCGCACCGATGTGCCGAAGATCGTCGACTGGTACATGAGCGGCAAGATCGAGATCGATCCGATGATCACCCACGTTCTGTCGCTGGAAGAGATCAACAAGGGTTTCGATCTGATGCATGCGGGCGAGTCCATCCGCAGCGTCGTGGTTTACTAAGGGAGAGGGCAAGCTCATGTTCACGCACGCATTTTTGGGTTCGAACGACGTCGAGAAATCGCGCAAATTCTACGACGCGACGATGGCCGCGCTCGGCCACAGCAACTTCTTCCCGCCCGAAAGCGGCAAGCTCGGTTACAATAGCGGGCATGGCACCTTCATCGTCGGTGCGCCGCTGAACGGCGAGGCCGCGACCTTCGCCAATGGCGGTACCTTGGGCTTCGCAGCTTCCAGCGATGAGCAGGTCGATGCGTGGCATGCCGCCGGCGTCGCCAACGGCGGGACGTGCGACGGCGGCCCGGGGCCGCGCGCCGCAGCGCCCGGCAATCCGCGTGGCGCCTATCTGCGCGACCCGGACGGCAACAAGATCTGCTGCTTCAACATGTCGCATTGATCGGGTGACGATGAGCCTGGAAACCGTATCGACCAACAAGGCCTTCGGGGGCGTCCAGGGCGTGTACAAGCACGCTTCGGCCGTCACCGGCACCGATATGACCTTCTCGGTTTTCGTGCCCGCGCATGAAGCGGGCGCGAAATTGCCGGTCGTCTGGTATCTTTCCGGGCTCACCTGCACCCATGCCAATGTCACCGAAAAGGGCGAGTTCCGGCGTGCCTGCGCCGAACTCGGCCTGATCTTCGTCGCGCCCGACACCAGCCCGCGCGGCGACGGTGTTCCCGACGATGCCGCCGCGGCCTATGATTTCGGCCTCGGCGCCGGCTTTTATGTCGATGCTACGGTCGAGCCGTTCGCGAAGAATTATCGCATGTGGAGCTACGTGACCGAAGAGCTGCCCACGCTGGTCGCGGCCGAGTTTCCGATCGATACCGATCGCCAGTCGATCATGGGCCATTCGATGGGCGGCCATGGCGCGCTCACGATCGGTCTGACCTTCCCCGATCGCTACAAGGCGGTCTCGGCCTTCGCGCCGATCGTCGCGCCGTCGCAGGTGCCGTGGGGGCAGAAGGCGCTGCCCGGCTATCTGGGCGGCGATCAGTCGGCGTGGCGCAAGCATGATGCGGTCGCGCTGATCGAGGATGGCGCGCGCGTGCCCGCTCTGCTCGTCGATCAGGGCGCGGCAAACTCGTTCCTCGAGGGCCAGCTCAAGCCCGAACTGCTGAAGGCGGCGTGCGAGAAGGCCGGCATCGATCTGACCCTGCGGCTCCAGCCGGGTTATGATCACTCTTATTATTTCATATCGACATTCATGGCCGATCAACTCCACTGGCATAAAGAGCGCCTGGCATGAGCGCTTCGGTCGATAACACCCCGCTGACCCAACAGCAGATTGCCGACGTCGAACGTCTCGTTGCCCGTCACAGAAGCGAGCGCGGGGCGCTCCTGCCTCTGCTCCACGCCATACGTGACGAGCTCGGCTATGTGCCCGACGCCGCCGTCCCGTTCGTGGCCGAGGGGCTCAACCTCAGCCGCGCCGACGTCCACGGTGTGCTGACCTTCTATCACGATTTCCGCCGCGCCCCGGCCGGGCGCCACATGGTCAAATTGTGCCGCGCCGAGGCGTGCCAGGCGCGCGGTGGCGCCGCCAATGAGATTGCCGTCGCCGATCGTCTCGGCGTGCCGATGGGCGAGACCCGCGCGGATCGCGAGGTCACGCTGGAGGCGATCTATTGCCTCGGCCTGTGCGCCAATGGTCCCAGCGCCTTGGTCGATGGTGTGCCTCTGGCGGATGCAACTCCCGACGCAATCCTGGAAGCCCTCTCCCCTTCAGGGGAGAGGGTTGGGAGAGGGGGAGTCCCCAGCCACGAGCGCTCCGCCGGTTTTTCGGACAGTCCCCTCTCCCCGACCCTCTCCCCTGAAGGGGAGAGGGAGATTAAACGCGTTTACATCTCCGATGACATGGCATCGATCGCGCTCGGTGCGGACAAGGTCGCGGCGGCATTCGAAGCGGCGGGCTGCGAGGTGGTCCGCACCGGATCGCGCGGGCTGTTCCCGATCGAACCGTTGGTCGAGATCGACAGCGAGGCCGGCCGTGTCGGCTTCGGCCCGGTTACGCCCGACGATGTTGTGGCGGTGCTGGACGGTACCCACGCCAACGCCCTCGGCGATGTCGGCGCGCTGCCTTTTTTCACCAAGCAGCAGCGCTTCACCTTCGCGCGGGTCGGTATCACCGATCCGCTGAGCCTCACGGACTATGCCGCGCATGGCGGCTGGAAGGGCCTCGAGGCGGCGCGCGCGATGGCATCCAATGATGTCGTGGCGCAGGTCAAGGCTTCCGGGCTGCGCGGGCGTGGCGGTGCGGGCTTCCCGACGGGCATCAAGTGGCAGACCGTGCTCGATGCCAAGGGGCCCGAGAAGTTCATCGTCTGCAATGCCGACGAGGGCGACAGCGGCACCTTTGCCGATCGCATGCTGATGGAGGGCGATCCCTATTGCCTGATCGAGGGCATGGCGATCGCGGGCCACGCCGTCGGCGCCGCATCCGGTTACATCTATATCCGCTCCGAATATCCCCATGCCATCGCCAAGATGGAGGCGGCGATCCGCCGCTCGGCGCATATTGTAGCCCCCTTCGCGCTCGAGGTCCGCACCGGCGCCGGCGCCTATGTCTGCGGCGAGGAGACGGCTCTGCTCGACTCGATCGAGGGCAAGCGTGGGCAGGTACGCGCGAAGCCGCCGTTGCCGGCGCATGTCGGCCTGTTCGGCAAGCCGACGGTCATCAACAACGTCCTCTCGCTCGCCGCCGTGCCGTTCATCATGGCCGAGGGCGCACAGAAATATGCCGATGTCGGCTTCGGTCGATCGCGCGGGACGATGCCGGTCCAGCTTGCCGGCAATATCAAGAATGGCGGCCTGTTCGAGATCGGCTTCGGCATTACGCTCGGCGAGCTGGTCGACGAGATCGGCGGCGGTACCGAGAGCGGGCGCCCGGTCAAGGCGGTGCAGGTCGGCGGGCCGCTCGGCGCCTATTTCCCGCCCTCGATGTTCCACATGCCGTTCGATTACGAGACGTTCGCCCAGAATGGCGGGCTGATCGGCCATGCCGGCATCACGGTCTTCGACGATACCGCCGACATGGCGCATATGGCGCGCTTCGCGATGGAATTCTGCTCCGTCGAAAGCTGCGGCAAATGTACGCCTTGCCGTATCGGCTCGACGCGCGGGGTCGAGACGATGGATCGCATCATCGCCGGCGGCAAGCGCGGCACCGACAGCGTCGAGGCACTGCCCCAGATCCGCAACGCCAAGGGCGGCAGGCGATCGGTCGCGCAAGAGGTCGAAATCCTCCGCGATCTGTGCGATACGATGAAATACGGTTCGCTCTGCGCGCTCGGCGGGTTCACCCCCTATCCGGTGCTCAGCGCGCTGGACTTTTTCCCGGAAGACTTCGGCCTGACACCCAGGCCGGCCGAAGCGGCGGAGTAGCTTACAATGGCATGGCTCGGTGAAGTGGATCTCGGCACCAAGGCACCGCCGGCGCAGGCGATGTCGATGGTGACGCTCACCATCGATGGCGAGAGCGTGACGGTGCCCGAGGGCACGTCGGTAATGCGGGCCGCGGCCCTGATGGGCACGACCATCCCGAAATTATGCGCGACCGACAATCTCGAGGCGTTCGGCTCATGCCGCCTCTGCCTCGTCGAGATCGAAGGGCGCGCAGGCTATCCTGCCTCGTGCACCACGCAGGTGATGAACGGCATGACGGTCCAGACCCAGACGCCGAAGCTCAAGAAGCTCCGCCGGGGCGTGATGGAGCTCTACATCTCCGATCACCCGCTCGATTGCCTGACCTGCCCCGCCAATGGCGATTGCGAACTGCAGGACATGGCGGGCGCGGTCGGCCTGCGCGAAGTGCGCTACGGCTATGAGGGCGACAATCACCTTGCCCAGGAAAAAGACGTTTCCAACCCCTATTTCGATTTCGACCCGACCAAGTGCATCGTGTGCTCGCGCTGCGTGCGCGCCTGCGACGAGGTGCAGGGAACGTTCGCGCTGACGATCGACGGGCGCGGCTTCGCGTCGAAGATTTCGCCGTCGCAGAACGAGAATTTCCTCTCGTCCGAATGCGTGTCGTGCGGCGCCTGCGTCCAGGCCTGCCCGACCTCAACGTTGCAGGAGAAGAAGGTCGCCGAGATCGGTACCCCCGATCGCGCGGTCATCACCACCTGCGCTTATTGCGGCGTCGGCTGCACCTTCCGCGCCGAGATGCGCGGCGAGGAACTGGTGCGGATGGTGCCGTGGAAGGACGGCAAGGCCAATCGCGGGCATAGCTGCGTCAAGGGCCGCTTCGCCTGGGGCTATGCGCATCATAAGGAGCGTATCCTCAACCCGATGATCCGCGAGTCGATCGATCAGCCGTGGCGCGAAGTCAGCTGGGACGAGGCGATCGCCTACACCGCCAGCGAGTTCAAGCGGCTGCAGGACAAATATGGCACCCGCTCGGTCGGTGGCATCACCTCCTCGCGCTGCACCAACGAGGAGACGTTCCTCGTCCAGAAGATGATCCGCCAGGGTTTCGGCAACAACAATGTCGATACCTGCGCGCGCGTCTGCCACTCACCGACCGGCTATGGCCTCAAGACGACCTTCGGGACGTCGGCCGGCACGCAGGATTTCGACAGCGTTCAGTTTTCCGACGTGATCTTTGTGATCGGCGCCAACCCGACCGACGGCCATCCGGTGTTCGCCAGCCGCATGAAGCAGCGGTTGCGCGAGGGCGCCAAGCTGATCGTCGCCGATCCGCGCCGCACCGATCTGGTCAAGTCGCCGCACATCGAGGCGCAGCACCATCTCCCGCTCCGCCCCGGCACCAACGTCGCCTTGCTGACCGCAATCGCCCACGTGATCGTGACCGAAGGGCTCGCCAACGAAACCTATATCCGCGAGCGCTGCGACTGGGACGAATATCAGGATTGGGCGGCGTTCGTGTCCGATCCCAAGAAGTCGCCCGAAGCCGTCGAGCAGCTGCTCGGCGTGTCGCCGGAGGACGTTCGGGCGGCGGCGCGGCTCTATGCCACCGGGGGCAATGGCGCGATCTATTATGGCCTCGGCGTAACCGAGCATAGCCAGGGCTCTTCGACCGTGATGGCGATCGCCAACCTCGCGATGGTCACCGGCAATGTCGGCCGCCCCGGGGTCGGCGTGAACCCGCTGCGCGGGCAGAACAACGTCCAGGGCGCGTGCGACATGGGCTCGTTCCCCCACGAATTTTCGGGCTATCGCCACGTTTCGGACAACGCCACCCGCGAAATGTTCGAAAAGGCTTGGGGTGTGCCGCTGGATAGCGAGCCGGGTCTGCGCATTCCCAACATGCTCGACGCCGCCGTCGACGGCGTCTTCAAGGGGCTGTTCGTGCAGGGCGAGGATATCCTCCAGTCCGATCCCGACACCAAGCATGTCGCCGCCGGCCTCGCGGCGATGGAATGCGTCGTCGTGCAGGATCTGTTCCTCAACGAAACCGCCAATTACGCCCACATCTTCCTGCCGGGCTCGACCTTCCTCGAGAAGGACGGAACCTTCACCAATGCCGAGCGCCGCATCCAGCGCGTCCGCCGCGTGATGGAGCCGATGAACGGTTATGCCGATTGGGAGATCGTCCAGCTGGTCGCCAATGCGATGGGGCTGGGCTGGCATTACGCCCATCCCTCCGAGATCATGGACGAGATTGCGGCGCTGACCCCGACCTTCAAGCGCGTGAGCTACGATACGCTCGACGCGCGTGGTTCGCTGCAATGGCCCGCGACCGATACCGCGCCGGAGGGCACGCCGACCATGCACATGGAGGCGTTCGTGCGCGGCAAGGGCAAGTTCGTCGTCACCGATTATGTGCCGACCGACGAAAAGACCGGCCCGCGCTTTCCGCTGTTGCTGACGACCGGGCGTATCCTCAGCCACTATAATGTCGGCGCACAGACGCGGCGGACCGAAAATGTCGCCTGGCATCCGGAAGACCTGCTGGAAATCCATCCGCACGATGCCGAAAACCGTGGGTTGAAGACGGGCGACTGGGTCCGTCTGGCATCGCGCGCGGGCGAGACGACGCTGCGGACCAAGGTTACCGATCGGGTGGCGCCGGGCGTGGTGTATACCACCTTCCACCATCCCGACACGCAGGCCAATGTGGTCACGACCGAATATTCGGATTGGGCCACCAACTGCCCCGAATATAAGGTCACCGCCGTCCAGGTCACGCCGTCCAATGGACCGACCAAGTGGCAGGAGGCCTATGAGGAACTGGCCCGTCGTTCGCGGCGGATCGAGGCGGTCGCTGCGGAATGAATTCGATCGAACGGCTCGTTTACATGGCCAACCAGATTGCGAAAAATCTCGCGACGATGGGCGTGGAAAAGGCAGCGGTGGAGACCGCCGACCATATTCACGCTTTCTGGGACCCGCGGATGAAATCGATGATCTTCGCGCGGTTCGATGCGGGCGGCGAGGGGCTCGATCCGATCGCGCGCGAGGCGATCCACATTCTTCGCCACGACGGGCCTCCCGGTTCCGACAATCGTGCGACCGACTTCAACACGGTGGATGAAGTCGGCCATTCGGATGCCGGCTGATAAATCCTGCCAGCACACCTTTCCGTGCGTGATCAGCCAAGTCGATGCAGGATAGGTGATGTCATAAGGCCGGGCCGATCCGTCGGGATCGTCGGGGAGGGAACGAGGGGAGGCTGATGTCTGATCGCTACGATGTCCTGATTGTCGGCGCTGGCCATGGCGGTGCGCAGGCGGCGATCGCGCTGCGCCAGAACAAGTTTACCGGATCGATCGCGATCGTCGGCGATGAACCCGAACTCCCCTACGAACGACCGCCGCTCAGCAAGGATTATCTCGCTGGCGACAAGACGTTCGAACGCATCCTGATCCGTCCGCCGGCCTTCTGGGGTGAACGCGACGTGGCGATGCTGACGAGTCGCCGCGTCGTTGCGGTCGAACCTCAGGCTCATCGGGTAACCACCGATGACGGTACGACGATCGGCTACACATACCTGATCTGGGCGACCGGCGGCGCGCCCCGCCGGCTTACCTGCGCCGGCCACGATCTCGTCGGCGTCCATACCGTCCGCACCCGGGCGGATGCCGATCGGATGAGGGCTGAAATGGCGGGCGTCACCCATGCGGTGGTGATCGGTGGCGGCTATATCGGGCTGGAAGCGGCGGCCGTTCTCGCCAAGTTCGGCAAGAAGGTCACGGTGCTCGAAGCGCTCGATCGCGTCCTCGCCCGTGTCGCCGGCGAACCGTTGTCGCGCTTCTACGAGGCCGAGCATCGCGCGCACGGCGTCGATGTCCGCCTCAATGCGCGGGTCGATTGCATCGTGGAGCAGGACGGCCGCGCGGTCGGCGTGCGTCTGGCCGATGGCGAAGTCCTGCCCGCTCAGATGGTGATCGTCGGCATCGGCATCATCCCCGCAGTCCAGCCGCTGATCGCGGCAGGGGCCGAGGGCGGCAACGGTGTCGCGGTCGATGCGCAATGTCGCACCAGCCTGCCCGACATCTTCGCGATCGGCGATTGCGCGCTACACGCCAATCGCTTCGCCGCAGGGGCGCAGATTCGGCTCGAATCGGTCCAGAACGCCAACGATCAGGCGACCACCGTCGCCAGGGCGATCACGGGCAATCCGGTCGATTACGACGCCGTCCCCTGGTTCTGGTCGAACCAATATGACCTCCGTCTCCAGACGGTAGGCCTCTCGATCGGCTTCGATGAGGCGATCGTGCGCGGCGACCCTGCAACGCGCAGCTTCTCGGTCGTCTACCTGAAGGATGGCCGGGTGCTCGCCCTGGACTGCGTCAACGCGACCAAGGATTATGTTCAGGGTCGCGCGCTCGTCCTGGAAGGTGCGCGGCCCGATCCCGCCCGGCTGGCGGATCCCGCAATCCCCCTCAAACAGGTCCTCGAACCGGCATGACCGGGGTGGTGCTGATCCTCTGCACCACCGGGACGATCGGGGAGGCCGAAGCAATTGCCCGCGCACTGGTCGACGAGCGATTGGCCGCGTGCGTCCAGATCTCGGAAATCGGGAGCTGGTATCGCTGGCGGGGCGAGGTGGAGCATGCGCCCGAACAGCGGCTCCACATCAAGACCAGCGCTGATTGCGCCGATCGGGTAGAGGCCAGGATCAAGGCGCTGCACAGTTATGATCTGCCGGAGATCGTGACGATAAATATCGGCGGATCGGCCGAATATCTTGCGTGGATCGCCACGAACGTGAGTTGAAAAGAGAGCGTCCATTATAGGCCGCCCCGCGATCGCGCCAAATTTGCTCCGGCAACGGCGTGGTCACGCTGAGCTCGGCGCGTGACGACGAACCCGTGGCATGACAATCAATGCTATTCGGCCGATCGCACAACGCGCGATCCGGAGGGCGTGACGGGATTTCGAACCTGCGATCGCCGCACTTGAGCCGAGCTCAGTGTCCCGTGACCGTCGGCGCGGGCTTTGGCATATCCTTCGATGCCAACTCGAAACTGTCCGCAATCATGATCGCCAGCATCTGACAGTCGCATCCCGCGCTCGGCGCCAGCATCGCCGCCAAAGCGGGCCAGCTATTGCTGTTGTCGGCCCAGCGCGGCTGCGGATCGGCAGGCGGGTTCATAGCCATGAGCATGCTCTCCTGCGTCGCCTTATAGGGGGGCGATCGCGGTCACGATTGTACGCCGATTCGGGAAAGCCGCCAAGGCACTGCTGACGGATCGTGCACGCACCCCTATATCGCTGCAAAGCGTGCCCCCAGGACGGCCGTACGGAGACTGAAATGAGCGACGACCCCGTGGTGATCTGCAGCTATGCACGCACGCCGATGGGCGGATTCATGGGCGGCTTGTCGGGCGTCAGTGCTACTGTGTTGGGCGCGACGGCGGTGAAGGCGGCGGTCGAGCGTGCGGGCGTCGCACCCGCCGATATCGAGCGCATCTATATGGGCTGCGTATTGCCTGCCGGGCTTGGCCAGGCGCCGGCGCGACAGGCGGCGCTCGGCGCGGGTCTACCGCTCTCGGTCGAGGCGACCACGGTCAACAAGATGTGCGGATCGGGCATGCAGGCGGCCATCATGGCGGAAGAAGCGCTGAAGGCCGGCGCGATCGATGTCGCCGTTGCCGGTGGCATGGAGAGCATGTCCAACGCGCCTTATCTTATGGCCAAGCATCGCGCCGGCGCGCGTATCGGCCATGATCGGGTCATGGATTCGATGATGCTCGACGGGCTCGAGGATGCCTATGAACCGGGCAAGGCGATGGGTGTCTTCGCGGAGGCGACCGCCGCCGAATATCAATTCACGCGCGAAGCGCAGGATGCCTTTGCGATCGAAAGCCTCGCCCGCGCCAACCAGGCAATCGCGAGCGGCGCCTTTGCCGGCGAGGTGGTTCCGGTGACGGTCAAGGCACGCGGCGGCGACGTGCTGGTCGAACTGGACGAGCAGCCGGGCAAGGCGCGGCCCGACAAGATCCCGACGCTCAAGCCCGCCTTCAGCAAGGATGGTACGATCACCGCTGCCAACGCCTCGTCGATTTCCGACGGCGCGGCCGCTTTGGTACTGGCGCGCGAGAGCGTCGCGAAAGAGAAGGGCTTGGCGATCGAGGCGCGGATCATCGCGACCGCCGCGCATGCGCACGAACCCGCACGCTTCACCACCGCCCCCGTTCCCGCCATTCGCAAGGTGCTCAAGAAGGCAGGCTGGTCGGTCGACGATGTCGATCTGTTCGAGGTCAACGAGGCGTTCGCCACCGTCACGATGATCGCGATGCAGGAACTCGGGCTCCCGCACGGCAAGGTCAACGTCAATGGCGGCGCGACCGCACTCGGCCATCCGATCGGGGCATCGGGTGCGCGCATCGTTGCGACCCTGATCGCGGCGTTGAAGGCGCGCGGGCTAAAGCGCGGCGTGGCGGCGCTCTGCATCGGCGGGGGTGAGGCGACAGCGCTGGCGCTCGAGATCGCCTGATGCACCTCGTCCACGATCCCGCCAGCGGCGCGGCGGATCCGATCGCCTTCGACGATTTCCTGAAGGTCGATATCCGCATCGGCACGATCGTCGCGGTCGATCCGTTTCCCGAGGCGCGCAAACCGGCGCTCAAGCTGACGATCGATTTCGGCCCGGCGATCGGCACCAAGCGATCCAGCGCGCAGATCACCCGCCATTATCGCGCGGAGGATCTGGTCGGCCGTCAGGTTGCCGCGGTGGTCAACTTTCCGCCGCGTCAGATCGGCAAGTTCATGTCGGAGGTGTTGACGTTGGGCTTCCCCGACGGCGATGGCGAAGTCGTGCTGTTCGCGCCCGATCTGCGGGTACCCGACGGAGGGCGATTATTCTGATGACGCAGACGGTGGAGGGGGGATGCCATTGCGGGCTCGTCCGGTTCGAGGCGGATCTGCCCGATGGGCCGGCCGAAGTGCTGGCATGCGATTGCTCGATCTGCAGCATGACCGGCTACTTGCATTTGATCGTGCCGGAGAAGCACTTTCGCCTGATCGAAGGGCGTCGCGATACGACGACTTATCGCTTCGGCACGGGGGCGGCGCGGCACATATTCTGCAGTCAGTGCGGCATCAAGAGCTTCTATAAGCCGCGTTCGCACCCCGACGGCGTAAGCATCAACCTGCGTTGCCTCGACGAAGGCCATGGATTGCAGGTGGCGATCGTGCCGTTCGATGGCCGGAACCATCCGGGCGAGGTCAGGCCCTGACGGGGCGGACTATTCCCGCCGCGGGATGGCGCTATGTTGCGACGACGTGTGCGGCTATGCTGCTGGTGGCAACGGGAGGACGGGCTTTGGCGAAACATGCGTACGCGGGGATAGCTTTGGCGTTGCTGCTCGGCGGCCCGGCGCTGGCCGAGGACAAGGGGCGTCCGTCCGATCGGGCGTTGGCCCCCCTGGTGGCCTGTCGCCCCATACCCGATCCGAAGACGCGTGCACTCTGTTACGATGCTGCGCTCGACAGGCTCCAGCAATCGGTGATCGATCGCAGCGTCGTCGTGATGGATCGCGAGCAGGTGAAAGCCAATTTCGGCTTCGGCGGCACCCAGCCGCTGCCGAAAAGTCCAGCCGCCAGGGCTCAGCCCATCCAGGTCGACGAGGTTGAATCGACCATCACCTCGGTGACGTCTTACGGCTACGACAATTGGGGCATACGCATTGCCTCGGGCGGGCTTTGGCGCACGACCGATTCGGCGCTGCCGTTCCCGCCGAAAGTCGGCGCGACGATCAAGATCAAGCGCGCGAGCCTGGGTGGCTATGTGATGTATCTCGGCAATAACAAAGCGGTGCGGGTCTTACGCTCGAACTGAACGACGGGATTGAGGGGATTTCGGGGGTGGCTGAGACGCGTCAGCATAAGCAATCGTCGGTGCGTCTGGTGATCATCGCCTCGACGCTCGGCACCGTTTTCGAATGGTATGATTTCTTCGTCTACGGGACGCTCGCCACGATCATCGGGCAGCATTTCTTTCCGTCGGGGAATGCCTCGGTCTCGCTGCTGATCGCGCTCGGCACCTTCGGGATCGGGTTCGGCATGCGGCCGATCGGTGCAATCCTGTTCGGGGTGCTCGGTGATCGGTTGGGGCGCAAATACACCTTCCTCATCACCGTCGCGGCGATGGGCGGTGCCACCGCTGGCGTCGGCCTGCTGCCGACCTATCAGCAGATCGGCATCACCGCCTCGTTCCTGCTGCTCGGCCTGCGCGTGATCCAGGGGCTTGCGCTCGGTGGCGAATATGGCGGGGCGGCGGTCTATGTCGCCGAGCATTCACCGCCCGAGAAACGCGGTTTCTACACCAGCTTCATCAACGCGGCTTCGGCGGGCGGCTTCCTGCTCAGCCTGTGCGTGGTGGTCGCCGCCAATCTCTTCATCTCGAAAGATGCCTGGGCCGATTGGGGCTGGCGCGTGCCGTTCCTGTTCAGCCTGGTCTTGCTCGGCGTCTCGCTATGGGTGCGCCTGCTGCTCCACGAAAGCCCGGTCTTCCGCGCGATGCAGGAGCAGGGCGAGATTGCGAAAAACCCGCTGCGCGAGAGCTTCGACACCTGGGCCAAGTGGGGCAAGGTCGCCGTCGCCCTGTTCGGCGTCTCGGCGGGGCTGACCGTCACCTATTACACTGCGCAATTCCAGTCGCTCTACTTCGTCCAGAACGCGGTGCGGATCGACGACACCCCGGCGCGCCTGATCGTGGGCGCGACCGCGGCGATCAGCCTGTTCTGGTATGTCTTCTTCGGCTGGCTGTCTGACAGGATCGGGCGCAAGCCACCGATCCTGATCGGTAATCTGCTGGCCGTGCTGCTGTTGTTTCCGCTTTTCCACTGGGTCGCTGCCGCGGGCAATCCACCCCAGTCCCAGGCGGTCGCGAGCGCGCCGGTCGTGGTACGCGGCAGCGATTGCCGCTTCGATCCCTTCGCCACCGGCAAGCAGCCGACCTTGTGCGGTCAGGCACTCGATGCGCTATCGAAGCGGGGTGTCGCCTATACCAAGGTCGCAGGTGCGCCCGGACTTGCCCCGATCGTCACCGTCGGCGGCACCAGCGTCGATCCCGCCGATGACAAAGCCCTGGAGGCCGCACTCGGCAAAGCGGGATATTCGAACCGGAAGGTCACCCCGCCTCTCGGGAGCGCGCTCAAGGTCGTGTTGGGGATCATGGTCCTCGGCATCATCTCGGGCATGACCTACGGCCCCGCAGGCGCACTGCTGGTCGAGCTGTTCCCGGCGCGCGTGCGCTACACCTCTCTCTCAATTCCCTATCACATTGGCTCGGGCTATTTCGGCGGGTTCCTGCCCTTCATCTTCCAGTACATCGTCGCCAAGACGGGCGATCCGTTCGCTGGCCTCTGGTACACGGTGGCGGTGTCGGGCATGGCGTTCGTGATCATGTTGGTCGGCTATCGCGAAACGGCAGGCAAGACACTCGAATGACCGAAGACGATGTGGCCCTTGCCGGCGCGCTGGCCGATGCCGCCGGCGATGCGATCCGGCCCTTCTACCGCGCGCGTTTCACGATCGAAACCAAGCCCGATCAGAGCCCGGTCACGCAGGCCGATCGCGCATCCGAAAGTGCGATCCGCGCGATCCTGGCGAAGCTGCGCCCCGACGACGGCGTCATCGGCGAGGAATATGGCGCCGACCGCCCCGATGCGCCGCGCGTCTGGGTAATCGATCCGATCGACGGCACCCGCGCGTTTCTGGCGGGGCGGCCGCTGTTCGGAACGCTGATTGCGCTGCTTGAAGAGGGGCGTCCGGTGCTTGGGGTGATCGACCAGCCGATCGCGCGCGATCGTTGGCTCGGGGCGGCCGGAGTGCCGACGACGCTTAACGGCGCGGTAGCGCACAGCCGTGCCTGTGCAACGCTGGCGCAGGCGCATCTTGCCACGACCGGGCCGACTTACTTCGTCGGCGAGGACGGTGTGGCCTTCGAACGCCTGCGTCGTGAGGCGCGCGATACGCTCTGGGGCGGGGACTGCCACAATTACGGCCTGCTCGCGTCGGGACATCTCGATCTGGTGGTCGAAGCCGGGCTCAAGCTCTATGATTATGCGGCACTGGTGCCGGTGGTCGAAGGCGCCGGCGGGCGGATGACCGATTGGCAAGGCCGGCCGCTCGATGCGTCGAGCGATGGCCGGGTGATCGCTGCCGGCAATTCTGCCTTGATCGAAACGACCGTAGCGGCGCTGGCCTGAAGATCCTCCCCACGAATCGTGGGAGGAATTTGGCTACGGCACGACCGGCAATTCCACATAACTCGCCTGCCCGGGCGCGTGGAACACGCGCTGGGTCGCCTTCACATAATCGGCCGGCTTGGCGAGGAAGATGTTGTCGACCCAGCTTTGCGGGTTGCGGTCGTAGAGCGGGAACCAGCTCGACTGGATCTGCACCATGATTCGGTGGCCGGGCAGGAAGACGTGGTCGGCATAAGGCAGCGGCAAGGTGAATTTGGTCGCGACGTTCGATGGGATCGGCGTCGGTTTGGCCGGATCGTCGCGATAGCGACCACGCATGATATCCATCGTGACCGGCAACTCATAGCCGCCGAGCTCGGGCTGGGTCGGCACATAATCCGGATAGACGTCTATCAGCTTGACCACCCAGTCGCTGTCGCGCCCGCTCGTCGATGCGATCAGGTGGGCGATCGTCTGGCCGGCAATGTGGACCGGCGCGGTCAGAACCGGCGTAGTGTAGGTCAGCACGTCGGGCCGGTCGGCGGCGAAGCGCTGGTCGTCGACCAGCCATCGTCCCCAGGTCGAATTGGAGGAATAGGTCGGCCGGATCGGGCGCGGGCGATAGGTGACCGGCTTGGCCGGATCGGAGACATATTCGTCGAACGCCGCGCCACCCGACGGCGGGCTCGCGAAAGCCAGTCGCTTGCCGGGCTGCAGGTAGAGCGCCTGAGACGGCGCAGTACAGCCCTGCGCACAGGATTGCGGCCAGCTGGCATAATGACGCCAGACGTTGGTGCCGGTTTCGAACACCGTGACCGGCGCGATTTCTGCCTTGGGCGCGCCGTCCTTCAGATAGCGATCGAGGAACGGGATCATCACATCGTGGCGGAAGGCGTAGCCGGTGTCCGACCCGAACTTGATCGCGCCCAATTCGCTGCCATTGCCGACGCCGCCACCATGCTTCCATGGGCCGATGACGAGGAAGTTGAGGTCGTTCGCCTTGTCCTTGGCCTCGATCGCGCGATACGCCGCGATCGGGCCGTAAATATCCTCCTGATCCCATTGGCTGTGTATGTTCAGTGTCGGCACGGTCAGCGGCGTGTCCTTGAGCAGCCGGTCGATCGCCTGATCCTGCCAATAGCTGTCATACGCCGGATGCTCGATCACGCGCTGCCAGAAGGGGAGCTTGTCCATCCCCTGCGCGCTTGCCACCGCGCCGGCCGATCCCCCCAGCCAGGTCTCGTACGCGTCGTAGCGCGGCTCGGGCCAGGGCAAGGCGCTGCTCTTGTCGCTCACCAGCGAATAGACCCAGTCGAGATAGGTCTGGCGGAACGCGCCATGGTGGAACAGATCGTCGCCGGTCCAAACGTCCACCACCGAGTTGAACGGTACCGCTGCCTTCAGTGCCGGGTGCGGATCCATCTCGGCCATCAATGTGGTGAAGCCGCCATAGCTGCCGCCGAACACGCCGACGCGGCCGTTCGATTGCGGCACGTTCTTCACCAGCCAGTCGATCGTATCCCAGGCATCGGTGCTCTCGTCGACCTTGGTCGGATTGAGCGGCGTGCCGGCGCGCGGGCGCAGCAGGCGATAATCGCCCTCCGAGCCATAGCGCCCGCGAATGTCCTGCCCGACCAGGATGTAGCCCGCCTGGCTGAGCTCGCGATACATGCCCGACAGCGTTTCGGTGATCGATCGCGCGTTGCGTTTGAAGGCGCCATCGATGCCGTAAGGGGTGCGCGTCAGCAAAATCGGCGCACCCGTCATGGTCTTCGGCATGGCGATGATCGTGTGCAGCTTCACCCCGTCGCGCATCGGGATCATCACCTCACGCAGGATGAAGTCGGTCTGCGGCGCGACTGGCACGAAGCCTGCCGGAATATCGCTCGGGGGAATCGCGGCGGGGGCCGGCAGGCTGGCCATGATGCCGAGCAGGAAAGTCGCTGCTAGCCGCGTCCCAAGCCTCATGACGTCCCTTTCTTATGCCGACCCGAAGCGATCCTAGAGCGATTCCCGCACAAGGAAACAGCTGTCCTAAATTCCTGCTCCGGTTGTGGGGGATTTGGATCAAGCAGGGTGGACGTCAGGGCGCCGCTCCTCTATGCGCGCCGCCATGCCGTCGTGTTGCGACCTTCTTGTGCTTCGACTTACGCGCCCTTAGGCGCGTCGATCGTTCGTGGCCGGGATCGGCCGCCGCTCACCGCCTAAGGGACCGCCGCAGCGCCGCCAGCCAGCGCGCTTTGACGCCTTTTCAGCACGAGACCGCTCATGACCATGCTTGCCGATCCTTCCGTCAAATACCGCCCCTTCCCGCAGATCGCCTTGCCCGATCGCCAATGGCCGTCGCGCACGATCACCAAGGCGCCGCGCTGGCTGTCGACCGACATGCGCGACGGTAATCAAGCGCTGATCGATCCGATGGACGAGGAGAAGAAGACCCGCTTCTTCGACCTGCTCGTCAAGATCGGGCTGAAGGAGATCGAGGTCGGCTTTCCCGCGGCCGGCGCCACCGAATTCGATTTCATCTCCGGGCTGGTCCGCAACGGACGCATCCCCGACGACGTCACGGTTCAGGTCCTGACCCAGTCGCGCCGCGATCTGATCGAGCGGACCTTCCAGAGCCTGGAGGGTGCGCCGCGCGGGATCGTCCATCTCTACAATGCGGTCTCGCCGGCCTGGCGCCGGATCGTGTTCGATATGACGCGCGATCAGGTGCGCGACATTGCCACCACGGGCGCCAGCATCCTGCGCGACGAAGCCGCCAAGCGGCCCGGCACCGACTGGGCGTTCGAATATAGCCCGGAAACCTTCTCCACCGCCGAACTCGATTTCAGCCTGGAGGTTTGCGAGGCGGTGATGGACGTGCTGCGCCCCACGCCCGAAAAGCCTTTGATCCTCAACCTGCCGGCGACGGTCGAGGCGGCGACGCCCAACGTCTATGCCGATCAGATCGAATATTTCTGCCGCAACATCCCCAACCGCGATTCGGTTGTGATCTCGCTGCACACGCATAACGATCGCGGCACCGGCGTTGCCGCAGCCGAACTGGGGCTGATGGCGGGGGCCGATCGCGTCGAGGGCTGTCTGCTCGGCAATGGGGAGCGCACGGGCAATTGCGATCTCGTGACGGTCGCGCTCAATCTTTACACGCAGGGCATCGATCCCGGCCTCGACTTCTCGGACATCGACGAGATCGTCAACACGGTGACCTATTGCACCAACATCGCGGTCCACCCGCGCACGCCTTATGCGGGCGAATTGGTGTTCACCGCCTTCTCGGGATCGCACCAGGACGCGATCAAGAAGGGCTTCGCCGCGCAGGAGCAGCGCAACGATCAGCTGTGGGACGTGCCTTACCTGCCGATCGATCCCAAGGATCTGGGGCGCGATTACGAAGCGGTGATCCGCGTCAATTCGCAGTCGGGCAAGGGCGGGGTCGCCTGGGTGCTGGAGCAGGACAAGGGATTCAAGCTGCCCAAGCGGATGCAGGCCGATTTCAGCCGCTCGGTCCAGGCGCTCGCCGACGAGACCAGCCGCGAACTGAACGCTGCCGATATCTGGGGCCGCTTCCAGCAGCATTACCGGCTGGTGGGGCCGCAGTCTTTCGAACTGGTCAGCTATTCGGAAGGCCATTCGGGCAGCGACCGCATCTTCACCGGCCGCGTGCGCCATGCCGGCGAGGAGAAGTCGGTTTCGGGCCGCGGCAACGGCCTGCTCTCGAGCGTGCTCTCGGCGTTGAAGGAGGGCTTCGGCATCACGCTCGATATCGTCGATTACAGCGAGCATGCGATCGGCCAGGGCGGCGGCGTGCAGGCGGCCGCCTATGTCGAGGCGCGCACCGAAGACGGGCGGACGCTTTTCGGCGTCGGTGTGGACACTGACGTTGCGACAGCCTCCGTCAGGGCGCTCCTGGGCGCGGCAAACGCAGCCTGAATAAGCCCTCTCCCCCTGAAGGGGAGAGGGCGTTTCGCTCAGCGCCAAGTGCAGCGGCGAACCTTGCGATGGTGCACCCAGCGGGTGCTGCAAACCTTGTGGCGGCGATGGTTCACCTGCGGGCGACGATCGACCACGTGGGTCGTCGTCGTCGTGCGCGACACTTCGACATGACGCTCCTGCGCTGCGGCGGGGGGGCCAAAGCGATCGTTCCTGCCAGTGCCGTCGCGAGAAGGGAAAGGCTCGTCAGTTTCATCCTGCGCTTCCTTATTGTTGCGCAGGCAGAACCGGCCCGGCCGCCAAAAGGTCCGTGCCCGACAATCGTTCGGCGGCGGATGTTGCCTAATGGCCTCGGGCTCGCTAGCCGCCGGGCTATGTCCGTAGACGAAAAAGCTGTCCGCAAGATCGCCAGCCTCGCCCGGATCGCCGTGACCGAACAGGAAGTCGCGGCGATGACGGGGGAGCTCAACAATATTCTCGGCTGGGTCGAGCAATTGGGCGAGGTCGATACCGACGGGGTCGAGCCGCTCGCCGCCGTCATCCCCAACAAATTGCGCCTGCGTGATGATGTCGTGACCGATGGCGACATCCGCGATGACGTGCTCGCCAATGCGCCCCAGGCCGAACACGGTTTCTACGCCGTGCCCAAGGTGATCGAATGACCGATATTACCGATCTCGGCATTGCCGACATCCGCGATGGTTTCCGCGCGGGCGATTTCACCGCGCGCGAGGCGGCGGAGGCGTTCAACGACGCAGTCGCCTCCGCACGCGCGCTCAACGCCTTCATCACCGAGACGCCCGAGCATGCGTTAGCGGCGGCCGATGCCGCCGATCAGGAGCGGAGCGAAGGGTCGGTGCGGCCGCTGTCGGGCGTGCCGCTCGGCATCAAGGATCTGTTCTGCACAGACGACGTCCAGACCACCGCTGCGAGCCACATGCTCGAAAGCTTCGTGCCGACCTACGAATCGACCGTGACCGAGCGGCTGTTTCTCGCGGGTGCGGGTATGCTCGGCAAGCTCAACCTCGATCAGTTCGCGATGGGGTCGTCGAACGAGACCAGCTTCTTCGGCAACGTCATTTCGCCCTGGCGGCGCAACGACGGCGGCAATGCGCCGCTCGCACCGGGTGGCTCTTCGGGCGGCAGTTCGTCGGCGATCGCGGCGCGGATCGTCCCCGGCGCGACCGGCACCGATACCGGCGGCTCGATCCGCCAGCCGGCGGCCTTCACCGGTATTTCAGGGATCAAGCCGACCTATGGCCGCTGCTCGCGCTGGGGCGTGATCGCCTTCGCCTCGAGCCTCGATCAGGCCGGCGCGATGGCGCGCGACGTCAAGGATTGCGCGATCCTGCTCGAGGCGATGAGCGGCTTCGATGCGAAGGATGCGACTTCGCTCAAGCTCGATGTCCCTGCCTGGGAGGACAATCTCTCGCCCGATCTCAAGGGCAAGACGATCGGCATTCCGAAAGAATATCGCGTCGACAATATGCCGCGCGAGATCGAGGCCTTGTGGGAACGCGGCATCGCCATGGCGAAGGATGCCGGCGCCGAGGTGATCGAGGTCTCGCTGCCGCATACGAAATATGCGCTGCCGACCTATTACATCATCGCGCCGGCCGAAGCGTCGTCCAACCTCGCGCGCTATGATGGTGTCCGCTACGGGCTGCGCGATCTGCCCGACGGTGCGAGCCTGCAGGATATGTACGCCGCCACCCGCGCCGATGGCTTCGGGCCCGAGGTCAAGCGCCGCATCCTGATCGGCACCTATGTGCTGTCGGCAGGCTTCTACGACGCTTATTACACGAAGGCGCAGAAGGTCCGCGCTTTGATCGTGCGCGATTTTCAGCAGGCATTCGAGAAATGCGATCTGCTGCTCACCCCGACCGCGCCTTCGTCGGCATTCGCGCTCGGCGAGAAATCCGCCGATCCGCTGGCCATGTATCTGAACGACGTCTTCACCGTGCCGTCCAGCCTTGCCGGCCTGCCGGCGATGTCGGTGCCGGGTGGGCTCGATTCGGCTGGCCTGCCGCTGGGCCTGCAGATCATCGGCCGGCCGCTCGACGAACAGGGTGTGCTCGATGCCGGGCTCGCGATCGAGCAGCGTGCGGGCTTCACCGCACGGCCGGGCGAATGGTGGTAGCGGCTCAGATGTGCGGGAAAAGGTGGAGGGTGGCCGTCGCCGCCGCCCAGCCGACCCCCGCTCCCGCGCCGACGCTGCCGAGTTCGAACGCTTCGGAACGGAAATCCAGCAATCCTTCGCGCTGAAGGTTCCACCAATAGCAGAACAGGCTTGGGACCTCGGCTGTCCCGACCACCGCTACCAGCAGCATGATATTGCCGAGCCACAGGCTGATCCCGCCGCCGATCAGCAACCACAGGCCCGAGCATAGATTGCAGAAGAAGGTCGCGCGCGTGCGACCCAGCGCGATCAGCGCCCATTTCGCGCTAAAATTGGGCATGCGCAGCGCGGTCGCGATCAGCAGCAGCTGCAGATAGGGCGTCACCGCATTGTAGCGCGGCTGGTAGAGGATGGCGACGAGCAGCGGCGCACCGCCGATCATCCCGCCCACGCTGAACATGTAGAGCAGCGCAACCTTGCGCCGCCGCACATAGTAGATCTCGCGCAGCTTTTCCCTGCCGGCCCGCGCTGCCTGGGCATAGGCCGACAGGAGCACGCGGGATGAGTAGGGGCCTGCGAGCCCGGCCGGGGCCGCGGCCAGCTGCGACGCGATTCCATAAAAGCCGTAGGCCGCCAGCGGCATCACGCGCGCCAGCACAAGCTTGTCCGATTGCATCACGATCAAGGTCAGAATGCTCGACATCGCAATGTAGCGCGAAAAGCCCCACAGCTCGCGGGATCGGGTGAAATCGAAATGCCAGCGTCGCCGCGATTGCGGAAACATCACGTAGGACAAGATCGTCTTGGTCAGGGCGCCCGTGGTCATGCCCGCGATCATCGACCAATAGCTGTGCGTCAGGAATGCAGCCGTCACCGACATGAGCAGCGTGGCGACGTTGGCGGCCAGTTCCATCATGCTCAGCCGCCAGAATTGCTGGTTGCGGACTGCCACAGCGAAGCTCAGCGATGACAGGCCATCGAGCACGAAGGACAGGCTCCAGACGGCGATAACAGGGCCCAGCACCGGCTTGCCCAGCGCCAGGGCGATGGGATGGGACAGCAGCGCCATCGCCGCGGCGAGCATCGCGCCGCGGGCGAGCCTGATCGTCCAGATCTGGTCCTGGAAGCGTTTCTCGTCGCCCTCCTTGTGCTGGACGATGAAGTCGAAGAGCCCGACGTCGGAAATCAGCACCAGCATCGTCGATACCGAGACGATGATGCTGACGATGCCGAAGGCTTCGGGATCGAGCAGCCGGGTCAAGGTGATGTTGCTGAAGATGCGCAGCACGTTGTTGGCAATGGCGCTGGCAGCAACGCTTGCCGCGCCGCCGGTGGCGGCCTGCTTCAATCGGCGAATCGAAAGGTTCATGCGCGGCGAAGCGTCCGGATCAGCGGTTTGGGAACGGTCACGATGCTATGCGGCGGCACATCTTGCGCCAGCACCACGTTGGCGCCGATGGTCGATCGCTCGCCGACGACGATCGGGCCGACGATGACGGCGCCCGCACCGATCTGGCAGCCAGGGCCGATCACCGGTTTCAACCAGCGCGCATCGCCATGCTGCCGCAGCCCGAACGTCACGTTCTGACGGATATGGACATCGTCGCCGATTTCCAGCGCCTCCAGCGTCATCCCGCCATGATGCCAGATGCGCACCCGGCGCCCGACCTTGACGGTATATTTGATGTCGATACCGCCAAACCATTCGTTGGCCTTGGCCAAGACGCGGTAAAGAAACGATAAAGGCGCCCGCAGGATGCCGACGCGCACGCCCATCCGCCAGTTGCCGAAGCGATGCACCGCAATCGCCCAGAAGCCCTGGCTGAACGGGTCGCGGTCGTGCGTCGCAAAGTCTTCCGCGATGAGCGCGCGCAAGGATAGCCCCGGCGGATTATGATCGAGGCGACCCAGGTCGAGGTCGCTTTGCGGGCGCACGGCAGGGTCGCTCGAAGGATGTACAGGAAGCTCAGCCATTCCCCACGCCCATGGTTCGCGCACGATCGGTCGGCCGATACATGATCCCGCCGTGCCCATAATAAGCGTGGAGGAAGTCAAGCCAAAGACGGGGCGGATCGTCGCGCGTCCGGCCCCGGGCCCAAGCGATGAGCCGCCCCAGCGGATAGCCCAGCAGCCACATCAGATTGGCCAGATGGGTGCACGCCAGGCCGTGGGCGTGCAGGAAGAAGCGCGCACGCGACGCGAACCAGTAGCGTGGGCGCCGTTTCACGGCACGGGCCTCTCCCGTCACGCCGGTTGCCTGGCCGCCGATATGGACGACACGGCTGGCCGGCACCGTCCAGATATCGAAGCCGGCGTCGCGGGCGCGGGCGCAATAATCGGTTTCCTCGAAATAGAGGAAATAGCCTTCGTCCATCAGCCCGATCCGTTCGATCACCAACCGGCGGACCATCATGCTGGTGCCGCTTACCCATTGTGCCTGCATCGGTTCATCGGTCGGCCGCGGCGCGATGACGGGATTGCCGAGCAGCCGGGTCACCGGCCCGAAATTGATCGCACCGTCGAGTTCGCTGCGCACGTCCATGAAACGAAACGCGCTCGGCCAGACCGTGCCGTCGCGCTCGAGGCAGCGGCTGCCGACGATGCCGACCGTCGGGTTGATCTCGAGAAAATCCACGAGCGCGCCGAGCGCACCGGCTTCGGCGATCGTATCGGGATTGAGCAGCCAGGCATATTCCGGATAGCCTCCGGTCCGCTCATGATACCAGCGCAGTCCGGCATTGTTGCCCGCCGCGAAGCCGCCATTCCTGTCTTCGCTGATCAGCGAGCACCAGCTATCATAGCCACGCGCCGCGATCGCGGCCGCGATCGTTTCGGCGGAGCCGTCGCCCGACTGATTGTCGACGATCGCGACATGGACGTCGCCCCGCGCCATCACTTCCGCAGCCAACGCGCCAGCCGCGTCCACGGCCATCACGGGCGTGCGATAGTTGACGATGACGACGAGCACCGAAACAGGCTTCATGCCACCTCACGCACGCGGCCGACCCTGCGACCAGACAATGTTCGGCGCATGCCTAACGGCGGATGGATTGACAATGACCTAATCGTGGGGAACCGGTGAGACATGACAGAAGCATCCTACCGGATCGAAGGCGCGACCGGCCCGTGGGAGGTCGTGATCGGCCTCGAAGTCCATGCGCAGATCACCTCCAACGCCAAGCTCTTCTCGGGCGCGGCGACCGCGTTCGGCGCCGAGCCCAATTCCCAGGTCAGCCTGGTCGATGCCGCCATGCCCGGCATGCTGCCCGTGCCCAACCGTGAATGCATCCGCCAGGCCGTGCGCACCGGCATGGCGCTGGGATCGCAGATCAACCGCTGGAGCCGGTTCGACCGCAAGAATTATTTCTACGCCGATTTGCCGCAGGGTTACCAGATCAGCCAGCTCTACCACCCGCTGGTGGGCGAGGGCACGATGCTGATCGAGCCCGAGGGCGCCGCTCCCAAGACGGTCGGGATCGAGCGTATCCATGTCGAGCAGGATGCCGGCAAGCTGATGCACGATCAGCATCCGACGCGCTCCTATGTCGACCTCAACCGCTCGGGCGTGGCGCTGATGGAGATCGTTTCGCGCCCCGACATGCGCTCGCCCGCCGAGGCCGGGGCCTATCTGCGCAAGCTGCGCGCGATCCTGCGTTATGTAGGCAGCTGCGACGGCAATATGGAGCAGGGGTCGATGCGCGCCGACGTCAATGTCAGCGTGCGCAAGCCCGGCGATCCGTTCGGTACCCGCACCGAGACCAAGAACGTCAACTCGATTCGCTTCGTCATGGCCGCGATCGAGGGCGAAGCGCGGCGCCAGGTCGACGTGCTGGAGGCCGGGGGCAAGATCGTCCAGGAAACCCGGCTCTACGATCCCGATCGCAACGAGACGCGGTCGATGCGCTCCAAGGAGGATGCGCACGATTATCGTTATTTTCCCGATCCCGATCTGCTGCCGCTGGAACTGGACGACGCCTTCCTTGCCGAATGCGAGGCGAGCCTGCCCGAACTGCCCGACGCCAAGGTGAAGCGCTATGCCGACGTGCTCGGCATCTCGCCGGGCAACATAGCGGTGATCATGGCGGATGTGGAGGACGTCCGCTATTTCGAGGCGTTGCTCGCCGAGACCGCACGGCGCCAGGGCAAGAGCGAGGCCGAGGTTGCGCGGGCCGCGTCGAACTGGCTGGTGTCGGATCTGTTCGGTGGACTCAATCGGATCGGGCGTAGCGTGAGCGATTCGCCGATCAGCCCCGCGCAGGGCGCCGAACTGCTCGGGCTCGTCGCCGATGGGACGCTTTCGGGCACGCTTTCCAAGCAGGTGTTCGAGATCATGCTGGAAACCGGCGACGATCCGGCCGAGATCGTCGAGAAACGCGGGCTCAAGCAGACCAGCGATACCGGCGCGATCGAGGCGGTGATCGCCGAGATTTTGGCCAAGAATCCCGGCCAGCTGGAACAGTATCGCGGCGGCAAACAGGCCTTGTTCGGCTTTTTCGTCGGCCAGACGATGAAGGCGATGGGAGGCAAGGCCAATCCATCGGTGGTGAACGAGCTGTTGCGCAAAGCGTTGGACGGCTGAGTCCAGCCGGCACGGGAGGGGGCAACTTGACGGACAAGGTGTCGATCGCGATCGCCAGCTACAATGGCGCCGCCTTCATCGGCGAGCAGCTTGCGAGCATCGCGAGACAAACCCGCCTGCCGGACGAGGTCGTTGTTTCGGATGACGGCTCGACCGACGACACGGTGGCAATCGTCGAGCGGTTCGGGGTCACCGCACCGTTTGCCGTGCGGGTCGTGCGCCGGACCGAGCGGCTCGGCATATTGGAAAACTTCTACGCGGCTTTCGCAGCCTGTTCGGGCGACATAATCGTCTATTGCGACCAGGACGATGTCTGGCGGGAGAACAAGCTCGCTCTGCAACTCGCCGCGCTTGGGCAGGGCGCCGTGCTGACGATGCATCCCAGCCAGATCGTCGATGGCGCGCTTCAGCCGATCGGGGGGCAGGAGCCGTTCAATGGGCGCCACGGCCTGATCCCGGCCCCGTTTGATTCCCAGACCATTTACGGTTTCGGGCATCAGATGATGTTCCGGCGGGTGGTGCTCGATGTCATGGTGCGTGTTCGGCCGGTCGTCGATAGCCTGTCGAAAACGCGCCTGGCGCATAATTTTGATCGCTACATCCCGTTTTGCGCGAGCCTGGTTGGCGGGGTTGTGATCCTACCCGAGGCGCTGACCCTGTTCCGCCGCCATGCCGATGCGACCAGCCCCGCCGGAATCGACACGCACGCCCCCGTTGGGCTCGCTGCACGGGCAGCGGCGGCGATCCGACGCGACGAGGAGTTCGCCGCCGAGGCGGCGGCAATCACGGCAGAGGCCGCGCGCCGGAGCATTGGCGACCTCGCCACGGTACAAGCGCTCGCCCGCGCCTATGAGCGCAAGTCCAGGCTGGCCACACGTCAGGCGGCGATCGTCGGCGCGTCTTCTCGCGTGGCCAAGCTGGCGCGGCTCGTGGCTGCGCTGTTCGTGGCGGCGCGCCCGGCGGGGTTCAGCAACGATCGTTCGGGCCACGCTGCCAAGGTCGCCATCGTGGCCGCCCTGCGCTGAGCACCGAATTCGGGGCCGGCTACTGATCTTGCACGATCTTTTCTCGCGTGCCGGCGGTGTGGCCAAGATCGGTCGGGATATCTTCCACGCTCTCGCGGCCCGGATCGGTAGGCGACGTAATCTGCTCGGGCGAATCGGATGGCTCGGGCGGAACCGAATCGGGATGGGCGTCGGGTATACTCGCCATGATCGCTCTCCTATGCGCTTGAACGCTTGCAACGATCGGGTCGGCAAATGGTCTCCCTTGCGCCTTGCCCTCTCGCTGCCTCTGCTATAAGCGCCCCGCTTCCGAATTGCGTCCCGCGGGCGTGGCGGAACTGGTAGACGCGCTGGATTTAGGTTCCAGTATCGCAAGATGTGGGGGTTCGAGTCCCTTCGCCCGCACCAGCCTTCAAGGCCCGCACGGACCACCCACCCGCAGAGGTTGAGTGAAGACCCATGCAGACTGTCGAGACGTTGAACGAAGGCCTGAAGCGGGCCTACACCCTGACCATCCCGGCGGGTGATATTGCCGCCAAGGTCGATGCCGAGGTCAAGCGCGCCGCGCCGACCGTGCGCATGCCCGGCTTCCGCCCCGGCAAGGTGCCGGCGAATCTGATCAAGAAGATGCATGGGCCGGCGCTGGAGCGCGAGGCGCTCAATACCGCGGTGCAGGAAGGCATCCAGTCGCTGATCACCGAGCAGGGGCTGCGCCCCGCGATGCAGCCGCAGGTCGAGTTGGACGAGGATTACAGCGCCGGCAAGGATGTCGAGGTCAAGATCGCGCTCGAAATCCTGCCGCAGGTGCCGGCTCCCGCCATCGACGCCATCAAGCTCGAGCGTCTGACCGCCGAGCCGACCGACGCGGAGATCGATGCTTTGCTCAAGCGCTTCGCCGCACAGCAGAAGAGCTTCGAGCCCGCGCTCGAAGGCCATCCGGCGGTCGAAGGCGATCAGGTCGTGATCGATTTCGTCGGCAAGACCGAAGACGGCGTGGCCTTCCCGGGCGGCACGGGCACCGGCATGTCGGTCGAGCTCGGGTCGGGTCAGCTTATCCCCGGCTTCGAAGCCCAGCTCGAAGGCGCCAAGGTCGGCGAGGAGCGCACGCTCAACGTGACCTTCCCCGAAAGTTACGGCGAGAAGAGCCTAGCGGGCAAGCCGGCGACCTTCGACATCACCGTCACCGCGGTGAACACGCCCAAGGATGTCGCGATCGACGACGATTTCGCCAAGGGGCTCGGCCTCGAGGGCATCGACAAGCTGCGTGAGCTGTTCAAGGGACAGGTCGAGCAGGAGCTCAACGGCCTCACCCGCACCCATATGAAGCGCAAGCTGCTCGATCAGCTCGCCGCCGGCCACGATTTCCCCGTGCCGCCGTCGATGGTCGATGCCGAGTTCGCCCAGATCTGGAGCCAGCTCGAGCACGAGGCCACGCATGAGGCCGATCCGGCTGCGGCGATGGCCGAGATGGAAAAGGAGCGCGACGATTATGTCGCGATTGCCGAGCGCCGCGTGCGTCTGGGCCTGCTCCTGTCGGAAATCGGCCAGCAGAACGGCGTCGAAGTGAGCCAGGCCGAGATGCAGCGTCTCGTCGCGCAGGCCGCGCAGCAATATGATCCCAAGGATCGCCAGCGCTTCGCCGAATATGTCCAGCAGGATCCGATCGCGGCTGCCCAGCTGCGCGCGCCGCTCTATGAGGACAAGGTCGTCGATTTCCTGTTCGGCAAGGCCGAGATCGCCGATCGTCCGGTGACACGCGAAGAGCTGGAAGCCGCGATTGAGGAAGAGGACGGCTTCGCCAGCGGCACGCACGTCCACAATCACGACGACCATGACCATCACGATCATGCCGGCCACGATCATGATCACGCTGCGCACGATCATGCGGACCATGACCACGACGAGCCCAAGCCGAAGAAGGCCGCCAAGAAGGCTGCCGAGCCCACGGCAGAGGTCGCCGAGGTGAGCGAGGCTCCGGCCAAGAAGCCGGCTGCCAAGAAGGCGAAGAAGGTTGAGGCGGTCGAGGAAGCATCCGCAGAGGAAGCCCCCGAGCTGCATGAGGCACCCGCCCCGAAGAAGAAGCCGGCCAAGAAAAAGGCCGAGGCTGAAGGCTGATGAACTCCGGATCGACGGCGGCGCCCCTGCGCGTCGCCGTCATCCTGCCCTGTTATAACGAAGAAGCTGCGATCGGCTCGACCATCGCCGGCTTCCGAAAGGCGCTGCCCGACGCCCGCATCTACGTCTACGACAACAATAGCGCCGATCGTACGAGGGAGGTCGCGGCCCGCGCCGGTGCGATCGTCCGGCGCGAGCGGATGCAGGGCAAGGGCCATGTCGTCCGGCGCATGTTCGCCGACGTCGAGGCCGACATCTATGTGATGGCGGATGGCGATGCGACCTACGATCCCACCGCCGCTCCCGGCCTGATCGATCGCCTGATCGAAGAGCAGCTCGACATGGTCGTCGGCGCGCGCGCGAGCGAGGTTGAGGAGGCGTATCGTCGCGGTCACCGCTTCGGCAATGCGATGCTTACCGGCATCCTGGCCCGCATCTTCGGCCGCACCTTCAGCGACATCCTGTCGGGCTATCGCGTCTTCTCGCGTCGCTTCGTGAAGAGCTTCCCGATCCTGTCGGCCGGGTTCGAGATCGAGACCGAGATCAGCGTCCATGCGCTGGAATTGCGCATGCCGGTCGGTGAGGTGGTCACACGCTATGGCGCGCGGCCGGAGGGATCGACTTCCAAATTGTCGACCTACCGCGACGGTTGGCGGATTCTGCGCACGATCCTCACCTTGTTTCGGATCGAGCGGCCGGTGCTCTATTTCGGCATGATCGGGCTGGCGCTGGCGCTGTTGGCGGTGATTCTGGCGATTCCGCTCGTGGTCACTTACGTCCAGACCGGGTTGGTGCCGCGCTTCCCGACCGCATTGCTGGCGACCGGCCTCGTCATCGTGGCGTTCCTCTGCTTCTTCACCGGCCTGATCCTCGATACCGTGGTACGCGGGCGGCGCGAGGTCCGGCGGCTCGCCTATCTCGCTTTCTGTGCTCCGACTCGCGACGAAGCCTGAAATAATCTCGCCACATCGGTGGCTTTTAAGGCGGCTGTAAATCGATGAAGGTATGAGCGGCGTGGAAGGCAGGGCAGTGATTCAGCAGGACATAGCCCTTGCCCGGCCGGCCGAGCTCGCGATCATCGTGCCGACCTTCAACGAAGCGGCCAACCTGGAACTGCTCGTCGATCTGGTCGACAAGGCGATTCCGCATATTCGCTGGGAATTGGTGTTCGTCGATGACGACTCGCCCGACGGCACGGCCGAACTCGCGCGCACGATCGCCAAGCGCGATAGCCGCATCCGCGTTCTCCGCCGCCACAACCGGCGTGGGCTTTCGACCGCCTGCGTCGAGGGCATCCTTGCCACCGCCGCCGATTATGTCGCGGTGATGGATTCGGACCTCCAGCATGACGAGCGCATTCTGGGCTTGATGCTCGATCGCCTTAAGCGGGGCGACGTCGATCTGGTCGTCGGCAGCCGCTACGTCGAAGGCGGCTGTGTCGGCGAGTGGAGCAAAGGCCGTGCGGCCGGCAGCATGCTCGCGACCCGTATCGCGCTCAAGCTGACCCGCACCCCGATCAGCGATCCGATGAGCGGCTTCTTCATGATCCGCCGCGATGCCTTCATGCGATCGCTGCCGTATCTCTCTTCGATGGGCTTCAAGATCCTGCTCGATATCGCCGCGAGCGCGCCGCAGCCGATCAAGGTGGCCGAGGTGCCGTATACGTTCCGCTGCCGCCAGCATGGCGAGAGCAAGCTCAATTCGCTTGTATTGTGGGAATATTTCGAGCTGCTGCTCGACAAGGCGATCGGCAAATATGTGCCGGTCCGATTCCTGAGCTTCGCGCTGGTCGGCGGGTTCGGCCTCTTGGTCCATTTCGCGGTATTGACCACCCTGTTTGTGGGGTTGGGTGCCAGCTTCGGCCTGTCTCAGACGGCAGCTACGGTCATTGCGATCAGCAACAACTTCTTCCTCAACAATATGCTCACCTATCGCGATCAGCGGCTACGCGGCCGTGCGCTGCTGTGGGGCTGGATCACCTTCAATCTCGTCTGCGCGACGGGGGCTGCCGCCAATATCGGCGTGGCCGAATGGCTGTTCGGCCGGCACACATATTGGGTCTTCTCGGCGGTCGCGGGGGTGCTGGTGAGCGTCGTGTGGAACTATGCGATGTCCTCGCTCTTCACGTGGCGCCGCAAATAGCCCAAACGACCACCGATGCCCGGGGGCCTTGAACCCGATCGCGCGAACGCCGATGTTGGTGGCCATCAGAGGGCAAAAGGACACAGATACCCCATGACCGACCACGCCGACATCACTGCGGGCCTCGTTCCGATCGTCATCGAGCAGTCCAACCGCGGCGAGCGTAGCTTCGACATTTATTCGCGCCTGCTGCGCGAGCGCATCGTCTTCGTAACCGGTCAGGTCGAAGATCACATGGCCAGCCTGATCACCGCGCAGCTGCTCTTCCTCGAGTCCGAGAACCCGAAGAAGGACATCTTCATGTACATCAACTCGCCCGGCGGCGTGGTGACGGCGGGTCTCGCGATCCACGATACGATGCAATATATCCGTCCGCGCGTCGGCACGGTCTGCATCGGCCAGGCAGCTTCGATGGGCAGCTTCCTGCTCTCGGCCGGCGAGCCCGGCATGCGCGTGGCGCTGACCAACAGCCGCATCATGATCCACCAGCCTTCGGGCGGCGCGCAGGGCATGGCGGCCGATATCGAGATCCAGGCGCGCGAGATCCTGCGCATGCGTCACTCGCTGAACACGCTCTACGCCAAATATACCGGCCAGCCGCTGGAGGCGATCGAGCGGGCGATGGATCGCGACAAGTTCCTGGAAGCGGATGAAGCCAAGGAATTCGGCATCATCGACGAGGTGTTCCACAAGCGCCCGGCGCCGACGGAAGATGCCCAGCAGGCTGCGTAATGGCGACGGCGGCCGTAAACCGCCCGTTTATGGGGTGCTGGCATATAAGCTTGCCGCTCGACAAGGGCGGGGGCTAGGATGCCAGCGACTCGCGAAAGAGCCATGTAAGGCTCGAGGATATGGACGATCATGACCAAACTTAGTGGCGGCGATTCCAAGAGCACGCTCTATTGCTCCTTCTGCGGCAAGTCGCAGCACGAGGTGCGCAAGCTCATCGCCGGCCCGACGGTGTTCATCTGCGACGAGTGCGTGGAGCTGTGCAACGACATCATCCGCGAGGAGACGAAGGCGACCTTCGTCAACCGCAAGGATGGCGGCGTGCCGACTCCGCAGGACATCAACCAGCATCTCGACGATTATGTGATCGGTCAGAAGCGCGCCAAGCGCGTCCTGTCGGTCGCCGTTCATAACCATTACAAACGGCTCAACCATGGCGCCAAGGGCGCCGATGTCGAATTGGCCAAATCGAACATCCTGCTCGTCGGGCCGACCGGTTGCGGCAAGACGCTGCTGGCGCAGACGCTCGCCAAGACGTTCGACGTGCCCTTCACCATGGCTGATGCGACGACACTGACCGAGGCCGGCTATGTCGGCGAGGATGTCGAGAACATCATCCTCAAGCTGCTCCAGGCGAGCGATTACAATGTCGAGCGTGCGCAGCGCGGGATCGTCTATATCGACGAAATCGACAAGATCAGCCGCAAGGCCGACAATCCCTCGATCACGCGCGACGTGTCGGGCGAGGGCGTCCAGCAGGCGTTGCTGAAGCTGATGGAGGGCACGACCGCGTCGGTGCCGCCGCAGGGCGGGCGCAAGCATCCGCAGCAGGAATTCCTCCAGGTCGACACGACCAATATCCTCTTCATCTGCGGCGGCGCATTCGCCGGGCTCGAGCGGATCATCGCGGATCGCCTGCAGGGCAAATCGATCGGCTTCGGCGCGTTCGTGGCTGCCCCCGACGAGCGCCGCACCGGCGAGGTGCTGCGTCAGTGCGAGCCCGAGGATCTGCTGAAGTTCGGCCTGATCCCCGAATTCGTTGGCCGTCTGCCGGTTATCGCCACGCTTGAGGATCTCGACGAAGCGGCGCTGGTCAAGATCCTGGGCGAGCCCAAGAACGCGCTGGTCAAGCAGTATCAGAAACTGTTCGAGATGGAGGGGGTCAAGCTCTCCTTCACCGACGATGCGATGATCGCGGTCGCCAAGAAGGCGATCCTGCGCAAGACCGGCGCACGCGGACTGCGTTCGATTCTCGAGGGCATGCTGCTGGATACGATGTTCGACCTGCCTTCGATGGACGGCGTCGACGAGATCGTGATCGACAAGGACGTCGTCGAAGGCCGCAAGGAACCCGTCCGCGTCTTCGCCAAGAAGAGCAAGGAAAAGGCCGGCGACGCGGCCTGAACTGAACCCGACCCTCCCTTTCATGGGAGAGGTCGGGCGTGTTTGCGAGGGCAGGCAGCTAGCGAAGCCATTTCCCCGGGCGTTCATCAGCCAGCTAACCGTTCACGCGCAACGCGGCAGGACATCTCGGTTGAGGACATTCCCAATGCGCAAAGCCTATATCGCCGCCATGCTGGTTGCATCGTCCGCGGTGACGGCCGCTGAGGCGCATCCCAAGCTTCTGAGCGCGTCGCCGGCGGCGAACAGCGCGGTCGCAGCGCCGGGCAAGATCGAGATGCATTTTTCCGAAGGGCTCATCCCGGCTTTTGCCAGCATCGATCTGGTGGAAAAGAAGACGTCCGCCAAGGTCGCGGTGAAGACCAATGTCAGCGGCGGCGGCAAGACGCTGACCGGAGTGCCCGCCAGGCCGCTGACGCCTGGCGCATATCATCTCACCTATCGCGTCACCTCGGTCGACACGCATCGGATCCAGGCAAGCTACGACTTCACGGTGCGCTGAGGCGTGGCCGATCCGCTGGCCATTGCGGTTCGGCTCGGCCTTTTTCTTGTCCTCGGCCTGCTGTTCGGGCTGCCTGCGTTTGTGCTGATGTTGCTGCGCGACGATCCACGCGCGCTGCGGCTCGGCTCGATCGTGCCGCTCTTGGCGCTGGTGGCGGCCTTGCTTTCGCTCGCGCAGGTCGTGCTGCTCGCGGCATCGATGTCGGGCAGTGATCTCGCCAGCGTCGACAAGACGATGGTCGATGCCGTCCTGACGGCAGGATCTTTGGGCGTGGCGTGGAAGGCGCGGATGATCGCGCTGGCTTTGGGCCTGGTCGCGGGTCTGGGATACCCGCGTCGGCCGGGACCGGCGCTCGCTCTGGGCAGCCTGGCAGGTGCGATCGCGCTTGGCTCGCTCGCCTGGACGGGCCACGGAACGATGGGTGACGATGCGGCTGGCTGGCTCCATCTCGGGGCCGATCTGCTCCATCTCGGTGCGGCTGGCCTGTGGCTGGGGGCGCTAGTGGGGCTGGTCATTCTCGTGGCGCACCCGACGCAACCGGCGTTGTGTGCCCGCGCGCTGAGCGGATTCGCGCATATCGGCACCGCGATCGTGGTGACGCTGGCGATTACCGGGCTGGTCAATGTCTGGATATTGGTCGGTCCGTCGGCGATCGGCGGGCTGGTTACGACCGTCTATGGCTGGTTGCTCGCGGGGAAGATCAGTCTTTTCGCCGCGATGTTGGGCCTCGCTGCGGCGAACCGATTCCGGCTCGGCCCAGCGCTGACGCGGTCACCGGCCGGGGAAAGCGGTCCGGCGATACGGAACCTGAGGATCAGCCTGGCGATCGAGACCGGCTGCATCCTCGCGATTTTGCTGCTCGTCGCCTGGCTTGGCACTCTCCCGCCGACCGGCGACGCCTAGGTCAGATGCCGGCATACCAGGCGTAATCGCTCACATCCTCCCAATAGCCGCCTTTGCCGGCACCGATCGCGTCGAGGCTGGCGACCGCTTCGATCGCGCGGATATATTTGGCCTGCTTGTAGCCGAGCTGGCGTTCGACCCGCAGGCGCAGTGGGGCGCCGTTGGCAACGGGGAGGATCTGGCCGTTGAGCGCCCAGGCGAGGATGGTCTGGGGGTGGAAGGCGTCGATCAGGTCGATACTCTCATAATAAGCGGTGCCGCCGAAATCGTCGAAACAGTGGAAGACGATGTAGCGCGCCGCCGATGCCACGCCAGCTGCGTTGAGCAGCAAGGCCAGCGGCACCCCGGTCCAGCGGCCGATCGCACTCCATCCCTCGACGCAATCGTGGCGGGTGATCTGGGTCCGGGCCGGCAAAGTCCTCATCTTGTCGAGCGAGATACTCAGTGGCCGGCCGACCAGGCCGATCACTTGAAGTCGGTAATCGGCGAAGCCGTTTGCGAGCAGTTGGGCATAAGCCGGATTGTTCGGGCTCGCATTGCCGTTCGAACGGAAGATCGGCGAGATGTCGGCGCCGCTAAATTCGGGGGCGAGCGCGTTGCGCGGGGTGATCAGCCGATTGAAGCGATAGGTCAGGTCCTCGGCGCCCTTGAAGGTCGCTTTGGCGCTCTTGGTGCTCGCGATCCGATCGCAACCGGCGAGCAGCAGGCCGCCGCCGCCGATGGTCGCGATCGCGGTGCGGCGCGTAACGATCTCACCCATGGTCGCGCTCCGGCGGCAGTTTGAACCAGCCGGTCAGCATCGATCGTATTTCTCGGATCGGGCCGGCCAGCAATACCATCGCGAGATGGACGAAAATGAAGGCGACCAGCCCCATCGCGCACAGAAAGTGAATCGATCGGGCAGATTGGCGTCCGCCGAACAGGGTGAGCAATTGCGGGAAGGTCGCGTTGAAGCCCGGGCCCATCGTCAGGCCGGTCAGGATCATCAGCGGTATCAGCCCGAAGATGACGATGCCGTAGCTCAATTTCTGCAGGATATTGTAGCGCGCCGCCGCCTCGCCGGTGGGGAAGCGCAGCCGGGCGTGATCCTTGATGTCGTGCCAGATATGCCGCGGCGCGATCTCGTCGCGCGACGGGAGCAGATCGCGCCGGAAATGGCGATTGATCAGGCTCGCGATGACATAGAGCAAGCCGCCCAGTGCCAGTACCCAGGCAAAGACGAAATGCCAGCGCCGTGCGCCCGACAGGCTGTAATGCGACGGGATCGTCATCCAGTAGGGGAAGGCGCGCGTCTGGACGTGGCCCTGCGGGTCTTTCCAGTGGCCGAGTACGCCAGTGGTCGGGATCTCGATATGCCGGCCGAGCTGAAAGAGGCCGCGTCCATCGGTCGTGCCGCCGATCCGCAGCCAGGCCTGGTCGAAATTGGCGCCATATTGGCCCCAGTAGAGGCGAGGATGGGCGTTGAAGATCATCAACCCGCTCATCAGCATGATGAAGATCGTCAGCGCGTTGAGCCAGTGCCATAGCCGCGTCGGCCAACGATGCCGGTAGAGCCATGATCCTTCGCGCCGTTCCGCCATACATTGCTCCTGCGCCGTCTTCCTTAGCGCAACGATGAATGGTCGTCACGATGCGACGGACTGATACATTATATCATTGCGTTTGGACCGGTCCGCGCCCATGTGGGCTCGCGATGAGACGCTTTCAGGACGTAATCGAGGGACTCGCGGTGGGCGCCACGCTCGCCTGCCTGATCCATTGCATCGCTTTGCCGGTGATCCTCGCGGCTCTGCCTGCGCTTTCGAGCGTCGTGCCGATCCCCGAGACGTTCCACATATTGGCGCTCGCCTTCGCGGTGCCGGCGACCGGCGGAGCACTTTACGTCGGCTATCGCCATCACCGGCTGGCCGCGCCATTGCTGGTCGGGGGCGCGGGCATCGCGTTGCTGGCATTAGGGGTGCTGCGTTGGGGCGAAACTCCGCTGGAGGCCCCGGTTACGATCCTCGGCAGCCTGCTGATCGCCGGCGCGCACGTCGCCAACTGGCGTCTGCGCCGGGCGCGCCACGTGCATCTGGCGTAAGTGGATATTCGGGCTTTCGCAGGCGTTTAGAGTCTGATGACGTTAAGTTGCACCATAGCCTGAGTTTCGCAGGTAATTGCTGCATTCATCGGGTGGGAACCGATCCAGCAGCGCTCCGACGCGCTGCCATGTTGCGTCGTGCGTTCGCTCTGCGGCCTTTCGGAGCAGGTGTTTGAGCTTGGCGAAGACCTGCTCGATCGGATTGAGGTCTGGGCTGTAGGGCGGCAGGAAGAGAAGGCGAGCGCCTCTGGCGCGGATGGCGGCCCTGACGGCGGGTGTCTTGTGGCTGGAGAGGTTGTCCATGATGACGATGTCGCCTGCGCGCAGCGTTGGGCAGAGCTGGGTTTCGACCCACGCGGTGAAGCTGGCGGCGTTGATCGGCTGATCGAACACGAACGGCGCATCGATCCGGTCGGAGCGCAGGGCGGCGATGACGGTCATCGTTTTCCAGTGGCCGTAAGGCACCTTGGCATGGAGCCGTTTGCCGACCGGCGCCCACCCACGCAGAGGCGCCATGTTGGTCTTGGCCCAGGTCTCGTCGATGAAGACGAGGCGCGCTGGATCAGGCCGGCTCTGGAACTTCTTCCACTGCTCGCGCCGCCGTGCCACTGCGGGTCGTAGCTGCTCGGCGGGGAGCACGCTTTTTTTAAAGCTCAGGCCCTCGGCATGGACGAAACGCCAGACCTGCACATAGTCTACCGTGACGTCGCGTTCGGCGAGTTCGGCCACCAGCCCGCGCAGGGTGAAGTCTGTCTTTGCCCGCTCCAGCAACCAGTCGCGGTTGCCGCCCGACAATATGCCGATCTTGTGGCCGCCCACCTTGCCCGGAGCCACGCTGCCCGATCCGCGATATCGCTGCGCCCAGCGCACCACTGTCGCGGCGCTGACACTCAGCGCCTCCGCCACCGATCGAACCGTCTCCCCCGCCAGCACCCGCGCAATCGCGCGATCCCGCAAATCCATCGAATAGGGTTTCATCGTCGCTGGCCTCCAACCCAGCACGAAGCTTGAATCAGAAAATCAGACCCGTGTGAATCCCCCAATTCATTCAAACGTCATCCCGCTCTAGCTGTTTCCTGAGAAATGGAGACGGATCATGCCCCAGGGTGACAAGAGCAGTTACACCGAAAAGCAGAAGCGTCGCGCCGAGCATATCGAGGAAGGTTACGAGAAGCGCGGCACGCCCAAGAAAGTGGCCGAGAGCCGCGCCTGGGCGACGGTGAATAAGGAAACCGGCGGCGGCAAGAAGTCCGGCTCGGGCCGTGGCAAGCCTGAGAATTGTTCGGCCTCCTCACGCGGTGGACGCGCGCACAAATCGGGCTCGCCCGAACAACGCTCCGCGGCGGCCCGCAAGGGCTGGGAGACGCGGCGTCGCAACGCCGGCGCGTGACGATCAGCTGCGTCGTGGCGCCAGGTCGAAGGCTGCGGTGATGCGCTCGCCGCCCTCGATCGGCCTCGTGCCGTGATGCAAGGTGCTCGGGAACAGGACGAGGCGGCCCGGCATCGGCTCGATCGTGGCGATCGGTGCCAAGTCGATGCCGAGATAAGCGGGCGGTCGACCAAGCTCGAGCCATCCGGCGCCATCGGGCCCTGCCTCGCTCGCCTGCGGTACCACCCAGTAAGACGCCGACGACACGATACCCTTGGGGTGGATATGGCTGATATGGAAGCCGCCGCCGCTCAGCCGGATCGACCAGCTTGCCGTCATGCGCCACGCGGCGTCGCGATGGCGTAGGATCGGGTGCGTCGGATCGGCCGGGGGCAGGCCGGCGCGGTATGTTTCGACCGCGTCCAAAATCGCCGCCTTGGCCTGACGTAGTTCGGGCTCGATCCGGTCGAACAGGTTGCCATGCGTTTGCGTCCCGGCGCGGACCGAATGACCGATATGGAGCATCGCGTCGGCGTGGAGCGCGCGGAGACGTTCGATCACGGCGGAGCGTTGGTCGGCATCCAGACCGAGATCGAAGCTTGCGACCATCCCCGACTGGCCGTTTAGCCATTTCCAGCGTGGATCGCCCAAGAGCTGCCAAGCTAGACCGCGCAAGGCCCATGTCTCGACATTCTGGGGTAGAACGGCGAGCAGAGCCTCAGCGCCTTCCGGATCGCGCCGGCGTAGCAAGTGCTTGGCGATCGCCAGCGGGGGAATGAGAGGCGCGATCGCGCGGTCGTCGAGCAGTTCGGCCGCTGCATCCGCTTCGCCGGCCGCATCGTGGAAGGCGAATGCAGCCGCACGGAAGCCGACATCCCCGGTCGTCTGCGCCGCGCGGCGGGCCACGGCGGCGGCGGCGGAGAAATCATCGACGGCATTGTTGAGCTCGATCAGCCCACGCCACAGATCGCTATCGCGCGGGCGGGCCGCGAGAGCCGCTTCGTGCAGCGCCAGCCAGTCGCTGCGTCTCTCGCGCTGGCGGCGATGGAGCGCCAGCGCGCGGCGGCCGGCGTGCCAGCCGGGTTCCGCCGTCAATCGCCGCTCGATCGCCAGAGCATGCTGCGGTTGCCCCAATTCCTCGATCGCTTCGATCAGCAGATCGGGATCGTCGGGATAAGCCGATACCAGCCGCCGCAACCCCTCGTGCGCCTGCGCCTCGCCGCGATCGAGCGCGACCCGCACGCGGGCCCGCGCAACTCCGGCATGGTTCGGCGCCAAAGTCAGCGCGCGGTTGAGCAGATCGGCCGCGCGATCGAGTTCACCCTCGTCCATCTCGAGCCCGGCCAGCGCCGATAGAGCGTCCACATTGTCACCCAGCGCGGCATAGCCGGCCCGCGCTTCCTCGATCCGGCCGAGTTCTTGCAGCGCAGCTCCACGATGCAGCCGGGCGGGCGCGAACGCCGGATCGGCGGCCAGCGCACGATCATAAGCGGTCACCGCTTCCTCATACCGGCCGAGATCGCCCAGCACGTTGCCGAGCGTATCGGCGATGCGCGGGTCGCGGGGGCTGGCGGCATGCGCCGCGGCAATCGATCGCAACGCCTCGTCCTGCCGTCGGAGCGCGCGGAGCAGGATGGCGTGGAACTGGAGGATTTGCGGATGGCCCGGCGCGATCCGCAGCACTTGCTCGATCAGCGGCAGGGCGGCGGCCGGGGCGCCGTTGGCATGATGCTGCTCTGCCGCCCGCAGCAGCGCATTGGGATCGGTGGCCATGGAGCATGCTTATGCGCAGCCTGCGCCGGGCTGAAAAGGGATCAGGCGTGCGCGACGACCGCGCCCTCCGCCCGCGCGGCCACCGTCTGCGCAGTCTCGACCAAAGCAGGCAAATGACGCTCGACGATCTCCGCATAGGTCGATCGGCGCCCCGGCCAGGTGATGTTGATTGCGGCGACCGGTCGTCCGCCGATGCGTACTGCGACCGCGATCGATCGCCGCCCGTCGCGAATCACGTTGATCCGGCTGCGATCGGGCCACGGATGCGACGGATCGCGCGAGGACCAGCCGCGCTGCTGGGTTTCGGCGATGATCGCGTCGAGCTGGGCTTCGCTGGCCGGGCTGGCATCCTCGGGTCGCACCCGAGCGATGATCCGCGCGCGCTCCTGGTCCTCGCATGCGGCGAGATAGGCGCGCCCGACTGCGGTGTGGATATAGCTGAGCTTGACCCCAACCGGACCCAGGGTGGCGGCATCCAGCCGCGCCATCGGGCTGTTGGTCTCGACGATCTCGATATGGTCGGCACGCGGCACCCCAATGACCGATGGCCAGGCGATGCGACGGCTCAGCCGGGCGAGTTCGGGCGAAGCGATCTCGGCCAGCCGGCGGTCGAGATCATGATCTGCCGCCGGCAGTGCGGCGGGCAGATAGGCGCCATCGGCCAGCCGCTGCCAGATCAGCCCGCGCCCCGACAGGGTCACCAGCATCCGCAGCAGGGTCGCCTTGGGCAGGCCGGTGGCGAGGTGAAGATCGTGCAGGCTCGATGCCCTACGCTGCTGAATTTCGAGCAGGACGTCCAGACCGCGCTCCAGTGCGCGTACCGATTTGACTTTTCGTTCGATCATGAGCGCCGTGCCCTATTTCACCTGGTGCAAGATAGCCACTGTCAGCCGGTTCGACTACATCGTTTGCGGGAGTATGATCTGTGAAAATCGGAGGGGATTTCGTGGCAGACAAACCCAAGGTGATGTTGATCATCACGCAGGACACGAAGGGCGAAGAGGCGCGCTTCATCCGCGCCGAGCTCGAAAGCGCGGGCTGCGAGGTCGTCCACCTCGATCCCAGCGTGCGCCGCACGGTCGGCGGCGCGGAGATTTCGCCCGAGCAGATTGCCGAGGCCGGGGGCAGCACGATCGAGGAGGTCCGCGCGCTCGGGCATGAGGGGAAGTGCCAGGCGGCGATGGTCGCCGGCGCGATCCCGCTCGCGATCAAGGCGGTTGCGGAGGACGGGATCGCCGGCGTGCTCGCGGTCGGCGGATCGATGGGCACCGGGCTGGCCGGCGCGGTCATGCAGCAATTGCCGTATGGCCTGCCCAAGCTGATCGTCTCGACCATGGCCTCGGGCTTCACCGCGCCTTATGTCGGCCTCAAGGATATCGCGATGATGAACGCGGTGACCGATATTGCCGGCATCAATTCGATCAGCCGCGAAGTCTATCGCAACGCCGCGCATGCGGTCGCCGGCATGGCCAAGGGCTACGAACCCACGACCAAGAGCGACAAGCCGCTGATCCTGATCGGCACGCTCGGCACGACCGAGGCGGGCACCCGCCAGATCCGCGAGCAGCTCGAGGCATTGGGGTGCGAGGTGATGGTGTTCCACACGTCGGGGGCGGGCGGGCCGACGATGGATTCGATCGCGGCCGAGCGCGATGTCGCCGCCGTGCTCGATCTGTCGTGGACGGAGATGGTCGATCAGCTCTTCAACGGGCTGGCAGCGGGCGGGCCCGATCGCGGCAAGGCGGCGCTCCGGCGCGGCATTCCGGTGATCTTCGCGCCGGGCAATATCGACTTCATCATTGGCGGCCCGATCGATCAGGCGCGCGAAACCTATCCGGGCAAGCGCTACCACGTCCACAATCCGGCGCTGACTGCGGTGCGCACCGACATCGGTGATCTGAAGACGATCGCCGAGCATATCGCCGGGCTGGTGGCCGAGGCGAAGGGACCGGTGAAATTGTTCGTGCCGCTCCAGGGCTTCTCCAGCCATGATAGCCCGACCGGACATCTTCACGACCCCAGCCTGCCACCGCCCTTCGCCGAGCATCTTAGGAAAGTCGTGCCGGAAGGAACCGACGTGCAGGTGCTGCCGCATCATTTCAACGACCCTGAATTCGCGGGCGCGATCGTCGCCGCGACGCGTGGCCTGATCGGAATCTGACCTTGGCAACCGACCTTCCCCTGACGCCCGAGGATGTGGCTGAGATCGTCTCGATTCTCGATGGCGGCGGCTACGACAAACTCGATATCGCCACCGCGCGCTTCCGCCTGCGCGTCCGCCGCGAGGGCGACGGCTGGACCCAGGAATGGGATTATAGCGGCGGCGAGGCATCGCCCGCGGCAGCGATCGACGCGGCCGCGGTGGCAGTCGAGGAAGATGGGGAGGGGCTGGCCGTGCGGGCGGCGCTGCCCGGCACCTTCTATCGCGCGCCGCAGCCAGGGGCGCCAGCCTTCGTCGACATCGGCGACGAGGTCGTGCCCGATACGGTCGTCGGGATCATCGAGACGATGAAGCTGATGAATCCGGTTCATGCCGGTGTGACCGGCAGGGTCACTGCAATTCTTGTCGGCAATAGCCAAGCAGTCGATGCGCAAGCGGTGCTGATGCGGGTCGAGGCGTGATCCGGCGCCTGTTCATTGCCAATCGCGGCGAGATCGCACTGCGCGTTATCCGCACCGCGCGGAGGCTCGGCATCACGACGATCCTCGGCGCATCCGAGGGTGATCGCGACAGCCTGCCGGCGCTGCTGGCGGACGAGGTGGTCATCGTCGGTCCGGCCCCCTCGGCGCAAAGCTATCTCGCGATCGATCGCGTCGTGGCGGCGGCCAAGGCGGCCGGCGCCGACGCGGTCCATCCGGGCTACGGCTTCCTGTCTGAGAATGCCGCGTTTTCGCGCGCATTGACGGCAGCGGGGATCAAACTGGTCGGGCCCGATGTGAGCAGCCTCGAAGCGATGGGCGACAAGCTGCAAGCGCGCGCGGTCGCGGTCGAGGCGGGACTTCCCGTCGTCCCCGGCGGCGAGGCGGCGGACAAGGCGGCGGCAAAAGCGCGCGCCGAAGAGACCGGCTATCCCTTGCTGCTGAAGGCCGTCTCCGGCGGCGGCGGGCGCGGCATGAAGCGGGTCGATATGCCATCGGATCTCGATGCGATGATCGATCTGGCGATGGGCGAGGCGCAGGCGGCGTTCGGCGATCCGCGCGTCTATGTCGAACGCTTCATCACGCGCGGCCGCCATGTCGAGGTGCAGGTGCTGGGCGACGGCAAACGCGCCGTGCATCTCGGCACGCGCGATTGCTCGATCCAGCGCCGCTTCCAGAAACTGGTCGAGGAGGCGCCGGCGCCCGGCATCCCGCCCGACAGGCTCGACGCGCTCTGCATGACGGCGGTCCGCATCGCCGAGTATCTCGGCTACAAGGGGGCGGGCACGGTCGAATATCTGGTCGATGCCGAGACGTTCGATTTCTACTTCCTCGAAATGAATGCCCGCATCCAGGTCGAGCATCCGGTGACCGAGGAGGTGACCGGGATCGATCTGATCGAACAGCAATTGCTCATCGCGGACGGCCAGGAACTGGGCCTGGCGCAAGGCGAGATCCGCATAACCGGCCATGCGATCGAGGTTCGGCTCAATGCCGAGGACCCTACCCGGGATTTCCGGCCCAGCCCGGGCCGCGTGACGCGTGCGGCGTGGCCGGCTGGCGAAGGCATCCGGGTCGATACGCATATTGCCGGGGGTGGTGCGGTGCCGCCTTATTATGATTCGCTGATCGGCAAGCTGATCGTGCGCGGCGCCGATCGCCCGGCGGCGGTCGCGCGGCTGGCCGAGGCGCTCGCGACGCTGAAGATCGAGGGCGTTCCCACCACGGCGGAGCTCCACCGCACGATCGCCGCCGATCCGCGCTTCGTGGCGGGCGGCGTCGATACGCGCTTCTTCCAGAGGCTGACCCCATGACTGAAATCCAGCTCACCGACGTCTCCGTCCGCGATGGCAACCAGTCGCTTTGGGGCGCCACCGGCCTCGGCACGCACCACATGCTCGAGATCGCTGGCTTGATGGACCGTGCCGGCTTCCGCGCGATCGATTTCACCTCGTCCAGCCACATGGCGGTGGCGGTCCGTTACTTCCAGAACGATCCATGGGAGCGGATCCGCCGGATGCGGGCCGCCATGCCGCGCACCCCGCTGCAGTTCATCACCACCGGGCTGCGCTTCATCGCCTGGCAGCAGGCCGATCCGGAATTCATGCGGCTGGTCTATCGCCGGCTGCAGGCGAACGGCATCCGCAAGGTGATCGTGCTCGATCCGATGCACGATGCCGATGCGGTGCTGGAGGCGGCACGGATCGTCAAGGAAGAGGGCGATGCCGAGGTGATGGGCGCGCTCACCTTCACGCTTTCGACCGTCCACGATGATAAATTCTACGCCGATTTCGCCGCAAAACTGGCGAAAAGCCCGCATATCGATCTCTTCTATCTGAAGGATCCGGGCGGACTGATGTCGCCCGATCGCGCCCGTTCGCTGGCGCGCGCGGTCAAGGCGGTGATCGGCATCAAGCGGCTCGAGGTCCACGCCCATTGCACGATCGGTTACGGCCCGCTCGCGAGCCTGGCGGCGATCGAGACGGGCTGCGTCGATACGGTCCATGTCGGGATCGGGCCGTTGGGGGAGGGCAGTTCGCTGCCCGAGGCCGAACGGATGGTCGCCAACCTGCGTGAAGCCGGGCACGAGGTCGCGATCGACGACAAGGTATTGGCCAAGCTCAGCGACTATTGGTGGCGCCTCGCCCGTGCCGAAGGTCTCCCGCCCGGCACGCCGCAGCCGTTCGACGCCAGCTTCCTGCGCCATCAGATCGCCGGGGGCGTCATGACCACCACCCGCCGCCAGCTCGAGGAACTGAAGCTCGGCTATCGCTTCGACGAGGTCGTCGCCGAGACGCAGCGGGTGCGCGAGGAATTGGGCGCGCCGATCATGGTCACGCCCTTTCCGCAAATGGTCATGAGCCAGGCCCTGTTCAACGTGATCGGAACCAAGCGCTATGCCCAGGTCTCCGATCAGGTGCTGCGTTACGTGCTCGGCAAGTTCGGGCGCCCGACCGCGCCGGTCGATCCGGCGGTCGAGGCGGCGATCCTCGATCGCCCGCGTGCGCGGGAGATCGAGGCAGAGCCGACCTTTCCGTCCTATGTCGATCTGCGCCGGCGCTTCGGCGTGCATATGGATGACGAGGAGTTCCTGTTGCGTGCGGTAATGCCCGCGGAGCAGGTCGATGCGATGCGCTCCGCCGGACGCTCGCGCGGAACCTACACGCCTGAGGCGGCGCCCTTGCTGTCGCTGCTCAAACAACTCGCCGCCAAGCCTGCCGCACGCGACATCGTCGTCGAGCGGCCGGGTCTGCGGATTGCCCTGCATGCCGGAGCCGGCCTTGACTGATCTCGATCTCAAAGCGCGCCTCGCCGCCACGCGCGGTGTCATCCTCGATATGGACGGCACGTTGGTGCTGGGCGATCATGCCAGCGGCGGGCATGTCGCCCTGCCGGGCGCGATCGATCTGATCGCGCATATCCGCGCGAAGGGCATTCCGTTCCGCATCTTCACCAACGGCTCGGCCAAATCACCCAGGACCTATGCCGCCAGCCTGCGCCGCGCCGGTTTCGAATTGGCCGACGAGGAGTTCATGACGCCAACCACGGTCGCCGCCTCCTGGTTTCTGCAAAAGGGGATCAAGCGGGTGCGCGTGCTCGGCGATCCCGGGGTCGAGGTGCCGCTGCAGGAGGCGGGGCTCGAGACGATCGCCGGTGACGACCCGACCGGCGATGTCGAGGCTGTCTACAGCGCGTGGTTCCGCAGCTTCACCTTCCCCGCGCTGGAACTGGCGTGCCGCGATATCTGGGCGGGCGCGATCCTCGCCACCGCCAGTCATGTGCCCTTCTTTGCAGCGGCGGGTGGTCGCGCGATCGGATCGTCGTTCGCGATCAATGCGATGCTGAAGGCGATGACGGGGAAGAAGGCAACGATCGTCGGCAAGCCCTCTCTGGTGGCTTTTCAACAATCGCTGCGGCTGATGGGGCTGAAGAAGGCCGACGCGCCGCATGTGATCGTGGTCGGCGATGATTCGGCGCTGGAATCGCGCATGGCCAATGCGGCGAGTGCGATTTCGGTCGGCGTGGCGACGGGATTGAACCCGCTCGATTTCTGGCACGCGCTGCCGCCGCGCGATCGGCCGTTGCTGGCGCTGGAGAAAGCGGCGGAACTGATACCGATGCTGTAAAGATACTCCCCTGCGAAGAGCAGGGGAGGATCTTCAGGTCACCCGAACTTGCCCAGCGACATGCCCCCGTCGATCATCATGTGCGCGCCGGTCACATAGCTCGACGCATCCGACGCCAGGTACAACGCCAAAGGCTTGATCTGATAGGTTTCGGCGATCCGCCCCAGCGGCACCGATTTATCCCATGCCTCGCGCACGACCGGATCCTTGAGCGATCCGCCGCCGATGTTGGTGACGAACGGCCCTGGGGCGATCGCGTTCACGCGGATGCGGTATTCGGCAAGCTCCAGCGCGACATGCCGCACCATATGCGCCACGCCGGCCTTGGCGGCCATGTAGGGCATGCCGACGATCGGCTCGCAGATCACCGCGGCGTTGGAGGATGTGGCGATGATCGCGCCACCTTTGCCCTGCGCCTTCATGTGGCGCGCGGCCGCGCGGATCGAGGCGTAGACGCCGCTCAGATTGACCGCGATCGTCTTGTCCCATTTGGCGGGATCGTAAGTATCGATCTGGCCGATCGGGTTGCGGTGGCCGTTCGGGTCCCAGAAGCCCGCACCGGCATCGATGCCGGCATTGGCAAAGGCGATGTCGAGGCTGCCATAGGTGGCGGCATGATCGTCGAATACCTTGTCGGTGGCGTCGCGATCGGCGGCGTCGAGGCGTACCGCGCGTGCTTCTAAACCCTGCCCACGCAGACGTTCGGCATGGGCCTCGGCGGCGTCCAGATCGATATCGGTCAGCGTCACCTTGCAGCCGGCCTCGGCCATGGCCTCGGCATAAGCGAGGCCGATGCCCGATGCTGCGCCGGTGACGATCGCGGTGCGGCCGGCGATATTGAACTGATCGAGCGTGTTCATGAGGGGCTCCTGTCAGATCCTCCCCTGCCATAGCAGGGGAGGGGGACCACCAGCCGCAGGCTGGTGGTGGAGGGGCCGCCGTCGCAGACGGCGGTTTGCACCGCCGCCCCTCCACCATCCTTCGGATGGCCCCCCTCCCGGCAAATGCCGGGGAGGAATTTATGGTTTACCGAAACAAAGTATCCACATAGTCCGCGCCGATGCCGTTGGCGGCGTAATGCGTCCGGGCGGCGGCGATATAATCGTAGACGTCGTAATGGGCGACGCCGTTGCCCGCTTCGTCCAGCCAGATCAGCGGACCCGAGACGACGAAGAAGACCTTCATCGGCTCGTCGCTCTCATAGGCGACCAGCGTATGCCCCTCCCCCGGCGATTCGTAGACGAAGTCGCCCGCGGTCGCGGTCCAATCATGCTCCAGATAGCCCCATTTGCCCGAGATCGTGTAGGCGAACACCTGGTGCGGATGGTAGTGGCGGTTGACCAGCCCGGCCGAACTCGCACGCAGGATATCCGCCCACATGTTGCGCTGGGGCGAGATCCAGATCGGGCGCGACGACACTGTCTCGCTGATCGGCACGAAGTAGCGTTCGTCGCTGTTCGCCGGATCCTTCACATAATGTTCGGGCAACGCGTGCGGTTTGAAGCTGTTCGCGATCGGCTTCAGGTCGCGCCAGAATTCGGTGGTGGCGGCTTCGGGCATCGGGCTCTCCGGATGGACGTTTTGTGTAGAATGCTAGGCTTTGCTGGCGGCTCTGGCACGCAAAAAAAGGCCCGCGGCTTGGTAAAAGCCGCGGGCCGATTGGGCGAATGCGGACTTTTAGAAGTTCCGCTTCACCGTCACCATCCAGGTCCGTGGCAGGCCCGGGGTGCCGGTAACTTCGCCGAGCGAGGTGGTGATGTCGCTCTTGGTCATGAAGTAATATTTGTCGAACAGGTTCTGAACTTCCAGCGAAATGCGCCAGTCTTTGTTGTCGGAGGTGAAGCTCAGGCGCGCATTGCCGAGGAAGTTTCCGTCGATCTTGCTCCAGACAGAGTTGGACGGATCAGTGTAGATTTTCGACTGATAGCTGCCGTCGAAGCGGAGGCTGACAATACCAGGCTTGATGGCATAATCATATTGCGCGCCGATGCTGCCCGTCCATTTTGGCGTATAGGGCGTCGTGTTGCTGAGCGGTATGCCCGACGAGCCCGTGGTCTTGTACTTGAAATCGATGTAGCTCAGCGAGCCATCGAAGCTTAGACCTTCCGCAGGACGGATCGTCGTTTCGAGCTCGAAACCCTTCACGTTGGCCCGGCCGACATTGGATGGCTTGAGGCAGGGCGTCGCGGGGCAGGCCGAGAGAGTCAGGATGATGTCGTTATATTTGTTGTAGAAGACGGCACCGTTGAGCCGCACCATGCGATCGAAGAGATCGGACTTGAAGCCGAGTTCGTAGGTGGTGATCGTTTCAGGCTGGAAGCTGCCAAGCTCGTTGCAGGGCGCGCCGTTGACATAGCCCGGCGCGGTGCATGACCCGGCGGATGGCCCGAAGAACGGACGCGGATTGACGCCGCCGCCCTTATAGCCGGTCGAGATCGATCCATAGGCCATCAGTTCGTCCGAGAAGCGATAATCGGTCGAGATGCGCCAATCCCAGCGGCTGCCCTTGAACGTATCCGAAATGCCGAAGAGGCCGGCCAGCAGGCAGTTCGGGCTGTTGCCGACTGCGGTGGGCAAGGGCGCCCCATTGGGCGCCGTTGGCCCTGCTCCATAGAAGGACTGACAAATCGGCGGAGCACCCGCAGGTGGCGGTACCGTCACGAACGGGATCGTGCCGTCGGGATTGCGGCGATAGTAAGTGTAGGTCTTCTCGTCCTTCGTATAGCGGACGCCGCCCGAGAAGCTCCAGGCCGAAGTAACGTGGTAAACGCCGTTGGCGAACCCGGCCTTCGATGTCGATGGCGTCGTATCCGGGCCGTGCAGGAAGTCGATGCCGGCATAATTCAGATCGACGCGCGCCGTGTAGCGGCCATTCTGATCGAAGTAGAAGCCGCCAAGGGTATATTCCAGCTTCTTGTCGAATAGCGAGCCATTGAGACGCAGTTCCTGGCTCCAGGCACGGTGGTTCAGCTGGTTGTCGAGCTGCGATGATGGAACCGGCGTGATGTCCTGGTCCTGTCCCCAGTTCGACTGATATTTGCGGTAGGAGGCGATCCAGACGGCGCTGAGATTGTCCGCGAAGCGATAGGTGACGTTGCTGGCCAGGCCCCAGCCGGTGAAATCCTGGTTCTGGAGTGCAGCATAGGGTTTGTAGGGTGCCTGGCTGGTCGGCGTCATGCCATCCAGGAAATTGGCATAGCTGACATAGCCACTATTGACCTTCACACCGGTGAGCCCGGAGTCGCAGCTGTAGGGCCCCGAAGGCACAAAGTGGCAATCGATCGGCACCGGCTGACCGTTCTTGCCTACCAGCCAAGCGCCGCCATTGGCGTTGGTGGCGGGGTTGACCGATTTCGGATTGAAGGCGGCCGGTGTCCCCGAAACCGCGCCGGCGGCGATCAGCACATCGGGGCTCGGCTCGCTGCGGTCGCGCGTGTAGTCGCCGGTCACGTTGATCTCGAGCCGTTCGCTCGGCATCCAGCGCAAGGCGATGCGGCCGGCCACGTAGGACTGGCCACCCTGCGTGCCGACCTTGCCTTCAGCGCCGCGGGTGTTGGTCGGCAGGACGTTGGACGACGGGTGCGTATAGCCATAGTCGAGCACATCGACATAACCCTTGCTGCTCTTGGCGGCGGCCGAGATGCGCGCGAAGAAATTGTCGGCGACCTTGAAGTCGGCCATGCCGCGCGCTTCGACCTTGTTGAACGAGCCGTAGCCGACCTGCAGCGATCCCTTGCCCGATCCGTCCGGCTTGGCGCTGAACAGCTTGATTGCGCCACCGATCGAGTTCTTGCCCGCCAGCGTGCCCTGCGGGCCGCGCAGGATCTCGATACGGTCAAGGTCCATCAGGTCGAGCAGCGAACTCGACAGCGTCGGGATATAGACATCGTCGATATAGACGCCGACGCCGGGATCGAGCGCGAAGTTGAAATCGGTCTGCCCGACGCCGCGGATGAACGCGATCAGGCCGGCACCGCCATTTTGCGGCTGCGGCCGCAAGGTCACGTTCGGTGCCTGCGCGGCGACCTGCGCGATGCTGGTCTGGCCACGCGCTTCGAGCAAAGCGTTGTTGACCGCCGTGATCGCCAGCGGTGTGTCTTGCAGCTTGGTCGAGCGGAACTGCGCGGTGACGACGATGTCGGCTACGCTGTTCGCTGGTTCGGTCGCCGCCGACGGCTTTGCACCAGTTTGCGCCGCGGCATCCTGCGCCTGGACAGGCGCGGCGAAGGCGAGCGCCGCCGCCAGCGAACCCAAAGATACGAGTGCCCTATTCGCCCCCATTGTCGATTCCTCTCTCTGTTCCGGTTCAAGCCGGTTTGAATTCCTTTTCGGGGACTATGCGCGCGGCGGCTTGCACTAGGGCGAAACAGGCCGGGACGGAGACGCAAGATCGAAAGAGTGGCGCCGGCGCAACAGGGGTGTTGCGGGTAACAGGTCGGATCGAGCGGCGCCCTCTCTTCTCAGGGGCGGGTTATTTCAATGCCGCGCGCGCCAGGCACTCGGTGGAGCGCCGAACTGCTGGCGGAAACAGCGCGTGAAATAAGCGCTGTCGTTGAATCCCAGTTCGAAGGCGAGGGCGGTTATGCTCAAGTCCGGATCGCCCGAGAGCAATTCGGCCGCGCGTTCCAGCCGGCGCCGCAATATGTAGGCCGATGGCGTCGTCGCGCGCTGTGCGAACAGGTTCTGCACCGATCGCGGCGATATGCCGAGCTCGTCGGCCAGCATCGCGGTGGACAAGGCGGGATCTGTCAGCCGGGCGTCGATCAGCGCGTTGAGCCGCCGGGTCGCATGGCCACCGTCGCGCGCGATCGGCATATCCTCACGCAGCGCCAGCGCCAGCAGATCGAGGAAGATCGTCGATACGCTCTCCTGCCACGCCGGTTCGGCATCGCTCTGGTCGCCCTGGCGCCAGAGCGAGAGCAGGAAATCGTGGAGCAGCCGCACCGCGGGCGATGTACCGCGCATCGCGAGTGCGATCCGGTCGTCCAGATGGGGTATGCGTGCATCCAGCGCCGCGCGCGGCAACTCGACCGCCAAAGTAGCATGATCGTTGGAGAGCGACAGGCGGTAAGGCTCGTTCGATGCGCAGACCGACATGTCGCCCGGCCGCATCAGCACCGTCTTGCCACGGTGGACCTGTTCGAACATGCCGCGGCTCTGCAGGTGCAGGACAACGCGATCGCCGGCGTTAGGGTCGCCCGCACGATGGACGGTCGAGGCTTCCGATCGTGGCTGGATCAGCACAAGCTCGCCCAACCGCCAGCGCAGCATCTCCCCCCGGAAAGCCGGATTGGGCGAATCCACCCGCATGCTGCCGAAGGTGCGTTCGGCAAGCTCGTTCCAAAAGGCCAGCCGTCTGGCCGGTTCGATATCGTGCGTCGTAAAGCGTTCCACCAACGCCATATCGCCTCCCCAGGGCCCGCGCTCTTCGGCGCATCGCCCACACGATCAAATATCGCTGCCCGTAACAAAGCACGTCGGCGTTTCGATTTCCATGCTAAAATGTAACAGCTGTTATGATGCATAGCGGATATTCATGCAGCGTGGCGGGATCATCGCGCGCTCATCCTTTATGGCCGCTCAAATAAGTCGCAAAATGATGGATTTACTTGATGAAAGGGAAGGCGGGCAGCGCTGGCCGCTGTGTCCTGTGTGACGCTTGCCAAAAAAGATTTCACCAGACGGATTTGCCGGGCTTAGGGTTGCTTGGATCAGCCGACGCGCTTTGATAACCTGTCGATGATCCGCAAAGAGCGCAGCGCCGGGATCGCGTGGAGGGGATTGAGGTTCATGTTGATGACAAGTGCGGCTGCAGGCCGCGGGGCGCGAAACAGCACCCGATACCAGATCGTCCTGGTGGCGCTGCTCAGCCTGAATTTCGGCATCGTCTTCTTCGATCGCAATTCGCTGAATTTCCTGATGCCGTTCGTGCAGCCCGAACTGCATCTCACCAACACCCAGATCGGCAATCTCGCGAGCGCCCTCTCCTTCACCTGGGCGATCGCCGCGTTCGCGATGGGCGGGCTGTCGGATGCGCTCGGCAAGCGCAAGCTGCCGCTGGTGGTCGCGACCCTGCTTTTCTCGGTCTGCTCCTTCATAACCGGTATCGCCGGCACCTTCGGGATGCTGCTTGCGGCGCGGCTGCTGATGGGCGTGGCGGAAGGCGGCGTGATGCCGATCAGCCACGCGCTCGTCGCCGAGGAGGTCGATCCCAAACGACGCGGGCTCGCGCAGGGAATCGCGCAGAATTTCGGATCGAACCTGCTCGGCTCGTTCGTCGCGCCGGTGCTGCTCGTGCTGGTCGCCAAGGCGTTCGGCTGGCGCCACGCTTTCTATCTTGCCGGCCTCCCCGGCATCTTCTCGGCCCTGCTGCTGATCTGGCTGATCAAGGAGCCGGCAATGGCGCCGAAGAAGGCGCGCGAGAAGGTGGTCGGCCCGCGTTACACGATGTGGGATGCGCTCAAGGAGCGGAACATCCTCATCTGCGTGCTGCTGGCGATCCTGCTGGTCGGCTATCTGGTCACCTGCTGGGCGTTCATGCCGCTGTATCTCGATCAGGTGCTGCACGTGTCGAAGGAGACGAACGGCTGGCTGATGGGGACTCTCGGCATCTCGGCGACGATCGGTAGCTTCGCCGTCGCCGATCTGTCCGATCGCATCGGGCGGCGGCCGGTGATGATCGCAGCGCCCTTCATCAGCATCCTGCTGCCGCTGGGTGCGCTCTATTTCGGTGGCACGGTGTGGCTGCTCTTCCCGATCTTCTTCATCGGCTGGTGCGTCAACGGCATCTTCCCGCTGTTCATGGCGACCGTGCCGTCCGAGACGGTCGATGCGCGCCACGCGGCGACGGTGCTCGGCCTTTGCATGGGTGCCGGCGAGATATTGGGCGGGGCGGGCGGGCCGACGATCGCGGGCATGGCGGCGGACAGTTTCGGGCTGATCGCGCCGCTCTGGATCATGGTGGGCCTGGCCGCAGTCTCGGGTTTCATCGCCATGGGGTTGCGGGAGACCGCACCCTCGCAAATACGAGCGGGCTGATCGCGGCCCGGCTCGATCGTGTGACGGGAGAGTGGGTATGAACATCGAACGTGGGGCAATTCCCCGGCTGGATCGATCGGGTGCGCCGGGCCGCTATCTGCGCAACGCCTGGTATGTGGCAGGCTGGGCCGACGATCTCGGCGAGGAGCCGGTCGCACGCATCTTCCTCGAGGAGCCGGTCGCCCTGTTCCGCGACGAGGCGGGAGTGGCGCACGCGATCGGCGGGCGTTGCCCGCACCGCTTCGCCCCGCTCGGCCACGGCAAAGTGATCGATGGACAGCTCGAATGCCCCTATCATGGCCTGCGCTTCGACGGCGTCGGCAAGTGCGTGTTCAATCCGCACGAAAAGGGCGTCGTCCCGCGCGTCGGGGTGCCTGCCTACCCCTTAGTCGAGCTCCACAATCTGCTGTGGATCTGGATGGGCGAAGTATCGGCGGCCGATCCCGCGCTGATCCCCGACTTCGGCTGGCTCGCCGATCCGAAGTGGGAGCCGGTGCGCGGTGCCACGATCGCCGAAGGGCATTACGAACTCTACAGCGACAACATCCTCGATATCTCGCACTCAAACTTCGTCCACCCGGCGCTCAAGGCCGATGCCTGGACCATCGGTAAGCGCAGCTTCCGCACCGATGGCGATACGGTCTGGACCGAATATGATCATCTCGACGATTATCTGTCGGACGGCATCAACGCGATCCTCGGCACGGCGGGCAAGAAGCAGGATTTCTGGTGCGGCATCCGCTGGAATGCGCCGGCCGTCCTGCTGCTCGATTACCGCGCTGCCGATCCCGGCACCCCGCGCGAGGATATGACGATCCTGCCGTCGCTCCACGCCTTCACGCCCGAAACGAAGGATACGACCCACTATATCTGGGCGGTCGCGCGCGATTTCGCGCTCGGCAATCAGGAATTCAACGCGGCGATGAAGGGCGCGCTCGAACATGCGTTCGAGCATGAGGACATGCCGGTGATCCGCGACGCACACCGGCTGATGGGCGGTCAGGAATTCTGGTCGCTGAAGCCGATCGTGCTGACCGGCGATTCGGGCGGCGTGCGCGCGCGGCGCGTGCTCGAGCGGCTTATCAGCGCCGAGGAAGAGCTGATGAGAGCGGCGGCGGAGTAGGGATCAGGCCCTCTCCCTAATGGGAGAGGGCGTTTTGCCGTCCTACTTCCTTGCGGTCACTGCGATCGTCAGCCCGATCTGCTTTGACACCCACTGCCCGCTTGGGTCGGATTTAGCACCCATGCCGAAGGCGAGCCGGTCGACCGCGACCGCGCCGTTCATCGTCGCCACATTGCCCGCAATCTTCAGCGTGAAAGGCAGTTTCACCGGCACGGCCTTGCCCTTGATCGTGAGTAGGCCGTCGGCAACGTAGCGGCCCGGTCCGGCAGCGCTGATCTTCGTGGTGGCGAAGGTGGCGCGCGGGAAATGCGCCGTATCGAACCATTCTTCCTGATCGAGCGAGGCATCCTTCATCCCGTCGCCGGTCTTTCCGGTCGCGGTCGCGATCACGACACGCGCACTCGAATGCGGCAGATCGGCAGGATCGAACACGATCTGGGCGACCCACTGGCCGAACTTGCCGGTGAAGGGAGTGCCCGATTGCGTGCCGGAGAAAGTGATGCTGCTGCTCGCCGGCATAACGGTCCATGCAGTGGGGGCCGCCATGGCGGGTGCGGCGGCGATCAGCGCTAGGGCGGGCAAGATGAGGCGCATCGGTCACTCTCTCCGGAATTTGTTGATAAAGTCATCGGAATGGTTGCTCTAGTCATCGCCGTATGAACGTGGCTTGTCGAGGCAGCGTGTCTTTCGGCGCCCCAACCCGGCCTTATCCGCGCGGGCGTAGCAACGGCACCATCCGCGCCAACACGTCGTCGCGGTCGAAGACGTGGTGCTTCAGCGCCGCGGCTGCATGCAGCGCGACCAGGGCGACCGCCCCCCAAGCCAGGCTCGAATGGATCGCCATCGATGTCGCCGCGGTGCTCGCCCGCGTCGCGTCGGACGCTTCGGCGATGCCCGGAATATGCGGCCACTGGAACAGCCCGAACCAGAAGGTGGGAACCGGGAATGGCACGTGCATCTGCACGTTCCAGCCGGCCGAGACATAGATCCAGCCGGTCAGCGGCATCGCGATCATGATGACATAGAGCAGGACATGGCTGATCCGCGCCGCCGCTTTTTCCCAGCCCGGCATGTGCGGCGGCAATTCGGGGAAACGGTGGGTCAATCGCCACACCAGCCGGAGCAGGCTCAGCACCAGGATCGTCAGGCCGATCGACTTGTGGATCTGGTAGGCCTTGAAAGCGCGCGCGGTCTGGCTCGGATCGGTGATATGGTCGGTCATCCACCAACCGAGCGGGATCATCAGGATGATGCCGAGTGCGATCGCCCAATGGAGCAGGATCGCGATCATGCTGTAGCGGCTTCTTGTGTCCTGCATCTTCGCTCCCCGTCTTGCCGTTCGCCGTCATCTTAAGCGGTCGGACGGGGTTTTTGAACTCATCATGCGGAAAGCATGCGGTGACGGAATTTGGCTCCTTAAAGCTCGCGCACGAGCCGCCGCGCAACCGCGATCCAGGCTGGTTCGGTGAGCACGGTCTGCCGGCTGCCGCTGACGAGTGGGAGCAACAGAATGCGATCGCCCTCGCGCTGGATCATCCGACCGAACGCGAAGCGACCGCCGGGGCGTGGCGCCAATATGTCGCGGTTGAGCGCCTGGCCGAACGCGTCGGACGCCAGTTTCTCGCACCAGATCACATCGCCCGCGCGATAATCGCCGACACCCTCCTCGACGACCAGCGCGATCGTGCCCGGTTCGGGCTGGGGCGGCGTGGCTTGCATTGACTTGGCCGGAGCATCGGCCCCGTTGCGATTGAGCAACGCCGCGACCGGCAGTTCGGCACGATCGGGGGTCTGCACCAGATCGGCCGCCGTGACGCCCAAGGCTGCTGCGATGCGGTTGAGCCAGCCAACCGACACCGTCCGGGTTCCGGTCTCGAGTTGGCCGATCGTCTGGGCGGTGGTCGGCGGCGCGCAGGCGGACGCGACATCGGTCAGCGTCATCCCTTTGGCGCGCCGCACCTCGCGAATGCAGGTCTTCATCGGCGCTCTCCTATAACCGATGCGGTTCGTTTCTTGTCCGGCGGGGCGGCGGATTTGGCAAGCGAAAAGCGCGGGATGGCGATTGATCGGATCAGCCGCTATCAGCGGGCGATGATCGAAAATCCTCCCGGGAACGGGGAGGGGGACCATGCGCAGCATGGTGGAGGAGACCCGCCACGAGCGCTGCGTCCCGCCGAGAGCCCCTTCCATCACCGCTTCGCGGCGGTCGCCCTTCCCGTTCCGGGGGGATTTAGACGTGGCCAAAATCCGCGCCGACCAGTTGCTCGTCGATCGCGGGCTTGTCGAAAGCCGAACCCGCGCGCAGGCCCTGATCCTCGCCGGGCTCGTTTTCTCCGGTGACCGCAAGCTCGCGAAAGCGGGCGAACAGCTCCAACCCGATGCCGCGCTCGACGTGCGCGGCCGCGATCATCCCTGGGTCTCGCGTGGCGGCATCAAGCTCGATCACGCGCTTACCCACTTCCGATGGGACGTCGCCGGCGCCATCGCGATCGATGTCGGTTCCTCGACCGGCGGCTTTACCGACGTCCTGCTGACACGCGGCGCCACGCGGGTCTATGCGGTCGACAGCGGCACCAACCAGCTTGCCTGGAAGCTTCGTCAGGACGAACGCGTGGTGGTGCTGGAACAGACCAATGCTCGGAGCCTCACCGAGGCCGAAATACCCGAGCCGGTCGATCTGATCGTATGCGACGCCAGCTTCATCGGCCTCGCCAAGGTGCTCGATCGCCCGATGACTTTCGCAAAGGCTGGCGCCCGTCTGGTCGCCTTGATCAAGCCGCAGTTCGAGGCCGGGCGCGAGGAAGTCGGCAAAGGGGGTGTCGTGCGCGATCCCGCCGTTCACGACCGTGTCTGTGCCGAGGTGCAGACGTGGGTGGAGGGGAAGGGCTGGCATGTCGAGGGGATCGAGAAGAGCCCCATCACCGGCCCCGAGGGCAATGTCGAATTCCTGCTGGCCGCAAGACTTTGGGATGAAGAAGAAACGAGGGCAGGAGGCACATGCTTGTGAAGAGGTCGCTTGTTTTTGGCCTGATCGCCGCGCCGATCATTGTCGCGCTCGGCAGCGCATCCGGGCTGCTGTCGGGGTCGGGCTACGGCAATCCGTGGTTCGATGGTATCGCGAAGCCCTGGTTCATGCCGCCGGGCTGGGTCTTTCCGATCGCATGGACCACGCTCTACGCCCTGATGGGATTCGCGCTGGGTGACGTGCTGGCCGCTCCGCCCTCCGCTGCGCGGCGTACGGCTTTGGGGTTGTTTGCGCTTCAGTTGCTTCTCAACCTCGCCTGGTCGTCGATCTTTTTCGGGGCGCATCGCGTCGGTCTCGCTCTGGCAACCATATTCGCGATCGATATCGTCGTGATCGCCACGATTCTCGCGTTTCGGCGCGTCCGCCCCTGTGCCGCTTTACTTCTTATACCGTATCCGTGCTGGCTGGTGCTCGCGACCGCGCTCAACTGGTCGATCCTCCGTCTCAACGGCTGACCGTTGCAAATTCCGGCGCACGGGCCATCTATTCCCCTAACACACCGTATCGGAGACCGATGATGCAGTCCGACAACAAGATCTTCGAGGATTTCGTGAAGATGGCCAACGGCTTCGCCGGCACGATGGCGGGGGCTGCGCGCGAGGGCGAGAATGCCTTCAAGGAGAAGGTGAAGGCCTGGGTCGGTGGCATGGACTTCGTCAGCCGCGAGGAATTCGAGGCGGTGAAGGCAATGGCAGCGGCCGCGCGCGATGATGTCGAGGCGCTCAAGGCCGAGCTTGCGGCTGTCAAAGGCAAGGCCAAAAGCAAGGGTGCCGCCCCGGACGATGAAACACCCCCGCCGGGCGCCGGAATCTGATCGGCGAAGGCTGGCCTTTGCGGGCGCGGCAATGCCCTGCTAGGCGGCCGGGATCATGACACCTCTCGACAAGATCCGTAACTTCTCGATCATCGCCCATATCGATCATGGCAAGTCCACGCTTGCCGATCGTTTGATCCAGCGCACCGGCGGCCTCTCCGAACGCGAGATGTCCGCCCAGGTGCTCGACAATATGGACATCGAGAAGGAACGCGGCATCACCATCAAGGCGCAGACCGTGCGCCTCGACTGGAAGGGCTATGTCCTCAACCTGATGGACACGCCCGGGCACGTCGACTTCGCCTACGAAGTGTCGCGCAGCCTCGCGGCCTGCGAGGGCGCATTGCTTGTGGTCGATGCGGCGCAGGGCGTCGAGGCGCAGACGCTCGCCAACGTCTATCAGTCGATCGAGCATGATCACGAGATCGTGCCCGTCATCAACAAGATCGATCTGCCTGCGGCCGAGCCCGAAAAGGTGCGCAAGGAGATCGAGGACGTCATCGGCATCGATGCCTCCAACGCGATCCTCGCCTCTGCCAAGTCGGGCATCGGTATCGACGAGATCCTCGACGCGATCGTCGAGCGGATCCCCGCGCCGAAGGGCGATATCGACGCCCCGCTCAAGGCGATGCTCGTCGATAGCTGGTACGATCCGTATCTCGGCGTCGTCATCCTCGTGCGCGTGGTCGCGGGCGTGCTTAAAAAGGGCCAGCAGATCGCCTTCATGGCGGGCGGCACCCAGCATCTGGTCGATCGCGTCGGCTGCTTCCGCCCCAAGATCGAGCAATTGAACGATCTCGGCCCGGGCGAGATCGGCTTCATCACCGCGCAGATCAAGGAGATCACCGAGACCCGCGTCGGCGACACGATCACCGATGCCCGCCGTCCTGCCGCCGAGCCTTTGCCGGGCTTCAAGGAGGTCCAGCCGGTCGTCTTCTGCGGCCTCTTCCCGACCGACGCGAACGATTTCGAGAAATTGCGCGACAGCATTTCCAAGCTGCGCCTCAACGACGCCTCGTTCAGCTTCGAGATGGAGACATCCGCGGCGCTCGGCTTCGGCTTCCGCTGCGGCTTTCTCGGCCTGCTCCACCTGGAAATCATCCAGGAGCGGCTGACGCGCGAATATGATCTCGATCTGATCACGACCGCGCCGTCGGTGGTCTATCATATCCATCTCTCGCACTCGAAGACCGAGGATGCGAAGACGATCGAGTTGCACAATCCGGCCGACATGCCCGATCCCAACCGGATCGAGGTGATCGACGAGCCGTGGATCGAGGCAACGATCTATGTGCCCGACGAATATCTCGGTTCGATCCTGAAGCTGTGCCAGGATCGGCGCGGCATCCAGAAGAACCTGACCTATGTCGGCGGACGGGCACAAATCACCTACGAACTGCCGCTCAACGAGGTCGTGTTCGATTTCTACGACCGGCTGAAATCGATCAGCCGCGGCTATGCCAGCTTCGATTATCACCAGATCGGCTATCGCGAAGGCGATCTCGTCAAGATGCAGATCATGGTCAATGGCGAGCCGGTCGACGCGCTCAGCATGATCGTCCATCGCGGCGTCGCCGAGGCGCGCGGGCGCGGCATGTGCGAACGGCTCAAGGATCTGATCCCCCGTCACCTGTTCAAGATCCCGATCCAGGCGGCGATCGGCGGCAAGGTGATCGCGCGCGAGACGATCGCGGCGATGCGCAAGGACGTCACCGCCAAATGCTATGGCGGCGATATCTCGCGCAAGAAGAAGCTGCTGGAGAAGCAGAAAGAGGGCAAGAAGCGGATGCGCGAATATGGCTCGGTGAGCATTCCGCAGGAGGCGTTCATCGCGGCGTTGCGGATGGGCGAGGAATAGGAACGCGATGGCTCGGGGTGTATTCCTTCACCGCGCTGACTCCATCTACGATGACCGCCCTGCCGAACAATATCAATTTCCGAAGCAATATCTCTCTCGTGCGTCACAGTTCGTCGGGGACTGGATTATCTACTACGAACCGCGGAAAGGCGGCGGGCGCGGCTATTATGCTATCGCAAGGGTGGGTAAGATCGTTCCCGATCCGATTGCGGCTGACATGTATCTCGCTTTGATTGAGCCGGGCAGCTATTTGCAGTTCGAGAATGTAGTTCCCTTCAGCGATGCCGAAGGCTTGGTCGAGCGCGGGCTTCTCAACGACACCGGAGCAATATCGGGACGAGCGCAGGCTGCGGTTCGTCCGATTTCTGCTTCTGATTTCAATCGTATCGTCGATCGGGCGTTTGACGAAGAAGCTGACCTGCTCCCGCGCGTCGACGACCCGAGCGCTGCATCTGCCTTCCATGAAGCGCGCCTGCCTTTCTCCTACGAAGTAGATAGGGATCGGGTGATATATCTAACGTCGCGACCAGTGCGCGATCGGATTTTCCGCAAACTGGTTCTGGATGCCTATGACTGCCGATGTGCGCTGACCGGCTTGAAGCTGATCAACGGCGGCGGCAGGGCAGAGGTTGAAGCCGCACATATTCGTCCCGTCGAGCATAACGGTCCCGATACCCTCAGCAACGGCATCGCTCTTTCGGGCACAGTACACTGGATGTTCGATCGCGGTCTAATCTCCCTTTCGGAAGATCTGGATATTCTCGTCTCACGTCAGGTGAATGATTCGCAAAGCGTCTGGTCGCTGATGAATCCGGAGCGCAAAGCGCGCTTGCCGGTTATTCCGGGGGCCAGACCCAATCCAGCGTTCACGCGGTGGCATCGCGAAAATTGCTTCAAGCATTAGGTCGGAGGCGATCATGTATCGAACTTTGGTTGATGTGGATGCTCTGGCCGTCATGGTGGACGAGGGCCGAGTGGCGCTGTTCGACTGCCGCTTTCACCTTAACGATCCCGATGCCGGCCGCGCGGCGTTCGAGGCCGGCCATATTCCCGAGGCCGAGTACCTCGATCTGGAGCACGATCTCTCCGCACCGGCGAGCGTCGAGGGCGGGCGGCATCCCTTGCCCGATCGTGAAGGTTTTGCTGCCCGGCTGCGGACATTCGGCGTTCGGTCGGGCGATCAGGTGGTCGTCTACGACGATGTCGGTGGATCGCTTGCCGCGCGCGCATGGTGGATGCTGCGCTGGATCGGGCATGAGGCGGTGGCGTTGCTCGACGGCGGGCTTGCGGCCTGGGCGGCGAGCGGACGGGCGCTGGAGAGCGGGCTCGGCATGCCCCGGCCGGAGGGTGATATTATGGTTGGGCCGGCGCTGGTCGGCACGGTGGACACTGCCGATATCGTCGCGGCGCTTGGCAGCGATCGCCTGCTCGTGATCGATGCACGCACTCCAGCCCGATTTGCGGGCAAGTCGCACCCGCTCGACACCGCTGCGGGACATATCCCGGGCGCGCGCAATCGCTTCTGGGGCGATAACCTGATCCAGAATGGTCGGTTCAAGCCGGCCGAAGCATTGCGCGCCGAATTCGATGCGGTGCTTGCCGGCGTTTCTCCGGCCAATGTTGCGCTGCAATGCGGATCGGGGGTGACGGCCTGTCACGACCTGCTGGCGATGGAGATTGCGGGGTTGAACGGCGCGCGCCTCTATCCTGGCTCATGGAGCGCCTGGACCGGAGATCCTGCACGACCGATCGCGTGAGGCGAGGCCACCAGATTGTGTGACGGCCAGCGGTGTTTACTTCCTGCGGGAGTACGCTAACTAAGTCGCATCGACGCGGATCCGGGCGCGCAGTCTGATTGGAGACGTTTCGGATGAATGCACCGGTCGCAGCCTCGGTTCTGAGAGAGGTCGAGCAGCATCTCGCCCAGGCCCTCGCGCTGCTCGATCAGCACCAGCTCGGCCTTGTTGCAGCGCCGCATATCGACTTTGGCCTGAGCTATGTGCGCGATGCTCTGACCGAACTCAGTTCGCGTTTGCCGGAGCGATCCGCGGGTTGATCCGCTCCAGATAGGCCGTCATCTGCGCGTGCGCGGCGGCGGTCAGGGTCAGCCATTTGCGCCGCCCGTCGGCGGGATCGGGCTGGTCCTCGATCAGCTTCATCGCCTTCAACCGTGCGATCCAGCGCAATGCGGTGGTCGAGGGTACGGCGGCGGCGATGCACGCGCTCGACGTAGCGACCTTCTTGCCTTCCGTTACTGCCGCATAGAGATCGAGCAATATATCCAGTGCCGGATCGGCAAAGAGATCGGGATCGAAATAGCGTGTTATCAGCCGACGCGACGTCAGCAACTCGCGCGCGAAGGCGCCATGCGCGGTCCAGTCCTCCGGGCGACGAACGCTCACCGGCTGGCGCGCTTTCCGGCGCGATCGGGCATTGGCATAAGTCCGGTCCATTCCATTCCCTTTACCAGCGGATCGGCGACCAGCAGCGGTCGCTCCCATAAATCTGCAGGCGCCGGCGGTGCCGCCAGGTGCCGGCGATGATCAGAATCAGGATGACGTAAGACCATCCCTTGAGCCCGACCGCATAAGCGAACGGTGCGATATCGGGCGCGATCGCGCGGGTGATATGGACCAGCACCGCCGCCTGCTGCAGGCCCGCCACCCAGGTCGTCCAGAAGCGATCAGCCGCCAGAGCCAGCGACTGGAACGCGATCAGCATCGCCAGATCGAGCAGGAACATGCCGACGGCGATCGATCCATAGGGGTGCAGTCCGAGCGGCTCCGCCACGAAGGCCAGCACCGTGCCGATCACGACGATCACGGCCGCCGCGCGCTCGGGGCCGCCGCCATAGAGCAGCGCATAGCCTGAGCTCAGTACGGCCAACGCCAGGAAGATCGCGACGTGTACCAGTGTTCGTTCCGATGATGCCGCCGCCGTCAGCCATCCTCGCCGTCATCGCGGAAGGCTATGGCCTGTCAGGATCAGGCTGATGTGCAGGATGCCGTAGAGCCCCGACGCCATCGCCCCGATTGCGAAAACCGCGAGCAGCATCGCCTGGACGCTATCGCGGAGTCTTTGCCTTATGGTCAGATCATTGCCCCGCCCCGTCTGTCTCTCTGCCGGCATGCGGAGCAGTTGGCGGAGCCAATCGACGAAATGTGCCGGCCGGCCCGTGCTTCCCTCCCCATGCGGCCCCCCGCCTGAAGTCGATGATGGCGTACTTATGGGCAATGGATCGGGGTCGGGAAGGGGGGCCGGCTGGTCTCCCCCAAATTGGGGAGGCGTCGGGCTCGCTTCATGATCGCGCAGCATCTGGGCTGCACGCACGCTGCTGCTGACGTCGAGCTTACGCATCGCGCTTTTGAGGTGGCCATAGACCGTGTTCGGCGCGATGCCGAGCAACCGGGCAATTTCCTTCTGGTTGTCGGTCGTGAGAACGAGGCGCAGGCAATCGCGCTCGCGTTCGGTCAATTTCGACAGGCCATCCGGGTCCATCAGCACGCCATCCACACAATCACGCTGCACGATATAGGGACGCCGTGCCGACAAAGTTAACGGCGGCCGAGAGAAAGCTTCATGCTGCGCGCGCGGCGCGGACGGAGCGTACCCCCCGGAGGCCCTCGAAGTGCAGGCATATCAGCGACGTTGCAGCGAAGCGAGCGAGGCTTTGCTCGAAATGGTAAAAAGTTAACACAAATCAGATCGTCAGTTCGAAGCAGGCACCGCCTTCGCGCGGCTCGCCGAGTATGATGGTGCCGCCATGCGCGATCATGATCCGTCGTGCGAGGCTCAGGCCGACCCCGGTGCCCGAGCCCTTGGTGGTGAAGAAGGGCAAGAAGATCTCCTCCGCCAGTTCAGGTGCGATGCCGGGACCGTTGTCCGACACGATCAATTGCGATCGCCCGCCGGGCAACATGCCGATCGAGAGACGGATATGGGGATTGGCGGCATGGCCTGTTGCGGCTTCGGCGGCGTTTTTGAGCAGGTTGATCACCACCTGGGCAAGCAGATCGGGATCGGCATCGAGGATGAGGTCGGCGGGATCGACACCGGTTTCCAGGGTCACTCCCGCCGCCTGATCCGATGCCTCGAACAGCCTTGCCAATTCCTTTACCCAGGGTGTCGCGGCAAAACGCCGCCGCTCGATCACCGGCGCGCGGCTAAAGGCGCGATAGGCCTCGACGAAATGCATGATCCCGCTCGCACGGCGCGCCAGCGTCTCGATCGCGCCGCGCGCATCCTCGATCGCGGGATCGTCGCTTTCGATCTCGGCCATCAGGCGCTCGGCGCTCCCGGCCAGGCTGACCACCGGGGTCATCGAGTTCATGATCTCGTGGGTCAGCACGCGCACCAGATCGGCCTGTGCGGCGAGTTCGACCGTCGACAGCTCGTTCTGGATCGATTGGATCGAAACGATACCGAGCGTGCGGCCGGCACGGCTGACCTCCGCGCGGGCAACCACGGCGCGCTGGACCACGCCGTCGATGCGGAGCGGCATCACCTTGCGGGTGCCGGGAGCGCCGTCGCGCAACAGGCCCACAAACTCGACCCCGAACGTGGCGAAATCCTCGATCCGCGTGCCGGGTAAGCGGTTGAACAATTTGCGCGCCGCCTTGCTGGCAAGCGTGATGCGGCCATCCTCGTCGATGAGGAGCAAGGCAGCTGGCGCTTCGTCGGCGAGCGCAGCCTGGACCCGACTTTCTTCAGTGATCCGGACGCGTTCGGCACGGAGCTGGCGAATCGCATCGTCGAGAGCGATGCCGAGCTGATCGAAGCTGCCTCCGCCGCCACGTCGAACGAAGCCTTGGGTGAAATCGCCGTAACGGAGCGCTTCGAGGAAGCGGGCAATGTCGCGATTGGTCCGGCCGACATGATACCAGAGCTGCCAGACGGCACCGGCGAGGATCAGAACGGCGACGATCCGTGCCGCGGCGAGGCCGGGCGTCCACAGGGTGAAGGCCAACAGGCCGGCGGCCAACAGCAGCCCGAGCACTCGCCGGCCATAGCCGGCCGCGAAACTGCGGCTAGAGGCCATATTTCTCCATGCGCCGATAGAGCGAACCGCGGGTCAGCCCCAACTCCCCTGCCGCCGCGGAGATATTATAGGCGTGCTTTTGAAGTGCGCGCTCGATCATCTGCTTCTCGGCCTTGCCGAGATGGAGTTCGGCGGCGGCGCTCGTCTGGACGGGGGCAGGGTCTGGCACGAGGCGAATCGGGGCGGCGGTGACGCGCGGTAGCGGGAAGTCGCTCAGCGCATAAGCCGAACCCTCGGCCAGGATCACCGCGCGTTCGGCGGCGTGGCGCAAGGCGCGGACATTGCCCGGCCAGTCATAATCGGCCAACGCGAGCAGCACCGAAGCCGGGAGCGCGCGCACGGGTTTGCCATATTTGCGGGCGTAGAGGCCAAGAAAATGGTCGAGCAAGGGCGGGATGTCTTCGCGCCGCTCGCGCAAGGGCGGCAGCTCGATTTCGATCGTATTGAGACGGAACAGCAGATCGGTGCGGAAAACGCCCGGGTCGGTCAGCCGATCGGGGGTGAGATTTGTGGCCGAGACGATGCGGACATCGATCGGCACCGGGCGGTTGGCGCCGACGGGCGTGACCTGGCGTTGTTCGAGCGCAGTCAGCAATTTGGGCTGGAGATGGAGCGGCAGATTGCCGACCTCGTCGAGGAATAACGTGCCGCCATCGGCGGCCTGCATCCGTCCGACCCGATCACCGCGCGCATCGGTGAATGCCCCCTTCACATGGCCGAACAATTCGCTGTCGATCAAATTCTCGGTGACCGCGCCGAGATCGACCGACAGCATCAACTTGGCGGAACGACGCGACCGGCGATGGATTTCGCGCGCGACCAGTTCCTTTCCGGTGCCGTTCTCGCCGAGGATCAGCACGTTGGCCTCGGTCGGCGCGGCGCGATCGATCAGCGACTGGACATGCGCCATCGCCCGGCTTTGCCCGAGCAAGGGCGCCTCGCCCGCAGGTGTTGCGATCGTCTCGACCTTGGCTTTCTCGATGCCGGTCGCGCGGCGCTGGCCCCTCAGCTGGGCGGCGGTGCGGACGGTGGCGAGCAGGCGCTCGTTCGACCATGGCTTGGTGACGAAATCGGTCGCCCCCTGCTTCATCGCCTGCACGGCCACCTGGATACCGCCATGCGCGGTGATCAGTACCACTACCGCATCGGGATCGCGCTCGAGAATGCGGCCGAGCCAGAGGAAGCCTTCGCGTCCGTCGGTGGCGCCGCGCATGAAATTGGCGTCGAGCAGGATCGCATCGGGGCTGCGCTGCCCGATCAGGTCGATCGCCTGCTCGGGAGAGGCCACGCCGACGACCTCGGCGAACAGCTCACGCAGCAGCAGCCGCGCGGAGAGCAGGATGTCCGCATCGTCGTCGATCACCACGCACAGATCGAAAGCCGGTTTGCCTGCCACCCGCACCATCCTCTTGTCGCGCCTTGCGGCCCCGACCGTTCCCAAATCAAATATCGTGCCAGACTGTCCGGGACCGGACACCGTTCTGTCCGGCCGCGAACAGATTACAGACGTAGTCTTCAGCGTGCCAGCGCATTTTATCCTTTGATATCAAATCGATATAAAACTGGCACGGACGATGCTGAGGAGAGGCGGTCGGCAAATGGCGCCGGCTTGAAGAGGATTTCCATCATGGCCCGTCTGTCTCCCCTCGCACTGGCCGCCGCTATGATCGCGACCAGCCTGTCCGTCCTCGCACCCGCTGGTGCGGCGTCGACCTACGATCCTGATGTACGGATCGTCCACTACGGCGATCTCGATCTTTCGACCGAGGCCGGCCGTGCTGTCCTCGACCACCGCGTGCGGAGCGCGATTAACCGCATTTGCCATAATGGTTCGGTGGTCGATCTCGAGGCGCTCCGGCTCTGCCAGGAGAATGCGATGGCGGCGACCAGGCCGGCGGTCCAGCTCGCGATTCGCAACTCGGAAAATCTGCTTGCCACGGCTGACAGCGCCTTCCGCACGGTACTGCGCTGACTGGCGGTGGTGCCCCTGCCTGTCCACGACCGGACACCATAGTGTCCGGAACCGGACAGGCGGGATGGCGCCTAATCGTCGCTACCGCTTCGTCGGTCATTTGGCACGGCAGGTGCAGGAAGAACGTCATGAGCGTCGTCCGCATGAAATCCGATCAACCCACGCCAGCGCCGGTCACCGGCGGCATGGATCGCGTGATCGAGAAGAAACGCCTGCCCGTCTGGGTAAAGATCGCCGCTGCCGGCGGGGTGCTGCTGGTCCTCGCCTTGGTCTGGTGGCTGGCGCCGAGCGCGGGCAGCCAGACCGTCGATGCCGATCGCGTTACCATCTCCGAAGTGCGGCAGGGCACGTTCGACGACTTCCTGCCGCTGCGCGCCCGCGTCACCCCGCTCGTCACCGTCTATCTCGACGCGGTCGAGGGCGGCCGGGTCGACAAGGTGCTGGTCGAGGATGGTGCCACGGTCACCAAGGGCCAGCTGCTCGCGGTCCTGTCCAATGCCGAACTGCAGCTCTCGACCTTGCGCGACGAGGCCGAGGTCGCGAACCAGCTCAACAATCTGCGCGTGACCGAACTCAATCTCGCCCGCACCCGGCTCGACAATCAGCGCGCGGTGACCCAGGCGCAGACCGATCTCGCCAAGGCCAAACGGCTCAACGACCTGCAGGCGCCCTTGTTCGCGCGCGGCTTCGTCGCCTCGAAGGTCTATGGCGACACACGCGACGATCTCGATAACGCCCAGAAAAGGCTGGTCGAACTGCGGGAGGCGCAGGCGACTGACGAGCGGCTGCAATCGAGCCAGCTTGCCGAGCTCCAGACTTCGGGCCACTCGTTGCGCTCGGCGCTGGCGGTGGCGCACGCCAATCTCGACGCGCTCAACCTGCGCGCGCCGGTGTCGGGCCAGCTCACCGCCTTCTCGATCCAGGTCGGTCAGTCGATGAATCGCGGCGAGCGGCTCGGTCAGATCGATAGCCCCGGCCGCACCAAGCTCAACGCCGATGTCGACGAATATTATCTCGGCCGGGTCCAGCCCGGTCAGTCGGCAACGCTGGAACGCGACGGCAAGACGTACCGGATGAAGGTCGCGAAGATCTATCCGCAGGTGAAGAACGGCGTCTTCCAGGTCGATCTATGGTTCCTCGATGCCGAACCGCAGGGCATCCAGCGCGGCCAGACGCTGCCGGTCAAACTCACGCTGGGCGATCCTTCGCCCGCCCGCCTGCTCCCCAATGGCAGCTTCTACAGCGATACCGGCGGCGCCTGGGTGTTCGTGGTCGCGCCCGACGGCCGCAGCGCAACCAAACGCCCGGTCCGCCTCGGGCGCCGCAATGCCGATTTCGTCGAAGTCCTCGACGGGCTCGATCCGCACGAAAAAGTGATCACCTCGCCCTATGCCGGGCTTACCGACAAGACCCGGCTCGATATCGCCCGCCCCTGAAGACACGTGGCTTGAAAGGAAAGCCGATGCTGAGCCTGCGCAACCTTTCGCGGACCTACCGCACCGACACCGTCGAGACGACCGCGCTCGATTCGATCGATCTCGATATCCTCGATGGCGAATTCGTCGCGATCATGGGGCCTTCCGGGTGCGGCAAATCGACCCTGCTCAATATATTGGGCCTGCTCGATAGCCCGACCAGCGGCTCCTATCGCTTCGGCGAGAAGGAGGTCGCGGGCCTGCGCGAGGCGGAATTGGCCGACGTCCGCAAGCGCCACATCGGCTTCATCTTCCAGAGCTTCAATCTGGTCGATGAATTATCGGTGCGCGAGAATGTCGAGCTGGCTTTGCTCTATCACGGCATCCCGGTGAGCGAGCGGCGCCAGCGGGTCACTGCGGTGATGGACAAGGTCGGTATCGGTCACCGCGCCGATCACCGGCCGAGCCAGCTTTCGGGCGGCCAGCAGCAGCGCGTCGCGGTCGCGCGCGCGGTCGTCGGCAATCCCGATCTGATCCTGGCGGACGAGCCGACCGGCAACCTCGATACCGTACATGGCGAAGAGGTGATGCGGATGCTCCAAGCCTTGAACCGCGAGGGGACGACGGTGGTGATGGTCACCCACTCGCCGGCGCATGCCGATTATGCCGGCCGCGTGGTCAACATGCTCGACGGGCAGGTGCAGGCCGAGCGCCGCCGCGCGGCGTGAAACGAGACAGCCCTGCCTGGTAGTGCGGGCAGGGCGGGTGGGGGCTTCGTTCTTTCGGTGTGGTTTACCCTTGGACCGCGCACGGCAGGCGAAACCCTCACCCAACCCATGATTGGAGGACGCGGGCGATGCTGCGCAATTATTTCACGGTCGGGCTGCGCTCTCTGTTCAAGAACCGCGTCTACGCGCTGATCAATATTTTGGGCCTCGCCATCGGCATGGCAGCCTGCCTGATGATCCTGCTGTTCGTGCGCTACGAACTCGGCTTCGATCGCTGGATCCCCGGAGTCGAGCATGCCTACCAGTTTCAGTCCTGGTATCACGGCAAGGATACAGGCCAGCCTGCTTATCTGCAGATGACCGCTTATACGGCGGGCAAGGCATTCAAGAAGGATTTTCCCGAAGTCGAGCAGGAGGTCTATGCAGCCAGCAGCGCACCCGCGATCGTCAAGGATGGGCAAGCGCTGGCGGCCGATGATTATCTCTTCGCCGACGGCAACCTGCTCGACGTGATCCGCCTGCCGGTCGTCCGCGGCAGCGCCGCCGGTCTGGCGGCGATCGATACGATCGCGCTGACACAGAAAGAGGCGATCGCGCGCCTTGGCAGCGAGGACATCGTCGGGCGCACCGTCTCGCTGATCTCGAAGGGGGAGACGCGCGATTATCGGGTCGTGGCAGTGCTGAAGGACATTCCGCGCAACAGCCACATCAAGCTCAATGCGATCGTCCATGTCGACTTCCCGCGCTGGATGGCCAAGGAATCGCAATTCCTCAGCTGCTGGGGCTGCCAGGGCGGATTCGTCTACGTGACCTTGCGTCCGGGCGCGGATGCCGAAGCGATGCAGGCGCGCGTGACGGCGTGGAAGAAGCGCAACATCCCCGACGATGTCAGCGATGGCGTCCGCACCAATCAGGGCGACGATCAGGATTTCCGTATCGTCAATCTGGCCGACATCCATCTCGGCAGGGGCCAGGTCGGCGCGATGACGCCTGGCAATGACGAACGCTCGATCGCGACCTTCGCGGTGGTCGCGCTGCTGATCCTCGCCATGGCGGTGGTGAACTTCACCAATCTGGCGACCGCGCGCGCCAGCCAGCGCGCGCGCGAGGTCGCGCTGCGCAAGGTGCTGGGGGCCAGCCGCCAGCAGCTGATCGCGCAGTTCGTCGGCGAGGCGACGTTGGTCGCGGCGATCGCGATGCTGGTGGCGCTGGCGATCGTCGAGCTTTCGCTGCCGGCCTTTGCCAATTTCCTCGATGCCGATCTCGCGCTCCATTATTTCGGGCGTGACGGCATATTGCTGCCGGTGATCGGGCTGGTTTTATTGGTGGGTGTGCTGGGTGGGCTCTATCCGGCCTTCTTCCTGTCGCGTTTCCAGCCGGCAGCGGTGCTGCGCGCCAATCGATCGGCTGCCGAAACCCCCGGATCGGGGCGGTTGCGCACCATCCTTGTGGTGGGTCAGTTCGCGGTCTCGATCGGCCTGATCATCTGCACGGCGACGATCTATGCGCAAACCGTCTACGCCCGCACCGTCGATCCCGGTTTCAGGCGCGACCATATCCTCCAGATCAATGGCCTGTCGCGCTACCAGATCATCCACCTAGGCGACCAGCTCGTCGAGCGGATGAGGCGGGTGCCGGGCGTCGATGCCGTCGGGCGGACCCGAATCGGCGTATCCACCTATGACAGCAGCAATACCGGCGTGTTGCTGCCCGGCGCGACCCAGCCGATCACGCTCGGCAGTTATATCGTCGATACCGGTTTCAAGGATGCGATGGGGCTCGAGCTGATCGCCGGGCGCTGGTTCGATCGGAACCGGCCGATGGACGATACGACGATCCCGTTCCCGATCACCGATGAGGCGCAGAAGGCGTTGGCGCAGAGGGGCGGCAATGTCGTGATCAACGCGCTCGCCGCAAGCAAGCTCGGCTTTGCCCATCCGGCCGATGCGGTCGGCAAGCTCATCCGCGTCGGGCTGGTCGATAACGCTTATGGGCTTGTGCCACTGACGATCGTCGGCGTGGTCAAGGACTCACGCTTCCGATCGGTGCGCGATCCGATCGATCCGATCGTGTTCGGCAATGCCCATGAAGGGCACAGCTATATGGTGATCCGCTACCATGGCGATCCCAATGCGGTCCGGGCCGCTGTCGAACGCGTGTGGACCGGCTTCACCCGGGAGGTGCCGTTCGACGCGAAGTTCAGCGAGGATATTGTCGGCGAACTCTACCGGGCGGAGGAAGGCCGCGCGAAGACCTTCGCCGGTTTCGCGGTCCTCTCGGTCATCGTCGGCTGTCTCGGCCTGTTCGGCCTCGCTTCCTTCACCGCCGAGCGGCGCACCAAGGAGATCGGCATCCGCAAGGTGCTGGGTGCGCGTACGCGGGATATCGTGCGATTGCTGGTGTGGCAGTTCAGCCGACCGGTCTTGGTCGCCAATCTGATCGCCTGGCCGATCGCCTGGTGGGTGATGCGCGACTGGCTGGACCGCTTCGACGCCCGCATCACCCTCGGGCCGGGACCGTTTCTCGCCGCGGGCGCGCTGGCGCTGGTGATCGCGGTGCTGACGATCGGTAGCCATGCCGTTCGGGTGGCGCGGGCGAATCCGATCAACGCGCTGCGGTATGAATAGAACGGAACCGTTCCGGTCGAGCGGGGTTCGGGGCCAAGTGAGGTTATGGTAGGCTAGCCTCCGGACTTGCTCGGGACGGACACGTGGCGGCTGGAGCAGTGCACCTCGGAACGACGGTAAGCGATGCCGTCATCCCCGCGAAGGCGGGGATCCATAACCTCCGAACTCTTGAGAATATGGATTCCCGCCTTCGCGGGAATGACGGTATTAAGGACGCAATTCGTCGCGTCGCATGCTCCGTAAGCCTCCTGTTTCTCGCCGGCTGCGGCAAGGGCGTGCTCAACCCGCAAGGCCCCATCGGCGCCGCCGAGCGGACGATCCTTGTCAACGCGCTGGCGATCATGCTGGCGATCGTGGTGCCGACGATCATCGCAAGCCTTGTCTTTGCCTGGTGGTTCCGCGCTGGCAATCCGCGCGCGAAACGGCTGCCCGATTGGCAATATTCGGGGCGGATCGAGCTGATCGTCTGGTCGATCCCGATCCTCGTGATCATGTTCCTCGGCGGCTTGATCTGGGTCGGAAGCCATCGGCTCGATCCCTACCAGCCGATCGCGTCGCGCGCGGCACCGATCGAGGTGCAGGTCGTGGCGCTCGATTGGAAATGGCTGTTCCTCTATCCCGGCCAGAATATCGCGAGCGTTAACCAATTGGTGGTTCCGGTGGGCGTGCCGGTCCATTTCACGCTGACCTCGGGCAGCGTCATGAACAGCTTCTTCGTGCCGCAGCTCGGCGGGCAGATCGCGGTCATGAACGGGATGGTGACCCAGCTTTCGCTTCAGGCCGACAAACCGGGCACCTATCGCGGGCAATCGGCCCAGTTCAGCGGCGATGGCTTTTCGGGCATGGGCTTCACGCTACGGGCGGTGCCGCAGGCGGATTACGACGCCTGGATTGCCGGTGCTCACGCCGGCGGTCCGAGCCTCGATCTGCCCGCCTATCGTGCGCTCGCCCGCCAGAGCCAGAACGTGCCACCCACCACTTGGCGCGCGATCCAGCCGGGCTTGTTCGAAGCGATCGCGCACCAGCAGGTACCGCCCGCCGGCGGCCCGGAGACGCATTGATGCTCGGCAAGCTCAACTGGGCGGCGCTGCCGCTCGATCAGCCGATCCCGATGGTCGCGTCCGCCGTGGTCGGTCTCGGCATTCTCGCGGTGCTCGGCTTCGCGACGTTCAAGGGCTGGTGGCCTTATCTCTGGAACGAATGGCTTACGAGCGTCGATCACAAGCGCATCGGCGTGATGTATTGCCTGCTCGCGGGCGTGATGCTTTTGCGCGGTTTCTCCGACGCGATCATGATGCGCAGCCAGCAGGCCCTGGCCTTCCATGCGCCCGGCTACCTACCGCCGGAACATTATGATCAGGTCTTCTCGGCGCACGGGACGATCATGATCTTCTTTGTCGCGATGCCGTTCATGGTCGGGCTGATGAACTTCGCGGTGCCGCTGCAGCTTGGGGTTCGCGACGTCGCCTTTCCCACGCTCAATTCGGTCAGCTTCTGGCTGACCGCGTCGGGCGCGCTCCTGGTCAATGTCAGCCTCGTGATCGGTGAGTTCGCACGCACCGGCTGGCTGCCCTATCCGCCGCTGTCCGAACTGGCTTACTCGCCCGGCGTGGGCGTCGATTATTATTGCTGGGCATTGCAGATATCCGGCGTGGGCACGCTGATGGCGGGGATCAACCTTGTCACCACCATCCTCAAGTTGCGCGCGCCGGGGCTGACCTACATGCGCATGCCGATGTTCTGCTGGACGAGTCTGGCGGCGAACATGCTGATCGTCGCGGCCTTCCCGATCCTCACCGCAACGCTCGCGATGCTGTCGCTCGATCGCTACCTCGGCTTCCATTTCTTCACCAACGAGGCGGGCGGCAACATGATGATGTTCGTCAACCTCATCTGGGCGTGGGGTCATCCGGAGGTCTACATCCTGATCCTGCCCGCGTTCGGCATCTTCTCCGAAATCTTCGCGACCTTCTCGGGCAAGCCGTTGTTCGGCTATCGATCGATGGTGATGGCGACGCTCTTCATCACGATCGTCTCCTTCCTCGTCTGGCTGCACCATTTCTTCACGATGGGTGCCGGCGCCGACGTCAATGCCGTGTTCGGCATCGCCACCTCGATCATCGCGGTCGGCACCGGTGTGAAGATCTACAACTGGCTGTTCACCATGTATGGCGGGCGGGTGCGGTTCGAGACGCCGATGCTATGGGCGTTGGGCTTTCTCGTCACCTTCACCGTCGGCGGGATGACCGGAGTGCTGCTCGCGGTGCCGCCGGCCGATTTCGTGCTTCACAACAGCCTGTTCCTCGTCGCGCATTTCCACAATGTGATCATCGGCGGCGTGCTGTTCGGGGCGTTTGCCGGCTATTCCTACTGGTTCCCCAAAGCGTTCGGCTTCCGCCTCCACGAAGGCTGGGGCAAGGCGGCCTTCTGGTTCTGGCAGATCGGCTTCATCCTTGCCTTCGCGCCGCTCTATTGGCTCGGACTCGAGGGGATGACGCGCCGGCTCCAGCATTATGACGTCCCAGGCTGGCATCCCTGGCTCTTGGCGGCGGCGGCGGGTGCGGCGGTGATCGCCTGCGGGATCGCCTGCCAGCTCATCCAGCTCATCGTCAGCATTCGCCGACGCGAAAGCCTGCGCGATACAACCGGGGACCCATGGGATGGGCGCAGCCTCGAATGGGCGACGCCCTCGCCGCCGCCGGCGTTCAACTTCGCGATATTGCCCCATGTCGAGGGCGAGGACGCCTATTGGGGCGCCAAAAGGCGCGCGCGCGAGCAGCTGAGCTTCGGCGACGAGCCGGACTACGAACCGATCGAGATGCCGCGCAACAGCGCCACCGGTTTCATAACGGCCTTTTTCGCCACGTTGATCGGCTTTGCCCTGATCTGGCACATTTGGTGGCTGGCAGGCGCAGGCTTTGTGGGGGCTTACGCGACCTTCGTCGCATTCGCCTGGCGCGATCGGAGCGAGGACGAAATCCCGGCCGACGAGGTCGCGCGGATCGACCGCGCCGCCCGCGCGTCGCGCCTTTCGCTGCTGGAGCGGTCGGCATGAGCGCGGCGGCGATCCCGGCCGCAGACGGGCCGGCGCCGATCCGCGTCGTGGTCGGCTACGGTTTCTGGATCTTCCTGCTTTCCGATATCGTCATGTTCTCGGCCTTCTTCGCCGCCTATGCGGTGCTGGTCGGGGCGACGGCCGGCGGCCCGGGCCCGCACGAATTGTTCGATCTGAAGCGGGTGGGGATCGAGACCGGATTTTTGCTACTCTCCAGCTTCACCTGTGGCGTCTCTTATGTCGGCGCACAGGCGCGCAGCCAGATCGTGGCGCAGGCAGGATTGCTGATCACCGGCCTGCTCGGCTTCGCTTTCGTCGCGATCGAGGTTCAGGAATTCGCGCATATGATCGCCGAAGGCGCCGGCCCGCAGCGCAGCGCCTTCCTGTCATCCTTCTTCGCGCTGGTCGGCTGCCACGGGTTGCATGTCAGCGTCGGTTTGCTGTGGCTGGGCACGATGATGGCGCAGCTGTGGGTCAAGGGCTTCCGCACGGACATCATGCGGCGCCTGCTCTGCTTCAACCTGTTCTGGCACGCCCTCGACATCATCTGGGTCGCGCTCTTCACGATCGTCTATCTGATGGGGACGCTGACATGAGCCAACCCGACGAGCCCAAGACCGACGCCGTCGCCGGTGAAGGTGACGGGGGGCGGCACAGCATCGCAGTTTACCTGATCGGTCTCGGGCTGGCGGTGGCGCTGACCATCGCCTCGTTCCTCGTCGCCGCCACCAATCTGATCTGGCCACCGGCCATCCCCGCCGCGCTGATCGCGCTCGCGGTGGCACAGATGGGCGTCCATCTGGTCTTCTTCCTGCATATTACGAGCGGGCCGGAACACACCAACAATGCGATCGCTCTGGCGTTCGGCACGTTCGTGGTGGTGCTGGTGATCGGTGGATCGCTGTGGATCATGGGGCATCTGGACCACAATATGCTGCCGATGGATCTGGTGATGCAGATGCAGCGCTAGCCCTCCGCCCGCTCCAGTGCATATGCCTGAGTACCTCGCGTGATCACCGTGTCGTCCGGCAGGATATCGGTGATCGCCAGATCGGGCAGGTCCTTCAGCCGCGCGTAAAGCGGTGCGAAATCGGTATCGAGGGTCGCGCGCAGCAACTGATCGAAGCTGTCGATCACGAAATAGGTCTGCTGGTAATCGTCGATCCGGTAGAGCGTGCGCATCACGCGCTCCAGATCGAAGCCAATCCGGTTGGGCGAGGGATCGTCGAGCGCGAACAGGCTCTCGCCGCGCGAGGAGACGATGCCCGCGCCGTAGATCTTCAGTCCAGCGCCCGATCGAATCAGCCCGAACTCGACCGTATACCAGTAAAGCCGCGCCAGTTTCTCGATCGCGCCATGGCGCATCGCGCGCAGCCCGCCCTGGCCATAGGCCTGGATATAATCGGCGAAGACCGGGTGGGCGAGCATCGGGACGTGGCCGAACACGTCATGGAAAACGTCGGGCTCTTCCAGATAGTCGAGCTGGTCGGGTTTGCGGATGAATTGGCCGGCGACGAAGCGGCGGTTGGCGAGATGCTCGAAGAAGACGTCGTCGGGCACCAGCCCGGGCACCGCCACCACCTGCCAGCCGGTCGCCTTGTACAATTTGTCCGAAAGCTCGTCGAAATCGGGAATGCCGGGGCGCGACAGATGCAGCATCTCGATCCCGGCAAGAAACTCGTCCGCCGCGCGGCCGGGCAGCATCGCCGACTGGCGTGCGAACAACGTGTCCCACGTTGCATGCTCCGTGGCGGTGTAGGAGGCCCAGTCCTGCGGGATGGTCCAATCGGGCGCGGCGCCCGGGGGCGGGGTTGAGTCGGTTGCGGCCATGGTCCAGCCTTATAGCATGGGCTTGCCGCGAGACATGGATGCGATGACGATCAGGGTTTACGAGGCGGATCGGGTGCGGGCCTTGCTCGATTATCCGGGCTGTATCGATGCGGTCCGGCGCGCGATGGCGGCGTTCAGCGCGAGCGAAACCGAGCAACCGTTGCGCCAGATCGTCGAACTCAGCGAGGGACGGCTGTTCGGGCTGATGCCGGGCAGCCAGCCCGATGCGCCCGGCTTCGGCGCGAAGGTGATCAGCGTGTTCGGCGATCCTGCCCGCCCGGGCCGCGCCGAGCATCGCGGGGTCGTGGTGCTGTTCGATGGCGTGAGCGGCGCGGTCGCCTGCATCGCCGATGCCGCTGCGGTGACCGAGATCCGGACCGCGGCCGCCAGCGCGGTCGCGACCGATGCGCTCGCGCGGGCCGATGCGCGCACGCTCGCGATCTTCGGCTGCGGCGCGCAGGCGGAAAGCCATATCCGCGCACTTGCGGTGGTGCGGCGCTTCGATGCGATCATGGTGTGGGGCCGCGATCCCGTGCGGGCTGCTGCTTTTGCGGAACGGCTGGCGGGTGAGACGGGCCTGCCGATCAGGCCCGAACCCAATCCGAAAATCGCAGCGAAGGCGGATGTGATCTGTACCGTCACCGGCGCGCGCGAGCCGATCCTGCTCGGCGAATGGGTGCGCCCAGGCACCCACATCAATCTTGTCGGATCGAGCCATCCGGGCCCGGTCGAGGTCGATCATGCGCTGGTGGTGGCGAGCCGCTACATTGCCGACAGCCGGCGATCGGTGCTGGCGGCCGGCTCCGAATTTCTCGATGCCAAGGCGGCCGAGCTGATCGGCGACGATCATATCGCGGCCGAGATCGGCGAGGTCCTGCTCGGCCGTATCGCCGGGCGAATATCGCCCGATCAGATCACGCTCTATAAATCGCTCGGCCATGTCGTGCAGGATCTTGCTGCTGCGGCCTATATCGATGCTGCAAACGCCCGCATGAGATGATAGCATGATAACGGGCTGATCGAGCGGGAGGCGTAGCTGTGGGCTACAAGCTGAATATCAACGGGGCGGTGCGCGAAGTCGATGCGGCGGAGGACATGCCTCTGCTGTGGGTGTTGCGCGACGAGCTCGGCATGGTCGGCACCAAGTTCGGTTGCGGCGCCGGTCTGTGCGGGGCCTGCACCGTCCATGTCGACGGCCAGGCGCAGCGCTCCTGCCAGCTCCCGGTCGGTGTCGTCGGCACCCAGAAGATCACGACGATCGAGCATGTCGGCGCGAGCGAGATCGGGGCGAAGCTGCAGGAAGCATGGCTTCAGGTCGACGTGATGCAGTGCGGCTATTGCCAGGCCGGCCAAATCATGTCGGCCAGCGCCTTGCTCGCCACCACGCCCAAACCCAGCGTCGCGCAGATCAACGAGGCGATGGAGGGCAATATCTGCCGCTGCGCCTGCTACAACCGCATCAGCGAAGCGATCCAGATCGCCGCCGCCAATCTCGGGGAGAAAAAGCGTGCGGCATGATCGCGTGAAGGGCGGCATGGACCGCCGCACCCTGCTCAAGGCGTCGCTCATGGCGGGCGGCGGGCTGATGCTCGAGGCCTTGATCCCGTTGCCGGCCCATGCTGCGGTCAGCGGCAAGGCCGGCGCCGATGCGGCGCGGGTCACGGCCTATGTGTCGGTCGCGCCCAGCGGGCTCGTGACGATCGTCTCCAAGAATCCGGAGATCGGGCAGGGCATCAAGACGACCCTGCCGATCCTGATTGCCGAGGAGCTCGATTGCGACTGGAGCCAGGTCGTGATCGCCCAGGCCGATTTCGATCCTAAGATCTATTTCGCCCAATTCGCCGGCGGCAGCACCGCGACGCCGATGAATTATATGCCGATGCGGCAGGCGGGCGCGGCCGCACGCGCGATGCTCGTGCAGGCGGCAGCAACCCAGTGGGGTGTCGATCCCGCCACTCTCGCCACTGCCAAGGGGCGTATCCTGCACGCCGCCTCGGGGCGCTCCTGCGGCTATGGCGAGGTCGCGTCGGCGGCGGCGAAGCTGACCCCGCCCGATCCCAAGACGGTGCCGCTCAAATCGCCCGACAAGTTCACGATCATCGGCAAGCGCACCGTCGGCGTCGACAGCCCGCGCATCGTCAAGGGCGAGCCGATCTACGGCATCGATACGCGCCTGCCGGGCATGCTCTATGCGACCTATGAAGTCGCGCCGGCTTTCGGCGGACGACTGAAGCGTGCCGATATCGCCGCGGCCAAGGCTTCGCAGGGGGTGAAATATGTCATCCCGATCACCGGCGATGGCGACAATGACGGCCTGGTCGATGGCGTCGCGATCGTCGCGACCAACTGGTGGTATGCCAATCAGGCGCGATCGAAGCTCAAGATAGACTGGGACCTGAGCGCGGCGCAGGGTCATGGCACCGCGGCCTACGACAGCAAGGCCAAGGCGCTGATCGCCGCCGGGCCGGGCAACGACATCCGCCGCAACGGCGATCCCGCCGCCGCGCTCAAGGGCGCGAAGACGCGGATCGCCGCGCAATATTCCTATCCCTTCATCGCGCATGCGCCGATGGAGCCGCAGAACTGCACCGCGCTCTATCAGGACGGCAAGCTCACCGTCTGGGCGCCGAGCCAGATGCCGCAGGGCGGGCGTGACGGCATCGTCAAGGTACTCGGCATCCCGGCCGACAACATCACCATCCACCTGACCCGGATGGGCGGGGGCTTCGGCCGGCGGCTGCTCAACGATTATATGATCCAGGCGGCAGCGATCGCTAAGCAATTGCCGGGCACCCCGATCCAGCTGCTCTTCAGCCGCGAGGACGATATCCGCCGCGATTTCTACCGCGTCGGCGGCTGGCACAGCTTCGAGGCCGGCGTCGACGGGAACGGCAAGCTGATCGCCTTCACCGATCATTTTGTCACGTTCGGCGACGGCAAGACGGCGGTGCGCGGCGGCGGCCTCGCGCCCAGTCTGGTTCCGGCCGGGCTGGTCGACAATCTCGCCTTCACCCAGTCGATGATGCACACGGTCGTGCCCGCCGGCTGGCTGCGGGCGCCCGAATCGAATGCGCTCTCGTTCGCGTTTCAGTCCTTCATGGACGAAGTGGCGCAGGCAGCCGGCACCGATCTGCCCGCGCTGATGCTGACGACGCTTGGCGACCGCCGGATCGTCACCACGCCCGCCGAAGGCAACCGGCCACCGCCGGCCTTCGATACCGGCCGCGCGCGCGACGTGATCGAGAAGGTGGTCGCTGTGGCCGACTGGAAGACCAAGCCCAGGGAAAAGGGCCGCGGCAAGGGCTTTGCTTTCTACTTCAGCCACCAGGGCTATTTCGCCGAGGTGGTGGACGCCAGCGTCACCAAGACGGGGGAGGTTGCGGTCCACAAGGTGTGGGTGGCGGCCGATGTCGGCAACCAGATCATCAACCCGATGCACGCCGAAAATCAGGTGCGCGGATCGATCATCGATGGGCTCGCTCAGGCGATTGCCGGCCAGTCGATCGAGATCGTCGACGGCGCCGTCCAGCAGAGCAACTTCCACGATTTCCCGCTGGCGCGCATCCCGATCACGCCCGAGATCGAGATCCACTGGGTGATGTCGGACAAGCCGCCAACGGGGCTGGGCGAGCCGGCGCTGCCGCCGGTAATCCCGGCGCTGGTGAACGCGCTTCATGCGGCAACGGGGACGCGGATTCGTTCGCTACCGGTAAATCTGACGAAGGCGTGAGCGTAAAGCCCCTCTCCCCTTCAGGGGCGGGTGTGCGGCCGTTTCGGCGATCATCCGGGGGATGATCGCTCGGCCGCGCAGTTGGGAGGCGGGGCCGAAGGAGCGGTGAAAATGCGACATTTCGGCAGGACGCCCGGCACCACCCCAACCCTCCCCTGAATGGGAGGGAGTTCGGGTCATCCTTGACCGAACCGTGACAACACCGCACCGGCCCAGCCCATGATCTCCTTGGATCGGATCAGCCACACGCCATCGACCTTGGCGACGACGTCGCGCACATGTCCGCACCAATGGAGATAAGGGTGCGCCGGCGGGCGGTTGATCGTCGCCCAGGCGTAGGAGCGCACCACCCAATGATCGGCCCGCTCTTCGGGGTCGGGCTCGAACACGAATTGTGCCATCTGGTGCTGGTGGCCGGGGAAGTCAGGCCGGTCGTGAAATTTACGCACCAGCTTGCGGAGCTCGTCGCGGCCCTGCCGCACTTCGATCTCGCCGCCGCTCGTCTCCTCGGTCGCGATCGCGTCCGCGGTGAAGAGGTCGAGATAGCCTTCGGTATCTCCGGTATCGAGCGCCCAGCTGTAGCGGGCGTAAAGCTCATAGATCTCGGTACGGTCCTGCGTGCTCGGGGCCATCCTGCTCCACCTTCTGCTGTTTGGCCCAGCTTAGGCGGGGTAAGGCTGCCACCGCAATGCCGCTAGAAGCCCAGTGCGCTCAGGCCCGGATGGTCGTCCGGCCGGCGGCCCTGCGGCCAGTGGAATTTACGCCCGGCCTCGGCGATCGGCGCGTCGTTGATGCTCGCGATCCGCCGGCGCATCAGGCCGTTGGCTGCGAATTCCCAATTCTCGTTGCCGTAGCTGCGATACCATTGGCCGCTATCGTCATGCCATTCGTAGGCGAAGCGCACGGCGATGCGATCGTTGGTGAAAGCCCACAATTCCTTGATCAGGCGATATTCGAGTTCGCGTGCCCATTTGCGCGCGAGGAAAGCCTGAATCTCTGCGCGGCCTTCAATGAATTCGGCGCGATTCCGCCAATGGCAATCCTCCGTATAGGCGAGCGAGACCCGCTCGGGATCACGGCTATTCCAGCCATCCTCGGCCAAGCGCACCTTCTGCAGGGCTGTTTCGTGGGTGAAGGGCGGCAGCGGTGGGCGTTCGGCTTCGATCGTCATGTCACTCTCCGAATCTGTGCTTTGCGAGGCGTGGCTCGTATAGAATGCAGCAATCGAACGCGCACCGGCATAGCCGGCCTGACCGAGCAGCTTACGAATTGCCGCCTCGGCCGACCTCAGCGTCCGGCGATCACAATATGATCGGCGTGTTTGTGTTTCACCATCAGCAAGGCAGCCGCGGCAATCGTGAAGGCTGCGCCAGCGGCGAAAGTCGCGGTGGGGCCAAACGAGTCCCAAAGCCACCCGGCCAGCAGGCTCGCGGCGAGCAGGGCGACACCGGTAGCGAGGTTGAATATTCCGTACGCCGATCCGCGCAGGGCGGCCGGCGCGTTGTCCGCAACCAGCTTGGCAAGCAACCCCTGCGTCAGCGCCATATGCACACCCCACAATGCGATACCGACGAACGCTCCGGTCAGGTTCGGCAGGAATGCGAGCGAAAGATCGGCAAGGAATAGCGCCGCCAAGCCCCAGATCAGCAGCTTTTCCGGCGCCGCGGTATCGGACCATCGACCCGCAGGATAAGCGCCGAGCGCATAGACCAGGTTCATCACGACGAGCACGAGCGGAGACAGTGCGAGGGGCAGGCCCTCACCGCTGGCGCGAAGGATCAGGAATGCTTCGCTGAACCTCGCGAGCGTGAACACCACGCCGATAGCAACTACCTCCCGAAAAGGGCGCCCAAGCTGCTTCAGGTCACGAAAGCGGATAGGAGGTTCGACCGACCCGGCATTCCCGCTCGGTCTGCGATCCTCAACGCCGAACACCACGCACAGCACGGCCAGGAGCGCTGGAATGACCGCGATCCAGAAGACCCGTCGCATGTTGTTGCCCAGCAGGAGCATCAGCGCGATTCCGAGCAGCGGCCCCAGGAATGCCCCGACAGTGTCGAGGGACTGGCGCAGGCCAAAGGCGCGGCCCCGAATCGCCGGTGGCGTGACATCCGCCACCAATGCATCGCGCGGCGCACCGCGCAGTCCCTTCCCGATACGGTCGGCGAACCGCGTGCCGAGGATGACCGGCGCACTCCCGGCCATGGCAAAAACCGGCTTCGACAGCGCGCCGAGGCCATATCCCAGCAGAATCAGGGGCTTCCTGCGGCCGATGCGATCAGAGACATATCCCGAAAAGACCTTGGTGATCGAGGCGGTCGATTCCGCGATGCCGTCGATCAATCCGACCACCGCCACGCTCACACCCAGCGTTGTCGTCAGAAAAAGCGGCAATAGCGCGTGGATGATCTCGGACGAGATATCCATGAACAGGCTGACTAACCCGAGCGCCCAGACGGTGCGCGGGATCGCGCCGGTCGAGGATATCCATCTCGCGCCCGCGTCCTTCAAAACCGGCCCTCCTGTCCCGGCCTCGCCCATCGCCCGCGCAGCCGGCCGCATGACGCGCCACCTATAGCCCGCCCGATGCTAACGTTCGCGCATCGAGGATCGGGCAGCCGGGCCGCCCGATCTCTTCGTAATGGCGGACCATCCGACGCGAGATGCCGCTCGCCTTCGATACCTGACCCATGTTCATAGCGCTTGCCGGTTGAGCCGGAGCGCGTTGGCGACAACGCTGACCGACGACAATGCCATCGCGGCCGCCGCAATCACCGGGGAGAGCAGGATGCCGAACAACGGGTAGAGCAGCCCTGCCGCCACCGGGATGCCGGCCGCATTGTAAATGAAGGCGAAGACCAGGTTCTGACGAATGTTGGACATCGTGGCCCGGCTCAGCCGGCGTGCCCGGACGATCCCCATCAAGTCGCCCTTCAGCAACGTGATGCCCGCGCTTTCGATGGCGACGTCCGTACCGGATCCCATGGCAATGCCGACCTCGGCGGCAGCGAGCGCGGGCGCGTCGTTGACCCCGTCGCCGGCCATCGCGACGATGCGGCCTCCGCGTTGGAGCCGCTCGACGACTTCACTCTTCTGGTCGGGCAGCACCTCGGCCTCGACCTCGTCGATGCCGAGCGTCCGGGCGACCGCTTCGGCCGTCGTGCGGTTATCGCCGGTCAGCATCACCACCCGGATGCCCTCGGCTCGCAGGCTGGCGAGTGCTTCGGATGTCGTCTTCTTGATCGGGTCGGCGATGGCGAGCACACCGGCAACGGTGCCATCTACCGCCGCGAAGATCGCGGTCGCCCCATCGCGCCGCAATTCGTCGGCCTGCGCTGCGAGCGCCGCGGTATCGACCCCGTGCTCTTTGAGAAACGCGGCGTTGCCAAGCAGCATGCGCTTGCCTTCGACGGTGCCGAGCGCACCCTTGCCCGTAGGAGAATCGAAGTCCGCAAGCGCGGGAATCGCGATCTGGCGACTGGCCGCTGCCTCGACGATCGCGCGGGCGATCGGATGCTCGGAGGCACGCTCCACGCCGGCCGCAAGCCGCAGCACCTCGTCTTCGGTGAAACCTGAAGCAGCCACGATCTTCGTAACCGATGGATGACCTTCGGTCAGCGTGCCTGTCTTGTCGACGACCAGCGTGTCGATCTTCTCCATCCGTTCGAGCGCCTCGGCGTTCTTGATCAGGACGCCGAGCGTAGCCCCCCGGCCGATGCCGACCATGATCGACATGGGTGTGGCGAGTCCCAGTGCGCAGGGGCAGGCGATGATCAGCACCGCCACTGCGGCGACGAGGCCATAGGCGAAGCGTGGTTCCGGTCCCCAGATCGCCCAACCCGCAAAGGCAAGCACCGCGATCGCCAGCACCACCGGCACGAACCAGCCCGAGACCCGATCGGCCATGCGCTGGATCGGCGCACGCGATCGTTGCGCCGCTGCGACCATCTGGACGATACGTGCAAGCATCGTGTCGCGGCCGACCTTGTCGGCGCGAATGACGAGCGCGCCGGTCTGGTTGAGCGTACCGCCGATCACCTTGTCGCCGAGCGCCTTGGTCGTCGGCATCGATTCGCCGGTCACCAGCGATTCGTCGAGCGAAGAGCGACCGTCCTCGACGACGCCGTCGACCGGCACCTTCTCGCCCGGGCGAACCCGCAGCCGATCGCCCACCACGATCTGGTCGAGGCTTACCTCGACGTCGATGTCGTTCGCGTCGATGCGTCGCGCGGTTTTGGGCGCGAGGTTGAGAAGCGCCTTGATCGCACCCGAGGTCCGCTCGCGGGCGCGCAGCTCGAGCACCTGCCCGAGCAACACCAGCACGGTGATGACGGCGGCGGCTTCGAAATAGACCGCGACCGTGCCGTCAGCCGAGCGGAAGGCAGGAGGAAAGACGCCGGGCGCGAGCGCCGCAACCATGCTGTAGGTCCAGGCGATCCCGGTTCCCATCGCGATCAGGGTGAACATGTTGAGGTTGCGCGTCCGCACCGACGTCCAGCCGCGTTCGAAGAACGGCCACCCGGCCCAAAGTACGACGGGGGTTGCCAGCACGAGCTGAATCCAGATCGCGATCCGCATCGGCACGATGTGATGAACTGCCGGGACGATATGCCCGCCCATTTCGAGGGCGAAGACCGGCAATGCCAGCACAAGCCCGACCGAGAAGCGCCGCGTCATATCCGCGAGCTCCGGACTGGGGCCGCTCTCGGCGGCAACGGTCAACGGCTCCAGGGCCATGCCGCAGATCGGGCAATTGCCCGGGTGATCCTGCCGAATCTCCGGATGCATCGGGCAGGTCCAGATCATGCCGGCGGCTGGTTGGGATGCGGCAGACGCGGCAGGCGCGGCAGGAACGAGGTAACGGTCGGGGTCGGCAACGAATTTGCTGCGGCAGCCCGCGCTGCAGAAATCATAGGTGGTTCCGCCATGTACCGCGTGGTGGGCCGTCGTCTCCCGATCGACCGTCATCCCGCAGACCGGGTCCTTCGCTCCGCCTCCCGGGGTGTGACGTGAATGGTCGTGTGCAAGAGGCTCGGTGCGCGTCATCGCGATGCTCCTGGTGACGCCTCATCATATGGGGTCTGACACCGCGTTAGGGTCAAGAGCCTTGCCAGGCACTCGGGGTCATTACGTACAGCAATCCTCTGCCGTTACGATATTGCCCTGTTGCGGAAGGGCAGGGTCATGGCTCTGGGCGACGCCGATACGCACTGTCACCGTAACAAGGCGCCACGGCGCGCCAATATCGTATTCTCGGCTTCCTTCTGCATCTTGGGCAATTGCCAGCGTCAACCGAACCCCGGGGCCAGGCTCTTGCGGTCACCCGTTCCCCGTCCCTTTCCAGGAGATAATGCATGATCAAGTCGCACATATGGGCCGGCGCGGCTGTGCTTGCGCTTGTTGGTGCAGTGCCGGCAATGGTTAGCGCGCAAAGTGCTCCGGACCCCCATGCCGGGCATCATCCGGGGCAGGTCGTCACACCTGCAACGCCACCGTCACCGGCACCGACTGCGACCACAAAGCCGGGCGGGATGATGGACGGCGGCTCGGCCATGATGAACGGAATGGGTGCCGATGGCGGCAAGATGCCGATGGTGGGGATGATGGGCGGCACGGGCACGCCGATGGGCTGCATGGCCGGCGGTGGAATGCCAATGACCACCGACGTCGAAGGGCGGATCGGGTCTCTGCGGACCGAACTCAAGATTGCCGGCGCGCAAACAGGTGCCTGGAGCGCATTTGCCGACGTTCTGCGCGCCAACGCCAGGCGAGCGGGTCCAGTACATGCGGCGATGATGTCGCCTTCGAATGGGCGCGCGCCTCTGTCCCTCGAAAAGCGACTGGAACTGCACGATCAGGCGCTGACAACCAGCCTGGCCAATCTTCGGGCGCTGAAGCCCGCGCTGGTGCGACTCTATGCCGTTCTGTCGACCGAACAGAAGGCGACGGCGGATCGGCTGCTCGTGCATGAAACGGACATGATGTCCGGCATGCCCATGTCCGGTGTGCCGATGTCGGGAATGCGTGGCTGCATTCGGAGGCAATAGCAGGAGCCGGAATAGCGACGATTGGCTATTTACTGTTCTGGGCCGTGTTGTTTCCGGTAATGACGCGGTTTGGCCGCGACGCACACGTATGGGGCGCCACCACCGGGGCCACGGGAGTGCTTCGTCCGGCAGGACGGCAAATGGACCCCGCCCGTCTAGGGTCGCGAACCTGCTTGTGGGAAGATAATGCCGACCGCAGGCGCCAAATCTGGGATCAGGCCCGACGAAGGGCGCGATGGCGGAGCGGGAGGGATTCGAACCCTCGATACGGTTTTGCCGTATACTCACTTTCCAGGCGAGCGCCTTCGACCACTCGGCCACCGCTCCGTAACGCAAGGAAGGTGGGCCCCTAACGTGCGGCCGCCCCTTTCGCAAGGCGCGCGCGCGTGGCAGTGCATATGGGATGCTGGATATGCTCCGTCGCACCCTGATTGGCACGGCCGCCCTCGGTCTGATCGCGGCCGCGCCGCCGCCGCCGTCGAAGCCTGCGACGCCCATGTCGGTGCTCGCGGCCGCATTGCCGGCCGACTGGAGCAGGATCGATCCGCAGGATCTGCTGGTGATCGATCTCGCTAATGGCGGCCGCGTGGCGATCGCGCTCGCGTCGGCATTCGCGCCCGTCCATATCGCCAATATTCGAACCCTCGCGCGCGCCGGCTGGTTCGATGGCCTTGCGATCGATCGGGTGCAGGATGGCTATGTCACCCAATGGGGCGACATGGAGGGGACGAAGCCGCTGTCCGCCGGAGTCGTCAAGCCGACCCCGGCCGAATATGAACGGTCTGCGGCAGGCCTGTCCTTGGCGATGCTTCCCTATCGCGACACCTTTGCCCCCAAGACGGGCTATGTCGGCCCGTTTCCGGTCGGAGCTGACGGCGGCCAGGCGTGGCTGGCGCATTGCTACGCGATGGTCGGCGTCGGCCGCGAGAATAATCCGGATACGGGGACGGGCGCCGAGCTTTATGCGGTGATCGGGCATGCACCGCGCCAACTCGATCGCAACATCGCCTTGATCGGCCGCGTCGTCGACGGGATGGAACAACTGACCGCCTTGCCGCGCGGCGGCGCCGATATGGGCTTCTATGCCGATCCGAAGCAGCGCACCGGGATCGTGCGCGAACGGATCGCTGCCGATCTGCCCGCGGCCGAGCGCCCGGCTTACGAATATCTTCGCCCCGACAGCGCCAGCTATCGTGCCTGGCAGCATGTCCGGGCCAATCGCCAGGACGATTTCTATCTCCGTCCCGCCGGCGCTGCCGATCTGTGCGGCGTGCTGCCGCCGGTGCGTGCGGTGCCGCGGTACTGACGCCCCGCATGTTCGGCCTTGGCAGGAAAGCGGCCACCGGGGCGCAGGTGCCCGACGGGCTTCGCATCTATGCGATCGGCGACGTCCATGGGCGGCTCGATCTCTTGCGCGCGCTGCTGACGATGGTGCAGGCGGACGATGCGGCGCGGGGCGAGGCCGAAACCCATGTCGTCATGCTGGGCGACCTGATCGATCGGGGACCCGAATTGGCCGAAATCATCGATTATTTCCTCGCCGGCCCGCCCCCCTTCGCGCACTATCATTTCATCATGGGCAACCATGAGGAGATGCTGCTCAAGCAGATCTACGAGCCGAGCGAGGAGAGTCTCGCGCATTTCCTCCGCTTCGGCGGGCGCGAGACATTCGAAAGCTATGGCGTCCCGCAGCGTGTGCTCGACATGCCCGAGCGTTATTCCTTCGCCGGGCTCACCGATGCCGTGCCTGCGCGCCACCGCACTTTCCTATCCGCGATGGAGGACATGGTCCGCTTCGGAGATTATCTGTTCGTTCATGCCGGCATCCGCCCCGACGTGCCGATCGACGAGCAGAAGCCGAGCGATCTGCGCTGGATTCGGCAGCAATTCCTCTACAGCGACGTCGATCACGGCGTAGTGGTCGTCCACGGTCATACGATCACCGAAGAGCCCGAGCTTCGGCCTAATCGTATCGGCATTGATACGGGCGCCTTCCAGAGCGGTCGGCTGACCGCGCTCGGGCTCGAAGGCAGGGGGAAGTGGTTGATCGTGACGGGGGATTGATCCCGCGCGCGGACGCTTTGCACTGGCAACCCAAGGTCTGGGAACCTTATCTAATCCCAAGCGCTTGGGCGGCTTCTAACGCTGCTCCGCAGCGCTTAGGAGTAGGGTGCCCGTCGAACGATTGCGGAATGGGGAATTTTAATCGTCAAGCTCTGTGACTGTATCAGGGTATGGCTCAGTCCCGCGATATGCAGATACCATTGAATTTGCGATACTTTCTCCATTGAGGGCTTCGGGTTACTTTTGTCCGAAATGGTTCAGCCTCTTTCGTTATGACACATGGATGCAGCAATTTGGCGCTCGCCACTTTTGTGCGGCGCGGGTAGGAAGCCGGCGCGCCCCCGGGCGTGGAGGATTAAGCGATGGGCGTAGCAGAGTTTTCCCGGCATTTGTCGGTCACCGATCAGGCTGATCTGATCGCTTATGGCCGGCAGGTTGTTGCAACCGAGGCGGCCGCACTCACTGTCCTCGGCGCATCGCTCAACGCCGGTTTCGCGCAGGCGATTTTGACGATCATGCAGTTGCGCGGACGCGTAATTGCCACGGGTATCGGCAAGTCGGGCCATATCGCGCGCAAGTTCGCAGCGACCTTGTCCTCGACCGGTACCCCGGCGCTGTTCGTCCATCCCGCCGAAGCAGCGCATGGCGATCTGGGCATGCTGGCGCCCGGCGACGGGCTGGTGGCCTTCTCCAATTCAGGCAGCACCGCCGAACTCCAGCCGGTACTAGTGTACGCCGCCAAGCTGGGCCTGCCCGTCATCGGGATTGCAAGCCGGGCGGATTCGCTTGTGATGCACCATGCCGACGTCCAATTGTTGCTGCCGCGGATGGACGAGGCGTGCCCGGCCAATCTTGCGCCGACTACATCGACGTCGATGATGATGGCGCTGGGCGACGCATTGGCCATGACGATCATGCGCGCGCGCGGTATTTCGCGTTCCGGCTTCGAGGCGCTGCATCCTGGCGGCACGATCGGCAAGAAGCTGATGCGGGTCGCGGCCGTCATGCACGGGCGCGATCCGCTGCCGCTGGTCGGCCTTGACGAGCCGATGCGCAACGTGATTTTGACAATGACGACGATGAGCTTCGGTATTGCCGGCGTGGTCGACGACGCCGGGGCGCTGATCGGTGTGATTACCGATGGCGATCTGCGTCGCAATCTCGACGGTCTGTTCGATTCAACGGCGCGCGCCGTGATGACGCCCGATCCGGTGTGGGTTTCGCCCGGCTGTTTTGTCGAGGATGCGCTGAACATTCTGAACCAGCACAAGATCACCGCGATGTTCACGATCGAGGATGCGGTGCGCCGCCGCCCGGTCGGGCTCGTCCACGTCCACGATTTCCTTCGGCTTGGGCTAGCATGAAGACGGCGATCATCGTCCCCGCCCGTTTCGCCTCCACTCGTTATCCTGGAAAGCCGCTCGTTCCCCTGAAGGGGGCGCGTGGAACGAGCAAGCCGCTGATTCGCCGCAGCTGGGAGGCGGCTATGGCGGTGCCGGGTATCGAACGCGTGATCGTTGCCACCGATGACGACCGCATCGCCGATGCCGCGCGGGGGTTCGGTGCGGATGTGGCGATGACATCCGAGGCCTGCCGCAACGGCACTGAACGGTGTGCAGCGGTACTACCGCTGCTTTCGGGTATCGAGCTGGTCGTCAACCTTCAGGGCGATGCGCCGCTCACGCCACCGGGTTTCGTGGCGGCTCTCGTGACAAGCATGGCACGGGACGACACGATCGGGGTCGCGACGCCCGCGCTCCGCGTGACCCCGATCGTGCACGCCCGATTGCTGGCGGACCAGAAGGTGGAGCGGGTCGGCGGCACGACCGTGGCGATCGGTGTGCGCGGCGATGCGCTCTATTTCTCCAAGGCGGTCATTCCGCATATCCCGCCCGCCCGCGCCGACGATCCGGCGCTGCCGCGCTTCCTCCATATCGGCGTCTACGCTTATCGGACCGCCATGCTGGAGACCTATGCGGCGTTGCCGCCGGGTCCGTTGGAAGAACTGGAAGGGCTCGAACAATTACGCTTCCTAGAGCATGGCCTGCCGGTTCGGGTGGTCGAGGTTCCGGCACCTGGCTATGACCTGTGGGAGCTCAACAATCCCGAGGATGTCCTCGCGGTGGAAGCGGCGCTGGCACAGGGCGGTCTGGACTGAACATATGACGGCAACAATATTGAGTGGCCGCGCGATCGGTCTGGATCAGCCGCTCTTTCTGATCGCCGGCCCCTGCGTGATCGAATCCGAGGCACTGGCGCTGGCGGTGGCGGAGACCCTGCGCGCCATCGCGGATCGGCTCGGCATGCTGGTCATCTACAAAAGCTCGTTCGACAAGGCGAACCGCAGTTCGGGCAATTCCTTTCGCGGCCCGGGCCTGGAGGAGGGACTGCGCATCCTGGAAAAGGTTCGGGCCGAAACGGGCCTGCCCGTGCTGACCGACGTGCATGAAGTAGCCCAGGTCAGGCCCGTGGCCGAGGTGGTCGACATGCTCCAGACGCCTGCCTTTCTCGCGCGCCAGACCGATCTGATCGAGGCGGTTGCCATGTCCGGCAAGCCGGCCAACATCAAGAAAGCGCAATTCATGGCCCCGGGTGACATGGTCCACGTGATCGACAAGGCCCGGAGCGCGGCATCGGCAGCGGGTTTGGCCGATCCCGTGCTGACGGTTGCCGAACGTGGCACGTCGTTCGGCTACAACAATCTTGTCGTCGATATGCGGGGGCTGGTGATCATGCGCGATACCGGTTGCCCGGTCGTGTTCGATGCGACCCATTCGGTGCAATTGCCGGGCGGTCGCGGCACGACCTCCGGCGGGCAGCGCGAATTCGTGCCCGTTCTGGCACGCGCGGCGGTGGCGGTCGGCGTGAGCGGGTTGTTCATGGAAACGCACCCGGAGCCCGACAGTGCCATGTCGGACGGGCCGAACGCCTGGCCGTTGGCGGCGCTGGAAGGTCTGATCGAGGATATGGTCTCGCTGCGGCAAAGGTAGGCTTGTCGGCGGCTACCGCCGTCGAGCAGCGCGCGCGCGCATCCGTCGCCAGATCGTCGATGCCAGCCGCACGTCGCCCCGTCGCAGCGCCCCGTACAGGATTTCCTTATGCTCGCGGCGGTTGAGCAGGCCAGGTTCCAAAGCGGCGAATAGGGCGGAACAATCCGGCCGCGAAAGATGATCGATCAGGTTGAAGGCGCCATGGAAACCGAACTCGCGGCCGGTCGGTGCGAGTCTCTCATAGGCGAAACGACGCGCCACGTCCTCGGGCGCGAACCGCAATCCGAACCGCTTCTCCAGCATTGGGCGGTGTGTCCGGCAGATGGCGACGTCTTCCGAATCGTCTGTAATGGGGAGGGTCGTGCAGGCTTCGACGAGTCTGCGTGATCGCAGCGAGAAGCCGCCATTGCCGACACGCATTCCGTCCCCGAACTGCGGCCACGGCGCGCCGATATAATCATAGTCCAGAAATGCCGGGTCCCAGGCGGCCGGATCGAGCACATAGCCATCCCATTGGACGCACAGCACATACGGTGTCTGCAGGTGCGCGGCGAGTTCGCGGAGCATGAAGGTCGAATATTCGTGCCGCGAGCCGATCGGCGCGATCTGCCGCCAGGCGGCTGGTGTGCCGGGCGGGGGCGAATGGTCGCTCAGCAACAGTGCCTCGCCAAAGCGGAGCCCTTGCTGCGACAGGGTCAGTGCTCGAGCGGTGGCGGGAATCGCGACGCTGGTGACGGCGACCAGCGCAACGTCGGTCAGAAGGCCAGCAGGCATCGTTCGGATTGGCGACGAAAGAGCGGGTTATGATAGGGGTCGCGGACGTCGCGCGTGTCCCAGCGCGAGCGGAGCGCCGCCAGTTCGCGCTCGAACCGGGCAAGGTCGGCCCCGTGCCGCGTCGTGCCGCGCGAGCGCGATTCGTGATGGATCAACGTCGCGGCTGCGCAATAGACCGTGCGCCAGCCCCTTGCAGCCAGCCGCAGGCACAGGTCGACATCGTTGAAGTCGATCGTGAACCGTTCGGCATCCATGCCGTCGACGGCGATAAATTTGTCGCGCGCGACAAGCAGGCAGGCTGCCGTCACCGCGGAAACGGTCCGGGTCTCGTCATGCCACGGCGCAAAGACGCCGGGCTGCGGCAACGCTCCCTTCTCGACGTGACCGGCGGCGCCCCCGATGCCAATCGCGACCCCGGCATGCTGGATCGCGCCGTCCGGATAGAGCAGGCGCGCGCCGACCGCGCCGATCTCATCTCGCACGGCCCAGGCCGCCATCTGCTCCAGCCAGTCGGGCGCGATGATTTCGATGTCGTTGTTGAGCAGGCAGACCAGCTCGCCATGCGCCGTGGCGACGCCAGCATTGCATAGCGCAGCAAAGTCGAACGGCCCGTGTTGTGGCACCACGCGCGCTGCGCCGCTTGCCGCCAGCTGCGCAAGCAGGGCTCTGGTGCGCGGATCGCGGCTGTCATTGTCGACCACGATGATCTCGCGCTCGCCGGGAAAGTGCGTTCGCGACAGGCCATCGAGGCAGGTCTGTAGCAGATCGGCACGGTCGCGTGTGGGGACGATCACGCTGATCGCGACGGGCGGGTTTGCGACATGCTGGCGCGGAGCCGCGATGCGGCTGGCCGCGCGGTGAGTCAAGATGCGCGGCAGGTGCCGCGCATCGCTCCCGTTCGCAAGGGCATATGCCAGCGCGGTCCAGTCCGTGATCGGATCCTCGCCGAGGGTATCGCTGCGCAGAAGGCAGCTTCCTATCAGGCCGTCATGCGTACCGAACAGGATGGGGTCCCAATCGGGCTTGATCCAGGGTTCGGTGCGGCGGCCTTTGTCGAGGCGATCCTCGTCCCAATAGATCAGGGTTGGCGCGCCTTCGCCGAGATGAGCATCGAGTACCGATCCGAGCGCGACCGCAACACGGTCGCCTGCGCGGATCGGCAGCAACCAAGCGGGCCTGCTCGCGGGCAGCGGGGCGGTACCATCGAAGATCGGCATATCGCGCCCGAAGGCGGCGATCAGGCTGGCGCCGGTCACGGAGCTGGAGCCGCCGATCACTACAGCGCCGACAGATACAGGGCTCGCCAACCCAGGATTGGCGGGCGCAGCCGGCTGCAGGGCGGGCTCGGCCGCCGCGATCCACGCCGCATAATAGCGGCGATGCCGGGCCGCGGCGAGTGACAGCAGGTTCCAGCCGCGCACCCGCCGCCCGCGGAGAAGCTCGACGAGGGCGAGGATTGTCTCGCCGGGGCGTGCCGTCAGGGCGAGACCCAGCACGGTGCGCCAAGCCCGTGGCACGACGCCGGCTAGTTGCGCCGGCATCGTTCGGCCCCACATCTGCCTTGCGGCGACGCGCCGGGCCGGGCGGCATGAGCGCTTTTAGGCCGCTTTTTGGCGCGCTGGTTCAGTGTCGGCACCCGTCCTGTACGATCGAGCTTATTTCAGCACTTGGGCTGCGCTGGCCACAGTCACGATCGGCGAGAAGAGCTGGCTGATCATCTGGATCAGCTTGCCCGGTTGGTTTGCGCGCGCGTTACCAACATAGATTAGGTCCTTGTCCTCCATCGCAAAGCGCTGCGACAGCAGATAACTGCCGGCCTTCATCATATTCATATGGAAGACCACCGGACGCGCGACGCCGTCCTTGTCGGCTACATAGCGGAATACGAAGATTGCCGCAGGGTCGCCAACCGCCGGGTGCGAGCCGCCGGCCTGCGCCACCGCCTCCGCCATCGAGACGTTCGGGGTTCCGAATGCAAAGAGCTGAACCTGGCCCGGCGCACCCATCACCGAGAAGCTGCGCGGCGCCCGCAGGATCGAGAGACGGTCGCCCGGATAGACGCGGAGTTCCTCCTCTTCGCCGCTCAGCGCATCGCTCAGTCGGAATTCGCCGGTACGGCTCTGGCGTTGCAACCGCACCTTCAGGTCCTTCGCATCGCCCCTATAGCCCCCGGCGAGCGCGATGGCGTCCGACACGGTTTCCCGGTTGGTCGGCAAGACCAGGCGGCCGGGTTTGACAACCTCGCCGCCGACAATCACGCTGTTCGTAATATTGTCCCGGATGGAGACCAGCACCTGCGGATTTTGCGAAAAGCCGCTTAGTGCCCTGCGGATCTGTTGCTCCACCTGGCTGATCGTGGATCCGGCGACATGCAGTCGTCCGGCATAAGGCAGCTGGATATTCCCCGCATCGTCTACGCGACTGCCTGCCAGACGCTCGACCCTTGCGGACGAGTCGAAGCTCGCCGATTCGGCTGCTGCCTTCGCGGTGCCGCCGAACAGTGTCACCCCCGCTTCGTATATCGCGATATCGAGCACGTCGCCCGGGCCGACCATGTCAGTCGGCGGAGGTGTCAGATTGGTCAGCGACAGCGGTATCCGGGCTGGCGGTGGGGGCAATGCGGAAATGTCGTCGAGTTCGACGAGCTGGATGGGAGGCGAAATCCCGCGCTCGATCTGCCTCCCGGTCGGGCCGCTCGATGGCAAAGTCGCGCAGGCTGACAGGCAGATCGCGCCGAGGACTGCGGGAAGGAATCTGCTCAAGCCGTAAGACACTTGAGAGGTTGAAGAAAAAATCATTGGCTCCTGGCGGCAATCTGCGATGGAAAGCACGTGCCCGCCCTAGCATTACCTTTCCGCCGGAGGCAAACGTCTTCGGTCAGCGCCCCGATGCGATGGTATCCGGACCATGTCTGGTGCGTGGTGCCGGATCTTGCACCGTAACGGGGGAGATTGTAGCGCGAAGAGCCACCGACCAGCCGATCCCCATCTTCGGGGTCAAGGGGGCAGGGCATGACCTATCGAGGCGCGTCGCCTTCCGTTTTACCGGCCTGGGCCCAATTGTTCCTCGGCGTGCTGCGGCGTCGGCCAGCACGGGCCATCGCGATCGCATATTGGTTTGCCACGCGGCGGCGTGTTCGGGCTCGCAACTGGTTGCGCGACGCAGCGGTCGAACTACTTCCGCTCTATCCGACGTGGATCCGGCTCATCGAGGACGCTGAAACCCGTGTTCTGCGTGACGCGGTGCGGCTGCCGCCCAGCTTTCCGCGGCCGAGATTCAGCCTGTTGGTGCATGCGCCAGCCTGGAGTGGCGCGGTCGCGCTCGATCGCACGCTGGGGTCGATCGATGCGCAGATCTGCCGCGATTGGGATTTGATCATCACTGGCGCGATACCGCCGGAACTCGAGGCGGGCGGCCGGTCCTTCGAGCAGATTGCAACCGACGCTCCGGATGGTGTGAACGCGCTCCGCGCGGCGCTGGCAGCCGCCAGGGGCGATTTCGTCATGATCGTTCCGCCGGATGCCGTGCTGCCACCAGGCGCGCTTCTGCGTTACCAGCAAGCCGCGCTCGTTGCGGCGGACGTCGCCATTTTCTATGGCGACGAAGACGCCATCGATCCAGACGGGCACCGGTCGAAACCCTGGTTCAAGCCGCAATGGGACGCCGAACTCGTGCTTGCGCTGGATTATGTCTCGCGTGCGTGCGTGTTCGCGCTGCCGGTCGCACGGGCGGTCGGGGAGATTTCGGCCGACCTTGCCGATTGCGTCGGCTACGCGTTTCTCCTTGCGGCGGCGGCGCAACCGGGGGTCACCGCTCGGCACATCGCGCATGTCTTGTGCCACCTTCCGAAACGCCGCGATCATGACGATCCGGCCGCACGCCTGCGGGCGGTGGCGCGATATGTCGAAAGGCAAGGCGGCCGCGCACTGCCGGGCCCGTTCGGAACTGTAAGGGTCCGCTGGCCGCTGCCCGATCCGCCGCCACCCGTTACGATCATCGTACCCACCCGCGACCGGGCCGATCTTCTCGAAAGCTGCATCGGCAGCCTGCTGCGGGAAACCCGCTATCCGAATTACGATATCCTGATCGTCGATAATGGCAGCACCGAGCCGGCTACGCATGCCTGGTTTGCTGCGATCATGGCGGATCCGCGCGTGTCCGTCCTCCGGTACGATCATCCGTACAATTATTCGGCGATCAACAATTTCGCCGCAGCGCGCGCGCACGGCGCCTATCTGTGCCTGCTCAATAACGATACCGAGATCATTGACGGTGCATGGCTTGATGAACTCATGCGTTATGCGACACGGCCCGGCGTCGGCGGAGTTGGCGCCAAATTGCTCTACGAAGACGGCAGCATTCAGCATGCGGGCGTGGTGGTAGGGCTCGGGGATGCTGCCGGGCATGCGCATCGGGCGCTGCCGGACGATCAACCCGGCTATTTCGCGCTGGCACATTGCGCGCATTATGCGAGCGCGGTGACGGCGGCCTGCCTCGTCGTCGAGCGTGCCAAATATGAGGCGGTCGGCGGCTTGGACGAGATCAATCTGCAGATTGCCTATAACGATGTCGATCTTTGCCTGAAGCTGGACCGTCAAGGCTGGCGCAACGTCTATGCTCCCCAAGCGATCATGATCCACTATGAGAGCAAATCGCGCGGACAGGACCTCTCCTCCCAGCATGTCGAACGGTACAGGCGCGAATTGGCGGTCTTGCAGGAGCGATGGGATACGGCAGTCATCATCGATCCCATGCATCATCCACGCCTCGATCGATCGAGCGAAACCTACCGCATTCATCTTTGACGGAGAGATTCGAGCCCAATGTCGATTTCAGCGCAGCTGCTGCCGGGAGTGCCGCTGATCGAGTCGCCGCTTTTTGCGGCGTCGATCGATGCTTCGGGAATGACCGAGCAGGATATCGCCATCGCGCGGAGCCTCAACGAGCGTGGCTATGCCGTCGTCGATTTTCCGGATCCCGAAATCCATGAACGGATCGCTCGGATTAAGGCCCGGCTGGCCGCGTATTTCGGTATCGACCCCGACGATACGACGGTCTCCAAAAACCCGGGGAAGCTCCGTGTCCAGGATGCCTGGACAACCGATCCCGACGTCAAGGCGATCGCTGCCAATGACGCGGTCATCGCGCTGTTGGGAAAGCTTTACGGCCGCGAGGCGTTTCCGTTCCAGACCCTGAACTTCCCGGTCGGGACCGAGCAGCATCCCCACAGCGATTCGATCCATTTTTCTAGCCTGCCGGAACGGTTCATGTGCGGGGTGTGGCTGGCGTTCGAGGATACCCATCCCGATGCAGGCCCGCTCGTTTATTATCCGGGCTCGCACAAATGGCCGATCGTCACCAATGCCATGATCGGCCGCCGCGGCTGGCGGAGCCAGTCCCCTTCGGCGCAGGCTCCGTTCGAGAAGGTGTGGCGGGAATTGGTGGCCGCCTCCGGCGTGCAGCCGGACCATTTCTTCGCACGCAAGGGCCAGGCGCTGATCTGGGCCGCGAACCTTCTTCACGGCGGCAGCCGGCAGAACGACCCGACCCGTACGCGCTGGTCGCAGGTGACGCATTATTATTTCAAGGACTGTATCTACTATACACCGGCTTTTTCGGACGAGCCGTTGGGCCGCCTGGATCTGCGCTCGATCGTCAACATCGCCAGCGGCGCGCACGAGCCCAACACCATTCTTGGCGAAAAACCGATTGCGGCGACGCGGCCGGCTGCAAGGAAGGCGAAAACCAGCCTGTTGCGGCGGATTTTCCCGCGCAAGGCGCCTCCTGTCAGCGTTGATCCACTCCCGGAGGATTTCGAGCGGAATGTCTATCGCGATCTGAATCCTGATGTGGCCACGGCCGGGGTCGATCCTGCGGAGCATTATCTGAAGCACGGCCGGGAGGAAGGCCGACGGTATCGGATCGACTGATCGGCAAAGTTGGCAACGCGTTGCGGAATGGTGTGCGATCGGGTTGGGGGGACGCTTCATAGCGCGTCGTAAACAGCCAACCCCTCGTTGATATCCTCGTAGACTATACCCTGGCCCTTGTTGAGCACGACCGCGCGATTGCAGAATTCGCGAATCAGATCGGCACTGTGGGACGCGAGCACCAGAGCGCGGTCATGGCGCTTCTCGAACAGCTCGTAATGGCATTTGCGGTGGAAATTCTGGTCGCCGACCAGGATGACCTCGTCGATCAGATAGCAGTCGAATTCGATCGCCAGCGATAGCGCGAACGCCAGCCGGGCACGCATGCCGGACGAATATGTCTTGACCGGCATCTTGAGTTGACGGCCCAGCTCGGTGAAATCCTCCACGAAGCTGCGGATTTGCGCATAGTCTTGGCCATAGATGCGTGCAATGAAGCGCGCATTGTCGTAGCCGGTCAAGCTTCCCTGAAATCCGCCGGAAAAACCCAAGGGCCACGATACCCTCATTGTCCTGACGATGCTTCCCGACGTCGGCATCTCGACCTGGCCGATGAGCTTGATCAGCGTCGACTTACCCGCACCGTTGCGTCCCAGCACGCCGACGCGCTCGCCTGGATTGACTTCGAAGTTCAACCCTTCAAGCACACGCTTCCGCCCGTGCCCCATTGGATAGGACTTGCAGAGATTCTCGCAGCGTATCACTCTACCACCAAGGTACGCCGCACGCGCCGGCAGAGCGTCAGGCCGATCGGCAGAAGCACGATCGACACCGCCAACGGTACGGTGGGGTCGTAATAAGCGGTGATATCGTCGCCGAAGACGCCGTAGCGCATCATTTCCATCGCGTTCACGGGTGGCGACCAATATAGCACATCGCGCAGCGTTGGGGACAGCCAGGACATCATGTTGAACGTGCCCGAGAAGGGAATCATAATGTATGTGCTGACAGGAATGAATTTCTCCAGAGCGTCCGACATTTCAGAAGCAGGTGCGAGGATAAGGCAAAGGGCCAGGGTGAACAGGCAATAGAGTATCCAGCCCATGATAAGATCAAGATAATGCGCAGGGGCGGGAAACAGCTTGAGTGCATATAGGATTGTGCAGATGAAGACATAGGCCATCATCGTTCCGATCATCTCGATCGCAAAGCGTACGAAAATGAAATCCACGATCTTGATCTGGCTGTGATACAGCAAGCTGCCATTGGCGGAGAACGCCTTCACGGATCTGGAAACCGCATGGCGGAATAGGGTGAGCGGCAGATATCCGGTCACGACGAAGGCGACTACGCCGATCCCATGCTCCTCGGCGCGCAGGACGCTCCACATGATGCTGACCAGGATCGCGAAGAGGAGCGGTTCCACCATCATCCACAGGAAACCGATATTCTCGCGCCCGAACCGTGTGGTCAGCTCGCGGATCATCAGCGCCTTGATGACGCGGGTTTGAACCTTCCATCCTGCACGCAGCGAAGCCATGATCAGTTGTCCGGCGAATGTTCGATGATGCCGACGATCAGCATCCACCCAACCAGATACAAGCAGAGTGCGACACCAGCTACAGTGAGGATGCTCCACAGCCGTTGCGGATAGCGGGATATGTCAGGTTCCTGGGGTTCGACGACACGCTCCAGGTAATATTGCTGGCGCTGGGCTTCAGCACGCGCCTGCTCGAGCGACGCACTGGCTGCCGTCAGGTTTTGCGAGGCAAATTCCTGCTCGAGCGCGAGATTGTCGTAACCGCTCATCTTTGATGACAAAGCGGAAGGGGTGCCGACAGCACGGCTGTTCTGGTGCGCTATGGCGCTGCCTATTGCGGCAATGCGGCCCCGCAGCGCGGGGATTGAGGGGTTTCGGGGGGTGGCGCGGACCATCAGTTCCAACTGCGTCTGGAGCGCCGCCTGCGCGGAGATGAGCTGGTCGGAAATGGCGAGCACGCCGCCGGCTTGCTTGAGCGGGTCGATGAGTTCCTGGCTGTTGCGATACTGCCCCATAGCCAGCCGCGCCTTGCGGACGCGCTCCTGCGCGCTTGCGACGCGCTGCTCCGCTTCGGCGATCGCCTTATCCCGCGCGCGGCCATTCAGGCGGTTGACGAGCCCTTCGCTCAGATCCAGCAGGACCGAGTTGATCTGCCGGGTGTCAGCTGGCGTGAAGGCCCTGACGGTAAGGACTGCGAGACCGGTTTCGGAATCCACCTTCGTGCCGATCTTGCTGAGATAATAACGATAGAAGTTTTCGAAACGATCCTTTTTCCAAAAAGAAGGATAGCGTGAAAAGGGGTCGATACCCGAAAGCTTAAATTTTGCTTGAATGTCGACTCGTCGTTGCAATTCCATCAAGGCGTTTCGTGATCTTATATAGTCGATTACCTCGTTTGTCTGTTCTTGGCCTGACGACAAGCCTCCGACTTGAACTAGGCTGGCGAGGCCGGAAAGCTGATCGGAACGACCCGAGCGTCCTTTCACGACGAAGCGGGATTCGGAAACATATTGATCTGAAGCTACCAAGCCATAATATAATGCTGCAATTAAAGTGGGTAAGACAACAAAAATTGCAAACCAGTTGTTCAGGCGAATAAACTTCAGATTTTTCATTATACTGCCTGACTCACCAATATAATCCGTTTGATTTTGCTACAGAAAAATGGATCGGGTAAATGGACCGATGCCATGTGCTTGTCAATTCCACCGTGCTCGAAGAAGGTGATTCGAGTGGCGTGGCCGTCCCTGCACCTCTCCCAGGCTTTGGGCCTGGCGCTGCCCCGCGGCGCTGGTGGTACGGCTCCTCGATTCGATGCGACCGCCGGCACCGAACGCCGATCGAGGCGACCGCTCAAGGCAGTTTCGCCGTCATGATCAGACCAATGCGGCCGCAGTCTGGACAATCTCCTTTACGTCGTCCTCGGTTACGTCCCTGTGAATCGGCAGGCATAGGGCGCGCTCGGCACCCCAGGCCGCGGCGGGAAGATCGATCGAACCGATCTGGTCATATGGCGAGCAGTTCGAAATCAAAGGGTAGAAATATTTACGGGCGAAAATCCCCTTCTGCCGCAGGGCCGTCCACCAGGCATCCCGGCTGAATCCAGCCTGCTCGGTCACAAGAACGGGGAAATACATGTAATTACGCGTCACGGAAGCGCGGAACGTGGGCCGTATGACGCCGGGCAGGCGGGCGAGCATGGCGACGTACAGATCGTGGACGATCTTGCGGCGGGCGATCTCGGTACCTACCATCGGCAGGACGGACAGGCCCATCGCGGCGTTGACCTCACTCATCTTGCCATTGAAGCCAACCCCGGAAACGATCTCTTCCCCTTCGATCCCGAAGTTGATCGCCTGTCTCACACGATCGAGATAGACGCCGTTGCTAGCGCACAGCAGTCCGCCTTCGCCGGTGTGCATAAGTTTGGTAGCATGCAGGCTACCAACGCTGAGGTCGCCTTCGAGATAGATCGACCTGCCATTTTCATAGACGTCGAAGCAGTGCGCGGCGTCGTAGATCAGCGTGACCCCGAACTCCCTGCCAATGGCGTCGAACGCCGGCACATCGCAGGGATTGCCGTATACGTGCACCGGAAGGATGGCGACGACGTCATCGGTCATCACCGAGCGGACTGATTCTGGCGAGAGATTGAGCGTGTCGCGATCGACATCGGCGAACTTGACCCTGAACCCGGCCAGAGTGATGGAATGGACGGTTGCTGCGAAGGTGAAGGGCGTGGTGATCACCGTGCCGCCGATTTTGCCCAGAGCCAGAAGCGCGGCGAGCAGTGCCGACGTCCCGTTGTTGGTCAGCATCATGCGTCGCACGCCGAATCTGTGGCTGAGCCGCTCGGTCAGGTCTCGCTCCAGCGGGCCAAAATTGGTGTAGATGCCCTGCTCGACCATGCGCTGGACGAGATCGTCGAACACCGCCCGATCCGGCGGGATGGGTTTCGTGACGTAGAGGGGGGTCACCCGCTCACGGCCGGTCATCGATGCCATCCTTCGATAATTCCTTCCAAAGTTTCAAGGCATTCCAGCGGGAAGGACGCGATTCCCAACTGCCGTGATACCTCCTTTCGCTCGCTAAATGAATCGTCAATGAACAGCGCTGCCGGCCCTGCAATCACCGAAGATTTCAATTCGTTGCGCTGCAGATGGTGAACGTGATCGAACAGATCCGTAAGCGCTAGGGTTTTAAGCTTTTGCTCCACAATGCCGTCATGGCGGGTGATGAGTTGTATCGAGCAGCCGCACCGGTACTTCAAGCCGAACAGCAGCCCGACAAGCCTGTAATTGATTTCACTGTTCGATAGGATGATCGTGTCGTCGAAATCGACGTAGATGGTTTCGGGACGAAGGGCGACGTGCACCTTGGAGTAGAGGGCGCGATCGCTGATTATTTCGAGAAATGGGCCCTCGGGCATTGCGACGGTTCGGCCCGCCTTTTGGTGCAACCATGCTTCCATAAGATTGACACCGCGCATGCGCTGGAAGCCTGAGGAGCCGGCGATGCGGTTGGCCACCTCCAACAGCTTGGGTCTGCCCTGCCGGTCCATCTTGACCTGAAAGAACCAGGCGCCGCTGATCTTCAGCCTGGAGGATATAGCTTCGGCTTCGGCCCGCAGAAAATCGTCCGGCATGCTCGCCGTTCGGGTGGCGATGCCGCCGGAGGTGCGCAAGCGGACTCGCCCGTGTGCATAGAGCAGGATATTCTCCCGATCCGAGAAGCAGTCGATCGTGATTTCTTCGCCGGGCAGAAGCTCTTGAAGAACGCAATCGCTCTCCCTTGCCAGCGCCGCTTCGAGTTCCTCAGCATCGCGGATGATCATTGCACCCCGCGAACCTTGGCCGCGATCGGGCTTCAGGAACATGGGGAAGGTGGCCGCATTGCGAGAAATCTCGGTCGGCCCGGCAATGACGTCGTCAAGTGCCGCGATCGTTCGTGTCTTCGAGCGCAGGACGGCGGCGAGATTCGGCTCCGGACCGACCAGCATTTCGGCCGGAACCGTGCCGGCAAGGCGAAATACAGCCTCGTCATGTGCCGGTATAACGAAGCGTGCATCAATCCGCGCGGCGAGGGCTATCGCGGCATCGACGAACTCGTCGTGATAGACGTTTGGTAGGCCGAGATGGATGTTTCGGTAGATCAGGCTCGAGTGATCGTTCACCTCGTTTGCGCCATGAATTTCCCAAAATCGCGAGAATTCAAGAGAATCGTGTATCTCGTGGCCGATTTCCGTGCCGGCGGGGAGGACAAGGACGCGATCGGCCACGTGAATTCCTTTATGGAAAGGCGATCAACAAGCAACTTGGTGTCGGCTTTCGATTTCTGCTGTCTATGAAGTACAAGAGTGTCGCACGTTGATGTGGCCGACCGGCATCGAGGAAAGCGCTCTCATCGGAAGAAGGCCGCAGCAGTCTAGGCATTCACCCAGGATCCACCTGACATCAGGAGCTTCCGTCGGTCAACGTGGTGCATCAGCTATCCAATACGAATACATAGCGAATGCGCTGCCAGGGTATTGGGTCGCTTTCTCCGGCCTGAACCTCGATATCGATCATCCCTTCACCGTGAGGGCTGAAGCTGATGTGGAAACCGCATTTGGGGTCGGCATTGTCAAGACCCAATGTGACCGGTACATCCATTCTGGGCTGATTGAGATCGATCAGATAGCGCTCTCTGCCGTGTTTGATGACAAGATTGATCTTCCGGTTTCGATCGTCGACTACCCATCCGCTGATGTCCAGCCGACCGTGCCTAAGGTCGGTTGCACCTTGTTGTGGTTGATCCAGACACCCCAGCAGGGGGGCTGGCAGGCGGCGCTCATATGTTTCAATACTATATTTTCCAACCTTCAGGCTGCTTCCCAGCGTTGCCTTCGCCAAACGCTGGGCTTCTGCGAAGGTCGCCTTTTGCGAGGTCGGGAGGAGTTTGCTCCATTGGCCACCCGAATGAATTCGATAAACCGATAGCAATTCGCGGATAAAGCCGATCTGGCCGCGTTCGGTGGCGAACAGGTTGAACAGCCAGTCCGCGGCGCCTCTAGTCGCGTAGTAGCGGTCGTCGATTTCGCTAAGGCTGGAGGCGCGATACATACAGCAGGAAAAGTTCGCCGTTATCGGATTTTCGAAGATTTCTTGCTGGGAAAGAATGGAGCCGTATATCTGCTCCTGTTGCGGATGCGGCGTCAGAGAGTTATCGACCTGATTCTCCAACAAGATCCAGTTAAAGCACATCGACAGGGAAAGGTCGCCCTGAAGACAAAGTACCTGCTTGATGATCTTAAGCGGCGATAACCAATAATCATCACCTTCGCAAAATGCTACATACTCTCCCGTTGCAGCATCCAGACATCGTCTAAGATTGGCCTGCATGCCCATATTGCTTTCCGCGCGGAAAAACTTGACGGTTAAGCCGGGCTTGGCCTGTGCAAAAACGCGGTCAATAATATTGCAGGTTTCGTCCTTCGAAAAGTCATCGCCGATGATCAGTTCGATGTTGAACGGCCCCTGCTGGCAAATCACGCTGCGCAGGCATTCTTCGATCGTAGTGGCATGGTTATAGGTCAGCACGATCACGCTGATGAGCGGGAGCGACACCAAATCTGCCCACGAAATCTGATCGTTATCGGCGAACGATCCGGTGAAGCGAAAGCCGAGTTGGTCCAGCGCAACCAAGGTGGCCGGGTGATCCGCATCCAGAAGGCGCCGGAATGCCCCGTGATCGTCGTTGACGATATAATGACGGGATAATTGGAACGCCAATTCCGCGCGGACCTGGGCGCAATGCTCCGCAAAGGCGCCGCCGAAGAGCGTGCCTAGTCCGCGAAAGAACGCAATCTCGCCGGATCCGTAGCGAAGCCGGTGAACGAGCGACCCGGCGCCCCACCAGATGCCGCCGCTATGTTTGCGGTACACGGCCATCGGGCGATTGATGAACCCGATCCCGCCGATTTCCGCATGTTGAAGATGCAGGTACCAATCCGACGGCGTTATGGCCGGGGAATAGCTTCGGGCGAATTCGCCCTCCGCCCAGCGCCAGCGATACATGACGCTATTGGTTTGGATGAAGTTGCCGAATGCGAGCCTATGAGCATGAAACGGCCCAGTATCCGGCGGGAAGATCTCGCTCTTCTGATCACCCTCATATTCGACGACGACAGGATGGAAACATATCGAGCAATCTTGATTTTCATCAAGAAAATCGACTTGCAACTGCAGCTTTCGATCGTCAGTCCAGTAATCGTCGCCTTCACAGATCGCAACATATTCGCCACGGGCGAGCGCGAGGGCATCGCCGAAGTTTTGAGGCGAACCGACATTGGTGGTTCGTGCAATGAATTTCGCCCGTGGATCGTTTGCGATCAGGGGTTCAATGAGAGAAGGTGTGCGATCGGTAGAGCAATCATCGACGACGATGATCTCGATCGGAAAAGCGACTATTTGACTCAATATGCTCCGAATCGTTTGCTCGATGAACCGTTCCTGATTGTAGCAAATACAGACGACCGACACCTTCGGACGATCAATCGGCGGTGATACGGTCTGTCGTTTTGCGTCAAGAGTGCGGCCGAGCGCCTTTCCATACCGTCTGTAATGCTCCTGCGGGGACAGATTTGACAAGACGACATCCGGATATTCGCTGCTGTACCACAGCGGATCGAAATTCCGGATTGTTTCCGGCGCGGTTACTGCATCGCTCATGGCTCGCCCGTCAGTTTGCTGGGCTGAACTGAAAGACGGGCGATGCAGCGCGGCGTTCGTGTATGCCATGGTGCAAATAATGTTGCAGCGGATCCTGGCCGCTCTTCCGGACATCGGGATAATGATCGAGATACCAGCTCGGGTTGAAGGCACCGGAGCGCAACAGCGCATTCCTTACCACGCGTTGCGCGAAAGATCGCCCGATCCAGCGCGCGAGAGCGTCGGTCATCGTGCGGATCGTCCGGTTGAACTGATCTGCGACGGCTTGTGAGGCGGTTGAATCAATCACGTTTGGCGCGGCGGCATCGACGGTGGCGGCGCGGCTTTCTTCCAGCAGGCGTACAAGCGTGCCGATCTCCGTATCCCGGCGTCTTATCGCTGCCTCAAGCCCGGCGATGATGCTTTGCGCATCGGGCTCGCCGCTCTTCGTATCCGCTTCCCGAATGGCGCGACGTTTCGTCTCGTCGTAGAACATTAGGCTTCCATTTGCTTTCAGAAGAAAACTAAGATGCCGATCCCAAACGGGACCGAATCGACGTCATCCCGCTGCCGGTCTGCGCGATGCGGGCTATAGACCATCCCCTTTTGCGCGCGCAATCGCGTGGGGTCAGCGGTCGGTTTTCATGGTCCTTCAAGGTGCACCGGTAGCCGTAAAAGCACAAACGGGTAATGATCTTTGAACCGGCAGGGATGAATAGCGTGCGCAAGGGGGGGCGATTCCGCCGCTCGGCCCCGACCTTCCATTTCTGCTGGGCTTCCGGCCCGGCGTGATGCCGGATGTGCGCAAACCCATTGTGCTTTGCGTGCCTTCGCCATGTGCGTTTGCGGATGTGTAGCCCGCGACGAGAGCGCGAACTCGTCGCAACGGACCGCTCCACGATGCTGTTCGCCGCGGCAATGCCGTGGGCACGTCGGAGCGCTTAAGTGGATAATTCCGGCCCGTTTAAGTGGGATTTTAAATGACGACGTCGCCACTTCTCATCCAAGCATTCACCCCTGGCTTTCCGAATACGACGACATCCTGCGTAGCGTCCCAACCGCGTTCGGAATAATCCATGATGCGGATCTGCTGCATATCTTCGAGTTGCTTCATCAACCAATGTGGCCTGCTGATCGTGACGCCATATTGATCTTGTTTGTTCCATGTCTCCGTCATGAACTTGTGATTATAATTCACGTATCCAAATCCGGTTTCGGGAACAGTTGACAGTGCGACCTCAAACAGATCATCTTCAATGACCTTGTACTTGTTCTTCTGAACAAATTCAGCATAGCGGCCTTGAGTGGTCACAACGGCAATCCCGGTATCCGACAGTGAGCTTGCTATCAGGCGTACGGCATCCATGAATTCGCGTTCAGGCAAGTGGGTGAGCAACGATCCGCAAAATATGACGTCAAATTTATCGCCGAAATCGACTTCGTTTAAGTTCGCTCGCGACATGACGCCCTTGGCACCGATGATATCACGGCAAAAATTCACATGATAATCGTATAGATCACATGCTGTTACATCTGCCTCAGGAAAGAATGATTTCATATGCCGAGTTACCCGGCCAGATCCACACGGGAAATCCAGTAATTTCTTCGGGGGGTCTTTCAGATTGCTGATAAGCGCATTGACAATAACACGTATAGCGTCGGATCCGGTCTCGAAATAATGCGGAATCTTCCATTCTGCGTCGAATGTGTGTTCCTTGTCGTTCGGGTCCAGATCGGCAGCAACGCCTCTTTCCATATAAGCATTGTGCAGTGACCTGTATACTTCAGACAGATCAAATGTCCGCTGCAGAATACTGTTCTTGTCAATCTGATGCTTCTGCTTCGCTAGGCTGGTCGTATCAGATAAAATCATGATTGCATTCCCGCTTGGATGACACCGGAAATGCAAGGAAGATAGCGGAGGGTCAAGTGGCGACGGGATGAAAGCGGCAAAAAGGGGTGATTGCTCCTCGCGGACGGCGCTAGCCGCCCGCCAAGCTTCCAGGCCATATCGCCGGGCCCGAAACTTTGCCGATCACCTTCGGTGACGGTGAAATGCAAATACGTGATGGGATGATCTAAAAGTCGTCCATAAAGCTGCTGCAGAGTTGCAGGAGGCGCCCCGCAATCTCCTGGCAATCCGCGTTATATTCAGGGCTTCTTTCAAATGGCTGGCCGTTTCGTCATCGAAACCAACGTCTGCCAGAACGGCGGATGATTCGTACCATCGGCGCCATCTGTAAACGCCATCCGCGAGAAGCCGATCTGCTCCGCCCAGAGCGCGATCCAATCGCGGTGGAGGAACGTGTCGAGGAGGTTGAGCGGCTTGCCCTTTTTGATGCGCTGCACCCGATGCATGAAGTTTGGCCAATGCTGCGGGTCCGCGAATTCGAGAAACGAAAATACCATCTTTCCGCCGGGCTTCAGCGCGCGATAGCTGTCTTCCATGTAGAGGAAGCATTCTTCAGGCGGAATATGGGTGAAGACCGACCAGTGATATAGCATGTCCAGCGACTGATTCTCTGCGCGAATCGTCGGCGCGGTATGAACATGTGCCTCATAGGACGGGCATTTGGCTGTAAGCTCTTCGATAAAACCGGGGATGATGTCGGTTCCCGATATAGCGTCCGCTCCAGCCTGAGCGCTGCAAAGCCTGTGCCGTGCGCCCGCAGCCGCAGCCGAGATCGAAGATGGTCATGCCATTCTGGAGGCCGTGATGGATGAGCGCCGCGACGTGGACATCGCCCTGCCGCCGGAACAGCTCGGCCGAGACGGATCCTATCGCGTCTGCAAACGCGAGATCGCGATCGGCGCCGTGCAGATCCAACTTGCTGTCGAGATGGCGCTGGTATGCGGCGACCGGATTATATGACCGAAGCCTGCCAGTGCTCCCCGCTTCTTGAGACGGAACAATTTCATGCTTTCCCCTGTCGCATCGATGTTCTGGCCGCAAGCAGAGCGGCAGCTTCTTACCTTGGCAGCTTCTTGTGGACGGGGCCGAGACGGTCCAAGACGTCCAACAGGATCTGCAAATGGCGCTGCCAGCTTCGATCGGAACGCAGGTCGGGCCTGGCGACCCGTTCGGCGACCGGCAGCGATGCGAGATCCTGGATCGCTGCCAACCATCCCGGTCCGTCGAGCGGATCGATGAAGCGGGCGTTGCCGAGCGCGGCTTCGCGCAGCGCCGGAATATCGCTGCAGACGACCGGCACGCCAAGCGCGATCGCCTCGCTGACCGGCATTCCGTAACCCTCCGCAAACGAGGGTATGAGCAGGCCCTGCGAGTATCGGAGGAGCCGCTGCACCTCCCTGTCCGGTAGCCGATTGTGCTCCTCGACACAGCCTTCGAGCGCGTCGCAGCGTTCGAGCATGTCGATGACCTGCTCATTCTCCCAGCCGCGCCGGCCGATGATCAGCAGCTTCGGAATGTTGCCCGCGCCATGACGTTCGGACATCCGTCTCCACAGGTGGAGCAGCAGCAGGTGATTTTTGCGCGGTTCGATGGTGCCGATGCAGACGAAAAAGGGCCGCTCATCCCGGTGCGGCGGAAACGCCATCGGCGGATCTGTGCCGAGATGGGCGACGGCCGTGATCGGCTGACGGCCGCTCCGGGCGAGATAGGGCTTCAGCGCGTCGAGCGTGGCCTGCGAATTCGCGACGATACCATCCGCCAGGGTCACGATCGTCTCGACGCGGCGGGCATGGAGGGCGGCGCCCCCGGGACGGGCATATTCCGGATATTCCAGCGGGATGAGATCATGCACCAGGCACACGAAATGCGCCTGCTCGCGCGTCAGGATATGCTTCACCCGGTCGGGGCGCGTCAGGTTATTCGGCGATGCCTGCACGTAGGCCCGCCGGACCGAGCGATCGACCGATACCCGCCGCGGGCGCAACGCGACGAGTGAGGCGAGCGCGAAGCGGCGCCGGTCCCAGGCAGAGCTGAATCCGCGATGCTGCCATCGCAATTCAGTCTCATCGAGAAATCGCAATACCGCGGCTTTGTCGAGCCGCCCGTAGAATGCCGACGGATGCACGGCGGCGAAAGCGAGCCGTTCCGGCACCATCGCTATAAGCCCCCGTGCATAAGCCATCTCGCAGCGGTCGACCCCGGTCGGGGTCGGATGAAGAATGCGCGAGACAAGCCTCGAAAGATCAAGGACGATCTCGGTATCGCCTGGCCGCGCGTCGGCAATCATGCCCGGACTGACGATGTCGGCATCGGCGATGCGCTTTCGAACGTCGCTCACAGCGCGCCGGAGAGCTTGCCCGTCAGCGCTCCGAGGTCGATCGTCTCGCCGGTCAGTGTGGTGAGGATGGCGGCGATGTGTCGCGCGACATCCTGCAGTTGCGCCGGCTCGTGCAGCGATGACAGGAAGAAGCGCAGCCGGGCGCCGTTCTCGGGCACCGCCGGATAGATGATCGGCTGAACGTTGAGGCCCGCCCGAAACAACGCATCCGCCGCGCGTGCGGCAACGATCGAGCTCCCCGTCATGACCGGTACGATCGCGCCGCCGATCGAGGAGCCGGTATCCAGCCCACAGGCGCGGCAGGCTTCCAGGAAGGTCCGGCCGTTGGCCTGAAGCCTGGCCACACGTTCTGGCTCGGCATACATGATCTCGAGGCTCTTGAGCGCCGCCGCCGCCACCGGTGGGGGCAGGCCAACCGAATAGACGAAGCCGGGCGCCGAATGCTTGAGATAGTCGATCAGCGCTGCGGAGCCCGCAATATAGCCCCCGCAGCCCGACAGCGTCTTGCTGAGCGTTCCCATCCAGACGTCGATCTCGCGCGGATCGACGCCGGCATGCTCGGCGATGCCGTGCCCGCGTGCGCCAATCACGCCGAGCGAATGCGCCTCGTCGACCATCAGATGCGCGCGGTGGCGCTTCGCGATCTCCACCAGCCGGGCGAGATCGGGCACGTCACCATCCATGCTGTAATGGCCTTCCACGACGATGAGCGCACGACTGACCAGGCCGCGCGATGCGCCCAGCAGCCGATCAAGCTCGTCCATGTCGTTGTGCGGAAAGGAGATGCGCCGCGCGCCGCTCATCAGCGCGCCCTGGACGATGCTGTTGTGGCTGAGCGAATTGTGCAGGATCAGATCGTCGCGGCCGACGAGATGCCCGATCACGGTCACGTTGGTGGCATGGCCCGAGACCAAGGCGATCGCATCGTCGGCCTGATAGACCGCCGCCAGTGCCAGCTCGAGTTCGCGATGGATCGGGCGCTCGCCCGACACGATCCGGCTCGCCGAGACCGATGTGCCGTAGCGGTCGATCGCCTCCTTGGCGGCGTCCGCCACGCGCGGATCGCCGTTGAGGCCGAGATAATTGTACGACACGAAATTGTCGTAGGTCCTGCCGTCGATCACGCTGGTCGCGCCGGCAATCCCTTCGTGCGCGCGGAAGAAGGGGTTCCGAATGCCGAGCGCCTCGCCCGCGCGACGTACCATCGCGATTTCGCTCGCGACCTCGGGCTTGCCGAGCGGGGGTTTGGGCTCGGGCACCGGCTCGACCGTGGTCGCGGGGCGGCGGTTGGCGAGACGTGCAAGCAATGCCGCTTTGGCATCGCCGGAAAGGCCGAACGAATTGTTCATAGTGTCCAATGGTCGCATGGTGGCCGGGGCCAGATTAAGGCGAAGTTGCCGCGGCCGCCGCGAAGCCGGGTTCGGTGGGAGCAGTGGCGCCGTCCGCCGGGCCCGTCGCAGCGGACCCTTCGTGTCGGGCGAGCCATTCGGCCAGATCGGGCGTCCCAGCGCTTTGCTCGGGCGCCGCAGGTTCGCCAAGCCCGCGCACGATTCGCCCGGCCATGGCCGAAAGGGTCGCGCCTTCGGATAGCGCCAACAGCGGCACGGTCACCCCGAAACGCTGCTCGACCGCGAGCCGCAGTTCGACCGCCATCAGGCTGTCCATGCCCAGTTCGGTCAAGGGGCGGCTGGGCTCGATCCGATCGGCCGCAAGCTTCATGATCCGCGCGACCTCCTCGATCAGCAGTCCGGTGACCTTGGTCCGAGCCTCCTCAGGCCCGCAGCCCGCCAGCATCGCGGCGAGATCAAGTTCGCCCGCCTCCTCGCCGACCGTGCCGCCCATCTCGGCAAACAAGGGCGACGCGAGCAGGGGCAGGCGTGCCTTCATCGCCGCCCAGCGCACCGTCGCGACTCCCGCCACCGGAATGCCGGCGGCAAGCAGGCTCGGGATCGTGTCGAGCGCTTCGGCCGCACTCAGATGCGCACCGCCGAGCTGGCGCGCGAGCATCTCGCTCACCTGCGTCTCGCGCGCGAGATAGCCGGCATCGCCGATCGGACCCCATTGCACCGCAAGCGCGGGCAATCCCTCGGCATGGCGGCGCTCTGCCAGTGCCTCGATCGCGGCGTTGGCCGCGACATAATTGCCCTGGCCCGGATTGCCGAGCGGTGTCGTGACCGAGGAGAAAAGGATGAAATGCTCGATCGGATCGCTCCGCGTCAGGCGATCGAGCAACTCGGCGCCCCGCAGCTTGGGGCGCAGAGCGCGATCGAAGCGAGACGCGTCGAGAGCGGTCAGCAACGCGTCGTCCATCGCCACGGCGGCGTGAATTATGCCTGCGATCGGGGGCTGGGACGTGCGGATGGTCTCGAGCGTTTCGGCCAGTGCTGCCTCGTCTGCGACATCGACGGCATAAGCGCGAACATCGATTTCCTCGAATGCCGCGAGCTTCGCCGCCGCGTCGGGGGTAGCCGGGCCTCGGCGGCCGAGCAACGCGATATGACGTGCCCCGCGACGCGCGAGCCACCGCGCAGTCTCCAGCCCGAAACCATCGAGGCCACCCGTGACGACATAAGTACGGTCGTCGCGCAACGCGAAGGCGGGGGGACTGGGCAGGGCGACCGGCAGCACCGCGCCGGGCGTGAGCACGATCTTGCCGACATGGCCCGACGCCTGCATCAGCCGGAACGCATCCTCGGCATCGGCGAAATCATAGACGCGGTGCGGAAGAGCCCGCAGGGCGCCTGCTGCGAACATCGCGCTGATTTCGGCGAAGAGCGCGCCTGCCAGCTTGGGACGCCGCAGCGGAAGCTGATCGGCATCGATCCCGAAATAGCTCACATTGTGACGGAAAGGGCGCAGGCCGATGCTGCTATTCTCGTAGAAATCGCGTTTGCCGAGCTCGAGGAAACGCCCGAACGGGCGCACCAGCGCCAGGCTGCGGCGCATCGCCTCGCCCGCCAGCGAGTTGAGCACGACATCGACACCCTGGCCGTCGGTCAGCCGCATCACCTCGTCGGCGAAGCTCAGGCTGCGGCTGTCGAGCACCGCCTCGGCGCCGAGGTTCGTCAGCAGCGCGCGCTTGGCCGGCGAACCGGCGGTCGCGAAGATCCGCGCCCCGCGATGTCGCGCATATTGGATCGCGGCAAGGCCGACGCCACCCGCGCCGCCATGGATCAGGATCGTCTCGCCTTCGCCAAGCTGGGCGAGATGGCCAAGCGCATAAGCGACCGTCAGGAAGGCCACCGGCACGGTTGCGGCGGCGGTGAAATCCATGCCGGCGGGCATGCGCATCACCGCGTGCGCCGCGGTCACGGTATGGGTCGACAGGCTGGCGGGCGCGAACGCCATCACGCGATCGCCGACCGCGAAGTCGCCGACACCCTCGCCGATCGCCGTGACGATGCCGGCGCATTCCAGGCCCAGTGTCGGCCCGGCAAAGCCATCGAGCAGGGCCTCGTCAGGCAGCAATCCCATCGCCCACATGACATCGCGGAAGTTGAGTCCCGCAGCCCGGACTTCGATCGCCAATTCGCGCGCGCCCGGAGCATCGGGCTTGGCGACCTCCCAGCCGAGCGAGTCGAGCAGGCCCGGGCGCTGGATCGCGAGGCGAAGCGTCCCCGGCGCCGTGTCCCGTGCCACCGGCAGTCCACGACGGACGCGGGCGACATGGCGGCCGTTCCGATTCCAAGCTACTTCCTGTTCGGAATCGGGATAGAGCAGCTCGGCCACGGCGTAAGCGGTGGCCTGCTCGGCCGTGAGATCGGACGACAGCCGGATCAGCCGCGACGCGATCTGGCTGGCCTCGTTGGCGAGGACCCGGCGCACGCCCATCATGGCCGCACTCTGCGGATCGGCCGATGCTTCGCCATGGATCAGGATCGTCACCATCGTCGGCTCATCGCTTGCCGGCCAGCTTGCCAGCCCGGCGATCAGCGCAAGTCGCTCGGCCAGCCCGGCTTCATGGCCCTCGATCAGGATAGCGATCGGTCCGGCCGAGTGGGTAAGCCCGGCGGGCGGCCGGATCGTAAGATCCGTGCCGGCCTCTCGCAATCCAGCGGCGATAGCCTCGGCAGAGGGCGACGCGTCGGCGAACAGGGTCAAAGATGCAGTGGCAGGTTGCGCTGAGCGGATGGCCTCGTCGGCGCGGGCGGCGATCAGGCAGGCGGGCCACAGGCCGGTCGGCAAGGGGCGGCTGCCAGTCTCGGCAAAGCCGGCGGCGTCGAGCTGGGTGCGCCAACGTGCGCCGTCCGCGAGCGGCGGCGCATCGGGGCGCAGTAGCTGCCACAACCGGCTTGGGGCCGGCTCGGCCGCGAGCAGCATTCCGCCCGGCGCCAGCAGCGGCCGCAGCGAGGCGAGACCAGCCGCGCTGGGATCGCCGAGGCTGAGACCATGCGCCGAGACGATCAGATCGAAGGGTGGCTCATCCAGCGGCTGGCCGGGAGCCCAGGTGATCGCGCGGGCACCCGCGCTCTTTTCCAGCAGAGCGGCGAGCATCGGCTGGTCGTCCGCTTCGGTTGCTGCGACGATCACCGGAGCGTTCGCGTGCAGGGTCCGGAGCAGCAGGCGGGTGAAGCTGCCGCGCCGCGCGCCGATTTCGAGGATGCGCAACGATCGGCCACCCGGCCGGCCTGGGGCCACGCGCGCGACGGCATCGGCCAGCGCTTCGGCGGCATCGGTGCTGGCAGGCGAAGCCGAGAGCAACTGATCCCACAAAGCCGCTGGCAAAGCGGGATAGGCCCCCGGTCCCTCGCGCAATACCGTCGGCAGCGCATCGCCGGCCAGCGCGAGCAACGCCATTTCGGCGACACCGCGCGGACTGTCGAACAGCAAGGTGCGCAGGATCGCGTCGGCCCGCGGCAGGTCGGCGGCAGCGAAGGTCCAGCTGCCATCGGCATGCTGTTCGGCGAGGGCGTCGGCGTCGAGCCAGCGCAGAAGCCGATCGAGCAAAGGCCGGCTGGAGGCGGCGATCCGTTCCTCGCGGAGCAGCGCTTGTGGGCGGAGTACGCCTTTGTCGGCAAGCGGTAGCAAGGCCGCGAGAGCTGCGGATGTCGCATAGGCATCGACCAGCAGGCGGCTTTCCTCGCCAGCATCGGCACCGGTCTCGCCGAGTGCGATCGCGATGTCGCCCATGATCGCCGCGGGCTCGCCGTCAGGAGCGAGACTGGAGACGATGGCCGGGTGGAAGAATTGCTCTTCCGCGCGCGCCGCGCGGCCCAATATGACGCGAACGAACCAGCAATCGCCCAACATCGCGACCGCTGCACCGGCGGCGTCGAGCAGGACGATATCGGCGCGCACCGACCTCGGGCCGATACGGGTGACGTGAAGTCTCGCGGCAGCGGGTTCGGCACCTTCGGGCGTTAGCAGGCGCAGCCGGCCGAAGCGCCAGGGCAGGATGCCATTGGCACTGCCGAGCCGATCGGCAGCCATGGCCAAGAGGCCCTGCAATGCGCCATCGACCAGATTGGGGGGCAGGAGCAACCCTTGTTCCAGCACGGCGGCGGTCCCGAACCGAACCAGCGCGCGATCGTCGCCCAACAGGTCGATCGCTTCGACCGCACGGAAGGTCGGGCCGTAATCCAGCCCCATCTCGTGCGCGATCGCATACAGTGTCTCGCCGTCGACACGGCCCTGCGGCACTGGTTCGGCGAACGGTGCGTCCGGCATCGGCTCGCCCTCGGCGATGCGGCCGCTCATATGCGTGATCCACGCCTCTCCGGCCAAGCGCGGGCGCGAAGACAATTCGAAATCGCCCGCTGCCGATCCGATGCGCAGCCGCATCTCACGGATCATGTGCTGCTCGACCACCAAGGCGCGACCGATCTCGACGTCGAGCAGATCGAGCGCGGCGGCGTTCGGGTGGCGGGCGCGTGCGGCGGCCAATGCGATTTCGAGCAGCGCGGCGGCGGGCACCACCGCTGCGCCGCCGACGACGTGATCGGCAAGCCAGGGCTGGAGCTCGAGCCCGATGTGACGCCGCCATTCGAGCGGCTGATCGCCGCGCCGCTGTCCCAGCAACGGATGTTCGAACGGCAGCACGACCGTGTCGGTCGCCTCCTCGGTACGCGGCACCCAGAAACGTTCGCGTTGCCACGGGTAGGATGGCAGTCCGCGAACCGCCGCCTCGCCGACGAACGCATCCGCGCGGCGGATATCGGCACCGGCGGCATGCGCGCGTGCCGCGATCGTGGCGATCGGATCATGTTTGAGCGGCCGGCGCGCGAGGCTGCCAAGCACGCGGCCTTCCTTGTCGGCAGCGCTCAAAGCGTCGGTCAGATAGGCGCCGAGGATCGCGTGGGGGCCGATCTCGACAAATATCCGTATGCCATCGTCGACCATCGCCCGGGCCGCCTCGGCGAAAAGCACCGGCGCACGCACGTTGCGCCACCAATAAGCGGCGTCCAGCGCCTCGCCCTCCAGGATCGCTCCGGTGACCGTCGAAAAGAACGGAAGGCGCGAACCGATCGGCGCGAGCCCCTTCAGATCGACGGCAAGCTGCGGCTGGATCGGGTCCATCGCCGCGCTATGGAAGGCGTAATCGAGGTCGAGTTTGGTAAAGCGCCAGCCTTCGCGCTTCGCTTCGGCCTCCAGCAGAGCGATGCCCGCGATCGGCCCCGCGACGGTCGTGCCGCGGCTGCTATTGTGTGCCGCCAGCTCGACGCCGGATTGCGCCAGATTGGGGGTCGCGAGCGCCGCCGCGCTGGTGGCGGCGTCGAGCCCGAGCACCGCCATCGCGCCGATGCCGTGGCGGGTCTGCTGGGCCCGGCTGCGCGCCGCGATGACGCGGGCGGCGCCGGTGAGATCGAGCGCCCCCGCGGCCCAGGCGGCGGCGACCTCGCCGACGCTATGGCCCATGCAGGCGTCGGGCTCGATCCCTTCCGCGCGCAATCCCATCACCAGCGCGACCTGGATCGCGAACAGCAAAGGCTGGGCGATGTCGGTATTGCGGAGCGCCTCCGCATCCGCATTGGCGAGCGCTTCGCCCACCGACCAGCCGAGCCAGGGCGCCAGCGCCGCATCGACCGTGGCGATGGCATTGCGGAAGGAGGCGCTGCCGGCCATGGCGTCGGCCGCCATGCCCGCCCATTGGCTGCCATTGCCGGAGAAGACGAAGCCAACGCCGCCCGCCACCGCAGTGTTGGCCGCGGCCGCGCTGGGCTTGCCAGCGAGATGCGCCTCGATCGCCTCGATCGCTTCCGCGGCGGTGCCGGCGGGTATGGTCAGTCGGCGCGGGTGCTGGCTGCGACGGAGGGCCGCGCCGCGTACCAGCGCCGGCAAGTCGGCCGGTTGTTCTGCAAGGCGATCACGCCACGCGGCGGCCAGCGCACGCAGAGCTCCCTCGGAACGCGCCGAGATCAGCAGCGGCGGCAGTCGATCGGAGGCGCGCTCGTGCAAAGCGGGCCGGCGATCGGCGGCTGCCAGCACGGCATGCGCATTGGTGCCGCCGAAGCCGAATGAATTGACACCGACCAGCCGCGTCCGGCCGTCGTCGGGCAACACGATAGCGTCTTGCGCAAGCGTCAGGTTGAGATCGTCGAAAGGAATATTCGGATTGGGCGTCTCGCTGTTCAGCGAGGCGGGGATGATGCCGCGCTCGGCCACCAGCATCGCCTTGAGCAGGCCGGCCATGCCGCTGCCGGCCTCGAGATGCCCGACATTGGTCTTGACCGACCCGATCGGCAAAGGCGCCGTCCGATTCGCGCCGAGCACGCTTCCCAGCGCGCCTGCCTCGATCGGATCGCCGGCAGGCGTGCCTGTGCCGTGCGCCTCGACGTAGGCCAGGTCCGAACAATCTAGTCCGAAACGGGTATATACGTCGCGCAGGAGGGCCGCCTGGGCCAGCTTGTTGGGCAGTGACAGGCCTGGTGTACGCCCGTCCGAGTTGACGCCGGTACCGCGGATGATCGCGCGGATCGGATCGCCCGCCTCGAGCGCAGCGCCGAGCGGCTTCAAGACCACCATCCCGCCGCCCTCGGCGCGGACATAACCGTCTGCACGCGCGTCGAACGCATGGCAGCGGCCCTTGGGCGACAGCATCGATGCCTGGCAGAAGCCGATGAAACTCTGCGGCGCCAGCAGCATGCCGACCCCGCCGACCAATGCGGTATCGATCTGCCCCCCGCGCATCGCCTCGCACGCCTGATGCAAGGCGACGAGTGAGGAGGAACAGGCGGTATCGACCGTGAAGCTCGGCCCGTGCAGATCGAAGGCGTAGGAGATGCGGTTGGCAAGCGGCGAGAGCGTCACGCCGATCATCGAATAGGCATCGCTTGTCGACGGGTCGCCCGAGTTCAAGTTCATGTAATCCCACGACGAACCGCCGACGAACACGCCAACTTGCCGGCCCGCGAGCGTCGCCACGTCGATCCCGCCATCTTCGATCGCCTCATAGGCAAGCTCGAGCAGGAGGCGCTGCTGGGGGTCCATCTGGGTCGCTTCGCGCGGGCTGATTCCGAAGAAAGCCGGGTCGAATCGATCGACATTGTCGAGCACACCGGCGGCAAAGGTATAGGCTTTGCCGCGCTGTCCGCGCTCGGGATGGAAGAAGGCGCCCTTGTTCCAGCGATCGTCCGGAATCGTGGTGACCGCATCGATTCCGTCGATCAGCAGGCGCCAGAATGACTCGAGATCGGGCGCCCCCGGAAGCCGGCACGAAGCGCCGACGATCGCGATCGGCTCGCCGCCGAGAACTTCATGGCCAAGACCAAAATCATGACGTGATCGATTCAAACGCGCACTCCAACCGGGCAACCAATACCCGGAAAGCCAGTTCCCTGTCGGGGCTATAGCGCACCCTAACCGCCGGGCAAGGCACCCGGATCAACGCACGCGCTGCGTTGCAGCATTTTTGCTGGTAGCTGAACTTTGCCTTCGATAAAGGTCCATAATATTTTGTCGTTCAAACGCTTGGGCCTTTCGCGCCGCGCAAAGGCCGCGTGTCGCCCTTGTGGCAGGATAGTCCGTGCGGTGGACGGTTGTGCGTGGCGTGATCGAAGTGCAAAGAACCTTTGCCACCGACATTGCGTTGGGCACCGATAGAAACAGGGAACGGGTGAGGCGCGTGCCGCGAAGGGAATTTCTCTTTCTCCAGGGGCTGGCCGGCCCGTTCTTCTCGCGGCTGGGGCAGGCACTGGCCGAGCGCGGTCACGGTGTCCATCGCGTCAATTTCAATGGCGGCGACAAGATCTATTGGCGCGGGCCGAATGCGGTCGACTATCGTTGGGGGCTTGGCCGCTGGCCAAGCTTCCTGACCGCGCTGCTGCAGGAGCGCGGCATCACCGATCTCGTCCTGTTCGGTGATTGCCGGCCGCTGCATGAGGCAGCGATCGCGGTCGCGAAACGCCTGGGGCTGCAGGTCCATGTTTTCGAGGAAGGTTATATCCGCCCCGATTTCGTGACGCTGGAGGCGGGCGGCGTGAACGGCCATTCGCGCCTGTCGCGCGACCCCGAATATTACCTGGAGGCAGCGCGCGCGCTGCCTCCGATGCCGCAACTCGGTGGATTGCCGTCGTCGTTCGCGCGGCGCGCGTGGGAAGACGTGAGCTACAATCTCGCGTCGCTGGCGTTGGTGCCGCTCTTTCCCGGCTATCGCACGCATCGGCCATGGCATATCCTTCACGAATATTTCGGCTGGGTGCTGCGGCTGCTGCGAAAGAAAGCGGAAACCATCCGTTCGGCAGCAACGCTGGAGCGGTTGGAGGCAAGTGGGAAACCCTATTTCGTCTTCCCGCTCCAACTGACCGACGATTATCAGATTCGCGTTCATTCGCAGTTCGACGGCATCGAGCCGGCGATCGAACTGGTGATGGCCTCTTTTGCCCGGCATGCACCGGATGGGACGGTGCTGCTCGTGAAGGGGCACCCGCTCGATAACGGGCTGGTCGATTGGGAGAAACGCACGCTGGCGATTGCCGCACGGCTCGGAATAAGCGAGCGGGTGTTTTTCCTCGAAACCGCCGATATCGATATCATCGTCCGCTCGGCGCAGGGTGTCGTCACCGTCAACAGCACCACCGGGACATTGTCGCTGCGCCACGGCGTGCCGACGATCGTGCTGGGCGATGCGGTCTACGATATTCCGCGCATTACCCATCAGGGCGGGCTCGATTGCTTCTGGACCACGCCAACGCCGCCCGAGGCGCCGGTATTCGATGCGTTCCGGAGCGTTCTGGTCGATCGCTGTCTCGTCCATGGCGGCTATTTCAGCGAGTTTGGGCTGGCGATGCTGGTCGCCGGATCGATCACTCGGCTTGAGGCGGCGGAAGCGCCGCTCCCGGTGATGCGGCTGGTCGGGTCGACACGGCCACAGCTGGCTGCCATCGCCACGCAACGGTGACGGCGGTCCGCACAATCCTGATTACCGGCGCATCGAGCGGGCTCGGCGCCGGGCTTGCGCGCAATTATGCGGCGCCGGGCATCCGCCTGGTCTTGACCGGCCGCAATGAGGATCGGCTGGAAGCAGTGGTCCACGATTGCCGCGTAAAGGGGGCGGAGGTGGTCACGGGTCTTTTCGACGTCGGGGTTGCCGAGCCGTTGGGCTCGTGGCTGATCGCGCAGGACGATGCGGCGCCGTTCGATCTGCTGATCGCCGCCGCCGGCGTTTCGGCGGGTGCGGGCGTCGATGGCCAACCCGAAGGCACCGCTTTGGCGGCGATGCAGGTGCGAACCAATCTGCTCGGCACGATTCACACGATCGAGCCACTCCTGCCGCGCATGATCGCGCGCGGTCGGGGGCAGGTGGCGGTGGTATCGTCGATAGCGGGGTTGAAGGGCCTGCCCTACAGCGTTGGCTACAGCGCCAGCAAAGCCGGAATCCGCGCCTATGGCGAGGCGCTGCGCGGATTGCTTCAGCCGAAGAATATCGCGGTCAGCGTGATCGTGCCCGGCTTCTTCGATACGCCTATGACCGACCGCTGGAAGGGGCCGACTCCTTTCATGGTCGGGCTCGACAAGATGGTGGCGGTGATCCGGCGCGGGCTCGATCGGCGGCGCCCGCGGATCACCTTCCCGCACCTTCTGGCGCTGGGCAATCGCGCCGCCGATCTGCTGCCGGCGACGATCGGCGACAGGATCATGCGCGGCTTCCATTTCCATATCGAGCCGGGGCGCTAAGCAGCGGTCCATGATTCTGCTGGTTGTCGGACTCCTCATCGTGGTGGCGACGTGGCTTGGGCTGCGGTGGCAGGTCGGCGCGCCGTTGTTCGGCGTGCCCGGACGCAGCCGGCTGCTCGTCCTCGCGATCGATGCGTTCGCACCCTTGGTCGGCTTCGGGCTGTTCCTGCTGGTAACGCAGCGGCCGATCCTGTCGGCACTTGCCGTGCTCGCGCTCGGCATCGGCATGGGCGTCGCCGATCGGATCAAACGCATCGTGCTCGGCGAGCCGGTGGTGTTCGCCGACCGCGCCGAACTGATAGAGGTGGTGCGTCATCCCCGCCTCTATCTCGCTTTCGTCGGCATATGGCAGATGGCGGCCGGGACGGCCGCCTGCCTGGCGATCGTGGGCGGGCTGGTCTGGATCGAGCCGACCCTGTGGGATCCGGGCATATTCTTCTTATGGCCGCGCCTGATTCTGGCAGCCCTGACCGGGCGATTGCTATTTCGCGTCCCCTCGCGGCCGCCCTTGGTCGACTGGCTGGCACTGCGCTATGAGCGGCTCCGGCCCAGCCGGGATCCGATCGCCGACTGCAAGCAGTTCGGTGTGTTCGCGACCTGCATAATCTACGCGACGATCGCGCGCCACGAACGGCCCGAGCGGCAGCGCGCGGCACAGGCGCGCGGCTGGGCGCCGCTGCCCGATGTCGGCCCGATCGTGATCGTGCAGGGCGAATCGTTCGTCGATCCGCGCCAGCTCGATCCGTCCTTCGCCACGCTTGTGCCGGCGTTTGCTCAGTTGCAGCGCGAGGCCGTCTTGCAGGGCCACCTGACCGTGCCGTGCTGGGGCGCCAACACGATCCGGTCCGAACTGGCGATGCTGACCGGACTGGGCGATCGGGATATCGGGCTCGATCGATTTAACCCTTACGAATATTTCGCCCGCGTGCCGCTGCCCTCGCTCGCCAGCGCCGCGCGTGCGGCGGGCTATCGGACTATTTGCATCCACCCCTACCAGCCGGATTTCTACTATCGCGACAAAGTGATGCCGCTGCTCGGCTTCGATCAGTTCGTCGGCATCGAAGGCTTTGCCGGTGCTGCGCGCACCGGGCCTTATGTCGGCGATGTCGTGGTGGCCGAACGGATGGCCGGGTTGATCGCCGAATATGGGCCAAAAATCCTGATCTTCGCGATCACGATGCAAAATCACGGGCCTTGGGATGCCGCGCACGATTCGATCGATCCGGTCCCGCTGCCGCCTGCATGGGGCGATGTGCCGCAAAAGATCGCGATGGGGCGATGGCTGCGTCACCTCGAATCGACCGATGCGATGATCCCGATCCTGCGCCGGGCGATCGGCGGGAAAGGCTGGCTGATTTTCTACGGTGATCATCAGCCGAGTCTGGCCGGCCCGTTCCATGTCGCGGGCGCGACCGGCAAGCGCTCCGATTATGCAATCTGGCGCGCGGGTGGTGCCGCTGGCGATCGGGTCGATCTGGCGGCGGAGGGTATTGCGGCAGCCTTCATCAAGGCCGCCCGCGCTTAATCGGTGGTCGTGCCGAACAGGCGCGCCAGGCGTCCCTGAAACTGACGCAACCGAATCAGCAGGCTTGGCTTGGGGCGCCAGCCCTCGGCAAAGCGATCGAGCAGGATTTCGGGCGGGCAGGGCAGTTCGGTGACCGGGTCGATATAGCGCGGGTAGAGGATCAACGTGCCTGCGATCAGCTCGGCCAGCGTCAGCCTTCGGGTGCGGCGCGGCAATGGACCTGCCAGATCGCGGGTCAGTCCCCAGCCCGCATAGAACGGGTGGCCGTGAACCGTCACGTCGACGCCGCGGAGCAGCGCTTCGAATCCGGTGAGCGATGTCAGGACATGGACGCCGTCGATCCGCGCCAGCAGCGACGGTATCGCCTCATCGCGCACGATCGCGTCGGCATGTGCCAGCAGGGCTGCGTCGGGAACGCGGCCCTTGCGGTGGCCCGCATCCACATCGGGGTGCGGCTTGAACAGGATATGGGCGTCCGGCTCGGCGGCACGGGCGCGGGCGAGCAGATCGAGATTGCCGGCAACCCCCGCTCCGCCGAGCCGGACCGAGGCGTCGTCCTCGACCTGGCCGGCGACGAGGATCGTGCGCTTGGTGTTCGCGTCGCGCGGTTTCGCCGGCGCAGGGCTTGCGCCATATTTGCTGATGCCGCCGGTGACGATCCGTTCCCGCAGCCGCTCGGCGCGGTCGAGCAGGGTTGACGGAAAGCGCGTCGTTTCGAGGATGGTCTCTAGGGCGCTCGGCCTGGTCGGGTCATAGTAGATCCCCAGATCGTCGACCACGATCGATAGCGGTGGATGGAGCGCCGCCCCCAGCCCGATCGAGCGGATGAACCCGTCCTCGATCCGCACCAGCCGGTCACCGGCCGCTTCTGCCAATCCAGCCGGCATGCGCGACGGCCAGACGGCGATGCGTCCGTCATTCGCGGCTGCCGCTTCGGTCTCGTTCGCGAAGTGCAACGGCGTCGCGCGGTCCGACTGCAGGAATTGCGCGATTCGTGCACGCTTCCACCACGCCATGCCGCACGCGACGGTAATCGCGCGGTTCGCGTCGGTCAGGGATGACCACAAGGCATGAATCTGGCTGGCTTCATCGTGCGAAATGGGCTGGCCGGTGAACGGGTTATGCGGCCCGGGGCCGCTATCCTGCGGCGGGCAGGGGCGCGCACCGGGAAAACGGGCCGGGTTCATGTGTCGCCCGGCCGTTTGAGGCCGACATAATCCCAAGGCGGCAAGATCCAGCGCTTCAATCGGTCGTGCAGGCGCCACCATAAAGGCACACGCCGCTCGGCAAGGCCGGGCAACCCGGTCAGGTTCAGCCCAGTCCAGGGCAGGAACGGATTGCGCCGTCCATCGGCCCAGATTTCGACGCGCGTCGACGGATGCCGCGAAAGCCCACGCGCATGAAATCCGCTCGTATCGGCGACGACCAAGGTGTTGGCGGGGACCGCGAAGCGGATGGCGGGGGGCAGGCCGAGCGACGGCAGCTCTTCTTCGTTGATGCGCAGCGACCCGCGCGCGGAAAGCCGGTCGAGCCCGTCATGCACGTGGAGGCTGCGCTCGCGCTCCCAATCCAGTCTGGCCTGCGTCATGCGATGCGATCCCGCGACGTAGGTCAGCGGTCCTTCGTCATCCGCCACATCCGTCAGAAAGAGCCACGCTTTGACCGTCGGGTGGAATGTATCGGCGTGGAGCGACGTCTGGGGATCGGGCGGAGCGTCATAGCGATGCGATAGGATCGACTGGATATAGATTAGCGGCTCGGCATCGTAGCTCCAGGCGTAGCGAAGCAGGCCGCGCCAACGGACGTTGTCGAGCAGCGTCCGGACAGCCGGCAGTGCGGCGCGGGCTCGCGGGCCGAGCGAGTATCGGCGGGTAATCGTATCGCCTTGCGCCTGCTCACGCGCCGGAGCGGCATAGCTCAGTACCTGGTCGCGCAACTCGGCAAAGGCTTCGGGCGGGAGAAGTCGGAGACGCAGACGAAGCCGTCGCGATCGAAGGCAGCGGCATCTTCAGCGCTGACCAGATGGCGTAGCCGGCGGCGGCGCCAGCCGGCCATGCGATGGGCCAGACGGACGCGCGCCGCGTGCAGGCCCAACGCGTTGAGCCTGCGCGATCCGATCAGGGGATTGTCGCTAAACCCCTTCGCGCTGGTCGCCAGTTGCAGCACCCAAAGAGGAGCCAGGATGTAACGCGCGGGGTTCATATCGTCCCTATTTGCCGGGGTGGCGCGTCACGCAATCTGCGGCCGAAGGCTGGTGGAGCTGAGGGGAATCGAACCCCTGACCTCTGCAGTGCGATTGCAGCGCTCTCCCATCTGAGCTACAGCCCCGTCACCAGCGAGATGCGCGCTTAGCGGCGCTTGCGCGCCGATGCAACGACGCTTTCATCACAATCCCGACGATGATCTGCCCCTTCCGCGCGGTGCCGTGCCGGAACGTCGCCACCCGTTGAAGGGTTTTACCTCCAGACCGCGCACCGCCCCCGGACGCGCGGCACACCCGAGAGAGGCACAGGAGGTTTCAATGGGTTACGAGCGTAACGACCGTCGTTTCGGCGCTTCGAACGATCGTTCGGGTTATGGCGGATCGGGTGGCGGCTACGGCGCCGACCGACCCCGTTATGGCAGTTTCGACAACCGCGATTACCGACGCGACGATGATCGCGGGCGCGCTTACGGCGGCGATCACGGCCGCCGGGATTATGGTGCCGGGCGTGCGGACGATTATCGGGAGCGCGCGCGCTGGGACAATCGCGACGACAATGGCGATCGCGGCTTCTTCGATCGCGCGTCGGATGAGGTTCGCTCCTGGTTTGGCGACGACGACGCCGAACGCCGGCGTCAGCGCGACGAGCGTGAAAACGAGCGCGATTATCGCAGCCAGTACGGCTCCAATTCGGGGCGCGGCCATGGCGATTATTATGGCGACCCCGGCTATCGATCGGGTCCCGGCATGACCGGTCCCGAATTCGGCCCGATCTATGATGCCGGACGGCGCGATCGGGCGCAGGGCCAGCACGATCACGGCTATCGTTCTTGGCGCGATCGGCAGATGGATGCGTTCGACCGCGACTATGACGAATATCGCCGCGAGCATCAGAGCAAGTTCGACAGCGAGTTCGGCCAGTGGCGCCAGCAGCGCGCGGGCCAGCGCGAGCTGCTGAGCAAGGTCCAGGAGCATCAGGAGGTCGTCGGTTCGGACGGCACGCATATCGGCGAGGTCGATCATGTTCGCGGCGACCGCATCCTGCTGACCAAATCGGATCAGGCGGCGGGCGGCCATCATCATTCGATTCCCTCGGCCTGGCTCCAGTCGGTCGACGACAAGATCACGGTTTCGAAGACGGCCGAGCAGGCCAAGCAGCATTGGCGCGACGAGGAGCGCGGTGAGCGCGGCGCATTCGGCTGGCGCGACGATGACCAGCGTGGGCCAACCAATCTCAACCGGAGCTTTTCCGGCACCTATTGATCGCCCGTCGGGGTATCGAGGAAAGGGCCCGGCGGCGACGCCGGGCTCTTTCTTTTCATCTCACCGACCTGTGTTGCGATGCAGCGCAAAATCCGGCCTCTTCGGACCTGTAAGCCTTGCAATCGTTATATAACATTACATAATTGCACGATTTGCAACCGGAATGCCCAGCAATTCACTCTACATAAAATCGAGCACGCGCTAATTGCTGCAGCGCACAACAGAAACGTATCAGCGAGAGGGCAACCCAGCAAATTGGAGCTTGCTCATGAACCGCATTGCACTTTTCACCGTCGCCGCAGCAGCCATCGCCGCCCCGGCGTTCGCCGAGCCCGCCACCGAGCTCAACTTCGTTCGTGATGGCGTCGAATATCATGCCACCTCGGTCGAGCAGGGCGGCGTCCGCCTGATCAACGGCTATGAGGTCGGCAGCAACCGCAAGTTCAACCTCCGCGTCCAGGACGGCTACGTCACCGGCGATTATGACGGTGACAGCGTTGCCTATACGGCGCCGGTCAAGTCGCCGCGCGCGAAGAAGTAAGCGCGACACTTCGGTCGATGACGGAACGGCGGGGCGAAAGCTCCGCCGTTTTTATGTCAGGCCATGGCGGCCTTGTATCGCGCCTGCGCCTCGACGGGCCACGCCTCCTTCGGTCTATAATATTCCTCGAACGCCGCCGCGCCCTCCGGCAAGACCACCCAGGGCAGCTTCGATCGCGTGAAGATATGGACATCGGGCGGGCAGGCGCCGGGCGCGTCGAGCGTCCCGATTCGCACGAATGCGATGCGGCGTCGGGCCGAGCCATAATGGCTCCACAGCGCGACGTGGCATTGCGGGCAGCGCATGATCTCCTGCCCCTTGCCGCTTTCGGACGGGGTCATCACCGCCTGGGGCACGCCGGCGACGAGTTCGACCCGATCGCCCTCGATCATCGCGTTGAGGGCGAAGGCCGATCCGGTCTCGGTCTGACATGACGTGCAGTGGCAGCAATGGACGAACATGGGTGCCGTGGTGAGGCGGTAGCGAATTGCGCCGCAGGCGCAGCCGCCCTCGCAATCTGAAGACGTCGGATCGGTCATCGCCGGAGCTCCCTCATTCGGTCAGCGTCGGTGGGGGCAGGGGACGCGACACCACATCCGTCACACGATCGTCCGGGACGCCGAGCGCGCGCAAGATGAGTCGCGCGACCTTTTGCGGCTGATCCGCGTCGGCACCTTCGCGCAATTGGGTGATCATCGCCGCCAGCGCGGTGCCGAGAATCATGTCGCGCCCGACTCGGGCATCCTCGATCACGAACTCGCCGCGCGCAATTCCCTCCTCCACCGTCGCCAGCGCCGACGCGAAGGTCTCGGCGCCGAACAGCGGGCCGGTTGCGCTGATATGGACCATCGCCCAGCCCCATTGCGGGTTGCTGCGCGCGCGCTCCAGATAATAGCGCATCGCTGCATCGGTGCGTGCCGCCATGTCCTCCATCCGCGCCATCGTCGCCAGCACCGCGCTGTTGAAATCGTGGCTGAGATCGAACGACAGAGCGTCGAACACCTGATCGAGGCTGGTGAAATAATTGTAGAACGTGCCGCGTGAGATACCGGCCTCGGCGCAGATCTCCTCGATTCGCACCGCCAGCCCGCGCTCGTGTCCCATCAGGATGAAGGCGGCGTCGAGCACTCGTCGCCGCGTCCTCTCGCGGCGCATCGCGGTATCGCGCGTTCGCTTCGGTTCGGCCGGCCTTGGCAGCATCTCATCCGTCACCGCCCGTAAAGAGCCGATGGCCGCCGCTTCGACAAGCTTCGTGCTTATATTTGACGGATTGTGCAATTTAGTGGATATCGATGTCGACTGGATCGGCAAAGACCGACAAGCGAGGGAAGAGGATCGCTTCATGGGTAAGTTTCTCGAAAATGCCTGGTATGTCGGCGCCTGGGCGGACGAGGTCGGCGCCGCGCCGCTCGGCCGGACGTTGCTCGATCGGCCGGTGGTCTTCTACCGGCGCGCGGACGGCACCCCGGTCGCCATGGACGATCGCTGTCCGCATCGCTTCGTCAAACTGTCGGGTGGAGTCGTCAGGAATGACGAGATCATGTGCCCCTATCACGGGCTCACCTTCGACGCCGGCGGCCGCTGCACCCACGCCCGCGCCAACGAGGCCACCCGCGATCGCTTCGTGCTCAACACCTATCCTTTGGTCGAGCGCTATCAGGCGATCTTCATCTGGATGGGCGATCCCGCGCTCGCCGATCCGGCGCTGATCCCCGAATTCAAATTCTTCGGCGAGCCCGGCCGCATGATCGCCGGCAAGGGCACCACCTATCTCAAGGCCAACTATCTGCTCGAGATCGACAATCTGCTCGATCTGTCGCACCTCGATTTCGTCCATGCGAAGACGATCAGCAACGGCTGCGTCACCGAGGGGCAGTATGACGTCTACCAGCGCGGCACGACCGTCCATTCGGACTGGTTCATCCCGGCGACCAAGGCGCCAGTCCAGTTCGCCGATCTGATCAACCTGTCGCGCAACCCGGCGTGGGACGGGACCAAGGCCGAGATGATCGTCGATCACTGGCTCGACATGCGCTGGGATGCGCCCGGCACGCTCTATCTCGATGTCGGCGTGGCGCCGGCCGGCACCAAGCGTGCCCAGCCGATCGACATGGCGCAGGCGCATTTCGTCACGCCCGAGACCGAGTCCACGACGCATTATTTCTGGATCTACAGCATGACCGATGTCGGCCAGGGCCAGGACATGCTCGATTTCTTCCTGAAGGTCGTCCACATCGCGTTCGACGAAGAAGACCGGCCGATGCTCGAAGCCCAGCAACTGGCCATGAAAAGCAACGATTTCTGGGCCGAACAGCCGATGATCCTGGCGGAGGATGCCGGCGCGATCCGTGCGCGGCGGGTGTTGGACAAGCTGATTCGCGAAGAACAGCGCGCTAGGCCCAACGGTGAAGCGCCGGTGATGGAGGAACTCGTCGAAGCCGGTTAAGTCGGCCTGCGCCGCCCGCCAAGTCCATCCGAAATCGAACGATCTGTTCGCGTGATCGTTCGTCCTGCATCGTCTGGGTTATTGCAGAATCCGCCGGATCGTGTCTCAATGCCGCCGACGCATGCCGATCGGGGGATAGGCGATGAGCGACGCATCGGACGGGGAGGATTTCAGGCAGCCGCTTCCGGAGCCCGAACCGGAGCCGTGGTGGCGGCTGACGTCCCGATTGAGATGGATCTTCGGGCTGGACCGGTCCCAGCTTGAGGGGCAGGCCTTTGCCGGGGTGATCTATGCCGCCGCCGCGGGCAGGAGCCGGCGCCTTCCGGCACTGCAGGCGGTGGCCGAGTCTCTCCAGGCGCTGCGCAGTCGTCCCGACCTGACCGCGGCGATGGCGTGCGAGCGCCTTTATTACGATGCCCTGCCGCCCGCGGACCTGCGTGCTGAGCTATGGGCGTTGCGCGATCGTCTCGTGCGCGTCGGCACCGCCGATGCGCTGGCCGCATTCAAGGCGAGCCGGATCGAGAACGTGGCGAAGGCTACCGACCTAGAGGTGCGCGCCGAGGTCGATTCGATCCTGAGCTACACGCATAAGAGCTATCAGCTCGCCACCGTTCGCGAGGTTGCGGCCCGGGGTCTCAAATTCTGGCTGACGCTGCTCACGCTCGTGACCTTCATATGCTTCATGGTGCTCCTCTGGTACGAGGCGCCAAGCCTGGGGGTGGCGCATCCGGGGTCGCTCTTCCTGGGGTTCGGCGCGATCATGGTGACGGGGGTGCTGGGGGCGATGATGAGCATCGGCCGCCGGCTTCAAGGCGCGATCAGCAGCAAAGTCATGCAGGACGATCCCTTGTTCGAGATTGCGGCGCTCGAGCTGGGCCAGGTCAGCATTCTGCTGTCCTGCCTGATCGGGGCGATCTTCGCGCTGCTCGTCTACCTCATCTTCTTCGGCGCGATCGGCAAGGCATTGGGGCTGGACGGGGGAATCGTGCTGCCCAAATTCACCTTCGACTCGCTCGGGCGCGAACAGAGCATGGCCCGCGCGCTCTGCCTGGAAAGCGATCGGGAACTCGCGAAGATGCTGGTCATCGCCTTCGTGGCGGGCTTTGCCGAGCGGCTGGTCCCAGATGCGATCGATCGCATCCTCAGCCAGAGCAACGACAAGAAATAGCCGGTAGGCGGATTAGCCGCGCGGCTTGCCGGCAATGAGCCTGCCGAGCACGTCCTGGGCCAGCGTGCCCAGCGCCACGCCGATATCGTGGGGGTCTGCCGGGCCTTTCACCGGTTCCGCCCGCTTTGCGTCGTTCGCCGGCACCGCCTCGGGTGCTCCCGCCCTGGCCGCCGCCCGTTTCTCCCGTTCCTTCCTCGCCGCCGCTGTCGCGGCAGCCGCCGCCATGCTCAGCCCCGCCGCGATCAGCTCGCGCCCGACCGGGCTGTTCGCGGTTTCCAGCAGCCTGCCGCCAGCCTTGCGCAACTCCTTGGTGAGCTTCACCCCGCCGATCCGCTTCGGCAATTTCATCGTCTTCTTCGCCATCTCGATACCCTCACGTGTATCATTAAGATAATACACATCCGCCCGGATGCAACCGGGTGGTGGCACAAGCGGTTTCGGCTTCCTATTTGAAGGTCAGGCTACCCTTGCCCTCCGAACAAATCTGGAACAAACTGGCGTTATGAGTCTCACCCATATCCGCGTCCGTGGCGCGCGCGAGCACAATCTCAAGGGCGTGGATGTCGATATTCCGCGTGAGACCTTGACGGTGATCACCGGCCTGTCCGGATCGGGCAAATCCAGCCTCGCCTTCGACACGATCTATGCCGAGGGGCAGCGCCGTTACGTCGAATCCTTGTCGGCTTACGCGCGCCAGTTCCTCGAGCTGATGCAGAAGCCCGATGTCGAGCATATCGAGGGGCTCTCGCCCGCCATCTCGATCGAGCAGAAGACGACCAGCCGCAATCCGCGCTCGACCGTCGCGACCGTCACCGAAATCTACGATTATATGCGCCTGCTGTGGGCGCGGGTCGGCATTCCTTATTCGCCCGTCACGGGCCTGCCGATCAGCGCGCAGACGGTCAGCCAGATGGTCGATCGCGTGATGCAATTGCCCGAGGGTACGCGCTTCTATCTGCTCGCGCCCGCGGTGCGCGGCCGCAAGGGCGAGTATAAGAAGGAGCTCGCCGAGTGGCAGAAGGGCGGCTTCACCCGCGTCCGCATCGATGGCGAGATGGTGGAGATCGAGGACGCCCCCGCGCTCGACAAGAAATTCAAGCATGACATCGAGGTCGTGGTCGATCGCCTCGCCATCCGCGAAGGGATCGAGACCCGCCTCGCGCAGAGCTTCGAAACCGCGCTCAAGCTGGCCGAGGGCATGGCCTATGTCGATCTCGCCGAGGGCGTCGTGCCCGGGCGCGAGAACGAGGCGGGCAGCGGCACCAGCAAGAAGGGCGCGGCCAAGGGATCGGCCGCGGCCGGGGTCGGCGGCGTGCCGCTCAACCGGATCGTCTTTTCGGAGAAGTTCGCCTGCCCGGTGTCGGGCTTCACCATTCCCGAGATCGAGCCCCGGCTCTTCTCGTTCAACGCGCCGCAGGGCGCATGCCCGGCCTGTGATGGGCTCGGCGAGAAGCTCTATTTCGATCCGCAGATGGTCGTGCCCAACGAAAATCTGTCGATCGCCAAGGGCGCGGTCGTGCCGTGGGCCAAGTCCAATCCGCCAAGCCCTTATTACATGCAGGTGCTCGCCAGCCTCGCCAAGGCCAACGGCTTCAAGCTGGAGACGCCGTGGAACGAGCTTTCGGCGGCGGATCAGGAGGCCGTCCTCCATGGCACGAAGGGCAAGGCGATCCCGCTGACCTTCGTCGACGGGCGCAAGAGCTACACCGTCACCAAGCCGTTCGAAGGCGTGATCGGCAATCTCGAACGCCGCATGGCATCGACCGAGAGCGCGTGGATGCGCGAGGAATTGTCGAAATATCAGGGCACGCGGCCCTGCGAGGTGTGCAACGGCGCGCGCCTCAAGCCCGAGGCGCTGGCGGTGAAGATCGGTGGCGAGGATATCTCGATGTCGACCCGCCGTGCGGTCGGGCCTGCATTGGCTTTCTTCCGCGCGATGCCCGAGCATCTCAACCCCCAGCAAACGCAGATCGCGACCCCGATCCTCAAGGAGATCGTCGAGCGGCTCGGTTTCCTCGACAATGTCGGGCTCGACTATCTCAATCTCGATCGCACCTCGGGCACGCTTTCCGGCGGCGAGAGCCAGCGTATCCGGCTGGCATCGCAGATCGGCAGCGGGCTGTCGGGCGTGCTCTATGTGCTGGACGAGCCCTCGATCGGGCTCCACCAGCGCGACAACGACCGGCTGATCGTCACGCTCAAGCGGCTGCGCGATCTCGGCAACACCGTGCTCGTGGTCGAGCATGACGAGGATGCGATCCGCACCGCCGATTATGTGATCGATATGGGTCCGGGCGCGGGCGTCCATGGCGGTAACGTCATCGCCGCCGGCACGCTCGACGAGGTGCTGGCGAACGAGGACAGCCTCACCGCCGATTACCTCACCGGCCGCCGTTCGGTCCCGCTGCCGGCCAAGCGCCGCAAGGGCAATGGCAAGAAGCTCACCGTGCGTGGTGCGCGCGCCAACAACCTCAAGGACGTGACCGCCAGCATCCCGCTCGGCACCTTCACCTGCATCACCGGCGTGTCGGGGTCGGGCAAGTCGACCTTCACGATCGACACCTTGTTCGCCTCGGCCAGTCGCCAGCTCAATGGTGCCCGCATCATCGCCGGCCATCACGAGACGATCGAGGGGCTCCAGCATCTCGACAAGGTGATCGACATCGATCAGTCGCCGATCGGCCGCACCCCGCGTTCGAACCCGGCCACCTATACGGGCGCCTTCACCCAGATCCGCGATTGGTTCGCCGGCCTGCCCGAGGCGCAGGCGCGCGGCTACAAGCCTGGGCGCTTCAGCTTCAACGTCAAGGGCGGCCGCTGCGAGGCATGCCAGGGCGACGGCGTGCTCAAGATCGAGATGCACTTCCTGCCCGATGTCTATGTGACGTGCGATGTCTGCCACGGTGCGCGCTACAATCGCGAGACGCTGGAGGTGAAGTTCCGCGATAAATCGATCGCCGAGGTGCTCGACATGACGGTCGAGGATGCGGTCGAATTCTTCAAGGCAGTGCCGAGCATTCGGGATAAGATGGCGATGCTGGCCGAGGTTGGCCTCGGCTACGTCAAGGTCGGCCAGCAGGCGACGACCTTGTCGGGCGGCGAGGCGCAGCGGGTGAAGCTCGCCAAGGAACTGTCCCGCCGCGCCACCGGCAACACGCTCTACATCCTCGACGAGCCTACGACCGGCCTCCATTTCGAAGATGTGCGCAAATTGCTCGAGGTGCTCCATGCTCTGGTCGAGCAGGGCAACACCGTGGTGGTGATCGAGCATAATCTGGAGGTCATCAAGACCGCCGACTGGATCATCGACCTCGGCCCCGAAGGCGGCGACAAAGGCGGCGAGATCGTCGCCACCGGCACGCCCGAGCAGGTGGTGAAGGAGAAAAGGTCCTATACGGGCGCGTATCTCAAGCCGCTGCTGGTGACGAAGCGCGAGGCCGTGGCGGCGGAGTGAGCCCGTACCGCCCCGAATTCGAGGCGGGGCTTACTTTGCTTGCGCGCGTCGGTGAAAGGATGCGCCGGGCGGGGTGCCCTCTGCCGGTGCTGGTCGGAGGCGGAGCGGTCGAGGTGTATACGAATAGTGCCATCACCACCGGCGATTTCGACGTGTCGACTCCGCGGCAGGATTTGTTTGATGAGTCGTTGCAAGCCGAGGGCTTTATACGGCCGTCCGGCCCCGGCATGGCAACTCGGGGGTGGATCCATCCCGATCTCAAGCTCGGCTTCGAGGTCGTTTCCGATAGCTTATTGGATGGCAACGCCGATCGATCCCGTGTTCGGCTGATCAGTATCGGCGATGCTGGCGAGGTTGCCGTGCTCTCGGTCGAGGACATGATCGCGGATCGTATGGGCCAATATGGATCGGGCACCGCCCGCGATATGCTGGGGCAAGCTCGAGCCTTGTTCCGCCTGTATCCCGACGCCGATCGCGACTATATGGAACGGCGCATCCGCGAAGAGACGGCAGGCGATTATGGCATCGACGCGCTCGAAGACTGAGCCAAAGGCGATATCGCTCGAAGAGTTCGGGCGCGATGTCGAGTGCCGTCGCGAGATGGCCGGAGTGGTCGATATTCCCCGCAACACCGGCGATCGCCGCACCCCAAGCAAGCGCGCTTTGCTCAAGGCGATCGAAGAGGCTGGCGGCAAGTGGTGACGGCTTGAAAATCGCCGGAAACACGACACCGGTCTCAAGCTAAAGCCGCCGCGGCGTGCTGAAATAAAGTTGAACCTTCGTGGGGATGACGGCCACCTCGAAGTCGCCGCGCTCCAACGCTTCGCCGCATTTAACTCATTCCATCGATGAAAGTGCACGCCTCGCCGCTCGACGGGCGTGTGGCGGCAGTGTAAAACCGCGTCGTTCGGGAGAGTGAGCTTATGCGTAGTGTATTGGCCTGGTTCGTCGCTGCGCTGGCCTTTGCTCTCCCGTTGAACGCGTTCGGTGATTCGCCAACTTCGGTTGCCAACGTCTCCATCGGACATGACGGCAGCGGGATCACGCGCCTCACGATGCGCTTTTCCGCCGCGATGGTGCCTTTGGGGCAGGGTGATGCGCCGCTGACCATGGCCTGCCCCGTCGAGGGCGCCGGGCGCTGGATCGATCCGCAAATCTATGTGTGGGAGTTTGCCAAACCGCTGCCGGCGGGGCTGGCCTGCCTCGCCACGCTGAAGGATGGGCTCAAGGACGACAAGGGCGCCGAGGTTACCGGCACGCGACGCTTCCCGGTCAATAGCGGCGGGCCGGCCGTGCTGGCGATGTTGCCATCGGTCAACAACACGATCGAGGAGAAACAGACCTTCTTCGTCGCCGCAAACGGCGCGGTCGATCGCGCCTCGATCGCGTCGGGCGCCTATTGTGCGGTCGATGGCATCGGCGAGCGGATCGCGGTCGATGTGCTGCCGCCGACCACCGCCGCCGATATCCTGCCGAAGATGGCATCGCGCTGGCCGACGCGCAATTTCCTGGAGAGCGCCGGGCTGCCGCAGCCGCTGCCGGCTTCGGCGAAGGATCGCGCCACCGCGCTCGCCAACGTCGTGGCGCTGCAATGCCGCCGGCCGCTGCCGCCGGGGCGCGACATGGCGCTCGTCTGGGGGCGATCGATCCGCAGCCCGAGCGGACAGATTGTCGGCGAGGATCATCGCTTCGATTTCAGCGTGCGCAAGGAATTCAGCGCGCGGCTGACCTGCTCGCGCGCCAACGCCAATGCCGGCTGCGATCCGATCGAGGCGATCACGGTTCGAGTTCACCGCACCGGTCCTGCGCACCGATGCGATGCAGATCCGCCTGCAAACCGGCGCCACCGCCATCGCCCCCAAGCCCGAAGCCGGCTCGAGCCCGACGACCGAATCGATCAGCTTTGCGGCACCCTTTCCACCCTCGATCACCGCCAAACTCGTGATGCCGGCCGGGCTCCATGACGAGAGCGGGCGCGTGCTGGCCAATGCCCGCCGCTTCCCGCTCGATGTCGAGATCGCCGACTCGCCGCCGCTGGTGAAGTTCGCCGCCCCCTTCGGCGTGATCGAGGCACGCGAGGGCGGGGTGCTGCCGGTGACGGTGCGCAATGTCGAGCCACGGTTGGGCGGCGTGGTCGGCGCGATCGCCGGGGCACGCGCGCGGATCGCGGGTGACGATGCCACGATCGCCCGCTGGATGCAGAAGGTCGCCAAGGCGCAGGCCAATGATTTCCGCGAGGAGAAGAAGGGCAAGGACAGCGTCACGGTCAACCACACCGGTGATCGGCCGGTGCTGGGCAAAGGCGTCACGACCAATGCGATCCGCATCACCCCGTCGGGCGGCGGGCACAAGATGGAGGTGGTCGGCATCCCGCTCGAACAGCCGGGCTTCTATGTGGTCGAGCTGGCGAGCCCCCGCCTCGGCCGCGTTCTGCTCGGGCGGCCGGCGACGCGCTATGTCGCGGCGAGCGCGCTCGTCACCAATATGGCGGTCCATTTCAAATGGGGGCGCGGCGCATCGCTTGCCTGGGTGACCTCGCTTGCCGACGGCAAGCCGGTCGGCAGCGCGGTCGTCACCGTCACCGATAGCTGCTCCGGCAAGCGCCTCGCGGTCGGGACGACGGATGGCAGCGGGCGCCTGATGATCCGCAACCTGCCCGATCCGTCGTCCGCCAGCGGCTGCGAGTCCGAAGGCGAGGAGAGCAGCGAGAGTCCGCCGCTGATGATCTCGGCGCGCAAGGACGGCGATATGTCGTTCGTGCTGACCAGCTGGGGCGATGGCATCCGCCCGTGGGATTTCGAACTCTCCTACGGCTATCAGGCACCCGAGCCGATCCTCCACACCATCTTCGACCGCACGTTGCTCCGCGCCGGCGAGACGGTGCACATGACCCACGTCTATCGCGCGCCGACCCTCACCGGCTTCCGATCGGGCGGCGCGCTCGCCGGTACCCTGCAGATGAAGCATCGCGGATCGGACATGGAGTTCGATCTGCCGCTCCGGATCGGCCGCGACGGCATGGGTGAATCGACCTGGACGCCGCCCAAGGGTGCCCCCACCGGTGATTATGACCTGAACTTCAAGGTGGGCGAGGAAACCACATCGACCGGCCAGTCGATCCGCGTCGACGAATATCGCCTGCCGACGATGCGGGCGAGCGTCAGCGGCCCGCGCGCGCCCGCGATCCGCCCGAAGCAACTGCCGATCGATCTCTATGTCGGTTATCTCTCCGGCGGCGGATCGGCGCATGCGCCGGTGCGGGTACGTGCCGCCTTCGCGCCTTTGACCGACACGCCCAACGGCTGGGACGGCTGGACCTTCGGCGGCAAAGCCGTGCGCGAAGGCACGGTTGCGCTCGACGAGGACCAGAACGACCTCTCCGCCGCGACCCCGCCGGGCGCGATCACCATGCCGCTCACGCTCGACGCGCATGGTGCGCTGCGCACCGCGATCGCGATGCCGGCGCTGGGCGACGCGACCCGCATGACGGTCGAGATGGATTATGACGATGCCAATGGCGAGACGCTGACCGCATCGGCGTTCATCCCGGTCTATACCTCGGCGATCCGGCTCGGCATCAAGCCCGACGGCTGGATGCAGCGCGCGGGCGACATGCGGCTCAAGCTCGCCGCGCTGACCCCCGACGGCAAGGTGGTGCGCGGCCAGCGCGTTTCGGTCGCGCTCTACACGCGCGAGATCGTGTCGGCGCGGCGGCGGCTGATTGGCGGCTTCTACGCCTTCGACAACAGCGCGCGCACGACCCGGATCAAGGCCGATTGCAGCGCCACCACCGATGCGCATGGCCTCGCCAGTTGCGAACTCGATCCGGGCGTCTCGGGCGAGGTGATCGCGGTCGCGACGACCAAAGACGATCAGGGCAATCAGGCGCGCGCGGTCAGCTCGGTCTGGCTCGCGGGCGACAATGACTGGTGGTTCGGCGGCGACAATGGCGACCGGATGGACGTCGTCCCCGACGCCAAGGCCTATCATGCCGGCGATGTCGCGCATGTGCAGGTGCGCATGCCGTTCCGCGAGGCGACGGCGCTCGTCACGGTCGAACGCGAGGGGGTGCTCTCCTCGTTCGTGACGACGATCTCGGGCAAGGATCCGGTCGTCGATGTGCCGCTGCCGGGGGCTTACGCACCCGACGTCTTCATTTCGGTGATGGCGGTGCGCGGGCGGATCGCCGGCTGGCGGCTGTGGCTCGCCGATCTGGCGCGGCGCTGGCATCTGCCCTTCTTCAGCCAGGAGGGCGCCTATCCGACCGCCTTGGTCGATCTCGCCAAGCCATCCTACCGCATCGGCATGGCCAAGGTCGCGGTCGGGTGGGAGACGCATCAGCTTGCGGTGACGGTGCAGGCCGATCATGCGCGCTACCGGGTACGCGATCAGGCGCATGTCGCGGTGCGGGTGCTCGGGCCCGACGGCAAGCCGCCGCAATCGGCCGAGATCGCCTTTGCCGCGGTCGACGAGGCTTTGCTCCAGCTCTCGCCCAATCCGAGCTGGGACGTGCTGGCGGCGATGATGGGCGAACGGCCTTTGTCGGTGCTGACCTCGACCGCGCAGATGCAGGTGGTCGGCAAGCGCCACTATGGCCTGAAGGCAGTGGCGAGCGGGGGAGGCGGCGGCGGCGACCTGTCGGCGCTGACCCGGTCCGATTTCCGGCCGGTCCTGTTGTGGCGCGGGCGGGTGAAGCTCGATGCGCAGGGGCGCGCCAATCTGGGCTTCGCGCTGGCGGATTCGCTCTCCTCCTACAAGCTCGTCGCGGTGGCGACGGCGGGGGGCGATCTGTTCGGAACGGGCAGCACGAACATCCGCACCGTGCAGGATCTGACCGTCTATTCCGGGCTGCCGCCCTTGGTACGGTCGGGCGATCGCTACGGCGCGACCTTCACCCTGCGCAACGGCAGCGAGCGGCCGCTGCGTGTGACCGCGACGGTCGATCTCAAGCCGGCGATCGCGCGCGGCGGGCCGCTGACGGTGACGATCCCGGCGGGCGGCGCGGTGCCGGTGACCTGGTATCTGACCGCGCCGGCGCATATCGATACGCTCCACTGGACGGTGACCGCACGATCGGCCGACGGGCGCGCGAACGATCGGGTCACGGTCGATGAGCGGGTAATCCCCGCCGTGCCTGAACAGGTGTGGGCGGCGTCGCTGATCCGGGTCGGGCCGGGCACGACCATTCCGGTCGGTGCGCCCGCTGGCGCGTTGCCGGGGCGTGGCGGGATCGATGTCGCGCTTATGAACTCGCCGGTGCCGCCCTTGACCGGGGTGCGGGCCTATATGCTCGCTTATCCTTACGGCTGCTTCGAGCAGCGGCTGTCGAAGGCGATTGCGCTCGACGATCGCGCTGCGTGGGCGAAGCAGATGGCGGATCTGCCGACCTATGTTGCCCGCAACGGCCTGCTCCATTATTGGCCCGATCCGAACGAGACCGGATCGATCGCGCTGACCGCTTATGCGCTGTCGATCACCGCCGATGCCGGGCTCGCCTGGCCCGATGCGGCGAAAGCCGGGCTGATCGAGGCGCTGCGCCGCGTCGTTGACGGGCGCCTGGCCGAAGAGGGCACCAGCCGGGGCGATACGCGCCTGCTGCGCCTGTCGGCGCTGGCCGCGCTCGCGCGTAACGGCGCCGCGACCCCGGGGATGATCGACCAGCTCGCCATGCCCCTCGGCGACATGCCGACCGCGACATTGGCGGATTGGCTGGTGACGCTCGATCATGTCCAGGGCGTCGATCCGCGCCGTATCCAGGCCGCCGAGGCGGCCTTGCGCAGCCGCATCGTCTATGAGGGCACCAGGCTGGATCTCACCGATCGCGCCGCCGCGCCCTGGTGGATGATGACGAGCGGCGACGAGATGGCGGTGAAGGCGCTGATCGCCGTCACCGGCCGGCCTGGCTGGGATGTCGAGGCGCCGCGCATGATGATCGGTGTGTCGCTGCGCCAGCGGCAGGGCCATTGGGACACGACTCTCGCCAATGCCTGGGGCACGATCGCCGCGCGGAAGTTCGGGCAGGCTTACCCGCCGGCGGCGGCAGGCGGGGTCACCACCGCCAGCCTGAACGGACGCAGCGTGACCAGCACGGCGCTCAAGCCGCCGATGCTGAGCCTGCCCTTGCCAGCCGCGCCGGGGTCGTTGCTGCTCAACCATGCCGGTGGTGCCGGGCCATGGGCGACGGTGTCGGTGCGGGCCGCCGTGCCGCTGACCGCGCCTGCCTTTGCCGGCTATCGAGTCAGCCGAACGGTGACGATGATCCAGCGCCAACGACCCGATCGGATCAGCCGGGGCGACGTCGCCAAGATCACGATCACGGTCGATGCGCCGGTCGATCGTACGTGGGTGGTGGTCGAGGATCCGATCCCGGCCGGATCGTCGATCCTGGGCGCGGGCGGCGGCCAATCGGCCTTGCTGGCGGCGCAGGCCAATGGCGGCACCGCCTCGCCATCCTATGTCGAGCAAGGGCTCGATGCGTGGCGCGGCTATTTCGGGTGGCTGCCCAAGGGGCGGAGCGTGGTCGAATATACGGTGCGGCTCAACGCGGTCGGGAGCTTCCAGCTGCCGCCGACCCGGGTCGAGGCGATGTATTCGCCCGAGATCCACGCCGCTTTGCCCAACGCGCCCGTGACGATCGTGCCGTGATCCGAAAGGTCCAGGAGTGGCTCCGCCGCCGGCCGAGCCTGTGGCTGGTGCCGCCCTTGCTGATCGTCATTGCGCTGGCGCTGTGGACCGCCCCGCCGCCGATGCCGTCCTACGCCGCGACGCGCGGCGACTGGCGATCCAGCGAGGCGTGGCTGCGCGATCGCGACGGGCGGCTGCTCGATACCGTGCGAATCGATTATTCGCTCCGCCGGCTCGATTGGGTGCCGCTCGATCGCATCGCGCCTACGCTGCGGGATGCGGTGATTGCGGGCGAGGACAAGCGCTTCGCGACCCATGGGGGCGTCGACTGGATCGGGCTGGGCGGATCGGGCTGGGCGGCCTTGCGTGGCCGTCACGCGCGTGGTGCCAGCACGATCACGATGCAGTTGGCGGGCTTCCTTGCGCCCGAATTCGGTTCGCCCGGTGCGCGCGGGCTGCGCGGCAAATTGCGGCAGATGCGGGCGGCCCGTGCGATCGAGGCGTCGTGGTCGAAGGATCAGATCCTCGAAGCCTATCTCAACCTCGCCTCGTTCCGCGGCGAGGCGCAGGGGATCGGCGCGGCCAGCCAATCCCTGTTCGGCAAGCCGCCTGCCATGCTCGATCGCGATCAGGCCTTGCTGCTGGCGGCTTTGCTGCCCTCGCCGCAGGCCGATGCGGGCGCGATCGCGCGGCGCGCCTGCCGCATCGGCCATCGCGCCGATTGCGCCTTGATGCTCGCGGAAGCCGAGGGGATGACCGGCACCGCGCAACGCGACGCGTCCGATCCCGGCCTCGCCCCGCATCTGGCGCAGCGGCTGCTGAGCGAGCCCGGCCAGACGGTCACCACCACCCTCGACGCCCGTATCCAGACGATCGCGGCGACCGCCTTGCGCCAGCAACTGGCGGGGCTCGGAGGCGAACGCGCGCGCGACGGTGCGGTGGTGGTGGTCGATAATGCGACCGGCGACGTGCTGGCCTATGTCGGCGGGATCGGCGGCGCCTCGACCGCATCGCATGTCGATAATGTCGCCGCGCCGCGCCAGGCGGGATCTACGCTCAAGCCCTTCCTCTACGGCCATGCGATCGAGCGCGGTTTCCTCACCGCTGCCTCGATCCTCGACGATAGTCCGGTCGAGCTCGACACCGCTTCGGGCCTCTATGTGCCCAAGGATTACGACCATGATTACAAGGGGCCGGTGAGCGTCCGCACCGCGCTCGCCAGCTCGCTCAACGTGCCGGCGGTGCGCGCGCTGTTGGTGGATGGCGTCGACGATTTCCGCGATCGGCTGTGGGACATGGGCTATCGGGGGCTGGTCGAGGACGGGGCTTATTATGGCTTCAGCCTTGCGCTCGGATCGGCCGAGGTAACTTTGCTCCAGCAGGCCGCCGCCTATCGCGCGCTCGCCGATGGCGGGCGCTACCGGCCGCTGCGGCTGCGGCAGGACGATCCGCACGAGCCCGCCAAAGCGGTGATGACGCCCGCGGCGGCATGGATCGTTGACGACATCCTGGCCGATGCCGATGCGCGCACGGTGACGTTCGGGCTCGATTCGGCGTTGCGCCTGCCGTTCTGGGCGGCGGCGAAGACCGGCACCTCGAAGGCGATGCGCGACAATTGGTGCGTCGGCTTCTCCGATCGCTTCACTGTCGCGGTGTGGATCGGCAATGCGGAGGGCGACAGCATGACGCGCGTCTCGGGCACGAGCGGCGCGGCGCCCGTTTGGCGCGACGTGATGCTGGCGTTGCACCGGGACCATCCGGGCCAAGCGCCGAAGAAACCCGCCGACGTCGCGCAACACCCAATCCGTTTCGCCGGGACCAACGAAGCGCCGCGCGCCGAATATTTCCTCGCCGGCACGGGGCAAACCCTGCTCGCTCAAGCCCCTGCGGCGGGCCGCCGTCCGCATATCGTGAGTCCGGTCTCGGGCAGCGTCTATGCGCTCGATCCGGATATTCCGACCGATCGCCAGCGTATCCGGCTGGCCGCGACCGGGATCGTCGGGGGCGAGCGCTGGCGGCTCGACGCACGCGATTTCGGCGCGACCGCCGCCAATGCCGCGATCCTGCCTCCGCCGGGCGCCCACCGCCTTGCGTTGATCGATGGCGGTGGGCGTCAGGTGGACGAGATATTGTTCACGGTGCGCTGATCGGGCGCTGAGATCGTCCCCCCACCCGTCACTCTGAACGCATTTCAGGGTCCACCGTGCGTGCCGCACTGTCTGTGCGGAGACTCGGTGGATGCTGAAACACGTTCAGCATGACGAAGAAGATACAGATCGGCATTGTGCCTATTTGTGCGCATCCAGGAACTGGCGGACGAGCGTGACGGTCGCGGCCGGCTGCTCTTCCATCAGCCAGTGGCCCGAATTGGGGACGACCGCCTGGGTCACGTCGCTCGCGGCGAAGCGCATCACCGTCGCCATCATCGGCCCGAACGATTTCTCGCCGCCGATCGCCAGCACCGGCATGGTGAGCTTGCCCTGTGCAACGAACGCCTTGTCGTCGATCGCATCCTGGTCGAACGCCGCGAATTGGGCGAAGCCGGCATGCATCGCGCCCGGCATGGCGTAGATCGCGGTATAATGGACGCGCGATGCCTCGCTGAACCGTTCGGGCCGCGCCGAGAACTCGTTCCAGAAGCGATCGAGATAGATGCGCTCGCGCCCGGCGACGAGTCGCTCCATGTCCGGTCCGCCGAAGCGGAAATGCCAGAGCAAGGGGTTCTTCAAAATCTCGTCCCACGGGCCGATGCCGGGCAGGGGCGCGTCCATCAGCACGAAACGGGTCACGCGCGTCCGGTTTTGCGCGGCAAAGGCATAGCCCACCATATTGCCGATATCGTGGGTGACGAGATCGGCCTTGGGGATCGCCAGCGCATCGAGCACGCCGGATATGTCCTGCCCCTGAGTCTTCTTGTCATAGCCGCCCGCCGGCCGCGCCGAGAGGCCCATGCCGCGCAGATCGGGCACGATCACGGTATGATCGCGCGCCAGATCGGCTGCGAGCGGCGCCCACATGTCACCGGTTTCGCCATAGCCGTGGAGCAGGATCACCGCGGGGCCTTTGCCCCCGATCCTGACATGCAGGGTCGTGCCGTTGGTGGCGATCTCCTGCGTATGAAAGCTGGCCGGATAAGGCTCCACCTGCGCCGCCGCCGGAATCGCCAATAAAGCCCCCGCGACAGCGGCGAATATCCTCATCATGCTATATCTCCCCATTGATCCTGCTGGACAGGAAGATGGGCGAACCGCATCGTGCGCACTAGCCGGCGCTATCCGAAACCGGCTTTCGGGAATGCCGAACGATGATGAAGCTCGATGGCGTGGCGGCATTCGTGTGGGTCGCGGAATCCGGTTCGATCAGCGAGGCGGCGCGGCGACTGGGCCTGGCCAAATCGGTGGTGAGCGAAAGGCTCGCCGAGCTGGAACGTAGCCTCGGCGTGACCCTGATGCAGCGCACCACCCGTAAACTCGCGTTGACCGAGGACGGCGATGCGTTTCTCCCGCGGGCGCGGCGGATCGTGCATGAGGCGACCGAAGCGGCAGCGGAACTGTCCGAACGGCGCGGTACCCTGTCGGGCCCGTTGCGGCTGGCGGGCCCGGTCGGGTTCGGCGTTCTTCATCTGGGGCCTGCCATCTATTCGTTCCTGGCGGCACATCCGGCGATCGATCTGACCTTGGATTTGGACGATCGCTTCGTCGATATCGCGTCGGACGGTTATGATGCGGTCATCCGCCACGGCCCGATCCGCGACAGCCGGCTGATCGCCAAAAGGCTGGGGGCGAGCCGTCGTATCCTGGTGGCGTCGCCCGCGTTTCTCGAAGCGCATGGCACGCCGGCTTGCGTCGCCGATCTCGAGCAATGCTGCGCGATCCTCTACACCAACCGCAATACCGACTGGCGGTTTCGCGATGGCGAGAAGGAGATCGTGGTCAGGCCTCGCGCGGCGTTGCGTGTCAACAACGGCATCGTCATGCGGGATGCCGCGATCGCGGGACTCGGTATCACCCTGCTCCCTGCTTTCTTCGCGCATCAGGCGGTAACGGCAGGTGCGCTGCGGCGTGTGGATGTCGGCGCGGAGGCGGAAGGGGCGGAGCTCCACATCGCCTATCCCGCCAATCGCAACTCGTCGGCCAAGATCATCGCCCTGACCGCATGGCTGCGGCAATGCTTCGGCGCGCCGCCTTATTGGGAACTGCCGGCCGCACTCTAGGTAGCGCCCGGCGGGAGTCGTTTTGCCCCCAGCGAAGTCGAGGGACTATTCAGTCCGTCCGACTTCGCTCGACGCGACGGTCTTCTTCAGGCGGTCTTGCCCCGCAATGTGTTCAACAGCGCCAGCCCGACCACGCCGGCCAGGGCCGCCGAAGCAAACGGGCGCTCCCGGGCGAAGTCACGCGCCTTGCCATAGGCATTCTGCGCGATGCCGCTGATCTGATCGGCGACGCCCGATGCCTGCAATTGCTCGTCGCCGGTCGCCTTGCCGACCACTTCCTTGATCTGGCCGCCGACGTTGGTACCCTGGCCCGCAAGCGTATCGCTGTTCATGATGGTCCTTTCGCATCCGACGATGATTGTCGGGATCGCGAACCAAAACTCCCGCGCGCGCAAAAGGTGCCTTGGTCCGCAGCCGTCCAGCGCATTTCCGGGATCGAATCGCTTGCCTTCATGTTCTCTTTGTGTTCTTTTCGACGTGTTCTGGAGGATGGCGCGGCCCCATCCCGATAGGAGATTGTCATGCGGAAACACGTGCGGCGTCAGGCGGCTGCGCGGGCGATTTTGAGCGCCTGCGAAACGGCGATCACGCAGCAGGGGCTGATCTAGATGGCGGCGGCGGTGTCCCGGCCATCGGATGGACCCTGCCAGCTGTGGCTGGATGTAGCGCGCCCGATCCAGACGCGCCCGCGCGTCACGCCCGAGCAACGCGAGCGCCGGGCGAAGAGTGATTTCGTGGCGTCGGTCGGCAGCCAGATGGAACTCCGCATGGTCGCTGCCCCCGCAGTCGTCGCGCCGGCCGAGACGCCGCCGCCGATCCGCGCCCGGCCGAAGACCGAATATGCCGCCCCCCTTGAGGCCCCGCGCGCGCCATCGTTTGCGGCATGGCTCCTCAACCAGACCAAACAATCGGGAACGTTGGGCGAACTGGCCAAGGCCGCGAAGCTCGACCGGCTATTCCCGAGGACCGGCAGCGCCGACGATGTCCGCGCGCGTTTCAGCGCGGCCGGCGCGGATGGGGATGCGTTCGAGGCGCTGGACGACGCGGAGCGCACGTTCGATCGGTTGTAGGAAATCCCCGGTTCGGGGACGATTTCAAACGCGTTTCGTCAAACCTTCAAGATCGAACCCGGATAGCCGTCCAGCTTGTCGTCCGCGGTGACGAGGGTCAGCCCCTCGACCAGAGCCTGCGCCACGAGGATGCGGTCGAAGGGATCCCTGTGAAGGTCCGGCAAGCGATCGATCGAGACGGCGTGCTCGCTCGTCAGCCCGAGTTCGATATAGCCGTTATCGAGCAGGCCGCGCCGGAGGAGGCGCGGATCGACCTGGAAATCCGGACGATCGAGCATGCGTTTGATCGCAACTTCCCACAGGCTCGCGGCGCTGAAGAGAAGATCATTGTGCTGGTCCTCGATCAGCGCGCGCGCCGCCGCGGAGAGCCGGTCCGGATGGCCGGCCGCCCAAAGGAGGAGGTGCGTGTCGAGAAGCAGCTTCACCCTTCACCATCGAAGGATGCGGCGATCGTCTCATCACCCATAGTGTCGAAATCGTCTGGAACGGTGATCCGATCCTTGAGGAAGCCGAGCCGGCGGCGTTGGTGCGGTTCGGGCGCATCGAGCGGCATCACCTTGACCATGGGACGCCCGGCCTTGGCGATCACGAATGCCTCACCACGCGCCGCACGCTCGACGAGACGCGACAGATGGGTCTTGGCGTCGTGGATGTTCACCGTTTCCATGGCAACTCTTCGATGTGGACTAGACTAGATAGACTAAGTCTAGCATGCATCAAGTCGATAGGCGCTACCGAATCTTCGTTGACGATGACGCTGGCGCCGTGGCACTGGGAGCGCGACGCTGACGCATGCCGCAGGACGGCGGCGTGCCAAGTGGTTTGACGGCGCCAGCGCGTCGTGTTGCGGGTGTAGCTCAATGGTAGAGCAGAAGCTTCCCAAGCTTACGACGAGGGTTCGATTCCCTTCACCCGCTCCATGCCGCGATCAGCGCGGCGTTTGCTCCGCATAGAGATAGGTCGGATCGAAGCCCGCGAAATCGCGCAGTTTCTGCAGGTCCGGAATCGAGGCGAGGCCGTCGCGGACGATCGCGAGTTCGGATTCGCGCAATTTGCGCAACGTGCGGTTGATGTGGACCGCGGTAAGCCCCGCCATGTCCGCCAGATCGCCCTGCGTCAGATCGAGCACGAACCCCTGATCGGTCGCGAGGCCGACGATCGCGAGGCGGACCTGCATTTCGCATAAGAGGTGCGCGACCTTCACCGCCGCCGAATGGCTGGTGCGTGCGATCCATTCGCGATGGACCGCGGCGTCGATCACCGTCAGCAGCCAGAGCATCCTCGCCAGATGCGGCTCGGTCTCGGTCAGGCGGCGGAGCGCAACGTGGGGGAAGAGCGCGACCTTGACGTCGGTCAGCGCAGTCACGTCATGATCGAGCTTCTTGAGCAACAGGCTGTGCAGATCGACGAAATCGCCCGCGATATGCAACGCCACGATCTGGCGGCGACCGACCGCCGAACTGAATTCGCGCGCGAGCATCCCCTCGATCAGGAGCGTGCTGGCCTCGGCCGGGCGGTGCGCGCGGATCAATGTGTTGCCGGCCGGATGGATCCGGATCTCGCCCACCGCCGCGGCCAGCGCATCGCGTTCGCGCTCGGATACGCTGTCGCGCCGCTCCAGCGCGCGCACCAGTGCATCGACGACGTGGCCGTTGTTTTCCATATTCGTCAGCGGCGATGCCACACCCCCCGGTCGCGACATCAAAGACCCGCCGGCACAGCGTGCCGTTCAAACATGAGGTGTGCAATCCTTATACCGGGCGGGCTAAGATGTCGGCCGTTACGGGCCGAACGTCAATCACATGGATCAGGCCGTCAACCACCTGCTCGCACGCGCGCCAGCACCGCGAGTTTCTGGCCGATAAGCGGCCGCCACGGCGCATCGGCAGGGGAGGTGGCGAGGATCTGGCGCCAGATCTTCTCGGCAGTGTCGAGATCGCCCATCTGCGCATAATCGAGCGCCATGAAATAGGCCGGCGCCGGATTCTTGGGCGCGAGCATCGAGGCATGTTCGAACGCATAGCGCGCCGGTGGGGTCACCACGCCATCGGCATACGTCACGAGCGCGTTGGCAAGCCCGAGCCACAGGATCATGCTGTCGGGTGCGCGCTGGATCCCACCGCGCAGGACGGCGATCGCATAATCGGGGTCGTTCGACTTGATCAGATTGTCGGCCGCATCGAGCACCTGGACCTCGGGCCCGACCGTACCGAGCCAGATCTTGCGCTCGTCGGCGAACAGGGTGTCCGACGCGGGATGGTTGGCCCGTGGCGGGGTCGGCTTGCCGATCAGGGCCGGACTGCCCTGCCACGCATAGCCGGCGATCCCGAGCATCAAAGCGGCGCCGAGCAGTTCGAGTGCGCCGCGCTTCGGACGCGCCACCAGGATCAGGCCGCCGAGAGTGACGGCCGCAAGCACGAACAGGATGATCCAGCCGCTCATCGCCGTCGCCTCCGCAGGGTGCCGCCCGCGACGACGATGCCGAGCAGCAGGAACAAAACCGGTGCCGCCCATAGCGCGAAGGTCATACGATCGAGCGGCGGCTCATAGGTCACCCAATTACCGTAGCGCCGCACCAGCCAGGCGCGGATCGATTCGGGCGTCTCGCCGGCCTGGATTCGCTGGCGAATCAGGCTGCGCATGTCGCCGGCCAGTTCGGCATTGCTGTCGGCGATCGACTGGCCCTGGCAGACGAGGCAGCGGATCGTTTCCATCAGCGCCTTGGCCTCGGCCTCCTTGGCCGGATCGGCGAGCTGGGTGTCGGACAAAGCGGCTGCCGGCATGTTGCTGTCGGCGGCGGCAGACGTCGCCAGTGCAAGGCATAAAGCCAGCGCCAGAGCAGGGCGGAGCGCTTTCATCCGGCGTTCTTCACGGCGGCGATCACACCCGCGACATCGTCGGGATTGATCGGGCCGATCGTCTGCTGGACGATGTGACCCTTGCCGTCGACGACGAAGCTTTCGGGCACGCCCGAAGATCCCATCGCGATCTGGACCTGGCTCGCATTGTCGGCGCCGATCTTCTGGAACGGGTTGCCGTAACGCTGGAGGAAACCGGCGACCGCTTCGGGCCGATCGCGGATCGCGATGCCGACGATCGGCACGCCCGCATCGGCGATCTGCCGAAGCTGCGGCGCCTCGGCCGCGCACGGCACGCACCAGCTGGCGAAGATGTTGACGAGATGCGGCTTGCCCTGCGCCAGTTCGGCGCTGCTGACGCCGGCCACGCCAGGGGTCGCCGCCGGGAGCGTGAAATCGGGCATGCTCGCGCCGATCATCTTCGACGTGATCGAGGTCGAATTGGGTTTGGCGAGCCCGTACATCATGAAGGCCGCGAGCAGGATGAAGGTCACCAGCGGCGCCCACTTGATCGTCTGGCCCTTCATGCCAACACCTCCCGCCGCCGCGCGCGGGTCTCGCGCCAGACGCGTCCGACCAAGGCGAGCACCCCGCCGAGCGCGACCAGCGCGCCGCCCAGCCAGATGAGGGTGACGAACGGCTTCCACCACAGCCGCAGCTGCCAGCGTCCGTCATCGGCCTGCTTGCCGAGCACGGCATAAAGCTGGCCATCGAGCACGGTCATGATCGCGCTTTCGCTCGTTTCGGTCGCAGGCGACCAATAAGCGCGCGCCTGCGGCAAGAGAAGGGTCGGATCGCCCGCGCCGCGCCGCGCCTCGAGGCTGGCCTGCATCGCCTCCCAATTCTCGCCGAAGGTGGGTTCGACCTTGGCGAAACGCACCGCATAGGGCCCGACCTCGACCGTATCGCCGATCCGCGCCGCGACGAGCCGCTCGACCGTGAAGGCGCTCTCGCTCGCCATGCCGGCCAGGCTGACGGCGATGCCGAGATGCGCGATCACCATGCCGTACGTGTGGAGCGGCGTGCGGCGCAGGTTGCGGCCCCACAATGGCGCAAGGCTGGCCACGCCGACGCCGATCGCGAGCGCGAGGCCCAGCAGCGGCAAGATACCGATCGTCGGCGCGGAGAGCTTGACCGCGATCAGCGCGATCACCACCAACGCTGCCGCCGGCGCGATGCGGCGGAGCAGCGGGCCGATCTCCTCGCGCCGCCAGCGCATCAGCGGACCGGCCGCCATCACGACCATGATCGCCAGCCCGACCGGGCCGGCCGCGCTATTGAAATAGGGGGGGCCGACCGAGATCTGCCCGCCGAACGCCTCGACGACCAACGGATAGAGCGTGCCGATCAGCACGATCCCCAGCACCGCCGACAGCAGCAGATTGTTCACCACCAGCGCGCCCTCGCGGCTGACCGCATCGAAGCGCGATCCCGCGCGCACCGTGCCGATGCGCAGCGCGAACAGCGCCAGGGCGCCGCCGATATAGATCAGCAGCAGGGCGAGCAGAAAGCTGCCGCGCCGCGGATCGACCGCAAACGCGTGGACGCTCGTGAGAATGCCCGAGCGCACGAGGAAGGTGCCGACCATGCTCATCGAGAAGGCCACCACCGCCAGCATCACGGTCCAGGCGCGCAGGCCGTCGCGCGTCGCCAGCACGGTCACCGAATGAAGCAAGGCCGTCGCCGCGAGCCACGGCATGAGGGACGCATTCTCGACCGGGTCCCAGAACCACCAGCCGCCCCAGCCGAGCTCGTAATACGACCAGTAGCTGCCCGCGGTGATGCCGATCGTCAGCAGCACCCACGCGCCCAGCACCCACGGCCGCATCGCGCGGGCGAAGGCCGGGCCGACATCGCGCGTGACCAAGGCGCCGATCGCGAAGGAGAAAGCGATCGAGAGGCCGACATAGCCCATGTAGAGCGATGGCGGATGGAAGGCGAGGCCGGGGTCCTGCAGCAGCGGGTTGAGCCCCTGGCCCTCGGCCGGCGCCGGGGTGATTCGCGCGAACGGGTTCGAGGCGAACAGCAGGAAGGCGTAGAAGCCGATTCCGATCACCGCCTGCCCGCCCAGAGTGGCGATCAAAGTGCGCTCTTCGAGTCGCCGCTCGAGCAGCGCGACCGCGGCCCCGGCTATCGCCAGGATCGTCACCCACATCAGCATCGAGCCTTCGTGATTCCCCCACGTGCCGGCAAAGCGGTAGAGCAGGGGCTTCTCGCTATGGTCATTCTGGGCGACGAGCAGGACCGAGAGATCGACGCGGATGAACAGCCAGATGAGAGTGGCAAAAGCCAGCGCGGTGAGCAGCGCCTGTGCGACCGCGACGGGGCGCACGAGCGGGAGGAGCTGGTCGGCGACACCCTCTCCCTTGCCGGTGAGCGAGCGCGTCACCGCCACCGACAGCATCAGCTGAAGCACGCACAGCGCGGCCCCCAGCCACAGAGCGGCAAGGCCGGCCTCGGCGATCACTTCTTCAGGCTTTCGGATTTGTGCATCGCGCCCGCGACCTGCGGCGGCATGTAGCGCTCATCATGCTTGGCGAGGATCGAATCGGCGACGAAGGTACCGGCCGCGTCGAAGCGTCCGTCGGCAACCACCCCCGATCCTTCGCGGAACAGGGCCGGTACGATGCCCGAGAAGCGCACCGGCACGCTCGCGGCATTGTCGGTCACGACGAAATCGATCGTGACGCCGTCGGGCCGGCGCTTGAGCGAGCCGCTGGTCACCATCCCGCCGAGCCGCACGGCGGTTCCCGGCGCGACATGATCCTTCATCACGTCGCTCGGCGTGTAGAAATAGGCGGCCTGGTCCTTGAGCGCCGACATGGCGAGCAGAGCCGCACCGAGCACCGCCACCACCGCCAGCAGAGCCAGCGTGAGCCGTTGATTCTTCGCCTTCACGTCAGCTCTTTCGGTTGCGGTCGAGCGCGTCGGCGCGCGCCTCGGCCCGGCGCAATGCGACGAACGACCAGATGGCGAGCCCGATCGTGCCGCCGACGGCAATCCCATAGGCCGCGAGCACGAACGGCCAGGCGATTCCAGGCGTCACGCCGAGGCCATCCTCTTGAGCCGCGCCTCGACCTTCGCCTCGGCCAGCATCGCGCGCATTCGCATCAGGACGATGCTCGCGAAGATCAACGTGAAGCCCAGCGCCGATAGCGGCAGCGGCCACAGGATGCTGCTGTCGATGGTCGAGCTGGTCAGGCCGATGCTCTGGCCCTGGTGGAGCGTCTTCCACCACAGGACCGAATAATGGATGATCGGCAGGTTGATCGCGCCGACGATGCCGAAGATTGCACTGATCCTTTGCCCGCTCTCCTCGCGGCCCGACGCATTCGCGAGCGCGATATAGGCGAGGTAGAGGAAGAACATGACCAGCATCGAGGTCAGCCGCCCGTCCCATTGCCACCATGTGCCCCAGGTCGGCCGGCCCCAGATCGATCCGGTCAGCAGACAGATCGCGGCATAGACCGCACCCGGCGCCGCCATCGCGCGCGCGGCGACGCTGGCGAGCGGGTGACGCCAGACGAGCTGCATGAAGCTCGCGACCGCGATTCCGCTCCAACCCGCCATGCCGAGCCAGGCGGCGGGAACGTGGATGTAGATGATGCGGACGGTATCGCCCTGCAGATAATCGGGTGGGGTCAGGAAGAGGCCGCCGGCGAGTGCGAATGCCGTCAGCAATGCGCCGCTCAGGCCGAACCACAAGGTCAGCGGGCGGGCAAGGCGCAGGAAGCGGACGGGATTGGCGAAGCGGTGCATAGAGCTCAGGCGATGGCCTTAGAACAGAGACGAGCCGGGTGGAAAGGCTTTCGCTAATCGCACCTCCTTTGCCGCCCCCTGAACGATGGCCGAACGATCGGGATTGCGATTCGGCATTTCGGCCGCCAAGCGCTCGCCATGGCCGCAGCCTCGTTCTCCTCCCCGCCCGAGCGGCGTATGCTGGGTGTTGGCCTGCGCATCGTTTCGGCCACGGCGTTCGCCTGCATGTCGGGCCTGCTCAAGCTGGCGAGCGGGCATGGCGTGAATACCGCGGAGATGATCTTCTACCGCAATGCCGGCGCGATGCCGATCGTGGCGGCGTGGGTGGCATTCGGGCCGGGCTGGCGCGCGATCCGGACCCGCCGTCCGATCGCGCACGTCACGCGATCGGGGCTGGGGCTGGTGGCGATGTTGCTCTCGTTCGGGACGCTCTCGCTGCTGCCGTTGGGCGAGGCGACCGCGCTCACCTATGCCGCGCCGATCCTCTCGACCCTGCTGTCGGCCCTGTTCCTGCGCGAGGTGGTCGGCGTGCACCGCTGGACGGCAGTGGCGACCGGCTTTGCCGGAGTGCTCCTGGTCGTCCACCCGACCGGCGAGAGCCTGCCGATCTTGGGCGTGATCACCGGCATCTGCGCCGCCTTCGGCCAGGCCGCGGTGATGATCACCGTCCGCCAGATCAGCCGCAGCGAGACGATCGCCTCGATCGTCTTCTGGTTCACGACGATGACGATGCTCGCCGGCGCGCTGATGCTCCCGGTCTTCGGCCATACCCACGATGGCATCACCTATGCGATGCTGTTCGGTGCCGGCCTGTGCGGCGGCTGCGCGCAGATCACGATGACCGGATCGCTCCGTCACGCCCCCGTCGCGGTGGTGATGCCGTTCGATTATCTCCAGATCGTATGGGGAATAGCGTTCGGCTGGCTGATCACGACATTGCCGCCAACCCCGACGACGCTGGGCGGCGCGGCACTGATCGCGGCGAGCGGGATCTATACCGCCTGGCGCGAGAGCAAGCGCGGCTACGAGCCGGCGCAGGCGCAGGTCGTGCCCGAAGCATGAAATCCTCCCCGGCCCGGGGAGGATTTTGGGCCGCCCCGTTCGGAGCGTAAATCATAAGAAGTGGGGCGATCGACGGGGATTGAACCCGCAACCTCCGGTACCACAAACCGGCGCTCTAACCAATTGAGCTACGATCGCCACAGGGGGTGCTGCGCTTCAACGCAGACGCGCCCCTTAAGAGCCAGTGGGCGGGCTGGTCAAGGTCGGTGAGTGAGGAAGCCTCGCATGACCCCACGGAACCAGCGCCCAAACCCGCTCGTGAAAATAATAAAGCAGGATCTTGGTCACCACCTCGGTGCCCGCGATCGAGCCGGCGACCTTCACGTCGGAGGTGAAGATCAGCCCGAGCACGAACGTGTCGATCGAACCCAACGTGCGCCAGCTGATCGCCTTTACGATCGAGCGCGGATGTGATTCGCGACCTCGAAACAGAAACATGGGCTTGCCCTTCCCGTGCGATATCTGGAGCAGCCGGGGCGGCAGTGGACATCTGCACCGTCGGCGGCTTTGTGGTTAAGCCAGTCTATTTAGCCGTATATATGAATTGCATGGACAACATATCCTAGCTCCGTAGTAGGAAACCCGTCCAAGATTCGCGCGATATGGGGCTTTCATGATGATTTCCGGCGACCGGTCGCCCGCTAGCGAGCGCGGCTGAGCGTGGCAATGTCTGCCACGGCAAGGCGGCGCGCACGCGCGCCCGGCACGGTGCTGCCGGGCTTCGGGCTTACGCTCGGCTTCGCCATATTCTATCTCTCGATCATCGTGTTGCTCCCGCTCTCGACCGTGTTCGTGAAGAGCGCGGGTATGGGCCCGACCGCGTTCGCGCATGCGGCGTTCAACACGCGCACGTTGATGGCCTATCGGCTGAGCTTCGGCGCGGCGGCGGCGGCGGCGGCGATCAACATGGTGACCGGGCTGCTCGTCGCCTGGATCCTCGTGCGCTATGAATTTCCGGGCAAACGGCTGATCTCGGCGATGGTCGACCTGCCGTTCGCGTTGCCAACCGCGGTCGCGGGCATTTCGCTCACGGCAATCTATGCCAATACCGGGATCGTCGGAAGCTGGCTGGCGCCGCTCGGGATCAAGATCGCCTACACGCCGCTCGGCATCGTTTTTGCGCTGATCTTCATCGGGCTGCCGTTCGTGGTGCGCTCGGTCGAACCGGTGCTGGCCGATGTTGGTGCCGACGTCGAGGAGGCGGCCGCCTCGCTTGGCGCCGGGCGCTTCACCACTTTCCGGCGGGTGATCCTGCCTGCCGTCGCGCCCGCGCTCATCACCGGCTTCGCGCTCGCCTTCGCGCGCGGCATCGGCGAATATGGATCGATCATCTTCATCGCCGGCAACATGCCGTTCTCCACCGAGATCGCCCCCCTGAGGATCGTCCAGCAGCTCGAGCAATTCGATTATGCCGGCGCTACCGCGATCGCCACGGTGATGCTGCTGTTCTCGTTCGGCATGCTGCTGGTGATCAACCTGATCCAGGTGTGGTCGCGCGGGAGGATGGCATGAACGCGCCGCGCGAGAGCGAATGGATGCGCCGGCTGTTGATCGGGCTGGCGCTGATCTTCCTGCTCTTCTTCCTCCTGCTGCCTTTGCTGACCGTCTTCGCACAGGCGATGCCGGCAGCGATTGCGGGATTGGCGCTTGCCGGACGCGCCGTCGCGCATGGCGCGATCGGCAGTGCCGTCAGCCATGTCATCGGCGGGTTCGGCACCGCATGGGGCGCCTATACCGGCGCGATCGACAATGCCGACGCGCTCGCCGCGATCCGGCTGACATTGATCACCGCGGCGATCGCGGTGCCGCTCAACCTGGTCTTCGGGCTTGCCGCATCCTGGGCGATCACCAAGTTCGATTTCCGCTTCAAGGGCTTCCTGATCACCCTGATCGACCTGCCGCTGTCGGTCTCTCCGGTGGTGGGCGGCATGATCTACATCCTGATGTTCGGTGCGAACGGCTGGATCGGGCCATGGCTGGCCGAGCATGATGTGCAGATCGTGTTCGCGGTGCCGGGCATCGTGCTCGCCACCACCTTCGTCACCTTTCCCTTCGTCGCGCGCGAGCTGATCCCGCTGATGACCGAGCAGGGGCGCGACGACGAGGAGGCCGCCGTCTCGCTCGGCGCGAATGGCTGGCAGACCTTCTGGCACGTCACCCTGCCCAATGTCCGCTGGGGGCTGCTCTACGGGGTGCTGCTGTGCAACGCCCGCGCGATGGGCGAGTTCGGCGCGGTCTCGGTCGTCTCGGGCCATATCCGCGGCGAGACCAACACGATGCCGCTGGAGATCGAGATCCTCTACAACGAATATAATTTCCAGGCGTCCTTCGCGGTCGCTTCGCTGCTGGCGCTGCTCGCGCTGGTGACATTGGTGGTCAAGACGCTGCTCGAATGGCGCTACGGCCAAACTGGGGGCGCACGGCATTGACCGCCATTACTGTTCAAGACGTCACGCGCCGGTTCGGCCGCTTTCCGGCGCTCGACAGCGTCGATCTGCAGGTCGAATCGGGCGAATTCCTGGCGCTGCTCGGCCCTTCGGGTTCGGGCAAGACGACTTTGCTGCGCATCCTTGCCGGCCTCGATTTCGCCGATGAAGGCGCGGTCCTGTTCGATGGCGAGGACGTGTCGGCGGTGCCGATCGCGGCGCGCAAGGTGGGCTTCGTCTTCCAGCAATATGCGTTGTTCCGCCACATGACGGTGGCCGACAACGTCGCCTTCGGGATGACGGTGCGCAAGCGCAGCGAACGCCCGGCCAAGGCCGCAATCAAGGCAAGGGTCGAGGAGTTGCTCCAGCTCGTCCAGCTCGGCGGCCTGGGCGAACGCTACCCGGCGCAGCTTTCCGGCGGCCAGCGCCAGCGCGTCGCACTCGCCCGCGCGCTCGCGGTCGAGCCGCGCATCCTGCTGCTCGACGAGCCCTTCGGCGCGCTCGACGCCAAGGTGCGCAAGGATCTGCGACGCTGGCTGCGCGAACTGCACGATCGCGTCGGCCTCACCTCGATCTTCGTGACCCACGATCAGGAGGAGGCGATCGAACTCGCCGATCGTATCGTCGTCGTCAACAAGGGCCAGATCGAACAGGTCGCGACCCCCGAAGAGCTTTACGCCAATCCCGCGTCGGCGTTCGTGTTCGATTTCGTCGGCGAATCGAACCAGTTGCCGGTGACGGTGTCGAGCGGCGCGATCCGCTTCGGCGATCGGGCGCTGGATATAAGCGCGGCCGATGCCGCCGATGGACCTGCAACCCTGTTCTTCCGCCCGCACCATTTCCGCCTGGCCGATGGCGAGAGCGCGATCCTGGCCAATGTCACGCACGTCCGTCCGAAAGGTGGGATATTCCGGGTCGAGGGCGTGATCGCAGGTGCCGATGGGCTGTTGGAACTCGATTATGCCGAAAATGCCCCGGCGACGGGTACGCAGATCGCGGTATTGCCGACCCAGTTCCGGCTCTTCCCGCGCTAAAGCGCCTCCCTGTCGCGCAACGGGGAGGCGCTTTAATAAGTCGCCCCACCGCGTTAAGGGCTACGGATGGCGGACACCGCACTTTCCGACTGGATCACGAAGGCCCTCGGCCACACGCCCCGCGATCCCGGGTTGTTTTCGCGTGCCCTCACGCACGGCAGCCAGGGCGGGCCAAGCTATGAGCGGCTTGAATTCCTCGGTGATCGCGTGCTCGGCCTCGCGGTCGCGGACTGGCTCTATGGCCGTTTTCCCGACGAGCCCGAAGGCAAGCTCTCGGCACGGCTGAACGCCCTCGTCAGCCGCGAGAGCTGCGCCGATATCGGCCGCGCGATCGGTGTTCCGGAACGCCTGATCCTGGGCAAGCAGGCGCGCGAGGACGGTGCGACGCTCAGCGACAATGTCGTCGGCGATGCGGTCGAGGCGCTGATCGGCGCATTGTTCCGCGAGACGGATTTCCCCACCACGTCGGCCTTCGTTCGCCGCGCCTGGGGGCCGAAACTCGATCTGCTGATCGAGGCGCCCAAGCATCCCAAGTCGGGCCTGCAGGAATGGGCGGCGGCACACCAGTGCCGTCCTCCGGTCTATACGCTCGAAGGCCGCAGTGGGCCGCATCATGCGCCGCGCTTCACGGTCCGGGTCGAGGTCGGCGGCAAGAAAGGCGGCAGCGCTACCGCCGAAGGAACATCCAAGCAGGAGGCCGAGACTGCGGCCGCTGCAACCCTGCTGGAGCAGCTGACATGACCCAACATTGCGGCCTGATCGCGGTCGTCGGCGCGCCCAATGCGGGCAAGTCGACTTTGGTCAATGCATTGGTCGGCCAGAAGGTCGCGATCGTCAGTCCCAAGGCGCAGACGACGCGCGCGCGGCTGATGGGCATCGCGATCGAGGGCGAGGCGCAATTGCTGCTGGTCGATACGCCCGGCATATTCACGCCGCAACGCCGGCTCGATCGGGCAATGGTCGCTGCCGCCTGGGGCGGTACCGAAGGCGCGGACCTGATCGCGCTCGTGATCGATTCGAAGGGCCGCTTCAACGCGGCCGCGCGCGCGGTGGTCGAGGCTGTCGCAGCCCGGTCCGAACCCAAGATCGTGATCCTCAACAAGGTCGATATCGCCGACAAGGGGCCGCTGCTCGGCCTGGCCTCCGAACTGCAGGCGCTGTTGAATCCGGAAGCGATCTTCTTCGTCTCCGCGCTGTCGGGCGATGGTGTGCCCGAGCTCAAGGCCGATCTTGCGCGGCGCATGCCGGAAGGCGCGTGGCATTATCCCGAGGACCAGGTCTCCGACGCATCCGAACGGATGCTCGCGGCCGAGGTGACGCGCGAGCAGCTCTATCTGCAGCTGCGTGCCGAGCTGCCCTACGACAGCGCGGTCGAGACCGAGAAATATGAGGAGCGCCGCGACGGATCGGTCGCGATCCACCAGCAGATCCTCGTCGCGCGCGAGACGCAGCGGGCGATCATCCTCGGCGCGCGCGGCGCACGGCTGAAGGAGATCGGCCAGAAAGCGCGCGAGGAACTGGCGCGCATCACCGGCCAGACGGTGCACCTGTTCCTCCACGTCAAGGTCAACCCGCGCTGGGAGGAAGATCGCAGCCTCTATCGCGATATCGGCCTGGAGTGGGTGGACTAGCCCGCAGGCTTGCACACTCTCCCACGGAATTGTAACATCCGTGACAAAGGAGAGGGGCAAGAATGGACCCGATTTTCCCGCCCGGCGTCACCGCTGCGGCCATGGATCGCGCGCTCAAGGCGTTTGCGCGCGTGGTGGGGGCGGAGAATGTCTTCGCCACTGCCGAGGACCGCGACACCTATGTCGACAAATTCGCGGTCGATGAGGGCCGCCACCATGCTTATGGCGCGGTAGCCCCGATCAGCACCGAGGAAGTGCGTGCGATCGTGAAGATCGCAGCCGAGAATCGCATGCCGATCTGGCCGATCAGTCGTGGCAAGAATTTGGGTTACGGCGCGTCCGCGCCCGAGCTTTCGGGCTCGATCGTCCTCGATATGTCGCGGATGAAGAAGATCGAACTCGATCTGGAGAGCGGCTCGGTCCTGCTCGAGCCCGGGGTCGGCTTCTACGATCTCTACGATTATCTGCAGGCGCACAAGGTACCGCTGTGGCTGTCGGTGCCGGGCAACAGCTGGGGATCGGTGATCGGCAACGCGCTCGATCGCGGGCTCGGCTACACGCCCTATGGCGAGAACACGACCAAGCTGTGCGGGCTCGAGGTGGTGCTGCCCGATGGCGATCTGGTGCGCACCGGCATGGGCGCGATGGCCAATTCGCCGACCTGGAATCTCTATCGCTACGGCTTCGGGCCGGCGTGGGACCAGATGTTCGTCCAGTCCAATTTCGGCATCGTCACCAAGGCCAACATGTGGCTGATGCCCGAGCCCGAACAGGTCCGCGGCATGGATGTCGAGATGGACCTGCCGGAGGATCTGGGGCCGCTGATCGACACGATCGGCGCGCTGCGGCGCGAGGGGTTGCTCCAGCAATCGCCGACGATCGGCAACTGGTTCCGTGCCGCCAATATCCTCACCACGCGCAGCCAGTGGACCGACAAGCCCGGCTCGCTTTCGGACGAGGTGATCGCGAAGATTCGCAAGCAGTTCGGGCTCGGCTGGTGGGGGGTGAGCCTGCGGCTCTACGGGCGCGAATCCGTCACCAACGCGGCCTATGCGATCCTCGAACAGGCGCTCCAGGCGATCAAGCCGATGGCGATCAAGCCTCAACTCTGGCGCAGGGGCGACGCGATGATCCCGAGCCAGGGCGGTTGGTACGGCGTGCCGATGACCTTCCCGATGCAGAACATCAACTGGTTCGGCGGGCGCGGCGGCCATATCGGTTTCTCGCCGATCCTGCCGCAATCGGGGAAGCTGGCGGTCGAGCAATTCCACCGTACCTATGCCCGCTACAAGGAATATGGGATGGATTATCAGGCGAGCTTCGCGTTCGGCGAGCGCCACCTGATCAACGTTAACGCGCTTCTGATCAACAAGGACGATCCGGCCTTCCTGAAGCGGGTCGATCCGTTCCTGCGCACCCTGATCGCGGACGCGCGCAAGCAGGGCTATGGCGAATATCGCACGCATCTCGATTATATGGATACCGTCGCCGATACCTATGATTTCAACGATCATGCGCTCCGGCGGCTGAACGAGAAGGTCAAGAACGCGCTCGATCCCGCGGGCATCCTCGCGCCGGGCAAGAGTGGCATCTGGCCTGCCGCCTATGCGAAGGAGCGCCGGTCATGAGAGCCGCCTTGGGAATGCTCGGGCTCGTTTTGCTGGGCGCATCGGCGAGCGCGCAGACGCCAGGCGACGGCAAGGCGCTGTTCCACGAGAAATGCGCGATGTGCCATGGGCCGGGCGGGATGGGCACCGGCCTGCTCGCGCGCCGGGTAGACCCCAAGGTGGCCGAACTCGAGAAGCGGGACGATCTCACCCCGGATTACGTTACGACCGCGGCGCGCACCGGCATTGGCAACATGCCGGCGATCTCGCGCGGCGAGGTAAGCGACAGACAGCTGGCGGCGATCGCGGCCTATCTGGCGAGGGGCAAGAAATGAGCGGGCCGCAGATCGATCGCCGTGCAGCCCTCGGCCTCGGCGGCGCGGCTTTTCTGGCCCCGGCGGTGGCGTCGGCGGGTACGACGCCGCGTGCGTCCGGGGTCCTGCTGTTCGACCCGGCCTCGCCCGAGGCTCGCGCGATCGCGCAAGCGGCCAGGGGCCAGCGCCTGATCGCGCTGGAGGGCGATCCGGTGCGATTGTGGCGGGATATGTTGCGAAACGTGAGCGGTCCGATCGGGGGTATCACGCGCTGGAGCGACTATCTGATCCTGCGCGGCCTCGCCGCCGAACAGGGGCTGCGCGTTCGCGACGAGGATTACGTCCCAGTCGAAGGCAAGCCGATGCTGGTGCGCTGGACGGCGGTTTAATTGAAATAACCCGTCATTCCCGCGGAGGCGGGAATCCATATTCTCAAAGGTTCGGAGTCTATGGATTCCCGCCTCCGCGGGAATGACGACGTTATTGTAGACTCACGCCGCCATCGACCGCCATCAGCGCGCCGACCATATAGCTCGCTTCTTCCGACGCCAGGAACAACGCCGCCCGCGCCGCTTCCTCGGGCGTGGCGATCCGGCCGATCGGGGTGGCGGCCTTCATGCCCGCCAGTACTTCGGGGATGGCGGTCGCGGCGGCGAGCATCGCGGTATCGACCATGCCAGGGCAGATCGCGTTGACGCGGATATTGTGCTTGATCAGGTCGATCGCGGCGGCCTTCACCAGCCCGCCGACACCATGTTTGCTGGCAACGTAGGCCGCCATGCCCGGCGCGGCGATCAGGCTTGCGATCGATGCAGTGACGACGATCGAGCCGCCGCCGCGTGCCTTCAGCGCCGGCACCTCGGCCCTGATCGAATAGAAGACGCCCGAAAGATTGGTCGACAGGATCCGTTGCCAGTCCTCGATCGCGAAATCCTCGAATTCGCCGCCGATGCCGGAAGGGATGCCGGCATTGTTGAACGCGATATCGAGCCCGCCAAAGGCCCGGGTCGCCGCCGCGACCATCGCCTCGCACGATGCAAAATCGGAAATGTCGGCCGCTACCGCTATGGCCTCGCCGCCAATCGCATGTGCCGCATCCTCCGCGCCAGTCAGATTGCGATCGGCCAGTACGAGTTGCGCGCCCTCTTCGGCAAACAGCCTGGCTGCCGCCCGCCCGATCCCGCTCGCAGCTCCGGTCACCAGTACGATCTTGCCCTCGAATCGCGGCGTCATGCCTTCTCCCTGTCCTTCTCGTGTTCCGGGAAGCTTTTGCCGCACTTCAGGCAGAAGCGTTCCCGGATATGCTGTTCGGCATAGCTGCGATGAAGGCAATCGGGGCACACGAACGATTTCGCCGGTTTTATCCCCGAAGGACGCCCATAGGTGTCGAGCTTGTAGCGGGCGCGATGGCGATCGACGAGAAGATAGGCGATCACCGTGCCGCCCGCGGCAGCGATCGCCAACGCGATGAACAGACCCAATACCATGGCGCGTGTCTACCCCAATTCGCGTGACGCTGGCGAGTCTGGGCGCACTCGGCCCGGCGCCGGAAACAGCGAGAGCGCGGTCCACCATCTGGACCGCGCTCCCGGAAAACCCTGACTACCAGAGCGGCTTAGCCGACGTGAACGCCGCCGAGCGAGCCCAGAAGACCAAAGGACTGAAGCAGCCACAACACCACCAGAATGACCACGACGACATTCAGGATGTTTTTGATCTTGCCGTCCATCGGAATGTAATTGTTGACCAGCCACAAGAGCACGCCAACCACGACCAGGGTTATAATCAGCGAAAGCAGCGTCATGGATGATCTCCGGCGCCCGTCTGCCCCTGCAGACGTGCTGGATTTTAAACTGCCGCTGATGGAAATCGTTCCACTTGGTCAACGAAGGTCGCCCGAAGGCCAGTTCGTCGCAAAATGAAATGGTCGGGGAGAGAGGATTCGAACCTCCGGCCCCTGCCTCCCGAAGGAAGAGGACAGATCGGTTTTGCGCAGTTTTTAGCCGTTGTTCCCCTCTAGGAGATACGGAACGTATAAGAAACATCAAGCGAACATCGGGCAATTGCACCGGAGTTGCACCGGACCGATAACGCTTGGCCATGCCCCCGAATCAACCTTTATCCGCCGACCAGGCGTTTGCACTCCAAGTGCTCCACGATGCGCTGGCCGTGAGGGAAGGGGAGCCGGTCGATCTGCCTGCAATTCGCGATGCCCTGCGTGCGCTCAAGGATGGCTGCCACGAACGCTGGCCGCTCGATCAGTTCTGGGTCGCCGCCAACTGGGGCAAGAAGATTGGGCGTTGGCAGAACCTGAGCGCTTCGCTCAATGGCATCCAGTTGCAGCTGGGGCTGCCGGCCGGTTGGGAGCCATCGAACTGGTGACCACCTGGGCACTTCGGCGATTTGCGCTCGGCGGTTCCGCACCATATCCTCGCCGACATGGATGACCTCAACTCGCTGCGCACTGCCGTCGGCACAATGACCGACAAGGACCTGGTCAGGCGGTATGATGCGACCGACGTCGAGGATCCGGCAGGCGACATTCTCATCGCGGAGATCGAACGCCGCGAACTCGATACCTGATGTGCAATCGTGCGAGGCACGACGGCGATCCGGAGACGCTATTCGAGCGGTTCGGTGCAACCTGGCTTGCGCCGCGGCCGACAGATAACCGGTTCAACTGGAAAGAGTTGATGCCGAAGAGCCGCGCCTATGTTGTCCGCGAAGAAGCGGGCGAGCGTGGCGTCGACATCATGAGCTGGGATGTCCTCGGCGGGCAAGCTGCCTGGGCAATGACAAATGTCCGCCAGCTCGGGTTGCCGCAATGGCGGCGTCTGGCGGCAAACCCTGAGAATCGTTGCCTGATCCCGCTGACCGAGTTCTGCGAGTGGACCCCGGACAAGGTCGACCTGGGCGACGGCAAGCCGCCGCTCAAAGGCGAAATGTGGTTTCAGGTGGCGGACCAGCCGTTATTCGCGATCGCTGGCTTCTGGCAGCACGTGAAGGACGGGGGAAAGGCTTCACGATGGTGACGTGCGACCCGAATGAGCTCGTCGCGCCTATCCACCCGAAGGCGATGATCACGATCCTGCGGCCCGAAGATCACGAGCGGTGGCTGCGCGGGTCCTACGACGAGGTGGTCGCGCTCCAGCGACCTTATCCGGCGGACCGCATGACGGTGCGCGGCCCGGTATTCCCAACGCGAGGCCGGTAAGGCGAGTCGATCTCTTGCCCTGATGTTCTCATTGTGTTCTCATGATGGGGAGACAAGGAGTCGAGTCGCGATGCATACGAACGTCACCCCCGAAGGCCCGCAGCCGATCGAAACCTATGATTTCGTGAAAGCTCCGGTTGCTTGGCTGATCAGCGCGACCGGCGAGCGCAAGCTCGGTTCGTGGGGCCGCCAGGTGCTTGATGAGAAGACCGGCGAGTTCCTGATCGCAGCTCCGATGGGCTGGGGGCAAGATACCGGCGGCGATTTCCGCCGATTCGAGGGTTTTGAGCCGGTCTCATTTGAGGCAGCAGACGAAGCGTACGTGCGGGACACGATGTTCGACCTTTAAAAACCTACTGAAGAGCGTGAACTGCTGTGACGGCAACAGGCCCGGGCTCGACGCTCGGGGATTTGCTCAGCAGGCGAACGCGCGTCTCCGCGGCCTGCTCAAAATGCGGCAAATCGCGCGATGTCGATCTCATCGCCCTGATCGGAAAAGTCGGGCTCGAATATCGCTTATGGAATCGCCGCTGCCGGTGTCGGCTTACGCCCGGCTGTCGAGGGTGGAACCGGTTTAAGACGGGGTCCCCTTGGCCCGAGCCCGCGTACGATAGCGCGGCCGAGGCACGGTGGGCAAAGCAAGACGCTCGCGAGAGGATCGAAAGTCCGCCGGAACAGACTGTCGTCGCCAAGCCGAAGGAGCGCCTTCGCGGGCCTCGGGGATGGCTGCCCGGCGGCGCATCAATTGAGCCAGCGGCGGCGATCGAGATCCTGTGCGCTGCGCGAGATCGCGCCCATTCCGGGGCGGTCAAAACCCGCGAAGTGCGCCAGGCGTTGATGTCGCTGCTCCCGCTTTGCGGCTCGACGGATCTGGCCGATTGCTTCTGGGAATGGGCTGGCGCGGAGAGCGACGCTCTCCGCTCGGATTTGCTATGGGCTGCTATGGACGCGATCTTGCGCCAGGTGCGCTTGCCGCCCGCGGCATAGCGCCGGATGGGTTGGCCCGTATTTCGGTCTCTCGATCAGATGGCAGCCCACGGCGCCAACATCTTGGTTACCTGCATGCGATGTTCAAACCGAACGGCCCTGCCGGGCCCCGCGTTGGTGCGCTATTTCCGGATGCGCGGATGGCCGCGTAACAACGAGGCGGCGGGAAAGCATTTGCGCTGCTCGAGCTGCGGCGGGTGCTGGCCGCGCATCCGGCCTACCTTCGATAGTCCAGGATCCGCGTGGCGGCCGCCGGCCAGTGAGGATGAGTGGTTAGCGCTGGAGCGGCACCTATCAAGCTTGCGCGATCACGCGAACGGCCGATGATGCGCCGCGCGACTCAAAGGAGGAATGCCATGAAAAAGCTGATGCTTGCGCTCACTGCCGCCGCGCTGATCGCAGCGCCGTCGATCGGCGCTCCGTGCAAAGATCCGAAGACCAAGCGGTTCATCGCATGCCCGCCTGCTGCCGCTGCGCCCGCGGGCGACACCTACAAGGACAAAACCGGCAAATGCCATTGGTCCGCCGGTCCCAAGAAGGGCAAGTTCGCGCCCTGCCCGAAATAGGGTGGCCGACGACCGCCTGACGGCAGAACAAATCCGCGACCTGCTGGCGACCTTGCTGGCGGGCGCGGTTGGACGTGAGCCCGCGGCGTGGCTAGACGCGATCGGACCGATAACCATCCACGACATTGTCTGGCGCCCGCGCTGCAACTGGAGCGTCGAGCCGAAGGGCTCGCGCGCCCAGATTGCAGCCATCGAGAAGGCGGTCGCGATCGTGGCAGCCGAGCACCCTTATGCCCGCGCCGATAGTTAAGCGGGGACAAAGGGGACGCTGCCATGACCGAGAACAAGCTACGGGTGATCGACGACGATAGCCTGCTCGAGATGTACGAGACCGCACGGATCGAGGAGGACGGCGAGCAATGTGACCTCATCACCGCGGAGCTCCACTGGCGTGGAATAGAGGTCACGCCCTGCGGTTGGCAGCCGAAATAGTCGGCTTCGCACCTCAGGCCGCCGACCGCCTGCATCCACCTACGGGACGACGCCCTTGCTGACGATCAGTTCGCCGGCGCGTTGCCCGGCGCCGTGACTGGTGCCGATGGTATAGGTCACCGGCACCGCCTCCATATCGAACCGGCCGAACACTTCCCGCGCCAACGGCGTATCGTTGATCGACAGCAAAAAGCGCCCTGCAATGCCGGCGAGCTGCTCGGCCATGCGCGCGAAATCCGCCTCGTCGAAGCCAGCGCCATAGTCATCCTCGCAACCGACATAGGGCGGGTCGAGGTAGAACAAGACGTCCGGCCCATCATAGCGGCGTATCAGATCGCCGTACGGAAGCTGCTCGATCACCACGCCCGCGAGGCGCTCGTGGATTTCGGCGAGCATCGGCTCCAACTTCGTCACATCGAACCGGCCGGACCTTCCCCGGCTGACACCAAACGTCCTGCCCTCGATCTTGCCGCCGAATGCCAGGCGCTGGAGGTAAAGGAAGCGGGCGGCCCGCTCCAGATCGGTGAGTGTGGAAGCTTCCTGCTGGCGCAGCCGATCGAACTCGGCCCGGCTGGTGAGCTGCCACCGCAACATATCCATGAACGCCTCATAATGGCGCTGGAGGATGCGGAAGAGCGTCGCCACGTCGCCCGACAGATCGTTGATGACCTCGGAGCGCGGCCGCCGATCGCGGCGCAGGAAAATGCCGCCCATGCCCACGAACGGCTCGACGTAGGTTTGATGCGGGATTTCGCGGAGGATTGCGCAGATACGGCGCGACAGATTGCGCTTGCCGCCAAGGTACGGCGCGGCCGGCAAAACCGGCTGCACGTCATTCAGTATAGACTCCATCTTTTATTTGCTCTCAGGGAGCCCCGCCCGGTGCACGGGTGCGGGGCGATGCGGCTGGCCGGCCGCTAGTGACGGGTTCGTGCCCGTCGGTTTCCGTGTTGACGCACGGAACCCCCGCCGGCCGATATATCAGCGAGCGGGCGTGTCTCGTTGTGTAATTATTGTGTATAAATGTCTTGCAGCCCGGCTCACAGTTGTGTATAGAATACACACACAGGGAGACGAGACGATGCGAAGCCGGGACGTCATCAGGAAGATCGAAGCGGATGGCTGGTACGAGGTGCGCCAGACCGGAAGCCACAAGAGCTTCCGCCACCCGGTGAAGCCCGGGACGGCGACGGTCCCTCACCCGAAGAAGCACCTGCCGATCGGGACACTCAAGAGCATCAGCAGACAGACCGGGGTGCCCCTCCCCTGAGGGGCCCCGAATTTCCTACCCTACCCTACCCTACCAAGGAGCCGGCCATGGCAACCGTATATTATCCAGCGATCATCGAGCGCGACGCCGAAGGATTTGGCGTCTATTTCCCCGATCTGCCCGGCTGTGTGTCGGCCGGCGCGACTGTGCAGGAAGCCGCGCTCGGTGCCGAAGAGGCCCTGCATGGGCATCTGGCGGTTATGGCTGAACATGGCGATCCGTTCCCCGAGGCTTCGGATATCGAGGCGATCGAGCCTGAGGAGGGGAGCCACGAAGTCGGGCGCATCCTCGTTCGGGGCGAACGGCCGGGCAAATCGGTTCGCGTGCAAATCTCGATCGAGGAAGGGCTTCTCGCGCGCATCGACCGCGTCGCCGCCAATCGCTCGCGGTTTTTGGCTGACGCCGCGCGCGACAAGCTTGGCGCGTAAAGCTGATCCTAAAACGCGGATCGGTCTTGATCTGCAAATGGGCGGCGAACAGTACGTCGACAGCGGTCGGGGACGCGGGCATGCGCTCGAGCCCCGTCCTTCGATGAGCGCGCGTGTTTGTTTCGCATTAGTTGGCATTGCCAGTAAGCTCGCTCTTAGTGTCTGCTAAAAAGCCAAAAACTCGCTTCCAGCTCACCGTCGGCGGGGTGCCAAAAGAGCTATTCGCGGTGCGCGAGCGATCCGCGGACCAAATTGTTATCTTAACGCCCAAGCCAGTTAATTTGGGGTGGGATGGGGACAAGGGCCTGATCGAAGATCACATTTCTGTGCACGGGGGCGAGCGAAGCACTGGATGTACGATTAAGCGAACGCGCCTGCTCGACTCCGGCGATCTGATTGAGACTGTCAAATTCATGCCGAGGCGACCTGAAGGCTGGGCAACAATTTTCCATGCAAAGGTTGTCCAGGATCTAAGCGAGTCAAAATACAATCTCAATGCCAACAATCGTGATACCGTAATCGATATCGCTGCCCACGATCCCCGCACGTCGACATTTGTATTTGCTTTGGTAATTTCCGAGGTTCCTTGGAACATGGCCACCCTGCAGGGGATGGGTCTCAATTTTAAATTTGTTCAATTCACGAGATTTGGAATTGGCGTATTTTATGGTTTCCAAATATTTCCATCTACGCCGTGGGGATATTACCTAGACGTTAATACAAGCATTCCGCGCATCAATCGAGGGGCGGTGCATCAGCTCCCGCAGAAAGCCGCTCCGGTGGTGCCGTTGGAAGTGGCGCAAGATGCGTTCATATTGATGAACGAATTTATTGCTAGAAACGTCGCAAGCGTGGCCGACTGGATGGCCAGAGAGGGATTGATGTTGGGGAGCTCGCGGAGCAGGAGGTCGTCCTCACCAACTCCACGCTGGAAGACGTAATAAAGGGTCAGGCCGGTTCCTAAGATCGACGCCCTGATGGGGCCAAATTGAGATTAAGCGACCGCCGACCCATCAGGTCTCCTTCTGCGTCGCGAGCAGGCGGGTGGCGGCGGCGGCATCCGCAGCCTTCGTCGCCGAACCGATCACGTCGTTGTAGAGCGACTGGACCAGCTCGCGCGCGAGATCCTTGGCGTCGCCCACGATCGTCGAGAAACCGCCGCCGACCACGTATTGCAGAACGAGCGGCGCGGTATTGGCGACCACCTTCTCGAACTTCTCCGCGCCCGACAGCGACGAATCGGTGAGCGCCTTGATGTCGCCGACGACGGCCGCGCCGATTGACGTGCCCTTGAGCGTAGCAACGAGCTGCTGACCGGCCGAGAGGGCACGGCTTTCGAGCACATGGCCAGCCGCATGCAGCGCGGCGAGCTGGGCGGCATTGAGGAAGCCGACAAACAATTTCGACATATCAAACTCCGATCGGGAATGGTGGTCAGGCTGCGGGCCCGGCGCTGTCGGCCTGACCGGCGGCAGCGGGGGAAAGAGAGGCCATCGCGCCGGCAACGCCGGCCGACTGCTGCTCGCCGTTGAGAGCGGCCCAGGCGGCGGCAAAGCGGCCGTGCGACATCCATGCGCGGAACTGCCCCCAGCAAGTCGCCCCGGCGACGATCAGGGCGCCGACGACCATCTCGACACCAGTAGCCATGAACCCGTCGACCGCACCCTGATCGACCAGGCCGCGCGTGACGAGCGCAGTACCGGCGGCGGTGAGGGCGTGACGGACGGCAGACGCGAGAAGTGCGCGCGCGGCCGTTGCGGCCGGCGCTGGGATATCGGACATGGACTATCCTTTAAAACAATAATGCGGAGCCGGCCGAAACCGAATATGATGAACAAATCGTCGCTGTTGACGAATTCAGAAAGGATGATTTAAGTGAAAATTACTCTTCCCGTATCAAAACTCGCCGATATTCATAAGGGTATGGCGATTGGCCTCATCGGTAAAATAAGTTTCTGCTCACCTGAACAGTTTTACCTTACGATCGATGAATCGGACATAACATTGTGGGCGGTCTACATTTGATCGTCAGACTCTTTTGAGAGAACCGCGCGGATCACCCTGCCGATCAAGAAGGTGAAGCGCGCCCATCACCATGATCTGATGGGCGCGATCATCATGAACGAGCGCTCCCATTCTCAAGCCGGCAAGGGCGTGAGCGAGTTCGCGCCAGCTCATGCCACCACGCTCGGCGATGCGCTCCAGCGTCTGCCCGCCGCACATTTCTTCGCACTGGTGACGGAATGCTTCAACAAGACGCCACGGGATGCGCGCGTTGATGCTTTTGCCCTGGGTGTCCCGCGCGATGACCGGAAATAGGCGTTCGGTCATAGTTCAAACGCCGACAGGTCGATCGTTTGCCCGGCGAGCGCATGCGTGCTGTCGGCGAGAAACTGGATACGGCCATCGATAATGTAAGAGTGGCAGACCTCCGGCGGGTCGCCCGGCTCTGGAACGAACGACGGATCGACTGCACGGCAGGTCCGCACAAGCAAAGAGGGCCGGAAGGTCGGCCGGTCCGCGTTGCCGTTCCAGCTCCAGTTATCGCCGTGAGGCGTGCGGATCCTCAAGCTGTGCTCGCTTTCGCAGCCTGGGCAATAGATCCACAGGTACAGCCCGCCCGCGCTATCCGTCACCTCTTTTAGGATGGGCGAAAGCAGCTTCATGCCAGCACCTGCAACAGCCGCGTGCGGATCGCCGCAACGGCGGTCAGGCCGATCGCGCCGCCGTTCGTGATCTGGCGTGCGTTGACGAAATCGCCTTTGTCGATCGCGTCGTTGACGCGGCCCTTCCGCCAGAACTCGCGGGCGATCAGGAGGCTATCGGCCGGATCCGCGGCGAGGTCAGGCTGCGCAAGCAGGGGCAGCCCCAGCAGCTCCCCATAGATGGCATAATTGCTCTTGCCGGTGAGCTGGAGCATGCCGCGGCCGCGATAGGTGAAGCCGTCGCGGGACGGGTAGGGGGCGTTGCCGTTGCGCCCGCCATAGGCGCGGCTGGCGATCTCGATCGGCCGGCCGACCGCCGCAATCGCTTGCGAAGGCGTGAAGTGCGTTGGCCACGTCTTCAGCATGCCGCCCGCGCTGTAGCGCAGATCCTCTTCGAACCGGACGAAGCCGCCCGTCTCGTTGCAACACTGGGCGAGGAACTCAGCCAGGCGCTGGGGCGTGCCGCAGATCGCGTCATCGCGAAGCCGCGCCGCGCCGGCGCGGCCGAGCGCGGCAATCGTCTCGTCCGGCTGACGGCCGGCGGCGAACGCGAACAGGGCCGTGAACGTCTTCACGCGCGGGTCGCCGTCGGCCGCCCCACACGGATAGCCGGCACGCGTCAGCGCCGCCTGGACCTTCGCCCATTCGATCATCAGACCGTTCCTTGATTTAAGGTTATGCGTCCGGGTTTTCCGGTGGCCGTCCGGCGCCAAGGCTGCGGACAAAGGTATGAAGTGCGGCACGAAACGCGATCGTGGCCTGGCTCTTTGCGAGGCCGATGATGCCGATGCCGAGCGCCCCGAAGGCGATGCCCGACAGCCCCGCCGGCAGGAGGGCGAGGTCGTTCGATTGCGTCCAGAGAGAGGCGACCAGCACTGATAGTGCGGTCACCGAGACATCGAGCAGCACGCGCTTACGGCCGCCGGTGTTGAGAGAGACGATCAGGCGGGTCATCAGCGTGGCGCAGACGGTGATGACGAACGGGCCGGCCTCGAAGCTATAGCCCAGAAAATCCCACATGACCGGGACGGAAACCGCGGTCGCGGCACCCCCGATTGCCACGGTCTTCACCGCAGGATGACAGCGGCGAAGGCCATCACCATACTGAGCACGAGGACGCCGAGCGCTCGCACGAGCGTCGGCCATCGCGACCACATATCAACGGGCAGCGGCGCCTTGCGCAGCTGGTGCTCGATGCCGGGTTCGCCCAGCATCACGATCGTCATCCACAAGATGCCGCACCAGACCGCCAGCGGATCAATCCAGCGCTTTGCCATGACGACGCGCTTCGTCACTTCCACATCGGTCGGTGACCATCCCCAGAGCAGAAGAGCCTCGGCGCCGCATCGCAGGAAGACGGCCAGCGCCGCCAAGAATGTGATGCATCGATAGAGCGAGACCGGATCGAGGGGATGATCATAGTTCCGCTGCGCCCAGATCCGGCTCGCCTGTCGGCAGGCCAGCATCAGGCCGAGGAACGTCATCGCCGTCATGAGAAACAGGTTAATGCCGTAGAGGGACAGATCCCCGTTGAAGCTCGACGGGATCGGGTTCCTGTTCGCCGTGATCATCTTCATCACGATCCGGTCATCGCTCATCGCGTTCGCCTTTCCTGATGTGCTGATTAAGGCGCGGTGATCGGGCTCACCGTGGCGTGCGGCTGGGCGATGCTCACCGTGAAGTTCGGCGTGACGCCCGGCCGAGTGACGATCTGGATAACCGCCTGCGTGGCCGTCGAGGCCTGCCCACCGTCGCATGTCGCCGGGACCGTCTCGAGCACATAAGTTCCGTCGACGAGATCCATGCCGGTCGGGGTGGTCGGATTGACCGTCGCCGACCCGAGCTCGCCGGCGCCGAACTGCGTATTGACGACGCCGTTCTGCGTGCAGCGGAAGAACCACCGGACTTGTGTCAAGCCGCTGCCGGGGCCCGCGCCAGCGATATTGACCAGGACGCCGGTCCGGAAACGAACCTGAGTTCCCGCCGTGCCGATCACGCCGGTAGGATTGTTCGTGTTCGAGAGGTTGATCGTCGCGGTCGCGGTGGTCGCGGTGTTGGTGGTGGCATAGTCCGCGTTGCGAACGTTGATGACCAGCGCCTTAAACGACCGCCCCTTATAGGTCAGCGTACCGGCGGCAGAAGTCGCGGCAGCATTGGCGCCGGCAGTCATCGTCGACGTGAAGCAATAGTTCGTCAGGGTAGTGTCGCACATCTGGACGCCGCTGATCGCGAGCCCGCCCGGAATCGCCTGAAACGTCTTCAGATACCCGCCGAACATATTGCACCATGGGCAGGTGCTCGCATTGTAGCGATCGCCGGTGAAGGTCGCCGCCGGCGTGATCGGCTGGAAGCCGTTGAAGTCGAGGATCTGCGAGGCGAAATCGGCCGCCGCGCCGCGCGCTGCCAGCGGAGACCAGTGGACCGCGCCGCCCGCATCGCTTTCCGTCGTGCCGGGCAGGGCCGAGTGATAGGCAACGGTGCCCTGATCGTCGACGTTGTAGATCGTGGTCCCGAAGAACCGCACCTGGTTGTTCGGGTAGCTCTCGGCCAGCGCGCGCAGCAGGATGTGGGAATAAAGAAAACCGCCGCTCGCGCGCGACGAGGTCGAGCCCTGCGCCGAGCTGTCGAGGATGTAGAACGTCGTGTTCGGCCAGCATGCCGTGAGCGTATTCAGCGCCGTCTTGTAATTCGGATATCCGAACGTCTCGAACGTGCCGGTGGTATCGTTGCCGGGAGGCGAGCCGACGATCGCGACCTGGGGCGGCGGCCCGAGTTTCTGCGAACATGCGGTCACGACTTGGGTCAGGAGATTGTCGAAACCGCCATTCTGCCCGCTGCCGCTCGTGGTGCCGCCGACGGCGTAATCCTGGAGCTGGGCGATGTTGCGCGGCTGGATCATCAGCGCCATGCCGAGCATGCTATCCCAGCCGATATTGCACAAGCGGTTGGTGAAGCTGTCGCCAAGGCACGCGATCGTGTTCGGAACAACCTTCGTGCTCCGGACCGAAGGCGACAGGTAGGCGTGGGCCGGTTGCGACACGGCGAGCGCGAGGAACGCGCAAATGATGCTGGTCAAGCGGCGCATGGATCAGAGCTCCCGAATGTAGAGGCCGGTGGCGCCGTCGCAGATCATGCCGACTGCGCCCGGGCCAACGTGGTAGGCTGGGCTCTCGTAGTAGCCCTTGAACTCGACCTTCAGACTATTGATGTCGGTCGTTGCGGTGCTCGTGCCGTTCATCCAGCAGCTCGCGGATCCGCTTGGGTTCTGGATGATGACACCGCGGCGGGCTGAGTTCGCCGGCATGACCTGTTGCGGGCCGGTGCTGGTCAAGGCCGAGCCAGCCGGCACGGTAGCCGCCGCGCTGAGCGTGAGAGTGAACGTCGGGCTGCTGCCCGATACGGCCGTGATCGTGGTGCCGGTGGTGATGCCCGATCCGGCAATGATCTGCCCGATCATGGGAATGCCCGACGTCGCGCCGGCCTGGTTGGTGAAAGCGGTGGTGATCGTGGCGGTGGTCAGCGTCGTTGACGCGGTCGTTGCCGTGCCGGAGGTTCCGATAAAGCCGATGTACGCGCTGCGGTTGGTGGCCGTGCTCACGATCACGGTGTCGACCTTGCCGGTGATCGATACCGCGCTGGTAGCGCACGAGCCGACGCCTTGCAGCAGCGCATAGAGGCCGGTCGGCGAGCCGCCGGTGACGGTCGCACGAACGCTCGAGCCCTGGCCGACCGCGACACAGATCGAGCCGGCGGCCGTGAAGCTGGCGCCGCTGACGTTCTGCAGGGCGCCCGACGCATCGGTTGCCTGGAGCTGGACGGTCGATCCGCCAAAGGTGCCCGTTGCCGAGAAGATATATCCGCCGCCCTGCGCGCCGCTGATCGTCGACCCGGTCGCGCTCGCGTTGCTCAGCAGCGTGTAGCTTTGCGGCGGTGTCGAAAGCGTTTGATCGGAGGGGAAGACGACGGGAAGGCTTTGCGCGCTGGTCTTCTGGCCGAGCGTCGCGGGGAGCTGCGCCAGCGCCGGCAGCGTATTGACGTTGACGAACAGCCGCCCGCTTGAGTCCGTGAGGAACCGGCGGAGGTTCGTGCCATCCCACCCGCCGACGACGCCGATGTTCGCGGGGATGGTGGTCGAGGCATTGGCGCCGGTGTAGCTCGGGTCGCCGCCTCCGCCTGGCCCAGCTGAGCATATCACCGCGTGCCCGGTGCCATCGTCGCAATAGCTGACGACGCCCGGAACGTAGCCGGCCGGCGCCTTGATCGACAGGCCTACTTGGGCCGGCGATGGCGCGCAGGCGAAAAGCGCAAGCGCCAGGGCGCCCGCGAGGTGCAGGATTTTCATGGATTTTCCTTTAGTTTTGAGGGGGCGCGGCGGGCGGCGGCCTGATCAGGCGATAGTCAGGGTTCCGCCGATCGCGTATCCGAGCTTTATCGGGGCACCGAAGCTGAGCTGACCATCGGCCGAGATCCCCCATGCGCCACCATCGGCGGTCGCACCCGCGATATACTCCCACCAGATCCGCTTCGTCGTGATCACCTCGTCGTCGCCGCCCGCCAGGATGTCGCGGATGGTCCAGCCCAAGATAGGATCATTGCCGATGACGACTGTAGCCGTAGCGCCCGTGCCGCCGCCGCCCGAGATCACAACCGTGGCATTGGTGTAGCCCTTGCCGCGCGTGGTGGTGATGCCGGTGACAACGCCGCCCGCGATCGTGACTGTCGCCGTTGCCCCGGTGCCGTCGCCCACGATCGTTGCGGTCGGGACGCTCGTATAGCCGGTGCCGCCGGCCGTGACCTTGCCGCCGGCGATCACGCCGACCTGCGCCAACTCGACATGGCCACGAGAAACGCGGGTGACGAACCGCCCCTTGGGGATCGTCGTCGCCGTGCTGTTGCGCATCCGGCGACGCGGTGAAGCATGGGGAAATGCTTCCAACCGAAGATCGACCTGCGTGAGCTGCACGCCGGTTGCCGCAAAGATCGCATCGGTAATCGCGGTGTTGCTCGCCAAGGTAAGGTCCGTCGTCGGTGTCCACGACTGGCCGTTGAGCGTCAGGGAGGCGCTGTTCCCGGTCATGTCGCCCAGGCGCGCGCCAAGGCTCTTGGTCGAGCCCGCCTTGATCCACTTCGCGCCACGGCCAAGCGCGTCGACCGCGCCGAAGATCGTCGCTGCGAGCGCTCCGGTGATGACCGTTCCGACCGGCGCGGCCAGAACCCAGGCGCCATCGGAATCCTTGTAGCGAAATGGGCCGGCATAACTGCCGACAATGTCCCAACCGACACGATCAGCGGCCAGATCGGTGATGACCTCGCCGCCCGATAAGACCTCGTGCTGGACCATTGCAAAGTTGTCGCAGTCGACCAGCTCGAGCGTGCACAGCGCGACGCGCTCCAGCGTCGAAGTATAGACTGCTTCGAAGGTATCGTCGCTGCTGCCACAAGCCACCATCTTGACGCGGCTCGGCATCGTCGAAGGCCGGATCTGCGGCGCATTGAGGGTTGGACCGGTGTTGTGAAAAAACCATCCGGTAGCGACATAGGTCGATCCGGGAAGGTCGGTCCGCTCATGATAGGCACGGCACGCGTGGAACTCGATCAAAGCGCCAGACGGTATCCCACAGCCGAAGCCCTGTCCGGCGTTGGTGCCCGCCATGACGAAATCAACGCGTTCCCATTTTTGCCGAAAGAACCGCGTCTGGTATCCGCTGGGATCGAAGCACATCCCATTTACCGGATCGTTGTGATCGGGATATTGCGGATCCATGTCAGAAATGATCTTGAGATCTCTGACCTTTGTTTCGACGTGCGTCTGAATGACCGCGGCTAACGCGTTCCCGCTTCTGCGGATCTCAGTCCGCGTCCGACCCGAGCCCTGGAGCTCGACGAAGGCAGGCACGAACCTATTGACATCGGTGTGCCCACCTTCCGCGAGGAAGAGGCGAACGGGGTTCGCGTAGTGGGCCTTGGATGAGATATTGGCGGGTGTCGCACCGCCACTGGTGTCTTGCAGCGCGACGATCGTCGCGTCGAACGTCGCCCCATCGGCCGGCACGTTGATGCGGGTGCCATACCGATCGCGATCGAGGTAATCGCTTCCCCCGTTGCCGTCGTCATAGATCCGATCCGGGTGAATGCCGCCGGCCGAGAACGTCGCGTAGAGCTTGGTACCATAGGGGAAGTTGGCCAGTTGCGACCAATCCGGCGTCATGTAGGTGTGAATGTTAGAGAAACTGAACGCCTCGTCGGTAAGGACGATCGTCGAATAGTTGGCCTGCAAATATGCAATGAACGTGGCCACAGCGACGTCAGCCGACGCGGCGGGCGTCGGTAGCGAAATCTGCTTAAAACAAACCTGCGTGTTCGTGGTCAGGTTCTTGATGTAAATCCGCAGGTACGGACTGAGATTGCCGGCGCCCCCGAAAAGGTCGATCTCGCTGATGATAAACTGATTTCGCCGATCCTTGGTATAATAGACCCGGATATCCTGCACGAAGGCACGGAGAAACGGGTCTCGCACTTGCGGCGCCATGCCGCCAGCGGAGAGCAGAGCCTCGGTCGACAGCGATGATAAAACCTGCGCCGCGATGGCCGCCTTGATGTTCGGCGAGTCGACGAAGGTCTTGCCGTTGTCGAGCAGAGCGGTGGTGCTGGATCCGGTGACGAACCAGGTTTCGACGCCCGTCTTGAAATTGATCCGCATGGAAACGGTCAGGCCGGAACCATTCGTGATGGGCAGCGAAACCGGCTTCACGCCGATCAGCGTCGTCGTCGGTAGGATGTTGGTATCGGCGACGACGGCGTTGTCGGATTTCCGCCTGACATCAACATGGAACCTACCGGCCCCGCCCGTTCCGAAATTGTCGCGCAGGAACGTGCCGACATAGTAGGCATCGTTGGGGTCGCCCCCCACAATATCCACGTCCTGGATAAGGTCCCACGGCGCCGCGACAGACATGGCGAAGGGGCTAATCTCGGCCGCAATAGTCGCGGTTGCCGCCGCGATCGCCGGAGTGACCAGCGCGTTCACGGCCCCTTTCCAGATCGGCAGATCGATCATCGTACGCGAATTGTCAACCCTGCTCGCCGCCACAGTGCCGCTGAGGACGGACCATGTTTCGGAGCCGGTCCCGAAATCGATCGGCGCCGACATGGTAACGCCCGAGCCGTTGACCGTCGGAATCGAGATCGGCTTGACGCCACTCAGCCCTGCGACCGGCAGAATGCCGGTGTCGACCACGACGACGTTATCCGATGCACGCGCCCAGGCGATCCGGAACCTACCGGCCCCGCCGGTGCCATTGTCGTCGCGGAAGAAGATAGCGACGTAATAGGCATCGTTGGGGTCGCCGCCCGCGATCGAAAGCCCCTTGATGCGATTATATGGCGGCACGACGGGAATGGCGAAGGGCAGTAGCGCAGCGTTGCTGGCGGTGACCCGATCGCCCACCTTCTTCAGCGTGTCATTGTTCGTGTCGGCGCCGCCGACCGTTGCCGTGATACGGTCCCCGACCTTTTTCAGCGTGTCGTTATTCGTATCGGCGCCGCCCTTGAGCGCATCGACCGAACTTATGACCTGATCTTTGGCGCCGACAGCCTGCGTTGCTGCGGTGCTCGCCTGTGTCGCTGCGGTGGTCGCTGCGGTGACCTGCGCCGCAAGCATATTCTGGATCGTCGCTGGATCAGCCGAAGCGGAGGCGATTGCCTGCAGGCGCTGCAGGCAGGGGAAATACATCGTCGTCGTGTCGGGAAGCGTGACCGGATAATAGCCGAGCAGGCCGGTTTTCCCGCCCGTGGAGTTGAAGCTGTCGGGGTCGGTCACACTCCCGACGATGAGATCGACGTTGGCGCCGATCATCACGCCCTGGCGCGCAAGAAGATCCCCCACCTCCGTCAGCAGGGTGGCTGTATCTGCCATTCGATGCTCCGATTAGAAATTGACCTGCCGTGATGGCCGATCAGGGGAGGTCCGCGCCGCGGCTCCAGCCACCACCGCCAGCGCCGCCACCGCCGGTCCCGCCGGCGCCATAGTCGCCACCATCGCCTTCGTCGGTCGGCGGGACGGCACCGGGCATCGCTTCGATTGCGAAGCTCCGCATTCCGAGCTGGATGGTGTTGTGGGCACCCCAATGCGCGGTAATGGTGAAGTCGCCGGCTCCCGGCGCGTAAAAATATCCGACCGTTGAAACGCTATCCCCGGGCACCGTGCCGAAGCGCAGGCTCTCGGGCCGCTGGACGCCGTCGACCGCGACATAGGCGATCCAGGGGCGGCTGGTCTGGCCCGAGGTAAAAGCCTGCGCGAAGTTCAGGCTGATCTTGACCAGGCCGGCACGGTTCATCGTGAGCGTGCGGCTGAAGATGGTGTAATAAGGCGTCGGCGCGACCGGCGAGCCATTGGTTGAGGAGCTTGCCCCCGAGAGGGTCGTGCTGGACATGCTCACGATCGGCTTGATCGCGCTATTGTCGGCGAGCGTGTCGACCTCGACGTCGGGCAGCTTCACCGTGTCGCCATCATTAGTGAACAGAACGGTTCCGTTCGGGCGCCGGAAGATAAAGGCGTCGAACAACATGTCGAGGATGCCGACCGAGCCATTATTCGTGGCAACGATGCCGACAACCTTGCCATCGGCATTGATGGCCAAAACCGCCTTGGCCGTCACGCCGGTCTGCGGATCGACGACAACCTCTTGCAGATTGGTCACCGATCCCGAAAGGTCATCGACGCTGGCTTGCACGACGCCGATCGCATGGGCCGTCGCATCGTGCTCGGTAGAGATCGCATCGGCGAGTTGCGTCACCGATGCCTTGGTATCGATCGCTCCCTGCAATTCGGTCTGCACGTCGGTCAGCGCTGTCGCCTGCGCACCAGAGGCGTCGCTGATCGCTTGGCTGAGTTGAGTGACCGAAGCCTTTTCGTCGATCTGCCCCTGCAGTTCGGCTTCGACCTGCCCGAGTGCTTCAGCCTGCGCGCCGGACGCATCGGCGATCGCCTGCGTCATCTGCGTGGTCGAAGCTTTCGTGTCGATCTCGGTTTGCAGTTCGGCCGTCAGCTCGCTCAGCCGCGCCGCGAACGTCTGGGTCGGGCTGACCTTGACCCGATCGAGGTCAATAATGAATGCCGATCCGTCTTCGTTCACCAAACCGATCAGGTTCAGGACCTCATAGATCCGCGTGTCGCCGTCCTCGCGGTCGCTGATCTCCTGTCGCACGACGAGCTTGATCTTCTTGCCATCGATCAGTTCGAGCGCCGCGGTGCGTGCCGCCTGCGCCTCGCTCATCAGCACGGCCTGCAGCGCGCCCCGCACCAATGCGTCGGCGCGATCGAGCGCGTCCTTGACCGTGCCGTCGATGCCGAAGGCCGAGAGCGGATCGCCCGAGTTGGTGGCGCCATCGGCCGGCTTCGGGTGGTCCGGATCGCTGTCGATCGTCTCCGACCAGGCGACGCCTCCGACCTTTACCGGGGCGGTCCAGTTCGTAAGCTGCTGTTCGGCCCGGAACTCGGCCTGGCTCCACCAGCGATATTCTCCGGCAGCGAGCGGCTGCGGCGCGCCTGACCAGCCAGTGGGCGTCGGCCCGCTATTGTTGGCCGGCGTGTCGGGCACGGTCGCCGCGTTCCGGTAGATCGGCCGGACATAATTGAGGATGCCGGTAACGCTCGTGTCGTCGATCTCGGCCGCGGTGAGCCCCTCAAGGCTGAGCATGCAGACGCTGATGTTGCGCGTCAGCTCGATCGAGAAATCCTTGAAGAAGCCATAGACGGTAAGCGTGTCGTAGCTCTCGCCGCCGATCCAGAGCGCGGGCGTAGCGCGCAGCGACGCGACATAGGCCAGCACATCATTCGCCGCCGAGGTGTCGATCAGCGACTTGATCGCCAGCGTCTTCGCCCAGGGCCGCTCGACGATGGTGGTAACGCCGAAGCTGTCGGTATCCTTGCGGCTATAATCCGTGATCGCGGCCGTCGGACCGGCAAGCGCCATCCCGATCGCGCCGATCGCGCCGATCATCACCGTGCCGATCGCGAGCTGCGCGCCCGTGAAGGACAGCGAAATCTGCGCACCGACGACGGCGGGCAGATCGTCGAACAGAAGCGCCGTCGTGCCGTCAGGCGAGCGGGTTGCGTCGTAGATCGTCGCGCCGCCCAAGGCGACCTGAACCCGCGTCGATATGGCATTGCTGTCGAGCACCGCCAGCGCGCCGACCGGGCTGCCAGGCGCAAGCGTGACGTCGATCGTTCCATCCGCGCTCGTGGCCGAGCCAAGGGCCTGATCGAACATCGCCCAGCGATTGGTCGAGCCGATATCGATCCATTTCGAACTATCGCTGGTCGTCGGGTCGTTGCCGATATTGCTGTCGGTGACGCTCTCGTAAATCCGGTGCGTGGCTTTGCTGATGACGCGCGCGCCGGTCAGGTAGCTCCAATCGATCTCCCACTCGCCATAGTCGCTCTCGGGCACGCTGCTGCTGACCAGCATCGCGGTGGTGAGACGCACCGGCTTGAGCACACGCAGCGCGTCGTCGTCGCCTGCCGGCATCGACGGCGCCGTCGCGCTGGTCGGCAATCCCTCGATCGTGACCGTGCAATAGCTGGTCTCGGGCAGTTCGAGATCGAGCGAGAAATCCTTGAAGAAGCCATAGACGGTAAGGACATCAAAGCCGGCCTCGCCGAACCACAGCGCCGGGGTGCCGCGGATCTCCACCAAGGAGTTCCGCACCGCATCGACATCGGCGGTATCGAACAGCGCCTTGATCGAAAGCTGCTTGGACCAATCGCCTTCCGCAACCGTGGTCACCCCATAATCGTCGGTCGACCGGCGGCTATAATCCTTGATCCCGGCCGTCGGCGATTCCTCGGTGCAGCCGAGGTCCGCCATCTGGCCGGCCAGCAACGTCCCGACCGCGACCGCAGCCCCGTAGGCGGTGACGATGATATCGGCGCCGGCCGCCGCCGGCACGTCGTCGAAAAGCACCAGCAGAGCTGCGTTGGGTACAAGGGTTCGATCGTAACCCGCGGCGTCGACCTGAACGCGGACCGTATCGGCCTGCACGTCGAGCAACGCGATCGCGTCGACCGCGCTGGGCAAACGCAGCGTGACGCTCAAGCTGTCGGGCGCAGTGCTGGCGGTGCCGACCGCCCGATCGAACATCGCCCAGCGATTCGTGGGCCCTATGTCGATCCAGTGCGTGCCGGCGTTCGGATCATTGCCGAGGTTCGCGGCATGCGCGCTCTCGTAGATCCGGTGCGTCGTCGGCAGGATGACCAGCGCGCCGCCGCCATATTCGGTGCCGGCCGACCACGCGGGATAGTCTGTCTCGGCGATGCTGCTGCCGAGCAAGGTGGCGTCGTTGACCGACGCTGGCTTCAGAACCTTCACGCAGAGACCGAAACCGCGTTGCCGCCGCTTTTTTGGGTCACATTGTCGAGCGTCTTGCTCATCTTCGCCAGAGGCCCGGCGATCTGGGCATTGCCCGCATTGCTGTCGGTGCGAAGCCCGGCGATTTCGTCGCGCAATGCCTGGATCGCGGCAACGACATTGTCGTTCGCCGCCGCGCTGCTCGCCGAAGAGGACGCGATGCTGCTCAGCAGATCGGTCGGGTCGGCGGCGCCCGATCCGGACTGCCCGGTGAACGCCATAATCAGGGCATTGGTCTGTTCGAGGCTGGCAGCGGTTTGTGCCTGGACCCGGTCAAGCTCCTGCCGGCTGGTCGCGGCGGCGGCGGCGGCCGTGAGCAGGTTCTGCGACAGCGTTGGCAGGCTCTTGGCCGCGTCCTGATCGCCGCCACGCGCTGCGGCGGTCGCGGCGTTGAATTGGGCCATCAGCGAGGCGAAGTTGCCCCCGGACGCGGTGTCAGCGAGCCCACGAATGCGATTGACCTCGTCCATGATGCTCGATCCGACCGACTGCCACGCTTGCCGCAGATCGTCGGCAGCCTTGGCGGCATCCTGCGCGTCCTGGATTGCGTAGATCTGTTCCTGCAGCGCGCGGTTGCTGGGATCGAGCGTGGCCAGCTGGGCCGCCCGAATTGCCGCCGTGTTGCCCTCCAGCTGCCAGAGCTGCGATTGCAGATCCTGCCGCTCTTTCAGGATGGCCGCCGCCGTGGCGGCATCCTGCATCGATCCGACCATTTCGGAGAATGCCGGCGCGAGCTGGAGCAGCGTGACATACATCTGCTGCCCTGCGGCCGTGGTGAGATCCTGCGCGTCGACCAGCTGGCGATAGCTGGCGATGCTCGTCGGCAGCGTCAGGCCGAGCCCATCGAACGCCTTGGTCAGCCGGGCGGTCTCGGCCGCGGATTTCTCGGCCGCGGTGTAGAAATCGTCGAAATAGGTGTTCGCTGTGTTCGTGAAATCCGACACGCTGTCGAACATGTTCGCAACCGCCATGTCGACATCGACCCCGAGCGATGTCGTGGTCTTGCCCAGCCGCTGGAATGTCGCATCCACCTGTTCGACGGTGGATGCCACGCGCACCAGCGTTTCGAGATAGCCTTCGCCAACCTTTTCGAACCGCTCCAATCCGGGGATGGCGGCTTGGGCCATAGCATCGCCGGCGGCACCGAAGACGGCCTCCAGCTTCGCCTGGATCTGATCGCCGGTAAGGCCCTTCAGGTCGATCTTGCCGAGCGAAAAGACGAAGTTGTTAAGGGTGGCGCTGATGTCGCTCGTGCTCTTGCCGAGCGGCCCGGCCGCCGCGACGATCGCATCGTCGAAACTCTTGAGGATTAGCGCGAACTGGTCGGTGATCTGGCTATCGACGGCGCCGCCGTAGACGGTCGAATAGCTGGTGCCCGTCGTGATGCCGAGGAACTTGTGCTTCTTCTCGATGTCCGAATAGCTCTGCGCATCGAAGCCATTCGAGAGGATGCTGCCGATCGCCTGCGGATCGGCAGCGATGCCCGAGCCGACAACGGTGGTCTTCGTACCGAACAGCGACGAGATCACACCCGCGATGCCATTCAGAATTCCGCCGATGACCGGAATTTTCGATACCAGCAAGCCGACCGGCCCGCCGAGGATCGCGGTCACGGCGGTAGTGCTGAGCGCCCTGTTGAAGCCCTCGGTGATCCCCGCGCTCGCGTTGATGTCGCCCGCCCTGACGATCAGCGACGACACGCCGGCCAGATCGGTTTCGATGTTCCGCAGGCTGGCGAGCATCGCCCGGTTCACGGTCAAGGTCGCATCGTCGACGCTCTTGAGAAGGTCGATCGAGCGCTTGATGCTGTCCGATTGCGCGCCATTGTCGCCTAGCACCGTGCCGGTGCCGGTGTTGCCCTTGGTATAGTCGGCCTGCGAGACGCCGGCGCCACCGCCCCCGAACCCAAGCGAAGCCATGACGCCGAGCATCGCGGCGACCGCCGGGAAGGCGAACGGGCCAAGCTCGGCGAACATCTTCGCGGCGCCGCCGGCGACATCGATCGCGGTGCGTGCGAGCTGGACGATAGCGAGGGCCTTCTCGGCTGCCTCCATCGCCTTGTAACCCCTGCTGTGCTCGTCGAACATGCTCTTCGCGGCAGCGGTGAGACCGATGAAGCCCTGCATGCGCGCGTCGGTGGATTGGCGCTCGAAAAGGCTATTTGCCTGATCAATCGCTCCCTGATCTTTGCCAGCCTGCTTCAACGCGGCGGTGTGCGCCGCCTCGAGCTGTGTCTGCTTCGCATAATAGCCGGTCACCGCCGAAAGGGCATCACCTGCCGCTTGCCCGGCCTTGCCAAACGCATCGGCCATACTCTGGCCCGTGAGACGCGCCGTCTCATCGATCGCGGCCATTTGCTCAGCTGTGTACTGGAGGGCCTCGTTGTAGTGGCGCTGGGCGTCAGCCTGGGACTGCGTGTTATCGGCGATCGCGACCTGCTGTTTCACATATTCTGCAGCCTTGGCCGGATCGAGGCCTGCGGCGATGAGCTTATTCGCCTCCTGGGTAGCTTTAAGAGTAGCCAACGCATGCACCCTGGTGGCATCGTTAGCGCCGATCAGCCGCGTTTCCTCGGCGAGGTACGCCAACTGATCGCGCCCATTGGACAGGGCGACGTCAGCCTGCGCTGTGGCTTCAGCTCCGCGCAACCGCACACGGACCGCGCGTTGGGCCTCCAACGCTTCCGTTACCTTCTTTGTCCCCGCAAGGTCGTGCATCTGCTGAGCGGCGGCAAGCGCATCCAGCAGCGGCAAATCGGCGATCCTGTCTCGAACGACCTGCGCCGCTTGCGAAGCAGGGATCAGACCGGCCGCAACCATGGCATTGGCTTGCTCTTGAGCTGCCGCTTGATTGGCGGCCGTGGCAAGTGCCTTATCTGTGTCGGCAACGCGTTGCGCGAGTAGCAACCGAAGTTGGCGCGAGACCGCAGCCTCGATATCGCCGCGATCCTTGATCGCCTTACTCTCGGCTTTTTCCCGCGCTTCGGCGATGAGCGCCGCGCCACCGGAGATCTTGTAGGCATCCCCAAGCGCGTACAGGTTCCGGATCTGCGCCTCCTGCGCCAGCGCCTCGCGCGCGAGAGTGGCAGCATGATTTTCGCCGGCCTTGCTGGCAGTCGCGAGCGCCTGCGCGCCCTTCGAATGCGCCTCGGCCTCGGCCTGCGCGCGCGTGATCACCTGGCCACTGAGCTCGATCGCCTTCTTTTGCGCCTCCAGTGCCGCCTTTTGCGCCGGCCCCTTGGTGGCGGCGATTTGAGCATCGAGCGCAGCGATCTTCACCTGCTTATCGGCCGGCGAAAGATACGTCTGGACGGCATGACTGTATGCGTCTTGGGCCTGCCGCGCGTTCGCCAACTGCTCCGCGCTCAGTCCTGCCGCCTTGCCGCCATCGGCAAGGAGCTTGTTGACCGCGGTCAGATTGGCCCTCAGGTCGCCCAGCTTGTCATCGCCCGTGAAGCTGTCGACCAGCTTAAGACCGGGAACGGCATCGGCATGGGCCCTCGCGTTGTTCTGCTTTGCCTGTTCGGCCGCCAGCTGCGCCCTGAGATCGGCAATCTGCCTGTCGATCCCGCCGACCGCTCCATTCGCGTTCGATGCCAGCAGATAGGCGCGCTGCTGCTGGAGATCGGTGATCCGCTCAGTCAGGGTTCCACCACCGAGCGCACGGTCGATCGCCTTGCCCATCCAGTTCCAGGCGTCGGACGCCTCAGTTTTGATTGAGGCCCATGCGCGCGCGAGGATGTTGGCATGATCGGCGGCTCGATCGAACGCGCTCTCCAGCCCCTTCAGGAGAACCTGCTGCGCCTCGACCTCACGTCCCTGCTCGACCAGCGTGTGGACATAGTCGAGCGTCTTAGCGTCGAGGATGCCATATTTGGTCGTCAGTTCATCGGCGCCCTTAGCCGGATCGGTGAATGCTGCCGCAAGCACCTTGCTCGCCTCGCTCGCATTCTGCTGCGTTGCTGCGCCGAAATCCTTGGTGAGGCCGATCAGGCCCGGCAGAACGGTTTGACCGATCCTGCCGGTCTGGACGTAAGCGGCTTCGAGATCGCGAGCCGCGCTGACCGAGATATTGCCCGCCCTCGCTCCGGCTTCCGCGATCGTCTCCAGCTGCTCGCCGGTCGCGCCGATCATCCGACCGGAGCCTTGCGCAAGCGCTTCCAGCTTGTCCATTGCGTTGGAGTAGCTGAGCCATGCGGCAGCCCCGACGACCACCACGGCGGTCAGTGCGGCAATTCCGATGCTGAGGGGATTGATCAGCCCGCGCACCTTGGCGAACCCGCCCGCCAGGCCACCATTGTCGGCCTGCAGGACGCCGACGACGTCGCCAGCCTGCATCATGAAGGCGCGCATCGGCGGCGTACCAGCGAGGATGCTATCGGCGAAGCGGTGAGCAGCGCTGACGCCGATCGTCATTTGCAAGCTGTTGAGACCGAGAATGCTGGCGTGCTCCCGTAGCGCACCGCCGCTCGCGCGCGCCTGATCGGCGAGCCTCTGCTCGACAGTCGCCATTTCCTCGGCGCTGAAACCGGCATCGGTCATGACGCGCCGCGCCTGAACGATCACGTCGTTCAGATTGCGCTGGGCCGCTGCGGCTGGATCGAGCATGTCACGGAGACGCGCGGCGGCCTCCGCGTCCTTGAGCGCCGCCTGCTCTTCCTCCCGCATCGCCGTCGTGCCCGCGCGCACGCGCGCCTCGAATTGCTGGTGGGCGATTGCCGCATCGCGCAGATTGACCCGCTCGAGCGCCGCCTCTTCTTCGCGCAAGGCGGCTGCGCCGGCGCGAACCCGCACCTCGAACATCTGATAGGCCTGAGCAGCCCCCCGAAGCTCGGCTTCGTTCATGGCGAGAGCGCCGGCGCGCGCCGCCTGTTCGAACTGCTGATAGGCGATTGCAGCATCGCGCACCGCGGCGGCATCGGCAGCGGCGGCGATCGTCGCCTGACGCTCCAGCTCGACGAGCTGCTGCTGCTGCGTGCGCAGCCGCTCCGCCAGCTCGGTAAGGCCTGCCGTCTCGGCCGCCGCTGCACGTGTCTCGACCTTCATCGCGCGGATCTCGGCAGTGGTGAGGCCGAAGGTCGAAATCTGACGTTCAAGCTGGCGAGAAAGTCCCTCGCCCGCCTTCTCGATCCTGTTCACCTCTGCAGCGGTGCGCGCCACGTCATCGCCGAAAGCCTTGATGCTGGCGGATGCACCGCCGAAGCTCAGCGCGTTGGCCGCAGTCTCCATCTTCTGGAACGAGCGGACGGCATCGGCCTCGGTTTTGCCGATAATATCGTCGAGTGTCTGCAGCGTGCCGAAGCTTGCACTCGGGTTGATGTCGAAGCCGACCTCAAGGGTCGGCACGCCGTCATCGCTCATCTCGACCCTCCCTCAATTTGTTGCGATGGTTCCCGATGATTCGGGAGGCTATGATGCTGCGGACTATTCTTGTGACGGCCGTCGTGATCGCCACACCGGCGAAAGCGGATTGGCAAAACACGCGGTGGGGATCTGCGCCAGCGGCGGTCGAGAAGGCGATTGGCAAGAAATTTCAGGCCGGAGACCCACATCCCGCATCGCCCGATGACGGACACACCTATGCAAGCAGCTCCTATAGCGCCGGCACCTTCAAGTTTTCTGCGTTCTTTGAATTCACATCAGCGAAGCTATCTGCTGTCCAGCTCACGCTCGATGATGGTACGGAAAGCTGCACATCCCTGTTGCAAAGCTTGCTCAGCAAATACGGAAAGCCGGTTGAGTCCTCTACCACTGTACCTCAGCGCAAGCTCTGGCGAGATCCAGCCCGAAATACAGTGGTAGAAATCGCCGTGTACGCGGACACTTACTGCCCGGTGAAATACAAGCCGCTACACTCTGCCTCGCTTATTGGGCTCTAGCCGAGAATTGCATCGAGCAACGACGCCTCATGCTCGATCTCCGCACGTGACACCTCGGCCTTCCAGGGTGGCGGGCAATTCTCCGCCTCGGCCTTACGGCCGAAGGCGATATATTCGACCGACAGGCGCCGGATAAGCCGAGCCTCCCATGGGGCGATCTCTATGCCGGTGCGATCACACCAGGCGTTGATTTCGCTCCAGCTGAGCGGCGCCACGCCCATGCCTGCCGGCTGTGTCGGCCCGATCTCCATCAAACGGCTGGCGATATGAGGCATGGACGTGGGCGGCAGCGGCGGCTTGATGCCGCCCTTCTTCATACGTTCGATGCGACTGACAGTCGGGGAGGTCGCCGCGTTCTTTGCCCGCTTCGAACCCTCCGGCGGCTTCGGCGTGGCAGCAAGCCATGCCATCTGCCGTATGTAGAGGATCAGTTCCCCGCTGATGCGGGCATGAAGTTTCCCCACTTGTTCACGCCGGCCGCGACCTGGTCCTTGAAGAAGCCCATGGCCGGGTCGGCGTAGAAGGCGGCGAATAGCGTCGAGCCCTGGGCATCGCCAGCGGGTGGATAGGTGATGTTTTCGAAGGAAACGGTCAGCTCCGCCAAGTCCTGCGCCTGCTGTTCGCGGCGCTCGTCACCGGGGATCGGGCTGATCTTATTGTCGTTGTCCTGCATGCGCTTCAGTGCGCGGGCCGAGCCCCGATCGTCGACGATCGCATATTGCTTGCTCGACGGGCCGTAGACCGTAACGCCGACCTTCTTGCCGTCGTCGTACATATAGGCGCCGTCCGGCCCCTTGAAGTGGATGAAGGCCGTCTCCTTGGCGGCAAATTTCGTGAAATCCATGGTAGTACCCTTTCGCGGGAAGGATGGTGCACCGGACCCGCCCGCAGCCCGCGACAAGCGGGGCGAGCCGGTGCATGGGGTAAGCCGGCGTCGCGGGCGCCGGATCGGGTGATTACGGGGCGGCGACGCGGACGATCGGCGTGTTGATCTCGATCGTGGGGGTCGACATGTCGACCGTATCGACGCCGTCGATGGTCTCAGGCAGGCCGAACACGAGCCCCTGGAAATAGCGGATTGCGCCGTTCTGCTTGATGACCTTGAACGAGTAATATTTGTTCGTCTGATCACTCGCTGCGGTCAGCAGCAGAGTTTGGCCGGCGTCGGTCTCGTCGATGCCGATCGAGGGCTGAAGCGTGCCATAGTCCGGCTGTCCCTTCAGCTTCTTCTTGCCGCCCTTGAGCGGGTTGAATTCGACCTTCGAAAAGGTCGCGCCGATGCCGCCGATCTTCTCGATCGAGCCGACCTCGGTATAGGTCAACGCAGCGTATCCGGCTGCGTCCTGCGTAGCGGGGGCGGCGACAGAAAGGGCGATCGAGGCGCCCGCCGCAGTATTCAAACCCATGTTCGTTCTCCATGAAAAAGCCCGCCAGAAGCGGCGGGCAAGGTATTGCCTGGCGGGCAATCAGGGAGCCGAGCGGGTCGCGGGCCCGCGCAGCGATCAGGCGTCGGTCTTCGGCGCCTTGGTCGGAGCAGTCGCCTGAGGCTCGCGCACCAGGCCGGCATGTTTGAAATTGAGGAATTCACCCTCGGTGAGGTCGGCCGTATCGTTCTCACCCTTGCTGGCGGTGAACTCGCGGTCGGTGCCGGCATCCTTGAAATCGCGGATGATGAACGCCTTCTTCGTCTTCTCGGTAGTGTCGGGCATGGTACGTCTCCTTCGCTATGCCTGGATCTCGTAGGAGACCCGGAAATCCTGTCCTCGTTCGTAGCTGTTATTCGGGCCGATCAGATCGGGCCCACCGCCGGAATTCGAGACCGACACCGTGCCCACGCCGGCGATCGGGCCGACACGGCCGGCGCACGCATCGCGAACCATTTCGCGGATGATCCTGGCATCGCGATAGGATGCCGCCCGCACCGTCACCTCGATCCGCTCGGTAATCATCACCGAGCCGATCCGGCGCAGCTTCTGGCGCTCCACCTCACTGATCGACCGCACCAGCAGGGACGGCAGCGGCGCATCCTCTGGCAATGCCCCGGCCTTGATCTGGGCAACCGGCACCTTCGCGACAATCTCGGCGTCGGCAGTCAGAATCGCCCCGATGATATCAACCCCGTTCATTCGTCGGTTCCAACGTCGTCGATCTGCGCGCCGCGCTTCATGAGGGCGACCTTCGAATTGATGTAGTTCTGCGCCGCCTGCACCGCTTCCTGCTCCTTCATGTCGAGCGCGGGGCGCAGGAACGGATGGGGGCGGGCGCCAGGGTGGTGGACGGTCTCGCCAACAAACTTCCCGCCGATCACCAGCGAGCCCTCTTTCACCCTCTCGTTCACCTTGCCGATGCTCAGCCCGCGCCGCTGGTCAGCGGCGACGCTGATGAAGTGCGGAGCGGTTCCATGCTCGAGCCAAGGTGCGATGTAAGCGCCTTTGCCCTTCGTCTGGACCTTCGCGACGATCCGGCCTTTTTCTTCTTTTACCGTCGTCTTGATCGAACCGCGAACCTCATCCGAGGTAACGCGCTGCTTCGCCTCGTCAGCGATCACCTTCGCGCCAGCTCGGCCGGCGCCGATCAGGATCCGGCGGATGCTCGACGGCGCGTCCTTAAGGAATTGGCTGACCTCCGCGCGCCCGCGAGACGTCGCCATCAGGCTGGATTGCCCGCTGGGCTGTATTCCTCGACCATGAACTCGAGCCCATCACGCCGGCCAAGTTCAGCCGGCCCGGCGATGATCTGCATGATGCGCGTGCCGAGAACGAAGCGCATGTTGGGCGTCACGTCGTCGCGAAAGCGTATCCGGACACGCGCGGGGCGAGCTGAAACGTTCACTCCGTCGGCGAGCCGCTCCCCGCGGCTCGGCAGTGCGTCTTGAACGCTCGCCCAAACCGTCGCGACGAGTGCCCACGCTCCCGATCCCGCGCCGTCGAAGGAGTCGTCGGCGACGGGGCGCTCGATCCGCAATTCCCGGTCCAGCGTACCAGCATCGAGCCCGTTCATGCGAACACCCGGAACGGACCGAGCAGCGTTTCGACCTTGGTCGACATCGGAATTGCTTCGGTCTTCGCGCTGCCCGCCATAACGGTCTCCCGAAAACGATAAAGGTCTCCGACCATTAGCAAAATGGCGGTGATGATCGCGGGCGGTACCGTCGACACGGGCGGATCCGCATTTGTCGCCGGATATCCAGCCCGATAACGGACGCGGACGCTTTCTCGCTGCCAGCGCGGCGTCGGCCAAGCGGTGCCGAACGCAGGAACGAGCGTTTGACCGAGCATCTCGTAAGCCGACGGGTCGACAGTCTGAACAGCGCCGCTGCCATCGATATAGGAAACCGAAACAAGCTCGATCAGAGGCGGAAATGGCAGGATAATCTCGCCGCAGCGCAGCTGATCTTGGTGGCAGAAATGGTCGAACCGGGCTTCGATGGTCTGCACGCCGATAGCCCGGCCTAGATAACCGTCGGGCCCGTCGATAATGCCCGTAGCCGCCGCAATCATCCCATCGACATCAGCCCGCTCGCCATCGCCACCACCTAGCTTCAGACGTGCGACCGCCTGCTCATAGGTGACGACGGGACCGGGCGGGGTGATGACGACAGCACGCATGATCAGGCGGCCACGGTCACGGGGGTCGGCCTCGGCGAACCCGTCGCGCCCGCCAACGTTTCCACCAGACCATTCGCCGTCGTACCTGCAGCGGCGGTGCCGTCGAAGGCGTAGGTGCGGGCCGCCGAATTGACGGTGAGCCCGGCCACGTTGCTGACGATTCCGGAGCTTGCCGTCGCGCCTGAGATCATCCCGTTCGATGCAGTCCCGTGTTTCAATCCGCCCGATAGAACGAGGGGTTTCAGAACAGACGACACGAAGGCGGCGCGATCCTGCCCCCCGCGGGTCCCGCCGCTATAGGCAGTCCGGCCGGCATTGCCGTAGGACCGCTGACCGCCGCGCGCCATGGTCAGGCGGCCTTGTTCGAGGGCGCCTTGCCCTCGGCCTTGTTCGCCGGAGCCTTGCCCTCGGATTTGCTGTTGAACTCGGCCTCAGCCTTCGCGTCGTAGGCACCCAGCGTGCCGCCGTCGATCAGGTGCTTGATGATGTTTTCGTCGTCGACCTCGCGGGTTTCGCCGGGCTGATACGGCTCGTACGGGCGGTCACCGATATGCGGGACCAGCGTCGTGAATTTCGGCATGAAACGTCTCCTGGGTTAAGCGGACGGCGGCGCACCAGCCGCCGCCCGCCAAGGTTCGTGGTGGAAGGACGACTTAGAAGGTGCCCTTGGTCAGCGCGGCTGGTCGCTTGACCGCGAGGGCAAGGCGCTCTTCACAGCGCATCGTCAGAAGGTTCTTCTCGAAATCGTCGACGTTTTCCGACGAGATCAGAACCTCCGGCGTCAGTCGGTCGTACAACGTCGCTGCCACCTTGAACGCGCCGATGAGGAAGGATCCGACCGTCATCGACTGCGTCGAGGCCACCGGCTTGCCCCAGAGGACGGGGCCGGCCATCGCGAGCGGGTTTGCGAAGATGTAGCCCCCCGCCGCATCCTTAGTGGTCTCGATGTTGAACCAGTCGACCGGATTCAGCACCATCGCATCGGCGGGATAAAGCGCCAGGACCGACTGCAGGAGGGCCGCTCGCAGCTTGTCGATCGGCGTGGTGGGTGCCGAAGCGCCGGACGGCAGTGCATAGCTCGTCGCCTGCGGCATCAAACCATAAAGGTTTTCGCCCGTACCGTCGCCCAGCAAGATCTGCGCGTCCTCCTGGAGCTGGAGGCCGTAACGCATTTCAGCGTCCACCTCCGCTTGGAGGCGCGGCGCATCGTCGAGGGCCTGGCGGGTGAGCTTCGCCAGGTGCGCGATCGTGCGAACGGTGGCGGAAGCACGCGACCAGCCATAGTTGCTGTAAGGCTTGGCCGCCGCCTCGGCGACAGGCGCTGCATTGTTGGTGCGGAGCGTCTGCTTCGGATAATCGACCGAACCGGTGTCGATGGGGATCACGGAGAGAAGGTCGCGCAGAACGATATCGGTGCGCTTCGGCATCCCCACGATATCGGTTTCGCGCTGGCTGACGATCATGCCGCCGGCCGATCCCGATGCTGTGGTGATCGCCTTGAGCTGAATTCGGACCGCATTTCGCTCGTTGCCCGACAGCGACTTGATGCTCTCGTGCTCCGCGACCTGCTGACCATAGGACTTGAATTCGTCCTTGCCACCGCCCTGCGGCCTGGTCGCCTTCTGCTCGAGATCGGTGATCCGGTTCTTCAACTCGTCGAGCGTGTTGAGCTGGGTGAGCGCCTTGTCGACGGCCGCCTTGGTCTCGACGTGCATATCGCCGAACTTCGAGGCCTCGGTCAGCGCCTTATCGGCGATCGACTTCACCGAATTGAGCGAGGCCTTGATCTTTTCTGCGATTTGCTCGGCGGTGAGGCCGGTCCCACCGCCATGATTCTCTGCGTCGCGCATAAGGCGGCCGCGCTTCGCTTCGGCGCCCGACATCGGGCCGAACACACAGGAGGGAGGGAGGGTGAGCAGGCGCGCGGTGGCCGCGTTCACCATCAGCGAACGATTTTTCATATCGGAAATCCTCGTGGAGAAAGAGACAGAGAGAGAAAGTCAGCCCAGGGCAGCGCTGATCGCCTTCAGCAGGGCATCGGCTTCGGCCTTCTCCTCGGGCTCCCCCGAAGATGCGGCTTGGCTGCAACGGCGATCGCCGCAGCCTTTGACTTCGAGAATCCTGCATCCCGCAGGATCTCCTCGAACTCGCGCACGGTCGGCATGGTGCCGGCCGCAACGAAACTCTTGACGGTGTCGACGCGCGCGCGATCATTCGCAGCGAACGTCACGATGCTGACCTCCTTGAGATCGAGCTTCTTGAGCGACAGTACGCCCGATTTGTCGGGATGCGGCGCCGCCTCAACGACACGATAGCCGATCGACAGGCCGTCGAGCGCGCCGGCCTTGAGCAGGCCATAAGCAGCAGCAGCCTGCGGGACGCTATCCTTCAGCAGGTGGCCCTTGACGTAGAGACCCTTGCTGTCCTCGGACAAATCGTCCCAGACGCCGATCGGCTGGGACGGATCATGCTGCCAGAGCATTTTGACCGAGCGTCCCTTTTGACGGGCGCCGACCAGCGAAGCAGTGAACGCGCCGGGTTCGACGACCTCGCCATAGCTGTCGACATTCTTGAAGACCGAGCCGTAGCCCTCGAACGATCCGTCATCGTTGAGTGCCTTCACATCCAGCGCGATGTCGCTGTTTTTGGTCAGCAGGCCGGGGGCGGCCTTGAACATGAGCATAGTCAATCCTCCAGCCGCGGGCCACCATTGTGGCCGATGAGCGATTTCACGCGGGCATCGATCATCGCGTCGATGTCGCCACCAAAGAGCAGGTTCATGAGTGCCGAGCGGGCCTGATCCGCGGCCGGCGGCGCGGCACCGAGCTGATCGAGCGAGATCAGGTTCGATTGCACGGTGAGTTTGTCGGCGCCTGGGCTCGCATCGCGCGGCAGGTTTTCCTTCGCGCGCATCTCGTTGCGCTTCATCACGCCATTTTGACCGAGCGCGGAATAGAGGGCGGCGCGGCCAGCGCTGTCGGCCCGCAGGAGCCCCTCGACACTCGTCTCGACTTTGTAGAGCCCGCGGTCCTTCGGCAGCAGCAACTGCTTCTGGAACGCCTGCTCGATCCGCTCCAGTTCGGTGCCGAGGCCTAAGGTCAGCCATGCGAGCATGATCTGCTCGATACCGGTACCCCACATCGTTTGGCCTTGGGACGCGTGCCCGATCAGAATCGGGAACGTACCGAACCAGCGGCAAATCTCTTCGACCGAGAAGCGGCGCGATTCGAGCAGCTGCGCGTCTTCCGGGCTGAGCCCGAGCGCCTTGAACGCCATGCCTGGCGGCAGCGGCATCACTTTGCCCGTCTGACCCGAGCCGGCGAACTTCTGGAACAGCGCTACCAAATCTTCCCGCTGCGTTTGCGTCGTGCGCGCGCCCGGCTGATCCTCGACGAAGCCGGAAAGCTGAAGGCCGTTGCCGAACGTACCGCCGGCAACCTCCTCCATCGCAAGCGCGGTCGCTATCGTCTGGCGACCGAACGAGATCGGGGACAAGCCCATGTCGCCGCCCGCGCCGAAGCCGCGGAGGTGAAAAACCTCACTTTCGGGGAGGTCCTCGGTGCTGCCGCCATTCCAATGCATATACCGACGCTCGCCCGCGTCGGTACGGTAGACCCTCGTTACGTCGGGTGGCATCGGCCAGAGAGCGACGGGCTGCCCGTCGCCTCGGCGCCCGATGCGGGCGTAAGCGTTGCCCCGTAGATTGAGCGCGACTGCCTGCCCCTCCCAGAACTCCATCGCCGTCTGATCGGGGTTCGGGTTGTCCAGCAGGAGGGAGAGCGGGTGATCTTCCGCCGGCTGCTGTTCACCGCCCGCCGATCGCCGCATCAGCTTGCGCGGGAGTGCCCCGACGGTGCGTGAATTGAGACGGGTGCAGGCCCAGGCAGTGGACAGGCTGAGCGCGCTCTCGGGTGTGACCCGCTTGCGCGCGTAAGTATTGCCATCGCCCCAGGCGATGCTTTTCGGACCGTCCATTTTGGCCGGGGAGTACGACGTCGAGCCGGTGATCCAGCCGGTGATGACGCTGACGACGCTCATGCGTGCATGAGCCCGGCACGGAGATAGTCATCGATATTGCCGCCGGCTGCGACCGGATTGCGGCTCATCAGCATGACCGCGTCGAACAGCGCCACCAGCGGATCGATCTTGGCACTTCCGGAGATCTGCTTCGTGATCAGCACGGCATTTCCCCTTTTCTCGGTCTTCGCGTTGCCGACGCACCAAGCCATCAATGACTGGCCAGCGTGCAGCAGGGTGCGCGCCTTCAGCTTGCGCTCGCTGCCCAGCACTGCGCTGTTGAGGCGGAAGCCCTGCGCCACCGCGTTCAGGTGCTTCTCGGTGAAGCCCCGCGCCACCAGCGCGTCGATAATGGCGGCGACCCCTTGGGGGTCGAGCCCGATCGCATATTCCTCGGGGAACAGCCCCAGATCGAGAACGCGGCCGAGAATTTCGACCAGCCCATCGATGTCAGCGGTCGGGTGTTCGAGATCCTCGCACTTTGTCAGATCTTCGTCGCGGATGAAGCCTTCGAGCGCGCTGACGATTCCCTCGCGCCGCTCCCAGACATCGAGGTGAGCCCACGCATGCGACCAGCTTAGCCAGATGGTAGGATCGGCCTTCAGCCTGCCGAGCAGGGTCAGGCCGAGAAGATCGTCCAGGCCGCCGCCGTCGACACCGGCGACAGCAACCTCGACGATCTGAAGGAAGTGTTCGAGCGTGCCGTCCCAAATCTCGGGCGGCGCCTTTGCCTGCTCCCAATACTTCGCCCCGGCCCACGCATCATGGAGCAGGCCGACGCCCATCTCGACGTTCAGGTGCTTGGCAAAGAAGACCTGCCGCTTCGCCATATCGGCGCGCATCGCCTCGGCGAACTTCGTCTCAAGCCATTGCTGGCTTACCGATCGGCCGAGGTTCGGGTTCGTGACATAGAAGTTGGCGGGAACGAGGTGTTCGCCGGAGGCGATCATCTCTGCCGGATGTTCGTACAGGACCGGCAACTTGGTGGGCGCTTCGATTTCGCCGTCGCGGATCTGGCGATATTCGGCGAGCTTCTCCTTGAACACGCCCTGCGGCGGCGCATCAGATTGCGTCGTCAACCAGAGGGTATAGCCCTCTGGCCGCGACACCTGACCGCCCGTTGCCTCCTGAAACATCGCCTCGGCCGTGGCGACCTTGCCGAACAACCAAAGCTCATCGACCAGCACCCGACTGGCCTTCTTGCCTGAGACGGTGTTGCTGTCGGCCGCCACCACCTTCAGGGTCGCTTGCGTCACCCGATTTGTGATGAGCTTCATGTGCGACTGAATGTGGAGGAGGTCGCTCAGCTCCTCGTCAGCACGGATCATCGCCGCAGCCGGCTTAAACGAGTTGTCCGCCACCTCCTTGGTCGGCGCGAGGATCAGGTTTTCGTCATCGTGCCGCCAGCCAAGCGCCAGTTCGGTGACCATGATGCCGGCCGCAATCGTCGACTTCGTGTTCTTTTTGCTGACGAGCAGCATCAATTCCTTGATGAGTTGCTCACCCAGATCAGGATCGTAAGCGCCGAAGATCGCTGCGGCGTAGTCGAGCAGCCAGGTATCGCAAGCCTCGCCGATCGTCGGCTGGCCGGTCACGTCCATCAGCCGCAGCGAGGTGAACAGGGCCATCTTGGCCTCGGCCACCTCGGGGAACAGCGGCGAGAACGGGATCAGCGATCGGCGGTCGCGGATGCGGTCGCGCCAATCCGGGCAAGCCGTCGTCCAGACGGGCAATTACACCACCTTCAGCTTGGGCGGTCCCACCCCGGCAAACCGGTTGGCGACCGCTTTCGCCTTGTCCTGCTGCTGCGCCTTCTTCCCCTGCGGCGCCGCTGCCTCATTCAGAGTCTTGAATGCCAGCGCGATCGTCTTGAGCGTGTTCGCTCGGCTGGGCAGGCTGATCGCCCGCGCCATAGCGTCCCGGCGGTCATCATCCTCGTCGCCCTCGGTCGCCGCGACGATCATGTCCTCCAGTTCGCCGCGGCGACTGGTGGTAACGTCCAGCTCGTCCAGCATCCGGGCAACCAAGGCTCGACCGCCCTCGGCGATCTCAGCCGCGTCGAGCGGCTTCTCAGGGTCCGACGGTGCCGGCGGCGGCGGCGACCGGTCCAGTTCGCGCCGGTTCGCGGTGCGAACTGGCCTCGTCCAGCCTTCAGCCTTTGCGCGCTTACGAATAGCCGTGTCCGAAATCTCGTGCCGGTCAGCTATTTCCCTAATCGAATCTTCGCCGCCGCAATATTCGATCTCGATCCGCTGCCACTCGGCAGTTGTCTTGGGCTTGGCCATCAAATCTCACTTTCGGGCCAAAGTTCGCACCTCGATCCGTCCACCGGAAAATAATCTCTACGTGGGGCGAGAGGCGGTCCAGGGGGTCGGCGGTCGCTGGACTTTTGACCCGCCCCCCCTCAGCAGGTCCGAACGGCGTTTGGGCGAAGGCACACGGCCGGCAATTGGCTTCGCAGCGGTGTCGCCGTCAGCCAAACGACCGTCGCCATATCGGATCGAACTGCGATAACGAGGCCCTGTGGACTCCCGCTCGCCAGCCGGACAAAGTCGCCCAGCACGACGGGCTCATGAGTCGCCGCTTCGACGATCTCGAGGTCGGTGGACCTAAAGGAAGCTTTGCGCTGCATAAACGCCTCTGGGAGGGAAGATGACTGATTTCACAAAGGGCTTGAAAGTTCGCTTGAAGTCGGGCGGACCCAACATGACCGTGACCGACGTTGGCACGGACAGTTACGCCGAGAACGCGCCGCACGACCGCGTGTGGTGTCAATGGTTCGATGACAAAATGAAGCTGCAAAAGGGGGATTTCCCCTTTGAGGCCGTCGACATCATCGAATGATCAGCGAAACTCTCCCGCCTGTTCCATCGCCTGCTTATGCTTGGAGTGGCAGGGCGACGCGCAGAGCGTCTTCAGGTTGTTCGGATCGAAGAAGAGCGCGCGATCGCCGCGGTGGGGCTTGTCATGGTCGGCAACCAGCTTCGACGTGTCGCCCTCGACCTTGCCGCACATCTGGCAGGTGAACATGTCACGGACCAACGTGGCCCAGCGCAGATCGCGCCATTCCTTCAGCTTGTACCAGGCGCGATACGGGTGGAAGCGGTTGCGCTCCTGATCCTTGCCGGGCGCATCTACGGGCGCCACCGCCAAACGTGGCGGCGCGCTCCCGAGGCGAGGCGGCATGCACCTGAGCCGGCCCACCTTATCGGCCTAGCACCAGCTGCCGCATCTCGGCAGATATCCGCTCGACTTCCGCTATGATGCGATCGGCTTCGGCAACTGAACGTCGCGGCTCGCGCATATCAAAGGCGAGCGCGTGAGCGTCGCCAGCGAGCTGCTCCATTCGCTCTGAGGGGTCGACCTTGGGCACGGCGCCTCCGAATACCTATCGTGCAGCGGGCGGCCCGTTCACCCACACCCGAATAGGGCGCGACCTGATCCGCTTTTTAGGCTCGGGCTCATTGGGCAGAACGGTGACGGTACGAACCACGCGCTCTTTCACCCGGGCGACAGCCAGGCTCTCATCGCCCAGCGCGCGGCGGTGATCCTGCGCCGCGTCCTCGTCCGTGAACTTGAACGGCGCGGCGGTCTTGCCCTTCGCGTTGACGATCTCGAAGTGCGCGGAGGCTTTGGCCATAAGGCGCCTCCGAGGGCTGGAGCCAAGAGCCGGGATCGAACCGGCGACCCGCCCATTACGAGTGGGCAGCTCTACCACTGAGCTATCTCGGCGAATGTTGGGCAGATCTTTAACACCCACCGCGAACACTCGGGTGGGTTGATGACGACGGTGGCCCTGCCAGCGCGATCGCCAAAGCCGATCCTGTCGGCTCGCCTATGCGGCTTCGGACACCGTCAGTAACGCATCTTCGAGCAGCCGCCAAGTATCGATCTTGAAGGACTGCTTGCCGCCGAAATTGATCATGGCCGACCGCCCGTCGCACGCTTCGACCACGCCCACCATGCCCAAGAAGTTGCCGTCCTCCTTGACCTTGACGGTGCTGCCGATCGCCAAGTCGCGGCGCACGCGTGAGTTTCGGGCCTTCGCGCGATCCTCCAGCTTGCGAATGGCGAGCGTCTCAAGGCGGCGCAGTTCATCCATGCTCCTGTCGCCAATCAGCGGCGCACGACCGGCATGAACGAATATGGAGAAGCTGGGGTGAGGGCTGGAATGCATGCCGATTATGCCGAGCAGCTCACGGATGTGCTCCTCCCGGGCAAAGACGAAGCCGGGCATCATTGGGGCATCGACATACTCTCGGGCGCGTGATCGCCCAGAGCGGCGCTCAGCCTCTTCTACCGGCGTCCAGGCGTCAAAGCCGGCTTGTACGAGAGATTCCGCCAGCGGAAGCGTCCTCGCCCGTGAGGTGCGCAGGATGCACCAGCGGCCCACCGGTGCGGGATGATGATGCTTGGCTGCAGTCTTCAGCCGGGCCATGCGCTGGTGGAACCGCTCAACTGGCTTGGCGGCGTGAGCAGCTGCCAAGCTCGCCTGCGCCTTCGTCGCACGGAGTGCCCGCACGCGCGCCAGCTTCTGCCGCGCAATGCGCTCCCGGATTTTTGCTGCCTCAGTCTGTTCGCCCACCGTTAGCCCCGCTCTTGCCCCGGAACGTAAAGAAAACAGCGCTGGAAATCATGCGCTTTCCCGAGCCATTCCAGTCACCAACTGCTGTCCGATCCACCTCCGCCGAACGATCCGCCGCCACTGTCGAAGCCTGAGCTGGACGAACTGCTGTCGCTCGATCCGTAACTCGGGCTAGACCATGATGAAGATGAACTGCTTTCCGATGGGCTTGAGCGGTAGCCGCTGTCGTAGCTCGGCGGCGGAGAAGGTGGCGGAGATGGTGAGGGCGTGTACGCCGACTGAGCCGTGCGCCGCCGCGGCGCGCGGCTTGCGCCCAAGGTGAACCGCTGCGCGTCTGCGGCGCGCGTTAGCTGCGCGGCTTCCACACAATTCCTGCGGATCTGCTCGTGCACCCTGCGCTTTTCCCGGGAGATCCAGTACCAGACCCACACGCCGAGCGCGGCGAACAGCCCGGCGATCGCCGAGATTGCCCACCACCATCCTGCGAACCCTTGCTCGGTCGGAGCAACGATGGCCTGTGGCGCATCGGCTGGCGCGGGCGTGGCCGCCTGCATGATAGCCTCAGCGCCGTCCTTCAGCGCGGCTGGCGCGTCGCCTTCGCGCAGGTGCGGCACAACCCGATCGTGCAGAATGACGCTGGTCAGCGCATCGGTGAGCACCGGCTCGAGCCCGTACCCTACCTCGATCCGAACCTTGTGCTCCTTCATGGCGAGCAGCAGGATTGCGCCGTCGTTCCGCTGCTTGTCGCCGAGTGCCCAGGCACGGCCGAGCTGATAGCCATAATCCTTGATGTCGCCGCCCTGCAGGTCGGGCACGGTCGCGACGACCAGTTGGTGGCCCGTGGATCGATCCCAGTCGACGATCTCGCGATTCAGTGCCTCCAGATCGGATGGCGGCAAGACATGAGCGGCATCGATGACGCCGGCGCGCCCGCGATCAGGGAATGTGAATGTGTTCGCCGATGCCGTCGCGGCCACCAATGCCGCGAAGGCGAGAATGATTGATCTCATCAGGATTGCCTCTCGGTTTCCGGGAAGAGGGTGGGGTGAAGGCCGGCGGAATCTCCCGCATCGGCTTCGTCGATCTCGGCCTGGGTGAGGGCACCGCAGGTTAGGCCGATGCTTCGGATGTGCGGCGACATCCGACGGATTTCCTCCGCCGTGTATCGCTCGAAGGGATCGGGCGCCGACAAGGCTGGCTGCGGATTGGCGGCGCGCAGGATTTCCGCCTGCATCGCGTGGAGGCGGCGCAGCGCCGTCTTGTGCCGGCCCATGATCTTGATCGCCTCGGCGCGCACATGGCCGTCGACCTCGTTCATAAACGACATCGGGATGTGGATTGCGGCGCGGGCCGCTTGCGTGGCTACCTTCGGGGGAAGGTCCGACAGAGCGATCGCAACGGCCGTCAGCCATGCCGAGCATTGCTCGGGCGACATCGTCGGCGAAATCTTCATGCCGATCGGCTTCAGCCAAGTCCGCAATTCGGTCATCCATCGGCCGAAATGCCCGTTCTCATCGCGCTCCAGCCGCTCGATCTCGTTCAGCGGTGCAAGACTGGCCTCGTAGGCCGTAATCGTCGCGCCCAGATCTTCGCCCGCCAGCGAATCCAGTGCGCCGGCCAAGGTCCATTCGAATGAGAGCGCGAGGCGCGCTGCATCACGCATCGAGCCACCCGCTGGGCCTGCCACCAGTTCCATTTGCACGGTTTGCCTCCAACGCTTTGGTGATGAATGAGATTGGATCGATCGCGCCCTCGCGCTGGGCCCGGCCAAGAGCGACGATCAATGCCTCAGCGCCGAAGTCCCGCCGCCACTTGCCCAGCATCTGGCCAGCTTTGCCTGCCTCGATGCCGGCATCAGCCAGCAGGCGCTTGCCGGCATCCCACATCACCTTTTCCGGGTCCGGCGGCGCGGCGCCGCCCGATGCGTCAGCATCGGAATTATCTGGAGATGGAGACGGAGAAGAAGATGAAGATGAAGGGGAGGGTTTTGAAACCCCCCTTTCCTCGCCGCCCAAGGGGGGTTTTTCTTTGCGAGGACGCCCCCCTTTTGCTCCGTGAGAAGCCCCCTTGCTGCCGTGTTCGGCACCAGCGATGCCGCCAGCGGCCCGAGCGTCTCGAATTTGCTCGTCGCGGACCATCCGGCGGCTGAAGATCACCCCTTCGTCATTGCGCGAGCAGACGTCGTTCGCCTCCAGCTCGCCGAGCCAGCGCTTGATCGCGGCCGGTCCCTCGCCGGTCAGGCGTGCCAGCGAATCCGGTGTCATCGGCCGCCCAAGAACGGTCAGGTGCCCGTAGGGCGAGCCGTCGTGCATGAGGCACATCATCTCCATCCAGAGGCCGCGAGCACCCATCGAGCAAAGCCGCAGGCCGGCATCGTTGCGCCAGTCGGACGGGTAGAATTGAAATGCCGGGCGCTTACTCATTGTTCTCCCTTTGACGGCTGAGCGATCGCCGCAGCCGGTTTCGGCAGCGCGATCGGGACAACCTGTCCGCACGCCAGATTTACGAAGCCGCCGGCGTGACCGATGGAGCCGCGGCCGAGCAGATCGAACAGCAAGGCAAGGGCGTGGCTCGCGACCACGCGGTTCACGAAAAGCGATTGGCGCTGGAGCGCCTCGGCGACCGAGCAGGACGGAGCGTCGTCCTCGACCAATGTCTCGTCCGATAATTCCGGAAAATATTCCAAGACCGTCGGCAGCCGCTGATCGCTCTTGCCGAACGACGCGACCGGGCAGCCGATCAGGAATTGCCCGTCGGTCGCGCGGTTGCCGAGATCCAACCAGTAGGCCGGTGCTGGCTTATTGTCGGCCAGTTCGGCGCCGAGCGACCGCCGCGCCGCAGCCGTGTCGACGCAGGTGATAAGGATATCGATGCCCGACAGGCCGATCGCTTTGGGCGCGCGGCCGTGGATTGCCGTCCAGTTCAGGCCGTGCGCGAGGTTGACCCTCTCCGTCAGGGTATGGGCCTTCGAGTTGCCCAGGTCGCATCTATAGAAGGGCTGGCGGCCGAGATTCGCTTCGCTGACGGTATCGTCGTCGACGACCGTCACATGCAGCGAGCGCGACGAGATCTCGCGCAAGGCGGTGTCGAGTGAGGCGAGGCCCATCAGCATCTGCCCGCCGTTGCCGCCGCAACCCACCAGCAGGATCTTGATGGCGCGATCGTCGAGGCCGCGGCGGAGGTAGTGACGGTTTTCTACATCAGGCTTCATCGTGATCTCCGCCGAACGGAATGCGCGGCAGCGGCAAGAACATGCCGGCGGCGCAAAGGCGCGATGTCAGGGTGGGACCGTCGACTTGGCCGATCCGACCGAAGACAAGGGCAATCTTCGTCGAGTGCGCGTCGTCCGCATCGTCGGTGGCGCTGAAGAAGGCCGGGCCGGCGCCATGACTGTGGATGTCGCAGATCATGTGCCAGCCGTGCGGCAGTGCCGGTGTGCGATAGACCAGGCGCGACGGCGTGGCGGCATCGATGGCCGGGATTTCCACCGCGAACTCACCGGTCTCTTCGCACCAGACCACGAACGCGGCAGCCTCGTTCGGAAGGGCGGCGCGGAAATGATCCAGGATTTGGCGCAGCAGCTGGGGCGGTATAAGCCCGCAACGCAGATCAGCTTTGGGCTCCCCGGCTTTGCCGTAAGGCAGGTAAGCCTCGATCGGCGAGGTGATAGGCACGTCGAGCGCGAGCCACGGCCGGCGCAGGATGAGCATCACACTGTCGCGGCCTATTGCGAGGCCATGGCCGGCCCGCATAGCGCGCAGTGCGTCGATAGCGGGCGACGTTCCGATCGGTGGGACCGGATAGCAGGGCATCGTTTCGAGGACCGCCGCGGCTGTCTGGTCATTGGCGAGCGCCGAGGTCATCGTGCAGCCCTCCCGACGATCTTACCGAGAGTGAAAGGCTCGGTGGCGTCGCGGCGAGGGCTGGGATCGAATGGCTTGAGGCGGTCGACAGGGAACCGCTTTGCCCGCTTCGCCGCGAGGTCGTCCCATAGCCGCACCAAGCCGCCCTTGCCAGTGACGGTCAATTCCTGGCCCGGGTTCGGATGGGTCGACCAGCTATCGAAGACCGCACGCTCGTATTCAGCCATGGCGGAGACGGCGAGCGTCTTCGGCTGGGGAATGTTGCCCCAGCACAGCGAGCCTCTGAGGAAGACGTTAAGTACCGGCGAGTGCAGAAGCGGTGTCGTGGCGATCGGGCGCCGGTTCTCCCGCAATGCATAGACGCCCAGCCCCCGCCGCGTCGCGACGAACAGGTGAGCGGGATAGGGCAGCGCCAGCGTGGTCCGTTGGCTGAGCGCCTTGAGCTTGGGGGGCGGGTTCGTCAGCGCGAAATACGAAGCTCTGACCTTCTCCGGCACCCACCATGCGAGCATGTCGGGGTGGGAGACGAGCACGTTGTCAGGGAGGATTTCCGGTGCGACGTTCCGCCCCAGTGCCTCTGTCCATTGGCGCAGATGCGCGCGCGTCAGCGGTTCGCCGGCGGCGATCGTCGGCTGGCTGGCGTTATGCTCGACTTTGTGGATGCTGGCGAACGCCGTGCCCGCCGCCACCTGCTGGCCATGGCCTCCGTGCGCGGCTCGATAGAGCAGGATCGCATTGGTCAGGACCATGTCGCTGGCCGTGCCCTCAAACTGCGTGGCATGTGCGGTCATCGCGCGCACTCCGTAGCCGGGTCAGTTTCGATAAGGTCTTGCGCAGCGAGCAGCAGCTCTGCTCCGAGACGCAGCGAGGCGAACCAAGCATCGATCCGATCGACGTCGGAAAGCATGCACAGTCCCGCGCAGTCCATGAACCGCGTCTCCATCCCGATTCGGCCGACATCGTCGAGCTCGCGTGCGAACTGCTCGAACGGGACGAGCGTCATCGGCGGTAGGGTCGAGCTGTCCTCGTAATCGGAAACGTATTCGCAGATGACATGGAAATCGAAATGCCAGGCGCCGCCGTCCGACCCGGCATCCTTGACCGCTTTGTGTGCCGCGCGGAGCCTGCGGATCCGCGCGCAAAGGCCCTTGGGAAGATGCTTCAGGGGGGCGGCGTTGTCCGCATGCATCCAGGCCGGGCATCGCGCCTTCACTGCCGATGGCAGCATCTCTTCATCGATCTCATTGGGGTCTTGGCCCTGCCACTCGATGAGGGCCCTTGTGGCGCCCACGTCGTCGGTTTCGCCCTCCCAATAATAGGCGGAGAGCTCTTCGAAGAGATGCTCGAAACCGAAAATCGGGAGAACGGCGGGCAGCGCTTCGGTCAATGCCTTATAGGCTGCCGCCTGCCATCCCACCGGCGCGATCGGACCCGCGAGCGCTTGGGAGAGGACGTTGCTCTTCTCGATCCACTCGAGATCCAGCGCCCCGACGCTATCGCAGATAACCGCCAGCGCCGGCGGTAGCGCGCTATCCCCGACCAGCACAACGACGCGCAGGTCCGCGAGTTTGATTGGCTCCAGGATCTCGAGCACCGCTGCCTGAAACGTGCGTTCGATATGCCGGCGGGCGTCAACCCGACTGTACTGTTGCGCCGCCGCCTCGCGCGCCGCGGCCCATCGCCCGATCGTCTTGTGATGCTGTGCGAGCGGGCCGTCGAACGCGACGGGCACATCCAATGACAGCCGGACGGCGCGCCCTGCGAGATTAGCCGAGGGGCGCGAGGTGGAGACCGCGGGGCGGGTGAAGCGGTTCTCGCCGAGCGTCGGCAAGCTCATCCGGCGCACTGGCGACGCGGGCGTGGAGCGCCTGGTCCTTGGTGCTGCAGGCCGGCTGGTTGGAACGGGGTGTGTCGCTATCATCTTCTTGCTCGATCCATTCGAGGAGCGTCATGCGGGGGGCGGCGGGGATCGCCGCGGCGGCGCGGCGCGCCACAGTCAGCCCTTTGTCCCGACGGCGCGCCGGTATTCGGTGACGTGGACCGCGCCGGAGACGCCGGCATCGACGAGCTCGGCGTTGAGGATCGCCGGGTAGAGCGTCGCGTGATAGGAGCGCAGCCCCTGCGGATCGTCGGCAAGATGCGGCGGTACCGGCAGGTCGATGCCGTCGTAGCGATAGACGCGGGTCAGTTGGTTGATCTGCATTTTGGCTTCTCGACTGAGGGTTGGGGGGCGGCGATCACCAGAGGCTGGCAGGCTCGCCCGGCTTGGCCGGTACCGGTGTTGGGGCCGCTGCTGGCGCGGGCTGGGCTGCGGGTGCCGGAGTCGCCGCCTTCGCAGGCGCCGCGGCTGGCTTCGCCTTCGAAGCTGCTGCCGTTTTCGCCGCCTCCGCTGCCGCGCGCTGCTCCGCGAGCTGGTCACTGAGGGACTTTCGCGCGACGATCAGCTGGCCGAGCGCGCCCTCCTCACCCTTGGCGAGTTCGGCGTCGATTTCGCCGGCGGCGGCAGTGATCGATATTGGCCGGACCTCGCTGGCCTCGGGGGCCTGCTTGGCGCCGGCGGCCTTGCGCGGGATGACGGTGAGAGTGACCGTATCGTCGGGCCCGGCGACGAGATCGAAGCCCAGCGAATAGCGCGAGAGCAGCGGCAGGAGGCTGGTGATCAGCATGCGGATCAATCCTTGTAAGCGCGAGGGGCAGCCGCCGGCGGCGGGCTGTATTTGCCGTCAATCGTCATCGAGCTCGGCAGGCGCCCGGCCCAATTGAAGCCGGTCGCGTTCAGCATGCCGGCGACGATCTTGTCGTTCGGGGAGGCCAGCAGCTTCGCGAACGCTTTCTCGCCCATGTGCGCGACCAGGCCGCATTCGTGGGCGATGAACTTCAACTCGTCCTTGCTGAACCGGGACAGAAAGGCGCGATCGACCCGCCACGTGCTGCGAAGGACAGCGTCGAAGGCGCTCGCTATTTCGGGATCCCCCTCGACCGCCTTCACGAGCGCGGTGCGCCATGCAGCTTCGCGCAAGTCGACGACATGCTTGGCGACCGATGCCGAGGTCACCTTGGCCTTCGGTGCAGCTGCCGGGGCGCTCGGTGCCGGCTTGGCAGCCGCCTTGGCAGGCGCCGCGTTATCAGCTGGCTCGGGTGAGCCGGGGTTGGCGGGTGCTTCCGCTTCCGTCGCGGGGGGCTCGCCGGCTCGGCGTGCGTGCGTGCCTTGTCCGCCGCCTCCGTCTTCAGCTGAAAGCAGCCTGGGTTGGTGCAATGCCCGTCGTCGACGTGCGTTTCGAACAGGGCCCGTTGCGACGCCGAGTTGAACGGGCAGGTGGTGCATTCCGTCTTGTCGAAAACGGCAGCGCCGAGGCTCTGCGTGACGCGCATGAGCAGCTCGCGGGTCTTTGCCACGTCCAGGCCTGCGCTGAGGATCGTCTCGAGCGCCTTGCCCTGCTTGTCGGGTGGCACGACCGCGAGCAGCTCGGCGTGACCGATCTTGATCCGCCGCTCGTCGAGCGCGGTCTTCACCGGCTCCGATAGGCCAGCGAGCGCGATGCGGCGGTCGAGCTTGGACGGTGACCAGCCGAAGCGGCGGGCGGCTTCCGCGCGATCGCCATGGCATGCTGCCAGCACGCGGACCGCGGCGTCGGCTTGCTCTGTCTCCGAGGCGTCCTCGCGGATGTCGTTCTCATCGATCGCGGCTTCGAGCGCCTCCTGATCGGTCATCGCGCGGATGGTGACCGGCACCGAACCGTCGGACCCGAAGGCTTCGAGGGCGGCCTTGTACCGGCGCTCGCCAGCAACGATGACGAACTGGTCTTCGGAATCGGCCGCCGGGCGAAGCAGAAGCGGCTGCAGCAGCCCGCGGAGACCGATCGAGGTCACCAACTCGGCATGCTTCACCTTGTCGAAGTACCGGCGCGGATTGTCTCCCGGTCGGATTTGGGAAAGCGGGAGCAAGGTCCGCTCGGTCGCAGACGTCGTCATGCGGATGTCTCCTGTTCTTGGATAAGGGCGGCCAGGCGCGCGGCCAGTTCGACCGTTTTGCTGGCGCGGGCGTTCAGCGCGGTGACCGCGAGCCGGAGATCGGCATCGCTGATCGGCCGCTCGGCAGAGATCTTGAAGCGCAGGAGCCGCGGATCGATGCCGAGCGCTGCCGCCAACGCGGCTTGACCGCCGAGCAGGCCTGCGGCACTTTCCAGCCCTGTCATGCGGCGGACGTCGCGAACCGCTCCGTTTTTCCGGAGCGTGTTTGCAATGACGCCGGGCGTGTCGGTCGCTCTCATAGTTGTGCGCCGGGTTCGGTCGGCGCCGAGGAGAGCTGAACGACCTTGCTGACGTCGGGCGTCCACGAGGATGCAGTCTGTGCCTTGTTGAAGGCGATCAGTGCGGCCTCGATCGCTTCACCGAGGGCCTCGGCGCCAATCACATGGTCCTCGGCATCCTCGAACGCTTCCTCGCACATGTCCTCGATCGCGCGCTCGACAAGCGCGTCAGCAAGGCGCTTCGGATCGACGTGCAGCAATTCGCTGTCGCACGGATGGGCCCATTGACCAGCGTGCGTCTCTTCTGCGCTCTCGATGTCGTAGAAGAAGGTGTCGGTGCCGACGATGCAAAGAGGCGATCCATCGTAATCGACAACCGTCGCCTTCGCGACGATGTCGGCATCCTGGCAGGATCCGCACTTGGTCTGGTTCAGGAAACGGAGGAGTTCCCCGCATTCGCAGCGTCGCTCCGGCGGCAGCGGGGGTGGGACGCAACAGGCCTCTGCGCGCCTAAGCGCTTCGGCGCGGCCAGCATCACCGCCGCCGAAATGGCGGGGCGAGGTGGCCATGCCGCATTTGCCGCAAGCATACAGGCGAGGCTGTTGCTCTGGGTCATCGACGAAGATGAGAGCACGCGTCTCCATCAGTCGAGCCCCAGCGCCGCTTTGTAGGTATCGAGCAAGGCCTCGGCCTCGTCGCGGACGTGCTTGTCCAGCTTCCGCAGGCGCACGATCGCGCGCATCGTCTTGGCATCGAAGCCCTGCGATTTCGCCTCGGAGTAAACATCGCTGATGTCCTCCGACATGCCCTTTTTCTCTTCCTCCAGACGCTCGATGCGCTCGATGAAGAGGCGCAGCTGCTCGGCAGCGATATTGTCCGACATAATGGTCTCCCGAGATCCGGCGCTCAGACGCGCATCGGCATGAGGACGCCGTTCCAAGCGGTATCGGCGGGGTTGCGCATCAGGGCCGGCGCCACAGGGTCGTCCAGGCTGAGAACAAGCTCGCCGGGACCGGCGGCATCTATCATCGACAGGAGGTAGCCGCCGTTGAAGCCGACCTCGAAACCGGCGTGCTTGTGCTGGCAACCAACGCGAATGGAGGACGAAAGCGCGACGTCCAGGATTTGCGCAGAGAGCAGCGCACCTTCCGTATCGAAGCTGACCTTTACTCCGCGCGCCTCGTCAGTGACTACATGGCTGAGTGCCGAGATCGCGCGGCGCAATTCCGCGCTTTCGAAGACGAACGTTTTCGTGGATTCGCCCGGCTGCGGAATGACGCGCTGATAATCAGGGTAGGTGCCATCGATCAGCTTCGTCGCCAGGCAGACGTCGACCTTCCCCGCCCGAATCTGCATGCTCATTCGCGTTTGGGCCGCAGATCGCTCCGGGGCAGTGCTTGCCGTGCGGTTCGGTGCATTGATCCCGCCGACGGCCAAGCGAAGCCCTTCGTCTTTCGGCGACGGCTTCCCTGCCAACGCGAGCATCAGCCGCAGCGATTTCCGCGGAATGATGATTCCGGGCAGCTCGCCGCGCGCGTCGGGCAATTCCAGGTCGATTACGCTCAGGCGGTGGCCGTTAGTGGCTGCGGCGCGGAAATGGGTGCCGGCGATCTGATGGAGGTAGATCCCGTTGAGATAATACCGGGTCTCTTCCGTCGACACAGATGCCGCGATCCGATGGAGCGAGCGCAGCTGCGCGTGGCTCATGGTCGAGGTGAACGTCTCGTGCGCCATCTCGCCCAAGGACGGAAAATCGTCGACTGGCGGCAAATTGCCGACCTTCATCGTGAGGGCGCCGGCTGTCACGCCGAGCTCGCTGTCGCCGAGCGTGAGCTCGACCGAGTGTGCGCCAGTACCGCGAGCAGCTTCCGCGACAGAGCGGGGCTTGGCGAGCATGAAGCTACCCTCAGGACCGCCGCCGTGGTCGAACTTCGCACTGACCGTTATGTCGAGGTCGGTGCCAGTAACTTCGAAACTGCCGTTTGCGCGGCACCGAACCATCGAAAGGATGGGAATGCTGCTGCGCCGCTCGAGCGGCATGGTCGCGATCGCGATGAGGTGCCGAAAATCCTGCGTCGGCAACGCAATCGAAGCATCAGCCACGGGCTGTTCCTTTCGTTTCTGGGGTGGATGCGCGCCGGCTTTCGATGATCCAGGCGGGCGGGTCGTACGCTGGCATCGGAACCGAGCACTCAGCGCAGATCGGCGCCTCGGCCGCCGGCACGAGCGGCTGAGCGCGAAAGCCGCAGATGCAGGCGAAGTCGCGCTTCATGCGGCCTCCGTCTTGACGGGATCGGTCGCGGGGGACAGGCCGAGGCGCCTTTCGGCGAGCGCGGCATATTCCGGGTTCAGTTCGATCAGGATGCTGTCGAGGCCGAGCCGCTCGGCCACCATGCCGACCGTGCCCGCGCCGCCGAACGGGTCGAGCACAACGCCAGGCACGCGCTCGAAGGTCTCGCAGATCGGGCCGCAGCCCGAGACGGCACCGCAGCAGCCGCATACTGTCTTCGGCACGCCGGCGAGAATGCAGCGCTCGGCCAGCGCGGGAGGAAAGGTCGCGAAGTGCGCCTCCCGATATGCGCGCGGCGCGATAGTCCATACGTTGCGGGCGTTGCGAGTGGTGCTGACGATCGCGGAGATCGCCGGCGCCATGCTCGAATTGTTTTTGATACCGCTACCCGGCAGGGCAATCTTCCGGGCCTTGATCCGATCGCGACCCCGGTCGGCCTCGCTGGGGTTGACGCGATCGAGCCTTCCCCAGCCGACGCCGGTCCCTGGCGCGTCGGCCACATTCTGGGCGATGCGAGCATGGGTGTTCGGGCTGCAAGGCTCGCGGATCGCCTCGTGATCGTAGAAATAATCCTCGCCCTTGGTGAGGAGCCAGATTTTCTCGTGCGCCGAAGTCGGGCGATCATAGACCGATTCCGGCATCGGGTTGGGCTTGTGCCAGATGATCTCCGACCGGACGTACCAACCGTCGTCCTGCAGCGCGATCGCGAGCCGGTTCGCGAGCATGCAGAGGTCTTTGGGCTTCAGGAAACCGCCAGCGACAACGCGGCCACCATGGTCGACACGGGATTGACGATCGCCGGCGACGAATTCTCCGCGCGGGTTACTGTGGTTCGGCTGGTAGATCGGACCGACTGTCGAAAATGGCTTATCGCGGAAGGTGCGGTCGTCGGTGCCGTCCTCCTTATAGGCTTCGGCCGACTTCCCGTTCGGAGCGGCAGCGTAGCAATCCCCATAATTGAGCCAGACGGTGCCGTGCGCCTTCAGCACGCGCCGGATCTCGCGGAACACCTCCACGAGCACGGCCAGGTGCTCGCCCAGCGTCGGCTCAAGCCCGATCTGGCCGGGCACGCCATAGTCGCGCAGCCCCCAATAGGGCGGCGACGTGCAGACGCAGTCGACGCTCGCCGTTTTCATCTTGGCGAGCTGCTCGCGGACGTCGCCGATCAGCATGAGGACGCTCACAGCCGTTGATCCCCGGCCGTGCTCTGGCGCTTATGTTCCGCGAAGCCGATCTGGATCAGCGCCGCGACGAACTCGTGGAGGGGTTGACCGCGCTCGACCGCAGCTGCTGCCACCGCGGCCGATATGAGCGGCTTCTTCGCCGGGACGTCGAACGTCGACAGGAAGCGTTCGCGCGCGCGCCGACCGGGTGCGATGCCAGATTTCTCGGCCTCGGCGACAAGGACCTCATAGATCGGGGCATCGACATCGAAATTGATCTGGCGCCTCGGGGCAGGCTTTCCGATTGCCGCCGGTGCCACCAAAGGCGCTGGCGTCGCGGCCACGGGCTTGGCCTGGCTCGCTGTGTCATCCTTCGACGCTTTGACGGCGCTGGCGGTCGCTTCCCGAGTGCGGCGCGCGAGGATCTCGCGCATGATTTCAAGCCGCGGTTTTGTCCGCGGAGGCTGTGGGGTCTTGATCGTCGGCGTCGGGCGTCCGACGCCTATCAATGCGGCAGCCGACTTCCGGCCCATGGTGATGCCGACGCGATCGCCATTCACGCGCTGGATCGTGATGGCGCCCCGATCGGCAAGTTCGGCGAGCAGAGTCCGGGCCCGCTCGACGTTGTCGAACCCAAAATGCTCCTGGATTTCGGCATCGGTCGGCGCCGGGATGCCCTTGTCGATGCAAGCCCGGATCCAGTCCAGCATGCGGCCGATGGTGAGTTTCGAGAATGCCATCTCAGTGCCTCAGAAATGCGATGGTGCGGGTCGACTGCCAGCAAAGGGCGCAGGTGGCGCAGCACGCGGTTGCGCCGGTCTGGGCCGGGCAGATCAGGTGATCGGTGTCCGCCGCACGATCGACGACCATGGAGCCATGGTCGGGCGCATCGAGCCCGCTGAACCGAACGGCGAACCGGGAGGGATAGAGGCCAATCAGGCCGGCGATGACCTCGCCGATCTCGCTCTCCGGCTCGCGCGCGGTGTAACCGAAGATCTGCAGGGCCGGGAAAGTCTCAAGCGCCTCCGCCCACATCTCGGCGTAACCGACCGAATAGAAATCGCCGAGGACGTGGAGGCGCACGACGAAGCCGCGCGGGTGAGCCGCCTGCTTCTCGCCCAGCTCGTCCCAGATCCGAACTTCGAAAGCGGGCCCATGCTTTATGCGCCGGGCCCAATTCATTGAATTGCCGTAGCAGGCGGTCCATTCGGTGCAGGATCTCGGACAGGTCGCTCGCTCCTCGAGCGTCAGCGTGAAGATGGGCATGCCGCGCCACCGGCCCTTGGCCACGGTCTTCCCGATTTTGCGGCTGTTGTGGCCGCTGATCAGCAAGCGTGGGAGAGCGGCCTGGTCATAGACGCGAGCGCCCATGATCGTTCGGCCGGCGATCACAGCCGGATGGTTTTTCAGCTTGAAGCGCGAGCCCTTGGGTTCGATCGAGCCGTGGCGTCGAAGGGTTTGCGAGTGGGCGTTCATCCGCGCGCCTCCGCAACATAACGCTCGGCCCAGCCGATGCGCGGGGTGCGCGCGGCCCGCTCGCGGATGATCGTCTTGCGCTTCCGCTGGACAGGGAGACCCGCCGCCGTGCGCCAGGCAATGAATGTCCGCTGCGTGACGCCGAAGGATTTCGCTGCCTCGGTCGCGCCCAACTCGCTGATTCGCGCTGCCATTTCCGCGCGGGTTGGTCGTTCCTTGCGAACCACCGCAGAGGTCTTCGGCTGATAGGTCCGCTCGATGCCCACGAGCCAGCGCGCGACCTGATGCTGGCCGGTCTGGTAATGACGCTGGAGTTCGGCCAGCGTCATCCGGCTTGCCTGAATGACGAAGTCGTGGGGACGCGGCCGACGCCGTGCGGCGACCCCATCGGCCATTCGCCAGCCGCGACGCTTGATGCCCGACGCCGCCGTCATGCTGATGCCGACGATTTGCGCAGCGATGGTCAGGTTATGCGTCGCAGCGAGCCGGCGAAGGCGGTCGCAGCGATCCTGGGAGATCGGCGCATTCATCGCGCGATCTCCGCAAGGCGCAAGTTTTCCCCGCTGCGGTGGCCATCGCCACGGCAGCGCTGCCGTTCTCAATCATCGGTACTCCCCGCCGGCGGGCCGGCTATTTGGTCCTCAGTCCGGTTTGGGCAGCCTCAATCGAAGCCGCTCGCGATATTGGTTGAACACGCGGCCGCCCGCCTCGATCAGCGCACGCCGGTCATCCAGTTCCTCGTCGTCGACGATGTTGTCGTTCTCCAGTGCCTCCAGCAGCGCCATGCCTGCGCGCATCACGGTCGTGACGCCCTGGCGATCGTTGCCGTCGCTGGTATCGAGCGGAACCAGCTTCATGCCGATCTGCGCCAGCACTGGATTTGCGAACCGTCCGTCCCATTTCGCGCAGCCGCGGAGGAAGGAGATGGCGCCCATGTCACCGATGGCCTTGCGATACCGCTCGGCGCTGTCCTTGCTCTTGCCCAGGACGGCGCCGAGGTCAGCATCAGTAGCGCGATCCTCGTCAGCGATATTCTGAAGGCTCGCGCCGATAGCATCGAGGAGCAACGATGCCGTAACGGTACGGTGCTGGGGGGCAGATTTGCCCGCCATCATGCTGCACCTGCAAAATCATGAGACGCACCGGACAGATGCTTGATTGGGCAACCCACCTTTTCGCACGTGCGAGCGGTTGGATGGACGGTGTCCGCGGAGCAGCTCGGGCAACGCGCAACCTGCGGGAGTCGGTCGTCATTGGCACTGGGCCCGATTGGCAGGAAGCGGAGCAGCTCTACCGGGCGACCGTCAATCAGACGGTAACAGTCGCGGGAGCGATCGACAGCGAAAGCGATCATGCTGCCGCCGCTGCTTGCGGCTCGGAGGGCGGGTAAATGTCCGAACGGAGCTCAAAGCGCGGGATCGAGGTCGCTCGTTCGACCGCAAGCACAAGTTCGGCTGGGCAAGCATTGCCCCTCTGGAGGATGTACGACACCCGCTGTTGCGAGGTCCCGATCGCCCGCGCGAACTCTGACTGGTTGCCGTCAAACCGGGCTAGTGCCCGCCGGAAAGCTTCGTGGCTCATTTGCTTCACCTACAAGAGCCTTGTGGCATATGCAACAAGTATCTTGTGAGAGCGCGAGCGCCAAGATTTTTGTAGGGCTGTTTCCCATGGACGTCCTGGTGAAACAACGCTGGCTGAAGGCCGAACGGGAAAAGCTCGGCTGGTCGCCGAGCGACCTTGCAAAGCGCGCTCAGCCTTTTGCTGATGCGGAAGGATACTCGGTCAAGTTCAACCAGCAGCTGATCTGGAATTTCGAGAACACCGGCAAGAAGGTACCGGGCTGGTTCCGATACGCGGTAGCGGCGCTCGAAGCGGGCGGCAGTCCCGTCGAAGCCGAGCGAATTTCCAACGAGGATGAAGCCTTAGACGAGGCGGCCGTCTTGGTGGAGATGCTCCCGACTTTCGCGGGAGCCGGCGGCGGTGGTACAGGTGAGGGCGACGCGCGAATGGCTGTGTTCTCTCGGGCGCTTGTGGAAGATTTTCTGCGCCTCTCTGCGGAAGATCTGCTGGCTATCGAGATCGACGGCAATTCGATGGAGCCGGCGTTCCTGTCCGGGGATCAGATCCTCATTGACCGCCGCAAGAAAAGCGTGGCGCAGCCGGGAGCATTCTGCCTGTGGGATGGCGATGGTTATGTGGTCAAATATCTCGAGAAGGTGCCGGGATCTAAACCGCCGTCCCTCCGCGTCATCAGCGGCAACCCAATCTATTCGACCAACGAGCGCTTGGTCGAAGAAGTAGAAATAATGGGCCGCGTGATCTGGTTCGGTCGCCGGGTCTAATCTGTGCCCATCACCGAGCTCTCCCTGGCCGTCGTCGGGGTGCGTTTTCCCAATAGCGATGGTTCGAATCGGCGCTTTCTCGTGATGCTCTGCGAGCCGGGCGATCCGATTGAGCTGCGCCTCGAACCGAAAAACCCGCACGATCCGCGTGCGGTGGCCGTGCTCACCGAGCGGGGAGGTCAGCTCGGCTACATATCGGCAGAGCGGGCGCCCTTTCTCGGATCGGTAATCCGGTCAGGCGCCCCGATACGCGCGGCATTCCAAGAGGCCACCGAGCACGGAGCAATTATCCGGGTGACGTTCGACGGGAATGAACCGGATCTGCCGCCCGCGTTTGAGCAGCAGACGGACATTGATCCCGACTGGTGGCCGGATGAGATCCCTCCCGACGATTAAGCCACAAGAAACTTGTTGACGGACATCACAAGAGACTTGTAGGTGAGCCCCACGTTCCGCAGACCAGCCGCACCCGCGGCTCGCGAGAAGCGGTGATGATGGGGACTGGATGTGATACACCAGAGGATCGAACCGCCGGTCGGTAGCGATGCCGCAATTGCAAGCGCGCTCGAAGACGCTGCGCCCGACATCGCTGAGCTTCGCGCGGTAACCAAGCGCATTGCAGACGCCCAGCCGGGAACGCCGGCCTACGAAGGCGATCAGGCTTATATGGCCGAGTTGGTGGAGCGGATCGGCGCGCGCGCTGCCCGCATAGACCTGGCCAATGGCACCCTGACGGCTGATGATCTGCTCGCGATCGCTAACGAGCGGGCTAGGGATCCGCGCCGCGCGATCGAAGAGCGCCGGGCGGCACTGGCCCGCGCCGTGGCCTTCGCCACTCGTCAGTCTGCAGCGTCTCAGCGCGCACTGGTCGAAGCGCAGCAGGCCCACCACCGCAACCTCCAAGCCGAGCAGGCTGCATGGGATGCCTATCGGGCGATCGACAATGGCTGATCTGTCGCCCGAGCAGCTGAAGAAGATTCGCGCGCAGTCCGACGCGTGGGTGATCGCCCTCAACAAGGGGCTGATCAGGATGGTGTTCGCGGTCTTCCTGGTGCTGGCCGCCTTCTATTTCACGAGGCCGATGTGATGGACGCGGCGCTCGCAGATAAAGCGCACAAGTTGGCGCTCGCCGGTAAGTCCGGGCCAGAGATCGCGAAGGCAATCGGCGTACGCTATGCGGCCGAAGCCCATAGCTTCGCGAATGTCGGACGTCAGCGCGCTGCCATATACTCAGCCGTCCTCACGGATCCCGAGCTTGTTCTAATCGAAGCACTCGCGGCGGAACATCTCGACCTGCTGCGCCGCGGTGAGGTGCGATCACCCGAATCGAAGTACGTCTCTTGGCGAGCGGGAAAGTCGAGCGGCTGGGCGACATCGACCGCAGCGAAACGGCTCGGTTCTCATCGCAAGGGTGAGATCGAAGGACGGTTTGGCACTGGCCTGAACCTGGTCACGGTGAGCGGGAACGGCTACCTTTGGTTAACGGATACAGGATGGGCGCTGGCCCACGCCGTCCGGAGCGGCAAATGAGCGCCGCCGCTGATGTCCGCCGGCTGCTGCCAGCCGTGGAGCGCGCCGAAGCCCGCGCGCGCCAGCTGCGCCAGCGTCTCACCGATGCCGGCGCCCGCTTCTCCTATGAGCGCGGATATCGCGTGCCGCTTCGGCCGGAGCAGCTGAAGCGCGAGCTGGAGGCGCAACGCTGATGTCGCCGGCCCTCCATATCCTGCAGCACGCACTCGGCGTCGACGAGTTCGGCCGCGGCACGCAGTACCGGCGGCACTTCGTCACGGGCCCAGGCAGCGAGGATTTCGCGACCTGCTGCGCGCTGGTCGAGGCTGGGCATATGGTGCGTCGGGACGGCGGGCCGCTGACCGGCGGCGATGACCTGTTCCTCGTGACCCACGAGGGCCGCCACTGGATGGCGGAGAATAGCCCGGCACCGCCGAAGCTGACCCGATCTCAGGCGCGCTACCAGCGATATCTGGATGCCGATTGCGGCGTCTCGTTCCGCGAATGGCTGAAATACGATCGCGAGCCAGCGCGTGTCCGGATTCCGACGTGCACTGATATCGACGCCACCGAGGTGCCGTTCTGATGGCCGAAACCTCGGGGATTGAGTGGACCGACAGCACGGTCAATTTCTGGTGGGGCTGCACGAAGGTAGGTCCCGGCTGTGACCATTGTTATGCCGAGGCGTGGTCGAAGCGGACTGGAGGCGGCCTGTGGGGAGTGGGCGCGCCGCGGCGTAAGATCAAAGGCGCGGTCGCGCTGATCCTCAAGCTCCAGAATAGCGCGTCGTGGTTCTACGCTGACTTCGATCGGCGTCGGCGCGTGTTTATCCAGTCCATGTCGGACCTGTTCGATCTGGAGGTGCCAATCGAATGGCTCGCTGAGGCTTGGTACCGCATCGGGCAGTGCGACGGTCTTGATATTCAGATCGTCACGAAGCGGATCTCGGCAGTTGAAAAGCGGCTCGCAGCGATCGGCGGCAACTGGCCGAAGCACGCCGGCTTACTGGTCTCGGTCGTCAACCAGGCGGAGTGCGATCGCGATATCCCGCGCCTGCTCGCGCTGAAGGCGAAGCTGGGCATTCCGTGGGTGGGTCTCTCGATCGAGCCGATGCTTGGCCCGATTGTGCTCCGGCAGGAGTGGCTGAAGCATCTCGATTGGGTGATCGTCGGCGGCGAGAGCGGCGCGGGCGCGCGCCCGTTGAACCCTCTGTGGCCCACGGCGGTGCGGGACCAATGCGCCGCAGCGGACGTGGCGTTTCTATTTAAGCAATGGGGCGAGTGGGCGCCGATGCAGGTCGCTCGGATCGTACAAGATCGGCCGGTCACCGATCGGCGCGGCAATGTCCGCGACTGGATGCAGCGTTACGTGGTTTTCGCCGATGATGCTGGCGCATCCCGGGTTCGAGGGCACAGCTTCACCGCCCACGCGACCGATCTCGTTTACCGGGTCGGGAAGAACGCCGCCGGCCGTTTGCTTGATGGCGTCGAGCACAACGGATTCCCGGTATGAGCCTCGCCCGGACACGCGCGCGCCCTCGCCGCGAGAACAGTTGGCGCGCCGACGCGGAGAAGCGGTGCCCGCCGTTCCTCCAATGGATCCGCGGCCGTCGCTGCACTTTGGCTGACAAGCGAGGCCACATCTGCCGCGGCACGGTTCGCGCGTGTCATGTGGATCACGCGGGAGGGAAGGGCGTCGCTACGAAGGTCGCGGACATGCACGCCATCCCGATGTGCGACGGCGCGCACGAAGAGCAGCACCGGATCGGCTGGCGCACATTCGAGGCGAACTGGTCGATCGACGCCGTCGACATGGCCGCCGGCCTCTGGCGCTATTGGTTCGATGGGACCGTCATGGGCGCCAATTGGAAGAAGGCGCACGAGCAATGAGCCGCCGCCCAATGTCCGCCGGCGAGTTCGCCTCGCTCCCGCGCACCACGCCAACTCAACAGGGGGAAGATGCCTATCAGGCAAAGCTCCGGCAGCGCCGGCCGATGCCCGTCGGCCCGGCGGGCTTCCCGGTACCGGACGCGAAGGCGATCTTCCGGAAGACCGAAGATGCGCAGCTGCTCAGTGTGATCGCGCGGCAGGCGTACCTCGCCCATTCGCGCTCTGTCCTGCCGGTGGCCGAGCAGGAGCGAATCCTCGCCGAGCTCCACCGGCTGGCGCTCGAGCGCTTCCCGCCCGCCGATATGGCGGTGCTGGACCGCTACCAGCTCGCACGATCTTGGAAGAAGGTCGGCGTCGAAATCGATGCGGCCGGCGGCTATGAGAAGTCTGCGGTCTTCGACCTGCCCTCGCCAGTGCTGGCGCCGACCGCCATCAACTTTCGCGCGGATCTCGGAGGGGCGTCCAGCACCGCCCCGAATCTGCCTGACGATATCACGGCCTATTTCCGGACGTTCCTGACCCTGCGCCGCGATCGGAAGCGCTTCGATGACCTGGTCGCGTTCCCTGGCCAATTCCGGGGGCGCGAGGGGCGCTATCCTCGGTGGTTCGAAATCGAGCGGCAGGTGCCCGAGGTGGGCGCCTGGCTGGCTGGTCAGCGTGGAGAGCAGCCATGAGCCGTCTCTCGAAAGCGCAGATCAAGGCGCACACCGAAGCCGTCGCCATGCTCCAACAGGACCGCCTGTCGGATGACGATCGCGAGTTCGTGCTGAACAACTGGCAGGAGAGCGCGACGCACATCAACTCGGCCGCAGGTGCGTTCTTCACGCCCTCGGCTTTGGCGCACGATGTCGCATATTTCTCGCAGGCTGATCGGATCATTGATCTCTGCGCCGGCATCGGCGCGCTCGCGCTGTGGAACTGGTGGATAAGCGGCTGCCGGGCGGAGGTCACCTGCATCGAGCTCAATCCTGGCTATGTCGAGGTCGGCCGAAAGATCTTCCCCGAGGCGCGCTGGGTCTGTGTCGGCGTCGAGACGGCACCCACGCTCGGTCACTTCGACCTCGCGCTCAGCAACCCGCCGTTCGGGAAGACGGCGAAGATCTCCAGTCCACGCTATTCCGGCGAGGACGATCTCGCCGTGCTCGACATCGCGAGCGAGTGTGCGGACTTCGCGACCTTCATCCTGCCGTCAGGATCTTGTCCCTTCGAATATAGCGGGCGGCCGAATTACCGCCGCCGGCCGAGCACGAAGTTCGATCGGTTTCACCGCCTCACCGGGATCGAGATCACCTGCGAAAGCATCGACTGCGCCTTCAGCGCCGATGCCTGGCGCGGCGTGTCGCCGAAGGTCGAGGTGATCGCGGCCGATTTCACCGAAGTGCGCGCCGCCCGGGCGCTGGAAAGGCAAGCAGCATGAGCCCGTGGCGCTGGTGGGTCGGCTTCGACGAAGACGGCGAACCCGAGACCTACAATATCGGGGAAGTGGGCTCGCGGGTACAGGCGATCGCGCTGGGCCAGCGCGAGACCCGCGCCGGTGACCGCTTCTGGATCATCGAGGCGCGGTCGTCCGAGGACATGCGCCACGAAGGTGCCGACAGTGTCCCGTTCCTGCGCAAGCGGAACAGGGAAAGCTTCGTGAATGGGCCGACCGCCGCCGGTGCGGAGAGTGCCGGTGGATAGCGCGATCATCTCGCCATGCGGGCTCTACCGCTATCGCTTGGACCGGACGGGCCAAGGATCGGGCGCGACGGCGGTCATCATGGTCAATCCGTCGACCGCCGATGCCCAGCAGGACGACGCCACCATCCGAAAGCTAAAGGGCTTCGGGGCGCGCTACGGCTGGGGCCGGCTGATCGTTGGGAACCTGTTTGCTTACCGATCGACCGATGTGCGGGTGCTTTCGAGGGCCACCGATCCAGTCGGACCCGACAACGATGCTCACCTCATGGAAATGCTGCGCGAAGCCGATCGCTTCGTGGTGGCGTGGGGCCCGGCGGCCAAACTGCCCGCACGCCTGCGGTGCCGATACCGGCGCGTCCTCGAAATCGCCCAGATGGTGAGCCGACGTCCGATGTCGATCGGCGCGCCAGCGAAAGATGGGCACCCCTGCCACCCGCTCATGCTCGCTTACGAGCGTGAGCTCCAGCCTTGGATCCCAGCATGACAACCGCATTCCCGATCGCTTGGCCGATCGGCGTACCGCGCACTGAGCCCGGCCGCCGCGCGACCAGCCAGTTCAAGACGAGCTTGGGCCCGGCCCTCAAGAATGTGGAGGGCTCGCTCCGCCGCTTCGGCGAAACGACCGGCAAGAGGGTCACGGACGTCGTGATCTCGTCGAATTACTCGCTCGGGGTTCAGAACCCGACCGATCCCGGCGTGGCCGTCTGGTTCGTCTGGGACGGGAAAGAGCGCTGCATCGCGGTCGATCGCTACCCGAAGCTCGAGCACAATCTTCAGGCGATCCATTACGTGCTCGAGGCACGGATCACCGAAGCCCGGCACGGCGGCCTTCGCATTGTCCAGCAAACCTTCACCGGCTTCATCGCGCTGCCGTCGCCGACGATGATCGGCGAGAAAACATGCTGGGAAATCCTGGGCATTCAGCCAGGCGCGCCGCGAGAGAAGATCGAGGCGGCACACAAGGCGAAAGCCCGGAGCATCCATCCTGACGCCGGCGGTGATGGGGTCGGCATGGCCGAGCTGAACGTCGCGCGCGATGTCGCGCTCGGACAGGTGCTGGCATGAACGCGGCCGCTGCAAATGATCGATCGCGCTTAGCCAAGGTCGCCCGCGTCGAGCTGGATCAACCGGTATTCGGGGCCGCCCGCTGGGTGGAGCAGGACCAGTTCGTAATCGCCCTCCTCGAGCTTGATGCTGGCGGCGGCTTCGATTGCGGGGAGGTGGACGGAGATCGGACCGCCGTCTCCCTGCAGCGAATTGGCCAACCCGTCGGAGAGGTAAACGCGGACCAGCACATCCTCGCTGGTCCCGTCGATTTCGAGCCCCGATCCCGGTGCGGGACGGATCTCCAAATCCAGTTTCACCGATTTCCGGCTGGTCGCCATGACTGATCGCCCCATCATCTTCTCGGCGCCGATGGTGCGCGCGCTGCTTGCCGGGCGCAAGACGCAGACACGGCGTATCATTAAGACGCCACCGGCGCCCCATCACCTCGGCGCGTGGGAAGTCTCGACGATCGGCGGCAGCGGCGTGACCGACATCCGCGGTCGGCCGGTGCCGGAGCAGACGTGCCTCTGGCATTCCCGGAACGGCGTGATCGTCATGCCGCGCTACGCCGTCGGCGATCGCCTCTACGTGCGGGAGCATTGGCGCGTCTCGAGCGCGCAGGATAACGTTCCGCCCCGCGAGCTGTCCAAGGATCTCACCGTTGAGTTCGTCGCGGACAGAGGCGGCTATTTTGACGGTAAGCATCGCCAAGGCATGCACATGCCCCGCTGGGCATCGCGCCTGACGCTCATTCTCGAATTGGTGAAGATCGAGCCCCTGCAGTCAATCAGCCGCGACGACGCCATCGCCGAAGGGCTCGAGGCGTTCCCCCAGACCTTCGGTGCATCCGCCTGGGGCGTGGACACTCTGCCGGAAACTGCCCACCGGCTCGATCCGGCCAAGGCCTTTGCAGAGCTGTGGCGGTCGCTCCACGCGAAGGAGGGCGAGACCTGGGAGGATAACCCGTTCGTGGTCGCGCTGCAGTTCCGCGTCGAGCGCGGCAACATTGATCGGCTTGCCGGATGATCAGGATGTTCGGCAACACGCCGGTCCCGTTCACGGCGTCCTGGTCGGCCGAGGAGCGATTCCACATCGCTGAGTGCCGGTATTTCGGCCGGCCCGCTGTCTTTCAGGATGAGCAGCCCGGCGTCGGCAAACCGCTGTTCGGCAAGCCCCACATGCAACGCCAGCGGCAGGTCATAGCGCGCTGCCAATGCGATCTGTGCGGACTCTCGCTGCTCACCAGCACGAAGGTCTCGCTGTCGCACGCCCGACCGCAGCCGCACGGCGCTTCCGGCTGGGCGGTGCTGCAGGTCGAGCCGATGCTCCACAAGCGCTGCGCGGCGACCAGCATCCGCTTCTGCCCGTCGCTCCGCGCTGACGTCGAGCGCGGTACCCTGTTCGTGCGGCAGGTGACCAGCCATCGCGTCCAGTGCGCGATCTTGAGCGAGGCTGCCGTCCTCGAATTTACCGGCGAGCGGCGCACCGCCCTCGGCCACGCCAAGGTGGAGCTGCTCCGCTGGATCGATCGGGACGCCGCCTGGCTCGAGCCCGACGCCGAACCGCGCCGCCGCGCGGCATTTCCCGAACAGCGAGAAGCAGCACCGGGAGGCGCGAGGGCATGAGCCGGCCGATAAATTTGGAAACCTCCGGATGGGGCCAATTCGACGGGTCCAATCCAACCGATGCGATGTGCGAACGCGAGAGACAGGCCTTCACGCAATACACCCTGAAGCGCCTGCAGAAGATCCCGAAGACGGGCAGCACCCAGGATGCGATCTGGGTCGGTGGCGTAATGGCTATCGTCCAGATGGCCTATGCCGTTCACGCTGGAGCGCCGCCTGAAAGCGCGCGCGAAGCCCTGCACGACGTTCTCGATTTCGCATGGCTCCAGTGCGCCAGCATGGCGTCAGGCAAGGAGGACATGAATTGACTGGACTCAGGCGCCGGCGAAAGCCGTGGGGCCTCGATCCCGAGCACGTGCGCTCGCTCGAGCACTATAAGCGCAATCCCGACCGGCTGCCGCTCGGCGTGCGAGTCCGCATTTGGTCGCAGGAGCATAGCGCCTACTGGCGGCCCGGCGGCGCTGGCTACACGAGCAAGCGGGCCGAGGCCGGCACATGGGCTTCGCAAGACGCGTTTGCGGAGGTGCGCCATTGCGATCCTGATAAGAGGATCTGGTTTGAATTCGTGCAGCCGGGCGATCTGGGCGAGGAGGCCCGGCATGGCCGCCATTGGCACGAAGATCTCGGCAACGTGCTCTGGTGGAAGTTCCCGGTGGAGGAGCCGCCCTATGTCGGCTCGCCGCTGGACGCCGCTTGGCCGGGCTATCACACCCATTTCACACCGCTGCCGCCCATCCCGCATAAACCGAAGCGAGGGAGCGCCGCAGCATGAGCGGGGGAGAGATCGAGCCTTGCCCGGCTTGCGGGGCGTTGCCGTGCGATTGGTCGGATAATCCCGCCGGCCTGAAGGAGAGGCTTCGGCAGGAGGTTATAAACACCCCCGAGACCGCCGATTTTATGGACGCCGTGCCGATGGAGGCCGCTCACCAACGCGAGCGCTGGAGCGTGGATCACGACGCGGGGAAGTCGCCTTTCGATTGGTTCTGGTTGATCGGATACCTCGCCCAGAAGGCCGCCGACGCTGCCGTTCGTGGTGATGCCGAGAAGGCCAAGCACCACACGATCAGCACGGCCGCAGCGCTGGCGAACTGGCATGCCGCCCTGATCGGCGCCGACCGCCGATTCCAGCCAGGTATTACGCCCAAGCCATCCTTCGTGGTCGGGCGATCGTCCGACATCGAATCGCAGTCAGAAGGAGGAAGTCGTGACCAGCATAGCTGAACTCGCGCGGCACTGGTCGCGCCAAACGGACAAAGGGAAGGGCATCAGGATCGAGGCCGACGCGCTCGACATCCTGAATGCGAATGGGGTCGGCGAGATGCTCCAGAGACTCGCCGCCGAAGCACAGAGAGAAGCATGCAACCAGCGGATCAGGAACTCTACTCCCGAGGGAAATACCGGCTCAAATGGGACCGGCGAGCCGACGGGAGCCTTCGATCGCCCTTCCTCCAGATCGAATGGTACGACGCGGCCGCGCGACGCAACCGCAGCCGGAGCACGGGCACAGAGGACATCGTCCAGGCGGAAAATGAGTTAGACGCGCTCTATCTCAAGCGGGAGCGGGGGCAGGCGGTTTGCGCGACCTGCGGTCAAACGCTGCGCGCCGGCGCGCGCCACCTCGTCGCCGACGCGATCGCCGATTATCTCGTCGCGCGCGAAGAGCGCGCCAGCATCGGAGCGATTCGGCCCCGCCTCGCGCACTTCACCGCCTATCTGACCGATACCGATCGACTCGAAACCGCATGCGAGGACGTCGACGAGGATTGGATCGATGCTTTCCGGAAATGGGCGCTGCAGCGGCCCATCGTTTCGACCGGTGGGAAGGAGCGCCAACGCTCCCAGGGCACGGTCGAGGCGAGCGTCGGCGCGCTCGCGGCCGCGATCAATTTCGCGCACGCCCGCAAGGATACGCTGTTCAAGGCAGCCTTCGCTGCCAAGGGTCACGGCGAGGTCAGCCGGACGCCGGGCTATCGGGCGGATGTGAAGACGCTGGCCGCGATGTTCCGTTTCTGCATCGACCCTCAGCACCCAACCGAGTGGAACACGGTGACGCGGATGCGAATCGCCCGCGCCCAGCTGCACCGCTTCCTTCAGATCAGCGTTGCGACTTGGGCCCGGCCCGACGCAGCGCATGACGTCTCGACGGCGCGCGATCGTGACCAGTGGCATTCGAACGCGCGCGCACTGAACCTCAACCCGAAGGGCCGGGCGCAGACGAAGAAGCATCGCCCGATCGTGCCGATCGGCCCGCGGATGGCGGCGCTGCTCGATTCGGAGAAAGGCCCGAAAGGGCAGGGCGGCTTTTACGTCTCTATCGGATCGGTGCGTCGGTCGTTCGAGCGGATGCAGGAGGAGCTCAAGCTCCCGCGAGACGGCGAATTGGGGATGAAACTTATCCGCCGGTCGATGTCGCACCTTGCCCGCGAGCGACTCGGCGAACGCGATTGGGTCGAGGGCCAGATCATGCTGGGCCACCGGAAGATCAGCACCTCGGACACCTATGCGCCTTTCAGCGTCGGATATCTCGGCCGTGTGCTGGAGGTGACCGATCAGATCATTGAGGAAATCGAGAGGCTCTGTCCCGGCGCTTTCGGCACGCCGTACCAGTACATCCCTGAAGCAGATCAATGACGTGCGAGCATGTCACCCTGCCCGGCGGCGCGCGGGCGATCGTATGCGGCACCCGCCGCCGACAGCGCTGCAAATGCGGTCGCGCTGCCAGTCTGCTCTGCGATTGGAAGCTGCCGGCCGGAACATGCGACGCACCGATCTGCGACCGATGCACGATGTCGCCGGCGGCCGGCAAGGATCTGTGCCCAGCGCACGCGCAAGCCTTTGCAAAATGGAAAGCGCAGCGGAGCGCCGCCGAAGTATCGAAGGAAGGTGAACGATGACCGACACGATAGATATCGGCGCGCTCATTCGGGAGCGTGATGACGCCGATCGCCGCGCCGGCGCCGCCGAGCGCCGGAGCGAGCAGCTGGCCGAATCGGCTTCCGCGCGGGAGCTGTGGCTCCGCCAGGCCAAACAGGACGCGGGTTTCTCCGACAACACGTCCTTCGATGCCGTGTGGCGCATCGCCTTGGAGGCGCTGCGCGAAAAGCGCAGCCAGCCGCCGGCCATCGACAGCATGCCGGTACTCGATAATGGCTTGTCGACGGTGATCGAGGGGGCGCTCGCGATCGTCCGCAAGCATGATTCAGGTATGTCGGGGTTGATCTTCAACCTCATCCGGTTGCAGCGCTGGTTGTCGCTCTACGTCGCGCGGGCTCGCGCTGGCGAGCTCTCGCCCGGCTCGGGCGATGCGATGCGCAACGCCGCCATCGCGGCTGTCGAATTGGCGATGGAGGAGCCGGACGTGTTCGGCGGCGATTTTGGAAAGGGCCGAACGGCTGGGCTTCGGGAGGCCCGCAATATTTTACTAGAGGCCGGTTGATTCAGCCGCCGCCTGTTGGCGCCGGGAGTGCTTTGCTAGCCGCGCGCGCGTCGGCGATCACCTTAGCCTTCTCAGCGCCGAGGTCACTTATTCGCGCGAGGCGTTCACGCCTCACGTGGGCCGCCACATACCACTCCGCGAACAGCATCTCGATCAATTCAATCAGCAGCGAAGCCTCGCCTGAGTCGACCGGGACAAGAAGGTCGATGTCTTTTTCCATGTGAGCACCGATGTTTCCGATCGATCGCACTTGGTCGATGGCGTCAATCGTTTCCACGGTGACCCCGGACGGCCCCACTCCGCTTTCGACTGCTTTCCGCAAATCGGCAATCTCGTCGGCGAGCCGGCTGCGAGCTATTTTGCAAAAATCCCGGATCATTCCCTGTATGCAGCGCCGCGCGAGAGTTGCTGCTGCCTTAGGGCTATCGTTAACGATCAAGCATGCCTCGAGGTAATCCTCTCGAAGCGCGGCCGGGATGTAGCTCGGTTGGGGCTTTGCAAAGCTTTCAGGTATAGCTCGGCGCGCATAAAGCGGATCATCGCTATAATCCACCGAAGCTGCGGCATTGTTCTGATACAGATTTTTCCGAATGCTGAAATTGATTGTGAGCTTGTTGCAGACGGGGTTGGAACAGCCGATTGCGAAGAAGCAGGCTGCCACGTTGCCCTCGACTGTGCCGCCCACACGGATCGGCGATTCGACCGCGTGACATCGATGGTCGACCACCGACTGGGCATGATTGCAGTGCGGGCACGTCCAATTGAAAGCCATCGCCGTCCTATCGCTCTGTTTGGCGCCCCGCGCCGTTCACTCCTCCGGTGGTGCGGCCGAGCGCTCTTCGTTGAAGAGCGCTCGTATCTCGCGGATCGTCCACATGAAGCCGCTGGCCGCCGCGAGTGCGATCAGAAACCGCTCCTCCTGAAACATAGCCGCGAGATCGTTGTCGAACGGCATGCATGGCAGGAAAAGGTACACGGGGAGGGGGCCGGCTGCGAAGCCAACGCGGATGAATTGGTCCGGCGGCCATTTTTTGCCTGTCATCCATTGGTGAGTGACGGCTGCGAGGCCCGCGACGATCACTGTGCCGATCGAGAGCGCATCGAGCGCTGCCGAGCTATGCGGCAGCGTCGAATGAAAGAATGCTCCTAGTCCGGTAACGAAGCTATGCTGAGAACTTGCTGCGACTGCCGCCGCGGCAGGCGCCGTCAAGCAACTTTGGCGCCGGCCAGCATACCCGCAAGAGCACTAACACCCTCAATGGCAAGTGGAACAGGCGCACCCAAAAGCCCGGCAAAAACGCCGGCAAGGGCAACGCCGAAGATACCGCCGCCGAGCACAATCGACAGCTTTCCGGCTGTGAAGTCCTTCATGCTCACTCCCTCTCGTTCGCAGATCGGTGGCTGCGAAACGGCGGCCGAAGACGATAGTTTCATCTCCCGACCTTCCCCTTGAGCACCATCCTTTAATAGGACGTTAATGGTGCGACAAGCGGAAATGCCATTTCACCGGAACAACACCGGAATAAGAATATTCCAAAATGGTGGAAAACCGGCGTTTTTCAATGGTCGGGGAGAGAGGATTCGAACCTCCGGCCCCTGCCTCCCGAAGACAGTGCTCTACCAGGCTGAGCTACTCCCCGACGGAGCGACGGTCCTGAATGCCTTGCGGGGGCGGACCGGCGAGCTAGCGGTGGCGCCTGTAGCCAAGCATGAGGGTGCCCGCAAGCGCTAACCGTCGTCTTTCCGTCACATCGCTGGCGTGCGCGGTCGGTGCTTGCTATCGCCGCGGCCTGTGAGCCCCCTCGAAATCGTCGCGACGCTGCTCGGCGTCGCCAACATCGTCCTCCTCGTCCGCCGCAGCATCTGGAACTACCCGTTCGGGCTGGCGATGGTGGCGCTCTATGCGCGGATTTTTTTTGACGCGCGGCTCTATAGCGACTCCGCTTTGCAGGTGTTTTTCTTCGCGATCCAGCTTTACGGCTGGTGGGCTTGGTGGCGTGCGGGCGGGGTCGAGCATGCGATCACGGTCGAACGGCTGACGCCCGCGGCTCGCGTTGCGTGGATGATCATGATCGCGGTCACCAGCATCGCCTGGGGGGCCATCATGCACACATATACCGATGCCTCATTCCCGTGGATCGACGCCGCCATCGCGATGGCGAGCATAGCAGCGCAGCTATTGCTGGCCCGGCGCTGTATCGAGAATTGGGTTTTGTGGATCGCGATCGATGTGGTGTCGGTCGGGGTCTACCTCGCCAAGGGGCTGTATCTGACCGGTGGGCTCTACGGGCTGTTCCTGCTGATCTCCGCGGCCGGTCTGGTCGAATGGGCGCGGGTCGAGCGACGCGCGCTGGCGGCGTCATGAGCAACGGCTTCCTGCTCGGCAAATTCATGCCGCCCCACGACGGTCACGTCCTGCTGATCCAGACCGCGCAGGCGCTGGTCGATCGACTGACGATCCTTGTCTGTTCGCTTCCCGACGATCCGATTCAGGGCGAATTGCGGCTCGACTGGATGCGGGAGATGTTCCCCACCGCCCGGATAATCGACCATCGGGGGCAGGTGCCCGACGAACGTCCCGATTTCTGGCCGATCTGGCGCGACATTGTCCGCACCGCCCATCCCGAGCCGATCGATGTGGTATTCGCTTCCGACGCCCATGGCGCGCGGCTCGCGGAGGAGATCGGCGCGCGCTTCGTCATGGTCGATCCCGGGCGTGTGGCCGTGCCGGTCTCGGGCCGCGCGATTTGCGCCGATCCGTTCGCGCATTGGCGGCATATCCCCGCGCCGGTGCGCCCCTATTTCGCACACACCATCTGCCTGCACGGTCCCGAAAGCACCGGCAAATCAACTCTTGCGCCGCGGCTCGCGCGCCATTTCGACACGCTCTACGTGCCGGAATATGGGCGTACCTATTGCGAGCAGCATGGCGTCGATCTGGCGATGGAGGATCTGCTCGCGATCGGGCGGACGCACGTTGCGATGACGCGATCCTTGCTGCGCCAGTGCAACAAGCGGCTGATCCTCGATACCGATCCGGTGATGACCGCGGCGTGGGCGCGCATGCTGTTCGGGCGGCAGGATCCGTGGTTCGAAAGCTTCGACGAAACCGCCGACCTCTACCTTCTGCTCGATATCGACATTCCGTGGGTCGATGACGGTACGCGCTTCTTCGGCGACGACGGCCGGCGGCAGCGATTCTTCGATCTGTCGCGCGACGAGCTGGAGCGACGCGGCCTCCCCTATGTCGTTATAGGCGGGCCGCCGGACGAGCGTTTTGCCCGCTCGATCGAGGCGATTGCGCAGGCCGGCTTCGGCTGAGCGATTCCGCCCCCTGTCTATCCACAGCTTTGTCACCATATTGGCGCACATGGGGTTGCGCCATGTGCGCCGTGCGTTACCCTTTTCCAAGGATCGCCCGCTGAAAGTGTCCGATGATCGCCGACGAATATGAGGATGAAGGCGCCGAGGAAGCGCCGGTCGATACGCTCGAAGCCTATTTCGAAGCGCATAGCTGGAGCTTCGAGCGGCTGAGCGACGACGAGATCGTCGCGACCGTGCCGGGGAGCTGGACCCAATATGAGTTGCGCGGCGTCTGGCGCGAGGCCGATCGCGTGCTGCAATTCCTGGCCTTGCCCGATATCCGGGTCGCGGCCGACAAGCGTGCCGCAGTCTATGAGACGATCGGGCTGGTCAACGAACAGCTCTGGATCGGCCATTTCGAGATCTGGTCGTCGAACGGCATGCTGCTCTTCCGTCATGCCGCCTTGCTCGATCCGGGGGCCGAGGCTGCGTTGACACTGGCCCAGGCCGGGACGCTGATCGAAGCGGCGATCGACGAGTGCGAGCGTTTCTACCCGGTTTTCCAGTTCGTCTTGTGGGGCGGCAAAACCCCGGCCGAGGCAATCTCGGCCGCTCTCATCGAAACCCACGGGGAGGCGTGAGCATTTTCCCGATCGAGGGCCCGGTCTGGGCGATCGGCTGCGGCAATATGGGCGGCGCGATGCTGCGCCGCTGGCTCGCGTGCGGGCTCGATCCAGCCCAGCTTATGATCGTGCGCAAATCGGGCGAGCCTTTTGCAGATGGCGTGACGGTGGTGTCGGCACCACCGCCTGACGGGCCGGCACCGGCTCTGGTGATATTGGGCGTGAAGCCGCAGATGCTCGATCTGGTGGCGCCCGATCTGGCGCCTGCACTGGCCCCCGAAACGATGCTCGTTTCGATCCTCGCCGGCGTCGAAGCGCACGCGCTGCGCCGGCGCTTTCCCCAGCCGCATGCGATCGTCCGCGCGATGCCCAACACGCCGGTGGCACTGGGGCAGGGGGTGATCGCGCTGACCGGCGAGGGGCTGGTCGCCGATGCGCGCGCGCAGGCCGAGGCGCTGATGGCGCCGCTCGGATTGGTCGAATGGGTCGACGAAGGCCTGTTCGATGTCGTGACCGCGCTTGCCGGATCAGGCCCCGCTTTCCTGTTCCGCTTCATCGATACGCTTGCCGAAGCGGGCGCCGACGCCGGTTTGCCTGCCGATCAGGCCGCCCGGCTCGCATTGGCGACCGTGGCCGGGGCAGGCGCGCTCGCAGCGGCGTCGCATGAAAGCCCGCGCGCTTTGGCCGATCGCGTTGCCAGCCCGGGCGGAAGCACGCGGCGCGGCCTCGACGTGCTCGATGAGCCGGAGGGGCTGATGCCGCTGATCCGCGACACGCTGACCGCCGCGATCCTGCGCAACCGCGAGATGGCGGCTGCCGCGCGCTAGCCTTTCCGGCGCCGCGCAATTCCGTTCATCTCGAAGGAAGTCGCCGGACGCTAGAAAGCGTGTTTCGATTTCGCTCGAGACGAACGGGGCATCAGCATTCTTATCGAATCCGATCAGGTCGAGCTTGGTCGAAGCCCATCCGAACGCCCTCGACCCATGAGACGGACTGAGAGCGCAGCCGATTGCGGCGACGCAGCACGCAGTGTAGGCGCCCGAATGATGCATTCGGCGTCGGACCAGCCTTCGTCGGAAAAGCGGCGTTTCACGCTGCCCCGCCGCACCACCTCGATCATCATCACGTTGATCGTGCATCTGCTGCTGTTGCTGCTGCTCATCACGTTGTCGCCGCCGCGCACGTTCATCCCGATGGGGGGTGGGCATCTGATCTCGATTTCGGTCTCCGATCAGAACGACGCCGCGAAAGCGAAGAGCCAGAGCAAGGCCAAGGCCGCCACGAAGCAATCCAAAACCACCGCGGCCGCAGCCGCGTCGAAGCCGGTTCCGCCCCCGCCCGTTCCGAATCCGAACTCGCCCGAAGTTCAGGTGCTCAGGCTGACGCATGACGAGATGGTCGGGCTCGACGCCACCTTGCGCTCGCATTCCAACAATAGCGGGCAGCAGAGCGCGGATGCGAGTGCGGGCGATTCGTCGGGCGATTCGGAGAAAGCCGGCACCGGTGCGCATGGCGAGCAGCTTTATGCCGCCGAATGGTATCGCAAGCCGACCGACGCCGAACTCAACACCTATATGCCGCATAACAAGATCGGCTGGGGCGACGTCGCCTGCCGCACCGCGCCGCGCTACCATGTCGAGGATTGCTACGAACTCGACGAATCGCCGCGTGGCTCGCAGATTTCGCGGGGCGTGCGCGAGGCCGCGTGGCAGTTCCTGGTACGGCCGCCGCGCATCGGTGGACACGTGATGGTCGGCGAATGGGTCCGCATCCGCATCACGCTCTACGATAGGGAAAGCGACCTGCCGGCGGGGCGGTAGGTGATCGTATTGTCCCCATTCCGGGACGACTGATACGTTACCGCGGACGGTTGATCGGGTGGCCGCCCATTTCGCGATGGCGGATGATGCGCAGATAGCCCTCGACCAACGCATGGTTGACCGCGTCCCACGAATAGCGCTCGCTCACCGCACGGCCGGCGGCGCCGGCCGCGGTGCGGGCTTCCAGGTCCTGGCAATAATATTGGAGCGCCAGCGCGAAGCTCTCGCTCGCGCCGGGACGGATCAGTCGGCCGGTGACATTGTCCTCGACCAGGCTCAGGCTGCCGGTCGCGCGCGCCGCCACCACCGGCAGCCCGCACGCCATCGCCTCGAGCGTCACGTTGCCGAACGTCTCGGTCACGCTCGGATTGAGCAGCATGTCCGAGCTGGCGATCGCGCGCGCCAGATCCTCGCCGCGCTGAAAGCCGATGAAGATCGCGTCCTCGCCGAGCCGCGTCGTGAACCATTCGCGCGCCGGCCCCTCGCCGATCACGACCACGCGCGCCTTCACGCCGCGGCGGTGAAGCGCGTCCATGCTCTCGGCGAATACGTCGAGGCCCTTTTCCATCACCACCCGGCCGATGAAGCAGATCAGCGGCTCGTCGTCGGCGATGCCGATCGAGCGGCGCCACGCCATGTCACGCTTGGCCGGGGAGAAGATCTCGGTCTCCACCCCGCGCGACCAGATACCGACATCGTAGCTCATGCGCTGCTCACGCAGCACCTGGGCCATCGATTCGGATGGCGCGAAGATCGCGTCGCAGCGCCGGTAGAGGCGGCGGATCATCGCCTCGACGAACGGCTCGAGGAACGCCATGTTGTAATAGCGGAAATAGGTCTCGAAGCGGGTGTGGACCGATGCCACCACCGGAATGTCCCACCGCCGCGCGAGCGTCACGGCGCGGTGGCCGAGAAATTCGGGCGAGGAGATGTGGAACATGTTGGCGCCGAACTCCTTGAGATCGCGCTGCACCCACCAGGGGATGCCCAGCGGCACGCGATATTCGCCGCGGCCGGGGAATGGGATGGCGGGGACACCCACGACCTTGCCGATCGACGGGAAGGCCGGCGTCTTGCTCTTGGGGCTGTAGATGCGGACCTTGGCGCCCTGATTCAGCAGATAGCCCGACAGTCGGTTCAGCGCCTGGTTCGCGCCGTCGCGGACATAGTTATAATTGCCCGAGAACAGGGCAACGCGGAGGTCGGAGATTTCCATAAGCGAGGCTGGTTAATCACGCGCACGCCAAAAGGCCATGGGAGAACGAGGGCGGTGCGATCAATCGCGCGTGCCGTGCCGGATCAGTTCGAGGCGGTCACGCCCTCGTCGCCGCCGGCCAAATCCTGCGCCGCCAGCTCGGCGCTATGGGCTACCGCCTTGGCACCGGCATAGATGAAGCCGTAAGTCGGGTAAGCGTGGGTGCCGATATCGCCGATCGGGCCGTACCAGACCTTGACCGCACTCCAGTCACCCTTGGCCGACGCGTCCATCACCGTCACGTCGCGCTCGATGCGGCCGTGGCTGCTCCAATTGGCGTGCGTCACCTTGACGATGCGGTCGGAAATCACCTTGGTGACCGTCGCGACATGGCCGGACCGCATGGACCCGATCGCCTTGAACACCAGCACCGAGCCGAGCTTGGGGGCCGACCCTTGGGCATATTTGCCGATCGCCTGCTTCCACCAGCCACCGGCGGCGCCGAACAACTGGATGCCCGAAAAGACGCGGGCGAACGGGGCGCATTGCCAGAAGGTCGACTGTGCATTCGCGGCCGAGGGGGCTGCAAGCGCGGCCATGAAGAGGACGGAACAGACCGCCACTTTAAGACGTTGTAGCATGTTAGGTAGAATTCCCCGATCCCGCTCGTCATGGTCTGGGTATCCGGTCCGGCGGACGATGTAAGCTGCACTGCGGCGAAGCGAGCCGTCGCCGCGTTCATCCGGGGTTTATCCACAGGCCGGTTTCAATTCGCCGCCGGAATCCCCCGATCCGGCGGGGCCGAAGCCGCGAATCACCCGCGGAAAGGACTGCCCTTGCGCTCGATCCGGTGCGCGGTTAAGGGACCGCACCCTCCGGGCTGGAGGAGTGTAGCTCAGTTGGTAGAGCATCGGTCTCCAAAACCGAGGGCCGTGGGTTCGAGTCCCTCCACTCCTGCCATTTCCTGCCCGTGTGGTCGCCGTGGCGGCGGATTTGGCCCATCTTGCGGAAGCGTAGGCGAAGGTCTAAGTGCTCTGCCTAATCCAAAAGCGACGTAGGATTGCCATCGGCCGACCGGCCGGTAGCGGTCCCATGTCTCGCTGAACCAATTTGTGAGGGGCCCTGTGGCTAAGGTTTCGCCCATCGAGTTCATGAACCAGGTGAAGGCAGAGACCGCCAAGGTCGTCTGGCCGACCCGCCGTGAGACCGTGATGACCGCCATCATGGTGATGGTCATGACGATCGTGCTCGGAATCTTCTTCTTCAGCGTCGATTGGGCGTTCAGCCGGATCGTCAAGCTGCTGCTGTCGCTCGCCTCTTAAGTTTCGGGATAAGAACAAGAATGTCGCGCTGGTACATCATCCACGCTTATTCGGGCTTCGAGAACAAGGTGAAGGACCAGATCCTCGCCGACGCGGTCCGCATGGGTCTCGACCAGCTGGTCGAGGCGGTCGAGGTTCCGACCGAGAAGGTCACCGAGGTTCGCCGCGGCAAGAAGGTGACCTCCGACCGGAAGTTCTTCCCCGGTTATGTGCTGCTCAAGGCGGCCATGAACGATGACGTCTATCACCTGGTGAAGAACACGCCGAAGGTGACCGGCTTCCTCGGCTCGAGCGGTCGCCCGCAGGCGATCACCGATGCGGAAGCCTCGCGCATCCTCAACACCAAGGAGGAAGCGGCGGTCGCGCAGCCCAAGGCCAAGATGAAGGTCGATTACGATATCGGCGATTCGGTCAAGGTGCTCGAAGGCCCGTTCGCAAGCTTCAACGGCCTGGTCGAGGAACTCGATTTCGATCGCAGCCGCGTCAAGGTGTCGGTCTCGATCTTCGGGCGCGCGACCCCGGTCGAACTCGAATTCGATCAGGTCGAGCGCAGCAAGTAAGAGGTTCCAGATCCTCCCGGCGAAATCGTCGGGAGGATTGTTTTTCGCCCCGCTTTCGGCTAGGGGCGCCCCCTTCCACAGCACCAGCTACGGAAAATCGTGCGGGAGGTCGTCTTCGGACGTCCGCTTGAACCGCTAGGCTTGACCGGGACGAGGCGGTTTCACCACCAAATCCCGCTACAGAGTGACAGATCATGGCTAAGAAGATTACCGGTTACATCAAATTGCAGGTGCCGGCCGGCAAGGCTGCGCCGTCCCCGCCGATCGGCCCCGCGCTCGGTCAGCGCGGCGTCAACATCATGGAATTCTGCAAGGCGTTCAACGCGCAGACCACGGGCGAGGAAGTCGGCACGCCGCTCCCGACCGTGATCACCGTCTATGCCGATCGCAGCTTCTCGTTCGTCACCAAGACGCCGCCCGCCACCTATCTGCTGAAGAAGGCCGCCAACCTGAAGTCGGGCTCGAAGGAGCCGGGCAAGCTGTCGGCCGGCACGATCAAGCGTTCGCAGGTCGCCGAAGTCGCTCAGGCCAAGATGAAGGACCTGAACGCCAACGATATCGAGGCGGCGACGAAGATCATCGAAGGCTCCGCACGCGCGATGGGCCTGCAGGTTGTGGAGGGCTGATCCGATGGCAAAGCTGAGCAAGAAGCAGAAGGCCTGGTCGATCGATCCGATCAAGCTGCACGGCGTCGACGAGGCGATCGCACTCGCCCGCACCAACGCCACCGCCAAGTTCGACGAGACGATCGAGGTCGCGCTCAACCTGGGCGTCGATCCGCGTCACGCCGACCAGATGGTCCGCGGCGTCGTCACCCTGCCCAAGGGCACCGGCAAGTCGGTCCGCGTCGGCGTGTTCGCCCGCGGCGCGAAGGCCGATGAAGCCCGTGAAGCGGGTGCCGAGGTCGTCGGTGCGGAAGATCTGCTCGAGACGATCCAGGGCGGCACGATCGATTTCGATCGCTGCATCGCCACCCCGGACATGATGGGCCTGGTCGGCCGTCTCGGCAAGGTGCTGGGCCCCAAGGGCCTGATGCCGAACCCGAAGCTGGGCACGGTCACCATGAACGTCGCCGAAGCCGTCAAGGCGGCCAAGGGCGGCCAGGTCGAATATCGCGTCGAGAAGGCGGGCATCATCCATTCGGGTATCGGCAAGGCGTCGTTCCCGGCGGAGGATCTGCGCGCCAACTTCGACGCGCTGGTCGATGCGGTGGTCAAGGCGAAGCCGACCGGTGCCAAGGGCAAGTATCTGAAGAAGATCGCCGTCAGCTCCTCGATGGGCCCGGGGATCAAGGTCGACGTCGCCGAGATTTCGGCGATCTGATCCCGATCGATCACTTCGAAGACTATGAAAGGGCCGGGTTATCCCGGCCCTTTTTTCATGGCCTAACCGATCGTTAACCGCCCTCTGTCATGAGCCGCGCGGGGCCGTCAAAATCGGCGGCGGGTGGGATGAGTGCATGAGTGGGAACTTCGCTTTCCTGCTTCCGATCATGATGGCCACGTTCGGTTGCGCCTTCATCGCCGCGTGGCGTTGGGGGGCCGCGTCGGCGGCCTGGTGGGGTGCGGGCTATCTGTGCGCGGCGGTCGCCTTCTGCATTCCGTTGGTGCCGCACGCCGTGCCGGTGGCGATCCGCTCGGCTGTGGCGAATGCGTTGTTCGGCATCTCGTTCCTGCTCTACGGGCAGGCGCTGCAGGTGCGGTTGGGCGAATTGCGCATCGGCTGGCGGCGACCGCTTGTCCTCATCCTGTCGATCGCGGGTTGCGTCATTGCCCAGCATCTCCACAATCTGTGGGGCGAGTTGGTGTCGTCGGATCTCGGCTGCGCCCTGTTGATCGCGATCCCGATGCGGTCCTGGCGGCGCCATATCGCGCTACCCGGCGGCAAGTTGCTGATGATCACCACCTGCCTTGCTGTGTTCGACAATGTCTCGCGCGCCAGCACGGTGTTCCTGACCGTGCCCGCCAATGGCGGCAGCCTGCTCGCGACGCTGTACGGCTTTCTGATGCAGAGCATGGCGATGGTGTTCGGGATGATGATGGCGCTGGCGGCGTTGCGCAGCATCGTCGTCGAGGCGCTGGAGCGGTATCGCAACCAGGCGCTGATCGATCCGCTCTCGGGCGTGTTCAACCGGCGCGGGTTCGAGGCGGCGCTTGCAGGCCAGAGCCTGCCCGGATCGAGCATCGTGCTGTGCGATATCGATCGGTTCAAGGCGATCAACGATCGTTTCGGCCATGATGCCGGCGACAAGGTGATTGCCGCCCTGGCACAGACGATCCGCACCAACATGCCGATCGGCGCGACCGCGGCGCGCATCGGGGGCGAGGAGTTCGTTGTCCATCTGCCCGGCATGGCGCCCGCGGCGGCGGCCTTGTTCGCGGATCAGATGCGGCTCGCCTTCACCGCGCGGGATTGGCGTGCGATCGGGCTCGACCTCGATCCCACCGCCAGCTTCGGGGTCGCGCCGGTGGCGGCGCATGACGCATCGGTCCATGACGCGATCCGTCGCGCCGATGCGCGGCTGTACGAAGCGAAGCAATCCGGTCGTAATCGCGTGTCGGTGACGCCGGCCGCTGTGCTGGTCGCCGCCTGACCGCTCGATCAGAGTGAGCCAATTTCCCGTCTGGACGTTTCCGGGCCGCATCCCCAGCTAGGCCCGCAAGGCTGGCCATGCCGGCCAGCCGCTTTGCCGAGACAAGGAAGCACCCCAAATGTCGGTTGATGTGAAATATAAGACGTCCGCCACCGCGACCGGCGGCCGCGACGGATCCGCCCGGACTGCGGACGGCACCTTCGCCGTGAAGCTCGCCACACCGAAGGAGCTGGGCGGCGCCGGCGGCGAGGGGAACAATCCCGAGCAATTGTTCGCGGCCGGCTATTCGGCCTGCTTCCTCGGCGCGATGAAGGCGGTGGCAGGATCGCTCAAGCTCAAGGTACCGGCCGAGACGACCGTCACCGCGACCGTCGGCATCGGCCCGCGCAGCGAGGGCGGCTTCGGCATCACGGCCGATCTCGAGATCAGCCTGCCCGGGCTCGACCGTGCCGATGCGGAGAAGCTGGTGGAGACCGCGCATCAGGTCTGCCCCTATTCGAACGCGACGCGCGGCAATGTGGATGTCGGTTTGACGGTGGTCTAAACACTGCGTCGACTCCCTCTCCCCGGCGGGGAGGGGGAGTCCGCGAATCGCTGGACTTTTGCTCCACCCTCCGCTAAGCGCGCACCTTCTTCGCCTCCGGGTGAGGATTCCGTCCGAGACAGCAGGTGAAGGGAATTTGCCCTTCTTAATGCCCTGCCTAGACGGGGAAGAGATTTTGCCGGCGCGTCGTGCGATGTGCTCCGGTCTGCCTGGCGAGCCATAGGCTCGGCCCGGGTCAGGCATCCATTCCCCTTCGGACATTTGCCGTTCCGGCTTCGGCTGGAGCGGTTCGACCCGTTCGGCGCATGTCGCGCCGGACGAAATGGAGATGGCAATGGATCGTGCTCAAAAGTCCGAGCAGGTTGCTGCGCTGAACCGCACGCTGAACGAGACGTCCGTCGTCGTCGTGACGCGCAATCTCGGCATGACCGTCGCCCAGTCGACGGCCCTGCGCGTGAAGATGCGGGAAGCCGGCGCCAGCTACAAGGTGACCAAGAACCGCCTTGCCCGCATTGCTGCGGAGGGAACCCCCTACGTGTCGCTCAGCGATCTGCTGACCGGCCCGACGGCTCTCTCCACCTCCGTCGATCCCGTTGCGGCCGCCAAGGTGGTGGTCGAGTTCGCGAAGACCAACGACAAGTTGGAAATCGTCGGCGGGGCGATGGGCGACACCGTGCTCGACGTCGCAGGGGTTAAGGCTCTGGCCGAACTCCCGTCGCTCGACGAGCTGCGCGCCAAGATCGTGGGCCTTATCCAGGCTCCCGCGACCAAGGTTGCCTCGGTGCTCCAGGCTCCGGCCGGGCAGCTTGCCCGCGTCTTCGGTGCCTATGCGGCCAAGGAAGAAGCATAAACCTGACTTACATGGGCGCGTGGCGCCCACATGGAGAATATCATGGCAGACCTGCAGAAGCTTGTTGACGACCTGTCCGCTCTGACCGTCCTCGAGGCGGCCGAGCTTTCGAAGCTCCTCGAAGAGAAGTGGGGCGTTTCCGCTGCCGCCGCTGTTGCGGTTGCGGCTCCGGCCGGTGGTGGCGCCGCTGCCGCCGCTGTCGAAGAGAAGACCGAGTTCGACGTGATCCTCACCGGCGACGGTGGCAAGAAGATCAACGTGATCAAGGAAGTTCGCGCGATCACCGGCCTCGGCCTGACCGAAGCGAAGACCCTGGTCGAGAGCGCTCCGAAGGCGATCAAGGAAGGCGTGTCGAAGGACGAAGCCGCCAAGCTCAAGGCGCAGCTCGAAGCCGCCGGCGCGACCGTCGACGTCAAGTAATCGCGTCACAGCGATTGCCAAGGAAGGGCGGCCCCGCAACGGGCCGCCCTTTTTATGGCAGCGCGCGTTGCATCAAGACGACATCCAGATCGCGGCCGAACTTGTGCCCGGCATCGTCGAGCGTCCCTACCATGGTGAAGCCGGCGCGTTCGTGCAGGCGGATCGAGCCCTTGTTCCCGGAATCGCCGATCACGGCGAACATCCGCCTGAAGCCGCTCGCGGCGGACGCGGCCATCAACGCCTGCAGCAGCGCCCGCCCGATCCCGCCGCCCACCGCATCGTGGCGGACATAGATCGAATCCTCGGCCGAATACCGATACGCAGCGCGATCGCGAAACATCGCCGCATAGGCATAGCCGATGACGCCGTCATCGGTTTCGGCAACCAGCCACGGCCAGCCGCGCGACACTATTGCTTCGATCCGCCGGGTGATCTCCGCGCCACTCGGCGGCTCCTCCTCGAACGTACCGGTCCCGTGGAGGACATGGTGGGCGTAGATGTCGGTGATGGCCTGGGCGTCGGCCAGGGTTGCGGGTCGGATATTCATCGCTCTGCATTCTTCCAGAAGGACGAAGGCGTTACAACGCGCCAAGATCGATCGACTGGTGGCGATCGAGCCGGCGCGACACATCGGGCAGGGGACAGTCGAGCCCAATCGCGGACAGAGCGATGAGACGGCCGGTGCCCCAAGGACATGGGTTCCGGACCAGGTCGTCGCCTATGGTGCACTCTGTTATACGGTCATTCCGCTGAGCAGCTTGGGCAGCTTGCCGGTCTCGCCGCGTGCCTCGGCCACGAAGCGATCTTTAAGCGGGGCGATGCGCGCGACCATATCGAGCCCGAAGCGCCGTACCGCGCGCGGCGCCTTGCCCGGCAGGCCGAACAGGCGGGTGAGGCCATCGGTCGTCGCCGCGACGACGAAGCTGTCGAGCGCGCGCCAGCGTTCGTAGCGCGCCAGCAATTGCGCGTCGCCCGGATCGAGGCCGAGCCGCGCCCCTTCGACCAGCACCTCCGCCAGCGCCGCCGCGTCGCGGAAACCGAGGTTGAGCCCTTGTCCTGCGATCGGATGGATGCCGTGCGCCGCATCGCCGACCAGGGCGAGGCGCGTGTCGGTGATCCGTGCGGTGTGGTGGAAGCCGAGCGGATAGGACGAGCGTGGCGAGGCCGAGCGCAACGTGCCGAGCATACCGCCCATGCGTTTTTCCGCCTCGGCCAGGAAGGCACGGTCGGGCAAGGCCATCATCGCCGGCCCATCGCGCTCGTCCATCGTCCACACGATCGCCGAACGATGGCCGTCGGCATCGTCGGTCATCGGCAACAAGGCGAAGGGGCCGGACGGATAGAAGATCTCGTGCGCGACATTGTGGTGCGGGCGCTCGTGGCCAAGGGTCGCGATCGTAGCGGCGTGATGATAACTCCAGCGCGCGACATTGATGCCCGCCGCGGCGCGCGTCGGCGAATTGCGACCCTCGGCACCGATCAGCAATGACGCCGCCAAAGTGCGGCCGTCCGCCAGCGTGACGCGTGCGCTCGTGGCATCGCGCTCGACCGTGGCGGGATGCGCCTTCATCAGCAGGGTGACTCCTTCGGCCGCCGCCGCCGCCGCGTGGAGTGCCTGCCGCAGCAGCCGGTTCTCGTACATGATGCCGAGCGGTTCGGACGCGGAGCTGGCATCGAACGCCAGCACGCGGGGCGTGAGGCCGTCGCTCACGCGGATCGTATCGATCGGGCAGCCCTGGCCTGCCAGCCGATCGGCCACCCCGATCGCCTCGAGCATGTGGTGGCTCGCGCTCGCGACCGCCGAGGCGCGGCCGTCGAAACCCTGGGCGAGTAACACAGCGGGATCGGCCGGATCGACGATGATGCTGGTGAGCCCATGCGCATCGAGCGCGATGCCGAGGGTAAGCCCGACCAGGCCACCGCCGAGGATGATGACGTCTGCGCGTTCCATGCCGGCCACCTAAACCAATCCCATCCATTCGTCGCTCACGCTTCGGCTGCCTTGTCGTTGAACCGAAACAGCGCGCGATCGTCCCTGTTGAAGCCCTTATACCAGATCACCCAGCCATAGACGCCGAGAATGAGCGGCACGCCGACGAGCAGTTCGAACCATTCGAAGCTGTGCGGCAGCCGCGTCACGCTCCAGCCGACCACGCCGGCGATCACCGCCGCCCAGACGATCGGCCAGCGCCAGCCCGATACCGGCGCACCGAGCAGCCGCTTGAGCAGCCACGCCTTGGCGAAGGAGGCGAGGCCCAGCCCGATCATCAGCGCCACGGCGGGGCCGGCGGCGGCGATCGTATCGTCCTTGGGGTTGGGGCGCGGCGGCACCCATCCGGCCATTTCCAGGGCGGGCAGCATGCGCCGGATCAGATAGACCAGCACCACCGACAGGGCCGCCTGGATCAGAATCATCGCGACCGAGATGGCGAGATTGCGCTTGGGCGCGATATAGATCAACGCCGCCTCGCTTACGACCGCGGTGGCTGCGATCGCCTCGGCGGCGAGCAACACTGCCAGCGCGCCGGTGCCGCCGACGAAGCTCGGGCCGACCAGGCCCATGACCGCCTTGCCCGGAATCGCCAGAGCCAGCGCGATGCCGACCTGCGCGGCAATGATCCAGAAGCCGACCTGGCGGACCTGCTTGGCAACGGCACCGAGATTGTCCTCCGCCAGATTCTGGGTGATCACCGGGCCCAGGATCGGATCGAAGCTGGTCTTCAATTTTTGCGGCAGCGACGCGACTTGCTGCGCAACATAATAGATGCCGACGATGCCGGGTGAGAAGAACAGGCCGAGCATCGCGATATCGAGCCGGCGCGATCCCCACTCGATCGCGTCGGCGCCCGCCAGCGGCAGATTGTGCGTTGCGATCTTCCACAGCCGCAGCGGCTCGGGCTTCCAGCCCTTGGGCCAGCCATAGGAGCGCAGCAAAGGCCAGAGCGATGCCGCCAGCGCCGCCGCCGCCGAGATGGCATAAGCGAGGATGAGGCCGTCGCGCAGCGAATACCAAGACAGGACGAAGGCGGCGATGCTGATCCCCCACGGTTCGATCAGCGAGCGCGCCTTCACCGTGGCGCCGACGTCACCGCGATAAGCGAGGGCGGCGAGCGCGATATCCGATCCGGCCCACCCGAAGATGGTCAGCGGGAGCAGATAATCGCGCTGGTTGATTGTGCTGTTGGGAAACATCAGTTCGGGAACGACCATCAGCACGCCGGCTGCGATGGCCGACGCGATCCAGCCGACGAGCAGCCCATCCCATACGACATGGACGTGCGGTCGGTGCGTATTGGCGAGATATTGCGCCAGCCCCCGCTTCAGCCCGATCGTGGCGAGCTGGCCGGCAAATTCGACGATGATCGTGGCATAGGCGAAGCGGCCGAGCGCATCGGCGCCGTACCAGCGGCCGGCGATGAACAGGAACGGCAGCCGCGCAGCAAGCCGCAGCAAGAAGCCGAAAAAATTGGTGCGGCCGCCTTGGGCGAGCGTCTCGATATCGCCGGGGCCGGTGGCGTCGATCGGCTTACAGGACTTCATTCCCCGTCGCCCCTGCGCAGGGCCCCTGCAAAGTAGTACTTTGCAGGGAACCCGTGGAGGCAGGGGCCCATGTCTCTAGAAACAAAGGACACCGCATGACGAGACAGCGATGGGCCCCTGCCTGCGGGGTCCCACCAAAGTAGTACTTTGGTGGGTGCCCCGCAGGGGCGACGTTGGTTGATCAATGCGCGGCGCCCCAGCTCGGGCCGGTGCCGATCTCGATCCCCAGCGGCACCGACAGCTGGACATGCGGCTCGGCCGCGCCCGCCATGACGCGTTCGATCACCGGCTTGGCCGCTTCCACATCCTCTTCCGGCACTTCGAACACCAATTCGTCATGGACCTGCAGGAGCATGCGAACGCGGCCGAGCCCGGCTTGCTCCAGTGCGATCGGCATCCGCACCATCGCGCGCTTGATGATGTCGGCGCTGGTGCCCTGGATCGGGGCGTTGATCGCCTGCCGCTCGGCGCCCTGGCGTTCGCCGACCGTCTTGCCCTTGATGCCGGGCAGGTGGGTCTTGCGGCCGAACAGGGTGGTAACGAAGCCCTTCTCGCGCACCTCGGCGATCGTCAGTGCGATATAATTGCGCACGCCCGGGAAGCGATCGAAATAGCGATCGATGATCGCCTGCGCCTCGCTGCGATCGACGCCGAGCCGCCCCGCCAGCCCCCAGGAGGAGATGCCGTAGAGGATCGCGAAATTGATCGTCTTGGCCTTGCCGCGCGTGTCGCGGTTGACCTCGCCGAACAATTCCTGCGCGGTGAGATTGTGGATGTCCATGCCTTGCGCGAACGCCTCGCGCAGTTGCGGCACGTCGGCCATGTGCGCGGCGAGGCGGAGCTCGATCTGCGAATAGTCGGCCGCGAGCAGCACATGGCCGGGCGACGCCACGAAGGCGTGGCGGATACGGCGGCCGATCTCGGTGCGGATCGGGATATTCTGCAGATTGGGATCGGTCGACGACAGCCGCCCGGTCTGCGCGATGGCGAGGCTGAAGCTGGTATGGACGCGATCGGTGGCGGGATTGATCTGCTGCTGGAGCGCGTCGGTATAGGTCGATTTGAGCTTGGAGAGCTGGCGCCATTCCAGCACGAGCCGCGACACCTCGGCGCCCGGTCCTTCCTCGCCCGCGGCGATGCGCTCCAGTTCGGTGACGTCGGTGGAATAGACGCCCGACTTGCCCTTGCGCCCGCCCTGCAGGCCGAGCCGATCGAACAGGACCTCGCCCAATTGCTTGGGGCTGCCGATCGTGAACGGGCCGCCCGCGGTCTCGTGGATCACGCCTTCCAGGCGCAGGATTTCCTCGCCGAATTCGGTCGAGAGGCGGTGGAGCTCCTGCCGGTCTACGAGGATGCCGGCCCGTTCCATCTCGGCGACGATCGGCACGAGCGGGCGATCGACCAGCTCATAGACCCGCGTCGCGGACTCGCGCGCCAGCCGGGGCTTGAGTCGCTGCCATAGCCGCAACGTGACGTCGGCATCCTCGGCGGCATATTCGGTCGCGCGATCGAGTGGCACCTTGTCGAACGACACCTGATTCTTGCCAGCCCCGCACACGTCCTTGAACTCGATACAGGCATGATCGAGGTGGCGTTTAGCGAGATCGTCCATGCCGTGCGCGCCGAGCCCGGCATCGAGATCGTAGGAAAGCAGCATCGTATCGTCGTAAGGCGCGATGTCGATGCCGCTGCGGCGGAACATGATCAGGTCGTATTTGAGGTTCTGGCCGACCTTGAGGATTGCCGGATCCTCCAGCAACGGCTTGAGTTTCGCCAGCACCAAAGGACGATGGAGCTGGACCGGCGGATCGCTCAGCAGATCGCCATCGGCAAAGCCATGGCCCACCGGAATGTAGCAGGCCTTGCCCGCCGCGGTGGCGAGGCTGATGCCGACCATGTTGGCGCGGATGCAATCGAGATCGTCGGTCTCGGTATCGACCGCGACCACGCCAGCCGCGTAGGCCGCCGCGATCCAGCGATCGAGCGCGTCCTCGGTAACGACGGTCTCATAATCCTTGTGGACGAACGGCACCGCCGCTTCGACCCGCGCCGGGAGCGCCGCGGAGGCTTCCTCGCCGCCGAGCTTGGTCAGCAGCGAGCGGAAACCCATGTCCATCAGGAAGGCCTGGAGCGGTTCCTTGGGCAGGCCCTTGAGCGCCAGATCCTCGAGCGGCTCGGGCAGCGGGCGATCGCACACCAGTCGCACCAGTTCGCGCGACAGCCGCGCCGAATCGGCATGCTCGATCAGGCTCTGGCTGAGCTTGGGCTTCTTGATCGTCGGCGCTGCCGCCAGCGCGCCTTCGAGATCGCCATAGGTTCGGATCAGTTCGGACGCCGTCTTGGGGCCGACGCCCGGCACGCCCGGCACGTTGTCGACCGCATCGCCCATCAAGGCGAGCACATCGCCCAGCTGCTCGGGCTCGACCCCGAATTTCTCCAGCACATGCTCGCGGCCCAGGCGGCGATTGTTCATCGTATCGAACAGATCGAGGTTCGGCTCGATCAGCTGCATCAGATCCTTGTCGGACGAGACGATCGTCACCTTCCAGCCGGCGGCCAAAGCGGCCTTGGCATAGCACGCGATGATATCGTCGGCCTCGAGCCCCGCTTCCTCGATGCAGGGCAGCGAGAAGGCGCGGGTGGCCTCGCGAATCAGCGGAAATTGGGGAACCAGATCCTCGGGCGGCGGCGGGCGGTGCGCCTTGTACTGATCGTACATGTCGTTGCGGAACGTCTTCGACGAGGCGTCGAAGATCACCGCCATATGCGTCGGCCCGTCGGCGGCGTGGAGATCCGCCACCAGCTTCCACATCATCGTCGTGAAGCCGTAGACCGCGCCGGCGGGCACGCCATGCTTGTTGGTGAGCGGCGGCAGCCGATGATAGGCCCGGAAGATATAACCCGAGCCGTCGACCAAATAGAGATGGTTCTGAGACATGCGGCGCCTGTCTAGCAGGGCTGGCGGGGGAGTGCGAGGGAGCCCGCGACGAGGTGCTGACGACGCGCTACCGCGCGCTCACCTTGACGTCGGCATCCAGGCCTTCGCCGCCCGGTTTGCCGTCCTTGCCGTTCGAAACCAGATCGAAGCCCGTGCCGCCCTCGCCGGGGCTGCGGTAGATATAGGGATGGCCCCACGGATCGATCGGCACGGCATCGAGATAGCCGCCGCTGTTCCAGTTGCGCGCAACCGGTTCGCCGGTCGGCTTGGTGACCAGAGCGGCGAGGCCCTGCGCGGTCGACGGATAATCGCCATTGTCGAGCCGGTAGATCTTCAGCGCCGAGGCGATGTTGCGCATATCGACCTGCGTCGTCGTGCCGCGCGCCTGATCGGGGCGGTTGATCACGTTGACCACGATCAGCCCGGCGATGATCGCAATGATCGCCAGCACGACGATCATCTCGATCAGGGTCAGCCCCTGCTCGGACGTCGGGATCGTGCGGCGGGCGCGCAGCGCGCTTGGATTCGAAGCCATCCCGGTTACTATAGGCGCATCCCATGCCGAGGTCATCGCCCCCGCAGATCGCCGCCGCCGCCGCTGCGGATCGGCGGAATGCTGCGGGTCTCTGGTCGCTGGTCGACGGGGAAATCCGTCAAATCGAGCGCTTCGATATCGGCCCTGCGATCGTGCTCGTGCCGACCGAGCAGGTCCTGTTGCTGACCGCCGATCTGCCGCTGCAAGGCTTGCGCCGTCGTGCCGAGGCCTTGCCATTCGCGATCGAGGATCGCATCGCCGAGCCGCTGGGTGCGGTGCATATCGCGCTCGGCGCCGAGGTTTCGCCGCAGCGCCATGTCGCGGGCGTGGTGTCGCATGCGGCGATGCGCGATTGGGTCGCAGCGATCGATGCGGCGGGATTGGGGCATGCCCCGATCGTGCCCGATGCGCTCACCTTGCCAATGCCCGCCGCCGGCGGTTGGTCGGTCGATCTCGCCGGCACGCGCGCGCTTGTGCGAAGCGATAATGGCGCAGGGCTTGCCGTTCCGCTTGGCCACCTCATCCCTGCATGGATCGCCGCCGGTCGGCCGCGCTGCACCGCTTACGGCGATCAATTGCCGTCGGAGATGGCGGGTGAGCGGGCGGCGCTGCCGCCGATGACCGATACCGCGCTCGATCTGCGGCAGGGTGCTTATGCCTTGCCGCGTGCCGGCTTGCCGCACCTGGCGCGAAGGATCGCCGTGGTCGCGGCTTTGGGGTTGATCGCCCATGGCGCGATCGCTGCGGTGGATACGATTGCGATCCGCCATATCGCCGCCCGCCGTGCCGCTGAGACGCGCACCTTGCTCGCCGAGGTCGCGCCGTCCGTCACCGTCGGCGAGGATGTCGCCGCGAGCGCCACGGAAATCTTGCCGGTCGAGGGTGCGGGCCCGTCGCAATTCCTGCCCTTGCTCGTCCGCGTCGGCGGGGCGCTGAAGCAATTGGGCGCCGGCGCCTCTTTGCGCTCGGTCGCGTTCGATGCGGCGGCGGGGACGATGTCGCTGCAGGTCGAGGCCGCCGATATGGCCGCGCTGCAAAAGGTGACCCCAGCGCTCGCCGCCCAAGGCCTTTCCGCCGAAAGCGGCACGGCATCGTTGAATCAGGGAAAGGCGGTCGGCTCCTTCCTCGTGCGGGGCTCGTCGTGAGGGCGGCAGCGCGCGACATGTGGCAGGCGCGCTCATCGCGCGAGCAGATATTGCTCGCCGTGCTGGCCCTGCTCGCGCTCGCGGCCTTGCTGCTGGTCGCGGTGGTGCGCCCGCTCGAGACGGCGCGCGCGCGCGCCGCAGCAGATATCCGCACCTACGACATGCTGGCGATGCGCTTGCGCGCGGCGGGGCCGGGGCTGGCCGCCGATATGCACCGCGGACCGCCCGCCCAGATCGTCTCGCAGACTGCGGCGGCGAGCGGGCTCACCGTCCAGCGGGTCGAGCCCGAGAACGGCAAGCTGCGGGTCGTCTTCGCCGATGCTCCGTTCGAAGCGGTGCTGCGCTGGGTGTCCGAAATCGAGCGGACCAGCGCGCTGCGCATCGGCGAGGCGCAGATCGAGCGATCGGCGCAAGGCAATGGCGTCTCGGCGCAATTCCTGCTGGCGGGCGGATGAGCGAGTCTTTGCCCTACGGCTTCGCGCGGACGAACGGCGTGCTGGTGGCGGACGATGCCTGCCTCCATCGCGCCAATGCGCCGCTCGCCGCGCTGATGGAGGTGCAAAGACTTCACGGGAGCCTGCTGCCGTGGCGCCAGCTCGACGATGCGACGTTCGAGCGGGCGCTTCAAACGCATTACCGCGATGTCGCGACCGGTGCGGCGGGGGCAGCCGCCGAGGCGGATGTGGATCTTGCCGCACTCGCCGACAGCGTCAGCGCAGTCGAGGATCTGCTCGACACGTCCGACGATTCGCCCGTCATCCGCCTGATCAACGCCTTGCTGCTGGAGGCGGTGAAGGCGCATGCCTCCGACATCCACATCGAGACGCAGGAGCGCCGTCTGATCGTCCGCTTCCGGATCGACGGCATGCTGCGCGACGTGATCGAGCCCAATCGCGCGCTGGCGCCGTTGCTGGTGAGCCGCATCAAGGTGATGGCGCGGCTCGACATTGCCGAGAAGCGCGTGCCGCACGATGGCCGCGTCACGGTCCGCGTCGGCGGGCACGAGATCGATGTGCGCGTCTCGACCATCCCGACCCAGCATGGCGAGCGCGTGGTGATGCGCCTGCTCGATCGCGGGCAGGTCCAGCTCGATCTGACCACATTGGGCATGAACCCGCCGGATCTGGCGCTGTTCGAGCGGCTGCTGGAGCGGCCGCACGGCATGCTGCTCGTCACCGGACCGACCGGATCGGGCAAGACGACCTCACTCTATGCCGCGCTGCGCCAGCTCAACGATCGCAAGCGCAACATCATGACGATCGAGGATCCGATCGAGTACGAGCTACCCGGCATCGGCCAGACGCAGGTCAATCCGCGCACCGATCTGTCGTTCGCACGCGGTCTGCGGGCGATCCTGCGGCAGGACCCCGACGTCATCATGGTCGGCGAGATCCGCGATCAGGAGACCGCCGAAGTGGCGGTGCGATCGGCGATGACCGGCCACTTCATGCTGTCGACGCTGCACACCAATTCGGCGGTCGGATCGGTGACGCGCCTGGTCGACATGGGGGTGGAGCGTTATCTGTTGGCGCCGATGCTGGTGGGGCTGGTCGCGCAGCGGCTGGTGCGGCGGCTGTGCCCGGCGTGCCGCGTGCCGGCGGAGGCGGATCCGCGCGACAGTCTGCTGCTCGATGGCGCGATCGCGGTGGGCGAGGGGATCTTCCGCCCGGTCGGTTGCCCGGCTTGTCATGGAGAGGGGTATCGCGGGCGGATGGGCCTGTACGAGATCGTCGCGGTCGATGCGGCGATGGCGCAACTGATCCACGACGGGGCGCCCGAGGCGGCCCTGGTCGAGCATGCGCGGGCGAACGGGCCGAGCCTGCTGGAGGATGGAGCCGCCAAGGTGCGTGTGGGCGAGACGAGCGTCGATGAGGTCGCGCGGGTGACGAGGATGGAGGGATGAGCCGCGTGCCTCCTTCCTTCCGTCATGCTGAACGTGTTTCAGCATCCGCCGGGCAACTCGCACGGACAGTGCGGCACGCACAGCGGACCCTGAAACATGTTCAGGGCGACGAACGGGTTGTTGGAGTTCCCGTCCCCCCTGAACGCCCGAGGGGATAGTCGTGGCCGCCTTCACCTATCGAGCGGTGGACGCTGCGGGAAAGCCGCAAAAAGGCGTGGTCGAGGCCGCCAACGCTGCCGGCGCGCGCCGGCTGTTGCGCGAGCGGGCGCTGCTGCCGGTGTCGGTCGAGGTCAGCAACGATCGCACGCCCGCCGCTCCCCGTCTCCGCTGGCCGTGGCAGCGCGTCGGCCAGCGCGCTTTGGCGACGATGATCCGCCAGCTCGCCACGCTGATCGGCAGCGATATCCGGATCGAGGAGGCGCTGCGGCTCGTTGCCGACCAGGCCGAAACGACGCGCATGCGCTCGCTGTTGCTCGATCTGCGCGGCGCGATCCTCGACGGGCGCAGCTTCGCCGGCGCGCTGGTGACCCGCGGCGACGCCTTCCCCGAATATGTGCGCGCCGCGATCGCCGCCGGGGAGCAGAGCGGGCGGCTCGCGGATGTTCTCGCCCATCTCGCAGATTTCGTCGAAAGCCGTGCGCAGGCGCACAACAAGGTCCAGCTCGCGCTGCTTTACCCTGCTCTGCTGGCCCTCGTGTCGCTCGGCATGGTCGTGATGCTGATGGTCTATGTCGTGCCGAATATCGTGCGCGTCTTCCAGCAGCATGGTGCCGATCTGCCTTTTCTCACCCGCGCGCTGATCGGGCTCAGCGGCTTCGTGCGCGGTTTCGGCTGGGTGTTGGCGGCCTTGCTCATCGTAGGCGGGATTGCATCGCGCCGCTGGATCGCGGCCCCTGCCAACCGGCTGACGGTCGATCGTTTTTTCGCGACGCGCCAGCCGTTCGCGCGGTTCAGCCGGCAGATCTCGGCTGCGCGTTTCGCCGGGACACTGGCGCAATTGGTGCAGAGTTCGGTGCCGCTGGTCGATGCGCTGGCGGCGGCGGCGGCGGTTACCCCCAACCGCCACATCCGCGCGCGCGCCTTGCTCGCCACCGAACGGGTCCGCGAGGGCGCCAGCCTCCATGCCGCGATGACCGAGGCGGGGGTGTTCCCGGCGATGCTGCTCGCGATCGTCGCCTCGGGCGAATCGAGCGGCCGGCTCGGCCCCGCGCTCGCGCGCGCCGCGACTGAACTGGAGCGTGAGCTGGATGCGCTCGTGTCGATGCTCGTTTCACTGGTCGAGCCGGCGGTGCTGCTGGTGATGGGCGCGATCGTGCTGCTGCTGGTGCTTGCGATCCTGCTGCCGATCGTCAACCTCAACAATCTGGTGGCGACATGAGTTACAGCGGCTGGTCGATCCGGAAATCGCCCATGAACGGAAGCGCGGCCCGGCCCGCCGGCGTAAGCGACACCGTGAGCCGCCCATCGGCGATCGACCCTTCGGCAAGATGGAGTCGGCCCTGGCCGACCGGCGCGAGCTGGCCGAACGTCATGTCGTCCGGGCCGGTGCGTATCGCCGCGACGAGGGGCGGGACGAGCGCGCTGGTGGCCGCGCCAGGTGCGGCGCAGCGGCCGCTGCCGGCACGCACTTCGCCCACTGCCGAAGAATACGGCCCATCGATGATCAGGCGCGACAGATCGATCTCCAGCCCGACCTCGCAGCGGAACGGCAGCGCAGGATCGAGTGCGGCGAGCAGCGCGCCGTCGCTGCGGCCCGACAGGCCGTCGAAGCGCAGCCGCCGGCCGCGCGCCATCACCGATCCGGTGATGTCGGTACCGCTGCCGTCGAGCCGGACGTCGGCGGCAAAGGCCAATGCGGCGAGCGATCGCAAGGGCGCCCAGCGCCAGCTCAGCCGATATGCCCCGTCGAGTACGGCCTCGCCGGACCACAAGGTTCCTGCCATCTGCCAGCGTGGCCCCCAATCGAGCATGAACTGTGCCGGCAGTGTCGATATCAAAGCGATCAGATATGCTGCCAGCCCCAGCGCCGCGAAGCGCTTCCACCGCAAACGCGGTTCGAAAGGATAGCCCCGAGATGAATCCGGATCGGCGTCAGATATTGCGATCGCTGCGGTCGGGCCTTGTCGCATCGCTCGCTTCCTCGTTCCTGCCGGCGCTGGCGGGTGCGGCGAAAACGCCCCCGCCCGCCGCCTTGCTGCTGCCTTTGACCGGGCCGCATGCCGCGCTTGGCCGCAGCATGGCGCGGGCGGGTGCCCTTGCGCAAGGCGGTGACAAGAAAGGCCTGATCGTCCTCGATACGGGCGGCTCGGCGGCCGGCGCTGCGGCGGCGGTGGGTGCGGCGCTGAAACGTGGTGCCGGGCTGATCCTCGGCCCGGTCTTTTCACCCGAGGTGCAACCGGCGGTCGATGCGGCCGGCGGGCAGGTTCCGGTCGTCGCTTTTTCCAACGATGCAGGGCTGCTCGATCGCGGCGCCTTCCTGCTCGGCATCACCGCCGACCAATCCGTAGCGCCGTTGCTGGCCTATGCGCGCGGGCGTGGCGTGCGGCGCATCGCGATCACGCCGGGCGCGACGGCCTGGGATAGCCAGGTCGTTGCCGCCGCCATTCGCGCAATTCCGCGCCTCGGCCTGACTTTGGTCGAACGCGAGGCCGATGCGCGGCTGGTTACGGGCGATCCGGCGGCGATGGCGGCTGCCGCGCGCACTATCAGGGGCAGCGGGGTGCAGGTGCTCGGCGCGTCCGCCGGGTTGGACGCCGATCCCGCCATCCTCGCTTCACTCGACGGCGCATGGCTGAGTGCGCCCGACCCGGCTGCCTTTGCCGATTTCGCGTCGGCCTATGAGGGCCAGAATGGCACGCCGCCAGGGGTGATTGCGGGGCTCGCCTACGATGCAGTCCGGATCTCCGTGCTGCTGCGCCACGGTGGCGGAACCGATCGTTCGGCCCTGCTCGCGGCGCAGGGGTTCAAGGGCGTATGCGGCGATCTGCGCTTCCGCGACGACGGCAGCGCCCAGCGCGACATGGCGATCCTGGCGGTCGATTCGGGCCGCTACCGGCTGGTCGATCACGACGCCGCGTAAAACGGACCGGATAGCGTGCCGTCTGCGCATACGGTTCGACGACAGCTAGCGATGCGGGTCCGCTCGGCTCCTATCGGCACCGCCCTGTCGGGGCGATGCGGCTGCATGTGAACTTTGCAACATCACGACACATTCCCGCAAGGCAGTGCGTAGAGGGCAGGCGTGACCCAGATCACGATCCGTCAGCATCGGTTAAGGCGGACGGGGGAATCGCGGTCTGACTATACGAGGCCCCGATTATGGCCAGGCTCTGCCAGCCTGATCGGATCGCGGCCCAGTCCCGGGGACCCCAATGACACGACGCCTGCTTGCCGCCACCTGCCTGACCCCGATCGGGCTGGCGTTGGCCTCTCCCGCTCTGGCCGATACCACGATCAGCACCGCCACCTCCACGCCCGTCAGGACTTCGACCGCGGCCAGTGGCTCGCCCGACAATCTGGTCGTCGCCAGCGGCGGCACGATCACGCCGACGAGCAGCGCAACGGCGGTTACGATCGACAGCAACAACACCGTCAGCAATGCCGGCACGATCTCGTTCTCGGGGATCGACAACGCGATCGCGATCGGTGGCGGCGGCGGTTTCACCAGCGGCATCACCAATAGCGGCACCATCACCGTCGACGAAACCTACACGCAGACCGATACCAACAGCGACGGCGTGGTCGACGGCCCGTTCGCGAACGGAACCGGACGCTACGGCATCCTGCTTTCGGGCAGCGCGCCGTTCACGGGGTCGATCACCAACAGCGGTACGATCACGATCAAGGGCAATAATTCGGGCGGGCTCGTCTCGAATGTCGGCATCGTCGGCAATGTCACCTCGAGCGGCGCGGTCACCGTTACCGGCGACAACGGCACCGGCATCAAGCTGGGCGACGTGACCGGCAAGGTGACGATCAGCGGCGCGGTCACCGCCACCGGCCAGAATTCGGCGGCGGTCGCCCTCACCGGCAATGTCGGCGGTCAGGTGACGATCCACTCGGCGCTGGTCGCGACCGGTTATACGTCCACCTCGTTGCCGAGCACCTTGACCTCGCTCACGGCGGACAATCTGAAACAGGGCGGATCGGCGCTGGTCATCGGGGGAAATGTCGGCGGCGGCGTGCTGCTCGGCACGGCCACGAGTTCCACCGATACCACGCTGGACGCCGATGGCGACGGTATCGTCGATACCAGCGAGGGCGCCAGTTCGCTCACCAGCTACGGCTCGGCTCCGGCATTGCTCGTCGGATCGTCCACCCAGTCGGTCACGCTAGGCCAGGTCGCGTCGAGCACCGGGGGCCTGGTCATCGGCGGCTCGATCACGGCCAGCGGCGTCTATGCGGGTTTCAATGCCACCGGCGTCCAGCTCGGTGGGCTTGGCCAGCCGGTGACGATCACCGGCGGTGTCGTCGTGACGGGCACGATCGCGGCCACCTCCAACGCCAAGAACGCTACCGGGATCGACTTCGGCAGCGGCACGACGGCCCCGTCGTTCACCAACAGCGGCGCGATCAGCGCCACATCGACCACCACCACCGGTGGGCTCGTGCGCGCGGTCGCGATCGAGGCTGGCGCCAGCGTGCCGAGCATCGCCAACAGCGGTACGATCGTCGCGACGCCGTTCGATACGACCAACACCGCCTACGCCATTCTCGACAGCTCGGGCACTCTGACCAAGGTCAGCAACACCGGCACGATCAGCACCGGGAGCAACGCCACCGCCACCCTGCATGCGATCGACGTCAGCGCGAACACGACCGGCTTCACCTATACGCAAAGCCAGAATTCCTCGACCACCACTGCGCCGGCGCTGATCGGCGCGATCACGACCGGAAGCGGTAACGATGTGATCTCGTCCTCGGCTGGCGCGATCACCTCGACCCTCACGACCGGCGCGGGCAACGACACGCTGGCGCTGAGCGGTTCGGCGACCTTCACCGGCAACACCGTCTTCGGCGACGGCAACGACACGCTGACGATGGCGGGCACCAGCAAATATACCGGCAACGTCACCTACGGCGCGGGGGCCAACACGCTGACGATCGGCGATACCGCGGTCTTCAGCGGCCAGCTGCTCAATACGGGTGCCAATCTGGCGGTTACGGTGAGCGGCGGCACGCTCGGCCTCACCAGCACCGGTGCGACCACGATCGGCAGCCTGAATGTGAACGCCGGCACGATCGGCGTCGCGATCAATCCGCAGACTGGCGCCCATACCGAGATCGACGTCACGGGGGCCACTGCCATTACCGGTGCCTCGACAATCAAGGTCTCGCTCGCCAACCTGGTCTCAGGGACCGCCACGAGCAGCTATACCGTGCTCAAGAGCGGCGCCCTGACCGGCAGCGGCAATCTGGGGGTGACGCTCGAAGGGCTGCCCTACCTTCTCGACGGATCGCTGACCGCCAGCGACAGTGCCGGCACGGTCGCTGTCAACATCCAGCGCAAGACCGCGGCACAGCTCGGGCTGCTGCGATCGGAGGCAGCCGCCTATGATGCGGTCTATGCCGATATCGCCGGCAACAGCCAGCTTACCAGCCTGTTCCTGGGCTTTACCGATCGCGCCTCGCTGATCCAGCGCTATCGCGAGATGCTGCCCGATCATGCCGGTGGCGTGTTCGATCTGCTCTACACCGGAGCGCGCAACATGGCGCCGAGCGAGAGCGTGACCCCGTGGACCCGCGTCGGCGGGCTGGCACTGTGGGCACAACAGAGCTTCTGGAATGCGAGCCAGAATGCGGTCGACACGCCGGGCTATCGCGGTACCGGCTATGGCGCGTCGGTCGGCGGCGATGTCGGGCTGGGCGACGTCGGCCGGGTGGGGCTGACCGCCTCCTATATTTTTGCCGACGTCAAGGATCGGCCCGACAGCTCGGTCAATGCGAACCAGTTCAGCGTCGGCGCCTATTGGCGCGGCGATTGGGGTGGCCTCCACCTCGCCGGGAGCGGTGGTGGCGGCGTCGTGAACCTGTCGAGCACGCGCTCGCTCGCCAGCACGTCGTCGGCGGTACCCGAGCTTCTGTCCACGAAGGGCAAATGGCACGGCACCGTCATCCAGGGCAGCGGCCGTGCCAGCTACGAAGCGCATATCGGCGCGCTCTACGTGCGACCGGCGGGGACGATCAGCTATTACCGCCTGCAGGAGAACAAGCATAGCGAAAGCGGCGGCGGCAGCGCCTACGATCTGATCGTCGACAGCCGCAAGAGCGACGAACTGGCGGCGACCGGCACGGTGGCGCTGGGCTTCCGCACCGGCGGCGGCAAGGATCCCGATGCGACCAACATGACCTTCGAGGTCGAGGGAGGCCGGCGCGAAATAATCAGCAGCGCGATCGGCGCCACCACCGCGCAGTTTGCCGGCGGCCAGAGCTTCACCCTGCTGCCCGAGGACCGCAAGAGCGGCTACACCGGCACGGTCAGCGTCTCGGTCGGCTCGCAGCTGTTCCGCTTCGTCGCGTCGGCCACGGGCGAGCAGCGCAGCGGCTATCACACCGTGCTGGGCCGCGTGGCGCTGCGGGGGATCTTCTAAAGCATCGTGTATCGATTCGGCGCAGGTGAGGCCCGTTCGTCCCGAGTGAAGTCGGGGACGCTGCGCAACACGTCTCGACTTTGCTCGACACGAACGGGGGCGCCGTAGCGATATAGATGCTGGTCAGATCGCCGAGCGGCAGGGGCGGCGCTAGCGCGCTGCGTGGCCGGACGGCTGACGAGCGTAACGCACTGTCTCAGCCGCAAAATGCGACGGGTCGCTGCACCCGGATGCAACCTTGTCCGACCTGTCCGGTTCACCCCGCAACTGGGCGCAGGCCTGCACAAGGATTTCGGGAGATTGATATGAAGGCACTGTTGATCGCCGCGGCGGCCATGCTGGTGGCGAGCCCGGCCCTGTCGAAGGGCTGCATTCGCGGCGCGGCGGTCGGTGGCGTGGCGGGCCACTTCGTCGGCAAGGGCCATGCGGTTGCCGGTGCCGCCGTAGGATGCGTCGTCGGCCACCATCGCGCCAAGGTCGCTGCGCGCAAGCAGGCGGCGCCGCCACACCAATAAGCTGCTCGTTGTGACCACATCGGAACGGCAGCGCAGCGCGGCCACTTCCCGCGTTTGGTGGACGGCTCGCTAGCCATCTGCCGCCCTCTGGCGGTCATGTCGGAAAAGGGGTCGGTGGACGCCCCGGACCGGCGCGCAAAGCGCGGCCCGCCCACCTTGGGAAATAGGCCGGTGTTAACGCCACCCTGCCTGTTGCCTGCCGACAGGTATCGACGAAAATGCTTAACGATTCGTTTAACACGCTTCGCGGAACCGGGATTTCTGAAAATCGATGGGCTTGCGGGTCAGGCTGTGCCAAAACGTCGACCGTCGGCCGCGTGCCAGCCAAGTGGAGCCGAAGCAAAGCGCCGCGTCGCGTCATGGGCGCACGGTGCACGGCTATGCAACGCCTGCCTGTCGCTCGCCCTGCGTGGTCGGGGCGAACTGATGGCGGCGATGCAGCACTGAGCCCGCATGCCCGACCATGCCTCTACCGCGCCCGCGACCCAGCCGTTCTCACACAGCCTCGGTGGATTGCGGGACGGCGGTTCCGAGGACGGCTCTGTGCCAGCTGCCGTCGCCCTGCGTGGCCGGATTTCCCAAAAAGCATCGGAAAATGGGAAAGGAATCGACGCGTCGGTCACGGCTGCCACCTGACGAACGCGGTCTTGAAAAGACTTAGCCTGCGTCGACAACAAACATGCGCGCTTCCTGCGCCGCATCGCGCTCAAGCTTGATCGGCGCGTACTCAGAGGACTGATAAAACGCGAGCGCGTCGGCGAGGGTCGCGAATTCGAAGATGCCGGCCACAGGCAATGGCGTCACGTCGCCTTCCAACATCTGGGCCACTGGCCCAAAGTGGAGGATACGGCCTCCCGCTGCCTGTAGCGCCGCCTGAAAGCGCGGTGCCAATGCGGCTTGCCTAACCGGATCTTTGATACGCAGATTGACGTGGACGTAGGCCGTCATGGTGCAAACCCCTAATAATACTGTATATGCAGTATTATATGAGTTGAAAGGTGTCGAGACCGGTAAATGACGGAGGCTGCTGATTTCTATCGCCGCATCGAAACCGAATGCCCGGCATTCCGGGCCCGGGTCACCGCGCGCGCGCTCACACGCTACTACAATGCTTGCTTTCAGCCCTTGGGGATCACCGCAGAGCAGTTCAGCCTTCTCGTGGGGATTGGAGGCAGCCACGAGCCAACGCTCGCTGAACTGGCAGCGCGCGCCGGGGTCGACGCCACCACTCTTAGCCGCAGCGTAAAGAGCCTCGAACGGAGCAATCTCGTGCGCAGTCATGGGGGGCGGGGCCGGGCCGGTAAACGCTTGGCGCTTACCGACGAGGGGGGCCGGTTGATGAAAGAGTCCATGACCATATGGGAGCATGCCCGCATCCGGTTGGCTGACGCTCTTGGCGAGGAGACATCGCATGTCGTGGGGGTTGTCATGTCCCGACTTGCTGTCGCCGCGCAGGTTGCCATCTCGACGGCCGGTTCCGGGGCGCCCTGCGACGCCACGGAATGACAGGGATTTTGTGACGGAGCAGCCAAAGGCATGCCATAGCGAGGGGTCAAATCACTCGTTGCCCTCGCACGGTTGGCGAGTTTTGGCCCAGCCTGGGCGAGCGCCACGACAGCTGTCGTTTCGCGCCGCCGTCGTCGATCCATAGACAGTAAAGCCTGCAGGTCGAAGACCGACGCTCTTGATTGCATTCCCCCCTCGGCCACATTGGCTGTGCAGCAAAAATCGCCGTCGATCGGCTCAAGTTTAATCCGCCTTAACCATCCAGGGTTCAGGTGCCGGAGCTTAGACGTTTGATATCGCGTAATGGCTCATCCGCGCGGCGCGGCATATGGCCAGCCACGCTCGGAGGTTGACCAATGTCCCTTGATGCTCCCGGCAGCGACGATGCGGGGATGTTCGATCTCGCGCCGGTTTCGCTTTGGCTCGAGGATTTCAGCGGGGTAAGCCGGCAGTTCGACGAATGGCGCGCTGTCGGCGTGACCGATCTTGCCGCGCATCTGCAGGCCGATCCGGCCCGGATCAGGGCCTGTTCGGAGGCCATCCGCGTGCTCAAGGTCAATGCCCGCACGCTCGCATTGTTCGAGGCCGCCGATCTGGCCGATCTCGTCGCCAATATCGGCCGCGTTTTCCGCGACGAGATGCTCGACCGGCATGCCGAGGAACTGACCGCCTTATGGGAGGGGCGGACCATGTTCTTCAGCCATTCGGTCAATTACAGCCTGTCCGGCCGCCGCATCGACATCCAGATGACCGGCCGGGTGCTGCCCGGCCACGAGCAGAATCTCGATCGGGTGCTGATCGCGATCGAGGATGTGTCCGAGCGGGAAGCGGCACGGCGCGAGCAGATGGCGAGCGAGAATTATGCCCGCGGACTGTTCGAGCACTCGCCGGTCTCCTTGTGGGTCGAGGATTTCAGCGCGATCAAGCTGCTGCTCGATGAGATACGCGATCAGGGGATCGAGGATCTGCGGGTCTTCACCGACGTCCACCCCGAATTCGTCGAACGCTGCATGCACGAGATCCGCGTGCTCGACGTCAACCGGCAGACGCTCGAGCTGTTCCAGGCGCCCGACAAGCTCACCCTGCTCCATCGCCTCGGCGAGGTGTTCCGCGACAATATGCACGGGCCGTTCCGCGAGCAGCTGATTGATCTGTGGAACGGCAAGCTCTTTCAGCAGCGCGAGGTCGTGAATTATGCGCTCGGCGGCAACGAGCTGCATGTCCTCATGCAATTTTCGGTATTGCCCGGCCACGAGCAGGATTGGTCGCTGGTGCAGGTCGCCCTGACCGACATCACCGCGCGCAAGAAGGCCGAGAGCTATCTCGAATATCTCGGCAAGCACGATGTGCTGACCAAGCTGTTCAACCGCTCTTATTATGTCGACGAACTCAACCGGCTCGAGCGCAAGCATATCCAGCCGGTGACGGTCATCGTCGCCGATCTCAACGGGTTGAAGGCTGCCAACGATCAATTGGGGCACGGGGTGGGCGACGCTTTGCTCCGCCGGGCGGGCGAGGTGCTGGGCAAGGCGATCGAGAAGCCGTCATGCGCGGCGCGGATCGGCGGTGACGAGTTCGCGCTTCTTCTGCCGGCGGTGGATGTGGCTGGTGGCGAGGCGGTGATGGAGGAGATCCAGCGGCTGGTCGATCTCAACAACCAATTCTATCCGGGCGCTGTGCTCAGCCTGTCGATGGGCGCGGCCACCAGCGCGGCCGAGGAGCGGCTGGAGGATGTCGTCCGCCGCGCCGACCTGGCGATGTACCGCGCCAAGCGGGATTATTATGCGGGCGTCACCTCAGATCGCCGGCACCGCCTTGGAGCGGGGGAGGTTGGCGGGGCGAAGTGATGTCGTGCTGGAACCCTCTCAGCGGGTTCCGTGCGCTAACGCACGCTCCCGAAGCCGTTTGTTCCGGGCGAAGTCGAGGCGCGTCTTATTGAACGGTACCTCCGAACAAACGCATCTCGACTGGCTCGGGATGGGCGGATCAGAATGTGCTCGTCACGCCCCAATCGACCGCTCAAAGCGCAGCCGGGGGCATGACTCCGATCCAGGGCGGGGTACTTCGCTCCACGTCGCCAAGACTCTTAGGACGTCGTAACGATACCGGAGTACTCGGCATCCTTACTCCGCCATGGACCGGGGCGTGCGTCCATGGCTTTTCGTGCGGCGTGAGCCGGTACGATCGATCATCCTAATGCGAATACTATGGAAATCAGCGGGTTTCGCTCTCGCATCTCAACGGATGGACATATTACCTTCGTGAGGACGGGCCGCCGGATCGGGGCCTGATCGCCATGCCCCGTGATGGGCCCGTGGCGTCATTGGGTAAGTATTTCGATGGCCGTAATGATGATCGGGCTGCACCGGACGTCTTCGTCCCGCCCGCACCGCCCTTGCCGGGTCGTGTCCGAGCGGTTTTGCAGCGACTGCGCGAAGCTGCGGCGCTCCACACCACGCTCGGCTTTCGTGATCCGGTGAGGCCTCATTCCTTTTTCCCCGCGCCGCAAGGGGCGGTCAGCACGCGGCTGACGGAAGCCGTAGCGCCCGCCGCGGGCCGCTCAAAGATATGGAACAGGTAATGAATCGTAATGACGCTCGAAGGACTTTGGATGCTGATCCTGCTCACGTTCGGGCTGCTCGGCGCGTGCATCTACACCGGGCTCGTGATGCTTCTTCGTCGCCTGCGCGAACGATGGCGGATCGCGATCGGTCGACGGCAGTCGATCAAGAGCGGGCGCCTTCGCCAGCCGGACGCATCAGCGGGACCTTATCGGTCCGGGCGCGATAAATTCAGGCCATGAAACCCCCGATTCATCAGCGACGGCCGATGGCCGTCGATCGCGCACCGGGCAATCGACGGCGCTTCGCGCTCTGGTGCTCGCTGCTGTTTCGCGCGCTGGCGGCGGTGGCGATCATCATCGGCATCGTTGCCGGCCTTTTGCTCCTGCGCGGTTGAGCGCTCCGGTTGATCAAAAGGGGCGATGTCGCGGCCTCGGGCGGGGCGGCATCACGCCGCCGCCGGCTAACGGCTTCATCGTTCGGGTGATCGAACGAAGCGGCGGTGGAGAACGACAAGGGCGGCAGTGAAAGCCGAAGCGACGAGCGTCGCGCACAGCAACGCGGTGAGGACCGTCGCTCCGTCGAACGGCAGCGCACCGCGCACGATCCGTGCTAGCCCCAGGCCACCGAAAAGCGCCCCCAGAATTCCCGCCGATACCAGGTTGAAACGCTGCTGGTGCGTCCGCAGACCGGCTGCGATCGCGACGGTCAGGCCAACCGATCCGCCCAATCCGAAAAGGATGAGGGTGAACATCCGCAACGTCATCGGGCAGACCGCCATGATCGACCGATCGCCATCAGCGACGGCCGCGCGGGCGATGGATGCGGGCGATTTCGATCTTGTCGATCCGCTCGATCAACGCGCGTCGTTTGCGGCGCCCGTTATGAAGCACGCGCAAGAGCATGATCACGTTCAGCGTGGCGACGATCGCGATGATTCCGGTCATCATCGATCTGCCGCCCTATGATCTCTTCCAACCGGTCGCGGCGTGGACCATCGCGCAATGCGGATCGCGCTGCACGCCGCGATCGGCGCATAACGGCAGCAATATTCCGGATGGATACTGAACACGACCGGCAAATACCCTGGCAAACCGCCTTTTCAGGCAACTTGGATTTATCGCTTCAGGGATTTGTTAGCTATCGGTGAGATGCCTCAAGATCATATGTTTGCCATATGACACTCGTGGACAGGCGGATTCGGGTCGAATCGAGATTCTGAATCTTGATCTCTTCTGTTCGTGCTCGTCCCTCGGAGGCGCCCGGCTGCGCGCCGATCGACCCTTTTTCGCACGGCGGCAGGTGGGGCGATTTCGAACCGGGCGGGGTGTTCGCACGGTGTCAGGATGGCTGCCAACCCACGATCCAGATAGGTTTCGACAATCGCCTTCCCCCGGCATTATGTAGCAGATGCACCAAAAACGATGCATAAGCATCACAATTGATGGCGCGCGTTCATAATGGTTAACAAATCATTAGCGAATCGCGGATTAACCGGTTTTTGCTAACACTATTTTAACCATACGTTGGGTAGCGCTTGATAGGAGGATCGGGCGATTGTGTATGCGGAGGTCATGATGCGACCGGGATCGATTGTCAGGATCGTGGAATCGTTCAATGCGAGCGGTAAGCCGCTTTATGGTCTAATCGTTTATGCCATCTATGCGGCGGCGACGGTTGCGGTTTGTTATCTGGGTGGAATGCAAGTTGGCGGTTTGGCATCACGCTTGATCCACTGAGGCAATCGTTTTTCGACTGCGCCGTCATTTAGAAAATGCGCAAACTTCCCGCTGTCGGTCATAGGTCTGTCGTGCTTCTTAGATAGCTTGCGATATGCATCCCCGCGACTAGTTCCACAGTTGTATCGTCAAGCCACTTGTCTGGATTTCCCGCGAATTTAGTTGTCAGCATATCGATTTTACCGAAGACATCAGCGTAGGCGATCGAGGCTTCCACAACGATTCCGGCCCACATTTTTGCTTCTGAATCAACCAAATAGCAATACGCCATGTCCTCCGTCGTTTGGGCAGTGATGTTGTGTTCATGCTCTGGCATTAGCGTTATCCACTCTCCAGAAGGACGGATAATCTTCAGCTGAATTTGGGCGGAAAGCGCCGGGGACTGACCGCTGTTGTGAACCACAGGCTGGAACTCCAATCCCTCTTTCATTTTGCGGACTGAAAGCGACTTGAGGGAGAGATAGGCTCTCGTTTGGGCTTCTCCGATGCGGCGTGTTTCGTGGATCGATCCCCATGCAAATCCGGCGGCTGCGATAGCTGCGCACATTGTGAGAAGGCCAGCGCCAGCGCCGATTGCTGCTATTTTCGTTTGCTGAAGGGCGTATGCGGCTTGAGCCTCTGAAGCGTCAGCGCTGCGTCTTGATTGTATGTAGTTGTTTCGATCGTGGGAGGCGTTTTCGCAAGCAACTCGCTTCGCTTGTCTGGCTTGATCAGTGAGGCGATTAATCTGGGCAGGCGAGCAATTTCGATCTTGGATCGTTGTCGTTTCGGAGGCTGTGTCGCCGGTTAGGCGCATCTCGCTTGGGTAAAGATGGGATGTCAGCCAGATGGAAGCGGAGATGGCGATCAGGCATCCGCAGATCGTTATTATAATGCGATGGTGTTTACGCATGGTCGTCATCGTCCGAGATTATCTTTATAGCGGCGATATTTAAGCCGCACCGATAGCGAATATGCTGCTTTAGAGCGTGAAGATAAATAGGTCACCATTTAATGAGGTGACAAATGAAAGATTCCCACGACCAGCGCAAAATCTGGACATACATCGGCAGAAACGGAGCAATTGGATATCTTGACGCTCGGTCTATTCCGAGAGACCAGACGGAACATCAAAACCGTGAGCAAGTTCGACTCCAAGATCAAAAAGCTTCTTCCGCGCTTGGTCCTTTGCCAGATTGGTCGGACCATCCACACTGATCGTCAATTTCCACTCGCCAATGGTGTTTGTTTGAACGGTGATGGAAACATCGCAACCGATCGTGGACGGTGTTATCTTATCACTTTACCGGTTGCCATATGGTCCTCCCTGAATTTGGATCAACATCGTAGCTTACTCACTTATCCCGGGGCCAGCGCGATCTAGCGATGGTGGCGCAGCAGATGATCGAATGGTCCCTGTTAGCTCACGCCGAAAGTTGCTCCACTAAGCCTTTGTTTTTAAGCTATATCCGATATATCCTGTGGACAACCTCGATCATTAATCGGGGTCAAGGCTTGTCATTGGATAAAAATGGTGTCTCACTCTCCGAAGGAGTGACAGCCTCTCCCAACGGACTCATGCTCTGGCAGCGGTAACGATTTCGCGGATTTTGCGAGATGGTTTTGCGCGGAGGTGGTGATGAGGCCGGGATCGATTGTCAGAATTGTGGAGTCGTTCAATCGGCGAGATAAGCCGGGGCATGCCTTGCTCGCACTGGCGATGATCCTGCTGACGCTTGTGGCGATTTGCTATTTGGCGGGGCCACAGGTGGGGGCTGCTTTGCGGCTCATCCCGTGACCGTTTTCGACCGGCTTCGATCTGGACATGATCGAATGCTTGCTCAATCCGATCGCATCGATTTTATCGGACGGAAGTGGCGGTTTCCGTAGGGTATTGACAGGCTTTACGCTGGAAATGTTCGGGGGTTGAACTGGAGGGGCGGCAATAACCCTTGCGTCTGTGTCAAATGTGTGTCTCACTCTCCGAAGGAGTTGATCCTAAGCTTAGCCTGACCGTCATGGTGGCCTGAGCGCGGTAACAATCTCGCGGCTAACGCGATTGATATTCTGCGCGGAGGTAGGTCCAATGAAGTGGTCGGAAGCCGGGGTTAAGATCGTCCAATCTTTTAACGACGCGGGAAGGCCGGGCTACGCCTTAATGGCATGGTTGGGGCTGCTTCTATTCATATTCCTTGGAACAATAGTTAGTGGGCTAATCATCAAGTTGGCCATGTGACGCGTCGGGCGAGGAGGCCTCATCGTCCCAAAGGACTTCAAAAAATACGACTTCCCTTCCATTTGGGCGCCTAAGATAAGCCTTTGTGATTTCCGGAACTCTAATGGCATGCGCGTAACTGCGCGCTGCCTTTATTAAATCTCGCGCTGGAACAATACTTGAATTCCGGAATTCCGGGGACACAGTACCAATTGCTGACTGCGACACGATGGTTGCGAGCGGCAGAATCTCGGTGCTTTTTAGCACGTGCCTCTTCCCGGTTGCGGTTGCCCCGAAAGGAGGCATCGCCGCCGCCCATGCTATACTGGGCGGGAAAGGAGGCGACACACAATTGCATCCGGAAAGCGATCCGAAATCGACTGTAATGCACTTGCATTACGTGGCACGGCTGCGCCGATTGGGGCGGGGCGTGCGCATGTCATTGGCAAGCGTGCATATTACTTCTGATCGTTCGCTGTTCGCGCGAATAACCGCCCTGTTTCACCGATTTAAATTCCCTGTTCCGGGCAACAGGGAAAACTCGGCGAATCGCCTTTATATTCAGTATGTTGTGGAGGAGAATCCGCCACGGCGATGCCGAGGAAAATGCCGGTTTTCCCTGTTATTTGCGCATAACAGGGAAAAACTACCAAAAATGACAGCGAAGGCCGGGCCCGGCTCAGTTGGTCGGCGGGCGCAGGCGATAGCTGAGCGCCTCGGCGATATGGACGCGGCCGATCTGCTCGGCGCCGGCCAGATCAGCGATCGTCCGCGCGACCCGCAGCACGCGGGTATAGCCGCGCGCCGACAGGCCCATCGCGGCGGCGGCCTGGGCGAGCAGGGTGCGGCCGGGCTCGTCGGGGGTGGCGACGGCGTCGAGCAAGGCGCCATCGGCCTCGGCATTGGTGCGCACGCCGTGATCGGCATAACGCCCGGTCTGGATCGCGCGGGCGGCGCCGACACGGGCGCGGACCTCGGTCGATCCCTCGGCGGGCGGGGGCAGGACGAGATCGGCGGCGCTCACCGCCGCCACCTCGACATGCAGATCGATGCGATCGAGCAGGGGCCCGGAGACCCGCGCCTGATAGTCGGCGGCGCAGCGCGGGGCGCGGCTGCACGCGCGTGCGGCGTCGCCGAGATAGCCGCATTTGCAGGGGTTCATCGCCGCGACGAGCTGGACGCGGGCCGGGAAGGTCACGTGACTGTTGGCGCGGGCGACCGAGACCTTGCCGGTCTCGAGCGGCTGGCGCAGCGCATCGAGCACCGATCGCTGGAACTCGGGCAGTTCGTCGAGGAACAGCACGCCGAGATGGGCAAGGCTGACCTCGCCCGGGCGCACCTTCAGCCCGCCGCCGACCAAGGCCGCCATCGAGGCCGAATGGTGCGGCGACCGGAAGGGGCGGGTGCGCGACAGCCGGCCGTCTTGGAGCAGCCCGGCGACGCTCGACACCATCGACACTTCGAGCGCCTCGCTTGGGGTAAGGTCCGGGAGAATCCCGGGCATGCACGCGGCCATCAGCGATTTGCCCGATCCCGGCGGCCCTGCCATCAGGAGGTTGTGGCCACCGGCCGCTGCGATCTCGAGCGCGCGCTTGGCGCTCTCCTGTCCTTTGACCTGCGAAAGATCGGGGCCGCCCGTGGCCGCCTCGGCCTCGCCGGGTGTGGGCTGAGCCAAAGGCCGCACGCCGCGGAAGTGATCGAGCAATGCCATCAGATCGGTGGCGGCGACCACCTCGATCGACCCCGCCCATGCGGCTTCGGGCCCCTGCGCGGCCGGGCAGACCAGCCCCTGTTCGTTGGTGCTGGCGTGGAGCGCTGCGAGCAGCACGCCCGGCACGGCCATGATCCGGCCGTCGAGCCCGAGCTCGCCGACCACGACATGCCCCGCCAGGGTCTCGGCATCGACCACGCCCATCGCGCCGAGCAGGCCGAGCGCGATCGGCAGATCGTAATGCGATCCCTCCTTGGGCAGATCGGCGGGCGACAGGTTGACCGTAATCCGCTTGGGCGGGAGCGCGAGGCCGATCGCGGCAAGCGCGCCGCGCACCCGCTCGCGGCTCTCGCCCACCGCCTTGTCGGGCAGGCCGACGACGAGGAAGGCGGGCAGGCCGGGCGTGACCTGGACCTGCACCTCGACCGCGCGCGCCTCGAGCCCCAGGAATGCGACAGTGGAAACCAGTGCGACCAAGTGCGTGCCCCTCACCCCGGAACCGTTGCTAGCGGCCGGACGCTATTCCTGCCAGCGCCTCGAACCATCCGTATCGAAAAGGGTCGGGAGGGGTCTTGTACATGTAACACACCGTACGCATCTGGAGTCCATGAGTATGCCGGCACCCCCCTCTTCGCCGTGGCGGATCCCGCTGATGTCGCTCGGCTGGCTGCTGATGGCGCTCGCGCCGGTGGTCGGCGTGCTGCCCGGGCCGGGGGGCATCTTCGTCTTCGCGGCCGGCGTGATCCTGCTGCTGCGCAATTCGGCCTGGGCCAAACGGCGCTATGTTGCCCTCAAACGGCGCTACCCCAAGCTCGGTCATGGGTGCGACAGGGTGATGCGCCGCGCGAGCGCGCTGCGCCGGCACGCGCTCCACAAGGCGCGTGCAGTCCAGCCCGATTGACTTTCGGGGCCGATTTGCCTAGAGGCGCACCCCTTACCGGCCGCCGCTCGTTCGGCGGCCTTTTGCATTTGATATCCGAGGACGATACCGATGAAGCGGACCTTTCAGCCGAGCAACCTCGTGCGCAAGCGCCGGCACGGCTTCCGCGCCCGCACCGCCACGGTCGGCGGCCGCAAGGTGCTTGCTGCCCGCCGCGCGCGCGGCCGCGCCAAGCTCTCTGCCTGAGCGACACCCCGCTCACGCTGCGGCAGCTCACCCGCCGCGCTGATTTCCTGGCTGCCAACAATGCGCGCCGGGTGCCGATGCCGGGATTCGTCCTGCTCGTGCGCCCGCGCGGCGATGGCGATTCGACCGTCGGCGTCGGCTTCACGGTCACCAAGAAGATCGGCAATGCGGTGATTCGCAACCGCATGAAGCGTCGCTTCCGCGAACTCGCGCGGGCGCATCTTCCCACCATCGGCATCGCGGGCGCGGATCATGTGCTGATCGGACGCGCCGGCGGGATCGAGCGCGATTATGCGGCGCTCGATTCGGAGCTGCGCAAGGCGCTCGCCAAGGCGGCACGATGATCGCGCGGCCGCTGATCCTGCTCGCCCGACTGTGGCAGATCGGCCCCTCGCGCGTCTTGCCGCCGACATGCCGTTATTCGCCCTCATGCTCGGCCTATGCGATCGAGGCCTGGTCGCGCTATGGGGCGCTCGCCGGCTCCTGGTTGGCACTCAAAAGATTATTGCGATGCCACCCCTGGGGCGGGTGCGGCATCGATCCGGTCCCCTGATCCCCAAGGTTAAGAACAAGACGTGCAAAACCAGCGCAACCTGATCCTGGCCATCGTGCTTTCGGTGCTCGTCTTCGTGGGCTGGACGCTGATTTCCGAGCGTTATTTCCCGCAGACGACCGAGGTGGTGAAGGGCAAGCCGGTGCCGGTGCCTGCCGCGCAGCCGTTGCCGAGCGCGCCTGCCATCGTGCGCGATCGTGCGGCGGTGCTGAAGGATTCGCCGCGCGTCACGATCGCCACGCCGCGCGTGGCCGGATCGATCAACCTGAAGGGCGCGCGGATCGACGATCTGGTGCTGCTCGATCATCGCGAGACGATCGCGAAGAATTCGCCGCCGGTGCGGTTGCTCTCGCCCAACGGCACCCCGGGCGCCTATTTCGCGACCTTCGGCTGGTCGGGCGACGGCGTGGCTTTGCCCGGTGCCGATACGGTCTGGACCGCCGACAGCACGCAGCTTTCGCCCGGCCATCCGGTGACCCTGCGCTGGAATAACGGTCAGGGTCAGGCGTTCGAGCTCATGATCGCGATCGACGCGAACTATCTGTTCACGGTGCGTCAGACGGTTGCCAATAGCGGTTCGGGCGCGGTCGCGCTCAAATCCTATGGGCTCATCAGTCGCCTCGGCGCATCGCCCGATATCTCGACCTGGACCTTGCATACCGGCCCGATCGGGGCCTTCGGCAAGGGCGCCAATTACGATGTCGGCTTCGACAATCTCGACGGCAAGGAGCCGGGATTCTTCGCCCGTGCGACCGGCACGTCGGCGCGGGCCGGGGTCAATGATTATAGCACCAGCAACGGCTGGCTCGGCTTCGGCGACAAATATTGGCTGACCGCTCTGGTGCCGCCGAGCGGGCAGCAGGTCGCCGCCCGCTTCGCCCCGGCGGGCGACAAGCGCTATCAGGCCGATTATGCCGGCCAGCCGGTCGTGGTCGCACCCGGCAAGGTGAGCGCGGTGACGAGCCGCTTCTTCGCCGGCGCCAAGGAAGTCTCGGTGCTCGATGCCTATGAGCGCGCGGGCATTCCTTACTTCGATCGCGCGATCGACTGGGGCTGGTTCGTCTGGTTCGAAAAGCCGATCTTCAGCCTGCTCGACTGGCTGTTCCACCATGTCGGCAATTTCGGCGTGGCGATCATCCTGCTGACCTGCGTCGTGCGCGCCTTGCTGTTCCCGGTCGCGCAGCGCCAGTTCGCCTCGATGGCCTCGATGCGCCGCGTCCAGCCCAAGATGAAGGCGCTGCAGGAGCGCCACAAGGACGACAAGCCGACGCTCCAGCAGGAGATGATGAAGCTGTATCAGGCGGAGAAGGTGAACCCGCTGGCGGGCTGTCTGCCGATCTTCATCCAGATGCCGATCTTCATCGCGCTCTACAAGGTGCTGATGCTGTCGATCGAGATGCGCCATCAGCCGTTCGTGCTGTGGATCCGCGATCTGTCCGCACCCGATCCGCTGACCCCGCTCAACCTGTTCGGCTATCTGCCGTTCGATCCGCCTTCATTCCTGCATATCGGCGTGCTCGCCATCTGCCTCGGCATCACGATGTGGCTGCAGATGAAGATGAGCCCACCCGCGGCCGATCCGGCGCAGCAGCAGGTGATGATGTTCATGCCGTGGATGATGATGCTGTTCTTCGCCCCGCTCGCCGCCGGCTTGCAGGTCTATTACGTCATGAACAACCTGCTGAGCCTCGCGCAGCAGCAGTTCCTCTACCGGCGCACGCCGGGGATGCGGGATCCGGTACCAAAGACATGATCGATCGCGACAGCCACCAGGACGACGAAGGCGCAGCCGAGCTGATCGAGGCGGCGCGCAAGCTGTTCTCGGGGCCGATCGGCTTCCTGAAGTCTGCGCCGAGCCTGGATTTCCTGCCGCCGGCCGACATCCCGGAGATCGCCTTTGCCGGCCGGTCGAACGTCGGCAAATCGTCGCTGCTCAATGCACTGTGCAATCGCAACTCGCTCGCGCGGACATCGAATACGCCCGGCCGTACTCAGGAGCTGAATTTCTTCGAGGTCGGCGATCCCGCGACGATACGGCTGGTCGACATGCCCGGTTACGGCTTTGCCGAGGCGCCCAAGGATATCGTCCGCAAGTGGCGTTTCCTGGTGAACGATTATCTGCGCGGCCGCGCGACACTCAAGCGCGCGCTTGTGCTCATTGACAGCCGCCACGGGCCCAAACCGGTCGATGGCGAGGTCATGGAGATGCTCGACAAGGCGGCCGTCTCGTACCGCATCGTCCTGACCAAGGCCGACAAGATCAAGGCGAGCGAGCTGGAAAAGGTCAAGGCCGTCACCGCGGCGGAAGCGCGCAAGCACCCGGCCGCGCATCCCGACATCATCACCACGTCGAGCGAGAAGGGAATGGGAATCCCCGAATTGAGAGCCGCGATCCTCGAGGCGGCGACGATCTAACCCGTCGCCCCTGTGAAAGCAGGGGCGCATGTCTCTCGTATGTGAGGCCACCGCGGATAGCGCGATAGGCCTCTGCCTTCGCAGAGGCGACGGGTCATGCCCGCGCCGTCACCTCCGCCGCGGCACGCGACTGCAGGGGCACCCAGCCATGACGCCTCTGCCGCTCGGCGATCACCTCCAGCACCACAGCGGCGGCCCGTTCGCTGGAGAGGCCGTCATCGGCGCCCATCATACGCTCGACATAAGCGCGCTGGATCGGGGCGTAACGCTCGATCGCGGCGGGCGCAGCCGCCAGTGCGCCATCCAGATCGGCGATGTCGCCGATCACGTCGCCCATCGTCCAATGGCTGAAGCGCGGATCGGTGCGCCAGTCGACATGGTCGGGGTTGAGGAAGATGGCAGGGCGGGGGTGCTCGGCGAACTCGACCACCTGGCTCGAACCGTCGCCCAGATAGATGTCCGCGCCGTTGATATAGCTCTGGTCGATCAGCCGGAACGATCCCGAATCGATATGGATGTTGGGGGAGCGCAGATAAGGGCGAATCGTGGACGCGAATTCGGGATCCACTTCGGGCAGGCGAATATGCGGGGCCAGGATGAGGTTATGCGTTTTCGATCGCGCAAAATGATCGAGCACCTGCTCGCCCATCGCCCACCAGCTTGATTTGCCCTGAAGCCAATGGGGCACATAGACCACCGTCGGGCGTTTTTCCTTGAACGGCGGCAGGGTGCCGGTGCCCGAGATCTCGCGAATGAAATCGCGCTTGATATAACCGACCAGTTCGATCGGGGCGTCCGCATGCCCGCTGTCCCGCACGCGTTGCGCCATGCCCGCACCCGGCATCAGGATACGCGTCGCGAAGCGATTGCGTACCGTGCCGAAATTGGCGTGCGGCGCCGCGCCATGTTCGTTGTAGATGAAATTCGCCCCCAGCCGGCGCGCTACGCGCGGCAGCCAAAGGCTGGTCCGCTCCGCCACCACGGCCACGTCATGGCGCAGGATCGCGGGCGCGTTGAGCGCGAGCACGAGCAATTTGGGTGGCAGATCGGGCATGTCGCGGCAGCCGGCAGGGAAATGACGGAAGCCCAGCGCGCGGCGGATCCGCACCTTTTCCGTAAGCCCGAGCCGCTCGACCGCGTCGCGGATGATCTCTTCATGAATCGTCGTGATCACGAACAAGGTGATGCGCGGCGAATCGGGCGTTCGCGCCAGTGCGGTCGCGATCGGCAGCAGGTGAGGGATCAGGAATAGTTCACCGAAAAACAGGAAGGCTGCCGATCCAGATGCTTGTGCACCTTGCGATCGCCACAGCCCGAAGCTGGCTTCGCCCATAAGATCCTTCTTCCCCGGAAGAGTTAGGCACGCTTTCTACCATGATTGTGGCAGGCGCGCCACATGGTTCACTCCGGGTTCGCTCGGGTTGTCCTGCCCCGCGTCGCCGACTATCGGAAGCGCCATGCTCAAGCTCTTCATCGGCAACAAGGCTTATTCCTCCTGGTCGATGCGCGGCTGGCTTGCCGTCAAGCAATCGGGCCTGCCGTTCGAGGAGGCGGTCGTGCCGCTTTACGACGAGGAATGGGACAGGCGGCGGGAGGGTGCGGAGTTCGCGCCGTCGTCGGGCAAGGTGCCGATCCTGTGGGATGGCGAGGCGGTCGTGTGGGACAGCCTGGCGATCATCGATTATCTCGCCGACAAGGTCGGCCGCGCGCCATTCTGGCCCGAGGACGAGGCTGCGCGCGCGATGGCCCGATCGATGGCAGCCGAGATGCATTCGAGCTTCGTGGCGCTCCGCCGCGAGTACAGCATGAATATCCGCCGGCAGTTCCCGCCCCAGCCGATCAGCGAGGCCGCTACGGCCGACATCCAGCGGATCGTCACTTTGTGGGCGCAGGCCCGCGCGCGCTGGGGCACGGGGGGCGATTTCCTGTTCGGGCAATGGTCGGCGGCCGACATCATGTTTGCGCCGGTGGTGACGCGCTTCTTTACCTACTCGATCCCGATTCCGCGTTTCGCTGCCACTTATGGTTCGGCCGTGCTCAAGCATCCGTTCGTGCGCGAATGGATCGAGGCCGCGCAGGACGAGCCCTGGGTCATCGAGAAATTCGAGCAGCCCGTTGCAGGGTGACCTGAAAATCCTTTCCGGAACGGGGAGGAATTTGTCTTGATCGATCCTGTCGACCTCACCCGGCGCCTCATCACGTGCCCCAGCGTCACGCCGGCTGACGCCGGAGCGCAGGACGTGCTCGCCGAAGCGCTCGAAAGCATCGGGTTTACCGTCTACCGCTTTCTCGACGGCGAGGCGCCCGATGGGCCCGTCCACAATCTTTACGCCACGCGGGGCGCCGGCGCGCCGTTCTTTGCCTTTGCCGGACACACCGATGTCGTGCCCCCGGGCGATGGCTGGAGCGGTGGCGCCTTCACGCCCGAGATACGCGGCGATCTGCTCTACGGGCGCGGCGCGGTCGACATGAAGGGCGGGATCGCCGCCTTCGTGGCGGCGGCCGCCCGGATACCTGAGCATACCGGCACGATCGCGCTGATCATCACCGGCGATGAGGAGGGCCCTGCCACGCACGGCACCGTCGCGCTGATCGAATGGATGAAGGGGCAGGACCTCCAGCCCGACCTCATCCTGGTCGGCGAGCCGACTTCGTCGGCGCGGCTGGGCGATACGATCAAGATCGGCCGGCGCGGATCGGTCAATATGTGGATCGAGGTGCCCGGCACGCAGGGCCATGTCGCTTATCCACATCTGGCGGACAATCCGATTCGCCCGCTCGCGCGGATGCTCGATCGGCTCTGCGCGCTGACGCTGGATGAGGGGACCGACTGGTTCCAGCCTTCCAATCTGGAGGTGACCGACATCGATGTCGGCAACGGCGCCACCAATATCATTCCCGGCCGCGCCGGCGCACGGCTCAATATACGCTTCAACGATCTCCAGCGGGGCGAGGCGCTGGTCGAGCGCGTGCGCGGGATCGTAGCCGACGAGTCGCCCAGGGCGACGGTACGGGCAACGATATCGGGCGAGGCATTCCTGACGCCGCCGGGCGACTTTTCGACCTTGGTCTCGGATGCGATCGCCGCGGTCACCGGCGTCACACCCGAACTCTCCACCAGCGGCGGCACGTCCGATGCCCGCTTTCTCTCGAAGCTGGCGCCCACAGTGGAGTTCGGGTTGCTCAACGCGACGATGCACAAGCTTGATGAGGCGGTCGCGCTGGCCGATCTCCACGCGCTGACAGATATCTACGCCGCGATCATCCGTCGCGTTTGCGCCTGAAGATGAGATAGAGCGCGCCGGCGCCACCATGGCGCGGGTGGGCATTGCGGACGGCGGCGATGCGGCTCGAATGCCCCGAGTGCGCGATCCAGTTGCCGATATTGGCGCGAATCAGCCCGCGTTTTCGATCGTCCGGTCGTGGCTTGCCGGTGACGACCAGCAGTACCCGGACCTCGTCCGCGACTGCGCGCGCGAGTGCATGATCGAGGGCGTCGTGTGCGGTGGCGAGTGTATGCCCGTGTAGATCGATCGTGCGGTCGGGCAAAACCATGCCGCGTCGCAGCCGGCGATCCCAGCCTCCGTCGAGCGTGTCGGCGGGCGGGGCGGCCGCCTTCACTTTTTTGACGTCACCCCAACGAAGGGCGGGGTCTCGCACGATCGGAGCGCTCTCTTGCTTCAAGAGAACCGAACCTTCGGCGGGAAGACGATCGAGGGGTGAAACAGCTTCGCGTCCGGCCAACGGTGTCACCGTCGCCGCGACGCGCGCCCAGAGCGCGCGCTCCTCAGCGGTGAGACGGTTGCGAGACATTGGCGGGCGACGAAGCAATCGCTGGGGCCGGCGGCGATGCCGGTGTAGCGGTGAGCCCTGCCTTGGGCGCAGCAAGTCGCGCCATCGTCCCGCGCGGTACGAGAATCAGTGCCTGACCGCGCGCCGACATGCCGCCCGCCGTAATCCGTGCCAGCACGCCGGCGCCCCAGAATGTATCGAAGCGGTTGGGTCCGCGGATCGCACCCCCGGAATCCTGTGCGACCCATAGGCCGGTCACCTCGGGCCGATCGGCCGAGATCCAGACTGGCGCGCCGAGCGGGGTGAAATTGGGATCGGCCGCGATGCTTACATGTCCCACCACCGGAACCCCGAGCGCGCCGATCGGGCCCGGGCCAGTCAGTTCGCGGAAGAAGACATAGCTCTTGTTCTGCTGCATCACGCCCGCTGCCTGATCGGGATGATCGCGCAGCCACTGCATGATGCCCTGCATCGATGTCGCATAGCCGGTCGTGCCGCCGATCATCCCCTGATCGCGCATCCACTTGCCGATGCCGACATAGTCCCGCCCGTTCTGGCCGTCATAGCCGATCCGCATGATCGTGCCGTCGGACAGGCGCAGCCGGCCCGATCCCTGGATCTCGAGGAAGAACAATTCGACCGGATCCTGCGCCCAGGCGATTTCGAGATCCTGGTTGGCGAGCGCGCCATTATCGATCTCGGCACGCTCGTAATAGGGTACGAGTTGCCCGTTCTGCATCCGCCCGCGCTGCTTCTTGCCGGTCGCGGTACGGCCTGCAGCAATGCCTGGATCGATCTCGACCAGATCGGGCGGGCGGCGATAGACCGGGGTGTCATAGCCCGGATCATGGGTGCGCGATCCCTGGATCTCGGGCTCGTAATAGCCGGTATCGTAGGTCGCGCCCGATCCCACGATCGCGGTTTCGAACTGCTGCTGGAAGAACAGCACGGGGTCGCTGTCGGAGGCCGCCGCCGCGGTGCAGGCGGGTAGCCAGTCGGACGGCCGCGTGAGCTTGCTTGCGTCGTTGCGGCGCGTCAGCACGCGGCACGAGCTCAGGAAGGCGCTACGCGCGGCGCTCGCGGTATCGGTCGACAAATCGAGCGACGATACCGGCGGCCCGTTTGAGACGCCGAGATCGACGGCATTCTTCGGAGGCGGAGGCGCCGGCGGCTGCGGCTTGGGCTGCGGCCTCGGTGCGGGGGACGCGCGATGTGGCGGCGGTCGATGGCTGACGGGGGCCCGCTTCGGCGGACCGACGCAGGCGGCGACGGCCAGGGTCAACGCCAGCGCAAGCCCGGCGCGGAACGGCCCCCGCATAAACTCGCTCAGGCCGCTTCGTCGGTCTCGGTCAACACCCAGTTCGGATCGCGCGACTTGAGCACACGGCTGAAGGTCCACACGTCATGGGTCGGCACCGCGTCGCTCAGCGAGCCGGCGACGACATTGCCGTCGCGATCGCGCGTCACCGCAGCGACGTCGGCCTCGAAGCGGATGCGAATATGCGCATTCTGCCCCTCGACGCTGGCATCCTCGATCTGCGCCTGCTCGATCGAGACGAGCCGGTTGTCGAGCTTTTCGCCCGCCGCCTCGCGATCGGCGATCGCTTGCCGGAACGCGCCGGCAACCTCGGGATCGACCATTTCGTTGAGCGCTTCCATGTCGCCACGCCAGAAAGCCTCGAGAATCATGCCATAAGCCTGCTTGGCGCCGTCGATGAAGCGTCCCGTGTCGAATTGCGGCTCGGCGGCGGCGATCGCGCGCAACCCGATGGCAGCACCGGGCGAGGTCGCGCTCTCTTGCGCGATCAGCAACTGGGGGTCGGTCTGGGGGGCGGTGTGCGGCACGGTGCGTGGCGCCAGCACCGCATCGGGCTTGGCGATCGGCTGTTCATGGCCCGTGCGCCGTCCGAGCACGCTCCACAGCCGGAGCGCGACAAAGACGAACACCATGGCGAGTATGATCAGCGTAGTCACCCTGCCTCCAGAAAACTTGGCATCCTTACATATAGGGCGCCGGGCCCTTTCTGCAAACACGCAAGCCCAAACACTATACGATGGCGCATGGCTCCTGGTTCCACCCCGGACAACCTTGTGTTGATCGGCTTGCGGATTGCTCCGCCGTCCTGCCAATGCTAGCGGGCTGGCGGTCCGGGCCGACGCCACGGCCTTTCCAAGACATTCAGGATAAGCAGAATCATGGCCGAGAACGAGTATGATCTTAACCCGGTGGCCAATGGCGCCGACACCGCGCCGCAGATCGGCCTGATCGCGCAATATGTGAAGGATCTGTCGTTCGAGAACCCGAACGCGCCGGGTATTTATCAGGCGCAGATCCAGCCCCAGTTCGACGTCCAGATGAATGTCGGCGCGACGCCGGTGGCGGAGGACGTCCACGAAGTCGCGATGAAGGTTGAGGTTCGCGCGATCGGCGAAAACGATGTGACCGCCTTCGCCGTCGAGCTGCTTTATGCCGGGCTGTTCGGCGTGCGCAACGTGCCGGACGATCAGCTTCACCCGTTTCTCTATGCCGAGGCCCCGCGCCTGCTTTTCCCCTTCGCCCGGCGGATCATCGCCGAGGTCGTGCGCGACGGCAATTTCCCGCCGATGCTGCTCGATCCGATCGATTTCGGCGCGATGTACCTGCAGCAGGTGCAGCAGGCGAACGGCCTGGCGACGAGCGAGCCCGCCGGCCAGGCGTGATGTTGGTCCGGCGGCAGCCCTGACCGCATGAGCCTGCTCCGCAATACCTTCACGATCGGCGGCCTGACTCTGGTAAGCCGAGTCGCCGGTTTCGTGCGTGATATGCTGATGGCGAATTTCGTTGGCGCAGGTCTCGCCAACGACGCCTTCCTGATCGCCTGGCGGCTGCCCAATCTGTTCCGCGCGCTTTTTTCGGAGGGCGCGTTCGCCTCTGCATTCGTGCCGATGTTCAATCGCGAGATCGCGCGCGAAGATGGGGGGCTGCCGGCGGCGCTCGTCTTCGCCGAACAGGTGCTTGCGATCCTGTTCCCGTTCCTGGTCGTCTTCACGATCGTGATGATGGTCGCGACCGCGCCGATCGTGTGGGCGATGACCGGCGGGTTTCCCGATGGCGGGCCGGACAAGTTCGCGCTGACGGTTGCGCTGACCCGGATCACATTCCCCTATCTGGCGCTGATCAGCCTGGTATCGCTGCTCGGCGGCATCCTCAATTCGATCGATCGCTTCTGGGTCAATGCGGCCGCGCCGATCCTGCTCAACATCTGCATGATCATCGGGCTCGTCTTCTTCCGCGGCCATACGCCGATCGAAACCGCTTATACGCAAGCGATATCGGTGACGGTGTCGGGCGTGGCGCAACTCGCCTGGCTGGCTTGGTCGTGCGCGCGCGCCGGCACGAGCCTCAGGTTCCGCCGGCCGCGCCTCAATCCGCAGGTGCGTGAGCTGTTGTGGATGATCTGGCCGGCCGCGCTCGGCGCAGGTGCGGTCCAGTTCAACCAGCTCATCTCGACCAGCCTGGCGGCGCGCTTCCTGCCGCAAGGGTCGGTCTCCTATCTTTATTATGCCGATCGGCTGAACCAGCTGCCGCTGGGACTGATCGGAATCGGGGTGGGCACGGCGATGTTGCCCAGCCTGTCGCGCCAGATCGGCTCCGGTAATGTGTCGGCCGCCAATACCACCCAGAATCGCGCGATCGAGCTGGTCTTGGTACTGACCCTGCCCGCTACCGTCGCGTTGATGCTGGCGGCGACCCCGATCATCCGCGCATTGCTCCAGCATGGTGTGTTCGGGCCCGCCGATACGATCGCCAGCGCGCAAGCGCTCGCGGCCTACTCGATCGGGCTGCCGGCCTATGTCCTGATCAAGGTGCTCGTGCCCGGTTTCTACGCCCGGCAGGACATGAAGACACCGGTGCGGATCGCTTTGGTGGCGATGCTCGCCAACCTGGCGATGAATCTGGTGCTGATCTGGCCGTTGCGCCACGTCGGGCTGGCGCTGTCGACCGCGTTGTCGGCGTGGGTAAATGCGGGACTGCTCTACTGGACCCTGCACAAGCGCGGTCATTTCGCGAGCGACGAGCGCCTGCGCCACAGCACGCTCAAGCTGACCACCGCGACGGTGGCGATGGGCATATTGCTCGCCTTCGCCAGCCCGCTCGTCGATTCGCATATGGGCCGCGGCCTGTTCGAGCGCGGCCTGTGGTTGGGCGGGCTGATGGCGGCGGGAATGATCGTCTATTTCGGCGGCGCCATCGCGCTCGGCGCGTTCCGCCCGGCGGAGATCAAGGCGCAGTTAAGCCGGCGGCGGTAGGGGCGACTTGCCCCGGCCAGGACGGGGGCAGCGTCTACCGCCAGCGCAGATTTTCCCGGGTCAGATCGCTGACCTTGCGCGCGCCCATCAGCTTCATGCCGCGTTCGATCTCGTCGCGCAGCTTGCCGACGATGCGATCGACCCCGGGCTCGCCCGCGGCGGCAAGCGCGTAGAGATAGAGCCGGCCGCCCGACACCGCCTTGGCCCCGACCGAGAGCGCCTTGAGGACATGGCTGCCGCGCCGCACCCCACCGTCGAGGATCACGTCGATCTTGTCGCCGACCGCATCGACGATCTCGGCGAGCTGATCGAATGGCGCGCGGCTGCCGTCGAGTTGCCGGCCGCCATGATTCGAGACCATGATCGCGGTGGCCCCGATATCGACCGCGCGGCGCGCATCGGCGACCGACATGATGCCCTTCAGACAGAATTCCCCGCCCCAATCGGCGCGGATCTGCTCGGCCATTTTCCAGTCCATCGACTGATCGAGCATCTTGTTGAAATAGTCGGCGATCGACAGCGCGACGTTGGTGCCCTCGGCGACATGGCCGCTGAGGTTGGGCAGGTTGAACGGCTCGCGGAACAGATAATCGAGCGTCCACTTCGGATGCGCGGCAAAGCTTACTGCCGATCGCGGGGTAAGCTTGGGCGGAGAGGTGAAGCCGGTGCGCAGGCAGCGCTCGCGATTGCCCGAGACGATCGTATCGACCGTCAGCGCGATCGCATCGAACTTCGCCGCCTTGCACATGTCGATCAGCGCGCGGTTCAGCCCTTTGTCCTTATGGATGTAGAGCTGGAACATCTTGGGCGTGTTGATGGTGCGTCCGATCTCCTCGACGCTGACCGTGCCGAGACTGGAAATGCCGAAGAAGGTTCCAAACCTCTCCGCCACGCGCGCCACAGCGCGCTCGCCCTGCCAGTGGAACAGTCGCTGCAGCGCGGTCGGCGACAGGAACAAGGGCATCGCCAGTTCGCGGCCCATGACCGTGGTGCGCATGTCGATGGACTCGACGCCGGCGAGTACGTTGGGGACGAGATCGCAATCCGCGAAGGCATCGGTGTTGCGGCGTTTGGTCGCCTCGTCGTCGGCCGCGCCGTCGATATAATGGAATACCGGGTAAGGTAGCCGCTTCTGGGCGAGCCGGCGGAAATCCTCGACATTGTGGCAATCGGTCAGGCGCATGGCTGTTTGTTAGCGACGACCGACCGCGGCCGCCATAGCTCTGCAACCTCCCGACGCGGTCGTACTATTATAAAGCGGCACGGTCTTGATGCCTGCGCAGGGTAAATCGATCGTTGATCAGGGGGCGACGATGGCCGCTTCTTCCTGCAACGGCAGGCTGTTCCGCTTGCGATCGTGCTGGCGCCTGGCGCGCGGCAGAAACCATCGCTCCACCAGATACCAGCTTGCGACGCCAGCCGTCAGCGACAGCAGCATCGCCAAAAGCACGAACGACCAGAACGGGATGACGCCTTTCAGGCTCGCCGCCAACATCCGCTGGATAGGGAAAGCGTAGAGATAGCAGCCATAAGAGAAATCGCCGAAGCTTGCGGCACCGTGGGCCGGTATTCGCGGCTCGAACGCCAGATAGAGCACCCCGTAGACGAGGGTTGGCGGCAACAAGGTCCGCGTGATCACGGTGCGCAGGGGATCCGCCAGCGGCAGATGCGAGACGGCGATCGTGGCGACGATTAAGGCCATCGCCAACCATCCGCTGCGCGGCAAGCGATCCCTGAACAGCCAGGCGGCCCCCCCAAGCAGGAAGGGCGGTAAGACGTTGAACCAGAAATAAGCGAAACCGATAATGGGCTCGAGCATACCGCCAGCCGGGCGCCGGCCGGTCATGTCCAGCCATGCGCGGACGAGGATGACTGCCACCGCCAGCAGCGGATAAATTGCCCGCCACCGGATCAACCCGGCCATACCCAGTGCGAGGACGCCGAGATAGCACCAGAATTCGTAGGGAATGCTCCAGAGCGATCCGTTGACCGCACTGCCATGGAAAGCATCCGATGGGATGATGTAATTGCGGAGCAGAAGATTGCCGACCATGCCGCGCCACTCGGCTGGCGTGAGATATCCGAAATGGCGCGACGAAAATGCGGGGACGATCACGAGCGAGCAGAGCGTGATAGCCACCAGATAGCCGGGGTAGATGCGCAAGACGCGCCGTTTGAGGTAGGCGATCGCGCCAGCCGAGCGCTCCCAGCTCAAGGTAATGAGGAAACCGCTGATCGCGAAAAAGGCGAGGACGCCGATGTTACCGCTGTTGTAAACGCCAGCGGTCAGACGCGACAGCCATTCGTCCCTTTCGTCGCCGAACCATAAGGCGAACGAATGCGACCACACCACCAGCAGCGCCATCGTAAGCCGGATGGCATCGAAATTGTTCCGGCGCAGTGTCGCGGTATCCGCCGGTACCAACAGGCGCATCGGCAGCATGTCCCCCTAAGATTGCCCTCGTCCTTACACAGGTTTGGACGCAAACCCCAATAGCCGAGACGGACGATAATATGTGCGTTACCAACACAGGACCATGCGTCCGGACGCCGTTTCGGAAGAAGAGTCAGGAGGGATCGAATGACGGAGGATGTGCTTGAGGGTGGGTGCCTGTGCGGTGCCATACGGTATCGGCTGAGCCCGCCGATCCTGTTCGTCAGTCAATGCGCCTGCAAGGATTGTCAGAAGGCGACCGGCACCGGCCACACCACGATCGTCGGCATCCATCGCGATCAGCTCGCGCTGACCGGCAGCCCCACGACCTACACCAACCATGGCGATACCGGCGGCGACGTGACGCGCCATTTTTGCGGGACGTGCGGCGGGCGGCTTTACACGTCTGGCACGCTGCCGGGGCCGGTCATCATGATCCAGGCGGGCTCGCTCGACGATCCGAGCGCGGTCAGTCCGCAAAGCGTGATCTATCGCAAGGATGCGGCGGCGTGGGATCGCTTCGATCCCGATCTGCCGAGCCACGATGGGATGCCCGTCCGCCAGGAGATCGCGGCGGCGAAAGCCGCCGAAGCGTCGAACTGACTATTTTTCTCCAGCCTCGCGCCCGCTATCCATGTGGTGGGGGAAAGGCATGGCAGGACGAATCGGGCGATATCTTAGAGCCTTGGTCGGGGTAGCGCTGCTGGCTCGCGCGATACAGGCCGCCGCCCAGGCGCCCCACACGGTGGCATCGCCGCTCTTTTCAGCCATGCCCGACGCCTCCACCCAGGCCAATGGCGCGACTCAGCTCGAGCGCGATCGGGCGGTCGGCTGGGCCTTGGCGCAGCATCGCAAGCTCGATGCCGTACTGAAGGGGCTCCAGCCCGGTCGGAAAGGCATGATCAACGCCTTCGTCGTTTCGGTCGCGCTCGACAGCGATCCGGTGTTCGCGCGCGAGGCACGCGAGGCGGGCCGGGTACTTGCCCGTCGTTACGATGCGGCAGGCCACACAATCGTACTCGCTGGGCCGAGCGGTCTCGGCACGCCTGACGATCTGCCGATGGGGTCGCCCGCCAATCTTTCGGCGGCGCTGGCGCGTGTCGCCGAATTGATGAACCTCGATCAGGACGTGCTGGTGCTCTACACGACCAGCCACGGCGCACCGTTCGGCATCGTCTATAGCGACGGCGATCAGGGCTATGGCGCGATCTCGCCGTCGTGGCTGTGGTCCACCCTCGGCGAACTGCAGATCAAGAACCGGCTGGTGATCATCAGCGCCTGCTTCTCGGGTGTGTTCGCGCCGATCCTGGCGAACGACTTTTCGGTCGTGATCACCGCGGCGTCCTCCGATCGCACATCGTTCGGTTGCGTATCGGAAAATGACTGGACCTTTTTCGGCGACGCGATGATCAACCATGCGCTGCGTCAACCGCAGCCGATCAGCACCGCTTTCAATGAGGCGCGCACGATGGTCGGCAACTGGGAAGCGCAGGGCCGCATGATTCCCTCGCTCCCGCAGATTGCCATGCCCGCCGAGCCGCCGGCCTGGCTGGCCACGCTGGAGAGGCGGATGCCGTCTACGCCCACCGATCCGGTCGGCAAGCCGGCGGTCGCCGCGCTCGAAGACGCCCAGCGCAACAACCATTGACGGCGATTCGCACCTTCCGGCCGGCCTGGACAGGCGGATGTCGGCAGAAAAATGTGCGGAAGATCGGGTCAGGGATGCAGGAGCCTCAATCTCCACTAGCGATTCTGCAGCTGCACAGTCTATGGCGGCCGCCTACACCAAGCTGATCCGTTCCGGCAGCCCGGAGCGTTTCTGCCCCCACAGCTGACCAGCTGACAGTGGATAGATGATGGCCGAGTTTGCGCTTCCCAAGAATTCCCGCATCACTGGCAAGTCGCGCAAGCATGCGGCGGCCCCCGAGGCGACGCGAAAGCGCCGTTTCAAGATCTACCGCTACGATCCCGAGGGCGGCGAGAATCCGCGCTACGATACGTTCGAGCTCGATCTGGATCAGACCGGGCCGATGGTGCTCGACGCGCTGATCAAGATCAAGAACGAGGTCGATTCGACCCTGACCTTCCGCCGCTCGTGCCGCGAGGGCATTTGCGGCTCATGCTCGATGAATATCGACGGCAAGAACGGCCTCGCCTGCACTACCGCGATCGAGGACGTGAAGGGTGAAGTGCGCATCACGCCCCTGCCGCACATGGACGTGATCAAGGATCTCGTCCCCGATTTCACCCATTTCTACGCGCAATACGCCTCGATCAAGCCATGGCTGCAGACGGTGACGCCCGAGCCTTCGGCCAAGGAGCGGCTGCAGTCCCCCGAGGATCGTGCGAAGCTCGACGGCCTATACGAGTGTATCCTGTGCGCCTGTTGCTCGACTTCGTGTCCCAGCTATTGGTGGAACAGCGACAAGTTCCTCGGGCCGGCGATCCTGCTCCAGGCGTATCGCTGGCTTGCCGACAGCCGCGACGAGATGACCGGCGAGCGGCTCGACGAGCTGGAGGATCCGTTCCGCCTCTATCGCTGCCATACGATCATGAATTGCGCGAACGTCTGCCCCAAGGGGTTGAGCCCGGCGCGCGCCATCGCCGAGATCAAGAAGATGGAGATTGAGCGCCAGCTCTGATCCGCTTCGAATGACCACTGTCCTCGCGCGTTATCAGCGGCTCGTCGCCGCCGGAGAATTGAAGCCCGATGCCGCGCAGGCGAGCATCGCCGGGCGGCTCGATCGCATCGCGCGCGAGCTGGAGCAGGTGCCGACGCGCGGCAGCGTGCTGTGGCGCATGCTCGGTCGCAAGCCCGATCCGGTGCGCGGCCTCTATCTGTGGGGCGGGGTCGGTCGCGGTAAGTCGATGCTGATGGACCTGTTCTTCGGCTGTGTGAACGTGAAGGCCAAGCGCCGTGTCCACTTCCACGAATTCATGCTGGAGGTGCACGATCGGCTGCGGGTCGAGCGATCGAAGGAAGCAGGCGCGCCGATCACACCCGTCGCGCGCGCCATAGCCGCCGACGCGCATCTGCTCGCCTTCGACGAAATGGTGATCAACAATACCGCCGATGCCGCGATCATGAGCCGGCTGTTCACCGCCATCCTCGATGCCGGCACGACGCTCGTCACCACATCGAACCGGCCGCCCAAGGATCTGTACAAGGAAGGGATCAACCGGTCGCTCTTCCTGCCCTTCATCGATCTGATCGAGACGCGGCTCGACGTGATGACGCTCGACGGGCCGATCGATTATAGGCTCGAGCGGCTGGGCGGCGTCCCCACATGGTATTATCCGCTCGGCGACGTCGCGACGCGGGCGGTGAGCGCCGCTTTCTTCCGCCTGACCGATTATCCGCCGGAGGATCGCGCCAACGTGCCATCGCTCGATCTGGCGGTACAGGGTGGTCGGACGCTGCACGTGCCCAAGGCACTCAAGGGTGTTGCCGTCTTCTCGTTCAAGCGGCTGTGCGGGGAACCGCGTGGCGCGGCCGATTATCTCGCGATCGCGCGTGCGTTCCATACGGTCATCATCGTCGGCATTCCGCTGATGGGACCCGACAAACGCAACGAGGCGGCGCGCTTCAAGGTGCTGATCGACACGCTCTATGAGCATAAGGTAAAGCTGCTCGTGACCGCGGCGGCCGAACCTGGCGATCTTTACCCGCAGGGTGACGGCGCGTTCGAATTCGAACGCACGGTATCGCGGCTGATGGAAATGCAGTCCGCCGATTATCTGGCCGAGGGGCACGGGCAGCACTGAGCGCATGTGACGGACGGAGTTGGTCTTGCCACGAACGCAAGGCTATAGCGGCATTTGCCCAAGGCGTTTTTCGAAGGCCGTCCTTCTTCGATCTTTAATGCAGGAGCCGTGAAAAGTGGGCCCGTTGGTCATCATCATCGTCCTGTTTTTCGTGAGCTACGTGCCGCTGCGATGGAGCGCGGCGCGGCCGCTGCGGCGCCATATCGGGCCTGGCTTCGTCATCTCCTGCCTCGTTCCCTACGCCCTGGGCCTATTCATTCATAACGGCCCAATATTTCTCGTATCGGTTCTGATCCTTTTCGTTGCGACCACGCGTGATCGGCTCGATGCGATATGTCGTTTCGTGATGCTGGCATTATTGTTGCCGCAGGTTTTGTGGTTCATTCACCTTGGATCCTTGTACATCGTCACGCTCAATACCTTGCACGTCCTCGGTATCGGTCTCTTGATATCGTATTTGATCAGACCCGATCGCAAGAGTGTGCCGCTCCGGGGCATGACGATCGAAGATGCGTTTGTTGCGGTTATGGTTCTTATCCTCTGGATCGGCGCTGGGCGGTTCCCTTCGTTTACCATTTTCTTGCGTAATGGCGTCGCGGCTGGGTTGATGATGCTTCTGCCCTATATAGCGCTGCGGCGCGGCCTCCGAACCTCGGAAGAATTCATGCGGGTCGTGGCATGCTTCGCTCTGGCGTCGGTCATTGTCGCGACCTTTGCGGTTTACGAAACATTGCACGGCTGGGCACTGTTCGACACATTCCAGATGATCGGCAATCCCGATGCCATAAGCAGCAGCGTCTATCGGCGCGGTGGCGTGTTGCGGGCGCCTTCGACCATGGGTAGCGCCCTGATGGTCGGCATGGTCATGCTGATCGGTTTGACGGCGACCTTGTATTCGCGCCGCTACGTCCGCTCGGGCTGGATGATATACGGTTGGGGATGCGCTCTCTTCTTGGGAATGCTGATGGCCCAATCGCGCGGCAATATGGCTCTGCTGCCCGTGGCAGCTTTGATCTACTTCATTCAGCGTCGGAAATATGGGTTCGTTGCCGCGATCGTGGCCGGCGCCCCGATCGCCTTCGGTGTGCTGCTCGAAGCGGCGAGCGTGTCGCCCAGGATTGCGGGCTTCCTGCAGATCGGCGTCAATTCGGGCGGATCGTCCGACGTCTACGATTATCGTCAGCTGCTCTTCAAGCGTGGCATGGAGGAAGGCGCGATGCATCGCTGGACGGGGCAGGGTATTAACGATGTGATTGCCGATCTCGCGGATATCACCCAGGGCCAGCACATCGTCGATCTGGTCAATACCTATCTGACTTTCTATCTGACGTCGGGCCTCCTCGGCATGGTGCCGTTCTTCCTTCTTTTTGCCGGCATCTTCTGGAAGCTTGGAACGGTGCGGATCGGCAGGCTTGGTAATCCGGTTCTGGCGGCCATGCGCGGTTTTGCGCTTACCGCGCTGGTCGTCGTGGCGGTGCAATTGACGTTCGTGAGCTTTATTGACCGTACGCCCTGGTGTCTCGTCATCGCGCTTGTCGCAGGACGGATGATCGGCCTGGAGCGGGCCAGATTGATGAAGTCGAAAAACGTCGGAGGCGTCGCAACTGAGGCCGCGTCGTCGACAGAATCGCTGCCCGTGCGCGGGCGCGACGCTATCACCGCTTCGCCGGCCTGAAGGCGCCCGATCATCCTCTGGATGAGCAGCGTGCCCGGTCGGCGGCGGGAGGAATTTCGGGCGGAGCGCGTCGAACCGGACGCCGTCGGCAATGCCGTGGCGATATGGGGGTATGAATGCTATTCGGCGGTCGAATCGCTACATGATGGAGCCGTCGGATGGCCGTGCTGACGTTGCAGGATGATGGATACCTTCGTTTCGACGAGGATGAGTGCCGTGCTGCCGGTCGCGCTCGCGCTGAAGCCTATCAGAATGCGAAGCCGTTCCCGCACATCATGATCGACGATCTACTTGACAAGGACTTGCTGCGTCAGGTCGCTGCCAATTATCCTCCACTGGATAACAAAACCTTTTTTGATCGTGATCAGGAGCGTCTCAAATTTCAGTTTGTCGCGCAGGAGGTTCCTTACGGCCGGACGCGCAACCTGCTGGCCGAGTTGAACAGCCAGGCCTTCCTGGGGTTTCTCGAGGAGATGACCGGCATCACCGGGCTTATCGCCGATCCTTATTTCAGCGGTGGCGGACTGCATCTGACGAAGCGCGGCGGCCACCTCAGCGTTCACGCCGATTTCAACATCCACAAGAAGATGAAGCTGGAGCGCCGTTTGAACCTGCTGGTCTATCTGAACGATGATTGGCAGCCCGAATATAAGGGTGAACTCGAGCTGTGGGACAAGCAGATGACCCATTGCGAGCGTTCGATCGCGCCACTGATCGGCCGTGCGGTGGTCTTTAGCACGAATGCGGATAGTTTTCACGGGCATCCGGATCCTCTCGCGTGCCCGCCGGATCGCGATAGACGATCGATCGCAACCTATTACTATACCGCTCTAGAGGACGGGATCAGCGCCGTGCCGAAGCGGACGACAGTCTTCAAGGCCAGGCCGAACTCGGGTGACGTCAAGGATCGCAGGGTCAGGGTCGATCACTTCATCGGCGATTGGGTGCCGCCGCGCCTGCAGAAATTCGCCCGGAAGCTGAACCGCTTCAAATGAGCGCGGGCGCAAACGCCTAAAATGGTCAAGTCCTTGGCTGATGCCGCACATCGTACCAAAGGCGGTTGTGCACCGCGGCGCACGGGTCTAAGCGCACCCCGCTGATCCGTAGCCGCAAGCCTGTGGCTGCATGCTGGACAACGCCTGACTCGCTGGCACCGGAAAGGGGTCTAATGGCTCGGAAGAAGATCGCGCTTATCGGCGCGGGTAATATCGGCGGCACTCTCGCCCATCTCGCCGCATCGAAGGAATTGGGTGACGTCGTCCTGTTCGACGTCGTCGAGGGCGTCCCCCAGGGCAAGGCGCTCGATCTGTCGCAGTGCGGCCCGATCGAAGGCTTCGACACGAAGATCACCGGCACCAACGATTACAAGGACATCGCCGGCGCCGACGTGATCATCGTCACCGCCGGTGTCGCCCGCAAGCCGGGGATGAGCCGTGACGATCTGCTCGGCATCAACCTGAAGGTGATGAAGGCAGTCGGCGAGGGCATCGCCGCCAACGCGCCCGACGCGTTCGTGATCTGCATCACCAACCCGCTCGACGCGATGGTGTGGGCGCTGCGCGAATTCTCCGGTTTGCCGCACAACAAGGTCGTCGGCATGGCGGGAGTGCTCAACTCGGCGCGTTTCAGCACTTTCCTCGCCGAGGAATTCGGCGTCTCGGTCAAGGACGTGAACAGCTTCGTGCTCGGCGGCCATGGCGACACGATGGTGCCCGTCCCGCAATATTCGACCGTCAACGGCATCCCCATCCCCGATCTCGTCAAGATGGGCCGTTCGACCCAGGAGCGCATCGACGCGATCGTCAAGCGCACCCGCGGCGGCGGCGGCGAGATCGTCGCTTTGCTCAAGACCGGATCGGCTTATTATGCGCCTGCCACCAGTGGCATCGCGATGGCCGAGGCCTATCTCTACGATCAGAAGCGCATCATGCCCGCGGCGGCTTATGTCGACGGCCAGTATGGCGTCGACGGCCTCTATGTCGGCGTGCCGGTGGTGATCGGTGCGGGCGGCGTCGAGGAGATCATCGAGATCACGCTCGACGATGAGGCGAAAGCGAACCTTGGCGTGTCGGTCGACGCGGTCAAGGAATTGCTGGTCGCCTGTCGGGCAATCGACCCCAGCCTGGGATAAGTTTTTGGTGCGGCTTCGGCTGAGGCTGGAGCCGCACCCTATACATCTATGATCCGGGCTTTCGCCGGGATGCGGAATAAGGATTGCGGAACCTCCGATGAGCATCCTCGTCAACGCGAATACCAAGGTTCTCTGTCAGGGCTTCACCGGCACGCAGGGCACCTTCCACTCCGAACAGGCGATCGCCTACGGCACCAAGATGGTCGGCGGCGTGACGCCTGGCAAAGGCGGGATGACCCACATCGGCCTGCCGGTGTTCGACACGATGTACGAGGCGGTCGCCAAGACCGGCGCCGATGCCTCGGTCGTGTACGTGCCGCCGCCATTCGCAGCCGACTCGATCCTCGAGGCGATCGATGCCGAGGTGCCTTTGATCATCTGCATCACCGAGGGCATTCCGGTGCTCGACATGGTCAAGGTCAAGCGCGCGCTCTCGGGATCGAAGAGCCGCCTGATCGGGCCGAACTGCCCGGGCGTGCTGACGCCGAACGAGTGCAAGATCGGCATCATGCCTGGCAACATCTTCTCGAAGGGGTCGGTCGGCGTCGTCAGCCGCTCCGGCACGCTCACCTATGAGGCCGTGTTCCAGACGACCAACGCCGGCCTCGGCCAGACCACCGCGGTCGGCATCGGCGGGGATCCGGTCAACGGCACCAACTTCATCGACATGCTTGAGCTGTTCCTCGCCGACGATGCGACCAAGTCGATCATCATGATCGGCGAGATCGGCGGATCGGCCGAAGAGGAAGCCGCGCAGTTCCTGAAGGACGAGGCCAAGCGCGGCCGCAGCAAGCCGATGGTGGGCTTCATCGCGGGCCGTACCGCGCCTCCGGGCCGTCGCATGGGCCATGCCGGCGCGATCGTGTCGGGCGGCCAGGGCGGCGCTGACAGCAAGATCGCGGCGATGGAAGAAGCGGGCATCCGCGTGGCGGCGTCGCCGTCGGAGCTTGGAACCACGCTTTCCGAACTACTCAAGGGTTGATTCAGCAACCGGTCAGGCTCACCTGATAGGGCCCACGCCGCGACGGAGCGTTCCGATCCGGCGATGAAGCGATGAAGGACGTAGAATGGGTATCGAAGGTGTCGGCTTCGACGGGCTGGAGGGGGTAAGCCCCTCCTTCGCGGAGGCGCTGTACAAGCGGTACCGCGCCGATCCACAGAGCGTGGAGGCCGATTGGCGCGACTATTTCCAGGCGCTCGAATCGACCGTGTCGGGCCCAAGCTGGGCCCGCACCAATTGGCCGCCGAGCGAGACCGACTCGCTCACTGCGGGGCTCGATCCGACGCAGATGGCGGTCGAAGCGAAGCCGGCCAAGGGCGCCAAGCCGGTTGCAAATGCGCCTGCAGCGGTTGCGCCGGCTGCACCCGCGTCTGCTGAAGCGATTGCGAACGCCGCCCGCGACGCGATCCGCGCGTCGCTCCTGATCCGTACCTATCGCGTGCGCGGTCACCTTCTGGCCGATCTCGATCCGCTCGGCCTGTCGCGGCAGGAGATGCCCGAAGATCTGACGCCGGAATATTTCGGCTTTACCGAGGCCGATATGGATCGCCCGATCTTCCTCGGCGGCACGCTCGGCTTCCAATGGGCATCGGTGCGCGAGATCATCGCCGTGCTGCGCCGCAATTACTGCGGCAAGGTCGGCCTCGAATATATGCACATCCAGGATGTCGAGGAGCGCAAGTTCCTCCAGGCCCGGATGGAAGGCAAGGACGCGGAGATCAGCTTCACGCCCGAGGGCAAGAGGGCGATCCTGTCCAAGGTGATCGAGGCGGAGCAGTGGGAGAAATTCCTCGCCCGCAAATATGTCGGCACCAAGCGCTTCGGTCTCGACGGCGGCGAGAGCATGATCCCCGCGCTCGAAGCGGTGATCAAATATGGCGGCCAGGCCGGCGTGACCGAAGTCGTGCTCGGCATGGCGCATCGCGGCCGGCTCAACATCCTTACCAACGTGATGCACAAGCCCTATCGGGTGTTGTTCCACGAATTCGCGGGCGGCTCGGCGAACCCCGAAGATGTCGGTGGTTCGGGCGACGTCAAATATCACCTCGGCACCTCGACCGACCGTGAGTTCGACGGCCACAAGATCCACCTGAGCCTCGCGCCCAATCCGTCGCACCTCGAATGCGTCGATCCCGTCGTGCTCGGCAAGTCGCGCGCCAAGCAGACCCAGCTCAAGGATTTCGATCGCAACAAGGTGATGCCGATCCTGATCCACGGTGATGCGGCCTTCGCCGGCCAGGGCGTGGTGATGGAATGCTTCGGCTTCTCCGGGCTGATCGGCTACAATACCGGCGGTTGCATCCATTTCGTAATCAACAACCAGGTGGGCTTCACCACCTCGCCGCAATTCGCGCGCTCGTCGCCTTATCCTTCGGACATCGCAAAGATGGTCCAGGCGCCGATCCTGCACGTCAATGGCGACGATCCCGAAGCGGTGACCTTTGCCTGCAAGGTCGCGACCGAATTCCGCGCGAAATTCAAACGCGATGTCGTGATCGACATGTGGTGCTATCGCCGCTTCGGCCACAATGAGGGCGATGAGCCCGGCTTCACCCAGCCGTTGATGTACGAGGCGATCCGCAAGCATGCGGATGTGTCGAAGCTCTATGGCGATCGCCTGATCGCGGAAGGGCAGCTCGATCAGGCCACGCTCGACAGGATGCAGTCCGATTTCGTCGCCAAGCTGGAAGACGAGTTCGAGGCGGGCAAGAGCTACAAGGCCAACAAGGCCGAGTGGTTCGAGGGCGAATGGGCCGGTTATGCCGCGCCGCGCGAATTGATCACCGAGCGCCGAGCCGCGGCGAGCGGCGTGACCCGCGAAACGCTCGATGCGGTTGCCGCCAAGCTCACGACCGTGCCCGAGGGGCTGGTGATCCACCGCACGCTCAACCGTATTCTCGACGCCAAGCGGGGCATGTTCGAAAGCGGCCAGGGATTCGATTGGGCAACCGCCGAGGCGCTCGCCTTCGGCACCCTGCTGCAGGAAGGCTATGCGGTCCGCCTGTCGGGCCAGGATGTCGGGCGCGGCACCTTCAGCCAGCGTCATGCCGTGTGGGTCGACCAGACCGACGGGCACAAATATATCCCGCTCTCGCAGATCGATCGCAGCTTCCAGGTGCTCGACAGCCCGCTCTCCGAATTCGGCGTGCTCGGCTTCGAATATGGCTATGCCGGCCAGTCCCCCAACACGCTCGTGATGTGGGAAGCGCAGTTCGGCGATTTCGCCAACGGTGCGCAGGTGATCATCGATCAGTTCATCGCCGCTGGTGAGGCCAAGTGGCTGCGCGCCAACGGACTCGTGATGCTGCTGCCGCATGGCTATGAAGGGCAGGGCCCCGAGCATAGTTCGGCCCGGCTCGAGCGTTACCTGCAGCTGTGCGCCGAGGATAATCTCCAGGTCGTCAATTGCACGACGCCGGCGAACTATTTCCACCTGCTGCGCCGCCAGATGCTGCGCAAGTTCCGCAAGCCCCTGATCGTCATGACGCCCAAGTCGCTACTGCGGCACAAGGCGGCGGTGTCGACGATCGATCAGTTCCTCGGCGAGAGCCACTTCATGCGGATCCTGTCCGATCCGAAGGCGCCCGCCGACGATCAGGTCAAACGGCTCGTCCTGTGCTCGGGCAAGGTCTTCTACGATCTGGCCGACGCGCGCGATGCCGCAGGCGACACGAACACGACGATCATCCGGATCGAGCAACTCTATCCTTTCCCATCCGACGCGTTGGCGCTGCGCATGAGCCGCATGACCAACCTCGAGACGGTGGTGTGGGCGCAGGAAGAGCCGCGCAACAATGGTGCCTGGTTCTTCGTCGATTGCCTGATCGAAGAGGCGTTGAAGGACGCGGGCAAGGCCGGGATGCGGCCGGTCTATGCGGGCCGCAAGGCATCGGCCGCGACCGCGACCGGGCTCATGAAGAATCACGCCAAGCAGTTGGCGGCGTTTGTCGCCGACGCGCTTGGGCACGAACCGAACTGAGGAAGAGACAATGGCGACCGATGTTGTGGTGCCCACGCTGGGCGAATCGATCACCGAAGCGACGCTCGGGCAGTGGCTCAAGAAGCCGGGCGAGGCGGTGAAGCTCGACGAGCCGATCGCCAGCCTCGAGACCGACAAGGTCGCGGTCGAGGTGAATGCGCCCGTCGCGGGCGTGCTCGCCGAACTGGTGGCGGGTGAGGGCGATACGGTCGAGGTCGGCAAGGTGATCGCGCGGATCGCCGCCGGTGCTGAGGCCGTGACCAGCGCGACGCCCGCGGTCGAGGATCGCACCGCGGTCGGCCAGGCCGAAGCCGCCGAGCCACCGGCCCCCGCAGCCGCCCCGGTCAGCCAGGACGAGCCGGTCGCGCAGACCCTGTCGCCGTCGGTGCGCCGCGCCGTGCTGGAACATGGTGTCGATCCGTCGAAGATCCGCGGCAGCGGCAAGGATGGCCGCATCACCAAGGACGACGTGATCATTGCGGCCAAGAGCGGCACTGCCGAGGTCCGCGCGCCGTCGCCCGCACCCGCCCCGGTTCAGGCAGCGCCCGCCGCCGCCCCGGCTGCATTGTCGGCCGATGGTCGCAAGGAAGAGCGCGTGCGTATGTCGCGCTTGCGCCAGACGGTCGCGCGCCGCCTCAAGGAAGCGCAGAACACCGCCGCCATGCTGACGACGTTCAACGACGTCGACATGACCGCCGTGATCGAAGCACGCACCAAGTATAAGGATCTGTTCGAGAAGAAGCATGGCGTCCGCCTTGGCTTCATGGGCTTCTTCGTGAAGGCGGCCTGCATGGCGCTGAAGGACGTGCCGTCGGTTAACGGATCGATCGAGGGCGACGACATCGTCTATCACGATTATGCCGACATATCGGTCGCGGTTTCGGCGCCCAACGGGCTTGTCGTTCCGGTCATCCGCGACGCGCAGTCGCTGTCGGTTGCACAGATCGAAAAGACGATCGGCGATTTCGGCAAGCGCGCCAAGGACGGCACACTCAAGATGGACGAGATGAAGGGCGGCACCTTCACCATCTCGAACGGCGGCGTGTTCGGCAGCCTGATGTCGACCCCGATCATCAATCCGCCGCAGTCGGCGGTGCTCGGCCTCCACCGCATCGAGGAGCGTCCGGTCGTCAAGAACGGCCAGATCGTCGCGCGCCCGATGATGTATCTGGCACTCAGCTACGATCACCGCCTGATCGATGGCCGCGAGGCAGTGACCTTCCTCGTCGCGCTCAAGAACGCGATCGAGGATCCGACACGTCTGCTGATCGACCTGTAAGCATCTGTTCCCCGGCGCAAGCCGGGGTCCGGTGGGGAAGGGCGATCGTGGCGAAACGCCTTGCCTCTCCCCATATATGACCCTGACTGGACCCCGGCCTTCGCCGGGGAACGGAGACCATAATGGCTGACTATGATTTCGACGTCCTGGTGATCGGCTCGGGCCCGGGCGGCTATGTCGCGGCGATTCGCGCGGCGCAGCTGGGGCTCAAGACGGCGTGTGCGGAAAGCCGCGCGACGCTTGGCGGCACTTGCCTCAACGTCGGGTGCATCCCCTCCAAGGCGCTGCTGCACGCATCCGAACTGTACGAGGAGGCCGCCAGCGGCGCGCTCGCGAAGCTCGGCGTCAAGATCGACAGCATGAGCCTCGATCTCGATACGATGCACGGCCAGCGCATCGATGCCGTCAAGGGCCTGACCGGCGGCGTCGAATATCTGTTCAAGAAGAACAAGGTCGAATGGCTCAAGGGCCATGCGACGTTCGTCAACGCCGATACGGTCACGGTTGGCGATCGAACCGTGCGCGCGAAGAATATCGTCATCGCCACCGGCTCGTCGGTCACCCCGCTGCCCGGCATCACGGTCGATCAGGAGCGGATCGTCGACTCGACCGGCGCGCTTGAGCTTCCGGAGGTGCCGAGCCACCTCGTCGTCATCGGTGGCGGCGTGATCGGGCTCGAACTCGGGTCGGTGTGGCGCCGCGTGGGCGCGCAGGTGACCGTAGTCGAGTTCCTCGACCAGATCCTGCCCGGCATGGACGGCGATGTCCGTAAGGAAGCCAACAAGATCTTCAGGAAGCAGGGGATGACCTTCAGGCTTTCGACCAAGGTCACCAAGGCCGAACGTATCGGCGACAAGGTCGTGCTGACGGTCGAGCCCGCTGCAGGCGGAACGCCCGAGACGATCGAGGCCAGCCATGTGCTCGTGTCGATCGGCCGCCGCCCCAACACCGAGGGGCTCGGCCTCGACAAGGCCGGTCTTACCGCCAACAAGCGCGGCCAGATCGAGACCGATCATGATTTCGGCACGAGCGTTCCCGGCATCTGGGCGATTGGCGACGTCATCCCCGGGCCGATGCTCGCGCACAAGGCCGAAGACGAGGGCATTGCGGTCGCCGAGAATATTGCCGGCCTCACCGGCATCGTGAACCACGATGTGATCCCGAGCGTGGTCTATACCAGTCCCGAGATTGCCGGCGTCGGCCTGACCGAGGAGCAGGCGAAGGAGAGAGGCGAGATCAAGGTCGGTAAATTCCCGATGCTCGCCAACAGTCGCGCCAAGACCAACCACGAGCCCGACGGCTTCGTGAAGGTGATTGCCGACGCCAAGACCGATCGCGTGCTCGGCGTGTGGATGATCGCCTCGGTCGCCGGCACGATGATCGCGCAGGCGGCGCAGGCCATGGAATTCGGCGCCACCAGCGAGGATATCGCCTATACCTGCCACGCGCATCCGACCCATTCGGAAGCGGTGAAGGAAGCCGCGATGGCAGTGTTGGGCAAGCCGATCCATATCTGATCGAATCCCTCCTCCCGACCGGGGCGAGGGATTCCAGGCAACCCAAAGCGCGCTTGCACGTACTTTGCGTGAACGTAACGATTTCGGGACACGTAGACGATGACGAGCAAGAGCCTCCTGCTGCCATTGGCGGCGGCCCTGACCCTGCCCGGCTGCGCCAGCAAGGCGCCGACCCTGCCCGACGATCCGATCGAGAAAGCCGCCACCTGCGGCGTGGTTGCGGCGGCTGGCGAGCGTGAGAAGGCGGGCGTGAAAGGCGATCTGCCGGCGGACGCGCAGGAGCGGATCTTTCATTATCCGTTGCTCGCGGGATCTACCGGCAAGAGCTTCGACGACGATCGCGCACAGGCAGTGTTCAAGCGCACCCCCAAATTGTTCGACAGCGTTATCCAAGGCAAATGGCAGACGCTGCGGCCGGCCTGCGCCGCTGCCTTCCCGCAGACCCAGATCGCGCAGCCGACCCTGCCGGCCAAGCCGCTCGACCGGATGCTGCAATGCTATGTGCTGGCCGATTTCATGCGCAAATCGCTTGGCTCGATCGGCGGCTCGTATAGCGAGGTGTCGATGCATTACTCGATCTTTACCGCGAAGCTCGACGGCAAGGTTTCCGGCGCTTTGGCCAAGGCGGGGATCAAGAACGGGCCGGCGCTGCAGGATCGCCGCGCCGAGGCGTTGGCATCGGCGGCGCGCATGGGACAGCCCGGTGCGGTAATTGCGGCGTGTACGAAGGCGTACGACGGATAACCGCGTCGCGGTCTTGGTTTCATCCCTGCCGCTGGCCCAGAACCTCATAGGCCATCACCGCGCAAGACACCGCCGCATTGAGGCTGTCGGCCTTGCCCAGCATCGGGATCTTCACCCGCAGATCGCATGCAGCTGCGTAGTCAGCCGGCAACCCCTGTGCCTCGTTGCCCACCAACAGGAAGGTCGGTGCCTCGTAATGGGGCCGGCGATAATGCTCGCTCGCCTCGAGACTCAGCCCGACCAACTGCCCAGGCCCTGAACGCAGCCATGGCAGGAACTCCTCCCAGCGCGTCTGGGCAATGCGCTGGGTGAACATCGCCCCCATGCTGGCGCGCACCGCCTCGACCGAGAAGGGATCGACCGTGTCGTCGATCAGGATGAGGCCACCCGCGCCGACCGCATCGCCGGTGCGCAGCATCGTGCCGAGATTGCCCGGATCGCGGATGGCCTGCCCCACCAGCCAAATGCCGGATGCCGTACGGTCGATCCGCGCCAGATCGGTATCGAACTGGCGGTAAACGCCGAGCACGACCTGCGGATTATCCTTGCCGGAAAGCTTGTGAAGAATGTCGCGGCTCGTCTGGATCGCCTCGCCGCCGCTCGCCTCGACCGTCGCCGTCAGCCGTCGCACGATAGGGTGGGCCGCGCTGTCGGCGGCGAAGAACAGATAATCGGGCAGTATCCCAGCTTCATCGGCCTCGGCGAGAATGCGCAAGCCCTCGGCCAGGAACAGCCCTTCTTCGCGGCGATGCCGTTTCTCGCGCAGATTGCGGACGCGCTTGATCAACGGGTTCGAAAAGGCGGTGATCTCGCGCGGCATGGCCCACCCTTTAGGCCAAAGCTGCTCAAGAAAAACCCCGGGATCTTGGGGATCCCGGGGTTTCGTAAATCAATGGGCGGGGATCGGCGTGGCCGTGATCGGCTTGGGTGCCTCGCCCGGCTTGGGTGGCGGCGGTACGGTAATCTGGATTTCCTCGCCGGACCGGCCGGGGAAGCCGGCGAACATCGCCTCGACCAGATTGGGCACCAGATGCGGCAGCGAATCATCGAGCGAGCGGGCCCGTGCTCTGCCTTCGAACACCGCGCGGCCATCGGCGGTGCGGCGGATCTTCAGCTCAAGCGAACTCACATAATATGTGTAGCTGTTGACCTCGGGATAGCCGAAGCCCTGGTACCAGAACGGATCGGCCCAGCCATAAGCGAAGCGGCCGCCATAATAAGGTCGCCCGAAACCGCCATACCCCCAGCCCGGGCCGAAACCAGGGCCGTAGGCGCCGGGCGATGTCACGACCTTCTCATGCCCATTGTCGACGCCGTAATCGAGCGTGACAACCAGCGTGGCGCCGGGCCCCTCGACCGGGCGATAGCCCAAAGCCGCGAGACGATCGCTGACCATATGGGCATATTGCTGGAATTCGAGTCCGCCCTGAAGCCGCGGATCGGCCGCCTGGACGACGAAGGTCTGCCCCTCCGGCGGCGGCATCTGCTGGAATCGCGATACGTTGGCACGGAACGATGTTGCGCAGGCGCTAAGCACCAGCAGGAGCGCGGCGGGCGCCGCGATGGAGAAGATGGAGCGGCGGAGGGACATGCTTTAGCGTCCTACAGGATTTTACCGAATATAGGTAAGCGTTGTTGACTGAACCGCAATTGAACGTTCCGGGAACGGTGGGGTTTCTGGGCCAGATGCCCATTTGCGCCCAACCGAATTTATAACCCCATCGCGTCATAGGCTTTTGTCAGCGTCGGGCCGGCCACCTCGTTCGCGCGGGTCGCGCCGATCGCCAGCAAGCGATCCAACTCCGCAGGATCGGCATTCAGTTGGGCGATCCGCTCCCCGATCGGTCCCAGGCTCTCGACCATCAAATCCGCCAGCGCCGGCTTGAACGCGCCGAAGCCCTGTCCGGCAAAGCGCGCCAGCACCGCCGGCACGCTTTCGTTCGCCAGTGTTGCATAGATGCCGACGAGGTTCTTCGCTTCAGGCCGCCCCTCCAGCCCGGCCGGATCCTCGGGCAAAGGCTCGGGATCGGTCTTGGCCTTGCGCACCTTCTGGCTGATCAGATCGGGCGTGTCGGTCAGATTGATGCGGCTCATGTCCGATGGATCGGACTTGGACATTTTTGCGGTTCCATCGCGCAGCGACATGATCCGTGCCGCCGCCGGCGGGATGATGGGCTCGGGCAGGGTGAACAGCTCGACCGCATAGTCGGTGTTGAACTTGGTCGCGATATCGCGCGCCAGTTCCAGATGCTGCTTCTGGTCCTCGCCGACCGGCACATGCGTGGCCTGATAGAGCAGTACATCGGCGGCCTGGAGCACAGGGTAGGTGTAGAGCGCGACCGAGGCGCCCTCGCGATTCTTGCCCGATTTGTCCTTGAACTGGGTCATGCGGTTGAGCCAGCCGACCCGCGCGGTGCCATTGAGCAGCCAGGCGAGCTCGCTATGGGCGGGCACGTCGCGCTGGCGGAACAGGGTCGATCTGGACGGGTCGATCCCGGCCGCGATCAAGGCCGCCGCCATCTCGCGAATGCCGCGGCGCAGCCCGGCCGGCTCCTGGTACAGGCTGATTGCGTGCAGATCGGCAAGGAAGAAGAAACATTCGCCCTGCCCCTCGTTCTGCATCCGCACCCAATTGCGGATCGCCCCCAGATAATTGCCGAGGTGGAGATTGCCCGTAGGCTGGATACCGGAGACGATGCGCATGTCCGCGCCTCTCGGGGAGGTGCGCGCTCAGGTCAAGCGGCTGTCCATAGGAAAAGGGCCGGAGCAATGCCCCGGCCCTTCCACCTGCGACGAACCTGACCTTAGTAAGGGCGGGTCTTCGTCTTCGTTTTGGTCTTCGTCTGGGTCACGCCATCGGGCGACATGGTGGTCGTCTTCTGCGTGGTCGTGGCATTACCGGCCGCATCGACCGCGGGCGACGTCACCGTCGTGCTGCTTGCCGCCCCCGTCGCGTCCGGCGTGCTCGTCACGGTCGTCGAGGTATTACCCGATACCGGATCCGGCGCGGTCGTCACCGTGGTCGACTGGGGTGCCGCCGACGGATCGGCAGGCACGGTCGTGGTCGTGGTGCTCGTAGCCTGAGCCAGCACGGCGGCTGGCGTCAAAGCAACGGCGGCGGCGATCATCAAAGTACGCATCGTCTCTCCGTCCATTTCCTGTTTAGACGGGATATAAACGCGTTACGGAGAGGATCGACGCTCGCAAGGGCCTGCGGATGCACTCGGTTCGTCGCGCCGGAGCCGTTCCGATCGACCGATGAATGCAAATCGGCTCAGTAGACCCGCGCCTTGGGCTTGATATAATCGATATCGTCGGTGAGCGTGTAATCATGCACGGGACGATAATCGAGCGTCACGGCGCCCTTGTCGAACCACGAAATCGTGTGCTTCATCCACTCGTCGTCATGCCGCTCGGGATAATCCTCGTGCATGTGCGCGCCGCGGCTTTCCTTGCGATTGGCAGCCGAGTGCATCGTTACCACCGCCTGCGGCAGCATATTGTCGAGCTCCAGCGTCTCGATCAGATCGGTGTTCCAGATCAGCGAACGATCCTGGATGCCGACATCCTGCAGGGTAGCGTAGCAATTATCGATCTTCTCCAGCCCCTCGCGCAGCAGCTCGGTGTCGCGGAACACGGCGCAATGCTTCTGCATCGTGCGCTGCATGTTGAGCCGGATCGCGGCGGTCGGCGTGCTGCCGGCAGCGTTGCGATAATGATCGAGTCGGGCGAGCGCCTTGTCGTCGGCCGCGGTGACGACCGGGCCATGCTTGCTATTGGGCTGGACCAGCTCGGCGATGCGGAAGCCGGTGGCGCGGCCGAACACGACCAGATCGATCAGGCTGTTCGAGCCTAGGCGGTTGGCGCCGTGGACCGAGACGCAGGCCGCCTCGCCGACTGCGAACAGGCCCGGCACGACCGCATCGGGATTGCCGTCCTTCAGCGTCACGACTTCGCCATGATAGTTACAGGGAACGCCGCCCATATTGTAATGGACGGTCGGCGTGACAGGCAGCGGCTGGCGGGTGAGATCGACGCCGGCGAAGATCTTGCCGGTCTCGGTAATGCCGGGCAGGCGCTCGGCCAGCACCTTCGGATCGATATGGTCGAGGTGCAGGTAGATATAATCGCCATGCTCGCCGACGCCGCGCCCTTCGCGCATCTCCATCGCCATCGAGCGGGAGACGACGTCGCGGCTGGCCAGATCCTTGGCGCTGGGGGCGTAGCGTTCCATGAAACGCTCGCCATTGGCGTTGGTGAGGTAACCGCCCTCGCCGCGCGCGCCTTCGGTGATCAGCACGCCCGCGCCGTAGATGCCGGTCGGGTGGAACTGGACGAATTCCATGTCCTGTAGCGGCAAGCCCGCACGCAGCACCATCCCGCCGCCGTCGCCGGTGCAAGTGTGTGCCGAGGTGGCCGAAAAATAGGTGCGCCCTGATCCGCCCGTCGCCAGCACGGTCGCGTGCGATCGGAAGCGGTGGATGGTGCCATCCTCCATGCATAGCGCGATCACGCCCTTGCAGGCGCCGTCTTCCATGATCAGATCGAGCGCAAAATATTCGACGAAGAAGTCGGCATCATACTTCAGGCTCTGCTGATAGAGCGCGTGGAGCATGGCGTGGCCGGTGCGGTCGGCGGCGGCGCAGGTGCGCTGGACTGGCGGGCCCGCGCCCATATTCTGCATGTGGCCGCCGAACGGACGCTGGTAGATCGTACCGTTTTCGTTGCGGCTGAACGGCACGCCGGCATGTTCGAGCTCGATCACGGCGGCGGGTGCCTCGCGCACCATATATTCGATCGCATCCTGATCGCCGAGCCAGTCCGATCCCTTGACGGTATCGTACATGTGCCAAGTCCAGTGATCGGGCGTGTTGTTGCCGAGGCTGGCGGCAATTCCGCCCTGTGCGGCCACGGTGTGGCTGCGCGTCGGGAAGACCTTGGTGATGCAGGCTGTCTTCAGCCCCTTTTCGGCGCAGCCCATCGTGGCGCGCAGGCCCGATCCGCCGGCTCCCACGACCACCGCGTCATAGACATGGTCGACGATTTTGTAGGCTTCGGCCATTACGAACCAGCTCCGGGCAGCAGGGCGACCTTGAGGATCGCAAAGATGGCGAGCGCGGCGCCGCCGATCGCGTAGAAGTTGAGGAACACCAGCGCGACGACGCGGGTGAAATCGTGCTGATAATCCTCGATCACCACCTGCAGTCCAAGGCGCAGGTGGTAAAAGACCGAGATGGTGGCGAGAATGAGCGGAACGCTGACCCATGGGCTGGAGAGCCACATCACCATCGCGCGATAATCGTGGAGCGGGAGGCGGAAGAGCGAGGCGACCGCCCAGGTCACGAGCAGCAGGTTCGCGCCCGCCGTCAGCCGCTGGTGCCACCAATGATGCGTGCCGCTATGCGCCGATCCCAGACCGCGCACCCGGCCGATGCCGGTTCCGTTACCCATCAGTTTGTCCTCACGAACATTGGCACCCAGATCGCCAAGGTCACCAGCACCGAAACGACGAAGGTCAGGATTGCGCCCAGCCGGTTGCGGCCCAGTTCATAGCCGGCACCCGTATCGAGCAGCAGGTGGCGCACCCCCGAGCAGAGATGCTGCAGGAAAGACCATGTAAGCCCGATCAGGATGATCGCGGGAAGCCAGGTAAGCTTGCCGGTCTGTTCCGACGTCACGAAGCCGACGAAGCGGGTGTAGGATGCCTCGCCACCGGCCAGCGCGGTCAACCACCACACGAACAGGATGCCACCCCCGATCGCGCAGGCGACCCCGGTTGCACGGTGAATGATGGAGACCGCCATTTGCGGCGACCATTTCCAGATAGTGAGATGGGGCGACAGAGGCCGCCCGGGATTGCGCGCCATGGCTCGTGCCTGACCCCCGGTGGAGAGAATGAGCCCCTTTAGCCCAAAGATGCCGCCATGCAACGTGTGGCCTGCGTGCGGAGGGGATAAACGGGCCATTTACCTTTCGCCGCTAGGCTCGGTGGGCGATCGACAGAAAAGCCGGGGAGGCTGCAAGCGCGCCGATGGACGATTATTTCATGGTTCCCCTTCCGCCCGAGGCGCTTGTACCCATGCCGCCCGAAGAGGTGTCGTGCCGCCTTGCCGCTTATAATGCCGGCGATGCTCTGGCGACCGATATCGCGTTTTTGTGGGGCCATGCCGAGTCCATCATCATGTCGACCGCGCGCGAGATGTGGCGCGGCCTGGCCGAAGCCGGATCCTATAGGGACGGCGACGAGGTCAGGCCGACCGCGCTTCCGGCGCAACAATTGCTGGCTCGCGTCGAGCAGATAACGCGTGCGAAATATACGACTCCGATCGATGCAAAGTGGATCAATCTGGTTGGTCTGCCCGGTCGCGAAATGTTTGCTACCGGCATCTCGGTACCAACCGTCGTTGATGGGCTGGCGGTTCATTCGGCATTGCTGGTCAAGAATGTCCGCGAAGCGTTCATCGATGATCAACCGATGCTGGGCCGGCTGGTCGATACGATCCAGCGCATGGCGTGCGTCGAAATCGAGATCATCCTCGCCCAGCTTTCGATGCTGGAGAAGAATCGCATCGCCAGCCAGCGTGCCGAAGCGGGCGAGCGTTTTCAGCGGCAGGTGATCGCGATTCTCCAGGGCGCGGTCAGCGATGCCGGTGCGCTTCAGAATCGCACCGCTTCCACTGCCGCATCGGCGCGCGGCATGCTGGGCAAGGCCTCCGAAGTGGCGGCCGCATCCGAACAATCGGCCTTGGCGATGCGCGAGGCGGCGCAGACCGCCGCCGGCCTGATCCGCGCGATCGAGGAGGCCCGCCGCGAAGTCGAAACCGCCGCCCAGGTGGCGGTGCGCGCGGGCGAGCAATCCGACAAGGCAGTCAGCGTCAGCCGCGCGCTGTCCGATCATGCGCTGGCGATCGAATCGATTCTGGGGCTGATCCGCGACATCGCCGGCCAAACCAACCTGCTCGCGCTCAACGCCACGATCGAGGCGGCGCGCGCGGGTGATGCCGGGCGCGGGTTCGCCGTGGTGGCGCAGGAGGTGAAGAGCCTCGCCAACCAGACGGCGCGCGCGACGGACGACATCGCCGCCAAGATCGGCGCGATCCAGGGCGCGGCACGCCTGACGGTCGAGGCCAATGGCACGATCCGCACCACGATCGGCGACGTCCAATCGTCGGCCGAGCGTATCCGTCGCGCGATGGAAACGCAGGCGCAGACAGTGACGATGATCACCGCAGCGGTCGATGAGACCGCGCTCGCGGCGGATGCAATGTCGACCACCATCGCGGCGATCCGCCTGGATACCGAGCAGGTGGCGCGCGATATCGACGAACTCGAATCCGGTTTCCGCTCAGTCGACCGTCAACTGGCGGAGTTGGACGCCACGACCGGCGATTTCATCGAACGCTTTGCAGCGTAACCGCGCAAGGCGATCCTCACGCGTCCTCCAGCAGCCCCAGCTTCTCCAGTAACGCCGTGTTGAAGGCCGGGATATCGTCGGGCTTGCGGCTCGTAATGAGGTTGTCGTCCACCACCACCTCACGATCGATTACGGTAGCGCCGGCATGGCTCAGATCGGCCCGGATCGAGGGCCAGGATGTGACCGTGCGGCCGTCGATCGCATCCGCCTCCGCCAGCAGCCATGGGCCGTGGCAGATCGCCGCGACCGGTTTTCCCGCACTCATGAAATCCCGCACCAGCCGGATCGCCGCCGGCTCCATCCGTAGCCGATCGGGGTTGGCGACGCCGCCCGGGATAAGAAGGGCGTCGTAATCGTTGGCATCCACGTCGGTCAGGAGAGCATCGGGCTTGATCGTGTCGCCCTTCTCCTGATGCTGCATGCCCTGGATCGGCTCGAAACCGATGCTCGCCAGGGTCACGTCGGCGCCGGCGTCCAGCAAGGCCTGGCGCGGATCGAACAATTCGGCCTGCTCGAAGCCGTTGGTGGCGATGATCAGGACCTTGGGGGTGTCGGACATTCGGGGGCACTCCTTGGGAGAATTCCCCAGGCCAACCCCGCGTGCGGACCGCTGTTCCGTCCCGGGCGCGGAGCCGTGCCGCATCCGCGCCCGTTTGAATTCATGCCTTGCCGAGCAATGCCTCGGCCTGGTCGAGCACGTCGGAGAAGGCCTTGATCAACGTCTGGTATGGCGTAGGGGTCGCCATATCGAGCCCGGCCTTCCTGAGGATGGCGTAACCGTAATCCGATCCGCCCGCGCGTAGCACCGAGAGGTAATTGTCACGCTCCTTCGCCCCGCCATGCAGCACCTGCTGGGCGAAGTAGGTTGCCGCCGTGATCGATGTCGCGTACTGGAAGACGTAGAAGCCGTAGAAATAATGCTGAATGTAGGTCCACTCGATCCCGTAGAGAGGATCCATCACGAAATGGGGGCCGTGGTATTTCTTCAACAGGGCAAGGTTGATTTCGGTCATCTTCGCGCCTGACAAGCCCTCACCCTTTTCGGCCAGATCGTGGATCGCGAGCTGGAATTCGGCGAACATCGCCTGGCGGAAGAAGGTGCCGCGGAAATTCTCCATCATCTGGCCGAGGATGAAGAGCTTCTCGTCCTTCGTCCTGGCATTCTTGAGCATGTAATCGGCCAGGAACGCCTCGTGCGCGGTCGATGCGATTTCGGCAGTGAAGGTCGGGTAGTTGGCCGTCTCCCAGGGCTGCGCCTTGTTGGCGAGCAGCGAGTGCATCGCATGGCCCCATTCGTGCGCGTAGGTGGTGAGGCCGTCATATTTGTCGCTGAGGTTCAGCAGCAGATAGGGGTGCACCTCATAGGCGCCGGGATTCATGTAGGCGCCCGATTGCTTGCCGGGGCGCGGGCGCGGATCCATCCACTTGGCGGCGGTCACCTTGCTGAACTCGGCGCCATAGTCGGCGCCGAGGGGCTTGACCGCCTCGATCGTCAGGGTGCGCATCTCGGCCAGGCTGAAGCTGCGGTCCAGCTTCACGAGGCTCGGATAGATATCGTAATAAGCGATGTCGGGCAGGCCCAGCATGCGCCGCCGCAGATCGAAGTAACGATGGAGGACCGGCAGGCCCTTGTTGGTCTCCGCAATCAGCGTGCGATAGACCGCCTCGGGGATGTTCGGCCCGGACAAGGCCGCGTCGAGCGCGCTCGGATATTTGCGCGCCTTGGCCGTGAACATCTCGCCCTTGACCTGGCTGGCCAAAGCCGTCCCGAGCGAGTTTTCGAATCCTTTGTAGCTAGTCCAGAACTGGTCGAACACCAGTTTGCGGTCGGCGCGATTGGGTGCCGCGCGGTGGATCGTATAGCCCTGGTCGTCGAGACGCGCCTTGGTGCCGTCCGACAGGGTCACCTCCGGGCGCGGAATATCCGACGAGACGAGCTGGACGCGGATATCGCCGGGCCCCGCCAGCGGCGATCCGGTGCCGGCGAGGATCGCCTCGCTCTCGGGCGAGAGCGTGTGCGCCGCCTGGCGGAGCTGATCCTCCAGCTGGAGCCTGAACTTGGCGAGCGCTGGATCGGCCTTGAGGAAGCCCTCGATCTTCGCCTGGCCGATCGTCAGGATCTCGGGGCCCATCCACGATCCAGCCTCGCTATAGGCGGTGGCGAGGTCGGTGACCTTTTGCGAGCGCTCCTGATTGGCCGAGACGCGCAGATCCTCGTCGCGCTTGAGGCTGGCATAGGCATAGAGGCGCGAGACCTTGAGGCCGATGTCGGACTGGAGCTGGAGTGCGGCCCTGAGCGTCGCAGCGCTCTCGCCGAGCTTGCCCTTGTAGGCTGCGATCTGCGGCAGGCGCGCGGCGATCGCGGCGCGCTCGGCCTCCCACGCGGCATCGCTGGGATAGATGTCGGTCAGGTCCCAGGCGGCGGCACCGGCAGCCGGGGCATCGGCATCGGCAGCGGCGGCGCCACCGGCCAAGGCGAGCGCGCTGATCGCGGCGGCGGTTACCATGGCGTCGCGGCGGGTAATTTCGGTCATTCAGATCGTCCCTCGGTAACGAAAAGATCGGCCCCTTTCTTGGGGGGGGCGTTGCCAGCGGCATACACAGGTAGTGCACCGATGCACAAACCGCGTTCCGGAAACGGTCGGTCGATCCCGCAAGGCCGGCGGATGCGCTCATATCCGTCGGGGCAATTGCCGATCGTTCCGGCTTCGCGCAATATCGGGCAGGGCTGGCGGGGATTCGGCGTGGCGGATACGGTTCGGCATAAGATAAGGTTCGGGCTGGCGGCATGGATCACGCTGGTTTTGTGCGGTTTTGGGGTTTCAGCCTGCCATCGCGCTGCGCGGGACGCGAAGGCGCAACAGGCCGCCGCGCGCAAGGCAGGCGCGATGGAGCGGATCATCGTCCTGCCCGACAGCGCGATCGCGGTGCAGCGCGGATCGCCAGAGGAGCAGCTTGCCGATTACCTCGCCTCCGATGCGCCGGCGCCACGCACCTTCCGCTTCCAGGGCAACGAATATGAATCCTGGTCGTCCAAACCCAACGAGCCGACCCTGCGGCGCATATTTTTGATGACGCAGATTCTGCGCGCCTATCCGCACGCCAAGGTCAGGTTGGTGGGCTATACCGACAATGACGGTACCGCCGCGCAAAACCTGACGCTCGCCACCGATCGGGTCGACAAGATGGCCGAGATTTTGGTCCACGGTGGCGTGCGGCCGAGCCGGATCGAGACGGTCGGCAAGGGCGCGGTCGATTTCATCGGCGATAATGCGACGCCGGAGGGGCGCGCCCGCAACCGCCGTATCGAGCTGACCGTCACCGCGAAATAAGTGCGAACGCGATTCGTTTCGCATCTGTTGTACGTTTCGGGCACGGTCCACATCGCGGACTGAATATTGCTGAAATTTCAGGCAATCACGTCCCGCCGTGCCCCCTTTGCGGGCAATCGCGCACGACTTGTCAGGGTTCGTCCGGCGCCCGCTTGCGCGGGCTCGGCTGGCACGCTTATTGAAGGCAACGGCCGGAGCGGCCGGGGAGGGCGGCATGAAGAAGATCGAAGCCATCATTAAGCCGTTCAAGCTCGACGAGGTGAAGGAAGCGCTTCACGACGTCGGCGTCAGCGGCATCACCGTCACCGAAGCCCGCGGCTTCGGCCGCCAGAAGGGGCATACCGAACTGTATCGCGGCGCCGAATATGTCGTCGATTTCCTGCCCAAGGTGAAGCTGGAGGTCGTCGTCGACGATCCGCTCGCCGAGCGCGTGGTCGAGGCGATCCAGAATGCGGCGCAGACCGGTCGCATCGGCGACGGCAAGATTTTCGTCACGACCATCGACACGGTCGTGCGCATTCGTACCGGAGAGAGGGATGCCGACGCGGTCTAGACCCCGCGCCAAAGGCTTTTAGCGCGGCCAACGAGCCGCATCAGGATTTCACGGGGAAGGGCATTTCCATGGCGAATAAGGCGTCCGACGTTCTCAAGCTTATCAAGGACAAGGAGATCGAGTGGGTCGATCTTCGCTTCACCGATCCCAAGGGCAAGTGGCAGCATCTGACCATGGTGGCGGGCGTCGTCGGTGAGGACGAGCTCAACGATGGCTTCATGTTCGACGGTTCGTCGATCGACGGCTGGAAGGCCATCAACGAATCCGACATGATCCTCCAGCCCGATCTGGATGCGGTGTGGGTCGATCCCTTTTCCGCGACCCCGATGCTGATCCTCGTATGCGACATCGTCGAGCCTTCGACCGGCGAGCTTTATGCCCGCGATCCGCGCTCGACCGCCAAGCGCGCCGAAGCCTATGTCAAGACGCTCGGCATCGGTGACACCGTCTATGTCGGCCCCGAAGCCGAATTCTTCATGTTCGACAACGTCACCTTCGATACGACCTACAACGAGTCGTATTTCAAGATCGACGATGTCGAGCTGCCGACCAACACCGGCAAGGAATATGAGGCCGGCAATCTGGCTCACCGTCCGCGCGCGAAGGGCGGCTATTTCCCGGTCGCGCCGGTCGACTCGGCCGTCGACATCCGCGCCGAGATGGTTTCGACCATGCTGGAAATGGGCCTGCCGTGCGACAAGCATCACCACGAAGTGGCGGCCGCCCAGCACGAGCTCGGCCTCACCTTCGGCACGCTCGTCACCACTGCCGATCGCATGCAGATCTACAAGTATGTCGTGTGGAACGTGGCGCAGGCCTATGGCAAGACCGTAACCTTCATGCCGAAGCCGATCGCCAAGGATAACGGCTCGGGCATGCACACCCACATGTCGATCTGGGATGGCGGCACGCCGCTGTTCGCTGGCAACGGCTATGCCGGCCTGTCCGACATGTGCCTCTATTTCATCGGCGGCGTGATCAAGCATGCCAAGTCGCTGAACGCCTTCACCAACCCGACCACCAACAGCTACAAGCGCCTGGTGCCGGGCTACGAAGCCCCCGTTTTGCTCGCTTATTCGGCGCGCAACCGTTCGGCGTCGTGCCGCATCCCCTACGGTGCCGGCACCAAGGCGAAGCGCGTCGAGTTCCGTTTCCCCGACGCGATGGCCAATCCGTACCTCTGCTATGCAGCGCTGCTGATGGCCGGCCTCGATGGTATCGAGAACAAGATCCATCCCGGCGAGGCGATGGACAAGAACCTCTATGATCTTCCGCCGGAAGAGCTGGCGCAGGTCCCGACCGTCTGCGCGTCGCTGCGCGAGGCGCTCGACAGCCTGGCCGCCGATCATGCCTACCTCACCAAGGGCGGCGTGTTCACCGAGGACCAGATCGAGAGCTACATGGAACTCAAGTGGCCCGACGTCGCCCGCTGGGAAATGACGCCGGCTCCGGTCGAGTTCGACATGTATTATTCCTACTGATCCCTCCGGATCAGCGGATTGGAAGACGCCCGCGGAGCGATCCGCGGGCGTTTTTTTGTGCGCTAGTGCTCGTCCGGTCGGGCGAACAGTCCGACGCCCCACGGCGGCCTGGCCTGCGCGCCGCCAACCTGGCAATTTGTCCCCATGACGTCATTGTTCGCTCGCCCGCGCGCAGGCTATGCCGCCAACACCGCCATCCCGCTTCTGCAATGATCTTACATTACCGGCAGAGCATGCGGGGTCGGGTCAGGAGAGATCGATAAAAATATCGCATCGATCATGTGAAAATATAGCATCTTATTCACTGACGTATTTTCGGCCATTCATTCGCCAACGCAATCGAGCGTGGTTTGCAGGAGACACGGCATGGCTTTCATCACCACCCAGGACGGTACGCAGATCTTCTACAAGGATTGGGGTTCGAAGGACGCGCAGCCGATCGTGTTCCATCATGGCTGGCCGCTCTCGGCCGACGATTGGGATGCCCAGATGATGTTCTTCCTCGAGAAGGGTTATCGCGTGATCGCGCATGACCGCCGCGGCCACGGGCGCTCGAGCCAGACCGATACCGGCAACGAGATGGATACCTATGCCGCAGATGTGGCGGAACTGACCGACGCGCTCGATCTCAAGGACGCGGTCCATATCGGCCATTCGACCGGCGGCGGCGAAGTCGTGCACTATGTGGCGCGCGCCAAGCCCGGCCGCGTCGCCAAGGCGGTGCTGATCGGTGCAGTGCCGCCGATCATGGTCAAGAACGAGGCCAATCCGGGCGGCCTGCCGATCGAGGTATTCGACGGTTTCCGCACCGCGCAGATTGCGAACCGCGCCCAATTCTTCCTCGATATCGCCAGCGGGCCTTTCTACGGCTTCAACCGGCCCAATGCGCAGGTGTCCGAAGGCGTGATCCGCAATTGGTGGCGCCAGGGCATGATGGGCGGCACCAAGGCGCATTATGATTGCATCAAGGCTTTCTCCGAAACCGACTTCACTGAGGATCTGAAGGCGATCACGGTGCCGACCCTGGTGCTCCATGGCGAGGATGATCAGATCGTGCCGATTGCCAATTCCGCCCTGCTATCGATCAAATTGCTGCAGAACGGCACGCTCAAGACCTATCCGGGCTTCCCGCACGGCATGGCGACGACTCATGCCGACGTCATCAACCCCGAACTGCTCGCCTTCATCGAGGGCTGATCGCATGAGAGCGCCGGGGCGGATACGCTCCGGCGCTTTACAAATCCCCGCCCACGGTCATGTTGCCGCGCAACAGACCGGGGAAAATCATGATCGCGCGTATTGCTCTTGCCGTCTCGCTCGTTGCTGCGCCCGTGCTTGCCGAAACGCGCGGCGATATGTGGTGGGGGCATATTCGGGCGATCGCGTCCGATGAGATGCGCGGCCGGCTCACCGGCTCCGAAGATTACCTGCGCGCAGCCGATTATGTGATCCGCCAAGCCAAGGCGCTGGGGCTCCAGCCCGCCGGCGTCGACGGCTATTTCCAGCCGGTCGCCTTCACAGAGCAGAAGGTGCTGCAAAGCGAGGCGCGGGCCACTTTATCGGGGCCGAACGGCGTCACGGCACTGGTGGCCCCGCGCGATCTGATCATTTCGGGCGGCGGCGGCCCCGCACCCGACATGGTCGACGCGCCGCTCGTCTTTGCGGGCTATGGTCTGCACATACCCGATGCCGGTTATGACGATTTCGCCGGGCTTGATGTGAAGGGAAAGATCGTCGTGGTGGTGGGCGGCGGGCCGGCCGATATATCGGGAGCGCTCAAGTCGGATGCGCGCTCGGCACGCTCCAGATATCTGGCCGAGCAGGGCGCAGTCGGCATCATTTCGCTGACCACGACGAAGCAGATCGAAATTCCGTGGGAGCGGCGCATGCTGATCGCCTCGCAGCCGGCCATGTACCTCACCGACAGTAGCCTCCGCCCGGTCAAAGTACCCTTCTTCGCGGCGCAGTTCGAAACGGCCAAATCCGATCTGCTCTTCGCCGGGTCGGGCCACGATTTCGCTGAGGTTTCCGCGCTGGCGGATGCTTCGAAACCGGTGCCGCGCTTCGATCTCACGCCGCGGTTCAAGGCAAGCGTGGTGGCCAACCGGCGCCCATTGGTCTCGCCCAACATCGTCGCGCGCATGCCCGGAAGCGATCGGAAGCTGAAGAGCGAATATGTCGTCGTCTCGGCACACCTCGATGGTCTCGGCGTCGGCGAGCCGATCAACGGCGATACGATCTACAACGGGGCGATGGACGATGGCTCGGGCGTCGCCAACCTACTCGAGATCGCGGCAAAGCTCCGTGCCGACAAGGTGAAGCCGAAGAGATCGATCCTGTTCGTATTCGTCACTGCCGAGGAAAAGGGCCTGCTGGGCTCGCATTATTTCGCCGAGCGGCCGACCGTACCCAAGGCCTCGATCGTCGCCGATCTTAATTTCGATATGCCCTTGCCCCTGTGGAAGCTGACCGGGGTCACCGTGCTCGGCGCCGACGAGAGCAGTCTGGGCGACGTCGCCGCCGCCGTCGCCAAGGCGCGCGGGTTGGCGCTGACGCCCGATCCCTTGCCCGATCGCAACAGCTTCACGCGATCGGATCAATATAGCTTCATCCGCGCCGGTATTCCCTCGGTCGCGTTCAAGTTCGGCTTCGCGCTCGGCACGCCCGAGGAGAAGATCGAACGGATCTGGCGCACCACGCGCTACCATGCGCCGTCCGACGATATCGACCAGCCGGTCGAGAAAGAAGAAGCGGTGAAGCTCAACGATTTCGTCGCCGATATGGCATTGCGCGTTGCCAACGGCGTGAAGCGCCCCGCCTGGCATGAGACGAGCTTCTTCAAGCGTTTCGCGAAGCCTTAGGTTTGGCCGCGATCTGCCCTTTGATCATGGTCAAAGCCTGAGCCGCACGACGCCATAAACATCTCGCATCGATGTAAGGAGATGCGAGATGGGCCATTCGATCGGTGACATCATTCTTTATTGCAGCATAGCGGGCGCGGTGCTGTTTCTGGCGACGCTCGGCTTCGTCTCGGCCGAGGAGCTTCGACGCCGCTGATCGTCTACTTGATCGGCACCGGGCGGGCCGCCATGTGCGGGGTGAATCACGCAAGGCCCGCCTCATGTATCAGTTCGACGTCGCTGCCGGGGACAAAGCCGGACTCTACCGCGATTTGTTGTCAGCACTCGACGGCCTGACCGCGGATGAGCCGGATGCTATCGCCAACATGGCGAACGCGGCGGCTTTGCTGTGGGAGTATCTGCCCGATCTCAATTGGGCGGGTTTCTATCGCAACATCGGCGGCGAGCTTGTGTTGGGGCCGTTCCAGGGCAAGGCGGCCTGCATCCGCATCGCGTTCGGATCGGGCGTATGCGGTGCGGCAGCGGCCACGCGCGAAACCCAGTTGGTCGAGGATGTGCATGCCTTTCCGGGGCACATCGCCTGCGATGCGGCATCGGCATCCGAGCTGGTGGTTCCGATCGTGGTGGGCGGGCGGCTGATCGGCGTGCTGGATCTCGATAGCCCCTTGCCGGCCCGATTCGACGCCGAGGATCGTAAGGGATGTGAGGCGCTGGTGGCGTTGCTGGGGCCGCGGATCCTCTAATCCTTCCCGTGCCGGGGAAAATTTTCAGCGGGCCGCCAAGATTCCCGCGCTCAGCAAGATCAGCAACTTGACGTCCATGATCATGCCCTCGTGGCGCTTATGCGCGACGAAGTCCGCGATGCTGTCCAGTGGCACACGATGCACCGTAATCCCTTCGCCTTCCACGCCGCCGCCGTCGCCGACGCGCACCAGTCCGGTTGCCCGCACCAGAGTAAAGGTCTCCGACACCATGCCCGGCGACGATGCGAAGCGTCCGATCACCTCGACCTGGTTGGCGCGGTAGCCGGTCTCCTCCTCCAGCTCACGCGCCGCCGCGATCTCGATCGCCTCGCCTTCGCTCTCATCACCGACCAGTCCGGCTGGCAGCTCCAGGCATGGCCCGCCGAGCGGGACGCGATATTGCTCCACCAGCAGCACGTCGCCGTCGACGATCGCGAGGATCACCGCGGCGCCGATGCCGCGCGCGCGGCCGACATATTCCCAGTTCGCCCATTTGCGGACGGTGATGAACTTGCCCTGCCACATGATCTCGGGCGCACCCGGGGGATTGCTCACAATTCGATCAACCTGTCGGGCAGTTCGTTGGGGTCGCTTCCGGTATAGGGAAAATGCTCGGCCAACACGGCGCCGATCCGCTCGACCGCGGCGGCGATGCCGTCACCGGGCCGGTTGTCCTTGAGCGCCGCGATCAGCGCAGCCATCGCCTCGCCCCACGCTTCCTGCGGTGCGCGGCTGTGAATGGCGGCGTCGGCCACGATCTCGGCGCGATGTTCGGCCAGGCTCAAATAGAGCAGGACGCCGGTCTTGCTGAGCGTGCGTTGCTCGGTGCCGGTGCGGAACAGCATCAGGGCGCGACGGCGCACCCGGCGCGTCTCGATGGCGGCGGGCGTCAGGACCGTGCGGATCGCCGCGATGCGGAAAACCGCCCAGGCGATCAGGAACAGGCAGGCGGTCTCGATCGTCAGCAGGGTGAGCATGAAGCGCAAAGTCGGCTCCTCCCACCCACCGGTCAGCAGCTTGGCCCCCGATTCGAGCACCCCGGGCCAGGCAGCCGACACCGCCAGCGGCAACAGTGCCACCAGAGCGGCGGCGACGAACACGACGTCGCCGTAGGAATCGGATGACGCCGCGACGATCGTGCTGATCTCGCCATCGGTCTTCGCTTCGGCGGCTTTGATAGCAGCAGCTACCTTGGCCCGATCTTCCGGCTTCATGTGCATCACCAGCTCCCCGACGCGCCACCGCCGCCGCCCGATCCACCGCCGCCGCCGGTGAAGCCACCGCCACCCCAGCCGCCACCACCGTCGTCGCTGCCACCGCCGCCGCCGAAGCCCGATCCCCAGGAACCGCCGCCACGGTGGTTGGAGCGGGAAAGGTCATCGACGATTTCGCTCGCCGCCCACAGCCAGATCGGCCAGTTGCTGCTCGATTGGCGATAGGCGGCCCCGCGTCCCGATCGGCGCAGGCCGGCCACCAATATGATCCCGCCGATGATGACGAGCCAGAAGATCACCGCGACCGGTGCGGCGCCTTGGCCGTTGCGGCGTTTGTGCGCGGCATCATAGGCCTTGACCGCCTCGGCTACCTTGGCCTTGGCCAGATCGTCGGGCAGGCTCAATTGCTGGACGAGCGCGTCGGTGCCCGCGACGATCCCGCCGGGCATGTCGCCCGCCTTGAACGCGGGGACGATGCGCGTCTGGATGATCACGCTCGACAGCGCGTCGGTCAGCACCGGCTCGAGGCCGTAGCCGACCTCGATCCGGACCTTGTGCTCCTTGGGCGCGACGATCAGGATCGCGCCATTGTCGGCGCCCTTGAGGCCCACGCCCCACTTGCGGATCAACTGATTGCCGTAGTCGGCGATCTCGTAGCCCTGCAGATCTGGGATGGTGGCCACGACCAGCTGGCGATTCGTCTGCTGCTGCAGCGCTTCCAGCTTGGCTTCGAGCGCCGCTTTCTGGTCGGCGGGGAGTATGCCGGCGGCGTCGGTGACAAGGCCGGTGAACTGCGGGAAGGTTGGGGCTGCTTCAGCGGTCGGCGCGAGAAACGCCAACAGAAGTGAAAGGAACGGCCACAAGCGGCGCATCGTCATTGTCCTGCTGTTTCGAGCGGTGCGGCTGCATTCAACCGTGCGATGATCGCATTTGCGCCGGCGTTAATGCCGCCGGCGAAATTGCCTTTGGTAAAGGCCGGTAGCATCAGATCCCGAATGATCGCTGCACAGCGCGGATCGGTCAGCGTCGCCTCCAGTCCATATCCAACCTCGATCCGCACCTTATGGTCTTTTGGCGCGACAAGGATGACGACCCCGTCATCGTAATGCTTCCGCCCAACGCCCGAGGTGCGGAAGAGGCGTAGCGAGTAATCGTTGATCGGCAGGCCCTGAAGGCTTGAGACGGTCACGACAGCCAATTGGTGCCGCGTGCGTTTCTGAAGATTCGCCAGAGCATGATCCAGCCGTGCCTCGTCGCCAGACGGAAGGATGTTTGCCTGGTCGACGACGAAATTGGTGAACGTCGGAAAGCTCTGTGCGGATGCGGGCACCGTGACGAACAACGCCAACGCCCATGACAAAGCGCGGATGGCCCGCTTTAGAGCATCCCGGCCAAAGCCGGGATACCTGTCATGAGCGTCGATGCCCATGATCGTCAGAAACTGACCGTCGGCGCGGTCTGGGCGTTGGGGGTCGTGGCTTCGAAGGTCGACATCGGCTTGGCGCCGTAGAACACCTTGGCGCCGATCGAACTCGGGAAGGTACGGATCAGCGTGTTGTAGCTCTGCACCGCGCTGTTGTAATCGCGTCGCGCGATCGTGATCCGGTTTTCGGTGCCTTCCAGCTGCGACTGCAGCGCCAGGAAGTTGGTGTTGGACTTCAGGTCCGGATAATTTTCCGTGACCGAAAGCAGCCTGCCGAGCGCCTGGCTCAGCTGGCCTTGCGCCGCACCGAACTGCTGGAGCTTGGCCGGATCTTTCAGATCGTCCGCCTTGACCTGGATCGAAGTTGCCTTGGCACGCGCCTCGGTCACGCCGACCAGTACGGACTGCTCCTGTTTCGCATAGCCCTTCACCGTCGCGACGAGATTGGGGACCAGATCGGCGCGGCGCTGATATTCGTTCTGCACGTCGGCCCAGCGCGCCTTCGCGGTCTCGTCGGCGGCAGGAATTGTGTTGAGGCCGCAACCCCCGAGCGCCAGTGCGGCCACCGGGGCGAGCAGGGCAGGGGACAGACGGGTCAGGCGCGACATGGTGGGTTTCTCCGCAAACGGTCGAGGACTGGCGTCTTACTCGTGCAAGACAGTCGGCGCAATCGGGGTTGATCGCGATCGTTCCAGGGATGACAAGCGTTGCAGCAGAAGGAGGTTCCCATGTTCAAGGAATTCAGGGCGTTCATCATGCGCGGCAACGTGCTCGATCTCGCCGTCGCCGTGATTATCGGCGCCGCGTTCGGCAAGATCGTTACCAGCCTGACCGACGACGTGATCATGCCGGTGATCGGCAAGCTTTCGGGCGGCCTCGATTTCTCCAGCCATTTCATTCGCCTGGGCGATATCCCGGCCGATTATAAGGGCTCTCTCACCAGCTATGCCGATCTCAAGAAGGCCGGCGTGCCGCTGCTCGGTTATGGTGAGTTCATCACGCAGGCGGTCAATTTCCTGATCGTCGCCTTCATCATCTTCCTGCTCGTTCGCGCGGTGAACAAGGCGATGACGCTCGGTGCCAGGCGTGCCGCGGCGGAGGTCGCTGCCCCACCGCCCGAATCGGCGGACGTCATCCTGCTGCGCGAGATCCGCGACGAATTGCGCGCCCGCGGCCGGCAATAACGGAATCGGGATGGCACCCTTCACAGCGCCGTCCGGCCTGCCTATATCCGCCGTGCCGGCTTCGGCCGGATATGGCGATAAATTGCATTGTGTTTGGCGCAGCGGACCCGGGGGCGGTACCCGGCGGCTCCACCATAACCCGCTCCGCAAGGGCGGGCTCTGATGGGGCCGAACTAGGATCGACGTGTGTACGGGCATTCTGTTTTCGCCCGGGCTGAGTAACCCGTAAAAGGCTCAAAACTACAAGTGCCAACGATAACGAGGCGCTCGCGATTGCTGCGTAATCACGGCCTAACGGCTTAGATTACAAAGCTTGAACGCGGTTCGGGCCGAACCGGGCAACAGAATCGGATTCCGGCGGTACGGGGAGCACCGAGCAACAGAAGCTCCCCACTTTCATTCGTCGAACCAGCCTGAAACGACCCGTGCGCCGCGCCGCGCGGGGCGCTATGGCCTGCTCAAACCAGATCGGGAGAGAGCAATGCTGAAACTCTACAGCTTCGGGCCGGGCGCCAATTCGCTCAAGCCCCTGCTGACCCTCTACGAGAAGGGCGTGCCGTTCGAGGTCGTCCGCCTCAACCCGGCAAAGTTCGAGCATCATGAGGATTGGTTCAAGGCGATCAATCCGCGCGGCCAGGTGCCGGCGCTGGAGCATGACGGCCGGATCATCACCGAAAGCACCGTCATCTGCGAATATGTCGAGGATATCTTCCCCGATGCGGGCACGAAGTTGCGCCCCGACGATCCGTTCGAGCGCGCGAACATGCGAATCTGGACCAAGTGGGTCGACGAATATTTCTGCTGGTGCGTATCCACGATCGGCTGGGAGCGGATGATCAAGCATATGGCGCGCCAGCTGACCGACGAGCAGTTCGAGGAGCAGGTCAAGCGCATTCCGGTGCCCGAGCAGCAGACCAAATGGCGCAACGCCCGCAACGGCTTCCCGCAGGATGTGCTGGACGAGGAGATGCGCAAGATCGCGGTTTCGGTGAAGCGACTGGAGGAGCGACTGAAGGATCATGAATGGCTGATCGACAGCGGCTATTCGCTCGCCGACATTTGCAATTTCGCGATCGCCAACGGGATGCAGAACGGTTTCCCCGAACTGGTCAACAAGACCGACACGCCGGGATTGCTGGCATGGATCGCACGCATCAATGCACGGCCCGCAGCCGTGAAGATGTTCGCGGAGGTCCCGCGCGAGTTGCTGCCGCAGGCAAAAGCTTAAACGGCGCCCACATCCTGAACATGTGTAACGTTTCTTGAAACCTTCTACCAACCGTAAATCTCTGCCCAAAACCTCCGAGAGGGTGCAAGGGAGAGCGGATATCGACGCGTGATCGACGCGCGGGGCGGATGATGGGGAAGCGGCATGCCAACGGGAGCGGTTTTGAAAATGGTGCGGGACGCCGGTGCTGTGGCGATGTTGCTCGTACTGGCTGCCTGTTCGAAACCCGGCGGAACAGTGGAGCAGCAGGCGCAGAACGAGCAAGCGGCAAACGCCACCCAGGCCGCCGACGATGCCGGCCCGATGATCCCGGCGGAAAAGGCCGCGCGCGCGGCCGCGTCGGGGGCCAATGACAACGCCCCTTATTATCTGAAACTCCAGCTCAAGGAATTCATGCCGCACGTCATGCAATATGCCGGCGACGGCATCTGGAAACGGCAGGGCTTCATCACCGACAAGACGGGCGAACATTCGCTCTTCCCCAAGAACGACAGGGAATGGGAAGATGCCGAAAGCGCCGCGCGCACGCTGGCCGAGGTTACCAACGTGCTGCTGATTCCCGGCCGCCGCGTTCCCGATCCCAATTGGGACAAGGCCGTACTGGAAGTGCGCAAGGTCGCGCTCCAGGCTGCTGACGCGGCGGAAAGAAAGGATCAGGATGCCTGGTTCAAGGCGGGCAGCGATCTCGATGAGGCGTGCAACGTCTGTCACAAGCAGTTCGATCCGACCTTCAAGCCCGGCGGCCGCTAATCGGGGTCAAACCCGCCCTGCGCTGCTGACGCCACGGTTCGATCGCGCTATCGCAGGCGCGAGCAGAGTTGGAGGGCAGCATATGACGGCGGAGATCATCGACGGACGGGCACTCGCGCGCCGGGTGGTGGAGCAGGTGAAGGCCGAAATGGCCTCGCTGCCGCGTCTGCCCGGCCTGGCGGTGATCCTGGCGGGCGACGATCCGGCCAGCCACGTCTACGTCAACAGCAAGATCAAGCGTGCGCGCGACGTCGGCTTCAACGCCGAGGTGAAGATGCTTCCCGCCGGCGTGAGCGAGGAGGAGGTGCTGGCGCAGGTCGCAGCATTTAACGAGCGCGACGATATCGACGGCATCCTCGTCCAGCTGCCGCTGCCGCCGCAGGTCAACACCTTGCGCGTGATGGCGGCGGTCGATCCGATGAAGGATGTCGACGGGCTGCACGCGCTCAATGCGGGCCGGCTGCTCCAGGGGAATGACGCCTTGATCCCCTGTACGCCGCTCGGCTGCCTCAAGATCATCAAGTCGATCGTCCCCGATCTCACCGGTAGTCATGCGGTCGTGATCGGCAGTTCGAACATCGTCGGCAAGCCGATGGCGTCCCTGCTGCTCGAGGAGCGCGCGACCGTCACCACGACCCACATCCATACGCGCGACACCCAATTCATCTGCCGCGGTGCCGACATATTGGTGAGCGCGGTCGGCAAGCCCGGGCTGGTGCGCGGCAGCTGGATCAAGCCGCGCGCGATCGTGATCGATGTCGGCATCAACCGCATCACCCGGCCCGACGGCACGACGCGGCTCGTCGGCGACGTCGAATTCGACGAGGCGCGCGAAGTGGCGGGCGCGCTCACCCCCGTACCGGGTGGCGTCGGCCCGATGACGATCGCCTGCCTGATGGAGAATACGCTCAAGGCTGCACGGATGCGGATCGAGGTGCAGCGGGTCGCCCAAGCGGCCTGAGCCCCGCGGGTATGGCGGGGCCGCCTTGAGGGGCGGTGCCATGCCGCTGTCGGACGCCCCTCCACTACGCTGCTATGCAGCGCGGTCCTTCTCGCCGTGCTGCGGCGGATTGAGGTCCGTCCGATTTGTCTCCACGATGCCGTAGCTCTCCGGCCACGCCCTGGGCGCATGCAGCGTGCCGAACAGCCGATCCATCACCGGCAACGTCGATGCATAGTTACGGTTGATCGGCCCTTCGCGCACATGGTGCCAATGGTGGAAGCGCGGGCTGGCGATCAGATGCTCGAGCGGGCCCAGCCGCCAGCGGACATTGGCATGGAGGAAGAAGCCCCACACCGTGCCGAACAGCAGGAAGATGATCACCGGCAGGCTGTCCTTACCCGCACCGCGCCCGGCCAGCCCGAGCAGGACGATCGGCACCAGCCCGCACAGCCGGCCGAAGACCATGTCGATCGGATGGGCGCGGGTGTTGATCAGCCAGTCGAGCCGCTCGGGACGATGATGGACCGCATGGAAGCGCCACAGGAAGGGGATTTCGTGGCTCCAGCGGTGGCCCCAATAGAAACCGATCTCGCCGACCACGAAGGCCACCACCATCTTCAGCCACAAAGGCCAGGCGTCGACCCAATCGTAATAAGCGGCCGGCACGATCCGGTGCGACACGGCGATCACCAGTGCCATCGGCAGGCTGAGCAGGAAGGCGGGCAGCAGGCTGCTCAGGAAATAGAAGCCCAGATCTTCGAGCAGGGCGGCCCGCGACCGCGGCTTGCGGGCGTGAAGCGCGAACAGGCGTTCGATCGGCACGAAGATGACGGCCAGGATCACCAGCCACAGGCAGAGGCGGACCAGATCGACGATCAGCGCTTGAACGGCATGCATGGAGGCAGTCTAGCACGAACCTGTTAAAAAAGACGGGCGCCCGTTTCGGGGCGCCCGCCGTTTGATTTACGCGAGCGCGCTCAGGCGGCGACCACCGCGCGACGACGGCGCATCGCGCCACCCAACGCGCCGAAGCCGACGATCATCAGGCCCCAGCTGGCCGGCTCGGGCACGGCCGACATGCTCACGCCGTCGAGGAACGAGATTGGCGGGGCGCCGCCGGGCGTGCCCTTGGCGAAGAAAGGTCAGGACCTGCGACGTCGCGGTGGCGGTGAAGGTCATGGTCTGAGCCTGCCACGGGCCGACGCCACCCTGCGGGAGCGAATAGAGGCTCGAGAGATACGTCTCGCTGCCGAAGCTGACCTGCCATTGCTCCGTGGTCGGGCCGGTGAAGTTAAGCTGCTGGCCGGCCGCCTGATAGAAGGAGAGCTTGTACTGCTGACCGACCGTCAAGCCGTCGATCGTCTGATAGATCGCGCCAGAATAGTTGGGATCGCCATCGGCCTCGACGAAATTGCCGCCGTCCGGGCTGGTCGCCGGGAATGGGCCGTAGACCGTCAGATACTTGCTGGGATCGTCGGCGGTTCCCGGGAAATCGATGAAAGTGAGGTTGGTGCCGCCGCTCCAACCGGCCACCTGGCCGTTGAAATAGGTCTTGTCGGTGGCCGTCGTGCTCTCGAACGAGCCGTTGGCCACCAGATTGGCGATGGGAAGCGGTGTCGCCGAAGCCGGTGCAGCCACCGCAACAAGCGCGGCCGCCGAGCCGAGCAGGAACGCACGTATAGCCATGATAATCACCCCCAAAAGATACCGTTAATTTTTAATTAACGACAGTCCTATGGACCATTGCAGGGGCGTTCGCAACATCCCGATGCGCTTATCAAGGTTAATGGGAATGATCGAAAACGGGAACGAGGCGTAGCAGCTTATGATAGCTGCCTATTTTGACCGGCCTCGCTTTATCACGGCGATGATAGCTTGCAGGGCCTCGTCGGGAGTGGCGCTGGGCTGATTGCAACGCCGCAAAAGTGTTTGTGAAAGATATGTTACTTAGACGAAACAGATCGTGGGCGGCACCGGTGGGACCGGTGCCGCCCACCGATCCAGTAGGATCAGGCGATGACGGCAGTGCGCTTGCGGAAGCGCATCGCGCCGCCGACTGCGCCGAAGCCGACGATCATCATCGCCCAGCTGGCCGGCTCGGGCACTGCGCCCATCGAAACGCTGTCGAGCAGCGAGAAGGGCGGCTCGCCGTTCGGCGTGCCGTGGGCGAGGAAGGAGAGCGTCTCGGTCGCGTTGGTCGCGGTGAAGATGTAGCTCGCGCTCTGCCAGCCGGTGAAGCCATGATCGGCATTGGTCACGGTCGGCGTGGTGAAGCTCTGGTTGCCGAGCGAGACGGTCCAGTTTTCGGTGGTCACGCCGTTATAGCCATATTGCTGCGCACCGGCCCAGTCGAAGCTGACCTTGTACTGCTGGCCGACATTCAGGCCGTTGATCACCTGTGAGATCACCTCGGTCTGGTAGGCGCCGTCGGCGGCGAGGAAGTTGCCGCCCGACGGGCTGGATGCGGTCAGGCCGTTGTTGGCGCCGTTGGCCGGGCCCCACAGCTTCATGTTGCCATATTCGCCGTTGGCGCCGACCGAGTCGGCAGTGCCGGGCTGGAACACGAAATTGTAGCCGGTGGTCGTCCAATAGGTGGCATTGTTCGAGGGATAGAGCGAGCCGATGCCGTACGAACCGTCGGTGCGCGTGGTCTGCTCGAACCCGCCATTCTGCACGAGATTAGCGGCTGGCGAGACGCTCGCGACGGTCAGCGCGATGGCGGCGGCGACGACGGACTTAAGAATGTGAGCCATGATGGTGTTCCCCAGAAAGCTGTCGGGGACGCAATGATCTTGGACGGGCTTTTCGGCGACTGCGGAATTCTACTTATTTTGTTATAATGATAGTTAATACGTTAACCATGATTGTCGAGCGCGCAGCGAAGCTTCGGAAGTACGTGGTGTATTGGTTAACTCCAGCGACGCGACGTGAGCTTAACATCCTGAACGGCGGAAGAAGGCTGTTGAAACAAAAAGGGCGCCCCGCGGGGCGCCCTTTCCGTTTCAGCCGGCTGCGGACAATCAGTCGTCGTCGCGCTGCAGGAAGGCCGGTGCGAATTCGGGCGCCGGTCCCTCTTCGTTGCCGCCTTCGGTGCGCTCGCGGCGCGGGCCCCGATCGCCGCGGCCTTCGCCGCCTTCGCTGCGCTCACGGCGCGGGCCACGATCGCCACCCTCGCGACGACGGTCGCCATCGCGACGCGGGCCGCGATCACCACCACGATCACCGCGGTCGCCCCGCGGACGATCGCCGCCTTCACGCGGTTCGCGTGCTGGACGGGTATCTTCCAACTCGGCGCCAGTCTCCTGATCGACAACGCGCATCGACAGGCGCACCTTGCCGCGCGGATCGATCTCGAGCACCTTGACCTTGACCTCTTGGCCCTCGGTCAGGACGTCGGAGACCTTGGCGACGCGCTCGTTCTTGATCTCGGAGATGTGGACCAGGCCGTCCTTGCCACCCATGAAGTTCACGAACGCGCCGAAATCGACCATGTTCACGACCTTGCCGCTGTAGACCTTGCCTACTTCGGCTTCCTGCGTGATGCCTTCGATCCACTTGCGCGCTGCCTCGATCTTCTCGGGATCGGACGAGCTGATCTTGACCGTGCCATCGTCCTCGATGTCGACCTTGGCGCCGGTGGTGGCGACGATCTCGCGGATCACCTTGCCGCCGGTGCCGATCACTTCGCGGATCTTGTCCTTGGGGACCTGCATCGTCTCGATGCGCGGTGCGTGCGCCGAAAGCTCGGTGCGCGTGCTGTCGAGCGCCTTGGCCATCTCGCCCAGGATATGCGCGCGGCCTTCGTTCGCCTGAGCGAGTGCGACCCGCATGATCTCCTCGGTGATGCCCGCGACCTTGATGTCCATCTGCAGGCTCGTGATGCCCTGGCTGGTGCCGGCCACCTTGAAGTCCATGTCGCCGAGATGATCCTCGTCGCCCAGGATGTCGGACAGGATCGCGAATTCCTTGCCTTCCAGGATCAGGCCCATCGCGATGCCCGAGACCGGGCGCTTCAGCGGCACGCCGGCATCCATCATCGCGAGCGAACCGCCGCACACCGTCGCCATCGACGAAGAGCCGTTGCTCTCGGTGATGTCGGACAGGACGCGGATCGTGTAGGGGAATTCCTCCAGGCTCGGCAGCACCGGATGCAGCGCGCGCCAGGCCAGCTTGCCATGGCCCACTTCACGACGGCCCGGCGCACCGAAGCGGCCGACCTCGCCCACCGAATAAGGCGGGAAGTTATAGTGGAGCAGGAAGCGCTCGTACGACAGGCCGGTCAGGCCGTCGATCATCTGCTCGGCTTCCTTGGTGCCAAGCGTGGTGGAGCAGATCGCCTGCGTTTCGCCTCGCGTGAACAGGGCCGAACCGTGGGTGCGCGGCAGGAAGTGCACCATCGCCTCGATCGGACGGACGGTCTTCGTGTCGCGGCCGTCGATGCGGACGCCTTCCTTGAGGATCTGGGTCCGGACGATGTCGGCCTCGACCTTCTTGGCGAGCTTGCCGATCTTCATCTTCGTGGTGCTGTCGGCGTCGGCAAAAGCCTCCTTCAGCGGCGCCTTGGCAGCGGTGATGGCGGCAACGCGCTCGGCCTTCTTCGTAAGCTTGTAGGCGGAGGCGATGCCCTTGCCGATCAGGTCCTTGACCTGCTTCTTGAGCGCGCTGTCGTCGCTCATTTCCAGATCCCACGGATCCTTCGCAGCCTTTTCGGCGAGATCGATGATCGCGTTGATCACCTTCTGGCTCGCCTTGTGTGCGAACATGACCGCGCCGAGCATGACCTCTTCCGAAAGCTCCTTCGCTTCGGATTCGACCATCATCACGGCATTGCCGGTCGCGGCGACGACGAGCTCGAGCTCGCCGGCCTTCACCTGCTCGTTGGTCGGGTTCAGGATATATTCGCCGTCGACATAGCCGACGCGGGCAGCGCCGATCGGGCCCATGAAGGGCACGCCGGAAATGGTGAGCGCGGCGGACGCGGCAACCATCGCGAGGATGTCGGGCTCGTTCTCGCCGTCATAGCTCAGCACCTGGGCGATAACGTTGATCTCGTTGTAGAAACCCTCGGGGAAGAGGGGGCGGATCGGGCGGTCGATCAAGCGGGAAACCAGGGTTTCCTTCTCGGTCGCGCCGCGCTCGCGCTTGAAGAAGCCGCCGGGGATGCGGCCGGCAGCGCTATATTTTTCCTGATAGTGGACGGTGAGCGGGAAGAAATCCTGCCCTTCCTTGACCGAGCGCGCGGCGGTGACCGCACAGAGCACGACCGTCTCGCCGAGCGTGGCGACGACAGCGCCATCGGCCTGGCGGGCAACGCGGCCCGTTTCGAGCGTCAGCGTCTGGCCGCCCCACTCGATTTCCGTCTTCTTGATATCGAACATTTGCTTTCCTTCACCCGCAGGCCGGATGCCGGCGGGACCTCGTGTGCGAGCTAGCCGGCTCGCGGCGGTGCGGGACTTTTCGTGTCCCTGATGAGCATCGGCCGAATTGCCGAATTGCCCGGGTGGGTAGGGTCATAAAGCGAAAAGGGCGCCCGAAGGCGCCCTTTGTTACTTGCGGAGACCGAGCTTGGCGATCAGTGCGCTGTAGCGGTCGGCGTCCTTCTTCTTGAGATAATCGAGCAGGCTGCGGCGGTTGTTCACCATCATCAGCAGACCGCGGCGCGAGTGATTGTCCTTCGCGTGGGTCTTGAAATGCTCGGTCAAATTGGCAATCCGCTCGGTCAGGATCGCGATCTGTACTTCGGGCGAACCGCTGTCGCCCTCCGAACGGGCATTGTCCTTGATGACTTCGGCTTTGCGTTCGGCAGTGATCGTCATGATATCTTCACTCCGACATCAGGTTGAAGCCGCGCACCACCTTCGTTTCAGGCCCTACCTCGACGAGTGCCACGGGCGTATCGCCCAGCATCGCGAGGGTAAGTCCAGGTGGTGCTGCGATCCCTGCAAGCGTGCGCCCCTGGCGGAGCGCGACGGTTTGTTCGGGGGAGACGGCGAGGACCGGGATGTCGTCCAGTCCGGCCGTCAGCGGCAGGAGCAGCTCCTGCAGCTCCGCGGCTCTAGCGGCTTGGTCCAATATGTCCAGCGAAATCGCGGATTCAAGGGTGAACGGCCCCGCCTTGGTGCGGCGGAGCATGGTGACATGGCCGACCGTGCCGAGCGCGTAGGCGATGTCGCGCGCGAGGCTGCGGATATAGGTGCCCTTGGAGACGCGGGCCGAAAGGGTGATGCTTTCCAATTCCTCCCCGGAACGGGGAGGGGGACCAGCCGCAGGCTGGAGGAGGGGGCCTACCTCAAGGCTCGCGCTTCGTTCGAGGTTGGCCCCCTCCTTCACCGACGGCGCCGGCGGTCCCCCGCCCCGTTGCGGGGAGGATCTTAGTTCGTGAATCACCACATTGCGGCTGGCGAGCACCACCTCTTCACCCGCGCGCGCCAGATCGTAGGCCCGCTTGCCATCCACCTTCAGCGCCGAAAAAGCCGGCGGCACCTGCGCAATCGGCCCGGTGAAGCGTGGTAGCACCGCCTCGATTTGGGCCAGGGTCGGCCGAACCGCACTCTCGCCGACAACTTCACCCTCGGCATCCAGCGTCGAAGTCTCCGCCCCGAACGTGATCGTGAAATCATACGCCTTGTCGGCGTCCAGCATCCGCCCCGAAAGCTTGGTCGCCTCGCCGATGGCGATCGGCAGTACCCCGCTCGCGAGCGGATCGAGCGTGCCGCCATGGCCGACCTTGGCCTTGGGGTAACCGCCCGTGCGCAGCGCGCGCTTGACCGCCGAGACGGCCTGGGTCGAGCCCAGCCCGACCGGTTTGTCGAGGATCAGCCAGCCGTGGAGGGGCGCGCTCAGCGGGGGAACTGCCCGAGCCAGTCGATCACCCGCGCTTCGAGCTCGATGCGATGATCGGAGAAAGGATGATCGGTCGGCACGATCACCAGCGCGACATGCTTGCCGCCCGCGGCACGCGCGGCTTCGGCGACTGCCCTCGCGGTCGGCGCACCGGCGCGTTCGGCCCCGATTACCAGCAACGGCATATCCTTGATCTGCGCTGCCGTCGCGGCGAGGTCGAGCGACGGCGGCGCATGGGCGATCTCGTCGACCAGTGCTGCCTCGCTGGTGCCGGCGAGCGGCGGCAGATCGCCGCGCACTTCGTCACGCGCGAGCGCGTCCCTCGCCTTCGGATCATTCGCGATCCGGCGGCCGTCGCTGGCGATATCCCAGGCGTCGATCAGGATCGCGCCCAGCACGCTCTTGTCGCTGGCGGCGGCGTGCGCCGCCATCATCCCGCCCATGCTGTGGCCGGCAACCACGATCCGCGCCGGATCGATGTGGAAACGCGCCGTCGCGTCGGGCGATTTGAGGAAAGCGAGCGCGGCATCGGCATCCTCGGCGGCATGGCCGAACGAGAAACTGCCCGGGCTGCCCCAGCTGCCGCGGTAATGGAGCGTCAGCACGTTCCAGCCGGCACGACGGACCGCTTGGGCGAGGTCGAGATTCTGCTCGTTGCCCGGAAAGCCGTGGAGCAGCAGCATGGTCGGATGCGGCTCCGCGCCCGACGCGGTGTACATCACCGCGTTGAGCAATGCGCCGTGGCTCGGCAGCTGGAACGCTGCCATCGCGGCGGGATTGGCCGCATCGGCGACCGGATCGGTGGTGATCGCCTTGGCCGGTACGACCGGCGTAGCCTGCGGCGCGAGCGCGGTGGGGACGGGCAGGTCGTCGGTGGGCTTGGGTGGCACCGGCTGCCCGCGATCGGCGGCCAAAGCGACGCGGAGCCGGGCGGCAAACGGCTCCAGCACCTCGTTGGGCTGACGCAGGCCGCCGCCGCGGCAGCGATTGAAGCCGATGTAGCGCGGCAGCACATGGACATGGAGGTGCGGCACCGATTGCGGCAGGCCGTTATTCTGTTCGACAGTGAAACCGTCGGCACCCAGTCCGCTGATCTCGGCGCGGCCGACGCGGCGGGCGACCACGAGCAATCGGGTGAGGTCCTTGTCGCTCACCTCCAGCAGGTTGCGGGCCTTGGATGTCTTGGAGATGACCAGCACATGGCCGGGCGAGGCCGGCTCGTAATCCATGAAGGCGATGACGTTCCGGTCTTCGTAGACGACCGGAACCCTGGTCTCGTGCCGAACGATCTTCGCGAAGGGATTCTGCTCGTCATAGGCTTTGCCGATCACGACCGCATCGGGCACCTTGGCCGGCGGCACGCCCCAGGGCGCGCAGGCTGCGATCAACGGCGCCACCAGTGGAATCATGCCTGCCATTCCCCCGCAAGTATGGAAAACAAGGCCGTATCACGGACATGGCCGGTCCAGGTGATGCGATCCGCGCGCAGCACGCCTTCCAGCACACCGCCGATCTTGGCGACCGCCGCCTTCGACCGCGCATTGCGATCGTCGACCCGGAATTCGACGCGACGGATGCCGCTCGCGAAGGCGTGGCCCAGCATCAGTCGCTTGACCTGGCCGTTGAGCCCGGTGCCGCGAACGGTGGGTACGAAATAGGTCTGGCCGATCTCGACCGTCTGGCGGCCGGGATCGAGCCCGAGATAGGCGCTCATGCCGACCAGCCTATCGTCCGCAAATATTGCAAACGGAATACGGCCCGGGTTGGCGAGGACGGCGTCGAAGGTCGCGTCGAAATGATCGGGATCGAACGGGGCGGCATAGATCGGCCAGATGTCGGAATCGAGCGCACAGGCCGCCTTCAGCCCAATGCGGTGCCGCTCCGCCATAGGTTCGAACCTGATCGTGTCGTCGACGGGCGGCACGCCGAGCGCCGCCTTGAAATCAATCGGCATCCTGCTCGCCGAGATCGCGGGCGACGATGGGGGAGCGCAGCAGCGCATCGATCCGCTGACCTTCGTCGAAACTCTCGTCGGGCAGGAACTTGATCTTCGCCGCATATTTGAGGTTCACGCGCTTGGCGACCTCGCTCTGGAAGTAAGCGGTGTTGGTTCGCAGCGCCTTCAGCACCTTCTCCTCGTCCGCCCCGAGCAAGGGTTTCACGAACACGATGGCGTGCTTGAGATCGGGCGACATGCGCACTTCGGTCACCGAAACGTGGTGCGCCGCAAGCGTCTCGTCATGCACGTCCCCGCGCATCAGGATTTCGGCAAGGATATGGCGCACCTGTTCGCCGACGCGGAGCAGGCGGACCGATTTGCCTTCGGATGTGGCGTTGTGGCGCATCGTTCACCTGAAGAAAAAGTGAGACCCACCGCTAGAAGAATGCATGGCAGGGTCAGTGCCATGTATCCTCAGCAAAACAGCTACTGAACAGCTCGCCGAGCCAGCCTCCGGCAAGGCGAGACGCCTTGCCGGATAACGGTTCGCCGTTTTGCGCGCTCACAGCGTCCGTGCGCGCTCCTCGACCTCGAAGGTCTCGAGATAATCCCCGGCCTTGATGTCGGTCGAGCCCTCGAACGTGACGCCGCATTCCAGTCCGGCGCGGACCTCGGCGACGTCGTCCTTGAAGCGACGCAGCGAGGCGATCTTGCCGTTGTAGACGATGACGTCGTCGCGAGTGAGGCGTGCGCGCAGGTCCTTCTTGATGAACCCCTCGGTGACCAGAAGGCCGGCCGCCTTGCCGTGCTTGCCCGCCGAGAAGACCTCGCGGACTTCGGCGCGGCCGACCACGGTCTCGAAATATTCGGGACCGAGTTGGCCGGCCATCGCGGCGCGGATGTCGTCGAGCAGATCGTAGATCACGTCATAATATTTGAGCGCGACCTGATCCCGCGTGGCGATCTCGCGTGCCTTGGCATTGGCGCGAACGTTGAAGCCGATGATCGGCGCCTTGGACGCCGCGGCCAGGCTGACATCGCTTTCGGTGATGCCGCCGACGCCCGAGCTCAGGATGCGCACCTGGATGTCGTCATTGCCGATCTTCTGCAGCGAACCGATGATCGCCTCGACCGAGCCCTGGGCATCGGCCTTGATCACCAGCGGGAACTGCTGCGCCTGCTTGTCGCGCAGTGCCGAGAACATCGACTCGAGCGAGGCGGGTGCCGTCGTCGTGCGCTTCTGCTGGATCACGCTGGCGCGATAGGCGGCGACCTCACGGGCACGTGCCTCATTCTCGACGACGGTGAGCTGATCCGCCGCACCGGGCACGCCCGAGATGCCGAGGATTTCGACCGGAACGGAAGGACCGGCGCTTTTCACCTGCTTGCCCTTGTCGTCGATCAAGGCACGGACCTTGCCGCTTTCCGGCCCGACGACGAAGATGTCGCCGGTCTTGAGCGTGCCGCGACGTACCAGGATCGTCGCAACCGGGCCGCGGCCCTTGTCGAGCTGCGCCTCGATCACGACGCCTTCGGCTTCGCGATCGGGGTTGGCGGTGAGTTCCATGACCTCGGCCTGAAGCTGGATCTTCTCGATCAGCTCGTCGAGCCCGGTCTTGGCGAGCGCCGAGACCTCGACCTCCTGGACATCGCCGCCCATGCTTTCGACCTGGACGTCATATTGCAGCAAGGCTTCGCGCACCCGCTGGGGATTGGAACCCGGCTTGTCCATCTTGTTGATGGCGATGATCATCGGCTTGTTGGCCGCCTTGGTGTGATTGATCGCCTCGATCGTCTGCGGCCGGATGCCATCATCGCCGGCAACGACGATCACGACGATGTCGGTCACGTCGGCGCCACGGGCACGCATCGAGCTGAAGGCTTCGTGACCCGGCGTATCGAGGAAAGTGATCTTCGATCCGTCTTTCTGCGTCACCATATAGGCGCCGATATGCTGGGTGATGCCGCCGGCTTCGCCCGACGCGACGTCGGTCCCGCGCAGCGCATCGAGCAGCGACGTCTTGCCATGATCGACATGGCCCATGATCGTGACGACCGGCGCACGCGGCTTCAAAGTCTCGGGGGCATCGACGTCGCTCTCGGTGACGATATCGATATCCGATTCGGAGACGCGGCGGATGTTGTGGCCGAACTCGGCGACGAGCAACTCGGCCGTGTCCTGATCGATCACCTGGTTGGAGGTGACCGGCGTGCCCATCTTGAACAGCGATTTGACCAGATCGGCGGTCCGCTCGGCCATACGATTGGCGAGCTCGGCGACGGTGATCGCCTCGGGCACGACCACATCGCGCACCTGCTTGGCGGCCGGGCCCGACTGGTGCGATCTCTTGTCCTTCTCACGTGCCCGCTTGAGCGCCGCCAGGCTGCGCGCACGGGCACCCCCGGCATCGTCGTCGAGCGCGCGGGTGACGGTGAGCTTGCCCGATTGGCGGCGATCGTCGCCCATGCGGTTCCGCTCGGGCCGCTTGGGTGCGATGACCGGGGTGAAGCGGCGCGGTGGCGGCGGGGCGACGACGCCCGGGCGCGCCGGGGCCTGTTCGTCCGTTGTCGCCGCAGCGGCTACGGGTGCCTCGGCCACGGGTTCGGCCACTACGGGTTCGACAGGGACCGGCTCGGGTGCCGGGGCAGGCTCGGCTACGACCGGCGGAGCCTCGGGGGCCTCCGCGGCGCGACGATTTTCCTCGGCACGGCGCTTCTCTTCCTCGATGGCTTCACGGGCAGCGGCTTCCTCGCGGCGGCGCGCATCCTCCAAGGCATTCATGCGCGCCTCGTCGGCCTCGCGCAGCAGACGCTCCTGCTGTTCGCGGCGTTCGAGCGGCGTCATCGGCCGGGTGATCGGGGCAGGCTGCGGGCGTGGCGGTGGCGGCGGCGCTACCGGCGTCGCCGCCGGACGCGGTGCGGCCACCGCTGCCGGTGCTTCGACCTCGACGGGCGCGACGGCGGGCTCGGGTGCCTCGACCGGTGCCGGATCCCCTGGCTTGCGGAAGATGCGGGCCTTTTTGGTCTCCACGATCACCGTGTTCGAGCGGCCGTGGCTGAAGCTCTGTTTCACCTTACCGGTCTCGACCGTACGGCGAACGCCGAGCGGTGCACTGAGACCCAGTTTTGGCTTTTCGTTATCGCTCATCTGGTAAACCGAACCCTCAAAATCTTTTTCATGCGCCAAATGGCCCTGCGAACGCCTCGCAAGGCTTACGGCTTGTCATCAAGGCCAATATAGCCGCGCCACCGGCCGAGTGCTTCAGACACGCGCGCTGCAGCTGCAGGCGCGACAAGCGCTAGATGTACCACATTCTCGCGCCCTAACGCCATCGACAATATGGCGCGTGTCGCGGGAATTGCGAGGCCCTGCAGGTCGGCGCCCTCCATGCCGAGACCGACTCGCAGCGCCTGATCGAGCTTGCGGGTGCCATCGGCCGCAGCATCGCGGGCGTGGAGCAGCAGTTCGACCGTGCCCTTGCGCGCCGCATCGACGATCCGCTCGGAACCGGTGACGAGTTGGCCGGCGCGCGCTTCCAGCCCGAGCCGATCGAGCGCGGCGCGTTCCAGCGCCCGCTCGATCTGATCGGCCAGGTCTGTCGGAACGTTGACCGCGCCTTTGAATGCGCGGGCGAGCGCCTTGGTCAGGCGCCCCTTGGTGATGGCTTCTTCCAGGGTCGCGCGATCGACGCCGATCCACGCGCCACGGCCGGGGGCCTTGGCGCGCACGTCGGGCGCGACCGTGCCATCGGGACCGAGCGCGAGCCGGATCAGGCTGTCGGGCGGCGCCTTGCGGCCGGACAGAATGCAGGTGCGCTCGCTCCCGCCCTTTCCGCTGGCGGAAGGAACGTGCGACTCGCCGTCGATCGAGGCTTCGTCCACGGACGCGAAGTCGCTCGCGTCCGTGACCCCTCCCGCAGGGGGAGGGGAGTATGGCCGTCGTCTATGCCGTCAGGGCGATCATTGTCCGACATCCGCAGAAGCGTCCTCCTGCGTCGTTTCCTCGTCGGCGAACCAGCCGGCGGCATGGCGCGCGGCCATGATGATTTCCTGGCCCTGCTCGTCGCTCAGGCCATATTCGGCGAGTACGCCGCCCTTGTCTTCCTTGGGTGCGGGTGCGCCTTCCTTGCGGCGGCGCGGTTCGGCGCGCTTCTTCTCGACCAGTTCGTAGGTGGCGAGATCGGCCACATCGTCGAGCGTGCGGACGCCGGCCTTGCCGAGCGTGACCATCATGGCTTCGGTGATGAAGGGCAGCTCGCCGACGGCATCCTCGACGCCGAGGCCACGGCGCAGCTCGCGTGCGGCGGCTTCGCGGCGTTCGATCGCCTCGGCGGCGCGGCTCTGGAGCTCGCCCGCGATATTCTCGTCGAGACCCTCGATCGATCCCAATTCCTCGGTCTCGACGTAAGCGACTTCCTCGAGGCTGGTGAAGCCCTCGGCGACCAGCAACTGGGCGAGCGTCTCGTCGACGTCGAGCTCGTTCTGGAACATCTCGCTGTTCTGGACGAATTCGCGTTGGCGCTTCTCGCTCGCGTCGGCCTCGGTCAGGATATCGATCGCCTTGCCGGTCAGCTGCGAGGCGAGACGCACGTTCTGGCCGCGACGGCCGATCGCGAGGCTCAACTGATCGTCAGGAACGACCACCTCGATCCGGTCTTCTTCCTCGTCGATCATCACGCGGCTGACCTGGGCCGGCTGGAGCGCGTTGACGACGAAGGTCGCGTTGTCGGGCGACCAGGGGATGATGTCGATCTTCTCGCCCTGCAATTCCTGCACGACCGCCTGGACGCGGCTGCCCTTCATACCGACGCAGGCGCCGACAGGGTCGATCGAGCTGTCGCGGCTGATCACGCCGATCTTGGCGCGGCTGCCCGGATCGCGCGCGGCGGCCTTGATCTCGATGATGCCGTCGTAGATTTCGGGCACTTCCTGCGCGAACAATTTCTTCATGAAATCGGGATGGGCGCGCGACAGGAAGATCTGCGGGCCGCGATTCTCGCGCACCACCTTCATGATGAGCGCACGCACACGATCGTCCTTGCGGAGCACTTCGCGCGGGATCTGCTGGTCGCGGCGGATCACGCCCTCGGCGCGGCCGAGATTGACGACGACATGGCCGAACTCGACCGACTTGACCGTGCCGACGATGATCTCGCCCGCGCGATCCTTGAATTCCTCATGCTGGCGCTCGCGCTCGGCATCGCGGACCTTCTGGAAGATCACCTGCTTGGCGGCCTGCGCGGCGATGCGGCCGAACTCGATGTTGGGCAAAGGATCGACGATATAGTCGCCGATCACGGCACCCTTCTGCAGCTTCTGCGCCTCGGGCACCGAAACCTGGGTGAAGTAATTCTCGACGTCCTCGACCACCTCGACGACGCGCCACAGGCGGACGTCGCCGGCCGACGTGTCGATCTTGGCGCGGATGTCGTTCTCGGCACCATAACGGGCCTTGGCGGCGCGCTGGATCGCGTCTTCCATCGCCTCGATGACGATACCGCGGTCGATCAGCTTCTCGCGCGCAACCGCGTCGGCGATCGCAAGCAGTTCGGCCTTGTTGGCGGAAATGGCGGACGTTGCCATGACTCGTACTATCCTTCCTGTGAAATCTTGTCCGCACCCTCGATCGAGAGTGGCGCGGTTGCCTTGATCAATGCGTCGGTCAGCAGCAGCTTGGCGCTGGCGATCTGGCCGAACGGAATTGCGATTTCGCCGACGCGGTCATCATACACCGTCACGATCCCGTCTTCGAGTCCGTTCAGGCGACAATCGAACTGCTTGCGGCCATTGAGTGGTTCGGCGAGCCTGATGCGCGCATCGAAGCCGGCCCAATCCTTATAATCCTGCGGACGGGTCAGCGGGCGATCGATGCCGGGGGAGGACACCTCCAGTCGATAGGCCTCCTCGATCGGATCGGCTTCGTCGAGTATTTCGGAGACTCGGCGTGACAGCGTTTCGCAGTCGGAAAGATCGAGCTGCCGCGTGTCCGGGCGCTCGGCCATGATCTGCAGCGTCGGATCCGATCGGCCGCCGAACATCGCCACGCGCACGAGATCGAAGCCCAGAGCCTTGGCTTCCGGTTCGATCAGTTTGGCGATTGCTGCAATGTCGGTCATGGAGCTCCGGATATTGGGTACGCACCGTCCCGTGCCGGAACCCTGCGGGTGCCGGCCTCGTCAGTGTTACCAATGTCGAGGGACAAGGGCGATATAGGATGACTCAAAGACGGGGGCAAGCCCGCCTTTGCTGCCAGACGGGTCGAATGCCCAACTGATCGAGCGCGGTATCGTTCGAGATCAGCACCAGATTGCCGGTGCGGCTGCGTCCCGGCGAGGCGACCCCGGCGACCGAAAAGATAGACCGCAATCATCCTGATGCAATGTGAACGGTGCAGTGTATGAGGCAGCAATTCTTTCAAAATAAGGGATTGCCGATGCGCCTCACGATCCTGACCGCCCTGCTCGCCACCACCTTCGTCACAGTCCCGCTTCACGCGCAGGAGAATTTCGGCGGGAACAAGCCCAATCCCGACAAGCCCTTTGTTGCGACGCCCGTGGCGACCTTCGAATTCCCCTGGTCGATGACCTTCCTCGCCGATGGCTGGATGCTGGTGAACGAGAAGCCCGGCCGGATCTGGCTGGTCGATGGCAAGGGCACAAAGGTGCCGGTCGCGAACGTGCCCGCAGTCGAATATAAGGGGCAGGGCGGACTGCTGTTCGTGACGACCTCGCCCAATTATGCGCGCGATCATCAGGTCTATATCACCTATTCCGAGCCCGGCGAGGGCGGCTCCAGCCTCGCGCTGGCGCGCGCCAAGCTGACGATCGGCACCGGGACCGCCAGCCTTGATGGCCTCAAGGTGCTGTGGCGCGAATTCCCCAAAGGGCAGGGCGGCCAGTTCGGCGGCTATATCGCGTTCGCGCCCGACAAGAAGTCGCTTTTCCTGACGGTCGGTGAGCGCCAGCGCTTCACCCCGGCGCAGGATCCGAACACCGAACTCGGCAAGATCCTGCACCTGACGCTCGACGGCAAACCGGCGGCGGGCAATCCGATGGCAGGCAAGACCGGCGCCGACACGTTGCCGCTGTTCGCCCCGCCCAAGGATACCGAAGCCGCCAAGACGGTCACGCCGACCCAGGTCAAGCTGCCCGGGCCCAACCTGGCGCCCTCCGAAACCTGGGCGACCGGTTTTCGTACCCCTTACGGTCTCGCGTTCGACAGCGCCGGGCGCTTGTGGGAGGTCGAACATGGCCCGCGCGGCGGCGACGAGCTCAACCTGATCGAGCGCGGCAAGAATTACGGCTGGCCGCTCGTCTCCTACGGCATGAACTATGATGGCGTGCCGATCCCCAATCCCGATACGCGGCCCGATCTGCAGAAGCCCGCCCTATACTGGGTGCCGGTGATCGCGCCGGCGGGTCTTACCTTCTACAAGGGCAAGCTGTTCCCGCAATGGAACGGATCGGCCTTCATCGGTGGCCTTGGCTCGCAGTCGCTCGTGCGGGTGGCGTTCGACGGTACCAAGGCGCGCGAGGCCGAGCGCTGGGCGATGGGCGCGCGCATCCGCTTCACCGCGGAAGGGCCGGATGGCGCGCTCTACGTGCTGGAGGATGCCAAGGAAGGCCATCTCGTCCGGTTGACGCCGAAGCCGTAAGCGAAGCGAACAAAGATGGAAGACGGAACGATCTTCGTGGGCTCCGCATCGGTCGGCGCCCACGCCGCGATATGTCTCGAGCTCAAACGCGCCAACCGCCACGGGCTGATCGCGGGTGCAACCGGCACCGGTAAGACGGTCACCCTGCAGGGCATGGTCGAAGGTTTCAGCCGTGCCGGCGTGCCCGTGTTCGTGGCCGACGTGAAGGGCGATCTGGCGGGCCTCGCCATCGCCGGATCGCCGACCGCGCGCACCCACGAAGCGTTCGCCGCGCGCGCGGCCGAGATCGGGATGGCGGACTGGTGCTATGGCGACAATCCGGTGATCTTCTGGGATCTGTTCGGCCAAGCCGGACATCCGGTGCGCACGACCATATCCGAGATGGGACCCTTGTTGCTGGCGCGGCTTATGGGACTCAACGACACGCAGGAAGGCGTGCTCAACCTCGTATTCAAGGTTGCGGACGAGCAGGGCCTGTTGCTGCTCGATCTGGCGGATCTGCAAGCGATGCTGGCGTGGACGGCAGAGAATGCCGCCGATCTGTCGGCGCGCTACGGCAATGTCACCCGCGCCAGCGTCGGCACGATCCAGCGCCAGTTGCTCCAGCTCGAAAGCCAGGGAGGCGACGGTTTCTTCGGCGAACCGGCGCTCGACATCGCCGATATGATGCTGGTCGACGAGGCCGGGCGCGGCACGGTCAGCGTGCTGGCGGCCGATCGCCTGATGGCGGCGCCCAAGCTCTACGCCACCTTCCTGCTCTGGCTGCTGTCCGAACTGTTCGAGACGCTGCCCGAGATCGGCGATGCCGACAAACCCAGCCTCGTCTTCTTCTTCGACGAAGCGCATCTGCTGTTCGACGACGCCGCACCGGCTTTGGTCGACAAGGTCGAGCAGGTCGTGCGGCTGATCCGCTCCAAGGGCGTCGGCGTCTATTTCATCAGCCAGAACCCGATCGACATCCCCGACGATGTCGCCGGCCAGCTCGGCAACCGCGTCCAGCACAAGCTCAACGCCTTCACCCCGCGCGAGCAGAAGGCGGTGCGCGCCGCGGCCGAGACCTTCCGCGCCAGCCCGGGGCTCGACGTCGCCGATGCGATCACCGAATTGAAGGTCGGGGAAGCCCTGGTGTCCCTGCTTCAGCCCGATGGCGCACCGAGCCCTGTCACCCGCACCTTGATCCGGCCGCCATTCTCGCGCGTCGGGCCACTGACCCAGGAGGAGCGTGCGATCTTCGTCTCCACCTCGCCGGTTGCAGGCAAATATGAGACGCCGGTCAACCGCGAATCGGCTGCCGAGATGCTCGCTGCCAAAGCGGGCGGCACTAAGGCTGCGGCGCAACGGGCAGCGGACGAAGCGGGCACCGCCCGCGCGCAGGCCGAACAGGCACGGATGAACGCCGCGCAGGCCCGCCTCGACGCCCAAGCCCAAGCCCGCGCTGATCGTGAGGCGGCGCGCGCCGCCGAGATGCAGGCGCGGGCCGAGGCACGCGCCCGCGAGGCGGCGATGCGTGAGGCGGCGCGACCGACGCTTACCGATCAGATGCTCCGATCGGCGGCGCGGTCGGCCGCCACCTCGATCGGGCGACAGATCGGGGGCCAGGTGGGCGGCCAGATCTTGCGCGGCCTGCTCGGCGGCCTGTTCAGGGGGCGCTGATCGGACGCGCAACCCTCGGTCATCCGGCGCGCTGCGCCTAACTTCAGGCGGGCGATCCCGTCACCTGGATGAGGTGCGTTCCCGAGTCATCTATCGCAAGGCAGGTCAGCCTCCCCGATCGATAGGCGCCGGTATCGATGCCGATGCGATTGAAGCGGAATACCGGCTCTTCTACGATGAAGTGGCCGTGAACGATCCTATGGCCCCAATCCTGCTCGGCGCTGAGGAAAGGCTCGCGGATCCACATCAGGTCGCGCGGTGATTGTTCGGTCAGCGGCTTGTGCGGATCGATGCCGGCATGGACGAACAGATAGTGCCTCCAGTTCAGGCCGAGTTGCAGCCCTTCCAGGAAGCGAAGATGTGCGGGCGGTAAGATCTTGCGTAGCGCATCGCGCAGATCCAGCCAGCCGTCACCCTCGATCGTCTCCGGCACGTCCAGCCCATAGCTTTCCATCGCCTCGCGCCCGCCGAACTTCATCCAGGCCGGGCCGTTTTCCGTCGGAGCATCGAGAAACGCCATCATCCGATCCTCGTGGTTGCCGCACAGGAAGACCCGGGTGATGCCATCCGCAAACACCCCGCACAGCCGCTCGATCACCTGCGCCGAATGCGGGCCGCGATCGATATAGTCGCCGAGGTAACAGAGCAGAGGATGTGTCGGCTGCCTTGCCGCAATATCCGCAGCAATCGCCTCCTCCATCCGCTCCAGCAGATCGAGACGGCCGTGAATGTCGCCGATTGCATAGACGATATCGGCGTCGGGTTGGGGCGACAGTTTGGTGGCGTCGATCATGGGCATCCTTCCATCTGTCGCTCCAAGTGCCTAAAACACCCCCATGTCCAGCATCATCGAAAAACCCGCCGTGCCCACCGTCAGCCTCGCGCAGGAGCTGGATGACCCCGAGGGTTTCGCCCAGGCTTTCGGTGGGTCCTTCCAGCGTTTCGGCTTCGCGATCGTGTCCGATCATGGCGTCCCGAGTGAGGTGATTGCGCGCGCCGAGGCCAAGGCGAAGGAATTCTTCGCGCTGCCGGACAATGTGAAGAAGGCCTATCATCTCGCCGGCTCGGGCGGGCAACGCGGCTATATCCCGTTCGGCATCGAAACCGCCAAAGGCGCCAAGGCCTTCGATCTCAAGGAGTTCTGGCACATCGGACGTGAGCTACCTGCCGGCGATCCGCTGCGCGAGGTGATGCCCGACAATGTGTGGCCGAGCGAGGTGGAGGAATTCCGCCAGGCCGAACTGGCCTTGTACGAGGCGCTGGAGACGGCCGGGCTTCGGCTGCTGCGGGGGATAGCGCGCTACCTGAAGCTCGACCCCGAATTCTTCGACGCCACGGTCGAGAATGGCAACAGCGTGCTCCGCTTGCTCCATTATCCGCCCACCGAAGGCGGCGGCCCCAACATCCGCGCGGGGGCGCATGAGGATATCAACACGATCACCCTGTTGCTCGGCGCCGAGGAAGCCGGGCTGCAATTGCTCGATCGCGACGGCAATTGGCTGCCGGTCCAGCCGCGCGAGGGCGAACTGGCGGTCAATGTCGGCGACATGCTCCAACGGCTGACGAACAATGTGCTACGCTCGACCACGCATCGCGTGATCAATCCGGCGCCCGAACGCGCCTCGATCGCGCGTTACTCGATGCCTTTCTTCCTGCACTTCCGGCCGGATTATGTGATCCGGACGCTGCCGCAATGTATCGGCCCCGATCGGCCCAACCTCTATCCCGAACCGATCACGGCGCATGATTATCTTTACCAGCGCCTGCGCGAGATCAAATTGATCTGATCCGCAAGGCCGTTACCCAATCTTGCGGCAGGCCGGCCATTTGACCTTGATGAGGTAAGCGCAATCGCTCACCTGAACTGTCCCGTCGGGGCCGATAAAGGCCCCGTAGTCCAGATTGCCGGTGCAACGCGCGACCCACATTTCGAGATTCTTGTAGGGCCCCTGATAGACAGCCTTCTCGACCCGCACGCACTTCTCGCCTGAATCGAGCACCGCGCGCCGCAAGGCCGCGCGCCGCTGGATATCGGTAAGCTTGGTGAGTGCGTCGCTATAGGTCTTGGCGGTGTCCGAACGGACCTGGGCGACGGCCGAGCCCGTCAGCAGGACGGCGGCGGCGAATGCGACGATCGAGCGAGTCATGGCGTCTACCATAGCGCCGATCAGCCCCGGCCGCGATAGGAAGGAACGCCCTGATCGGGCAGCCACAAGCCGACGGGCGGCGGACCCGATTGCCAGAAGACGTCGATCGGAATGCCGCCGCGCGGATACCAATAGCCGCCGATCCGCAGCCAGAGCGGATCCATCTCCGCAAACAGCCGCTCGGCGATGCCGACGGTGCAGTCCTCGTGGAAGGCGGCGTGGTTGCGGAAGCTGCCCAGGAACAGTTTGAGCGACTTGGATTCGACGATCGTTTCGCCCGGCGCATAATCGATCACGAGATGCGCGAAATCGGGCTGGCCGGTAACCGGGCAGAGCGAGGTGAATTCGGGTGCGGTGAAGCGGACCAGATAAGGCCGGCCGGGGCGCGGATTGGGCACATAATCGAGGATGGCCTCTTCCGGACGCGCCGGGAGCGCCGAGGTCTGGCCGAGATGGGTGATACTCATGCGCGGCATGTAGGACTTGTGCCCGCGATCCTCAACGCATGGCTGGACGTAAGAACAAAAGCGGATCAGGTTCCGCAGGTGTCGACTCTCGTGCCGATCCTGGGCGATCAATTATCGTTCGCCATATCGTCGCTGCGCGACGCCGACCGCGCTGCGACGACGATCCTAATGATGGAGGTCGATGCCGAGACCCGCTACGTCCGCCACCATCGGCGCAAGATCGCCTACATCCTTTCAGCGATGCGGCATCATGCCGAAGCGCTGCGGGCGCTGGGCTGGACGGTCGATTATGTCCGGCTCGACGATCCCGCCAATCGCGGAAGCTTTACCGAGGAATTGCAGCGGGCGATCGATCGACACCGCCCCGAGCGGATCGTCGTCACCGAAGCGGGCGAGTGGCGGGTGCAGGCGATGCTCGAAAGCTGGGAGAAATTGACCGGGCTCAAGGTCGAAATTCGCCGCGACACCCGTTTCCAGATTGGCCGCAAGGCATTCGCGCATTGGATGGCGCAACAGGACGTGCCGCGGATGGAATATTTCTACCGCGCCATGCGGCGGCACACCGGCCTGCTCATCGACGGCAATGACCCCGTTGGCGGACGCTGGAATTTCGATGCGGAGAATCGCAAGCGGGCCCCGCCTGACGCTTCCTATCCGCGTCCGCCCGAGTTCGAGCCCGATGCGATCACATGCGATGTGCTGGCGCTGGTCGAGACGCGCTTCGCCGATCATTTCGGCAGCCTGGACGCTTTCGGTTTCGCGGTGACCGCGGCGCAGGCCGAAACGCTGCAGGCATGGTTCCTCGATCATGCGTTACCGCACTTTGGCGATACGCAGGATGCGATGCTGGTGGGCGAGCCGGTGCTTTGGCACTCGCTGCTGTCACCGTATATCAATTCCGGGCTGCTCGATCCGCTCGCTCTGTGCCGCGCGGTCGAGGCGCGTTATCGGGCGGGCGAGGTACCGATCAACGCTGCCGAAGGCTTCATCCGCCAGATCATCGGCTGGCGCGAATATGTCCGCTGTATCTATTGGTGGGCCGGCGCGGATTATGGCCGCCGCAACGCGCTCGGGGCGACCCGCAAATTGCCCGATTTCTACTGGACCGGCAAGACCCGGTCGCGCTGCCTGAGCGAGACGATCGGACAGACCTTGGACCTTGCCTACGCGCACCATATCCAGCGGCTGATGGTGACGGGCAATTTCGCGCTTCTGATCGGTGCCGATCCGGCCGAGGTCCATCGCTGGTATCTGGAGGTCTATGCCGATGCCTATGAATGGGTCGAGCTGCCCAACACGCTCGGCATGAGTCAGTTCGCCGACGGCGGGCTGCTCGGCTCCAAGCCTTATGCGGCGAGCGGCGCCTATATCAACAAGATGTCGGATTACTGCCGCCATTGCGACTACGACGTGCGCAAGCGTACCGGCGACGATGCCTGCCCGTTCAATTCGCTCTACTGGGATTTCCTGGCGCGCAACCGCTCGGCGCTGGGCGACAATGAACGGCTGGCCATGCCTTATCGCAATTGGGATCGCTTCGGCGCCCGGGAGCAGGCAGCGATCCGGGCGCGGGCGGCGGAGGTGCTGGCCGGGCTCGATCACGCACGGCCACGGACCGATCAGAGCCGCAAACTTCTCTGAATCGGTTGGGATTGCTGGATGGGTGGAGCATCCTTCATCGCGTCGAACAGCCGATAGTCATCTGCATAGAGATTGCGGAGGCGCAGTCGCTGCTGGGCGGTGAGGGCAAGCGCGAACGGCTCGCTCCGATTCAGATGGGGCACATCGATGCCGAGCGAAGGCATCAAGTCGCGCAGGCGCGGCAGCTGATCGAACGACACGAGATTGTGGACCGCCAGCGCACCGGCATGATCGGTCAGAAACCAACGTTGGGTGCGGAAGATATTGTCGAGCGCGTAGGGTGATCGCGCGGCTTCGATGTGGTCAAGTGCGTCGTCGATCGACCGAAACGCCCGATAGGTTTCCCGAAAGGCGTCGTGGATCACCGTATCCGCGGCCACGCCGAGCCGCGCATGGCGGTAAGCCGACAGAAACCGCGCTTCGGGCTCGCGCAGGACCGCAAAGGCGGGGCACGTACGCATGATCTTCCCCGCCGCAGTCAGATAAAAGCGCGCCGAAGCATGCCCGACCGGCATCCCGTACAAGGCCTGGCCGATCGAGGTTCCGCCGTTCTTCGGGACATGTACGAACAATATCCCGCGTTTCGCGATCCGCGACAGGCGTTCGCGCCGCTTGGCTCCTGGCGGCAGGCGCAGGCCCCAGTCGGCGGCGCGCTCATGGATGTCGGTCGACAGACGTACCCCGAACAGCCGCAGCAAGGCCGATTGCGCGGCGATACGCAGGCGATCAGGCACGATTGCGATCTCTGGTCATAGCTGCGCGTTCCCCCGGATGTCGCGACGACGGGCCGAGTCGCGATCGTCACCAACGGCATGACTGGCGACGGCCTGGATCGATTCCTGGCGGGCCTGATGTGTGACTTTCATGCTGGCTCCCCGGTTAACGAACCTGACGGCATGATGCCGCGGTCACCGCAGTTGCCGGCGCCCAATTCCGGAGGCTGATCGATGCGTAGGCGTCGCCTGCTTGCTGCATCCCTCTATGGCCCGTCAAAGACCGCTGATAGAGCGGCCTGATGAGCGACAAGGACATGAAAGGCCCCGCCACGCGGTTGGTGGAGGCGGGCAGACGCAAGGATTGGACGCGGGGGATCGTCAACCCGCCGGTGTGGCGTGCATCGACCATATTGTTCGACGATGTCGCGGCACTGCGGGACGGGGTGAAGCACCCTGATGACGGCCTTTATTACGGCCGGCGCGGGACCCCGACCCAATGGGCGCTGGCGGATGCTCTGACCGCGCTCGAGCCCGGGGCGGCGGGCACGACCCTGCATCCCTCGGGTGTTGCCGCGATAACGACCGCGTTGCTGGCGGTGCTCGAGCCCGGCGACGAATTGCTGATGGTCGACAGCGCCTACGAGCCGACCCGCGCTTTCTGCAACGGGCTGCTCCGGAAGATCGGGGTCACGACCCGTTATTATGATCCGCTGGTCACCGGCGACGCGATCGACGCGCTGTTCGACGAACGGACCAGGGCGATCTTCATGGAAAGTCCCGGCAGCCTCACGTTCGAAGTGCAGGATGTCCCCGCGATCGCGCGGGCGGCGAGGGCGCGCGGGGTGGTGAGCCTGATCGATAACACCTGGGCCACGCCCTTGCTGTTCCCTGCGATCGCGCATGGGGTCGACGTCTCGATTCTCGCCTGCACCAAATATATTGCGGGCCATTCAGACGTGATGCTCGGGTCGGCGACCGCTGTTCCCGGGGTGTTCGAGAAGATCCGCAAGATGGGGCAGGGGCTCGGTCATTGCGTGAGCGCCGACGATGCATTTCTCGCCTCACGCGGCCTGCGCACCATGGGCGTCCGGTTGAAGGCGCACGAAACGGCGGCGCTGGAGATCGCCCGCTGGCTGGAAGCCCAGCCACTGGTAGCAAAGGTGTTGCACCCCGCACTGCCGGGAACACCGGGGCATGCCTATTTCAAGCGCGATTTCACGGGGGCCGCGGGCCTGTTCGCCTTCGCTATCCATGGGGACGATGCGGCACGCGTGCGGCTGATCGATTCCCTCGATCATTTCGGCATCGGATTTTCCTGGGGCGGCTTCGAAAGTCTGGCGCTGCCGATCGATCCCGAACGCATCCGCACCGCAACACGCTGGGTCTCGCCGGGGCCGATGATCCGCCTTCAGATCGGCCTGGAGGATCCTGCCGACCTCATCGCGGATCTGGCGCAAGCTTTTGAGGGCACTGCGCAATAAGCTTGCGGAACCAGATCCGGTACGTTGCTGGTCTGTTGCTGGACCGCAACAGTGCGTGGCTGAACTTATGCTGCACTGCAGTTTGGATTTGTCTGGCGGGGTCTCTTCGCGCAGAGCGGTTTTACCGTAATGCAGCCCCCCCGGTCTTCGGACGCAGAGGTGAGGGCGCAAACGGTGCGCAGTGGAACGTGACCGCAATCGCGAGAAGGATTCTATATGCGCACCACCCTCGTCGGGCTTTCGCTCCTGGCTGCCTTCGCTGCCGCCGCTCCGGCTCTGGCGGAGGATGCTCCGGCTGCTCCGGCCAGCGACTTCACCGTTACCGGCGGCGCCACGCTCGTCAGCGACTATCGCTTCCGTGGCGTTTCGCAGACCAATACCCACTTCGCCATGCAGGGCACGTTGGGCGTCAGCCATTCTTCGGGCTTCTACATCGGCACCTGGGGTTCCTCGATCGACGATTATATCTCGGCGGGCAGCGATCAGGAGATCGATCTCTATGCCGGCTATAAGAAGACGATCAACGGAACGACGATCGATGGCGGTGTCCTCTATTATTTCTACCCGGGCAACGCCAAGGGCAGCACGACCGACTTCGTCGAGCCCTACCTGAACGCGTCGCACACGTTTGGCCCGATCGGTGCCAAGATCGGCATGAACTACGCGCCCAAGCAGCATGCGCTGCGGTGCGACTATGATGTCCGGTGCGCCGGGAAGGCCCGCGAAGACAACCTCTACACTTATGCCGAACTCTCGGGTGCGATCCCGGGCACCGGCGTGACCGTCACCGGTCACCTCGGCGAGAGCTGGGGCCGTTCGTATCTGACCAACGGCCTCAAGGACTATACCGACTGGAGCCTGACGGCCGCCTACACCTGGAAAGCGCTGACCTTCAGCGTTGCCTATGTCGATACCGACTTCAAGAAGGGCGAGATCACCAGCGGCGATCCGACTTTCCGCAACATCGGCAAGGCAGGCGTCGTCGGCTCGGTCGGCGTCGCTTTCTAAGCAAGGCAACCCCTCCGTTCTCAAGCGGGACGGAGGGGTTGGTATTATCGTTGAACAAAACGTGAACTTGTCACGTTCCGGCATCCGAGCACTGGCGCAACGATAGCGCCCTTAACGCCGCCGGCGCCCGGATTTTGTTGCCCCGCACAACCGCCAATTTAGCACAGTGCGAGAAAATTTTTGGAGCGACGAAACCGTTCCGCTGTTTTGGGGTTTAGCCGTCGTGTCGAGAGGTTGCGCATTCGTAACGGTTTGTCGTTGTAGGCGAGACATTTCGGCAACAGTCCACGTTTTTGCGTGCTTGCGTAGAACCATGGTACTGACTAGTACGTTGCACCACCTGCACGGACCCACCGAAGCATAAGGGGATCGGAATGCGTAATTTCGCCATGATGGCCATATTGGCCTCGACGGCGCTGGCCTCGCCCGCGCTGGCGAAGGACAAGGCCTGGTATGTCGGCGTCGAAGGCGGCGGCATCATCGTTGAGAATACTAAGATCAATATCGGTGCGACTGACAACGCCGATACTGCGAAGCACAAGAATGGCCTGTTCGATGTCGATGGCATCGTCGGCTATGATCTTGGCATGGTTCGCCTGGAAGGCGAGGTCGGCTACAAGCGGACCGAGGTTAAGAGCCACACCACCACCACCACGATCAACGGCAGCCCTGCCGGGATCTACGATAGCCAATATAGCGGCAACACGTCGGTGTTGAGCTTCATGGGCAACGCGCTCCTGAACTTCGGCGACGACAAGGGCATCAACGGCTACGTCGGTGCCGGTGCCGGTATCGCACGCGTCCATTACGGCATCTATCGCCTCAATGGTGGCCAGAGCTTCCTCGACGGCAGCGACTCGCGCTTCGCCTTCCAGGTTCTGGCTGGCGTGCTGTTCCCGATCAACGACCACATCGACATCGGTGCCAAGTATCGCTTCTTCAACGCTTATGGCGTCCGCGTTCCCAGCTCGACCGGCAATGCGGCCGCAGCTGGCCTGTCGACCGCCCGCTATCGTTCGAACAGCATCCTGGCGAGCCTGATCTACAACTTCGGGGAACCGACGCCGCCGCCGCCGCCGCCGCCGCCGCCGCCTCCCCCGCCGCCGCCTCCCCCGCCGCCGCCTCCTCCGCCCCCGCCGCCGCCGCCAGTGGCGACTCCTGGGCCGTTCATCGTGTTCTTCGACTGGAACAAGTCGGATATCACGCCTGAGGCAGCGTCGATCCTCGACAATGCGGCGCAGGCTTATGCGACCACGGGCCAGGCCCAGGTCATGCTGGCCGGCTACACCGACACGTCGGGCTCCGCGAGCTACAACATGGGGCTTTCGCAGCGCCGTGCTGACTCGGTGAAGACCTATCTTGGCGGCAAGGGCGTTCCTGCCGGTGTCATGACGACGCAGGCCTTCGGTGAAACGAAGCTGCTCGTTCAGACCGCCGACGGTGTGCGCGAACCGCAGAACCGCCGCGTGGAGATCACCTTCGGTCCGAATTCGGGCCAGTAAGGGATCGCTTCGGCGAACAGGATCGGGGTCGGCTGGCAACAGCCGGCCCCTTTTCTTTGGTAAGGCTCTGGCGCTGGGGATTTAAGTCAACGGATAGCGCGCAACCGCTTCATAGATCGGGCCGCCATGGCCGAGCGTGCTTTCGTAGAGAAGAAACGCGTCCAACGTAGCCGGCGGGCTCGACAGATCAGTCGTCCGGGCGAGGAAGGATTCCACCGGACCAGCGGCGCTGTTCAGCCGGGCGAGCGTGATATGCGGTGTGAAGGCGCGTTCGTCGGGACCCACCGAGGCTCTGATCAGTGCGCGGTTTATCCGCTCATATAGTGCGCTCAGCCCATCGTCGCGGGCAACACCAGCCCACAACGTATGAACCTTGCCCTTCCGATCGAATGCGCCAGAGCCACGAAGCGTGATGGTCGGGCGGGGTTGGGTGATCGTTCCCAAGGCGGCAGCGATATCCTCGGCCTGTGGGCGATCGACTTCGCCGATGAAGCGCAGTGTGAGATGAAGCTGTGCGTCATCCTGCCAGCGCGCGCCCGGCACGCCCCCCATCCGACTCAGAAGATAGGTACGCATCGCGAGCGGCGGACGGAGGGCTACGAACAGGCGATGCACGGCTTTGTCCTCGATCCCCGGGGGTGGCCCGGCCTGGTTTGTAAGATATTGTTGCTGCGGATCCGAAGGAAGCCCGCGTTCATTCGGATGCAAGGCGGTCTGCACCATAGCAGGCCGCGATCGTCACCGCTTTCTCTTGAAAAGACTGCGAAGCGGAACGATATTGCAGGCCGCGCCACTGTGGCGCTTGAGGAGCTTATTCGAGATGGCAAACTGGTCCGACCCTAGGGCGACCGCTGCGAGGCCGACGATCGTCGACGCGCGCGGGGCCGCATACGATGCGGGTCTTCGGTCCTATATGCTTTCAGTCTACAATTACATGGCGTCGGGCGTGCTGCTGACGGGCGTCGTGGCGTTGCTGTTCGCCAATAGCCCGTACATGTCCCTGCTGTTCAGCCCGCAGGGCCGTCCGTCGGGCCTCGGCTATATCGTCATGTTCGCGCCGCTCGGCGTCGTGATGTGGCTGAGCTTCGGCATCAACCGCATCAGCGAGACGACGGCTAAAGCCCTGTTCTGGGCCTATGCCACGCTGATGGGCCTGTCGCTGTCGACCCTGCTGCTGGCTTACACCGGTGCTTCTGTCGCGCAGACCTTCTTCGCCTCGGCAGCGGCATTCGGTTCGCTGAGCCTGTGGGGCTACACCACGAAGCGCGATCTGTCGGGCATGGGCAGCTTCCTGATCATGGGCGTGATCGGCATCGCCGTCGCCATGCTGATCAACCTGTTCATGCAGTCGAGCGCGCTCGATCTGGCGGTCAGCGTGATCGGCGTGCTGCTGTTCGCCGGCCTCACCGCTTACGACACGCAGCGGATCAAGAGCATGTACTTCTCGGTCGCGGGTTCGTCCTTCGCCGGCAAGTCGGTCGTGATGGGCGCCCTGCAGCTCTATCTCGACTTCATCAACATGTTCCTGTTCCTGCTCCGCCTGTTTGGCGATCGCCGCTGATCGGCACAGGAGATAGTTCGGGAGCCCCGCCGGAGCGATCCGGCGGGCCTTTTTTGTGGGTGGATGCCTGATTGACTTTATCTCCTCCCATCCGGGCACGAGACAAAGTCAGACCAGACGTTCTCGCAGATAGGCGAGCGCACGGGGCCACGCTTCGGCCCAGTCGGCCGGCTCGCCTGGGTCGACCGGGCTGACCCAACCACTTCCCGCGCGCCTGTAGGCAAGGATAGGCGTGTCAACGACCGTCAAGGTGTCACCGAAAGTGACAGCCGCCGTGACGGTCTTGGTGGCCGCCAGGGCGATTACCGTGTCGACCCCGCCTGCTACGCCGATCGCGCCTACGCGGCCGGTGCCATAGCGACCGTTGGCCAGCCAAGCGGCGGTGGCGCGCATGTCGTCGGTGAGCCGCGCCGGCGTCGTCGTCGCTCGATTCACGGTGCAGGCGACGAATCCTGCTTGCGCTACGCTCTTGGCCAGCGCGCGTGCGAAACTGTCTGGTGCGTCGAGGCCGCCGATCACGAGCACCGCCGGCTGGCGCCCGCGCGCACGGGCGGGAATCGCCATATAGCCATGAAGCTCGCGGCCCTCGCCGATCGGCCAGTGAACCGCCGCTTCGTTGACCTCAAGATCGGGCGGGGCCAGCTTGGCAGCGAGCGCGGCGCCTGGCAGCATAAGCCCGCTTGCCAGCAGGGCGCGGCGATCGATCAAGGCTTGGGCTGCTCGCCGCCATAGCGCGCGAACCAGGCGAGGATCGCCGACGCCTTGGCCGCCGCCTGCGATGGTCGCGCCGCGATCCCGCCATGGCTTGCACCCGGCACCTTGACCAGCGCGGTCGGCACGCCGCGGATCTGGAGCGCGGCGTAGAGCTGCTCGCTCTCGCTCACCGGCGTGCGATAGTCCTGGCTGCCGACCACGACCAGCGTGGGCGTCTTGATGTTGCCGACCAGGCTTAAGGGCGACCGTGCCCAATAGGCCATGGGATCCTCCCACGGCCGCTTGCTGAACCAATAGGCCGAGGTGAAGGTGGTCGCGTCCATCGTCAAAGCTTCGCTGATCCAGTTGATCACCGGCTTCTGCGCGGCGGCCGCCTTGAAGCGATCGGTCTTGCCGACGATCCAGGTGGTCAGCACGCCGCCGCCCGATCCGCCGGTGACGTAGAGCCGGTTGGGATCGGCCGCGCCGGCGGCGATCGCCGCATCGACCGACGCCATCAGGTCGCCATAGTCGTCGCCCGGATATTTGCGGTCGATCAGATTGGCGAACTCGGCGCCGTAGGACGTGCTGCCGCGCGGATTGGTATAGAGTACGGCATAGCCGGCGGCGGCATAAAGCTGATCGTCGGTCGAGAATGCCGGGCCGTAGGCCGAATTCGGGCCGCCATGGATTTCGAGGATCAGAGGCAGGCGTTGTCCCTCCTTGCCCGGCGGCGTGACCAGCCAGGCATCGATCTCGCGCCCGTCGGGGGCCTTGACCGGCAGTTTGCGAACGCTTGCCAGCGCCTTGGCGCCCAGGATGTTGTCGTTGAGATGGGTGAGCTGACGCCCGGCCACATAGACGTCGGCGGGGTGAAGCGCATCGCCGCCGGTATAGGCGACCATACCGCTGCGCGATACGCTGAAACTGCCACCGGTATAGGGCCGGTCGAGTTCGCCGCCGGTAAGCCCCTCGGCGATCCTGGTGACCTTGCCGTCGAGCCCGATCCGCGCAACCCGCTTCACGCCATGCTCGTCATAGGAGACGATCAGCGACCGGCCTTCCGCCGCCCAGTACGCGCGGTCGATGCTCTGATCGAGATTGGCGGTAAGCGAGCGTGGTCCGCCGCCGTCGATCGCCATCACGTAAAGCTGGGTGTTCTCGTACGAGCGGCGCTTATCGTCGAAGCCGAGATACGCGACATTCTTCCCGTCGGGCGATACGACCGGATCGCTGTCGGGGCCGAAGCGCTTCGTCAGCGCCGTCAGGCTGCCGCTGGCGATGTCGAGCGCATAGACTTCCGAATTGTTCGGCTCACGCTCCCAATCGGGGGTGCGGACCGCGCTGAACAGGATGCGACGCCCGTCGGGCGTCCAGGACAACGGGCCCGAATCGTCATGGTCGCCGAAGGTCAGCTGGCGTGGCGCGCCGCCATCGGCATCGACGATGAAGATATGATCGAAACCGGGCTTGAGATAGCCGCCGCCATCGGCGCGATAGGTGACCTTGTCGATCACCTCGAGCGGATCGGCCCAATTTGCGCCCTCGGGCTTGGCGGGCGCGCTGCCCAAGGTCGGGGCGGTGCCGGGAACGGTGAGGGTGTAGGCGATGCGCTGGCCGTCGGGCGACCAGCTGATCGCGCTCGGGCTATCGGGCAGCCCGGTGATGCGCGCGGTGGCGCCGGTTGCCATCCAGCGCACGAACAATTGCGGATTGGCACCCTCCGCGGTCGAGACATAGGCGAGCCGCTTGCCGTCGGGGGACCAGCGCGGGCTCATATGCGATCCGCTCCCGGCGACGAGCGGGGTCTGCACGCCGGTGCGGACGTCGACCAGCCACAATGTCTTGCGGCTGCGATCGGTCATGATGTCGTTCGATTCGCGGGCGTAGACGATCTGGGTGCCGTCGGGGCTGATCTGCGGCTCTGTCGCGACCTCAAGATCGAACAGATCCGCGCCGGTGAAGGCGCGGGTCGGCCCGGTCGGCGATGCGGCGAAGGCGGGCATCGCCACGGTGGCGAGGAGGAGGGCGGCGAGGGGGAGGAAGCGGTTCGTCATGCCACCAGCATGGGCGGCTTGCGGGCGTGCTGGCAAGAGGGGTGTCCGGAGGCGGACAGGTATACCCACCGCGTGGCCCTGCAGGGCACCCGCCAAAGTACAACTTTGGCGTGACCCGGTGAAGGCGCAGGGCCCCATGTCCCTTCCCACGAGCGCTGCCGATGGTTGATAGAGAGATCGGCCCCTGCCTGCGCAGGCAGGGGCGACGGGAGCTAGAAACTCATCTCGTCATAGACCTTGCTCAGGTCGCCTGCCCATTCGCCATGGTAACGATCGAGCAGGCGCTGTGCCGGCACCTTGCCGCTCTCGACGATCTCGCGCAGCGGATCGAGGAAGCCGGTCTCGTCGTCGCCGGCACCATTGAGCCGCTTGCGCGCGGCGAGGCCCTTGTGCGCGATCTCGAGGATCTCCTTGCCAAGCTGCTGGAAGGTGCGCCCGCGCGGGCCCTTCGCCGCCAGGCCGAGCCGCGGCACTTCGGCGCGGATGCGGTTATGATCCTCGATCGTCCAGTGCTTGATCTCGTCCCAGGCGGCATCGAGCGCCTGATCGTCATAGAGCAGCCCGACCCAGAAGGCCGGCAGCGCGCAGATCTTGTTCCACGGCCCGCCGTCGGCGCCGCGCATCTCGAGAAAGCTCTTGAGCCGCACCTCGGGGAAGGCGGTCGACAGATGGTCCTTCCAATCCTCCAGCCGCGGCGTCTCGCCGGGCAGGACGGAGAGTTTGCCGTCGAGGAAGTCGCGGAAGGAGAGGCCCGCCGCGTCGATATATTTGCCGTCGCGGAAGACGAAATACATCGGCACGTTCAACATGTAATCGGCATAAGCCTCATAGCCGAAGCCCTCGTCATAGACGAACGGCAGCATGCCGGTGCGATGCGGATCGGTGTCGGTCCAGATGTGGCTGCGATAAGAGAGAAAGCCGTTGGGCTTGCCCTCGGTGAAGGGCGAGTTCGCGAACAGCGCGGTCGCGAGCGGCTGCAGCGCCAGGCTGACGCGGAATTTCTTCACCATGTCCGCCTCGCTCGCATAATCGAGGTTGGTCTGGATGGTGCAGGTGCGCAGCATCATGTCGAGGCCGAGCGAGCCCACGCGTGGCATGTGGCGCAGCATGATCTCATAGCGGCCCTTGGGCATGATCGGCAGTTCGGCGCGGGTCTTGTCGGGCCAGAACCCTAGCCCGAGGAAACCGATGCCGAGCTTGTCGCCGATTTCCTTGACCTGCTTCAGATGGCGGCCTGCCTCGGCGCAGGTCTGGTGGAGATTGTCGAGCGGGGCGCCCGAAAGCTCGAACTGGCCCGCAGGCTCGAGGCTGATGCCGCCATCGGCGCCGCTCAGCGCGATGATGTTGCTGCCTTCGTAGACGGGTTCCCAGCCGAATTTCGTCATCCCGATCAGCAGCGCGTGGATGCCGCCCTTCTCCTCGTAGGAAGGGGCGTGATGATCGGAACGGGCGTACGTGAATTTCTCGTGCTCGGTGCCGATCCGCCAGTCTTCCCTCGGCTTTTCGCCTCCGGAAAAGACACCGATCATGTCGGCGCGGCTCTCGATCAGGGGGTCGTGGCCGGCGTCGGCGCTGCGTGTCGTCATGGGCGCGCCAATAGCTCTGTACCGATCGGTACGCTAGCGGATTTGGAAGCGCGGTTTCACCAGTCGCCGGCAGCCGCCATCCACACCGCGATCGCGGCGGCGGCGGCAGTATCGGCGCGCAGGATGCGGGGGCCGAGGCTGACCGGGCAGGCGCCGGCTACCCCGGCGATGATCCCGCGTTCCTCGTCGGTGAAGCCGCCTTCCGGGCCGATCAGGATCGCCGCGGGGCCTTGCTTCGCGACCTGCGCCAGCGGGGCACCGCCGGTTTCGTCGGCGAAGATCAAGGCGCGCCCGGCGTCCCAGCTGCGAAGCAACGTCTCCAGCTTCACCGGCTCCTCGAGCACGGGGAGCGCCGTTCGATCGCATTGCTCGGCTGCCTCGATCGCATGCGCGCGCAGCCGATCGAGGTTGAGCCGGTCGACGATCGTGCGCCGCGTGATCACCGGTTGGAGCCGCGCGACGCCGAGCTCGGTCGCCTTCTCGATCAGCCAGTCGATTCGGCCTTTCTTGATCGGCGCGAACAATAGCCAGAGATCGGGAACGGCCTCACGCTCGCCGAGTTTGTCCTGGATGCCGAGGGTGATGGCGCGTTTCGCGACATCGCTGACGGTCGCGAGCCATTCGCCGGTGCGATCGTCGAACAGCCGGACGGGATCGCTAGCCTTGAGCCTCATCACATTGGCGAGATAGTTGGCAGGCGCGCCATCGAGGGTAATGACGGTGCCTGCCTCAAGCGGCTCGTCGATGAACAGGCGAGGCGTGCTGGCAGGCGGCCAGGCGGGAGTAGCGGGCATTTTTCTCACATATATCGTCGCCCCTGCGCAGGCAGGGGCCCATCTCTCTTCCCACGAGTGCTGTCGATGGTCGATAGAGAGATGGGCCCCTGCCTGCGCAGGGGCGACGGAAAAGAGATGCAGCAACCCACAATCGTTCCCGATAGCGAACACCGCCGGCCGCTCGCCTTGCTCCCGAGTCGCGTGCGCGATCTGGTCCAGCTTGCCCGCTTCGATCGTCCGATCGGCGCATGGCTGCTCTACTGGCCCGGCGCATGGGCGGTCGCGCTGGCCGGCGGCGCCTTCGCCCGCTGGGATCTCCTGCTCTGGATCGCGCTCGGCGCGCTTGCAATGCGCGGCGCCGGCTGTGTCTATAACGATATCGTCGATCGCGATCTCGATGCACGCGTCGCCCGCACGCGCGATCGTCCGCTGGCGAGCGGAAGGCTGCCGCTCAAGCTCGCCTGGGCGTATCTGATCGGCCTTTGCCTGATCGGCCTGGTGGTTCTGCTCCAGATCAATCGCACCGCGCAGATCATCGCCTTGCTCAGCCTTGCGCCGGTCGCGGCTTACCCCTTCATGAAGCGGATCACCTGGTGGCCGCAGGCCTGGCTCGGCATCGTTTTCTCGTGGGCAGGGCTGGTCGGCTGGCCGGCGGTGACCGGATCGGTCGCGCCGGCGATGCTGCTTCTCTATCTCGGCGCGATCTTCTGGGTGATCGGCTACGACACGATCTACGCCTTGCAGGATGTCGAGGACGATGCGCTGGCGGGGGTCAAATCCTCGGCCCGCGCGCTCGGTGCGCATGCCCGCGGCGGGATCGCAATCTTCTATGCGCTTGCGCTCGTCCTGTGGGGAGGCGCTTTCTGGGCGGTCCGCCCCGATCCGCTCGTGCTCGTCGCGCTGCTCCCCGCCGGCCTGCATTTCGGCTGGCAGGTGATGGGCCTGCGCCGTGACGATCCCGCCGATGCGCTGATGCGTTTCCGCGCCAACCGTTTTGCCGGGCTTCTGGTCTTCCTCGCCTGCCTTGCAGTCGGCACGGCATCGCGCTGACATTCAGGGGGTGACCTCGCCTCTCATGCTGCTTAAGGGCAGGCTCATGTTTTCCGTTGCCGATGCAGAATCCCGGGTCGCCGATCTCGTCGCGGCCGCACGCCGCGCCGGGGCCGATGCCGCCGATGCCGTCTATTTCCGCAACCAGTCGACCGAGGTGCAAGTGCGCCTTGGCGCGCTCGAAGACGTAGGTCGTTCCGATGGTGAGGAGATCGGGCTGCGTCTCTTCGTCGGCAAGCGTTCCGCCAGCGTCTCGTCTTCGGATCTTTCGTCGGACGCGCTGATCGCGTTGGTCGATCGTGCCGCCGCGATGGCGCGCGAGGCGCCCGAGGATGAGTATGCCGGCCTGGCGCCTGCCGATCGCCTGCTCACCGGCAGCGCGATCGACGTCGATGGCGACGATGGTGCCGATCCTTCGCCGGCTGCGCTTAAGGAACGTGCGCTTGCCGCCGAGGAAGTCGCACGCGCCGTAGAAGGCATCACCAACAGCGAAGGCGCGGGCGCGAGTGCGGGCCGCACCCTGATGGCGCTCGCCACCTCAACCGGCTTCGCCCGCGGCTCGATCACGTCGGGCTATGGCTGCTCGGCGAGCGTGATCGGCGGCACCGGTGCCGGCATGCAGCGCGATTATGCCTATCATTCGACGCGCCATCTCGTCGATCTCGAGGATCCCGAGGCGATCGGCCGCCGTGCTGCCGAGCTGACGGTTGCCCGCCTCAATCCCGGCAAGCTCGCGTCGGGGCCGATGCCGGTCGTATTCGATCCGCGCGTGGGGAGCAGCCTGCTCGGCCATCTCGCCGGTGCGATCACCGGCGCCGCGATCGCGCGCCGTACCAGCTTCCTGCTCGGCAAACTCGGTGAGCAGGTGTTCGCCAAGGGACTCACCATCCGTGATGATCCGCATCGCCCGCGCGGGCTGCGCAGCCGCGCCTTCGATGGTGAAGGTCTGCCGACCAGCGCGATGGACATCATCGCTGATGGCGTGCTCACGACCTGGCTGCTCGACAGTGCTTCGGCCCGTCAGCTCGGGCTCGCGCCGACCGGTCATGCCAGTCGCGGCGGCAGTGGCGCGCCCGGTGCCGGCACGTCGAACCTCTTTCTCCAGCCGGGAACGGTTTCGGTCGATGGCCTGATCGCCGACATCAAGCTCGGCGTGTTCGTCACCGAACTGATCGGGCATGGCGTCAACGGCGTCACCGGCGATTATAGCCGCGGTGCATCGGGCTTCGCGATCCGCGACGGCAAGCTGGTCGAGCCGGTCGCTGAGATCACCATCGCCGGCAATCTCAAGGACATGTTCCTGAACATGGCCGCGGCCGACGATCTCGAATTCCGCCGCGCGATGGATGTGCCGACGGTCCGTATCGACGGGATGACGGTCGCTGGTGCCTGATCGGCTGATCGACGCGGTCGCGGACATCGCGGCCGAGGCCGCCGCGTTGGCGCTCAGCCGCTGGAAGACCGATTATCGCACGTGGGAGAAGGAGCCCGGCCATCCGGTATGCGAGGTCGATCTCGCGGTGGATCGCCTGCTCAAGGCTCGGCTTCACGCGCTGCTGCCCGAAGCCGGTTGGTTGTCGGAGGAAACCGCGGATAGCGAAGAGCGGCTTGGTCATCCCCGTGTGTGGGTGGTCGATCCGATCGACGGCACGCGCGATTATCTGCGCGGGCGAACCGGCTGGTGCGTCTCGGTGGCGCTGGTCGAGAATAATCGCGTTGTGTTGGGCGTGCTCGATGCCCCGGCGCGCGATGAGCGTTGGCGGGCTGTGCTAGGCGAAGGTGGCACCCGCAATGGCGTGCCGCTTCGCGCCTCGACCCGCACGGAGATGCCCGGCGCGCGCGTGCCGGCCGACACCTTGCCCAAGATCGATAGCGATCTGGTCCTGGTCCCCCGGCCCAACTCGATCGCGCTGCGCATCGCGAAAATCGCCGCCGATGAGGCCGATCTCTCCGCCAGCCTGCGCTGGGGGCATGAATGGGATATCGCCGCTGCGGCGCTGATCGCCGAGGAAGCGGGCGCCGTCGTCACGGATGCGCTGGGCGTCCCGATCCGCTACAATTCACCGAAAGGCGAGGCATTCGGCGTTCTTGCCAGCGCGCCAGCGATCCATACCGCTGCGGTGGCAAGGCTCAGCGAGCGGGCGATCGTGGCGAGCATTCGCTGAGAATCGTCTAGCGGCGCGGCACCCTCAACCGTGGCAATTCGATCGCCGGGCAGCGATCCATCACCACCTTAAGCCCCGCCGCCTCGGCCCGTGCCGCGGCGGCTTCGTTGACCACCCCGATCTGCATCCAGACCGATTTCGCCCCAGCCGCAATCGCCGCATCCACTGCTTCGCCGGCAGCTTCGGGGCGACGAAAGATATCGACCATATCGATCGGCTCACCGATCTGGCCGAGCTCGCGCCAGACATATTCGCCATGCACATGCTCGCCGGTGATCTGCGGATTGACCGGCAGGACGCGATAGCCCCAATCCTGCAGCACCTTCATTACGCCATAGCTCGGCCGACCGGGGCGATCGGATGCGCCGATCAACGCGATCGTGCGGGTTTCGGTGAGGAGTTCGGCGATATCGGCGTCGGATGTGAGTGGCATGATCGTCAGAACACCGGGGAGGCGGAAGGGTTCAGCCAAGCGCGCACCGCTTCGGCGATAGCGCGAAACGGCGCAGCCTCGGCGCCGAAGCCGGCCGCCGGGGGATCGCCGGCATCCGATGCGCGGCGGATGTCGATCGAGAGCGGCACCCGGCCCATGAAGGGTATTTCACGCGCCTTGGCCTCTGCCTCGGCACCCCCATGGCCGAAAGGATCGGAGACCTCCCCGCAATGCGGGCAGACGTAACCCGCCATATTCTCGACCAAGCCGATGATCGGAATGTTGGCCTTGGCAAACAGATCGATCGCGCGCATCGCGTCGATCAACGCCAGGTCCTGCGGGGTCGAAACGATCAGCGCGCCGGCCGGGCGGTGCTTCTGGATCATAGAAAGCTGCACGTCGCCGGTGCCCGGCGGCATGTCCACGATCAGCAACTCGGTATCGCCCCAGTGGGCGTCGACCAACTGGCCGAGCGCATTGCCCGCCATCGGCCCACGCCAGGCGATCGCCTGGCCCGGCGCCACCAATTGCCCCATCGACAGCATCGGCACGCCGAAGCGGGTGGGGACGGGGATCAATTTGCCGTCCTCGGCGGTCGGTTTCTCGTTGGCATCGAGTAGTCGCGGCTGCGAGGGGCCATAAATATCGGCATCGACCAGCCCGACGCGCAGGCCGGTTCTGGCCAACGCGACGGCGAGGTTGGCGGCGAGAGTCGACTTCCCGACCCCGCCCTTGCCGCTGGCCACTGCAAGCAGGCGCGGGCCGCCACCGCCGCGCTCGGCGGTCAGCGCGATCCGTACCGTTTCGACATCGGCCTCGGCCAGGAGGGCGGTGCGTACCTGCTGCTCGAGCGCGGCGCGGCCGACCGGATCGATCCCGCCGACCTCAATGACGACATCGACCGTTCCGCCCGATCGGGTCGGCCGGGCGGCGCGGCCGGAGGTGATCAACCCCCGGCCGGAAACGGGATCGGGCACGCTATCGAGCGCATGGGAAAGAGCATCGGGATCGGTCATGCGCCGTCACATAAGCACGCCGCGCGGGGAGACCACTGTTTTTCCCCAAGACCAGCCCTATAAAGGCCAAATGGACAACAAGATTAGCGGACCCTTGCTGAATGAGGGCGGCCCTTGGGGCAGCGGCTCGGGTGGTGGCGATTCGGATGGGCCGAAAAGCCCGTGGAGCCCGCGTCGCAAGCCCGACGGCAAACCCGGCCCCTCCGCGCTCGACGCGCTGATCCGGCGCGGGCGCGCGCGTCTCGGTGGCGGCGGCGGGGGCGGCAGCGGCCCGATCAACTTCGATTTCGGCGGGATCGGCCGGTGGGTCGTGCTGGCCGTCATCCTGCTCTGGATCGCGCTGACCAGCACCCATACGATCGGGCCGCAGCAGCGCGGGGTCGTCACCCGGCTTGGCAAATATGTCAGCACGCTCGGTCCAGGCCTCGGCTTCTCGCTACCGGCGCCGCTCGACATCGTCACCAAGCTCGATGTCGACAATATCCATGTCATCGATATCGATGGGGCCGGCGAGAGCAACGGCGGCCAGAATCTGATGCTCACCGGTGACGAGAATATCCTCGATCTGGACTATTCGGTGCGCTGGAACATCCGCGATCCCGAACTCTACATGTTCGAGCTCCAGGATCCCGACGGCACGATCAAGGAAGTCACCGAAAGCGCGATGCGTGAGGCGATTGCCCGCGTGAGCCTTAATGACGCGATCGGTCCGCAGCGCGGCCAGATCGAGGCGCGGGTCGCCGCCCGCGCCCAGGAATTGCTCGATAGCTATCGATCCGGCGTCGCCATCCAGGGCGTGGCGATCAAGAAGGCCGATCCGCCGAATGCGGTGATGGACGCCTTCAAGGAAGTCTCTGCCGCGCAGCAGATGGCGCAATCCTATCGCAATCAGGCCGGCGCCTACGCCACCCAGGTCACCGCCCGCGCCGATGGTGAGGCGGGCGCGTTCGATCGCGTCTATGCGCAATATAAGCTCGCGCCGGGGGTCACCCGCCAGCGCATGTATTACGAAACGATGGAGAAGGTGCTGGCCAAGACCGACAAGACGATCGTCGAGGCGCCGGGCATCACGCCCTATCTGCCGGTTCTGCCTGCGCAGAAGGCACCGCAGGGAGCGGCGAAATGATCGACCTCGTTCGCCGCAACCCTTTGCTGTGGGGCGGTTTCGCCCTGGTCGTCCTGGCCTTGGGCGCAAGCTCGCTCGCGGTCGTGCCCGAAACCAAGCAGGCCCTCGTGCTTCAGTTCGGCAACCCGGTTACGATCGTCAACGGCTATGACCGCAAGGAAGAATTCGGACGTACCGGTGCCGGCGTCTTCTGGCGGGTCCCGTTCGTGCAATCGATCGTCTGGGTCGACAAGCGCGTGCTCGATTTCGACATGCCGCGTCAGGGCGTTCTCTCGACCGATCAGCAACGGCTCGAGGTCGACGCCTTCGCGCGCTATCGGATCGTCAATCCGGTCAAGATGTATGTGGCTGCCGGCAGCGAGCGCCGTGTCGCCGATGCATTGAAGCCGATCCTCGGTTCGGCGCTGCGCAACGAGCTCGGCAAGCGCGAGTTCAAGGACTTGCTCAGCCCCGAGCGTGACGAGGTGATGGGCAATATCCGCACCGCCCTCGCTCGAGTCGCCGCGCAATATGGCGCGGAGATCGTCGATGTCCGGATCAAGCGTGCCGATCTGCCGGACGGCACGCCGCTCGACAGCGCGTTCAATCGCATGAAGACCGCGCGTCAGCAGGAAGCGCGCTCGATCGAGGCCGAAGGCCGTCGCGCGGCCCAGATCATCATGGCCGATGCCGATGCCAAGGCGGCACAGACCTATTCGGCCAGCTTCGGCAAGGATCCCGATTTCTACGATTTCTATCGGGCGATGCAGTCCTACCGGGTGACCTTCGGGACGGACGACGAGAATCCGCGTGGGGCCGCTTCGGTGATATTGTCGCCGGACAATGCCTATCTGCGCCAATTCAAGGGCCAAAAATAACAGCCCGCCGCCATTCAATATCCGTTCAGCCGTGGATCGGCACTCCTCGCCGCCCGTTACGGTCCGCGGAGTCCTTCCGACGGCTTGTCAGCGAATTAGGAGTTTCGCCCAGTGCGATATGCTTATGCGATCACTGCCGCTCTTTTGGTGGGGGGTGCCGCCGCGACCGTCGCGTCGCAGCAGCCTTCCGGCGGAGGTGTAGCCCAGAACGCGCCCGAGCAGATGGCCGCGGTGGCGCCGCGCGGCGCGCCGATGAGCTTTGCCGATCTCACCGCCAAGCTAGCGCCCGCAGTCGTCAACATCTCGACCACGCAGAAGGTGCAGGTCAATCGCCCGCAGAGCCCGTTCTCGGGCACCCCTTTCGAGGATTTCTTCCGTCAGTTCGGCGGCCAGGCTGGCCCGGGCGGTGGAGGCGGCATCGGCGACGATGGCAAGCCGGTCACGCGCGAGGCGACATCGCTGGGATCGGGCTTCATCATCTCGTCGGACGGTTACATCGTCACCAACAACCACGTCATTTCGGGCGTGCCGACCGAACAGGGCAAGGTCACCGTCTCCACGGTCACCGTCACCCTGTCCGATCGCAAGGAGTATAAGGCGACCATCGTCGGCAAGGACGCCACCTCCGATCTGGCGGTGCTCAAGATCGAGGCGAAGGGGCTGCCCTTCGTCCAGTTCGGTGATTCGACCCGCACGCGCGTCGGCGATTGGGTGATCGCGATCGGCAATCCATTCGCGCTCGGCGGCACGGTCACCGCCGGCATCGTCTCGGCGATCCACCGCTCGATCAGCCAGGGCGGCGGCGCCTATGATCGCTACATCCAGACGGATGCGGCGATCAACCAGGGCAATTCGGGTGGTCCGATGTTCGACCTGAACGGCAACGTCGTCGGCATCAACACCGCCATCTACTCGCCCACCGGCGGCAACGTCGGCATCGGCTTCGCCATTCCCGCCGAGCAGGCGAAGCCTGTCGTCCTACAGCTGATGAAAGGCGAGCGCGTCCATCGCGGCTATCTGGGCGTCGGCATCCAGCCGATGACCGAGGATATCGCGGCTGCGCTCGGCTTGCCCAAGGATCATGGGCAGATCGTTTCGCGCGTCGAGCCGAGCCAGCCGGCGGCGCGTGCGGGTATTCAGCAGGGCGACGTCATTCTCAAGGTCGCCGGGCAGGAGATCACGCCCGACAACACTTTGTCCTACATCGTCGCGCGCCTGACGGTCGGCTCCAGGGTCCCGATCGAGTTGCTCCGCAACGGCAAGCCGATGACCGTCACCGCGGTCCTGTCGGAACGTCCGCCCGAGGATCAGCTTGCCTCGACCGACGACGATCAGGACGACGGCAACCCGGCCACCCCGCCGGGGCAGAGCGCCCCGGCCTCGGTGCGCGCCGCCATCGGCCTGTCGCTGCAGACGCTCACGGCAGCGCTCGCCCAGCAGCTCGGATTGCAGGCGCCGGTGAAGGGCGTGGTGGTGACCGGGGTCGATCAGTCGAGCGACGCCGCCAGCAAGGGCATCCAGCCGCGCGACATCATCCTCGCGATCAACCAGCGCCCGGTGGCCAGCACGGCCGAAGCCGCCGCGGCGATCGATGCCGCGAAGAAGGCCGGGCTCAAGACGGTGCTGTTGCTGATCCAGCGCGGCAATCGTCCGGCGACCTATCTGGGCGTCGATCTGCAGGGTAAATAAGGCAGGGGCGGGCGGTGTGAGCCGCCCGCCTCCACCCGGGTCAAATTTTACAGGCGTTCATCGCCCGCGGCTCGGGCCTCGGCCCCTGGGCTTTGTAGAGCGCCAGATAGCCGCCAGCCTGCGGCATCTTCATCCGCTTCACCAGCATATAGCCCACCGTCTTGAATTCGCAGTCGAGCAGGGCTGGCGGCGTGCCATGATTTTGCGTCGGCCGGTCGGCATCGACCACGACGACCTCGCCGCCATTCGATAGTGCCGGCCGCATCCGCCATAGGAATTCGTACGGCTCACCCACTTCATGGTACATATGGACCATGAAGATCCGGTCGAAGCTGCCGGCGGGCAGGCCGGGATCGGTCGGCTGGCCGAGCCGGACAGAGACATTGTCGAGATGCTCGCGATAGATCCGGTCGGCCAGCTGGTCATGATAGGCGGGCACGATATCCTCTGCCAGCACGCGGCCCCTGGCGCCGACCTTCGCCGCCAGCCGCACCGTATAATAGCCTTCGCCGGCGCCGATATCGGCCACCGTCATGCCCCGGACCACGCCAGCGGCCTTCATCACCGCTTCGGCCTCGCCGCGGCGATCGCGATCGGGTTCGTTCGACCATGTCGCCGATACGATCTTCGCCACCGGCCGGTCGGCCTGGGGAAAGCCCGCCGACGTGCGCGTTTCTTCTGCGGCCTTATGGAGGTGGCACCCGGCTAATGACAGCGCCGCGATCAGCGCTGTGGCCTGTCTCACTCGACGTCCTCCACCTCGACCGTCTCGCCCGTCACGCGCTGCGAGAGGGCAGCGGCCATGAACTTGTCGAGATCGCCATCGAGCACGTCGGACGGCGCGGTCGAGGTGACGCCGGTGCGCAGGTCCTTCACCAGCTGATAGGGCTGGAGCACGTAGGAGCGGATCTGGTGGCCCCAGCCGATATCGGTCTTGCTGGCATGCTGCGCGTTGGCGGCCGCCTCGCGCTCGGCCAGTTCGCGCTCGTAGAGGCGCGCACGCAGCTGGTTGTAGGCTTCGGCCTTGTTCTTGTGCTGCGATCGCTGATTCTGGCACTGGACGACGATGCCGGTCGGCAAGTGGGTGATGCGCACCGCCGAATTGGTCGTATTGATGTGCTGGCCGCCCGCGCCCGAGGCGCGATAGGTGTTGATCCGCAATTCGCTTTCGTTGATGTCGATCTGGATGTCGTCGTCGATCACCGGATAGACCCATACCGACGAGAAGCTGGTATGGCGCCGTGCCGCGCTGTCATAGGGGCTGATCCGCACCAGCCGGTGGACGCCGCTCTCGGTCTTGGCATAGCCATAGGCATTCTCGCCCTTGAGCAGCAGAGTGGCGGATTTGATTCCGGCCTGCTCGCCCGAATGGTGATCGATCAGCTCGACCTTCATGCCGCGGCGTTCGGCCCAACGCGTATACATGCGCTGGAGCATTTCGGCCCAATCCTGGCTCTCGGTTCCGCCGGCGCCGGCATTGATCTCGATATAGGAGTCGTTGGCATCGGCCTCGCCGGCCAGCAGCGCCTTGATCTTGTCCCGCTCGGCACGTTCGGCCAGCGCCGCCAGCCCGGCGACGCCCTCGTCGACCATGCCTTCGTCGCCTTCGGCCTCGGCCATCTCCATCAATTCGATCGTATCATCGCGTTCGGACTGGATCGCCTTGACCGCCTCGATCGCCTCGTCGAGCCGACGGCGCTCCTGCATGACGCTCTGCGCCTGCTTGGGATCGTCCCACAGCTTCGGATCTTCGACGCGCGCATTGAGCTCATGGAGCCGGCGGACAGCGCGGTCCCAGTCGAGAAAGCGGCGGACCAGCGCCAAAGCGGCGTCGATCTGGTCGATATGGGTTTGCGCTTCGGCGCGCATGGGCGAATCTCCGGTGTTCTGATGGTCCGCGACACCCGCCGCGATCCAGGCCCGTCAGTCGAACTGGGCCCCGGCGATGATTGCCGGGGGACGGGATGATCTCCCAGTTAGTAGATACCCCCCGACTTGCCAAGAAGTCGCTGTCGCTATGGATCGCACGGCGTGGGGCGGCGCGGACGGTTTCCTGATGATTGAGCGCGCGGCGCGGCTCGCTCTCGGGCTTGAATGCTTCCCATATCACCGGCGCCTTGGGATCGCCTTCGGTGGGCCAGCTCCCGAATATCTTGCGGCCCGAACGGCGATCGATCGCAACCATGCGGATGCCGGGCGCGATCTTGAACGGGACGATCGGCATATCCTTCATCGCCACCTGCGCGAACTGGCGGAAGATCGGTGCGGCAATCGTGCCGCCCTGGACATAGCCCCCCATCGGGCGTGGCTTGTCGTAACCGATATAGACCCCGCCGACGAGATCGGGCGATCCGCCGACGAACCACACGCTGGTCGGGCCGCTATTGGTGCCGGTCTTGCCGAACAAGGGCCGGCCGAGATCACGCAACACGGTCGCGGTGCCACGCTGGACGACGCCCTCCATGATGTGCACCATCTGGTAGGCGGTCATCGGATCGATCACCTGCGCCGATCGCGGGCGCGGGCGCGGCATCGCGCCGCCATTCCAGTCCCTGGCATTGCAGCCTTCGCATGGACGGTTGTCAGCCTTCCAGATCACCTTGCCGCGGCGATCCTGGACGAAATCGATGAGGGTCGGCTTCAAACTGCGCCCCTGATTGGCGAGCATCGAGTAAGCATTGACCATCCGCAGCACGGTCGTGTCGCCCGCGCCGAGCGAGTAAGCGATATAGGGTTTGTAATCGCCTACGCCGAACGCCTTGGCGACCGCGACGACCTTCTCCATGCCCGCCTGCGATGCCGCGCGTACCGTCATCAGGTTGCGCGATTGCTCGACCCCCCAGCGCATCGTCTGCGGCCCGGCATAGCCGCCCGAGAAGTTGCGGAAGCATTTGGTGCCGAGCTGCGCGGTCTGGAAGACGCAGAACGGCCCGTCCTCGATGATCGAGGCCGGCGTCATGCCGCTTTCGAGCGCCGCCATGTAGACGAACGGCTTGAACGAGGACCCGGGCTGGCGCTCGGCCTGCGTGGCGCGGTTGAACGGCTCCTTGCTGTCGAACCCGCCCTGCATCGCCAGAACCTGGCCGGTGTGCGGGTTTTCGGCGACCATCCCGCCCGAAATCTCGGGGATCGATCGCAGCGCCCAGCCGCTGCCCGCCGGCGCCACGATCACGACATCACCGGCCTTGAGGAAATCGAACGCGCGGCCACCGACGCCGCGCTTGGGCGCGGCCGCACCCCACGGGAACAGGCTGGAGGTGGTTCCGTCGGTGAAGCCCAGATCAGCCTTGGCCTGGTCGCGCGACAGGATCACCGCGACGCGCCAATTGCTGTAGCCGGCGCCGACCTGGACATGCGCGAGGCGATCGGGCCAGCCTGGGCCCGGATCGATATGACCCGCGCGTCCGCGCCAACCGCCGGCGGCCTCGAACCGCGCAAGGCCATCGCGCAACGCCTGCTCCATCGCCTTCTGGGCGACGGGATCGAGCGAGGTCCGTACCCACAGGCCGCCCGAATAGACGCTGTTCTGGCCGGTATCGGCATCCTCGCCATATTTGGTCATCAATTCGCGCCGGACTTCCTCCATATAATAACCGTCGAACGCGCGCTCGGCATCGCGGCGGGCATCCGAACGCTCGACCGTCCCGAGCGGGGTCGCGTTGGCGGCCTGCGCCTCGGCCGCGGTGATGTAGCCGTTGGCCACCATCTCGCGCAGCACATAAGCGCGCCGCTCCAGCGCGCGGGCAGCGTGGCGTTCGGGGTCGTAATTGGAGGGCGCCTTGGGCAGCACCGCGAGATAGGCCGCCTCGGGTACCGTCAGGTCCTTGGCCGATTTGTCGAAATAGGCGCGCGCGGCCGCCTCGATGCCATAAGCGTTCCGGCCGAGGAAAATCTGGTTGAGGTAGAGTTCCAGGATCTGCTGCTTGGTCATGGCGCGCTCGATGCGCATCGCCAGCGCGACTTCCTTGACCTTACGGGTAGGCGAATATTCGTTGCCGAGCAGCAGGTTCTTCGCGACCTGCTGGGTGATGGTCGATCCGCCGCGCGCGCGCTCGCCAGTGCCGCTTTTGCGGGCATAGTCGAACACCGCGTACAGGAAGCTCATCGGATCGACGCCGTGGTGGTGGAAGAAATCCTTGTCCTCGGCCGAGAGGAAGGCGTGGACCACCTGCGGCGGCAGTTCGTCGTAGGAGAGCTCGACGCGCCGCTCGCGCGCGAAGCTGTAGATCGGCGTGCCGTCATAAGCGCGCACGTTGGTGGGCAGAGGTGGCTGGTAGTTCAGCAGCGCTTCCGCCGACGGAAGCCCGCGCAGGAAGAGCATCCAGAAGGCCGCATAGCCGATGACGAGCATCGCCAGGATGCCGACGGTCCAGCGACCGCGCCGCCGTCCGAGAAAACGGCGCGCGCGTTCGCGCAGCCCGAGATGCGGGAGTCGCCAATGGGGGAGAGCAAGCTTCACCGGGTTGCGTCTAGAGCTTGATCACCTGAGGTGGAAGCGCCTTGCGGCGTTCAGCCGGCTTTGCCCGGCTTGCGGAAACGCAGCACGAACTGATCGGTGTGGCCGCGGATCGAAGGATCGAATATTTTGACCGTGCGCGTATCGGCGGGATTGGCGAGCACCTTGCTCTCGCCGTCGAAGACGAAGCCGGCGGCTTCCACTTCCTGCCGCACCAAAGCCGCGTCGATCCGGTGCAGATCCTGCGTGTTGGCCGCACCCGATCCGGCCGGAGCCGAGTGATCGAGCACGATATAGGTCCCGCCCGGGCGGATCATGCGGAACAGCACCTTGTTGGCCGCGACCATGTCGATGCCCGGCAGATTGTGGAAATCATGATAATTTTGCGAGGTCCAGGCGACGTCGATCAGGTTGTCGGGGCCGGGCTGCATCAGCGGATCATGCTCGACCGTGATATTCTCGCGGCCCGACTCCTTCGACAGCGCCGTCACGCCATCGATCGCACGAGTGGATTTGGTCAGGAATTCGTCGGGGACATAGGCCATCACCTTGCCCTTGGGGCCGACCATGTCGGAGAAGAGGCGGGTGAAATAGCCGCCGCCCGGCATCATCTCCAGCACGACCATGCCCGGCTTGATCCCGGCGAACGCAAGCATTTCGGCCGGCTTGCGCTCGTCATCGCGTGCTTTGTCGCTCGCCGGACGGGCCGGATCGGCAATCGCTGCCGCGATCGCGGGTGAGGGGGTGGCGGCGGGCGCGGTACAGGCCAGCAGAAGCCCGATGGTCGCGGCGGCAATGGTCGAACGGATCATGGCATCTCCTCCCTGTCCCTGGTCTTTTCGACCAGTTGGCGCGCGAAATGCGCCTCGATCGCACGGCGTACCCCCAAAGCGATCTTGTGACGATAGCTGGAAGAGGTGAGGAGCGCGAGATCGTCGTCGTTCGAAATATAACCCGTCTCGAGCAGCACCGAAGGTACGTCGGGGGCCTTCAGCACCATCAGCCCGGCAAATTTGTGGAAGGTCGGTTTCAGCCCGATCAGCGGCGCCAGTTCGCGCTGGAGCCTGGCAGCAAAGGCCGAGGAGGTATTCATCGTCTCGCGCTGCGCCAGATCGATCAGGATCGAGGATACATCGTTCGACGCGCTCGACAGATCGACGCCGTTGATCACGTCGGCCTTGTTCTCGCGCGTCGCCAGCGCTGCCGCGACCCGGTCCGAAGAGGTTTCGGACAGGGTGTAGATGCTTGCGCCCCGTGCCGCCGGCGTGGGGGCGCTGTCGCAGTGGACCGAGATGAAGAGATCGGCATGGAGCGCGCGAGCGATCTCGCGCCGTTCGGCCAGGATCAGGAAGCGGTCGTCGGATCGGGTGAGCGCCACACGCACGCGGCCGCTTTCGACCAGTTCGTCGCGAATCGCCTTGGCGATGGCAAGCGCGATCGTCTTCTCGCGTTCGCTATCGTCGGACGACGACGATCCCGGGTCGTGCCCGCCATGGCCGGCATCGATCACCACCAACGGCAGATCGGATCGTTTGGGCCCCTCGATCCTCGGCAGCTGGAGCCGGGCCGGACGCGGCGGAATGGCGGCAGTCGCGCGATTGGGTGGCAACGCAGCTTGCGCCCCGCTTGCCGCCAGCAAGATCGCACCGAAGATCGCCGCCTGCATTCGCACGAACAGCCGTTTAACGCATTGGCGAGTCGGAGGGAATCCATTGCCGCTTACTATTGCGACGGCACACCGCGATACCGATATCGGGATGGATCGGTCAGCGCGGTGCTTTCGGTTGCCGGACAATAAGGCAGATGCTACGCACCCGTGTCCAGCTTGGGCGGATACCATTCCGTCCTCGCCGGTCCGCCCCCGGCGCGAAGCATATCGCGGCCGGCGATCCAGGTTGAAGCCGCATGCGCCATTTCTCCCCTGTTCCACGTCAGACCGCACCGGGGTGCGGGACGTGGGCGCGGGACCTTTCCGGAATCCAGTGTGGACCGGGTGGCCATGCCGCAGAGGCATATTCAAGCATCATCGGGGCTGATGCGGCGCGATCAAACGCGCCGGATGCGCCCCCTTATCATCGCGCCCCGCGCCGTTCGTCGGCAAAGCCGGGCGCCCGGAGACCAGTGAATGTCCATGCGCATGTTGATCGACGCGCGCCACCGGGAGGAAACCCGCGTGGCCGTCGTCAAAGGGAATCGAATAGAGGAGTTTGATTTCGAGTCCGAAGAGCACAAGCAGCTCAAGGGGAATATCTATCTAGCCAAGGTTACGCGGGTCGAGCCGTCGCTGCAGGCGGCGTTCGTCGATTATGGCGGCAACCGTCATGGTTTCCTCGCTTTCTCGGAAATCCATCCCGATTATTACCAGATCCCCAAGGAGGATCGCGAAGCTCTGCTCCGTGAGGAAGCCGAGCATGCCGCCGAAGAAGAGGCGCTGCGCTCGCGTGACGACAATGAGGATGAGGACGAGGATGAGATCGAGGCCAATGAGCGCCTCGACGACGACGGCGGGCGCGAGCTGCTCGATGCGGCCGAAGATCATGCCCATCATGACGACGAGGAAGGCGCGCCGCCGCCGCCGCAGCCGACCTCTGCCGGTGGCGACGATGGCGGCGTAGAATCGCTTCGTCAGCGGCGCATGAACCTGCGCCGTCGCTACAAGATCCAGGACGTGATCCGGCGCCGTCAGGTGCTGCTCGTCCAGGTCGTCAAGGAGGAGCGCGGCAACAAGGGTGCGGCGCTTACCACCTATCTGAGCCTTGCCGGCCGCTATTGCGTCCTCATGCCCAATACCAGCCATGGCGGGGGCATCAGCCGCAAGATCAGCAACAGCGCCGATCGCAAGCGCCTGAAATCGATCCTGTCCGATCTCAATCTCCCGCGTACGATGGGCTGCATCGTCCGCACCGCCGGCCTCCAGCGTACCAAGCCCGAGATCAAGCGCGATTTCGACTACCTCGCCCGCCTCTGGGACGAGATCCGCGAGAAGACCTTATCGTCATCGGCCCCGGCCGAAGTTTATCGCGACAATGATCTGATCAAGCGCGCCATCCGCGATATCTACAGCAAGGATATCGACGAGGTCATCGTCGAGGGCGAGGAGGGCTATCATGCCGCGCGCAGCTTCATGAAGCTGCTGATGCCGAGCCATGCGCGCAAGATCCTGCCTTATTCGGACGCCATTCCCTTGTTCCAGCGCTTCGGCGTCGAGGATCAGCTGGCGGCGATGTACCAGCCGGTCGTCCAGCTGAAATCGGGCGGTTACATCGTCATCAACCCGACCGAAGCGCTCGTCTCGATCGACATCAACTCGGGCCGTTCGACGCGCGAGCACAATATCGAGCAGACCGCGACCGCGACCAATCTGGAAGCAGCCCAGGAGATCGCGCGTCAGCTGCGCCTGCGCGACATGGCGGGCCTGGTCGTCATCGACTTCATCGACATGGAGAACGGATCGAACATCCGTAAGGTCGAGAAGGCGCTCAAGGAGGCGCTCAAGAACGATCGCGCGCGCATCCAGGTCGGCCGCATCTCGGGCTTCGGTTTGTTCGAGATGAGCCGCCAGCGGCTGCGCACGGGTGTGCTCGAAGCATCGACCCGCCTGTGCCCGCATTGCGAAGGATCAGGCTTCATCCGCACCGCTTCCTCGTCCGGCCTGCAGGCGCTGCGCCTGCTCGAGGAGGAGGCTGCGCGCGGCCGCGGTTCGCGCCTGTGCCTGCATGCCAGCCAGGAGGCGACGCTGTACGTCCTCAATCGCAAGCGTGCGGAGCTCGCCGACATCGAAGAGCGCTATGGCGTGATGATCGAGGTTCTGAGCGACGGTACGCCGGAAGGCGCGCGCATGGCGGTCGAGGCGTCCGGACCCCCGCCGTCGCATGCGCCGCGCCTGCCGCAGCAGATCATCGCGGAGCCCGATGACGAAATCCTCGACGAGATCGAGGAAGAGGAGATCGAGGAGACCGTCCAGCAGGCCGACAGCCGCGGTGAAGGCCGTGGCGAAGAGGGTGAAGGCGATAGTGACGGCCGTCGCCGTCGTCGTCGTCGTCGTCGCCGTGGTGGTCAGCGCGAACGCGGCGAGGGCGAGCAGTCGATCGAAACCGCGAACGAGGATGGCGAATCCGAGGGTGAAGCGGACGAAGGCGAAGACGCCGAAGCCAAGCCGGCTGTAGCCGGGGACGGTGAGGAAGCCCGCGGCGAAGACGGTAAGCGCCGCGGTCGTCGTGGCCGTCGGGGTGGTCGCCGTCGCGGCGGTCGCGACGAGGCGCCGGGTGAAGCCGGGATCGAGGCAGTGTCCGAAGCCGCGCCCGAGATCGTGGCAGAGGCCGAACCGCAGCCTGAAGAGACGGAAGAGAAGCCCGCCCCGCGTCGCCGTCCGCGCGCACGCAAATCGGCCGAGCCGGTGGCGGAAGTGGCTGCGGTGGCCGAAGTGGCAGCGCCCGAGCCAGCCGCTGCAGAGGAAGCGCCGGTGGCCGAGGAACCCGTCGCGAAGCCGCGTCGGGCCCGTCGCAAGCGCGCTGATGCCGATGTGGCTGTCGGGCCCGCTACCGAGGTCGCACCCGTCGAGGTCGCGGCCGAGCCGGTCGCGATCGTTGCCGAAGTAGCCGAGCCGGCGCCCAAGCCGCGCCGCCGCCGTGCAGCGGCGGCTACTGCCGGTCAGCCGGTCGCTTCGGTGGCCGAACCGGAAGCTGCCGTGGCAGCGTCGGCGGAGGAGGAAGCGACCGAAACGGTCTCGGCCGAACCCGGTGAGGGCGGGGCGCCGCGCCGGGGTTGGTGGCAGCGTACGTTCGGCGCGTGATCGTCTTGCGGCCCGCTTTGCTTCGGAAGCAAAGCGGGCCGCCTGATGTGTGTTTAAGCCACGGTTCAGCGGGCCTAGAACAGTGAGGGGATGATGTTCGGCCATTTCCGTTCGCTGCGACTCGCCTGCACGGCATTCGTTTCGCTGGCGTTCGTCGCGGAGCCGGTACTGGCGCAATCGGTGTTGCGCGATGCCGAGACCGAGCAATTCTTCAGCGATATCACTGCGCCGATGGCGGTCTCGGCCGGGCTTTCGCCCAACGCCGTCAAACTGGTGCTGATCAACGATCCGGAGATCAACGCCTTCGTTGCGGTCGGCCAGGCGATCTTCATCAATTCGGGCACGATCGAGCATGCCGACACGGCCAACGAGGTCGCGGGCGTCATCGCGCACGAACTCGGCCATATCGAAACCGGCGGTTCGGCGCTGACCGCACAGGATGCCGCGAAGGCCGCGACCCGCGTCACCCTGCTGTCGCTGCTGCTCGGCGCCGCGGCGATTGCCGCGGGTGCGGGCGAGGCGGGCATGGCAGCGATGATGGCCGGCCAGAGCGCCGCAGAAGGCAAATTCCTGGCATTCAGCCGCGCGGTCGAGGGCGCAGCCGACGCATCGGCGGTGCGTCACCTCAACGATTCGCATTATTCGGGCAAGGGGATGGTCAGCTTCTTCGAGAAGCTGAAGCGCGAGGAATATCGCCTTACGCCGAGCTTCACCCATGTCGATCCGTTCGCGGTCGATCACCCGATGACCGAGGATCGCCTGCTCGCACTGCGCGCCGATCTGGAGAAATCGCCTTACTGGAATACGGTACCTGATCCGGCGCAGCAGGCGCGCTTCCTCCGCATCAAGGCGAAGCTGATCGGCTATCTGGAAGAGCCGCGCATCGTGATGAACAAATATCCGGTGAGCGATCAGAGCCTGCCGGCGCATTATGCGCGGGCTTATGCGTGGCATCGCAGCGGTTACCCCGATCGCGCGATGCAGGAGGTCGATGCATTGACGGCGATGGCCCCGCAAGATCCCTATTTCCTGGAATTGAAGGGGCAGATCCTGCTCGAATCGGGCAAGCCCGCGCTGGCAATTCCGCCGCTGCGCGAGGCAGTGGTGCAGTCGCGATCGACACCGCTGATCGCCTCGCTACTCGGCGATGCGCTCGTCGCGACGGATGATCCGGCGAACCTGAAGGAGGCCGAGCACGTGCTCAAGGTCGCGGTCCAGCGCGATAACGAGAACCCGCAGGCATGGTATAATCTCGGCCTGATCTACACCAAATTGGGGGATGAGCCCCGCGCTTATCTGGCTAGTGCGGAGAAGTGGAGCCTCGAAGGCAATCCGCGTCTCGCTATGGCCAATGCTGAGAATGCGATGCACGGCATTCCGGTCGGCACCCCCGATTACCTCCGCGCGCAGGATCTTGCGCTGACCGCCCGCGACGAAGCCCAGAAGAAGAAACGGCGATAATGGCACATATGACCAGAGGTTGGACACTCGCCGGCATGGCGCTGACGGGGTTGGGCGGTGTGGCGGCCGGAGTCTTCATCGCAGGTGGCGCGCACGGTACGTCCGACAAGGCCGCGCTCGAGGCGGTGGTGCACGATTATGTGCTCGCGCATCCCGATATCATTCCCGAAGCGATCGATCGCTTCCATGCGAACGAGACCGCCAAGGTCATCTCCGCGGATCGCACGGCGATCGAGACGCCGTTTGCAGGCGCCTGGGCGGGCAATCCCAAGGGCGACGTGACCCTCGTCATGTTTACCGATTATAATTGCGGCTATTGCCGCGCGAGCGCGCCCGATATCGATAAATTGCTGGCCGAGGATCCCAAGCTCAAGGTCGTCTGGCGCGAGATTCCCGTGCTGGGGCCGCAGAGCGATGTCGCTGCCCGCGTCGCGCTCGCTGCGGCCAGGCAGGGCCGCTATCTGCCCTTCCACCGCGCGGTCTTCGCCGATGGCCGCCCCGATGACGCGCATCTGGCCGCCGCCGGCAAGGCGGTGGGGCTCGATGCCGGCCGTGTCGCCGTGGACAGCAAGAGCGCCGCGGTTGCCCGCGAGGTCGATGCCAATCTGGCCATGGCCACGCGGATCGGTGTTACCGGCACGCCGGCCTTCGTCATTGGCGATAAATTGATATCAGGCGCCGTGGGGCACGACTCGCTGGCGAAGGCCATTGCAGACGCACGGAAAAGCTGAACAGCTTCGCACGGATCGACAAGGTTGCTCCCCGGAAGGGGAGGATCATCGTGACCGCCGATCAGTCCTCAATAAGCATTCCTGTGCACGACCACCCGGATCGTTGACATCAGGATCGATATATCGCGCCAGATCGTCCAGCCGTTCAGATATTCCAGATCGGCGCGCAGCCGGTTGGCCAGGTCGACCCGCTCGCGCGTTTCGCCACGATAGCCACGGACCTGCGCCAGCCCGGTGAGGCCCGGCTTGGAGGCGTGACGATGCCAGTAGCGCTCGTCGACTTCCCAGAACAATTCGGTGCCGGCGAGGCTGCCGAGCGCGTGCGGCCGGGGCCCCACGAGGCTCATTTCGCCGCGCAGCACGTTGAACAATTGGGGTAGCTCGTCAATGCTGCTCGATCGGATGAATCGGCCGACCCGGGTCACGCGATCGTCGTCGCGGCTGGTCGACTTGTTGCCGTCATGATCGCTCAGATCGTGCTTCATGCTGCGGAACTTGTACATCAGGAAGATGCGGTTGCCGCGCCCGACGCGCGGCTGCAGGAAGAAGACCGGCCCCTTCGAATCGAGCTTGATCGCGATCGCCACGGCGATCAGGAGCGGCGCCAGGAAGATCACGCCGGGAATGGTGAGGATCAGGTCGAGACCGCGCTTGACCGCGCGGCGGCTGAGATCGAGCGGCGCATGCGCCACCGCGAGCGTGTGATTGCCGGAGAAGGTGCCGATTCCGATCGCGCCCAACTCGTCGAGTTCCTCGGCGATGATGTGGCCGTTGACGTTCGATCCCTTGAGCAGCATCGCCCAGACCTGTCGGCGCTCGGGCGGGCAGGCGATCACCACCCGGTCGACGCCCTGCAAATGCATGCCGAGCCGGTTGAGCATGTGCGGATCGTGGACGTCCGGGCACAAATCGTCTTCGGTGGTGCGGAGCACGTGGACGCCCGGCGGCGGCGTGATCGTGACCCCGTCGATGATCATGAGATCGTAGACCAGCTTCATGCCGGTCAGGCGCTTGATATAGAGGAAGCACAGGTAGCGGCCGGCGGCCATCGAGCCGAGCGTGGTCAGGATCGCGATGCCCGACGTGACGCGCGACAGATCCGACGCCACCTTCATGTAGTAAGCCAGAAAGAAGACGGCGAAGACCGCGAAGATATAGGCCATCGCCGCGCGCGACAGGCCGGTCTGCACATCCGGCAGTACATCGGCGGCGTAAGCGTCGCTGTTGATCGCGATACCGACATATATGGGTAGCACGACCGAGAAGAGATTGAGGCCTGTGGCGGCGAACGGATCGCCGAAGCGGATGACGTTGCCGAGGATGCAGCCGAGGAAGACCGTAAGGCAGTCGACGACCAGCAGCATCAGGCACAGCCTGACGCGCATCGCCTGAATCTCGCTGAGGGGAACGCGCGACTTTGGCGGGTGCAATTTGGGATCAGCGATATTCATGTTCATCGCACGCCCCCATGCCGCGGCCCCTTGCCGCTATGCTCCGCCAATCTACGCTTCTTCGTGTCGATCTGCCACACCGGTCGCCGCAACTCCCTGGCGTGCCGATCGCGCCTTGCCTGCGGGACCCGGCCTGCCTGCGACAGCACGAGGCTCGCACCTCTGTCAATGTCGATCCTCCGCGTTGCCCCGCCCAGGCGGTGAATTGCGGGAGGTGCGAAGAAAATCCCCGGTTCAGGCCCTCGTTCGCCACGCAAATCCATGAATTCGCACGATCTACCGCAATCCGTCCGCCAGCGAGAGCAGGTATCGGCCATAGCCGGTCTTGGCAAAAGCTTCGCCGCGCCGTCGCAACTGGGCAGCGTCGATGAAGCCGTTGTCGAACGCTATTTCCTCGAGGCAGGCGATTTGCAGCCCCTGACGATGCTGAACCGTGCGGACGAATTCGGACGCTTCGAGCAAACTATCATGCGTGCCGGTGTCGAGCCAGGCATGGCCGCGCGACAATTGCTCCACATAGAGTTCGCCCATTTCCATATACATGCGGTTGAGATCGGTGATCTCGAGCTCCCCGCGGGGCGAGGGGCGCACCTGCCGCGCCAGCTCGCAGACACGATCGTCATAGACGTACAGCCCGGTCACCGCCTGGTGGGATTTGGGCTGCTTGGGCTTCTCCTCGATCGAGATGGCGCGACCCTCGGCGTCGAGTTCGACCACGCCATAGGCTTCCGGTTGGTCGACATGATATGAGAAGACCGTCGCTCCGCGCTCGCGCTGGACCACGCGACGCAGGCGCTCGCTCAGATCGGCACCGAAAAAGATGTTGTCGCCCAATACAAGCATGCCCGGGCCACCTTCGAGGAAGGGCGCGCCGATCGTGAAGGCTTGCGCCAATCCTTCCGGTCGCGGCTGGAGCGCATAATCGATCCTGATGCCGAACTGGCTGCCGTCCTCGAACAGCCGGCGATAATTATCGAGATAGTCGGGCGAGGAGATGATCAGAACCTCGCGCATGCCGGCCAGCATCAGCACCGACATTGGATAATAGATCATCGGCTTGTCATAGATCGGCAGCAGCTGCTTGTTGATCGCCAAGGTGGCCGGGTGGAGCCGCGTGCCGCTGCCGCCGGCCAGGATGATGCCCTTCATGCGCCCTCGCGCTCCTTCGAAAGAAGTTGGTCGACGATACCGTCGATGGCCGTCCGCCACGGCCGCGGCACGACCCCGAAATCGCGTTCGATCCGCGCGGTCGACAGCCGGGAATTGGCCGGCCGCCGTGCCGGGGTGGGATAATCGGCGGTGGTGATGGCGGCCACTCTGGGTTGCGGCCGGCCATGGGTCGCCGCGCGGGCGAACACCGCTTCGGCCAGTTCATGCCAGGTCGCCTCGCCGCCATTGACGAAATGATACGTGCCCCAAAGCGGTGCGTCGCCGGTCGCGGCGCGCAGCAGCACGATCAGCGTGCGGGCAATATCCTCGGCCGCGGTCGGGCAACCATGCTGGTCGCCGACGACGCGCAATTCGGGGCGATCGGCGCCCAGACGGAGCATCGTCTTGATGAAATTGGCGCCGTCCGGGCTCACCACCCAGGCGGTGCGCAGGATGATGTGATGCGGGTTGGCGGTGCGCACCGCCTGTTCCCCACCCTCCTTGGAGGCGCCATAGACCCCGATCGGGCCGACCGGATCATCCTCGACATAAGGGGCGGCGCTCGCGCCGTCGAAGACGTAATCGGTCGAGACATGGATCAGCGGAATCCCCGCCGCGTGGCTGGCGGCGGCGAATGCGGCCGGCGCGAGCGCATTGATCTTCCAGGCAGAGACGACATCACCCTCAGCCTTGTCGACTGCGGTATAGGCGGCAGCATTGATCACTGCCGCCCACGGCCGTGACCCGACCATTGCCGCGATCGCGTCCGGATCGGCCAGATCGAGCTCGGTGCGGTCTGGCGTCACCAACTCGAAATCGTCCAGCGTCAGCCGTTTGAGCGCGGAGCCGACCTGACCGGATCCGCCGGTGACCAGAACGGGACGCATCAGCCGCTCAGCCCGACGCGTTTGACCGCGCCCTTTTCGACGACCAGCGGGCGCCACCAGGCTTCATTGTCGAGATACCAGCGGATCGTCCGTTCGATGCCCGAATCGAAGCTTTCCCGCGCCGTCCAGCCCAGTTCGCGCTCGATCTTGCTCGGGTCGATCGCGTAGCGATGGTCGTGGCCAGGCCGATCGGTGACGTAGGTGATCTGGTCCTTGTAGGATTTGCCGTCAGCGCGGGGGCGGATGCCGTCGAGCGTCTCGCAGATCCGGGTGACCACCGCGATATTGGTCTTCTCGGCGCGTCCGCCGATAATGTAGCTCTGGCCGGGCGTTCCGGTTTCGAACACGCGGGTCAAGGCGCGCGCATGATCCTCGACGAACAGCCAGTCGCGTACGTTCAGGCCTTCGCCGTAGACCGGCAGCCCCTCGCCCGAGAGCGCCTTGATGATGATCAGCGGGATCAGTTTCTCGGGAAAATGGAACGGCCCGTAATTGTTCGAGCAATTGGTCACCAGGACCGGCAGGCCATACGTGTCGTGCCACGCGCGAACCAGATGATCGGACGAGGCCTTCGATGCCGAATAAGGCGAGTGCGGATCGTAGGGCGTCTCCTCGGTGAAGAAGCCGTCGTCGGCGAGCGTGCCGAACACCTCGTCGGTCGAGATATGGTGGAAGCGGAACTCCGCTTTCGCCGCGTCGTCCAGCCCGCGCCAGTAATCGAGTGCTGCGTTCAGCATCGTGAAGGTGCCGACGATGTTGGTCTCGATGAAGGCGGCCGGGCCATCGATCGAGCGATCGACATGGCTTTCGGCGGCGAGATGCGTGACCACATCGGGCCGGAAATCCGCCAGCGCCTGCGCGATGGCGGGCCCATCGCAAATATCGGCCTGAAGGAAGCGGTAGCGCGGGCTGTTGTCGATCGGCGCCAGGCTGGAGAGATTGCCCGCATAGGTAAGCTTGTCGACGTTGAGCACCTCATGCGGCGTCTCGCGGATCAGGTGACGCACCAGCGCCGATCCAATGAAACCCGCGCCGCCGGTCACGAGAATGCGCAACGGCTTCGAGGATGAAACGGTCTCGGTCATGCGTCGATCGGCTCCAGCGGTTGACCGTCATAGTCGAACGGGCTGTTGGCCTCGCTCAATGGCGGCAGGATCTCGTCCTTGGGCGACAAGGTCGGCGAGCGGCCGGCGAGCGGCCAGGGCAGACCGATCGCGGGATCGTTCCAGATCACCCCGCCTTCGGCCTGCGGCGCGTAGAGACCGCTCACCTTATATTCGACCTCGGTATTCGGTTCGAGCGTGACGAAGCCATGGGCGAAGCCAATCGGTACGAACAGTTGGTGCCCGTTTTCCGCGCTCAATTCTGCGGCGACCCACTTGCCGAAGGTCGGTGAGCCACGCCGGGCATCGACCGCGACATCCCAGATGCTGCCGCGCACGCAGCGAATCAGCTTGTCCTGTCCGAATGGCGGCGCCTGCCAGTGAAGGCCGCGTAATACGCCGACGTCGCGCGACATCGAATGATTGTCCTGCACGAAGGTAACGCCGATGCCCATTTCGGCGTAGCGTTCGGCATTGTAGGTTTCGACGAACCAGCCGCGGTCGTCGCCGAAGCGGCGCGGACGGATCAGTTTTACGCTCATGACAGGCCCCCGGAGCACAGGCGACACAGGGTCGCGCAAAGGTCGCGGCGACGGCTACCGGAAACGAGCGCTGGTGAAAAGCGATTGATGCACCGCGTCATTTTTCGGGCCTCGCCTTTTGCGCACGCGACCAGCGCCATACCAATCCGAATACGGCTGGCCCATCGACCAAGTAGCGCCGCCATAGCCGTCGCGGCTGGCTCGCCAGCCGCCAGGCCCATTCCATCCCCGCTTTCTGTACAATTCGGGGTGCGCGTATTTGCTCGCCGGTGATGAATTCGACCGCGGCGCCGATGCACAGGCCGAAGCCCGTGACCCGGCCGTCCTCCCGCATCTCGCGCGCCAGCACCTCCTGCTGCGGCGATCCCACCGCGAGCAACAGGATACGGGCATGGGCATTGGCGGCGAACTCGATCGCCTTTGCCCGTGCCGGCGCGTCACGCAGCAATCCCATCGGTGGCGAATGCTGGAGGACCGTGACGCCCGGGTGGCGCGCGCCCAATCTGGCGGCGGTTTCGGACGATCCGCCGATCAGGCACAGCCGGTCGCCAGGGGCGATCATCCGATCCATGATCTCGCGAACGAGATCGCTCCCAGGAACGACCGTCAGTTCGACGCCGACGAGCCTGGCGAGACGGCTTACCACGCGGCTGTCGCACAGGCAGAGTTCGGCTTGCTCATAGGCGGCGCGGATTGCCGGCTCGGCCTTTTCGAGCCGCACGATATGATCGACGTTCGGGGTGACGAGGTAGCCGAACGGCGCGTCGGGATCGCGCGCCGCGATCAGGCAGAACGTCTCCTGCAGCGACAAAGGATCATAGTCGACGTCGAGGAAGCGCGTTCGGGCGACGGGTGCTGTCATCTGGCTTCGCCGGCTCAGGACAAACCGGCGATCGCCTGCCGCGCTTCCGCAGCGCAGTCGGCATTTCCGGCCGTCGTGCAAACGTCGCGATAGATGCGCCAGCCATCAAATTGACGCGAATGCGTATGGGCGAAGGCGGCAGCGGTATCGGTTGCCTCCTTGATACGCTTGCGGCTCAGCAGCCACTTCGTCTGCGCGTCCAACAGTCCCGTGCTGTTCGGGAAACTCCCGCGCGCCTCGCCAAAGGCTTTGGCGGCGAGCACGTCGTTGCCCTGTTTGGCGTAGATGGTCGCCAGCAGCAGTGCCGCCTCTTCGTTGGAGCTGTCGTCGCTGACGACCACGCCTGCATCGGTGGCCGCCTTCATGAAATCTCCCCGTTCAAGCGCGATCCTCGCTCGTAAAAGGAGGCCGACGGGATTGACGCTGTCGAAAGCAAGCAGCGCATCGATCTTGCTCTGGAGTTCGCTCGTGCGGTTCAGAGCGTAGAGTGCGCGCGCATAGCTTGCCTGAATGTCGACATTGCCGACAGAGACCGGCTGGGGTGCGATGAACGCCAGCAAGGTCGCTGCGCGCGCGGGTTCGCCCATGGAGGTCAGGATGTCGGCAAGCGCGGCCCGGACGTGGGGCGGCGTCTTCGTCGCCAGCGCGACAATCCGGTCGATGGCGGCCGGCCTGGTTTCGATGTCGCGCCAGAGGCCGGCTACGGCCGTCATTACCGATAAGCTGCCCGACTGCCTTTGCGAAAGCTCCAGGATCAACGCCCGTGCTTCGTCGTCGCGGCCCATCGCGTGGTAGGCGCGCACCGCTTCGAGGGCATATTTGGTGTCGTCGGGGAATTTGGCATGCAATGTGATCGCCATGCGGCGTATCCCCGCCAGATCGCCCCGCCGCCGATACATGTTCATCAATTCGCGTGGCACATCGTTGTTGGCGGGATCGGCCTTCTGTCGCTCCTCCAGCAAGGCGATGGCATCGCGCGGGCGGCCCGATAGTTCGGTGATGCGCGCGCGCAGGATATAGCCTTCCGCAAGCCCGGGCGCCTGGGCGATGATCGAGCTGGCGATTTTCTCGGCGTCGGCGAACCGCTTGTCGTTCATTGCGACGGCGCCCGACGTTATCAGGCCGGCAAGGTCGTTGGGCTGGAGCAGCAGCAGCGGATCGATATACTGCTTGGCAAGGTCGAACTGGCCGGCACGGACCGAAAGCACGGCGAGATTTTCCAGGGCCTCGATATTGGTCGGTTCGAGATCGAGCGCGCGCTGATAGGATATTGCGGCAGCGCTCGAGTTGTTAACCATATCCTGCACTTTCGCGAGCTTCAGCCAGCGGCGCGGTTCGTTATCGTCGAGCTTCACCGCACGGGAAATCGATTCGAGCGCAGCCGGATAGGCTTTCACGCTCATTTCGCGATCATAGAGCGCCTCATATCCGTCGGACTTCTCGATCTTCGAATGGCACGCCGCCAAAGCGAGCAGCACGACCAAGGCGGCTGGGATAACCCGGATCGATGTAAGTGACGGGAAAAGCGCAGATTTATTTCCAACCCTGGTCATCCGCTGCCCATTCCCGCCATCCGGCAATCGTTTCTTTCAAGGCCGATATCAGGCAAAGCCTAATTCAGCGTTCACCGGGTGCCCATATCAAAGCGCGGTTGATCGGGATACGGCTGCGCAAAGTGGCACCTCGCTTGACCGGTGGGGGGCATGGCACATAATCGGTGGCCAAGCTTTTTCGCAAGTGCGATAGGTTGTGTTGGTAAACAAAGGGGCTGCCTTACATGAAGATCAGTGTAGCGATCGTTCTAGGGCTCGTCGCGCAGGTTGGCGTGGCTCAGGCTCAGGCTCCGGCGAAGCCTGCCGCAGCCACATACCATATTAGTGCAGGCGATCAGCTCGACATCTATGTCTGGGGCGACGAACGCCTGCAGCGTTCGATGAATGTGCTGCCCGACGGCACGATCGCCTTCCCGCTCGCGGGCACGGTCGCCGCAGCCGGCCGCACGCCGGCCGAGGTGGAGAGCGATCTCTCCAAGCTGCTCGCACCGCAATATAAGGGCGTGCCGCCGCAGGTCACGGTATCTGTGAAAATGTCGTCCGGCATGCAGGTTTCGGTCATCGGCAAAGTGCGGACGCCCGGCAATTTTACGCTTACGCGCTATATCGATCTGCTTGGTGCCTTGGCGCTGGCGGGCGGCACGACCGATTTTGCGGATGTCGGCAATATCGTGATCCTGCGGCGCGTGGGCGACCGCAACACCGTGATCCACGCCAGGCTGTCGAGCATCCTCAAAGGCAAGCCGTCGGAAGAGGACCTGGCATCACCGACCGCCGTGCCGCAATTGTTAGCGGGTGATACGGTGATCGTCCCATGAGCGGCGCGCGGATCGCCGGAGTGGCATTGCTGTTCGCGGCGGCCCCGGTGGGTGCCCAGCCGCTCGATTTCTCGGCCACCGTCGATGCCCATCTGGGCTACGCGGTCAATCCGCAGCTCGTGACCGGGGAGGATGCCGGTTCGGGCTATGGCGGGATCACGGTTTCGCCGCTGCTCAGCAAGGCCACCAGCGTATCGCAAACCACACTTGGTGGGACGTATAGCCGGGAGCAATATTTTTCCAATTATGGTCATACCGAGTCCGAGTCGGTAACCTTCAATCACAACCAGACATTCTCCGAATATCTGCGGGGTGGCGTTAATGCCGGTTATACGCGCAGCAATAATTTGCTGCTCAACGGCAATGAGGATCTTGTCCAGCTGGGGAATTTCGCGACCGGCGGCACGACTTCGATCCTCAGCGCCGGCGCCAATCTTTCGTGGCAGGCAACCGGCAAGGACAGCTTCACGGCGGATGGCAACTACATCCACCAGAAGACGGATAACTTTGGTTTCAGCAATACATTCGACGAATATGTCGCCGATGTCGGTTACATGCGCGCGCTAAATGCGCGAACCAAGATTGGTGTCAGGACGAACGTGACGTTCTACCATTCGCCGATCCAAAATTTCGGCGGTGGGCCAGAGGGCGGCAACAACCGCACGATTGGGCCGGCATTGGCGTGGCAGCAGATAATCAGCCCGATCTGGAACCTGGATGCGGACGTCGGCATCATTTTCCAGCATAGCGGTACGCCCTTTCCGAGCGACAGCAAGGGATTGGGATTCCATGCGCGGCTGTGCGGCACCTATCCGCGTAGCACCATCTGTTTCAGCGGTGCGCGGCAGAGTTCGGGCAGCGCCTTTGGCGGCCTGCGCCAGCAGCTGACATTCTCGGTGACCTATACATACCGGCTGACCGAGCTGAGCTCGTTTTCGCTCAACGGGATATATTCGAAGAATTCCAATGGCAATGGCAACGGCATCAACAACGCGTTTGCGGATTCCGATGTCTTCCGCGGGAGTATCGACTATAATCGCAAGCTGACCGACAGATTGTCGGTGGGCGTGGAAGGCCGCGGCGGGTATCTCAAGCGCCGCTCGTTCGGTTCGGCACGGTCGCTCGCGGGCAGCGCATATCTGAGAGTGAAGATCGGATGACGACGATGACGATCGCGGGGCAGGACGATGCCGAGGAGGTTTCCTCCGGCTTCATCGCCGCGTTGCCAACCGTGCTTTGGCAGCGGCGCTGGTGGATCCTGATCGCGGCGGTGCTGACGACTATTGGCGGCACCGTGACGGCTTACATGATGCACCCCGTCTATGAATCGAGCGCGACGATATTGATCGAGGCGCAGCAGATATCGGACAATCTGATCAACAATGGCCGCGATCCCACTACCGATGCGATTACGCAGCGGGTCGCCCGTGCCCGCGCCCGCGTGCTCAGCCGGCAGGATCTTATTCGCCTGATCCGCCAATATAACCTCTATCCCGATAAGCAGAGATCCCTGCCGCTTTCCAAGATCGTCGACACGATGCGCGATGCCACTACGATCGCCGCCGTCGATAACGCCATCAATCTCGGCCAGCGGAACGCGAACACGATCGCGATTTCGATCGCGTTCGATTATGACGATCCGGTCAAGGCACAGGCGGTCGCGCAGCAGTTCGTCGATCGGTTCCTCGAGGTCGATGCCAGCACGCAGGCCGGCCAGGCGACGGATACCGTCAACTTTCTGACCGAACAGGCGAACCAGATTCGCGGGCAAATCCAGGCGATCGAAAGCAAGATCCTTGCGAGCAAGGCCCAGAACGGCACGATCCTGGCGCTGGGTCAGTCGACCGGTAATCAGGCCGATGATGTTGCCCGCGTCGATTCGCAGATCGTTTCGCTTCAGGCCGATAATGCGCGCTTGTTGGCGACCGGCGGCACGAAACCGGATACAGCCGTCGCGGCGGCGGAAGCGCAACTGCGCGTGGCTCAGGCCAAATATTCGGACAGTCACCCGGACGTCCTGGCTGCGCGGGCTCAGCTCGATGCCGCGCGCCGGGCTGCGGCCAGCACGCCGGCCGCAGCCGATCCGACTGCGGCGCAGATTGCCGCCAATCGTTCCCAAATCGCGGCGTTGCAGCGCGCGCGCTCGATGATCCAATCGTCTTCGTCGTCGACATCGGCGGCACAGGCACGGGCGCCTTTGATCAACGCGGAGATCGAACAGCTTCAGAAGCAGGCCGATAATCTGCGCGATCAGTCGGTCGGCATCGGTACCAGGCTGCAGGCGGCTGAAATCCAGCAACGGATGGAAAACGAGCAGAAAGGCGAGCGTCTGACGCTCGCCGATCCGCCGGTCGTGCCTGATCGGCCGACCAAACCCAACCGTCCCGTGCTGATCCTCGGTTCGCTTGTCGGCGGGTTGGCGCTGGGGGCCGGTATCGTGCTGCTGATCGAGTTGCTCATGCATCCAATTCGCGGCACGGGCGCGGTGATCCATGCGCTCGGCGTGCCACCACTTGCGGTGGTTCCCGACTTCGATCGCAAGCCGAGCTGGATCGCGCGTATGATCGAGCGGCGCACGCGCAAGAAGTTTGCGCGGGGTTAACGAGAGTCCGTCACACTCTCGCTGTTGTTTGTGTCCCAGGAGCCGCAGTTCAATGATGATCGAGAACAAGGACGCGTCGGTGGCGGACGGTCCACAGATTTTCGCATTGCCCGAGCATTCGCTGAAGGTGGATGTATCGCCCGAACAGCTCGATGCGCAGAATATCGTCGGTTTCCGCAATGCGGATACGCGGGCACGACCCTTCAAGTTGCTGCGCTCGCAACTTCTAAAAATGGCCGAAGACGACGGGATCAAGCTGATCGGCGTCACGTCCGCGGCGCCCAACGTCGGCAAAACCTTCGTCGCGTCGAATCTGGCGGCGGCTATGTCGCGCATCGCCGATCTCAACGTCTATCTCATCGATCTCGATCTGCATCGCCCTGCCATCGCGTCGCGCTTCGGGATCGAAGAGGGCGCGGGCGTGCACGATTACCTGACGGGGGCCGAAGCCGACATGACCGGCATTGCCCGACGCATCAATGACGAGCGGCTGGTGGTCGTTCCGGGCTATCGCCGCGACGTCGCGACCGGCGAATTGCTGACCAGCACGCGCGCCGACGACATGTTCGCCGGGTTGCGTAGCCTGCCTTCCAACACGATCGTGATCATCGATATGCCGCCCATCTTCGCCGACGACGATGCGGTGATCATTGGCCAGCGCGTCGATGGTTTCGTGCTTGTGATCGAGGACGGACGCAGCACGCGCAAGCAGGTGCAGGAGACCGTTCGGATGCTCGCGCCGACGCCTTTCCTGGGAAGCGTGCTGAATCGTTTCCAGAACCAGCTATTCAATGACGAATATGGTTATGGGTTCAGCTACGGCTATGGCGGCTATTATTGATCGGCAAGCGCGACGGCAGGGCGAATGCCTCTTCCTCGCGTTGGAATCGATCCGGATGGCAAAAAAGGGGGAGGCTGATCGCAGCCTCCCCCTTTTCACGTCAGCGGTCAGTTGCCAGGCGCGGGGGACGAACTGCTTGCTGCGCCGGGCGCTGCCGCCGGCGCTGCGGGGACAGCGGACGTCGTCGCCTTACCCGCCGGCGCATTCGGCGGAGGCGCGAAGCCTTCCTGATACGTGATCTTGGCCGAGTTCTTCAGGCCGGTGACCTGCTGGCTCAGCAACTCTTCGAACTTCTGCTGGCGCCATGCCGAGACCGCGCCGGATTTGGCTTGCTGGGGATCGATCTGGATCGGGCGTCGACCGACGACGAGATTGACGGTGATCATGCCGCGATCGGGGATCACGAACGGTTCAGACGGCGGCGAGCTGTTGATGAGCTTGATCAATTGCGTCGGCGCCTGGCCGCTATCGAGGTTGGCATTCCCGCGGACGAACTTGATACCCATCTGTGTCAGGTGGGCTGCGACCGCGTCCATGGTGTGATCGCCTTCGAGAGCCTTCAGCGATTTGATGTCTTTCGGCATCGGGAACCGGATCTGGTCGAGCGAAAGCTGTTCGCGCTGCAGGAAGACGTTGGGGTGATCCGCCATGAACTGGTTGATCTGGGCGTCGGTCGGCACCGGCACCGCTGCCAGCTGCTTCTTTGCGTAAGCCTGGGCAACCAGCGTTTCGTCGATACGCCGCTTGGCGCTGATGAAGTCAGCCGTCTTGTCGAGGCCTTGTTCCGACGCGGCGGCGACGAGCAGTTTGCGCTCGATCACCCGCTGCAGCATTGCGCGCTGTGCTTCCTTCTTGTCGACATTGGCCGGAAGATTGGCCGCGCTGAGCTCGGCGTTGAGCTCCTGCAGCGTCACTTCCTCGCCGTTGACGGTTGCCGCGACCTGTCCCTGCGGCGTCTTCGGCTTGCAGCCGGCAAGTAGCGCCACGGCGCAGATCGCGCCGACCCCAAGATGTTTCATCATATCCAAACTCCCTTGCACCCTCGAAGCCACGTGACCTGTTTTCTCACAATGGCGTTACCGCGCGGCAAACAGGATCGCCAAAATCAGACATTCGGGCCGAGCAATTGTTGACGGCCCTTCGCGCCGATGCTGGCCAGCATCGTGCTGGCGAAGCGTTCCAGCGACTGCTCGGCCTGCGCCGGGTCTTCCGATATCGCCGACAATCGCACAAGCAAGCCATCCGGAATATAGCCCGTCAGGTTGGCGCGCATGACCGCGATGCGCTGCTCGGCCCAACTGACCGGCAGATCGTTGCCGATCCGCGTCCAATACATGACATGCTCGACCCGCGTGTCGCTCTGCGCACTGAAGCGGCGAACCGGAACATGGTGGCCAGGGGCCCATTCCCACGATACTTCGCGTGTCCCGCTCAGCCGGAAGCCCGATGCGGGATAGCAGATTTCCGGCCGATGGATTTGCAGCATCCCGCCCTGGCTGCTGCCATACGCCATCAGCAGCATGATGGGCAGCGCATCGTCGGCGGTGTAGGTTCGCGCAACCTGCTGGTTGTAGAGCAACTGTGCCAGCTGATCTGGTGGCGGCAATACCAGGCCGCCGATCGCCTCTTCATTCCAGCCGCCGATCTGATGCGGCACGATCTTGTCGAGCTCACCATCACCAATCATTCGCAGCTTGGTGCGTGGCGTGCCCGCATAGGTGGTGGCGGCCGTCGCCACGGCCAACCCGCCGAACAGCATATCGCGCCGCGAAGGCCCCTGACCGACGCTCATGCCGGCACCGCCGCCGGACGATGGCTTTCGAGGCGCGTTCGCAGCGGTGAGGCCAGCATGTCGATGCCGAAGATACCCAACAGCGCCACCACGAACATCACCATGCCGGCAAAGCCGTGCAGAAAGCCCTGGGCATAGGCATCGCCGAAGAAATAGGTGATCAGGATCAGCAGCAGCACGCGCACGAAATTTGCGAGCAGCGCCACCGGCACGATCGCAACCATCAGCAGCACGGCATAGCGCCAGTTCGCGTTGTGCCGCATGTAGATATAGAAAAGCCCGATCGCGGACAGGCTGATGATCGAATTGAGGCCCGCGCAGGCGGCGGCGACCAATATGTCATATTGATCGACCTGGATGATCACACCCTTGCGCGCGATCGACATGCCGAAGCCGTCGAGTAACGCGACCGCAGCGCGCGAGATACCGAGCTTGAGCGGTTGGGTGATCGTCGCGACCATGCTGTCGGGCGGCGGAAAGAGAAAGGCGAAATAGACGGTCGGGAACCACATCGTCCGGACGACCTTCCCGCCGCACATGCCGTAGAAGATTGCGACCATCGCGCAGTAAAGGGCCGCGCCTTCCAGTTCGAGCGTCGTGGTAATCCGCGCGACGACGTAGATGAGCAGCGAGGGAAGCAAGACAGCCAGCGTCAACAGGATATTGCCGGGGCGAATCAGCGGCGTCACCTCCTTGCGCAGGGTCATGACCAGCCAGATACCTGTCGCAAGCACGATCGGGCCGTGGGCGCCCTGTTCAGTCGACCAGGATTGGCGCGCGACGTCGATCATCGTCGGCACGATCATCGTCGCCAGGCCAAGATAGAGCAGCCAGTGCGATTGCCACGAACGTGCAGGGCCGGCAGTCGGCTGATCGCTGCCCCGGGCTGCGCCGATCAACCCTCTCTCCATGTGCGACATGATCTATTCCAACTCGAAACACGCGTGGGTCCTGCGCCGATGACATCGGCACGGGCTTGCCAGCCATCGATGCAGCGCTCCGCCCGCGCGCTCCATTCGCCGCCGATACCCGCTTCTGGTGCAACTGCCAACAATAGCCGGTTAAGTATCAATCCGGAGACCGGGTGTCGTCGTTCAACCCTTGGCCGTCGTCTTCCGCCCGATGGCGACATAGGTGAAACCGGCTGCTTCCGCCTCCTCACCCGAATAGATATTACGCATGTCGAACAGCAGCGGCTTCGCCATCAGGGACGCGATGCGCGGCAGATCGAGCCCGCGATAAAGGTCCCATTCGGTGACGATCGCGAGCGCATCCGCGCCCTCGACCGCTTCGTAGGGACCGTCGACCAACTCGACGCCCGGCAGCAGGCCGCGTGCATGTTCCATGCCCTCGGGATCATGCGCGCGGATCTTGACCCCCGAATCCTGCAGTGCCTGGATGATCGACAGCGACGGCGCCTCGCGCATGTCGTCGGTATTGGGCTTGAAGGTCAGGCCCAGCACAGCGACCGTCTTGCCCCGCGGATCGTCGCCAAGGGCCTTCAGCACCTTGCGCCCCATCGCGCGCTTGCGGGTCTCGTTGACCTGGACGACGACATCGACGACGCGGATCGGCGACTGGAAATCCTCCGCGGTCTTGAGCAGCGCCAGCGTATCCTTGGGGAAGCAGGAGCCGCCATAGCCGGGACCGGCATTCAGGAAGCGTGAGCCGATCCGGCTGTCGAGCCCGATGCCGCGCGAAACGTCGCGCACATCGCCGCCGACCGCCTCGCAGAGATCGGCGATCTCGTTGATGAAGGTGATCTTGATCGAGAGGAAGGCGTTGGCGGCATATTTGATCAGTTCGCTCGTGCGGCGTGCCGTATAGACGATCGGCGAGCCATCCTTCTCGATGGGTTCGTATATGCCTGCCATCACGGCGCGGGCATCGTCCTCCTCGGTGCCGATCACGACGCGATCGGGCTTCATGAAATCGCCGATCGCAGCGCCTTCGCGCAGAAATTCGGGGTTCGACGTCACCATGAAGCGGATATCGGGCCGCGCCTCGGTCAGGATGCGCTCGACCTCGTCGCCGGTGCCGACCGGAACGGTCGATTTCGTCACGACCACGAGCTGGCCGGTCGCGGCTGCGGCGATCTCGCGCGTGGCGGCGTAGACGTAGGACAGATCGGCGTGGCCGTCGCTTTTGCGCGATGGCGTGCCGACCGCGATGAACACCGCGTCCACACCGGCCACCCCTTCGGCCAGATCGGTGGTGAAGGCGATGCGGCCGGCCTCGACGTTGCGCTCGACGAGTTCGGCAAGGCCGGGTTCGTAGATCGGCATGATATTCTGTTTCAGCCGCTCGATCTTGCCGGCGTCCTTGTCGACGCAGATCACGTCATGGCCGATTTCAGCGAAGCAGGCACCGGACACGAGGCCAACATAGCCGGTCCCAATCATCGCAATTCGCATAGAAGCTCCGCTTTAGATCGCCTGCTCTGAAGCCCGTGGGATGTCAGGATGCAAGCTCTAACTCGCCCCGGTTCGGTCGGACCGGCCCATTGTCGGATAAAGTCCTAAGTAAATTCAGGCTGCCGCGCGTTTCAGCCGGTCGTTTATGGCCAGTCCCAATCCTCGATCCGGTATCGGTGCGACCGCGATCCGTTCGGCCGGTCCCGCATCGGCGGCATGGAGCAGCCCGAACAAGCGTGCCGCCGCCTCGATCAGATCGCCGTCGGCTGACAGCGAGGCATTGCCGGCAACGGCCCCGAACCCGATCAGCCATTCGTCTGGCGCGGCATCGATGGCGTTCAGGCGCAGCGGCTTGGCGGGAGCGTAATGCTGGAGCATCTGCCCTGGCGCCTCGAGCTTGTCCGATCCCGATCCCGCAATCGGCAGACCCGCCGCCGCAGCCAGTTGCTCGGGCGTGATCGGGCCGGGTCGGAGCAGCCGCAAGCGATCCGCTTCGACCGCGACGATGGTCGATTCGAGCCCGACCGCGCAGGCGCCGCCATCGATCACGAGCGGAATGCGGCCGCCGAGCGAGCGGAGTACATGATCGGCACTGGTCGGGCTGATCGTGCCGCTGGCATTGGCCGATGGTGCCGCCAGTGGCCGCCCGCAGGCAGCGAGCAGATCGCGCATCGCCGGGTGCGCTGGCACGCGTAACGCGACGGTGGCGAGGCCAGCGGTGGTCAGCGCGGCGATCGGCGCACCCGCCCTGAGCGGCGCGACCATCGTCAGCGGACCCGGCCAGAAGGCGTTGGCCAGTCGTATGGCCGGTTCGGGCAGATCGGCCAATGCTTGGGCCGCTGTCAGATCCGGCACATGGACGATCAGCGGATTGAACGACGGACGCCCCTTCGCTGCATAGATGGTCGCGACCGCCTCGCCTTGGGTCGCATCGGCGGCGAGGCCGTAGACCGTCTCCGTCGGCACCGCGACCGGCTGCCCATCCGCGATCAGCCGTGCGGCGCGCGCGATCGTCTCGGGCGAATAAGGAAGGCGTTCGGTCTGAATCATGGTGCAGGTGGGCGCGGCTGATACCGCCGGCTTACTCAGCCCGCCACCCGCTCCAGCAGATCGGCGGGATCGATATCGAGCCGGCGGATGCGTTGCGCGATTTCGGGCCATTCCTCGTCGAGAAACTGTGCGCGCGCCGCGCGGCGCAGGCGATCGGCCGCGCCTTGGTCGACAAACATGCCGATACCGCGGCGGACAGTGACGAGCCCGTCATCCTGAAAGCTCTGATACGCTTTGGCGACGGTCAGCGGATTGGCGCCCTGATCGGCGGCGAAGGCGCGCACCGACGGCAGCGCATCGCCCTCACGGATACGGCCGTCGAGGATCATCGCGACGATTTCGTCACGCAGGCGCAAATAAACGGGGCGATCGGCAGTGGCCATTGTGTCATGCTGACCTAACACAGCATGGCGCGGAGAATCAACCCTTTTGGAGGCTAATCTGAACGCGCGCTTTAAACGACTAGCCGTTCCAGACGGAAGTCACCGCGTCGCGTTCGGGGCGGGGGCGCTCTTCCAGCTCGCGGGTCGGGGTGCCGATGAAGATGAAGCCTGCGATGCGCTCGCCTTCCTTGCCGAATGCATCGCGCACCATCGTCGAATAGCTCGCCCAGCCGGTCAGCCAGCCGCCGACCAGGCCCTCGGCGTGGGTGGCAATGAGCAGGTTCATGCAGGCTGCACCCGCCGACAATTCCTGCTCCCAGATCGGGATGTGGCTGGCATGCGCGGGGGCGGACAAAGCGACGACCAGAGCGGGCGCCTGCAGCGCGAACTGGCGCACCGCCTCCAGCTCGACCTTGCCCGGATCGGGGCGTTCGGCGCGATAGGCGCGCTCGAGCATGGCGGCGAAAGCCTCGCGTTTCTCGCCAGGCACCACCACGAAGCGCCACGGTGCGAGCTTGCCATGATCGGGCACGCGGATCGCGGCCGAGAGGATTCGATCGAGCTGCTCGGGCGTAGGGCCAGGCGCGCCCATGTCGCGCGGCTTGCCCGAGCGGCGGGTGGCGATCAGCGCGGCGGGGGAGGAGAGATCGTTGAACATCGCCACCGCGGTTACCAGCGCCGGGCCATCGTCACAATCGCCACACAAAGTGAGTTCCTGTCCGCGTCGCGCAACAAAATTCTTCACAGAGACAATATTAGCGTTAGTCTCCGGGGTTTCGCGCCTTCGTCCAGGGGCGCCAAGACCTCAAGGAAAGGTCCGTATGGAGACCCCGACCGCCGACTCCCCCGCAGAGCCGGACATCAGCCATATCAATCCGGCGGCGGAGGAGGTCTGGTTCGGGCATCCCCGCCAGCTCGCGCGCCTGTTCACCACCGAAGCGTGGGAGCGTTTCGGCTATTACGGCATGCGGGCGCTGCTGACGCTGTACCTGACCAAGCATTTCCTGTTCTCGGACCAGACCACCAACGGCCTCTACGGCGGCTTCACCGCGCTGGTTTATCTCACGCCGCTGATCGGCGGGCTGATCGCGGACCGCTATCTCGGCTCAAAGAAGTCGGTGAAGTTCGGCGCGCTGGTGATGTCGGCCGGTTATTTCCTGCTCTGCTTCGGCGGGCCGACCGCGACGCCTTATGCCAAGATCGACGGCCAGCGCTACGAAGTGCAGGTTGCCACCGTCGGCGATACCGAGACCCAATATGTGATCGATCATGGTCATCGCCTCGCGGTGAAGGGGCAAGACGACGGCAGCGTCACGCTGACCGACGCTACCGGCGCCGTGCCCGCCCGCACGATCGCCAAAGGCGGCTTCGTGCCGGGCGCGGATCGCTCGGCATTCTATACTTTGCTGACCCTGCTCTCGCTGTCGCTGATCACGATCGGCAACGGCTTCTTCAAGCCCAACATCTCGACGATCGTGGGCAATCTCTATGCAATGGGGGACCGGCGACGCGACGCGGGTTTCACCATCTTCTATATGGGCATCAATCTCGGCTCGCTCTTCTCGCAGATCCTCTGCCCCTATCTGGCGACCGCTTACGGCTGGTGGGTCGGCTTCCTGCTGGCGGCGATCGGCATGCTGATCTCGTTCGCGTTGATCCAGTTCGACGGCGGCAAGCTCGATGGCTATGGGGAGCCGCCCGCGGGCCAGGCCAAGGATCGCTCGCTGCTCATCTATCTCGGCGCGCTGATCGCAGTGCCGATCGCGTTCTTCCTGTTCTGGAACATGATGAACTATGTGAAGCCGCCTTCGGGATCGGGCATCATCGGCTATGTCGCCGCGCTGCCGATCATGGGCAAGGCATTGTTCCTGACCTTCCTGATTTCGATCCCCGGCGTGCTGATCTGGTCGTGGAAGGTCGGCTCTAAGGTCGAGTTCGAGATGATGCTGGCGTCGATCGTCATGGTCGTCTTCAACGTCGTGTTCTGGACCCTGTTCGAGCAGGCCGGTTCGTCGCTGACCCTGTTCGCCGATCGCAACACCGATCTGTCGGTATTCGGCCTCTTCACCATGTCGGCCGGCCAGACTCAATTCTTCAACGCCTTCTTCATCGTGGCGTTGGCGCCACTCTTCTCGATCATGTGGAACGGGCTGGCGAAGAGGGGGCTTGAGCCATCGACTCCGATCAAGTTCGGCATCGCGCTGATCGGCGTCGGCGCAGGCTTCCTCGTCCTGGTATTCGGGTCGCGCTTCGCCGGGCCCGATTTCAAGGTCTCGGTCTGGTGGCTGGCCTTGCTCTATCTGATCCATTCGGCGGCCGAACTTTGTATCTCGCCGGTCGGCCTGTCGATGATCTCGAAGCTCTCGATCGCGCGCATCGTCGGCATGATGATGGGCGTGTGGTTCCTCTCGATCAGCTGTGCGCAATATGTCGCGGGCGTGGTCGCGCAGGTCGCCAGCGTTGAGACGGTGGGCGGGCAGGTCACCAACCTCCAGGTCAGTCTGAACACCTATAGCGGCGTCTTCTGGACGATCGGCCTCGTGGCCGCGGGCATCGGCGTCGTCCTGCTCGCAATCTCCCCGTTCGTGAGGAAGTGGATGAATGGTGTCCAATAAGGCCGTCGCCGCCTGTATCGCGCTGCTTCTGGCGGGCTGCGCCAATACCGCCCCCAAAAGTGCGAGCGCCGCGCCATCGTCCAACCCGCGTGTGCCGGCACCATGGACGACCGATCCCTATCCCTCGACTTATCGCGCCTATCCGGGCGTGCCGACGCTAATCACCAACGTCACCGTGCTCGATGGCGATGGCGGCCGGATCGAGCACGGATCGGTCCTGTTCGCCGACGGCAAGCTGGTGCAGGTCGCCCCATCAATCACGCCGCCCGCCGGCGCGGTCGTGATCGACGGCAGCGGCAAGTGGGTCACGCCGGGCATCATCGATATCCACAGTCATCTCGGCGACTATCCCTCGCCGCAGGTGCAGGCGAACAGCGACGGCAACGAAGCGACCGCGCCGACCACGCCCGAAGTGTGGGCCGAACACAGCGTGTGGCCGCAGGATCCGGGGTTCAGCCGCGCGCTCGCCAATGGCGGCGTCACCACGCTCCAGATCCTGCCCGGATCGGCGAACCTGATGGGCGGCCGATCGGTGGTGCTGAAGAATGTCTACGCCCGCACCGCGCAGGGCATGAAATTCCCCGGCGCGCCCTATGGCTTCAAGATGGCGTGCGGCGAGAATCCCAAGCGCGTCTACGGCGCCAAGGGTCGCGAGCCTTCGACCCGCATGGGCAATATCGCGGTCGATCGCATGACCTGGCAGCGCGCGGTCGAATATAAACGCCGCTGGGACAAATATGAGAAAGATGGCGGCGAACCCCCGACCCGCGACATCGGCATGGATACGCTTGCCGGCGTGCTCGACGGCAAGATCCTCGTTCACAATCATTGCTATCGTGCCGACGAGATCGCCAACGTGATCGATATGTCGAAGGAGTTCGGCTACCACGTCGCCGCCTTCCATCACGGGGTCGAGGCCTATAAGGTCGCGGATCTCTTGAAGGCGAACGGCATCTGCGCTGCCGTCTGGGCCGATTGGTACGGCTTCAAGATGGAAAGCTATGACGGCATTCCGGAAAATCTGGCGCTGCTGGAGAAGGCCGGCGCCTGCGGCATGATCCATTCGGACGATCAGAACGGTATCCAGCGCTTGAACCAGGAGGTCGGCAAGGTGCTATCGTCGGCGCACCATATGGGGATGGATATTCCCGACGAGGTGGCGTGGCGCTGGTTGAGCCTGAACCCGGCCAAGGCGCTCCACATCGACGACAAGACCGGCAGTCTCAAGCCCGGCAAGATGGCGGACGTCGTGTTGTGGAACGGACGGCCGTTCAGCGTCTACACGCGGCCCGAGAAGGTCTGGATCGACGGGGCGTTACTCTACGACATGAACGATCCGAAGCGGCGACCGGTCTCGGATTTCGAACTCGGCCAGCCCGGCGAAGGAGACGTCAAGTGAGGGTGCTCCTGCTCGCGCTGACGGCGCTCGCCCCCGTCCCTGCCGCGGCCGAGACGATCGCCTTCACCAACGGCATGGTCGCGATCGGCGATGGTTCTCAGCCGATCCCCAACGGAACGGTCGTGATCGCCAACGGCCGCGTCACCGCCGCCGGTGCCAACGTGCCTGTCCCTGCCGGCGCCCGCACGATCGATGCCTCGGGCAAATGGATCGCCCCCGGCATCGTGGCCGGCATGACCACCCTCGGCATCGTCGATGGGTATGGCATGGGCGAGACCAACGATGCGAGCGCGCGCAGTTCGCCTTTCTCCGCCGCTATCGATATCGCCCCCGCGCTCGATCCGAGCGGGCAGGGGATCGCGACCGAGCGGATGGGTGGTGTCACCCGCGCGCTCGTCATGCCCGCGGCCGCGAATACGATGTTCGCGGGGCAGGGCGCGGTGATCGACTTGGGGGCGGACGTCGATCCGCTGACCAAAGCGCGCGCTTTTCAATATATCGAACTAGGGGAGACCGCCGCGCAGCGTGGCGGCGGCAGTCGGCCGGCGGCGCATGTGCTGCTGCGGGCTGCGTTGGCTGCGGCGAAGAACCCGGCTCTTGCCGCTGGGCTCGAACGTGATGCGCTGATCACCCGGCAGGATGCGGTGGCGTTGCAGCCGGTGATCGAAGGCAAGATGCCCTTGCTCGTCCATGCCGAGCGCGTGACCGACATTCGTGCCGCGCTCGACCTCAAGCGCGAATTCCCCGCGCTCAAACTGGTGCTGGTCGGCGCAACCGAGGGCTGGCGGATCGCCGGCGACATCGCCGCCGCGCACGTTCCGGTGATCGCGGCGTCGCTGATCGACCTGCCCGAGCAGTTCGAGAATTTGTCGGCCACCCAATCCAATGTCGGCCGCATGACCAGGGCCGGGGTGATGGTCGCGATTTCGACCGTGGATATGTCGGAAGGGCCGTACCAGTCCAAGCTGGCCCAATATGCCGGCAATCTGGTGGCGCTCACCAAGGTGCCCGGCGCATCGGGGCTCGATTGGGGGCAGGCCTTCGCGACGATCACCTCGAAGCCGGCCGCCGCGATCGGCATGGATGGCGAGATCGGCTCGCTCCGCCCCGGCCGCCGCGCCGATGTGGTGGTGTGGGACGGCGATCCGCTGGAACTGTCGTCGGCGCCCGTCGCGATCTATATCGACGGCGTCGCGCAGCCGATGGTCGACCGCCAGACCAGGCTGCGCGATCGCTACGCGACGCCGCAGGAGGGTAAGCTGCCCAAGGCTTACGAACGGTAATTCCCCAAGCCTCTCCCGCGGAAGCGGGAGAGCGCCTATAGGGGCGGTGCAAACAACCGGACGGACTCATGGCACGCAAATATTTCGGCACCGACGGCATCCGTGGGCGCACCAACGAAGGCGCGATGACCGCCGAGATCGCGATGCGGGTCGGGCAGGCGGCGGGGGCGCATTTCTTCCGCGGATCGCACCGCCACCGCGTGCTGATCGGCAAGGATACCCGCCTGTCGGGCTACATGATGGAATCGGCGCTGACCGCAGGCTTCACCAGCGTCGGCATGGATGTGTTGCAGGTCGGCCCGATGCCCACGCCGGCCGTGGCGATGCTCACCCGATCGATGCGCGCCGATCTGGGCGTGATGATCTCGGCCAGCCACAATCCCTATGCGGACAACGGCATCAAATTGTTCGGGCCGGACGGCTACAAATTGTCCGACGAGGACGAGCTGAAGATCGAACATGCGATCGACAATCCGCCGCCGCTCGTCCCCGCCGAGCTGATCGGCCGCGCACGGCGCATCGATGATGCCCAAGGGCGCTATATCTCGGTCGCCAAATCGAGTTTCCCCGATCATCTTCGGCTCGACGGGCTACGCATCGTCATCGATTGCGCCAACGGGGCCGCCTATCGCGTCGCGCCGACCGCCTTGTGGGAATTGGGGGCCGAACTGATCGAACTCGGCGTCAGCCCCAACGGCACCAACATCAACGACAAGGTCGGCTCGACCTCGCCCGAGGCGCTGCAGGCGCGCGTCCTCGAAACCCGCGCCGATATCGGCATCGCGCTCGATGGCGATGCCGATCGCCTGATCGTGGTCGACGATCGCGGGCAGATCGTCGATGGCGATCAGCTGATGGCATTGGTCGCTTGCGCGGCGGTACGCAACGGTACGCTCAAGGGGGACGGGATCGTTGCGACGGTCATGTCGAACCTCGGGCTCGAGCGCTTCCTGTGGGGGCAGGGTATCGCGCTCCACCGCACGCCGGTGGGCGATCGCTATGTGGTCGAGGCGATGCGTGCCGGCGGCTACAATGTCGGCGGCGAGCAATCGGGGCATATCGTGCTGGCCGACCATGCCACCACCGGCGACGGCCTGATCGCCGCGCTGCAGGTGCTGGCCGAACTGGTCGCCCGCAAGCAGCCGGCGCATCAGGTGCTGCACCTGTTCGATCCGCTGCCGCAACTTCTCAAGAATGTCCGCTTCACCGGTGGCAAGCCGCTGGAGGACGCGAAGGTCAGGGCGGTGATCGCCGATGCCGAACAGGAACTGGGCAGCACCGGCCGCCTCGTCATCCGCAAATCGGGCACCGAACCGCTGATCCGCGTGATGGCCGAGGGCGAGGACGAGGCTTTGGTCGGCAAGGTGGTCGACAGCATCTGCGATGCGGTGCGCAAGGCCGCGTGATGCTGGCGATGCGCCCCGATTGCGAACGTTGCGGACGCGATCTTCCGGCCGATCAGCTTGGTGCGATGATCTGCTCGTTCGAATGCACGTTCTGCGGGCCTTGCGCGGACACGATGGACCGGATTTGCCCCAATTGCGGCGGCGGCTTCGGGGAGCGGCCGACCCGCGTCGGTGAAATGCTGGCGCGCAATCCGGCCGATACGCAGCGCCGTTACACGCCATGATCCCGCGCGTGCTGGCGATCGCCGGCTCGGATTCGGGCGGCGGCGCCGGCATCCAGGCGGATATCAAGACGATCATGATGCTTGGCGGTCACGCCATGACCGCGATCACTGCGATCACGGCGCAGAACACGCTCGGCGTAACCGGCGTGATGCCGGTGCCGACCGACATGGTGCTGGCACAGATCGATGCCGTGGCGAGCGACATCGGGGTCGATGCGATCAAGATCGGGATGATCGGATCGGCCGAGACGGCCGCTGCAGTGGCGGATTGGTTGGAGCGGGTGGACATGCCGGTCGTGCTCGATCCCGTCATGGTCGCAACAAGCGGGGCGTCGCTTGCCGATGCCGCGACGATTGCAGCGCTCAAGCGATTAATGGCGCTGGCCCGGCTCACCACGCCGAATCTACCCGAGCTCGAGGCGCTGGGAGGCATCGATCTGCTGACAAACCGCGGCGAGACCATATTGGTCAAGGGCGGCCATGCCGAAGGCGAAGAGGTGGTCGATCGCCTGATCGGGCCCTCGGGCGAGATCGCGGTCTGGCGTGGATCGCGCATACACACGCGACATTCGCATGGCACGGGCTGCACATTGTCGAGCGCGATCGCCACGGGCTTGGGCTCGGGACTGAGTCTGGTGGATGCGATCGGCCAGGCGGGGGATTATGTTCGCGCGGCTATGCTGGCTGCGCCTGCATTCGGCGAGGGGCATGGGCCGATGGGCCACGGACTGGGAAAAGCCCATTTCCAAGGGGAAAAGCGAGCATGACCGCCAAGCTCAAGCTCAAGGCGCAACTCTTTGCGGGCGAGGAGATCGCGATCGGGCCGGGCAAGGCGGCCTTGCTGGAGGCGATCATCGAGCATGGCTCGATCTCGGCCGCCGGCCGCGCGCTCGGCATGAGCTATCGCCGCGCATGGCTCCTCGTCGATGTCATGAACCGCTGCTGGGGCTCCCCGCTGGTCGAAACCACGGCCGGTGGCGCGCACGGCGGTGGCGCGCGGGTGAGTGCCGCCGGGAAGACGGTGCTGGCCGCCTATCGTGCGCTGGAAGCGAAGCTCGCCGTGACGAGCGGCGCGGCGGAGGAACTGGCTTCGCTATCGGCGATGCTGCGCGCCTAAGGCTTCGGCCGATATGGGCTGGACGGCGCCCAAACCGGCGACCCGTCCGTGTCTGCGACGCGATCCACCAGTGCATAGAAGAAGCGGTTGAAGTCCGCCGCAGCCTTCCAGTCGATCGCCTGCTTCAGATCGTCCTGCGGGCGGTGATAGCCTTCGCGATACCAGCGCCGGTAGATCGCCTCGCTCGGCGTCCCCGGTTTGTAGCCGAACACGAAATTGACCGCGGGAATCCCGGCGCGGAGAAAATTCCAGTGGTCGGCGCGCTGGATCAGGTTGCGTGCGGGTTCGGGATCAAGCTGGACCTGGATGCCGAGCTTATTGGCCACGGCACGGGCGTCGCCGCCCAGCGTCGAATCCTCGAGTCCATGGACGGTCATCAACGCGAGCGGGAAGATCGGCCGCAACTGATCGAGATTGATGTCCGCCGCGAAATGGGCGTGCCCCGCCGGACGATGCGCGACCAGCCAGCGCGATCCCCACAAGCCCTTCTCCTCGCCGGTCAGCGCGGCGAAGATGATCGGGTGGCGATAGCCCTTGCCGGCGCGGTGCACGGCCAGTTGCGTCAACAGCGCGACATAGGCGGCATCGTCGAGCGTGCCATTGTAAAGCCCGTCGCCCTTGACCGGCTGGCCATGACCATAGCCGTCGAGATGTGCGGTCAGCACGATCGGCTCGTCCGCCAGCGCCGGATCGGTGCCGGGCAGCAGGGCGACGACGTTGGCGGACGTCAGTGTCCGGCGGGTGATCGTGAAACGCGCCCGCATTCGGCCAGGCACGTCGAATGCCGGCAGCGGCCCGCCCTCGCTGCCCGCCCGGATGAGTGCTGCGGCATCCTGACCGCTGCCGGCGATCAGCGTGTCCAGCGCATCGGCGTTGAGCGAGAAGGTCGCGATGGGCGGTTTCGCCGGCGGCGATCCGGCGATCCACACTTCGCGGGCATAGGCGGCGGGCCAGCGCGGCGGCTCGATCGTGAAGCCGGGATCGGCGATCGTTGCGATCCCGGCCGCGCCGGCCTGCGCGGCTGCGTTCACCCGGTCGGCGGCGCTCGGCATGTCGTCGCGGCGCGAGCCATGGCAGATGACAAGCTTGCCGCGCACGTCCCCGATCTGATCGGGCCGGCAATAGCCGCGATAGGCGATCGGGGCATCGAATGTTGGGCCGACGCTGCTGGCCGTGACGGTGATGTCGGAAAGGAAAGCGAGGCGCTTGCCGTTTGCGGTGATGGCGGCCTGCGTCACGGCGATTTCTTCGAACGGGATCTGCTGGAACCAGCCGCCATTGTCGCCGATCGGTTTCAGCCCGGCGGCCGTCCATTTCTTCGCGACCAACGCCGCGGCGCGGTCATAGCCTGGCGAGCCGGTGTCACGGCCTTCCATCGCGTCGTTGGAGAGTTCGCCGGTCGTGTGCCACCAAGCGGCGGTGTCAGCGTCGAGCGGCACCTGAAGCAAAGCCAATACGATTGCGGCAAGCGTCATTGTCGATCCCCGAGCACGATCTGGCCGTCATGGCAGGTCGGGTCACCGGTGCAAATCCTTCCTGCGCCATCGTGGAGGCATCAATTTAATTCCACTCGTTTGCTAGCGACTTGCCGCCTGACGCAATATACGTGGAGATATAGCGTCTGTCGGAGAGCCCAATGCGTCGTTTCCTGCTTCTGTGTCTCGCCTTCCTCGCGACGCCGGCATTCGCCGCGCCCCCGCTCGTGCTCGCGGCCGCGAGCCTGCAGGAATCGCTGAACGCCGCTGCCAATGCCTGGGCGGCGCGCAAGCATGACCGGCCGATCTTGTCCTTCGCGGCCTCGTCCGCGCTCGCGCGCCAGATCGATGCGGGCGCGCCGGCGGACATCTTCATCTCGGCTGACGAACCGTGGATGGACGACGTCACCAGGCATAACCTCGTCAAGCCGGGTACGCGCGTGTCGTTCCTCGCCAACCGGCTGGCGCTGGTGGCGCCGGTCGCGCAGGCCAGGCCGGTGACGATCAAGCCGGGCTTCCCGCTCGCGCAGATGATCGGCAACGGCAAGATCGCGATGGGCGAACCCAATTCGGTGCCCGCCGGCAAATATGGCAAGGAAGCCCTGACGAAGCTCGGCGTATGGAACGCCGTCGGCCCCAAAGTGGCGAGCGCCGACAATGTCCGCTCCGCCCTGGCCCTGGTCGAGCGCGGCGAGGCGCCCTACGGCATCGTCTATGCGACCGACGCAATCGCATCGAAAGGCGTCAGGGTCGTCGGCGTCTTCCCCGAGAGCAGCCACGCGCCGATCACCTACCCGATCGCGGTGCTGACCGCATCGACCAGCGCGGACGCGGAGGGCTTCCGCCGGTTCCTGATTTCCGGCACGGGCAAGGCCATCTTCAAGAAATATGGTTTCGCCACCAAGTGACCCTGACGCCCGACGATTGGGAGGTCATCGCCCTCTCGCTCAGAATCGCGATCGTCGCGGTGCTCATGGTGCTGCCGTTCGCGTTCGGCCTTGCCTATCTGCTCGCCCGTGGACGTTTCCCCGGGCGGACCTTGCTGGATGCGATCGTCCATCTGCCGCTGGTGCTACCGCCGGTGGTGACCGGCTGGCTCCTGCTGATCGCGTTCGGGCGGACCGGGCCGATCGGCGGCTGGCTCGAACGCTGGTTCGGGATCACGGTGATGTTCCGCTGGACCGGCGCGGTGATCGCCGCTGCGGTGATGGCACTGCCTTTGATGGTGCGCGCGATGCGGCTGTCGATCGAGGCGGTCGACCGGCGGCTGGAGGGCACGGCCCGCACGCTCGGCGCCGGGCCGTGGCGCACCTTCTTCACGATCACCCTGCCGTTGTCGCGCGCCGGGGTGATTGCCGGGCTGGTGCTGGGCTTCGCGCGCTCGCTCGGCGAGTTCGGCGCGACGATCAGTTTCGTCTCGAACATTCCGGGCCAGACCCGTACCCTGCCGATCGCGATCTATACCGCCTTGCAGGTGCCGGGGGGCGAGGGCGTCGTTACGCGGCTGGCGATCATCTCGGTGATCCTTTCGCTCGGTGCCTTGGTCGCGTCCGAACTGATCGTCCGCACGCAGGCGGCGCGTGCGCATGTCCTTTGAAGTCGATGTCGCGAAAAAGCTGGGCGACGTCGAATTGGCCTTTGCTTTCTCGGCGGGGCCGGGGCTGACGGCTTTATTCGGGCCGTCAGGCGCCGGCAAGACCAGCATTCTCAACATGATCGCCGGGCTGCTCCGCCCCGATCGCGGTCGCATCGTCGTTGCCGGCGAGACCCTGTTTGACGAGGGCATCGATCTCCCGCCCGAGCGCCGCCATGCCGGCTACGTCTTTCAGGATGGGCGGCTGTTTCCGCATCTCAAGGTGCGCGCCAATCTGCTCTACGGGGCGCGCCGCGGCTTAGGTTTGATCGCGCTGGACGAAGTCGTCGCGCTGCTCGGGATCGGGCATTTGCTCGATCGCTGGCCGCGCACGCTATCGGGCGGGGAGGGGCAGCGCGTCGCGATCGGCCGGGCCTTGCTCTCCAACCCGCGCTTCCTGCTGATGGACGAGCCGCTCGCCTCGCTCGATTCGGCGCGCGCGGAGGAGATCATGGGAATGATCGAGCGTATCCGGGACGATCTGAAGCTGCCGATCCTCTACGTCAGTCACAATCGGGCGGAGGTGGATCGCATGGCGACACAGGTTGTACCAATCCATCGATGATGCCGTCCGCGAAATAGTCGCGCCACAACAGGATCAGGGTCGCCATCGCCGCCGGGCCGACGAACAGGCCCAGCAGCCCCAGCGTCTCGACGCCGCCCAGGATGCCGATCAGCACCCACAGGAACGGGAGGCGGGTCGCGCTGCCGATCAGCACGGGGCGGAACACATGATCGGCGATCGCCACCACGACCATGCCGATCGCGAACACCGCAATCGCCCAGCCGATCGATCCTGCACCGACCAGGAGCGCCGACGCGACGCCGAACAGGACAGCGGCACCGAACGGGATCATCGCGGCCACGGCGGTCAAAGTGCCGAGCAGCAGCGGGTGGGGCACCCCGGCGATCAGGTAGACGATCGCCATTACCGCGCCTTCGGCGATGCCGACCAGCACCAGCCCGTCGATCGTGCCGCGTACCGACAGGATCAATTGATGTCCGATCCGCCCGCCCGACGGGCCGAACACGCGCGCCGCCGCGGTCCGCAGCTGCGCGACCAGCAGATCGCGGTCGCGCAGCAGGAAGAAGAGGGCGATCAAGGTGAAGGTGAAGACCACCGCGCGGTGGATCAGCCCCTTGCCGACCAGCTGCGAGTGCTGGAGCAGCATCGATGTTCGGAAGGCATGGAATTGCTGCGCCGCCTCGGGCGTGCCCAGATTTTGCTGCCACCAGACCGACATCTCGTTGGCCATCGGTAGATGCTTGAGGATTTCGGGCTCGGGCACGCCATTGGCGCGGACGTTGGCCCACCACTCGATCAGCACATGCGCCTCGCGCGCCGCCTCGATGATGCCGAGCGCAAGCGGGGCGAGCACCAGCAACGCGATAAGCAGGGTCGCGGTGGCAGGAAGCAGCGCCTTGCGCCCGCCCGGCCAGCGGCATTCGGCGCGCGTGTAGAGCGGATCGATCGCAATGCCGATGATCGCTGCCCAGATGAGCGCCGGCAGGAAGGTCGCGCTCAGCCACAGCCCGAACGAGGCCAATGCCACCGACAGCACCAATTTGGCCTGACGCTGACGGCGGGCGCGCGGGTCGATCGGTTCGGCCAGGGAATCCATGTGGCGTTCCTGCGCCGGGCGTTCGGCGGGCGCAAGGCTTGTGGATCATGGGGAATAATCGTGGGTGATGGATGACGCCGCCGATCGCGCATGGCATGATGGCGTCCGTGCCTGAACGCAAACCGATCCTCCGCCCCTTCGCCCGTAAACGCGCCAGCCTGTTTCCGCCGGTGATCGGCTGTGACGAGGTCGGGCGCGGCGCTCTGTGCGGCCCGGTGGTGGTGTGCGCGGTGTGGTTCGAGCCCGAGGCTTTGCCGAAGGGCGTGCTCGGCCGGCTCGATGATTCGAAACGGATCGATCATGCCGAGCGCGAGCAACTCTATCCGCTCATCGCCAAGGCCGCCCGCATCAGTTTCGCCGCGCGATCGGCGCGCTACATCGACGTCTACAATATCCGGAACGCGACCTTGCAGGCGATGACGCAGGCGGTGACCCGGCTGGAGATCGACGCGCCGGTGCGTATCGACGGGATCGATGTCCCGCGCGGGCTTGCCGGGGATGCCCTCGCCGTCGTGAAGGGTGACGGCAAGGTTCCCCAGATCGCCGCAGCATCGATCATGGCCAAGGTACTGCGTGATCGGCTGATGGCGCGGCTCGCGCAGCGACATGTCCATTATCGCTGGGAGCAGAATGCTGGCTACGGCACCAAGGCTCATCGCGACGCGATCGTTACCCATGGCCATACGCGTCATCACCGCCGCTCGTTCGGCGATCTGTTCGAACTGCTGGCTGGGGACAAGGCGATGGTGGCGCTCGACGCGGAATAGCGTCGCCCGACGACCGCCGGGCTTCCTCTACACGGGTGACAACGCCTCATCGCGCAGCCCGCGCCAGATGCGAGTCGCCTGGACCGTCTCGAACGCGTCGTGGACGCGCAGCAACTGAACCCCCTGCGCCGCACCGGCGAGTGCGGTCGCGATCGATCCACCGAGACGCTTCTCGACCGGCGCTTCGCCATTCAGCGCGCCGATGAAGGTCTTGCGGCTCGCGCCGAGCAGGATCGGGCAGCCGAGGCCGTGGAGCAACGACAGGCCGTTGATCAGCGCGAGATTGTCGCGGACGCTCTTGCCGAAACTGCCCGCGCCGAGCCCTGGATCGACGATGATATTGGCACGATCGACGCCGGCCGCGACCGCGGCTTCGATCCGTGCCTCGAGCCAGTCATAGACCTGGATCAGCACGTCGGTCCGCGTATCGGGCTTGGGGCGGTGGTGCATCAGCACGATCGGGCAGCCGCGCTCCGCCACCACCTGCATCGCGCGCTCGTCGTAGGTAAGCGCCGAGACGTCGTTGACGATCGCCGCGCCGGCATCGAGCGCGGCCTCCATCACCGCTGCCTTGCGCGTATCGATCGAGACGGCCGCGCCCGCCGCCGCCAGCCGCTCGATCGTGGGCACGACGCGGGCGATCTCGTCGCCTTCCCACACCGTCGCGGCGCCGGGGCGGGTCGATTCGCCGCCGACGTCGAGGATTGCAGCCCCCGCCTCCAGCATCCGCATCCCCGCCTCGGCCGCGCCCGCCGGATCGCCGACATGCTGCCCCCCATCGGAGAAGCTGTCCGGCGTGACGTTGAGGATCGCCATCACCTGCGGTTGATCGAGCGGGACCGTGCGGTGCGCAAGCTTGATTGGGGGACGAGGGGCGGTGATGCGGGCGAGGATGGCGTGGCCTGCCTCGTCGAGTTCGGCATCGATCCGTTCGACCGGGACCAGTTCCTGCCGAACCCGCTGTCCATTCTCGACCGCGATCAATTCGATCGCGGAGAACCAGATGAGCCCGCCGGCGAGGCGCAGCACCTGGCCGTCATGCCCGAACGGCGCGTCGACGTAGCCGGTGGGGCGGAGGTAGAGGCGAGCAGTCAAGAAATCCTCCCCGGTACGGGGAGGGGGACCAGCCGCAGGCTGGTGGAGGGGGCCCTCCGCGAGCGCTGCGTCTGCCGGGGGGCCCCTCCACCGCTCTTCGAGCGGTCCCCCTCCCCGTACCGGGGAGGATTTAGATTAAACAAATTCCGCCAGATGCCGCTGCCGCAGTGCATCGATCGCCACCAGCGCGCCGGCTTCCTCGATATGCCAGAAGGTCCAGCCGTTGCACGATGGTGCACCCTGCAGCAGTGCGCCCAGGCGGTGGATCGATCCGCCCTGCGTCTCGCACACGAGCGATCCGTCGGCTTTCACTTCGGCGCTCCAGCGGCGCTTGACGTCCATCAGGATCGTGCCCGGCGCGACCATGCCATTCTCGACCAGCAGGCCGAACGCGACGCGCGGCTGGGAGGCCTTCTCCGGCACGCCCACCATCGCGCTCTCGTCGAGCGGCAGGGTCGAATGGATGCGCGCCTGCGCTGCCTCGACATATTTGCTCTCGCGTTCGATCCCGATCCAGCGCCGCCGCAGCCGCCGCGCGACCGCCCCGGTCGTGCCAGTGCCGAAGAAGGGATCGAGCACGATGTCGCCCGGCTTGGTCGCTGCCAGCAGCACCCGATAGAGCAGGGATTCGGGCTTCTGGGTCGGATGGGTCTTGTGCCCGTCATCGTCCTTCAGCCGCTCCGCGCCCGAGCAGATCGGCAGGCTCCAGTCGGAGCGCATCTGCACGTCGTCGTTCAGCCCCTTCATCGCGCGATAATTGAAGGTGTAGCGCGCTTTCTCGCTCTTCGAGCACCAGATCATCGTCTCGTGCGCATTGGTGAAGCGCGTGCCCTTGAAATTGGGCATCGGGTTGGCCTTGCGCCAGACGATATCGTTGAGGATCCAGAAGCCCGCATCCTGCAGCGCCGCCCCGACCCGGAAGATGTTGTGGTAGCTGCCGATCACCCAGAGCGTGCCGTCATCCTTCAGGATACGGCGCGCCTCGTGCAGCCAGGCGCGGGTGAAGCGATCATAGGCTTCGAAGCTGTCGAACCGATCCCAATGATCCATCACGGCATCCACCTTGCCGCCCTCGGGCCGGTGGAGATCGCCGCCGAGCTGGAGGTTGTAGGGCGGATCGGCGAAGATCATGTCGATCGATTTGTCGGGCAAGGCCGCCATTTCGGCGACGCAATCGCCCCGCAGGATGGTGTCGAGCGGCAACAGCGCAAGCGCCGGCCGCGCCTCCGCAGGCTTCCTCAATGCGCGCACAATCCCCATTCGGGCGTCCCCCGGCCAAACCAACGCGTATGGTTGAGTCCTCGATCGCGTGGGGTCAAGCCTTGAAAATCCGCCATTTCCGTGCGGGGGTTTCGCGCGGCATATCCTGTGGATAACTTTATCCACAGGATATGGAGTCTCGGGCGGCCGATAGACTCAACCCCTAGTGGTGTTGCCAGAAAGACTCGTGCCGTCACGATCTGCGCTTGAGGCCGCGCCAAGCTCCGGCTAATCAGCAGCGGAACAGTTACGGGGACGATCAAGCATGGCCGATCATGGCGCGCCGATGGATATGCCTGCACACCAAGCCACCTATTCAGGCTTTCTCACCGTTTTCAAATATGGTGCGATCGCCGCCTTCGCCATTGGTGCGATCGTCGTCCTGATCATTGCGCGCTGATAGGTGAGCGTCCGCATCGCAGTCGTTAAGGAGACTGCGGTGGGGGAGCGGCGCGTCGCCGCCACTGCGGAGACGGTCAGGAAGTTCATCGCGCTCGGTGCCACCCTGGCGGTCGAAGCCGGGGCGGGCGAGGGTGCGTCGATCGGTGATTCGGCCTATGCTGATGCCGGCGCGCAGATCGGCGATCGCACCGCGATCCTGGCCGGCGCGGATATCGTTCTGGCGGTGCAGGGCCCCGATCCGGCCAGCCTGAACGGGGTGAAACCCGGCGCCTGGGTGGTGGCATCGCTCAATCCGTTCGGCGATCGCGCGCGCATCGATGCTTATGCCGCGGCGGGGCTCGAAGCGCTGGCGATGGAATTGATGCCGCGCATCACGCGTGCGCAATCGATGGACATCTTGTCCTCGCAATCCAACCTGGCGGGCTACAAGGCGGTGCTCGATGCGGCATCCGAATATGGCCGCGCTTTTCCGATGATGATGACGGCGGCGGGCACGGTCAGTGCAGCGCGGGTGTTCGTCATGGGGGTCGGCGTGGCAGGCCTGCAGGCGATCGCAACCGCGCGGCGGCTCGGCGCACAGGTTTCCGCGACCGACGTGCGATCGGCGACGAAGGAGCAGATCCAGTCGCTCGGCGCCAAGCCGATCTTCGTCGAGAATGTGAAGGGGATCGAGGGCGAGGGATCGGGGGGCTACGCCATTGAAATGTCGCCCGAATATCAGGCCGCGCAGGCCGAGCTGGTGTCGGCGCATATCGCCAAACAGGATATCGTCATCACCACCGCCTTGATCCCCGGCCGTCCGGCGCCGCGCCTGATCAGCGATGCGCAGGTGGCGAGCATGCGGCCCGGCAGCGTGATCGTCGATCTCGCGGTCGAGCAGGGCGGCAATGTCGAGGGCGCAGTGGCGGGCGAGGTGGTGGTTCGCCATGGGGTGAAGATCGTCGGCCACCGCAACGTGCCGAGCCGTCTGGCGGCCGACACCAGCGCGCTGTTTGCCCGCAACCTCTACAATTTCCTGAGCGCTTTCTGGGACAAGGACGGCGGGATGCCGGCGCTCGATGACGAGATCGGCGGCGCGATCCGGCTGACCCAAAGCGGCAAGGTCGTGAACCCGAGGCTGCTCGGATGAGCGCCACCCCAAATCCTCCCCATGCGCAGCATGGGGAGGGGGACCAGCCGCAGGCTGGTGGAGGGGCAAAAGCACAGACGGTGCGGAAAGCGCGCGCCTTGCGGAAGGGGATGAGTCTGCCAGAGGTGCTGCTGTGGCAGCGCCTTCGTCGCCGTGCCGGGGGAGTGAAGTTTCGCCGGCAACATCCTGTGGCTGGCTTCATCCTCGACTTTTATTGTGCCGAGGCCGGGCTGGCGTTCGAAATTGATGGCGAGGCGCATTCGCGCGGCGATCGTCCAAATCGTGACATTGAGCGCGATGCAAAACTGGCAGCCGTAGGAGTAAAGGTTGTCCGCATCCCAGCATCGAATGCCCTCGCCGACGCTGACGCTGTTTCCGAAGCTATTGTCGCGATGGTTTTGCCCCTCCACCACGCCGCTACGCGGCGCGGTCCCCCTCCCCATGCCATGCATGGGGAGGATCTTACAGGAGCACACTGATGGACTTTCTTTCCATCCTTTCGATCTTCGTGATGGCCTGCTTCGTCGGCTATTATGTCGTCTGGTCGGTCACGCCGGCGCTGCACACGCCGCTGATGGCGGTGACCAACGCGATCTCATCGGTGATCGTCGTCGGTGCGCTGATCGCGAGTGCGGCGGCCGGATCGGCGACGTCGAAATGGTTCGGGCTTCTCGCGGTCGTGCTGGCCAGCATCAATATCTTCGGCGGGTTTGCGGTGACCGAGCGCATGCTCGCCATGTACAAGAAGAAGGACAAGTGACCGGGCGGCGATCGATCGCGCCGGCGCAGGGGAGGGGCTGACCATGGAGCATGCCGTCAATCCGTGGGCGATGCTCGCCTATCTGGTGGCGGGTGTGTGCTTCATCCTCGCACTGCGCGGGCTGTCGAGCCCGGCAAGCTCGCGGCGCGGCAACCGTTTCGGCATGTTCGGAATGGCGCTGGCGGTGGGCACGACCCTCGTCACCCACGGGGTCGCGTCCCTGCCCGAGATCGGGGCCGCCATCGCGATCGGCGGCGCGATCGGCCTCGTCACGGCGCGGCGCATCGCGATGACCGCGATGCCGCAGCTCGTCGCCGCCTTCCACAGCCTCGTCGGGCTCGCCGCCGTGCTGGTGGCGGTCGCCGCTTACCTCAATCCCGATGCTTTCGGGATCTCCGATTCCGACGGGGCGATCCATCTCGTCAGCCGGATCGAGATGGGGCTCGGCATCGCGATCGGTGCGATCACCTTCTCGGGATCGGTGATCGCCTTCCTCAAATTGAACGGCACAATGTCGGGCAAGCCGATCATGCTGCCCGCGCGCCACGTCATCAATCTCGGCGTCTTGGCGGGGATCATCGGACTGATCGGCTATTTCCTGCTCGATCAATCCCCGTGGGTGTTCTTCACGATCACGGGGCTGAGCTTCGTGATCGGCTTCCTGCTGATCATCCCGATCGGCGGCGCCGACATGCCGGTGGTCGTGTCGATGCTCAATTCCTATTCGGGCTGGGCGGCGGCGGCGATGGGGTTCACGCTCCACAACAGCGCGATGATCATCACCGGTGCCTTGGTCGGCAGTTCGGGCGCGATTCTGAGCTACATCATGTGCCGCGCGATGAACCGCAGCTTCATCTCGGTGATCGCCGGCGGGTTCGGCGGCGATGCCGGCGGAGCGGCTGGGGCCGCCGCCACCGATCGCCCGTGGAAGCGCGGATCGGCCGAGGATGCCGCCTTCCTGATGAGCCAGGCCGAGCAGGTCATCATCGTTCCCGGCTACGGCATGGCGGTGGCGCAGGCGCAGCATGCGTTGCGCGAGATGGCGGACGTGCTGAAGGCCGAGGGCGTACGGGTCAAATATGCGATCCATCCGGTCGCAGGCCGCATGCCGGGCCACATGAACGTGCTGCTCGCCGAGGCCAATGTGCCCTATGACGAGGTGTTCGAGCTGGAGGATATCAACGGCGAATTCGCGCAGACCGATGTCGCCTTCGTCATCGGCGCCAACGACGTCACCAATCCCGCGGCCAAGACCGACAAATCCTCGCCGATCTACGGCATGCCGGTGCTCGATGTCGAGAAGGCCAAGACGGTGCTGTTCGTAAAGCGCAGCATGGGCGGCGTCGGCTACGCCGGCGTCGATAACGAGCTCTTCTATCGCGACAACACGATGATGCTGCTCGCCGATGCGAAAAAGATGGTCGAGGACATCGTGAAGGCGCTTGCGCACTAAGGCGGGCGGTGGGGCAGGATAGGCTGAAGGGGGAAGCTATGGTCACGGTCGGATCGATCATCGGCGGGACGTTCCGCTTCGTGATGGCGAACCTGCGTTCGATCGCGGTGTGGGCGGGCATCAATCTGCTGCTCGGCATCGTCATGCGTCTCGGGATGGCGCCCTTCTACCAGGCGCAGGCGGCGGCGATCACCGCACGGGCGCAGGGTCTGCCGCCCACGACGCCGCCGTTCGGCAGCTTCTTCCTGGTCATGCTGGCGATGATGTTGATCCTGCTGGTGCTGTACAATGCCGTCTTTCGCGCGGTGCTGTTTCCGGAAGATCGCGGCTTCGCCTATCTGCGCGTCGGTATGGACGAGCTGCGCCTGCTCGGCCTGATGGTCGTCCTCACCGTGGCCTATTTTCTGTTCAGCTTCCTCCTGGGGCTCGTGATCGGTGTGCTGGGGGCGATCCTGACCCTTTCCATGGGCGCCGGCAGGGGGGCCATGCCCGTGATTTTTCTGCTGCTCGCGCTGGTCGTGTTCATCCCCTTCATCTTTGTCGCCATCCGCCTGTCGGTGGTGGGGCCGTTGACCTTGTGGCGGCGCGAGATCGTGATCGGCCCGGCGTGGCGGCTGACCAAAGGACGCTTCTGGACCCTGTTCGGCGCCTATTTCGTGGTCTGGCTGGTGTTGTTGATCGCGATGCTGGTCGTGATGCTGCCGATGATGGCGCCGATGTTCGCGGCAATGGGAACGGCCATGTCGCAGCCCGGCAATCCGGAGGCGGCGCAACGCATGGCCGAGGCGCAGATGGCGATGATGCAGCTCAGTCTGACCCCGTTCGGGATTCTCTGGCTGATCGTCTCCAGCCTGTTCGGGGGCGTGCTCGTGGCGATCTTCGGCGGGTTGCCGGCGGTGGCGACCGCGCAACTGCTCGACGAGCAGGCCGGGCGGCTCTGATGGACAGCGGGGCGCCTTCGCTCTCGGCCGAACCGTGGCTCACGGTGGTGGCCGAGGTCGCGCCGCCGCAATTGTTCGGTCGCGCAAGCGGCTCCGAGCGGCGCTGCGTACCGATCCTAGGCGGGTCGGCGAGCGGGCGGTTCGACGCGACGATCCTGCCCGGCGGGGCGGATTGGCAACGCGTCCTGCCCGATGGGACGACCGAGCTCGAGGCGCATTATGCGCTCCGCACCGACGCGGGCGATCTGGTCGAGGTCAGCGGCGGCGGTATCCGATCGGGGCCGCCCGAAGCCATGCAGGCGTTGCTGGCGGGTGAAACGGTCGATCCCGCGCTAATCTATTTTCGCGCGGCCTACCGCTTCGCGACCGCCGCGCCCGCATTGGCCGATTTCACACGGCGGCTGTTCATCGGCGTCGGCCGGCGCGAGCCGCGCCGGGTGCTGATCGATATCTACGCGGTGGAGTGAAGTCGCTCCTCCCCGGCGCGGGGAAGGGGTTGTTCACAAAGTCTTGGTGATCGAGAACCGGGCCGAACGCGGCTCCAGCGGGTGGGTCTGGAAGTCGGTGACGCCTTCCAGCGGTTCGCCTTTCAGGCGGCTGGTATAATAATAATCCGCCGCCTGGTCGTGGCTGTTGAACAGGTTGAACACGCCCACTCCCAGCCGCCAGCCGTGGGGCAGCGTGTAGGCTATATCGAGGTTGAACTCGCTATAGCCCTTGTCGATCGGATAGGCTTCGCCATCGCTCAGATGGTGGTTGCCCAGCCGCCGCCAGATCAGGCTGCCCGACCACGGCCCCAGCTTGTCGACGAGGATGCCCGCCGAATAGATGAAGGTGGGCGCATCGGCGATATAGGGCGCGTCGAGCCCGTAGGCTGCAAGATCCTTCACGTGATAACGCGGCTTGGCGAAAGCCAGATCGGCGTTGAGTTCGAGCCAGCGGAACGGGTGATATTGCCCCGATACCTCGATGCCCTTGCGCCGGCTCGGCGCACCGGCCTCGTCCTGGCCGGTGTCGGGATTGTAGACCAGCTCGGACTTGAAATCCTGCTGGAAGGCGGCGAGCTGCAGGGTCAGCTTGGGGATGATGTCGGTGCGCAGCCCCACTTCGTAGCCGGTCGTACTGGCAAGCAACTGGGTCACCCCGCCCGAGAGCGGCGTGCCTTCCTCGGGCACCGTGCCGAACACGCCGCGCACGTCGTCCGAGTGGAAACCGCGCCCTGCGCTGAAATAGAGCTCGGTCCTGGCCCATGGCCCGAGGATCAGACTGCCCTTGGGCTGGAACAGCCATTGGCTGCCGCGCCCGCCGGTGCCGGTGACCTGGCTATGATCGGTGGCGTGGTAATAATCTTCGCGGATACCGGCGACAGTGCGCAGCCACGACGTCCAGTGCAGCGTGTTCTGGATGTACGGCGACAGATCGAGCAGATGCACGCGATCGGCGTTGCAGTAGGTATTGACCGTCGGATAATCGATCGCCGGGCCATCCGCCTGCTCGAGCGTGCAATAATCGAGCACGGTCTTGCGGTTGAGCGTGTGTCGGCGCGTGACGAGGACATTGTCGTAGCGGCCCTGCAATCCGACGATCGTCTCGCTCTGGATCCCGGCAAGATCGTTGTGCAGCGTATAGGCCGCCACCGCACCGAACGTATTGCGGCTCTCGCTCTGGGCTTCCTGATCGCCGTTGATCGGATCGTCCAGATAATGGGTGAAGTTGTTCCACAGCGTCATCGTGCTGTGGATGCCGTAAAGGCTGAGCGCGAACTGGCCCGGCCCGATCGGCTTGTCGAGATGCGCCGACAGGCTGTAGCGGAGCGACTTGCTGTGATCGGTCGGATCGAGCGTCCCGAAGCGATCGATCAGCCCGGATTGGATCGCGCGCAGCGGCTGATCGGTGATGAGCCCGCCGGCGCTCTTGTAATACAGGCCGGTCAGGCTGAACCCGTCGAGCGACGTGCCCTGGCTGTAGCGCAGGGCGGCATTGATCTTCTTGAAATCCTGTCCCGGATGCCACGGCCCGTCATAATGGCTCATGTCGATCGCGGCGAGCAGCCGCCGGTCGCCCTTCAGCTGGAAGGTCGTGCCGCCGTACAACTCCTGATATTTATCGGTGCCGATCGTGACCGTCAGCTGGGTGGGAATCTGGTTGGCGAGCCTCGTGTGCGCCGAGGCGACCGAGCCGAAATCCCCGATCGCGGCATAATAAGGCCCCTTGGTGTAATCGATGCCGCTCACGATCTGCGGGATCAGGAAGTTGAGATCCGCATAGCCCTGGCCATGGGTGTTGGTCGGGCGGTTGACCGGCATGTCATCGACGAAGCTGGCGAAATCGGTGCCGTGATCCAGATTGTAGCCGCGGATAAGATATTGCTGCGCCTTGCCCTCGCCCGAGTGAATCGTGACGACCAGCCCGGGGATGCTCTCGAACAGCTGGCTGGGGCGATAAATCGGGCGAAGGTCAACCTCTTTCGCCGTGATCGTCCCCTGGCTGGCGGTCGACGCCCGGCCGAGCAGATCGAGCCGTGACGCGGTGACGGTGATCGTGCCGCCATCCTCGACCGGCGCGGGGGCGGCCGTGGGCTTGGCGGGCGTGCTCTGGGCCACCGCGACGCCGACCGGCGCGGCGGTCGACAGGACCAAGGTAAGGAGATGAACGGAGAAGCGGGCCAACAGCAGTTCCTACGGCCGGGATGGCGTCGGCGGCCGCTGGCACGCATTTTCGGATCAAGTCATGTAACGTACCGTTTCCCGCGGGTTACACCGGGGTTACAGGCTTTCGCGCGAATGAATGACGTCGAGATCCGCCCCGTGTCGGGAAGGACTCAAGCCGTCGGAATTTCCTCGGCGTCTGCCTCCTCGGTTTCGCCCTGATCGCCGGTCTCGAGGATCTCGCCGTACAATTCGGCCTGCCGATCGCGCATCGCCTTCCCGAGCGCGTCGAGATCGACCTTGCCTGCGGCGTGCGCCTTCTTGCCGTCCTCGAACAGCTCCCCATCCTCCTCGTCGATATGATGGATCGTCTGTTCGCCCAGCACATGGACCTTGGCGGCGTACAATTCCTCGGTCCCGTCTAAATTCTCGATCTCGACGATCAGCTTCTTGCCGGCGTCATGCTCGACAATTCCCTCGTCCACCTCGTCGGCACCGATCACCGCTTTGAGCGCGGGATAGAGCAGCTCCTCCTCGATCGTCATATGGACTTCCAGCCGCATACATAGTTCGCGTGCGATCGAGACCAGTTCCGTACCCTCGGCATCGCGCGCCTTGTCGAAAAGATCGCGGAAGCGGTGATGCTCGCGCTTGAGCAAGGCGATCGCCGAGGGATCGTCGTCCGCCACGATGTGCGGTGCCTGCTCGTTGCGCGCCGAATATTTGCCCATCGTTTCGCCTTTCACTGTCGCCGCCTGAACGGCGCGAAGTGCACGGCGGTTCCGGCGCCGTCGCGATTGGTCGCATCCTGTCGACACCCGGCTTTCCGGGGGAGGGGATTGAGCTATAGCGCGCGCATGCGGTTGGGTCCGATTCAGATCTTTCTGGTCCCGTTGGGGCTGGTCTTATCGATAATCCTGATATCTACCGGCCTGCGCCATACCAGTGTTCAGGAAACCAGCCCGATCATGGGCTCTGCCGAAGCCGTTCAGCGGTGGGCCGATCAGGAGAGCAGGGTAAAGGAATGCCTTCGGTGGTCGATCGACGTCGATACTATCGATCAGGATGCGCGGCCTGCCGCGCCCGGCGAGGGGCATTGGTTTGCGACGCTGCGCTGCAGCCATCGTAGCATCTATGTCCAGTGGGTGATCCTGATTATCGGCCCATGGTTGTTCATGAATCTGGTGCTGCTGGCGCTCATGCGGATGATTCCGGAGCAGGTGCAGAACGATGACCATGCCGATTAAAGCGACGGCGCAGGTCGAGACATCAGCGCTCGCCGCATCCGCGTCTGCCGGCTTCCCGACGCCGCCGATTTTGCTATAGCGCGCGCATGCGGTTGATCCCGGCTCAAATCGTCCTTGTCCCATTGGCGCTGTGCATCTCTGCGATGATAATGGCCTTTGGCTGGGGCCATATGAGCGTGCGCGAAGTCAGCCCGATCATGGGATCGCAGGAGGCGATCCAGAAATGGCTGGATCACGAAACGGCGGTCAATCATTGCCTGCCCTGGTCGATCGATATCGATACCGTCCAGCAGGATGCGCTCCCGACCGATCCGGGCAAGGGGCATTGGTTCACGACGTTGCGGTGCAATCGTCGCTCGATCTATCTGCAATGGACAATCCTGATCGTCGCGCCGTGGCTGATCATGAACGTGATTCTGCTCATCTTCACCCGGCTGATCCCGCGTAACACCAAGGACTATGATTATTACCGCTAGCGTGCGGCACACGGCGCGGGCCCGGTCCGCCTAGCCGATCGTATCGAGCAGATCCTCCGCAAAGCCCGGATCGTCCGGAGGCGGGTAAGCGGTGCGTAGCGGCGTCGCGATTCCGGGATGCTCGCGCCGGTACGCGGTCAGCCGCTGGATGGGGGCTACCAGCATCACGGTCATCCCGATCAGGATCAAGGTCAGTCCGCCCATCAGTGGCCCCCCTTGTCGCGCATCGCATCCAGCCGGCCTTCGATCCGCGCGAGGCGCGCATCGATCGTCGCCAGCCCATCGTCGCGCCGCTGCGCGCGATCCTCCAGCACGGCGATGCGGCGTGTATTGTCGTCGACGCGCGCGGCATATTGCGCGCCCATCCAGATCAGCCCGCAGATCGTGAGGATCATCCCGACGACGGGCAGCCAATCGAGCCAGCGGGGTTTCGCGGGCGCGGTCATGCGGTCCGCCGGGCGACGATGCGGTGTGCCATGGTCCTGGTCTCCCGAGCGGGTGAGGGGGTGCGGAAGCTGTGTTGTCGGTTCGCCACAGCGAGCAGGATTTCGCCGCTATCGTTACGGCGCCGATTTCACTTTTGTCTGCGGCTACGGCATTAAAAGATCGGGGGCGGATCGAGCGCTACGCGATTGGCAAGAGCGTTCATCATCCAGCAACCCCGCCGGGACGAGAGGCGCCGCCGCATTGTCACCGCGCATCGTTGGTGGGAGGGGCGAGATGTTCGACGTTAGTGTGGGCCCCGATCCCGATCAGGAGCCCGAAATGGCCTGTCGCCGTCCGGCGGATCCGATCGACGAAATCGAAGAGCCCGCGCCCCTGGCCTATCCTGGCGGGACGACGCCGCCGATGACGGTGACCGAATATATCGCCTGGATTGCCGAGAATGACGCGCATGAGCATGCCTGGGCGGAGCAGGAGCGCGCCGCGCGGGCGCAGGAAAGGTCCGCATCCGGATCGGACGAATGACCCGCCTGGCGTCACGCCACAATCAATATGCGATGGTCTCTCGCGCGGCACAGCGCTGAAGATCAGCCGGCGGCGCGATCGCGCTGATCCAGCCCGGCCGCGCCTGGATCGCGGCGATCTCGTTGGCGGCGAGCACATCCTGCCCGCCCGGCTTGAGCCCGCCACGCTGGCGGATGCAGTTGAGATGCTGGTTGTTGGTGGAGGTGGCCCAGCAATCCGAATGCAGTGTCTCGACGCCCGCATCGATCAGTGCGCGCATCGCCGCCAGATTGTCGACATAGGCCAGTTCCACCCCGGGCATCGTCGCGATGTCGTCACGCGCCAGGCGCTGCTGGACGCGGATACCGGCATAGACCGGATCCTCGCTCTCTATGCCATCGCCGCCGATCGACCAGTTCTTCATATGCATTTCGTGGAGGACGACGCGCGCCACGTGCGGCCCGCGCATCGCCTGGTAGATGCGCACGATCTCGACCAGATTGGTGCGGGTATCGATCGCCACCGGCGTACCGTCGGCCGGCGCTGCCGCAAGCGGGCTGGCCAACATGATCGCACCGTCGGCGATGGCGCCGATCTTGCGCGATGCGCCGTCGATGATGACCCAACTGCCCACCGCCATGCCGTGGCCGGCATCGAAGCCCGGCTGCGCCGCGAGCGGGATCGACATGGTGGTAGCGGCATTTCCGCGCACATGGCTCGATCGAAGCGGATCATTGGCTCCGGCATAGAGGCTGACGAGATCGGGAATGCCGCGCACGACGAGTGCGATCCGTGCCCGGGCGAGGATCTGGCCGCTCGTCTGCCCTGCGACGCCGAACCGCCGCGCCGTTATATCCGTGCCATATTGCCCATCGATCGCCTGCTTGATGCGATGAGCGCGATAGTCGGCCGGCGCCAGATCGAACATGTCCTGCGCGTCGGTGAGCGAATCGCCGATGAAGCATGCGTAGAAGGGCATCGTGCGGCTTTGCCTAGGCGGAGGTGAGACGAGGCTCGGGCGATAATTCGGTAGCCGTCATAAGCAAGGCCCTGCAGCGGATGGGCCGGGGTGAGCCGGCTCGCCGCGGAATCGCGGTTGCGCCCAGGGGCTGGAAGGGACGAAAGTATGCTTCGTTCCCCAGCAGTCCGATAACACTTTATCAAACGCCTTGTCCGTGCAATCGGTTGATCGAAATCCGATCAAATGGTTGGAGGACGGTGCTGAATTTCGTTACGGGGGTATAACGTGCAGCTCGATCAACTGCCCAAGAATGTTCGGATCGAAGGGGATGTTACCAACAACACGGTTATAGTAGAGCCATCTATTCGTCACATCAATCTCGTGATCACGCTTCGCGGCTCGGGATCTCGTGTGGAAATTGGCCCGGATTGCGCACTTAACGGGCAATTGTTTGCCGCGGATGGCGCCACTATTCGTATTGGTCGACGTACCGCCATGTTGGGCGTGCACGTTGCCGCCCATGAAGGCTCCACCGTGGAAATCGGCGAGCGTTGCCTTTTCTCAAATACTATCCGGATCCGCCCATCCGACGCGCACAAGATCTTCGATATAGAATCAGGCCTCCGGATAAACGATCAAAGGCCGATCGTTATTGGCGACGAGGTCTGGGTCGGCGAATATGTGCAGATTGCCAAAGGAGCGCGTGTTGGTTCTGGGAGTATCATCGGAGCGACGTCGTTTGTGTCGGGCGAATTTCCGAATAACTCGCTGATTGCCGGTTCACCTGCCCGCTTACTGCGATCCGGCGTCAGATGGGAGCCCTAATCACACACTTTGAACCGCTATAGTGGTTGGTTTTGTTACGATTTCCGGCAGCAGTCCACGATTTTTTAGCTCACCAGGTGAACTAATGGCGATCGGCTCCTCGCGAAGATTGGCAATGTCATATTGTCGATAGCTTCCCCGAATAAACGCATCCGCAGTAATGAATTGGGCGCCACTCATTTTATAGAATTGGGTCGATCGAAAACGCAGGTTATGATGGCCAGCCAAGAAATCAAACACTGGCGGCATTCCATATTCATATAGTGGATCCGCCGTCATCCAAAGCCGGGTTGCGGGAATTTGCAGCCCAAGTTTCTTGCAAACGTCGCTTAGGTAATAAGCGATTAGATCTATTGTTGGATGGTTGACAGTATGGAAAATTTGCCTGTCAACTGCAAATTCTTCAACTAGATCAGCTATAGGATAGTCTACCGTAGCGTCCCGCCCTCGAAGTGCTTCCAGCGAAATTTTCCAATCTTCAAAGAAGCCAAACTCCGAATATTTTTTCTCGGAGAAATCAGCCAAACACTGTTCCGGCGTTTGGCCCAGTAAATATGACCGAACCACAACGATGCTGTGGTAGCTAAGAAGATTTGGTAAACGCTTCCCAATTCCGCCGATGTAGCAAATATCTGGAAAATATCCTCGGAAGTAAAAATTCCCGATCAAGGCGAGTTTTTTGCCTAAAAGATTGCGAAGCTCTTCTGTTGAAACGTGAGAATAAACATTAGGGTGAGCGAAGACAATGTCGCATTCACTCAGTTGTCCAGAGAAAACTTCACGTTTTGCCGCGTCTTGCCATTCGGGCTTTGAGAAATCGAGCACAGAGAAGATCGATCCGGGCAGCATAACCCCTAACACCGCCTCCAGGGTCTGGACTTGGCAATTCCCGATAAGACCGATTCTCATGCGTACCCCATGCGACAGGATTTACGCAGGTAGCGGGCCAAAGGCCGTGATGCCACATTAAATGAGCGCATGATGCCTTTGGATCGGGGTGAAACTAGCTCAGGAATGCCCAGGCTAGGGGGCCCGCGTCGCCGTTGTAGGTCGTGCCATCGCCGCGGGCTTGCTCTTGGGGGAGACCGGTTCGTGTGGTGCCGCACATTCCCACTTGATACTCGCATTGCAAATGAGTCACCGAGCTTCGGTGTCGGTTCGGGCGCGCGCATGGGCAGAACGGGCCTTACTCACGTGTCTTTTTGATCGCTGCGTGTATGTGATTAGGCAATCGAGACGCTGCTACCGTATGCCGCACGGCAGTATGTTTTGATCAACTCGATCAGCGCCGCATTAGCGGTTGGTGAGCCCGAGAGCATGATCAGATCGGCAAATCCACCCGTAAGTGGGTAGGTCAACGACGCGTTGTTTGCGCCCAATTCCAGCACCAGCGTGGAGGCATTATTGTCGGTTGCGTGCGTAACGGCCGTTCCGCCGTCAACGGCGATGCTGGCCGTGTTCCCGTCGTGGCCGCAGACTATGAAATGCCAACCAACCGATGGGGGCGTCGACATAGCAGCAATGCCATTACCCTGCGCGAAAGCGAGATAGCCTTGGGACGTAAGAATGAGCGAGCTGCGGGCCGATCCGTTCTGATTGTCGACGATCGACGTGGTGCTGTTCGAGGCGACGAACCGCATGACTGCGACCCACGTAAATGGCTGCGTAAGATCGATTGTGGAGGACATGCGCATCACTTGCGCGCCGGTAAACGTGATCTCCGAATAAGAGCCAATAGCGCCAGCCGCGGATAGGGCTGGTCGATTGCCGCTTGCTGCCTGTCCCAATGTCCGCCCACCGGGCTTGCGGCTGATTAGTGTCTGCACCGCTGGAGCTGTACCAAGCGTATATGTTCCACTGTCGAACCATTCGACCAGCGCGGGAGACGCGAGAATCTGGTCGGCATAGGATTGATCGAGCGGGAGTGCTGGATTGCTGCCCGCTCCGGAAATTACGATGCTCATAGGTTCGCTCCTGTGTCGCCAGTTTTCCATTCTTCGCAGCAGGCGTAGGCGTAGATGAATTGCGGAATATTCAGCCCCTCATCGCGGAGTCGCGATTTTCGGAGGCACGAGCGCAACGAGCCGCGCACCGATGACCATCCGTCGGCCGATCCGGAATCGAAAACGTGCCGAGCGTAACAGAGGAAGCGGTTCGAGACGCCATCGGGGTTGCCCGAGAGCGTGATGACCACTTTCGTAAAGTAACCCCCAGCGTCAGTCGCAAGCGCCACATTGGTGATGTGGTTGCCCGCATCGTCTGAGTAATAGAACCCATAGTAAGGGTCGCTGACGGGTTTCACCCAACCGTCGTTGGGGCCCGGCTCCCAGCCGCCAGTGTTCGACACGGCGCCGCCCGGGTCGAACTCCAGCCCCGTCGGGAAGCGGGTATATTGGATCGTTATGGTGTTGCCCGACCGATTGACCCGGTATCCGCCATTCTCGCCGCTCATGATTGTCGACCACAGCGGCGTCCACGTCCCGCCCTTGGCGATGGTGCAGACCGCTTCTCCGATAACCTCTCCCTCCATTGCGCGGCCCTCGGGTAGCGCATGGATATTATCCGGGATCGGCGCGAAGTAGGACGGCCCAGCCATGGCGGTCGTGGTCGGCAGGTTGCGGCATATCTGCAACTGCTCAAGCTGCACGCTGGTGAGTGTGGTCTGATTGTCGTTTGCGTTGGTTTGGCTGAACAGGACGACCGGCGCGGCAGTGCCACCATAGGGGGCTATGGCCGCCAGCACATCGGTCCGGATGTCGCTTACCATCTGGGTCGCAAGTGTGAGCCACGAGCCGTCATACGGCCCGCTTTCGCCCTGAATGAACGAGATTGCTGGATAGGACGGCTGTCGACCGTAAATGGTCCCGCCGAGTTTCGCCATCAACCCCGCGTGCTGGATGAGGTTTGTGTATAGTTGCGTGCCTTTGATGAACGTCGTGAGCGGCTGGCCGCCATACCAATCGAGGTGGCCGACAATTCCGGGGCCGGTCTCACCCCGCGCGCGATAGGCAGCCTCGATGCCAAACATGCTCATCGTATGCTGGCTTTGCGGGATGCCGGTGGTGATCGAGTTTCCGCCGGCGTCCGCCATCGGATAGAAATCGTTCTCGAGTCCGTCATCGACGATATCGGCAGACGTGGCGGGCCATGGCTGGCCCCCCTTTGCCATGCTGAAGACGCTGTACGGATATAGCGGCCCTATAATCTTGCGCGGGTAATTGGCGTTGGCGAGCGTGCCACCCCAGCCCGCATTCGACTGACCATAAGTGGCGAAGATCACCAGCTTGCGCGGATCGTCCGGGACCGCCGTAGAATACGTGCTGGCGTTCGCCTGCTTGACCACGATGGTGAAGCCGTCGCGGCTGTTCACCTTGCCGAAGAGATAGGTCGTGCCCTGTACCGGATCGATCAGCGTGCGGCCGTCTCGGAGCTGGCCGGGCGGGCTATAGCCCAGCGCGCCGCCGGCAAGTCTGACGAGGCGCGTGGCCTCGGCCGGACTGAGCGCGAGATGGCTGATCTGCGTTGTGACCGGATCGACGCCGAGGAGCGCCTGCCCGTTTGCCAGCTTGATCGACCAGGCGAAGCCGCCGGCAAGGCGGCCGGTGCCGCGCGTCGCCACGCCGACATCGCCAAGATGATTGGTCCGCAGCGCGTTGGCGACGAGAAGCCCGGATGTCGTGAGGCCACCGCCGACGCCGATGATGCGCGCGGCCTCGGTCGGGTTCACCGCGATGTAGCTGATCTGCAGGGTGGCATCCACGCCGATCAGGGCGCGATTGTCCGAGAGTTTGAGCGACCATGCGAAGCCGCCCGCATTGCGTCCCGTGCCACCCCCGGTTCCCACGCCGGTATCCGTGACGGTGTTTGCGGAGAAGCTATTGGCGGTCTGGTAGGCCGCCGACCCCAGCCCAACGATGCGCTTCGATTCGGCGAGGTCCGGCGCGGTATAGGTCGATCCGCCCCCGAGCGCGCGTAGGCGCGTCGCCTCGGCAGTCGTGAGCGCGAGGTAGCTGACCTGATATGTCGCGCCGTCGATGCCGAGCGCGACCTGATCGTTGGGGAGCTTGATGGCCCAGCCAAACGGCCGCGCAAGACGGCCCGCCGTGGCGCTGTCGCTGAAATCCAGATCGTGCGAACCCATGAGCTTCGCGCGGCCGCTGTTGGCCGAGAAGGAGAGCAGGCTGCGCCAGGTTACGTCATCGACGATGCCCGGCACCCAACGGCCTGCGCTACGGCCGCCGATGCTGCCCTTGATCTGCACGCTCATGCGGGTGACATCGGTCACCGATTCCGACAGCGATGTCGCGGCGGCCGTTGCGGTGCCCGCAGCGCTCACCGCCGTGTCGCGCGCCGCCATGATGGTCGGGCTAGCATCGACCACCGCCTGCGCCCCCGCCGTGGCGCTCACCGCCAATCCCGCTTTCTCCTCCGCCAACGCCGCTGCCGCATTCGCCGCATCGGTCGCGTCCACCGCCGGCGCGCGCAGGAAATCGTTGGTCGCGTCCAGCGACGGCGTGTCGATCAGATCGGCGTCGAACAATTGTTCGGGGTAGGAGAGGCCGCGCGGGCCCGGCGTGCCCAGCGTCAGGGTGGTGCGCGTCGCGCCGTCGACGATCTCCACCCGGGTCGTGCTGCCCGGCGATGATGCGGCGCTCACAGCGTCACCGGCGCGGTGAACAGCACGCGCACCGTTGCGGTCGCGCTGGCGAAATCGCCGTTGGCGTCGCGATAGCGTATGTCCCAGGTCCAGTAGCCGGGGTCGAAATCGGCGGTCTCGGTGCGCAAAGTGTAGCGGCCGGGATATTGCGCCTGGTCGAGCGGCGTGACTGCCAGATCGACGCGGCGGCTCTCGTCGGGGCTCAACAGGCTGCTGGTGACACTGACCTGTGCCGCGTCGAGGCTCACCGGCGCGCCGTCCGATCCCTCGAACGTGCATTCGGCGTAGAAGGTGTCACCCACCTTCGTCGAATAAAGCGGTGCGGCCATGCGGACCTCCTTTCGATGGTGATCAGGCGACGCTCGGCTGCATGTAGCTGCCGCCCTGGACGGACGGCGTTCCCCCGACGTTCGTGAGCAAAACCCGGAAGCTCACGACCTGGGTGGCGCCGCTCGTGTTGGTGTAGGTGCCGGCCACCCCCGGGCCATCGGTGTCGTTGTGCAAGATGGTCACGGTGCTGGTGTAGTCGCCGCCCATGTCGATGAAGGCGGAGCCGTCGAGCGAATATTGCGCGGTGAGCGTGACCGTCGGCGATCCACCGCCCGCGAAGATGATCGCAATGGCATTGAGGGTGACCGTCTGCCCGTTCGCGACGACGACCGTCCCGGCATAGGAGGTCGTGCCCATAGTATCGATACGGGTCGCGCTATAGGGCGCCGCGCCCGCACCGCCCGCACTGCCGTCGCGTGCCTTGGCGATGCTGATCGATGGCTGCAGCGTCACGCCGCCATAGTTGACCGTCACGACAGCCAATGCGTGATCGTCGGACAGAGCGGTGATGCTCACCTGACCGGTGGCGTTGACCGTTGCGGTGCAGTTCGTGTTCGTGATGGCATAGCTCGCGCTCGCACGGACATCGATCGCGCCGTCGAACAAGGCGATCTGCGCGCTCGCCGGCAGGCCGCTCTTCGGGGTCCCGTCGGATGTGCACGGGATCGTCAGCGCCGCCGGCGAGATCGAGGCGGACAGGCCGTTCGCGCCGTTCGCCCCGTTGGCGCCATTGACTCCCTCCACCTGCACCGGCGGATTCCAGCCGGTGTAATTGTAGCCGTCGCCGCCGAACCGGGCGAACGTCATCCAGAGCAGACCCGCGCCGCCGGGATCGGCCGCATACCAGCCCGCGGGCGGGCGATCGTTGCTGCCGGGCGCCGAAGGCGGGGCCGCCGGCGTGCCGGCGGAGCGGGCCCACGCATAAGTGACGTCGCCGCCCCGGATGAGCTGCGCGTTCCCCCAGGTCGCGCCGCCATCGGCGGACAGACGCATATAGACGTCGGACCCTGCGTAGGTGCCGTGCCAGCTCGATCCGTCCCCCGAATATTCGATCTCCAGCAGCGGGGCGTTGGCGCCGTCGGTGCCGTTGGTTCCGTTGGTGCCGTTGACTCCATTGGCGCCGTTCGCACCGGCCACGCCCGCGCGCGACTTCGAGATATTGTAGACCTTGTCGTAGTCCACGCCGGCATAGGTGGCGCGCAGCGTCGCCACCCCCTGATCGGCCGACAGGGCCGCGATCGAATAGGCGCCCCCGCCATCGATCGCGATCGTCACGCCGCTCGCCGCCGCCACGCTGTAGCTCACGCCGCCGGTCAGCAGCGTCGAGCCCCGGTACAGGAGCATGCTGCCCCCGGCGCCGGCGAACGACGCCACCGTGCCGGCGCTGTCGGCCGCGACGGTCGCGCTCTCGTTAGTCAGCAAGGCGGCGATCGCGCTCGATCCGTTGCGGAGCCGCACGATCGTTTCCTGATCGCTCAGGCCGCCCAGGGTCGCCGTGACGATCGCATAGGCCGCGGCCGAAAAGTCGCCGATCGCGAGTGTGCGCGAATTGCCCGATCCGCCGAGCGGGGCGGCTCCCAGGCTGCCGTTCGCGGCATCGTAGAGCGTGGCCGTGAAGCTCGCCGTGCCCGTGACGTTCTGCAACTGCGCCGTCAGGGTGATCGTCTGGCCCGACGGCGCCGCGGCGCCCGTGCCGTCGTAGGTGAAGGTCTGCGCGGTGGAGGACAGCGTGAGGAGCGGCGCCGAAATGCCCTGAATGCCGGTGCCCGCGAACGTGAGGTTGGTGACCTTGCCGCCGACGGTGGCGAAGGCGGTGTCGAGATAGAGCTGCAATGTCGATGCGATCCCGGTCGTGACGTGTCGCACCGCGCCGCTCTGCAAATAGGAGACCGCCGCGCCGTCGTAGCGGACCATGAAGACGTCGCCGGCCGCATAAGCGAACGGGCCGGCCACCGGGGCGCCGCTCTCATAGGGATAGGCATTGCCGACACCATCGACATACCAGGCGAAATCGAGCGATGCGTAGCTGTCGTCGGTCGCCGGATCGGCGTTGAGGCCGACCATGATATACGCATTGGTCTGGAGCGGCTGGAAACCGCAGAAGCATCCGCCGATGAAGCTTTCCTGGCTCACGACCGACCCATCGCCCCAGCCATTGGATCCGGTGATCTTGGTTATCGTCCGGCCATCGACGAAGCAATTCTCACGGTTCACCAACGTGTAGGCGCCAAGCGAACCGGTGCCGACCGTGACGTTCGGCGAGAGCTGGACCGTATAGGCCGCGAGCGCCGCGAGATCCTCGATCGCGCGCCCGAACACGTTGTACGAGGGCAGCTTCACATAGACGGTCGAACCCAGCGAGAGCGCGCCATAGCCGAATTTGAAGACCGCATCGTCCAGCCGCGCGAACGACTGGCCGGCGGCGTGCGACTGGACCGCGGTGCCATACAGACCGCGCCGCAATGTCGTCAGGTCGTAATGCCAGGCCGCGGTGAGCGTGGCGGTCTGATAGGCGACGAGCTCGGTACCGATGAGGCACAAAGTTGCGCCGGCATTGGCGTTCGGCGCGGTCGAGCTCGCCAGCTGGCCCGCACTCGCGCTGAGATCGACCGACAGCGTGTTGGCGGTGTCGGGGTCGGCATGGCTGGCCAGCGGGCCGGTCGATACGCCGATCCGCGCCGCGGCCACGATCGCGCCGACCCGCTGATATTCGATGTCGTCGGCGCTGATCCAGACCTCGCAGCCGCCCCAATTCGGGTTGGAGGAGGCCACGGCGCACCAGATCTCCGCTGTCCCGCCGGTGAGCGAGGTCGGCGCATTGATCAGGATCGGCGCGGAGACCGGGCCCGGGGAAATATCGAGGTTCGGCGCATAGCCCGATCCCGAATGGGCGTTGTACTGCGCGGCCGAGGCGACGCCGATGTCCATGCCGATCGCGGTGATGGCGAGATTGCCATCTTCGTCTTCCTCGATCCCGGTGATGCGCACCTGCTTGCGATCCAGGCGCAATTCGTCGGTCGTGGTGGTGAGGGTGACGGTGTCTATCATCGGCTCGAGCCGCGCGAAATTCCACGGCAGGGTGAAGCTGTAGGTCTCGCGCATGTAGAGCGTGCGCTGGAGCAGCAATTGTGCCGCATTCTGCGCGATGGTGGCGTCGCAGATGCTGTGGAGCGTGGTCGGGTCCTGCTTGCGCCGGCCGTACTGGACGATGTTCGCGAGGTCCTGCGCCGGCGCGATCGCGGTGTTGTACTGGTTGGCGCGATCGAGATATTCGACCTGGACCATATTGTAGGCGTCGGACTGGTCGACGATCTCCAGCTTCACCGGCTTGCCGTCGTCGGGGATCAGATCGTCCTCGGTCAGGTCGTAGCGCGGGGTCAGATCGGGGGTCCAGTCGACGCCGTTGGCGCTGGCGGGGGCATCGCCATAGCTCGCAATCTTGAGCTGGCCTTCGGACCAGACTGCGTCCGAATTGGTCGCCTTCATGATCTCGCCGAGGAAATCGGAGGCCTGGCGCTGGCTGTCGATCACCGGCGACAACAGCAGGTTGTTCGCCCGGCACGCGCGCGACCAATCGCTCAGGTCGCCGATCAGCCCCGCCGGCCAGCCCGGCAGCCCGGCATTGGCGTTGGTCAGGAAATCGCTGACGATGTCCTTGGGGTCGGCATCGTGGACGCCACCGCCGAGCTGGACCGCGAAATCCACCTCGAAGCTGTGATTGGGCAGGGTGGCATTGTCGCCGAGCGCATAATCCTGCGCATAGACGTAGGCCATGCCGCTATAGTTGAGCGCCTGCGCCGGGAAATGGCTGGTCAGATAGCCCCATGTCGGCTGCGCCTGCGCGCCGTTCGCGAGGCTGAGCCCGCAATCGGCGAGTGCGGTCGCACCCGTGAAGGTCGATTTGTCGCGATAGACCGTGTTGATGCCGCCGATCTGTCCCTCGCCCAGCGCGAGGATCACCGATGCGGTATAGCTGTAATCGGTCGTACTGCCGCCGCCGCCCAGCCCCTTGCCGCCCGCCTGCTTGCTCTTGTGCGCGATCGCCTGGAAGCCGCCATACCAGATCAGGTTGCACTTCACCCGTCCGCGCCCCCAGCCGATCGTCAACGGCACGCCGAGCGTGGAGGATTGGACGCTAATCTGGTTGAGCTTGGTCGGCCCGGTCGAGGCTGGCTTCCCGCCCATAGGAGACTCCTCCAAATCCTCCCCGGCTTCGCCGGGGAGGATTTTATTCAAACAACGTGAAGAACTTGACCGGTCGGCTCGCCAGCTCGCTGTCGCGATCCATATCGCCGCGGCAGACGCCGCCGCCGCGGATCACCGCGTGGATCACCTGCGGCGGCTCCAGCACGATCGCGCCATGGCTGTAGCAACGCCCATATTTCCAGATCGCGAAATCGCCCGGCCCGATCGCGTCGCGCCCGATCTCGCGTGCATGAAGCCGCACCCAGCCGAGAAACTGCTCCTCGTCGCGATGAAGCATCCATTGCGGGGTATAATCGGGCGCTATGTGCGGGATCAGGCCGGCCGCCTCGTACACCGCCGCCGGAAACTGCGCGCAATCGACGCCCACGCCCAGAACCCGCGCCTGCGGATGATAGGGCGTCCGCTCCCAGCGCAGCGCCTCGGCCACCACCGCGTCGCGCATCACAGCACGGTTTCCGGGACCGGGCAGAAGGGCGTGCCCTTGAAATGGGCGATATTGTTGAACCGACTGGTGCAGGTCGCGCTCGTCAGATCGCAGCCTTTATAGGCCGTGAAGGCGTCTCCGGCCGCCAATGGCGCCGGCAACGGGCTGATCAGCATGAAATTGCCGGCTCCGTCGTTTGACTTCACCGTGCGCGCGATGCCGGTATTGGCGCCGGACGTGAATTTGACCCTGCCTTGCGCAAACTCGCCGTTGTGGCCTGTCAGTCCGCTCGCGAAAGCTGTTCGGGACGGCGTGCCGGAAACCGTTGCGGCCGATGCGAAGCTGTCGGCATTCAGCGCGCATCCGGCATCGTAAACCGTATGCAGGCAGGCCGATTGATAGAGATTGGGCGGCATGTTGACGTTGAGCAGGATCATCCAACTCGACACGGTCAGCTCGACCGAGGACCCCGCAATCTCGCCGACCGAGGTGACCCGCCCCGCGAAGCGCAGCAAGGTGCCGGTCACCGCACTGCTCCAATCGGGCAGGAAGGCGCGCTCCAGCCGCACGTTCGCGCCATCCAGTCCGCGTCCGGCGATGAACGGGATGATCGGCGTGCCGTTGATCCGATCGTCCGCATTGGCGGTGATCGTCATCGTCAGCGTGCCCACCTCGAGCCCGATCTTCTCCGCGATCGATCCGCGATCGATCGCGGGACCGAGCATGTAGGTGTTGCCGTTGGCGACCAGCGGGATGTCCGCGCCCGACCAGCGCACCACCGCGCCGCCCGACAGGGTGAGCGTCCACAAATCGGCCATCTGGAAATCGGCACCGCTGTCGAGCAGGGTCGCCAGCGCCGGCGAGGCGGCCTTCACGATTTCACCGTGACGAACGCGAGCCCGGATTGGGACCATAATCCCTGCATCAACTGCTGCGTATCGAGATCGTCCTGATCGAAGCGGCACAGGAACAGGAAATTGCCCGACCATGTCAGGGCCGTGCCCGGATTCGGTGGAGACGCGAAGGTGATCCGGCCGAGGGGGCCGATCGTGAAGCCGCTGGTGACGGCACCGTCGACCTTCATGATCGGCGTGTTGAAGAGGCCGCGCACCGGCTCCGCGAAAGTCAGATTGCCGGCGCCAATCGTGCGGTTCAGCTGAAAGCCGGTCGTCACGCCATCGCCGGTGCCGAACCTTTGGTCGGCCACATGATTGTCGGACGGATCGCAGAAGAAGAATTCGGCATATTTGCCGGCATGGGCGTTGAAGAAGGCCTGCAGCCGCTCGAGTTCGCGATAGTTGGGCCCGTCGCGCAGCACCTCATAAGCGACCTTGAAATTCCACAGCGGGTACGACCATGCCATCCGCCGCCGCTCGCGGCCCGAGGAGGCCTGGCTGACGGCAGTATTCCACTGCGGCTGCTTGGATGCGACGAAGCCGAAGCCGGGCAGTAACGGGAAGACATCCACATCGTCCGCGAAGTTCGGCGCCGTGATCAGCCACCGCGAAGGCAGATAAGATTGCGTCACGTCACCTCCTGCGCACGCAAAGGTGCGGTCGATTGCTCAGGATGTTGAAAAATAGTGCTTTTATGGTGCTGGAAGACTGTCCGGATATTTCCGGGGCGAGAACATTGCCAATCGGACAGTTGAAAATCGCTATACCCACCGCTAGCGTAACGAAAACGGGGGAATTAGATGGCCAAGGAAAAGAAGTGTCCGCAATGCGCCGAGACGGTCAAAGCGGAGGCCGATGTTTGCCGGTTTTGCGGCTATAATTTCCCGCCTTCGGAAAAACCCAAACCGCGACGCATCCTCAAGATTATCGGCATCGGCGTCCTGATCATCGTCGGCATCGATTTGATCGCGGCTTTGACGATGGGCCACCACGCGGGCGGCAATGCGATGGGCAATTCATCCGATACCGACATTCAAGATGGCACCGCACAGGAGGATCCGAAAGTGAAGGCGGGGCGTGACCTGCGGGGCGTCACCGCGCTTGCCGCGGGGCAAGCACTCGTCCGCAACGTCCGGAACCCGGATTCCCTCACGATCGAAGGGGCATGGGCCAGTGACGACGGCAAAACATTATGCATTCGCTATCGCGCCCAAAACGGCTTTGGCGGGATGAACCGCGAGACGGTGGTCTATCATAATGATACCCCCCATCAGGACGGCAAAAGCTGGAACAAATATTGCCCGAATCTCAAGCTCGATATGACCTCGACGGTCAAGCTGGGCGCCCGTCTCCAATGATCGCGATGCGCTAGCGCGCCGGATCGGGGCCGATCAGCCCGTCCCCCGGGCCGTCGGCGATTGGGTGGATCGATCCGGTCTTGAGCGCGCGCTCGCACATCGCGGTGACCATATCGGCACCGTCGCGCTGGCCCAGTTCGGCAAACACAGCCTGGTCGTCGCGAACGAGCGCGATCACCCAGACACGGCCCGAATAGCCGCCGAAGTGGTTCTTCGAATTGACGAAGCCGCACGTGTAATAGCCGTTTCTGGTCTTTTCGAAGGGCATCTTGAGCGTGCCTCGCGTCACCTGATTGGGCCATTCGAACCGGGCTGAATCGGGATCGTCCAGCAGCGACCGGATATAATCCTCGGAGAGATCGATGGCGCGCCGCCAGGTCGGCGCCGGGCCGTAATCCATCGGCGGCGCGGCAGCGGCGAGCAGCCACGCAGAAGCGCAAATCGCGAGGCTCCCCCGAACTTGTAGCACTGACCTTATCTTCTCCGCTCAATCGTCACCGAAATCGTATCTTCGCCGGAAAGTATAGAAAAATGCGTAAAAAGGTAACCACATGCCACTGGTAAGCACCGATATCACGATGTGCGGCCAATGGTTGAACGGAATTTCCACCGGTGCCGAAACAGGGGCGCTGATCGTATTGGATATGGCTATCTGCTCTTCAGCGGTTGGGACGGGAACCTTCATGCGCACAATCGAGAGAAGATTTGCATGCACGCGCTCGATATCGTGCAGCGCCCGATCGACGCTCTTCGATGTCGGATCGGCGCCTGCGCCGAACGCCTGAAAGAAACGGATCCGGTAGACCGGATTTGCAGTATCCTGAACCGTGACCTTCAAAGTTAACGCCTTGATCGTCTCCTGCGCGCGGATCGTGCCGATCCTGTAATCGCCCGATCCGATGGTGAAGGAGTTGTCGCTTCCCTTCAAACCATGATCGACCATGATTTCCGCATCGACCAAAGACGAAAAGTAATAATAACTGGGGGCCGTCATCGTGCCGAGTGCGATGATCTTCGACTCCATATTGATGCCGATGATCTGGTCATCGCTGACCGATTGTACGACATCCCCGCCCGCCTAGATCTGGGTGCGTATGGCGGTGCTCTCATAATATTCCTCGAAGCGGCGCGCGTTCGCGCGCGACGTCCCGATTCTGCGGATGGCCCTGTAAACGCCAAAGATGACGGCGCCTGTCAGCAGTACCCACAAGGTGACCGTCACTGCGATCTCGATTGGCGTTGCTTGCATCCCCGGCCCCTGTCCCCGGACCCACCATGCCTGATCCCGCGGGGGGAGCGCAATTCCCATTCAGATATTAAGGTTCATTCCGGCGAAATGTCCTTCGCGGTGCGCCATTCTGAACGCCTTGGCGACTGCCGCGCGGTTGGCGACGATCTGCGCCGGCGTCATGGTTCCGCTATGGTCGTGATAGTGGAAGGCATTGCTGTTGCCGGCGTCGTTGGCGGCAAACGGCGCGTTCATATTGGCCGCGCCGCCTTGAAGCATCGCGCGCAGAGGGCTCGCGAGACTGGCGGGGAGCACCATCTCGTTCCGGTGCAGCAGGAAGGGGGCGTTGTCGTAGGGAACCGAGCCCATGCCCCCTTCCGCGCTGAAAACCGATTGGCCAAGCTTGATCACACCGAACAATGCGCCCGCGGCGAGCGCGGGCGCGATGATCCAGCCATAAGGGCCCATCTTCGCCACGGCCGCCCATACATTCGCGGCGGCGACGCCAGCGGCATGGGCGATCTGCTTGATCGCGGTCGACGCCGATAGCACCAGCGATTTCGCAGCAGCGCCCTCTTCCGCAGTGGTCCGGGTGCTCGTCCCGAAAAGAACAGCCGCGGTTTTGGATAGTTCAGCCGAGATCCAGCTCTGCAGCGTCTTGGCCAACGCATCCGAAACCATACTGACCATGCCTTGATAAATGTTCTTCAAGGTTGCGCCAAAGCTCTGTTGTAGGGTCAGCAGCTTGGAGATGTTCTGCGCCCACAGGGACGAGGTCGCGCTGATAGCCTGCTTCTCGATCTGCGATCGCTGGGCCTCTCCATCCCGCTCCGCTTTGGTCCGTTTCGCCTGCGAGTTCACTGAAATGGCGTCGGTTTTATCCGCTAACTCCTGGTACACCCTGATTTCTTTGGCGGGGGAAAGCGCGGTCGGCATCGGGGGGAGTTGCAGGTTCAGGTCTTCCTGCAAGCCTCCCGCGGCCTTCTTCCTTGATCTCGCCGAGGCGCCGCGGCCTGTTTTCGGCTTCGCGCCTTCGTCTTCTCCGCCCTCGCTCCTACCTTGCGGCAGGTTGAGATGCGGTGCGGTGGCAGGCGGCGGCGCCTCGCCACGTGTCGCCGCAGCCATCGCCGCGCCGGCCTCGTGCATCGCGGCTGCGATCCTGCCCGCCGTCGTTTCGACCTTGGCCGCCATGCTGTCGATGCCGGCTTGCCAGTCGCCGGCGATCTTGCCCCACTGCAGCGTGAAGGCATCGTGCGCCACGGTGGCGAAGGCACGTAGATCGCCTACGATGACTTCGATATGGCCGCGAATAATCTCGATGACGACGATAACGACGTCCTTCAGGACGACGAAGGTGTCCTTGATGACGTTCAGCCAGGTATTGCCGATTTTGACGTCGCTGGGCAGCTTTTGACCGAAAAGATCGGTAATCGCCGACGCGATATCATGCGTGATTTCGCTGACAGCGTCCCAAAGATCGCTGAACACGCCGGCCAAGGCGTCGATTGCAGCGCCGACCTCGCCGACGACAAGTTTGATCTCGGAAAAAAGGAGGGCGGCGATACCCCCTTGAGTATAGCTGTCGATGAAGGCCTTGATCAGCAGATTCATGCGATCGACTATGACGGTGAAGATGGGGGCGAGCGCATCGGTCAGGATGTTGTTGAGGCCTTGCATCGCGATCGTGTTGGTGGCCCACGCGCCAGCCAAAGCGTTGCCCTTGGCCACCGCCGCATCATTGCTGACGCCGTAATCGTTCAGCACCTTGGTGAAGGTGCCCATCTGCTCTTTATTCGCGTCCAGAACCGGCAGCAGATCGGCACCGGCCTTGCCGAACAATTGTATCGCGAGCGCTGTTCTGGCCGGCCCGTCCGCCATCCCGGAGAATTTGCCCATCGCAGCGGTGAGCACCTGCATCTTGCCGTAGGAACCGTTGGCCGACAAGCCAATCGCTTTGAGGGCATCATTCTGTTGTTTGCCGCCCGCCTTGGCAGCGGCGAAGGTATGATCGAGCCCCTGCATCGCCCCGGCGAACACATCGATCTTGGTACCGGTTACCGATGCCATCGCCTGCATGGCCTGGACGTCGCCGGTGGTAGTGTGGAGGTGGTGGGAGAGTTGGGTGGTTTCCTCCGCTGCCTTGCCCATGCGCTGGGAGAATTCGGCCACGGCGCCTACCGCACCTGCGATATCCTTGACCATGTCGAATTTGTCTTTGAATTCCTTATAGGCACCAGCGCCTTTTTCAGCTCGAGCCGCAGCCTCCTCCAAGTTTTTGTTGTTGCGCTCGATCTCACCGTGCATCTCCCGCATGGCCTGCGTCAGATGTCCGCTGGCGCCTGCAGCGGCGGACATCGATGTGCCGATTTGCGATCCCATCCCCTGAAATGCACCGGTAAGTTGCTGGACGATCGGCGCCAACGTGGCGACCTGTTCTTTTGTCGCATTGATGCCGGCAATCAGGCCCGCCATTTCGGAGCCGAATATGACCTTGAAATGCGTGTCGGCCATGGCAGCTTCCTCTCATTCGGACGTGGACGGCAGCCCCAGCCGTGGCTTCTCCAGCCTGCCGGCCGGCAGAGCGCCGAGGCTTTGGAGCGGGTCGTCCGGGACGATCGGCACCGATGCCGCTTTCGTGAGCTTCATTCCCCAGCCCTCGGCCAACGCGGCCAAGGCGATGTGGAGCGGCGGACCATATTCAGCCCAATGATCGCGCAGGCAACCGATGTCCCACAGTGTCCAGTCGGCCAGAAGCGCGCTTTTCGATCCGCCTTCGATACCGGCTGCGATCAGTTCGAACAGGATAGTGCGAAGTTGTGTCTCTAGGCTCCCGCTCCGTCGCTCAATGGAGTGGGAGCCGCCGCTTCCCCCTGGTTCAGGCCGCTCTGACCGAGCACAGCCAGCATTCCTGCTATGATCGCTCCGATGCCTTCCGGGGTTGGGTCGACATCATCCAGCAGTTGCTCGATGCTGATCGACGGATCGATCCTGGCGATGCCGATATGAAGGATGCGGATCGCGTCCGCCGCCTCCTGCAGCGCCTCGGCGGTCGTCATGGCGGCGGTGATCTGCCGGGACTTTGCCAGCCGCACATCGGCCGGGTCGGTCGGCAGGATCGTCACGCCGGCCCGCTCCCCGATCGCGGCATTGCGCGCCTGTTGCGTGTCAAGGATCGGCGCCGCTTCCAGCATCTGGCCGAGCTTGTACGGCGCGAGCTCGAATGTGCGGCCGAGGAAATGGACGAGGGCGCTCATTCGGCGGTACCGATCGTCAGCACATTGCCCTGCGGATCCGCGAAGACCGTGAACTCGAAATCGGGCAGCATGAAATCGTCGAGCTTCGTCGCCATCGACAGCTTGGTCGACAGGCAGGCGTTGGCGCTGACGATCAGCGGCTTATTGTTCTGCGAGACGAAGAAATCGATGCGGAAGGTCGGCGCGTAGCCCATCGGGATATTGACCACGGCGAGCTTGCGGCTGGTGGTCGAACTGGCCGTATATTGGTAGCTGATGATGACGGTCTTGCCGGTATCGCCCGCGGCGAAGGTATAGACGCCGGCGGCGACGCTATATTGTCCGGCCGTCGGCGCCGAAACGACGCGGGTATAGGGGAGGCCGCTCACGTCAGTGACGCCCAGATCATTGGCCCAGGTGCCCGATGCGGGGATCGTCGGCGTGATCGTGAACGGGGTCGCCGGAATGGCCACCGCCGGCGGGTTGATCACATCGCTGATCGAGCCGTTCGTCATCGCCTGGCCGAAGAACAGGCTGTTCAGCAGCATGCCGTTGATCTGCGCGAACGATGCCTTGCCGCTGATCTTGCCCTTGCCGCGGCCGACCGCGATCGGAAACTGGTTCTGGCCGTAAAGCTCCTTGGTGTCGAAGCTCATGTCGAGGCTGACATTCTGCAGCACGCCGAACTGCACCGGAGTCGGGTCGGACAGCGTGTTGCCATAAGCGTCGGTGGTCGCGGTGCCGATCAGGCTACCCGCGCCGAATATTGTTTGCATGGGACATGCTCCTGGTTGTGGCCGCACATGGCGGACCGAGTGATGGGATTGGAAAGCCCGCCACGCATGGGCGAGAGGAGGGGCTAAAGTGTCAGCATCCTCACCGGGATGATCGCGACCTCGTCATCGCCGAGCGCGCCTTCGGAGGTTTCGATCGCGCCGTCGATCCGGGCATATTCGACGAGGCCGTCCAGCGTCTGCGGTGCCCCCGCAGGTGTCGGGTCGAGGGCGGCGGTCACGGCATCGAGGATCGGGTTGAGCACCTCGCCGGGTGACAATGCACCTGACGTGGAGACATAGACATAGAGCGTTGCCTCCAGCAGCCATCGCGACGGCAGCCCGTTGGCGGCAGTGGCCAGCACCGTCTCGCGGCCCTGCGCCTGGAACAGCGCCGGGCGCTGGCTGGCCGGTACGTCCGACCAATGCTTGAGCTTGCGTGACGTAGTGACGAGGCCGTCGGCGGCCGAGACGAGCGCGAACAGGGCCGCATGGATCGCTTCGCGGTTCATGGAATGGCCCTCGTCATGCCGGCGTCGATCGTGCCCTGGACCGCGCCCGAGGCCTGCAGATCGGCGAGGGCCGATCGCAGGAAGGATCGTTCGGGCAGGTTCATCCGCATAGCGTGTGCGCGGACGGTGATGCTTTTCTCGGCGATGGGCCGGCCGAACGCCTGCCTGATCCGGCGCAGATGCTGCCGCACCGAAACCGTGCCGTGAAAGCCGAATTCGTGGGCCGCCGCATAGGGGGCATCGGCGGTCACGGTGGCGGTGATCCTGCCGCCGTCGCTTTCGATCACGGGCCGGATCGATCGTTGCAGGCGGCCGCTGCGTGTCTGCAGCACCGCACCGGACAATTTGTCCTGCTGGATCATGCGCGTCAGCCGCAGCGCCAGATCGCCGACGCTGGTCTGCAATTCGGCGGTGAGCCGTGGCGCGAGGCTGTCGAGCCCGGCGGCGATCGCGTCCGCACCGATCATCTGCAGATCGATCATAGCGCCACCACCGTCTGCCAGCTTTGCAGCAGCGTCGCGACCGACGCGGGCATGTCCTTCTGCACGAGCGACACGGTCTCGCCGGCAAGCGACTTGGACGACCATTCGGCCTTGTCGCGCAGCTTGTAGCGGAGCGTCACCAGTTCGTTGCAGGCCTGCCGGATATCGGCGGGCACGACATCGTAACCCGCATCATATCGAATGCGGATATTGGCGATGCCGCGGGTGAAGAGCTGACCCACCAGCGCGACCTGATTGTCGTCATGGTAGAAACCAGGAAGGCCCCATGCGGCCTGCGCCGGAATCGGCTGGCCGTCCACCTCCAGTGTGGCGATTGTCCGGATCGGGGTCTGGGGCAGTTGCAGCGCAGCCGTCCCGCGCCCCGATCGGCGGATGTCATAGCTGGCGGTGGTGATGTCGCGATTGAGCCACGCGCGGATCCACGCCGAGCAGGCGGTGACGAGCGTCGCGATCACGACATCATCGGCATCCCCCTCCACCCCGCAATAGGATTTGACCGCTGCGACCGAGGTGAGATCCGCCAGCGCCATGGCTCAGGCGCCCTTCTGCGGGGACGGCTCGGCCTTGGCCGGGGGCGTCTTCGCCGCGACAGTCTCGGCAAGCGCGAAGCCGTGGGCGATAAGCCCGATCCAGTCGCCATGCGCGATATCGCCGGCCAGTTCGAGGACGCCGTCGACGACGGCGACCTTGCCGCGCGAAAGAAAGGCCGCATCGACATGCGGCGGCGCGAGGAAGCGGGTGATGTTCATGATCGTCTCCCGGAAAGTCTTCTCCCCGGAACGGGGAGTGGGACCGTCGCGCCAGCGATGGCGGAGGGGATGGCACGACGGTGGGAAAATCCCCTCCACCACATCGCTGGGCGATGCGGTCCTCCTCCCGAGTAAGGAACCCGGGGCGGAGACAAGATTACGGCGTCGGCGCGATGTTCGTGATCACGCCCGCGGCGAACGGCGCGTAAACCGCCAGCGCTTCCTGCGCGTAGACGCCATAATCCTGCTGACGCGTCACCTTGGGCCACATCTGGGTGTAATAATCCTTGCGGGTCAGCATCTCGGCGACCAGCGGCGTTTCGTTCGAGACGTACCAGGCGGGCAGTTTCTCCGCCCACGCCAGGATCGTGCCGGGCGCCAGATTGGGGTGGATCTTGACCGGGATCTTGGTGCCGCCATCGGGCGTGTAGGGATTGAAGTAGAAAGCGACCGCGCCGTTCGCGGTCAGGCGATAGCCGTCGCCACCATCCGCCTGCGCCTCATATTTGAGCAAGGGCGAGGTCGCGTTCGACAGCACCAGCTTGGTGATCGATTTCAGCTCCTGCGAGCTGACATAGATCACCGTCGGGCTGATCCGGTAATTGTCCCACATACTCTTCAGCATCGTGTCGATCTCGTTGACCGAACCCACGCCCGATGCGGTGAGCTGCGTGCCGGTGCCCGCGGTGCCCGAGGGCAGGCAGGCGAAATAGCTGTTGGCGCCGGCATTGAGGAAAGCGGTCGTCATCAGCCCGTCGAAGGCCAGGCCGCTATTGCTCGAATAATCCGCCGCAATCGCGGTCGCCGCCTGACGGCTGCCGGCGAGCGGTGCTGCGAAGCTCGCCGAGTTGATCGTGGTGATCGCCTGCAGCGTTTCGTTGCCCGACGTGCCGACATACCAGGCATAAGCGACCGCGCCGGTCACCGGCGCGACGGTGGCGAACAAGGTCTGGCCGAGTGTCGCCGCCTGGGTCGCGGCCGCGGACTTGTTGGAGGCGCCGCCGTTGAGGGTGAAGGTGCTGCCATCGGCCGAGGCGACGTTCTGCGTCGTCGCGACGCCCCCGCCGAGCGTGGACTGCATATAGCCGAGCTGGGTCAGCGCGACGGCGATCACCGAATAGGTCGCGGCCGGCAGGGTCGCGCCCGATCCCGAAGCCGAGAGGGTGGGGGTGGCGGGTGTGCCGAGCGAAAGCGAGTTGTTGCCAGCAAGGATGCCGGCCTCTTCCTTGACCATCGTCTTCAGCATCAGCCGCAGCTGGATCATCGAATTCTCGTCCTCGAACCCTTCGGAGGCGTACATCGCCTCCTCCGTGATCGAATCCTCCTCGCCGATCGTCGCGTAAGAAAGGGTCCTGTTGACGAGGCTGTAGGTCATGCGGCCGGCGCGTTTCCCTTCGGGAACGAAGGGCGTCCAGTTGTAGCCCGAGCCGTTGATCGCGGTGATCGCCTTGTAGCGCAGCGCATCGCCCGGATTCTTGCGCTGGTTGCGCGGGATGGCGTTGCGCAACGGAGTGAGGGTTGGGAACAGGTTCAGCGCGGGCGCGCGCAGATCGTAATAAGTGAGGCCCGTCCCAAGCGTAACGGTCTTGGCCAGATCCTCGGCGCCGTCATAGAACTGATCGCCGCTCATTGGATTGCCGAGCGTCGCCTTCAACAAATCGAGCGTCTCGTTGGCGCGGTTGAAGGTGAGGAAGCCGTGGCGCCGGTCGTCGGCATTCTGCACGCCGTTGATGTCGAGCATGAGCCGATCGGCGAACACCGATCGCGGGGTGATGGCTGTCATGAAGCTTTCTCCAAAGAAAAAGCCGCCCGGTGAGGAGCGGCCTGAGAATGTTCGAAACCTGTAATTCTCCCCAGCGCGGGGCTGATCTTTTGGTTAGCGCCGGGCCGCGCCTACGCTGGCCAGGATAGCCGCCTGCTTGACCGGCCCGTTGGGAAGCGCGGCGATCCGTTCGGCCAGCGTCTCGCCACGCTCGGCCGGCACCGCGCTTTTCTCCATCGCGATCAACTGGCCCTTGGCGGGCTGCGGCTGGCGCCGGAGCATCTCGATTTCGGCGAGCGCCTGGGTCAGCCGTTCGGTCAGCGCCTCGACGCGCGGGGCCGACTCCTCGACCGCCTTGGCCAGCCGGTCCCGATCCGCCACTATTGCCGCGAGCGCATCCTTCTCGGCCGGGGTGCAGACGGCGCCGAGGCAAACCGCATTGTCATGGATGGACTGGATCTGGTCGGCGTCCGACGTCCCGCTTTCGGTCGCTGGGGCGGCGGTGGAGGCATCGTCTGGCGGCGGAGCATCTGCCATCTTGGCCAGTGCCTCGTCCGCATTTTCCGCGATCAGCTCGGCGCGCGCTTTGGCGACGAAGTCGTTTCGGCGGCCCGCTCTGCCCGCCGCCTGCGCCAGCGCGGCGGCGCGATCGAGGGTCGCGTCATTGCCGGGCTCGTAAGCCTTGGCCAGTATGAAGCGCACCGGCTCTTCCGCCCCATCGGCCTTGATCATCGTGAAGGTCGCGGCCGGGTTGCACGGCACATCGACGATCGAAAGCTCGCGGACGTCGGCGGTGTAGCGTTTGACCGCGCCGTCCTGCCATCTTTTAGCATAGCGCCCGCCGGGGCTGAAACCGGTGTAGACACCTTCTTCCACTTTCCGCCATTCGTCGTCATCGACGATCTTGGCGACGAAGCCGACCTTCTTCAGCTCATCGTCGAAGCTGATATCGACCAGCTTGCCGCACGCATTGCGGCCATGCTGCGCGCGGATATTGCCGTAGCTCTTGCCGTCGGACGCCTTGGCGATGCCACCCGACCAGGCGGCGATATGGGGTTTGCTGCTGGCATAATCGAACACCTCGCCGGCGCGATCGGGGGTCTCGTCGAAATGGCCGTAGACGAGCCGCCGGGCGGCATCGGCCTTGGCGAGCGGAATGAAGAGGGCCAGACGGTCCATCGGCAAGCTCCTGTGGCGATTGATGAAGAGCGCCGCGCCGCGTGGCGCCGGCGAGAATGACAGACCGTCGCGGCGATCAGGCGTCGCGGCGCAGGCCGCCCGCCGCCGGGCGACGGCGCGTGAATCCGATCAGGCCGAAACCGATGATGAAGCTGATCCAGCTTGCCGGTTCGGGTACGGGCGTGACCGGCGGAGTTGGTGTGCCGGGCTGGTTGCTCGAGCCGGTTCCGGCCGGCGAGGTGGGAGAAGGTGGCGGAGGCGCGTGAAAGACAGCCGGTGGCGACGGCGGCGCTGTGACGGCCTGAGGCAGCGTCGGTGATGTGGACGGCGCGGGATCGGGTGTCGTGGTCAAGGCCGGGGCAGGCGTGCTGTCGGCTGCGGCAGTCAGTGGGCCGGGCGTGCTCGTGGCAAGCGCCGCAACGGCCACGCGCTCTGCCGTTTCGGCACTCTTGGTGAAAAGGTCGTTTGTCGGGCTGCCGGGAATGACGATGAACGGATCCCAGGCGGCCAGGCCGCTGATCGCCGAAAGCTTGCCCCAGGTCGGCGGCGATGCGTCCAGGGTCCGATATGCCAATGTCGCAGTGGCGCCGATCGGCTTCACCGCGCCGATCGGCGTGACCGAGATCGGCAGATCGTGCGGCGCACCCGATGCGCCTGCCAGCATCCGCTGCCAGGCCTCGTCACCCGGATCCTGTGCGATGAGCATCTCCGGATAGATGGGCGTGTCGGCCGAAGGAGGCGCCGTTGCCGGCGACGAAATGCCGTCCAGATGGATCGAAACGCTGGGCGCCCGTGCGCTATCCTTGTGCGTGAAAGGACCGATATGCAGCGTGGCGGCCGATGCCACCGCGATCAGGCTCGTCGCGAGGACCAATCCGCCGGACACGATCGCGGTCCGGACCATGCCGATCAGCTCGATATCCGGTGCGCCGAGCCGCCCGGCTGATCCCGGCGGATCGAGAAAAAGGGCCGACAGGTCCTCCATCTGCTCCATCGATCGGGTCTTTCACAAAACGCGACTGCACCACGCGGGCTATCTTTCCGCTTGTCCCAAGGCGGCAGCCGAGCTGGTTCCCGAGACGCATTAATGATGGGTAATAAGAGTTAAAGACTCATTAAGTATGATCTCTTCATGCAGTGGGATCGTGTCATTCGACTGGCTCGCCACTCTCTCCGGCTTCTGAATCGCCGATATCCTTCTGCTTCTCGATAATTTCGATGGCGGCGCGCCGTGCGGGATCGAGCAAAGCCGCAAAGGCGAAGCCGATCGCCATGGCTGCACCCGCCATGCGGCCTTTCGTCGATTTCTTGGCGGCTCCGATTGCAGACGGCAGCGTGATAGCCAGCAGCACCGTGAGCACAGCGGCGACGAGCCATTTCATCGTGTTCGCCCCGGCGATGCGGGACCGGGACGGCGCAGCGTCGGCCAACTATCTCCAGCCATGAGTTCGCCGCCCATCGTCCCACCTCCGCCACTGAGATGGCGACAGATCGGCCGATGACAACGCTGCAGGCGCGGGACGGTCAATAGCTGTGACATTTCGGCGCCAGCCGGCTAAAAGAGGCGGTGGCCGATTATCGTGAGCGCCTGTTACCGACCGAAGGACGCCGATGAACGCCGATACGCTCCCCAACAGCGCCCCCGACCGCCGCATCGCTCTGCTGATCGACGCGGACAATGTTTCGCACGGGCATATCGCGGCGATGCTGGCCGAGCTTTCGAAATATGGCACCGCCAATATCCGGCGGGCCTATGGCGATTGGGGCAGCAGCGGCCTCAAGGGCTGGAGGGGGAAATTGCTCGATTTCGCCATCCGCCCGATCCAGCAATTCAGCTATACGACGGGTAAGAACGCAACCGATATCGCCCTCGTCATCGACGCGATGGAATTGCTCTATACGCAGAAACTGGACGCCTTCTGCATCGCCTCGAGCGATGGCGATTTCACCCCGCTGATCATGCAGCTCAAGGCCAATGGCCAGGACGTCTACGGCTTTGGCGAGCGCAAGACGCCATCCTCGTTCGTCAATGCGTGCACGACCTTCCTTTATCTCGACAGCATCGACGACGGTGCTTCGTCCGTGTCCGTTGAAGAGCAGGACGCGAAACAGAAACCGAAGGCTGAATCCAAACCCAAGGCCAAAGCGGGCAGCGTTTCGCCCTCTAAATCCCTCGCCATGGATGCCAAACTGATCGCCATCCTGCGCGGCGCAGTGGAGGCCGTGGCCTATGACGATGGCTGGGCTTCCATGGCGGCGGCCGGCAGCGCGGCCAAGCGGCAGGCGCCGATCGATCCGCGCAATTATGGCGCCAAAAATTTCCCCCGCTTGTTCGAGGCGACCGGCCTGTTCGAGATTTTCAAGGCGGAGAGCGGCCAGAGTTACGTTGCCGACAAGAGCAACAAGGATCGGGCCAAGGAACCCTTGCTTTAGGGGAGTACCGATCGGCTAGGCTCAGTTCCGCTCGTGCTTGCAGTTTCTCCCACCGGCACCGCTCCAGCCCCCGTATAGATCATCGGCCGTGCGCCTCTGCCATCCGGCAGCGGGTCATCCCCGTTGCGATCGCGCACCTCGTCCAGGCTGAGCGATCCGTTGCGGAGCCGGCGATCCTCGATCTGCGACTTGATGTCTGGATCGAATTCGCGGTCCTCGATCCAGGTGAATTCCAGGTCGGGCCGGGCAAAATCCTCCGCCAGGATGCGGTTCATCAGGCGGCGGACGAACGCCATCAGATTGGCCAGCCCCGCCGCCTCGGCCGCGGCATGATCGCTCTGCGCCGATCCCTGGCCCAGCCCCTGCTGCTTCAGGAACGGCGTAGGGGAGGTCGAAAAGGTGAAGCAGATCAGCCGGATCAGCCATTCGTCGAACATATCCTGCAGCGGTGGCTGGCCGATCGGATTCCATTTGAATCCCGCCGGCAGGAATTGCGCGATCCGCCGGTTCTCGACCCCGGCCGAGGTGAGGTTGTTCCAACGCGTCTCCACCTGCGCCACCTGATCGGGCTGCACGCCCTCGGGCGCCTCGAAGAAGCCGTCGCTTAGATTTCCGTCGCGGAAATAGGCCTTCTGGCTTTTCATCCGATCGATCGAGGTCTCGACGATGTTTACGATCATCTCGACCCGGCTGAAGCCATAGGCGTGATCGGCGCGCGGATTCTGCGGATAATAAAGCAGTTCGTCGGCCGTATAATCGACCGCCGGCACGCCCTTCAGGATCTGCTGATAGCCGGGCAAGGGCGGGGCAGGGCGCCGGCCGCCCGGATCGAGCAGAACCTTGATCGTGGCGCCGTCGAGCAGTTCGAACGCATAAGGCCGGCCGGTCACGTCGCGTCGGCGGTAGATCGAGGTCGCGTCCAGCACGAACAATTGCTCGAGCAGCATGCGCGACCATTGCGCCCAATCATGGACGCGATCGGGATATTCGAGCTGTGCCTGGATCTGCGCCACCGCCGGATCGGTCGCGCCGCGTATATGCCCGGCTTTCTCGCGCGGCTTGATCGCCCATTCGAGGCTTTCGAACTTGTCCTTCTGCCCCTCCATCACCATCCGCAGAAGATCGCTGTTGCGCGCGAGCCGCTTGAGCTTTTCGAACCCGACCGGCTCTTCCGAACGTGGCGTGAGGTTGAGATTGAACCCGACCGGATAGTCATATTGCCGCCCCGCGACCTCGGGCGGCGCCATCGGCGTCATCGGATCGAGCGGGCCGAACCAGTTGGCCGGCGCGTTGCCGGTGAAGGCATATTTCACGGCGACGAGCGCGCGGGCGATCATGCCTTGCGGATCAGCAGCCATGCGGCCTCCTTTTTGATTTCTTCTCCCCGAGCAACTCCCGGAAGAAGCAAACGGCTATTCCTTCAGTCTGGCATCCGCCCAGGCGAGCCAGCCCTCGATCCCCGACCCCTGCGACAGATAGCGCAGGGCCTGGGTCGTGCTGTCGACATCATCGTCGTGCGCACCGTTCGGAAAGGCGGCGTGCGAGGCGATATAGTCCGCCGCCCAGTCCGCCCCTTCGGGCAGGAACACGCGGCCCGACTGGATCAGTGCCGTCACCGCGAAGGCGCGGCTGATCTTGTCGGCGTCGACCTGCACCGGAATGATCGGCAGCATCGTGTCGCGCCGCAATTCCTGGACGAGCGACTGGCCCGAAGCCTTGTCCTCCACCAGCACGGCGTTGGGCAGGACCCCGCCCCAGCGTTGCGCGGCCTTGGAGACCAGGATGCGCTTGAGCTCGGGGAATTCGGCCTTCTGCTTCCACAGATCGACCAGATAGAAGCCACGGTCGGTCTCGGCCCAGGTGGTGCAGACCGAATAATCGTTCGTGGTCTTCGTCTTGAAAGCGGTGTCCCAGCTCTGCACGACCCGTTTGACCGGCGGCAGCGCATCGAGTGGGAAGAAGCGCCACCAGTCGATCTTGAAGATGCCGCCGTCGAGCGGGGCCGGAATCTGCATATATTGACCGGCGAACTCATAGGGCTTGATCCGACGCATGCGATCGAGCGCCTCGAAATCGTGCTTCTGCGGCCAAAGCGGCACATCGTCCTTGTCGAGCGCGGGGATACAGAGATGATCCCATATCTCTCCATTGCCGCCCGCCAGCAGCCAGCCCGCCAGATCCTCCTCGTGCAGCCGCTGCATGATCAGAATGATCGGCGTCGTCGGCGCATTCGCACGCGATTCCAGCGTGTTGCGGAACCAGTCGATCACATTGCGGCGAACGAGATCGGATGTCGCCTCGGCGGCCTTGTGCGGATCGTCGATGATGATCGCGCCGCCGAAGCCGTGATCCCCCGCGTCGCGCAACTTGCCGGCACCAAAGCCGGTCATCGTCCCGCCTGCTCCGGTGGCAAAGACGACCCCGCCCGCCGTCGTGCGCCAGTCGTCGCTCGCGCGGCGGGCGGGATCGCTCAGCGTGTCCGGAAACAGTTCGCGATACCAGTCCGATCGGACCAGGTCGCGGGCACGGGCCGCATTGCTCGCGGCCAGCCGCGCACCGTAGCTGACATGGATGAACTCGCTGTCGGGGGCGAGGCCGAGCGACCAAGCGATGAAATCGATCACCGCGATCTCGGTCTTCGAATAACGCGGCGGAATGTTGATGATCAGCCGACGGCAATCCCCTGCATGAACCTCCTCCAGCTTGGTGCAGATCAGCTCATGATGCCAATTGTGCTGCCATGGATAACCGCGCTGGTTCAGGAAAGCGTAACGGCAGAACCAGTAAAGCGATGATCGCGCCATTCCCTGCCGCGCGTCGAGGGGCTGGTTCGGATCAGGCGGCGTCATCGATAGCCAGGAGATGGCCCATGTTAAGCCTCCCGCAAGGTCTGCCGCTCGGACCAGCGCGCCATGTCGCGCAACCGCGCTGCCGTGCCGGTCAGGGTGTAATAGGCCGCTTCCGCGCCGAGTTCGCCCTGCGCCACCAGCATGATATCGTCGGCGAAATCGCGCAGCAGCTGATCGAAGCCGTCGGGCAGCGCATGCTTAGTCATCGAACAGTTGGTGGAGCGCCGCGGCGATGCGCTGTGCTTCGCCGGCATTGCGTTCCTCGCTTTCGATCCCGCGGGCTTCCTGGACGTCGAAGATCAGATCGTGGAGATCGGACGTGAGCCGCTCCAGCATCGCAGCCTTGTCAGCCACCATGGCACTCTCCCTACGTTGGTTTGGTCTTGGATCCGGCAGCGCAGATCGCGCGGGGTGGCAGCCGCGCTCCACCGGCGCCGGCCATGAAAAAGCCCGGCTGACGATCGTTCGTCCCGGGCACAACTTTCAGATGATGATGTAAATCTACGCCAGATCTTCCCCGGCGGCAAGGATATCCAGCGAAACTCTAGTCGATTGATGGATCGAGGCCGATCATCCGCTTTAATTGCGCGAATGACAGAACGACAGGTGCTTACGCATCCACCTCGATCATTCCAAGCTCCACGCGGCCAACCAGCAGTGGCTGGCCTTGGACACAACTTTAAGATGATGATGTGAATCTACGGCCCATCTTCCCCATGTGCAAGATCGATATTTCGTCGGTCGGCGGTTACGGCCGCGACCGTCACTTCCAAGGACTTGGAAAATGGTTGGCAGAACGGTAGCTCGCTAATGCTCTCCCGGGATTCCCGTTCAGCATGTTCGGTAGCTGGCGCATATGGGCGCGGGTTGAAAGTGCGAGCCGGTTGCTCAGATGCGAGCGCTGAGGCAAAATACGGCGGTGAGGTGCGGGGACAAAAGATGCGCACGTTGACGACGTTGATCGCCGGTGCTGCCTGCCTTGCAGGCTGCTCGGTGGCAGCCAACAGGTCGGCGGCTGAGGCGGGCATTGCCGATTTCCACAAGGCGCTCGATGCCGGCCAGTTCGATACGATCTATGATGGCGCCAGCCCGGACATGAAGACCGCCTCGGCGCCTCAGGCCTTCGGCGGGATGCTGGCGGCGGTCCATCGCAAACTGGGCGCCTTCAGGTCCGGTACTGCCGTGAACTGGAACGACAGCCACACGATGAAAGGCGAATTCGTCACGATCAGTTATGCGGCTATCTATGAGCGCGGCAAGGCGCAGGAAAGTTTCGCCTATCGGATGCTGAGCGGTCGCGCCGAACTGGCCGGCTATCACATCGCCTCGGACGCTCTGATCCTCAACTGACCAGCCGCACCGGCAAATGGCCCCAGCCGACGGCGGCGTTATTGATGAAGCGCCGTCCCTCGCCTGCGGGTTCGATAGCAGACACGCGGCGGATCAGCGCCTGAAAGACCGCATCGAATTCCATCCGTGCCAGCACTTGTCCCAGGCAAAGATGGATGCCCGCGCCGAAGCCGAGATTGGCGCCCTTGCGCATGATGTCGAAGCGATCGGGCTCTTCCCAGCGGTCCGGATCGCGGCCGGCGGCGGTAAGGAACAAGGCGACGGGATCGCCCTTGCGGAACCTGACGCCCTCGACCTCGCAATCCACCATCGCCGATCGGCCCTGGACGCGTGCGGGCGGATCGTAGCGCAATACCTCCTCCAGCGCGTTGCGGACCAGTTTGGGATCGGAGCGGAGCAATGCCCACTGATCGGGAAAGCACAGGAATGCGCCGATGCCGTTGGCGATTGCCAGCACGGTCGTGTCGAAGCCGGCCGCGATCGTCGCGCGTACCAGCAATTCGGCCCGCTCGGGCGCGATGATGCCCTGATCGCCCAGATCGAGGATGCGGCTGGCGAGCCCGCCCGGCTTGACCGTATCGCGCCGCGTATTCTCCTCCACCCACGCAAAGGCCGGGGCGGCGCGCTCGAACAATTCCTGGAAGATGGCATTGATCGGGCCGACCGTGTTGAACGCCGCCTCGCCGAAATCGAGGATGAGTTCGCGACCATCTTGCTTGAGGCCGATCATGTCGGGAAAGACCTTGAGCACGAAGGCGGCGGCAATGTCCTTGACCGCATCGATCGTGCCGCGTTCGGCTGCCTCCGCCACCACGCGATCGGCCTCGACCGCAAACGCGTCGGCGTGACGCGCCAACGCCGTGGGTGTGAAGAATTGCATCAGCGCATTGCGCACCAGGGTATGCTCGGGCGGATCCTCGGTCACGAGGATCGGCGGCACCAGCGAGAAGGGATCGTCGCACGGCTTGGCGGTCGAGGTGAAGCGCCGCCAATCGGGCAGGATCGCGCGCACGATCGCGTGTGATCCGACTGCGGCACAGCCATATTTGTCGAGCCAGGTGGCCGGCGCGCTTTGGCACAATTCGGCATCGGCATAAGGTAGCCGGGCGATCCATTCGGCCGAGAAAGGATCGCCGTCGCTCAGCGGCATGAACGGGGAGGGGGCGATCATGCGGGCCGCTCCGCAGCAGCCCGGCGCGCGCTTTCAGCCTGGAACGCCTGCTCGATCGCGCGATGGCGGCCTTCGACCGGGGCGAGCATACCGGGGTGGGTGATGATGTAGAGCTGCTTCAACTTGATCGCGCGGATCACCTGATCGGCGGTCGCCTCGGCCGAAAGCCAGTCGATCGGCTCATTCTCGAACTGGACAGAATCCTCGAGCAGCACATCGGTCAGCGCGCCGGCCAGTTCGGCAGGGCGGTTGCGCGTGCTGCGGCCGAGATCGCTGCGCACCGGGCCGGGGCAGAGGATGCTGACGCCGATCCGCCCGCCCTCGGCCTCCAGCTCGATCGCCATCGCTTCGCTCAAGCCCACGACGGCATATTTGCTCGCGCAATAGGGCGTCAGGCTCGGCACCGCCATCAGCCCCGCCATCGATGCGGTGTTGACGATATGGCCGCCTTGAGGGTTTGCATGCAGGATCGGCAGGAAGCTGGTGACGCCGTGGATGACACCCCACAGATTGACGTTGAGCATCCATTGCCAATCGCCGGGGGTGAGATCGGCGAGCGGCGCCATCGGGCCCACGCCGGCATTGTTGCAGAGCACGTCGACCACGCCGAACCGATCGACCGCGGCCCTGGCAAGCGCGGCGACGTCCTCTGCCTTCGAAACGTCCGCGACGACGGCGAAGGCGCCCAGCGCATCCGCGGTCGCCCGAAGCCGGCCGGCTTCCACATCGGCGAGAACGACATTCATGCCCTCCGCGATCATTGCGGCGGCAATCGCCTTGCCGATGCCCGATGCACCGCCGGTGACGACACCGACCTTGCCTGCCAGATTCTCCAACGCCGCTCTCCCTGCATCCTCGTGCGATGGGCGCTTTCGTGGCGCTCCATCCGCTGATTGTATGGAAGCGCGGCGGCCGTCGCTATGCTGAGAGCGCAGCCGGGCGGTCCAGAGCGAAGCCGGCCCATGTCTTCCAATGGTCTCGAAGCGGGGCTAACGCGCGTCCCTTGGATGGAGTGAATGGGATGGCCGCGCGGTATCTGATCGGATTGGCCCTGATGGCGGCGACGGTCGCCTTGGCCGAAGAGCCGACCTTCATCACCAAACATGGCAAGGTCATCCCCGCGCCGGGCGAGTCGACCAATACGAAACGCGCCAGGCCGGCCCACGTGACGAAAGCGCATGGTGGCCGCCAGTGCATCCCGATCAAATCGATCAAGGCCGAATCCGCCGAAACCAGCGCCAGCCTGATCTTCCACGCCAATGACGGCAGTGCCTACCGCAATCGGCTGGATGCGCCGTGCGATGGGGTGATGGACGTCAATAATCTCGGCGAACTCGGCCTCAAGCCCAAAGACGGCAAGCAGCTGTGCGCGGGCGATGCCGTGTGGATGCAGCGCAGCGGCGTGCAATCCGCGCTCGGCATGGGCAAGGACGGCGAACAGGAAACGTGCAAGCTCGGCACGTTCGAGAAGATCTCGGAGATGTCGCTGAGCGAGTTCCTGCGGCGCTGATTGCGGGGCGCTAGATCATTGAGCGCTGAATGTGATCCGTTCGTCCCGAGCGAAGTCGAGGGACGCTGCGCAACTGAATGAGCGTTGTGTAACGTCCCTCGACTTCGCTCGACACGAACGGACTTCGTTGCGCCCGTTTTAGCGCTCGATGCTCTAACAGGCCAGTCCAGCCCGTTCGGTCGGCGTGCCGCTTAGAGTGGTTTGTGATCGCAGGGATTCACAAGCGAGCTAAGATCTGATTCAACCTGCTGGCTGGAAGGAGGCCAGCAGGGATGACACGAGCCTATTCGCAGGATTTGCGCGACCGTGTGATATCGGCGGTGGAGGACGAGGGTTTATCTCGCCGCGAGGCGGCGCGGCGTTACCGGATAGGGGATGCGACGGCGATCCGATGGTTGCGGGCCCGGCGCGCTGGCCGACGTGGTGCTCTTGCGCAAGGTGGGGACCGTCGCTCTCGATTGCCTGCGCACGAGGCCTGGCTTCTCGGGCTGATTGCGGCGGAGCCGGACTTGATTTTGATCGAGATCGCCGAACGGCTGTATCTTGAGCACGGTGTGAAAGCGGATGCCGGGATGCTTAGCCGGTTTTTCACCGGGCGTGGGATCAGCTTCAAAAAAAAGCGTTTACGCGACCGAGCAGTTCAGGCCTGACATTGCCGACGCGCGGACGGCATGGCGGACGATGCAGCCGTTGCTCAGCACGAAGCGGCTGATCTTCCTCGACGAGACCGGGGTCACGACCAACATGATCCGACGCTACGGTCGGGCTCCCAAGGGGCAGCGGGTGACCGGCTATGCGCCAGGTGGACACTGGAAAGTCACGACCTTCCTCGCCGGCCTCGACCGCGATGGGATCGTCGCCCCCTTCGTGGTCGACCAGCCAATGAATTGGGCGATCTTCACTCAGTATGTTCGCCAGTATCTCGCGCCCGAGCTTGGGCAGGGCGACATCGTCATTTGCGATAACCTGTCCAGCCATAAGGGCGCCGAGGCCGCCGCTCTCATCGCCGAGCGAGGCGCAAGGCTCGTCTTCCTCCCGCCTTACAGCCCCGATCTCAATCCCATTGAAATGGCCTTTGCCAAGCTCAAGCAACTCCTGCGAAAGGCTGGGGAGCGAACCCGTGACGGCCTTTGGAGCCGCATCGGCAAACTTGTCGATCTCTTCCCGCCCGCAGAATGCCGAAACTACCTCCGCCATGCCGGCTATGAACCGGTATGATCGCAAATAGCTCTAATAGACCTTCTTGTACCGCACGCTCACATTCGATCCGCCGAACGATCCGGTCTGGCTCAGCACGCTCAAGGCCTTCGACAGCGAGATTTCGAGCTGGGTGGCGGTGAAGCCCCGGGCGTCGGTCACTATCTCAACATAGACATTGTTGGTGATATACTTGCCCGCGGCAAGCGCCGTGCCGCGGCCCGCGCTTTCGTCGGCACCCAGCACGCGCAACCGATCGATTCCCGTGACGCCGCGCAATTTGCCGAGCGGGTTGAGCCCGCCACCGGAGCCGCGCAACGAATTGAGCGCGGAGGCCAATTGGATCGCCTGGATCGGTGACAGCGACGTGACCGAGCTGCCGAACAGCAGCCGCGACAGCACCTCGTCCTGCGCCAGCGCCGGGGTCGAGGTGAAGGTGATCTGCGGCGCCTGGGCGTAGCCGCCGATATTGATCGTCGCACTCACCCCCTCGACCGTGGTCGAGGCCGAGATGTCGAGCGCCGGGTTGGTCAACGGCCCCTGGAAGGTGATCGTGCCGGTATCGATATCGAGCCTGCGGCCGGCGAAGCTGTACGTGCCGCGCACCACTTCCAGCTTGCCGACCACGCTCGGCGTGTTGCTCGATCCGCTGACGCGCATATCGGTGCGCCATTCGGCCTCGAGCCCCATCCCGCTGACGAAAATGCGATTGTCGGCGCGGATGCGGATATCGAGCTTCCAATTGTTCGGCAGCGACGCCGCTTCGGCCGGTTTGACCGGCGGCGCGCCCTTGCGGCGGACGCCCGTGAGATCGGGCACGACCGCGCCGCTTTGCCGGACGATCGTGTAGCGGGCCTCCGGGATTGTCAGATCGCCCTTGATCAGCCCGCCGGCCGCCTTGCTGTTGGTGACGTTGATCGATCCGGTGACGGTCGCGTCGACATCGTCGCCGCGCGCCAGACGGGCATGATCGAGCGTCGCGCGGATATCGATCGGGAAGCCGCCGGCGGCGTCGAGGCCGACATAGCCGGTCGCCGAGAGCGTGCCGTTGCCGGCCTTCGCCTGGAGCTTGGTGAGCTCGAAGCGCGATTGGGTGAAACGCCCGTCGATCGCCATGTTCGACAGTACGGTGCCGTAAGCCTCATTCTCGTAACGCAGCGCGTTCGCGCGGACCACGCCGGTCACCGTCGGCTGGTTGAGCCGCCCGCCGAAATCGGCGCCGATCGCGATTGGCCCACTCAATTGCTGTTTCGCGATGCCCGACAATGTCCACAGCACTTCGGCCGGGCCGTTATAGCGGATGCCGCCCGAGAGCGGCGCGGCCATCAGCCGCTGCGTCAGGCTTGCGCCCGTGCCGAGCGGCGCAAGCCGCGCCTGCAACCGGCCGACGATCGCGCCACGATCGCGGATCAGCGCGCGCATATCCGCCCCGCCGTCATTGAGCGTCGCCTCGGTCGCGATATCGACAGGATCGGATACGGTCAGCGCGGCCGTGCGGGTGAAGCCGGCGATATCGACCCGCGCCCTGAGATCCGGGACTGTTCCGCGCGCGACATAATCGACGGTACCCGACGCCTTGCCGCCCAAGCCGAGCCCCGGGGCGAAGGCATTGGTGATCGACAGGTCGAGGTTGCGCAGCACCGCGTGCACGGTCGTCGCCGCGCCGCCGAAGCTGCCGCTCACATCGGTCTGGCCTTGGGGCAGGACGATCGTCGCAGGCGCGAGCTTCCAGCTGGCACCGACTTTGGTGATGATGGCAGGCTGGGCAAGGCGGATCGCAACGCCGTTCACCATGCCGCGCAGATTGGCGACGATGCGGTTGGGCGAGAGCGTCGCCTGCGCTGCCAGATCGAACGGTGCACCCGCCTGTCCGCCGGTTGCGACCAGGGCGACCCGGCCGCTGCCGTTGCGATAGCTGACATCGCCGCGCGCACGAGCCACGCTGATCGTGCCCTGGCGGACATCGGCCAGGCTGAAGCGCCCGGTCACCGATGGCGCGTCCGGGGTGAGCAGGATCGATGCGGTGATCGTGCCGCTGCCGATCGTGGTCGGCAGCGGGCCGGGAATTTTCGCCGCCGAGGCGCGGACGTCGAGATCGGCCTGCTGGACTGATCCCGCCGCCGCCAGCCGGACGCTGCCGTTGAGCCCGGAGCCGGCTAGAGTCAGGGTCCCCGCGAAAGGCCCTGCCGGCGTCTGCACGACCTGCCCAGCCGCATGGATGCCGGCAAAGGTAGCGTTGGCGATATCGAAGCGCATCGGATTACCGGTGCGGATCGTCACGTCGGCGGTCAGCGGGCCATACGCCGATTGGCCGCGCGCCTGGACGCGATAGCCTGCTTTGTTGCTCTCCAATGTCGCTTCGACGCCGGTCAGCCCCACGCCCAGATTGGGCTGCGCCGCGCGCAGCCGCGCGGTCGGCTTGGCGACGGTGCCCGACACGTCGAGGATGATCGGCCCATAAGCCGAGGACTGGCCGGCGGCATGGAAGGCGATATGCCCGTCCGGCCGGTAGCTGCCCTGGCCCTCGGTGATCCGGAGGAGCGGCGCTGCGACCCGCAGATTACGCACCGACGCACCGCCTGCCAGATCGTAACCGACATCGGCTGTGATCACCGCATTGCCGCCGAGCTGATCGCGCACCGTGGCATTGTCGAGCCGGCTGGTCGTCACCCGCACCCGGCCGCGGATGGCGAAACCGCCCTTGATGCCGGGCACCAGTCTGGCGTCGGTCACCAGATTGACGCGGCCGAGCCCATTGACCTGATAATCGTTGACCCGCCCCTTAAGCGCGCCGGTGTAGGTGCCCTTGGCGATATCGGCGAGCAGCAGGGCGGTCGCGTCGATCCGGTCCGAGCGCAGGCGCAGATTGTCGGTCGCGACCTTGCCGTTCTGATAGGCGAGATCGCCATCGACGCGCAGATGGGTGAGCAACCCGCCGGCCGCGGCATTGAGACCGGTGACGGCGCGTGCGGTCGCGTGGACGGGCACGACGATGCGATCGGCATCGATCCGCGCTCTCCCGCTTGCCAGCAGCCCGTCGATCCCGGTCGTGCCGAAGCCGATCGCGGCGGCCGAGAGCTTGTAGTCCAGGGTCGGGGTCGCGAACGGCCCGTCGACTACAGCCGCCAGCCGCACATCACGCCCACGCACATTGGGCGCGATCGCGCCGGGAGTCAGTAATTGGCCGTCGACATGAACATTGCCGAACTTGCTGTTGCCCAGATCGATCATCCCGGACGCGGTGGCCACGAACGCGTCCGAATTCGCCTTGAGATGCGTATCGACCATCCGGTTGGCGAGCGCGGTGGTGAGATCGATCGTGATGGCGGGTTCGGTCAGCCGGCTCGCCGGGCCCGTCAGGATCAGGCCGGGGCGAACGTTGCCGGTGGTGCGGAAAGTGCCGTTGCTGCCCGTCACCGCCAGATTGGCGAGCTGCTCGACGCCCAGCAGCCCGTTGGCGGTGCCGTGCCAATTCGCCCAATCGCCTTGTCCGCCGACCGTCAGCACCAATGGCTTGCCGAGTTTGGCGTAGCTATCGACGAGACCGCCAACCGGCGCATTCAGCCGCGCATCGAGCCCGAAGCGATTGGCGGCCGGGACAGCATCCAGCTTCACATGCAATTTGTCGCCACCGGCAATGCCTGCCGCCCGCAGCGCGCCGGCATCGGCATCGATTTGCGCGCGCCCGTCGGCGATCTCGGCCGACCCCCGGATGCTGACGACATGGCGCTGGCCGGTGACGGCCGGCAGGATCGTCAACCGGTCGATCGTCAATTTCCGCAGCGACAGATCGATGTCGGGCAGGATCGGCGCGTTGGGATCGGACGGCACCGCCTTGAGCGCGGGCTTGCGCAGCAGGGTCATCATCGGCGCGGTGAACTCGCGCACGTCGATCTTCGAATGGATGTAGGCGAAGGGGCGCCAGTCGATCGTCAGTTCGGGGATGACGAGGAACGCCCCCTGCGTGTCGCGCACCTCGACCTGGCGAAGCAGCATCTTGCCGTAGATCGAACCTTCGATCCGCCCGGCGCGGAAGTTGAGCCCCGATGCGGTCGAGAAACCCGCGAGCCGGTCGACGATGAAGCGTTTGCCCGGCCCGGTGTTGAGCGCCAGCGCGGCGAGCGCGGCCAGGGCGATCAGGGTTGCGATCGCGATGCCGATCCATTTGGCGATCCGCAGCGCCATCAGAAGGCCTGGCCGATCGAGATATAGACGGCGATCTTGGACTCGCCCTTCTGCCGAGCGATCGGGGTGGCGACGTCGAGGCGGAACGGCCCGAAATTGGTGTAATAACGCGCGCCGATGCCGACGCCGTAGCGCATATCCTTGATGCTCGGGGTCGATTCCGTGCCGACCCGGCCACCGTCGAAGAAGGGCACGATGCCGTAATTGCCGAAGCGGTAACGCGCCTCGACCGCGAATTCGGTTTGCGATCGGCCGCCGATCGGATTGTTGTCGACGTCCTTCGGGCCGAGCTGCTGATAGCCGTAGCCGCGCACCGATCCGCCGCCGCCCGAATAGAGCCGCCGCGAGGGTGCGATATCGTCGCGCGCCGCGCCGATGATCGATCCGACCTGTGCCCGTGCGGCGATCACGAGGCTCTTGCCGATGATCGGATAATAGCCGCTCGTCTGGGCGAGCAGGCGGACATATTTGTCGAACCCGCCACCGCTCTGCTTCTGAGCCTCGGGACTGACCTTGGTGGTGATCCGGAAACCGCGCGTCGGATCGAGCAGGCTGTCCGACGTATCGTAGCCCACCTGCAGCGGCAGCGCAGCGATGAAATAGGTGTCGTGCGGGCGGGTGAGATCGCTCGGATCGAATGGCGTTTCGCGCGAGGCGGTGAGTTCGGTGCCGACCGACCAGGTCCATCTCTTTTGCCAGATCGGAGTCGACTGGCGGGCCAGGCTCGCCGCCAACGTGGCCGTATCGGCGCTGTAAGCGTCGAAACGCTGGCGGCTGACGGTTACGCCGGCCTGGAACGTGCGGTCGCGCTGGCCGGCGTCGGACCGGCGGAAGGTTGCCGCGAGCGACTGATCCAGCGTGCCGGCAGTCGCGGAGAGGATCAGCGCCCCTTCGGGCGGGAACAGGTTGCGATGCTGCCATTCGCCGGTGAGCTTGATGCCTTCGCCGGTGCCATAGCCGGCACTGGCCGAAAGCGTGCGTGCCTTGCCGCGGCTCTGGTGCACCAGCAGATCGACGGCTTCGGTGCCGTCGGGCGCGATCTCGCCGGTTGCGACCGGCTCGACCGACACGGTGGAGAGCAGGCTGGTGCCGATCAGCGCCTGGCGCAGATCGTCGACCTGGCGGCTGTCGTAGAGATCGCCGGTCTCGAAGCGTGGGAAGACGTTGAGATGCTGCACCGTGAAGACGGGATCGCCCGCGGTGCGCAGCTTGCCGAAATGCGATTTGCGGCCGGCATCGACCGGGAGAGTGTAGTCGCCTACGTGCGTGACGTCGTCGAGCAGGATGTCGCGCTGGCCGACCTTGACGAACGGATAGCCCTGTTCGGGCAGGCGCAGTGAGATATGCGCTTCGGCATCCTCGATCTTCGCCGCGACGATCGGATCGCCGGTCTTCAGGTTCAGCGCCGATTGGGCCAAGCCATAAGGTTCGGGCGTCAGGCCGGTGAGGGTAATCGTGCCGAGCTTGTAGCGATCGCCCGGCGTCGCGACGATCGCGACCGGAACGACCGCGTCGGGTGCCACCGTCGCCGGAATCGTCGCCACGGCAGTGCCGTCATAATAGCCGCCAGAACGCAAAATCCGTTCGGCCAGCGCGACATCCTCGTCGGCGCGCGCCTTGATCTGGGTGGCGTTGGCGGCCTTCTTGCCGTCATGGAGCAAGGCCGACAGGCTGCGGAAATCATCCTCCAGCCCGATCTGCTTCAGCCCCGAAATCTCGAACTTGTAGCGGAGCGCCTTGGGCGCCTCGCCTTGCGCGGCTTGCTGCGCCGTGGGGGGCAGGGGTGTGGGGTTGAAGGTCGTGAGCGGCGGCAGCGCCGCGTTGAGATCGGCGTCGGACGAGGGCGTTTGCGCTAGCGTGGGAGCAGGCTGGGTTTCGGGCACGGCATCGAGCGGCGGGAGCGCCTTCTGGAACTCGGCGTCGTCGATGCTCGTCGGGCGTTGCGGCGCCTGCCGTGCGATGGCTGCCGTCGCAGTCAGGCTTATGCCCGCCAGAAGCAGGACGTACGCCCCCCTGAAGCCATACGACTTCACGTGCCTCTTCGGCGGCGTTGCCCGATCCCCGCTTTTACTCATCCGCTCATCGGGGAACGGGCAACCCTTCCGGCGGTTCCCCGGAATATTAACGTCGGACGAACCTTTGCTGCCTTTTCGCGCCAAGCTGCGGAAATGAATGACCTTATTGGGCCGCCGGGCGTTAGGCTGGCGATAGACCGATAGGGGGAACGTGCAAGATGGCGGAGATTGTTCCGAGCGGGCAGGCGGGTGGTACCTCCAGCCAGGCAGACCATGCGGCGGTGCGCCAGGCCGACAATCCCTGGACGATCCTGCGCCTCGACGGCTGGAACGTTCTCAAGGCGACATGGAACGACAGCGGGGCCAACAATCTCAGCCTGATCGCAGCGGGCACGGCATTCTGGGGCTTTGCCGCGATCGCGCCGCTGCTCGCGGCGACGGTGCTGACTTATGGTCTTGTCGCCACCCCTGCGACCCTGAGCGAGAATATCAAGGACCTGTTCGGCGTGTTGCCGCGCGATGCGGCGGCCTTGATCGCGGATCAGCTTGCCGGCGTGGTCAAGACATCGGGCGAGAAGAAGGGCTGGGGGCTGGTGCTCGCCCTGGTGCTGGCTTTCTATGGTGGCACGCAGGGCGCATCCGCCGTCGTGACCGCCCTCAATGTCGCTTACGCAGAGAAGGAGACTCGCGGTTTCGTCCGGCTCTATCTGCTTGCCTTTGCGATCACCGGCTCGGCGGTGCTGTTGGGGCTCGCGGTCGCCGCCTCGACGGCAGTGACCGCCTTCATCGACAGCCTCCTGCCTGGCGCCCCCGCCAGCGTGCTGGCCGCGATCCGCTTCGCCAGCTATGCCGTGCTGGGCGTGATGGCGGTGACCGCAGCGGCTTTCCTGTACCGCTTTGGCCCGGACCGCACCCATGCCAAATGGGTGTGGCTGACGCCGGGCTCGCTCTGCGCGACGATCCTGTGGCTGGCGGTGACCGGCGCTTTCGGTTTCTACGTCTCCAATTTCGGCAATTATGGCGCGACCTATGGATCGCTCAGCGCGGTCGTGGTGCTGCTGTCGTGGCTGTGGCTGTCGACCTATGTCTTCCTGCTGGGCGCCGAACTCAACTCGCAGCTCGAACGCCGCACCGCCAAGGACACGACCGTCGGCGCGCCGGCCCCGATGGGAGAGCGCGGCGCGGCGGTCGCGGACATGGCCGGCAGCGTGCTGCCACCCCCCGATGTGCGCGCGTGCCTGAGCGAGCCGCTTCAGAAAGCGTCCTGACCCGCAATCCCTTGATCGCGCTTGACGTGATCGATCGGGCGTCGCTTTTTGCCGGATCATGAAGGTGCTGATCCTTGCGCCGGGGGAGCCATGACTGCCGCCATCGGGCTGCGCGCGCAAAAGGGCGGGTGCGTGGCTGTCGGCCTCGCGATCGAGCATGGGCAACCCCGGATCCTGATCTCGACCCTGATCCAGACGCATCGGCCCGGCGACCGCCTCTCGTTCGAACCGTTCGCCGTCGCCGCGGGGATGGCGCGCGACGAAGCCGCGGCCGCCGTCGCCGAAGGACGCGCGCGGCAGGATCGGCTTGCCGCGGACGGGTTGCAGGCGCTGGCCGATCGGCTGGCGGCGGCCGGATGCCGGCCGACGGTCGCGGCGCTGCTCATCAACCGCGCCGGCTGGATCACCGATCTGCTCGACTATAGCCGCGCCTGGACCGAGCATGGGCCCGTCGCCGAGGGCCTGGCGGTGCGCGAGGCGCTGCGCTTCGGTGTCCGCGAAACCGGAACCGCGCTGATCGAGCAGGACGAGAAGGCGCTGCCCGCTTACGCCGCGGCGGTGCTCGGCCTGGCGCCGGCCGGGATCGACGCGCGGCTGAAAGCGTTGGGCGAAACCGTCGGCAGGCCATGGCGCAAGGAGCAGAAGCTCGCCTGTCTTGCGGCGTGGGTCGCGCTGGTGCGCGATCGCTGACCCTCCGTCACGCGCGCGCGCCCCTACGCCTCCGCCCCATAACCCTGCACCAGCGCACGCAGCCCCAGATCGAACGCCGCGTCGAAATCGAGGATCGTGTCGAGGAAATCGTGCATCGGCCCGTTCGCCTGAAAGCTCGCCCAGCCCAACGTCAGCGAGATGACCGAGGCCTGGAAGGTCAGCGAGCGCGTCTCGTCCAGCCCCAATGCCAGCAACGGCGCGGCGATCGCGCGGCGGCGTTCGGCGACCGGGCCGGCATGGATCGGCTGCGCGATCGCGCATAGCCGCGCCCCGTCGCGATGCGCGGTGAAGCTGCGGCGCAGCGCATGGCCGAACCCGATCAGCCACGCGCGCCAGTCGCCCGCCGCAGGTACCGCCTTGCGCGCATCGGCATAGATCGCCGCCGCCATCCAGCTCAGCAGCTCGCCCTTGTCGCCCAGATACCAGTAGAGCGCGGGCGCCTGCACCGACAGCCGTGCCGCCAGCGCCCGCATCGTCAGCGCATCGAGCCCGCCATCCTGCAGCAGCGCGAACGCCGCCGCGAGCACGCTCTCGCGATCGATATTGATCTCCGTCCGGCGTGCCACGCGCCGATCCTTGACAATTGAACGCCGTTAAATCAACCTTTGCATCGCAGGGAATTGCACGCCCCGGAGAGGATCGATGAGCTACGTTCGCAATGCCTGGTACGTCGCCGCCTGGTCGCACGACATCGGCGCCCAGAAACCGTTCGCCATCACCATCCTCGGCGAACCCGTCGTCATCTACCGTTCCGAAAGCGACCGGCTGATCGCGCTCGAGGATCGCTGCGTCCACCGCATGGCGCCGCTCTCGCTCGGCCGGTGCGAGGGCGAACGGCTGCGCTGCATGTATCACGGCCTGCTGTTCGATCCCGACGGCAAGGTCGCCGAGATTCCGGGGCAGGACATCATCCCCAATCAGGCGCGGGTGAAGAGTTATGCCGTGATCGAGAAGCATAGCTGGATCTGGGTGTGGATGGGCGACGCCGCCAGCGCCGACGAAAGCCTGATCCCGCCCGCGGTCGGCTTCGACCACCCCGATTTCATCCTCGGCAGCGGCCATCTCGATTATGCGGCCGAGGCGCGGCTGATCAACGACAACCTCCTCGATTTCAGCCACCTCACCTATGTCCACGCCAACAGCTTCGGCGCGACCGATACCTGGGCGCGCAACCGCCCGGTCGTCACCCCGCTCGCGCGCGGCGTCCGCTTCGAACGCTGGATCACCGGCGAGGCCGGCATGCGCGGCCGCGACGACGGCGTGCTGCACGATCGCTGGACCAGCTACGATTTCCTCATCCCTGGCGTGCTGCTGATGACGGGCGGCTATTTCGAGCCCGGCACCGCGGAGGCGTGCAACCACCAGGCCCCCGATCTCGACGATGCGCTCGGCGGCATCACCTTCACCAGCCAGGCGGTGACCCCGATGCAGGCGAAGACCGCGCGCTACTTCTTCTCGTGGGGCCCGCACCGCCGCCATGGCGACGAGGCGCTGCGCGACGCGCTGATGAAGCTCGCCGACATGGCGTTCGGCGAGGACAAGGTGATGATCGAGGCGCAGCAGCGCGTGATCGACGCCACCCCCGATCCGCGCATCATGCCGACCAGCGCCGACAAGGGGGTGACCCTGTTCAACCGCCTGGTCGAAAAACTGGTCCGTGCCGAGCAGGACGCGCTGCGCAACGCGGCCTGACGCGGCGGCCGTCGAAGCGGCCATTTTTGGCAGTTTTTCCCTGTTATGAGGGCATAACAGGGAAAAATGCGGTTTTCGGGCGAGGCGGGCGGCGTTTAATTTTTCTATATCATTGATATCGCGAAGGAAAGTCGGGGCTTTCCCTGTGCCACATAACAGGGAAAATGCATTTGCATTACACGCGCGAAAATCGCCCGAACAGCAGTCATAAGGCAGCGTATCAGGGGTGATTGCGGATCTGGCCGAAATGGCCTGAAGCTGGTATAGTAAAGTTGTGTCTTTGCCCGTGTTCCGCATGGTGAATATTACCATGATCGGTGTGTTCCGACTTCGGATTATATGCCTGGCTAAACGTTACCCCTGCGGAGGCAGGAGCCCATGGCTGTCGCCGGACAGCATTCCGGAACTGCTATGCGAAACTCGCCGCTCCAACCTGGAATACTGCTCGCTGCGTCCCGGTGATGGTATGTTTCATATCGTGTTATCAGAATTCATGCCCCTTAGAGCAGGACGGCAGCTACCCGCCCTATCCCATTAGTATACCGGGCCCACCTGTCGCAAAAAACCGCCGTTCGCTTAAGAAAAGTGACCAAAACGACTGGTGGACTACGCACCCGGCCGGGTGCGATCCTGTGTTTCTGCCGTTCTTTCAGCTTTAAGGCGATGACAGCTACGTGCCTCACGTTGCCGTTTATCGTACTGTTAGCCTGCACTGAAGCTGCCGCTCGTTGCGGGTTCTCCTGATCGTGCGCCGGCCTCCGTGAAAGGTGGATGCTCAGCGGGTTGGTCAGCGCGAGGCGACCCAAGCTTGCGCTTCCAAGGCCCGATCAAAACTTCCGCCGGACGCCAATCCGGATATCGGAGTCGACGCCCAAAATGATTCGCGATTTCGGCGGCAGCATCGATGACGGTAACGAGCCCCGGATGGCGTCTCCAACGCTAATGTCGAAAGCGACCGCTCTGCCGGCGTATCACCACAGCAAGCTGCTAAAGGCTGCGCCCAATTATCTTTTTGCCGCGCGGCCCGCAGTGCAGCATGGAAACGCCGTCATGGACGCCTAATCATCCCTAGAAAAAAAACGTCGTAAGTGGAGAGAAAATTTAGTCATTTTTAACCGCGCGCCCAATAACCGGCCCGTCGCCAATTTCGGCATGAATGGGGGTCGTACGTCATTCGGGTGAATCGATCGCTTGCCGGCGTGCGCCGGCAAGGCAGGATTGCTGCGCCACAAGACCTACGCCGCTTGGGGAGCAAAGTCATCTTGAAGAGCCGTGTCCACCTGCTTGCATCGACCGCCGCCGTCATCATCGCCGCAGTCAGTTCGTCCTTCGCTAGCGCCCAGACCACCGTATCGGTGGTGAATGGTAACGGGGGCACGGGTCAGTTCGTCACGACCAACAACGCTTTGGCGACAACCAATTCGAACGTGACCGGTCCAACGGTCTCGGTCGGCAATTCGAACAGCCAGACCGTCTATACGAACTTCCGAACGGTCGGCGGCAGCGGGTCGGGCGGTGGCGCGGGCCTCGGCGGCGTATTCTTCATCGATACCGGTGCGTCGCTGAGCCTCACCAATGTCAGCTTTGCGAACAACACCGTGACCGGAGGTCAGGGCGGCGGCGTCAAGGTCAACTCGGCTGCATCGATCGCTTTCTCGGTCGCCGGCGCGACCACCGATGCCTCGGCCTATGTGCAGTACAACACCGGCGTCGGCGCGCATTATGATGCGCTGACCGATTCGGTTCAGGTTTCCAGCCTCACGCTTTCGGCGCAGAATACGTTGGTCGGCGTTGGCAGCGGCGTCGGCGTCGGCCAAGGCGCCTCCTACAGCTCGGCTATCGGCGATACCACGATCAATGCGGACGGCAGCGAAACGCTGACCCTTACCAAGGCGCTGACCCTGACCGACGGCAACGGCGTCAACAAGGTGACCCGCACGACCCTCGGCGGCGGCCTCGATGCCTGGAACTTCTCGTCCAACTCGGCGACGGCGGTCCAGTCGGGCATGACGATCGTCGGCAACGGCATCCCGACCGGCGTCATCGTCGATCAGGTGAACCGCGATGCCAACAACAATATCACATCGATCACCGCCAAGGATGCGAACGGCAACGCCTATCTGCTACCGGCCAACCAGTCCTTCTACGTCGTCAACGCGCAGACCTATGATTTCTCGCGCGTGCAGTCGTCGGTGAACGGCAACACCAATTCGAACACCCTGATCTCGACCGGCCCGCTCGCGGGCTTCGCGGTCGGCATGACCGTTACCGGCACCGGCGTGCCTGCCGGCACTAAGGTGACTGCGGTCTCCACCGATACCGATCCGGAGACGGGCGGCACCATCACCACGGTCACCCTGTCGAACAACGTCAACCTGACGACCGCGACCGATATCAAGGCCAGCTTCAATCCGCTCGTGTCGAACAGCGGCAATGCGGTGCTGAGCCTGTCCTCGACTGCAGGCTTCGCTGTCGGGCAGACGGTCAGCGGCATCGGCATCCCTGTCGGCACCAAGATCGTCGCGATCAACGGCAATGACGTCACGCTGAGCAGCGCGCTCGGCACGGCGGCGGTCAACGCGATCAACAATTCCAACCTGCTGCTGACGATCGATCCGGTCGTCGCCTCGGCGCCCGGATCGGTGAAGCTCACCTCGGTCAGCGGCTTCCGCGTCGGCGATGCGATCACCGGCACCTCGATCCCGGCCAATGCCCGCATCACCGGCATCGACGCTTCGACCAACACCATCACCTATGTCGTCGATCCCGCGCTGGCCTCGGCCAATGCGGGCGGCTCGCTCAACGGGCTGAAGGCACCGGGCACGGTGGGCGCCAACGGCTCGAACGGCCAGACCGGCACCAGCTTCGGCGCCACCTTCGATAACGGCGAAGGCTCGCCGGGCTCGAACGCCACCAGCGGCAAGACCGGCACCAATGCCGCCGGCGGCAATGGCGGAAACGGCGGCAACGGCAGCAACGGCTCCGCCACGAACAAGACGCTGATCACCGGCCTGGCGCTCGACACGGCCAGCCTGGTCGCGGATTTCCTGAGCACCGCCGACGACGCGGCCGGGCTCTTCACCCTGCCTTCGGTGGCGGGTGACATCGCGCACACCGTGGTCGATGCGGCGCATGTCGTGTTCGACACGACCCAGCTCGTCGCCTGGCAGATCGCGGAGAAGCAGGGCCTCGTGGCGCTCGGCGGCTCGGGCGGCCAGGGCGGCAACGGCGGCGACGGCACCGCTTACTTCGGCGGTGGCATGGGCGGCACCGGCGGCCATGGCGGCAACGGTGCCGAATCCAACTCGATCGGTGGTGCCGGCGGTGCCGGCGGCAGTGGCGGCGCGGGCGGCTTCGGCGCCGGCGGCGGCAATGGCGGTGCCGGCGGCGCTGCGGGCAATAACGGAATTGCCGGCTCCGCCGGCGCGGGCGGCACTGCGGGCTTCGGCGGCGGTACCGGTTCTTCGGCCGGCCAGAGCGGCCAGGGCGGTTCGGGCTATGGCGGTGCGATCTTCGTCCGTAACGGCGGCACGCTGACGATCACCGGCAACTCGATCTTCCAGAACAATGCGGCGCTGGCCGGATCGAGCAGCAACGGCGGTGCAAGCGGATCGTCGGCGGGTGCCGATCTGTTCATGATGACGGGCTCGACCGTCAATCTGCGTCCGGGCGTCGGCAGCACGATCACCTTCTACGATTCGATCGCGGACGATAGCTCGGCCAGCATCGGCGGCTCGATCGCGGCCGGCCAGGGCGCCTCGCTCAACATCGGCGGCGGCGGCACCGTGCAGTTGTTCGGCACCAACACCTATACTGGAGCCACCAACATCTCGGGCGGAACGCTCGAGGCGCAGGACGGCACCGGTATCAATCCGTTCAGCCAGATCCAGTTCAGCGGATCGGGCACGATCGGCAACAATCTGTCGCTGACGACGGCAGGCGTCCTGCTGTCGGGCGGCACGATCACGCGTGCGGTCGGTACCGGCCCGACCAACGTCTACTTCTCCGGCAGCGGCGGTTTCGCCGCCACGTCGAACGGGCTGGTCGTGAACCTCGGCTCGCTCAACGGCGGCGTCGGGCCTACCCTGGTGTGGGGCGCGGGCGGCTTCGTGCCGACCACCTCGACGCTGCTGTTCGGATCGGACGCAACCGACGCCACCGGCACGGTGACGTTCAAGAACGCGATCAACCTCAATGGCGGCAGCGGCCAGATCGCGGTCTACCACAACAGCGGCAACAGTGCAGCTTACGATGCGCTGATGACGGGCGCGATCGCCAACGGCACGCTGAACGTCAACGACACCGGCTTCGACGGCACTCTGGTGCTGTCGGCACAGAACAGCCTCAACGGCGTCACGCTCAACAATGGCACGCTCACGACCGTCAACGGTTCGCAGATCGGCCGCCTGATGAACACGTCGGCGGGCGGCTATGTGACCATCAACGGCGGCACCCTGCAGCTCGGCGGTGCCGAGAAGCTGACGACCGTGAACGTCGCCTTGGGCGGTTCGCTGCTGGCGGCCGGTGCGATCAATGCCGGCGCGATCAACAATGCGGGCATCGCGGGGTTCGCCTCGACGCTCAACGCATCGTCGATCAACAATAGCGGCGTCATCGGCCTGATGGGGGCAACCGCCGTAAGCGGCCTGTTCAACAACCAGTCGGGCGGCATCGTCCGGCAGTTGGCGGACACGACGGCGGGCAATGTCGTCAACGACGGCACCTGGTCGCTGGTCGGCGATCTCACCACGGGCGGTACTGTCGTCAACAATGGCGAGATCGACGTCATCGGCACGCTCGCCAACGGCACCGAGACCGCCGCGACCCGCACGATCCACACGGCAGGCCTGGCCGGTGGCGCGACGGGCGTGATCAACGTCGGCGGCACGACCGGTACGCTCGGCAACACCCTGGTGGTCGATCAGTCGGGCAACAGCATCTACGCCGGTGTCGTCACCGGGGCGGGCTCGCTCGCCAAGACGGGCACGGGCATCCTGACCCTGACCGGCGCCAACACCTTCACCGGTGGCCTGGCGATCAATGCCGGAATGATCGACACGACCGGCGGCGGCACGCTGGCCGACAACCTCGCCATTTCGGTGGCGCAGGGTGCGGCCTTCAATGTCGGCACCAACGACACGGTCGGCTCGATTCAGAATGCCGGTGCGCTCACCACCACGGCCGATCTGAACGTCGCGACGATCGGCAACAGCGGCACGGCCGTCGTCTATGCCGGCCTGAACACGACCGGCGACGTCGTGAACACGGTCGATGGCAACCTGCGCTTCGCGGGTAGCTCGAACGCGTCGATCGGCGGCAACCTCGCCAATGCGGGCAGCGTGAAGGCGTCGGGCGTCCTGTCCGTCGCAGGCACGGTCGACAATGCGGCTACCGGCACGATCAGCCTGTCTTCGGCGTCGACCCCGACCTTCGGGAGCCTGATCAACTCGGGCACGGTAACTGCCAATGCCGCACTCACCGTAACGGGTGCCTATACCCAGAATGCCGGCACGCTGAACGCCAACGCCAACATCGCCACGGGCAGCTTTTCGGGCCTCGGCGGCGTCGTGAACCTCGCAGGCGGCACCAGCTTCGCCATCAACCAGACCAAGGACGGTGCCTATCTGGGCTCGGTCGTCGGTCTCGGCGTGGTGAACAAGGCGGGTGCGGCGACGTTGGTCCTCGCCGGCGATGCGGGCAGCTTCGCTCCGGCGGCGCTGAACGTACAGCAGGGCGGGGTCGTCGCGTCGACCGCCAACGTGCTCGGCCAGGCGCTGGTCGTGAAGGTGCTTTCGGACGGCGGGCTCGGGGTTTCGGCCGACCAGTCGATCGCGACGCTCGCCAATGACGGGACGGTCGCGCTCGGTGCCGATCTCACCACCAGCGGTGGCGTCACCAATAACGGCGTGATCGTCCTGACCGGCGAGGGCGCGGTGATCCGCACGATCCACACGCCGACGTTCGCAGGCGCCAGCAGCGGCCAGGTCCTGCTGGGCGGCGCCGACGGCACGGTCGCCAACACCCTGGTGATCGATCAGTCGGGCAACAGCACCTATGCCGGCACTTTCTCGGGTGCAGGCTCGCTCACGAAGACGGGCGCAGGCACGCTGAACCTGACCGGCGCGAGCAGCTTCACTGGCGGCCTCGCGGTCAATGCCGGTACGCTCGACACGACCGGCGGCGGTACGCTCGCCGATACCCTCGCTGTCACGGTGGCGCAGGGTGCGGCTTACACGGTCGGAACCGCCGACGTCGTCGGCTCGATCCAGAATGCCGGCACGCTGACCGCCAATGCCGATCTCGGCGTCGGCACGATCGGCAACACCGGCGCGGCGACGGTCAATGCGGCTTTGGTCACCAGCGGCGACGTCACCAACGCGGTCGGTGCGAACCTTACCTTCGCTGCCAGCTCGAACGCGCTGATCGGCGGCAACCTGGCCAATGCCGGGACCGTTTATGGCGCTGGCGTGCTGTCGGTCGCCGGAACGGTCGACAATGCGTCGACCGGCACCGTGACCTTGGCTGCAACCTCCACCCCGACCTTCGGCACTCTGGTCAATGCCGGAACGATCACCGCCAATGCGGCGCTGACCGTGACGGGAGCCTACGTGCAGAATGCGGGCACGCTCAATGCCAATGCCAACCTCTCGACCGGCAGCTTCTCGGGCCAGGGCGGTTCGGTCATCCTGGCGGGCGGGACCAGCTTCGCCATCAACCAGATCAATGACGGTGCCTATCTGGGCTCGGTCGTCGGCCTCGGGGTGGTGAACAAGTCCGGAGCGGCAACGCTGGCGCTGGCCGGCGACGTGGGCAGCTTCGCCCCGGCGGCGCTCAACGTACAGCAGGGCGTGGTGGTCGCGCAGACCGCCAACGTGCTCGGCCAGGCGCTGGCCGTGAACGTCGCGCAGCAGGGCGCTCTTGCCCTTGCCGCCGACCAGTCGATCGCAACCCTCACCAACGAGGGCGCGGTCGCGCTCGGTGCCGATCTCACCACCAGCGGTGGCGTGGTCAACAACGGCCTGACGGTGCTGACGGGGGACGGCGCGGTGACCCGCACCATCCATACGCCGACCTTCGCAGGCGCCAGCACCGGCAACGTGGCCTTGGGCGGTATCGACGGAACCGTCGCCAACAGCCTCGTCCTCGATCAGTCGGGCGACAGCACCTATGCCGGCATCTTCTCCGGCGCAGGCTCGCTGACCAAGACGGGTGCCGGCACCCTCACCCTGACGGGCGCCAACACCTTCGTCGGCGGCCTGACGGTGAATGCGGGCGCGATCGACACGACCGGCGGTGGCACCTTCGCCGACACGCTGGCGATCAACATCGCCCAAGGGGCGGCCCTCGTCGTCGGCACGGCCGACGTTGTCGGCGCCGTCACCAACGCCGGGACGCTGACCGCGAACGCCGATTATGGGGTGGCGAGCCTCGCAAACAGTGGCAATGCGGCGCTCAACGCCAAGTTTGCCGCCAATGGCGACGTTGCCAATACGGGCACGATCGCGTTCAACGGCAGCAGCACCGCGATCGGCGGTACCCTGACCAACAACGGCACCGCGACGGTTGCGAACCAGTTCGTTACCTCCGCGGTCGTCAATGCCGCAAGCCTGTCGCTCCAGTCGGGTTCGGTGACGCACGTGACCGGCAATGTGACCAACAGCGGCCAGTTCGCCTCGGCGGGCACCTTGGTGGTCGACGGGCAGCTCAACAACGTTCAAGGCGGCACCGCCGCGTTGGGCGGCGTGGGTACCAGCCTTGGCAGCCTTGCCAATGCCGGTACGGTGTCGGCTTCGGCACCGCTCGGGGTGACCGGCGCGGTCGTCAACAGCGGCGCGATCGCGCTCGCCACCGGCGGCACGGTGCAGTTCGGCAGCCTCGTCAACAGCGGCACGGTCACCAGCAACGACGCTCTGTCGGTTGCCGGGTCCTACCAGCAGAATGCCGGTACGCTGACCGCCAATGCCGGGCTGGCCACCGGATCGCTCTCGGGCGCCGGCGGCAGGATCGTTCTCGCCAATGCCAGCCAATATGTCGTCAACCAGACGGTCGACGGCACCTTTGCCGGCAGCATCAGCGGCAACGGCAAGCTCGTGAAGACGGGCGCCGCCACGCTGACGCTCTCGGGCGGCAATGACAGCATCGCCCCGGCGGCGCTGGCCATCAACCAGGGCGGCGTCACGGTGCAGCAGGCCGGCGCGCTCGACAATGCGCTCTCGGTCAACGTCGCGACCGGCGGTACGCTGACACTCCTTTCGGATCAGACGATCCGCGACCTGGGCGGCAACGGCACCCTGTCGATCGCCACCAACAACCTGACGTTGAACAATGGCGGCACCTTCACCGGCGCGATCACCGGCACCGGTTCGGTCAAGGTCGCCTCGGGCACCTTCACCTTCAATGGTGCGGGCACGTCGAGCGTCAACAGCCTGGCGGTGTCGGGCAGCACGGTCAATGTGGGTCCGAACACGACGATCAACACCCAGACCCTTTCGGTCGCCAACGGTCTCCTGAACCTGCAGGGCACCGTCGTCGCCAACAGCACGACGATCACCAACAACGGTGTGCTGCATCTCGGCAACGGGATCGATGTGGGCCAGGCTGGGGCGGGCCTCGGCACGCTGAACAGCGGCACCACGCTGATCAACGGTGGCGGCATGCTGACCGGTAACGGTACGGTGACCGGCAACACGACGGTGGGCGGCACCAGCGGGGGTACGATCGCACCGGGCAACTCGCCGGGCGTGATGACCTTCACCAACCTGACCTATGGCAATCAGGGCGTGGCCGCGATGCAGATCGACGGTGCCAACGGTGCCGGCGTGGCAGGCGGCAACGATCTAGTGATCGTCAGCGGCACGCTGACGCTTCAAGCGGGCTCGACGCTCGCGATCAGCAAGTCCTCGTCCACGAACGGGTACGAACTGCCGCTCGGTAAGGGGATCCAACTGTTCCGTTACGGCCTTGGCCGTGTGAACGGCGCGTTCGGCTCGGTCACAAAGACGGGCTTCACCGGCAACCTGGCGTTCAACCTGTCGAACGGCACGATCTATGGTCTCGGCAGCTACACCCCCGACGCGTTCGCGGCGGCGGTGTCGACCACCGCGACCGGGGCCGCGGCGATGAAGGCGACCTTCGTCACCAACGCCGGCGGTGTGGCGCAATACTATGGGGGCAACCTGATCGGGGCGGTTTCGACCGCGCTCGGCTCGGGCCCCGCGGCGGTGACCGAGGTGCTCAAGCGCTGGTCGCCTGACGCCTATGCCGGCATTCTCGACGAAGCCCGTTCGGCTACGCTCAACAATCTGCCGGAGATCGGCGGTTATACGCAGCTCCAGCCGGGCCGGGTGTTCGCGACGGGGTCGGTTGAGCATGACCGCATCGATGGTCGTCAGGAGGTTGGCTATTCGCAGAACAAGTTCCACAACACCGGCTTCTCGCTCGGTTTTGCGGGTGATCTGCGCTTCGCCGAGGTCAGCGTCTCCTATACCCGCCACACCGGCGGCTTTAACGGCGACGCGATCCAGGCGAAGGTGAATGGCAACCAGTTCGGTGCCGGCGTGTCGGTGCCCGTTACGGCCGACCAGGCACTGCGGCTGGTCGCGCGCGGGGTGTATGGTGATTTCACCGCGCACGGCAGCCGCGGTGTGATCGGCGGGACGGCGAATTTCGGTGACGTCCGTTCGCACGTCTACACCTATGGCGGTGGTTTCGAATATGCCCGCCAGAGCAACCGTATCTGGATCGACGCCTCGGCCGAGATTCTGGGCGTCCACCAAACGCTCGGTTCCTTCACCGAAACGGCTTCGACCCCCGGCGGGCTCGATCTCTTCGGCGTGCGCCGCACGACGGAGAACCGGACGGTGGCCAAGCTCGACGGCAAGCTGGGCTACGCGCTAACCCCAATGGTCACCGCTTATGTGAAGGCCGGCTATCTGCACGAATTCGGTGGTGCCAATACCGCGATCGTCGCGGATGGGGCGATCGATCCGATCACCGTTACGGTCGACAATCCGGGCCTGGCGAAGGATCGGGCCAATGCCGGCCTGGGACTTCAGGTGAACCTCAGCCAGAAGCTCCAGCTGAACGCCGATGCCACCGGCGGTACGCAGGGCAGCTATCGAATCGGCGGCGGTGTGAAGCTGCGCTTCTGATCCTGTCGGAGGGCGTTCGAGACCTCGAGCGCCCTCCATCTTTTCTCGAACATTCCGGTTGCGCATCACACTCGAGTCCGCATTCGGGAAACACGATCGAGCCGCCATTCGTGTGGAACCAGGTGAGGTCAGTGCAGTGCATGATTGCACATCTACGGCCCCGGGTCGCATAAGCAGCCAGCCGCTCATGGTTTAAGCGGGTTAGGCACAATTGATGCCGGGCATCGCGAACGGCATGAACGGCGCCTTCTCAGATCCAACTCCTGCATCCTGCCTGGCGGCAACCGGCCAGATCGAGCCAAAATCGGAAGCTTAACGAGCGGCTGAAATTGGAAAGTGGCGGAGGCGACGCGAATGACCGAAACTGGGTCATTCCCGCCATCGACCAACGCTCCCTAATCCTCCTTCGCCCCATCGCTCGCCGCATAGGCCATGATCCGCCCGTACGGCGCGAACGCCGCCAGCACCTGCGGATCGTGCCGCAGCGCATCGGTGGCCGCGCGCTGCGCCCGGGCATACGCGGTCGGCGCCGGGGGCTGGCCTTGCGGTTGCAGGAAGACGGCAAGGCTCGGCCTTTCCGCCGGGTAGGTCAGCCCCTTGATCAGGGCTGCGCGCGCGGCCGGCATGTCGCCCATGCAGATCGCCACCTCCACCTCGGGCTCGCTATGCCCGGCCTGCGCTGCGATCGTCGCCGAGACGACCGCCTCCTTGTCGCGCCCGAGCGCATGGAGCGCACAGGCGCGTGCCTGATGCATCCCCGCGATCGCGTCGCTATTGACCTGGCCCTGCCAGCGATGGCTGTCCGCGATCGCCAGGTCGATCTGTTGCAGCGCTTCGGCCGGCCGGTCGGCGTTGAGCAGGGCGACCGCGCGGTTCGCCGCGATGTTGAGCGCGTTGGCGGTGCTGCCGAGCGGCCAGATCTTGCCCGCGCGATCGAACAGCGCAATCGCGTCGTCGATCCGCGCCTTGCCGATCAGCGCGCGCGCCAGCGGCGGCACGATATACAGCATCTGCCAGTCGCGGGCGGCATCGTGCGGGCCATCGAACAAGGGCAGGAATTCCGCGATCAGCCGATCCCGCGCGCCGGCCGCGGAGAGCGCCAGCGCATAATCCGCACCGCGCTCCAGATCGCCGCTCGCCGCCCAGCGCCGCTTCGCCTCGTCCAGATACAGGCGCCACTGCTCTTCGAGCTTCGGCCCGGCCCATGTCTCCAGATCGCCCCAGATCCGTCGATAGACATTTAACGACAGCAATTCGTAGCTCGCCGCCGGATCGAGCAGGCTGGGGATGAGCTGTCGCGCCCGCGCCAGATCACCCGCTTCGACCGCGCGCTCGATCGCGCTCTTCGCCAATGCGGTGCGACTGCGCACGCCGGCGCCGGTCCAGCCGAGATCGAGCAGCCGATCGCCCAGCAATTGCGCACGCTTGCGATCGCGCACCCCGTCCAGCCGGCGCATCAGCCCGTCCAGATCGTAATCCGGTATGCCCCGCGCGGCCTCCGGATCGATCTCGATCGCGCGCAGCAGATCGTCGGCGGCCAGCCCGGCATTGTTCGTATAGAGATGGATCTCGGCCGCCGTCATCAGCGGGCCGCTATAATCGGGCAGCAGCCGGATCGCCTCGTCGATCGCCGCCATCGCCTCGCCCGGTCGCTCCATATGCGCAAGCGCCAGCGCGCGGGTGGCCTGGATCACCCCGCGCAGTTTCGTCGGCCGGGGCAGATCGGCGAGCGCCTTGTCCAGCGCCGCCATGCGGCCTTTCACATCCTGCTGGGGCATGCCCGCGAAGGCGCGCATCAGCGCGGCCAGCACCGGCTGCTCCTCGGGTCGCGCGACCGTTTCGAGTGGCGGCATGCTGCGCGAAGGGCGGGGTTCGGACGCGGTGTCGGCTGTTCGCGGGACAAGGCTGAGCGGCGGCGGTTCGGGGGAAGGGGAGGCGACGCCCGGCGACGGAGTGACCGCCGCCAGGGCAAGCGCGATGGCGATATGGGCGACAGGCGGATGCGGGATCATATCGGTTCACACCGTTTGGCACGCGGGAAAACGATCGAGCAACAGGCGCCACGCTGCGCGGCGGGGCCAAGCGGGCGTGTCCGGCCCGTCGCGTCGCGCGCCGAGCCCGACACCCGCCGCGCTCAGTTCGGGCTGCGCGTCAACGCGATCGGCGTCACCGTGGCCTGCGCCGCAACCGGGGACGCCGCCGGGGCGGTGGCGACGGTCGCGGCCGGGGTCGGGGCGGGCGCGCTCGGCGCCAGCGCGACCATCAGCGGCTCCTTGGTGTAGGCCTTCCACTCGCTGCCCTGTGCCGCCGCCGCGCTATGCCCGGTGACGAAGGCGCCGAACACGCCGACGGCGACGACCGCGCCCACCGCCGCGCCGGTATTGCCTTGTCCTTCGATCCGGTAGTGGCCGCTCACCGGAATGAAGCGCTGCCCGACCTGCACGTCGACAAGATCGAATTCCATCTTCGCCGATTTGCCGAACGCGCCCTTGCCGGTGCGGTAGGAAATCTGCCCATGCGCCGGCGTGCCGCGGGATATGACGACATAATCGCCCATCATCACGTCGCGCGAGACGGTGAGATCGAACTTGTCGCCGACCTTGAGGCTCTTGGACGACAGGCCGCTGTTGAGGCTCAGCCAGACTTCGGAATTGCTCGGCAGCGACGATCCGATATCGGCCTTCCTGGCGACGATCATCTGCTGCGCCGACGCCATGACCGGCTCCTGCGCGACGGACGGCGCCGCTGCCGCGAGCGCGGCAACGAACAACATGCTCTTCATCGATCATCCTCCCCCAGTTCCGGCCAGCCCCCGCCGGCCATGGCGGACACTTACGCAGCCGTTCCGATCGTGTCGTGCGAAAGTATCTCCGTTTCGGAGGATGGACGGCGGGGGCTCACCCGCGCGGCCGAACCGGCACCGTGAGGCCATGGCGCGGCCGGCCCGCCATGATCCTGTCGACCGGCGCGGGCATCGCCGGTGCCGTTCAGATCATGGCGCGCAAACAGGACCCGTTCGTCCCGAGCGTAGTCGAGGGACGTTGGGCGCTACCGTGTCTCGACTTCGCTCGACACGAACGGGAGTCGTTGCGTCGTACTCTCATTGCCCCTTCGCGTCAGCCGCCGTGCGGCGGCGAAGCCTGATCGGCTGAAAACTGGTGCGCGCACAATCCCTGCGGCATCCACATGTGGGTCAGCGTCGTCGGCGGCTGATCCGCGTCGTGGAGAATGAGCGCGAAGCCCTGGCGGGGAACCTTGCCGATCGCCATGAGGAGCATCGGCGGCCCCGCCTTGATCATCAGGCTGTTGCCTGGTCCGCGCCCGATCTGGACGCCGTCGGGCGTTTCGAGGCAGGTGTCGCCGGTCACGGCGAAAAAGGCTTCGGGCCCTGAATGGATGTGGAGAGGCGCGGTCGTGCCGGGGTTGAAGATCGAGCGGAGATATTCGGCGGCATAGGTCGAAGCCGGCGCGATCGGGAGCGGCCCGATCGACGCGACATGCGCGCCGCCGTTGGACCGCCAGTCCGGTTGCGCGATCGTGAAAAGCCAGGTCGATCCGAAAGCCTCGACGACCGTGCTCGTCGCCATGCCGGCACCCGCCGCGGCGTCGCGCGACGCAAAGCGATCGATATGCCAGAAAACCGGGCCGGCCGGCAGCGCGGGAAGGGGCGTCCGGGCCATCAGGCAGGCGGGGCCCGCTTCCTCGACCGCGCCGCACGAGCGCGTGGTCGCCTGGCCGTACGCCACCGAAGGGGCGGCCGCCGCCGTGGCGGCCAGGCCGATCCAGATTCCTCGCATCGCTCGCTCCGTTCCAGACATCGATGAACAGCCCGACTGCTTTTGCTACGCCTTCGACCGGTGGGGCAAGTCGGTCGTCCGCCCGGCAGCCGGCAGATGCCGGCGTCGGATGATGCTTTGGCCCACGATCGTACCCCCGGTCTGTCCGCAATGGATCGACGGTCCGCATCATCCGGCGCCGACACGGGCGGCCCTTAGCGGGGCGGTGGCGGTGCAGCGTCCGCCAAAAAGGGGGATGCCGGCGGATTCATCAATTCCATCGCGCCGAATTCGGCGGCTTGGCGGTTGTACAGCGCGACGCATCTGCTGCGGAATATATGACAAAGTTAGGCTACGGCGTCAGGGTGCACTCATCCAGATCGCGGCATCGCTGGCGCCGCCAATCGTTCAAACTGCCATATGAGGTTCGTCCATCATGCTGATCCAACGTGCCGACTATGAAGAATATCTCCGCCGCTTCAACGCGCGCGATTATGACGGCGTGTTCGATTTCTATATCGAACGTCCGAGCATCGCCTTCTTCGGCATCACGATCCGCTCGCGCGAAGAGCTGAAGCGCTTCTACGGTTTCCTCCATGCCCATGCGAGCGAGGCGATCACGGTCGAACGGTTCGCGTCGAGCGAGGAACTGGTGGCGCTGGAGGCGATCGTGCGGATCGAGGGGCTGCGCGACCTGTCGGCCGAGACGCTGGCGGCGGCGGGCTACGGCGAACTTCATCCGATCGCCCGGGGGCAGGTGATCGAGATGCGGCAGATGATCCATTACGACGTCGTCGACGGCAAGTTCGCCGCGGTGCGCTGCGCGATCATTTGACCGCCCGTCATCGGCAATGCGGGGGACGCGCCCTTATGCCGTCCGCGCCTCGCCCCGCATCCACAAAGCCATTCCGCGCGCATCGGGCGTGACCTCGCCAAAGCCGAATTGCGCATAGAGCCGGTGCGCCTTCCTGTTGGCGATCAGGCTGACATACACTTCGGCCGGGGCGTGCGCCGCGATATGTTCGAGCAAGGCCGCCACGATCGCTCGGCCGATCCCGCGCCCCTGATGCAGCGGATCGACCGCGATATCGACGATATGGAGAAACAGAGACCCGTCGCCGACGATCCGCCCCATCCCGATCACCGCATCGCCGTGCCGCACATGCACGCCTGCGAAGCTGTTCGGCAGTCCTGCCTCGGCCGCCGCGATGCTGCGCGGGGTGAGTCCGCTGGTTTCGCGCAACCTGCGATAATCCGCGATGCCGGGCACGCCGACGTGCAAGGCATAGCCCGCGGCCAGCGTGCCCGGCGTTGCGGCCAGGGGCGGATCTTCGTTCCAAACTATCACTGACGGTCCTTTCGTAAGGACCACCGTAATCAGGCTGCGGCTGTATGATCTGACCGAAAGCGCGCCTGTCACGGCGGCCATGGTCATGGGTGATGACAACATGCCGCTCCCTATCGGGGGCGCCAATACTCCGTGTTGAAGAGGGTAAAGAGGGTCGTCATCGGGGAAAGGCAATGCCACAGCGGCGCGCGCGGGGCAATCGCAGAGGCTGTCAAATCCTCCCTGCGCCGGGCAGATTTGGCCAGATCAACCCTGCTCGCATGCCGCAGGCTGGGCGAAGCGAAGGAGGAGATCGGTCATCGCATCGCGATCGACTGCTTTCGAAAACAGATGGCCTTGGCCGAGCGCACACCCGAACGCCTGCAACTGGGCCGCCTGGCTTTCCCGCTCGACGCCTTCGGCCACGACCCGAATACCAAGCTTGCGGGCGATCGTGAGGATCCCCTCGACGATCACCCCGCCCGGCTTTGCCGGATCCAGTTCGGCAAGGAAGGATTTGTCGATCTTCAGAATGTCGATCGGCACGGTCAGCAGATGGGTGAGCGATGCAAAGCCCGTCCCGAAATCGTCAAGCGCGACCTTCAGGCCGAGAGCGCGCATCTCCTCCACCTCGCGGACGATCGTGTTGCCGCTCCGTCCCATATAGACATCCTCGGTGATCTCCACGATCAGGTGCCGCAGCGGGACGTTATTGCGCGCAAAGGCTTCGGCCAGTGCCGCGCCGAGCCCGCCCTTCTGGATATCGGCGAACGAAATGTTGAGGCCGACATGCTGGAACGGTATGCCGCAATCGAGCCAGTGCCGCACATCGGCGGCGACCTGCGCCAGCATGATCTCGGTGACCGCGCATGCGACGTGGGCATCGGACAAGGCCTCGACGAAATCGGCCGCCGGGACGATATCGCCATCGCGCGTGATCAGCCGGCATAGCGCCTCCGCACCGACGATCTCGCGGCTGTCGAGGCGAAAGATCGGCTGGTAGAAAGCCTTGAGCCGCCTCTCCGCGATCGCGAGGTTCAAGTCGCGGATGGCCGACAATCGCCGGACGATGGCGGAATCGATGCCCGGCCAGTAGCGCACATAGCCGCCCTTGGCGCGGTCCTTGGCGTGATACAGGGCGAAGTCGGCATTCTGCCGCACATCCTCGGGCCGGCGATCGGCGGCCGAAAGCATCGCGGCGCCGATCGTCGCCTGCGCACGAATGGAATGGCCATCGCATACCGCCGGCTGGTGCAGCGAATCCAGTATCCGCAGTGCCAGCGCATCCATATCCTCGAGCGCCGCCGGGCCTGCGATGATCAGCGCGAACTCGTCGCCGCCCAGCCGGAACACGCGCACGGGCCCAGCCGCCGCGAGGATCCTCTCCGCGACGGCCTGCAGCAGATCGTCCCCCGCGCGATGGCCGAACGTATCGTTCGTCCGCTTCAGATTATCCAGATCGACGATCATGATCGCCCAGGCCGATGCCTCGCCGCACGACAGGCGATCGAGCGCCGCGTTGAAGGAGGCGCGGTTGGCAAGCCCGGTCAGCGCATCGGTGTTGGCCAGCCGGTCGCGCTCGGCCACCCGCTCGTACCGCGCCAGCGCGATCATGCACAGGTGAAGGCAGGCATCGACGATCGCTTCCTCTTCGGGCCGCGGCCCACGGCATGTGCTATAATAGAACGCAAAGGAGCCCAGCACGGCGCCATCCTCGCCCAGGATCGGGCTCGACCAGCAGGCCCTGATCCCCAGCGGCAGCAATTGGTCCTTGAAATCCGCCCAATTGGGATCGGTGGCGATATCCGTCGTCGCCACCGGGTGGCGCAGATAGGCGCAGGCGCCGCACGCGCCGATCTCCGGCCCGATTTCCAATCCATCGATGGCGGCCGAAAATGCAGCGGGCAGGCTTGGTGCGGCCAGTGGGCGCAAGGATCCGGCGCGATCGATCCTCAGCACCGAGCAGATTACGTCGGGTAGCCGCTTTTCCACCTCGGTGCATAACCGCGCCATGGTCGCGTCCAGTGCTTGCCCGGTTGCAACCATTTCCAGGATGATATTCTGAAGGTCCCGCATCGGATCGATTCCAAGAGAGGCATAACCGTCTCTATGACGACCAATTCTATTGATTTTGTCGAAACGCCGGTCGATTTTCCTACCCAAAACGGTTGAATATGGGAACCGGCAAGGGGCACGATTGGATTTTCGAGCCGCAGCGCGGCATGATGCGCACATGCGAACCGCCTCGTGCCGTTGCGGCCAGTTGAAGATCCATTGCGTCGGCGATCCGGTCCGGATCTCGGTGTGCCATTGCCTGGCGTGCCAGCAACGCACCGGCAGTGCTTTCTCGGTGCAGGCGCGCTGGCCTGACGCGCAGGTGACGATCGACGGCGAGTGGTGTGCATGGGATCGGATTGCGGAGAGGGGCAACCGATCGACCTATCGGTTCTGCCCGGTCTGCGGATCGACCGTGGCTTATGCCGGCGAGGGAATGCCCGGGCTGACGGCCGTCGCGGTCGGCGCCTTTGCGGACCCGGATTTTCCGGCGCCGAAAGTCTCGGTTTACGAGGAGCGGCGGCACAGGTGGACGCAGATATTGGGTGACGATGTCGAGCACATTGATTGAACGCGATCGGGCGCTGCGCGCGCAGTCTTCCCGCCGCGCCGGTGCCCGATGGAACTGCCCATCATTCCCGTAGGTTAGGGCAATTCACGCCACGGAGTAAGCTTATGTCCCACATCTCATCGTCCCGCATGCCGCACGCTTACGCCACCCCGACGCCGAAGGATGACGACGGCCTGGGCGAAACCCTCAAGCGCGACGTGGCGGTGGCCCGAAACGCAGTCGGTGGCGTTTCGCGCAATGCCTGGGTGCTGGGTGCGCTCGGTATCGGCGCGGTCGGCGCGGCGCTCTATGCGTCGTTCCGTCCTGCCAAGCCTGCGCCCCGGAAGCGTCGCGGTCCTGGTCGCAAGCCCGCCGCGCGTCGCGCGAAGGCCGCGGCCTGACATCTTCAGGGTGAAAGCTCGAGATTAGCGTAGATACCCCCGCGCCATCGCTGACGCGGGGGTGATCGGCCTTAGCGGAACGAGCCGCTGATCTGGATGCCGAACGTGCGCGGATCGTTGTAGATGCCCGCGCGGTAATTGTTGGTGTCGATGACGTTGACGAGGTTCTTCTCGTTGGTGAGGTTGCGTACGAAGAACGCCGCCTCGTACCGGCCGAAGGCATAGCCGATCTTGCCGCCCAGCTCGAAGTTGCCGTTCGCCGTATATTCGATCGTGCGATACAGGACGTAGTTGGTCTTGCCCTGCATGTTGAAGTCGGCGCCGATGAACAGGCGGCTCTTCTCGTCGATCGGGAAGTCGTAACGGCCGCTCAGGTTGAGGTTGTACTCCGGCGCGTTCGGGAACGGATTGCCGTTGATGCTGGCGAACCGCAGCCCGCTATTGCTGCCCGTGCCCGGGAACGGCGTCGGGAAAACGGTCTCGGCCAGTACGCCGCCGGCTGCGCCGACCTGGGCGAAGGCGTTGGGATCCTCGATCTTGGTGTGCAGCCAGCTGAAGCCGACGTTGAAGCGGAAGTTCTTCACCGGCCGCGCCTCGAGCTCGGCCTCCATGCCGTAGCCCTTGCCCTTGTCGGCATTGAACAGCACGCCGTTGCCGTTGCTGTCATTGCCGTTAAGCTGCATGTTCTTCACGACGTAGTAAAAGCCGGTCAGGTTGAAGTGGACCTTGTTGTCGAGGAACACGCTCTTCAGGCCGATCTCACCCGACGTATTCGTTTCCGAATTGGCGGTCGTGTAGGCCGATCCGAACACCGCCGAGCGGCCCTGGATGGTCGGTCCACGGAAGCCGCGCGCGACGCGCCCGTAGAAGCTCAGATCGCCGGTCGCGCGATAGAGCAGGCTCGCATCCCAGCTCGGCTTGGTGTCCGACAGACGGCAGGAGAAGGCCGTGCCGCATGCGAAGGACGAGGCCGGGGCGGTGCCGGGGATGGTCAGCGCCACGCTGTTCGGGTGGAGCAGCAGTTCGGTGCGCTTCGTGTCCTCGGTCACGCGCACGCCGCCGGTGGCGGTCAACTGGTCGGTCAGGTCATAGCTCGCCTGGCCGAACAAGGCCCAGCTCGTGTTGTTGTCGTGCAGCAGCACGAAATTGTTCGGGTTGGGATTGGTGCCGAAGCTGTTGTTGGTCAGGAAGTAGGCCCGCTGATCGAATTCGGTGCGGTCCTTCTGGCTGAAATAGATGCCGCCGACCTGCCATTTGAAGCGGCCGGTGTCCGGGCTGGCGAGGCGGACTTCCTCGGTCACCTGATCGAGGCCATGGACGCGGCCCTGCGATTCACCATAGCCGAACGGCACCGGTGCGCCGCCGTTGGTGCTGAGCGGGAAGTTGACCGCGGCACCACCGTCGGTATCGCCGCGGCTATAGCCCGACAGATGCTCCCAGCCGGTGATCGACGTCAGCGTCGCCCCGCCGAAATCATAGACCGCCTTCAGCGAGGCGCCGTGGGTCTTGTAGGCCTGCGGGTTGTTATGGGCTTCGTCATAGGCGACGACCGAACGGTCGAAGCTCGACGGCACCGCATTCGTGCCCTGCCGGATTGAGCCGCGATAGAAGATCGAGGCGTTGCCGTCATAGTCGCGATAATGGCCCGACAGGCGGACGCTGAAATTCTCGCTCGGCTTGGCGAGCAATTGCAGGCGGACGTCGCGCTCGTTGAAGCCGCCCATCACATCCTTGCCGCCGACGGTGCCGTCGTCCGAATTGCCGGTGTAGCTGTTGGTGATCCAATTGTCGCGATGCTGGTAGAGGCCCGACAGTCGGAAGCTGATGCTGCCGTCCTTGGTCAGCGGGCCGCCGACGCCGGCGTCGACATTGACGCTGTTATACTTGCCGTAGCTTGCCGAGCCCTGGCCCTGCCACGTCTCGGTCGGCTGGGCGCTGTCGAACTTGACGATGCCGGCCGTGGTGTTGCGGCCGAACAGCGAACCCTGCGGACCTTTCAGCACTTCGATCTGGCCGACGTCGAACATCGGGTTCGACTTCAGCACGACGTGCTCTTCGACGATGTCGTCCTGGATCACCGAGACCGGCTGCGATGCGCCGAGATAGAAGTCGATATTGCCGAGACCGCGAATGTAGAAGCGCGGGAAGATGCGGCCGGTCGAGGTTTCGACATAGAGGCTCGGCACCTTGCCCGATAGCGAGAGCAAAGTGTCGCTGCCGGCGGCGACATAATCCTTGAATGCGTCGGGGCGGATGACCGAGACCGCGACCGGCACTTTCAGGTCGTTCTCGACGCGGCGCTGCGCGGTGACGGTGATCGTCTGCACGTCGCTGTCGCTGCTCGCGGGTGCAGCGGCGGACTGCGCCGGCGCGGCCATCGGCATGGCGGCAAGCATCGCGGTACCGGCAAACAGACCGGCATGGATCTTACGCATTTTCATATGATTGGGCCCTTAACTTTCTGTCGTTCGCCCTTCGGGAGGCGGGGCGAATCCGATGGGATGGCTCCTGCACTGGGGCGATGACCTTTTTGTTGCAATGCAAAATCGGGGCGCGACTGTGGACATTTTGCCGCATGTTGCGTCGGCGCCACTGTTCCGGATCCACGCCAAAAACCGGGAGAGCCTATTCCGCGAGAGCCGCCTGCTGGCTCAACCCGGCGATCAAGGCCGTCCACGACATCGATCGCGCGAACAGCCACCCTTGCGCATAGCGTACGCCTTCGCGCCGCAGGAACTCTGCCTGTTCGGCCGTCTCGACGCCCTCCGCGACCAGCTCGAGGCCCAGGTCGCGCGCCATTGCGATGATGTGCGACACCACCCGGCTGGTTGCGGCACCCTTGTGGGCCGAATCGACGAAGCTCTTGTCGATCTTGATATAGTCCAGCGGAAATTGCTGGAGGTAGCTCAAGCTCGAATAGCCCGTGCCGAAATCGTCGAGCGCGACCCTCAGGCCCCGCACCCGCGCGGCGTCGAGCGTGCTGGCACCGCCCTGGACATCGATCAGGCTGCGCTCGGTCGCCTCGACGATGAACTGGCGCGGGCTGCAGCCGGTCTCCTTGAGCAGCTTGTCGATCAGATGGAGCAGCCGTCCGGCCTGCAGATCCGCCGAGGCAACATTAACCGACAGATAGAAATCGGGTCGCCGCCGCAAATCCTCCCCGGCTTCGTCGGCGAGCCGGGCGAAGATATGGTCGGTCAGCGCGCCGATCAGGCCGGTCTCCTCCATATAAGGGATGAAGCTGTCGGGGCGCACGTCTTCGCCGCCGCGCCGCCACCGCACCAACACCTCTGCACCGATCCAGCGGCCGGTGTCGAGCGCCACCAACGGCTGATATTCGAGGTAGAACTGGTTTGCGCGCAGCGCGCGGCGGATGACCGTCCGAAACGACATCTCCGATCGCACCACCAGCCGCAGCAGCACGATCAGCAGCCCGGCGCAGACGATCGCGAGCGGCAGCAGCATGATCGCGTAATAGCGGAAATCCGGCGTCATTCCGTTCAGCGGGCGCAGTACGAAGCCGGCATAATCGCCCTGGTTCGAAGGCTCGATCGAGACCAGCCGATCACCATAGATGTAACTGGTCAGCCGGTCGCGCAGGAACGGTCCGAGCGCAGCGCGATCAAGCGGGCCTTTGACATTATAGACCCGCCCGGTGCCGATCCCCATCACGCCGACGGTCATGCCCCCTGCCGGCAGCGCGAGATCGAGCGTGAGATCCGGATGCGCGAACATCGTGTAGCCCGAAGGTCCGGTGAAGCTGATCAGCCGCGTCCCGGGCGCGGATGGCAGTCGGACGTCGGTGCGGACCTTGGAGCCATGGCCGCCGTCGAAGTTCGGCGGACCCAGGTCGATCGGCGGCTCGTTCGGACCGACCATCATGCACAGCAGGGTGTTGCCGCGCATGAAGCCCGCGCCGTGCAGCATCTCGAACCGCAGCATCACCCCCGCCGTCTGCCGGATCGCCTCGGGTGAGCAGGGCGGTGCGGGGATGGCGCGTAACAAGGTATGCGCGCTCAGCAATTGCGTATTGGTGCGATCGGCGCGGCGGATAATTTCCTTCGCGATCCATTGCGATTTGCGCCGTTCGCTCGCGAAGCTCTGCTGGCGAGCAAGCAGCAGGGCGGCCAAGACGGGCGCCAGTACCGCGATGACGGCCAGCGCGAAGACCATTGCCACGATCAGCCCGCGCCAGGGCCTTTCATGGCGGTGGCCATTATCGATACCCCGGTTTGTCGTAACCATCCGCCCGCCTGTATTGCCTCTGTAAGTGGGGCGGGCGGATGACGCAAATCGAGATCGGACCGGAACCGTAACAAATCACGCGGGTCGATCGCGGGTGGAGGCGCACTCCGCCAGGCCCTTCGATCAGCCTGTGGCCCGTCGGGCACCCTTGCGCCGGGCGACGATCTAGCCCCGCCGCGTCATATCCTCGGGCCGAAATGCTTGCCCGCTGCGGTTCGTCACCGCCGGCAGTTCCGCGACCCGCGCATCCCATTCGGCCAGCGCAGTCAGGGCCGGATCGACGGTGAGCCCCGCGCCGCGCGCGAAGGCGAGCGCGGCCCATAGGGTAATATCCGCCATCGAGAAGCTATCGCCTGCGACGAACGGCTGGGTGCGCAGCAACGCATCGAAATAGGGCATGCCGCGCACCGCCTGCGCGCCGCGCCGCTCACCCCATTCCTTGCGGCCGGCCCATTCGGGCATCCGCCACGGCGCCAGCGCGGGCCCCAGACCCGTCGTACCGTAGTGAAAGAAATCGTCGACCGGCTCCATCACCAATTGCTCGACCCGGCGCTGCATCATGTGGATCGTGGCTTTCTCGCGCGGGGTGCGGCCGGTCAGGCGCGGTTTGCCGTCGAGATTGTCGAGATATTCGGTGATCGCGGTCGATTCCGAGAGGATGAAGCCATCGTCCAGTTCAAGCAACGGCGTCTTCCCGATGGGATTTTTGGCGAGGAAGCCTGGCTGCTTCTGATCGGCGGCGATCAGATCGACAGTGACGAACTCGACCTGATCGTCGAGCCCCTTCTCGGCCAGGACGATGCGGATGCGGGCGGCATTGGGGGTACCTTCACGATCGTAGATCTTCATGAGATATGGTCCTTCGATTCGACTATCTATCGATAGATAGGTGAGTTGGGCTAGAGACCTATTCATCCACGCCGTCAACGCCTATCTATCGATAGATTGATGGAGGTGTGATGTGACTGTGGATACCCGCGAGACGATCATGGATGCGGCGCGGGCGATCGTGCAGGCGCACGGGTATAACGGGCTCAGCTTCCGCGATCTGGCGGCCGAGGTCGGCATCAAGAGCGCCAGCGTCCATTATCATTTCCCGACCAAAGGCGATCTCGGCGCCGCGATCGCGCGCCGCTACACCGAAACGGCGCGCGTCGATCTCGACGATCTGCTCGCGCGGACTTCCGATTCCTCCGCCTGCCTCGCCCGCTACACCGCCATTTTCCGCAGGGCGCTGGAGGACGACAATTGCATGTGCCTGTGCGGGATCCTGGCGGCCGAGTATGACGATCTGCCTCCTGCGGTGAAGGCGGAGGTGCGTGCGTTCGCCGACGTCAACGTCGCGTGGCTGACGAAGGTGCTGGCGCTTGCGCCGGAGGGGATCGTTCAGCCTGGACAAAGGGCGCTGGCGATCTTCGCCGCGATCGGCGGCGCGCAACTGGCGGCGCGCAGCCGCAACGATATTGCGATCTATGATGCGATCATCGAGTCCTATCGGACGAGCGGGCTGGTCCCGCGGTAAATATGCCGCGCCCCGGAACATCGCGCGGTCGGCGTTCGGGTGTCCTGTCCTTCATTCTGCTGTGCTGGTGCGCAGACGGCCCTCGTAATCGCGCTTGCCGATCGGCACGCCGCGCGAACGCAATATGTCGTAGGCGGTGACGGCATGGAAATGGAAATGCGGCAGTGAGAAGGAGAGGATGAAGGACTCGGCGGTGAAGGCGAGCCGGCGCGGTCCGATCTGCAGATCGAGCGCCTTGCCCGCGCATGCGTCGATCTCGTCGGGCGTGACTGCCTCCAGCGCGGTTTCGGCCCGGTCGATTACGGCCTGTAGTTGGGCGAACGGCACCGTGCCGACGAGCGGGGGCGGTGTGAACGCCCCAGTCTTCAAGGCTTCCACCCCCCAGACGGCATGGTGCCACGCGGCCTCGATCTGGAAGTGGAAGGGCGCCATGTCGGGGTAAAGGCGCGTGGCCACGAACGCATCGGCGTCCACGCCCGTCTCGGCAAAATGGGTCGCCGCGCGGTCCAGGAAACCGCCGATCGCCCGCACGGTCTGCAGGAAGGTCGGCACGCTCAGATCATAGAGTGATGTCGACATCGGTCCGCCCCTTATTCCGCCTTGCCCTTGTGCGCGACCGGCTTAGGCTGGGCCGCAAATATGCAGGGGAGAATGCCATGAAGAGAATTGCGCGCAATCGGTCTGTGCTCCGCCCGGCGATGGCTTTTGCCGCCTTCGGCCTGATGTTGGGCGTCGGCACGCCCGCGCTCACACAAACCGTTACCGCCGCCTCGCTCGTCGATCGCGCCGAGGTCGAGGATCTGCTTACGCGCTACTACAACAATTTCGGCAAGGCGGGCGGTGGCCAGTTCGGGGCTTTCTACACCGACGATGCCGAGATGGTGCTCGGTAAGATGAGCTACAAAGGCATCGCCGCGATCGAGGGGGCCTATAAGGGCCTTGCCAATGCCGACATCCCGCAGCACAAATCCTTCGCGTTCAACATCCTGATGACCAATCCGCTGATCGTCATCCACGGCTCGACCGCCACCGCGCGGCTGCTCTTCACTGAAGTGGTGGTCGACAAGCAGGGCGATACGCCGCGCCTGCTGACGCAGGGCAAGGAGTTCGACAATCTGGTCAAGGTCAAGGGTCAGTGGCGGATCTCGCGGCGGCAGATTTTGGGGGCGGAACAGGGGCCGCCGGCGGACTGGAAGGAATAGAGCCTGACACTTCGTCGTCCCTGCGCAGGCAGGGGCGACGAGAGGGATTCGATCGAGGCTAGCTGTCCACTGCCCGGTTCGCATCCCCCGCTGCGAAATGCGCGATCTGATTTGCGCGCGCCTTCCTGAATGCCGGTCGATCGGTCACCCGCTCCACATAGCGATCGGTGGCCGGCCGGTCGCCCCACGCGCGCACTTTGGAAACGCGCAGCACATCCGCCATCAGCAGATCCGCCGCGGTGAAGCGATCGGCAGCGAGCCATTTGCGTCTCGCCAGCACCGCCTCGAGCTGATCGAGCCGGCTCGCCATCCATCCCTCCAGTCCGTTATCCGCCGCGCCGGTCACTTCGAGGAACCACCAGGGCACGGTCACCATCTCGATCGAATTGAGCGCGGCGAACATCCACTGCAACGTCGCTGCTTCCCCCGACGGATCGCGCGGCATCAGGATTTCGCTCTTGCGCGCGAGATGGAGCAAGCCTGCGCCACTCTCGAACGTCTCCAGATCGCCGTCGCTCAGGAATGGAATCTGTCCGAAAGGCTGGTGCTCCAGATGGTTGGTCTCGCGTCCCTCGAACGGCACGGTCCTCACCGTATAAGCCAGCCCCGCTTCCTCGCATGCCCAGCGCAGCCGCAGATCGCGCACGAAGCCGCGCGGGCCGGGGGGCACCCAATCGTAGGTCCAGATGATCAGATCGGTCATCGTATCCGGCTATCCTCCCTGATGGTCCGACGTCTTCGCGGCGCGTAAACGATCGCAAGCCGTTCGTTTGGCGGCAAGGCATGGAGGGAATCTGCCGATCGGCCTGCCGCGCAACAAGCCATGCATCATCCCGCCCGCGGCGCATTGATCGCCAGCTGAGCGGCAAAGGCGCGCTGGTAGGCGGGGCGGGCCTCGCCGCGGGCCACATAGGCCGCCAGGTTCGGGAATTCGTCGAGCAGGCCCGATGCACGCAGCCGAAGCAGCACCGAAACCATCATGAGATCGCCTGCGCTGAACGAGCCGTCGAGCCAGTCGGCTGCGCCCAGACGCGCGGAGAGCTGAGCCAGCGGCTTGCGGATGCGATCCATGACCAGCGGCAACCGCTCGCTGGCCCAGGGCTTTTCGCCCTCGACCATCCGGGCGACGACCAGGTCGAGGATCGGCGGCTCGACCGAGTTGACCGCCGCGAACATCCACGTGATCGCCCGCGCCCGCGCATTCTCTTCGTCCGGCAGCAGGCCGCCATATCGTTGCGCGATGTAGAGGATGATCGATCCGGTTTCGAACAGGACGAGATCGCCCTCCTCGTAGGTCGGGATCTGGCCGAATGGATGGAGCGCCAGATGCGCAGGCTCCTTCATCGCGGCGAACGAGAGAAGGCGCACTCCGTAGGGCTGGCCGACCTCCTCCAGCGCCCAGCGGACGCGCGTGTCGCGCGCCAGCCCCCTGCCGCCGTCGGGCGACCGTTCGAACGCGGTGATGGTGATGCTCATCGTCGGCTCCTTATGGATCGTAGATCTGCGTTCAGCCCCACGACCATGTTCGGATCCACGCACACTGAGCGGCGCCGGTCCTTCAGGATCGTTCAGCACCGCAGCGCAGGCGGAATTTACGCTTCCTCCAACCCCCGCAACCGTTCGGCGTCACGCGATGGCGGCGCGCCGAACATGCGGGCATATTCGCGGCTGAATTGCGACGTGCTTTCGTAGCCGACCGAGTAAGCTGCGTGCGTCGCATCCGCTTTCGCGACGAGCAGCCGGCGCGCCTCCTGCAGGCGCAGTTTCTTCTGATATTGCAGCGGACTCATCGCGGTTGCCGCCTTGAAATGACGGTGGAACGAGGCGGTGCTCATCCCCGCCAGATCGGCGAGCGTCTCGATCCGGATCGGCGTGTCGTAATGCGCGCGGATCCAGGCGATCGCCGCGCGGATTTGCGCGATCCGGCTGTCGGCGCAGGCGATCTGGCGCAGCACCCCGCCCTGCGGCCCCTGCAGCAGCCGATAGAGGATCTCGCGCTCGATCAGCGGTGCCAGCACCGGCACGTCGTGCGGCGCATCGAGCAGGGCCAGCATCCGTGCCCAGGAATCGAGCAAGGGGGCGCTAACCGGGCTGGTCGCGAAGCCCGCGCCATGCCCCTCGGGCCGGGCGGGCAGATCGGGCACAAGTTCGGCGATCACGTCATGATCGAGCGCGAGCGTGACGCAGATATAGGGTTGCTCGGGGCTCGCCTCGACGATCTGCCCGCAGGCCGGCAGATCGAGCGTCGCGACGAAATAGCTGCCGGGATCGTAGCGCAGCCGGCGATCGCCGATCGTCACCTCCTTGGCGCCTTGCAGGACGAGGCACAGCATCGGGCGATAGAGGCTCGATGTGGCGCGTGTCCGGTTTTCCGACACGAACAAGGCGATGCGTGGCAGCCGCCCTATGCTCGCGGTGTTGCCGGCATGCATCCGGGTGAGGCGGCACATCCGGTCGAGCTGATCCTGCATGGCGCCAAGATGGCGTGGGGATCGCGTCAGGCAAGACGCGCCGCACGGATTTGAGAGGATCGGGCAAGAGAAAGAGGCGATCGGGCGCCGGGCACGGGCCACGCCACCCCAGATAAGGCGCATCACAACCATGGAGGACATTCATGACCAGGATCTTCGGCGCTGAATCGACGACCGATGACGTGCTCGACGGCATCGAATTGCGCGGCAAGCGCATCCTCGTCACCGGGGTTTCGGCGGGGATCGGCGTCGAGACCGCGCGTGCGCTCGTCGCGCATGGCGCTGCCGTCGTCGGCGCGGCGCGCGATCTCGCCAAGGCCGAGCGCGCGACCGAGGCGGTACGCGCCGCGGCGGCGGAAAGCGGTGGCAGCCTCGAACTGGTCGAACTCGATCTCGCCTCGCTCGAAAGCGTGCGCGCCTGCGCCGACGCTCTGGTGTGGGACGGGCGCCGGTTCGATATCATCATCGCCAATGCCGGCGTGATGGCCTGTCCGCAGGGCAAGACGACCGACGGGTTCGAGACCCAGTTCGGCACCAACCATCTCGGCCATTTCGTACTGGTCAACCGGATCGCGTCGCTGCTCGAGCCCGGCGGCCGGCTGGTGAACCTGTCGTCGGCCGGGCACCGCTTCGCCGACGTCGATCTCGACGATCCCAATTTCGAGCATACGCCTTACGCCGAATTCGTCGCTTATGGCCGCTCCAAGACCGCCAACATCCTGTTCGCGGTCGAGTTCGATCGCCGCCACCGCGATCGCGGCATTCGCGCCACCGCGGTTCACCCCGGCGCGATCAGAACCGAGCTTGGCCGTCACATGGATCCGGCGGTGATCGAGGCGATGATCGCGTCGATCAACGAAACCCAGAAGGCCAACGGCCTGCCGCCTTTCGCCTACAAGACGATCCCGCAGGGCGCCGCCACGTCGGTCTGGGCCGCGATCGTGGCACCGGCAGGCGAAGTCGGTGCGCATTATTGCGAGGATTGCCAGGTCGCCGCGATCCAGGACGGCGACGGCTTGCGCGGCGGGGTGCGGCCCTATGCGCTCGATCCCGAGCACGCCAAGGCATTGTGGGCAAAAAGCGAGGAGATGGTGGGGGAGCGGTTTTAGGCCGCCCGAACCGGTTTTTGCCGATCATCGATCGCATCGCGAAAGAAGCCGGTCAGGATCGATCGGGTTTCCGGCGCGACGCGATCGTTCAGAAACAGCCGCCGTTCCCACAGCGAGAAACTGGTGATCAGGCGCAGTTCGTTTTGCGGATCGAATGCCGCGACGATGCTCTCGATCGACATCGTTACGCCCAGCCCATCGACCGCGCTTCGGATCTTGCTGTCGTGAAACTGCGTGCGCAGCGCGACAAGGGGTTTGGGAACGCCTCTTTTTTCGAGGCTGCGGCGCTCGGAGCGCTCGTCGTCGCTGCCGATCGGGCTGAGGATGAAGGGGAGGGTCGCAAGCCCGCTTTGTCGCGCCTGCGCGGCATGCCGCTCGGTGCCATAGATCCCGCCTTGCACGTGAGAGAGGAGGATCGATCCCGGCATATCGTTCGCGTCCGGCACCGTCAGCAGAACCACGTCATATTCGCCCGCCAAGATATGCTGCTTCGCCTGATAGCGGGATTGGTTGATGTCGAACTGCAACTCGATTTCGGGATGATCACGCATCAGCCGGGGCAATGCCGGCCGGATGAAATCTTCCAGCAGATGCCCGCCGACGAACGCTTTCAATGGGGGGTGGCGACGTGAATGCCGCCGTGCCGCCGCGCGCAATTCGCGCCCGCGGCCGACGAACGCCAGCGCCTCTTCGCGAAACGCATTGCCCGCTTCGATCAACATGATCTTCGCCCCACGACGCCGGGCGAAAAGCGCACAATCGAGTTGACGTTCGAGCGCACGGATATGGTTGCTCACGCCGGCTTCGGAAATGCCGATCCGTTCTGCCGCGCCGCGAAAGCTGCCGGCTTCGCATACCGCCAGGAAAATCTCGATCTGCCGAACGGTGAACGCGAACATGCTGCCTCCCGTCTGTGCGTCTAACACACAAGGCACAGGTTATCACTTCTGATCACCTCAACCCCGATTGCTGCGGTGGCGTGTCCCATTGGATCATAAGGCGTCGGCGGGTGCAGCCGACGATCACAAATCATAAAGCACATGGGGGAGAGAGAAAATGGTTCGTCGTCCCACGACACGCACCGCTGCCTGCGCGGCGATTGGATGGGCCATGGCAGGGTCCGCGATGGCTCTCGCACAGGAGCCCGCCCCGGTGGCTCCCGCAACACAGGCTGCGGTGGCTGCGTCAGGCGCCAATGCGCCGGTGGACGAGATCGTCGTCACGGCACAGTTCCGCTCGCAAAACCTCCAGAACACCCCGCTCGCGATCACCGCCCTGAACGCCGCCAGCCTCGAAGCGCGGGGTGCCACCCAGGCCGCCGATCTCACCAACACCGCGCCGAACCTGTTGTTCAAGCAGGCCGGCGCCTCATACGGGCCGGCAGCGCAGGTCTTCATCCGCGGTATCGGGCAGCAGGATAGCAGCTTCGCATCGGAGCCCGGCGTCGGCACCTACATCGACGATGTCTATTACGGCACGCTCTACGGTGCGAACTTCGATCTGCTCGATCTCGACCGTATCGAGATCCTGCGCGGGCCGCAGGGAACGCTCGCCGGCAAGAATTCGATCGGCGGCTCGCTGAAACTCTACACCCATAAGCCCGACGGCAGGGGCGACGCCTTCGTCGAGGGCACTTACGGCACGCGAAATCTGGCGAGCTTTCGCGGCGGCGCGGATATCGTGATGGTGCCCGATCGGCTGTTCGCGCGCATTTCCGGCGTGTTCAATCGGCAGGACGGTTATGTCCGGCGGATGGACTATGGTTGCCTGCATCCCGGTGGCGGCGTGGCCGTGGCCGGCACCAGCCAGAATTGCACCCTGGGCCGCGAGGGCGGAAAGAATTATGGCGGCGGCCGGGTCGCGCTGCGCTGGCTGCCGACCGCCGGGCTGGAGATCAACCTCAACTCCACCTTGATCCGCGACACGTCCGAACCGGCGCCGACGGTGCTCACCGGTGTCACGTCTGCGGCCAACGCCTATTTCGGCGGCCTCAATCCGAACATCTTCGTCACCAATCCCCGCGACTATATCAATTACGCGACCTACACCGCGCCGGCCTTCACCGATCCGGCGACTTATGCGGGCAAGGTCGGCGCGGGCAACCATCCGACGACGACCGTGCCCGATCATAACGATATCCTGAATTCCGCCACCGCGGCGACGATCGATCTGTCCTTGCCGCACGGCCTGTCGATCAAATCGATCACCGGCTACACCTATACCCGCGCGGCCTATGGCGTTGATATGGATTCGACCCCGGTTGCGGTGCAGAACGCGTTGTATGCGGCCAAGAGCCGGCAATTCAGCCAGGAGTTGCGGTTGAGCGGCGACGCGTTCGGGGATCTCGTCGACTGGACCGTCGGCGGCTATTATTATCGCGCGCACAACAATTTCAGCGGGTCGAACATCCTGTATGCCGGGCTGCCGTTCGAAAACCTGAACAGCCCCGACGACGATATCATCTCCCGCAACAAATCCGGCTTCGGCCAGATCATCGTCCATCCGCTCGATCGCCTGAATGTCACCGGCGGCATCCGCTATACCGATGACGCGAAGAGCTACGTCTATCGACGGTTCAATCCATTCCTGCCCGGCGTACCGACCTTTACGCCCGCCGGTGCGTTGACCGGGGTCCACAGCGATTATCACGCAACGCGCGTCGATTATCGGGTGAATGTCGATTATCGCTGGTCGGACAGCCTGATGACCTATGCGCAGATCTCGACCGGATTCCGTGGCGGCGGCACCAATGCGCGTCCGTTCGTTCCGGAACAGGCGGTATCCTTCAATCCGGAAACGCTGACCGCTTACGAGATCGGCCTCAAGAGCGATCTGTTCGATCGCAAGCTGCGCCTCAATGCCGCGGGCTTCATCAACGATTACAACAATATGATCTTCACCAATGTGGCGCCGACGCCGACCAGCATCAACAATGCCACCCCGACGAATGTCGGCAAGGGCCAGTTCAAGGGCGCCGAAATCGAAATCACCGCGCGTCCGTTCGACGGGCTGCTGATCGACGCGAGCGGCAGCTACCTCGATTTCAAGCTCAAATCCTTCACCTCGGCCGGCGTCGTGATTGCCGGGGTGACGCTCGACAGCAAGGCGCCCTTCTCGCCGAAATGGAAGGCGGCAGTCGGGGTGCAGTACGCGGTGGGAACCGCGATCGGGACGCTCACGCCGCGGATCGATTATGCCTACCAATCGTCATTCTTCACCAATATCGATAACAATCCGCTCGGCGCGGTGCCGGGATATGGCCTGTTCAATGCAAAGCTCACCTGGGATTCGCCGGACCGCGCGTGGCGTCTTTCGGCGACCGTCAAGAACATGTTCAACCGCTTCTATTACGTGAACAAATTCTTCAATGTCGGGCTGCAGACCACCCAGCCGGCGCCGCCCCGCGAATGGATGCTGACACTGCGGCGCAAGCTTTGAACAGCCGTTGAAAAATCATGGTTCAGGAGTGACGAGGATGCCTCTGTTTCCTATCTCGCGGCGATCGCTGCTGGCTTCGTCGGTCGCGGCAGTCGGCGCGCTCGGCCTCGGGCCTGTCGCACGCGCGGCCGGCGGTGCGCGCAGGCCCAACATCCTCTTCATTCTCGCCGACGATCTCGGTTACGCCGATGTCAGCTGCTACGGCCGGCGCGATTACCGCACGCCAGCGATCGATCGGATCGCGGCGGAGGGGATGCGCTTCACCCAGGCCTATGCCAATTCGGCGGTCTGCTCGGCGACGCGGGTCGGGCTGATCACCGGGCGCTATCAGAACCGGCTGCCGATCGGGCTGGAGGAGCCGCTCGGGCAGCGCGATGTCGGCCTGCCGCCCGAACATCCGACCCTGCCGTCGCTGCTGCGCACGGCGGGCTATGGCACCACCCTGCTCGGCAAATGGCATATGGGGTCCTTCCCCAATATGGCCCGCTCAAGAGCGGCTACGATCATTTCTGGGGCTTCCGCGGCGGCGGGGTCGATTATTTCAGCCACGATTTTCAGGGCAAGCCCGACCTGTGGGACGATGACCGGGAGACGCGCGAGCCCGGCTACATGACCGATCTGCTCGGCAACCATGCGATCTCTGCGATCGAGACCTATGCGCGCGGCGATCGGCCCTTCTTCATCAGCCTCCATTTCAACGCGCCGCACTGGCCGTGGGAAGGCCCCGGCGATGAAGCCGAATCGAAGCGGCTGGCGGCGAGCAAGACGCCGTTTGCGGTGTTCGATACCGATGGTGGTTCGCAGAAGACCTATGCCGCGATGGTGACGCGGATGGACATGCAAATCGGCCGCATCCTCGCCACGCTCGATCGGCTGAAGCTGGCCGACGACACGATCGTGATCTTCACCAGCGACAATGGCGGCGAGCGTTATGCCGACACCTGGCCCTTCACCGGCCGCAAGACCGAATTGCTGGAAGGGGGCCTGCGCATTCCCGCGATCATCCGTTGGCCCGGCCATGTGCCGGCCGGCACGGTCAACGAGCAGATGATGATCTCGATGGACTGGCTGCCAACGTTGCTCGCCTGCGCCGGCGGCAAGCCCGATCCGGCATTTCCGCCGGACGGGGTGGATCTGACCGATACCTTGCTCCATCGCGCGCCGCCGAAGGAGCGCACGCTCTGCTGGCGCTATCTCAACCTGGCCCAGGAAGCGTGCCGGTCGGGCGACTGGAAATATCTCAAGATCCTGGACAACACGTTTCTATTCAACGTCGTCGAAGATCCGCTCGAGCGCGCCAACCTCAAGGATCGCGAGCCCGAAACCTATCGCCGGCTGGTGGCGGCGTGGCAAGCGTGGGACAAGCAGATGCTGCCGCTCGACATGGAGGCCAATACGAGCGGCTTCACGGGGCGAGAGGTGGCGGACCATTTCGGTATCACGCAGGCGAGAACGCTGGGGCGGCCGGGTCATTAAGTGTCTCTCGACGGAGCCCGGCGCGCGGTCTGCCGATCAGCGCCGTTGCGCACAGGGCCGCCGTCATCGCGGTGATCATGCTGGCCTCGCGATCATGGTTTTCTTCCAGCGGAGCCAGGGCAGGATGAGCGGCCTGAGAATCGGCGACGTGCCGTTGGGCGTCTTGATGTCGATTTTCAGGCTCTTGAACTGCCAATAGATCATCACGCTCATGATCGCGGCGTAGAAACACCAGACCGAGGCGAAGGCGTATTCCTTGACGATCTCCGCGACCGACAGCGCGGCGACGTTGAGCATGCCATAGGTCCTGACGACCCGGTGGGTCGATAGCAGCAGCGCGCCGCAGGTAGCGAGAATATACAGGTAGGATATCCAGATATCGCCCGTCATCGGGTTACGATAGGCTATCGAATTCTGCTCGATGAAGCACTGGCTGGGCAGGAAGATCAGCCCGGTCACATCCCACGCAAACACCAGCGCGCCGACGGCAGTCAGCCCGAGAATGGCGCCACGACGCCAGCCGGGCGGTTCCATCAAGGCGACCGCGGGGGGCATAAGCAACGGCAGGATTCCCAGCGCGTACAGCATGAACAGGAACGTGACATGGTCGAACCCAACCTTGCCTATCCGCCCGTCGAGGCCGAGCCAGACCCATCCCTCGGTAAATTGATGAAGCGCGAACAGCAGCGGTACGGAAGCGAACAGGAGGGCCCTGGGCTCGCGCACATGCCGAAGCGTCGCCACTCCGATCGCCCCGATTACGCCCGAGGCGATAAAGCTGGAAGTGGCCGAAAAGCACATGCGGATCCCCGATACAAAATAGGAACCTCACCGCTGTGCGGTGCTTCATGCGTTATGGCCATCGTGGCATCTACGTAGCGAACAAGGGACGATGAACGCGTATCGCTGTCGGATCACTGCAGGAATGGCGATTAATGGTTCAATCTGACCGATCCGCGCATTTGTCCGATAGGGTCGATTGTATTTCGAACTTGGCGAACCGGTTCGCGCAACTTGGGGCCGCATCCAATGCCCTGCCACCCCATGGGCAGGGGCGCTGATCGATGTCGGATCCGGCCATGATCGAAAACCACACATACGACGAGATCACCGTCGGCGAGAGCGCCAGCGTCACGCGGACATTGTCCCGGGAGGATATCGAGCTTTTCGGGTTTGTATCAGGCGATGCCAACTTCACGGACTACGAAGGAGATCAGGCGAGCGAGCGGTTCCCGCACGCGACCGCACACGGCATGTGGAGTGCAGGACTGATTTCCACGGTGCTTGGGAGCGTACTGCCGGGGCTAGGAACCAATTATGTCAGCCAGAACCTTCGTTTCGCGCGGCCGATCGCGATTGGTGACACGATCACGGCGACGGTGACGGTCAAGGAGAAGCAACCCGCACGTCGGAGGGTCGTCCTCGCTTGCCGTTGCGTCAACCAGGCCGGCGAAGAGGTCGTGACGGGCGAAGCGGAAGTCGAAGCGCCAGCCGAAAAGGTCCATCGCGCACCTGCCGTAATACCCGATGTACGGATTTCCAGCCATGATCGTTACCGCAAGCTGATCGAGCGGAGCGCGAGGGGCGCGGCCGTCGCGACCGCAGTTGTCCATCCGTGCAGCGCGGCGGCAATCACCGCCGCTGTCGATGGTTTCGAAGCGGGACTGATCCGCCCGATCCTTGTCGGACCCGAAGCGCGTATGCGCGATGCCGCACGGGAGGCAGGAAAAGACATATCGGCCTTCCGTATCGTGTCAGCGCCCCATAGCCACGCCGCGGCCGAGACCGCGGTTGCCCTGATCAGGGCAGGGGAGGCGCAGCTGCTCATGAAGGGCTCGCTACATACCGACGAACTGATGGGTGCGGTGGTCCCGCGTGCGACCGGTCTGAGGACCGAACGCCGGATCAGCCATGTCTACATCATGGACGTACCCGGTCATTCCTCGCTGATGTTCATCACCGATGCCGCCATCAACATCGAGCCGACGCTCGACGAAAAGGCGGATATCATTCGTAACGCGATCGATCTTGCCCATGTTCTCGGGATCGAAACACCGCGTGTCGCCATTCTTTCCGCGGTCGAAACCGTCAATCCCGAGATCCGGTCGACCTTGGATGCGGCTGCGCTCTGCAAGATGGCGGACAGGGGACAGATTACGGGCGCGATACTCGATGGACCGCTGGCGTTCGACAATGCCGTCAGCGAGGCGGCGGCGCGCGAGAAGGGCATTGTCTCGCCGGTCGCCGGCAAGGCGGATATCCTGGTGGTTCCCAACCTCGAGGCGGGCAACATGCTGGCCAAGCAACTGATTTTTCTCGGGGGTGCCGATGCGGCCGGAATCGTTCTGGGGGCTCGCGTTCCGATCATCCTGACCAGCCGTGCCGACTCATTGCGTACGCGGCTGGCATCCTGCGCCGTCGCCGTATCGATGGTGCGTGCCGCGACGATGGCGGCCCCCGGCCCTGCCGAGGCTGCCTGACATGGGCCGGGTGATCGCCAGCCTCAATGCCGGGTCGTCGAGCATCAAGTTCGCCTTGTTCCATGTCGGTCAGGACGAATTTGCGCTCGCGGCCTCCGGCAAGGTGGAAGGGATCGGGACCGCGCCTCACCTGGTGGCACACGATGCCGCTGGCACCATCCTGATCGAACGCACATGGGACGGCGGCGACGGCCTGAGCCATGAAGCGCTGCTGCAGGAACTGCTCCATTGGGCAGCCGGCCACCTTCCCGAGCACGAGATTGTCGCGGTCGGGCATCGCGTGGCCCATGGCGGGCTTCGGTTCGGGCAGCCGGCGCTTGTCGATGATGCCCTTCTTGCTGCCCTGGAGATGCTGTGTCCGCTGGTGCCTCTCCACCAGCCACACAACCTTGCCGTCATCCGGGCGATTCGGGCGCTCCGGCCGGAACTGCCGCAGATCGCCTGTTTCGACACAGGTTTCCATCAAGGGCGCCCGGAGGTGGCCACACGTTTCGCTCTGCCCCGTGCGCTGCACGACCGGGGCATCCGCAGCTATGGATTTCATGGCCTCTCCTATGAGTATATCGCGCATCGCCTTTCGAAGACCGAGCCGGCGTTCGCGGGCAAGCGGCTGATCGTTGCTCATCTTGGAAACGGTGCGAGCCTTTGCGCGATGCACGCGGGAAAAAGCGTCGATACGACGATGAGCTTCACGGCGCTCGACGGCCTGGTGATGGGAACCCGCTGCGGTACGATCGACCCTGGCGTCCTGCTTTATCTCCAGACTCAGGACGGCAAGAGCGTCACCGAACTGGAAACGCTCCTCTATTCGCAATCCGGGCTGCTCGGCGTCTCGGGCGTATCAAGCGACATGCGGGTCCTTCACGCCAGCAGCGATCCCCATGCCATCGAAGCGATCGACCTGTTCGTCTGGCGCGCCGCGCGGGAAGCGGGCGCACTGATTTCATCCCTCGGCGGCATCGATGGCCTCGTCTTCACCGCCGGCATCGGGGAAAACGATCCTGTCATTCGCGCTGCGATCTGCGAGCGGCTTGCCTGGACCGGACTGATTATCGATGCGGAGGCCAATCGACGGAACGCGACCACGATAAACGCCACGGGGAGTTCGGTCGCGGTTCGCGTCATCCCCACCGATGAGGAGCGGATGATCGCCATGCACGCGGTTGCGTTCGTCATGCCCGCTCAGCGAGCTTGACCTGTTCGATGCCGCTCGAGCCACGTTGAAAGGAGCACTGCCATGTCCGAACAGAGCCGCGCGTTCGTCACCCACACCGGTCTTCGGATCATCGTTCGGCCCGCCGAGCCCGAGGACGGCGCGATCCTCGATACATTGTTCCATCATGTCGCTCCGGAAGACCTGCGCTTCCGTTTCCTGACGGGGCTGAACGAGGTGCGGCCAGCGCAGATCGACGCGATGATTCATGTCGATCCCAAGACGGCCGAGAGCTTCATAGCCTTTCGCGAAGATGGGAAGACACCCCTGGCGACCGCAATGCTCGCATGCGATCCGGCGGGGGCGCGTGGCGAGGTGGCAATATCCGTCCACTCCGAATTCAAGAAACAGGGAATCGGGTGGCAGCTGCTCTCGTTCATGGCGGATGAAGCAAAACGTCGCGGCGTGAAGGTCATCGAGTTCGATCGAAAGCCGTGACAACCGTACGGCGATCGAGGTGGAGCGCGATTCGGGTTTTACCGTTGAGCCCTATCCCGGAGACGCGAGCCTTGTTCTCGTCTCCAAGCGTCTTGGATGAGATATCGACTGCGACGTAGCAAGGAACAGGGATCGTCCTCGACGCGCGGCGTAGCCGTCGCTCCTGGAACCAATCCCTAGGACATCTTCTGTTATCCGCAGCACGATTTTCCGCATCATCAGGACGGACAACACGGCCCGGATTGGTGGAACCGACTGCGCCCATGATCGGCCTATTCTACATCTGGCCCGTGCCGCTCATCGGCAGCCTGATATCGGAATTCCTTTCATCTGCATGCCGGGCATCATGCCGGACGCAGTCTTGGCCGAGCGCGAGGTGGCCAAGCGAGCGTTCCTTGTCATGGCCGCCATGAGACTAGGGAGATCACGAAGGGTGCCGGGGCGCTCGCAGGCCAGTCCGACTAGGGAAGAACCTCGAGCATCAGGGCGATTCCCTGGCCGCCGCCAATGCAAAGCGTGACGGCGCCCCGGTGAATGCCGTCGCGTCGCATGGAGTGAAGCAATCGGGTCGTGAGCACCGCTCCCGTTGCGCCGATCGGATGCCCATGGGCAACTGCGCCGCCCTCGACATTGACGATCTCTGGCGGCAACCCGAGTTCTCTGGTGACCGCAATCGCGATTGCGGCGAACGCCTCGTTGATCTCGATGCGCTCCAGATCCGATATCGTCCATCCGGCACGGTCGAGCGCCTGGCGAACGGCGGGTACCGGCCCCAAACCGAAGAGGCCGGGTTCGACCGCTCCCACGCCATAGGCGACGAGCCGGCCCATTGGCTCGACGCCGTGCCTTGATGCCCAGTCCATCGTCGTGACGATCATCGCCGCGGCGGCGCTGTTCAGCCCCGGCGAGTTCCCCGCCGTGATCGTCCCGTCGCTGCGAAAAGCCGGTCTGAGATGAGCAAGCGTCTCGAGCGTCGTATCGGGGCGGTTCTGTTCGTCGCGCACGAACAGCGTGGTCCCTTTGCGGGTCGTCAGCGGAACTGCGACGATCTCCGCATCGAATTTGCCAGCTGTCTGGGCATCACTGAAGCGCTGCTGCGAGCGCACTGCCCAGGCATCCTGGGCTTCCCGGCTGATCTTGAACTTCGTGACGAGATCTTCGGTAATCCAGCCGGAATGATGATCGCTAAAGGCGTCGTTGAGTCCATCGCGAAGCATGCTGTCGACGAGCTTGCCGTCACCCATCCTGTATCCCCAACGGCCCCTTTCGATGAGATACGGCGCCTGATCCATATTCTCCATCCCGCCGGCGATCGCGGCCGCGGAGTAGCCGAGCATAACCTCCTGCGCAGCGCTGGCTATCGCCTGAGCGCCCGACCCACAGACCCGATTGACCGTCAGCGCGGGCACCGAAACAGGAACGCCGGCCCCGATCGCTGCCTGTCGCGCCGGATTCATCCGCGCGCCGGCCTGGACGACCTGACCCATCACTACGGTGTCGACAGTCTCCGCGCCGACCTTTGCGCGGGCAAGGACTTCCTTGATAGCCACGGTTCCGAGTTGGGGTGCCGGCATATCCTTGAGGCTGCCGTCATAGGCGCCGATGGCAGTACGCACCGGTGCGCACAGAACAATCTGGGCTGGCATCTCGAATTTCCTCTCGATTGCAACCGCGGCCGAATTAGCCAGCGGGCGTCTTGATGATTTGCGCCCGATCCTAGGCCATGTACTTGCCGCCGTTGATGGACAGCGTGGTGCCGGTGATGAAGCCCGCCTCGTCCGCCACGAGGAACAGGACCCCCCGTGCGATTTCCTCCGGCGTGGCAAGGCGGCTGATCGGGATCCCTTCGAGAATGCCTTGCAGCACCGTCTCGGGCACCGCCTTGACCATCCCGGTATCCGTGTACCCCGGGGCTAACGCGTTGACGGTGATGTTTCGCGATGCGCCCTCGAGCGCCAGCGCCTTGGTGAAGCCGATCACCCCTGCCTTGGCCGCGGCATAGTTCGTCTGGCCGAACTGGCCCGACAAGGCGTTGACCGAGCTGATATTGACGATCCGCCCGAACCTGCGTTCGCGCATTCCCTCGATCACGGCGCGACACATATTGAAGCAACCGCCGAGATCGACATCGATCACGCTGCGCCATTGTTCGGGGGTCATCTTATGGAGAGTGCTGTCGCGCGTTATGCCGGCATTGTTGACGAGAATGTCGATCGGGCCGAAGTCCTGGACGACCGCCGCAACTCCCGCCTGGCTTGCGGCAAAGTCCGCCACGTCCCAACTGCGGGTTGGAATGCTGGTCTCGGCAGCGAATGCTGCGGCCTCGACATCGTTGCCGAAGAAGTTGGCGACGACCCGATAGCCCGATTTCTGCAGGAGCTTTGCGGTTGCGGCGCCAATGCCACTGACGCCTCCCGTGACGAGGGCAATACGCGACATGGGGTTTCCTTGGTTTGAAGCGGTCTTGCACCCGACTAGCGATCAATTCAGGCCGGCAGGATACGTATCCTTACTAGGCGGGGTTCAGAGGTCTCGGCGATGGCGAGACGTTGACCGGAGAGGTCAGCGCGCGATGCCTTCTCGACGCGTTTTCGCTTCGCTTCGCGCTATCAAAGGCAGGGGCTACGGGATGGGGCCTCGACGTGCGACGACCCACTTCAATGACCGTCTCCCCTGATCCTCCCAACGCTTGGAGAAGCCGATCGCCGCTCACGAACAGGGGATCGAGGATCGCAGGCGCTTTTGCTCGAGCCCTGATGGTGCTGGCGGCATCATGTCTCCAGCACATAATTGCCGGGAGCGTCTCCCAGCGCTGCGAAACCCTTCTCCGCGCCGCCCATGGGCGGCGGTGATCCTGGCTCGCTGGAGTGCTCGTCCAGCCAACGGCCCCATTCGATCCACCACGAGCCTTCGCGCTGTTCGGCCTGCTCCATCCACTCGTCCGGACCAACGGCAGGATCGTCGAGCGCGCGAGTGGCGACATGATAGCGCCGATGCGGATGACCGGGTTCCGAGACGATGCCGGCATTATGCCCGCCGCTGGTGAGCACGAAACGGATGGCGGCGCTCGTGAGCCAATGGATCTTGTGGACCGACCGCCAGGGGGCGACATGGTCGCGCTCGGTGCCGACCACGAACATCGGTTGGCGGAGCGACGACAGCGTGATCGTGCGGCCGTCCACCTTGAACCGGCCTTCGGCGAGGTCGTCGCCGAGGAACAGTTCCCGAAGATACTGGCTATGCATGGCATAGGGCATCCGCGTGCCGTCCGCATTCCAGGCCATGAGATCGATCATCGGCTCGCGCTCACCCATGAGATAGGTCCCGAGCAGATGTGACCAGATGAGATCGTTGGAGCGAAGGATCTGGAAGGCGCCACCCATTTGCTGGCTGTCGAGATAGCCACGGCTCCACATCATGTTCTCGATCAGATTGATCTGCGACTCGTCGATGAACAGACCGAGCTCGCCGGGTTCGCTGAATTCGGTCTGCGCGGCGAGCAGGGTGATCGACGCCAGACGTTCATCATGCTCTTGGGCCATGGCCGCGGCGGCGATGGCAAGCAGTGTCCCGCCCAGGCAATACCCCACGCCGTGAACCTTGTCCGAGCCGGTGATCGCCGTCACGACGTCAAGCGCCGCCATGGGCCCGAGGCGGCGATAATCGTCCATGTCCAGATCGCGATCGGAGGTGCCCGGATTGTGCCAGGATATGGCGAAGACCGTATAGCCCTGGCCGACCAGCCAACGGATCAGCGAATTTTCGGGGGACAGATCGAGGATATAATATTTCATGATCCAGGCCGGAACAATGAGCACTGGCTCGGGGCGCACCGTTTCGGTGGCAGGCGCGTATTGGATCAGTTCGATCAGGCGGTTGCGGTAAACGACCTTCCCGGGGGTCACCGCGACAGTTTTTCCGGGACGAAATTGTTCCACGCCCACGGGAGGCTCGCCGCGCATCAGGCGCCCCGCATCCTCGAACCAGTGCTGCGCACCGTCGAGCAGGCACTTGCCGCCGGTCTCGGCGACCCTGCGCAGCAGCACCGGGTTGGTCGCGAGGAAGTTGGTCGGCGCGGCCACATCGAGCAGCTGGCGCGCGGCAAAGGACACCATCTCCTCGTGATGCCGGGACACGCCGGCGACGGCCGTGGTCGCGGCGTGCCACCATTGCTGGGTCAGCAGGAAGGATTGCGAGATCAGATCGAAGGGAAATTGCTTCCAGGCAGGATCATCGAACCGGTGGTCCTGTGGCAGCGGGTCGATGGCCGGCTCGGCATCCTCGTGCCCGATGCGGCGGACAGCATAATCGGCGATACGATGACACTTGCGGTATGCCTTGCCGGCAAGTTCGAGGCGCTTGCCCGGCGAAACCCCAAGATGCGTGCTCCAGTCAAGAAACGCCAGCATCATGGTCGCCGGGGAGAGACCTGAGGTGACCTGCGCAATCGCGGCCAGCAAAGCGTGGTCCAGTGTCAGGGCGATGCCGTCAAGCGGATCGGGACCACGCTGCAGTTGGACGATGTCGGTCATGCAAGCTCCAGACGCTCATGATATCAGAGCGACCATGGCCGGAGCGGTCGCAGCCCGCATTACGTAATGTCCCAGTCGACGGTGCGGCTGGCCTGGACCGACGCTGCGCTCAAGCTTTGTCTTGCAAGAGGGCGCCTCCCCGCCGACCGTGTCGATTACGGCATCCTGCCCGGCTATCGCATTACACCCCGTGCCGCCACTTGCGCATGGGTCTGCCGTAGGCCGCACTGGAGAAAGGAATGACCATGCAGATCACATCAAAGGACTTCCGCGTGCGGAAAGGCGATCTTGTCGACCTCAAGAAGTGGCCGACGATGGTCGATCCCGTCTATCGGTCGAAGGAGCATTATCATGACCTGCTGACCGACCATGTCTCTCGTCTCAGTGTTCAGCAGCAGCTTCTCTACGCATCCAACCGTCACGCGGTCCTGCTGGTGTTCCAGGCCATGGATGCGGCAGGCAAGGACGGGGCGATCCAGCACGTCATGTCCGGCATCAATCCTCAAGGCTGCCAGGTGTTCAGCTTCAAGCATCCAAGCGCGACGGAACTGCAGCACGACTTCCTATGGCGCACGACCCGGGATCTTCCTGAGCGCGGGCGGATCGGCATCTTCAACCGATCCTATTACGAGGAGGTTTTGATCGTCCGGGTGCATCGGGACATCCTCATGAGTGAGGGACTGCCGGACGTGCCGCGTCACGACAAGACGCTTTGGCGCCACCGCTATCGGTCGATCTCGAACCTGGAAAGGCACCTGCATGCCAACGGGACTCGCATCGTCAAATTTTTCCTCCACCTCTCGAAGGAAGAGCAGCGTAAACGCTTTCTGGCTCGGATCGATGAGCCCGAAAAGAACTGGAAATTCAGCACGGCCGATGTCGAAGAAAGGAAATTCTGGGACCATTATATGACGGCGTACGAGGAATGCCTGGCTGCAACGAGCACTGGACATTCGCCGTGGTACGTGGTGCCCGCCGATGACAAGCAGAATGCGCGATTGATCGTGTCTCAGATCGTTCTCGACGCCTTCGACGACCTCAAGATGTCGTATCCGAAAACCAGCGAGGCTCGGCGCCGGGAATTGCTGATGATCCGCAAGCAGTTGGAGGAATGAGCGCTCCTGCGTCGCACGGCCGGCAGAGGCATCTGGACCAAGCTGCAGCGCAATCGCGGGTTGGCGCCACGCAGGCCGCGCGAGCCTGACTGGTTGGCTCCTCAGCGCGATCGCCGAAGATGCCGGGCTGGTACACGACCTGGCAGAGACGGTGCTGCGCCGTGCCTGCCTCGCCGCCGTGCAATGGCGGTGCACGTGCGCCTGCCGATCGACATTTTTGACTCCACCTGCGTGATGATCTGTTGTGCCCGCATCTTGCCTATGGAAGGACAAGGATCATGAGTGTCGATGTCGCCGTCCTCGTTGGCAGTCTCCGCAAGGAGTCCTTCACACGCAAGCTCGCCAACGCCATGATCGAGCTTGCGAAGCCCGCTCTTCGGCTCGAGATCATCGAGATCGGCCGACTGCCATTCTACAATCAGGACGAGGATGAAGGGCAGCCCCCGGCGGGCTGGACCGATTTCCGGCAGGCAGTCAGGGCGATGGACGCCGTGCTCTTCGTTACGCCCGAATATAATCGATCGGTCCCGGCCGTGCTGAAGAACGCAATCGATGTCGGGTCGCGGCCCTATGGCGCAAGCGTCTGGGACGGCAAGCCCGCGGCGGTCGTCAGCGCCTCGCCGGGCGCAATGGGCGGGTTCGGCGCGAACCATCACCTGCGCCAGTCGCTCGTGTTCCTGAATATGCCCACCCTGCAGCAGCCCGAAGCCTATATCGGCCACGTCGCCGCCCTGCTGGATGCGTCAGGCGGGATTGCGAACGAGGGTACGCGCAATTTCCTGACGACTTTCCTGCTCAAGTTCGGCAGCTGGATCGAGGCCAACCGCCCGCACGGCGCCTGAGGCTGGCGCATGATGCGGACCCGCGGAAACGAAATCGGTCGGGCGGCCCGGTGAAGAACCGGTCAGGGATGCCAAGCGCGTTCGGTGACTCCATTTTGATCGTCCCGACGGAAACCGCCGGTCGGGTTTAGCCGGTAAACGACCCAACCTTGGGCTGACCCTCAGCGCAGTTCCGATCGTCCCGCTAAGTAGAGATACGGACGGCGAGAAGGAATCTCGGCCTCTATCAGTGGACAATATCATGCGGTGGCGGGCGATGGCAGCATTCGTGCTGCATCGGCCCGTCGCCGGATGACGAGGATGTCCACCTGATGCCCACGCGAGAGGTCAGGAAAGCCGCTGCGAAATTGAGCGAAATGCCGGGCCACGGGATGACATCCCTCAGCCCGGCCAGCCGAACAGGATTTGAAGATGCCCGGTTATACTGCCCCCGTCGATGACATGACTTACCTGCTCGAGGAGCTTTTCAAAGCCGACGATGTGTTTGCTGCGTTGCCCGAGTTCAGCGCGGTCAATACCGAACTGGTCCGCACCATTCTGGAGGAGGCTGGACGCTTCTGCGCGGAGGTATTGCGGCCGCTCAACCAGAGCGCTGACGTGGAAGGCTGCAGGCTGGAGGATGGCATTGTCCACACGCCGAAGGGGTTTCCGGAGGCCTATCGGCGCCTCGTCGAGGGAGGCTGGCCTGGCCTGTCGGCCCCCGCCACGTTCGGCGGGCAGGGCCTGCCGCGCACGGTGCAGATTCTCGTCGACGAGATGCTGTCGAGCGCCAATCTTTCCTTCGGGCTGGTTCCTGGCCTGAGCCGTGGCGCCACCGAAGCCATCGATGCCCATGCGAGCGAGGCGCTGAAGGCGCTTTACCTGCCGCACATGGTCTCGGGCCAGTGGACCGGTGCCATGGCGCTCACCGAGGCGCAGGCCGGCTCCGACCTCGGCCTGCTCAAGACGACTGCCGTTCCACGCGAGGACGGCTCCTTCAGCATCACCGGTTCTAAGATCTTCATCTCGTCGGGCGATCATGACATGGCCGAGAATGTGATCCATCTCGTGCTCGCCCGGCTGCCGGGCGCGCCGGCGGGCAGCAAGGGGATCAGCCTGTTCCTCTGCCCCAAATATCTGGTCGATGAAGGCGGCACGCTCGGCGCGCGCAACGCGCTGAGCGTCGGCTCGCTCGAGCACAAGATGGGCATCCATGCCCAGCCGACCTGCGTCATGAACTATGACGGTTGCCAGGGCTGGCTGGTGGGCGAGCCCAACCGCGGGCTCGCTGCCATGTTCACGATGATGAACGCGGAGCGGCTGTTCGTCGGGGTCGAGGGGCTGGGCGTCGCCGAGGCGTCCTACCAGACCGCCGCCGCCTATGCGAAGGAGCGCCGCCAGGGGCGGGCGCCCGGGGGACGGGAACGGCCACGATCATCGAGCATCCCGACGTGCGCCGGATGCTGCTCACCATGCTGTCCTTCATCGAGGCCGCCCGTGCACTGACCGTGTTCACCGCGCTGGAGATGGACAGGGAAAAGGCCCATCCCGACGAGGTTGTGCGCAAGGAGGCGACCGGGCTGGTCGCCCTGCTCACCCCGGTCGTCAAGGCGGCCTTCACCGACATGGGCTTCGAGGCGACGGTGCTCGGCCAGCAGGTGCTCGGCGGACATGGCTATATCCGCGAATGGGGTCAGGAGCAGTTCGTGCGCGATGCGCGGATCACGATGATCTACGAAGGCACCAACGGTATCCAGGCGCAGGATCTGGTGACTCGCAAGGTTGGAATCGATGGCGGCGCGCCGGTGCGGACCTTCCTTGCCATGATCGGCGATACGCTGTCGCAAGCAGCCGCGCAGCCGGGCGCCACCCTGATCGCCGAGCGTTTGAAGGCGGCCCTGGGGCTGCTCGATACCGCCACCAAACGGCTGGGGCAGGGCGACTTCGCCAACAATCTCGAGCAGAATGCGGCCGCCAGCGATTATCTGCGGCTGTTCACGCTGGTGACGTTCGGCTGGCTGTGGCTGCGCATGGCGCTGATCACGCTGGCGAAGGGCGATAGCGCGACGGCCCGCGACCGGCGCAAGCTGCTGGTCGCCGAATTCTTCGCCACGCGCATCTTGCCGCAGAGCGCCGCACTGGCGCAGCAGATCGACGCCGGGTCCGCACCGCTGATGGCGCTCGCTTCCGATGACTTCTGACGCCATGCTCTATCGTTCGCGCATCATGACCGCGGATCAGGCGATCGCGCTCATTCCCTCTGGCGCGAAGGTAGCGATGGGGCTGGGCGTTTCGCAGCCGCCCGCGCTGCTGCGCGCGTTGGCCGATCGCGCGGCGGCGTGCGCGGTTTCGGACATCCACCTCTATTACATGCTCTCCACCGCGATCGCGGGCGAGACCGTGCTTCGCTACGAACTGCGCGATCGGATCAGGCCGATCTGCCTGTTCCACAGCCCGGTCGAACGTGCGCTCGATGCCCGCGCGGCCGCCGAAGGCGCGCAGCCCGTGGACGTCATTCCGGTCGCGTTCAGCCAGGTTCCCCGGGTGTTGTGCGAACATATCGGCGTCGATACCTTGCTCATTACCGTGTCGCCGATGGACGAGGACGGCAATTTCAGCTTCGGGACCGATACCGACTATGCACTGGCGGTCTCGCGGACGGCCAAGCGGGTGATCCTTGAGGTCAATCCAAACATGCCGCGGGTGCATGGCGACTGCGTGGTCCATGTGTCCCGGGTGACTGCCATAGTCGAGCATGAAATACCCTTGCTGGAAGTGCCTGGCATGCCCCTCCATGCCGAAGATGTTGCGATCGGTGCGATCATCGCCGGACTGGTGGAGGACGGCGCATGCATCCAGATGGGCATCGGTGCGCTGCCGGATGCCGTCTGCGCGGCGCTGCGCCAGCATCGCCATCTCGGCATCCACACCGAGCTCATGGCGCCCGGCCTTGTCGAACTGATGCGCCTGGGCGTGGTCGACAACAGCCGGAAGCAGATCAATCAGGGGCGCTCGGTCTTCACCTTCGCCATGGGGGACAAGGCGCTCTACGATTTCATGGACGGCAATCCGCTCCTGGAGGCCCACCCGGTCGACTATGTCAACGATCCCGCAGTGATCGCGCGCAATGCGCGCATGATCTCGGTGAACGCGACGCTTCAGGTCAATTTGGACGGCGCCTGCAACTCCGAATGTATGAACGGGCGGCAGTATAGCGCTGCAGGCGGGCAGCTCGATTTCGTGCGCGGCGCCTATGCCTCGAAGGGCGGTCGATCCATCATCGCCTGTCATTCCACGGCGGCGAAAGGCACGATCTCGAGGATCGTGCCTGCGCTCGATGGGCCGGTGACTACGCCGCGCAATGATACGCATATCATCGTCACCGAACATGGCTGGGCCGACCTGAAGGGGAAAACCGTGGATGAGCGCGCGCGGGCGCTCATCGGTCTTGCGCACCCCGATTTCCGCGAGACGCTCGAGCGCGCCGCCCATGAAAAGCGCCAACGTACGGCCACGGCCCGTGCCGCTGTGTGAAGCCGAAGTTGCCGGCGGGTATGCGCTGCCCGCTGACCCCGATGACGGCGCCGGCCAGAAGGAGACATGCATTGGTCCAGGTAATCGGCATTGACCACCTTGCCATCCGGGTGGGCGATCTGGCGCGATCGAAGCGCTTCTATGACGCGCTGCTCGGCTTCATGGAGTTCGAGCGCGAATGGGAGTTCGGCGAGGTCGTCGGCTGGAACAACGGCGAGACGATGTTCTGGATCACCCAGGCGGATGCGGAAGGCCGGTGCCACAAGCACCGCGCCGGCAATATCGGCTACCATCACTATGCCTTTGAGCTTGCCACGAGGGAACAGGTCGACGCGCTCTATGCCTTCCTGCTGGAGCAGGAGGTCGAAATCGTCGACACGCCAGCCGACTATCCCGATTATGGAGAAGGCTATTACGCCGTCTACTTTCTCGACCCCGATGGCCTGAAGCTCGAGGCAATGCATTTTGTCGAGAAGGAGAAGCGCCGGGCGCGTATTCGCCGCGATAGGACCAAGTCGGCAAAAGGCTGAGGGCTGACAGGCAGGAACCAGGCACGCTTCCCGCCGACCGGGGCGACAGCTTCGTCGCGACGACGGGGCTCACACTGCCGATGCGCGCCGCTCCCGCGATCACGAGGAACAGCTTTACGTAGCATTGCGGATTACCGCGCATCGGTGCGCGAGCGATGAAAAGACTGCCGATGGTTCGAGATACCGTTCATCGCTCGGAGATAATCATGTCCCTCGACAAGAAGACGGCCACTTTCGTTCGACCGCGTAGTGTCGATGGATGGGCCTGTCTGTCCAGTGTCGCTGTATCCGGCTGAGGGAGATCCGTGGTCCATGCCGAAGCGAATGGTGCGGGCGAGCGTCCGGTCGTACAGACCGATTATACGCTTCGTCACACCGCCAAAGGTCTGGAGCTTGTCGCGATCGGAGATTGGACGGTCCTGACGCTCGGCACGATCCCAGCAAGACTGGAGAGTGCGGTCAAACGACAGGGCCGGTATAATGCGGTCGATGTTTCGCAAATGGGGCGGGCAGATAGCGCCGGCGTCTACGCTATTCTCGGCGCTGTCGTGGCGGAGGCGGCGGATCGGTTGTCGGACCGCGAGGATCTGCGCCGACTGATGGACATCGTCCGTCCGGCGCTGCTGGCCGCACCGTCCCCCGTGCGCGCGGACCATGGGATCATCGCCTTTTTCGAGCGGATCGGCAGAGCTATCGCAGCGGAAGGAAGCGAACTCTACCATGCGATGGAATTCGTAGGGCAGATGGTGGTTGCGCTGGCGCGTACCGTTGTGCGGCCGCGTCGCTTGCGAATGACACCGCTTGTAGCGGTCATGGAAGAGGCTGGTCTCAACAGCATCCCGATCACGATGGTCATGACCTTCTTTGTCGGAGCGATCATCTCGCTCGTGGGCGTCAATATCCTCGCCGAGTTCGGCGTATCGGTATTCACCGTGCAAATGGTCGGGGTCGCGGTCCTGCGCGAGTTCGGCGTGGTCATCGCCGCCGTCCTGCTTGCCGGCCGTTCCGCGTCATCGTTCGCTGCACAGATCGGCGCTATGCGGATGAACCAGGAAATCAATGCGATGCAGGTCATGGGCGTCGACCGGTTCGACGCTCTCGTGGTTCCCCGCGTTCTCGCCGCCCTGCTGATGATGCCGCTCCTGACCTTCTGTGCCGACATGGGCGGCATAGTCGGTGGACTGCTGATCAGCTGGCTGACGCTCGACATCAGCCCGGTCTTCTTCGTCAGCCGAACGCTCGAGACAGTCGATATCAAGCATTTCTGGATCGGGATGAGCAAGGCGCCCTTTCTTGCCGTGGTGATCGCCGCCACCGGCTGTCGCCAGGGCTTCATGGTGGGAGGCGATACGGGAAGCCTGGGGCGCCGTGTCACGGCGGCGGTTGTCCAGTCGATATTTCTCATCATCATGTTCGACGCGATCTTCGCCATGATCTTTACCGAGCTGGATCTGTGAGCGGCGAGGATGGCGCCTCGACACTGGTCCGGGTCGCCGGATTGCGCACGGTGTTCGGCAGCCGGGTGATTCACGACGGCCTTGATCTGGACGTACGCCGGGGTGAGATCCTTGGTGTCGTCGGCGAGTCAGGCTCGGGCAAGTCGGTCCTTCTCAACACGATCCTTGGCCTCAAGCGACCCGATGCAGGGACGATCACCGTGCTCGGCCACGATGTTCTCGATCCTGACCGGCAGGCCGATATCGAACGGCGCATCGGTGTCATGTTCCAGCAAGGCGCTCTCTTCTCGGCCTTGTCGGTCCAGGAGAATGTCGAGGCGCCGTTCCTGGAACATGCCAGACTGCCCATGAACTTCGTGCACAGCATGGCGGCGTTGAAGATCAAGCTCGTCGGCCTTCCCGATCAGGTCGGCGCCCAGATGCCGGCGGAACTGTCCGGCGGCATGCGCAAGCGTGCCGGTATTGCCAGGGCGATCGCCCTCGATCCCGAGCTGCTTTTCCTCGATGAGCCGACATCCGGACTCGATCCCATCGGCGCCGATGCATTGGATGGGCTCGTGCGCGATCTTCGCGACGCGCTCGGCCTCACCGTGTTCATGATCACCCACGATCTCGATACACTCTATACGATCTGTGACCGGGTGGCGGTGCTGGCCGACCGGCGCGTGATCGCACTGGCGCCGCTGGCCGAAGTCCAGAATTCGCAGCACCCCTGGATCAAGGCATATTTCCAGGGGCCGCGCGGCCGTGCCGTGCGGGAGAGGCACTGATGGAGCGGCATGCCCGTTATGTACTGGTCGGCGTGTTTTCGACCGCGATTATCTTTGCGGCGCTGATCTTCATAGTCTGGCTGGGGCGGACCGATTTCAGCCGTAGTTACGACGAGTACCGCATCGTCTTCGATGGGCCGGTGCGCGGTCTGGGAGAGGGCGGGGACGTGCAGTTCAACGGCATCACCATGGGGCGGATTCAGAAGATCGCACTCGACGAGCATGATCCCAGCCGGGTCATCACCGACATCGAGCTCCGTTCGGGAACACCGGTGCGCACCAGTTCGGTAGCGACGATGGAGACCCAGGGCATATCGGGCGTGAATATCGTCCAGATCACAGCCGGCTCGGTACAGCAGCCGCTTCTCAGGAAGACCTCCCATGAGAACCGACCGGTCATCCGAAGCAGCGCCGATGCCACGTCGTCGCTGATCCCCGGCGGGGGCAAGATGGTACGGAGCGCTACCGAGACGCTCGATCGCATCAATCGGCTGCTTTCCGACCGGACCATTGCCGAGCTTTCGGCCACGGTACACGACGTGCATCTGACCACGCAGGAGATCGCCGCCAACCGGGCCATGTTCGGCCGAGCCGCCTCAACGCTCGCCAAGCTCGACAGCGCCGCGAGCGATATCCAGGTCGCGGCGGCATCGGTGCGCGGCATCTCGGAAGGCGATGGACGCCGTGCCGCGTCGGACATCGCCGATGCGGCAGCCGAACTCAAGCTCGCCATCGGGCAAGCACGGGGAACGCTGGGGCGGATCGATGCGCAAAGCGAGCAGATCTCGACCACGACGCTTCCCGATCTCGATGCGACGATGCTCAGCATCCAACGAGCCGCCGACTCGCTCGATCGCCTGCTTCGTGAGGTACGCCGGGACCCCAAGACCCTTTTGGGCACCGCGCGCGAAAAAGAGCTGGAATTGCGGCCATGATCATGTTTCGCGCCTGTGCCTGGCTGGCGCCGCTATCGCTGTGTGGCTGTGCCGCCTCGCTTCTGGCACCCCAGCCCGCGACGACGCTGTATCGGCTCGAGGGGGCGGCGCCCTTGCCGGTTGCCACGGACGGTGCCGTCGTGGTGCGGCAAACGGTGCGTTTGACGGTCAACTTTGCCACCGGGATCGATGGTGACCGCCTGCTGACCGTTCGTGGCCGGCAGGCAATGTATCTGAAGGGAGCACGCTGGATCGCGCCGGCCCCGGATCTCTTCTCCAAGGCTGTCGAGTATGGCTTCGCTCGCCACGCCCCCGAAATCATGATCGTTACTGCCACCGATCGGGCGAGAAATGCCAGCCGCATCCTCGATGTGAGGATTGACCATTTCGAAGCTGCCTATTCTGCGAGCGCTAACGCGGATGCCCCGCCGACCGTGACGTTGAACGGCGAAGCGCGACTTCTTCGGGCGAATGGAACGCTGGTCGCTTCATGGCGAGTTGCTTCGGAGGCTCATGCCGGTCGGAACAATGTCGGCGCAATCGTGGACGCATTTGGTCTGGCGACCGATGCCTGTATTGATCAGCTTGCAAATGAGGCGGCTTCACGGATCATGGCCGCACCATCCTGACGAATATCCCCGTTCCGAGACCAGTATATTGGCTCGCGCGCCGCAGCCGGATCGAGGCTCGAAACGCGTCAAGCGAGAAAGCATCCGACCGCGGCCTGAGGGACTGAATGGTTCTGCTTGGAACAAGCCCCTGTCCGCGCCAATTCACATCGAGTATCTCGCTTCCAGCAGATCAAGTTCGCGGGTCAATTTTCGGGTGAGCTCGCTTCCGAGTTCATGATGCCTTGCCCTGCGAAAAATCTCGGCACGCTCCGCCCTGATCCCGGCGAGCCGAAGGTCACGCTCGATCTTTTCCGAAATCCGAATCGATGCCGTTTCCTTCGCATTGCCCTGCCGGCTTTCGATGCGCTGCCGATAGGCGCCCATCACCCGGTCCGCCGCCGCGACATAGATGTCGGCATCGGTCCGTCCCTCAGCCATCTCGTGTTCCGCGCGTTCAACGGCCGCGATGGCAGCGACGGCTGCCGCCGCGCGTGCCGCGTCCTCTTCAGCCAGATGGGAAGGCTCCGGCGGCATCTTCAGTCCATGCAGAACCAACGGCAAGCCGAGACTGGCGACGATTAGAGACACGATGATCACTCCCATCGCTAGAAAAATGGCGAGGTCGCGTGCCGGAAATGGTGCGCCGTCGTACATTGCCAGCGGCAGCGTCAGGACGCCCGCAAGCGTGATCGCTCCCCGAACACCGGCAAACGACATCGCTGCGACGAGCCGCCAGTTGGGCGTCGCCTGCGCTTCTCCAACCCGGAAGAGGGTTGGCCGGAACGAGAGCCATACCCACAAGAAGCGCAGGGCGGCCAGGCCGGCGTTGATGGCAAGAACATAAACTGCAAGCCACCACGGTTCGTGATGACCAGTCGTCCGCACCGTCTCGGCGGCGTTCGCCAGGATCATCGGAAGCTGCTCACCCAGGAGCACGAAAATGATGCCATTGGCGGCGAACTGGATCGTGTCCCATACCGTGTTGCGGCGAATCCGCGTAAGCGCCTGCAACTCGCCGGACGTCTCCACAAATCCCATGGTGAGGCCGGCTGCGACGGCCGCGAGGATGCCCGAGCAATGGAGATGCTCGGCAACCAGGTAGGAACCGAACGGGATCAGGAGGCTGATGAGTATCTGCGAGCCGCCCTCCTCGCCAAAGTGCCGGGCGATCCAGCTCTTGGCTCGCGACACACCCCAGGTGAGACTGGTGCCGACAGCTATGCCGCCGAAAGCCACCCAAAGGAAATTGAGCGTCGCATGCTGGATCGAGAAGGCGCCGGTAAGCGCCGCGGCTACGGCAAAGCGCAGGCAGACCAGGCCGGATGCATCATTGAGGAGGGACTCGCCTTCCAGGATATGCATCATACGCTTGGGGATCGGCACGCGCTGCGCGATCGCGGAAACCGCGATCGGATCCGTGGGAGAAAGCACCGCGGCCAGGGCGAAGGCGACCGCGAGCGGCATTGAGGGGATCATCCAGTTGATGAGGAACCCCGTGCCGACGACCGTGAAGACGACAAGGCCCAGCGCAAGCTCAAGGACGGTCTTGCCATCCTTGAACAGCTCCTCACGGGGTATGCGCCAGCCATCGAGAAACAGCAAAGGCGGCAAGAACAGCAGGAAGAAGATCTCGGGATCGAGTGTGACCCGCCAGCCGGCTACGAGGCCGATCGCCGCCCCAAGCGCGATCTGGAATAGCGGCCTAGGCAGAGCGAGGGGAACGACCCGGGACAGGATGCCGCTCAGGATCACCGCGACCAGCAGAAGAAGGACAATTGTAACGGTATCCAATTTCCTGATTGCTCCTCGTTGGTTAGATCAACTCGATGACGTCCGCGCTATGGCTAGGACCGCCATTGAAAGCGCGGGACTACCATGGTCAGCACCATAACCAGCACGGTCTCGAGCTGCTGCATGTCATTGGTGGTGCGCGTGACACATAGGCGCGCCGAGGTGCCGCACTTCGGTGAGCGAGAAAAGCGGGACACGCGTGAACACCGCCCAGCGCGGGTCGCGCCCGCTTCCCATCGCGATGCCCGCCGAGCCATGCGGTACCGGTCGCGAACAGGATCTGGACGACCGCCACGGCGAGCATGATCGCGATCATGGGGAGGATGCGCGGAACGTCGCCGCGCAGCACGCCGATCGATCACGTCCGCGCTCAGCGCCGGCAGGCCGAGCGCCGCGACCGCCTGTACCGTCTGGCGGACCCGCAAAGGGAGAACGACCGGTACGTGGGGCGCCAGCAACAGTTGCCAAGGTGAAGGAGGGGCTAAGTGGCACTCATTCATACCGGAGGGAAGGGTACTGCATCGGTTCCTCATATCGGCTCCGCCAGTCAGGCCGCGGCGCCGGACTGACGCGTTGCCGGCTCTTCCGATAACTCGACCAGGGGCGGTGGCGCATTCGTAGCATTCCCTATGCCGGGCTTCGCTGCATCGCAGTAACAGGATGGTCCCTGAAATGCTTTTTTGGGCGGCAGAGATTGGCGAGTCGGATCAAATTTATCATTAAGCCGTTGGCAGCGACGCTCTTTCTGGGCGGTTGCTCGCTGACGCCCAGGCCTATGCATCCGGCAATGCCGGTCCCGGCGCGTTATCCGCTTGTGCAGGACATTCCGACCGCGCCGTCGGCGGGGCACATCGGATGGCGCGCGTTTTTTGCCGAGCCCGAGTTGCAGGCCCTGATCAGCCGCGCCCTCGAAAACAATCGCGACCTCCGGGCGGCCGCTGCGCGGATCGACCAGGCGCGCGCGGTCCTGCGCGTGCGCGGCGCCGATCTCGCGCCCCAAGTGAGCGGCTCGGCCGGCATGGTCAAAGCGGGCGTGCCCGATAACCTCGCGCTGCTGATGCGGGACGATACGCTCACCAGTTATAACGGACTTTTGCAGACGAGTTGGGAGATCGATCTGTTCGGCCGGTTGCGCAGTCTGCGCGCCGCCGCACTCGAGCAATATCTGGCAAGCGGTGAAGCTCGGCGCGGGCTGGCCACCAGCCTGATCGGACAGGTCGCCGCCGGCTATCTCGCCGATCGCGAATATGCCGAGCGGCTCGCGCTGGCGCGAAACACGCTCACCAACCGCGAACGATCGCTCGATATCCTGACGCGGCGCTATAGGGTCGGTTCGGGGTCCAACGTCGAAGTCACCCAGGCGGAAACGCTGCGGACCCAGGCGCTGGGAGCGATCCAGGCGATCGAACTGGCGCGCGCGCAGAATCTCGACGCGCTCGCGCTTCTGGTGGGAGAACCGGTCGATGAGAATGCGCTCCAGCACAGTGTGACACAGGTTGCGCTCGAGCAGTCCATTCCGCCCGGGCTTCCGTCCGAACTGCTCACGAGCCGCCCGGACATTGCGGCCGCCGAGCACCAGCTGCGCAGCGCGGAAGCGAACATCGGCGCCGCACGCGCCGCCTTCTTCCCCAGCATCAGCCTCACGGGTATGGCGGGGAGCACGAGCGACGATCTCGCCGGACTGTTCGGCAAAGGCACCGGCCTGTGGCTGTTTCGCCCCAGCGTCTCGCTGCCGATCTTCACGGCCGGCAAGCTGCACGCCAATCTGCGGCTCAGCGAAGCACAACGTGACGAGATGCTCGCCGGATATGAAAAGACGATCCAGACGGCTTTCCGCGACGTGGCCGACGCGCTCGCGCAGCGGCACTGGCTGGCCGAACAGATCGCAACGACGCAGCAGGCGATCAAGGCGCTCACCGAACGCTCGCGGTTGGCCCAACTGCGCTATGACGCCGGCCGCTCCGCCTATCTCGAAGTGCTCGATGCCGAGCGCGACCGCTTTTCCACCGAGCAGCAACTGATCCAGTTGCGCCGTGCCTGGCTGGCGAGCGGCGTTGCGCTCTACGTAGCCCTCGGTGGGGGCTTTCCCGAACCCGAACCAGAATTCAAACCGCAGGGGCGCAATCCATGAAGGTCAACTGGAGGAAATGGGCGATCCGCGTCGGGATTGCGATCGCCCTCGTAGCCATCGTGTTGATCGCCCGGCATTATCTTACCCGCGATCCGCTGGGCGCCGGCATCGCCAGCGGCAACGGCAGGATCGAGGCGACCGAGGTCGATATCGCCGCCAAGTTGCCTGGGCGCATCCGCGAGGTTCTCGTCAAAGAGGGCGACACCGTGAAGGCGGGGCAGGTGCTCGCCACGATCGACGTCGATGCGATCCAGGCGCAGCGCGCGCAGGCTTTGGCGCAGAGCCAGGGCGCGCTCATCACGGTCCAGTCGGCACAGGCGCAGGTCGCCCAGGCGCTGAGTCAGCGTACCTCGGCCGTCGCCCAACTCCGCCAGCGCGAGGCTGACCTCGCCACTGCCCGCCAGCATCTTCGACGGTCGACCGAGCTCGCCGCCGAGGGCGCGACGCCACGCCAGGAGCAGGAGGATGACCAGGGGCGTCTGCAGAGCGCCCAAGCTGCGGTGCAAGCCGCGCGGGCGCAGGTCGAGGCGCTCGACGCCGCCATCGCCACCGCGCGGTCGCAGGTCGCAGGAGCGCGCGCGAATGTCGGTGCCGCGCAGGCCGCGACCCGCCAGTTCGACGTGAACATCGAAGATGCGGTGCTGCGCGCGCCGCGCGCGGGGCGCGTCCAGTATCGTATCGCCGAGCCCGGCGAAGTCGTGGGGGCAGGGGGCAAGGTGCTCAACCTGATCGACCTGAGCGGCGCCTATCTGACCTTCTTCCTCCCCGAGCAGGCAGTGGGCCGTGTCAGGATGGGCGACGAAGCGCGGATCGTGCTCGATTCCGCGCCCGATCGCGTGATTCCGGCGCGCATCTCCTTCGTTGCGGATGTCGCGCAGTTCACGCCCAAGACCGTCGAGACCAAGGACGAGCGCCAGAAGTTGATGTTCCGCGTGCGCGCTTCGATCGACCCCAGGCTGCTCGCGCAATATCCCGCCTTGGTGAAATCCGGCATGCCGGGCATGGCCTATGTCCGGATCGACCCGACCAAGCCCTGGCCCGCCAAGCTCGCGCTGACTCCGGCCAAATGACGAAGTCCGCCGTCCGCCTCTCCGGCGTGCGCCTGCGCTTCGGCGACAAGGCGGCGCTCGACGGCGTCGATCTCGATATGCCCGCCGGCCGCATGGTCGCAATGATCGGGCCGGACGGGGTGGGCAAGTCGAGTCTGTTCGCGCTCGTCGCCGGCGCGCGCGCCATTCAGGAGGGTAAGGTGGAGGTGCTGGGCGGCGACATGGCCGATGCCGCGCATCGCAGGCGCGTGTGCCCGCGCATCGCCTATATGCCGCAGGGTCTGGGCAAGAATCTCTACCCTACCCTCTCGGTATTCGAGAATATCGATTTCTTCGCGCGGCTGTTCGGCCAGGGGAAGGCCGAGCGCGAGCGCCGGATCGAGGAGCTGCTCGACGCGACCGGCCTCACGGCGTTTCGCACACGCCCCGCCGGCAAGCTCTCCGGGGGCATGAAGCAGAAGCTCGGCCTGTGCTGCGCGCTGATCCACGACCCAGACCTGCTGCTGCTCGACGAGCCGACCACCGGCGTCGATCCGCTCTCACGCGTGCAGTTCTGGGATCTGATCGGTCGCATCCGGGCGAGCCGGCCGGGGATGAGCGTGCTCGTGGCGACGGCCTATATGGAGGAGGCGGAGCGCTTCGACTGGCTGGTGGCGATGGATGCCGGGCGCATCCTCGCGACCGGCACGGCGGCGGACCTGCTGGCGCGCACGCAAACCACGACGCTTGAGGCAGCCTTCATCGCGCTCCTGCCGGAGGACCGGCGGCGCGAATATCACCCCGTGACCATCCCCGCGCGCGATCCCTCCAGTGATGGAACGCCGGCGATCGAGGCGCGCGGGCTCACCAAGCGCTTCGGCGACTTCACCGCGGTCGATCATGTCGATTTCCGCATCGAGCGCGGCGAGATCTTCGGCTTCATCGGTTCGAACGGCTGCGGCAAGACGACCACGATGAAGATGCTGACCGGGCTGCTCCCCGCCAGTGAGGGAGAGGCGCTGCTGCTCGGCCGCGCCGTCGATCCCCGCGACATCGAGACGCGCCGGCGCGTCGGCTATATGTCGCAGAGCTTCTCGCTCTACACCGAGCTGACGGTGCGGCAGAATCTCGAACTGCACGCCCAACTGTTCCATGTCGCAACTGCGCATGTGGCGGACCGGGTCGCGGAGATGGCCGGGCGGTTCGGTCTCGCCGACCTGATGGATGCGTATCCGGAAAGCTTGCCGCTGGGCCAGCGCCAGCGATTGTCCCTCGCCGTCGCGATGATCCACGCGCCGGAGATCCTGATCCTCGACGAGCCGACCTCGGGTGTCGACCCGATCGCGCGCGACTCCTTCTGGCAGATGATGATCGATCTTGCCCGTAAGGATCATGTGACGATCTTCATCTCGACCCACTTCATGAACGAGGCCGAACGCTGCGACCGCATCGCTCTCATGCATATGGGCAAAGTGCTGGCCACCGACACGCCGGCGCAACTGGTGCGGACGAGCGGGGCGCCGGATCTGGAAGCCGCCTTCATCGAATATCTCAAGCGCATGGGCGGCCGCGATGCGGACGGCGCCCCGATCGCGGATGCGCCGCCGCTGGCGCCGGCGCTCGCTCAGGCGGAGGGGGTGCCGGATGTGCCGACCCGCTTCAGCCAGCGCCGCATGTTGAGCTATTCCCGTCGAGAGGCGCTGGAACTGCGCCGCGACCCGATTCGCGCCACGCTCGCGCTGCTCGGCAGCATCTTTCTGCTGTTCATCATGGGATACGGCATCACGCTGGATGTCGAGAACCTGCCTTATGCGGTGCTCGACCGTGACGGGACGGGCACGAGCCACAACTATGCCTTGAACCTGTCCGGCTCGCGCTACTTCGTCGAACGCAAGCCGGTCCACAGCTATGCCGAGCTCGACCGACGGATGCGCGACGGGGAGTTGAGCGTCGTCATCGAGATTCCCGAGAAATTCGCGCGCGATATCCGGCGCGGTACGCCGGTTTCGATCGGCATGTGGGTCGACGGATCGATGCCCAGCCGGGCGGAGACGATTCTCTCTTATGTCCAGGCGATGCATGCCGCCTGGCTCTCCGATTTCTCAATGCGCGAGCTGGGTGTGAGACCGTCGCTCGGCCTTGCGAATATCGAGACACGCTACCGCTACAATCCCGACGTCGCCAGCCTGGTCGCGATCGTCCCCGCCGTGATCCCGATCCTGCTGCTGCTGATCCCCTCGATGCTGACCGCGCTTAGCGTGGTGCGCGAGAAGGAACTGGGATCGATCGTCAATCTTTACGTCACTCCCGTCACCCGTGCAGAATTCCTGCTCGGCAAGCAGCTTCCCTATGTTGCGCTGGGGATGTTCAACTTCGCGCTGCTGACGATCCTGGCGGTAACGGCATTCGGCGTGCCCTTGAAGGGCAGCCTCCTTGCGCTCACGCTCGGATCGTTACTGTTCGTCCTCAGCTCGACGGCGATAGGCCTCATCTTCTCGACGTTCATGCGCAGCCAGATCGCCGCAATCTTCGGCACGGCGATCGGCACGATCATCCCGGCCGTGCAATTCTCCGGCATGTTGACGCCGGTTGCCTCGCTCGAGGGGACGGGCAAGTTCATCGGCGAGATCTATCCCGCCACTCATATCCTGACGATCAGCCGCGGCGTGTTCTGCAAGGCACTGGGGATCGCCGACCTGCCCAGCGCCTTCCTGGCACTGGCGATCACCGCGCCGGTGCTGATGGCCACCGCCATCGCGCTGGTGCGCAAACAGGAGCATTGAGCGTTGCGGATCTCCAACATCGCACGACTTGGCGTCAAGGAAATGCGCAGCCTGTGGCGCGACCGGATGATGGTCGTGCTGATCCTCTGGGCCTTTACCGCCTCGGTCTATGTCGCCGCGAGCGGCATTCCCGAAACGCTCAACAAGGCGCCGATCGCGATCGTCGACGAAGATGGGTCGCCGCTCTCGCAGCGGATCATCAATGCCTTTTATCCGCCCTTCTTCACGCCGCCGGCGCTGATCGACCAGAAGGCGGTCGATGCCGCCATGGACCAGGGCCTCTATACCTTCGTCCTCGACGTCCCGCCGAATTTCCAGCGCGACCTGCTCGCCGGCCGTCGCCCGGAAATCCAGCTCAACGTGGATGCGACGCGCATGGCCCAGGCCTTTTCCGGCAACGCCTACATCCAGCAGATCGTCAATGGCGAGATCAATGGCTATGCCGGACGCAACAGCCGGGCCGCCGCGCTGCCGGTCGACCTCGCGGTGCGCTCGCGGTTCAACCCTAATCTCACCTCGCTCTGGTTCGGCGCGGTGATGCAGGTAATCAACCACGTCACCATCCTCTCGATCATCCTCACCGGTGCGGCGCTGATCCGCGAGCGCGAGCATGGCACGATCGAGCATCTGCTGGTGATGCCGGTCAGCCCATTCGAGATCATGGCGGCGAAGGTCTGGTCGATGGGACTGGTGGTGCTGGTCGCCACTTGGTTCTCACTCACCTTCATCGTCGAAGGTGCGATGCATGTGCCGATCGAAGGTTCGGTCGGATTGTTCCTGCTGGGCGCTGCAGCCCACCTCTTCGCCACGACCTCGATGGGCATCTTCCTCGGCACCTTCGCCCGCTCTATGCCGCAATTCGGGCTGTTGGTGATCCTGACGATCGTGCCGCTTGAGCTGTTGTCCGGCGGCAGCACGCCCCGGGAAAGCATGCCGAAGCTGGTGCAGGACGTGATGCTCGCTGCGCCGACGACCCATTTCGTGAAGCTCGCGCAGGGCATCCTCTACCGCGGTGCGGATATCACCGTCGTCTGGCCGCAGTTCCTCGCCATCATCGCCATCGGTGCGGTCTTCTTCACCATCGCGCTCTTCCAGTTCCGCAAGGCGATCAACACCATGGCCTGAAGCCTGGCGGCTGGCTCCAAGTGCTCCAATTCAGCCGCGAGCGGGCCCGGGTGGTTATCGCCGGTTCACCTTCGAATCCGGTCCGTGAGGTCGCCGAATGCGATTATCGCCATGGGCGGCGAAGCAGAGGCATATCTCGGCGATCTCGCCGAAGGGCTGGGCATTCGTCGCACGCTGCGCAACCACCCCAGAGCGGCCGAGGCCGGATCGTGTCGGGCTGGGGCTGGGTCGACATGGTGAATTCTCTTTTGCACCAGCATCGCCGCGTCGGTGGGCAATCGCACCGGTTCGGAAACCCATGAGTCCGCGCGCGCGGACGAATGCGAGAAGTGGATCCTATGCCGTCTGGCCTGTGGTCCCGGGTACGACGGGGTCATGGCCAGTGGCGGAGCCTTCGACATGTTCGATCTTCGCCACATGTCGAAGAGTGTCGACGAAACTATCCGGATTCAGCGAGATCGAATCGATGCCCGCATTGACCAGAAGCTCTGCGAAGTCGGGATAGTTGCTGGGGGCCTGCCCGCAGATGCCGATCTTGATGCCACTGGCATGAGCGCGGTGGATCACGTCGAGAATGGTGCGCGTGATAGCCGGGTTTCGTTCGTCGAAAAGCGGCGCGAGTATCTCGGAGTCCCGGTCGACGCCGAGGATCAACTGGGTAAGATCGTTGGAGCCGATCGAGAAGCCATCGAAACGGCGCGCGAAGTCCTCGGCAAGGATCACGTTCGCGGGAATCTCGCACATCATATAGATTTGCAGGCCGTCCTCGCCGCGCTCCACGCCATGGCGCGACATTTCCGCAAGCACCCGGTCCGCCTCATCGACGGTACGGCAGAAAGGCACCATCACGATGATGTTTCTCATCCCAACGGTCTCGCGGGCGCGCCGGATTGCCCGGCATTCGAGCGCGAAGCCCTCGCGGTAGCGCTCGTGATAATAGCGGGAGGCACCGCGGAAGCCGAGCATCGGATTTTCCTCGATCGGCTCGAAATCGGCGCCACCGATCAAATGGGCATATTCGTTGCTCTTGAAATCGCTCAGGCGGACGATCGCTGGATAAGGGTGGCAGGCCGCAGCGATCCGGGCGATGCCACGGCTGAGCGTATCGATGAAATATTCGCTCTTGTCCGCGTAGCCGTGGGTCAGGGTTTCGATCTCGGCCAGCGCGGTGGGATCGGAAACGCGTTCGGGATGGATCAGCGCCATCGGATGAATCCTGATCAGGTCGCTGATGATGAATTCCATGCGGGCAAGGCCGACTCCCTTCGCCGGAAGCCGCCACCAGCGGAATGACGATCCCGGCGTCGCCAGGTTGATCATCAGGTCGGTCCGCGCCTCGGGCAGGCCGGCCGGGTCGATATCTTCGCGCGTGAAGGGCACTGCGCCGTCATAAACGACCCCGCGGTCGCCTTCGGCACAGCTCAGGGTTATCGTCTGTCCGTCCTTCAGGACGGTGGTGGCATTGCCGCTGCCGACAATCGCCGGAACGCCCAGCTCGCGGCTGACAATCGCTGCGTGGCTGGTGGCGCCGCCATGATCGGTGACGATCCCGGCGGCCCGGCGCATCAGTGGCGTCCAGTCGGGATCGGTCTTCTCGGTGACGAGGATCGACCCATCCGGGAAACGCGCCAGGTCTGCCGGATCGCGAATGATGCAGGCAGGACCGCTGGCGATGGCGTCGCCGACAGCCGCGCCAGCCGTCAGCGGCGCGCCCTTGCCCGTCAGTCGCCACAGGCTGAGCGTCGCCTTGCGACCAGCGCCAGCAGTCTCAGGCCGCGCCTGGACGATGAAGATCTCGCCGGTCTCGCCATCGCGCGCCCATTCCATGTCCATGGGGCGGCCGTAATGTTCCTCGATCAGCACCGCCCAGCGGGCGAGCTCCAATATCTCCGTATCTTCGAGCACGAAGCTGTGGCGTTCCTGCTCGCTGGTGTCGACCAGGCTGGTGCGGGCCTCGCCTGTGGCGGCGTAGATCAACTTGGTAGCCTTTGCGCCCAGCCTCCTGTCGAGAATCGGCTTTAGCCGGCCGTCGCAGAGCAGGGGCTTGAACACGACATATTCATCGGGGTCGACCGAGCCCTGGACCACCGTTTCGCCCAGTCCCCAGGCGGCGCTGATCACCGCTACGCGCGGAAAGCCGGATTCGGGATCGATCGAAAACATCACACCCGACCCCGAAAGATCGGACCGCACCATGGGCTGCACGCCGATCGACAGCGCGACGGCGAGATGGTCGAATCCCTTGTCCTCGCGATAAGCGATCGCACGGTCGGTGAAGAGCGACGCGTAACAGCGCCGGCAGGCATCGAGCAGGGCCGCTTCGCCGACCACGTTGAGGAAGGTCTCCTGCTGCCCGGCAAAGCTCGCATCGGGCAGATCCTCGGCGGTTGCGCTGGAACGCACCGCCACGGCTGGCTCGGCCTTGCCGGTTCGCACGGAAAGCACGCGATAGGCCGTGCTGATCGCGGTCGCCAAAGGTTCGGGCAGTGTCGATTCGAGAAACAGCCGGCGGATCGCGTCCCCGGTTCGCGGCAGATCCGCCTCGCCGCGACGATAGGCTTCCAGCGCCGCGCGCAGGCGTGGCCCGATATCATTCGCGGCCACGAAGCCGCGATAGGCGGACGCCGTCGTCGCGAACCCGTCGGGAATCCGCACGCCGCTGGGGCGAAGCGCGGCGATCATCTCGCCAAGCGAGGCGTTCTTGCCCCCGACCGTCGGGACATCCCGATTGCCGACCGTTTCCAGCCAGAGCACCAATGCCGCCTCAGGCGGCATCGGCTGGTTTGCGGAATGGGGCGGAGTAAGGGTGGTCTGATCGGTCATCATGATCGCAGGATGATCGGCAAGCCGCCTCGGCAGAATACGGAAAGGTACGGAGGGGATCAGACTGCAGGGATCGCGAACCGCTGCGCGAGGTGAGCAACCCGTGACGGCCTTCGCCGATGGCTGACGGCTCGTTCTCGACGACGCGAGGTTATTCCGGCTTTGGGTGGCGCTCGTTCACGCTGCGAGAGGTAGCCGCGCTTCCTGGAGAGCCGTCGAACGGAACGCTTGTTCAAGCGGCATGACCGGACCCAGGCAGTCGAGTGCTTGATCGACGTCATGCGTTGCGACAATGACCGGCGCGTCGGCTGCCGTGCCGATCCGGCGCAACTCGTTCATCGAATCCCGCGCGGCAGCATCGGGAAGAATCAGTATCAGGTCAGGATGCGCGCATGCGAGAAGCGATGCGGCTTCGCGCGGCTCATCGACGCGGAAGATCGAGTGATAACCCGCATCCCATAGGCGGCTTATCGCGGCGGCGGCAACGGGGCCATCATGGCCGATTGCGAATGCATGCATCATCGTGCTTACCCCACGGAGGTTGATGGCGGCATGATCTCTCATCCCCTGCCGACCGACATTACGTAAATGCCCCGAGACGCGGACTAAGGCTGACGATGGGATTGGAGACGTTCGCCGAGGCCGGGGTCGCATTTTCGTTGCTCATGTCGGTGTTCCTTTCCTGTGATCGGGTCTAGGGGAGCGAGCCGATGGGCAGGAACCAAGCCGATCGAGGGGATCCGGACACGCTGTGGCTTCCGGATTGCATGATGGATCGTCCGGATGACGGAACATTTTGGAATGTCGGCAGCGCGGAACGACGTGCTGTCTCAAGTACTGACGCTGATCCGCTTGCGCGGCGAACTGGTCTATACCGCCTTTCTCGGTGAACCCTGGGGACTGAGCTTCCCGCCGGGCCCGCTCATTTCCATTTCGTGGAGCACGGTGAAGCCTGGGTCGCGCCCTCCGGCGGGAAGCCTGTCCGGATCAAGCAGGGCGACCTGGTCTTGCTCCCGTTGGGCGATGGTCATGTGATAACCGATGCGCTCAATTCGGCGGCCGACGATATCGGCACGGTCGCGGCGCACCATTTCGATCGGGACGAGTTGATCCTGCGGCATGGCGGCGAGGGGGCGGCGGCGCATCTGGTCAGCGGGTTCTTCAGCCTGGAGGGGAGCCCGCTGCCGGCGATCATGTCGGCGCTTCCGCCGCTGATCCTCATCCCGCGCGGCGATGCCGGTGCGCCGCCCTGGCTCGAGGCGATATCGCACTTCCTGGTTGCCGAAGCGCAGCAGCCCAATCCGGGCTCCTCCCTCATGATCTCGCGACTGATCGACCTTTTGGTCATTCGAACGCTGCGCAGCTGGGCCGCCGCAGAGGCGAACCGCACGGGATGGCTCGGCGGACTGGGCGAAGAACGCATCGGCCGCGTCCTCAGCGCCATGCATGCCAACCCCTTCGATCGCTGGACCGTGGAATCGCTCGCCAAGGTGGCCATGATGTCCCGCTCCATTTTCGCGGAGCGCTTCAACGCAGTCGTGGGCGAACCGCCACTGCGCTATCTGTCGCGATGGCGCCTGACGATCGCCGCGGACATGCTTCGCGGCGGTGGCCTGAAAGTCACCGAGGCGGCGTATCGATGCGGCTATTCTTCGGATGCGGCGTTCAGCCGCGCCTTCAAGGCGCATTTCGGATATGCGCCCAGCGAGATCCGGCAGCAGCAGTCGCCGGTTTGACGACATGGCCGCCGGTGGTGGGGCGGGACAATGCGTTGCTCCCGCCCCATGTCGGGCCTCCGGATCGGCTTCGCCTTACTGCGCGGCGCGTTCGATCGCATCGGCCAGGCCGTCCGGGTCGGTCAGGAACGGCGTGTGGCCGGTCGGCAAAGCGTACTCCACGCGCACGGGGGTGGCAGCGACCATCTTGGCCTGGAAGGCCGGGCTGATGACCTGATCCATTGCCGTGTGGATATAGGCCTTATCGACCTTGCCGAAATTGGCGGCGGTCAGCTTTACCGGCGTTGCCAGCGGTGCCAGCGGTTCGTCCAGGATCAGATCCGGGATCGCCTTGCGCAGGTCTTCGGGGCCGCCATTGGCGAACAGGTCGGCGCGCGCCGAATATTCGATCGAGGCGATACCCTTGTCCTTCTGGATCTGCAGGTGCGGGCCGATCTTGGCGTCCGGGTCGCGCTGGGCCAACGAAACCAGCGAGTCACCGTCCTGCGGCAGGTAGGCGGCAAGATAGACCAGCGTCTTGATCTTCTTGGGTGCCTGCTCGGCGGCGGCCGAGATCACGATTCCGCCGAAGCTGTGGCCGACGACGACGGCGGGGCGCTTGACCGAGCCGATCGTCTTGACGACGGCATCACGATAGAGGTCCAGGCTGACCTTGTCGGGCGCCATGGGATTGCCGGGCCGCCCAGGAAGGTCGACGGCGACGACCTGGTAGCCGTCCTTCCGCAGCTTCGCGGCGACCTGGCCCCAGACCTGGTCATTCTCGAAAGCGCCGTGGACCAGGACGATCGGTGCCTTTTCGGTGGGCATGGCATTCGCGCTGAGGGCGAAGACCGAAGTGGCGAGCGCAGCGACAAACGTTTTCATGTTGAAGTTCCTCCGATTTTTCCAGCATCGCCATCGATGCTGCGGGAGGAAATTAGTCGGTCGTGGCGGTTTCCAGCCATGCCCGGGCCTCCGAAACACATGACCGATCGTCCGGATTGATGGGGCGGTTGCGAGCCGACGCGGTGCCGCCCGAGGTCAGCGATGCCGCGGCCCAGCTTGCCGCGGCGCGGATATGCCGCAGACTGTGCGTAGCGCGACGCCTGGAATGCGTTCCCGCGCCGATGGCATCTCCTCATCGTCATCGCGCAAACTTGGGCGAGACAGGACAGGCGCCCGGGATTGTCCCGGACGCCTGTATGCTGGCACGCAGATACGCTTAAGCTACTCGTACAAAACTGGACGGCCCATACTGGAACGATCGTTCGGGGCCATTCTGCCTACAGTTACGGACAAGCCCGCAGGTGGGTTGCACCGCGGCGAAATTTTTTTCCTGCTCGATCTCAGCCTTCCGGATCGCCGATCGGCCGGCTGCCGCGCTCGCGCAGATCCTTGAGCAGGGTGCGGATCGCCCAGCCGGTCGCGGTGGCGATCTGCTCGCCCGTCAGGCCCCAATGATCGCGCATCTCGAGCCAGGGCGTCGTGTGGAGCACCTGGATCATCGCGCTGGCCAGCGTCTGGTCTTCGGGCGGCAGATCCTTGACCGCGTCGGCGGTCGCGGCGGTGTAGGCGTCGATCCGGCGCTGGTTCTGCGCCTTGCGCATGGCGCGGCCCTGCGGGGTCGATCGCATCAGGGTCGCGATCGGCGCGATGCTATCGAAGCCGGTGTGGATATCGTGGAGCGTCCCAAGCAGATCGTTCTCGTCGCGGGGAAAGGTGACGCGCGGCCCCGCCATCTCACGCACGCGATCGGTCGCGGCTGCCAGGAGGGCCTCGCGATCGGGGAAATAACGATAGACGGTGCGCCGCCCGATCCCGATCCGATCGGCGATCACGTCATGGTTGAGGTCGAGCCGGCCTTCGGCGAGCAGTTCGATCACCATGTCGCTGATGCGCGTGCGCATCTCGTCTTTCTTCTGCGCACGGCGGCCCGGCGCGGGGGGATCGATATCGGCCATGCCAGGCCTCGTAGGAAATGACATAATCCGTGTCAAATTTGTGATTGACACAATTTATGTCACATTGCATGGGGCCGGCGACGAACGGGAGAGGGGTGCTCACCAATGCTGTTTCATATGTCGATCGCGGCGCACGATCCGGCGCACGTTGCCGGCGTGATCGCCGAATTGTGGGGCGGGGAGGCGCTCGCCTTCCCGCCGGTCGCGGAAAATAGCTGGCTCGTCATGGCCGGCGACGAACGCGGTACCGGGCTCGAAGTCTATCCGATCGACGTCGTGTTGCGCGAGAGCGAGGGCGATGCCGATGCCTGGGGCGAATATACTGGGCAGGTTACCTACACCGCCACCCATGGCGCGATCGCGACCGATCTCGACCGCGCGCAGGTGCTCGCCATCGCCGAGCGTGAAGGCTGGCCGGCCAAATATCGCAAGCGCGGCGGCATGTTCGGCGTGATCGAAATGTGGATCGAGGGGCGCCAGATGATGGAGGTGCTCACGCCCGAAATGCAGGCGGAATATCTTGCGACCATGACGGCCGCCAATTGGCGGCGCGGGCTGGCGCGAGGCGCGGTGCCCGCCTAGTACTGTTGATGCATCGCAAGGCTAAGTGTCTTTCGAGAAAGAAGAATTTCGCCGTGCTCGTCGGCGGGCTTGCTAGCCCTTTGCTGAACATAACATAACGAGGAACCCCAGAACCCATTCAGGGATTTCGGTGCAATCTTCGCGTAATCGCGCCGAAACGAATGGATGTTCTCATGACTGGACGCCGCACCCGTGCTGCCCGCTTCGCCTTCGCCGCCGGTTTGGCGGCGCTGACCCTCGCCAGTTGCAACAAGGCCCCGCAGCAGGCGGCCGATAGCGGCCAGCCCGCGGTCGCGCCGCCGATCGCCGCCTTGCCGCTCGCCACCGCCACGCCGCCGGCGCCCACCGCGCCGGCACCGGTCGCGGCTGCCTTGCCTGCGCCCGCCAAGCCGATCAGGGTCGCGGCCAGGCCGCGTGCCGACAATTATTATTATGTCGACGGCGCTTATTCGATGGATCGCGCCTTCGGCGAGACGCCGCCCGATTACACCGTCGATTACGATGGGACGCGCCCGTGGATCTGGCGCTCGGATAGCGGTGCCTATCGCGTGGTCGAGCAATTGCCGCAGGGCGAGCGCTATTATTATTACCAGCCGGGCGCCGAAGAGCCTTTCTACGTCACCGATCCCGAGGGCAGCTATGCCTATGACGATGGATCGCTCGTCGGGGTCTATGGGCCGAACGGCGTGCCGCTCGATTATGTCTATGCGCAGCAGCGAGCCGATGCCGCCGCGCGCTATCTCTACCGCGCCCGCGCGCTCTATCAGGCCGCGCAGCACCAGCAGCGGCAGGCAGCCTACGCCGCCGACTGGCAGGCGCGCCGCAACGCAGTCTTCGCCCAGCAGCAGCAATGGCAGGCCGAGCGTGCGCGCGACGCCCAGTGGCAGGCGTGGCATGACGCCCACCAGCAGGAGGAGCGCCAGGAGTGGCAGGCCGAGCGCAATCGCCGCGCGGCTTATGCCGCCGCGATCGGTGCGGGGGCCGCAGCGGGCGCGGCGATCCTGGTCCGCGATCATGATCGCGCGGTGCAGGACGATCAGGTCCGCATGCGCGAGCAGCAGCAGATCGCGGCGCAGCAGCGCAATATCGCGATCCAGCAGGCGCAATTGCGGGCACAGCAGAATGCCGATGCGCAGCGCCAGGCTACGCTCGACAACCAGCGCAATGCCCAGATGGCACAGGCCCGGCGGCAGGCGGATGACGCTGCCCGCCAGCGCGCCCAGCTCGACCGCCAGCAGGCGGACGCGGCCCGCGCGCAGGCGCAGAACCGGCAGATGCAGGATCAGCTGCGCGCGCAACATCAGGCCGATGCGCGGGCACATGCGCAGGCCGATGCCGCACGCCGTCAGGATCAGTTTGCCGCCGCCCAGCGCGCGCAGGCGGATCGCCAGCGTCAGCAGGCCGATGCGGCGCACGCCGCCGCGGCGAACCGTGCCCAGGCGATGGCCGATGCGCGTCGCGCGCAGCAGGCCGAAGCGATGAACCGCATGCGCGACCAGCAGCAACAGCAGCAGCGTGCCACTGCCGAACGCCAGCAGGCTCAGGCCGAGCAACACGCTAGGGCCGAGCGCCAGCAGGCTCAGGCCCAGCAGCGCGCAGATGCCCAACGCCAGCAGCAGCAAGCCGCGCAGCGCATGGAGGCGCAGCGCGCGCAGGCCGAGCATCAGGCCATGGCACACCAGGCGCAGGCGCAAGCGCAGGCCCAGCATCAGGCGGCCCAGCATCAGGCCGAGGCAGTGCACCAGCAGGCGGCTGCCGCGCAACGCCAGCAGGCGATGGCGGCGCGCCAGCACAACGAGCCGCATCGCGAGAACCAGCACTGATCGGGAGAGCAAAATAATCGCTCCGTCTTGCTTATGCCCCGAGGCGTGCCAAGTCGTGAACGCCCCGACCGTCCAGATCGTCTTTCACTCTGGCGAGATCATGGGTCCGTACTGGAGTTGGCGGGCCGCTGCCCCGCCGCCAATTTGCGCGCGTAGGCTTGCACGCTTGGGCTGATGCATGCCTCCATCTGGGGCCGCGTCGTCACGGTCTTGGCACAGGCGAGAGTTGTTTCGCACATCAGTCCGTCGAAGGCGGGATCGCCGCTGTGACGTTTGATGACGCAGCTCTGGGCGCCGGTTTTCTTGTCCGTTCTCGTTACCAGCCTCAAGCGCCGCATCCGTTCGCCCATCACGACGATTTCGTCGGCGGATGGCGGTGCGGGCGCGGCTTCGGTCTGGAGAGCCGCCAGCGCGGCGGCGGCGAGGGTCATCAGCATCGTCATGATCTCCCGAAGCCACGAACCAGCCGGATATCCGGGCTGCTGATGCCGACATTTTGATCCGGTACGATGCCCCGGTGGGTGAAGTGACGCTGCATGGTTTTCCGCATGGACAGCCCCGGAGGGAGCGGACCAAGCGTATAGAGATAGCCATCGTGCAACGTCAGCCCGATTCCTGGCGGTCCGTAGAATCTACTGTGACGGATGTGCTGTCGCCATTCGGCGCCGGCACTGGGCAAAGTTGGTGCGGCCTCCGGTGTTGAGCTGCAGCTTGGCCGCCACACGCGGCTTTTGCGTAAAGCGAACGGCCCCGAGCTGTTAAGCCCGGGGCCTTGAAGCCGATCAATGCAGTGCGTTCGCCAGGACCGAGGCGATGATACCGCTGGTGATGCCGACCAGCACCGCGTCATTGCCTGATCGCACCCAGTGATAGCCGCGCGGGGCGGGCTTCAGATGGTAAGCGCGCGGGGCGTCGATCACGCGGTAGTTGCGGGCGTAGCGGTGGTCGAAACGCTGGCCGCGGCTCCACTGGCGATATTCGGGCCGGCGCATATCCTTGCGGACGATCGTCTTGTGCGTGACCACGGTGCGCTGAGTTTGCTCGATCCGGTCGCGGCCGTCGCGCTCGTAGCCGGGGGCCGCCAGAACCGGGGCCGTCAGAACCGAAGCGGCCAAAGCGGCGATGATGAACTTCTTCATGACCTTGTCTCCTGTGTCGACGCCGTCGATCGGCGTTGAGTGGAAAATGGGCCCGGCCTGTCGCTGAACTTTGCCGGCCGCCGGTTGAAATTGTCGCAAATTGTATCGCGGGCTGTGGCACCCCGGATACGCGCCGTCCGCGCGGCTTATGCTACGAAGCCGCGGGCAAGCGGGGAGAGGGCAGGGTCGTTGGCGCAAAAGCCGAAGATGAAGAGCGGGCCGGGTCTGGCATCGCTGCTGAAGCCGTATCGCGGCTGGATGGCGTTGCTCGTCGCGATGACGATGGGCAGCAGCGCGCTCGGCCTGTTCGTGCCGCAGGTGATCGCGCACGCCATCGATACGTTCCGCGCGGGCACGCTCGATCTGCCCGTGGTGCTCATCTGGCTGACCGCGCTCACGCTCGGCACCTTCGTCTTCGGCAACCTGCAGAATGTCGTCCAGACCGTCGCGTCCGAACGCGTCGCGCGCGATCTGCGTACGCGGCTGGCCGGCGTGATCTCCCGGCAGAGCTATTCGTCGGTCGAGCAGATGACGCCCGACAAATTGCTCACCAATCTCACCTCCGATGTCGATGCGATCAAGGCGTTCGTCGCGCAGGCGGTGGCGTCGCTCATATCGTCGATCTTCGTGATCGTCGCCGCCAGCGCACTGCTGCTGTGGCTCAACTGGCGGCTTGCGTTGGCGGTGCTGGCGGTGCTGCCGCTGATCGGTCTGACCTTCTTCATGCTGCTCGGGCGGGTGCGGAAATTGTTCGGGCAGGTGCAGGGTGTGATCGACCGGCTCAATCGCGTACTGACCGAGAATATCGTCGGCGCGGCGCTCGTCCGGCTGCTCGATACGCAGGCCAAAGAATATGATCGCTTCGTCGGGGTGAATGGCGAGGCGCGCGCGATCGGCTTCCAGATCCTGCGCCAATTCGCCGGCATGATCCCGATCATCACCTTCCTGAGCAACGTTGCCACCTTGACGATCCTGACGCTCGGCGGGCATTTCGTGATCACGGGATCGATGAGCCTCGGCGAATTTTCCGCCTTCAACGCCTATCTCGTGATCCTGATCTTCCCGATCATCGTCATCGGCTTCACCTCCACCGCGATCGGACGCGCACAGGCCTCGTGGGTCCGGCTCGGCATGGTGCTGAACGTCCCGCCGCCTGCGCTGCGGGGCGAGGCGGTGGCGGCGCTGACCGGCGCGATCGCGGTCAAGGATCTCACGCTCGCTTATGGCGAGCGCAAGGTGCTGCGCGACGTGTCGCTGACGATCGCGCCCGGCACCCGCACCGCGATCGCCGGGCCGACCGCGGCGGGCAAATCGCAATTGCTCTATGTGATGACCGGGCTGCTCGCGCCGACCTCGGGCCAGATCCTCTACGATGGCCGGCCGATCGACGATTACACGCGCGACAGCCTTTATGCGCAGATCGGCTTCGTCTTCCAGGACAGCAAGCTGTTCAACCTCACCCTGCGTGAGAATATCGCCTTCAACAGCGAGGTCGACGAGGCGCGGCTGGCCAGGGCGATCCAGACCGCCGAACTCCACGATTTCATTGCCGGGCTGCCCCTGGGGCTCGAGACGATCGTGTCCGAGCGCGGCATCTCGCTCTCGGGCGGGCAGAAGCAAAGGATCATGCTGGCGCGCGCGCTCGCGCTCGATCCGCGCATCCTGTTCCTCGACGATTTCACTGCGCGGGTCGATCTCGCGACCGAGGGACGGATCCTCGCCAATGTGCGGCGCAATTATCCCGATCTGACCTTGGTCTCGATCACGCAGAAGCTCGCCCCGGTCGAGGATTACGACCAGATCATCCTGCTGATGGAGGGTGAGGTGCTCGCATCCGGCACGCACGACGAACTGGTCCATTCCAGCCCCGAATATGTGCAGATCCTGCGTTCGCAGCAGAGCACCGACGCGTACGAGGCCGCATGATGAGGGATTATGCGCTCAAGAGTGCCGATACGGCGGGCGGCAAGGGCGAGACCCTGCTGGCGGCGGGGCGTGCGCTCGCACCTCTGCTCACCGATCAGAAAAAGAATATCGCGGTCGCGATCGCCTGCGTGACCGTCACCACCGGCGCCAACCTGCTCACCCCGGTGCTGATCGCGCACATCATCGACAAGGCGATGGCGCATGCCGATTACAGCCTGCTGCTGCGCTATGCCGGGCTGCTGGCGCTGGTCTATCTCGTGGCGCTGCGGACGAGCTATCTGCAGACGTTGCGGATGGGCATGGTCGGGCGCGACACGCTGTTCGGCTTACGCAACCGGCTGTTCACCCAATTGTCGCGGCTGCCGGTGGCCTTCTTCTCGCAGAATTGCGCGGGCGATCTGATCTCGCGGGTCAACAGCGATACCGACAAGATCAATCAGTTCTTCTCGCAAGGACTGATGCAGATGTTCGGCAACGTCTTCCTGATGCTCGGCGCGGGAATATTGCTGCTGAGCCTGAACTGGCGGCTGGGCACGATCGCGCTCGTGCCGGCACTGGCGATCCTGCTGGTCACGCGCGCCATCTCGCCCTGGGTGAAGCGCGCCAATCGCGAGGGGCTGGAAAGCCTCGGCGCGCTGTCGGGCGACATCTCGGAAAGCCTCGCCAATTTCGAGGTGATCGTCGCGTTCAACCGCGTCGATTACTTCCGCGAGAAATTCGCCAGGGCGAACGATCGCAATTATCGCGCGGCGGTGAAGGCCGGGATCTCGTCGGGCGTCTTCATGCCGCTCTACACGTTGGCGGGAAGCGCGGCCTCGATCCTCGTGCTCGCGATGGGCATCTGGCTGATCGATCGCGGCCAGCTCAGCATCGGCCTGCTGATCGGCTATCTGCTCTACGTCACCTCTTTCTACAATCCGCTGCGCCAGCTCGCGACGATCTGGTCGACTTTGCAATTGGCGACCGCCGCGCTCGATCGCATTTCGGACGTGCTCGACCTCGAAACCGATCTGGTGCCGGTGCCCGAAGCGCCCCGCGGCGGGGCGGGCGCTTTGCTGGCGTTCGATCATGTCGGCTTCGCTTATCCCAACGGGAAGGCGGTGCTGAACGACGTGTCCTTCACGCTGGAGCGCGGCCGCACCTACGCCTTGGTCGGGCCGACCGGCGGCGGCAAGACCACCACCGCGATGCTGATGGCGCGGCTCTACGATCCGGTCGAGGGCCAGGTCTATCTCGACGGGCGCGACATCCGCACCTTCTCCGCGAGCGAACGCGCGCAGAGGATCGGCTTCATCCTGCAAGAGCCCTTCCTGTTCAGCGGCACGGTGCGCGACAATATCGTCTACGGCCATGACGAGCTGGCGATGGTCAGCGACGAAGCGCTGGCGGAACGGCTGACGGCACGGGGGCTGGCGGGGTTCGTCGCGCGCTTCAACGAAGGTCTCGCTACCCCGATCAAGGGCAGCGGCGACGGGCTGTCGCTCGGCCAGAAGCAGTTGGTCGCCTTCCTGCGCGCGGTGCTGCGCGCGCCGGACATCCTGATCCTCGACGAGGCGACCGCCAATATCGACACGGTCACCGAAATATTGCTGGAGGAGGTACTCGCCAACCTGCCCGCCGCCACGACCAAGGTGATCATCGCCCACCGTCTCAACACGATCCAGAATGCCGACGAGATCTTCTTCGTCGGCGGCGGCGGGCTCACCGAGGCGGGATCGATGGAGCATGCGATGGACATGCTGCTGCACAACGAACGGACGAGTTAGGGGCGTTCGATCAAATGAAGCGTCACCCCGGGCTTGACCCGGGGGCCCGCTATTTCAGCGGAACAGAAGAAGCGGGACCCCGGGTCAAGCCCGGGGTGACGGGTCGAGGGGGTGTAGATTCGGGTCCAGCGCACGCAGCGGGCCCTCTCCCACTTGCCGCACGGCATCGCCGCGCTAAGCATCGCGTCCCTCAAGGAGAGAAGTGCATGCGGTTGCTGGCGGGTTTGCTGTGTTCGGTCGCTCTTGCGGCGGCTTTGCCCGCTCAAACCCCCGCCACGATGAGCCCCGGTGCGCGGCCGAGCCTGTCCGAGCCCTCGCTCTCGCCCGACGGCAGCATGATCGCCTTCGCCTCCGGTGGGGATATCTGGGAAGTCCCAGCCACGGGTGGGGTCGCGCATCTGCTCGTATCGGGTGCCGCGACCGAGGGGCGGCCGCTTTATTCGCCCGACGGCCGGAGGCTCGCTTTCACCTCCACCCGCGGGGGCAGCGCCAACATCTACATCCTCGATCTGGCCAGCGGTTCGATCGCCCGGCTGACCTATGCCGAGGCGGGCGAAGAGCTCGATGCCTGGTCGCCCGACGGCAAATGGGTCTATTTCGCCTCGGGCGTCTATGACGTCTCGCGGTTGCCCGATATCTTCCGCGTGTCGACCGATGGCGGTACCCCGCTCGAGGTCAGCCACGAACGCTATCTCGCCGAATTCCAGGCGGCGCCGTCGCCCGACGGCAAGACGATCGCGCTGATGGCGCGCGGGATCAGCAATGGCCAATGGTGGCGCAACGGCAATTCGCACATCGACGACACCGAATTGTGGTTGAAGCCGGTGGCCGAGGGTGCGGGCTATACCCGGCTGCTCGCCGGCGACGCCAAGCATGCCTGGCCGATGTGGAGCCCGGACGGGGCCACCATCACCTACATGAGCAATACCGGCGGCACCGAGAATTTGTGGCGCGTGGCGGCGGGTGGAGGCACGCCCGAGCAATTGACTCATTTCACGAGCGGACGGCTGCTCTATCCCTCGATGGCGGGCGGTGCGGTCGTGTTCGAACGCGACATGGCCGTGTGGCGTTACGATCCGCGCAGCGGGCAGGCGGCGCCCGTGGCGATCAGCCTGCGCGGCGCGGCCGCGGCCGAGCAGAAACGGCACACCAGCCAGTCGAACTTCAGCCGCATGGCGCTCTCGCCCGACGGCCAGAAGGTGGCGGTGATCGCGCATGGCGAGATCTTCGCGGCCTCGGCCAAGGATGGCGGTGCCGCGCAGCGCATCACGACCAGCGTTGGGGCCGAGCGCGAGGTCGTCTGGGCCCCGGACTCGCGGCGCATGCTCGCCATCACCGAGCGCGGGCTCGATCACCGCCTTGCCGAATATGATGTCGTGAGCGGCCGCGAGACATTGCTGACCAATGCCGGCATCGCCTCGGTCCCGGTCTATGCCCCCGACGGCAAATCGGCGGCTTACGTGCGCGACGAGCGTGAGCTCCACGTCATCACCCTGCCGCGCGACGGCAAGCCCGCCGCCGACACGATCCTGTTCACCGGTGCGATCGGCACCGACGGGCGCGACGGGCCGCGTCCGGTCTGGTCGCCCGACGGCAAATATATCGCTTTCCCGCTGATCGACCGACGCTCGTTCGTGAATGTCGAGGTGGTGCCCGCCGCGGGTGGCGAGGCGCGGCCAATCAGCTTCCTCGGCAACGGCCAGATGGGGCGGATCGCATGGTCGGCCGACGGCAAATATATCCTGTTCGATACCGCGCAGCGCAGCGAGGATACGCGCATCGTCCGCGTCGATCTGCTCCCCCACGTCCCCAAATATAAGGAGGATGTGTTCCGCGATCTGTTCAAGCCGAGCAAGCAGCCGGGCTCGCCCGACGCGCCGACCGACAGCCCCGCGACGACCGCTGCGCCCAGGCCGCTGCCGCCGGCCAAGGCAAAGGCCAAGAGCCCCGGCGCGTCAGTCGCCGCCGAACCGGCCAAGCCGGTGGTCACGATCGTGTGGGAGGGGCTGCGCGATCGCGTGACGATCCTGCCGCTCGGGCTCAACGCCGACACGCCGGTGATCAGCGCCGATGGCAAGACACTGGTCTTCCGGGCGAGCGAGCGGGGGCAGGAGAATCTCTACAGCTACAATCTCGACGAGCTCGCGCCCGAGCCGCCGGTGGCACAGCAGCTCAGCCAGAGCGATCGGCGAAAGGGCGATTTCGCGCTCACGGCCGATGGCAAGACATTGTTCTATCTCGATGGCGGCCGGCTGATCTCGACGCCGCTCGAGACCCCCAAGCCCAAGCCGATCGCGATCGGCGCCGAGATGGACGTCGATTTCGCGGCCGAGAAGCAGGTGGTGTTCGACGAGGCCTGGGGCATCCTCGATCGCAAGTTCTTCGACCCGAAGTTCAACGGCGTCGACTGGACCAAGGCGCGCGCGACCTTCCAGCCCTATATCGCCGGCGCGCAGACCCCTGACGAATTGCGCCGGGACATCAACCTGATGATCGGCGAGCTCAACGCATCGCATTCGGGCATCAACCGGCCCGCGCGCGGCGACGGGGCGCTGCCGTCCGATCGCGTCGGCGATCTCGGGCTGCGCTTCGATCGAACCGCCTATGAGGCGGGCAAGGGGCTGGTGATCCGCGAGGTGGTGGCGCTCGGCCCGGCCGCGATCGAGCGGATCAAGGTCGGCGAACGACTGGCGAGCGTCGATGGCCATGCGATCGGTGCGTCCGACAATCTCGATGCGCTGCTCGAGAACAAGGTCGGCCGTCGCGTGACGCTGGGTATCGTAGGTGCGAACGGGCCGCGCGACGTGGTGGTGCGGCCGGTGTCGGTCGCCGTCTCCTCGGGGCTGCTCTACCGGCAGTGGGTCAATGAGCGGCGCGCGCTGGTCGAGCAATATTCGGGCGGGCGGCTGGGCTATGTCCACCTGGCCGACATGTCGTCGGACTCGCTGAACCAGCTCTATCTCGATCTCGATGCGCAGAACCAGTCGAAGCAGGGCGTGGTCGTCGACATCCGCAACAATAATGGCGGCTTTATCAACGGCTATGCGCTCGACGTGTTCGCCCGGCGCAATTTCCTGACGATGACGGAGCGCGGCCTGTTCCCGGTCCCCAGTCGTCAGGCGTTGGGTCAGCGCGCACTCGGGCTTCCGACGATCCTCGTCACCAACGAATCCTCGCTGTCGGACGCCGAGGACTTCACCGAGGGCTATCGCGCGCTCGGGCTCGGCAAGGTGGTCGGGCAGCCGACCGCGGGCTGGATCATCTATACCGGGCCTGAGCCGCTGATCGACGGATCCTCGGTGCGTGTGCCGCGCGTCCGCATCCAGGACTCGGCCGGTCGCGATCTGGAGATGCACCCGCGTCCCGTGGATCTGCCGGTCGAGCGCCCGCTTGGCGAGACGCTTGCGGGGCGCGATGCGCAACTCAGGGTGGCTGTGGACGCGCTGCTCGGCCAGATGGGAACGCCGGCCGCGAAGCCGGAGTGAAAGGAATATCCTCCCGAAACGGGGAGGATATTATTTATGCTTCCGCGTTCGCCGGCGCGTCACGCTTCTCGTGGCGCTTCTCGCGATGCTCGGCCAACACAGCCTCGGCGGTCCATGCGGCGGCTGCGGCGGTCGAGATCTTCTTCACGTTGTCGAGATTGCTCTCGGCTGCACGCTTGGTGTGGAGTTCTGCCTGGGCCCGGCAAAAAGCCGATGAGCTTTGCATAGGGAAACTCCTTTGGGTGGGGGCAACCGGCCTGGGCCGGTCTTGCCGTCACTTGGTGGCGATGTCGGTCGCTTCGGCGCGATATTCCTCGCGCAGATAGGTTCGTGCCCGCGTCGCCGTCGGAAAGCTCTGATCGAGCAATTCGGTTTTCACCAGCGGATAACCCTGCGAGTTGAAGCGCGTGGTGCGGACCGTGATGCGGAAAACGCCTGCCTCATCCTTGGCGACGAGATAGGGGCGGACTGCGGTTCTGGACACGATGATGGTTTTTCCAATGATCTGGCGGCCGTCATGGCAGGCGGCGCAAATTTGGGGACGGCTTTCGTCCGGCGTCGGTCAGGCCTTGATCTGGCCCTTGGTCGATGGGTTCGACTGATTCGGCTTGGGCGGCGCTTCCTTCTTGGGCTTGCGCGCTTCCTTGCTGCCGCGTTTCTGGGCTTTGGCCATGGTCGCTTCCTTATCGTGGAGGAATGGCCGGCCAATCAGTCGCGGCCCGGCTCGCGTCGATCACGCGAATGAGCGGGCGCCTCGCGACGCCCGCTCGTCCGGATCAGGCCGAGTGCAGATTGACGGCCGAAGTTTTGCCGCGGCGATCGGTTTCCAGCTCGTACGAGACGCGCTGGTCCTTATCGAGCGTGCTCATGCCGGCGCGCTCGACGGCCGAGATGTGCACGAAGGCATCGCCACCGCCGCCCTCAGGCGCGATGAAGCCATAACCCTTGTCGGCATTGAAGAATTTTACGGTTCCAGTGATCATATGGGTATCCTTTGTCCCATGGGTGTCCGGCATGCGCCAACGGGGCACATCCGAGCTTCGGCTAGGCAAGAAAGGGACAAAGGGAGGCCAAAAGCGCGGCCCGATATCCGTCGCAGGCGACGTCAGCACTTTCCCATATAGGCCATATCCGGCCAAATTGTTAGAGAAATAAAATAAGGATGATTTCTACGCGCCCGACGACGCTGTTTTCCGCCAATCGGCGCGATTATTTGCCGCCATTTTCGGCAGAGCGTGCGGCGATTTCCTGCGCGAGCCGGGCCATCAATGCCGCAAGGGCCGGTGCATCGTTTCCCGATGCGGCTTCGTCGGTCCGCCCGGCCTCGTCGAGCAACGCCTGCCAGAATCGAACCGTATCGGAATAGACCGGCCGGCCGCGCAGCCGTTCCGCGCTGGCGACGGCACTGCGGAGATTTTCGATCATGGTGCCGTGCAGCTTCATGCGCCACGCTCCTTGGGTCGGCGGGAGCATGGATCTCCGTCGCACGGCCGCCGGATCGGATCGCGCAATGGTCCTCATATGGGGCCGGCTGTCGCAGATTGCCAGCAATGCGGAAGCGGCAGCCGGATTTGACCGGCCGCGGCGTTCGTGAAACAGCGCCCGCAAACCCAGGAGAATGACATGCCCGGCCTGCGCCCCGACGTGGATCCGAACGGACTGCTCGAATTTTCGGTCGTCTTCACCGATCGCTCGCTCAACCATATGAGCCAGTCCTTCCAGGGCGTGATGCGCGATATCCACGCGACTCTGTGCGAGGTGTATGGCGCGGATCGCGCGATCGTGGTGCCCGGCGGGGGTACCTATGCGATGGAGGCGGTCGCGCGCCAGTTCGCGACGGGCGCCAAGGTGATGGTGATCCGCAACGGCTTCTTCTCGTACCGCTGGACCCAGATCTTCGAGGCGGGTTCGATCCCGTCGGAAGAGATCGTGCTGAAGGCGCGTCGGCAGGGCGATGCGATCGACGCGCCCTTCGCCCCCGCGCCGATCGACGAGGTGACGGCACGGATCGCGGCCGAGCGGCCGGCCGTCCTGTTCGCACCGCATGTCGAGACTGCATCTGGCATGATCCTGCCCGACGATTATCTGCGCGCGGTGGCGGATGCGGTGCACGCGGTGGGAGGATTGTTCGTCCTCGATTGCATCGCATCGGGCTGCGTGTGGGTCGACATGGCGGCGATCGGGGTCGATGTGCTGATCTCGGCGCCGCAAAAGGGATGGTCGGCGCCGCCCTCGGCCGGGCTGGTGATGCTGCGCGAGACCGCGCTGGAGCGGTGCCGCGCCGCCAAATCGACCAGCTTCGCGATCGATCTCGGCAAATGGCTGACCATCATGGAGGCCTATCTCAACGGCGGCCATGCCTATCATGCGACGATGCCGACCGATGCGCTGCGCGCGTTTCACGCGGCGATGCTGGAGACCAAGGCGATCGGGTTCGACACATTGTGCGCGGCGCAATGGGCGCAGGGCAATGCGGTGCGCGCGATGCTGGCCGATCATGGGGTCAAGTCGGTCGCGGCAGAGGGTTTCGGTGCGCCGGGCGTGGTGGTGGCCTTCACCAGCGACCCCGAGTTGCAGAACGGCAAGAAGTTCGCGGCTCTGGGGCTGCAGATCGCGGCCGGCGTGCCGCTGATGGTGGGCGAGGGGCCGGACTATCGCAGCTTCCGGCTGGGATTGTTCGGTTTGGACAAGCTCAAGGATGTGCCGGCGAGCCTGGCACGCCTGAAAACGGCCTTCGACCAGGTCTTTCCAGATTAGCCGTCCATCCCGAGCGATTGCGTTCGGGATGGACGGTCGTGTTACGCGGGCCGGAACCCGCGCATCAACAGATCCAGCGCCTCGGCGATCACCGCATCCACCTCGGCCGGGTTCATATGCAGCTTGACCGTGCCGTTGATCATCTGCGTCGCGATCAGCAGGCCGTGCGCGTCGATGTCCGGGCGTAACGTGCCGTCCGCATGCGCTTTGTCGGCGAGGGGCTGGAGCGCGACGAGAATGCGGTCGCGCATCGCGTTGAACGCCGCGCGATGCTCGCCATCAAGCGGCATATCCCCGGCGATACGCTGGAACAGGGCCGCCCCGCTGGTCGATTGCTTGACGAGTGCGGTCAGCACCCGATCGAGCGGCAGGTCGGGATCGATCACCTTCTCGATCTCACCGACCTGACGGTCGAAGATTGCCAGCGCCAGCGCCATGCGGTCCTTGAAGTTGCGGTAGAGCGTGCCGCGGCCGACGCCCGCGCGATCCGCGATCTGTTCGAGCGGGACGCTGAATCCTGCCTCGCGGAAGCATTGCTCGCCGGCAGTCAGCAGCGCCTCGCGACGCGTGCGGGCATCACTGCGCATGATGAGCGAGCCTCCCCGCGATCCGTTCCATCACCTCTCCGTCATTCGCGACGCGCATACCGAACCGCCTTCCTAATGTGCCTGCGCCACGCATGCCAAAAATTTCGGCCCGGGTCGTCGAACAGGGTTGGACAGCAGTTGCGTTTGTGCTTACCGGACACCATGTCCGCTTAGCGGACGCCTTTCCCGATCACTGGATCCCGACCGATGAGCGATGCCGATTTGCCCGCGACCGAAGCCGATGTCGGCCCGCCGGATACGCCTGCCAAGCCCGCCAAACGGCTGAGTCCCATCGCTAAAATCGTGCTGCTTTTGGTGCTGGCGATCGCGATCGTGGCCGGCATCGTCTGGTACGTTCACCACAAGACGACCGGCCAATATTATCAGGAGACCAACGACGCGACGATCCAGGCGGATGCGGTTACGGTCTCCCCCAAGGTCAGCGGCTATGTCGCCGAGGTGCTGGTCGCGGACAATCAGGACGTGAAGGCGGGCCAGCCGCTCGTCCGTATCGATCCGCGCGATTATACCGCCAAGGTTTCGCAGGCACAGGCGCAGATCGGTGAGGCGGGTGCGGCGATCGACAGCGCCAGGGCCTCGATCGACGAGCAATATGCGACGATCGAGCAGAGCCGTGCGCAGCTCGAGTCCGCGCGCGCCAAGGCCGCGCACGATGCCGCCGAAGTCGCGCGCTACCGCCCGCTCGCCGCCTCGGGCGCTGAGACGCGCCAGCAACTCGCCCAGCTCGAAACCGCCGCGCGCCAATCGGCTCAGGATGTCCGCGCACAGGCCGCGACGCTGCTGATGCAACAGCGCAGGATCGGTACCTTCCAGGCGCAGATCCGCCAGGGCGAGGCGCAGGCCAGGGGCGCGCAGGCGCAACTGGCGTCGGCCAGTGTCGATGTGGGCAGCACGGTCTTGCGTGCCTCGGTCAACGGGCGCGTCGGCAACAGGACCGTGACGGCGGGCCAATATGCCACCGCCGGCACGCGCCTGATGTCGGTCGTGCCGCTCGATCAGCTCTATGTCGTCGCCAATTTCAAGGAGACCCAGCTTGCCTTGATGCGGCCGGGCCAGCCCGCGACCATCGCGGTCGACGCGTTGGAAGGCACCGAGATCAACGGACGCGTCGCCAGCGTCTCGCCCGGCACCGGCGCGCAATTCTCGCTGCTGCCGCCGAGCAACGCGACCGGCAATTTCACCAAGATCGTCCAGCGCGTGCCGGTGCGGATCGCGATCGAGGCGACGCCGGAAGCGCGGCGCTTGCTGGTGCCCGGCCTGTCGGTGACGGTGACGGTCAACACCAAATCCGCCAAGGGCGAGCTCGACCGGATCAAGCAACTCGAAAAGGCCGATTAGGATGGCCACTCAGGCCATCAGCCGATCGGTCGCGCCACCTGTCGAGGAGCGCGCCGATCTCGCCGCCTGGCTGGCGGTGGCGGCGGGAACGCTCGGCGCGCTGATGGCGACGCTCGACATCTCGATCGTCAATTCGGCGCTGCCGACCATCCAGGGCGAGATCGGGGCGAGCGGCACCGAGGGCACCTGGGTTGCGACCTCCTATCTGGTCGCCGAGATCGTCATCATTCCGATGGCGGCGTGGCTGCAGCGGCTGCTCGGCCTGCGCACCTTCCTGCTGATCATGGCCGGCCTGTTCACCGCTTTTTCGGTCGTGTGCGGATCGGCGACGAGCCTGACGATGATGATCGTCGGCCGGGTCGGGCAGGGCTTCACCGGCGGCGCCTTGATCCCGACCGCGCAGACGATCATCGCCCAGCGCCTGCCGCGGCGCCAGCAGCCGGTCGGTATTGCCGCCTTCGGCGTCACCGCGATCCTCGGGCCCGTGCTCGGGCCGCTGATCGGCGGCTGGCTGACCGAGAATATCAGCTGGCATTATGCCTTCTTCATCAACCTCCCGGTCTGTGCGGTGCTGATCACCTTGCTGCTGGTCGGCCTGCCGCACGAGAAGTCGCGGCTCGACCTGTTCGGCGAGGCCGACTGGCTCGGCGTGGCAGGCCTTGCCTTCGGGCTCGGCGGGTTGACCGTGTTGCTGGAGGAAGGCCAGCGCGTGCAATGGTTTTCGTCGAGCCTGATCCGCTGGATGACGCTCGTTTCGGCGGCCGGTTTCGTGCTGCTGTTCGCGGGACAGGCCACCGCGAAGCGGCCGGTGGTGAAGCTCAAATTGCTGCTCGATCGCCAGTTCGGATCGGTCGCGCTGATGGGGGTCGTGCTCGGTATCGTCCTCTACGGTACGTCCTACGTCATCCCGCAATTTCTGGCCTCGATCGCGGGCTATAATTCGCTCCAGTCGGGCAAGATCGTCCTGCTGTCGGGCATTCCCAGCCTGTTCATGATGGCGATCATCCCGATCCTGCTGCGCTTCATCGACATCCGCCTCGCCGTCGGCGCGGGCCTGCTGATCATGGGCTCGTCGGCGCTGATCGACGCACATCTCAGCGCCGGTTCGGACGGCAGCGATTTCGTCGTCTCGCAATTGATGCGCGGCGTTGGCCAGATTCTCGGCATGCTGTTTCTCAGCCAAGCGGTGGTGCGTTCGGTGCCGCGTGAGGATGCCGGCGATGCATCCGGCCTGTTCAACGCGGTGCGCAATCTGGGCGGCAGCCTCGCGCTCGCCGGCATCTCGATCATTCAGGATCAGCGCGTCTGGCTCCATTCGCGCCGGCTCGAGGAAACGCTCGGCGCCAATTCGATCGCGGTGCAGGATTTTGTTCGCGCCAACGGCATCGGCCGCATCGCCCAGCAGATCCAGATCGAGGCGCTGGTGATGACCTATAACGACATCTTCTGGATCATGGGAATCGGTACGTTGGTCGTGCTGCCTCTGATCCTGTTCCTCCGCCCTCTGCCGAAGGACGCCGCGCCCGCGGCGACGCACTGATGAAACAGATCGCCTTTCTATTTCCGCTGGTCCTGCTCGGCGCCTGCACGGTCGGGCCGAATTACGACAAGCCACCCGCGGTCGGTTCGGATGCGATCGCGCGCGGCACGTTCGTGCGCGCTGCCGATCCATCGATCACGCCGGCACCCGGCCTCGCACGCTGGTGGGTGAGCCTCGACGATCCGACCCTGACCGCTCTGGTCGACGATGCGCTGGCGCACAGCCCCAATATCGATGTCGCCCAGGCGCGTATTCGCGCGGCCAATGCCCAGCTCAAGTCGCAACAGGCCGGCGGGCTGCCGAAGGTCAGCGCCAGCGCGACCTATCTCAACGCGCGGCTACCGGGCACCAATCTCAGCAGCTCGGGTTCGGGCGACAGCGGCGGCTCGTCCTCGCTCGAATTCTACAATCTCGGCGGCACGGCGTCCTGGGAGCCCGATCTGTTCGGGGGCACGCGGCGCGGGGTGGAACAGGCGCGCGCCACCGTCGGCCAGCGCTTCGCCGATCTGGCCGACGCGCAGGTCAGCCTCTCGGCCCAGGTCGCGCAGGCCTATGTCAATCTGCGCGACGTGCAGGAACGCGCCCGCCTCAACAGCCGATCGACCGAACTCCAGCGCCAGGCGCTCGCGCTCACCCGCCAGCGCTTCGATGCGGGCACCGCTTCGGCGCTCGATGTCGATCGGCTGCAGGCGCAGCTCCAGAATACCGATGCGCAGAATATCCCGCTCGCCGCGCAGATCGACGAATATCGCAACCAGCTCGCGGTGTTGACAGGCCGCGAGCCCGGTGCGCTCGACGCGACCCTCGCCGGGGTCGTGCCGGTGCCCTTGCCGCCGGCGCAGGTGCCGATCGGCGATCCGGTCAGCCTGATCGCGCATCGCCCCGATATCCGCTCGGCCGAACTCGCGCTGGCCGCGAGCACCGCCGGGATCGGCGTCAACAAGGCCAAGCTGTTCCCGTCGATCCAGTTCCTTGGACTGTTCGGGCTCGGCGGCACCAGCCCGGGCGACATCTTCGACATCGGCAAGCTTACCACCCTGGTCTCACCGATGCTGAGCTGGTCGGTCCTCGATTTCGGCAAGAACCAGGCCGCGGTCCGCCAGTCCGAGGCGCAGCGCGACGAGGCCGAGGCGAAGTATCGCCAGGTGGTGCTGGAGGCATTGCAGGATGCCGAAACCTCGCTGTCGCGCTTCGGCAACGTCCGGCTGCAACTCGCCCAGCTCGGTCAGGCCGAGGCGACCGCGGCGCGATCGGCAGCGCTCAACAAGCAGCGCGTGCAGGCGGGAACGAGCACGGTGATCGACCAACTGGATATCGAACGCCAGCGCCTGACCGCGGCGATCGCGGTGGCGCAGGCCAAGGCGCAACTGACCAACACTTATATCGCGGTGCATAAGGCGTTGGGGCTGGGTTGGACCGATTCCTGATCGGGCGCGACGGGGGCGCCCTATCGTCACCCCAGCGAAGCTCGGCGTTTCGGAAGTACAGAGCGCTCATATCGTTCTGAAATCCAATCCTGCACCGGGCAGCCGGTCGACCGGCAACGGCTCCATCCCGATAGACGCGCCTGAATGATCGTGCCTCGATCCTGATCCTGCGCGGCGATAAAAAGGCCGGCCGGCGCGTCGGACCGATGTTGCCGAGATAGCGCACTGGCCGAACATTTCCGGTTGGTTGCCGGGACGTGCGATTTGGCGCCTTGCGCTGCAGTTTCGTTTCAGTTCTGTTGCTGTCCAGCGACATGGACGCGCCGCGGTGCCATGAACGACAGGGGATGATGCTCAGACGGGCGCCCGAAGGCGATTGGCCTTCATCGGGACGGCTGGATGATCGAGTGCAAGAGATCACTGGTAAATGTGAACGACCCTCTGGGAGGGCGTGAGCGCCGCGACATCGATGCCGTGGTTTGTTTTGCCTGCACCCGACCGCATTTCTCGTGAGTAAGAAGCAAATCTATATTTGGAATACATCATATTAGATAGATTTATGCATTCCATATCGAAATCCCTTATATAAAACTCGTCAACTTCGGACTTGTTTAGTCGATTCGAGTAGCGGGAAGAGCGAATATACTCTCCCGATTCGGAAGGGGATGCTGGGGCAATTGTCATTGCGCCAGGAGCATCGTTATGAAGACTATCTCCATTGTTTCCCATATTGCGCTCATCGCGGCGCTGATCGGAGGCGCGCAGAGCGCTTTTGCGGAGGATGCCGCCGGTTCCGCAGCCCCGGCCCCGGAAAGCGAGATCATCGTCACCGGCACGCGCCTCGTCGGCATGACCGCGGCCGAAAGCGCCGCGCCGATCAAGCTCGTCGGTTCGGATGCGATCAGCCATGTCGGCCAGCCCAACCTCAATCAGGTGCTGACCCAGCTCGTCCCGTCCTTCACCGCGGAAGGCTTCGGTGGCGATGCCGCCAACCTCACGCTTTCGGCTGCGTTGCGCGGGCTGAGCCCGAACGACACGCTCGTTCTGGTCAACGGCAAGCGTCGGCACGGCACTGCCAACCTCCACGTTCTGTCGAGCCCGTTCCAGGGCGGCGCCGCCCCCGATCTCGATTTCATCACCCCCGCCTCGATCGACCATATCGAGGTGCTGGAAGACGGCGCCGCCGCGCAATATGGCTCCGATGCCATCGCCGGCGTCATCAACATCATCCTCAAGAAGAAAGCCGGTGGCGAACTCTCCGCGACCGGCGGCACCTATTACAAGGGCGACGGCAAGACCTATTCGGGCAGCGTCAATTACGGCATCACCAACGATCGCGGCTATTTGAACCTCACTGGTTTCTATCGTTTTCACGATTTTAGCCAACGCGGCGAACAGGATATCCGCGTGCTCGATCCGGCAACCGGCACCGTGCCGCAGACCGGTGCGCTGGCGGCCGATTATCTGGCGCTCAAGAATTATCCCAACGTCAACCCGATCGTCGGCGATTCCCGCTCCAAATTCGGGGTCGGCTCCTACAATGCCGGCTTCGACGCGACCGACAATCTGAGTTTCTATTCGTTCGGTACGGTCGGTTATCGCAAGGCCGAATCCTACGAGAATATCCGCTTGCCCAACCGGCTCGTGCGCACGGCGGTACTGGGAGTCGATCCTGGTACGGTCAGTTCGGCGGTCTATAACGCGACGGTCGCGGCCAATCCGACCTTCATCTTCTCCCGTACGGGCTTCCGCCCGCAGGAAGCCATTCGTGAGACCGATTATCAATTCACCGGCGGTGCCGAGGGTGGCAGCGGTGCTTTCCATTGGGATCTGAGCTCGACCTACGGCGTCGATCAGGAGAAGGTCTACACGCTGAACTCGGCCAACCGGAACTTGTTCATCGACACCGGTACCACGCCGACCAATTTCTATGATGGCTCGTTCGAAGCGACCGAATGGACCAACAATCTGGATCTGACCTACAAGATCTCGACGATTGGCACGCTGGCAGGGGGCGCCGAATATCGCCAGAATAGCTATACGATCGGGTCGGGTGATCCGAGTTCCTATTACGGAACTGGCGCGCAATCCTTTCCTGGCTACAGCCCGAGCTCGGCCGGCGTCCATAAACGGCACAATTACGCGTTCTACGGCGACTTTTCCTACACCCAGATCGCAAATCTGAAGCTCGACGGGGCCGTCCGGTACGAGAATTATTCGGATTTCGGCGGCAAGACCACGTGGAAGGCCACCGGCCGCTACGATTTCACGCCCGAGATTGCGATCCGCGGCACTGCCTCGACCGGCTTCCGCGCGCCGACGCTCGCCGAAGAATATTATACCCAGGTCAACGTCTCGCCGAACTCGGCCTTCGTTCAGATTGCAGCCAATTCGCCGGCGGCCAAGGTGCTCGGCATCCCCAATCTGAAGCCCGAAAAGTCGACCAACTATTCGGTCGGTACCGTGCTGCAACCGGTGTCACGCCTGACGATCACGGTCGATGCCTATCAGATCAAACTGCGCGATCGCATCGTCGGATCGGGCGAGGTCGATACGCAGAGCGCATCGTTCAGCCCGGCCGATCTGGTGTGGCAGTCGATCGTGAAAAGCGGCTATGCGGTCGAGCAATTGAGCTCGATCGGCGTCGAAGCGTTCGTGAACGGGCCGACGACCCGGACGCGGGGCATCGACATGGTCGCCAGCTACAATGCCGATCTCGGATCGGCCGGCCACGCAATATTCTCGCTGTCGGGGGCCTATAACAAGACCAAGGTCACCAAGGCCGGCACGGTACCGGCGACCCTGACCGCGTTCAACCCCAACCTGACCCTGTTCGACGCGCAGCTTTATTCGTTCCTCACCACCTCGCAGCCCAAGGTGAAGCTGATCGGCGGCGTGAACTGGAACCTGGGCAAATTCTCGGTCACCGCGCGCGAAACCTATTACAGCAAGACCAGTGCGATCCTGAACGATGGCGGCGGCACCTACACCTATACCAAGATCAACGCGGCCGGGATCACCGACCTCGAAGCGGGCTACGATCTCACCGCCCGGTTGCATATCGCTGCCGGCGCCAACAATCTGTTCAACAAGAAATCCGGCACCGATCCCTATATCGGGGGTGAAACCGCCTCGGGCGGTGCGGTCTACAATGCCCCGCTGACCTACTCGCCCTACGGCATCAATGGCGGCTATTGGTACGCACGCGTCTCGTTCAAACTCTGACATCTGCCTGGCGATCGGGCGGCGCGCGCTGCGTTCCGCCCGTCGCAACCTGATCGCACGGCCGCAATCGGCGGTTTATAGCGCCGCTTATGCTGACCGCCTTCCTGTTGGCCACTGCGCTGCAAGGCGCTTCGATCTGGCCGCGTGGCGTCGATCTTCCTGCCGGCGCGCCGGTGAGCGAGGCGTATCGCCGCCAATTCGACGAATGCGATGCCCGCGATCGCTTTCGCGGGCACGCCGTCTACGGCTGCCGCAACGATCCCAACGCCGTCACCGCCTTGCGCCGACTGCCCGACGGGGCGATCGCCTATACCGCCAAGCTCGCGGTCGATCTCGATGGATCGCCCTTTGCGTGCGGCCCGGGCCATGGCCGCACCGATCAATGCGGCACCGCTTTGATCCTCGATGGTCCGCATGGCGAGGACATTTCGGTCGATGCCGATGTCATCCCCTATGTCGTCATCCCGGAAGCCGGGCCGCGCGACGTGCGCGGCGAATTCACGCGCCTGACCGGGGTGCATGTCGGCGATTTCGGCGTCGTGATCGCCAAGGGGCGGGTGGTGCCGGTGATCGTCGCCGACACCGGCCCGTTCGGGAAGCTCGGCGAGGGCTCGCTGGCACTGCACCGCGCGCTGGGGCGGGAGTTATGCGTGAAGCGCGACGGTGTCGGGGCGTGCACGCGGGTGGCAAATGCGATGGAGAGCATCGGGGGCAGGGTGACGACCGTGCTGTTCCCCGGCACCGCGCGCGATGGCCTGACGCCGGGCAATATCGCGGCGGTGACGAAGCGCAGGGGAATGCAAGCCTGGTTGAAGGCGAAGAGCAGGGGTTTTCAGTAAAACGACGGAGCTATATCACCCCGGCCGCTGGGCATCCCGCTTGATCTGCTGCGGGCGCATCTTGCCGACCTGATCGGGCGTGATCGTCCCCGGATACTGGTTGCCGAAATGGGTGCGGATATAATCGGTCACGTCGGCGATCTGCTTGTCGGTCAAATCGGCGAAAGATGGCATCGCCTTCTGGCCGCGCAGCATCACGATCACCGGATAGACTCCGGCCTGCAATCGCGGATTGCTCGCCAGCGCGGGATATGTGCCGGCGCCCGTCGCGCCCTTGGCGTCGGGCATGTGACAGCCCTGGCAGATATGCTCGTAGACCTCCTGCCCGGTCTGATATGGATAGCCCGAGAAACGCTGGGCGGATGCGACGCCAACTATCGTCGAGGATAGTCCGGCGGCGGCACCGATCAGCAAGATGATCTTCTTCATCGCCATGCCCGTCACCCCTGCACGATGCGTTTGTGAAGCCGCCCGATCGCGTCGAGCGAGGAAAGGACCGCGCCCTCCTGCCAGGCGGGTATCATCGAGACATGCTCGCCTGCGAGAACGATGCGCCCGTCGATCTGGCAGATGTCGTTATAATGCGCGGCGCGCATCTCCTCGCTCCATTGGCCGAAACAGCCGAGCGTCCATGGCACGCGGTGCCACGCGACGGTCGCGCCGGTCTCGAACTCCTTGCGGTATTGCGGGTGGATGTTGGCGCCATATTCGACAGCCTTGGCGATGCGTTGCTCGGGCGACATGGCGGTGAAATCGACCGCGCCCGATCCGAACGTGTAGGCGCCCAGTAGCACGCCCTTGCCCGTTTTGAAGAAATCGGTGGAGGGATAGCCGATCAGCGCGCTCGGCTGATCGGTGTAGGTGATGCCGCCATAGATGCCGTCATCCTCCTCCCAGAAGCGCCGCTTCATCTGCAGGCCGACCTTGGCCGACGCGCCATAGGGAAGCGCGTAGATCGCATTCTGCATCGGCTTGCCGACGTTCATCGGGATCTGGCTCAGGATCGAAGCCGGGATCGTGCAGACGCACCAATCGGCATGCGCGGTCTGTGGTGCGCCGCCCGCGACCGTATCGACGAACGTCGCGGTGACCCCGCTATCGTCCTGATGGATCGCGGTGACCTTGGCATTGTAGCGGGTCACGTCCTTGAGCTCGCGCCCGAACGCCTGGCCGATCATGCCCATGCCGCCGATCGGCTGGAACATCGATTGCTGGACGTCGAACGCATGCGCCTGCCCGATCGCGCGCCACAAGCCCGAGCGGAGCAGATCGCTCAGCCCGATCGGGTCGCTCGGCGTCGGCATCGCATCGAGCCCGCCGCCGGGCGGATGATCGAAGCCGCGATGATCGCTGGCCTCGAGACTTTTGGCGTAGGTGTAATTCTTGTCGAGCGCGCCCCAGTTGCGCAGCGCCTGGAGGAGGATCTCCTGGTCTTCCTTGGTGACGGGCTGGTCGAGCTTGCCCTGCTGCGTCGATTTGGCGAGCAATTCGGCGACATGGCCGTCGAAATCGGATTCGATCTCGCGATAGCGCCGCGGGCGGCCGCCGAACGCCTGGGTCGAATGGACATAGGCATTGTAGTTGATCTGGATGAACGGCTCGAGCTTCACGCCCAGCATCCGGCAATAATGGAGCAGACCCTTGTGGTGGTGCGGGATGCGCCACGGGCCGGGGTTGAGATAGAGCCCCTTGTCGAAGCCCACATGCTGGGTGAAGCCGCCGAGCTCGGTATAGGTGTCGCCGCCATAGAGCGACCAGTTCCGGCCGCCCGAGCGGTTCTGATATTCGAGGATCTGGACCTTGTAGCCCGCCTTGCGCAGCTCATAGGCCGCGACCATCCCGGCGAGGCCCGAACCGAGCACCAAAACCGAAGCGCCTTTGGGCGCGCCGGTCAGCCCGATCGGGCCGGTGAAGGTCGATTCCGCTGCATGGGCGAGCGAGGCCATCGCCTCGTACATGACCGCGGCGCCGGCAAGCTTGCCGATACGCGCAAACAGTGTCCGCCGGTCGATCGGCATAAAGTCTTCGGCCACGTCTTCCCCTTCGCTGCCCAAGCCTGACCCGGATTGTTTCCGGACCGCGACAGTTCTGCACAGCTACGAAAGGGAAGCAATCCGCTGCGGTGCAGCAATTCAAAGATTTTGGACGATTGTCCTATCGACCGTGGCGGAAACCCAACAGCACGTTGCCTTCGGTCGACAGGTAATTGCGACGGTAATCGAAGCGCGGGGTATCCGCGAAGAGCAGGTAATAATATTTCATCTGCTCGGACCACCAGTAGCCGGGGCAGTGATCGGCCTGGCGCTTGGGATCGGACGTAACGTCGGCGAGATCGGTGTAGCCGTAGCGCGCCTTGTTCCAGCGCTTCATCGCGAGAAAATGGTCGCGCCCGATCGCGCGCCAGCGTGGCTTGCGATCGAGCAGCCACAGATTGAACGCGGCATCGGCCAGTTCCGGCCGGAGCGCATTGCCCTTCTGGGTCGGCTCGCCTTTGGCATAGTCATAGCCTTCGGGCAGGATGCCGAACCGGGTCTGCACCTTGGCCCAGCTTTCGGTGCAGGCCGCGCCGAGCTTCATCGCGCCGCCCTGGCCGAGCAGCCCGCCGTAGAAAGAAGCGAGCTCGTCCTGTTCGGTGCTGACCACCTGGCCGCTCTCGAAATCGACATCGGCGAACCAGAGGTTGCCGCCCTTCCACGTCTGCTGGTGTTTCAGGATCGCGGCGGTGCAGACATCGTACATATGCTTGCAGGCGGTATCGCCCAGCAACTGCCATGCATCCCACAGATATTCGAAGAAGCTGTCGCAATAGGATCCGATCGTCGCCCGCCGATCGCGCCATTCGCCGCTGCGCACATCGATCTGCGTCGCGACCAGATCGAGCCGCGAGCGCCGGTCGAACAAAGCGACGACCGCCTTTCGCGCGGCATCGCGATAGCGCATGTCGCCGGTCAATCGGCTGAGCGTGCCCCATTCGGGCAGATATGTCGCGATATCGGCCGGGCTGCTGATCGGCTCGCTGGGCTTGCCGGTGCGTAGGTTGATCTTGCGATACGGCATGCCTGTCGGGCTGGCGAACGCGGGCAGCAGCCGATCGGCCAGATCCTTCGCCTTGGCCAGTACCGTCCGATCGCCGCTGGCGTGGTGCGCCGAGAGGAGACCGCCGACCAGCCGGATCGAGGTCTCGAACACCGAAACCTCGCCGTCGACATCGAAATCGAGGCTGGTCTTGACCCAGTCGATCCCCTCCCGGAAGCGGCTGTCGAGCCCCATCACCCATAAGGTATCGAGCGCCTCGACCAGGCTGAGCCCGAGATGGCGGTTCTTGAGCGGGAAGCTGGAATTGCCGCCGCTGACCGGCTTGATCTCGTCCTTGCCCCAGGCATGCTCCTTGTAGAGATCCCACGCCCAGGCCATCTCGGCCTTGACGTCTTCGGCCAGCGCCTTCCAGTCGGCCGTGGTGTCGTGGGGCTTGGCGCCGACCAACGCCGCCGCCGTGCCGGCCATCATGCCCCGCCTGCCGATCCGCATCCTGACCCTCCGATGAGTGGATCCGTTGTCCGCCCGATCCGATCGGTGCGCAAGGCACGCCGATGGACGCAAGCCGGATGCAATCGGTTCAAGACGGTTTTATCCGTGCGCAACCAATCGGCACATCTGGTGTTAGGTGGCACCATGATGATGATTTTCGCCCATTTTCGCGGCTGGCAGCTCGTCCGCGAGGACAGTTTCCACCGTTATTACCTCAACCGCGACGGCCGCCGGCATGCCGAGCCCAAGGCGCCGCACGCGGCGACTGAATTCGGCTTCCGTCCCGATCGGGACGGGCTCGCCGGCGCGGGCCGCTGATCACCGAATAGTTTCAGGCGTAATCGCGCTGGGTCCGCGCCAATGGCGCCGGGAAGGGCGCTCCGCGGGGCGTCCCGGCGGGTCGCCTATCCATGTGGGGTCATTCGGCTTTGGCAGCCTTTGCAGCTTTGCGTTGCCTTATTTCCTCGTCGAGTTCGGCGATGCGATCGCGTTCTGGCGTGCCGGCCGGCAGCCCCCGCAGTCGCGCTGCCGCCCATAACTTGTTGCGCTCGGATATGAGCAGCTTCAATCGATCGGCCATGTCGTTTCCTTTCTGCAGCGCATAGGGCAGCGGGCGCCCCCGCGACAGACCACGGCAGCAAACAAAAAATCAACCGTGACGGCGGCGACGCGCAAGGCCTGATCAGCCCGTCCAAATGGGTCTCGCCACTCAAGGCGAGAAGAGGTTGCACAAGTGCATGCCTGCCTTCACGCGGAGCGCGTCGATCCGCCGCACCCCGTGATCGCTATTCCCGGCAGCGCGAAAATGCTAGCGACACGCCCCGGAGGTTGATGACCATGAGCTTGGAACCGGGGCCGGGGCCCGGGGATGGCCGCCCATGGCCCGTTTGGCATGGGCGCTATTCGTTGCCGGCGATCATTACCGCGGCGCGCGGCGGCGCGATCGATCATGCCTGGTCGATGTTCCGGGCGGGTGGCTTCGACCGGCTCGATGGCGATCCGGCGGCGCTCGCGGTCAAGGGGCGGCTGCTCAAGGAGAAAGCGTTGCGCGCGGTGGGCGATGCGCGCGCGCGCAACTTCGCCGACGCCGCCACCGCTTATGCCGAGGCCGACCGGATCGCGCCGCAGCCTTATACCCGCGCGAACGTCGCGGCCTTGTCGCTGCTGGCGGGGAATGTCGAACAGGGCCGCGCCATGGCCGGCGATCTGCTCGCCTGGCTCGAGCGCGAGACCGGCATCCCGGAAAAGCCTTATTATCTGGTGGCGGCGCGGGCCGAAGCGTTGCTGGTGCGCGGTGACGTCGCCGGTGCCGAACAGGCGCTGGCCGAAGCGATCGAGCGCGAGCCCGCGGCGTGGGAAGACCATGCCGTCACGCTCCACCAGATGCGCCGCATCGCCGCCGCGCAAGGGCTGGAACTGCCATGGCTGGCGCGCTTCCAGCCGCCGCGCTCGCTCCATTATGCCGGTCATCTCGGCATTGGCGACGAGGGCGCCGGGCCGTTGCGCGAAGCGGTCGATCAGATCCTGCGCCAGGAGCGGATCGGCTTCGCTTATGGTGCGCTTGGCGCCGGCGCGGAAATCGTCGTTGCCGAGCAGGTGCTGCGCGCCGGTGCCGAACTGCACCTGATCCTGCCGACCGATGCCGCCAATTTCGCGCAGCAGTCGGTGACGCCGTACGGCGGCGATTGGGTCGAACGATTCGAAGCCTGCCTGGCGCAAGCGACCAGCATCCGCCTCGCAACGCGTGTCAGCGGCGGCTACGAACCGCTGGCCGCTTTACTTGCCGGCGATTGGGCGATGGGCGCGGCGGTGCTGAACGCCGAGCATCTCGCAAGCGAGCCCTTCCAGCTCCTGGTGATCGACGAAGAGCCCGGCCGGTTCGGCGACGGCATCGGCAAGCTGGGGAGCCGCTGGCAGGGTACCGGCCGCGGGCAGCATATAGTCCGCGCGCCGCGGACCGCGCGGATCGTTGCGTCGGGGCACGAAGACGCAAGCGGACGGCCCGATCGACGGCTGGCCGCAATGCTTCACATCGCGTTCGAGGGGCTCGATTTACTGGATGAGGGGCGCTTTGCCGAGGCGCTCGACGAGATTATCGGGCCGTTCCGCCGGAAGATCGCCGCCTTCCCGATCCAGCCGACCTTGACCCTGCCGGCGGCCAACGCCCGGCTGGTCGCTTTCCCGGACACGGACAGCGCCTGGGCTTATGCGAAGCTGCTGCTGGCCGAGCCGTTACCGCGCCACCCGCTGCGCATCGGCGGTCATTTCGCGCTGGTGCACTGGCTCGATGAGCCGGCGGCTCTGATCGGCCACGGCGTGGCGGAACTGGGCGCGATCGCAGCGGCGGCGATACCAGGGGTGCTGACGGCAAGCGAGGCCATGGCCAAATCGTTGTTCGTCAGTCGCGCGGAAGGCCTGCGGGCCGAGCCCGTGGGGGAGGTGGATGGCGTCCGGTTGTTCGCGATGGTGGAGAGTTAGTCCAATTCGGATCGGCTCGAGCGCGTCGGTCGTGGCAGAAAGATCCGCGAGGTCGGCATGCTAAGCGAGCGATCGCCAGCCGGACGCCGCCCTTCCCCTGTGGCCAACCCCGCCTGGCTGGGGAGGGCGCTCAGTCAGCGCTCGCTTTGAACAGTGCGCTGACGCCCAGCATATATGGCATCAGCCATGGGATCGCCGGAATGCCGACGATCATGCCGGGCATCGTGTACCAGTCGTCCGACAGATCGGGATATTGCAGGCCGCGTCCGATCAGGCCGATGACCGCGATCGCAGCGACAGCGGCCATCGCACCGGCCTTGCCGCGTCCGAGCCAGCCGACCCGCGCGAACGACGGCGCGAAGAAGATGGTCGCCACATAGGTCATCAACCCGGCGAAGAAGAGCAGCACGTCGGACGCGTTGCCGAGCGGGCTATTGTACATCTCGACGAAGCTGGCGGGCTTGTGCGCTTCCGACATCGTCCAGCCGATCATGATGCTCGCCCAGACGAGTTGTATGAGAGTGGCGAGCAGCCCTGCCGCCTGCCCCAGCGGTGCAAGCAAATGGTCGCCGCCTTGCGCCAGCGGATCCTTGAGCAGCAGGAAGGCGCTGCCGAGCAGGGCGGTCGAGACGAACAGGATGACGAAGCGGATATGGTTCATCGCCAGGTTGGACGCGAAGGGCGGGCCGTAACCCGGCATCAGCGTGAGCAAGGCCCAGGGCAGGATCGCAAGCACACCGGCAATCGCGATCTGGCGGCGCCGGTCGTCGCCCGATCGCCACGCCGGGACGATCAGCCCCAGCGCCGCGCTGCCGATCAGGACCAGCTGGGCCAAGGTCAGGACGATCGCGACCGGCACGCTATAATGCGCGGGCGTTCCGAAAATGCCGATCGCGGGGATCAGCGCGATCAGCAGTGCCACGGCGCACAATCGGCGTCCTTCAACCCGAATAGCCATCGCGCAAGCCCCTGTCTGTGCGACAGACTGCCATACCTTACCGCTGGCGGCAATCAGGCGGCGATCCCCATCGATACCGATGACCGCGGGCGCGTGGCTCTGATCGGCATGGTGCTCGACCGGCATGAGCACATTGGCTTCGGGACAATTCGGGATAATGAGCGAAGGCAGCCGCGCAGGATATCGTAGGGTGTGACGATCAGCCTCTCTCGGCGGAGCCGCAGCCGCACTCGCCGCGCACCGACCGCGTCGATCACGCGCCGGGCCGAATTGCCGGCCTGAGCGATCATCCGGAAATCTTCGCTGCCCGGCACGTTATGCCTGGCAAGGAGATTTCTCATGAGCAACGTTGCAGCCGCCCTCGAAGACCTTTTGACCGCGGAGCGGCGCGAACGCGAGGCCGCCGAGCAGGCGGCCAACGATCTGGTCCGCGATCGACATTTCATGGCCGCCGAACGGCTGGCCGACCGCGCATGGAGTATTGCGGAGCAGACGCGGGGATGCCCGCCCGTGCCCAGTTCCATCTGGGGACCGCGGTGCTGAATTGACGGTAAGTCGACGCTGCGGGGCGAACCGGCCTGCGGCGTCATAACGATATCGGATCGACCGCGATCATCTCACGCGCGCTGACCTCGCCGATCACAGCGCCTCGCCAAAAAAACTCGATCGAGACATGATCGGATGCCAGCCGGAGCCGGCACGCCAAAGATTACCAATTGCCATACTTTTGCATTCGTTTTCCCGTGCTATCGGGGGCGCGCGCGCACCGGCGCGGGAGAGATTCAGTCGATGCAAGTGCCGCCGCCGAACCCGCCCGAGGATGTGAAACAGCCCGAGCGGCCCAAACTGCTGCAGGTGCTGGGGCCGGGCCTGATCACCGGCGCATCGGATGACGATCCCAGCGGCATCGCGACCTACTCGCAGGCGGGCGCGCAGTTCGGATTCGGCCTGACCTGGGTGATGCTGTTTTCCTGGCCGCTCATGTGCGCGATCCAGGAAATCAGTGCGCGGATCGGGCGGGTGACCGGCCGCGGCATCGCCGGCAACCTCAAGCATCATTATCCTGCAGGCATCGGCTATGCGATCGTCCTGCTGGTCGTCGTCGCCAACATCATCAATATCGGCGCGGACCTGGGTGCGATGGGGGCTGGGCTGCAGTTGCTGATCGGCGGCCCAGCCTTGTTCTATGTCGCCGCATTCGGGATAGTGACCGTCCTGCTCGAGACGTTTTCGCGTTACTCGCGCTATGTTTCGGTGCTCAAGTGGCTGACCGTGTCGCTGTTCGCTTATGTGGCGGTGGCGCTCGTCGTCCATGTGCCCTGGGGTACCGTCGGCTATAGCCTGATCGTCCCGCGCTTGACCTGGTCGGCCCCATATCTGACCGCGGTGGTCGCGATCCTGGGTACCACGATCAGCCCCTATCTCTTCTTCTGGCAGGCCGAGGAAGAAGTCGAGGAGGTCAAGGAGACCCCCAAGGCGCGGCCGCTGGAGCGCGCCCCGGATCAGGCGCCTGCCGAATTCCATCGCATACGCGTCGATACCTATGTCGGCATGGGCCTCTCCAATGCGGTCGCCCTGTTCATCATCATCACCGCCGCCGCGACCTTGAACGCCAGCGGTGTGACCGACATCCAGACCTCCGCCCAGGCGGCCGAAGCGTTGCGGCCGATCGCGGGCAAGTTCGCCTTCTTCGTGTTCGCGCTCGGCATCATCGGCACCGGGCTGCTGGCCCTGCCGGTGCTTGCCGGCTCATCGGCTTATGCGCTGGGCGAGATGCTCGGCTGGCATGTCGGCCTCGCGCGCAAGCCGCATCGCGCCAAGGCCTTCTATGGTTGCATCGCGGTTGCGACCTTGCTCGGCGTGCTGTTGAACTTCAGCCCGATCGATCCGATCAAGGCCCTGTTCTGGAGCGCGGTCATCAACGGTGTGGTGGCGGTACCGATCATGGTGCTGATGATGGTTCTGGCCAGCAACCGCAAGGTGATGGGACAGTTCCAGTTGCCGCTGGCGCTGAAGCTGGTGGGATGGCTGGCAACCGCCGTGATGACGGCGGCGGCGATTGCCTTGTTCGCAAGTTGGGGCGACTAAACCCGCGAAAACCTACGGCAGCCTGGCACGACGCGGCGTAGGCGTGGGCAATTCCTGGCTATCGCGGTTCCGTGCAGTGCGGGCCGCACGGGCGCTTGCGAAAGCCTCACTGTCGAACAAGTTCGGCGATGACACCCTATCGGGATAGGCCTTGCCCCGCGCGAGATCGTGCGAAAACCGCGCCAGTATCGTCGCGCCGCTCAGAGCAACCAGCGCGACCACGATGCCGCTGATGATGTCGATCAGATAATGCGTGCCTTCGACCGGCGTCGCCAAAAGCATCGCGGCGTTGAGCGCGAGCAGCGGCCAGCGTAGCGGCTTCGCCGACCAGGCGGCAGCCATATAAAGGATCGCGCTGGCGGCGTGGAAGCTGGGTGCGCACACCAGGCCATGCAGGCTACCCGGATCGACGCTCCGCAACGCATGATCGCGCAGCGCCGGGATGAGCTCGGCCTGATAGAGCGCGCTGACCGGCATATAGGGGATCCGGCCGCGCTCGAGGAAGGCGAGCGGACCCTGCGCCGGCATGAGGCTGAACAGTGCCAAAGTCAGGACGGCGGCGATCCAGAAGGAGACGATGAACAACCGTGCCTCCGCCCGCCGGCCGGCAAAAGCGAAATAGCCGAACAGGATGAGCGGCGTCACGAAGATGCTTTGATAGACGGTCCGGCCGAGGATTTGCAGCATCGGATGCGCGGCGACCACATCGTACCATGCCATCCAGTTGAACCGCAGCGTCTGGTCGATCGCTTCCAGGCGGGCGTCGGCGAAACCGTGATTGGCGGCGGCGATAGGATAGCTCGCCATCGCGCCCATCACGCACACTGCCACGAACAGCCCCGCATATTCGCTGTAATCGCGCACGACATTGCGCCAGCGCGCGCCGTCGCCGCGGCACAGGTAGCGCAGTATGACGGCCGCCGTGCCGGTCGCGTACATGGCGGTAGCGCCGATCGCGAGCGGGCCGATCCGCATCCGGACCATCGCCATGAGCACGGCCAGCAAGACCATGCTGGCGCCCAGCCCACCGACGAGCCAGGTGCCGGGCAGCACCGCGCAAGACGCCTTCGGGGCGGATCGATCCCTCAGCGGAGCGGGCCGCCGAACCATGCGAAAAGGTGCGCGTACCGCGTCGCGGCCGTCGTTCCGGCCGGGTGGCCATCTTCGAGGGAGGTTGCCGGGCGGGAGCAAACCGCTGCTACGGCAATGATTTGGTGATGGTGCATACGATTAGGTGGCGCTTCCATTGCACCTTCGCGCCCCCGTGCACAATGCGGAAGCGACGATCGGTTGGCTGCGCAGGTGGCGGCCATGGGCTTTCGCGGAGCTGAACCGCCCTTCGCTTCCGTGTCGAAATCGGGCCATCTCGGGCCAGGCGGAAGAGTGACGATGCGATCCCAATCCTTGCTTATCGCGGCGGGCGGTTTACGGTTCCGGCCTCCTGTCATCGGTTCAAGCCGTTGTTTCGAAGTCCCGCCGGTCAGGATCAGGCGGACGACCGCGCTGCCGAGGGCCGATGCCGACACCAAATGTGGATTGCCTGATCGTAGGGGGAGGGCCCGCCGGCCTGACCGCGGCGATCTACCTCGCCCGTTTTCATCTGAACGTGCTGGTGGCCGATTCAGGCGACAGCCGCGCGGCCTTGATCCCCAAGACCCGCAACCATGCCGGCTTTCCCGAAGGGATCAGCGGCCCCAATCTGCTGCGGCGGATGAACCAGCAGGCGCGCATCTATGGTGCGCGGATCGAAGACACCGTCGTGTCGGCAATCCACAAGGATGGCGAAAGCTTCCTCGTCGATACCGGGGGCGGGACGATCGCCGCGCGCTCGGTGCTGCTCGCCACCGGCGTGGTCAATAATCGCCCCGATATGCCGGACGATATGCATGACGAAGCGCTGGCGCGGGGGCTGCTGCGGTATTGCCCGATCTGCGATGGCTTCGAAGTCACCGATCAGGCGATCGGCGTGATCGGCACCGGCGCGCGGGGCATGCGCGAGGCCCTGTTCCTACGTGGCTACAGCGCCGATATCACCCTGATCGCACCGGGCGATGGCCATGCGCTGGACGAAGGTCAGCAGGCGGAGCTCGCAAATGCAGGGGTGGCGTTGCTCGCCGGCCCACCCGCTTTCGTGCTCGGCCCGCATGGCATTTCGGTCTTCACCGATGCCGGCTGCTTCGCCTTCGCCAGTATCTATCCTGCGCTGGGCTCGGTCGTCCGGTCCGATCTTGCGAGGGTTTTGGGGGCTGGCGTAAGCGAGGAGGGCTGCATGCTGGTCGATGCCCACCAGCGCAGCTCGATCCCCGGCCTCTATGCGGCAGGGGATGTCGTACTCGGTCTCGATCAGATCAGCCATGCCATGGGCGAAGGTGGGGTAGCGGCGACCACGATCCGCAACGATCTGGCCGCGCGGACCCCGCTTTGGCGATGATTGCGCTTATCGCGCTTGCGCGGGGCTGGGCGATAGCCATATTGTGCAGTGCAGCAAATCGCTTCCGCGCGTTTCGCTGATGGCCGGCATGTCGCGCGGCCCGGAGGCGCCTGATGAAGAAGCTGTCGGATAGCATTGCCGATCTGTCGAAGCTCGCCGCGGGCGCGCGCATCGGATCGATCGATCGGCTGCGCGATCTCGAGAGCTTCGGCGACGATCCGGGCAATCTGCGCGCGCGGATCCATGTTCCCGACAGCGTCGCCGATCAGCCCGCCTTGGTCGTCGTTCTTCACGGCTGTACCCAGACTGCGGCCGGCTACAACCATGGTTCGGGCTGGTCGCAACTGGCGGACGAACAGGGCTTCGTCCTGCTCTTCGCGGAGCAGCGCCGCGCCAACAATCCCAATCTCTGCTTCAACTGGTTCCAGCCCGGTGACTATTCTCGCGACAGCGGCGAGGCGCTGTCGATCCGCCAGATGATCGACACGATGATCGATCAATATGATGTCGATCCTGCACGCATCTTCGTGACCGGCCTTTCGGCCGGCGGCGCCATGACATCGGTGATGCTGGCGACATATCCCGAACTGTTTGCCGGCGGTGCGATCATGGCCGGGCTGCCTTATGGCACCGCATCGAATGTCTCGCAGGCGCTGGAACGCATGCGTGGGCACGGAATGCCCGCGCCGGCGGAGCTTGGCGCGCTCGTCCGGCAGGCCTCGTCGTATCGCGGACCCTGGCCGGCAATCTCGATCTGGCACGGTACCGCCGATGCTACGGTCAAGCCCAGCAACGCCGACGCCATCGTCGATCAGTGGCGCGTGCTCCACGGCGTCGATGGTACGCCGGGCACGGTCGAGATCGTGGACGGCTATCCGCACCGCATCTGGCGCGATGCCGCTCGGCGCGCCGTGATCGAGGAATATAGCATCACCGGCATGAGCCATGGTACGCCGCTCGACACGGTGGGCGAGCATGCCTGCGGCACCGCCGGCCCATTCATGCTGGAGACGGGCATCTCTTCCACCCGGCGGGTTGCTGCCTTCTGGGGGCTTTCGGGCGTACGGCAGGCTGAGCCCGCCCGGTCGCCCGACGCGATGGCCGCGGCTGCAACCGCGCCTGCCTCGCGATTGCCGGTGCCGCGCACCGCAAAACTCAGCCGCATGGCCGAGCCGCCGAAATCGGCCGCTCCTGCTCAGGGCGTGGGCAAGATCATCGAGGATGCGCTGCGGGCCGCGGGCCTGATGCGATAAATGATGGCGCCTTGCCGACGCTGCCGACGCCGCTAGACGCGCCCGCACCATGTCAGCTTCAAGTCCCTTCACCCTTGGCCTCGATTTCGGCACCACCAATTCGGTGGCGGCCGTCGCGCGGGGCGAAACCGCCGATCTCGTGATGCTCGACGGCCCTGAGGCGCCCGACGCCGTGTTCCGCTCGGCGCTGTGCTTCTGGGAGGAGGAAGGCCAGCGTAACGGGCTGGCCGCCGACGCCGGGCCATGGGCGATCCGCGAATATCTCGCTTTCCCGCAGGACAGCCGCTTCATCCAGTCGTTCAAGTCGGTCGTGGCCAGTGCCGCCTTCGAACATGCCAGTATTCTCGAACGCCGCTATCGGTTCGAGGATCTGGGGCGGCTGTTTCTTCAGAAGATGGGCGCGCGGGCGCACGGCGCGCTTTCGGGCGCGGCGTCGCGCGTCGTGGTCGGTCGACCGGTCGAATATGCCGGCGGGCGGCCGGACGAGGCGCTGGCGCGAACCCGCTACGATCTGATGTTCGGCGGGCTCGGGGCGGAAATTCATTATGTCTATGAACCGCTCGGCGCGGCGTTCAGCTATGCTTCTCGCATCACCGATCCGGCGACCATCCTGGTCGCGGATTTCGGCGGCGGCACCAGCGATTTCTCGGTCGTGCGGATCGAGGCGCCGGGGGCGGTGCGGCGCTGTAGCCCGCTCGGTCACGCCGGTATCGGGATCGCCGGAGACCGGTTCGATTTCCGCATCGTCGACAATCTCGTCATGCCGATGCTGGGCAAGGGCGGTTCGTATCGCTCGTTCGACAAGGTGCTGGAGATACCCGGCGGCTATTTCAACGATTTCGCCGACTGGTCGCGGCTTGCGCTGATGCGCAATCGCCGGACGCTGGCGGACCTGGAAAAGCTCCGCCGTGCGGCGATCGATCCCAATGCGATCGGCCGGATGATCGCGGTGATCGAGCAGGAGCTTGGCTACCAGCTCTATGATGCGGTCGGCCGGCTCAAGCGCGCTCTGTCCACCGCCGAGACCGCGCATTTCCACTTTGCCGGCGCGGAGCTGGCGATCGAGGCCGATGTCACGCGTGCGGCGTTCGAAGGCTGGATCGCGCCCGATATCGCCCGGATCGAGGCGACGGTCGATCGCGCTCTGGCCGCCGCGGATGTTCCCGCCGGGATGATCGATCGCATCTTTCTCACCGGCGGGACATCGCTGACGCCCCGTATCCGTCGCCTGTTCGTCGATCGGTTCGGCGAGGACCGTATCGCTTCGGGTGGAGAATTGACCTCGATCGCGCACGGCCTTGCGCTGATCGGTCAGCAGCCTGAAATATCGGAATGGGCTGCCTGATGCCGGTCCGCGCGACATGGCGGTTTGTCGGTGAGCAGTGATGCGCACGCGTTTGAGCATTTGCGCGCGGAAAATGCGGTTCGAGACCGAGCAAGATGCGGTGCTGGCGGCGCGGGATAGCGGGCTGGTGCTACGGCCCTATCGCTGCGATCGCTGCGGCAAGTTTCATCTCACCAGCAGGACGAAGGGCAAGCGCGTGCCGCGGGGATAGGCAACGGAGAATCCTCCCCGTTCCGGCCAGGTGAGCGCAATTGGGCAGCGGATCGGATTTCGCGATCCGGCTGTCCAAATTCCCCGTCACCCCGAACTTGTTTCAGGCTCCACCGTGCGTGCCGCACTGTCCGTGCAAGTTGCCTGGTGGATGCGGAAACAAGTTCAGCATGACGAGGAAGTCAAATTCGATCACCCACCGCTACGGGGAGGATTCGTCATCCTTCAGAACGTCGCCACCTTCAGCACGAAGCGCACGTTACGCCCGGGCATCTCGACCTCGTCCTTGTTCAACGCCGCGGCGTTGCGCTGCACGTCGTTGGTCAGATTCTGGCCGACGATCGCCAGTTCCACGCCCGGATGGGCGCTGAACGGCCGCCACGCGACATGCGCGTTGAGTTGCTTGTAGCTCGGCGTCGCGGTGTCGAATGCGCCGAACCTGTTCTGTCGGCCGACATAAAGGAGCAGGAAGCCGGCATCGAACGGCTTGCTTTCCCACGAAAGCCCGCCGCCGATCCGGTAAGGCGGGATACGCGGCACGTTGCCGCCATTGTCCAACGTCGCGCGGGTATAATCGGCGAGCGCCTTCGCCTCGAACGTGCCGTCGCCGATCTTCGTCAATTGATACGAGGCCTGCCCCTCGAGCCCGCGAAAATGCGCGCCCTGCTGGCGGTAGTTGAGCTCCTTCAGATCCTCGCTGTCGCCATCGACGCAGACTCCGTCGTCGTCGCAGGTCCGCCCGTTCAGATCGCCATAGATGTAATTGCGGAACCAGGTCGAATAGATGCTGCCGTCGAAGCGGAATTTGTCGAGCCGCACGCGGACGGTACCCTCCAGCGAATTGGCTCGCTCGATCTTGAGGTTGGGATCGCCGGTCTCGAACGTGTTGGGGCCGTCATGCCCGCCGCGCGCGAACAATTCGGTCTGCGCCGGCGCGCGGCCGGTGCTGGAGAAGGTCACCCCGAATTTGAGCGCGGGGGTCACGTCGAGCAATGCGCCGATCGCGCCGCTGATCGGGGTGTAGTCGACTTTGGTCGGCACGTCGGTGCTGGGCGTGCCCTTGACGCTGACATGCTCGATCCGGCCGCTCGCCTGCAGTTTCAGATTGGCGAACAGGGGCATTTCAGTGAAGAGATAGGCCGCTTCGCTCTCGGTGACCGTCGGGAACAGATAGCTCGCATCGGCACCCACCGCCGAGAAATTGCGATGCTGATATTCCACGCCGAGCGCGGAATTGCGCACCGGGCCGATCGGGCCGAGCAGCAATTCGGCGTGACCGTCATATTCCTTGTTGCGGAAGGTGGTGTCGATCGTGCCGTCGGGCTCGACCTCGCTATGCTTGTAATTGGCATAGCTGCCATCGACCGTCAGCGTTTTGAACAAGCCCGCTCCCAGATCGAAGCTGTTACGCGTCATTCCCTTGGTCTGCTGCATGACGATATGCGTCGTGTCGCTCGGAATGCCGTAATTGGCGTTATATTGGGTGACCGCGCCGCCGATATGGCTTTCGCCGAAGAAGTATGACCCGCCGACCGACTCGCCGTGGGCGCGCGAATAGCTGTTCTGCTGGGTGCCGTCGGGCGTGTCGTAATCGCCGGCATGGCGGTAGAAGCCGTCTGCGTGGAGCGCGAAATCGCCGACCTTCGCATCGGCCAGCAAAGATGCCTCGCCGACATCGGAGACAGTGCCGTAGCTACCGGTGGCCTCGGCCGAAAAAGGCGCGGTCGGCAGGCTCATCGGCACGCGATTGTTGAGCACGTTGACGACGCCGCCGATCGCCTGGCTGCCATAGCGCAAGGTCGCGGCGCCGCGTACGACCTCGATGCTCTGCGCGGCGAGCGGATCGAGCGGGATGCCGTGATCGGGGCCGATATCCGATACGTCCGAGCTACTGCTGCCGTCCTCAAGGATGCGGACGCGGGTGGCATCCATGCCGCGGATGATCGGGCGGCTCGCGCCGGCGGCGAAGCCGGTCGCGGAAATGCCGGGCACCCCGGCGAGGGAATTGGCGATGCTGGAACCGCCGGCTGCGAGTATCGCGCTGCGATCGACTCTGGCGGTGATGGTCGGCGTGTCGTCCAGGCCGGTCGCGATCGGCGATGCGGTGACGGTGATGACGTTGGTGGGGGCCTGCTGCGCGAACGCGACGGCAGGCAGGAGCGCGGCGATAGCCGCGCCCGACAGGAGGGGAGCACGCATGCGGGGAAACTCCGTGAACCTTTGGGCGGCGCGCAGGTGGCGCCTGTTATTATCTGGTCAGGTGCGGAGTGGGGATGGCGGCCCGCGGCTATGCCAGGCATGAGAACGCCGCTCGCCGATCCAGCCCGCCAAAGATCCGATTGCACGCCAGAACCCATGAACGGCGGGTGCGGTGAAGGGGAAGCCTCCGGGCGACAGATAATGGCCTGCGTGGGCGAATTGCCGGCAGATCGGGCAGTCGGCGGGCGTATCAGCGGGCGCGCTGCGATGTTGGAGCGTCTGGGTGCGATGGATCGCGGCGGGCGTCGCGTTCGTATCGAGATGGACGTGCGACTGGACGACGATGCTCTGCCACGCGAGCGCGATCAGCGCGACGATGGCAAAAAGGCGCACGCATCCCGGGTGCGGCAGGCTCGACGCCATCCTGTCGGTTCGTGCGGGCGACATCTGAATAGCGATATGATGTATCGTCACACATGGCAATGATTTTGCTGCAGTGCGTTATGGGCGCAGGCCGTCAGGCGAAGCGGGTCAGCCCTGATCGGGTGGCGGGTTTGGATAAAAGTCGAGTACCGGGCCGAGGGCTGTCTTCAGCGGATCAAGCCAGCGCTCGTAGTGGCGCCAGCGATCGACGCCGTCGCGGTTGATCGGCTTGCGAACCTGTTCGGAACTGGGTGTGTGCACGGCGCGCCTGGTTTCATAGAAGCGGAGGCAGGCCGGCTCGAACGGCAGATCGAGGTAGGCCAACATCCGGCGCACCTCATGCTCCAGATCGTCGATCAGCCCTTCATGCGTCAGATGATGGATATGCCCGGGTATTGTGCGATCGAAATGCGACATCTGGGCGACGTACGCGCGGTAGAACTGGCCGATATGGTCGAGATCGTATGAGAAATTGATCCCCCAATTGAAGTGCTGGGTGAAGTTGGCCACGCCGCAGCCCAAGGGATGACGCCGGACGTCGATGATCTTGGCATTGGGAAGGATCAGCCGGATCAGCCCGGCATACATCCAGTTGCTCGGCATCTTGTCGGTGAAGCGCGGTTTGGTCGTGTCGCGGAAGCGCGCGGTGGAGGCCAGATACGCATCGCCGAGCTTGCAAACCTCGTCCCTGGTCAGATCGGCGACCCTGTCGAGATAGCCGCCCGGCCGATCGGGGGCGATCTCCAGCGCGATCTTTTCGAGATCGAACAATTCCTCGGTCCCCTCGATCGCGGAATGGCTGGCGAGGATTTGTTCGACGAGGGTCGAACCTGCGCGTGGCAGGCTGACGATGAAGATCGGATCCGGCTCGGGGCAGCCCCAGCCCTCCCGTTCGGCTAAGAAGCGCGGCGTGAAGGTTTCGCGGACGCGCCCCACGTCCGCCCAGACCTTGTTTGGATCGTGCGGCGCCTGTTGGAGGCGAAGTTTTGCGCCGGCGGAAAAGCGGGTGAAGGCCTCCTCGTAACGTTCCCGGCTCTCCAGCGCCTTGCCGAGCGCGAAGAGCAGGTGCAGCCGATCGTCGGCTGAAATATCGTCGCGCGTCAACGCGGTTTCCATCGTGACGATATCCGTCTCATCGAACGCCGCGATCTTGAGATTGGCAAAGCCCCACCAAGCTTGGCCGTTGGCGGGGTTGGCGGCGAGTGCGTTGCGGTAGGCCAGGATCGCCTCTTGACGCTCTCCGATCGTCTTGAGCAGGAAGGCATGGTTCATCCAGCCGCGCGAGTCCGCCGGATGTTGTTCATGCAACCGGTCGAACACCGCGTCGGCCTCGTCCATCCGGCGCAGCCGCATAAGGATCGAGGCCTTTAGCGATAGCCCGCGAAGGTGATCGGGGGCGCGGGCCAAAAGATCGTCGAGCGTCGAGAGCGCACCATGAGCGTTATGCGCGTCGTTCTGGAAGTGCGCCAGCGCCATGCGCGCCTCGTCAAACCCAGGCGCGAGCAGCAAGGCCCGTTGCGCAAGCGTTTCCGCCTGCTGACGCGCCCCGGACCGCGCTGCGATTTTGGCGAGTAACAACGCCGCACCCGGATCCCTCGCGTCCTGATCGCGCAGATAGGCTCGGACGAACAGTTCGGCCTGTTCGAGGCGGCCGGCGGCGAATTCGCGTTCGGCGGCTTCGAGCCCGGCACTCTGAGCACCCAGCGCGATGGCCCTGAGATCGATCTGATCTGCCGCCGGATTATCGCCCGCAGCGCGCATCGTCAGGGCCAAAACCCGCCACCCGGCCGGTATGGCGGGATAGTCTTCGGTGAAAGTCTTAGCCGAAGCGAATGCACCGGCCGGATCGCTTTTCGACCGCGCCACGATCGCATCCAGACGCTGCAGATGCGCCGCGTCCAAGGTTTGCCGTGTCGCCATGTCGATCCCGATAGACAGTCTGGAGCTCAGCCGCCATCGGCGACGCAAGAGGCGCCGCCGATGTGGCTATCGTCTATCATGGAACCTGCCGGGCGCCAGTCCCCGGAGGCGTATGGGGGCAGGGCGCCAAGCCCTGCTCCGGGAACTTCGACTTAGCCGCCGAAGTGGTGCGTGAAGTGCACGAACACCGAGCGACCATAATAATCGTAGTTGCTTGAGTTAAAGTAGTTGCCGATGCGCGTGTACAGGCCGTTGGTCGTCGGTGTCTGGCTGACGACCGGCGGATGCGAGTTGGTCAGGTTCTGAACGCCGACGGTGAAGCTGCCGGCTTTCTGGACCTTGAACCGTACGGAAATGGCGTGCTCGAAATAGTTGCCGACCCTGTAGATCGTATTGACCGCGCCGAGACCCAGCCCGGCCACGTAAGGACCGATCAGATCGGTCGAATCCTGCGGTCCGACATATTTCAGACCGTAGTGGAAGGTGACCGTATCCGACTTGTCGGTCCAATCCGCATCCAGGCTGCTCAGCCACTTCGGACCGGCACCAGCACCCTGTTGACCGAGCGTGCCATTATAGTCGGTGCTCGGTTCGGTGACGAACGGCTGATACTTCTGGTGGATATTGCGCGTGCCCTGCACCCGCAGGTTGAACTTACCACCCGAAATGTGCGTCCCATATTGCAGATCGAAGTCGACGCCCGACGCCTTCTGGCTCGCAACGTTGAGGTAGGGATTCTGGAAGGTGGTGAGCCCACCCGGATGTGCAGTGCCAGCACCCGAGCGCGCTGCGATGAGCGAGCAATAAGGGTTGTTCGGCCCGAAGTCGGTGGCCTGATAGCAGCGGGTGAGGATCGTCGACCCGAGCTGCTGGATTTCGCCATCGACGGTTAGATTGAAATAGTCGATCGCCAGCGACAGATTGACCCGGTCCCGGGGTGCAGTCAGGATTACACCACCGCCCCAAGTCGTAGACTTTTCGGCCTTGAGCTTGCCTGCGCCGCCCTCGGTGAAGATGGCCGGGCCTTGCGTCGAAATGTAGCTCAGAGCGCCTGAATTACCCAGGATCGGGCTGAGCGCGGCGAGACAGTTCTTGTACAGGGTCGTGCCTGCGCCTGCCGAGGTGCCGAAGCCCGAACACGGGTCAACGCCGCTGCCGAGGAAACCCTGCTGGCTGGCGACATACTGCTCGTACAGGTTCGGCGCACGGAAAGACGTGCCGTAATTGCCGCGGAAACGAACGATGTCATTTACCGCATATTGCGCGTTGATGTGGTAGGTGAAGTCCGACCCGTAGGAGCGGTAATGGGTATAACGGCCCGATGCGCTCAGCTCGGCGAACTGAGCCCAGGGCTGGTCGCGGAACAGTGGTATGTTGAGTTCGCCATAACCCTCGTCAACCTGATCGCTGCCCCTGGTGATACCGCTGTTGCTGTAGTTGTAGAGCTGGCCATTCCGCGAGGCGAGCGGCGGCGTGTCGTTCAGATAATCCGAGCGATGTTCGTAGCCGACGGCGAGCTTGACCGTACCGGCCGGCAACTGGAACAGCGAACCGTCGAGGTTCAGCGATGCGATCGTTTCCCGATAGATCGTGTGATCGGTTTCAGGCCGGTATAGATAATTGTAGACGTTGGCCGGGATGATGCCGTTCAGCACGGCCGCCGGATTGTAGATGTCGAACGGCGCGCAGGTCGATCCGGCGATTATCGCGCCATTGGCGACGTTCGATGCGCAGGTATAGGCATTGCCCGCGCCGAATTCACCCGGGATCGCGCGCGTGATCAGATTTTCCGGCGTCCCGGCCGGAGCCAGCGTGGTTTGCAGCGCGTTGCTCAGGCGATCTGCGGTGATCTGCGTGCTAGTCGCATGGCCGTTCGACCGCGCATATTGGAAGTTCGCATCGTAATGCCAGTCACCGAACGGCAGGTTGCCGCGTAGGCCGCCATTGGCGCGGATGAAGTCGACCCGCTGCGAATTCTGCTGAAGCCGGCGGGGAATGATGAAGGGCGTAAAGTAATTGTAGCCAGCCGCAGCGACGGAATTGGGAAAGAACGGGCTATTTGGATAGTGGCCAACATCCTGAATTGGAGTGCCGGCATAGGTCCCGCCATAGATCTCGATATTGGGCGATAGAGCGGTCTGTGTTACGCTGAACTGCTGCGAATTCTGCTGATGCGACTCGCGACGGGTGAACAAGCCTTCGCCGTAGATTTCGGCATCGCCCAGGATGCCGATATCATAGCCGCCATTGACGTAGCCGGTGAACGTCTGGATCGGCGAAATGACCGTATCCTGCAGCTGCGTCGGGCTCGGCGACACGCGGGTCAGGCCATTCACCGTACGGAACGAGCTATTGTCGCCGTTGTAGCTCAGGCGGTTGAGCGCGCCGGTCGTGAAGTTCTGGGCGATGCCGTAGCCGCTGGCGATACCCGATCCCGAACCCAGAGAGTAAGGGAAGCACGACAATTTGCCGGTCGCCGGATCGGGCGCGCCGACCTCGGCTCCCGTGGTTGGATTGTAGAGCAGGTCGCGCGGGCAGCTGAAGGCGCTACGGTCGGACAATTTCAAACCGGCTTCGTGCTTATACTCGAACGAGGCCGTGATATGGCCGCGGTCGAACACCTTGCCGGCTGCCAGCGACATGCGCATGCTGTTGCCGGCACCGCCCGTCCTCGTCGGCGCGTTGTCATAGCCGTCCAGTGTGAAGCCGTTCAGCTTGGTGTCGGTGATGATATTGATGACGCCGGCGACTGCATCCGAACCATAAACCGAAGACGCGCCCTCGCGCAGAACTTCGATGCGATCCACGATCGCATCCGGCAGCACGTTGAGATCGGCCGAAACGAGCTGCGGTCCGACGCCCGCGGGCGCCAGTCGTCGGCCGTTGAGCAGGATCAGGGTACGCGACGAACCGAGGCCGCGCAGGCCGACGGTATTCGCGGCGGCGCCGTTTTCGGAAAGGAAGCCGAGGAAGGAACTGTTGATCTGCGAGGCACCCGACGTCACTGTCGCGGATTGCAGCGTGCTCGCGATATCACGCGCGCCATTGAGGCTCTGCTCATCCTTGATGATGATGTTGACTTCGGATGGCGTCTTGAAATTGTCGCGGCGGATGCGCGAGCCGGTGACGACGATTTCCGCCCGGCTATCGTCCGGACGCGACGTTTCCGAGGCGAGCGTGGGCGTGGTCGAATTCGTGTCGGCGGCGGTCTGCGCCAGCGTCACACTGGGTGTAGACAGGCCGCCCAGTATCGTGGTGGTGAGCAATAGATTTCGAACTGCCGTTCCCCGGAAGGTACGCATGAGAGGTCCCCTTGCTTGTCGCGGCGGGCGTGTCACCCAACCTTAACGTAAGATTGCTAAGCTTCAGTGTTGTGCTGCGCAACACGTACATTGCTGATTTGTTGCTGGTTTTTGACGAAGCTTTGCTGGCAGTGGCAAGGATGCAACGGTCCAAGTCGGCCCTAATTTCCCGCGAATTCCGTTATCGCCCGAGCGACATTACGAAATAGAAGAAGTAGGCCGGACTTGGGAATTTGCAGCACATATTCTTCCTGAATCGCGGATTGACCTAGGTCATGACTGCAATTTGAAAAATTGAAGAGGTCGACACCTCCCGATTTTACTGCGGGGTTTGTGCCCCGTGTCGGATCGGATGAAAAGTTCAGGTCGGAGCGATTCTGCCATTTCAGCCTGGTGCCGCGTCGAGAAGGCGATCCGCGCCGTTCAATCCGGCAACGCGAACACCGTAATCGCCGAACTGTTGACCGCCGGCATCTCGATCTCGGGCGTCAGCTTGCCGAGTCCGCCCGACAACGGATTGCCGTGGCCGGTGACCATCGCGATATATTGCTTGCCGTTGACCGAATAGGAGATGGGTGAGGCGTTGGGCACGTCGCTCGTCCCCTGGCGCCACAATTCCTTGCCGGTCGCCTGATCATAGGCGATGAACTGGCGGTCGACCGAGCCCGTGAAGAGCAATCCGCCTGCCGTCGCCAGCACGCCCATCGTGTAGGGTGCGCGCTGACGGTGCGCCCAGCGAATCTTGCCGGCCTGCATGTCGAGCGCCTGGAGCAGCCCATAACGGCCGTCCCCTTTGGCGGGCGGGGCATAATCGATGTTCACGCCGCTGGAGAGGAAGCCTTTGCCCTCGGCGGGCACCATGTCCATGCAAACATCGCGCGCGGTGACGAAGATGGTGCGTGACGCCTGGTCGAACGCGGTCGGCGTCCAGTTGCGGCCGCCGCCGCTGTGCGGGCAGATGAAGCGCGTCCGATCGCGACCCGGAAGCAAGGCCGGATCGACCGTCTTGTCGCCGGTGACCGGATCGATCCTGGTGATGAAATTCTGCAGACCCATATCGACCGTCTTCACATATTTGCCCGTATTCAGATCGAGCGTGTCGAACAGCCCTTCCTTGCCCGACGTCATGATAACGCGGCGCGTCTTGCCGCCGACGTCGATCGTGCCCAGCACGCGATCGAACACCCAGTCGAGATCATACTGGTCGTTCTTCATATGCTGGAAATACCAGACGAGCTTGCCGGTGCGCGGCTCGAGCGCGAGCGTGCTGTCGGTGTAGAGTCCGTCATTGTTGGCGCCCGGCTTGCGGATGCGCAGCGGCCCGGTGTCGTAGGTTTGCGCGGTGCCCCAATAAGCCAGGCCGGTCTCGGGATCGTAGCTGCCCGAGGTCCACACCGATGCGCCGCTGCGCTCGTTCGCCGCCAGCCCGTTCCAGGTGTCGCCGCCCGGCGTCCCCGGGGCCGCGACCGTGTCGAACGTCCACAGATGCGCGCCCGTCTCCGCGTCGAAGCCCGCGATCAGGCCGCCGCCCGGCGCCTGCGTCGTCAGCCCCTGCATGATCACGCCCTTGGCGGCGAGCGGCCCGCCGGGATTGCGGAAGCCGGGCTTGTCGGTGACGAGCTTGTCCCACACCGGCCGCCCGGTCCGCGCGTCGAGCGCGATCAGGTGGAGGTCGGAGGTCGCGGCGTAGATCTTGTCGCCATAGAGCGCCATCATCTTCTTGGAGCTCAGCATTATGCCTTTGGGCAGGCTACGCCGATAGCGCCACAGCAGGCGGCCGTCGGTCGCGTCGAAGGCGAAGATCTCGTCGCCATAGCCGAAGATGTAGAGCACGCCGTCGCGCACCAGCGGCTCGTTGGTGTCCTCGCCCGCAGGCAGCGGATAGGACCAGGCGACGCGCAGATCCTTCACGTTGTGCGTGTCGATCTGCTTGAGCGGGGAGAAGCCCTGGCCCTGGTGGCTGCGGCGCCAGCTCAGCCAATTTTCCGGCGCGGGATCGTCGAGCATCTGCTCGGTCACCGGGGTGTAGTTGGCGAAGCGATCGGGCGGAGTCGGCCAGGCGGGGAGCGGGCGCTTGGTGATGCCGCCGATGCCGAGTTCGGCGAAAGGCGCGGCTGCTGCCGGAGCTGCGGGCAGGGTGATCTGCGCGAATTTGGGCGAGCCGGTGACGAGCGGTTCGCCGCCGACGGCCGCACCGTTCCGCTGCAGGATGTAGGCGGTGATCGCCGTATAGGTTTCCGGATCGAGCCCGCCGGCGTTCGCGGGCGGCATCGACGTGCGGATATATTGATCGATCTTCGCGGCGGTCGCGCCGCCCCATTTGCTCAGGAAAGCACCGCCCCGCAGCGCCGGCGCGAACTGGCCGTCGGTCAGGTCCTTGCCATGGCAGACCGCGCAATTCTGCGCGAAGGCGGCGGCGCCCGCCGCGATCTGCGTGGGGTTGCCCGACGGTGCCGCCTGCTGCGCGAAGGCGAGCGGTACGATGCCCAGCGCCAGGGCCATGGCCGCCGTGGCCTGCGCGGTCCGTGCGATCGTTCCGCTCATAATCCCCCTCCGTTCATTCTGTTCAGGCTGCATGCTGCAGGCCATTGTTTTCGGCCGCGATCAGCCGCGTGACAAGCCTGCGCACGAGGATCGCCCCGCGATCGCGCGGCAGGATCACCGGATTGAGCGCCATCAGATCGGATGTACCCATCTGCGCCTCGATATCGGCCATCATCGGCCCATCCTCGCGCTCGAAGATGCCGCGGAAGAAGGAAATGAAGCGTTCGTCGTCCGCTTCGTCGCCATCGAGATCGAAGATGCGGCTGAAGCCCGAGAAATAATGGCTCGTCGTCGCGGTTTCGGGCGTGATGCAATGGCTCTGGACCATATAGGACGCGTCCTCGCCGTCCTGCCCGGCGGGCCGCGCGACCATCGTGAACTTCATGTTGGCGGGTGCGACCCATTCGGTGTCGTTCCACTGATCGTAGGGCACGCCCGCGGGTACGCCGTTATGGAAGACCGACGGCCGCTCGATATCGGGTACGAAGGTGCGGCTCTGCACGCGGCCCTGCTCGTCGGTGCGCGCGCTATAGGTTTCGCCCGGCGTCGCGCCGGCATCGGCCTTCCAGCCACCGATCGTGCCGGTGTGGAGCCAGAAGAGGTGGGTCAACTCCATCAGATTGTCGTTGCCGAGCTGCCAATTGCCCGCGAACTTCACGTGCCAGATCAGCGGTCGCATCGCCGCGACGTCCATATGCGAATGATCGGGAATCGCGGCCGGATCGGCGAGGGGCGGATCGCCCATCCAGATCCACAGCATCCTGTGGCGCTCGATCAGCGGGAAGGTGCGCACCACTGCGTTGGCCGGAGGCGACTCCTGATAGGGGCTGCGCGTGCATTGTCCGTCGGCGCCGAAGCGCAGGCCATGGTAGACGCACTCCATCGCATCGCCGATCCGCCGCCCCTTCGACAGGTAAGCGAAGCGGTGCGGGCAGCGATCGAGCATCGCCACCGGGGTGCCGGCCCCCGTGCGGTAGAACAGAATTGGCAGGTCGAGCAGGCGGCGCGCGAACAAGGCATCGCCAGCCACTTCGTGCGACAGCGCGCCGACATACCAGGCGTTGTGGATGAACTCGGCCATCGGCTCCCCTTTCTTATCGATTGGCAACGCCGGCCGGCTTGGGCACAGACAGCCCATGCCGGTGGACAGCGAGCGCGAACTGACCTTCCCCCACCTCATCAAATGGGTGGAGATGGCGACCCGCGCGCGAGTTGACCGCGCGATGCGCGACAGCCCCGTGTCGAGCAGCCAGTTGTTCGCACTCGCGTTGCTGAATGGACGCGGCGAAGCGACCTCCGCGGAGCTGGCGCGGCTGATGCACCTCACCCCGCAGGCAATGACGACCTTGCTGCGCCCGTTGCGCGACGCCGGCCTGATCGAGCGCCACGCCGATGCGGATCATGGCCGGCGCCTGCAATGGCGCCTTGGCGACAAGGGACGCGCTTTGCTGCGGGAAGTGCACGATCTCTGCCCCGCGCTCGAGGATGACCTGCTCGAAGGCTTCGACCCGGCCGAGCGGGCGACGCTCAAGGCGCTGCTGGCGCGCATCGCGCTGCGCTTCGGCTGATCCACCCACTCGCATCCTCGTCCGGTGCCTTTGTATAAGGTCACCTTACATTGATCGGAGGCGGAAGGCCAGTCCTCAGACGGAGACGATGGTCCGGAGTGCCGTCATCAGCAGGCCGACCTGGTCGCCCGAACCGACCGTGATCCGCACATAGCCGGCGACGCGTGGGCTCGCGAAATGACGCACCAGCACCGCCCGCTCGCGCAGCGCCGCGGCCAGCGCGGCGCCGTCATGCGCGGGATGGCGCGCGAACACGAAATTGGCGGATGAAGGCAGAACCTCGAAGCCCAGACGGGACAGGCCCTCGGTGAGTAGCGCACGGTTTGCGATCAGGGTAGCGCGGCTCGCCTGGAAGAAGGTTTCGTCCTCGATCGCCGCGATCGCGCCCGCCTGGGCCGGTCGGCCGAGCGGATAGGAATTGAAGCTGTTCTTCACGCGATCGAGCGCTTCAATCAGCGTGGCGTCACCGATCGCATAGCCGACGCGCAACCCCGCCAGTGCGCGCGATTTCGACATCGTCTGTATCACCAGCAGATTGGGGTAGGTCGCGATCAGCGGAACGGCGGTTTCCGCGCCGAAATCGACATAGGCCTCGTCGATCACCACCGGAATATCGCGATGCGCATCGAGCAATTCGGCGATCTCGACGCGCGATAGCGCGATCCCGGTGGGTGCGTTGGGATTGGCGAGGATGATCGCACCGGCAGGGCGGCGATAATCGGCGATCCGGATCCGCATCGCATCGTCGAGCGGTACAATCTGGTGCGTGATCCCGAACAGGCGGCAATAGACCGGATAGAAGCTGTAGGTGATGTCCGGGAACAGCAAAGGCGCTTCATGCCGCAGCAGCGCCGCGAACGCATGCGCCAGAACCTCGTCCGATCCGTTGCCGACGAACACTTCGTCCCGGCGTACCCCATGATAGGCCGCCAGCGTCTCGCGCAGCGCAGTGGCCTCGGGATCGGGATAGAGCCGCAGCGAGTCCGCCGCCTCGGCGCGTATCGCGGCCAGCGCGCGTAGCGAGGGGCCGAGCGGGCTTTCGTTGGTGTTGAGCTTCACCAGCCCCGGGATGCGTGGCTGCTCGCCGGGCTGGTAGGGCGCCAGCCCATGCACCTCTTCGCTCCAGAAACGGCTCATCGATACCCCGCGATTGGACTGAGAGGCTGCCGTAGCGATTTGGCCGTGGGGCGCAAACTTCACCTCCATTTCGGCGGAAAAATGCGGTTGGTATCGACGAAAACCGCGCAAAAACATTGCCTTGTAAAGCGGGAAGGGCGCCGGGCTGGGGGAATCCCGTAATATGCGATCTTCGGACGATCATCGATAAGCCGCCGCGAGGATTCGGCACATGATACAAAATTCCATAAAGACGGAAGCATCGCTGTTGCGCAGGCGCTTCGGCGCGCGCGCCCTGACCGAGGCCAGGCGCATGCTCGAAGCGGCGACGGCGGCCCGCGATCACAAGTCGGGCATATTCTATGCCGAAGTTTGCGGGATGTTGCGGGATTAGGTTAGGCGGGGTCGAGACCCCCATGGCGCCGCTGGAGCGCGATGCCGGCGAGGTTCTTCGATCGCGGCACGTGCCGCAGCCCCACATAGTTCAACTGCGCCGCGAGCGCGCGGAACCGTGCCTGAAGCTCGCGCAGTTCGGGCGATCGGCATTTGCCGATGTCCTTGGCCTGCTGGATGACCTGCAGCGAATCCCCTATGAACACGATCTCGTCGAGGTGCTGGGCAATCGCGAATTCGGCCGCGTGGATCAGCGCCAGCCATTCGGCCTCGCCGTTTGTCCCGATCCCAAGCCCCGTGCGGATCAAACTGCCACCGTGGACGAAGATGGCGGTCTCGATCGGGCCCGGATTGGGGCGCGCGCCGCCATCGAAATGAATTTTGGTGCGGGTCGCCACGATGATCCCTCCTAGCATCGGGCATGAAACGCCGAAACGAGTGTGCAGCGACCCGCACGACAACGTCTTCTCTCCAAGGAGACAATACGATGCGCACGTGGCGGATCAAAAAAGAGGCAGTGCGGCTTGCCGCCGAACCCAACGCCCTGGCGTTGGCCAAGCAGCAGATCGATGGGGCGACCGCGCTCCAAGACACCGACGGAATCCGTTACTGGACCGACGTCTGGTACAAGATCCAGGAGATCAAGTGGCAGCGCAACGACGTCGGCGCGCTCGGGCCCACCTTGCCGGCGGCGGTTCAGGTGCGTCTCATCATGAAGGCGTTGAGCGGTGTTTCGAATCTCGATCGACCGATGGCGATCCTCGCGACAGGATTGGGCTTGGCGCTGGTGATGCTGTTCGATTGGCTGAGCGGTGCGGAATGCGATCTGCTGGTTGCCTATCTCGTCGTCGTCGGCTTCGCGAGCTGGACGGTGAACGATCGCGCGGGTGCGGCGGTCGCATTCATTGCGACCGGTGCGGTCGGGCTGATGCTCCACATCCAGCGCCAGGGGCTGCCGATCGGTTATGCCATGTCCGGGACGACCGAAGCATGGAATCTGTTCGTGCATTTCTCGTCGCTATTGTTGTTCGCCGGCGTCGTGGGCGCCCTGCGCGCGGCGCTCGACCGGGGGCCGTCGCAGTTTCCGGCACGACAGGGCTGAAATGAAGATGGCGCCGGCGGGCGGCCGGCGCCATTCTCCCTCATCATGCTAGCCCGCCAGGTCGCTTTTCGTCAGCGGGGCGCGGCCGCGTCGAGTTCGGCGAATTCCGCGTCGGTCAGTTGTACCGCCGCGCCCGCGACATTTTCCTCGAGATGCGCGACGCTGCTGGTGCCGGGAATGGGCAGCATCACCGGGCTGCGCCTGAGCATCCAGGCGAGCGCGATCTGGCCTGGCGTGGCACCCTTCGCCCTTGCGAGGCTGTCGACGATGCCGCCGGGCTTGGCGAGATCGCCCGACGCCAGCGGATACCAGGGGATGAAGCCGATCCCGTTCGCCGTGCAATAGTCCAGCACATCCTCGTCGGCGCGATCGGCCAGATTGTAGCGGTTCTGTACCGTCGCGACGGGGAATATCTTCCGCGCAGCCTCGATCTGCGCGACCGTCACCTGGCTGAGCCCCGCATGGCGGATATAGCCCTTGTCGAGGAACTCCCGGATCACCGCGAACTGATCCTCCTGCGGCACCTTGGGATCGATGCGGTGGAGCTGCCACAGGTCGATCCGCTCCACCTTGAGCCGGCGCAGGCTCATCTGCACGCACTGGCGCAGATAGTCGGGGTTGCCGACCATCGGCCATGGCCCGGTAGGAATGCCGGGCCGCACCAGCCCGCCTTTGGTGGCGATGATCAGCCCCTCATAAGGGTGAAGCGCCTCGGCGATCAGATCCTCGCTGACATAAGGGCCGTAGCTGTCGGCCGTGTCGATGAAATTCACGCCGATCTCGGGCAGCCGTTTCAACACGCGTAGCGCCTCGGGCCGGTCGGTCGGCTCGCCCCACACGCCCGGCCCGGTGATCCGCATCGCGCCATAACCGAGGCGGTTGACGACGAGGTCGCCGCCGATGGCGAACTGACCGGAGAGGCTGGCGTCGATCTGTGTCATGCAAAGGGATTCCTGTCGTGGGGGCGGGGCGCAGGTGGGTGGACCGATCGCTCGCGTCAACCGGTGGACAGCGTAAAGGATGCCCGTCTATCGGCGCGCGATGAGTGTCACCGCAACCATCATCAACACCGCCACCGGCCTGCCCATCCAGAAGATGGTGTTCGGCCGCATGCCCAAGCCCTGGGCCTCTTTCACGCTGGAGACCGGGGAATTGGTGACCGCCGAGCGGGTCGAGGTGGGGAAGCCCGCACCGGGCAAGTTCGCCGTGCCGGTTTCGGTGTGGGTCAGCCCGAAGAAATCGCAGGGCTGAAGCCGCTTTATGCCGCCGCCGGCTGCGCCTAGACTCGGGCGCATGCGGCGATTTCGAGCAGCGCGGATGGTGGGCGCCGGGGTGGCGATCCTGGCGCTGTCGGCGTGCGCGGGCGGCCACTTCAAGCCGGTCAGCGACGTGCCGGTGCGGATCGGCAAGCCCTATCAGGTGCGCGGCGTCACTTACGTCCCCGCCGCCGATCCGACCTACGATGTGCTCGGATTTGCCAGCTGGTACGGCAACGAATCCGGCAATCGCACCGCCAACGGCGAACGCTTCCGTGCCGGGGCGGTGACGGGCGCGCACACCACGCTGCCGCTGCCGACCTATGTCGAAGTGACGTCGCTCGATACCGGCCGGCGGATCATCGTACGCATCAACGATCGCGGCCCGTTCGCGCGTAGCCAGCGCGTCATCGATCTGTCGCGCGGCGCGGCGGCGGAATTGGGGATCCTGGCGAAGGGCAGCGCGCCCGTGCGGGTGCGACGGATCGAGCCGGCGGAAAGGGATCGCGCACGGCTGCGGGCGGGCAAGCCGGCGCCGGAGCTGTCGCGGGTGCCGGAAGCCACGCTGCAGGACCTGCGCGCACAATTGGCGGCGAACCCAAATTCACTTCGAAGCGGGGAGGGGGGCCGCCGCTGAAAACGGCGGGGCAGGGGCTCCCGATCGGGTGCCGCGCAGGGGGCAAACCCGCTTCACAAGCCTGCGGCCGTCTCCCTTCCGCATGCCGGCGAGGGAACTGGCAAATCACTCCATATACGCCGCCAGTTCCTCCGACGTCCCCTTGGGAAAGGCTTGCGCCAGAAATGCGAGGAACGCCGACACCTTGCTGTTGAGCAGCCTGCGAGACGCGTAGAGCGCCCAAAGCTCGACCTCGCGCCCCTCGGCATTGCCCCAGCAGACGAGGCGCCCTTGCGCGACTTCGCGCATCACCATCGACAGCGGGAGCAGGCCGACGCCCGCTCCGGCCCGAACGGCATCGCGCACCATCGCCAGCGACGACAATTGCATGATCGGTTCGGGCAGGAGCGTCAGCGGAGCCTCATCGGTCTCGATCCGCCACGGCGCCGCCGGGCCGAGTATCCGCATCATGATCGCGCGGACCGGCCCATCGCGATCGGGCCGCACGACCCCGGGGGCCGCCGCCGCGACCAGCCGGTCGCGCAGGAAACAGCGCCCGATCAGGTCCACCTCCGCTGGCGGATTGACGCGGATGATCAGGTCATAGCCCTCCTCGACCATATCGACCGCACGATCCTCGGCGGTCACGTCGAGCCGGACATCGGGATAGAGCGCCGCGAAATCGGCTGCGAGCTTGCCCATCGTCGTCTGCGAGAAGAGCACCGGCGCACTGATCCGCAGGCTCCCGCGCGGGTGGCTCCTGCCGGAGGCGATCGCCGCGGCGGTCTCGTCGACCTCCGCCAGCAGTGCCGCGGTGCGCTCGTGTAGGGTGCGCCCCTCTTCGGTGAGCCGCAGCGTCCGCGTGCCGCGCTCGAACAATCGGATACCGAGGCTTGCCTCGAGATCGGCCACGCGGCGCGACAGGGTCGCCTTGGGGCGGCTGGCGGCGCGCGCGGCGCGGCCGAACCCGCCATGACGCGCGACAAGATTGAAATCGGCGAGAGCCATCAAGTCCATGACTGTTCCACTGATGAGACGGACTGTCCAGATATAACGTCTATCGGGTCATGAGTGGATCGCTAAATTGCGGTCATCAACCAAGGAGACCTTCAATGACCATTCTCGTAACCGGAGCCACAGGCAGCGTCGGCTCGCAAATTGTCGATCAACTCGCCGCGCGCGGTGCCAAGGTTCGCACCCTTGTCCGCGATCCCGCCAAGGCACGTTTCCCGACCGGCGTCGAAGTCGCGAAGGGCGATCTGATGGACGTGGATTCGGTCCGCGCCGCGATGAAGGGGGTGCGCACCCTGTTCCTGCTCAATGCGGTCGTCCCCGACGAATTCACCCAGGCGCTGATCGCGCTCAACCTGGCGCGCGAGGCGGGGATCGAGCGGATCGTCTACCTCTCGGTGATCCACAGCGACCTCTATGTGAACGTGCCGCATTTCGCCGGCAAGCACGCGGTCGAGCGGATGATCGAGCAGATGAATCTGCCCGCCACGATCCTGCGGCCGGCCTACTTCATCGACAATGACGCGAGCCTGAAGGATGCGTTGACCGGCCCCGGCATCTATCCGATGCCGATCGGCTCCAAGGGTCTGGCGATGGTCGCCACGAGCGACATTGCCGAGGTGGCGGCGATCGAACTGCTCCGGCGCGACGCGGCGGATACCCCACTGCCGATCGACCGGATCGAACTGGTCGGCCCGGATCTGATCACCGAGACGCTGGTCGCCACGATCTGGTCCGAAGCGCTCGGGCGCCCGATCCACTATGCCGGCAACGACACCGCCGCCTTCGAACGGGCGCTCAAGGCGCGGATGCCAGCCTGGGCTGCCTACGACATGCGCATCATGGCCGATCGCTTCCAGACCGAGGGCATGCTCCCGGACGAGGGCGCGGTGGAACGGCTGGTCGGGATACTTGGCCGCCCGCTCCGTTCTTACAGGGATTTCGCCCGCAAGATGGCCGCGGGGTGGTGAAGCAACGCGGCCCCCTCCCGCGAAAAAGGCGGGAGAGGGCAACGGTTTATTGCAACGTTGAAACCGCTCTCCGTGCCGTGATCGTGGTGCCGATCGATGCGAGCACGATCAGGGCGATTGCGAACCACTGGATCGGCAGCAACGCCTCGCCGAGCAGCAGCAGCGCCGTCAGCGCGCCGACGGCCGGCTCGGCGCTGACCAAAGTGCCGTAGGTCTGCGCGGGCAGGCGGGTGAGCGCCACCATCTCCAGACTGTAGGGGAGGGCGCTCGACAGCAAGGCGACGACGGCGCCGCTTGCCGGCACGCCGGGCGAAAGCAACGCCGTGCCCGCATGGCGATACCGATCGGCAGGGCGATCGCCGCGCCGACGACCATGCCCATGGCGGGGGCCTGATGGCCATGTTCGGCCCCGGCGCGCTTGCCGGCGACGATGTAGGCCGCCCAGAACAGGCCCGCGCCGAGCGCATACACCGTGCCGAGCGGATCGAGCGGAGCGGTATCGCCGCCGAGCCGGAGCAACAGCAGCACGCCGGCTGTGGCGAAAGCGATCCACAGGAAATCCAGGCGACGGCGCGACGACAGCATCGCCACTGCCAGCGGCCCGGTAAATTCCAGCGCGATCGCGATGCCGAGCGGGATCGTCTTGAGCGCCAGGTAGAACAGCATGTTCATGCAGCCCATGGCGGCGCCATACAGCACCGCACTGCGCCAGTTCCGCGCCGTGAGCCTGATCCGCCAGGTGCGCATGACGAGCACCATCATCACCGCCGATATCGATAAGCGCAGCGCGGTCGCGCCCTCGGCCCCCACGACCGAAAACAGCGATTTCGCGAAGGACGCGCCGGTCGTGAATGATACCATCGCGAGCAGCAGCGCACCCACCGCCATCCATGGCGTCACCCGCCTGCCCTGGTCTGCCGTCCTGATATTGCTCGTCATCGCTATCCTGCGTCTTCACAGTCGCCATTGTCGCGCTGTCGCGATAGCATTTAAGGGCTGGACCCGTATCTGGCGGTCGATTTTTAGCCGAAAACGATAAACTTTATCGGGAAGCCCATCATGCGCGAGCTCGACGCGATCGATCGTAAATTGCTCGAACAATTGCAGATCGACGCTCGCATGCCGATGGAGATGATGGCCGATCGCGTCGGCCTGTCCGGGCCGGCCTGCTATCGACGGGTGCGCCGGCTGCGCGAGAGCGGGGTGATCGAGCGCGAGATCGCGATCGTGAAGCCGCGCCGCATGGGCTGGCCGCTATCGATGATCGTGCTCGTCACCCTGGAGCGCGAGCGCGCGCAGACCGTGGACATGCTGATCCGGCAATTTGGGATGGTGCCCGAGATCATCGCTTCCTGGCTCGTCACCGGCGATCATGATTTTGCGCTGCATATGGTGGCGCGCGACATGGAGAGCTTCGACGATCTGACGCGGCGGATATTCGTCAGTGACGAGAATATCCGCAGCTTCAAGACGTTGGTCGTTTTGCGCCATACCAAGGCGATGAGCCCGATCGTGGCGGCTGAAGCGGGATAGATGGCGGCCGGCCAGCCGGCCGACCGCCATGATCCGTCAATCGTTAGGGCTGTTGGTGACGGTCGTCTTGGTCGTCTCGGTCGCCACCTGGGCGGGGCGACGGACGGTGGTGCGGCGGACCGTGTGATGGACGACATGCTTGACGGCGGGCGCGGGGGCGACCGCGGTCTGCTTGGTCGTCTCGGTAGTGACGGTGGTCGTGGGGGCCGGTGCCGGCGGCGCGGCCGGCACTGCGACGACGACCGGCGGCTGGTTGCGGGCCGCGTCGGCCGCTGCGGCCGAGGCTGCTGCGGCCTGTTCGGCATTATCCGCCCGGGCATTGGCCGCTGCGGCCTGCTGCTGTGCGGCATCGGCGGCGCTCTGTGCCGCATCCTGCTGCGCACGCGCGGCTTCGTTTCGGTTCTGCTGGGTCCGCCCGATGGCGGTATCGGCCAGTTCGGACGCACGGATCGCTTCTGCGATCGCACGCTCCTTGTGCCCGGCAGAGAGGTCTTCGCGCGCCATGCGCAGTGCGGCCTCGGCCGCGGCGGTGTCGTGCGGTGCCTCGCCGGCGGTGCCGGCCTTGTTGGCGGCATCGATCTTGCCGCGCGCCTCGGCGATCGCCTGTTCGGCGCGGTCGTGCTTGCCCTCGGCCATCGCCGGGATCGCCAGCAACGACAAGGCAGATGCGGCACACATGGTCCGCATCGCGAAAGAGATCTTACGCATATGACACTCCTACTTGTTTTCTCGATGCGCTAACGACCGCCCATGTCTTAGGTTCCGGAATGAAAAGCGCGATATATCCTCCATCATCGATCAGCCTGGAAAGGTTTCAGATCGACAACATTTGAGTTCATTGAAAATGAACGAAAAGTAATATTACCAGCAGCGCGGTTTGGATGGAGGAACGAGCAGGGATATTCCTTGGCGATCGATGACGCGCTCTGGCGCAACCTTCATCGTGCATTGTTTAAGGGGCGATCGTGCTGAGGGCCGAAAAAGGATCCTGGGCAGGCCGCGCGCCCCGGCCGTACGATCCGGGGGGCGGTCAGGCTGCTTCGGTCAGTCCCAGATCCGCCGCCATGACGGCCTTCGTCACGGCGTCCGCGGTGGCCTTGAGCGACGTGACATAGGCATCCGCGCCCATCGATCGCTGAATGGCTTCGTTCGACAAAGCCGCCTCGCGTTCGGCCCACAGGCCGACGATGATCCTGGCGTTCGGTGCCCGCTGCCGCAGTCGCCTGATCAGGTAGCGCAGTTCGGCGGGCGAGCCCGCCAGCTCGAGGTAGGCAATCGCGATCACGTCGATATCGGCCAGATCGAGCTGGTCGATTTCCTGGCGTGACACCTTGGCATTGGCGATCACGCGCGGGTGCATCCCGCGCTGGCGGAGCAATTGCGCCAGCATGATCGAGATCGCACCATCGAACGAGCCCTGACCGGCGACGCAAATCAGCTTACGCGCCGACGGCACCTCGGCCGGCGCGGCAGCATCCTTATCGACCACGTCGACATGATCGTCGAGATCGTGGATCACCGACAGCAGCGATCGCGTCATCTGTTGCGCGCGCGCCTTGTTGATCGTGCCGCGCGCCTGATCGTCGACCGCCAGCTTCAGCCCCTGCAGGACGACATCATCGAAATAATCGGCCAGGGTACGATCGGCGAGCAGGGTCTCGGCCTGCGCGAGCGCCTCGTCGGGATTATCGGCCAGGATGCGCTGATAGAAGGTTTCGATCGGGGTCAAAGCGGGGCGGTCGCCGAGCAGCACGTCGAAGAATTCGAGGCTCTTCACGTGTCGCCCCATCACCACGAGGCACAATGTCAGCGGGGTCGACATGATCAGCCCGATCGGGCCCCACAACCAGGTCCAGAAGATCGCCGAGACGATCACCGATACCGGCGAAAGCCCGGTCGAGTGGCCATAGAGCAAGGGCTCGACGACATAGCCGGTGAACAGATCGACCAGAAAGAACAGGGCGGCGACCCCGATCGCCATGCCCCAGCCGGGATCGATCGCGGCGCCGAGTGCTGCGGGCGCGACCGCGGCGAGCAGCGATCCGATATAGGGCACGAAGCGCAACAGGCCCGCCATCAGGCCCCACATCGCCGGGGAGGGAATGCCGATGAGGAGCAGGCCGACCCCGATCACGACCCCGAAGCAGCTGTTCACCGCCAGTTGCGACAGGAAATATTTGCTCAGCCGCTGTCCGGCATCATCGAGCGCGCGGGTGGTGCGATGCAGGTCGTTCGATCCGAACAGGCGGATGAAGCGATCGCGTAGATCCTCGCGCTGCATCAGGATGAAGATCGCGACGATGACGACGATGATCGTCGTTTCCAGCGGGCTCAGGATCGGCGCGAGCAAGGACCGCGCAATCGTGAAGGGCGAGCTTTGGTTCTGGACGACGCGGACGGGAATGGCGTGAGCGTCGTTCGCACCGGCCTGCGGCATCTGGAGCGGCGCTGTGGGGACGGCCTGGCTCGCCTGCGCCGGCGGCTTGCGGCCGATATCGAACTGCTTGGTGATGGCGCCGAGCTTGGCGACCGCATAGCTCTGGACGCCCTCCACCTTGGCCTCGATCGTATGCGCATATTGCGGGGCGTTGGCGGTGAGCGACGCTGCCTGGTTGGCGATCAGGGTGCCGACGATGCCGAGCAAAGCGAGCGCGGCCAGGACCGTCAGGATCACCGAGGGCCCGCGCCATCGCAGGAGCCGCTGCAGCGCGTTCACGACCGGCGACAGCACGAACGACAGCATGACCGCCAGCATGATCGGGATCAGCACCTCGCGCCCGACATACAGCGCGGCGACGGCGAGCGTGCCGACCGCGATGCCAAGCAAAGCCCTGAGCTCGGGTGCCCCCGCGGCGGGGACGTGCGCCGCACCGTGCGGCGCGCTGGGCGCATCGTGGCTACCGGTCAGGATGTCCTGATAACCGGCGATGTTATCGGGCGCCGTCATTGCCTGGACGGATCGAAGGGGGGCTTCATCAACCCTAAGCGTTTCATCTTATTCCCCGTTCCGGCCTCTCGCAAAATCCTGCGATGCGATCGATCGGCAGCCTACAACAGATTTTGCCAGATGGAACCGATCGCCTCCTTCGCGCGCTCGCTGATCGACCGATGCTTCCAATGATCGAGGCTGATCTCGGTCGCGCTTTGTCTGTCTTCCGCCGCCATGGCTTCCAGTTCGTCGGCGGTCCGCGATCCGATCACGATCGCGTCGACCTCGTCGTTGAAGACGATGCTGCGATGATCGAAATTGGACGATCCGATCACCGACCACACGCCGTCGACCGTGACCGTCTTCGAATGCAGCACGACCCCGCGGGTCTCGTAGATCTTCACGCCCGATCGCAGCAGTGCGCCATAATGGGCGTGGCCCACCGCGAGCGAGAAGGTGGAATTGCTCTTGTCGGGCAGGATCAATGTCACATGCACCCCGCGGCGCGCGGCGTCGGTCAGCGCGTGCATCTCGTCCTTGGTCGGCACGAAATAAGCCGCGTCGGCGGTGATGCTTTTTTCGGCGCTGCGCAGCGCCGAGACCAGGGTGGCGTAATAGCGCGGCACGGCATGATCCGGGGTGCTGCCGATGAAACGCACCACCGAATTCCCCTTGGCGCCGGGTACGTTGGGCAATTGCACGACGTCGGGCAGCGCCGGGCCCTTCTGCGCGCGCCAATGTTCGACGAAGATCGCCTCGAGCTGCGAGACGGCCGGACCGGCCACCCGCACATCGGTGTCGCGCCAGGGGCGATCGGCCTCATGCTCGATCGGGCCAGACCGGGCGACGCCGACAGTCTGATATTCGGTCGCCAGGTTGACGCCGCCGACGATCCCGATCGTGCCGTCGACGACCAGGATCTTGCGGTGATCGCGGTCGTTCGGCTTGTAGCCGATCTTGCTCTTGAGCGGATTGAGCGGGTTGAACTTGACGACGTTCACGCCCGCATCCCGCAGCCGGTCGAAGAAGGCGCCGGGCGTCACGCCCGATCCGAAATCGTCGTAGATGATGTTGACGGTTACGCCTTGCGCGCGCTTCTCGAGCAGCAAATCGCCGATATGGCGGCCGTCGCTCTCGACATCCTGGAAGATGTAATATTCGAGGTCGATGCGATGCTTCGCGCCGGCGATCGCCGCGAATATCGCGCGGAAGGTCGATGGCCCATCCTTGAGCAGATCGGTCGTCTCGCCCTCGATCAAAGGTCCGCCGGCCACCGCCTGTTCGATCGCGAGGTGATGGCGCAACAGCGCATCGTCACCCGGAGACAGCGTGAGCTGATCGACGACGCGCCTGATTTCGGCTGTCGACAATGCGCCGTCCCGGTCGTTGATCCTCGGCTTTTGCGCCACCGCCGCGTGGCCGATCGCCGGATCGATCTTCGGCACGGATGCGCAGGCGGAGAGGCAGAGCAGGGCCAGCCCGGTCGCGAGCTTGGGCGAGAACGAAATGTGGGCGACCATCCTGCCTCCGCTCACCCCGCCTGAGTGGAGGGTGGCTGCGGAACGTCACAAACTGGTTGCGGTTCCGGTACGATCGGGTGCCGCGATCGACGACATTCAGTACGCGCGTTCGTCGATCTGGTCGACGCGGCCCGGATAGAAAGCGAGATGATCCTTGATCGGCGCCACCGCATCATACGGCGCCTCATACGTCCAGATCGCATCGATCGACCGATCGCCACCCGCCGGGATGCTGAAGTAGGAGGCCTCGCCCTTATAGGGGCAATAGGAATGCGTGTCGGAGCGTTCGAGTGCAGCCATATCGACGTCCGCGCGCGGGATATATTGGACGGCTGGATAGCTCGCTTCGCGCAGGACCAGTGCGGCAGTCGTATCCGCGATCACCTTGCCGCCGAGGGTGACGACGACGCGTTTCGGATTGCGCTCGATGCCGATCGGGTGATCGGGGCCGGGGATCTTGATCGCTTTTTCAGCCATCGGATATCTCCTTGGGTTGGGAAGGCCGGTGGCGTACATGGTGAGGCGACGCGGCTTATGAAAGGCCGGCCTTCGGGGGTAAAAGTCGATGCGCATGCTGCCTCGCCTCGCCATCATTGCGCTCATCCTCGGGCTGGTGGTCCTGGTCTTCGCCTGGGTCGGCGGTTTCCTGACGCCGGGGCGGATCAGCGGAGGGCGCATCGCCAACACGCTCGAGGCGGCGAACGGCAAGGTCTTCCCCGGCTTCCGCCGCGCGCACGCCAAGGGTCTGTGCGTCAGCGGGCATTTCGATGCCAACGGCGCGGGCGTGCCGCTGTCGCGCGCAGCCTTGTTTCCGCGCGGATCGGTGCCGGTGATCGGCCGCTTGTCGACCGGCGGCGGCAATCCGATGGCGGCCGACGGACGCCCCGTCTTCCATGCGCTCGGCCTGCGTTTCGCGCTGCCCGGCGGCGAGGAATGGCGGATGGCGATCGATCATACGCCGATCTTCGTCATCGCCAACCCGAAGGATTTCGTCGCGCTGCAGGAGGCGAGCGTGCCCGATCCCGCGACGGGCAAGCCCGATCCGGCCAGGCTCGCGGCGTTCGTTTCGGCCCATCCCGAGACGCAGGCCTTCCTCGATTACATGAAGACTGCGCCGCTGCCGTCGAGCTTTGCCAACGGCACCTATTACAGCATCAACGCCTTCCGCTTCATCGATGCCAAAGGCGCCGCCCAATTCGTGCGCTGGCAGTTCGAACCCGAAGCGCCGTTCGCGGCGCTCGACAAGGCGACGCTCGACAAGCAGCCGCGCGATTTCCTGTTCGACGAGATGCTCGCGCGGATGAAGCAGGGGCCGGTGCGCTGGCACATGGTGGTGGTGCTCGCCAACCCCGGCGACCGCACCGACAACGCCACCATCCGCTGGACCGGGCCGCACCGGCAGATCGATGTCGGCACGCTCATCCTCGATCGCGCCACGACCGAGGCGCAGGGCGATTGCCGCGATTATAATTTCGATCCTTTGATCCTGCCCAAGGGGGTCGCGGCGTCGGACGATCCGGTGCTGGCGGCACGATCGGCCGCCTATTCCGCCTCGTTCCGCCGCCGCGCTATCGAAGGGCCGCACCCCGACGCGATCACCGCGGCGCAGACGCAGGGAGCCAGCCGATGACCCCGGACCCGACCCGCTTCGCATTGCCCGCGCGGATCCTCCATTGGTGCATGGCGGTGCTGATCCTGGCGATGCTGCTGATCGGCGCGGGCATGATCTCGACCGCGACGGCGCGTTATCCGGCATTGCTGGCATGGCATCGCCCGATCGGCCTCGCGATCCTCGTGCTCGCGCTGATCCGGTTGGCGGTGCGGTTCACCCACAAGCCGCCGCCGCTTCCGGCCGATCTGCCGGCGATCCAGGTCGCCGCGGCGATCGGATCGCATTATCTGTTGTACGCGCTGATGATCGCGATGCCGCTGATCGGCTGGGCGATGCAATCGGCGGGGGGCTATCCGATCATCGTGTGGAAGGGGCTCGTGCTGTTTCCGATCCTGCCGCATGACGTGGTCGTCTATGGATGGCTGCGGTTCGCGCACGGCCTGCTGGCCTATGCGTTCTTTCTCCTCATCCTGGGGCACATCGGGGCGGCGTTGTTCCATGCGCTGATCCGTCGAGACGGGGTGTTTCGGAGCATGGCAGGGTAAGATCCTCCCCGCGAAATCGCGGGGAGGATTCCGAGAGTTATGCGCCCATCGCCTTCGCCCCTAACGGCTGCCTGCCGATCGCGCGCAACACATGATCGGCGCCTTTGTCGCCGATCAGCATCGACGTCGCATTGGTGTTGCCCACCGGCAGGGTCGGGAACACCGAAGCGTCTGCGACCCACAAGCCCTCGATTCCGCGCAGCTTCAGGTTCGGATCGACCACAGCCTCGTTATCGTCCACTGCGCCCATCTTGCACGTGCCGACCGGGTGATAGAGCGGGATCGAGGCCATCGTCGCGAACTGCTTGAGCGCCTCGCCATGCACGCCCGCACCGGGTCGGATCTCGCCGGTGACATACTTCGCCACCTGCGGCTGCTGCATGATGCTGCGCGCGATTTCGAGGCCCTCGCACACCTGATCGAGATCGTCCTCGACGCCGTAGAGCCGATGCCGGATCACCGGCTGGACGAAGGGGTCGGCCGAGGCCAAGGTCAGCCTGCCGCGCGATTGCGGGCGGGCGATGCACACCACCGTGCTCACCGCCGGCGCCTTGCGCAGGACCAGCCGGCCCTGCCCGTCGAGATCGAAGGCGAAGGCGGTGAACGAGATCTGGATGTTGGGCGCAGGCAGGCCCGGCCGGGTGTTGAGGAAGGCCTGCGCATGGCCGACCGAGGTCGTCAGGATACCGCGCCGCTGGAACAGGAAGGCGGCGAGGTTGCGCATCAGCGCGAGGCCGCGCGCCTCACTGTTGATCGTCGGCGTGTTGACCTCATTGACCAGATGCGTGCCGACATGCTCCTGCAAATTGGCGCCGACGCCGGGCAGATCGCGGCGCACGCCGATCCCCATCTCCTGCAGATGCCCCCCGGGCCGAAGCCCGACAGCATCAGCAGGCGCGGGCTGTTGAGGCTGCCTGCCGACAGCACCACGCCATGGCGCGAACGCACCTGTTTGGTCTGCCCGTCCTGATCATATTCGACGCCGACGACGCGATCTTCCTCGACCAGCAGGCGGCGCGCGACGCATTGGGTGCGCACCTCCAGATTGGCGGCGACCCCCGGCATCTTGAGATAGGTCGTCGCCGAACTGCGCAGACCGTGGCGCTGCGTCAGCTGGGCATAGTCCGTGCCCTCGGCTGCATGCTCGCCGTTATGATCCCTGCTGCGGCGGATGCCCTGCGCCTCGGCCGCCTTCACCCAATCGTCGATGATCCTGTAGCTCAGTGCCGAATCCGAAACGCCGACCGGGCCCGATCCGCCGCGCCATGGGCTGGCACCGCGGCTATTGGTCTCCATCCGCCGGAAATAAGGCAGCACGTCCGCGGCGCCCCAGCCGGTCGCGCCCAATGCAGCCCAATGGTCGTAATCCCAGGCATGGCCGCGGACATACATCATGCCGTTGATCGAGCTGCCGCCGCCGAGCCGCTTGCCGCCCGGCCACACATCCTGCCGTCCGCCGATCGTGGGATCGGGTTCGGCCAGATATTTCCAGTCGAAATCGGTGTTCTGGACGACCGAACTGGTCAGGGCGGGGATGCGCAATTTGTAGTGGCGGTCATCCTTGCCCGCCTCGAGCAGCAGGACCTTAACCCCGGCTTCAGCCAGCCGCCCGGCCATCGCGCAACCGCCCGATCCGCCCCCCAACACGATGATATCCGGCGTGCCGCCCACCAACCCCTCCGTCATCGAAGATATTCTGATTGTAACGAGTGTTATTGTTTGGCCGCCGACCGGTCAAGCCTCAGCCAACTCGATCCGGTTCCGGCCACGTTCCTTGGCCAAGTAAAGCGCGGCATCGGCGCGCGCATAGAGACTGTCGAAATCCTCCTGCGCCGCCAATTCGGCAACGCCGAAGCTCGCGGTCACCCCGATCGTCCCGGCATCCGTGTCGACGCGGCCGGCGGCGATGGCGGCGCGCAGGCGTTCGGCGAGCAATTCGGCACCGGCGATATCGGTATGCGGCATGGCGATCGCGAACTCTTCGCCGCCCAGCCGGCCCACCAGATCACTCACGCGCACGAGGCCGGAGAGGATCTTGCCCGTCATCGCGAGCGCGGCGTCCCCGGCCGGATGACCCCACGTGTCGTTGACGCGCTTGAACTCGTCGAGATCCAGAACGATCAGGCTGCACGGCACGGCGACACGGTGGGCGAGCGCGATGAACTCGCGCGCCCCCTCCACGAAATGCTGGCGGCTGGCGAGTCCGGTCAGCGTATCGGTGCGGGTCAGCATCATCAGCCGCTCGTTGGCTGCCTGCAAGTCCGCGGTGCGGTCGGCAATCTGTTGTTCGAGTTCGCTTTGCCGGCGCTGAAGATGGCGCGTGCGCCAGCGCATCAGCGCCAAGCCCCCCAGAGCAGGATCGCCGCCACCGCGATGCGGACCCAGTCGCGCTGATGCCAGGCCGGTTGAACGCGTATCGGAATGGATAGACCGCGCTCGGTCCAGACCCCGTCGCGGTTGCTGCCGCGCAGGCGCAGCACATAATCGCCGGGGGGCAAATTGGTGTAGGAGGCGAGGCGGCGGCTCGGATCGGTCTCGGTCCAGTCGCGATCGAAGCCGTCGAGTTTATAGGCGTAGCGATTATGATCGGGCGCCGTGAAATCGAGTGCCGCGAATTCGACCGCGAGGCTATTGGTGTCGTGGGTCAGGAGGATGGGTGCCATATCGCCGCCGGCATTGACCGGGCCGATCGGCCGGACGACGCCGCCGACGCGCAGATCGGTCACGACGATAGGAGCCTTGAAGCTCCAACGCGGCAGTACGCCCGGACGCACGATCGTGAGCCCACCCTTGGCGCCGAACAGGGCTTCCCCGGCGGCATCGGTCCCGCGCGATCCGACGAAATAGTCACGCAACAGCGATCCGTCCGAGGGCGCGATCGATCGGATTGCGAAATTCGCCGGATCTATCATCGCCAGCCCGTCATCGGTGGCGGCCCAGATCGTGCCCGCGCCGTCCATCGCCAGACTGTCGACATTGCTGTGCGGCAAACCTTCGGCCTGCCCGAAGCGGCGAAAGATCGGCCGGCCATCGGCCGAGCGGCCGGTGGCAAGCGCCAGCCCGCCGCCGAACGTGGCGACCCACAGCCGACCCTTGCGATCGATCAGCATTCCGGAGACGAAGCGTCCGCCCAGCGCTTTGCGGTCGGCGGGATCGGCCATGATCTTATCGATCGATCCGCTCGCCAGATCGACCCGGTTGAGGCCGTTGCGGGTGCCGACCCACAGATCACGGCCTGTGCCGCGAACGATCGCGGTGATGTTCGAATTGGAGAGTTTGGCGGGATCGACCTGCTCGAGCGCGATCGTTCCGCGGCCATGCACTGTCCCACGCCATAGCCCTTCGCGCTCGCCCCCGATCCAGAGCCGCCCGCCGTCCAGCAGCAGCGCGTTGATCGCCATGTGCGGATCGGCCCCGCCGAGCAGGATCGGGCGAGCCGATCGCCCCGCGCCGTCGCTGGCGAAGAGCCCACGGCGCGTGCCGATATAGACGGTTCCATCCGCGCCCTCGACCATCGCGAACACCGGCTCGCGCGGCAGTCCATTTCGGCCCGGGCGGAGTGCGGCAACCCGGCCACGCACGGGATCGATTATGTCGACCCCGCCGTCGACATATCCCAGCCAGAGGCGGCCATCGCGGGTCGACAATATCGACAAGACATCGGCGCCGATCAGGCTGTCGGGGCGGTCGAGCGCACCGAATACGGTCGAGATCAGGCCCCCGGGGGCGGGGAGGTGACAGCCGAGCCCGCCAGTACCGCCGACCCAGATCGATCCAGCGTTGTCGGTGAGCAAGGCCCACACATCGTCGTGCGCCAGGCTGTTGGGCAGCGTGCGGTCGTGGCGAATCTCCCGCGTCTCGCCGGTGCGGGTATCGATCGCGACGATCCCGGAACTGCGAAGGCCCGCCCAGATCTCATGGCTGCCGGCAAGCGTCAGCGCGGAGATCGAATGGGGGGCAATAGCGATGGTGCCGCCGATCGGCCGCGGCGCGGCGTCGGGCGAATCGATTGCGAACAAGCCGTTCTGTGTCGTGCCGATCCAGATGCGGCCGTTCGGCTCTTCGAGCAGTGCCGATATGCCTGCGGTCATGCCGGCGATCGGCACGGCGATAAACGCGGTCGTTCCTGCCGCGCGGCGTAGGAGGCCGGTCGCGGTGCCGGCCCAGAGCGTACCGCGATGATCGCGCAGCAGCGACAGCACCGCGCCCCCCGCATTCGGGATCGCGCTGACAGTCCGTGCGGCCGGATCGAGATGCCGCAGCCCGTCGTCGGTGCCGATCCACAGACCGCCATTGCCGTCGTCGACGATCGCGCCGACATGGATATGCCCGGCCGCGAGACCGAGGGGCACTGCGACGAACCGGTCGCGCACGCCGTCGTAATAAGCAAGATGGCCGGCGGTCGTGCCGATCCACAGCCGTCCGGCCGGATCGACATGGAGCGTCTGGACCCAATCGTCAGGCAGGCTGCCGGCGACCGATGGATTGGCGCGCCATGTCTGGAAACGATAGCCGTCCCAACGCGCAAGCCCGCCCTGCGTCCCGATCCACAGGAAGCCCAGGCGATCCTGTGCGAGTGCAGTTGGCACTGGATGTGGCAGGCCCTGGTCGCGTCCGTAATTGTGGAACGCGGTTGCTGCGAGATCGCCCCAGCGTCCGGCGGCCTGCGCAGGAGCGAACGCCAGGAGGGCGAACACAAGCGCGAAGCAACGGAATAGGCCGAGCGACCCAGCGCGAAACTGGAACGCCTGCTTCATTCCGTTGCCAGCCGTGAAGGCCTTACGTTTGGCAGATATCAAAGGCGGGGCCGACACGATTTCTGATGCTACCCGCAAATCGTAATGATTCCGTACCAATCGAGCATGCGCAGGAAAGCGCAGGATAATCCAAAGGAAAATGCCGCGGGGCCGGAGGTCGGGATCAGGCGATGTGCACGTCGGCCTGCGCAAAATCGTCGCACTTGACCTGCTCGATCGTCCGATCGATGCCCCGGGTCAGCCCGGCCGGCACGGTCACGCTGAAGCCGCGCGATACGAGTCCGTCGATCGCCCAGCGCACGCAATAATCGGCCGCAACCCCGATCACGATCACTGCCTCGACCCGCCGCGCTTTCAGCGCTTCGAAGAACGTGTCGCGCCGTACCGCGTCCGAACGAGGCGAGCGGGCATTCTTCAGTGTCAGGGCGGGCTCGGCCCACATGTCGAACACGGCTTTCTCGATCCGCCAGGCAGGGATGGCCGGATCGAGCAAAGCGGGATCGAGCATGTTGGACCAGCCGGCCGTGCCGCGGACGCAATGGATCGGAAAAGCCGCGGCCTCGGGCGACGTCGCATAGACGTCGGGATCGTGCGTATCGAAGGTGAAGAGTACGCCCTCGGTTTCGGCCGGATTCAGCTTCGCCAGCCAGGCCTCCATCGGCTCGATCAAAGCGTCGGCGCCGGTTACGCTAAGAGCGCCGTCGGGCGCCATGAAGTCCCTTTGGGTATCCACCACGATTACGAAGCGGCGCATCTTCACTCTCCGGCCTCAGCCTTTGACATATACATATTTAGGATATAAGTAAATCGCAACTTACGTATAAGGTGGGATGTCGTGACGGAAGCCGACTTTCTTCAGGGCTATGATGCCGGTGCCTTCGATCGCCCCTCGGTAACGGTCGATCTGGTGTTGATCGGCCTGTGGGGCAAACGGCTGGGGGTCTTGCTGGGGCAGCGGACTCAGCATCCGCATGCCGGGCGCTGGGCGTTGCCAGGCGGCTTCGTCGGCATCGATGAAGCGCTCGATACCGCCGCGTTGCGCGTGCTGCGCGAGAAAGTCGGGATCGCCAATGCCCATCTCGAGCAGCTCTATACGTTCGGCGCGGTCGATCGCGACCCGCGCAGCCGGATCATAACCGTCGCCTATCTCGCGCTGATGAACCCGGCGGCCTTTGCCGATGCCCGCACGCACGCGCCGATGCTGGCGCCGGCTTTGATCGATATGCCCCGCCCGGCGCCGTTTGCCGGCCCGGTCCGCACCCTCACCATGGCCGGCGAAAATCTGCCGCTGGCGTTCGACCATCGCGATATCGTCGCTGCGGCGATGCAGCGGCTGCGCGGCAAGCTCGATTATTCGGATGTCGGCTTCGCCCTGCTGCCCGATCTTTTCACGCTGCGTCAGTTGCAGGATGTTCACGAGGCGATCCTCGGCGAGACGGTGAACAAATCGGCCTTCCGCCGGCGCATGCTCGACAAAGGGTGGGTGGTGCCGACTGGCACTTACGAGACCGATACCTCGTATCGCCCCGCCGAACTGTACCGTGTCCAACGATAGATCCGGAAGCCCGTCATGGCCGTCACCGATATCGCCACCCGCACCTACGACCATAATTTCCGGCTCGATCCGATCGTGCGCAGCCTGCTCGACACCGATTTCTACAAATTGCTCATGCTGCAGATGATCCGGCACGTGCATCCGGATGTCCGCGCCACTTTCTCGCTGATCAACCGCACGCGCACGGTGCGGCTGGCCGACATCATCGACGAAGGCGAATTGCGCGCGCAGCTCGATCATGCCCGCACGGTGCGTTTCACCAAGAAGGAGCTGATCTGGCTCGCCGGCAACAGCTTCTACGGCAAGGCGCAGATGTTCAGCCCGGATTTCATCGCCTGGCTCGCCGATTTCCGCCTGCCCGATTATGATCTGCGCAAGGCCGATGGGCAGTATGAACTGCATTTCGACGGGCCCTGGACCCACACGACGATGTGGGAGATCCCCGCGCTCGCGATCATCAACGAGCTCAAATCGCGCGCGGCGATGCGCGACAAGGGCAAGTTCGCGCTCGATATTCTCTACGCCCGCGCCAAGGCGAAGCTGTGGCAAAAGGTCGAGCGGTTGCGCGACCTGCCCGATCTGCGTCTGTCCGATTTCGGCACGCGCCGTCGCCACGGCTTTCTGTGGCAGCGCTGGTGCGTCGAGGCGCTGAAGGAGGGGCTTGGCCAGCGCTTCATCGGCACGTCGAACGTGCTGCTGGCGATGGACGCCGATCTGGAGGCGATCGGCACCAATGCGCACGAACTGCCGATGGTCGCGGCGGCTTTGGCCGAGGATGATGCCGCTCTCGCACAGGCGCCATACCGCGTGCTGGAGGAATGGCAGCAGCATTATAACGGCAATCTGTTGATCGCTCTGCCCGACGCATTCGGCACCACATCTTTCCTGGCCGGCGCGCCGGCTTGGCTCGCCGACTGGACCGGCTTCCGCCCCGACAGCGCCCCGCCGATCGAGGCGGGCGAGCAGATCATCCGATGGTGGCAGGAACAGGGCCGCGATCTGCGCACCAAGTTGCTGATCTTCTCGGATGGCATGGATATCGACACGATCGAGCAGACCTACCGCCATTTCGACGGCCGGGTGCGGCTGAGCTTCGGCTGGGGCACCAACCTCACCAACGATTTCCGCGGCTGCGATCCCGATGGTGCCGCGGCGCTCGAGCCGATCTCGCTCGTCTGTAAGGTCACGAGCGCGAATGGCCGCCCGGCGGTGAAGCTATCCGACAATCCTACCAAGGCGACGGGCGAGCCGGCGGAGATCGAACGCTATCTGCGCGTGTTCGGTGAGGTTGGGCGCGAGGCGCAACCGGTGCTCGTTTAGGTCCTCCCCGGCGCGGGGAGGATAATTACGCGCCGTAATCCATTGCCTTCAAATCCGCGATCAGGCTCGGTCCGGTCGGCTCCCAGCCGAGCTGCGTGCGGGTCCAGGCGCTGGAGGCCGGCATATCCAGCGCAGCGAACATCGCCATCCAGCCGAAATGCTGCGGCACCTCTTCCGGCGACAGCGAGACGACGGGCAGGCGCAATCCCTCACCCAGCACCTCGGCGATCGCGCGCGCCGTGATGCCTTCCTCGGCCACCGCATGGTAGCGCGCGCCGGCTTCGCCCTTGTCGAGCGCCAGCACGTAGAGCTTGGCCACGTCCAGCACCGGCGCCGCCGGCCAGCGATTGAGGCCCTCGCCGACATATGCCACGCGGCCTTTCTCCCGCGAGATCGCGACGACCGGTGTGATCAGCCCCTGCCTGACCGTGTCGTGCACCTGCGGAAGTCGCACGACGCGGACGTCGATGCCCGCCTCCGATAACGCCTCGCCGGTCAGTTCGGACAATATCCGCGGATTGGGATGGCCCTTGTTGAACACATCTTCGCGTGCCGGCTCGCCGTGACCCGGATCGCCCAACCCGGTACCCGAGGTTATCAGGATCGGCCGGTCGGAGCCCTTGAGCACCGACCCCAGCGCTTCGATCACCCGCTTATCCTTCTCGCAATTGGCGACGAAGTTCGAAAAGTTATGATCGAAGGCGGTGTGAATTACCGCATCCGCCTGCTCGGCACCGGCACGGATACTGTCGAGATCCTCCAACGTGGCGAGATGCGCCTCGGCACCCACTTTACGGAGCGCCTCCGCGCCTGCCTCCGAACGGGTCATGCCCAGCACCTGATGCCCGGCAGCCAGCAATTCGGGCGCGATGCGGGATCCGATGAAACCGGTCGCACCGGTGAGAAATACGCGCATGGAAGCTCTCCGATATTGTCCGGAGCGGCATGTCGGTCTAGCTTGCTTCCTGTTAAAGTAGTGACATTATCATGGTATAAACCTCAACAGGATCGGCTGTGCCTCACGAAAGCAGCAATCGCCTCGGTGCCTTCCTGCGCGATCGCCGCACGCGGATGGATCCGGCCACGTTCGGCTTCGCCGCCGGGCGCCGCCGCACCCCCGGCCTGCGCCGCGAAGAGGTGGCGCTGCGCGCCAATATCAGCCCGACCTGGTATACCTGGCTCGAGCAGGGGCGGGGAGGGGCGCCCTCGACCGACGTGCTCAACCGCATCGCCGCCGGACTGATGCTGACCGAGGCTGAGCGCGAACATATGTTCGTCCTCGCGCTCGGCCACCCGCCCGAGCCGCGTTACCGGGATAGCGAGGGCATCTCGCCGCGGCTTCAGCGCGTGATCGATGCGATGCCGGCCAGCCCGACGATCATCAAGACCGCGACATGGGACGTGGTCGCGTGGAACCGCGCAGCGGCGGCGGTGCTGACCGATTATGCGCAGCTTCCGCGCGAGCAGCGCAACATCCTGCGGCTGATCTTCTCCCATCCGCGGGTCCGCACGGTGCAGGAGGACTGGATGAAAGTCGCGCGCTTCGTCGTGGGCGCCTTCCGCGCCGATGCGATGCGGGCCGGCGCGGGCGCGGAGATCGCCGATCTGGTCGAGGAATTGTCCCGCACCAGCCCGGAATTCGCGATGCTCTGGCGCGAGAACGATATCGCCGCGCATGGCGAGGGGGTGAAGCGCATCCACCATCCCGAGATCGGCCTGCTCGAACTGGAATTCTCGACCTTCTCGGTCGAGGGGCGGCCCGATCTGGGGATGATCGTCTATAATCCCGCCACGAGCGAGGCCGCCGAGCGGATCGCGTCGCTCATGGCCTTGCGGGAACAGCAGGGCGTTTGACAGGATCGGGCAAGAGTTCGATCGAATCGGGCTGCGGCGCCGATCGGTTCGAACCCATCTAAAGCGGTGGGAACACAAGCTTCGCCGCCGGGCGGGCGACCAATATTCTGGAGGCTATCCCGCATGAAATACCGCAATTTGGGCCCCGACCTGACGGTCTCCGCGATCGGCATCGGCTGCATGCCTATGATCCGCAACGGCAACATCAATTATGGCATCGCCGACGACGATGTCTCGACGCGAACGATCCATGAGGCGATCGATCTCGGCATCACCTTCTTCGACACCGCGGAAATGTACGGCCCGTTCCGCAACGAGGAGCTGGTCGGCGCCGCGATCAAGGGCAAGCGCGAAGGCCTCGTCATCGCCACCAAGTTCGCGATGCGCTGGGATGGCGACACGCCGGTTGGGACCGACGGCAGCCCCGAAAATGCCCGGCGCGCGTGCGAGGGGTCGCTGAAGCGGCTCGGCATCGACACGATCGACCTGTTCTACCAGCATCGCGTCGATCCGAACGTGCCGATCGAGGAGACCGTCGGCGGCATGGCCGAGCTGGTGAAGGAGGGGAAGGTCCGCTTCCTCGGCCTGTCCGAGGCCGCCGCCGATACCGTCCGTCGCGCCGCCAAGGTCCATCCGATCGCGGCGTTGCAGAGCGAATATTCGATCTGGGAGCGCGATGTGGAGGGCGATATCCTTGCCGCCTGCCGCGAGAACGGGATCGGCTTCGTGCCCTACAGCCCGCTCGGCCGTGGTTTTCTGACCGGCACGATCCGCAGTCTCGACGAATTGCCCGCCGACGATTGGCGCCGCAACGATCCGCGCTATTCGCCCGAGAACATGCCGAAGAACCTCGCCATCGTCGATGCGATCGGCGCGGTCGCCGCGCGCCACGGCGTCTCGAACGCGCAGATCGCGCTCGCCTGGCTCCTCGCGCAGGGCGAGGACATCGTGCCGATCCCCGGCGTGAAGCGCAGCGAGACGATGCGTGACAGCGCGGGCGCGCCCGACGTGACGCTAAGCGAGGAGGATCTCGCCGCGATCGAGGCGGCGGCGCCGGCGGGGAGCACGGCGGGACCGCGTTACGCGGCGGCCGGGATGGCGCGGGTCAAGCTGTGATGACCGTGGTTCGATAACCACCGTCATCCCTGCGCAGGCGGGGATCCATGGCTCTCATCATGTTTGATGGCATCTGCAAGGCGAGAGACATGGGCCCCTGCCTACGCAGGGGCGACGATAGGTAAGACGCGAGACCGTCACATTGCGGCGCTAGCTGTCATAGCTTCAGCCATCGTTCGGGGCGGAGCATCAAGGTGGACGGTCGCTTTCAGCGCGCTCTGGCCCGGGCCCATCCGGCGGCCTTTGCGACCATTGCCGGCACCGCCGGCTTCTCCGCCTATTTCGCGATGTACGCGTTCCGCAAACCGTTCACCGCCGCGACGTTCGATGGTGTGCCTGGGTGGCATCTCGCACTCGATTACAAGATCGCGCTGATCGTAGCCCAGGTCGCGGGCTACGCGCTGTCGAAGATGATCGGGGTGAAGTTCGTGTCGGAGATCGCGCCGCAGCGGCGCGCCGCCGCGATCCTCGGACTGATCGGCCTGTCGTGGCTCGCGCTCGTCGCCTTCGCTTTGATCCCCGCGCCGTGGAATGTCGCGACGCTGTTCGTCAACGGCGTGCCGCTCGGGATGATCTGGGGGTTGGTCTACGGCTATATGGAGGGCCGCCGGATCACCGAGGTGCTTGCCTCGATGCTGTGCGCGAGTTTCATTCTTTCCTCCGGCGTGGTCAAATCGGCAGGCTCCTGGCTGATGCAGGACGGGCATGTCGATCGGATGTGGATGCCTGCCGCCACCGGGCTGTCGTTCGCGCCGATGCTGCTGCTGTCGGTGTGGGTGCTGAGCGTATTGCCCCCGCCGAGTGCGCGCGACGAGGCCGAACGCGTGCGCCGCGCACCGATGACGAGCGCGGAGCGGCGCAGCTTCCTGCGCGCTTACGCGCCTGGCCTGATCGCGATCATCTTCGCTTATGTGCTGCTCACCGCCTTCCGCGATTTCCGCGACAATTTCGCCGCCGAGATCTGGACGGCGCTCGGTTATGGCGGGGAGGCGGGGATCTTCTCGGCGAGCGAGCTGCCGGTGGCGGTGATCGCCTTGGTCGGGATGGCGATGGTGATCGCGGTACGTGACAATCGCCGCGCCTTGCTGGTGATCCATGCGATGGTGGCGGCGGGCTTCGTCCTGCTCGGCCTCGCCACGCTCGCGTTCCAGCTTCACCTGATCTCGCCGCTGGTGTGGATGATCCTCGGCGGATCGGGGCTATACATCGCCTATAACCCGATCAATGCGATCCTGTTCGATCGGCTGGTGGCGGCAAGCGGGCGGATCGCGAATGCCGGCTTCCTGATCTACGTCGCGGATTCGTTCGGCTATATGGGGAGCGTGATGCTGCTGCTCTGGCGCAATTTCGGACAGGCCTCGTTGAACTGGCTCCAGTTCTTCACGCGTGGTGCGTATGCCACCAGCATCGCCGGCACCGCCGCGACGATCGTGGCGGCGCTCTATTTCTATCGTCGTGCGGGCGATCCCGACCGGCACCATGCGGCGCCGGCGATCGCGATTCCGCTCGCGAATGCGGCCTGACATGCTCGATCTCGCCGAACCGAAGACGCGCCTGCTCGACGATGGCGCCGCGATCGAGATCTGCCTCGACGGCCAGACGCGTCGCTTCCACGCTTTGTGGCTGCGCGACAATGCGCTGGATGCCGCGACGCGCAGCCCCGGCAATGGCCAGCGCCTGATCACCTTGCTCGATATCCCGCCCGAAACGCGAATCGTGGACGCCGCCTGGTCGGGCGACCAGCTCGGCCTCCGCTTCGCACCCGAGGGCAAGACGATTCTCTTCGCGGCCGATTGGCTGGCGGCACACGCTTATGACCGGCCGGCCCCGGTCGAGGCGGGCTGGACCGGCCCCGGGATTACGCGCTGGGATGCCGGTCTGTCCGCTCACAGCCCCGTCGCGGCCTATGAGCAGGTCCGCGACGACGCTGCCGCGCGGCTGGATTGGCTCAAGGCAGTCCAGCGCTACGGCTTTGCCCGGCTCACCGGCCTGCCGACCACGAACGGCGTGCCCACTATCGTCGCCGCTCTGTTCGGCTATGTGCGCGAGACCAATTATGGCCGCATCTTCGACGTGCGGGTCGAGGCCAATCCGAGCAATCTCGCTTACACCAATCTCGGGCTGCAGGCGCATACCGACAATCCCTATCGTGATCCCGCGCCGGGGCTCCAGATCCTCGCCTGCCTGCGCAACGAGGTGGAAGGCGGGGAGTCGATCGTGATCGACGGGTTCGAGGTGGCGCGCCGTCTGCAGGCGGAATCGCCGCGCGGTTTCGCGCTTCTCGCCGGCCACAATGCGCGCTTTGAATATGCCGGTACGCCGGGGGTGCGGCTACGATCGAAGAAGCCGCTGATCGAACTCGGCCCCGATGGCGAATTGCTGGCGGTGCGATTCAACAATCGCTCGGCCGCGCCCTTCACCGATATCGGCTATGACGATATGGCGGACTTTTACCGCGCCTATCGCCGCATGGCCGAGCTGATCGAGGATCCCGCGCTGGCGGTACGCTTCAAGATCGAGCCGGGCGAGGCGTTCATCGTCGACAATCTGCGCGTGCTGCATGCGCGGCGGGCGATCACCAGCGGCGGTCACCGCCATCTGCAGGGCTGCTACGCCGATCGCGACGGGCTGCTGTCGAGCATAGCCGCGCTCGAACAGGCGAATGCCGCCGCATGACCGATATCATCGCCACGATCGCCGACATCATCGAACGGCGCGGGGCCGAGGCCTATCTCGGCGAGGCGGTGACGATGGCCGAGCATATGCTGCAGACCGCGACGCTCGCGCGCGCGGCCGGCGCATCCGATGCGCTGGTGGCCGCGGCCCTACTTCACGACATCGGCCATTTCACCAGCGAGTTCGGCACCTACACGCCCGATGATGAGGTCGATCGCTATCATGACGAAGCGGGAGCGGCAGTGCTGGCCGGGCATTTCCCGCCGCTCGTCGTCGAGAGCGTGCGGATGCATGTCGCGGCCAAGCGCTATCTTTGCGCGATCGAGCCCGAATATTACGACGCGCTTTCGGCCGCATCGAAGCATAGCCTGCGCCTGCAGGGCGGCCCGATGTCGACCGATGAGATGGCGCGTTTCCGGGAGTTGCCCTTCCATGCGGAGGCGGTGATGGTCCGCCGCTGGGACGATGGCGGCAAGGTGGCCGATATGCCGACCATGACCTTCGCCGAATGCCGCCCGCTGCTGGAGCGGGTTCTCGCGTCGTAGCCGTTTATTCCGTCATTCCCGCGCAGGCGGGGATGACGGGTTTGTGGCCATGGCTCGTTTAATTGCCAGCCGCGCCCGGTATCAACGTCGTGCCCGTAGGCCCGCGTCCGGTTTCCTCGACCAGCACGTCGCCATCCTTCGCCAGGCTATAATGCGGCGTCCCCGCGCGGATCAGGATCGCGCTCCCCGCCGGCACCGCCTGCGCCTTCGTCGGATCGAGCCGGTCGGGACCCGACCCGACATAGAGCGTGCCCTTGAGCACCGTCACGATCCGATCGTCAGGATGGCTGTGCGTCGGCGATCTCTTGCCATGATCGATCCGGACGAACAGGCTGTAAAGTGCGCCCGGTGTGGCGGGCGACCCGATCGTCGCCGCCGGAATGCCGAGCGCGCTGTTGGCGTCGTATTTGAGCCCGGCCGGGTCGATGATCTCGACCTGTGCCCCCGCCGCGCTCGTCAGCTCGCACAGCGCCAGACCCGTCAGGATCGCCTTCCGCATTGCTGCACCCTCCCCATTACCAGGCCACCTCTATAGGCTGTTTTGCGTGGCGGATCGCGCTTGCTGTGCGATGAAGGCCGCCACATGGCTATCCCGACGATCCATCCGTACGATTTCGATCCCACCGCCGGCCTCGGTATCGATCAGCTTCGCGCGATCAGACCACCCGAAGCGCCGGCCGGCTTCGACGATTTCTGGCGGGCGCGTTATGACGCGGCACTTCGGATCAATCCCCGGCCGCATCTGATCGAGCGCGCCTCGATCGATGCGAAGTGGCGTATTCACGATCTCAATTACGCTTCGACCGGGGATTTCCAGATCGGGGGCTGGCTGCTGCTGCCGCGCCAAGGGCAGGTGCGGCGCGGGCTCGTCGTGGGTCATGGCTATGGCGGCCGCGACAGGCCTGATTTCGATATTCCGGTCGAGGAGACCGCTTTGCTCTTCCCCTGCTTCAGGGGGCTCGGGCGCAGCAGCCGGCCGCCGATCTCGGCCGATCCGCAATGGCACGTGCTCGATCATATCGACGATCGCGATCGCTATATATTGGGCGGCTGCGTCGAGGATCTCTGGCTGGCGGTTTCGGCGCTGCTCCGGCTCTATCCCGGGCTGGAAGGAAAGATCGGCTACAAGGGTATCAGCTTCAGTGGCGGCATCGGCGCGCTGGGGATCGCCTATGACGAAAGGATCGATCGCGGCCATCTCGAGGTGCCGACCTTCGGCAACATGCCGCTGTGGCTGACGCTGCCCAGCATCGGCAGCGCGCACGCGGCCCAAATCTATCGCAAGGCGCATCCCGGTGTGATCGAGACCTTACGCTTCTTCGATTCCGCGACGGCCGCCAGCCGGATCCGGCAGCCGATGCTGATGGCGGTCGCTTGTTTCGACCCGGCGGTGGCACCCCCTTGTCAATTTTCGGTCGCCAATGCGCTGCCGCCATCGAATTGCAACGAAACCGTCATCCTGGATGCAGGACATTTCGATTATCCGGGCAGCGCGGCGCAGCACGCCTTGCTTTCGGCGAAGGTCGGGCATTTCTTCGGAGCGACATGAAACGCGATTACCGGCGCTGGTACAGTCCGCGGCTCCATCGCGACATGGAGTTGCTGATCTTCGGCCACGCCGGGGCCAAGGTGCTGATGTTCCCGACACGCGACGGCCGCTTTTGGGAATATGAGACCTTGCGCGTCGTCGAAAGCCTCGCTGACAAGATCGAGGCCGGTCATCTCCAGCTGTATTGTATCGAGGGGCTGGCGCAGCACAGTTTCTATAATCGCACCATCCACCCCGCCGATCGCATCGGCCTCCACGGCGCCCTGGAGGACTATATCCTGCACGAGGTGATGCCGCTGATGGCGCAGACCAATGCGCATGATTGCACCATCGCGATGGGCTGCAGCCTCGGCGCGTTTCAGGCCGCGAGCATCACCTTCCGCCACCCGCATCTGTTTCGCAAGCTGGTCGCTTTCTCCGGCCGCTATGATCTGACGACGAACGTCGAATGCTTCGGCGATCTGTTCGACGGCTTTTACAATGACGACATCTTCTATCACACGCCGCCGCATTTCCTGCCGGGACTGTCCGATCCAGGGCAACTGGATATGCTACGTCAGATCGATATCGTGTTGACGGTCGGCGATGCCGATCCGTTCCTCGACAACAATCTTCATCTGAGCCGCCTGCTCGACGCCAAGGGCATAAGCCATCGGCTCCACATCTGGGACGGGCGCGCGCATCGGGCGCGAGCGTGGCGGAAGATGGCTGCGTTGTATATTTGAACGCCGGTCGACGACGATACCCTTCTGCGGGTGCGCCGGCCGATCTGAAAGTCGAATGGATCGAAACATGGAAAAGCCGCCGATCTTGCGATCGACGGCTTTTCCATAATCGGTCGTGGATCAGGCGAAGGTCAGGCTGGTCTTGCGACGGCGCATGGCCCCGCCCATCAGGCCGAAGCCGGCGAGCATCATCGCCCACGAAGCCGGCTCGGGCACGGAGAGCGTGAAATTCTCGCCGGTCGAATCGCTGCCATAATTGCCCTGGCGGTTGATGATCGTGCTGAGCACGTCGCCGGCGTTGAGAAACACGGATCCCGAATAATTGTAGGTCAGGTTGCTGCTGCTGAGCGAACCGGCGCCGAAGAAGGTCGCCGGCGAAGCACCCGATTGCTGGCGGAAGATGAGATCGACGCCCGTCGGGTTATTATCCTGAACGCTGAACGATGCCGCGAAATTATAATAAGCCGAGGTCGGCGCGGTGAAGGTGATGAACACGCCGCCGTCCGCTGCCGTCGATCCGGGATGAAGCAGCAGGCGATCGGTCGGGACGTTGACCGAGCCATATTGGAACGAGGGCGAAGTCGATTTGGTCGCGCCCGGAACGTCGTGATTGGCCGCGGCCTGCAGGCAGACCGAACCCGAGATGAAGCAATTCGTGGTCGCGGTGAACAAAGTGCCCGCGGTCACGGCATCGTCGACGCTGCCATACGTGAAATTGCCTGCGCCCTGCGTTCCGTTGAAGCTGGAAAAGGCGTCGTAGGTCACGGCCATGGCCGGGCTCGAGAGCGCGGTAACCGCTGCAAGTGCAAAAACGGTAAGAGCCTTCATCGGGAATCCCCCCAAAATGCGACGAACCTGTCGCAGGCGACGTGCCATTTTTGGCTATCGCGATGCATGTCTATTAATGATTTGTAAACCTTATGACAATCCCTTGGTCTGCCTCCTGCGCGGAGACGGCATGATTAAAAACATAGTTAACAAGATTTGATGTCGATCAAGATTCGATCACATCGTTACGGCCTAAGAACAATGCGAGTCGCGCTTATCAGCCTAGCGCGTCATGACCGGTAAAAGTTGGCGTATATTGCTCCGCAAAAGAGCGAAACCTGAGGCCGGATCAGTCCTTGCCGGAAACCCGGCTGACGACATCAGGATCATCGTGCAGTCGCACAAATAATGCGCCGCCCGCAGGATGGGGCACCTGGAGGGTGTTGCCGGGGAAGCCGGGCGGGATGGTCACCGGCTGCTCGAAGCCCGGTGTCGCCGAGACCGATTGCAGCAGGAACAACTGGTCGCCGGTCAGCTCGCACGTCTGGCCGCGCTCGGTGCAACGGAGCTGGCGCAGGGTGGGCAGGCGCACCAGCGTGCCGAGCGTCAGCCAGTCGCCCGCCACCTTGTCGCGGACGATACGCACGCGCAGCCGCCCATAAGCAGACGTGCCGAGCGCCTTTTCGGGTTGAAGCCGCACAACCATCACGTCGCGATCGGCGAGCGTTACGCCCGCTGTGGTGGTGAGTTGCGCCGTCGCGCCATTACCATCCTCGACTGTCACCTCCACCGTTTCGCGACCGGTGAAATGCTGGTTGGCGCCGGCGCGCAGCGACGCGGTCAGGGTCGCGTTCGCGGGAATATTGGCTTCGTCACCCAACGTCAGCTGGACCGGTGCAGGATTCGGGGGCAGCTCGATATAGCGCGCGATCAGCGAGATCGGGACGCCGCGTGGCGCCGGCATCTGTGGCAAGGTAACGCTGTCGCTGCCTGCCGGGCCCGCTACCTGCAGCGCCAGATCCTTGATCGCGGCGAGGCCGTCCGGCAGCTCGACCGTCAGGTTGTGCGGCCCAGCGACGGTGAAGTTCAGTCGGCGCGACTGCCCGGTCCCACCCTGTACCGCGACGGTCGAGACGCAGGCCGACGATCCGCCCTGCAGGGCGAGCGTGGCGGCACCCGCTTTGAAAGTGCCGGGCGTCACCTGCCAATGGCCGGGGGCGGTCGCATCGATTGTCACGTTCGGCCCGTCGAACGGCTGGAATCCCCACGAACCGTGCAGTTGCGCCGGGTAGCTGGCGGCGGGATCGGCGGGCAACCGGCCCGCAATCGAGACGACCAGCCCGCCTTGCTCGGGATCGGGCTGGGCCGGCAGATCGATGGTGCGACCGTCGGGCAGGCGCGCGCGCAAGACGAGATCATGCGCATAATCGGTCGCGTAGATGAGCGGCGCGCCACCGATCGGCAGCACCGCCTCGCGCGCCTGTCCGCACATCGCCACCTGCTGGCCGATCACCTGCAAGGGGGGAATGCGCACCGGGGCGACGATCGGCAGTGCCGTCACCATGACCGATTTGGGATTGTGGAACGACGGCGCACTGTTGAGCACGAGGTTCATCGCATCGCCGTCGAGCCGCGCCAGCGCCGGGATATATTGATATTTGGCGGTGTGGATCGTGCTGAACAGCCCGATGATGTCGCGCGCGGCGGCGATGTACGGGCTGTAATAGCCGAGCCCGCCCTGCGGCGTCGCGCTGATCTGGAGCGCAAGATCGACCCCCGGCCCCGCCAGCGCATCGGTGATGGCGTTGGTGTGGCCGTCGTTCAGCACCAGCGCGTCCTGGTTCTGGAGCAGGCACGGCGCCTGAAGGTCGGGCGTCTTGCTCAGGCAATCGGTGTTGATCCGCACCTGGAGCGCGCGTGCCAGTAAAGGCGTGATCCGCTCGAGCCGCTCCGGATCGCCCGGCGCGGGCTTGCGCACCGCCAGCAGATAGGCGTCGAGCCGGCTGCGATCGAGCGACGCCTCGGCCAGATCCTGTGCCGCGCGCACGAACGCGCCGGGCTTGCCCTGGACCGCATTGCGCAGGGTCGGGAAGTCGCCCCCGGTGGAGGGCGCGAGGAACAGGACGACCTGTTGCGCGCCGTCCGGCACGGTCAGGGACAGGCCCTCGCGCCCCTTCGGCGTCCAGCTTTCGGCGCGAGAGAACCAGTCGTTGGGCGGTGGGTTGGTCGATCCGCGCAGGAAGGCGGCGACGAGCAGATAGCGGGCCGCCTGATCGGTCGGGAAATCGGCCTTGATCGTGATCCGGTCGCCCGCGGCGAGCTGCGGAACCCGCGCGATCGGCAGCGTGACCCCGGCATGGGTGATGGAGACACGCAAGGTCGGCCCGGTCAGATCGAACGGTGCGGTCTCCGGCCTGGCAGCGGATGCCGCCAACAGGGCCGTCAGCAGGGCTACGAGAGGAACGATACGCATAAGCCGCTCATAACGCCGGCCGAAGGAAACGCTATCGAATGGAGGATGCCCATCCCGTTCGTCTCATGCTCTTCGGCTGCCTGCAAAGCAGGCGCGCAGGGCGCGAAACGGACGGAAGGGTGCCTCTCGGCGGCTTAGCAGCGCGCGATATAACGCCGGCTCGCCTCGTCCCAATACATCGGGCAGTGTTGCTGATCCGACGGCGGGGGTGCCTGCGTATAGCCCGGCGGCGGCGCTACCGCTGTCGGGGGCGGCGCATCGTACCCATAATCATAGGCCGGCGCGTCGTAATAACTGTCATAGGGATAAGCGTAATAAGCAGGATAAGCGTCCCAGTAATAAGGATAGGCGCCCAGGGCATAGCCACCGAGCAGGCCTAGCCCAAACCCGCCGCCGTACCAGCCATAACCGCCACGATATCCGTAACCACCGCGATACCCATAACCGCCGCGATAGCCGCCGCGGAAGCCTCCTCCGCCGTGGTAACCTCCGCCGCCATGGAACGCACCCGCGCCACCGCCGTGGAAACCGCCGCCGCCATGGCCTCCGCCGCCGCCATGGCCGCCGCCACGCTGGGCCGCCACCGGCGCTGCCGCCAGCAATGCGGCCGCCGAGGCCAGCGCCATCAATCCGCGCATCTTCGTCATCTCAAATCCTCCACGCCAGGCCCGCTCTGCCATCGCGTCAGTTCATATAGGTAAGCCAAACCCCGAATTGAGGGGATTGTGCCGGCTTCTCCGTCATTCGTCGCAAACCGGTGCCCATATCTGACTCGGATCGATCGTGGATCGAGGAGCTGCGAGCTTAGCGCTCGCCGCTCCATCGTGGCCCATATCGGCCCAAATCGCTCAGTCGATGCGACGCGCGTGCAGCCCCGCCTCATTGCCCGGCTGGCCGTCGGGAACGAGTTCGTAAAACCCCGCCAGCCTGAGGTGGACCGTAACCGGCTTGATCGACTGGTTCTGGAACAGCCAGCCATGCACCCCGTCGAACGGTGCGGTCAGCACGCCATTGTCGCTGGTGCCGGTCGCCTTGCGGTAGAAAGCGACGGTCATCGCCTTGCCCGCTTCGACCGTATGGCCATGGAATTCGGTGTAGAATTCTTCCGGGTTATCGATCCCACCGACCGACCAGCTGTAGATATAGCTGCTGCCTTTCTTGAGGTGGACCTTATATTCGACATCGGCGCCGCCCGCCGGATCCTCGCCCGAATGGAGCGGGATATCGATCACGTCGGTGCGGAAGGCGACAGGGTAGCTGCGCGATGCCGGGGCGGCGGCATCGCCCGTGGCGGACACGACTTTCTCTTCAGGCGCCCAGAGCCGGTCGATCCCGGTGAGCCGGCCGAGGCCGATCGGATCGCGATGATATTCGGCCGGCAGGACGCCGCCGGTGAAGATCAGCGCAGCCACCGCCGCTGCCGATGCGGTCAGCAGCACGATGCGGCGCGGGGAGAGCGGGGTGGCGATCTCGGCCTCGGCCATGCCTCAATATCCTTCCGCGATCGTATAGCCGGCCAACTGCGTGCCGATGAGGACGAAGCCCGATGTCATGATAGCCCAGTTGAGCGCCACCGCGGTCCGCGCGAATAACGCCGTGCGACGCAGACCTGCAATCAATGCAAGCACTATGGCGAGCGCGACGATCTGGCCGATCTCGACCCCCAGGTTGAACGAGAGGAGGTTGATCACCAGCCCCTCGCGATGGAGCTTCAGCGCTTCCAACTTGGTTGCCAGGCCGAGGCCGTGGATCAGCCCGAACAGCAGCACCATCAGCTTCGGATCGGGCCTCCGTCCGACGAGCGTTTCGAAACCCCCAAGATTGTCGAACGCTTTCCACGCCACCGACAGCCCGATCACCGCATCGACCAGCCAGCTGTTCAGCCCGAAACCGAACAGGGCGCCCGACAGCAGGGTGCTCGAATGGCCGAGCGAGAAGAGCGACACATAGATCAGCACATCGCGGAAGCGTCGCAGGAAGAATACCACACCGGCAAGGAAGAGCAGGTGATCGTAGCCGGTCACCATATGCTTGGCGCCGAGATAGAGAAACGGCCCCGGCGCCGGCCCACGCGTTGCCGCCACGAATGCCGCGTCGCGGCCGCCGATCGCATGCGCGATCGCCTGATCGGCGGCGAGCAGCGACAGCAGGATCAGGCAGCGTAGCAGCGTCGGCAGCGATGATCGGAGCGAAGGCATGACGCATCATTATGGTGCGAGACTGAGCCTGTCCATTTGTCGGCGCTGTCGCGGCGATCGAAATGTGCCATGACCCGGCCAAACAATCGACGAGGGTGAGGATCGATGACACCGCTGATCTATGATCGTTTTGAAAATGCCACGAGCTACAGCGCCAAGGAGCAGGCCAATCTCGACACCTGCACGCGCATGTATCACGACATGCTGTTCAAGTTCGACGCGAGCCTGATCGATACCTATATCCCGGCGGATTATGTCCAGCACAGCACCGCGGCGAGCGGCGGCCGCGAGGGGCTGCGCGCCTTTTTCCTGAACCGTGCGGACAGTTTCCCCGATGTGCGGATGCGGATCATGGCGAAGTTCGCCGACGGCGATTTCACGATCTTCCATATCCACACGATCCGCCACGCGGGCGATCCCGGCATGTCGATCATCGATATCTTCCGCATGGAAGACGGCATGGTACGCGAGCATTGGGAAGTGCTGCAGGAGATTCCGGTGACGCTGCCGCACACGAACGGGATTTTTTGATTCGGACTAGGTTGAAGGGGCGGCAACTCGCTCCAGCGCAGCCAGCGTCTCATCGCTCGGGCTCGGGCCCGGCAAGCGCACCGACGGCGCGATCATCCAGCCGCGGTCCTGGCGATCGAACTCCGCGAGGCGGCTTTCGATCGCCGCGGCTGACCAGGGCCGGCCGTCATTGTTGAGGTGATGCTCGGCGCTCCAGCCTTCGAACAGGAACAGATCGTCGCCTTCGATCCCGAAGACCCGACCGGTGAAGCGGCATTGCGGCGACGCCAGCCAGACCACCAACGGTGAGACATGTTCGGGTGCGACCCGATCGAAGTCCGTCTCGACCGGCTTCATGATCTCGTCCAGCGCGGGCACGTCGAGCGTCATGCGGGTGCGCGCCATCGGGGCGATCGCGTTGACCCGCACGCCGAGCCCGGCCAGTTCGGTCGCGGCGGCGATGGTGAAGGCGGCGACGCCCGCCTTGGACGCGCAATAGGATGGGCTGCCCGGCGCGGGATTGGTGCCGGCGGGCGACGATGTGTTGATGATCGCGCGGCCCGCCCCGGGCCCGATCGCGCGCCAGTGCCGTGCGGCCCAGTGGGATACCGCCGCGGTGCCAGTGAGGTTGACCGCGATGGTCAGATCCCAATCCTCGGGCGTCATCGTATCGGTTTCGGCGAAGCGACAGATGCCGGCATTGTTGACGACGATGTCGATCCGGCCGAACGCCGTGATCGCGGCCTCGACCATGGCTTTGGCCGCCGTCCAATCGGCGACATTGCCGGTATCGGCCACTGCCCGGCCGCCTAACGCCTCGATCTCGGCCACGACCGCCGAGGCGGTCGCTGGATCGGCGCCTTCGCCTTTGAAGCCGCCGCCAAGGTCATTCACCACCACCGCCGCGCCAGCCTCAGCAAGCGCCAGCGCATGCGCGCGGCCGATCCCGCGCCCCGCGCCCGTGACCAGCGCGACCTTACCGGCCAGCGGCTGCGAACCCGTCATGCGATTCCCTCCCGGCATCAATCGTAGAACGCGAAGAAGCGCGCCTCGAGGCTGGCGCGCGGCGGCGCGTCCGCCAGGCCGGGCACGTCGAAGCCGGTGTGGAAGGGCTGGACGCCATCCGGATCGGCGGAATCATAGCCGACGAACACCAGCACGTCCTCCGCCCCCATGGCTGATGCATAAAACCAGCGATGATCGGGACTGTAGCGACAGCTGCGCGCCTCGACGCTCTCCAGCGCGGTGCCCTTGTCGCCGATGATCGCGTCGTACCACGCGACATCGGATCGGGCGACGGAGCGGCGATCGCACAAGGCAAGCAGATTGTCCTGCGGCGGATCGGATACGGCGCGCCACGTCTGGAACAATATGAACCGGCTGTAGGGCGCGATCGGGCGGCCGGCGGCTTCGAGGCTGAAATCGAGGAAGCGCTGGACCGAGCTGGTGGTGACGTCGAGGTGGATGAACCCCGCCGCGCCGGCCCAACTCTGCCGCTGCGAACGCGCGCTGAAGCGCACCGTCAGCCCGGTCGCCTGCGGGATCACCTCGCGCGCGCCGCTGATCCGTTCGATCAGGGGGAGCAGTTCGTCATAATAAGCCTGGTTGATCGCGGGCAGCCCGTTCTGCGCGACCAGATTGGTGTCGAGCATTTCCGGGTCGCGCGCGACCTTGCTGGTGTGGCGTGCGAGCATGAAGCCTTCGCGCTCGATCGTGGCCGGGGTGTCGCGCAGATCGTGGATCGGCATGTCATGCGCGGCGAACTGCATCAGATTGCGTTCGGGTTCGACCAGATCGAAGCGGCCGCGCGGCAGGTCCGGATCGAAATAGTTCAAGGTACCCGTCACGGTCGTTCCGGTTTCGTCGATCACGTCCATCGTCCGCCCTCTCAATGCGCCTGCCATTCGCGCCGCATCAGCCCCACCGTCGCCGCGCTCATCAAAGCCGGGATCGCCAGCAACGCCAGGATGTGCGGCGTCGAAAGCCCCCGTGCGATCATCGCCGCGCCGGCGATCGGGCCGAGCGTCGATCCAATGCCCCCGATCAGCAATGCCCACGAGACCCCGGTCGCCTTGATCGCAGGCGGATAATAAGCCGCCGACAGCGCGTTCAGCGAAAGCTGGCAGCCCGATACACCCGCGCCCAGCAGCAAAAGCAAGGCGACCCAGCCGGGGCCACTGGGCACCACGCTGAAACCGAGCAGGCACAAAGTCGCGATGCAGAAGCCGATCAGCAGTGCGCCGCGCGTCGCGCCGCGATCGAGGAACAGCGACATCAGCACCCCGCCGAAAATGCCGCCGCCCTGGATCAGCACCGCGCCGCGTAGCGCTGCCGCCATATCCCAGCCCGATCGCTGGAGCATCGCCGGCAGCCAGCTTACCAGCACGTAGAGATTGAACATGTTGAGCGTCAGCAGCGCCCACAGCAGCAAGGTGCGTCCACGCAGCTCGGCGCCGATCAGCTTGAGAGGCGACGAGCGCGGCGGATGGGCGGGCGGGGTCACCTGCACTGCTGTGGGATCCACATCGGGGGCGATGCGTCGCAGGATCAGTCCGATGCGCGGATCGGTAGAGCGGCGCACGATCATGAATTTGAGTGACTCGGGTACCACCATCGTCACCAGCGCGGCGATCACGAGCGGAGCCGCGCCGCCGATGACGAACGCCCCGCGCCAGCCGAAGGCGTCGAGCACCGGCGGAGCGATGAAACCCGCGCTGAACGCGCCGAGCGGGGAGGCGATGTTCATCAGGCCGACGACCAAAGATCGTCGGGCGACCGGCGCATATTCGGATGTGAGCGCGGCGCAATTGGGCAGGCCGGCGCCGAGCGCCGCGCCGGTCAGCAGACGCCAGACCACGAATTCGGGGACATCGGTGGAAAGCGCGGTGCCGCCCGTGGCAACCGCGATCACGATCATCGCAGCGATCATCATCGTCTTGCGCCCGAACCGATCGCCGAGCGGCCCCAGCACGCCCGCGCCAAAGGTGATTCCGATCACCACCGCCGATAAAGCGACGCCGAAACTCGATTCGGGCCGGCCGAGGGTATGCGCCAGCGACGGCACGGCCAGCGCCATCACCTGGATATCGTAGCCGTCGATGAACAGGGCCGCGGCGCACAGCACCGCCACCCAGATCTGCACCCACGCCATCGGCCGATGGTCGATGATCTCGCCCAGCTCGATGGCCGGTGTCGTTCTTTCCAGCATTCCTGCTCCTGCCCGCAGGTTTGCACGAAGCGATGCCCAAGGCGAGCGCCAACATTCACCATGAATAAAATTCAAGTTTGATGGGTGACGCGCGCACGATGCTGCCTTGCCCGAAATGCCGGCGTTACCTTCCGCCCTCGGTCGCCGGCAGGGACGTCGCAATCCATCCGATCCGGATCAATTTGCAATCGGCAAAAACCCCCTTGCCAGTGAACATGTGAATGATTAGGCCTGTTACCAATCGGCCGAAAGCGCCGGAAATTGTGGAGAGGATCAGTCCAGACACTATTGTCTGGAATAATGAAACGCGCCGGTAAATGGCCTGAGCCGAACGGCATGATCCTCTTCGATAAACGAGTCCAAAGCTGCCGCTGTCCGCGGCTGATTAAGGGCCGAAAGATGGGGAGACGATATGCCTGATCTCACGAGCCGAAGCCCGGAATCCGTCCGCTGGGGCCTTAGCCTTGCGGCGCTTGCCGCAGCGACTTTCGGAGTGGCGCCGGTTCGTGCGCAGGATGTGGCGGCGCCCGGTGCGGCCAGCACGCCCGCCCCGACCGAAGAAATCATCGTCACCGGATCGCGTCTCGCCCGATCGACCTTCACTACGCCTACTCCAGTGACCGTGCTGGGCGGCGAGGATCTGCAAAGGCTCGGCATCGTCAACGTCGGCCAGGCGGTGTCCGAACTGCCCGCTTTCCGCCCGAGCACGACGCCCGTGACCCAGGGTTTCGGCAGCTTCAACGTCGGCGCCAACATCATCAACCTGCGCGGCATCGGCAATTCGCGCAGCCTGATCCTTGTCGACGGCCGCCGCTTCGCGCCGACCACGCGCGAGGGCACGGTCGATCTCAACCTGATCCCCTCGATCCTCGTCGGGCGGACCGAAGTCGTCACCGGCGGCGCGTCGGCGGCCTACGGTTCGGATGCGATCGCGGGCGCGGTCAACATCATCCTCGACAAGCGCCTGCAGGGCTTCAAGGCGCAGGCCGATTACGGTATCTCCAACCAGGGCGACGGCGGCGATTTCCACGCGGCGGCCGCCTACGGAACGGCCTTTGCGGGCGGAGCCGGCCATTTCATCGTCGGCGGCGAATATGAAAAGCAGCAGGGCATCGGCAATTGCTTCACGCGCAGCTGGTGCAAGACCGGCGCGATCATCACCAACCCCACCTATACCGCCAATAACGGCCAGCCGAACTTCATCCGCAGCGATACCAATGGCGGCTGGTTCTTCAACAGCGCCGGCGTGATCGCGCCCAACAACAACGGCACCGCGGCTACCGCCGCGATCCGCAACCTGTTCGGCACCGGTGGGATCACCTTCAACCCAGACGGTAGCCCCGCACCTTATACCCCAGGTAGCCGGCCCTTCGGGCTTTCGCAGATCGGCGGCGATCTCTACCCGACTTATAACGACGCCAACATCACCGTTCCGGTCAAACGCTATACCGGATTTGCGCATGCCGAATATGAGTTCAGTGACAGGCTGACTGGCTTCGTCGAGGGATCCTATGGTCATGTCGGCGGCCAATTGCTGCAGACCGCCTATTTCTCCGCGTCGATCCCGATCTATAAAGACAATCCCTATATGCCTGCCGCGATCCGCGCGATCGTAGGGCCGGCACCGGCCACTCCCGACTTGACCCGTCCGACCACCTCCTCATTCGTGCTGGGACGTATCTTCGACGATGTCGGCCGCGGCTACAGCGTCTCCACCGCTGATACCTATCGCGCCACTGCGGGCCTGTCGGGCAAGCTCGGCGGCAACTGGACGTGGGACGGCTATTATCAATATGGCCGCACCGATCGGCTGCAGACGGTCGCGAACAATCTTATCACTGGCGATCCGTCGCAGTCGCTAAACGGCGATACCACTCTCGCGGCCAGCAATGCGCGCTTCTTCTATGCACTGGATGCAGTACGCGATCCCGCGACCGGGCAGATAACGTGCCGTGCCCTGCTAAGCGCGAATGCGGCGCTCCGCCAGGCGGCGACGGGTTGCGTGCCGGTCAATCTGTTCGGTGCGGGAAATGCCAGCCAAGCGGCGAAGAACTATATTTTCGGGACTTTGCGCGAAGAGATCAAACTGCAGCAGCATGTCGCCGCAGCCAATATCCGTGGTGATCTGCTCGATCTCTGGGCAGGTCCGCTTTCGGTCGCGACCGGCGGCGAATATCGCGTCGACAAGATTGGGGTGACCCACGACGCTTTGTCGAACCAATATGCCTATTTCCAGAATTTCGGATCGGATTATCGCGGCACCACCAAAGTGGTGGAGGGCTATGTCGAGGCCGAATTGCCTTTGGTCCGCGATGCGAGCTGGACCAAATCGCTGACCCTGAACGGTGCTGCGCGCGAGACGCATTACGATATCAGCGGGTTCGGCTCCTATCTGCGGACTAACACCAGCAACAAATTCACCCGCACCACCTGGAAGGCGAGCTTGCTGTGGGAGCCGGTGAACTGGCTGCGCGTGCGCGCGACCCAGAGCCACGATATCCGCGCGCCCAATTTCGCCGATCTCTATCTGGCCTCGGCGAGCAGCTTCACGCCGATCGTCAACGATTTCAATCGTACGATTGTCCAGGCGCCGCCCTCGATCGTCAATGGCGGCACGCCCAACCTCAAGCCCGAGCGCGCCGACACCACCACGGCGGGTATCGTATTCTCGCCGAAGGGCGGCATGCTCAACGGCCTGCGGCTGTCGGTCGATTATTATCACATCAAGGTGAAGGGCTATATCGCCCAGCCGCCGGGCGGCGCGCAGTTCATCATCGATCGCTGCTTCGCCGGCGTCACGGCGGCGTGTGGCCTGATCACCTTCGCCAACGGCCAGGGCAGCGCGATTACCCAGATTCTCAACGTCGCCCAGAATCTCGACGCGCTACTGACCAAGGGCATCGATATCGAGAGCGAATATCGCATCCCGCTGGCCGATCATGATCATTCGATCCAGTTGCGCGCGCTGGCGACCTATGTCGGCTCGCTGAAGGCGACCAGCTTCGGCACGGTCGTGCAGCGCGCCGGCCAGACCGGCGGATCGGCGGCGCTCGCCGCACCCGACTGGACGGTCAACGGCTTCGTCACCTACGCGACGCCGTTGTTCCAGGTGACGGTGCAGGGCCGTTACATCTCGCCCGGCCTCTATGACGGCACTTACGTCGGCCCCGATCAGGCGGGCTATGCCACCACGCTGCCGAACAGCATCACCAACAATCATGTGGCGGGGCGGTTCTATGTCAATCTGTCGGGCTCGATCCATATCGGCCCCGATCGCACCCATGGGTTCGAGGTTTTCGGATCGATCAACAATCTGTTCGATCGCGATCCGCCTGCGGCACCGGAAACGCAATTCTACACCAACCCGGTCTATTTCGACACGATCGGGCGCTATTTCCGGGTAGGGGCGCGGGCGCGGTTCTAAGGCGCACGGGCTGCCTTCAGCCCGTGTTCGCCGCTTCAGCCGTCAAATATAGAGCAGCAATACCGGCAGGACCGTACCGAGAGCCAGCAGCACGAGCGACATGCGACGCGTCGCCGGGCTGTTGAGCGCGATCACGGCTCCCAGGGCCGAAGAGGTGATCAGCCCCAGAGCCAGAAGGAGGACGAACGCCTTGAGCGGGATCGGCGACGGGCCCAATTCTTCGGGCGGTTTCGCCCGGCGATGCGCGGCCTGAGGCGCCCCCGGCTGGCGATCGGTAGCGCCCTTGTGTTCTGCGGCTGGTGGAACACGCTGGTCCTTGTGGACGCTGCCCATCCATTCGATCCATGCGATCGGCGGCGCGGCCGGGTCGTGGCTTTCGTGGAGGCCTAACGTCTGCAACGCACCGCTGAGCGCGAAAAAGATGATCGCCGGTGTGAAGAATATGCCGAAATAGCGATGATATTGGCGGACGCTGCGCATGGTCTGGGCTTTCATGCGCGTGACCGTACGGTCTCGAAGACCGCAGGCAATACGGGATTGCACCTAACCCGCGATGTTGCCGCGGCTTCGGTCCCGAGCGGTCCCGGTCGCCCGACCGCAAATTTTCGTATCAGGGTTATCTGACGTCCGCCCCTTCGCCCTTCGCCACCAGCGCCTTGTCCTCATTCGCCCGCTTGATGATGTAGTGCCGGATCGCGTCGGTCTCGGCGGGCGTCATCACCTTGGCGAACGAGACCATGCCCTGCTCCTTGAGCGCGCCGTCCTGGGTGATGGTCTGCCAGGCCGAGGCATCGCCCAACACGCCGCTATGGCGCAGATCGGGGACGATCGGGCCGGCCACCGCGGCGTCGCCATGGCACACGCCGCAATAGCGGCCGTAGCGATCGGCGCCGAGCGCGATCTGCTCGGGGGTGCCGGTCACCGGTGGCGGATCGAGCGGCGTCTGGGACAGCGGCGGCGCGGCCGGCAGCCTGGCGGTACCGCCGAGCTTGAACACGAGCAGGCGGCTGATGTTGCGGATCTGGCCGTTGACCACGCCCGGGGCGAGCGAGAAGACCCCGCCCGATCCCGCCATCACCGCCACATATTGCTGGCCGCCGACCGCATAGGTGATCGGCGCCGCGATGATCCCGGTCTGCACCGGCATCGACCAGAGCTTCTTGCCGGTGGCGCTCGCATAGACGTTGAAATGCCCCTTGGAATTGCCCTGCAGGACGAGTCCGCCGGCGGTGGCCAGCACGCCGCCATTGTTGGCGGCCGGATAATCGACTTTCCAGCGCGGTGCCTGCTTGATCGGATCCCAGGCGATCAGTTCGCCCCTGGTCGCCGCTTCGGCCGCCGCGCGCACCTTGGGATCGGCCGGCATCGCCGCAGCCCCCATGTCGACGCCGACGTTGAAGCCGATCGGCGCGGCCTTCCAGTCGGTCGCGGGGATGTAGGGGAAGGCGGCGATCTGTGCCGGGATGAACATCAGCTTCTGCTTCGGATCGAACGCCATCGGGTGCCAGCTGTGCGCGCCGCTCGGCCCCGGCATCTGCACCACCGGCTTGCCGGTCAGCGCATAGCGCGAGTCCGGATTGACGTCGGGCCGCCCGGTCTTGGGATCGATGCTCTTCGCCCAGGTGACCGGCGCGTAATTGTTGGCCGAGATGAACTGCCCGTTGGTGCGATCGATCACGTAGAAGAAGCCGTTCTTCGGCGCGTGCATCAGCACCTTGCGCGGTTTTCCGTCGATCGTGAGATCGGCCAGCACGATATGCTGCGCGGCGGTAAAATCCCAGCTTTCCGCCGGCGTCTCCTGGAAGTGCCAGGCATAGGTGCCTGTCTCGGGCTTCAGTGCGACGACCGAGGAGAGATAGAGATTGTCGCCGCCCTGCGGCGAGCGGATCTTCTGGTTCCAGGGCGATCCGTTGCCGACGCCGATATAGAGCAGGTCGAGATCGGGATCGTACGCCATCGAATCCCATACGGTGCCGCCGCCGCCGAGCTTCCACCACTCGCCGGTCCAGGTCTTCGCGGCCTGCTGGAGATAAGCCGGCTCAGGGCCCTTCGCCGGATCGCCCGGCACGGTGTAAAAGCGCCAGAGTTGCTTGCCGCTCTCGGCATCGTAGGCGGTGATATAGCCGCGCACGCCATATTCGGCGCCGCCATTGCCGATGATCACGCGGCCCTTGATGATGCGCGGCGCGCCGGTGATCGTGTACGCCTTCGACTGATCGACCGTGACGACCGACCAGAGCTGCTTGCCGGTGGCGGCATCGAGCGCGATCAGGCGCCCGTCGAGCGTGCCGACATAGATCTTGTTGCCCCACGCCGCGACGCCGCGATTGACCGCGTCGCAGCACGCCTTGACCAAAGTCTCGCGCGGCACCTTGGGATCGAACGACCAGAGCGGCTTGCCGGTGCTGGCATCGAACGCGCGGACCTTGCTCCACGCGGTGCTGACGAACAGCTTGCCGCCGACCATCAGCGGGGTCGCCTCCTGCCCGCGCGCCGTATCCAGATCGGAGAACCAGGCGAGGCCGAGCTTGCCTGCGGTGGCGGTGTTGATCTGGGTGAGCGGGGAGAAACGCTGTTCGCTATACGAGCGGCCGGTGGTGAGCCATTCGCCCGGCGTGCTGTCGGCGGCGATGATGCGCTTGGCGGTCACGCCGTTGCGCACGGCATCGGTCGCTGCGATCTGCTGGACGCCGAATGTCGCAAGGGCGAGCGCCATCGCGGTTGCCGCCGTCACACTGCGCTTCATCAATCTCTCCCTCTCCGCGAACCCGGTCGATCGCCGCGCCGGCTTTGCCAGAAGCGGTACTATGATCGCCTGACCCTACTGCACCGCGCCGGCCGGCCCCGCAATATGCTGCGCGACGATCGGTGCCGCCGCTCCCGGTCATGCCTACCGCCTTGCTGCAGTGTCTCGCTTTCGTGCGTTACATGTGGCCGGTTCATCCGGGCTTAGTGGACGCTCCGCAACGTGCTGCGATTGTGCTTGGGGAAGACGAGATCGGGCCAGACGAAGGCCCATGCCGGAGCGGAACAGCGCTATCGTTCACCGAACAGATCGCGCTGCGCCTTGTCGAGCTCTTCAGCATAGCGCCGGCGGACGAACACATCGGTTAGCAAACCGAGCACATGGCCTTCGGGGCTCAGTACCGCCAGTTCGTCGGTCTGTGCCTGATCGAAGATTGTCATGATCTGCTGGATATCGAGATCGGGCGACAGATGCAGTTCGGCGGCGTCGGCATAGTGTGCCACCGGCCGGTCACCATCCGTGTCCTCGGCATAGGCTTTGGCGAGCGTGACGATACCGGCATAGCATTGCTGGTCGTCGATCAAAACGACGCGGCTGGTCGCGCCGAGCGGGAAGCGGCGGCGCAGCTCGGCCACGGTCGAGGCGGCGGGGGCGGTCACGGGGCTGCGGCGCATCATCTTGCCGGCGGTGAGCGTCTTGGTCCAGCCGACGTCGCGCGCGCTCTTGATCGTCTCGCCGCGCAGATGGAGCCGCCAGGTGGAAAAGGAGTAGCCGAACAGCACGCGCGCCATCGTGGAGGAGAGCAGGGAGGCCGCCAGCACGGCGCCGGTCAGGCTGAAGTTGCCGGTCGCTTCCAGCACCAGCATCGCCATCGTCATCGGCCCGCTGACGACCGCCACCGCCAGCGCCGCCATGCCGACCAAGGCGGCGTTGCCGGCGTTGAGGATGGGGTGGCCCGCGGCGAGGTTGAGCAGGTCCGCGTAAAGATGGCCGATCAGTGTGCCGAGGAAGAGCGACGCGAAGAACAAGCCGCCGCGGAAGCCGAAGCCTAGCGAGACGATCGAGCCCAGCGATTTGGCGACGATCGCCAGCGCGATCAGAGCGAGCGGTACCGTCGCCGCCAGATCGACGTGGAGCGCGCTGTGTCCGGCCGAAAGCGCCTGCGGCGACCAGAAAGCGATGCCCGCCAGCAGAAACCCACCGACGATCGTCCGCAACCAGCCCTTGATATGCGCGCGGGTGAGGCTCTCGGTAAGCGCGATGGCGCGCATCAGCGCGATGCCGAACAGGGCGCAGAGCGCTCCGAGCCCGGCATAGACAAGGTAGCCGGCAGTGTGGATGGCCGGGCCAGGCTGGGCATAGAGCAAATAGGGCACGACGCCGAGCCGCTGGGCGACCTGCGATCCGGCCAGCGCCGCAGCGGCGACCGGCGCGATCGCCGAAGGCGTATAGGCGCCGATCACGATCTCGAAGGCATAGAAGGCGCCCGCCAGCGGGGCGCCGAAGGCAGCGGCGATCGCGGCGCCCGCGCCCGCGCCGACGAGGATGCGGACATCGCTCCGCCGCAGCCGGAGCCGCAGGCCCGTACGCGATGCAATCAGCGCGCCGAGTTGCGCATAGGCAGCCTCGAGCCCGACCGAGGCGCCGAAGCCGTTCGACAGCACGGTCTGGCCGGCGATGATCAAACTGTCGGAGGTCGATAGCCGGCCGCCATGGAGCGCATTCGCTTCGACCGCGTCGATCAGCGCCCGCCTGCGGGCGCGGACGGCGCGGTTGAACAGCATCAGGACCAGCCCGCCGATCGGCAGGATCGCAAGTTGGCCCCAGGTGAGCGGTGGCGCCCCGCTCAGGCGGACATTGGCGGGCAGGCGGTAGAGCAGCACCTGCAGGCCGCGCGCGCCCGCGCCGATGACGACGGTCGCAAGCCCGGCGATAATGCCCGTCGCGATGGCGAGCAGGATGAAGGCGAACTCGCTCTCGCGCATTCGTTGCTGCAACCGCCTCAACCAGACAGGCACATGCCTGGCAGCGCGGTGCATGCTGTGGAACGGGCCCTGCGCGCGAGTCATGATGCGCCTGATGGCCCGCGGTTGCGTATCTGTCACCCCGCGCTTCGGTTCGCGCACCTGCGGGCCGGCCTGGAAAGCGTCGATGTCAATCGCCGGGCTTTGCTTTATGATACGGCGACGCGGGCGTCGGATCTGCTCTGGCAGAGCCGCGGCGCCGCCGCGCCGGCAAGGGCATGAGGAGCGGAGAGGAAGGATGACCAGCGCGATCCATCATGCGGATGTCGTGCTCGATGTGATCGGCTCGCGGCGCAGCGCGGCAGTGTCGCCGGTGGCGGCGTCCTGGTGCCGATCGGCGCTGCACCACCATCTCGATCCCGCCCGCGCGACGCGGCGAGAACTGATCGATGCAGGCGCGCTCGCATTGCTGCGCGAAGCCAATGCAGCATTGCTGCGCGCCGCGGCGCCGGTGCTCGACCAAACCTATCTATCGGTCGGGCGATCCGGTTGTGGGGTGGTGCTGAGCGATGCGCAGGGCGTCATCCTGGATCGCCGCGTCGGTGCGGGCGACGGCGACGATTTCGCTGCGACGGGCCTCGTCGAAGGCGCGCGCTGGAGCGAGGCGGACGAGGGCACCAACGGCATCGGTACCTGCCTCTTTGAAGGCCGGCCGGTGGTGATCCACCGCGATCAGCATTTCGCTGCGCACAATGTCGACATCAGCTGCATGGACGCGCCTGTCTACGATCCGCACGGCCGACTGGCAGGCGCGCTCGATGTCTCGAGCTGCCGCCACGATCATGGACCTGCCATAGCCGAGATGATCGGCGCGCTGGTCCGCGAAGCCGCGCGCAGCATCGAACGCGACTATTTCTGCCGCCATTTCGAAGGCGCGCGCATCATCTTCCTGCCCGATGACGCGGCCAACGGCACCGCCTTGCTCGCGACCGACCGCGACGATCTGGTGATCGGCGCCAGCCGCGCGGCACGGCTGCGGCTGGGATTGAGCGACGCCGCGCTCGCCAATCCGCGGCCGATGGACCAGTTGCTCGGGCGCAGTGTCGCATCCTCGTTCGGCGATGCCGATCGCACCGTCTTGCGCCAGGCGCTGGCGCGGTCGGGCGGGAATGTCAGCGAGGCGGCGCGGCTGCTGGGCGTGGGACGGGCGACATTGTACCGGCGCCTGGCGCGGGCAGGGGTGAAGCCGTCGTAGGCATTTGATAGTCATCCCGGGCTTGACCCGGGATCCCGCTTCTCCGGTTCTGTTCAAAGGCAGCGGTACCCCGGCTCGAGGCCGCGGTGACGAAAGCGTTGAACCTGTCTCGCCCCTGAGACAGCTTGTCGCGCCGATCCGGATCGCCCTCTTCCTTCCGGCACTAACCCGGCTCATCTTCCTGTCATACTCACCCAACGTGAGCAGAGAGGATCGAAGACATGGATATGCCGGTTCAGGAGCGGCCTGCTTTATCGAAGCCGCCCTTCGCAAACTCGTATGGAAACTTCATCGGCGGACAATTCATGCCCGCCAAATCCGGCCGCACCTTCGACAACGTCTCACCGATCACCGGCAAGACGGTGTGCCGAATAGCCCGCTCGGACAAGGCCGATATCGATGCTGCGCTCGATGCTGCGCACAATGCTGCGGAAGCCTGGGGCCGCACATCGCCCGCAGAGCGCGCATTGATCCTCAACCGCATCGCCGATCGGATGGAGGCCAATCTCGAAAAGCTCGCTACCGCCGAGACGTGGGACAACGGCAAGCCGATCCGCGAGACGATGGCCGCGGACATGCCGCTGGCGATCGATCACTTCCGCTATTTTGCAGGAGCGATCCGCGCGCAGGAAGGTTCGGTCAGCGAGATCGATCACGATACGGTCGCCTATCATTTCCACGAGCCATTGGGCGTCGTCGGCCTGATCATCCCGTGGAATTTCCCGCTGCTGATGGCGGTGTGGAAGCTCGCCCCCGCGCTGGCGGCGGGCAATTGCGTCGTGCTCAAGCCGGCCGAACAGACGCCCGCCTCGATCATGGTGTGGGCTGAACTGGTCGGCGATCTCCTGCCGCCGGGCGTGCTCAACATCGTCAACGGCTTCGGGCTCGAGGCGGGCAAGCCGCTCGCCTCATCGAACCGGATCGCCAAGATCGCTTTCACGGGCGAGACCACGACCGGCCGGCTGATCATGCAATATGCCAGCGAGAATCTGATCCCGGTGACGCTCGAATTGGGCGGCAAGAGCCCCAACATCTTCTTCGAGGATGTGGCGCGCGAGGATGACGATTTCTTCGACAAGGCGATCGAAGGCTTCGTGATGTTCGCGCTCAACCAGGGCGAGGTCTGCACCTGCCCGAGCCGCGCGCTGATCCACGAGAAGATCTACGACCGTTTCATGGAGCGCGCGCTCAAGCGGGTCGAGGCGATCGTCCAGGGCAATCCGCTCGATCCCGCGACGATGATCGGCGCGCAGGCCTCGTCCGAGCAGTGCGAGAAGATCCTCAGTTATTTCGATATCGGCCGGCAGGAGGGCGCCGAAGTACTGATCGGCGGCGAAGCGGCCAATCTCGGCGGCGAGCTTGCGGGCGGCTTCTACATCAAGCCGACCGTGTTCCGCGGCAACAACAGGATGCGCATCTTCCAGGAGGAGATTTTCGGGCCGGTCGTCTCGGTCACGACCTTCAAGGATCAGGATGAGGCTTTGTCGATCGCCAACGACACGCTTTACGGCCTCGGCGCCGGCGTGTGGAGCCGCGAGGCGAACATCTGCTACCGCTTCGGCCGCGCGATCAAGGCCGGGCGGGTGTGGACCAATTGCTACCACGCTTATCCCGCGCACGCGGCGTTCGGCGGCTACAAGCAATCGGGCATCGGTCGCGAAACGCACAAAATGATGCTCGATCATTATCAACAGACCAAGAATATGCTGGTCAGCTACAGCCCGAAGAAACTCGGCTTCTTCTGAGCCTCTCTGCGTCCCGCCCCTTCGTGGGGCGGGACGGTTTTTTGGGAGAGAGGATGCGATGGTCGAGAATGTCGAGCGCGTCGTGGCGATGCCCGCGGCGCTGGCGCTGATCGCCGAACTGACCGCCGAATACGGCCCGATCATGTTCCACCAGTCGGGCGGCTGCTGCGACGGCTCCTCGCCGATGTGCTATCCGGCGGGTGAATTCCGCATCGGTGACGGCGACATATTGCTCGGCGAAGTGGGCGGGGCGCCGGTCTATATCGGCGGGGCGCAGGGCGAAGTGTGGGCGCACACCCAGCTTATCCTCGACGTCGTGTCGGGGCGCGGCGGCATGTTCAGCCTCGATAACGGGCGTGAGGTTCGCTTCCTCACGCGGGGGCGTGTTTTCTCGGACGACGAGATTTGCCTTCTGCCCGCAGGAGTTGGGGGAGGGGGCCGATGATCAGGACGGTCGGTCAGGTCCTATGCCGCTTAGTCGCGCGAGAAGGTGAACTGACGCGCAACTGGCACCCCGGAGCCTGACCGACTGAGGTTTCGTCTTATGCGATCGATCGGGTCACCAGGGCAGATCGATATCCCGGTAGCTTACGAAGCCCAGTCCGCTTTTGCCTGCCCGTCGCTCGAGCATCGTGACGAGGTTCGGGATGCTTTCCTCGATCGACAGGGTCGCCTCGGGCCCGCCCATATCGGTGCGGACCCAGCCCGGATCGACGGCGAGGTAGGTGCGCCCGTCGTTGCGGCGGGCGGCGATGCTCGCGAGGCCCATGTTGAGCGCCGCCTTGCTCGTACGATAGGCTTCCCAATGCCCGCTCTGGTTCTGCGCGATGCTGCCGAGGCTCGACGACATGACCGCGATCGTGCCCGCAGGCGCCACCAGATCGGCGAAGCGATCGGCGATCCGCAGCGGCGCGAGCACGTTGACCAGCATCATTTCGGCGAACGCCTCGGCCTCGACCTCGCCGATCGGCACAAGCGAAGGTCCGGCAATGGCGGCGCTGACGAAGAGCAGGTCGAGCGTTCGGCCCCGCAGCCGCGCGTGAAGCGCATCGACGCCGGCCCAATCGGTCGTATCGACGACCTGCTCGTCGAGATGCGTGGGATCGAGTCCGGCGAGCGCGCCGGCCGTGCGCACGGTGGCGATCACGTCCCAACCGCGCTTCAGATGTTCCTCGACGATCGCACGCCCGAGCCCGCGCGAGGCTCCGACGATCAGGGCGGTGGGCATGGCAAATCCTTTCAGGTTGGCAGGCGTTTCGACATCAGAACATGGCCGGTGTCCAGCACCTGCCGTTGGAACAGTAAATCGGATCGGCCGTTGCTGCGGCCAAGCGACGGAAACGGGGAGGACCGCCGTTTAAGGTGATGCTGGGGCGCTCGACGAGCAAACCATGCGTGTTGTTACCAAAGGAGATCCTATGAAAAAGATCCTGCTGGCCACCCTCGCCGTCGGTGCTGCCATTGCTGCCGTCGCGCCTGCCGAAGCCCGTGACGGTTGCGGCCCTGGCGGCCATCGCGGACCCTATGGCCATTGCCGCCCGAATCGCGGCCCCCGACCGGTGATCGTCGCCGGGCCCGGCGCGCCGGTGATCGGGACCTATTATCCCGGCCGCGGCTATTATTATAACAATCGCTACTGGCACCACCGTGAGCGCTGGCACGGCGACTGGCGCTATCGCTAAGATGCGGCCTCCTTCCCGAGACGGCTCGGGGAGGAGGCTAGGCTTGGGCTGCAATCTGGCGGATCGCCTGTTCGAACGCATCGGGCGGTTGACCGCCTGAAATCAGATAGCGTTGATCGATGACGATCGCCGGCACGGCATTGATCCCGCGCCGCTGCCAGAATTGTTCGGCGTCACGAACCTCCGCGGCATAGCGACCGGACGTCAATATCGCCCGCGCTTCCCCCGGATCGAGCCCGGCCTTGGTAGCAGCCGCCACCAACACATCGGGATCACCCGGATTCTCGCCGTCGGTGAAATAAGCCTCGAACAAGGCATGCTTCAGCGCAGCCTGCGCGCCCTCCGGTGCCCCTTCTTCGCCCGCCCAGTGCAGCAAGCGATGCGCATCGAACGTATTGTAGGCCCGGCTCTCGTCGCTGGTGTTCATCGCGAAACCCACCGCCTCGGCGCGCTCGCGGATCGTCGCACGATTGGCAGCGGATTGTTCGGGCGAGGCGCCATATTTCTGCGCGACATGCTCGACGATATTCTGCCCCTCGGGCGGCATGTCCGGATTGAGTTCGAAGGGCTGGAAGTGGATTTGCGCATCGACGACGTCGCGCGTCCGTTCCAGCGCCTCTTCCAGTCCGCGGAGCCCTATGATGCACCACGGGCAGGCGACATCCGAAACGAAATCGATCTTCATCGGCCGGGCCATGGCTTGTCCTTTCGGGGCGGCGACGGACGGCATATGGCGTATCGCTGGAGGAATTGCACCAGCGGACAACGCGCGGGCCGGTCTTTGCTGCAACCGCTTTGTCATCGACGCTGGCTAGCGCTTTCCATGACGAACAGGGGAATTCGGATGCGCGCGATCGTGGGTGGTATGGTGGCAGGGGTCGCGGTGGCAGCCGCGCCGGTGGAGGCGCAGCAGGCCGTGCCGGTCGACAACGAGATCGTCGTCACCGCGCAGCTGCGCGAACAGAAGCCGATCGAGGTGCCGATTGCGGTCAGCGCGCTGACCGGCGATCAGCTCGACAAGCTCGGGCTCGACGAGTTCGAGGAAGCGGCGCGCTTCATCCCCGGTTTCGCGGTGCAGAACCAGTCGCCCAACAATCCGGGCTTCGTTATCCGCGGCATCACGTCGGACAGCGGCACCGCCTATAACGAGCCGCGCGTGTCGGTCTTCCAGGATGGCGTTTCGATCTCGAAGTCGCGCGGCTCCTATGTCGAATTGTTCGATCTGCAGCGGCTGGAGGTCGCCAAAGGCCCGCAATCGACCCTGTACGGGCGCGGCGCGCTGATCGGCGCGGTCAATATCGTCCAGAACAAGGCCGATCCGAGCGGCTATGCCGGCTATGTCAGCGGCTCCTACGGCAATTTCGATGCCTGGACCGCCGAGGCGATGCTCAATGCGCCGCTGGGTGAGGATATGGCGCTCCGCGTTTCGGGGCGCATCCGCAAGGGCGACGGCTATGTCGCCAACCTGCTCGGCGGCAAGGATTACAATTCGGACGATACCCGCGCCGGGCGCGCCACCTTCCACGCCGGGACCGGCGCGCTGAGCTTCGATCTGATCGGCAATTACCAGAAGGACGATCCTTCGGGCACGTCGTTCAAGTCGATCGGCTACCGCCCGACCGATCCCGCGACCGGCGCGGTGCTGGGCGATGCCGGGCGCAACAGCGGTGCGGCGCTGGCGCCCGCGAGCGGGTTCGAGGGTGGTAAGCCGCTCGGGCTCGATCGCGAAGTCTGGGGCGTGACCGGGCTCGCGACGCTCGAGCTCGGCGGCGGGTTCACGCTCACCTCGATCACCGCCTATCGCAAGTTCGATGCACTGGAGGTGTTCGATGCCGACGGCATCTCGCTGCCTCTGCTGACCGCGGCCGAGGATGCGCGCGGCAAACAGACCAGCCAGGAATTGCGCCTGCGCTACGAGCAGGGCCCGCTCACCGCCTTCGTCGGCGGCAGCTTTTTCCACGAGACCGGATCGCAGCGCACGCCGACCCAATTCGACGAGCGTGAGGTGCTGGCGCGGCTGGCCGGTGCGCTCAACGGCGGCGGCGCGATCCCGGGCCGTGCGGCGACAGATCCGGCGCCGGCGGCTCTGTTCGCCAACACCGCCTTCACCGGCCAGCTCCTGCAAGGCGTCGCTGCCGCCTACGGCGTGCCGTTGGCGACCGCGCAGGCGCAGGCAATCGCGGCCAATCTCAAGTCGAACCATCTCGAGACCAGCACCAATTATGGGCGCACGACCGCATTCGATATCTTCGGTGACGCCAGTTACAAACTCTCCGATCAGTTCGAACTCGGCGCGGGACTGCGCTGGAGCCATGACGACAAGACCACGCGCTTCACCTCGGCTGTGCTCAACGGCCGCTCGATCCTCGGCGGCTTCATCGGCGCGCTGAGCCAGCCGGCGGCGACCCGCACCGCTCTGCTCGGGGCGCTCAGCGTGCCGGGCGCGGCTTCAATTCCGCCCTCGGCCGCCTATCCGGTACCCCTGTTCGGACTCGGCGCGCAGCCGACCGCGAATAACGGCCAGGTCGACAGCGTCGACGGCAAGGATGACGGTTTCGCCTGGCGGCTGACTGCGCGCTATTCGCCGAGCACCACGACCAGCCTCTACGCCACCTATTCGCGCGGCCGCCGCCCGGACGTGCTTACCGCCAGCGCGCCCTCGGCTCCGCTCGGCGCGACCCGCTTCTCGACCCTGCCGGCCGAGACGGTCGACAGCTACGAAGCCGGCGCCAAGGCCGAACTCGCCGATCGCACCCTCTTCGTCGACGGCGCGGTCTATTATTATCATTACGAGAATTTCCAGACGACGGTGCAGCAAGGCACGCTCTTCGTGCAGGCCAATGCCGGCAAGGCGCGCAGCTACGGCTTCGAGGGCGATCTGCGCTGGGTGCCGAACGATAGGGTCACTTTGTTCGCAACCTATGCGTACAACAACAGTCGCTTCTCGACCGGCGCCTACAAGGGCAATCATTTCCGGCTGGCGCCCGACAATGCCGCCTCGCTCGGCGCGATCCTGGGGGTGCCGATCGGGCCCGGACGGATCAATTTCGTGCCGAGCGTGACCTATCAGTCGAAGGTCTTCTTCGACGACAATAATGACCGGCCCGATCTCCAGCAGGTGGCCAACGGTGCGCTGGTCGCGGACAATATCCAGGACGAGGTGCAGGGCGGCTACGCGCTGGTCAACGCGCGGCTGGGCTACGCATTCGATAACGGGCTCCAGATCGAGGGCTTCGTCACCAATCTTCTGAACAAGAAATATATCAAGGATGCCGGCAACACCGGCGACGCGCTCGGCATGCCGACCTTCATCGCCGGCGAACCGCGCTTCTACGGTGTGCGGGCAAGCTTCCGCTTCGGCGGCAAGAAGTGAGCATCGATCGCCGCTCGCTCCTGGGCCTCATCGGCGCCGGGGCGGCTCTGCCCGCCGCGGCCGCCGAGCGCGCCGCCACCGGCGTCGCGTTCAAGCATGGCGTGGCGAGCGGCGATCCTGCGATCGACGGCGCGATCCTGTGGACGCGCGCCACCCCTATCGCGCCGGCTCATGTCGCGCCGATCGCCCTGATGTGGAAAGTGGCGCTGGAGCCGAACGGCAAACCCGTCGCCATTGGTGCTATCGATGCCCGTGCGGCGAAGGATTTCACCGCCAAGGTCGATGTCACCGGGCTCAAGCCGGGCACCGAATATCATTACTGGTTCGAGGCTGCCGACGGCACCCGATCGCCGATCGGCCGCTTCCGGACCTTGCCCACCGGCAGGCTGGCTGAGGCGAAACTGGCCTTCGTCACCTGCCAGAATTATCCGTCCGGGCTGTTCAACGCTTATGACGCGATCGCCAAACTCGATCGGGTCGACGCGATCGTTCACCTCGGCGACTATATCTACGAATATGGCCAGGAGGGCTATGGCGGCGCGACCGGGGTCAAGATCGAGCGGCTCGTCGACCCGCCACACGAGATCGTGACGCTCGACGATTATCGCCGCCGCCACGCACTCTACAAGACCGACGCGGATCTGCAGGCGGCACATGCGCGTGCGGCCTTCATCTGCGTATGGGACGATCACGAAGTCGCCAACGATAGCTGGACCGGCGGCGCCGAGAACCATCAGCCCGAAACGGAGGGCGAGTGGCGCACGCGCAAGAATGCCGCGCTCCAGGCCTATTTCGAATGGATGCCGATCCGCGATCCGATCCCCGGCAAACCGTGGGAATCGATCAATCGCGGCTTCCAGTTCGGCGATCTCGCCACTCTGCTGATGGTCGAGACTCGGCTGCTCGCGCGCAGCCATCAGGCGGTGCTCGGCGGCCGGCCCGCGACCCCCGAAACCCTCGCCGCGATGCTCGCCGAGCGTAACCGCCCCGATCGCGAGATGCTGGGGGAGCCGCAGCGCCACTGGCTGGAGCAGGAGTTACGGCGCTCGGTCGCGGGCGGCACGCCATGGCAGGTACTCGGCAATCAGGTGGTGATGGCGCGCGTCGCCGGGCCCCGGCTCGATCTGGCGATCGGCGAGGCGCAGGCGGCCAAACTCGTCGCCTCGTTGCCGCCCGAAATCGGCAAGCAGGTCACGGCCGCCCTGGCCTCGTTCAAGGCCGGGCTGCCTTATGATCTGGACGCATGGGACGGCTACCCCGCCGCGCGCGAACGGCTCTATGCGGCGTTCCGCGAGGCCGGTGCGCATCCAATCGTGGTGTCGGGTGACAGCCATGCTTTCTGGGCCAACGATCTGTTCGACGATGGCGGGCGGCTGGTCGCGTCCGAATTCGGCACCAGCTCGATCACCAGCCCCTCCGATGAAGACGAACTGGGCGGCATCCCGCTCGGCAAGATGTTGCGGGAGGCGAACAAGGAGGTCGTCTACTGCAACCAGAAGGCCAAGGGCTATATCCTGCTGACCCTGACGCGGGAGATCGCGAAGGCCGAGCTGATCGCGGTTTCGACGATCTTGGCCAAGCCGTACGAGGCAAGCACGATCGCGACCTACGAGGTTGCACCGGGGAAGGCGCGAGAGACGCTGCGGCGGGCTTGAACGTATCACGCCAAAGCTTGCAGGCCTTTGGCACGGACGATGTTGAGCAGCTTGAGTGACGGCCCGTTCGGTCGTTTCTCGCCGCGTTCCCACTTGCTGACGGCGTCTTTCCGGACATTGAGATAACGGGCAAAGACTGGCTGCGAGACGTTCTCGCGCTCGCGCAGAGCTCGTATCTCGTCCGGTGCAAGCGGTTTGACCGGCGCGAGGCAGAGCGCATCGAACTCGCGCATGGTGGCCTTGTCCAGAATCCCGGCACCGTGCAGCCCGGCGACGGTCTCGTGGATCGATGCGAGGATCGAATTCTCAGTCTTCTTGTGCCTGGTCACCATTTTCCATCACCTTTACGAACTCGCCCGCCGTGATCGCTTTGCCGATTTCAACATCCGAAAGTGCGAGCAGGATTTCGGCAAGCCTCTTGAACGCCTTCAGCTCCTTACCGCTGATATTGGCCTTGTCATTCTTGGCGAAGCCATGGGCAAAGATGCTGTGGCTGCCGATCTTGAATAAAATGATCGTTCTAAACCCGCCTGATTTCCCTTCGCCAATCCGTGCGACCCGTTGCTTGTAGACATGGCCACCGAGGTCGGCATCGAACGCTCCGGTAACCACCTCATGTGCCGCCTGAGCGAGACTGCTATCCTCTAGCCCCGCCCTGCGAGCGAAGCGTGCGAACACCTTGGTCATGAGAACCGTCATGGATCGCTGAATTGGCCTCCGCAGACAATCTGTAGTCCTTAGAGCTATATTTCGCAATGGCTGTGTGATTATCGGGATGCTCGCTGTCGTTCCGATCACGGTCAACCGAGCTTCTGGCGCGAGCAATTGCTGCACTGCGGGAACGCAAGGCCGGTCTCATTGTTGACCCGGTATGATTGTAACGCCTCTGCTCGCCCGATCCGCCACCGGAGAGTCATTGTGAGCCAGACGCAAACCATCAACACCCCCGCATCCCAGCACCCGCCGCTCGATCTGCTGGAGCGTGCGAGCCTGTTTCTGGATTTCGACGGTACTCTGGTCGAACTCGAGGCGCGGCCCGATGAGACGCGGGTCAACGATCGTGTCCGGCGACTGATGGCGAAGCTAAGCGCGAAGCTCGACGGCCGGCTCGCGATCATCAGCGGGCGGCCGCTCGACCAGATCGACGCTCTGTTCGGCGGCGCCGGTTTCGCGATCAGCGGCAGTCACGGGCTCGAGGTACGCATGCCCGATGGCAGCCTCAGTGCACCGATCCGTCCGACCGGTCTCGATCATGCGCTCCGGGAAGTGCGCGGGCTGGCGGCGAAGCATGAAGGGCTGGTGATCGAGGACAAGCCGTTCGGCGTGTCGCTCCATTATCGCCTTGCCCCGCATACCGAGGCCGAATGCCATGCGCTCGTGCGCGCGATGGCTGAGCAGGATGGCCTCGCACTGCAGATCGGCAAGATGATGGTCGAGGTGCGGGTCGCGGGGAATGACAAGGGGCATGGTCTGCGGGCGCTGATGCAGAGCCCGGGCATGTTCGCCACCCGCCCGGTCTTCATCGGCGACGACGATACCGACGAACCCGCGCTCGCCGCCGCGGAGGAGATGGGCGGGGCGGGGATCGTGGTCGATCCGGTGCGGCCGTCGGCGGCGCGCTATCGGCTCGACGATGTCGCGGCGACCCTGGCGTGGCTGGAAAGCGCGGTGGAGCGATGACGCCCGATCTCGATCGCACCCCCGATTTGGATCTTTGGCCGATCGGCAATTGCCAGGTCAGCGCTTTGATCGATCGCACCGGACGCTTCGTGTGGGGTTGCGTGCCGCGCGTCGATGGCGATCCGCTTTTCTCTGCGCTGGTCAATACACGCGGAGAGGATGGCGCCGGCTTCTGGTCGATCGATCTCGAAGGCGGTAGCACCGTCACTGCCGAATATCGCCGCAACACGCCTGTGCTGGTCACCCGCCATGTCGACGCGGCAGGCAATGGGATCGAGGTCATCGATTTCTGCCCGCGCTTCCGCCGCCACAATCGCCAATATCGCCCGGTCGCGTTCGTGCGGCTGGTGCGGCCGCTTTCGGGCAGTCCGCGCATCAAGGTGCAGTTGCGCCCGACGCGCGGCTGGGACGGCACGCGTGCCGAAACCACCAACGGCACCCACCACATCCGCTATCTGCTCCAGCATGAGGTGATGCGGCTTACTACCGACGGCCCGGTCGAGATGATCATGGCCGAACGCGCCTTCCGGCTCGAGCGCGAGATGGTGTTCTTCCTCGGCCCCGACGAGAGCTTCAACGGCGATGTCGGCGTGGTCGTGCGCCAGATGCTGTCCGACACCACCGACGAGTGGCAGGATTGGGTGCGCGGCCTCGCCACCCCGCCCGAATGGCAGGAGGCGGTGATCCGCTCGGCGATCGCGCTCAAGCTCTGCCAGCATGAGGAGACCGGCGCGATCGTCGCAGCGCTCACCACCTCGATTCCCGAACATGCCGGATCGCAGCGCAACTGGGATTATCGCTACTGCTGGATCCGCGATGCTTATTACACCGTGCAGGCGCTCAACCGCCTGGGTGCGCTCGACGTGCTCGAATCCTATCTCGCTTACCTGCGCAACATCGTCGATGAATCGCGCGGCGGGCATATCCAGCCGCTCTACGGCGTGCTCGGCGAGGCGCGGCTGGAGGAGGGATTTGCCGATGCGCTCGCCGGCTATCGCGGCATGGGGCCGGTGCGGGTCGGCAATCAGGCTTATGAGCAGATCCAGCACGATGCCTATGGCCAGATCGTGCTCTGCAACGTGCAGGCCTTCTTCGATCAGCGGCTGTTCCGCATGGCGGGGCACGAGGATTTCGAGGCGCTGGAGCGCGTCGGCGAGCGTGCCTGGCTGTCCTACGACAAGCCCGATGCCGGGCTGTGGGAGCTGCGCACGCGGCAATCGGTCCATACCTATTCGTCGGCGATGTGCTGGGCGGCGTGCGACCGGCTCGCCAATGCCGCGCACGCGCTCGGGCGCGAGGATCGGCGCGCCTTCTGGCAGGATCGCGCCGACACGATCCACGCCGCGATCACCCAATCGGCGTGGCGTGCGGACACCGATCGCCTGTCGGCAACCTTCTCGGGGGACGATCTCGACGCCAGCCTGATCCAGCTGCTCGATCTGCGCTTCCTGCCGCCCGACGACCCGCGGTTCCTCAGCACACTCAGCGCGGTCGAGCAGGGCCTGCGTCGCGGATCGAACATGCTGCGCTACGCGACCGAGGACGATTTCGGCCTGCCCGAAACCGCCTTCAACGTCTGCACCTTCTGGCTGATCGAGGCGCTCTACCTCACCGGCCGCCATGACGATGCGCGTGCGCTGTTCGAGGAGATGCTTTCCCGTCGTACCGGCGCCGGGCTGCTGTCGGAGGATATCGATCCGGTGACGGGCGAATTGTGGGGCAATTACCCGCAAACCTATTCGCTCGTCGGGATCATCAACTGCGCCGTTTTGCTCAGCAAGCCGTGGAGTGCGATCCGGTGAGCCGGCTGATCATCGTCTCGAACCGAGTGTCGACCCCGTCGGCGACGGGTGCGCAGGGCGGGCTTGCGGTGGCGCTACAGGCGGCGCTGCGCGAATATCGCGGCATCTGGTTCGGCTGGTCGGGCGAGACGACCGAGCAGTTCGATGGGCGCATCAACTTCCAGCGCGTCGAAGGCGTCACCACCGCGACGATCGATCTCGAGGAGCAGGACGTCGAGGAATATTATAACGGCTACGCCAATCGCACGCTCTGGCCGCTATTCCACTATCGCATCGATCTCGCCGAATATGAGCGCGGCTTCGCCGGCGGCTATCAGCGGGTCAACGATCGATTCGCGGATACCGTGCTGCCGCTGATCGAGCCCGACGACGTCCTGTGGGTGCAGGATTATCACATGTTCCCGCTCGGTCAGGCGCTGCGCGATCGCGGCTGCGCCAACCGGATCGGCTTCTTCCTGCACATTCCGTGGCCGCCGCGCCGCCTGCTCGCGACCTTGCCCGAGGCGGCCGAGCTGACGCGTACGCTGCTCGCCTATGACGTGGTCGGTTTCCACACCGAGGAATGGCTCGACGCCTTCCGCGATTTCGCCGTGGTCGAGCTCGGCGCGACCGAGCAGGACGGAGTTCTCCGTCTCGACGGGCGCAGCGTGCGCTTGCTGGTCGATCCGATCGGCATCGATGCGCAGGAATTCATCACGGCCTCGCGATCGACCCCCGCTCGGCTGATGTTCCGCCGGATGCGCGAGGCCGCGGTCGGGCGAGACCTGATCGTCGGCGTCGACCGGCTCGATTATTCGAAGGGGCTTGAGGAGCGTTTCCTCGGCTACGAACGCTTCCTTCAGGAGCATCCCGAGGAGCGCAAGGAGGTCACCCTGCTCCAGATCGCACCGCCCTCGCGCGGCACGGTCGAAAGCTACCAGCGCATCCGCAGTTCGCTGGAAGGCATGGCGGGGCGGATCAACGGCGCCTATGCCGATGTCGATTGGGTGCCGATCCGCTACGTCAACCAGGGTTATTCGCGCGACATGCTGGCGGGCATTTACCGCGCCGCGCGGATCGGGCTGGTGACCCCGTTGCGCGACGGCATGAACCTCGTCGCCAAAGAATATGTCGCAGCGCAGGATCCCGAGGATCCCGGCGTGCTGATCCTGTCGCGCTTCGCCGGCGCGGCCGCGCAACTCGATGTCGGCGCGGTGCTGGTCAATCCCTACAGTGCCGAAGAAATGTCCGACGCGATCATCCTCGCGCTCAAGATGCCGCTCAACGAACGGATCGAGCGCTGGCGCGCGATGATGGTCAATGTCGAGGCGGAGGATGTGTTGTGGTGGCGGCAGCGCTTCACCGACGCGCTGGAGGCGGTGGCCGTTTAGACCAATCCTGGCAGAATGCATTGCCTTCGTGAGTGTATAGTGCTGCCATATATTTGATATATGCGGATAATTGTGAAGAACGCAGGCCCATCCGTTGTCGTCACGCGGCACGCCGTTGCAAAGCTGTGCAACCGCGTGCCGCAAGATCGAGATCAGGTGAAAGAAATTGTAGTCTTGTGGCGCACACGCCGGGCAAGGCCGATGGCGCCGAAGCCGACGACCATCATCGCCCAGGCCGAAGGCTCCGGCACCGCACCGCCACCGATTGCGTTGGAGACTCCCGGGCTGAGGCGCAACGTAGCATCGTTTGCCGACACGCCCAGCATGTCGAGAAACGGCTGGTTGATTGTGACAAGCGGATCCAGATAGGCGGTGCCGCCGGTGCCACTGTAGGGGTTGATGCCGTTGGTCACGACACCATAAGCGTCAGCCTGCATGTTGATCGTGCCGCGATACACTTCGTATACAATGCCGTTCACGACATTCGAGCCGACTAGCGTGCCCGGAGCGCTGAAGGAAAAGCTCTTGTCGGCGTCGTAGACGCCCCCACTGCTGCCGTCGTGAAACTGGCCCACCTCGCCGGTCTGGCCGAATGCCGTTTGCGAGGTCGCCATGATCGAGACGTTCGTGTTGGGGCCACTCGTGTGGATCTTGCTGATCCCTGAAACGGTGACCATGTCGACATATTGCGTGCCCAACTGGTAACTGCCCGGCGGCGGATTGGCGCCCGCCGCTATGGTCAGCTCATAATCGTAGCGCAGTTCCGCGTGCGCGCTCGCATTGTCGGAACTACCCTGCGGGTTGGTGGCGTCGGCTTCGACATAGGGCGCGCCAACGCCGATCGAGTGTGCCGACGACCAGACCGTCGATGGCGGGTTGGGATTGTTGGGATCGTAAAAGGTTTCCGTTCCGCTCAGCGTGCCGGTGCTTCCTTGGCTGCGGTAGTAATTGGCGTTGCCATGGCGATAGGCGACCTGGAGCCTGCCGCTTGCCTGGCCGATCGGCGGTGGGGGATCGGCCAATGCCGGTCCAGCCATTGCGGCACATGCCAACACGAACGTCCGATACCGGCACTCCAGCATATCCAACCCCTCCATGCGATGCGGTCCCCACCGCATTCGCCTGAAGTCTTAACAGAAATTTAACCCAGTGTATCGCAAGAAAGGTCCTCCGATCACGTGGCGCCCATTGTCGCCTTCGCGAAGATGCGAAGGATAGGGGCGACTTGCCCTGCCGCTATCGGCGGATGGTGCCGTGATCATCGGAAAGAATATTGAATTATCCGCACGCGAGTCGAGACGATCCTGTGTGCTGCCGGGGATATCCATGGGCCATCACTGTCGTCGGCGATCGTGCCGAGTATCCGCACACCGCTGCCGCCCTCGCCCCGGACCGGCTTGACGACCAATTCGCGGCAGGCCGGATCGGCGATGACGCGGATTTCACCCTGATCGACGAGCGCGATCGTCTCGGCGTGCGGGAGGTTGGCGTCGCGGCAGTGTGCGGCGAAACGTTCCTATCGACGAGCGCGCAGTCGGCGGTCCAGCCGCGCGGCTGGCGGGCGACGCCGCCGTTGTGTTGAGGCAGGGGCGTTACGGAATGCTGCTCGGCGGTGAAAACACCGCCGAGCTGGCCAACGCGATCCTGGCGCAATTGTCGGGCTGCGCCGTGAGGCCGGGTGAGCGGGCGCGGGATTATGGCGTGCCGACGGATGCCCACCTGCGGATGATCGAGACGGTCTGAAATCCTCCCCGTTCCGGGGGGGCCTTGAAAGCACGAAAAAGGGGGCGGCCGTTGGGCCGCCCCCTCCAGGGAGGAGCTGGGTAAAAAGCTTAGAACTTGAACTTGGCGTTCACGTAGAAGCGGCGACCGAGCACGTCGTAGAAGCTGCCCTGCGCGCTGCTGGCGCCGATCGAGCCGCCTGCGATCTGGCCGGCGAGCGGAGCGCTGTTGTACTCCACGATCGGCGGCGCCTTGTCGAAGAGGTTGTCGATGCCGAACGTCAGCGAGACGTCGCGGGTGATCGCAAAGTTGGTCGACAGGTTGAACAGATCGTAAGCGGGAGCGCCGACGAAGGTCGTGCCCGGGTTCACTGCCGAGGTCGCCGACTTCACCTTGGGCAGATGCTGCCACTGCATGCCGATCCCGAACTTGCCGATCTGGTAGTTGGTCGACATGAACGAGCGCCAGCGATACGAGTTGGCGTTGAGGCCATTGTCGCCCGCTGCCGGCCCGAGCGTGCCGGCATATTCGGTCTCCGGCAGCACATCGAGCAGAGCAGATTTCACGCTGTCGATATAGTTGACGACGATGTTGGTGGTCAGGCGGCCCGGCAGGTTGAGCGTTTCCTTGAGGTCCAGCGCCCAATCGACCTGGAAGTCGATGCCCTTCACGTGGAAGCGGCCCGAATTGTTGTAGGTGCCCTGCAGATCGCCGATCGTGCCGATATTGATGTTGCGCGTGATGCCCAGGCAGGCCGGGGTGGTTGCACTCAACGTCGGATTGAAAGCGACGTCGAAGCACTGGCGCTGGAGGATGTCGGCGGTCTGCGCCGAAATCGCATGATCGACCTTGATGTTATAATAGTCGACCGACAGGCGCAGGCGGCGCACCCATGGATTGTCGAACGGCGAGGAGATCACCGTGCCGATCGTGACCGTCTTGGCGACTTCCGGACGCAGGTTCGGATTGCCCTTCAGGCTCGTGAAGACAAAGGCTGAGCCGGCGCCCTGGTTGTTGGGGCTCGCATAGAAGTTGATCGAAGTCTGCCCGGTCGGATCGGCGCGGTTCATGATCGTCTCGCACAGCGCACGGACTGCGGCGCGATTGGTCGTGTTGCCGACACCTGCCGAATAACGCTGAGCATTGTTGACCGAGCAGAGGTCACCCGCGCCGGCAACGGCGAAGGTCTGCTGGGGCGCCAGAAAGAGTTCGCCGATGTTCGGCGTACGCTCGGCGCGGTTGAAGCCGCCGCGGAACCGCAGCCAGTTGGTCACGTCCCAATTGCCGAGGATCTTGAAGGTCGTGCTGCCGCCGGTGGTGTTGTAATCCGAATAACGGATGCCCGGCTCCAGATCGATATTCTTCGCGAACGGCAGATCCTTGACGATCGGGATCAGCAACTCGCCATAGACTTCCTTGGTGGTGATCGTGCCAGCCGAGTTGCCGCTCGGATAGATGCCGATCGCCTGATCGAGGAAGGACGATCCCTGCGTCGTCAGATTGTCGTTCTCGAACGAGAATTTGTTGCGGCGATAATCGAGGCCGGCTGCGAACCGCAGCTGGCCGCCGGGCAGGGTGAGCAGGCCGCCCTGCAGCGAGCCTTCCCAAACCGTCTGCTGCATGGCCGAGCGGTTCTTGAGGTCGGCCTTGATCGCGTTCAAACAATCCTGGCTGGTCGGCACGCTGTCGAACGGATTGAGGCCGCTGGTGCAGGTCGCCGTCGCGGCACCGAAGCCGCCGCCGCTGGCATTGCCGGTCGCCTTGAAGTTCGCACCCCAGTTCGGCGCGGTGATGATCGCGGTGAAGCGCGCCAGCGAGAAGGCGCCGGTCAGCAAGGTGTTGGTGACCGATTCACCCTGCGACCCATAGACTTCCCAGGTCCAGTCAGTGCCCGGGATTTTACCCTGGAGGCCCGCCAGCATCTGGTAGGTATAATTGTCGGTCTTCAGATTGCGGTTGATGCCGGCAAAGTAGGAATTGAGCTGCCACGGTGCCGTCGGATCCGGACGGCTGGCGAGGATCGTCGCCAACTCGGCCGGCAGGGCGCGGCCGTCGACCGGAATCTGAACGCCCCAGCCGTTCACCGCCGGCGACGGCTGCTGGACGGTCTCGCTCTTCGAACGGTTGAAATAGCCCTGGGCGAAGACCGAGATCCAATCGTTCACCTCATAGGTGCCGCGCGTGTAGAAATTGTAGCGGTTGAGGGGGAACTGGGCGAGATCGTCCTGGAAGTTCTGCGCGAGCTGGCCGGTCGCGAGCCGCTCCCACTTGCTGCCGTTGCCGGTCTGGCCGCCAAAGCGATAGGCGCCCGGAATGCTGATCGCATCGAAGCCGCCGAACGCGGTGTTGTTGGTGCCGTTGCCGTTGTTGAAATAATAGCTGGTGACCGTTGGATAGTTGGTCGTCGCGGCGTTGGCGCGGCCGGCGAAGATCGAGTTGACCACCGCCTGGTTCGGCGCGTTGCTGCCGCTGGCGACGAAGGTCGGGAAGTCGGAGAAGAATTCGGTCCCACCGGTCTGGGGGCTGTTGTTGAACTTCTTGTACCAGGGGAAATCGAGCTTCTTCGCGTCCGAACGGTCGTAGACTTCCATGCCGAGCGTGATGTTGCCACGGCCCTCGGCGAAGTTGGTGCCCATGAAGCCGCTGATGCGATACTCCTGGCCGTTGCCACGCTGGGTGATGCCATAGTGGCCGTCCAGCTCGAGGCCCTGGAAGTTCTTCTTCAGGATGAAGTTGACGACACCGCCGACGGCATCTGCCCCGTAGGTCGACGAGGCGCCGCCAGTGATGACTTCGACGCGCTCCACGGCCGCAGCCGGGATCGTGTTGATGTCGACCACCATGCTGGCATTGGCCGGGGTCGCGCGGTGGCCGTCGAGCAGCACGAGGTTACGGTTGGCGCCGATGCCGCGCAGCGACACGGTGGCCGAGCCCGGCGTGTTGGTGGCGGTCGGCTGGACGTCGCCGCCCTGGGTCGGGGCCTTGTCCGGCGTGAACTGCGGCAGCTTGTTGAGGTTGGTCTCGAGCGAGACCGAGCCGGAATTGGTGAGCAGGTCCTGCCCTGCGGTCACGATCGGCGTGGTCGAGGTGAAATCGCGGCGCGCGATACGCGAGCCCGTCACGACGATTTCCTGCGACGGTGCGGGTTCTGCGGCGGGTGCCGCCGGGACGCCCGCAGGTGCCGCCGAGGTCGTATCGGCTTGTTGCGCAAAAGCAGGCGCCGCGATCAGGCCGATGCCGGCACCAGCCAGCAGGAATGCGCGCAGTGCGCGGGCTTGCGTGAAGTGATTCCCTTTACCCATGCTGATCATGGTCGTCTCCCGTTTGAATTCATGATGATGGGCGCGTTGGCGCGCCTTCGGTTCGGATGCGGATTGGCCGTCGTCGATACCGGCGCCTTCAGGCGCAGTTCAGGATCGAGCGGCTAGTAAGAGTGGGACGCCGCCGCAGCGCCCATTTGCCTTCATTGTCCTCACGTTTTTGAACTGGGACCATGCACGGGCCGGGCCGCTGCATTGGGGCTTTCGGGTGTCGCCGCGCTCGGGGCTCGCGCACTGCGAGCGCCACTGCGCATATCAAACATCCTCTGACCCGTTGCGGTGCACAAACCGTGTTGTCGGCGCGGCGATTACGCCGATTCGTTGACTGTGTCTAGCAATCGATCGTGACATTTTAGGCACTACAAAGGCTATTTGGCTCTAGGTAGGGCCGGAATGATGACTTTGTCCCAAATACAAAGAACAAAACCAACGCACTTCAACTTGTTCGACCGCGCTCTTGTGAAGATCTTTTTCAGGTCCAGTTTGATGCGATGCACAAAATCGCTAAGCGGGTGCAGAGCGGGAGTGGATGTCGCACTATCGATTTGTTGGCGTAAGGAGATCGCTGGTGGAGCGAGCAGAAGCAGGCGTGCGGGCACTGCTTGGACCAGCGCTTTTCAGGGCCGGGAAATATAGCCCGGACAGCGGTAATTTGATTTGATCGAGGGTTTCGTCCCACGTCTTGAGATCGCAAAGTGCAAAGACCATCCACCCGACGCCCGGTCGAGACCGAGCCAAGCTCTTCCTGCTTCGTGCAAAGGAGTGGGATATATCCCACTATCGATTAAATCTTGGGATCGATCGTCAAATGAAGCGTCACGAGGCGAAATAGCGATGGTGAGCGTCCTAATTATTGCCGTGCTCGATCCGCCGCCAGCATGCGCTGGTGCCGGTCACCGCGGAAAGTGCGCCACTCGCCGCTTGTGCCGCCTCCGACAGCCATCCATGATCGGTGTCACGACAGGGGAACGAAGCGAATGCGCAGTTTGATACGTCGGATTTGGGCCCTGTCCTTGCTGATCGCGGTCGCCATCGCGATCCCGAGTCCGGCTGTGGTCGCCGCGACCCCGGCGCCGCATCTCGTGACCGCGCTCAAGGTCACCGTCCTGTCGACGATGCTCGCCGACAATGACGAATTCGGCGAATGGGGGTATGCGGCGCTGGTCGAGGTCGATGGCCGCAAATTCCTGTTCGATACCGGCGCGCATCCGGACATCGTCCTGCGCAACGCAAGGACGCTCGGCGTGGATCTGGCGCAGGTCGAGGATGTCGTCATCTCGCACAATCATGACGATCACACCGGCGGGTTGCTGACGCTCCGGCGCGAACTCATGAAGATCAACCCCAGGGCGATGAGCCGCGTCCATGCCGGTGCCGGCGTCTTCGCCTCTCGAGCGGGTTCCAACGGCAGGGAGGCCAACGGCCTGCTGCCGCTCAAGGCCGATTATGAGGCGACGGGCGGCCGCTTCATCCTCTACGAAAAGCCGACCGAACTGGCGCCCGGTGTCTGGCTGACCGGCCCGGTCCCGCGCCCGAACGACGAGACCAACTGGAGCCCCGGGCTCAAACTGCGCACCGCCGACGGCACTGCGCCGGACACGATCGCCGAGGATAGCTCTCTCGTCTTCGCTACCGCCAACGGCATGGTGATCCTGACCGGTTGCGGCCATGCCGGCATCGTCAACATAACAGAATATGCAAGCGCGATCACCGGATCGCACCAGATCATCGCCTTGATCGGCGGCGTGCATCTCTTCGCCAAACCGGACGCGGTGATCCGCTGGACCGCCGCCAAACTGGCGCCGTTCCATCCACATTATCTGCTGATGGGGCACTGTACCGGCATCGAGGCGACGTATGAATTGCGTGCGCTGCTCGGGCTGGCACGCAGGACGGCGGTGGTGAGTGCGGTGGGTTCGTCGTTCGAGCTGGGCAAGGGGATCGAGGCGGGATCGATTGCGGCGTAAGGCTGCGCCTCAGCCCTCGACCAATACCCAACCGAACCGCCAATCGTCGCGGATCGTGACGGGAAGGCCGCGCCAGGTTTCGACCATGCCTTCGCTACCGAGGTCGCGGACGATATCGTCCGAAACCGCAGGCGACATGACGATCGCCACGATCGGAGTGGCGCTTGCCTCGGCGCGGGCCAGTGCGGCGTCGATCGTTTGGCCGACCGTGGGGACGGATTCGGAGATGTCGCCAGTTGAGGCTGCGGGGCGCGCGGGGGATATGACGGGCTTCGCTATCGCGCCACGGGCGGCCAGGTGTTTGACCCCTTGCTGGAATTCCTCCCGGATCAGCGTCGGATGGCGGCCCGAGCGGGGTGAGGTTCGTGTGCGGAAAGTGCCGGTCGCGTCGTCATAGACCTCCACCTCGCGATAACCGAAGCGCGCCATCGCCACCTGGGCATAGCTCATGTCGTCAATCGCGATCGCGCGTACCGTGTCCGCCAGCGGCCCGAGCCACGTCTCCATCATCGCCAGTTCGCGCCGCGCGCGGATCAGGGCGGGCGCTTGCTCGCCGCGCTCGCCGGTGCCGCCGCGTTCGATGTTGAGCGAGGAGCGGGTTTCGGAGCGCAAGGACGCTTCATGCGCGGTGCGGTAGCGGCGCAGCGCATGGAGATCGTCGATCGCGAAGGCGGGAACGCGTCCCTCGCGCTCCGCATCGGTCCAGTCGCGCTTGACCAGGCTCTCGAACCAGGGCTCGCGATGATAAGCCCGCCCCATCTTGAGGCCGGTTTCGGTGGTGGGAGTGATCTGGTGATCGCCATAACGGGCGATCCATTCGGGCGTCGGCTTGATGGGATCGGGCAAAGCGGGGTGCTTCGCCTTCTTGCGTTGCGCTTTGGTGGTCATGCGATGTCCCTTCGCGACGGTAGTGGTTAATCCTCACGCTCGCCGTGACAGGCGATGGCGAGGGTGAGCAGCAAGTCTCGGTCGAGCCCGGTCGCCATCCATTCGGGGCGCAGCATGATGAGTCCGTGCGTGTGCCAGGCGGCCCGGGCGATCCGCCGCTGCTCGGCCGCGTCGGCCATCTCGCGGCGGATCGGCAGGTTATGGAGCGAGGATTTGAGTGAGGATCCCGCGCTCATCGTGCCTGCCACCCCAGATCGCGCCGAATGTCTGCCAGCCGCGCCGCCACCGCCTTGCGCGACAGGCCGAGCGCTTCGGCGATGCCGGCATGGTCCATGTCCTGCGCGAACAACTCGGCGATGCAATTCTTCTGCGATCCCGCCATGGTCTGCCCCTTGCGTCTCATGCCGTTACCTCCCGCACGCAGGTTTCCTCCGCGTCGGACGCACCCGGCGCGTTGTGGTCTTCGGTCATTGTCGAACTCCTGCCGGTCGCCCGGCCTTCAGGTCACGCCTTATTCAGCCTCTGTCCGCTGCTTGCGACTCGCATTGCCGAGTGCACCGAGCTTGCGGAAATGGTCGGCTTTCTCCTCGGTGGTCAGTCCGTTGGCGCGCACCAGCCGCCGGTAGAGCGTATCTGCCCGCGTCCGCTCCTGCTCGGCGGTCGAGCACCAGTAAGCCGTATCGGACGCTTCCGATCGGAGTGAAGTCTCGGCCTGCTGCGCGCGTTTGCGCCAATGGGTCGCGCGCCTGTGTGCGTTCGCGACCCAGCCGGCCGCGATCAGCGCCGCGGCCCCCTCGGTCCAGGCTGCGGCGGTGATGATGAGGATGTCGTTCATGGCAATGTCTCCGCTGGCGGTGTCGGTCTTCAGTGACACACGAATCGTAGTGCTATGTTCCTAGCAATCGTAGCGAATCATAGCAACATGATTTGTATCGCCATATCGTGCGACGTGTCGCGCATGGTGGATGACTATGATCTCGATAGCGCGCATGGCCGGCTCGCCTGGGCGCGTTGGCGCGCCGGTTATGTCGACAAGGCCGAGTTCGCGAAGGTGGTCGGGGTCAATCCCACGACCTATCGCGCCTACGAAAATGGCCAGAACGGCTATGCCAAGCTGGCGGGCATCTTCGCGCGCCGGCTCGGCGTCAGCGCCGAATGGCTGCTCAACGGCGGTGACGAGCCGGACGGGCCGATCCCGGCGAAGGTGCCGCCGCTCAAGCGCGCGTCCGATCTTCCGCCGACGCGGGATGCATCAGCCGGCGAGACCGCGCCGATCCAGCGGCTCGATCTGTCGCTCTCGATGGGGCCGGGCACCAATATCGACGATTATATCGAGATCGATACGGTCGCGTTCGATGTCGGCTGGCTGCGATCGATCACGCCGTCACCGCCCAGCATGCTGCGGCTCGTCAGCGGCATCGGCGACAGCATGTTTCCGACGTTGCTCGATACCGACGTGATGATCCTCGATACCTCGCAACGCATGCTCAACATGCAGGATCGCATCTACGCCATCTCGCTTTACGGCGCCGGCGCGCTCAAGCGGCTGCGCGCCGTGGGGAAGAACCGGATATTGGTGATCAGCGATAATCCGGCGGTGGAGGACCAGGAGGTCGATGCCGAGGATATTTCCATCGCGGGGCGGTTGATCGGGGCGTTCCGCAGGTATTAACGCGCACGTTGCACCCTGCTGCGAGGCGCCGATGCCATCCTACGACACCGATGTCCTGATCTGCGGCGCCGGCGCGGCAGGCCTTACGCTTGCGATCGACCTCGCGCGGCGGGGCGTGCGCTACCGGTTGATCGACAGAATCGCGCAGCCGTTCGGCGGATCGCGCGGCAAGGGCATCCAGCCGCGCACGCTCGAAGTGTTCGAAGATCTGGGATTCGTCGACGCGCTGGCGGCGATTGGTGGCCCCTATCCGCCGCAACGCGAATATAAAGCCGGCGGCATCGTCGGCGAAACGCCGATGATGGTTTTCGACGCGGCCACGCCCGACGTGCCCTATCCTGCGCCCATCATGATCCCGCAATTCCTGACCGAAGGGGTGATGCGGGCACGGCTGGCCGAACTCGGCGGTGCGCCGGATTTCGGAGTGACCTTGCTCGGCTTCGATCAGGATGACGATGGTGTCAGCGTGCGCGTCGATACCGGCACGGGCGAGCAGGCGCTGCGGGTCCGGTATCTGATCGGCACCGACGGTGGGCGCAGTACGGTGCGCCACGAGCTCGGCATAGACTTTCCAGGCGAGACGCTGGGGGTACGTGCGCTCGTGGCCGATGCCGTGCTGGACGGGCTCGATCGGACGGCGTGGCATCGCTTCCAGCTCGGCGGGCCCGAGACGCAGGTGTGGATCTGTCCGCTTGCGGGCACCGATCTGTTCCAGATCCAGGCGCCGGTGCCGATGGAAGGCGATGCCGATCTTTCGGCCGAGGGGCTGACCGCGCTGACGCGTGCGCGCACCGGCCGGAGCGATATCCTGATCCGCTCGGTCAGCTGGGCATCGGCCTACATGATGAACGCGCGGTTGGCAAACCGCTATCGCGTGGGACGCGTTTTCCTGGCGGGCGATGCCGCGCACATTCATCCGCCGACCGGCGGGCAGGGCCTCAATACGAGCGTGCAGGACAGCTACAATCTCGGCTGGAAGCTCGCCGCCGTGCTGGCGGGAGCGCCGGACACCCTGCTCGACAGCTATGAGAGCGAGCGGCGCACCATCGCCGCCGGTATGCTCGGGCTGGCGACCCGGCTGCTCGATCAGGCCAGGCAAGGCACGATGACCCGCGGCCGCGAAACCCAGCAGCTCGATCTCGCTTATCCCGATTCACCCTTGTCGCGCGGCGAGGAGAGCGAGCGGATCCGCGCCGGGGACCGCGCGCCCGATGCGCCGTGCCGCGGGGCGGCGGGGCAGGCGACGCGGCTGTTCGCCCTGTTCCGCGGGCCGCACTGGACGTTGCTGGGCTATGAGGTCGACGGGACGGTGGCGCCGCGATCGGGTTTGCATGTTCACCGGATCGGGGCGGACGGCGATATCATCGACGATGGCGGGCATATCGCCCGCATCTACGGGCTGAGTGCGGGGCAATGGGTGCTGGTGCGGCCGGATGGCTATGTCGCGGGCTCGGTAACCGGCGATCCAGCCGCGTTCGTCGCGGGCTATCTCTGATCAGGTGAGGTGATCGTTTCCGGTGTGGTCGCCCCGGCCGCACGGACGAGCCACCCCATCAACGCTTGCGCCGCATCATGTGCCGCTTCCGCGGCATCGCTTCGCCCCAGGCACAGGGCCGACAATATGTCGCGCTCGTGCGTGAGCAATGTTTCGACGATCTCCGACGGCTGCCGCGGCACGGGAAGGCCTTGGCGCGCCTGGAAGCAGGCCATGCAGCGAGCGAGCGTATCGAGCAGGACATTGTCGCTGAGGCTTGCCAGTGCCTGCTGCAGGACGACCCAGCGCTGCGGCTCCTCCAGCTCTTCGAGAGCCGTCCCGGTCCGCGCGATCCAGCGCTCGCGATCGGATGCGGGCATGCGTGCGAGCCGCGTTGACGCCAGTTGCAGATTGGCGAGGTTCAATATCCAAAGCTTTTCGAGCGAGGTCTCCACCGTATGGCCCTCGCTTGCCAGATAGGAGAAAAGCTGGCGCACGATCGCGATCGGCGCCGGCCGCTTGAGGAAAACACCGCCGCCACGCCCCCGCCGTGTCTCCAGCATATCGAAATCCCGCAGCACGCGTAGTGCCTGGCGCATCACCAGCCGCGAGGTTGCGAAGCGGATCGAAAGATCCCATTCGCAGCCGAGACGTCCGGGATCCACGCCGGTTTCGGACGCGTCGATGATCCGCATCGCGATCATGGCGGCGCGCACGTTGGGGTTGGCGAACATCGCGCGGCAGCCGGGCGACCCATCCTTGGCGTCCAACGCGCGGAGCATCTCGCCCGCGCCTTCGGCCAATCGCAGCGGGAGCGTGGCATCGTCGTGCGCCATCGTACGCAACACGCCGATCAGTTCGTCGACCCGCTCCACCGGGCAGCCGAGCGCGCGCAGATAGATTGCCAGCGCCATGGCCGCCTGTTGCAGGCTCGGCCGTGCAATCGTGAGGCCGCCGAACCGGCCGCGCGTCATCCGCATCGCGCCCCGGCGCTCGACGATGCGGATCGCCGCACGCAGCGTCTCCCGCCCCACGCCGAAGCCACGCAGCAATTCCGCTTCCGAACCCATTATCCGGCCCGCCGGCCAGCCCAGCGCGCAGGCCGCATTCTCCAGCTTCCAGGCCACCTGCTCGGGCGCGCTGGCCTGATCCGGACGTTCACCGCTCACATATTCGTAGAAGGGCGGCGGCCGGGCGACGATGCCGCCTTCAATCAGGGGGCTATTTATCACGTCGGCTAGGTACCAAACATCGCGGCAGATAAGAAGAAGGTTCGGGAGGATCATCGAAGGCCGCGTGTCGGCACGCGCCGGTCGTCGCCATCGCCTGCCCTTCTCGATTGAAGAGGGGAGTTCTGATGCGCATCCGACTTGCTACGACGACCGCCATTCTGGCGCTGATTGCCGGATCATCTCCATCATTGGCGCAGACCGCGCAGGGCGCCGCCCCCGGCAGCCAGGCCGCTCCCGCAGAGGGCGAAAGTTTGCGCGAAATCGTCGTGACCGCTCAGCGGCGCACCGAGAATCTACAGAATGTGCCGATCGCGGCGACCGCGCTGGCGGGCGACCAGCTCAACGAGAAAGCGGTGGCGCGCGTAGCCGACCTGCAGTTCGCCGCCCCTTCGCTGTCGGTTACCGATGCGGGCCTGACCCAATCGGTCAATATCCGCGGCATCGGCATCGCCGACGGCAATCCTTCGGTCGCCAACGGTGTCGCGCTCTACGTGAATGGCGTTTTCCAGCCGCCGATCGTCAGCACGTCCGACTTCTACGATCTGGCCGGGATCGAGGTGCTGCGCGGGCCGCAAGGCACTCTGGTCGGTTCGAACTCCACGGGCGGCGCGGTGTTCATCAACAGCCAGGCGCCGCAACTCGGCAAATGGGGTGGATATCTCGAGGGCAGCTTCGGCAATTATGCCAATCGCACTCTGCAGGGCGCGCTCAATATCCCTGTGACCAGCAACCTCGCCATCCGCGGAGCCGGCAATTACCAGCAGCACGACAGCTACTTCACCGATATCGGATCCTACCACAACGAGGCGGGACGGCTGAACGAGAAGGACGCCCGCATCAGCGTGCGCTGGACGCCCGGTGATCTTCAGGCCATCGCACACGCCGAGTGGGTGGATCACGACACCGGCGGCTATGCCTATCGCCCGATCATCGGCACGCCTTATGCGGCTGGGCGCGTCGGCGATATTCGGACGCTCGATTATGATGCGCCGACGAAGAATGACGAGCGCGGCTTCCAGTCCGATCTCGAGCTTCGCTACAGGCTGCCCGGCGACATCACGCTGCGGTCGCTGACCGGCTATGTCTTCAAGCGCATTTACAATCTGTACGACAGCGACGCGACGGTGCTGCCCCCGCCCGCGACCGAGAACCAGTTCGTATCCGAGCGCGAGCTGGTCCAGGAGCTCAACCTGATCTCGCCGACGACCGGTCGCTTCAACTGGATCCTCGGCGGCTATTACCAGCACAATGTGATCCATGTGCGGATTTCGCAGACGTCGGGGGCGCCGGTCGATCCGACGCATATCGTCATCGACGATTTCAAGACGACGCTCGGTGCCTTCGCCCAGGCCGGATACAAGATCACGGATCGGATCGAGTTCCAGCTGGGCACCCGCTATTCGCATTACGCCGTGCGCCAGGAGGGCGGGGTGGCGATCGGGTACGGCACGATCTTCGGGCCGACCGGTTTGCCGGTCGCCGATCTGGGCAGCCGGCACAAGGACGGTCGCCTCACCGGCAAGGCCAATATCAACTTCCAGGTCGATCGGGACAATCTGATCTACGCCTTCGCGGCGCGCGGCTACAAGCCGGGGGGCGCGAACTCGTCGGTTTCGGAATTCGGACCGGAAACGGTGTGGGATTATGAAGCCGGCTGGAAGTCCACGATGCTGGACAATCATCTGCGCACCCAGCTCGGCGCCTTCTACATGGATTATCACGACTTCCAGTTCAGCGTGATCGATACCAGCAGCGGGCAATCGGGCGTGTCGAACATCCCGCATGCCAGCATTTACGGCGTCGAGGGGCAGGTCCAGGCCAGGATCGGCCATTTCGATGTGGATGGCGGCTTCGCCTACGTCCATTCGCATCTGGAACGGCTGACCGCGGTCAATCAGCTGCTGGTGCCGCCGGGCACGACGCTCGGGCCGCAGTGCGGCGCGGTGGTGACGCCCGGCTGTACCAGCTACGGTCCTTACACGCGGGACGCAGGGGGCGGCCCGAACCTGCTGTCACCCAAATTGAGCTACAATTTCGGAATCGATTATGAGATCAGCTTCGACGATAAGACGAGCCTCACGCCGCGCCTGAACTATGCCTATGTCGGCCCGCAATTCACCAACCTGTTCTATTCGCCGGTAACAGATCGGCTGAGGGGGCGGGGGCTATTGTCCGCCTTGATCACGCTGCGCAGGGGCAAGTGGATGATCGAGGGCTACGGCACCAACCTCACCAACAAGCAATATGTAAGCGGCCACTTCAACAATAACGAATTCTACGGAGCGCCCCGCGAATATGGCTTGCGCGCGCACGTGCGGTTCTGACGACGCGGTCATGACAGAAGAGAAGGAGAGAAACCCGGTGCATCATTCATGGAAGCGGGCGCACATGGCGCTGACGTCTGCCCTTGCACTCGCGATCGGTCTGCCTGTTTCGGCTCAGCAGGTTCTGCCGCCGCCGCTCACCGCAGGGCCGAAGTCCGACGTGCCGATCGCGCTGCAGATCGCGCGCTGGCACATGCTGGATGGGGACATCAATTCGCTCACCTTCCGCAGCATGGATACTTTGTTCACCACCCGCACGGTGCCGCGCTCGGGACCGGTGTGGCAACTGCCCCGCGCGGATCATGCGCTCGACTTCACGTACAGCTACAAGGGCGCAACCTATACGCCCGAACAGTTCCTCGACCGGACCTATACCAACGCGCTACTGGTCCTGAAGGACGGGCACATCGTCAGCGAGATCTACCGCAACAACAGTAATGACCAGACGCGGTTCATGGCCTGGTCGATGACCAAGTCGATCACCTCGATCCTGGTCGGCTGCGCGCTTGCGGAGAAGCGCATCCGGTCGCTCGATGATCCGATCACCGCCTATCTGCCCGAATTGAAGGGAGGCGGCTATGACGGCGTGACGATCCGGCAAATCATGGCGATGCGATCGGGCGTGGACTATGAAGAGCGCTACGATTTCGAGCATCCGGGTACCGCCGCCAGCAACCATATCGCCGCGCTGGTCAAGAACGTCGCCCGCTTCGCCGACGCCGCCCGCACGGTGAAGCGGGCGCATCCGCCCGGCGCTGTCTTCCAGTACAAGACGCTGGATACGGCCGTGCTCGGCTGGCTGATCGAGCGGGTCAGCGGTGGTTCGACCGTTGCCGCTTATACTGCGCAGCGGCTGTGGGAACCGCTGGGCGCCGAACGCGACGGATTCTACATCATGGATGGGGCGCCCGGCGTGGGCCGGGAATTCAGCGGCGCCGGCTTCAACGCCACCCCGCGCGATTTCGCCCGGGTCGGGCAGATGATGCTGGATGGCGGCGTCGCCAACGGCCATCGCATCGTCTCGCCCGAATGGATTGCGGAAACGACCCGCTCCAGCGGGCCCGCGGATTCCCCGCGCACCTATGGCCTGCAATGGTGGCTGCTCGACGGCAAGAGCTATTCGGCGATCGGCCTACAGGGGCAATATATCTTCGTCGATCCGGCGACCCGCACGGTGGTCGTCAAGATCAGCTATTTCCCGCCAGGCAACCAGGCCGCGAGCGAGGAAACCGCCGCCTTCCTTCAGGCAGCGTCGCACTGGACGCCACGCTGAGCCGATCGGCCGAAGCCGAAGGATCCTAAGCCTTCGTCTTCGGCAGGAACGCCGCGAGCAGGCCGATCGCAGGCAGGAAAGCGCAGATCGCGTAGACAGTCTCGATCCCATAGTGATCGGCCACCTCGCCGAGCACGCCGGCGCCGATCCCGCCCATGCCGAACGAGAAGCCGAAGAACAGGCCCGAGATCATGCCGATCTTGCCGGGCACCAGCTCCTGCGCGAACACCACGATCGCGGGGAAGGCCGATGCCAGGATCAGGCCGATCGCCACCGTCAGCGGGCCGGTCCAGAACAGGCTGGCGTGCGGCAATAGCAGGGTGAAGGGCAGGGTGCCCAGGATCGAGAACCAGATCACATATTTGCGCCCGAACCGGTCCCCCAGCGGTCCGCCCGCGACCGTGCCGACCGCGACCGCGGCGAGGAAGGTGAACAGGTGGATCTGCGCCACCGCGACCGACACGCCGAAGCGGTGGATCAGGTAGAAGGTGAAATAGCTCGTGAGGCTGGCGAGATAGACATATTTGGAGAAGATCAGCGCCAGCAGGATGAGGATGCCCTTGGTCGCCTCGCCGCGCGGGATCGGGATCGCCGCCGCTCCGCTTCTGGCGCCGCGCTTGAGCCGCGCGAGGCCGTGATTCTTGTACCAGACGCCGACATTCCACAGGATCGCGCAAGACAGCAGGCACAGCAAAGCGAAAGCGGCGAGGCTCGACTGGCCATAGCGCACCACGAAGATCGCCGCCGCCAGCGGTCCCAACGCAGATCCGGCATTGCCGCCGACCTGGAAGAGGGATTGCGCGAGCCCATGGCGTCCACCGGCCGCCATCCGCGCGACGCGCGAGGATTCGGGGTGGAACACCGATGATCCCATCCCCAGTAACGAGGCGCCGATCAGTAGCATCGGATAGGAATGCGCGATCGACAGGACGAGCAGGCCGGCAAAGGAGAACAAGGTTCCGCCGGGCAGCGCCAAAGGCGCCGGCTTCTTGTCGGCATAGAGCCCGACCAGGGGCTGCAGGATCGACGCGGTCACCTGATAGGTGAGCGTAATCAGCCCGATCTGGCCGAAGGTCAGGCCAAGCCCGGTCTTCAGGCTCGGGTAGATTGCGGGCAGCAAGGACTGCAGCATATCGTTGAGCAGATGGCAGAAGCTGATCGCGAGGATGATACGGAACACCGTCCCGTCGACCGGATTGGTCGGGGCCGGAGGGACGGATTGCGCCGGGTTGGTCGCGTCCATGTTTGCACTTGCCATATCGAAGCCTCTTTCTCAGGCGGCCCGAATAAGCGCTCTTATCATGGCCTGCATTCCGCTATGGGCCTTTGACTTTCGCGAGTGGGACGCAAATGGCGTGGACCAATCCTGATGATGTCGAGCACGTCGCGCGGCCGGTCGTCGCGGTCGGCAACGATTATCCGGCGGCGTTCGAACTCGACTGGCATCGCCATCGGCGCGGGCAATTGCTTTATGCGTCGCGCGGCGTGGTCGTCGTCAGCACCGCCGAAGGCGCGTGGATCGCGCCGCCCGAGCGCGCGGTATGGACGCCGGGCGGGACCGCGCATTCGGTCCGCATGGTCGGCGCCACCAGCACGCGCGGAGTCCTGATCGAACCCGCCGTTGCGGGTCCGCTCGGGCAGCGCAGCAAGGTGCTCGCCGTCTCGCCCCTGCTGCGCGATCTGTTGGTGGCGGCGGGCGATATCGCACCCGAATATGAACCGGACGGCCGCGACGGGCTGGTAATGGCATTGCTGCTGGCCGAGGTATTGCGTGCGCCGGTCGTGCCTCTGGCGGTGCCCTTTCCCAAGAGCGCGGATCTGGCGCGCCATTGCCACGCCTTCCTCGATCGGCCGCGGCCGCACGACACGATCGACGATTGGTGTCACGCACTCGGCATGGGCCGCCGCGCTTTCACCCGCGCGTTCCGGCGCGAGACGGGGCTGAGCTTTGGCGCGTGGCGACAGCAGGCCTGCCTGCTCGTGGCGCTGCCCCGGCTGGCGGCGGGCGAGGCGGTCACCACCGTCGCGCTCGATCTCGGCTACGACAGCCCGGCGGCCTTCTCGACCATGTTCAAGCGGCTGATCGGCATGGCACCCAACCTGTATCGGCGGGGCGCGGATATCCGACAGGGTGCCCCTCAGGCCTCCAATCTGGGAGGCGCTAACCGGCCCGCCTGACCGGCGCCGCCGCGACGGTGGCGCCGCCGCCGAGATCCTTGGCCCGCAGCAGGGCGGCATCGGCGGCCGCGATCAGCTTCTCCAGGTCCATCCCATGCTGCGACGCCAGCGCGAACCCGATGCTGGTGCCGATTATGATGGTCAGATCGCCGATGACATAGGGTTCGGCGATCAGCCGCGCGGTGCGGCGGGCGAAGAGGTTGGCTTCGCTTACGTCGCCGATGCCGGGCTGCAGCACCACGAATTCGTCACCCCCGACGCGTGCTGCGAAATCGTGGTTGCGTAGCAACCTCCCGAGCCGCTCCGCGACTGCCTGCAGCAGCAGATCGCCGGTGGGATGGCCATAGCGATCGTTGACGGGCTTGAAGCGGTCGAGATCGAGGCAATGCACGGCGATGTCGCCGCGAATGCCCTTGCGGCTGCTGATCTCGTCGAACCGTTCGCCCAGCGCCAGCCGGTTGGGCAGGCCGGTCAGTCCGTCCTTCCGCGCCAGTGCGGCAAAGGCGCGCCGCATCGTTATGCCGGCGGTCGCATAATGATAGCGCCCGATGATGCTGTGGATGCCGCCCGCCAGCAGGATCAGCAGCACACAGCCGGCGGCACGATAATCGATGCCGGGGGTCGCGAGGGTGACGGCGATCGTCGGCACCACCCCCATCAGCATCGCGCTCACGCCGATCCAGGGGCGATAGGATATCCCTGTAGCGACCCCCGCGGCATAGCCGACGAGCAAGGCGGTCACCGCGATCCGGGCATCTGGCGCGGCCACCATGAAGGCGCGCGCGCCGAACGAGCCGATGATGGCGGCGAACCCCAGATAGGACAGAGCGAACTGGCGCTCCATCCGGCGCGCCTCGGCGATGCCGAGCGTATCGTCCGCCGCACGCCGGCGCAGGAGCAGGAGCAAGGTGATCCGCGCCGCCGCCGCTACCGTGCCGAATATGCCCAGCAAGTCGAGCAACGGATCGGGCGTTTCGCGCGTGATCAGCAAAGCCAGCGCGCTGAAGATGAGCGTGATGAGGATCGTCGGCGGCAGCGTCCGGAACAGGCTCCGGACCAATTCGACATAGGTCCCGTCAGGGACGGAAGCGCTCGGCAGTCGCACGTGGATGAGCCTCCCCGAGCGCCCTGTAATCGTCTTTCGGTTAAGGAATTGTCCCTGTAATTATAGGGGAATTACGTACCGGACAGAAAGTATAGGGCGGTTTCAATGCAAACGCCGCGCCGCCGCCTCGCGGTTGTCGACCGTCGCTTGCGTGCGGCGATCAGGGGTCACGCACACCGCGTCGCCATCGCGCGCGGCGCGCCAGACGAAGCCCTGGATGCAGGTGTTCGGGCCGTAGGCGCCGCTGGGATCGCGGCGGCTGGCGGCGAGACGGTTGTCCTCGGCGGCCTGCGCGCGCGTCAGCGGGGTGACGCAGACATGATCTCCGGCAAAGGCTTCGCGCCAGACATAGCCCTGGATACAGATGTCGGATGCAGGTGTGACCCGAGCAGCCACTACCGGATGCGCGATCACCGCGGCGATCGGCGCAGGCGGCGTGGGCCTGGGATGGGTTGGCGGCGGTTCGTTCGCGCCGGGCTCGGCCGCTCTCAAGGACGGCAGCGAGGAAAGACCCGACGCGCTCACGCCCGCCTCCTGCGGCTGCGGCGGGGGCGGCGGGCTGGCGCATTGCCGGATCCAGCTGTTGATGATGTTCATCTTCTCGGAGCCGACGACATAATCGACGCGCAATTGGCGGAATGCGGCGGCGTTGCTCGCCAGATGGGGGTGAAGCATGCATTCGGCGGTCGCGACGATGAAGGCGGCGCTGAAGCGTGGGCCCTGGGTCCGCAGATAGGCCTGCGCCAGATCGCGCGCCTGAGCATAACGATGCTGATCGAGATACTGGAAGGCCCGGAACAGATCCTGCTCGGGCGTGGTGGCGGCAGCCATGCCGGCCGCGAACAAGGCGACGGCAAGGGGAACAGCCATCAAACGACGGCTCATGGTCTCTTCTCCTGCGTGGCTGGCTGGCGCGGCGGCGAATCGGCGTCGCTGGCGGGGTTCATCGCTTCCAACGATGGCGGATCCTCGACCGGCGCCTCGGCGCGACCGAAATAGATGGCGGCGTCATGCACGTCGGTGGTCACCGGCATCACCAATGCGATCCCGATCAGGATCGTGCCGAGCGCCGCCATGACGATGCCGGGCGACGCGCTCTTGATCGAGACATTGGCCCCGCTGGCTCCACCGGCAATCTCGCTTTCGGGCGATGTGAGCTTGCCCAGCACGAAGGCCGCACCGACCATGGCCAGGATCATGCCCGTCAGGAAGCCCATCAGGCGAGTCCACAGCCGCAGCGAAAGCATCGCACTCGCCTGGCGGTATCGCCGCGCGATCAGCTCGCGTTCGAGGATGAAATTGGCCTGGACGCTCGCCAGATCCTTCTGGTCGCGCCAATTGCCGGGCTCCAGCCCGGCCTTGGTCCAGGGGATGGAGATTTGCGACTGCGGCGGATCCTGCAGCGTCTGCTCGATCGCGGAGAAGCGCACGAGCATCACCACCGCGAAGAAGATCGCGGTCGAGACCACTGCGCCGACCATCAGCGGCGCCATGCGCTTTTGCCAGCTGCGATCTTCTGACGCCATGCAGGGACCCCCCGATCGGCACGTCGTATAGCCGAAATCGCGCGCATCGGCCATCGCCCATCCGAGTGGTCGGTTCGCTGCGGTTCACGGTTGAACTCCGGCCTGCTTCGTCCCCACATGGTGCACGTGCAAACGCCCCTGAAGAGACTCCTGGTCGGCCGCGTCCGCGCCCTGTTCAACGATCAGGCGCGCGGCGAACGGCCGGTCCGGCGCAGCGACGACGCCCTGTTCGCGCGCAACGCCGTCGTCTGGCGCGTCCATGGCGATGTGACCAGCATGATGGTCGGCGGGGTTGCCTCGCTCCTGCTCCAGATGTTGCACCCCGCGGTGCTGGCGGGCGTATGGGATCATTCGAACTTTCGCGGCGATATGCTCGGCCGGTTGCGGCGGACGGCGCGGTTCATCGCGCTCACGACCTTTGCGAGCCGTATCGAGGCCGAAGCCGCCATCGCCCGGGTCCGCGACGTGCATCATCGCGTGCGCGGCGTCCTGCCCGACGGCACGCCTTATTCCGCCGACGATCCCGAACTGCTGCTCTGGGTGCATGCGACCGAGACATTGTGCTTCCTCGATGCCTGGATCCGCTATGCCGAGCCCGACATGGCGGCGGCCGATCAGGATCTTTATTTCGAGGAGGTCGCGCGGGTGGCACGGGCCCTCGGTGCGGCGAACGTGCCGGTCACGCGGGCGGGTATCGTCGCGCTGATCGATCGGATGCGCCCGCAGCTTCGCGTCGACGATCGCACGCGCGAAGTCGCCCGGCTGGTTCTCGACCAGCGCCCGCCCAGCCTTGCTGCCCGGCCAATCCAGCAGATGACGTTCCGGGCCGCGGTCGATCTGCTGCCGGAATGGGCGCGCGAAATGCACGGGCTGTACGCGCCGGGCCTCTCGCGCCCGCTGGTCCGGGGCAGCACGCTCGCGGTGGCCCGAACCTTGCGCTGGGCTTTCACTTAGCAATTCCTCTCCGGTTCCGGAAGGAGACCTGTCCATTGCTTGCAGCCCGGCGTCCGCCCTCGCTAGGGATGCCCGGCCATGACGCTTTCCATCAGCCTGCTCGTCCTGTTCGCCGCAGCCCTCCACGCCAGCTGGAACGCCGTGCTTCGCGCGGGCGAGGACCGGCTGTGGGGAATGACGGTCATGTGCGTGGCGGTCGCGATCGTCTGCGCCCTGCTCGTGCCGTTCGTGCCCATGCCGGCCAGGCCGAGCTGGCTTTATGCCGCCCTCTCGGGTTTGCTCCATATCGGCTACAACCTCTTCCTGGTGCGGACCTATCGCAGCGGGGATCTCGGCCAGACCTATCCGATCGCCCGCGGCTCCTCGCCCTTGCTCGTATCGGTCGGCGCGGCGTTGTTCGCGGGCGAGCTGCCCGATCCGGTCAGCCTGCTGGGCGTGGTGCTCGTTTCCGGGGGGATCATCTCGCTGGCCTTCCAGGGGAAAGGCTTCTCACGCGAGACATTGGCCTACGCGCTTGGCACCGGCTGCTTCATCGGCGCCTATAGCGTCACCGACGGGATCGGCGCGCGGCTGTCGGGCACGCCGGTCGGCTATACGATCTGGCTGTGCCTGCTGTGGGGCCTGCTGATGCCGCCGGTCTATATCGCGGCGCGCGGCTGGCGTGGCCTGATCCGGGCGCCGCGCGCAACGCTGATCGCGTCCGGCGGCGGACTCGTCTCGCTGCTTGCATATGGCATTGTCATCTTCGCGATGACGCTCGGGCCGATGGGGCCGGTCTCGGCACTGCGCGAGACGAGCGTGGTGTTTGCCGCCCTGATCGGCCGCATCTTCCTGCGCGAGCGGCTGACCTGGCGGCGGCTGGGCGCCTGCATCGTCATCGCGATCGGCGCGATTTGCATCGGGCAATGATCGAACCAGTGCCTTTTGAGGCGCTATATAATATGTTGACACGCTATATAATATAGCGCTACATACCTCTCGAGCCATCTCATCGGCAAGGGAGACGTCGTGGAAAACACCCCCCGCATGATAGCCCGTGCCTGGCGGTTGAACCCGGCGGAGCGCGGCCGGATCGAGCGGCTGATCGCCGTTGAGGACATGCAGCATCTCTTCCGGTGGGTGGACGGGCGATTGCTCGCCCGCATCGGCGCCGCCGATCGTGCGCGCATCACGGCGTCGGGCGGCGGGGCCTATCGGCCGGCGGCAGACCGCCGGCTGGGCGGTTTCAGCGCGGAGGTCGCGGCGGCCGCCGGTGCCGCTATCGATCGCCGGGCCACTTTGGACGGTGAGCCGGTCGGCCAAGTCGAGGCCGAGGCGCACCGCGCAATCGCCCGGAGAGCCGCATGACCAACCTTCCTGCGACATCGCTGGCGGACAGCTTCCGGGCGATGAAGGCAGCGGAAGCCGCGCGCAACGGCTGGTGGGCGGAAGGGCAGGGACTGCATCGGGCCGGCCGCGAGAGCGCGGCTTGCGACGATGCGGCGTCTGCCCAGGATGAACGCGCGCAAGCCATTCGCGCTGAAATCAAAGCGGCAATCCTTGGGCGGATTCCGGGTTGGACCGAGGCCATGGTGCAGGATGTATTCGGTTGAAACCAAGCGTAGCATGGAGCGAGACTTGCCGACCGCAAAACCGCGTCTCTGCGCTGTCTGCGCATCGCGAGGGCGACTAGCTCGGTCGTAGAGCATCTCGTTTGAACTGAGAGGAATGGCCCTTCCAAAAGGTGGCGCCTTGATCGATGCCGGAATGAACCGGTTGGCCGGTTTAGGATTGTCTTAAATCGCCTTATTCTAACGCCCCCTCTGGAGAAGGGGCTAATGTTGAGAGCGATATTGTGGACGCCGCTGCGAGCAATCGGAGGCTGGCTCGCGCAGATCCGCCTTGCGCTAGGCGAGCCGGGCGTACGATGCGGCATGTGCGACACCGTCCCACCGCCTGGGGAGCGGCTTTGCTATGATTGCCAGTTAGACGAGTTGTCCGCGCCTTAATGAGGCCGCCGCTCGCCGACTCCAAGGCTTGCTCGGGCGCCGCGTGCCGAAAAACAACGGCTGTTTACCTGAGGTGCGATCCCGACTATCTCGCCTTCGCGCGCTTGGCGCTGGCCACGTCGTTGACGAGGTCATGGCTGCGGCAGACCTTGGTCTGCGGGCCATTTGCGGGCCACCCGAGGCCGGGGCAAGATCGCCGTGCGACGGCGAAACAGCTCTGAAGCTTTGGAATGGCTGGCGAAACAACCAAGGGCGGGCGATTAGCTCAGTTGGTAGAGCATCTCGTTTACACCGAGAGGGTCGGCGGTTCGAGCCCGTCATCGCCCACCACCACCGGAAATCCAGAGGCTATCGCCGATAGAAACATCGAGCGTCTGATCTCATGCACGTCTTCACAGCTAAGGCTGGGGTCTGATGAGGATAAGGGGGCCTCGACATCTGCCGGATATTGCATACGGCGCCGTGCCTACAGAACACCCGATTTCGGGTAGCCCGGCCGGTGCGTAATCCGGCGAACTTGGGCGCCGCGCTCTGGGATAGACTATCTTGAGAGAGACTGACGCCTGGTATCGTTGCGTGAGGGGCGATGTGTGAAAGCCCCTCACGTGCGAGTTCGCTACCTCATGCTTGTACGCGGCGACGGCGACGTAAGGACATGCCGATCGCGCCGAAGCCCAGGATCATCAGCGCCCAACTTGAGGGCTCAGGCACGGCGGGCGGCGGAGGAGGTGGTGGCGGATTGGGGCCGCCGCCTGGGCCGGTGTTAGGCGTGCCCGGGGGCGTCAGGGTCGGCGTATTGGGAAAAACCGACCCGGGATTCTGTGGACGGTTACCGCCAGGCGAATTGGTGAACTGATTGTCCTGCGGCGAAAGCGCATCCTGCACGGCCCTCGCAAACTCGTCGCCGAGCGGCTGATCCATGTCGCCGACGCCGAAGGCCTGCATCACCGGTGCACGATCCTGGCAGATCGGGCTGCCGAACGTCGCGCGCTGCAGCGCGTCCTTGCCGGCATGCTTGTTGCCGCCATCATGGCCAGTGCCGCCAGAGCGCTTATGAAGCGTCTTGCGCGGCTTTGAGGGCTTTTTCGGGTGCTTTTTGATAGGTTTATGCGCTGTCGGCTTGGTTACCGGCGGCTTGCTGGCCGTCGGCTTCTTGGCGTGGTTCGGCTTGTGGGCGACCGTCTTCTTCTTGGCATGCGGCTTCGCCTTCTTGTGCGGGACATGCGGCGCATGCGACGCAAAGGTGCTGCGCCCCAAAACGGGCCTTTCCGGCAACGGAGCCGATTCCTCGGAGCAGTTATTCGCAAGCAAGCCCGAATCGTTGGTCGTCTGACCGAAACCCGCGGCATTGACTGGCGATAAGGCCAAACTGACTGTGATCAGCCACGCTATGGCTACGGTACACTGCCGCATGGGTCCCCCGAAACGAATACGCACTTAAATTTTCCTTAACAGCTAAACGGCGCAACCACAAATTAGTTTCGGATCGTTAACCACACAATCGTCGTTAACGGCCCGACGGGGGTAAATCGACACGTTGCGTCGTCGTAATGATCTAGTCCCGCCTCGTGGAATTTCCAACTGCGGTACGGCCCTCTACGTACTTTCCCTCACGTTAGCCTTCTGTTAAAGGCCGCGATGCGGGATCGCGTTCACGCTGCGGGGGCAGCGTAGTGTATGCGTGATTCAGGAGTAGCAGGGGGATGTTGAGAATATCAGGGCCGGCGATGCTCGCCCTATCGTTCCTGACATTTTCCGCACCACTTTCCGCGCAGACTCCGTTCGAACGCCAGGTGCTCGAGATACTTAACCAGGCGCGTACTAATCCCGCCGCCTATGCCGAGACGCTGAAGCGCTACAAAACCTATTTCCACGCCAATGTCGTGTCGCTTCCCGGCCAGGAGGCCGATATCGAGACCGAGGAGGGGGTGGCGGTCGTCGACGAGGCGATCAACTTCCTTAGCCACCAGACGCCGCTCGCGCCGATCGCGCTCGCGCCCTTGTTGGAGGGCAGCTCAGCCGATCATGTGCGCGACCAGGGCGCGTCGGGCGAGACCGGGCATGAAGGCTCCGACGGATCGTCGCCCGCCCAGCGCGTCCGGCGCCGCGGTGGGGGCGCCTATGTCGCCGAAGTCATCGCTTATGGCCCTGTCGATGCGGTCGATGCCGTCCGCCAGCTCATCGTCGACGACGGAGTCGAGGACCGCGGCCACCGCCAGATCATCTTTTCGCCCGAACTGCGCTTCGGCGGCGTCTCGTGCGGCAAGCACCCCGAATTCAACACGATGTGCGTTATCGACATGTCGGTCACCGCCGATGCGAAGGAAGCAAGCGGCGGCACCCGCGTGGCACATGCCGACACGCCGCAGCACCCGACTAACTGAACGATCCGCGCCCTCTATCGCGGATGTTGACCGGCTATTATGCGGGCGGGATGGCAACCAGTAAATATGACGCCGTCATCATCGGCGGGGGGCATAACGGGCTCGTCTGCGCTTTCTATCTGGCGCGCGCCGGCAAACGGGTACGCGTGCTGGAGCGGCGCGCGATCGTGGGTGGAGCGGCGGTTACCGAGGAATTCCATCCCGGTTTCCGCAATTCGGTGGCGAGCTACACGGTCAGCCTGCTTCAGCCGAAGGTCATCCGCGACATGGGGCTCGCGGCACGCGGCCTGCGCATCGTCGAACGCCCGATCTCGAACTTCCTGCCGCAGGAGGATGGCGGCTATCTGAAGCTTGGTGGTGGGCTGGCGCGGACGCAGGAGGAGTTTCGCCGCTTCTCGGCGCATGATGCCGCTGTCCTTCCCCAATATTACGACGCACTCGAAGGCGTGGCCGATGTGCTCCGCGATCTCGCGCTGCGTACCCCGCCCAATGTCGGCGACGGGCTTGCCATGCTGGTCGATGCCGCGCGGCAGGGTCGGGGGCTCGCCGGGCTCGATCTGGCGGCCAAGCGCGACGTGCTCGATCTCTTCACCAAATCCGCGCGGACCTTCCTCGATGGATGGTTCGAGAGCGAGGCGGTCAAGGCGGCGTTCGGCTTCGACGCGATCGTCGGCAATTTCGCCAGCCCCGATACGCCCGGATCGGCCTATGTGCTGCTCCACCATGTCTTCGGCGAGGTGAACGGCAAGAAGGGCGCCTGGGGCCATGCGATCGGCGGCATGGGCGCGATTACGCAGGCGATGCAGGCGGCGTGCGTGGAAGCGGGCGTCGAGATCAGCGTCGACGCGCCGGTGGCACGTGTGCTGGTCGATGGCGGCCGCGCGATCGGCGTGCGGCTGGAAAGCGGCGAAGAGGCGATGGGAGCGGCGGTGGTCGCCAATGTCGGGCCGCGCCTGCTGTACGACCGCCTGATCGCCAGCGAGGATCTCACGCCTGAATATCGCCGCCGGGTGAAGGGCTTCAAGGTCGGATCCGGCACCTTCCGGATGAACGTCGCGCTGTCCGAACTGCCGCGCTTCACATGCCTGCCCGAGCCGGGCGAGCATCACCAGAGCGGGATCATCATCGCCCCGACTCTCGACTACATGGATCGCGCTTATACCGACGCGAAGACGGGCGGCATGTCGAAGGCGCCGATCGTCGAGATGCTGATCCCATCCACGGTCGACGACAGCCTCGCCCCGCCGGGCCAGCACGTCGCGAGCCTGTTCTGCCAGCAATTCGCGCCCGAACTGCCCGACGGCCGCTCGTGGGACGATCGGCGCGAGGAAGCCGCCGATCTGATCGTCGATACGGTCGAACATTATGCGCCGGGCTTCCGGGCATCGGTCATCGCGCGTCAGATCCATTCGCCGCTCGATCTGGAGCGCAAATTCGGGCTGATGGGGGGCGACATCATGCACGGCAACATGACGCTCGATCAGCTCTGGGCGGCGCGGCCGATCCTGGGCAACGGCGCCTATCGCGGGCCACTCAAAGGGCTGTATATGTGCGGGGCCGGCACCCACCCGGGCGGCGGCGTCACGGGTGCGCCCGGCCATAATGCCGCACGCGAGATACTGGCCGACCAGGGGTTGTTCGGTCGGCTGCGGGGCCGGAGCTGATCATGGCGAAGCATCGGATCAAAACCGAAAGCCAGATCGGCGAGGAGATCCGCCGCCGCGCGCAGGGGGCGGCCGATGCCGCCGATCAACAGGTCAGGATTCGGACACCGTCGGTTACGCGCATCGACGAGCCGACGTTGTACGGATCGCACTGGATTCTGGAGACAGCGGACGGGCCAGGCATCGCCTTCGTCGAGAAAGCGGCGATTCAGATCGCGAAGATCTGGGATGTTGTTTCGTAGGTCCCGCCCGGACGAGAGGTGGTTACTCGCTGATTTGAAACATTTTATCCGTGGACCCATGCCGCTGCGCGCGCGTTGAGGGAGGCGAAGCGCCGTGGCGGCGCGGTGGACAAGGATCGAGATCGAGCGGTGGCCTTCACAATCAAAGACGATGCGGCCAAACCCACCGCGGCTTCCCGCGCGGAGCGCGACAATCGCGGCGAAACCCATTTCGAATGGCTCGCGCGCATCGTGCTCGAAGAGGATCGGCGGCTCGCACCCTTCACGTATGGCGAACCGGCCACGGGCGGCGAGCGGCGGCGCTGGGATTTGCGGAAAGGCCTGTTCGCTGCGGCCCGCACGCGACGCGCGCTGCTGCAGGACGGATGATATGCCGTCGCACCCTGTCCATCTCACGGGCAAGATTGTCGGCCAGGTCCTGAAGACCGCCTATCCAAGCGGCCAGCCCGGATCGTTCAGCGACGAGATTGCCGATCTGCTCCGGCAGCTCGACGCGATTTCGATCGCGCCCGCACCAGCATCTGCCGCCTCTCGCCTTGCGGACATCATCGCTCGTGAATGGGACGACGGCGCCCGTTGATCGGGTTCGGCGCTCGTCCGAACCCGCCCGCGATCGGATGTGAAAGTGAAACGTGGTCAGGCCCGCTCGATCCGCGCGGCATAGCAGCCGCGCTTGGCATAATGAGCGTGGAGGTACGAAACCACCCGATTGCCGAGGAAGCGGTCGATCAGGCCTTCGATGGCCTGGCCATCGACCAGATCGGCATCGACCATCTCGCCAGCCGAATCGAAAGCGCGGAGCGAGATCGGCCTGATCCGGATCACATCGGGGATGCGATCGATGGCCGCATAAGCCGTCCGCGCGCCTTCGCGGACGAAGATGGCATGACTCGCACGATAGGGCGTATCGGCGGGCTGATGGACATGGTTGAGCAGGATCGCGCTTTCGCCTGGCTCAAGGTCGCGCATTTCGATCCGATCGGGAAAGCCGGGCGCCTTGTCGACGCGATAGCGCCGCGCGCCGACGGCGGACAGAGCGTCATCATCGAGACCGTAAAGATGCTCGAATTGTGCCGGATCGAGGCCGGTAAGACGGAATGCCATGAGAAGCTCCTGCGAGTTGCAGGGGGGGTAGCTCGTCGTGACGAGCCGTTGCGTCCCGTTTCTTGCCGGCAAAAGGTAAATCACACCGCTTGGTAAGGCGGCGGTGAAGTCGGGGATTGTCCGCTTCCCGCGTCTGTACCAGACGGTCGGTCAGGCGCGGAAGGTGCCGCGGATGATCGCATCCGCCACGCCCGTAATACCCGTGACGACGATCTGCACGCCGACGCAAAGCAGAAGGAACGCCACCAGCCGCGACAGGACCCGCGCGCCACCGGGGCCGAGCAGAGCCACCACCCGATCCGACCAGCGGAAACTGAGCCAGATCGAGAAGGCGAGGCAGGCGGCCGCAAGGCTCATGCCCCAGAAGAAGGGCAGCGTGCCGATCCCGCTGGAGGGGCGCTGCGATGACAGCGCCACCGCCACCGCGATCGTGCCCGGCCCGGTGGTGAGCGGGATGGTGAGCGGAAAGAAGGCGATATCCTCCTCTTCGACGTCCTGCGCCGGTGCGGCCGCACTCACCTTGCGCTCTTCATGGGCAGCGGGTTGCATCAACAAGGCCCAGGCGCGGATCGCAACGACCAGGCCGCCCGCAATCCGCAGCGCGGCAAGGCTGATGCCGAAGAAGTTGAGGACATAGCCCCCCAGCCACAACGAGGCGAGCAGCACGATCAGCGAATAGATCGCCACCTTGTGCGCCAGCTTATGGCTTTCGGCGCGCGACCGGCCCGCGATCACCTGGTTGAAGATCAGCGCGGCCCCGATCGGATTGACGATCGAGAACAAGGCGGGAAAGGCGAGCAGGAACGCACCGATCACGCTGCCGAGCGGAAGCGGGTTAAAGTCCATCAATATCCCTTGCGCGTTGCGACGCTCTCTTTCCCGCCGCGATAGCATGCCGCGGTGGAACCGACATCATTTACGGGCGGTTACGCTTCCACATTTCGGGAGTAAAACAAATGCTCGGCACAATCCTGATCATCCTGCTCATATTATTCCTCATCGGCGCGCTGCCGAATTGGGGGCACAGCCGCAACTGGGGATATGCGCCGTCCGGCGGCCTCGGCCTGATCCTGGTGATCGTCATCATCCTGGTCCTGCTCGGCCAGATCTAGGAGCGACCCGGATACCAGCGCGCCGTGTGTCGGGCTGAGCGGCGCGATCATGCCCGGGCTGGAGGGAATGCATCGATCCCGGCCCGTGGCAGTCGGGTGGTGCGACGCATCGTCGCGGCGGTGTCGGCACGGGTGATTGTTTTGCCTCGTGGGCACGCCATATACGTGAGATCGCACCTCCGCCACGAGCAAGGATGCGACCGAGAGATACTTCGTGCTCCCGCTCAGACGAGGAGCAGACTATGTCACGACCTCCTATCACTCGCGTCGATACGGCATTTCAGCCGTCGGATCGGCCGCTTCCCGTCATAACGTTCATGTACGGCGCTGGCGGGATCGCCGAACCATATGGGCTGGCAGATCCGATCATGGCGATCACCGAGTTCCGGGTCATGCTTGGCGCGGACGCGCCGGCTCGATGTGCTGACAGCGGGCCGGCCTGAAGGGGGATCGGTCATGTCGCGCATCATCTGTATCGACGCCAACCGCACGGACGTTCTCGCCACGTGCCTGGACCGGAATATCCGGGTCAGCATGATCGAAACGCTGCAATCAGGCGGTACGCGTATCGTCCTGTTCAATTCGCATGACGCCGCCTTGCTTGGCACCTTCTACGGTGCGAAGGTCCTGACCGAAGCGATCACCCGGACGTCAGTCCGCTTCAGGCATCCGGAAACAGGGTCGGTGCGATGAGCGATGACCTTCACGGCGAACGTTTGAGGCCGGCCGCGTTCGGGGCATGGCTGTTGATCCAAACCGACCGGGACGGGTGGATCGGCGATCTTGCCAAGGCTGCCAAGGCCGATCGCGGTTTCCCGTGCGACGGCGACGCCGATGCGATCCGCGCGCATCTGAGTGCCAGACAGGCCGATGCCGATATGCTCGAAGCGCTCGACGATGCCGAAGGCATCTGGTTGCGCGAATGACATCGCGCCATCCCGGCTGAAAGCACGGCACCGAAAGGCCGGCCCGTCCTGGAGCGCCGGCGCGGTCCTAGGCGTTCTTTCCAACCGTATCCGGTCTTTCCGACCAACCCCTTCGACGCTCTTCTGAGCATCGTCGCGGAAGCAAGCAGTCGGCCGTCGCTCCATGCAAGGGCGGTTCGGCCCTTGACTCGGCGCCGAGCAATGGCACGGCATCGTTCTTTTTGGAACCAGAGATGGCATCGAGCCGACGAAGCCGTATGCGATAGGCACGCGCCAGAGCCTCATGGGCCAATTGTGCGGTTCGGTCCTTCGCAGATCGTGCGGCCCCAAGCGTGGCGGCCAGACGGCGAGTCAAATAGGCGTTTTCCACGATCTCTCTCCGCTACGGGCGGTAACGCAATGCTCCGCGAGGCCTCTCTGGCGCCGACTGGCTGAACATTCCCGATTACGTGGGAATATATGGGTCGCCGCAAGAAATTTCCTAAGAGAAAAATTAAAATATCTATCGAGTATAATCGCCGAGATGTCGCAGGCGTATTGGAATACGTCAAAATCTGTCGCTCGAAATTTTACGCGTAATATTATTGCAACCCTGATATGCTGATATAAGACAGGAAAAGATCCGAATGTCATTCGCTCGTCGGGCGGCGACCCTCATATCCCGGAGGCACCAATGGCCGAAACCCTGTCACCCGATCTTCTCGCCCAAATGGACGCTTATTGGCGAGCAGCCAATTATCTGTCGGTCGGGCAGATCTATCTGCGCGACAATCCGCTGCTGGAGGAGCCGCTGCGGATCGAGCATGTCAAGCCGCGCCTGCTGGGCCATTGGGGAACGACCACCGGCCTCAATTTCCTCTATGTCCATCTCAACCGGCTGATTACCCAGCATGATCTGGACATGATCTACGTGATCGGCCCAGGCCATGGCGGCCCCGGGCTGGTCGCGCACACCTATCTGGAGGGTTCATATACCGAACTCTATCCCGCGATCGAGCGCGATCGCAGCGGGATGCGCAGGCTGTTCCGTCAGTTTTCCTGGCCGGGCGGCATTCCGAGCCACGTCGCGCCGGAGACGCCCGGATCGATCCATGAAGGTGGCGAGCTCGGCTATTCGCTCGCGCATGCTTATGGTGCGGCGTTCGACAATCCGGATCTGATCGTCGCCTGCATCGTCGGCGATGGCGAGGCCGAGACGGGTCCGCTCGCCACGAGCTGGCATTCGAACAAGTTTCTCAATCCCGCGCGCGACGGCGTGGTACTGCCGATCCTCCACCTGAACGGCTTCAAGATCGCGAATCCCACCGTGCTGGCGCGGATCGGCCGCGAGGAGTTGACCGATCTGCTGCGTGGCTATGGTCACGAGCCTTTTTTCGTCGAAGGCGACGATCCGTCCCTCGTCCACCAGCAGCTCGCCGCCACGCTCGATACCGTGCTCGAACGGATCCGCGCGATCCAGGCCGCCGCCCGTGCGCCGGATGCGGGCGATCCGGTCCGCCCGCGTTGGCCGATGATCGTGTTCCGCACGCCCAAAGGCTGGACCGGGCCGAAGGTGATCGACGGCAAGCCGGTCGAGGGCACATGGCGCGCGCATCAGGTGCCGATCGCCAATTTCGACAAGCCGGAGCATCTGCTTCAGCTCGAAGCGTGGCTGCGCAGCTATCGGGCCGAGGAGTTGTTCGACGCCAACGGCAAGCTGATAGAGGAACTGGCCGCGCTCGCGCCGACCGGCCGTCGGCGGATGGGATCCAATCCCCATGCCAATGGCGGCGCGCTGATGCAGCCGCTCGCCATGCCGCACTTTCGCGATCATGCGGTCGAGGTCGCGTCCCCCGGTGCCGTTCGGGCCGAGGCGACGCGCGTGCTGGGTGGCTTCGTGCGCGATGTGATGAAGCTCAATCTGGCGGCCGCCAATTTCCGTCTCTTCGGGCCCGACGAGACCGCGTCGAACCGGCTGGAAGCGGTCTACGACGTTTCCGGCAAGGTCTGGATGGCGGATGTCGAAGCGATCGACGAGCATCTCACCCCGACCGGCCGGGTGATGGAGGTGCTGAGCGAGCATCTTTGCCAGGGGTGGCTCGAAGGCTATTTGCTGACCGGCCGCCACGGCTTCTTCTCGTGCTATGAAGCGTTCATTCATATCGTGGATTCGATGGTCAACCAGCATGCCAAGTGGCTGAAGGTCAGTGCCAAGATACCGTGGCGTCGACCGATCGCGTCGCTCAACTATCTGCTCACCTCGCATGTCTGGCGCCAGGACCATAATGGCCTGTCGCATCAGGATCCCGGCTTCATCGATCATCTCGCCAACAAGAAGGCCGACGTCGCGCGCATCTATCTTCCGCCCGACGCGAATTGCCTGCTGTCGGTGGCGGATCATTGCCTGCGCAGCCGCGGCTACATCAACCTGATCGTCGCGGGCAAGCAGCCCGAATGGCAGTGGCTGACAATGGATGAAGCGATCGCGCACTGCACGATCGGTGCGGGCATCTGGCACTGGGCGAGCGACGAGGGCGAACCCGACATCGTGATCGCCAGCGCTGGCGACGTGCCGACGCTCGAGGCGCTGGCGGCGGTGACCTTGCTGCGCACCTACGTGGACGACATTCGCATCCGCTTCGTCAACGTCGTCGATCTGATGGTGCTGCAGCCGCAATCCGAGCATCCGCATGGCCTGGCCGATGCCGATTTCGAGGAATTGTTCACCGCCGACAAGCCCGTCATCTTCGCCTTTCACGGCTATCCGGCGATGATTTACAAGCTCACCTACCGTCGCCCGAACCACGACAATATCCACGTCCGCGGCTATAAGGAGGAAGGCACGACGACGACGCCGTTCGACATGGTCGTGCTCAACGATCTCGATCGCTATCGAACTCGCGCTCGATGCGATCTTGCGCATTCCGCGCTTGCGCGATCGCGTGCCGGCTGAAACCCAACGTTACTGGACGTCGATCGAGCGCCATAAATTGTACGTCGCCGAGCATGGCGAAGACCTGCCCGAGATCCGCGACTGGCGCTGGGCGCGATGATCGTCGTCACGCTCAATAGCGGGTCGTCGTCGTTGAAATTCGGTCTCTATCGGATGGTTGTGTCCCAACCGGAAGCGCTGCTCACCGGCAGCGTGGAAGGGCAGACGATGAAGGTCGATGGCCGGCCGGACGTGAGGATGCCGGCTGCGACATCGGCGGCCGCGATCGGCGCGATAAAGACGTTGCTGGCCGACGCGCAATTGCCGCCGCCCGACGCGATCGGACATCGGATCGTGCACGGCGGCCCGACACTGCTGAGCCACGCCCTGATCGACGATCAGGTGCTGCGCGCGCTGCAGGCGGCGACCGCATTATCCCCGCTGCATGCGCCGGCTGCGCTCGCCATCATCCAACTCGCCCGCAATGCCTGGCCCGACATTCCCCAGGTGGCGTGTTTCGATACGGCTTTCCATGCCGGCCTGCCGGATATCGCCCGTATTCTGCCGCTGCCGCATGCGCTGAAGACAGAAGGCGTGCGGCGTTATGGCTTTCACGGCCTCTCCTGTGAATCGATCGTGCGCCAGCTGGGCGATGATCGCCCGCGCCGGCTGATCATCGCGCATCTGGGCAACGGGGCCAGCGTCACCGCCGTTCGCGATGGGCGCTCGATCGATACCAGCATGGGATTGACGCCTTCGGGCGGGGTCATGATGGGAACGCGTAGTGGCGATATCGATCCGGGCATCCTGATCTACCTGCTGCGCGAGAAGGCGATCGACCCCGGCGCGCTCGAAGATCTGATCGATCATCGATCGGGCCTGCTGGGCGTTTCGCGTTGCAGCGGGGACATGCGTCTGCTCCATGAGGCGGCGCCGGCCAATCCGGACGCACGGCTCGCCATTGCGATGTTCTGCATGTCCGTTGCCAAGCAGATCGCGGCGATGATGGTTGTGCTCGATGGGGTCGATACGATCGTTTTCACCGGGGGCATCGGCGAGCATGACGCGGCGGTGCGTGGCGAGATTTGCAGCCGGCTTGCCTGGACCGGGCTCGTCATCGATGACGAGCGCAATCGTGCCGCCCGGAACGGGATCGAGGCGGAGTCCTCGCGCTGCCGCGTGCGCGTCTTGCCATCGCAGGAGGACGAGCAGATCGCACTCCACGCGCGATCGCTCGCGGGACCTTGATCCGCCCCGGCCGACCTACGCCTGACCGAAGCGATCAGCGGTGCCGCCCATTCCCGGGCAGTAGCAAGAGCGATCCATCTTTACGGCAACGCGGGCCAAACAACGCGTTTTAAGCGTTTAACCCCATTCGAACATCAGGAGACAGATATGGCCGACGACAAGACGAAGCGCGCGCCGCAGGATAAGTCGCGGATTGCAATGGGCGAGGATTATGAGATTGCCTATTGGTCGAAGAAGTTCGGCGTGGGCAAGGACACGCTGGCCGAAGCGGTGAGCGCCGTCGGCAACAGTGCCCAGAAGGTGGCCGATTTCCTCAATAAACGGTTGTAGCCGGCTGGCCGGTCCTTATGCCGGCGAAACCATACCGCGTCGAATACGATCTTGTTGCCCGTGGCTCATCGGCCCTAGCGATCGGCAATGATTGCAGGTTCTATAGGGAGCCGGGCTGCACGGGCGCGCCAAGCTTTTCCAGCCACGCGCGCGCCTGCTTCGGCTCGCCCACCGCGCTCGACGCGACCGGGCCGCGTGATGCCAGAAACTGCCGGTGCAGTTCGAACGGCTCCAGGCCGAGCGTTTCGCGGGCGTTGTCGATCGCTTCGCCCATTTCCGCCAGATTATCGACCACCGGTGCGATTTTGGCGCGGGTTCGGCGATCCTGATCATGATCGAACAGCCCACGCCCGCCGGCGGCGGTCATCTGGAGCGCCGCGATCAAGGCCGCCAGATAGTCGGCCTCCAGCTCGGTGCGCAGGATTTCCAGGCGTTCGAGGCGTTCGGCTTTGGCCATGATCCTGCCTGAGCGCGATGCGCGTGGGCGTCAATGCCCGGCCACACTGATGACGACTTCATCATGTCAGGTCAGCGACTGGCGATAGACCAGAAAGCCCGAACGCTCGGCGACGCGATCGTAGAGCTTCCGCGCGACCGCATTGGTTTCGTGCGTGTGCCAATAGAGACGCGGCGAGCCTGCTGCCTCGGCGCGCGCGGCGACCGCCGCAATCAGCGCTCCGCCGACTCCCTTGCCGCGCGCTTCGTGCGTCGTGAACAAATCCTGCAGGTAGCAGATCGGCGCGATCGTGGTGGTGCTTCGGTGAAAGAGATAGTGCGCCAAACCGATCAGTGTGCCCTGTTGCTCGGCGACCAGCGCGTGAACGGGCTCCGCATCGTCGAAAAACCTCGCCCACGTCGTTTCGCTGATCTCGTCTGGAAGGGCCGTATCGCCCGAGCGGCCGTAAAAGCTATTATATCCATCCCACAAAGGGCGCCAACCGGCATGGTCGGTTTCGCGGAGCGGGCGGATCGTGAAGCTCTGATCGATCGTCATGGCCTGGCGATAAAGCTGCGCGGACGTGCCGTCGAGCGCACCTCGCCGCTGACAAAGCCGGCGACGGGGGCTAGGGCGTAGCGACCGCCCGGCCATAGGATCTGCGCATGCCGTTTACCGATTTCGCCGCTTTCGCATCGCGCACGCTGACCGATGCCACGATTCCGGAGCTGCCGAACCATTATCGCGGCAAGGTCCGCGACAATTACGATCTGCCCGATGGGCGCCGCATCATCATCGCCAGCGATCGACTGAGTGCGTTCGATCGGATCCTGTGCGCGATCCCGTTCAAAGGCGAAGTGCTGACCCAGACCGCGCGCTTCTGGTTCGAACAGACCGCCGATATCTGCGCCAATCATGTGCTGGAATATCCGGATCCCAACGTCCTGATCTGCCGCAGGCTCGATATCCTGCCGGTCGAGATCGTCGTTCGCGGCTATCTCGCCGGGACGACCGGAACGTCGATCCTGACGCTCTACAAGAAGGGGCAGCGCACGATGTACGGCATGACGCTGCCCGATGGGCTGCGCGACAATGCCCGGCTTGCAGAGCCGATCATCACGCCGACCAGCAAGGAATTCGATGGCGGCCATGACGAGCCGCTGACGCCTGCCGAGATCCTCGACCGCAAGCTCCTCACCGCGGCGCAATGGGATGAACTGAGCGCGACCGCGCTGGCCTTGTTCGCGCGCGGCCAGACGATGGCGGAGGAGCGCGGGCTGATCCTGGCCGACACCAAATATGAATTCGGCGTCACCCCCGACGGCAGCATCGTGCTGGCCGACGAGATCCATACCCCCGACAGCAGCCGCTACTGGCGCCGCGCAAGCTATCAGGCACGCTTCGAGTCGGGCGAGCGGCCCGACAGCTTCGACAAGGATTTCGTGCGATCGTGGGTCGCGGCGCGCTGCGATCCCTACACGGATCCGATCCCGGCGATTCCGGAAGACCTGATTCTCGGCACCGCTGCGGTCTACGCCGAGGCGTTCGAAACCATCACGGGCAAGGCCTTTGCCCCCGATCTCGCCGGGGCCACGGTGCTCGATCGCATCCGCGCGCAACTGACGTCATTTTTTGCCATTGATTGAACCGTTTCAGGCAAATTTGCGGGGCTCCCGCCCGGCGGGGGCACGCTCCTTACCGATATTCCTAACCATTGAATGATCTTGCCGCTCGCGGGCGAGCGGCTCGAACGGTGCGGTCCGGGGCGCCCCCGGACCGATATCGTTATTGCGCCGCTGCCGGATCGTGATCGAACGGCACCGCGAAGCGGGCGCGCGAATCCTTCTCGTCCGGCTTGGCGGTGCCCGCCGCCACCGCGGCCCGATGCGCGCGGGAGGCGGTTATGTAGTTGCGCACCTGCACGTCGCCTTCGTGGCAGGCATATTCGAAGAATTTATAATTGTCGTCGCGCGCCCAATCGAGCTGCGCGGTCCACGGCTTCACATAGACTTCGGGATCGTCATACGTGATCGAGTAGCTGATCGTATTGGCGTCGGTCATCGTGAGCCGCTCGATCGTATGCGCCTTGTCGCTGGTCGGCGTGGTGTTGAACGGCGGGGTCGCCTGCGTCGCCATGTTGAGCGGGGAGGCGGCGCGCTTCGCCAGATCGTGGGTCGCGCTGTCGCCCGATTTGATGTTGGTCGTCTCGATGACGAAGGTCTTGCCCTCCCAGTGGCCGACGCTGTCGCCCATCCATGCCTCTACCGGCTTGGGCCAATGCGCCTGCTTGCCGATCGGAATCACGCGCGTGCCCAGCATCTCGAGCGCGATGATCATGTAGCCCGGCGCCTGGAAGATGCGGATCCCGTTATTGTAGCGGAACGGGAACATCGAGGCCGGGAACCCGCGCGAGATGCAGCGATCCCACGTGTCGAAATCGTCGACCCAGTCATATTCCTGGCCGACCACCCAGCCCGAACGCCCGGCCTTGAACAGCTTCTCGGCCTGCGGCGTGAGCGCTGGCAACTGGCCGTCGGCGGGGCTCACCAGCATCGACGAGCGGTGCGCATAGGAAGCGGTCTTCGCCCACTGCGTCAGACCCTGGGTACCGCCGGCATTGACGCCCTTGTCCTGCCCGAACGCGCCATCGGATTTCTCGGCAGCGGCGACGCGCTTGGCATATTCGGCGTCGGTCAGCCACGCGCGGTTGCCAAATACCTTGGGGCGCTGAAACAGGATGCGGATGTTGTTGAGATTCTCGATCGGCCAGGTGCCGCGGAAATCGTAATCGCCCCACGGCGTCCTGTTGGGGGTATACGTCGTCGGGGGCGACGGCAGCGCGGTCAGGTCCGCAGGCACCTTCTCCTGTGCCACCGCGGCCGAACCTGCCATGAAGGATGCCACCGTGGCGATGGCGGATGCCGCCGTGACGATGCGCGCTGCGAAACCCCGATGCCCCATCTTCGTTGACTCTCTCCAGTTTATCTATCGGCCACCATCTATGGCTTTTTTGGGGGGCAGGCCAGCCCTTTCGGCGGGGCGAGTGCAGCGAATTCAGCCCTTCAGAGAGAGGGCACTGGAGAGAAGGCCCATGGCTGCCCGCGACCGTGGTCGGTGCGGGGTACGCCCACGGATCGTCGCAAACGTTGCAAATGCCCACTTTTCAGGATCCGCGAGCCGCGCCGGACCGGGACGCGCAGCCTTGGGTATCGACTCAGGTTCTATTTGTCCGAAAAGCCGGAACCACCCCGGCAGCGGTTGGTTCTGCATGCCGAGGTCGCGACTTAGCCCCCCGCTCAGCGGCCTCGGAACCGACCCGCCGGCCTTTCCCCCCAAAGGCCGGCGGGTCCATTCCGCCTAACGCATTTCGATTTCACCCCAGACCGGCGCCTCCCATTCGACGCGCGATGGTCTAAGATTGGCGCCCACTCCGAACCGGACGCCCATGCCGACCATCATCCCCATCGACGATCCCGCCGATCCGCAGATCGAAGCCTATCGCGATATTCGCGAGCGCGATCTGGTCGGGCGCAGCGGGTTGTTCGTGGCCGAGGGAAAGGTCGTCGTCGAGAAACTCGTCGCGAGCAGCGCCTATCGTCCGCAATCGCTGCTGATCGCGGCCAAGCGCATCGATGCGCTCGAGCCGATCCTCCGCCAATTGCCCGCCGAAATTCCGGTATACGCCGCCGCCCAGCCGGTGATCGATGCCGTCGCCGGCTTTCCGCTCCATCGCGGAATCCTCGCGATCGGCCGGCGGATGGAGCAGCCGACCGCCGAGGATCTGCTTGGGCATCTCGCGGGGGAGGCGGATGTGCTCTTGCTGTCGGCGATCGCCAACCATGACAATATCGGCGGGATCTTCCGCAACGCCGCTGCCTTCGGGATCAAGGCGATCCTGCTCGATTCCGACTGCTGCGATCCGCTCTATCGCAAGGCGATCCGCGTGTCGGTCGGGGCCGCCTTGCTCGTGCCGTTCGCGCGGATGGCGCGAGGTGAGGATGCGCTTGCCTTGCTCGATCGTCACGATTTCCGCGCGATCGCGCTGAGCCCGTCGGGCACGACCCTGCTCACCGATTACGAGCCGGGGCCGCGTAACGCGGCTATTCTCGGTGCCGAAGGGCCGGGGCTGGCCGCCGACGTGATCGATCGGGCGATCGGCGTGCGGATCGCGATGTCCTCGGGATTCGATTCGCTCAACGTCGCGACGACGAGCGGCATCGTCGCGCATCATCTGGCGGTTTGCCGGGAGCGTGCGCGCGGCTGATCAAATCCGTGCACCTTTGCCCAAGCCGTCGGCCGGGCGGCGCCCTAGCGTGTCCCGATAACGCCGAAAAAAGAATGGCGAAGGGAGAGGGTATGAAAAGCAACAGGCCGGTTCGCACCGGGGCGTGGGCGATCATTCTGGGCGGGGCCGCGCTGGCGGGAACACCGGCTTCGGCGCAATCCGATCCGCCGACGCCGGCATCCGACAGTCCGGCGGCGAAGACGGTCGGCGATATCGTCGTCACCGCGCAGCGCCGATCCGAGCGATTGCAGAACGTGCCGATCGCGGTTGCCGCGATCAACGGCGCGCAGCTCGCGGCCAAGGGCATCAACAATGTGCTCGATCTGGGCAAGGCGGTGCCGACGCTCAACGTGTCGAACGAGGTCGGCTTCACCGTCACCTCGCTGCGCGGCATCGGCAGCACCGCGATCGGCCCGGCGCTCGAGAATCCGGTCTCGATCTATGTCGATGGCGTCTATTATGCCTCGACCAGCTCGCTTGCCTTCGATCTCGTCAATATCGAGCGGGTCGAGGTGCTGAAGGGCCCGCAGGGCACGTTGTTCGGCCGCAACGCGACGGCCGGCCTGATCCAGGTGATCACGCGCGATCCCGATCAATCGACCCGCGTCTCGGGCCACCTCAGCTATGGCAATTACCAGACGGTGCGCGGCGACCTCTATCTGTCGGGCCCGATCACGAGCAATCTTGCCGCCGACCTGTCGATGCAAGGCAGCGCAATGGGCAAGGGTTATGGCAAGAACCTCTATAACGGCCAGGATATCAGCCAGAACCTCCACACCTTCACGGTCCGCTCGAAATGGGTCTGGACGCCCGCCGCCGGAACCAAGGTGACCCTGATCGGGGACTATGGCGACCAGCGCAATTCGATGAACGGGCCGAGCCTGTCGCCCGGCACGATCCCCAATCCGCTCACCGGCGGCGCGATCAAGACCGGCAATCCGCGCGACATCGACGAGAATGTCCAGCCCCTGCTCGCCAACCGCAACGGTGGCGCGAGCCTGAAGATCGAGCAGGATCTCGGCTTCGCGACGGTCTCGAACCTCGCCGCCTATCGGCGCGCGAAAACCCGCAACCGCTTCGACGTCGATTATACCCCGGCGCCCTATCTCAACGCCGATCTCTATATCGACGAGAAGCAATTCAGCGACGAACTGCAGCTCGCCTCGAACGGGGGCGGGCGCTTCAAGTGGCAGGCGGGGCTGTTCTACTTCGATGGCCATGGCGCCTACGAGCCGTCGGGCGTCGATTTCGGCTTCGGCGCCGACGCCGCGCACAACCCGATCTATCCGCTCGAATATCTCTCGACCTTCGCCAACCAGCACACCCAGTCGGTCGCGGGCTATGCGCAGGCGACGTGGGAGGTGCTACCGTCCACCAACCTCACCGGCGGCGCACGCTACACCTACGAGAAGCGCACGATCGTCGGTCACACCGATGCCGCGCTCGTCGGCAATATCTCGATCGGCACGATCGCGACCGAGAATGACCGGATCAGCTTCCGCAAGCCGACCTTCCGCGTCGCGCTCGACCATCGCTTCTCGCCCGAGGTGATGATCTACGCCTCGTTCAATACGGGCTTCCGCAGCGGTGGCTTCAACACCCAGAATCTGGGCGATCCGGCGTTCCAACCCGAAACGCTCAAGGCCTATGAAGCGGGTATCAAGACCGATCTGTTCGATCGGCGGCTGCGGCTGAACCTCGACGGCTTCTATTACGATTACAAGAATATCCAGGTTCAGAAGGTCGGCCTGTCGACCACCGGCATCATCAACGGCGCCGGCGCGCACGATTATGGTGTCGAGGCCGATTTCGAGGCGTTGATCACCCCGGCCTTCCGCATCAGCGGCAGCGCGGCCGCGATCCATGCGCGCTTCACCGACTTCCCCAACGCACCGCTCTCGATCCCCGCCGGCGGCGTGCCGGTGACGATCGGCAGCGCCAAGGGCAATCATTTGCCCAAGGCGCCGAGCTTCCAGGGCATGCTCGCGGGCGATTACCGGATCGAATTGCCGCGCGGCCGCATCGATCTCAACGCCAACCTCTCCTATAATTCGGGCTATTATCTGGAGGCGGACAATATCCAGCGCCAGCGCGCCTTCACCCAGCTCGGTGCGTCGGCCACGTGGACCGCGCCGGGCGATCGCTTCAGCGTGAAAGTGTGGGGCGTCAACCTGACCGACAAACTGGTCGAGGGTTATGGCGGCACGCTCTCCGACGGCACCCACTCCTTCTTCTACGAGCCGCCGCGCACCTACGGCGTCACCTTCGGCTTCAACTTCAAATAGCTCCGGAGCAGGCCATGTATCCCTTCAAACCCGGCAGTTTCGCGCCCCGCAACGGCTGGTACGTGATCGCCTTCCCGCACGAGATCACGCGCAGTCTGATGACCCGTTGGGTCCTTAACGAGCCGGTCGTGCTCTACCGCAAGGAGGATGGCACGGCGGTCGCGGTTGCCGGCCGCTGCCCGCACCGCCATTTCCCGCTCGGCGACAGCAAGCTGATCGGCGACACGATTCAGTGCGGCTACCACGGCATCACCTTCGGCCCCGACGGCGCCTGCACGCGCGTGCCGACCCAGCCCAACATCCCGAGCGTCTACCGGATCAAATCCTACCCGCTGGTCGAGAAGGGCTTGTGGATGTGGATCTGGGCGGGCGATCCGGAACTGGCCGACGAAAGCCTGATTCCGTCGCCCGATGAGATCGGCCTGACCCTGCCCGGTTACACCGCGCGCGCTTTCTATTCGCTCCACGTGAAGGGGCGCTACCAGCTGCTCAACGACAATCTGCTCGATCTGAGCCATCTCGGCTTCCTCCACGGCACGACGATCGGCACCGACGAGAATGCGAGCGCACCCGAGGAGCGTGAATCGACCGATCGCTGGCTGCGCAGCCGCCGTACGATGCGCGGCTCGGCATGCCCGCCGGTCACCGCCGAGATGAGTGGCTATGACGGGATCATCGATCGCCTCGCCGGCATGGATTTCTATCTGCCCGGTTTCCATTCGGGCATCGACGAGACGGTCGCCGCCGATCCGCAATCGGATCGCTTCGGCGAGATGCTGAACGCCGCGCGCGTCTGGCATGCGGTGACGCCGTCGACGCGTGACGAGACCTGGTATTTCTTCGCGATGAGCTCGACCGACCCCAAGCAGCTCGATTTCCTCGAGGAATATCTGAAGCCCGTGGTTGCCGAGGATGTCTTCGCGACCGAGGCGATCGAGAAGATCGTCCGGAAGATCGACGATCTGCCGCCCGAACTGATGCTGAAGAGCGACACGACCGCGGTGCAGGGCCGCCGGATGCTGCAGGCGATGATGGACGCCGAACAGGCTGCGGTATAGCATCCGGGCCAAAGGCCGCTGACGGAGAGGCAGCCGCATGCTCGAAAACTACACGACCGCGGATTACGCGATCGACGAACGTATGCCCTTCTGGAGCGGGATCGCCAGCGAGATGCTGGCGCCGCTCACGGTGGACGCCGCCGATCTGGCGAGCTTCGAAGGTGCGATCGTCCGCCGCCGCTTCGCCGATTTCGAGCTGATCGCCGCGCGCTCCACGCCGGCGAGCGTGGTGCGCTATCCCGAGGATAAAGCGTGCCTGCTCCAGATCCAGACGCACGGCCGCAGCATGAACTGGACGGGCGACCGCCATTGTTCGCTCGAGGTCGGCGATTTCGTTATTCTCGATTCCCAGGATGTGGTGAACACCCGCTTCGAGGTCGAGCAGGCGGTGCTGATCCTGCGCCTGGACACGGCCACGATGCGCGATCGCTTGCCGCATGTCAGGGATCTGGTCGGCCGCCGGATCGCGGGCGGGTCCGGGCCGGGCGCGCCTTTCTCCACCTTCCTGCGATCGTTGTGGGGCGAGATCCGCAGCCGGGACGGCGATTGGGTGGATGCGCTCGGCGAGGTCATCTGGCCGATGCTGACGATGGCCTGCGCCGATCCGGGCGAAGCCGCGCCCCGCGCGCGCCAGCATGAGCGCGAGCGCGATACCATCCGTGCGCTGATCGAACGTCGGCTCGACGAACCCGATCTCGGCCCACGCATGATCGCGAAGGAGGCGGGGTATAGCGTGCGCTTCGTCCAGCTGCTCTTCGCGGAGCAGGGGACGACCCCGACCGCCTATATCCGCGGTCGTCGCCTGCAGCGCGCGGCCGATATCCTCGCGACCAGCCAGCAGCGCGTATCGATCACCGCGCTGGCGCTCGACGTCGGCTTCAACGATCTCAGCACCTTCTGCCGCGACTTCCGCCGGCAGTTCGGGATCGCGCCATCGCGCTATCGCGAGGCGCAGCGGGTTTAAGCGTAATTCTTTTCCGTCATTCCCGGCTTCGCGTGAATGACGGCTATCTGTATTCGCCCGAAGGCAATTATCGTGCATCGGTGCGTTCGATCGCGTGGGCGACAAGAGGGCGAGCATATATATGGGTGCCGGAGTTCACGCAGGCCGGAAGACGATGGGTGGCGCCGCGGCTCTGTCGCTGGCCGCGCTCGGGATCGTCTATGGCGATATCGGCACCAGCCCGCTCTATGCGTTCAAGGTCGCGCTGCAGGCGTCGCAGGGGACGAGCCTGACCCCTCCACAGGCGGCGATCGGGCTGGCGTCGCTCATCATCTGGTCGCTCGTGGTGGTCGTATCGATCAAATATGCCGTGCTGATCCTCAAGGCGGACAATCGCGGCGAGGGCGGGGTGGTGGCGATGCTGGCCCTGCTCGATGCCCGCCATGCGCAGAGCGGAAGCTGGCGCGGTTATCTGCTGGTCGTCGGATTGATCGGCGCGGCCCTGCTGTATGGCGACGGCGCGATCACACCGGCCATCTCAGTGCTGAGCGCGGTCGAGGGGCTGGAGGTCGATGCGCCTGGCCTCGCGCGGCTGGTGCTGCCGATCACGATCACGATCCTCGTCATCCTGTTCCTCGTCCAGTCGAAGGGAACCGGCTTCATCGGGCGCATCTTCGGCCCGGTGATGCTCGCCTGGTTCGGATCGATCGCGCTGCTCGGCATCGCCGCGATCGCGCGCCATCCGGCCGTGCTGTCCGCGCTGAGCCCATGGCCCGCGCTGGACTATATCATGCGCGAGCCGATCTCGGTCAGCTTCGCGACGCTCGGCGCGGTTTTCCTGGCGGTTACTGGTGGCGAGGCGATGTATGCCGATATGGGGCATTTCGGGCGGCTGCCGATCCGACTTGCCTGGTTCGTCATCTGCCTGCCGGCCCTGATCCTCAACTATCTCGGGCAGGCCGCCGAGGTCGCGCTCAATCCGGCGAGCGCCAACAACCCCTTCTTCCAGATGGCACCCGATTGGGCGCATTACCCGATGGTCGTGTTCGCCACCGCCGCAACCGTGATCGCATCGCAGGCGATCATCTCGGGGGTCTTCTCGCTCACCCAGCAATCGATCCAGATGGGCTTCCTGCCGCGGCTGCAGATCCTCCACACGTCGGGGCATGAAGCGGGGCAGATCTATGTCCCCTTCGCCAACTGGGTGCTCGCGGCCGCGACGCTCGCGGCGGTCCTGACCTTCCGCTCGTCGGATGCGCTCGCCGGGGCCTATGGCATCGCAGTGTCGGGGTTGATGGTCATATCCACGATCCTCGCGGCTCTGGTCGCGATCAAATGGGGGTTCAACATCTGGCTCGTCGCTGCAGCCAACGGGGCGTTCCTGCTGGTCGATCTGGTCTTCTTCTCGGCCAACGCGATCAAGTTCATCGAAGGCGGCTGGTTTCCCCTTCTCATCGCCGGCGTGATCGCCTTCCTCATGCTGACCTGGCGCGAGGGGGTGAAACTGGTCGAGGTCGTGCGCGCCAGCCAGCGCGAGGACGTGGCGACCTTCGTGGCAGCGTTGAGGCGTGACGAGCTTTACCGCCAGCCGGGCGTGGCCGCGTTCCTGAGCGCATCGCCGGTCGGCATCCCGCTCTCGCTGTCGCATCATCTGCGGCACAATCGGGTTTTGCAGGATCGCGTGCTGCTCGTCTCGGTGATCATGACCGACGAGCCTTATGTGCCGGATAATGCCCGCACGTCGGTGACGATGCTCGACGAAGGTTTCGAGCGGGTGATCCTGACCTATGGCTTCATGGAGCAGGTCGATATCCCGGCCGCGCTGGCGCTGGCGAAGACCTGCGTGCCCAGGGCCGAACTGGGCGAGATCAGTTATTATCTCGGCCACGAAACCGTAATCTCGAGCGCGATCGTCAAGGGCATGGCGCCATGGCGCGAGAAAATCTTCGTCGCGATGCACCGCAATTCGACGCCGACGGGCGCATCCTTCTGCATTCCGTCACGACAGGTGGTCGAGGTCGGGATGGAGATCGTCATCTAGATTCCCCTCCCACGGCAGCGGATCGGGTTTCCTTCGATGCCGTCTGCCCGTGGATTCGGCCACGACGATACGATAAAGGGCCCCAAACGCCGGAGACTGTGATGGCCGCCCCGAAGAAAAGCGAAACGATCGAGATACGCCTGTCACACGAGGCCAAGGCCGCCTTCATGGCGCGTTGCCGGCTGGAACGGAAGAGCGCGAGCGAGGCCGTGCGGCAGTTCATCGATGCGACGATCGATCCGCGAGCGGACGCGCGCCCACGCCGGGCGTCTTCGTGGCGGATCGTTGCCGCCGGACTGTTCGGCGCGGCGCTCGCCCTCGGCGCGGCAGCGCCTTCGCTGGCGCATGCTGCCCGCGAAGACCGGGCGGCCTTCGACCAGCTCGATCACAACCATGATGGCGTGCTGAGCTACCGGGAGTTTCAGGGGCGGTAACCGTTACAGCGCAGCGGTACGCGCGTCCGGACATGATTTTCACGCTGTCCCGACGCACCTTCGCTGGACCGCAATGATCCAGGCGGCTTCATCCGCCGCCATGATCGACACAACGCACCCCAAATCCGCCCGCGGGATCAACTGGCTCGCCGAAATAGGCAGCCTGCTCGGTCTCGCCCTGCTCGTCTTTCTCTTTCAGAGCCTGATCGCGAAGCCCTTCTACATCCCTTCGGAATCGATGATGCCGGGGCTGCGGGTCGGCGATCGGCTCGCCGTCAGCAAATATCCCTATGGCTGGTCGTGGGTGTCGCCCGGCTTCCATATCCTGCCGCCGTTCAAGGGGCGGCTGTTCGGGCATCTGCCCGAGCGCGGCGATGTGGTGATCCTGACCCCGCCCGATGCCGATCGCCGCGGCGAGGATCTGATCAAGCGCGTCATCGGCTTGCCCGGCGACGTCATCGAACTGAAGGGCGGCCGGCTATGGCTGAACGGCAAGCCTGTCGCGACACGCGACATGGGTGATCGCCTGATGCCGATCGACGGCAATTTCCACTGCGACGCCAACGATCCCGACCCCGACCGCGCCTTTCCGGGCTTCGCCGGTGCGCGCGTCGCCGGCCGGGACGGCAAGCCCTATTGCCGCCTCCACATCCTGCGTGAGACGCTGCCCGATGGCCGGTCCTACGACACGATCGATTTCGGCCGCAGCGATCCGGACAACTTCCCGGCTTACACGGTCCCGGCCGGCCATGTGTTCGTCATGGGCGACAATCGCGACGACAGCGCGGACAGCCGGGTGCCGGTCGCTTATCGCGGGCTGGGCGGCGCGGTGCCGTTCGAGAATATCGGTGGCCGGGCGGAATTCGTGACCTTCTCGTTAAACGGCAATGCGACGTGGAACCCCTTGACGTGGTTCTCGGATTTCCGCGGCCATCGCGTGGGGGCGAGCCTGCGCCCGCAAACACAGCGCTGAGATACAAAAACGCCGCCGGAATTCCTTCCGGCGGCGTTCAGGAAAAATAGTCTGGATCAGGAGAAGCGAAGGCTCACCTTGCGACGGCTGCTCCGCATGGCGGCGCCCATCATCCCGAACCCACCGACCAGCATTGCCCACGTTGCGGGTTCCGGGACCGATAGGGATGGCGGGTTGGCAAGCGTTGCGCCGATCGAAAACGCGCTGCCGCCGGTATTGTTGAGCTGCAGCGTCACCGACGAGGCCGTCGCCGTGAAGCCATTCGCGATCGTCGTGCCGAGCAGATAGAGCGAGATCGCATTATCCGCGCCAGCGTTCAGCGACGAATAAGCGATCGTCTCGATGCTCGACACCGAGAAGGCGTAATTGCCGAAGTTGATGAACAGCGGCAGCGATGTCGCTAGCGTCGTCCCGGCCGTGTTGGAGAATGTGAACGAACCATTGCTCGTGCCCAAACCGGTCGCGCCGGTATATCCGCCGGTCGCGCTGGTCGTGAAGATGCTGCCGGTGCCGCTGTAGGAGCCGGTAGTTGCGCCGAGAGTTACGGTCGGGTTGAAGAGGAACGCGAAGCTGGCCGTGCCAGCTGGAATCGTGACTGCCTGAGCGGAGCCGGCAATGCCGACCACCGCGACAGCCGCGAGCATATACTTACGCATAAGGATACCCTTTAGCTACGTGCCAACGGGGGGTGGAGGCACGTCGGCGTGAGTACGCTTCTCCTTCGCACCTGCAATACGAAATTTACTTTTGTTAACGATAAAGCGCGAGAAACGCGACGAGCCGAGCGTGCCGCGATCGTGCACCGCCAAATGGATATAGGACGGGGTGACGCATCAATTCCGCAGACCATCAAAGGTTCCGCTCGATGGTTCGGGTGATGCCGATTGCGGCCAGAAAGGCCGGATCGTGGCTGACGACGATCAGCGCGCCGTCATAAGCCTTTAGACCTGCTTCGACCGCTGCGATCAACTCGATGTCGAGGTGATTGGTCGGCTCGTCGAGGATCATCAATGGCGGTGGACTGGCGCTGCCGAGCACGCAGGCGAGCCCGGCGCGCAGCATCTGGCCGCCGCTCAACATATCCGCGCGCCGATCGGCCACGTCGCCCCTGAACTGGAAGCGGGCGAGTGCAGTGCGGCAAAGATTGTCCCCGACACCGGGATTGAGCCGCGCGTAATTCTCGACGATCGTTTCCGTCGGATCGAGCAAGCTTACCCGCTGGTCGAAGAAGGCGAAACGGCTGCGGATCGCGATCCTGCCGGACCACGGCGTCAGCAGACCGGTGATGAGGTGGAGCAAGGTCGATTTGCCGGAGCCGTTGGCGCCGGTGATCGCGATCCGTTCTGGCCCTACTATGGTCAGCGAGACGTCCCGCAGGATCGGATGGCCCGGTGTGTAGCCGGCCGTGACGTGATCCAGCGCTACCACCTCCTGAGAGGGCGGCAATCCGGTCGGCGCAAGCGTGACCGCCATCGTCTCGACCCGTTCGATCCGCTCCCGGGCATTCGCGACCAACCGGGCGGATTCGGTGCGAAGCCGGTTGGCGAGGCGGGCATTGTCCCCGCCGCTCTTCTCTGCGCGGTCGCGGCGCATGCCGATCAGGATCCTTGGCATGTCCCCACGCGCGGCCTTGCGGCTGCCGGCGGCGTCGCGACGCTGCTTGCGCTCGGCGGTGAGCTGGGCCTTGCGCGCGACCTCCACCATCTGCCGTTCGGCCGATGCCAGATCATGCTCGGTGGCGGCGAGTTCGATCGCCTTGCGTTCGCGATAGCGGCTCCAATTGCCGCCGTAGCGGCTTGCGCCGAGCGTGGTGAGCTCGACGAGCGCGTCCATGGCCTCGAGTAATTCGCGGTCATGGCTGACGACGATCGCACCGCGCCGCCAGTTCTGCAGCAGGGTGCGCACCGCCGCGCGGCCGTTGCGATCGAGATCGTTGGTGGGCTCGTCGAGAATCAGGAAATCGGGCCGGTGCAGCACCGCGCCGGCCAAAGCCACGCGCGTCCGTTGTCCGCCGGACAGATGCACGAGCAGAGTATCGGCCGGCACGTCGATCCCGACCTCGGCGAGTGCCTCGGCCATACGCGTTTCGATCGTCCAGTCGGCTTCGGCCAGTTCGTCGATCGTGGCGGTGCCGGTCTCGGCCTTGCGGAGCAACGCCAGGGCATCGCGCGCGCCGAGCAGATCGGCGACGGTCTCATGCGGTGCAATCTGGACGAACTGGCGCAACGTGCCGATCGTGCCGTTGATGCGGATCGTGCCCCGCGCGGGTTGCAGCGCGCCGGTCAGCAACCGCAGCAAGGTCGATTTGCCGATCCCGTTCCGGCCAACCAGCCCGGCGCGTTCGCAGCCGAAATCCAGATTGAGATCGTCGAGGACGGCGCGGCCGTCAGGCGTGGACCAGCCGATATGGGCGACGGAGATGGAGCAGGCAGACATGGTACGAGAATTTCCTGGCGGCAAAGCGGATCGGCGATGCTGTCGGGGTCTGGTCCACGTCGGGTGCTCCAAATCGGTGGTGTGGTACGATTAAGCGTGCTGCCAACTCTTGTAAACGAACTCGATACTGTGCCCATCCGGATCGAAGATGTTCGCGGCATAGTAACGGGGGTCATAATAGGCTCTCGCGCTGGGTGAGCCGTTATCGCCGGCGCCGGCTTCCATGGCCGCGGCGTAAGCGGCGTCCACCTCCGCGCGCGATGACGCGACGAAACCGATATGGAAGCTGTCGCCGTCGATCCGACCTTCGCGCAGCCACAGGAAGAGGCGGTTATTCTTCCCAAAGCCCTTGAGATCCGGATGACCCGGTGGACCGTCCTTGCCGTCATAATCGACCCGTTGCGTGATCCCGAGCGGCGCGAGCGCCTTTTCGTAGAAGGCGATCGACCTCGCCACGTCGTTCACGGGCAAAAATACATGATCCAGCATAGACATCTCCTAAGTTAGGAGGGGAGACCGTACCTGTCCCGGTGGCGGACGTCAGTTGCGATGGGTCAGGTGTGGGTGACCCGACCGGTTTGCGCCGCGCATCTCCTCGCCGTCCCCCCGCAGGGGAGCGGGAACTCGCTCACCTCGCTCCAGGCCCGCGGGGGAGCGTCAACCGATACACTAAAATGACGTTGTCGTTCGCGCCGCTCCCATGCGGTCCCTTGAGCGACGCATCGAAATGGACGCCGTCGACCAGCCCGTCCTTCGCCTCGAAATCATTGTCGTTGCCGACCAGCAGAAAGTAGTCGTCAGGCGCCTTCGGATCGAGCGCCGGTAGCAGCCCCATCGCCTCCTGCTTTTCCGACAAGGTGGTGGGGGTGGACGGCAACGTGTCGAGGTTCATGCCGAGCCGGCGCAGCTGTGCGGGGGCGAGCATGTTGATCAGTTCGACGCTGCGGACCGGCACGATCCCCTCCACCACCTTGCCCGCGCGCGCCACCGGCATGATGTCGGTCTCGTAGCGGGTGCCGGCGAGGTTGGTCGCACCGGTCGTATCGACCAGCAAGATGCTCTTCACCACCGGGGTTTTGGAGGTGGAGGCGGTCGATCCGCGCCCGATCCCGTCGCGCGCCAGCACGAGGAACTGGTGATCGCTCAGCGCCACCATCTCGGATTGCGCGGCGGTGCGATCGGGCGGGGTGCCGTCGCCGGCCTCGGTGTAGATCGGCAGTTCGAGCACGTAATGCGCGATCGGCCGTGGCGGAGCCGGTTGCTTCGATATGTCGTAGACCAGGATGCGGGTGACGTTGCGGGTCGCCTGGTCCCTGCCGGCGGTATCCTGCACCGTCGCCGACTGGAGGATCGTGATCAGGCGATTGCCGTCGGGCGTGATCGACAGCGCCTCGAGCCCTTGATTGTTGCGCCGGCCGCTGTCGCCCGCCTTGGCACTGTTGAAGTCGATCGCGCCTTTGGTGCGCGGCATCAGTGCGGGAACCGCCGGGATTGTGCTCAGCCGCCGGCCATGCGTATCGAAATGGTAGATGGCCGCGGCATATTCGTCCGAGACATAGATGCTGCCGTCGCGCGCGACGGCGAGACCCTCGGAATCGAGGCTGAAGCGCCCGGCGGCGCCGCCCGTGGCGACGACGGGCAGGGGGATGCCGTCGCGCTCTACGACGTTGCTGCCCGGATCCATGCCGGTCATCGGCACGCCCGCCGCATCGGTCAGGATCATGCCGCCCGCCGGGCTGAGCTGGAGCTGGCTTTGCGAGGCGGTCGATGGCGGCAGGTCGGCGGTGCCGGTGTAGGGCCTGAAGCGGATCGTGAAGGTGTTGATGCGGTTGCGATAATTCATCGTGCCGACGACCGAGCCGACATCGTTCGGCCCGCGATCGGGCAGGGTCCAGATGCGGCCGCTATAGTTGCCGTCGGGCAGCCGCCGCCACGCCGCGCGATCGACCGCCATCGACGAGAAGGAGCCGAGCGTCTCGCCGGCGAAATCGCGCGTCTCCGCACTGAGCCGGCCGGCGCCGACGAGGCCGTGGTTGATGAAGCGCTGACCGCCCAGCGTGACGACATGGTTGCCCGGCGCGGTTTCGAGATGCGGGGTGGTGTAAGCGGGGGAGTCGGCCAATGCGGGGCCGGCGATGGATGCCGCCAGAAACAGCGTGCGTGCGATCACGGACATCCCCCGATTAAATCCTCTCCCCTTCAGGGGAGAGGGGGTAGTTTCAGAAATGGACCTTCACCGTGCCGCCGAAGGTGCGCGGGTTGCCGGGATAGCCCTGGACCAGCCCGGTCGACTTGGTCAGGCCGAGCAGGTTGATGAAATAGCTCTTGTTGAAGAGGTTCTCGACCCAAGCCTGCACGTCCACTTGATTGTGCAGCAATTGCACGCCGGCACGCGCGTTCACCAACGCATAAGCGCCGATCTCGGCGGTCGGATCGAGCGTGATCGTGGTATTCTGGCTGGTGCGCCAATTCACATCGACCAGCCCGTAGCCGGTCACGCCCGGCGTAAGCTCACGGCTGTAGTCGACCGTCATGTCGGCGGTCCATTTCGGCGCCCACGCCACCTGCCGGCCGGTCAGGTCGCACGAGGTCGCGGTCGTCGTCGCCGGGCAGGTCGAATTGTGGAACGAAGAATAATAAGCATGATCGTAGCTGACATAGCCCTTCGCGTGCAGTCCGGTCGCCAGCCACGCCTCGCCCTCGAGCTCGACCCCGTCCGAGGTGAGCGAGCCGACATTGGCGAGGAATTTCAGCGCGGTGTTGCCGACGCCGACCAACTCGTTGGCCTGGTAATTCTTCACCTTGGTGTGGAAGGCGGTGAGGTTGAGAAGGAGGTGGTGGTTGAACCACTCGCTCTTGATGCCGCCCTCGAAATTGTCGGCGGTCTCACCCTTGATCGCCTGGGTCGCGCCGAACGCCACTGCCGATGCCACGCTCGGATCGGGGTTGGTGCTGTTCTCGGGCAGCAGGTTGAAGCCCTTCGACTTATAGCCACGCGCGAACTTTGCGTAGAGCATAACAGCTGGAGTGACCTTGTAGCTCACCCCCGCTTCGCCCGAAAGCGAACTGTCCTTAAGCAATTCGTCGACATGGCCGAGCTGCGCGTTGGCGCCGCTCGGCGAGAGCGCATTGATCTGCGTCTGGGTGAGGTTGGCGGTGTTGGAGACGACGCTGCCGTTATACAATTCCGAACGGCGCTCCCACGTCTCGCGCAGCCCGATATCGAAGGCCAGGCGGCGCGCGGCATCCGGATGCCAGGTGACGTTGCCGAACAGGGCTTCGGTGTCGGTGTGGAACACCGCCTGCGAGCGGAAGCCGACGCCGGCGACCTGATTGGCATAGGCGCCCTGCGCCCAGGTCTTGCCGCCGAGCGTCGGGAAGGCCGTGGCCGAGGGATTGGCCGCCCAGATATAATATTGGTTGCCGAAGCGCAGGCGTGAATCGACCTGCAGCCGCTGGCGCGAGAGGAAGCCGCCGAGCGTCGCCTCGATCGGCTGATCCTTCACCGTCGCCCAGCGCAGCTCCTGCGAGAATTGGTGCTCGTCGTTGCACGAGCCGTAATCCTGCAGCGCATTGAGCTGGGTGTAGTCATTGTCGTTGTTGGTGAAGCACTTCCAGCGTTCGTAGGCAGTGATCGAGGTGATCGCGCCCTTATTGCCCAGGTCCCAGTCGATCTCGCCGCTGCCCGAGCGGCTGTCGGTGGTGGCGTTGAGTGCCGCGTCGATATTGACGAAGCGATCCTTCGCGTTGCTGGTCAGCAAGGTGTAGCCGGCGGTGGTCATGCGCGCCTGTAGCGCGGCGGGATTGTAGACCGAGAGGATCACCGGCGAGATCGTCGGGAAGCCCTGATGGTTGTAGGTGCCGATCAGGCGGATCGTGATGTTCTCGGTCGGCGTCGCCAGCAATTGCGCGCGCACGCCCTGGCCCTGGCGGGCATTCTGGTAATTGCCGTTGTAGAGATTGAGATAATTGCCGTCGGTCTTGCTGTAATAGCCCGAGATGCGCGCGGCGAGCTTGTCGGCGATGATCGGGCCGCTGATGCTCGCCTTGAACTGGTGGAAGCCCTGGTTGCCACCGGTCGCCTCGGCATTGCCCTCGAAAGCGAAGGTTGGCTTCAGCGTGTTGATGATCACCGCACCGGCAGTGGTGTTCTTGCCGAACAGGGTGCCCTGCGGCCCGCGCAGCAATTCGACCTGGGCGAGATCGTTGAAGTCGGTCGAGACCATGCCCTGGCGGCCGGTATAGACGCCATCGACGAAGATGCCGACCGAGCCGTCGATGCCGTCGGTGTTGAAGCCGTTATTGCCGATGCCGCGCACGCCCAGGTTGAGCTGCTTCGGATTGGTCAGATAGACCGAGAAGGCCGGAAACTTGGCCTGGAAATCGGTGAAGTTGACGAGGTTCTGGCGGGTCAGCTCGACCGGGGTGATCACCGTCACCGGGATCGGCACGGTCTGGACATTCTCGGCGCGCTTGCGCGCATAGACGACGACGTCGTTGATCTGGCTCTGGCTGGCGGCGTCGGCGTCGGTCGCCGGCGCGGCGGCATCCTCCGCATAAGCGCCGCTTGCGAGCAGGCTGGTCGACAGGAGCAAAGCCGCGGCAAGCCCTGTCGGGCGCCGACCCAAATTTGCCAAATTCATGAAAGTTCAGCCCTTTATGATTCCGGATGCGCAAAAAGGGGCTCGCGTAACCATGCCGGCCCGCGTCACCCCTCCACGGGGCTCACTATGCTGTGATGTTTTCCCGTGCGGCGGCTCTAAGGTCGGCGCGCGACAGTCCGGTGACATTCATGTGGCAGTTTTGTTGAAAGGGGGCGATCCTCCCCCGGGAGGATCTTAGAGGGCTGCCAATCCCTGCCGCAGCCTTGGCGCGGCGAAGTCGAGGAATCGCCGCATCTTGAGTGGCATATGCTCGGCGGGGGCATGGACCAGATGGACCGGGCTCGGCTCGCGCTCATAGTCCGTGAACAGGATTTTCAGCCGCCCCTGCGCGACGGCATCCGCTACCTGATAATGCAGCAAGCGAACCACGCCGACCCCGCGCATGGCGGCCTCCAAGGCCGCATCCGCGGTCGTGACCGTCAGCCGCGGCCGGGTCGCGATCTCGTACAGCGCGCCGCTGCCGGCAATGCGCACGGTCCAGCTGGGAAAGGGCGCCGGCGTATCGACCGCGACGATCGGAAATGCGGCCAGATCGGCGGGCGTCGCCGGCTCGCCACGCGCAGCCAGCAAGGCCGGGCTTGCACAGATCACCGTGCGCATCGACCCCACCCGCGTCGCCACGAGGCTGCTGTCGGGCAGGCTGCCGATCCGTACCGCCATGTCGACATGGTCGTCGACGATATGGATGTTGCGATCGGCGAGCAGCAGACGGACGTCGATCGCAGGCTGGCGGGCCAGGAAATCGGCGACGATCGGTAGCACGTGGAGCCGCCCGAACATCAAAGGCGCGGTTACCACCAGTTCGCCCTTGGGAATTAGGAATTCGCCAGCAGCGGTGCGCTCGGCCTCGTCGACCTGGTCGAGGATGCGCCGCGCGGCTGCGACATAGGCTTTGCCCGCCTCGGTCAGGATCAGGCTGCGCGTGGTGCGGATCAGCAGTTTGGCGCCGATCAGACTTTCGAGCTCGCCGATCTTGCGGCTGACGGTCGGCACCGGCACCTTGAGTGCGCGCCCGGCGGCCGAAAGGCTGCCCTGCTCGACCACCGTCAGCAGGATCGACATGGCTTCGAGGCGATCCATTCGCTTTTCCGAAAAATGGAAGGATGATTTCCGAAATCGGGATATTATGCTTTCGATATGAGAAGCGCAAATCGTCTCCGACGGATGGAGACGAACATGGCTTACGGGTTTCTCGATATCGCAACGACGCCGAGCGTCGCGGCCGTTCAGGCAGCGATGGGCAGCGCGGATTTCTGGGCCGGTTTCCGCGGCAACCGCAGCTTCGATCGCTTCGGCGAAAACGAGGCTGCCTTCATCGCCGCTCGCGACAGTTTTTACATGGCGACGGTGTCCGAAAGCGGTTGGCCCTATGTCCAGCATCGCGGCGGCCCGCGCGGCTTCCTCAAGCTGATCGACGATCGCACGCTCGCCTTCGCCGACTATCGCGGCAATCGCCAATATATCAGCACGGGCAATCTCGGCGCCGACGATCGCGTCAGCCTGATCCTGATGGATTATACCGCGCGCGCGCGTCTCAAGATCTTCGCCCATGCTAGCATCGTCGCGCTCGATAGCGATCCGGCGCTGGCGGAGAAGGTCGCCGATCCTGCCTACAAGGGCAAGCCCGAACGGATCTTCGTGCTGCGGCTGGAAGCGTTCGACTGGAACTGCCCGCAGCACATCACCCCGCGCTTCACCGAGACCGAGATCGCCGAGGCGGTGCTGCCGCTGCGCCGGCGCCTGGCCGAACTCGAAGCCGAGAATGCAGCGCTGCGCGCTGCGCAGACCACTCGCTAATTTGCAACGGAGAGCCCGACATGACCAAGCAAGCCTTCCGCACCGTCGATATCGACGGGATCGAGATCTTCTATCGCGAGGCGGGTGATCCGTCGAACCCGACTCTGCTGTTGCTGCACGGCTTTCCGACGTCGAGCCACATGTTCCGCGATCTGATCCCGCTACTGGCCGATCGCTTCCACATCGTCGCGCCCGATCTGCCGGGCTTCGGCCGGTCGGGGCGGCCGCGGCACAACACATTCGATCATCTGGCGGAGGTCATCGGCCGCTTCACCGATGTGATCGGGCTCAACCATTATGCGCTCTACGTGTTCGATTATGGTGCGCCGGTGGGCTTCCGCCTGGCGCTGGCGCAGCCGGGGCGGATCGCCGGGATCATCTCGCAGAACGGAAACGCTTACGAGGAGGGGCTGAGCCAGGGCTGGGATGCGCTGCGCGCTTATTGGCGCGATCCGAGCGAGGCCAATCGCGAAGCGCAGCGCGCCATGCTGTCTCCGGAGGGAATACGCTTCCAATATGAGCATGGAGTCGCCGATCCGGGCACGGTCTCGCCCGACGGCAGCGCACTCGACATCTTCTACACGCAGCGGCCGGGGATCGACGAGATCCAGCTCGATCTTTTCCGGGATTACGCGTCTAACGTTGCGTTATACCCGGCTTTTCAGGCGTGGTTTCGCGAGCACCGTCCCAGGTTGCTGGCAATCTGGGGTGCGAATGACCCCTTCTTCCTGCCTGCCGGCGCCGAGGCATACCGACGTGATATTCCCGATGCCCAGGTCAGACTGCTCGATACCGGGCACTTCGCGCTCGAGACGCATGCGGGTGAGATTGCGGCAGCGATCCGTGAAGTGTTTGCGGAATAAGTAAATCTCCCCGGAACGGGGACGGGCCTACCACGCCGCTTCTGCCCAGCGTTTCAGCCAATCGGACGGGCTATTCGCGCGGCGGCAATACGACCTCGCGTTGATCGGCACCGCGCGCGAACCGAGCGCGGTCGGCGGCGATCGTGGTAAGGCGCCAGCCGCCGGCCGTCTCGCCGATGCGCAGATTGCGGGTCGCCCCGCCGGGCAGGCGTACCAGCGCGACCGCATCGTGCGGCAACCGGCCGGCAATGCCGATCAGTTCGGGCAGCGCATTGGCGACGGGACGTGCATCCTGCGGCGCATCGACAGCGAACAGGGTGCGCGCCGGCGCTTGCGGGGCGGGGTCGGCCTGTTCCAGCAAAGTCGCGCCGGCCGTAGCGGCGCGCCATGGTGCGGCCGCTTCGGCTTTCAACTGCAAGGCGCCGGCACCGTCGGCCGCGATCGACCAGGTGACGAAACGGAGCGGCGATGTCGCGGATTCGGCGGCCTCGGCGAAGGCGCGCAGCCGGTCTTCGGGGCCGTGTGCCTCGATTCGAACCGAGACGAGCCCATCGAGCCGCGATGCGAGCGGGGATAGCGACAGCCGCACCCCTGTCGCGGACGCGGCGTCGCCGAGCTGTTTCGCGAGCAGCGGCTGGGCCTCGGCGGCGGTGGTGGCCGGGAGACGCAGCGCAGCGGTCACCGCCACCACCTGCGAGGCGCCCCGCGCCGCCGCCTGCGCCCGGCGCGCCTCGCCGAGGCGGCCGATCGCGTGCCAGGCCCAGATGCAAAGCATGATCGCCGCCGGCGCGGTCAGGACGATCCGTTTCATTCCTGGTTCTCGACCAGCGTCACGCGAATGCGTCCCTCGACGCGCTCCGCCTGTCCTCGCTCGCGGAAATCCTCGAACCACGCGTCGGCGGCGAGCAAGGCCCGCAATTCGTCCGGATCGGCGGCGTCGAGTGCGATGCGAAGCGCGCCGTCGCGGTTGCGCCCCGCCTCGGCCAGCGGCGTCGCGGACGGCAGATGGCGCGCCAGATCCGCCAATGTGCTTGCAAGGCGCGGCTGCGCGAATGCCCGGGCGATGGTGCGTGCCTCGGCTTCGCCGGCGGCGGGCGAGGGCGCCTCGCTCACCTGTCGCGCGGTCTCGGCTTCGATCCGGCGAGCCTCGATCGTCGCGACGATTGCGATCGTGGCAGGCGCCGCCACGATCATGACCGCTAGCCCCCACAGCCACGGCTGCGAATTCGGTTTGGAGGGCCGTAACCGGCCGATCAGGGGATCGCCGCTCATCCGTGCCGCTCTCTTGCCCGATCGCTCCGCCGGGGAGTAGGCGGTGGCGAAAGGAGACGATGATGAAGCTCGCAACGATCCGTCACGAAGGGGTGGAATGCGCTGCGATCGTCGATCCCGCGGCCGGCCGCGCCTGGCCGCTGCCGGGTCGATCGATGCTCGAGCTGATCGACAGCGGCGAGGCCCCGGCCGCCGATGGCCCAGGCGTCCCGCTGGACGAGGTCGCTCTGCTTGCTCCCATCCCGCTGCCCCGACGCAACATCTTCTGCGTCGGCAAGAATTACCGCGATCATATCGCCGAGATGCGGGTGGGGGCGGAGGCGCCGCCCGAATATCCGATCCTCTTCTCCAAAGTACCGCAAACGGTGATCGCGCCGGGCGACGCGATCCGCATTCCGACCGGCGTCAGCGAGGCGATCGATTACGAGGCCGAACTTGCGGTGGTCATCGGCACGCAAGGCCGGGGAATCAAGGCGGCGGACGCTTGGGGCCATATCTTTGGATACACCATCCTCAACGACGTGACCGCACGCGATCTGCAGCGGCGCCACACACAATGGCTGATCGGGAAGTCGCTGGATAGCTTTTGTCCGATGGGGCCGTGGATCGTCACCGCCGAAGCGCTCGACGCGAAGGCGATCGATGTCGCGCTTTGGGTCAACGGCGAGCAGCGCCAGAAGGCGAATACGAGCGACCTGATCTTCGACATCCCGACGATCATCGAGACGCTGTCGGCGGGCATCACCCTCTATCCCGGCGACATCATCGCCACCGGCACACCGGCCGGCGTTGGCGCGGGATTCAAGCCGCCGCGCTTCCTCAAGGCGGGGGACGAGGTGGTGATCGAGATCGAGGGGATCGGGCGTCTGAACAATCCGGTCCAATGATAAACCGGCGGCACCTGATCGCGGGCGGTGCGGTGCTGGCAGGCACGGCCATGCTGCCGGCACGGCTGCTGGCCGCGGAAATCGACACGAGCGATCTCGTGCCCATGACCGGCCATGCCAGGCCGATCGATCGCGCCGAACGCCTCGCCCGGATCGAGCGCGCGCAGCGGTTGATGCACGCCAACAAGATCGACGCGATCCTGATCGAGCCTGGATCGTCGATGGTCTATTTCAGCGGGATCGAATGGTGGCGCAGCGAACGGCTGACCGCTTTCGTGCTCCCCGCCAGGGGCGCGCCTCTGGTCGTCACGCCGTTCTTCGAGGAGCCGTCGGTGCGGGAATCGCTCGTCGTACCGGCGGACGTGCGCGTGTGGCAGGAGGATGAGAGCCCGACCGCGCTGATTGCCGGTGCACTGCGCGAGCGCGGGCTGGCGAGTGGCACGATCGGGATCGAGGAGACGGTGCGTTTCTTCGGCAGCGACGGGCTTGCGCAGCATCTGCCGCACGCCCGGCTGGTCTCGGCCAATCCGGTGGTGCGCGGCTGCCGTCTGATCAAGACCCCCGCCGAGATCGCGTTGTTGCAGATCGCCAACGACGTCACGCTCGCGGCGATGAAATGGACCTGGGGTCGGGTGAAGGAGGGGATGACGCGGGATCAGGTCGCTGCGCTGGTCACCGCTGCGACCGGGAAACTGGGCGGGAGCGATGTCGACGCCTTGATCCTGCTGGGCGAGGCCGCCGCTTACCCGCATGGCAGCCACAAGCCGCAGACCGTCCGCGAGGGCGAAGTCGTGTTGATGGACTGCGGTTGCAAGGTCCATGGTTACACGTCGGACATATCACGCACCTTCGTCCCGGGCCGCGCGCCCGACGATGTGCGGCGCGTGTTCGATCAGGTGGCCGAAGGGCAGCATGTTGCAGTCCGGAGCGCCAAAGTCGGCCTGCCGGCGGGCGCAGTCGATGATGCCGTGCGCGCTTATTATACCAGGCTCGGCTACGGCCCCGGTTATCGCCTGCCCGGTCTGTCGCATCGCACGGGGCACGGCATCGGCATGGATGGGCACGAACCGGTCAATCTGGTGCATGGCGAGACGACGGCGCTGGCGCCCGGCATGTGCTTCTCGGATGAGCCCGGGCTTTATCTGCCGGAGAAGTTCGGGGTGCGGCTGGAGGATTGCTGGCGGATGACCGAGGCGGGCCCCAAATTCTTCACGGCGCCGCCGATGGCAATCGACCAGCCGTTCGGATGAATGGCCTTCGCATCCGTCAGGAATATGCGGACCCGGACTAAGTTGAATCTTGCCAATCAATGAACAATCGCAGCGCGCCGGCGTTTCGAGCGCATGCAAAAAACGGCCTATCTTGTGGCGGTTGCGGCGCTTCTCCTGCCCCTAGGCGGCATCGTGCTCGATCGGTCGATGGCGGTATCCGCGACACGGATTGCGGCACCGGCCGATACGCGGATCGTCCGTGCCGATTTCGACGCGTCGCGTCCGGCCGATGCCGGTTACGCCGTGCCCGGCGTGCTCGACGATCGAAGCTGGAAGCCCGAATATGACGAGATGCCGGTGACGCATGTAGCGAGCTACGTCCGCCATCGCGCTGCACCGCTCCGGCCCGACGACGCGATGCCTGCCACGATTGCCGGGGCAGCCGAACAGCCCGTGGCCACCTCGATCCTGCCTGCGGAAAAGGAGCCGGCCGTCGCGGCCGATGACGATGCCGTATCGGGCCCTCAGCTGCAGTCCTAGGTCGTTCGGACCAAGCAATGCCGGGTGGACTGGCGTCACGCGGCGCCGCGACGATCATCTGTTAAAGGTGCCTATGCTCTTGCAAGGTGAAAGAAGGCGATGCCGCGTATTCGCCTTGATCAATGCGAGTTAGAATGCGCATCCCGCCGTATACGTAATAATACGTAGGTAAACAATTCTATATTTGTAGCCGTCATTTAGATGGTTAAGCTTGTAGGATTAAAGCGGAAACAACGATTTTGGACCGATTGTTCATATGCCGTCTTACTCATCTGCGATAGGGCCAAATGCATTGGGCCAAGCGGGGGTGTGGCGTATATTGATATATCGGGGATAGGTCGTGAATCTGGCGAAGATGGAAGAGTGTCTCGCTCTGTTGCGTAAGGCCGACGATCTCTTGATGGAAGACAATGAGCTTGCGATTGCCGTGCATGTATCGCGAGCCATTGAGGATCTGGCCGCCCGGATCGATGGTCAAACGTCCGCCCAGCACAGCAAACCTGCCTGAAATTGATACCTTTCGAACGCGATGATCGCTTCGATCGAATTGTTCTGAACCTCCCGATACCCGCGACGCGCCGGAATCGCTCGGCCTTTTCTCGGGGAGAGGAGTGCGCCGCAAATGCCCCTTCCGTATTTTCCCGAACGCGCGCACGCCGTGGCATTCATCTATTATATGCGCATGTGATCGGGATCGCCGGTTTGGCAAACGCCGCGGCATCCCTGTTTGGGGTTTCATGATGGTTCGCATCATCCTTCTTGCCCTGGCTTCCGCTGCTGCCCCTGCTTCCGCAGCGGCGCCTGCCAGCGACGGGGTTGCCGTCCCGTCGCTGGCGGTTGTGGCGGCTGCCGCTTACGTGGTTTCGGGTGGCATCAAAGCGCAGCAGGTTGCTGTTGCGGGTCAGCCCGTAGCGGCCGATCCCGCGCCGGCCCGGGCCGGAGCATCGCTGTGGGAACGGCGTATGGTCCAACGCTGCGTGCATATTGATACCCGGGTCGTCTGCTGATCCGTTTCCTGCCCGCCTCTTGCGGGGGGAGGATTAAAATGCCGCGTGGAGACGCATGCCGAACACGCTGATCGGGCCGCGATCGCGATTGTAAGCCGGATTGCCGATGATCTGATAGTCGAGCGCCAGGGCGAGCGGCTTGGCCACCTGCCACTGATAATAAGCCTCGCCGATCGCCTCCGGCGCGGCATGGGGCAACTGGCCGTCGCCGACCAGCACGCCGATCCCCCCGCGGCCAGATAATCCCGATGCGCGCGGCTGATATCGTTGACGATGGCCGCCAGCCCGATCGTGTCGGCCGCCCGGCCCCAGCCCGCGCCCTTGATCGACAGGCCGGCCGAGACGGTGCGATCGACGTCGGTAAAATCGTAAGGCTCGATCGCGCCATCACTCAGTCCGGCGCGCACGAACAACCCGATCGTATCGGTCAGTGCCTGCTCGACATTGAGGCTGGCACCGATGCGCGAACGGCGGGCGCGCACGAGCGCGGTGTCAGGTGCGTCATGGGTAGCGGCGGCAAGCGCCAGCGCATTGTCGAAGCGGCCAAACCTGCCGCGGTTGAAGAAGGCGGTCAGCCGGATCGCGCCATCGCGGCCACCGATCTTGTGGCGATGTTCGATCTCGCCATCGACCTGAAACTGGTTGAAGCCGCGCTCCAGCGTTTCGCCGTTGGGGATCTTCGACAGGTTGAACAGGCCGACGCGCGCGGTCCACGCGCCTTTGTAATATTCGGCCGTCATGCCCGAACTATAGCCCCACGCGTCGGCGGCATAATCGAAGCTGCCGGCGTCGACAGCCGTCCAGTTGAGGAAATCGCTGCGCGGATCATGTGCATATTTGTTGGTGTCGAACACGTCGCCGACGCCGAATTTGCCGATCGTCAGGACAAGGCGATCGGCCATCTGGGTGGTAGCGAACTGGTTTGCCGCGCCATCGACCTTGGCGGTTTCGCCGCCCAGATCGATCGTCTGCCGCAACAAGAGGCGCTGAATGCGGACGTAAGGATGTTTTTTGCCAACCTTGTAAGCTTCGGCACTGGGGAAACCGGCCGCACCCAACGTATTCGAAAGGCCGAACCCTTGATCGACCTCGGGATTGATCCAGATTTCGGCGCCATGCCACGGCGCCACGCCGAGATAGAGCGTCGCGTCGATCGTCTCCTTCCGCTGGTTCGGCGTCAGGCTGTTAGGTCCTTGATATGGATCACGAAAACCGGGCGTGCCCTGCAAGGTGAAGGTGCCCTGCGCGTGGATGGCAAGCCAGTCGGGCAGCGTTGGGTCGGCAGCGTGGGCCGATGGCGCCAGCAAAGCAGTGAGGATCGGGCCGAGCATTTTCATCCGGATCGCCCTGATCCAACGTGATGACGGGAAGGTTACAATGCGCGCCGCTGCCATAGCATTGCAGGTGCCCCAGCCGCTGATCTCGATCAACTCCACGCAACAAAGCCGGCGGGTCGCGAGTTACGGCTGCGTCACAAAAGGAAATTCGCATGAGCAAAAAAATCGCATTGGCCGCGCTTGCGGTTCTCATGACCGGTTCGGCCGTCGTTCCCGAAGCCGCCAGCGCGCACAGCGCATCCTGGTACCGCCATCATCGCGCCTACCGCGGCAATGGCGGCAATTATCATCGCTGCAGCGGTGGCAATGGCGCGGTCGGCACGATTGCGGGCGGCGTCGGCGGTGCGCTGATCGGCAATGGCCTGGGCGGTGGTACGCTCGGCACGGTTGCGGGTGGCGTCGGCGGCGCGCTGCTTGGGCGCCATCTCGACAAGCAGCATACGCGTCACCGTAACGGCTGCTGAGGTTCGGCTATAATAGCGTCATCCCCGCGCGGCCCCTACAGAGCATTGCTGTGGGTGCCGCCTTGCGGGGATGACGATCCTCCTACCGCCGATCGGCCTCGCCGGGCTCAGGTGTCACTACCCAGGTATGGTTTTCCACGATGCTCGACGGAACCGGGCGATGATCCGCATCGCGTGACGGATCGTAGCGAAAATGCTCTTCGATCAGTCGGCAGGTCGCGCGATCGAGCTCGGCATTGCCGCTCGATTCCGTGGCAACGCAATTGCTGACCCTCCCCTTCGTATCGACATCATAGCGCACGCCTACCGTGCCGCCGATTTGCCCCTGGCGCAGCTCGGGCGGCAGATCTGAGAATTTGAGCTTGCCCTTCTTGAGGCGCGGCGGCGTATCGTCGCCATCGCCGTCGCCATTCCCCCCGCCGCCGGTGCCGTCGCCAACGCCGCCCGCGCCCTGGCCCGGTCCGGGCCGATCGGACGCACCCGCCGATGGCGCCATGCCGAGCGCGACTTTGGGGGCCGTCATCACCACCGGCGGCGTCGGCAGAACTGGCGGAGGCGGTTTGACGATCTCGGCCGCCTTGTTCTTCAGATTGCGCGGCGAGGCTCGGCTTGATGCCTTGTTCGCTTTCGGCGCCTCGGATCGCGTTCTGGGCGGCGGCGGTGGCGGCGGCGCGAGCTTGAGCGACAGCAGGGTCGCTGGCTGCTGCTCGCGGAAACGCTGGTCTACCCGCATGCCGAAGAGCAACAGGCAGCCGAGCCCGGTCACGACGATCGTCGTGCCGACGCTGCCGACCAGCCTCTCCTGCGTGCGTGCCTGCATGACGGCATCAGCGCGGAGCACGCAGGGTTTGTTCCAGGTGCCGCCGGTAACGATATGCCAAGAATCAGCGGTTATGGGGGTCGTCATGATCGATGCGCAGCGTGCCATGGCGGGCAATACCGCGATCGACGACTATGCCCGCCGCCTGCAGTCGCGACAGCAGGCCTGGTGGAAAAAACTGCTTCCGGTCCAGGCGCCCTATCAATGGAATATCCGCCGCCAGAAACTTGGGAGGACGCTCGAGATCGGCTGCGGCGTCGGCCGCAACCTCGCCACGCTCGGGCGCGGATCGGTCGGGGTCGATCATAACGAACTCGCCGTGCGGATCGCGTGCGATCGCGGTTTCAAGGCGCTGACCGTGGCGGAGTGGACCATGAGCCCGCTACGAAAGCACGAGGCGTTCGACGGCATCCTGATCAGCCATGTGCTCGAACATCTCGATGCGGATGCGTGCGCCTGGGTGTTAGGCAGCTATCTGCCGTATTTGAAACCCGGCGGCCGCGTCTTCATGATCTGCCCACAGGAAGTCGGCTACGCTTCTGACCCGACCCATGTGCGCTTCATCGATGGCGCCGCGCTGACGGCGCTGGCAACCCGGCTCGGGTTGCAACCCGAGCCGTGGTTCAGCTTCCCCTTTCCGCGCAGCGCGGGCAAGCTCTTCATCTACAACGAATTCTGCCTGCTGGCGTCCAAGCCGGCCTGATCTTCGGCACCGTCGGCGCGCTCCTCGATGAAGAAGCGCGGGCGGCGCTTGGTCTCGAGATAGATCTTGCCGACATATTCTCCGATCACCCCGATCGAGAAGAGCTGCACCCCGCCGAGCAGATAGATGGGGATCACCGACGATGCCCAACCGGGCAGCACATCGCCGCGGAAGATCTTCCCGTATAACACCCACGAGATCGCGGCGACGCTGAACAGGCAGACCATGATGCCGACCGCCGCGATCATGCGCAGCGGTACCACGCTGAACGAAGTGATGCCGTCGATTGCGAGCGAGATCATCCGGCGAACCGGATATTTGCTTTCGCCCGCCGTCCGCTCGTGGCGATCGTAGGCCACGGTGGCGGTGGCGAAGCCGAGCTGCGGCACGATCCCGCGCAGGAACAGATTGACTTCGGTGAACCTTTCGAGCGCCGCGATCGCGCGGCGGCTCATCAGCCGGTAATCGGCGTGGTTGAAGACGATCTGAACGCCCATGAAGCCGAGGATGCGGTAATAGGATTCGGCGGTGGCGCGCTTGAACGCGCTGTCGGCGGTACGTGACCGGCGGACGCCGTAGACGATATCGATCCCGGCGGCGTTGAGATCGACCATCTTCTCGATCACCGACGTATCGTCCTGCAGATCGGCGTCGATCGTGACGATGGCATCGCCCTCGGCCGCATCGAGCCCGGCGAGCAGGGCATTCTGGTGCCCGCGGTTGCGCGACAGTTTGACCCCGTGGAAGCGCGGATCCTTGCCTGCCGTCTCGCGGATCAGCGTCCAGGTGCCATCCGCGCTGCCGTCGTCGATGAGCCAGACGCCGCTCGTTGCCGCAATCTTACCGGCCCCCGCCAGATCCGCGAGAAGCTGGCCCAGCCGGCGGACCGTTACCGGCAGCGCCTTCTCCTCATTGTAGCAGGGCACGACAATGGCGAGGCGGATCATGCGGATTTCTCCCTGCCGGTTCGGAACACCAGCAGCTTTTGAACCAGGTAAGATATGATCGTGGCCCCCGGCAAGACGATCAGCCCCGCCACGAGCGGGGTCAGCCCATAGGTCATCAGCAGCGCGATGCAGGCGATCTGGACCAGGTAGATGCAGAACCAGCCTGCGAAGAAGCGCGCGAACCGGCGCCAGTCATGATCGTGGAAGACGTAACGGCTCTGCAGGTGGAAATTGAAGCAGACGCCGAAAATCAGGCAGACGAAATTGGCCAGCCAGAAGACCATGCCTGCCGAAACCAGCGCGAAGTATAGCGCATAGCCGACCAGCGTGTTGATCCCGCCGAAGATCAGGAAGCGCAGGGGCCGGCTCGCTCCGATCCGGGCGCCGAGGCGCGACGAGCGCGTCATCGCGCGACGACCTTGTAGAAGATAAGCCGCGCCAGATTGCTGGCCAGCGCATTCAATTTGCCGATGGCGACATCCCGGCGTGTCGTCGGTACCAGCCCGGCCCGTCCCATACGATCGAGGAAGGCACCATATTGGCGCGCCTGGCTGGCGCCGATCCGCACGCTCCACGATCCGCTGGAAACGCGAAAGGCCGAGACGGGATCGGCGCTATACCACGCATCGCCATGCGCCAGCAGCCGCAGCCAGTAATCGAGATCGACGACATAGGGCTGGCGCGCATCGAATCCGCCGATCCGTTCGGCGAGAGCGCGCCGGAACAGGACCGCACCGGGTTCGCCGATGACGTTGGTGCCCCTGCGCACGCAGGCACGCGCGAGCGTGGCGGCGGGAATGCGGCCGCTTGCGTTTGGGCCATAGCCACGCGTCATCAAGCGTTTGCCATGCGTGTCGAGTATGATGCGTGCGCTGAACGCCAGTGCGATCGCGCTATCGCGATCTGCCTCCAGCACCGCGACCTGTCTGGCCAGTGCGCCGGGGAGGATGAGATCGTCCTGCGGCAGCAGCTTGACGTAGGTGCCCGTCGCCAGCGCCAGCGCAGCGTTCCAGTTCGCCTCCGCACCCAGATTGGCAGCATTGCGCACCAGCCGGATCCGCGGATCGGCCACTGCCGCGACGATGTCGGCCGTATTGTCGCGGCTATGATCGTCGGCGACGATGATCTCGAAATCGACACCCTGCTGCGACAGGACCGAAGCGATCGCCGCCTCGATATGCCGGGCGCCATTGTAGGTGGGGATCAGGATCGAGACTGTCGGCAATGAACCTTCCCGGGGCGGGGCGGGGGATAGGCGAAATGCCGTTCGGCGCGCAACCCTGGGGGCAGGGGCGGATCATTGCGAGGACGCTCCGCCCGCTTGTGCCGCAACGCGTCGTGCGTGCTGGGTCTGGGAGGCTATCGAAGCCGCGCCCGCTGGAAGTCTTCTCCGCGCCCGAAGTAAACTCGGATCACCTCTGCCGTTCGGCCAGGATCCGTTCCCATGCCAGCGCATCGCCGATGATCTGCGGCAGATCGTTGCGCTTCGGCCGCCACGGCAGCGTTGCCAGGATCTTGCTGTTGTCGGCAACCAACAGATCGGGGTCGCCTGCCCGGCGGGGCTCGATGCGGCGTTCGATCGTCATGTTGGTGACGCGATCGACCGCGTCCAGCACCTCCAGCACCGAATAGCCCTGCCCATAGCCGCAATTCATGATCAGGCTCTCGGCCGGGTTGGCGATCAGATATTCGAGCGCATGGACGTGCGCATCGGCGAGATCGCTGACATGGATATAATCGCGCACGCCGGTGCCGTCAGGCGTGTCGTAATCGGTGCCGAACACGCCGACATGGCCACGCTTGCCGGTCGCCGCCTCGACCGCGATCTTGATCAGGTGGGTGGCGCCCGCGGTCGACTGGCCCGAACGGCCCTGCGGATCGGCGCCGGCGACATTGAAATAACGCAGCGCGCAGAAGTTCAGCGGGTGCGCCGCCACGACATCGCGCAGCATATATTCGGTCATCAGCTTCGACATGCCGTAGGGATTGATCGGCCGGGTCGGGGCGGTCTCGCGCAGCGGCACTTCCTCGGGAATGCCATAGGTCGCGGCGGTCGAGGAGAAGATGAAATGCTTCACCCCGGCCTGCACCACCGCCTCGATCAAGGCGCGGCTGGCGGCGGTGTTATTGCGATAATATTTGAGCGGATCGACCACCGATTCCGGCACCACGATCGATCCGGCGAAATGCATGACCGCGCCGATATTGTGCTCGGCAAGCGTGCGCCCGACCAGCGCCATGTCGGACACATCGCCCTCGATCAAGGCGACGTCATCGGGGATGGCCCAGCTAAAGCCGGTCGTCAGATTGTCGATCACCGCCACCGGCCAGCCTGCGTCCCGCAAGGACAGCACGGCATGGCTGCCGATATAGCCGGCGCCGCCGGTAACCAGGACGGTGAAGGGCTTGGATTCGATCGGCATGGAGCTCCCCGCAATGTCGGTGCCGCCTCCATGCCGCAAAGCGTCGGCAGCGTCACCCGGCTTTGCGCATCCGGGCGATCACGCGGCGGGGCGCCGCAGCCGCCGATAGGTTTCGGCAACGCTTTCCGATGCGGCGTCCCAACTATAACCGGCGCTGGCAGCGCGCGCGGCCCGGCCCATGGTCCGGCGGCGCTGCGGATCGGCGATGAGCCCACGGATCGCTTCCGCGTAGGCGGAAATTTCGAGCGGAGGGCGGAGCAGACCTTCCACCCCGTCCCGTACCAGAGCACGCGCGCTTGGCGCGTCGGCGCTGACCACGGGGATGCCGCACGCCATCGCTTCCAGCACGACGTTGCCGAAGGTCTCGGTCGTGCTCGGTGTCAGCAGGATATCGGCGCTGGCGACGGCACGGGCGAGCATTTCTCCCTGGACATGGCCCGTCAATACGGCGCCCGGCAGCGCCCGAAACAGGCTCTCCGCCGGGCCGGCCCCCACGATCAGCGGACGCACCGGCAAACCGGCGCCCTGCAGCGCGCTTATGACTTGCGCAAAGACATTGGCGCCTTTCTCCAGCACGAGCCGGCCGAAGAACAGCAGCGCGATCTCGCCGTCCGCTATGCCCTGGGCGCGGCGCCAGGCTGGATCGCGTCTCTCGGGGGCGAACATGTCCCGATCGACCCCGCGGCTCCACAGGCTGGCGCGGTCGTCGCCGCGCGTCCGCTTCATATCCGCGACGAGACCGGGCGTGGGCGCGAGCACATGATCGCTGCGGCGATAGAAAGCGCGGAGATGTGCTTCGATCAATGGCCGCGCCCAGCCGAGCCGGTAATAATCGAGATAGGTCTCGAAATGGGTGTGCATGCTGGCAACGATCGGGATGCCGCGCCGCCGCGCGTAATGCTGCGCGCGCACGTCGAGAATATCGGGCGTCGAGACATGAACGATATCGGGCGCGAACCGGTCGAGATCATAACGGATTGCGGCGGGGATGCCGAGCGCTAGCTGGAATTCGCGTCGGAACGGCAATTGCACCGACGGCACGGGGACGAGTGTGCCCGCAGGTTCGAAGGCGGGCGTATCGGTCACCGGCGAATAGACGCGCACGTCATGGCCCGATTTCTCTTCCAGATATCGGACGAGTCTATTCAGCGCCTGGTTCGCACCCTCGCGCAGATAATTGTAATTGCCCGAAAAGAGCGCGATCCGCATCGACGTCAGACCCGCCGGAAATTCAGGACGGCGTTCAACGCGAAGACAGCAAGCCCCGCAAAGACCGACACGATCACGCGCGCGACCAGATAGTTGATCGGGGTAAAGCGCAGGAACGCCGCATAGAGCGTGATCGTCACGACCAGGCCGATCGTGGCGTTGATCAGGAAATAGACATAGCCCGCCGCGAGCCCGCGCTCGGTTCCGCGAAAGATCCAGCTGCGGCCCAGCACGTAATGAACCGTGTTGGCGGCGACGAAGCCGATCGCGGCGGCCGCTACCTTGCCGACGCCGGCATAGCGGACCAGCGCCCACAGCAGCACCAGATCGAACAGGAAGGTGCCGCAACTGACGACGGTGTTCCGCACGAGCATCGCGCCGGTGCGGCGCGATGCCAGCCTGCGGATCAGGCCGGGGACCGGAGCGAGCGAAGATGCGGCATCGATTGCACGGACCTCGTTCGGCATTCAGCAAGCCGCCGCGCATGCGGACGATAAATTGGACGACATCTCCGGCTGGTCGTGCGCATCGGCCCAATCGGTGCGCCGCCGCAACCTGGGCGACAGGAATAATATGGGCAGCTTCAGGAACAGCAGTTCCGAATGGATGAAGCGATCGATGGCGCGTTCCCACCATGTATCGTTGCGCTTGCCGTTGGCGCGCAGCCAGCCGTCATAGGGGGCCCAGTGGCTGGGTTCGTCGCGTTCGATGATGCGAAAGATCTTCATCAGGACGGGGTCGCCGCGGATCACCGGATGGCGGAGCAGGATTTCGACCTGGCGATAGCCCCGTCGCTCGGTCAGCGAGATGACCCGGCACAGCTTTTCGAAAAGATCGTCGCGCTCGATCAGCGCCTGCGTGTCGAGGCCGTCGATCGTCGACCGGAACAGGATCTCGACGAAGCGATCGATATGTCCGCACGTTCGATCGACGGCGAACGGCATGATCCCGCGCAGTTCGAACCAGCGCCGGAACATCACATAATGCTTTCGTTCGTCGGCGCGGTGCCGTTCGATCGCAGCAGCCAATGCCCCATCGTGAGGAAAGCGCGCCCGGACGACATCGAGCACGCGATCGATAGCGGTATAACCGCGATGCTCGTTGTAGATGTAGATCGATCCTATCAGGTCGATGTAGCGGCGGCGAAGCCCGTCATGCAATTTCAGGAGCGGGGCTGTCATAGGCCGGACAATCGTCTCGCGGGCGTCCTGTTCCCTCAAGCGCGATATGCAAAATCACAACCTTTGCGGGCGGGCCAGGCGCGGAGACGGACAGGGCGATCGCCGCGTAGGCCGCAGCGTCGCCCCCGCGCCGGGCGATGCGGCGAGACGTCCGTTCAGCCGTCGCTCATGGTTGCATGCGCACCATCGCGCTTCGTCCGGGATCGACGCTGATGGGGATCGGCCTCACCGTTCGTATCGAAGGGGGAATGCGTGTCAGTGTCTCGTCGCGTACGGTTCTATCTTGCTGGGATCGCTGCATTCGCAGGGTTGTGTATCGCTGCGCCGGTGCAGGCCGGCACCGTCGCGCTGACCTTCGACGATCTGCCGGTCTTCGGCCCCTACAAGACCGCCGCCGAAGGCCAAGAGGTCACGACCAAATTGCTCGCGGGGATCAAGCGCAATCACTGGCGTGCCATCGGCTTCGTCAACGAGATCCAGCTGGATGCGCGCGATCGCGAGGCGCGGATCGCGCTGTTGCGCCAATGGCTCGATGCCGGGCTCGATCTCGGCAACCACAGTTATTCGCACCTGTCGCTCACGCATACGCCGGTCGAGGCCTATATCGCCGACGTCGCCAAGGGCGAGACGGTGACGAAACAATTGCTGGCCGAACGCGGACGCAAGGAAAGCTGGTATCGCTATCCTTATCTGGAAACCGGCCCGACGCTCGCGATCCGCCACACGTTCGAAAGCTGGCTGGCGACGCATGGCTATCGCACGGCGCCCGTGACCATGGAAAACTCGGACTGGGAATTTGCCGAGCCATATTCCGATGCGCTCGCGCACGGTGACACCGCAAAGGCGACGCATATCCGCCAGGCTTATCTCGATTTTACCGCACATATCGTGCCCTGGTATCAATTGGCGGCAAGGCAGTTGCTGGGGCGCGAGCCGGCCTTCGTCTTTCTGCTCCACGCCAGCCGGCTCAATGCCGACAGTATCGATCAGCTTGCCGCGATCTTCAAAAAGGCGCGGCTGAAATCGGTCACGCTCGCACAGGCGATGAAGGACCCCGCCTACAAGATCGCGGACAATTATGCCGGGCCCGACGGCGACGAATGGCTGACCCGCTGGTCGCTGACGCTCCACAAGGATCTGCCCTATGGCAGCCTGCCGACCGTACCGGCGGATATTGCCGCCTACGATGCCAAACTGGAGGCGGCACCAGCGGGCAAATGAGCCGCTCGCCGACGCAAGGTGAATGGCTCCTTTCGGCTTCGTTCAGCCACGTCTCACCGATGGCATGCGATGCCGGAAATCGCGCTGGTCAGTCTCATCGAACGCAACAGGGCCACGCATTGTAAGGAGTGGCGAGACCGTGCGTATGAACAAACTCTTTGGTGGCCTTGTCGCAACGGGCCTGATGGCGGGCTTCGCAGGGGTGGCTTATGCCCACCATTCGTTCGCCGCCGAATTCGACACCAACCAGCCGATCAAGCTGCAGGGTACGGTCGTGAAGTTCGAGTGGGTCAATCCGCATAGCTGGATCCACATCATGGCGCCCGATCCCAAGACCGGCAAGACGGCGGAGTGGCGCGTCGAGGGCGGCGCGCCGAGCGCGCTGTTGCGTCGTGGCTGGAACCGGAACTCGCTGCCGGCCGGCACGAAGATCATCGTGCAGGCGTTCCGCTCGCGCGACGGTGACACCCGCGCAAGTGCTGCAGAAATCAGCTTCCCCGACGGCCGCGAGCTCTCGCTCGGCAACCCGACGACCGAAGCCGCGATCGCCGCCGCGAAGCGTGCAGGCGCCAACTGAAAACGGCCCTCTCCCCTCGGGGAGAGGGTTTTTCTTAGGCCGCCTTTGCTGCTCCGATGCGGAACCACAACGCGTAGAGGGCGGGCAGGAACACCAAGGTCAGTATCGTCCCGCCGATCGTCCCCCCGATCAGGGTGAAGGCTAGCGAGCCCCAGAAGACCGAGAAGGTAAGGGGAATGAAGGCGAACACGGCCGCGAGCGCGGTCAATATCACCGGGCGAGCGCGCTGGACCGTCGCCTCCACCACGGCATCATATGGTGCGAGCCCGTCCGCCTGATTGGTGTGAATTTGGCCGATCAGGATCAACGTGTTGCGCATGATGATGCCCGCCAGCCCGATCAGGCCGAGGATCGCGTTGAAGCCGAACGGCTGGTGGAAGATCAGCAGGGTCGGCACCACCCCCACCAGCGCCAGCGGCGCGGTCAGCAGGACCATGATCATCGCCGCGATCGATCGCACCTGGAAGATGATCACCACCATCATGAGGATGATCATCACCGGGAAGACCACCGCGAGCGCCTTGTTGGCCTTGCCGGCCTCCTCGAGCGCGCCGGCGGTCTCGATCCGGTAGCCGGCGGGCAGGCTGGCGACGATCGGCTTGATCTCGCCGATGATCTGGTTGGCGACGTCGGGCGGCTGCAGCCCTTCGGCGACATCGCCGCGCACGGTCATCGTCGGCAGGCGATCACGCCGGCGCAGCACCGGATCCTCCATCCGCACCTCGGTATGGCCGAGTTGGTCGAGCGGCACGCGCTGGCCGGCGGCGCCGGTGAGGGTGAAGGCGCCGAGCTTGGCCGGATCGAGCCGGTCGGGCCCGGCGCTGCGCGCGACGATCTCGACCGAGCGGATATCCTCGCGCACCTGCGTCACCGGCGCGCCGGTCAGCAGGAACTGAAGCTGCTCGGAGGCGTCGTGCGAGGTCAGCCCGATCGCCTGCAGCCGATCCTGATCGAGCGCGATATGGACTGTGGGCACGCGCTCGCCCCAATCGGTATTGACCTGCCGCATCGACGGATTGGCCAGCATCACGCCACGCACCTGTTCGGCGATCGCGCGGACCTTGTCCTGATCGGGGCCGGTGACGCGGAACGCGACCGGGAAGGGCGAGTAAGGGCCGAACACGATCTGCGTCGCGCGGATGCGCGCTTCAGGTGCGAGCCCGGCCGCGGCGGCTTCGCGCACGCGCCGCTTGAGCGCCTCGCGCGTCGCCTCGTTCGGCGTCAGCACCACGATCTTGGCGAAGGACGGATCGGGCAGCTCGGGCGAGATGGCGAGGAAGAAGCGCGGCGCGCCCTGGCCGATATAGGATGTCACCAACTTCGCTTCGGGTTGTTTGCGCAGCCACGCCTCGACCTTGGCGCTCGCGGCGCTGGTCGCCTCGATGCTGGTGCCCTCGGGCATCTGGATCTCGACCAGCACTTCGGGGCGGTCGGAGATCGGGAAGAATTGCTGTTTGACGAAACCCATCCCGGCGACGCCGAGCAGGAACAGCCCCGCTACCGCGATCACGACCATCTTCTTGCGGGCAATTGTCCACGCTATCCCAGCGCGCAGCCGCTGATAGCGCGGCGTGCCATAGATCGCTTCATGCCCGCCTTCGACCTTCGCGATTTCGGGCAGCAATTTGACGCCGATATAGGGGGTGAACGCCACCGCCACGACCCACGAGGTGAGAAGCGCGAACATCACCACCCAGAAGATATTGCCGGCATATTCGCCCGCCGTCGATTTGGCGAAGCCGACCGGCATCAGCCCGATTGCGGTGACCAGCGTCCCCGCGAGCATCGGCGCAGCGGTGTGGCTCCACGCCCAGGTCGAGGCGAAGATGCGGTCGCGGCCTTCCTCCATCTTCACCACCATCGTCTCGATGACGATGATCGCGTCGTCGACGAGCAGGCCGAGTGCGAGGATGAGGGCGCCGAGCGTGATGCGATCGAAATCGCGTCCGGTCGCCAGCATGATCACGAACACGCCTGCCAAGGTCAACGGCACGGCGGCGGCGACGACGATGCCGACCCGCCAGCCGAGGCTGATCAGGCTGACCGCGATGACCACCGCCAGCGCCACGAAGAATTTGAGCATGAACTCGTCATAGGCTTCGTGGATGTTGACCGCCTGATCGGTGATCTTGGTGAAGCTCAGGCCGAGCGGCATTTCGGCTGCGATCGCCTTCGATTCCTTGTCGAGATCCTTGCCGAGCTGGAGCCCGTTATAGCGCTCCTTCATCACCACCCCGAGCACGAGCGCGGGTTCGCCCTCGTTGCGGATCATGAAGGTGGCGGGATCCTCATAGCCGCGCCGTACATCGGCGACGTCGGAGAGCTTGAGCGTGCGGCCATTCTTGACGAGCGGGGTGTCGCCGATCCGCTGGAGATCGTCGAGCGCGCCGTCGAGGCGGATCTGGACCTGCGGGCCGTGCGTATCGATCGATCCGGCCGGGGTCAGGAGATTCTGGTTCGACAGCGCCGCGAACACGTCGCGCGCCGACAGGCCGAGCGTGGCGAGGCGCTCATAGGAGAGGTTGACGAAGATCCGCTCGGGCCGCTCGCCGATGATGTTGACCTTCTTGACGCCGGGTACATGGAGCAGGCGCTGCCGCAACGTCTCTGCCTCGCGCACCAGCAGCCTTTGCGGCTCGCCGCGCGCCTTGAGCGCATAGAGCGCGAAGGTGACATCGCCATATTCGTCGTTGATCAGCGGGCCGATCACGCCGCTCGGCAGTTTGGCGGCCTCGTCACCCAGCTTCTTGCGCGCTTGGTAGAATTCTTCGGGCACGGTTTCGGGCGGGGTCGAATCCTTGAGCGTGACGGTGGTGAAGGAAAGACCCGGGCGGGTGAAGGTCTCGGCCCGGTCGTACCAGGTCAATTCCTGCATCCGTTTCTCGAGCGGTTCGGTGACCTGATCCTGCATCTCCTGCGCCGTCGCACCGGGCCAGGCGGTGACAAAGGTCATCGCCTTGATCGTGAAGCTCGGATCTTCGGCGCGGCCTAGGTTGAGGAAAGCGAACAGCCCAGCGGCCGAAATCGCGATGATCAGGAACAGAGTGACCGCGCGTTCGCGGACCGCGAGCGCTGAAAGGTTGAACCCGCTCACAACCGGATCGCCTGTGCGGGAATGGTGCGAACCTGCTCACCCTGATGAAGCATGTGCGCGCCGAGCGCGACGAACTGTTCGCCGGGGCGCAAGCCGCTGCGGATCGTGGCGGTTTCCTCGCCAATCCCGGCAAGCGTGACCGGGCGCCAAGTTACGACATTGCCTGTGACTACCCAGACGCCGGGGCCGTGGCCATTGTCGTAGATCGCGGCGAGGGGCACGCGCATCGCCGATTGGCCGGACGCTTGCGGCAAAGCGATCGTGACCGTCGCTCCGAGCGGTGCGGCCGCTGCGGAGCCTTGCAAGACATAGCGTGCGTCATAGGTGCGGGTCTGCGGATCGGCGGCGTCTGAAAGCTGACGCAACCGCGCCGGATCGGATGAGACCGCATTGAAGACGGTAGCGCGCGCGGTCGACCCGATCGCGGGGCGGATCGTCTCGGGCAGGCTGATCGTCGCTTCGCGCGGGCCCGCATGGGCGAGGCGGACGACGGTCTGGCCGGCGCTGACGACCTGCCCCGGCTCGCCCAAGGTCTCGACCACGACCCCGTCGGCATCGGCGAGCAGCACGGAGTAACCGGCTTCGTTGCTGGCGACCTGCGCCTGCGCCTCGGCCGCGCGCAATTGCGCGCGAGCCATGTTGGCGGCGGCCTTGGCCTGATCATAGGCCGAAGCTGAGACTGCGCCGGCCGAGACCAGTTCGCGATAGCGCTTCTCATCGGCGGAGGTCTGGAGCGCGCGGGCCCTGGCGGATGCGACCGATCCGGCCTGCGCGGTGGTGGCGAGCGCAAGATCGGTGCGGTCGATCCGCATCAAAGGCTGGCCGCGCCGCACCGTCTGGCCGGCGTCGACCAGACGGGCGACGATCTTGCCAGGCACGCGGAAGCCGAGATCGCTCTGCACGCGGGCGGTGACGATCCCGGTAAAGCTGCGCTCGCCTTCGCCCGCCGGGCTGGCGATCGCGGTGCGGACGAATTGCGGCCCGGTGCGGGGATCTGCCTCGCCGCGGCTGCAGCCGGAGAGGATAGTGGTCGCCAGCAAAGCGGACGCGATGAGCAGGGATTTCGACATGAGAGCCATCTCCGGAATCGGACGATGGCCAATTGGCGACTAGTGACTAATCTGTCAATACGTCACTATGCAATACCGTTATGAATTTTGGTCACGGCGCGAGGCTGCGCAGCACGAGGCTGGTCATTTCGGTGACGCCGTCGGGTAGCTCGTCGAGATTGTACTGCAGCATCAGCGGGTTGATGAACGGCTTCATCACCCCCAGGATCGCGCGGCGGGTTTCGTCGAGCGGGGTCTTGCGCTCGAACTCGCCGCTCTCGCGGCCCTCGACGATGATGCGTTCGAGCATGTCGCCCAGCCGCTCGATATAATGTTCGGACGAGGGCCATCGTTCCTCGCACGAATAGACCGCGATATCGTAGATCTTGCGGTCGTTGAAGAAGAGTTCCCGGCTCAAGTTACTGACAGTACGGCATAAAATCCGGAACTTTTCGGTCGCGGTCTTCGCGCCGGCAATCTCGCGCTCGACGGTATCGGTGATGCTCGTCAGGCATCGCGTGCAGATCGCCTCGCCGATCGCCTGCTTCGAATCGAAGAATTTGTAGATGTACGCCTTCGAGAATCCGATCACCTTGGCGAGATCGGACACCGTCGTCTTGCCATAGCCATAATGGCTGAAATGCGCGTCGGCGGCGGCGACGATCTGCTCGCGGATCGAATGATCGGCGGGGCCGCGCTGGCCGGCGGCGGACGGGGAGGGGGCGATATCGTTCATGTCATTTTGATAAGCGTCCTAAAGGCGTTTGACAACGTGTGACCGAATTGTATATTAGTCACGAACCCAATCGAGGCATCGTTGCTCCCATGCGCAAGTCTGCTTTCGCCACCCTTTCCCTGTCGCTCGCGCTCGCCGGCTGCGCGGTTGGGCCCGATTATCATCGGCCGGTGGCACCGGTTTCGGGGAGCTTCGTCGCGCAGCCGCGCGTGGCCGAGCGCACGGCTGCGACACCGGCTTCGCTCGATACATGGTGGGACGGGTTTCAGGATCCGCTCCTGTCGGATCTGGTGAAGCGCGCACTTCAGAACAATCTCGATATCGCACAGGCTGCGGCGCGGATCACGCAGGCACGCGCATCGCTGCGCACGGCCAACGCCGCCTTGCTGCCTTCGGGTCAGGTGACCGGATCGGCGGCGCACGCACATCAATCGCTCGAAACCCCGAGCGGTCGTGCCTTCAGCAATCTTCCCGGCTTCCAGCGCGATGGCGAAGTCTATGAGGCCGATCTCGGCGCGAGCTGGGAGATCGACGTATTCGGCGGGCTCCGCCGCGGGCAGGAGGCGGCGCGCGCCGATTATCAGGCGTCCGAAGCGAACGCCGCCGGCGTGCGCATCGCCATCGCCGCGCAGACCGCCGACACCTATATTACCATTCGCGGGCTTCAGAGCCGCATCGCCATCGCCGAACAGCAGGTCGAAACACAGCGTCGCCTCGTTGCTCTTGTCGATCTGCAATATCGCAAGGGCATCGCCGCCGAACTTCAGCTTCGTCAGGCCGAGGGTGCGCTGGCGCAGATCGAGGCGACCCTGCCGGCGTTGCGGACCGGCCTCGACGCGGCGATGAATGCGCTCGATGTGCTGATCGGCGTCCAGCCCGGCACCGATCGCACCTTGCTGATGGCGTCCTCGCCAGTGCCGACTCCGCCTGCCATCGCCGATGCCGGTGGACCAGCCGATCTGCTGCGCCGCCGCCCGGATCTGATCGCGGCCGAACGCCATCTGGCTGCCTCCAATGCGCGGATCGGTGAGGCCGTCGCCGAATATTATCCCAAATTCACGATCTCGGGCCTGATCGGCACCGCGACGATGGGGGCAGGCAATGTTTTCACCGGCGGCGCCAATCAGGCGCAGGGCGTGTTCGGCCTGCGCTGGCGCCTGTTCGATTTCGGCCGCGTCGATGCCGAGATCGCCGCCGCGCGCGGCAGCAATGCCGAGGCGCTGGCCGCGTACCGGCTTGCGGCGTTGCGCGCATCGGAGGACGTCGAGGACGCCTTCTCGGCGCTGGTCGAGCGCGAGGCGCAGGAACGCGTCCTTGCCGGGGGTGAAGCCTCGCTGACCAGGGCCAGCGCCGCCTCGCTCGCGGCGTATAAAGGCGGTGTCGTCAGTCTGATCGAGGTGCTCGATGCCGACAGCCGCTTGCTCGCCACCCGGGATGCCCGCGCGCAGGCGAAGACGGAAGCTGCGCGAGCGGCGGTGGCGTCGTTCCGCTCGCTGGGCGGCGGGTGGCGTTAAATAAACTGGTCATTCCCGCGTCGGCGGAATCCATAAACTCCGAACTTCAGAGAATATGGATTCCCGCCTACGCGGGAATGACGAGGCAATTACTTCGCAGGCCCGAACAGTTTTTCATGCAGATAGGTCACCGTCAGTGCGGTGGTCTTCGCGGCTTGCTTCATGTCCGCGCCGGCGCCGTGCCCGCCTTCGGTATTCTCGTAATAATAGAAAGGCAGCTTCATTTCCTCCAGCCGCGCCGCGAACTTGCGGGCGTGCTGCGGCCCGACGCGATCGTCCTTGGTGGTGGTGAAGATGAAGGGCTCGGGATAGGCGACGCCCGGCTTGAGGTTCTGGTACGGCGATGTCTTCTGCCAGAAGGCCATCACGGCGGGATCGGCATTCACGTCCCCATATTCGCCCTGCCAAGATGCGCCGGCGGCGATCTTGCCGATGCGGATCATGTCGAGCAGCGGGATTTCGATCACGACCGCATTCCACAGATCCGGATGCTGGACGAACTGGACGCCCATCAGCAGGCCCCCATTCGATCCGCCCTCGATGCCGAGATGCCGGGGCGAGGTGATCTTCCGTGCGATCAGATCCTTCGCCACTGCCGCGAAATCGTCATAGACGATCTGGCGCTTCACGCCGAGCCCGGCCTCGTGCCAGGCGGGGCCGAACTCGCCACCGCCGCGGATATTGGCGAGCGCCAGCGCGCCGCCTTGCTCGAGCCAGAGCTTGCCCTGCGTGCCCGAATAATAAGGCGTCTGGCTCACCTGAAAGCCGCCATAAGCGGTCAGGATCGTCGGCGTCGTGCCGTCATAGACGATGTCCTTCCGGTGAACGACGAAATAGGGGATTTTGACCCCATCGCTCGATGCCACCTCGCGTTGCTCGACAACATCCTGTGAGGCATCGAACCGCGCCGGCAGTGATTTGACCGGCTTGATCGTGCCAGCATCGGTGTCCGCCAGATAGAGGGTCGATGGCGTCAGGAAGCCGCTCGTGCCCCAGAAGACGAGGTTCGATCTCTCGTCGGTCGAAGTGACGCCGACCGAGAGATTATCGGGCAGGTCGATGCGCTTGCTCGTCCAGCCGCCGCCAGCCTTCGGCGTATAGGCCCAGGCGCGTCCGCGCACATTGTCGAGCGTGGTCAGGATCAGCTTATCCCTGGTCGATGTCACGCCATCGAGCGTATCGCGCGGCCCCGGTGCCCACACGAGGCGCGGCTTGAGCTTGTCGGGCGCGGCCTTGACGGCGGCGAGATCGAGTTCGGCGAGCGAACCCGCTACGAATTCCGGGCCGGCCGACGTCCATGCCTCGTTGAGCGATACGATGACCCGGCCATCGACCATTTCCGAGACGTTCGACTTGGCGGGAATGGCGAGCTTTGCTGGCCCGCGCGGTGTCAGGACGTAGGTTTCGGTGTGGAAGAAATCGAGTGCGCGCAGGAGGATCGCCAGCTTGTTGCCCTTGCCGTCACGAAGCACCCAGGAGTTGACGGACAGGTCCTTGGCCTTGTCGCCGCGATAGATTTCGACCGCGGCCGACAGCGGCTGCCCGCGCGTCAGCCGCTTGACGATATAGGCATAGCCCGAGGGGGTGAGATCGCCCGGCGTCCATTCGGTCGAGATCAGGAGGTGATCCTGATCGTCCCACGACACATCCTGTTTGGCGCGCGGCAGGTGGAAGCCATTGGGCACGAACGTGCCGGTCTCCAGATCGAACTCGCGTATCTCGACCGCATCCTCGCCGCCATTCGACAGCGATACGAGGCAGAAACGCTGTTCGGGCATCAGGCAATTGAGCCCGCTATAGACCCAGCTCTTGCCCTCGGCCTTGTTGAGCGCGTCGATATCCAGCACGGTCGTCCAGTGCGGGGTCGCGGTCTGGTAATCGGCCAGCGTGGTCTTGCGCAGGATGCCGCGCAGATGATCGGGATCGCGCCAGAAATTGTAAATCATGCCGTTGATGAACTGAGGCGCGGGGATGCGATCGCTGGCGCCGGCAATCTTGAGCGCCTCATCATAGAAAGGCTGGTAGCGCGGATCGGCCTCAAGCCGTTTCACGGTACTGGCGTTATGCGACTCCACCCACGCCATCGCCTGCGGCGAGGAGACCTGCTCGAGCCATAGATAGGGATCGTCGGCCGTGTTTTGCGCGAAGGCCGCCGATGCCGCGGCCAAAGATAGAATTGCGGCGGACATCCAGCGCATCGTCCTTCCTCTCATGATCAGGTCCGCGCGCTTGTGTCGCAGAAAATCCCGGCTGGAAAGCGCGGTGACGCGTTTCAGTCGGGATCGGTGATCGCATGGAAGGCGGCGCTGATCGCCCGTTGGTTGAGGGGCTTCGTGAGCACGACGCCCGGCGGCTCGCACGGCATGCATTCGGCGGGCGTCGCGGTGATGAAGATGACCGGAATTCGTCCGAGCTGCCGATGGATCGACGCGATCGCGCCGGGCCCGGTGCCGCTGACCAGCTTGACGTCGGACGTGATCAGCATCGGCGGATTGGCCAGGGCAGCCGCCACCGCTTCCTCTTCGGACACGGCGAAGTCGAACGAGGTCACGCCCTCGCGCTCAAGCAGATCCTGCAGGTCCATCGCGAGAAAGGCTTCGTCCTCGATGATGAGGACGTGACATGGATCGGTGGGTTTTGCTGTCATCTCTCTCGCCGCTGAACGCGATTTGCCGATGGGATTGCGGCGCCCCTCGGGGCGCCGCGTCGGAACTCAGCCGAGAGTGTGCTTGATAGCGCTCATCTGGTCGTGGCCGGCACGCACCGAGGTAAATGCTTCGCGAATGATCGCCAGCGTCGAGGGGCTCAGATCCGCATCGGCCAAGGCGGATTCGTATTTCGCCTTGATATGATCCTCGCCGCGCTCGACCTCGTTGACGATCGCCTTGTCGTCGTTCGCGGTGAACGCCTGCTTCAGATCGAGGAAGGTGCGATGCGCCGCTGCGAGGAAGCTGCTTCCCGTCTCCGGCGTTCCGCCCAGACGGGTAACCTCGGCCTGGAGGTCGGACACGACCTGGCCGCGCTCGCGTGCGAAGTCCGCGAACATGCCGGCAAAGCGCGTGCTTTCGGCGTCCTTCGCCGCCTCTTCATAGCCCTTCATGCTATCGAGCGTGGTGGTGATCAGGCTGTTGAGGGCCGAAATGTCATGATCGCTGCTCACGGGATTTCCTTTGTTTTGGAAATGCTTGAACGATCCTCCACGGATATGGGGCCATCGGCTTCAAATAAACTCGTCGGCTCGCCAATTTACCCCGCAATCCACGAACCGAGCAGCCGATCGGGCGTCAGGGCGAATGCGCCCGCAATCAGCAGCCCCGCATAGACCAAGGTCATCGTCCTTCTATGCTCCGCGATCCGCCCGCGTACCGCGTGCACGATGCCGCGCGTCACCGTGACCAGCACGAGGATCGCCAGCAGATGGATCCAGCTGAAGCCGCCATTGCGGCCATGCAGCGCGAAGCTGGAAAGCGCGCCCGCGATCATCAGCATGCCCCACGTCCGTCCCAGCTGGCGGTGCAGCCTCGTCCCCTTGGGGCGGAGGAGAACGATCGCCCCGAGCGGGACGGCGGGGATTACCGTCAGCAGGTGGATGGCGAGCCACCCGTCACGGATCGCAAGCCCGGCCAGACCGTGGCTCAGCGCGCGGCGCAGCACGCCGGTGACGATCACGGCGCTCAGCCCGACCGCTGCGGCCAGGAGCATCGCCAGCCATGCATCCCTGCGGTCGGCCGATCTGGGTGAAGTAGGAGCGTCGATGAGGGAGGCGGACATGGCAATTCCTTTCGCAGTCTCTCATTTGCCGGCGGCGGCGTGCGCTCAACGGCGGATGCAGGAACGGTGCGCCGCATTTCGTGGACGTCGCGCGCGTGGCGGGTATGTACCGTTCGCGAAGCATGAACGGGACTATGGCAGGGTGCGAAAGCTGATCCGGGAAATCGGCGTGATGGTGGTCCTCGCGGTCATCCTCGCGGCAGTCGGCGCGCTCGGCACGTTCGATCGGCCGATCGGATCGCGGCTGCTGGTGTGGCTGCTGCTGGCGTTGGGCGGCTATGTCTGCTTCCGGCCGGTGATCGCGACGGGCACCTGGCTGTCGCGGCGCGCGCAGCTCCCCCGCCTGGCGATGATCGCGGTGGCCTGCCTGCTCGCGTCATTCCCGGCCACGATCATGGTGGCGTTCGAGCTCGGCAGCCCGATCAGCTCGATATCGATGGGTCAGGTCGCTGCCCTGTTCCCCTCCGTGCTGCTGATCGGCGCGATCGCGACCGCGATCCAGTTGGCGGTTCGCGGCCCGATCGACGGAAAGGCGCAGCCGCCGGAGCCGATCATGCAGGCTTCCGATGCGCATGCCGATGTCACGGAGTTGGACGATCCGTCCGCGCCGGACGCGGTCGTTTCTCCCTTTCTCGATCAAGTTCCGGCCGCGATCGCGCATGGGCTGCTCTATATCGGCAATGAGGATCATTATGTCCGCGCTTACGCGATGGCCGGGGATGCACTGGTGCTGGCGCGGATGCGCGACGCGGTCGCCGGCCTTGGTGGCATCGAAGGCGCGCGGGTCCATCGCAGCTGGTGGGTGGCGCGTGCCGCGGTGGCGGAGGTCATCCGCCGGGACCGGGCGGTCTATCTGCGGCTGATCGACGGGCGCGAGGTGCCGGTCGCACGATCGATGGTGGCGGAATTGAAGGAAGCGGGCTGGCTCTAGTCGAGCGGCCGGCGCGGGCTTGCCTCACCCCGCGGCCGTGGCCGTCTTGCCTTGAGGCGGCTCACGAGAGGCGTAACGCACCGGTCAGGTCTCCGGCGGGCGGGCCGCCTGCCGCGATCATCGCCTGCTCGCGCATGACGAGACCCGGAAGCTTCTCCAGCCCCCAGCGCCGCGTGATGAAGCGCGCGATCGATCCCGTATCGTAGATGTCGTGATCCACCTCGCCATGGCGTGCGTGGGGTGAGACGATGATTGCCGGGATGCGCGTGCCCGGCCCCCAGCGATCGCCCTTGGGCGGGGCGACATGATCCCACCAGCCGCCATTCTCGTCGAAGGTGACGATCACCAGCATGCGGTGCCATTGGGGGCTCTTGCGCAGCGCGTCGATCACGCGCGCGATGTGCCGATCGCCGGCATCCACGTCCGAATAGCCGGCATGCATGTTGAGATTGCCCTGCGGCTTGTAGAACGTCACCGGCGGCAGGCGCCCGGCTGCGGCATCGGCCAGGAAGAGGTTGGTGCGGGGCGTTTCGCCGGTGCCGGCGTCGCGCAGGCGCCTGGCGCGTTCGGCGGTGCCGGGGCCGAACTGGGTGTAGTAATTGAACGGCTGGTGGTGCGGCTGGAAATTGGGGCGGGTCGGAAATTCGCCGTCGGTGCCGCGCCCGGCCAGCGCTTCGGCCCAGCCACCGGCATACCATGCCCAGTCGACCCTCTTCGCGTTGAGCATGTCGCCGATCGTCTTGTGGCTCTGCGGAACCAGCGTCCCCGAACTTTTCCAATTGGCGAAGCCGGGGCGCTGGGGATCGAGCTCATAGGCCGGCGCATAAGGCGGCATGATCGTATTCACCGCCCAGAAATCGGGGGTGATCGTGTTGGGCACGAATTTGGGTGGGCCGTCTATCGCGCTCCTGGGCGAATCCGGGTGCTGCTTGAGCCGGATGCTGGTCGGATTACCGTCTTCGGTCACGGCGATCCGTCCCTTGACCGGGCTCTTGTCGGCGTCGGGATAGAAAGGCGGGCGTGCCGCGATCAGATATTGGTGGTTGAGATAGGATCCGCCGAACGCCCCCATGAAGAAATTGTCGCACAGGGTGAACTCGCGCGCGATCTGGTAGAGGCGCAGATTGGCCGCACCGTCCCCATAGTGGCCCATCACGAGCCCGCCCGAATCCCCCCAGGCGGCAAAGCCGTCATTGCGCCCGCCGTTGATCTGCAATTGGTTATTGTAGAAGGCGTGGACCAGGTCGCGCGTCACCAGCCCATGCGGCAGCGGATCGCCCTCCGGGGTCGACAAGGCGAACGGGGCGTTGGGCAATGGTGCCAGATCGTCCGGGCCGATCAGATATTCGCGATGCTCGACCACCTGCTTCTTGGGGACGAGGCCCTCCCAGATCTTCGGCAGCGTCGGCAGCACGCGGCCATCGCGATCGCGTTGGACGAACCGCTCGGGGGGTACCGCCGCGAGCGGATGCTGGAGGCCGGGGAAATCGGCGAACAGATTGTTGAAGCTTCTATTCTCGGCGTAGATCACGACGACGGTGTCGATATTGGCGCGCAACGCCGCGTCGCTGACGGTAGCTCTATCCCCGTGCCGGGCGCGCCGCGCGTCCGCGGCGTCCGCGCCGCCGATCGCGGCTCCCCCCGCTGCGGCGACCATGCCGCCGAGCAATATACGGCGCTCGGGGTTGTCGGGTGTGTCGGCGGGGGGCTGCTTCGGATCGGACATGAGCCGATCCTAACCGGCTTCGATAGATTGTTACAATATTATGACAACGCGCCGGTGCGCATCCGTTGTCATCGGCGGGAACGGGGCTTGTTCAGGTCCGCCGCGGTTCGGACGAGCGTCACGAAGGCGTCCGCGTCGATCGTCTCGCCCTCGTGAATGTCGATCGCGCGACGGACATTGCCCTCGATGCTGGAATTGAACAATTTCGCGGGATCCTCGAGCGCGGCGCCCTTGGCGAAGGTGAGCTTGACCACTGCCTTGTAGCTTTCGCCGGTGCAGATCATGCCGTCACGATACCAGACCGGCACCCCGCGCCACTTCCACTCCTCGACCACGTCGGGCAGCGCCTGCTTGATCAGCGCCCGCATCCGGGCAAGGGTCTCGCCGCGCCAATCGCCGAGGGCGGCGATGCGATCGTCGATCAGGTCCGATGGCGTTTTTTCACTTTGACGCTCGCTCACCCACTCTCTCCTGCGCATTCTCGGCTCCGAACAGCGCAACGGGGGCGGGTATGTCAACTCTCGTCCTGCGAAGTGGAGGGGGCCTTAAAAAATGGGCGGCCTCCGATGAGAGGCCGCCCAGGTGGGAGATGTGAAGAAGAGGAGTTCTAGAACTTCACATTGGCTCCCAGGAAGAAACGCCGGCCGTTCAGATCGTAGAAGTAATTGTTGAAGCTGCCACCCGGCAAGGTGCCGGCGGCCGCGGCGGTATTGTACTCGACGATCGGCGGGGCCTTGTCGAAGAGGTTGTCGACGCCGAACCGGACCGTGAGGTTCTTCATGACGGTGACATGGCCGCTCAGGTTGAACAGATCGTAAGCCTTGGCACCGGCAAGGGTCGTCGCCGCGCCGAGCGAAGCGTTGCCCGGATAGGAGGCCGATTTAACCGACGGCAGATGCTGCCACTGGAGCGAGAGACCGTAGCCGCCGATATTGTAGCCGAACGTGTTCAGCATCTTCCAGCGGAAGGCGCCGGCATTGAGCCCGTTCTGCGCCGGCCCAAGGCTGCCCGCGTAATCGACCAGCGGCAGGTTCGACAGTTCCGCGGTCTTCAGGTGCAGCAGGTAGTTCACGACCGAGTTCAGGCTAAAGCGGCCTGGGCCGATGTCCGCGCCCCAATCGACCTGGATGTCGAGACCCGAGGTCTGGAAACGGCCATTGTTGAAATAGGTCGTCTGTACGTTGCCGATCGCACCGTCGCCAGCGACGCGCTCGACACCTTTACAGAAGGGCGAATTGACGTCGTAGGTCGGGTTGAACGCCGGATCGACGCACTGGCGCTGCGCGATGTCGATCGATTGGGCGCCGATCGCATCCTTCACCTTGATGTTGTAATAGTCGATCGTCAGGCGCAGCGCGCGCAGCGCGTCCGCCTCGAACGGCGAACGCAGCACCACGCCCGCCGTCCAGGTATTGGCCTTTTCGGGCTTCAGGCCGGGATTGCCGACCAGCGACGGGAAGGCATAGGTGCCGCCCGAGGTCTGGAAGGTCGGGTCCGCATAGAATTTGGCCGAGGTGCCCGGATCGGCGCGGTTCATCAGCGCCGAGCAGAGCGTCTTCACCTTGGCCGCGTTGGGGTTGGCTGCCGGATTGGCCGAATAAGGCAGCGGATTGTTGACCGAGCAGGGATCGCCCGCCGCCGCGAAAACGAAGGTCTGCTGCGGCGCGAGGTAAAGCTCGGCGATATTCGGCGCGCGCTCGGCCCGGTTGAAGCCGCCGCGGAAGCGGATCCAGTTGTTGACCTCGACGTCGCCGAGGATCTTGTAGGTGTAGCTCGTGCCGGTCGTATTGTAGTGCGACATGCGTGCGCCGAGTTCGAGATCGAACTTCTTGACGAAGGTGTCGCTCAGCACCGGCACCAGCAACTCGCCATAGACTTCCTTGGTGACGATCCGGCCGCCCGAATTACCGCTCGGATACAGGCCGATCGCCTGGTCCAGGAACGAACTGCCCTGGGTCGTCAGCGTATCGTTGAGGAAGGTATATTTGTTGGCACGATAGCTGGCGCCGACCGCCGCCTTCACATTGCCGGCCGGCAATGCGAACAGGCTGCCCTGCGCGGTGCCTTCCCACACTGTCTGCTCCATCGTCGAGCGCGTCTTGATGTCGGCCGTGATCGCGTTGATGCAGTCCTGGCTGACCGCCGTCGTCATGAAGGGATTGAGGCCGCTGGTGCAGGTGGCGGTCGATGCGCCGAAGCCGCCGCCGGTCGCGTTGCCGGTCGCCTTGAAACCCGCGCCCCAATTGGGCGCGGTCACGATCGCGCGATAACGCTCGAGCGAGGCGAAGCCTTTCAGCAAGGATGCGGTGACCGATTCACCGCGCGATCCATAGACTTCCCAGGTCCAGTCGGTGCTCGGGACCTTGCCCTGCAGGCCCGCAATCATGTTGTAGGTCGTCACGTCGACCTGCGAGGTGCGGTTGGCATAAGCCAGGTTCTGCGTGAGCTGCCAGGGTGCGGTCGGATTGGGCCGGGCCGCGAGCAATGTCTGCAGGTCGGCCGGGATGGCGCGCCCGTCGACCGGAATCACGGCGGACCAGCCGTTCACCGCTGGCGAGGGATCCTGCACGGTGTTGGTGCGGACGCTGCTGAAGATGCCCTGACCGAACACGCCGATCCAGTCGTTGATCTCGTAATTGCCGCGCGCATAGATGTTGTAGCGCTTGAGCGGCAGGATCAGCAGATCGTCGAGGAAGTTCTGGCCGAGCTGCCCGTTGACCTCCTTCTTGTAGCGATAGCCGGTCAGATCGCCCTTGAAGTGATCGGCCCCGCCCGGCGGGCTCTGGAAGAAGCCGGTGAAGGCGGTCCCGTCGGTGTTGAAATAGATGCGCGATCCGTTGCCGACCGATCCGTTGGTGAAGATGCTGTTGACCGCCGCCTGGTTGGGTACGTTGGTGCCGATCGGCTGATAACCCGGTGCGAAGGGGAAGAAATCGGTGCCGTCGATCGTCGGGTTCTTGAATGCGTCGCGGAACCAGGGACGATCGATGCGCTTGGCCGAGTGGCGATCGTTCATTTCCAGCGCGAGGCTGACATTGCCGCGATTGTCGGCGAAGTTGGTGCCCATGATGCCGCTGAGGCGATATTCCAGATTGTCGCCGCGCTGGCTGATGCCGACCTGGCCGTCGAGGTTCAGGCCGGTGAAGTTCTTCTTGAGGATGAAGTTGACCACGCCCGCGACGGCGTCGGCGCCGTAGGTCGCCGATGCGCCGCCGGTGATGATCTCGACGCGATCGATCGCGACCGACGGCAAGGTATTGATGTCGACCACCTGCAACGCGTTGGCAGGCGTCGCGCGACGCCCGTCGAGCAATACGAGGTTGCGGTTGGTGCCGAGGTTGCGCAGCGATACCGTCGCCGCGCCGGGCGTATTGGTGGCTGTCGGCTGCACGTCGCCGCCCAGGTTCGGGGTCTGGACCGGGGTGAATTGCGGCAGCTTGTTGAGGTTGGTCTCCAGCGCCGCCGTGCTCAATTCCTTGAGCAGGGCCTGGTTGGCGGTGACGATCGGGCTGTTCGCCTCGAAATCTCGCCGCGCGATGCGCGATCCGGTCACGACGATTTCCTGGCCGGCCGGCTCGGCCGCGGCGGCAGGTGCATTCTGCGCCAGAACCGGCGTGCCGATGCCCAACAGGGCGGATGTGATGGAGGCGAGGGCCGTCGTCCGCAGCAAGCTGCGGTTGTTCGATATGGTGGACATAATATCCCCTGTCGCTAGCGCGTAAACGCGCGAAAACTGCTCCGAACGCGGATGCTTCGAAGGTTTCGATAGTCCGGCACGGCCCCAGGGCCGTTGCCTCAAGCGGCTGTCAGGTGATTTCGGCTTTCGTCATAACAATCTCCCCAGATGATATGGTTTTTATCTGCCCTGCTTTGAAAGCTGGTGCGCTTGATCCGCGATATAGGCGCGGATGGTCTCCGCCTGTTCGGGCGTGAGTTGCTGGCTGAAGCTCGCCATGCCGTTGCCGGACAGCGCCCCGTCGATGACGACGCTGCGCCATGCTTCCTTGTTCAGTGGGACTTGCGACCGCGTCAGATCGGGGTTGACCGGCCCGCCATGGCAGATGGTGCAATAGGTGGCGAACCACTTGCCGCCCTCGGCACGCTGCTTATCCGTGAAGCTGTCCTTGACGTCGACCAGCGGCGCCTTGGGTGCTGGCATATCGGTCGGCGCCTTGGCGGTGCCGTCGAGCCGGAACACCAGCACGCGGCCGGTCGGCTGCGGATAATGCATGAAGCTGTTGGTCGATGCGACCCCCATCGATCCGCCATAACCCGCCAGCACCGCGACATATTGGACGCCGTTGACGCGATAGGTGATCGGCCCGGCCAGAACGCCGCGGCGCGCCTGGAAACTCCACAGCGAACGGCCGGTATCGGCGGCATAAGCGTGGAAGAAGCCGTGGGCATCGCCCTGGAAGACGAGGTTGCCGCCGGTCGTCAGCGTGCCACCGTTCCAGGGATAATCATATTGGTGGCGCCACACCTCTTTCTGCGCGACCGGATCCCATGCGACGAGTTCGCCGCGCGGCGTGCCCTCGACTTCTTTGGCTGCGGCGGGATCGGTTGGCGCGAAGGCGACCTTGGTGTTCCAGCGGCCGGGGTGGACCTCGGCATTGGTGTCGTCACCATAAGTGATCGGCACCTCCATCGCAGGGATGTAGACCAGCCCCGTTTTCGGGTTGTAGCTCATCGGCATCCAGGCATGGGCGCCGATGCCCGAAGGATAGACGATCGCCGGCTTGTCGGCATAGCGCGCCTCGGGCCGCTCGATCGGCCGGCCGGTCGTCATGTCGTAGCCAGTCGCCCAATTGACCGGCACATATTGCTTTGCGCTCAGCATCTTGCCGTTGGTGCGGTCGATCACGAAGAAGAAACCGTTCTTCGGCGCCTGCATCACCACTTTTCGCGGGCCGCTGCCCAGGTCCAGCGTGGCCAGGATCATCTGCTGGGTGGCGGTGAAATCCCAGCTTTCCGCCGGCGTCTCCTGATAATGCCACTTATATTTGCCGGTATCGGGATCGACCGCGACAATCGATGACAGGAACAGATTGTCGCCCTTGCCGGCCGAGCGCGCACGGTGATTCCATGGGCTGCCGTTGCCGACGCCGATCAGGAGCTGATCCAGCTCCTGATCGTAGACCATCGAGTCCCAGACGGTGCCGCCGCCGCCCAATTCCCACCATTTGCCATGCCATGTCGGCAGCGCGAGCTTGGCCAGTGGCTCGTCCGATGCGGCGCCGTCGGGGCCCTTGGCCGGATCGCCCGGCACGGTGTAGAAGCGCCAGACGAGCTTGCCGGTCGCGGTATCGTAAGCGGTGACGAAGCCGCGCACGCCGAGTTCCGCGCCCGAATTGCCGATGATCACCTTGTCCTTGAACACGCGCGGCGCGCCGGTGATTGTGTAAGGCTTGGACTGGTCGATCGTCAGCACCGACCAGACCTGCTTGCCGGTCGCGGCGTCGAGCGCGATCAGGCGGCCGTCGATCGTGCCGACGAACACCTTGCCCTTCCACACCGCGACCCCACGATTGACGACGTCGCAGCAGGCATGAACCGCTTTCGATCCTTCATTGTGCGGATCGAATTTCCACAGGACGCGGCCGGTGGCGGCATCCATCGCGATCACCTTCGACCAGGCGGTGGAGGTATACATCACCCCGTCGACCACGATCGGGGTCGCCTCTTGCCCGCGGATTGTATCGAAATCGCTCGTCCAGGCGAGTCGCAGCTTGCCGACGGTCTTGTCGTTGATCTGTTCGAGCGGGCTGTAGCGCTCCTCGCGCCAGGTGCGCCCATAGCCCAGCCAATTGTCGAGATCGGAAGAGGCGTTGGTAAGGCGGTCCTGATCGACCCAGCCCGCGCCATGTGCAACGGGCTTGTGCTGCGGGGCAGTTGCCGAGACGGCGATGCCGGCCAAAACGATGGCCGCACCGCTCGTCGCCAACAGGCGCATGCCCCCGCTCTTCGATCGAACCGGCATCAGACCCCTCTCTTTCGCCTCTTGCTTATTTGATAGCAAGCTAGCTTTATGTTTACATAGCAACCTACGCACCGGCGCCGGTTTGTGTCAATGGCGTAATCCGAACGCAACATGGGCCGCTGGACTTAAAAAGAAACGGTGGATCGACACCGCTTTGGAGGGGGTGAATAATGGGGGCATCGGATATCGAGACACCACCGTCGGCCGCCGCCGACCGGCCGGTTCTCAACCGCCACATCCATGTGGCGCATCATCTGACCGTGCTCGCCAATGCCATGACGTCGGGCGGATCGCGCATCTATCTGGATCGCTTCGATTTCGGACTGAACGAAGGCCGCATCACCGCCGTGCTCGGCCATACCCCGGGGATGACCGCCGCCGAACTGGGCGCGGCAATGGCGATGAACAAATCGATCGTCAGCCGCAGCCTGTGGACGATGCTCGAACGCGGCCTGATCCGGCAGACCGGATCGGCTCGCGCGCGTCGCAACTGGCTGACCGAGGAGGGCTACCGGATCGAAGCGCAGGTGGTGGCGATCACGCTGGCGCGCGAGAGGCTGCTGATCGATGGCTTCAGTGCGGAGGAGAAGGCGCAGTTGCTGTCGTTCCTGACGCGGATGCAGGCGAATTTGGCGAAGGTGGCGGAGTTCGAGGTGGAAGAGGGCTTGGCGTCTGCCGGTTAAGCAAGCCTGTCGCTTCAACCTAAGCGCTCCGGCGAAGCGGCCGCGCTGTGCTATTTGAGAGGCGTGTAGCGGCAGGTAAATTGTGGCTGGCGCGTGATGTCGGTCCGCGTGAGATGGATGTGGAGACGATCTCCGATCACGGTATCCAGCGCGAAAGCCCGTTCGGCCTCGTAGAGATCGTCGCGATGCGCATCGTTCCAGCCGGCGATCGAACCGAGCGCCAACGCCTTGGCTTCGCCGATCGAGCCGGCGACGACGAACATGTTCTTGTGCTGCTCGGCAAACTCGATCGCGTCGTAGCCGCCGAGGTTGACGAAATAGAGCTTCTCAAGCGCGGTCGATGGCTCGGGGCGCAACGTGACGTCGTAACCGTCGACATGCGCGATCTCCGCCCAGCAGTCGACATGGAGCGTACCCGGAGTGCCCCACCATTCGGCGCGAAGCTGATCGTACGTGTCCTGGATCGATGCCGCCACGGCGAATCTGACGTCGTGGACCTCGATATGCGCGCCACGATGCTCGCCACCGATATAGATCGCGAACAGCTTCATTTTGCCGCCTCCTTGCCGTCGGCTCGCGCGCAATCCTCCAGTTCGATGGCACGTGCGAGGCTCGCGCCGACGATTCCGCCCATTTCATGCGAACTGGTAATTCCCTGGATGAAGGGGTGCCGGCCGAGGATGAAGGGAATGCTCAGGCAATGAAGACGTCGCGCCGCAGGCGCGTCCGACGCGGGATGAAAATCCTGGTCGATTGCGATGCCTTTCGATCCCTCGGCATCGAGGACGACCCCTTGGTCGAGCAAGGTCGGGAACGGAAAGGCATCGGCGGCGAGCGGTCGTTGGCCAGTCGCTTCGATGAAGACCGGAAAATGGCGTCGCTCGCCATCGATGATCAATGCGGCCCCCGCTTTGCCTCCGTGCGTATCCACACGATAGCGCTCGCCGAGCGCAATGACGTCGAGGTGACCGGCGCGGTGTAATGCGAGCAGCCGCTCGATCGAGAGGTGCGGAACGGTCGCATATTCGTCGACGAAAATCGGCTTGAGGTCATGGTTGAAACGCCCGAGCGCGTCCTCGTCGAGATGCGGCACGATCAGGGCCAGCACCTCGTGCATGCGCAGGATGGCGTAGCGCCACGGGATCGTGATCCGCTTGTCGAAATTGGCGCGGGCTTCCGCAAGGTTGCGCTCCGCCCATGAGAATGGATCGACGGCGGCGCGTTCGGCGAAATACCGGTCTGGAAAGTCCTCGAGCGCCAGTTTGTCCAGCCCGACCTGCGCGGCATAGTCGGGATCAGCGTGTGCCAGCTCTTCCTTGAAAAGCGCATAAGCGCGATCGAGCAGAGCGTCGCAGCCCTGTTCGATCAACCGGGTGATCGCTTCCGGCGTGCAGATCGTGAGTGGCTCGTAGGGCACCGGATGATAGAAATCGGCCTCGGGCAGCAGCCCTTTGCGCGACATCATCGTCATGCGCAGCGCCTCGGCACCGGGGTTGATACGATAGACGACGGCGGCGCCGTAGGTTTCGATGAACGTGCCGTGCGCGCACGCCAATGCGACCACGGCGTCGATCGCGGTAAGCGAGCTGCCGCGGATGCCGATCCTCGTCGCCGGAACGCGCTGCAAGGCGGTCGCCGGCCAGGGGCTGAGGAAATAGCCCGGCCGCACCTCGGGTTCCTCCGGCCATTGGTGGCCGGTGGCGAGCACGACGTGGTCGAAACTCTGCTCATAAGGTGCACCCTCCGTCGGCGTGGCAAGGAGGCGCAAGCGGTCGGGCCCGGCAACGATGTCGGTGACGCGGCAGCGCGCCGCAATCGTGATGCCGACACCGCGCCCGCGTGCGCGCGCTATCAGGCGGTCGAACTGGTCGAGGAAGAACTCGCCCAACGCGAGACGCGGGTAGAAGGCATGGTCGTCGATCTCGTCCGGATCTATGCCGAGGCGCACGAGGCGGGCACGGGGCTGCCGCTCAAGCCAATCGATCAGTGTTTCTTCGATCGATGGTATTTCGATACTCGCGATGTTTGACAGCATCGCGGGGTCGTTCCAGCCGGGCCGATATGGCGTCCCGAGACCGACACGCGGCTGTTCCTCGAAGATCGTGATCCCCGCGGGTCGGCTCGTTTGGTTGAGAAAGGCGCACAAAGTATAGATGGTCGTCGGGCCGGCACCGACAAAGGCGATCGTGGAGGGCATCCGGGCTGAATGCATGGCGCCCTTGTTTGGTGCCCGTTCCGATCGACCGCACGCCCCGATCGCGCAGAGGCAGATCATAACGCGCATTCGTTACGACGCCTGAACGCCATCCTTCGCTTGAAGGCGCGCCGCAAACTGCGCATTGGCTGCTCGCATAAAAACGGGAGATTGCGACATGCAGACATTCGGTAATGCGGGTTCGGGTAACGGACGGCGCGTCCCCGGCCTGAGGAGCCTGTCCATGGCGGGCGTGGCGGCGGTCATGCTGATCGGCGCGGCGCCAGCCTTCGCGCAAAACAGCAATTGCGGGCTGAGCGACCTGAAAAACATGGCCGCGTCCTACATCGCCGCGCAGACCGCCGGCGAACCGACCAAGATCCCGATGGCGGACTGGATGCCGCTCACCGAGCAGGGCGAGGATGGGTCGCTCTCGACCGGCATGCTCTCGATGCCGCAGAAGATCGATTTTTCACGCAGCTTCTACGATACCACCACCTGCGCGAGCTTCACCGAGGCGATCGTTACCGATCCTGCCCATCCCTACGTGATCGGCGCGCGCATGCAGTTTGCCGGCCACAACAGCCCGATCGCCGCCGATCGCGTCGCCAGTGTCGAACTCGTCATCACCGACAAGAAGGATTGGTTGTTCAACGCGAAGAAGACGCTGATGTATTCGAAGGCCGAAAATTGGGGCGAGATCCCCGTGGCCGATCGCGACACGCGCCAAGTGATCCTGGCTGCGGCCAACGCCTATCTCGACAGTTTCGACAATAAGAGCGTCCAGGTGCCGTGGGGCACGCCCTGCGCGCGGCTGGAGGGCGGGCTCTATAGCGGGAAGGGGGCGCCCGGCGTCGCCACGCCCGAGGACACCTGCAATGTCGGCGTGCCGAGCGGGGTGAAGATCGTCGATCGCAAATATGTCGTCGATGAATCGATCGGCGCGGTCGCGGTGGTCTCGACGTTCGGCAGCAACAAGTTGCCCGACGTCCACAGCTTCCGCATCGAGAAGGGCAAGATTCGCTACGTTCATACGATGACGGTCTGCAAGACGCCGAATTGCGGGCTGACGCTTTCGGACGACATCAAGAAGCGGCTGGAGGATTGACCGATATCGCTCCTCGGCATTTGCCGGGGAGCGATATGTATTCCTTGTCACGCGCGCCCAAACATGAGCATGGATGGGTTGATTCGGCGCATACCGACGCCGTTCCGGCTACTCATCGCGCCCGATCCCAACCTGACGGGAAATCATATGGGCCAGCTGCGCACCGCCAATAAGCGGCATAATCGCGCCATCGTTGCCAACCGCGCGCGCGAAAAGGCGGCCGAGGCTGCAGCGCCGGCCAAGGCCGCTCCATCCACCGAGGTCGCGTCCTAGTTTCGGAGCCAGGCGGCATGGCCAGCGCGCTTGAAGAGGCCGGCGTCTCGCCGGCCGTCCTCGTCGATACCGCCGACATTCCGGGTGGGGGTGAACTCCGTCTGATGCAGCGTGGCGAGGATTTCGCCATCATGTTCGAACGCGAGCAGCTCATGGGCAGCTGGGTCAGCGGATCGGAGGAGGCGCTCGCCACTATCGTCTGCGAACGGCTGGGTGCGCGGGCAACGCGGCTGCTGATCGGCGGCCTCGGCATGGGCTTCACGCTGGCAGCGGCGCTCGGCGCGGCGCCGGCGGGTGCGAGCATCGTCGTGGCCGAGCTCGTCCCCAAGATCGTGAGCTGGGCGGCTGGGCCGCTGGCGCATATCTTCGGATCGTCGCTCGACGATCCACGGGTGTCGATCGAGATCCGCGATGTCCATGATGTCATCGTCGGTTCGCCCGCCGCCTTCGACGCGATCCTGCTGGATGTCGACAACGGCCCGGACGGGCTGATCAGCCTCGCCAACGAGCGACTCTACTGCAATTGGGGGCTGCGTGCGGCGCATGCCGCGTTGCGACCGGGCGGCATATTGGCGATCTGGTCGGCCTATCCCGACGATGATTTCTTCGATCGGCTGCAGGATGCCGGCTTCGAAGTGGAAGAGGTCAAGGTCCGCGCCGATGGCGATCGCAAGGGCCGCCGCCACACCATCTGGCTTGCGAGCAAATATTGAGCCTGGGGGGTGTCAGGCGCTAGCCTGACGCTTTGGGGCGAGCGCGCCCTGATCGAGCGAAGGATCGCCGGTGATGGCGCGCAATCCGCGTCGGGCGAGATACTGCACGCCCCAGCCGATCGCGAACGTGACGGCCAGCGGCGCGATGACCTTGATCGCCCCCTCGATCAGATAGCCTTCGATCGCGCCCTTCAAGCCGCTGTCGCCATCGCTGCGATCGATCGCAGCGCCGACCAGCATGCCCAGTACGTTGTCCACCATCACGCGTCTCCCATTCTGCCGCACAGCGCGTCGCGCAGAACAATGTTCCGCGCCGTAACGATTGCATGCGGCTGAACTGCAGGTCGGGCGTTTGGCGCCTTGTAAACCGCCATCTATCTGGAGAACCGCCATTTCCGACACCATACGCGGGACCAGCAAGATCAGGCCGATTGATGCGCACGCACGCAAGCCGGTGCTGGAGGCAGCGAGGGATCTCAAGATGGCGCGATCGGCGCATGCTTATGTGCGCGGCAACACCGCCCGCTTCTACGAATGGCTGGGCGACTCGCTGGTCGCGAAGCGGCTGCCGACCGGTCCGGCCATCTGGATCTGCGGCGATTGCCACCTCGGCAATCTCGGGCCGCTGTCGGATGGCAATGGCGCGGTCGCGATCCAGATCCGCGATCTCGATCAGACGGTGATCGGCAATCCGGCGCACGATCTCATCCGGCTCGGCCTGTCACTGGCCACGGCTGCGCGCGGTTCGGATCTGCCTGGCGTGACCACCGCGCGCATGGTGGAGGAGATGGTCAACGGCTACGAAGCGGCCATGGCCGATCGCAGCGGCGAGGAGAATTCGGTCGAAGAGCCCGACGTGGTTCGTCTGGTCAAAAGACGCGCGCTGGGACGGCGCTGGCGGCACCTTGCCAAGGAGCGCATCCAAGACACCGAACCGACCATTCCGCTCGGCAAGAAATTCTGGGCGATCGACGATCGCGAGCGTGCCGCGTTGACGGCTCTGTTCGACGAGCCCGACATCAAACGCAAGATATTGGCGCTCGATCGGCATGACGAGGATCGCAGCGTGCGGCTGGTCGATGCAGCCTATTGGATGAAGGGGTGCAGTTCGCTCGGGCTGCTGCGTTACGCCGCGCTGATCGCGATCCGCGGCGCGAAGGGCCGCGAGGATTTTGCGCTGGTCGATCTCAAGGAGGCGATCGCGTCGGTCGCCCCGGTGGCCCTGGGCGCCGTGATGCCGCGCGATCCGGGCGAGCGCGTCGTCGCAGGTGCGCGCGCTTTGTCACCCAACCTGGGGGAGCGGATGATCGCAGCGAAACTGCTCGGCCGATCGATGTTCATCCGCGAACTGGCGCCGCAGGATCTGAAGCTCGAGGTCGAGCAGTTCACCCAGACGCAGGCGGTAAAGGCCGCGCGCTACCTCGCCGCCGTGGTCGGCAAGGCGCATGCCCGCCAGATGGATACCGCCGCCCGCACCGAATGGCGTCGGCTCTTGCTGGATCACCGCCGGATGGCGATCGAGGCGCCGTCATGGCTGTGGGAGGCGGTGGTCGATCTCTCGGGCAGCCATGAGGCCGGCTATCTCGAACATTGCCGGCGCTATGCGCTCGGCTAGGCCGCTTAGGCGCGGAGGCAGGTTGATCAAGAACGCGAGAAACCTGCCAGTTCCATCCGGCACGCCTCGCCGAACCCGAGCAGGAAATTCATGCTGCCTTCGCGCAGGCTTTCGCGCAGTTGGTGCAGCGTACGATTGGGCTGGAGATAGGTTTCGATGATCGTGTTCATGGTCTCTTCGGCCGCCCTTACCACTGGGGCGGACGAGGCGAGGCGGATACGCCCGACCAGCGCGTAAAGCTGGACGAGATCGCAGACGTCATCCTTCTCGTGGCTCAGCGCATCGGCATAGAGGCGCGATGCTTCCTGAATGAATTCGGCGAACAACGCCTCGCGGCGCGAACGCTCCCGCTGCAGGTTGCTGTCGCGCAACTGGACGGTTTGCGTCATCCACGAACTGAAGAAGGATGCGAGCCCACCGATAGCCGCCCCGGCGAGAGCAGCCACGCCGCCGACGAGGCTTGTGTCCATGCCGATATCCCCTGTCGCTTGCGCGGGAGGATATCGGCGGAACGGCGCTGCGACAATGCGGCGCTCAGGCGGCGGCCTCCAGATAGCGTTCCAACTCGTCGGCGCCGCCGATCCGTTCGCCATCGATGAAGATCTGCGGCGTCGTCTCCACGCCCTGCTCGCGCTCGTAGGCATCGACCTCCTCGCGCGACTGCAGAATATGCTCGTCCACCGTATAGCCGGCACGGTCGAGCATTTCCTTCGCGCGGAGACCGAACGGGCAGACATGGTCTGGAAGCACCATGCGATAGAGCGTCGCTGTCTTGGTCATGCGGGTGATCCTTTCAGGGGAGGGGGGATAGCGAAGGACTTCGCGCGTCGTTCCCGGGATAAAGCGGAGACGGATGGCCTGCGGTCGATTCCGGCACTATGCTGGCGCAAATGCCGTGGGAGGGATTGCGATGCGGAACGCCCTGATAGCCTGCCTGTCGATCGTAGCCTTGCACGGCAGCATTGCGAGCGCCCAGATGCCGGTGGGTGCGCAGCGCGCGCAGGGCATCGTCTCGGCCGTGTCGGATACCAGCCTTACCCTCGCCGCGGCTGATGGTACCTCAACCACCATCGCGCTGCAGCCGAACCGCACCGTTACCGTGACCGCGCCGATCGCCGTCGATCAGATCGTGCCGGGCAGCTATGTCGCGACCGCCAACAAGACCCAGCCCGACGGCACCGGCGTTTCGATCGAGATCCGGGTCTATCCGCCGGATTTGCCGCGCTTCAACGTCAATCGCGCGATGGACGCATCGGGCGAGACGATGATGACCAACGGCAAGGTTGCGACCGCCGTCAGCGCCGATGGCGGGCGGTTGCTGACGGTCGATTACGGCACCGGCACGCGGCAGGTGAAGGTGCCGCCCGAAGTGACCGTCATCTCGAATACGCCCGGCAGCCCGGCGCTCGTTAAGCCGGGGGTCAAGCTTGCGATCGTAAGCTTCCCGGCCAGCGGCGATCGGCCCGCCCGGCAGATGATCACCATCGCCAAGGCCGATCTGCCCAAGTGATTTGAAACGAGGTCCAAAGATGAATCGGCGAGAGATGATGCGCGCGAGCGGCGCGGCTTTGGCGATCGGGCTGGTAGCGATCCATGGCGCGGCCCGCGCAGCCTACCCGGTGACCTTGAGCGACGATGCGTGGAAGAAGAAGCTTTCGCCCGACGCGTATAACGTGCTCCGCCATGAGGCGACCGAGCGGCCCTTCAGCAGCCCGCTCAACAACGAACACCGCACAGGCACCTTCGCCTGCGCCGGCTGCGACCAGAAGGCCTTCTCCTCGAAGACCAAGTTCGACAGCGGTACCGGCTGGCCGAGTTTCTGGGCGCCTTTGCCCGGTGCGGTCGCCACCAAGAGCGATTTCGCACTGATCGAGCAACGCACCGAGGTTCATTGCACACGCTGCGGCGGCCACCTCGGCCACGTCTTCGACGACGGGCCCAAGCCGACCGGCAAGCGTTACTGCATGAACGGCGTCGCGATGAAGTTCCTGCCCGGAGTGGCTTGATTTCGTGCCTCCCCGGCGCGAGGCTCCATGCCGGGGAGGCGCCTCCCCCAAAGCGTTAGCCCTGCCCCCTCCCCAGGCGGGGAGGAGGCAGGGTTTCGCCTGATCGCTGCATCACCCCCGGACGGGCCTGCTGGACACAGGGCCTTCACATTGATGCAGCACCTGCGAACCGAATTTGACACGCACCCCGGATAGTCAGGCCCGAACACAAAGGGTCTGATACGCCACGCTACTCTACTCTTTCGACCTGGTCGGCCGCGCGAATTGCCGAACCCCCCGCGCGCGGCTGACCGCCGAGATACCCGTTACGAAACACCCCGCCCGCAGGGAGTGAGGAGCGCCCGCCCCCCTCGGGCGCCCCTTCCCCCTGTCGGGCGGATCACCGCACCCCCTCCGCTTTGTCGCCGCCCCGGTTCTCACGCGCCCCGGAACGCGTGTTATCCGTCGCCAAAGCCAATTGGGTTGCCGCCCTGGCTTCGCCCCCCGCCGGATCGAACCGATGGATGCCGACAGCATGCGAGATACGCTGCGCCACCGCGGGGCCGAACGCATTGATGCCTGCCACGCTGGCCAATCCGAAAATGGCAATTGCGGTCCGGCTCATTACGGGAATCCCCTGACTGGCTTGCTGACGGCCTTCCGGGGAAATGCAGCGCATCGCCCCGACGAGCTCTTATTGGAGCGTCAACGTCATCCGTTTTGGCGATATCGCGTCAGTCGATCGTGAAAAAAGCGTGAATTCGCGTCTGTAACGTGAGCAATCGCGCTGCGCGTGCCGTCGGCATTGAACGACCCCCGGAATCTTGCCAAAGCGTTCGTTACGGGGGTGCTGCCGATCGAGCGGCGCACGCCCGTAGAGGATTCGGTGATCCGGGGATCGCCGCATGAGCCGCAGGGGATGACAATGTCCGACGATGTGAAGAGCCCGCTCAATTCCCGCCTGTTCGTCCTGCGCGAGCCGCTGCTGGACGCGGACGGCAAGCCAACCGGCCAGTATCATTATGTATTATGTGAGCGTCTGACCGATCTGCACCAGGGTCGGGTCGAACCCGGCATGGCGAGCCAGACCGCCAGCATCGCCAGGGCGCTGGACCAATTGTTCGCCAATGGGCCGATCCATGAGGCCGTCGCAGTCACGAAGGTGTTCGAGAATGGTGCGCCGACCATGTTCTCCAAGATCGTGAACGGCAACGCCTCGCAATAAAGCCGGAGGCGGCGCGCGTGGTCGGTGACTATCGCCACGGCACCCACCGCGCCGTCCCGCCTGTAAAGACGCTCGCGCGCGTGGCCCCTTATGCGGCGCGGTGCGGGGTCACGCGTCTTGCCGATGTGACCGGGCTCGATACGATCGGCATTCCGGTCTTTCAGGCGGTCCGCCCGCTCGCGCGTTCGCTGTCGGTCTCGCAGGGCAAGGGGGCGACGCGCGCAGCGGCGAAGGTCTCCGCCCTGATGGAGGCGATCGAGCTCCATCATGCCGAGCTGGTCGCGCCCATCGCGCAACGCGCGGCCACGACGGACGAGGCTGCTTTCTGCGGTGCGATCAGCCGGGGCCATACGCAGCGCGCGCCGTTCGATCCCGATCGCGTGCGCGGCTGGTGCGATGCGGTCGATCTGCTGTCGGGCTGCAAGATCGGCGTGCCGCATGCCTTGGTTTCGATGGATTTCACCGTCGCTGCGCCCGACGATATCGTGCCCTCCAGCAATGGCCTGGCCTCGGGCAACGATCTCGGCGAGGCGACCAATTCGGCTCTGTGCGAGCTGATCGAGCGCGATGCGCACAGCCGCTGGCTGACGCTGTCGACCCGCGAGCGCTTCGCCACCGCAATCGATATCGGTTCGATCGACGATCGCCTCGGCCGCCGGCTGATCGCTCACGTCGATGCCGCCGGCTTCGGCCTGCGCTTGTGGGATCTGAGCGCGGGGGAGGGGCCGGCGGTGATCCTCTGCGCGATCTTCGAAACCTTCTCGTCGAAAGCTCTTATCCAGCGCCCCGCGCTTGGCGGTGGCGCGCACCCCAGCGCCCGCATCGCGCTCGCGCGCGCCATCACCGAAGCCGCACAAAGCCGTGCCACCATGATCGCCGGCGCACGCGACGATCTCACCGACGAGAGTTATCAGGATCCCGCCAATATGCGGCTGCAAATGCTGTTCGAAGGCGGGTTCGGGCTGGGCGGTGGCCAGTCCTGGCGGATGGTCCCTGATCGCGCTCGCGCCAGCTTCGACACTGATCGCGACTGGCTGATCGCGCGCTGTGCGGTGAGAGGCGCGCATGGCATCGCGCGGGTCGACCTTTCGCCGGCGGAGGAGGGGATCGGTATCGTCAAACTCATCATCCCGGGGTTCGGCGATTATGAGCGTCCGCCAGTGCCTTAATATTAGTATTGACTAATTGATTAGTACTTGCTAATGAGCCCGCATGACTCAGGCCGTAGCTATCGACACCGTGCTCCGTGCACTCTCCGATCCGACACGGCGGGCGGTGTTCGAACGGGTTGTCCGATCCGAGATGAACGTCGCCGAGTTGACCCGCGTCAGCGGCGTCACTCAGGGCGCGGTTTCACAGCATCTCAAATTGCTCCGGCAGGCCGGACTGGTGTCCGAGCGGCCGCAGGGGCGCAACATCTTCTATCGGGCGCGGCCCGAGGGGCTGGCGCCGTTGTTCGACTGGCTGAGCCATTACGACGCCTTCTGGCGTGAACGTTTTGCTGACCTCGGTGCGCTTCTCAAGGAGATCGATCCATGACGGATAGTGATGTGCAGACCGGATCGCGGGCGATCATGGTCGACGAGGTTTTCCCGCATGCGCCCGGGACGATCTGGGCGACCCTGGTTCGTCCTGAACTGATGGCACGCTGGCTGAAGATGACGCCGACCGGTTTCGAGCCGATGGTGGGCAATCTTTTCACCTTTCAGACGAGCCCGGCCGGCGCATGGGATGGCACGATCCGCTGCGAGGTGATCGAAGTCGTGCCGCACCAGCGCCTCGCCTGGCGTTGGCGGGGCGGTGACGCAGCCAATCAGGGCTATGGCTCGCTGCTCGATACTTTGGTCACCGTGACCCTCGAGCCGGTCGACGGCGGCACCCGTCTGAGCCTCGTCCATTCAGGCTTCGAACTGCCGCGCAACGAGACCGCGTATCGCAACATGAGCGGGGGCTGGACCGGCGTGGTCGCGCGTATCGGCGCGCTCAGTGGCGAACAGGACTGAACAACAACCCCGGACGGGAGAGATGTCATGGGACGGGAACTGCCGAAAAATCGTCCGCCGATCGTGTCCGCCGAGACTTGGCGTGATGCGCGTGCCGCCATGCTGGTCAAGGAAAAGGCCCACGTTCGCGCCCGCGACGCGCTCGCCGCGGAACGGCGGCGGATGCCGTGGATGGCGGTCGAGACGGATTATGTGTTCGAAGGGCCGGACGGACCGGCCAGCCTGATCGACCTGTTTGCGGGCCGCCGCCAATTGATCGTCTATCGTGCCTTCTTCGAACCCGGCGTGTTCGGCTGGCCCGATCATGGCTGTCGCGGTTGCTCAATGGGCGCGGACCAGGTCTCGAACCTGATCCACCTCAACCAGCGCGACACGACTTTGGTCTACGCCTCGCGCGCGCCGCAGCCGGATATCGCGCGGCTCAAGGCGCGGATGGGGTGGGGGCAAATTCCATGGGTGACGATTACCGACAACTTCGACGCCGATTTCGGGGTCGACGAGTGGCACGGGCACAATGTGTTCGTCCGCGACGGCGATCGGGTCTACCGGACATACTTCACCGACAATCGCGGGGACGAGGCGCTCGGCACGATCTGGAGTTATCTCGATCTGACGCCTTTGGGGCGGCAGGAAGTGTGGGAGGATTTGCCGGAGGGCTATCCGCAGGAGCCGCCTTACAAATGGTGGAACTGGCATGATTGCTACGCGGCCGGCGCCGCGCCCGACGCGAAATGGGTTGAGATTTCGGATGCGGGAGAAGCCGCCTTCCGCGATCCCGATGCACCGGTGAAGGCGTGACCGCATCGGGCTGGCTCGGGTTTGCCGCGAGCCCGAGTTTTGCGGTGATGGCCGTCATCGGAGCGGTACATGGCGCCGATCGGATGGCGATGCTTTGCGGTGTGGCGCCGGACGCGTCACCCATCGACGGAATGACCGCGATGTATGCCTTGATGAGCCTGTTCCATGCGGCGCCGTGGATCAATCTGGCCGGTATCCGACGGCGTCGGATCAGATTTGACCGTCAGGGCAGCGAGGGACCGCTCAAAACGCGATGATCAATCGCCCCCGCGTCCCGCCCGCTTCAAGCCGCCGATGCGCTTCGGCCGCGCGTTCGGGCGGGTAAACCTCCGCCACCCGCAAGGTGATGTCGCCGGCCTCGACCTGCGCGCGTAACCGATCGAGCTTCTCCCACTCCTGCACGTAGGATCGCACCAACGTCGCGCTGAAGCGGATGTCGCGTTGCGGTTCGCCCATGAAGCCGCGGACCGAGGTGAAGGCGCCGCCGTCGCGCACCGCGGGAATGGCGAGGGCATTGAGCACCGCGCCGTCTGCCAGCCCGTCGACGCCGTCGGGGAAATGCGCGCGGAAGCGGGTCGCGACATCGTCGCCACGGCGAACGACGATGTCGGCGCCGAGCGACTTCACCAGCGTCTCGTCTTTTTCCGATGCGTCGGCGATCACTGTCAGGCCCTCGGCCTTCGCGAGTTGGATGACATAGCCACCATAAGCGCCCGCCGCTCCGGTCACGGCGAGCACCTGCCCCGGCGACAGGCCGAGCAGGTCGAGCGACAGTCGCGCGGTCAGGCCGTTCATCGGCAGCGTTGCGGCCTCGGCATGGCTTGCACCGGCTGGCGCGCGCACGACCGATCGGGCGTCGAGCACGATCTGTTCGCGATAGGCGCCATGGCTGCCCTTGGGCACGACGATGCCGATGACGGCGTCGCCGAGCTTCAGACGATCGGGGACGCCGCTGCCGATCTCGTCGATGATGCCGGCCACTTCCATACCGGGCACGTAAGGCGGCGGATCGGCCTTCTGCATTTCGGCGCGTGCGCCGTTGCGCACGGCCATGTCGGTCGGGTTGACCGTCGCGGCATGGACGCGGATGCGGACCTCGCCCGGGCCCGCATGGACCTCGGGCAAGTCGACGACCTCAAGCACTTCGGGGGCGCCATGCGTGAAGAGACCTACGGCGCGCATCGGGGATCCTCGTCCTGTTCTTTTTGATGTGTCGGTATCAGATCCTCCCCGTGCCGGGGAGGATCTGTTGGCCCTCACGCCGGGCAGTAGGCCCCGCTTTGCGCCCACGCCTTGAACAATGCGCCGAACTCGGCCTGCGTGCCGGGGGCGGGGGTGCGGTTGCCGCCGGGGTGCCAGCCCCAGCCGACCAGATCGTCGGTCGCCATATGCTCTTCCAGCGCGGCCATGTCGCGGCCGCCGTTGCGCGACTTGTCCTTCAACTGGACGCAGATCTGGCCGAGCGTCTTGCCCTGCCAGGCCATTTCGGGCGGCGCCAGCATCCACTTGGGGTTGCCGGGCACGTTAGCCGGATCGAAATTCTTCGCATGGTGGCAAGTCGGGCAATGGAGGCCGGGCGCGCCGATCCCGTCGGCACGGACGACCCACGGCATGTGCGGACGCATCGCATCGGTCTGGGTCGGGCGATCGCCGACCGGGTGACAGTTGAGGCAGCGCGGGCTCTGGATGACCTTGCCGACCTCGGCGAACAATGCGAGCGAACGCGCCTTCGAATCCTTGATCCCGGCAAAGGCCGAAACCGGCTTGAGGCTGGTCGTCATGACCGGTTTCGCCTTGGGCTGCGGCTCGGTCGCGGCGCGTGCGCCGATCGAGGCCAGCATGAGGCCGGCGGCCCCGGCGAGGATGACGATACGCGGGCTCATACGCGCTTCACCATTGGCAGGTGGGTCGGGCGTTCGCGGCCGAGTTTCGCCAGCGCGTTGGCGATGGCCGGGCCGCAGGGCGGCACGCCGGGTTCGCCGATCCCGGTCGGCGCGGCCGTCGATTGCACGATCGTAACCTCCACCTCGGGCATCTCCATGATCCTGAGCGATCGATAATCGTTGAAATTGGATACGGTCGGCTTGCCCGCGACCAGCGGCACCTCGGCATAGAGGATATGGCCGGTGGCATAACCGACCCCGCCCTCCACCTGCGCACGGATGATGTCGGGATTGACCGCCACCCCGCAATCGACCGCCGCCCACACCTTGTGCACGTGCGGCTCGCCATCCTCGCCGATCGAAACCTCGGCGATCTCGGCGACGAAGGTGTTGAAGCTCTCGACCACCGCGACTCCGCGCGCGCGGCCTTTCGGCACCGGCGCGCCGTTCCAGTCGGCCAACTTCGCGACCGCCTTCAGCACCCCGGCCGCGCGCGGCTCGTCCGCCATCATCTCCAGCCGCCCGGCGACCGGATCCTTGCCCGCCTTCTCGAGCAGATGATCGACGAAGGTCTCGACCGCATAGCCGGTATGGGTGTGCCCGACCGATCGCCACCAGAGCGTCGTGACCGGCGAGGGATCGATCGTCGCGGCGCAACGGAAGGCGGGCAGCGCATAAGGCGGCTTGTCCGATCCTTCGACCATCGTGCTGTCGACGCCGTCCTTGACCATCATCTTTTCCATCGGCCCGCCGATGGCGAAACTCTGGCCGACGATGCTGTCGGACCAGGCGATGATCCTGCCGTCCTTCACCGCGCCTTTCATGTGGTGGACGATCAACGGGCGATAATAGCCGCCATGGATATCGTCCTCGCGTGTCCAGTTGAGGCGGATCGTGTGACCCGGCCCGATCGCCTTGGCGACCTCGGCCAGCTCGACCGCGAAATGCGCGTCGCCCGTGGCGCGGCGGCCGAAGCTGCCGCCGGCGATGACGGGCTCGATCCGCACCTTGTCCAGCGGCAGACCGAGCACCTTCGCCATGCCGGGGTGATCGAAGCCGGGAAACTGGCTGCCGAACCGCGCGAGCGCGCTCTGCCCATCATATTCGATATAGCCGCCGAGCGGCTCCATCGGTGCATGGGCGAGATAGGGGAAGACATAGTCCGCCTCGACCAGGGTCGCGCCGGGGGTGGCGAGCGCGGCATCGACATTGCCGGTCGCCTTGGCGATCGAACCGGGTGTGCGCGCGCGGTCGAGATAAGCCTTGGCCATGTCGGCGCTGCCGCGCGGCTCGGCCTTCGCCTCGTTCCAGACGATCTCGAGCGCCTTGCGGCCCTTGATTGCGGGCCATGTGCCCTTGGCATAGACCGCGACGCCCGTCGGGATCTGCTTGACCGCGACCACGCCCTTCACCGCCAGCGCCTTGGTGGCGTCGAAACGCGCAACCGTCGCGCCGAAGCGGGGCGGGTGCGCCACCACCACGCTCAGCATGCCGGGGGCGGTCTGGTCGATCGAGAATTTGGCGGCGCCGGTCGATTTGGCGACGCTGTCGACCCGGCCGACCGAGCGATCATGCCCGATCATGCCGAATTTCGACGGGTCCTTGAGCGGTACGTCCTGCGGTGCCTTGAGCTTGGCGGCGGCGCCGACGAAATCGCCGAAATGGCCCTGCTTGTTGCGGCCGGCATGCGCGATCACGCCCTTGGTGACCGTGATTTCGCCTGCCGGAACGCTCCAGCTTTGCGCCGCGGCCTGCACCAGCAGCCAGCGCGCCATCGCACCGGCCTTGCGCATCTGCATATAGCTGTTGGCCATCGCGGTCGAACCGCCGGTGCCCTGCAGCCCCATGAACAGGTTGGCGTAGAGCGCCTGATTGGCCGGGGCATGCTCGGCCCGCATCTGTGCCCAATCGGCGTCCATCTCCTCGGCGACGAGCGTCGTCAGTCCGGTGAATGGTCCCTGCCCGAACTCGATATGCTTGATCAGCACGGTCACGGTGCTGTCGGGCGCGATATGGACGAAGGCGTTGGGATCGACCGGCGCCGGCCCGCCCGGTGCCTGCGCGGCAAGCCGCCCGAGCCCCATCGGCAGGAACATCGCGATCGTGAGCCCGCCCGCACCCTTGAGCAGCGCGCGGCGGGAAAAGCCCTGATCGTGGATCGTCATGCGGTCGCCCCCAGGCGGTTGGCGGCATCGTGGATCGCCGCGCGGATGCGCACATAGGTCGCGCAGCGGCAGATATTGCCGTTCATCGCCAGATCGATGTCATGATCGCTCGGCTTGGGCTGCTCGCGCAGCAGCGCCACCGCCGTCATGATTTGGCCCGACTGGCAATAGCCGCACTGCGGCACGTCATGCGCGATCCAGGCTGCCTGGATCGCCTTCGCCTCGGCACCCTGGACCAATTCGATCGTCGTGATCTCGCCGGTCGCCTCGGTGATCGGCAGCGAGCAGGAGCGCACCGGCTGATCGTCGATATGCACCGTGCACGCGCCGCACATGGCAACGCCGCAACCGAATTTGGTACCGGTCAGGCCCAGATCGTCGCGCAACACCCACAGCAAGGGGGTATCGTCATCGACATCGACCTCACGCGCGACCCCGTTCACCTTCAGTTTGAAGATCATAGCTGCTCCTGCGAAGGCGCTTTCTATACCGATCGGTATCTGCGCTTACCAGCCCGCCCTACAGCAATTTATCCAGTGTTATCGGCAGGTCGCGGATACGCTTGCCCGTCGCATTGTAGATCGCGTTGGCCACTGCCGCGCCGACGCCGGTGATGCCGATCTCGCCGATGCCGTGCGCGCCCATCGGGGTGTGCGGATCGGGGATGTCGGTCCAGAGCACATCGATCTGGGGAACGTCGAGATGGACCGGCATATGGTATTCGGGCAGGTTCAGGACACGGCGGAGGTCGAATGCATCGACCAGCGCATCAGTTCGAGCGGCGCCGCTGCGTCGGCTTTGACGATAAGCGCGTCCTGGCCGGCACGCGTCAGGATCGCGGTATAGCTCTCATGCACGTGCACCTCATTCCAGCGAACTGGGATCTCCGACGGATATGAGCGCCATCAACGCGCACGCGGCCCCAGGCTTCGCTGGGGCGACGAAATAGTCTAAGGATTCGAGTCTGTTGCACTGGACGGCAGATCGAGCGGCGTGTCGATGTCTGCCAATTCGGCCGGCGAGGCGCTCACCAATCGCGCGTCGCGCAGCAGCGCCCGGGCACCGCTATCTCCGGAAAGCCCTTCAAGGATCGGCCAGAACGAGGCGTCGAATAAAGCCGGCGGGCCGGGCCGATAGCCGTCGGTCGATGCGACGACTTTGTTCCCGCCGAAGCGCGCCAGGAGCGCGTGGATATGCGCCACCGGCACGAAAGGCATGTCGGCGAGCGCAATAAGCACCGCCTGCGGTTGGGCGGTCCGCGCCTCGGCGAGCCCGAGCCTGATCGAGCCGGATTGGCCGGCGGCCGGATCGCGATTGACGATCGCGGTGAATCCGTAGGCTGCGAAATCCGGCCCGTTTGCGGCGGTCACTGCCACTTTGCGCGCAAACGGCAAGGGCGCGAGCATGCGTGCGGCGTGGAGGCCGAGCGGCAGTCCGTCGATCGGCACCGCCAATTTGTCGCGCGGGCCGAAGCGCGAGGACAGGCCGGCCGCCAGCAGGATGACCGCGACCGCCTCAGGCCGGATCATGCAGCGCCTTGACCATGCCCGCGGCGATCGAGAGCGCGATCTCGGCTGCGCCGATCGCACCGATATCGATCCCGGCCGGGCCATCGATGCGATCCAGGTCGGCCGGAACAAAACCATGCGCCGCCAGCCGCTCGCGCCGCGCGGCGTGGCTGCTGCGCGATCCGAGCGCGGCGACATAGCCGGTCTGGGCGGAGAGCGCGGCGACCAAAGCGGGATCGTCGATCTTGGGATCGTGGCTCAGCGTGATGACCGCAGTCGAAGGATCGGGGCGAGCGGCGGCCACCGCCTCGTCGGGCCAGCGATCGTCGAGCGTGACGCCCGGAAAGCGTTCGCTCGTCAGGAAGCGGCCGCGCGGGTCGATCACGGTCGCTTCGATTCCGAGCGTGCCGGCGATCTTGACCAGCGATTGCGCGATCTGGACGGCACCCACCACCAGCAGCCGGCGCGGTGCGGCATAGAGGTTGGCGAAATCGGTCTCCGCCGTGGCCGGTACGAGCCCGCTGCGCCCCGTGGCGAGATCGGTGTGGATCGTGGCTGCGTTCCCATTGGCCCGCGCCACGTCGATCGCCGCGAACAGATCGGGCGGGAAGCCTTCCTGCCCGATCGGCTGGACGAGGATCTCGATCGTCCCCCCACAGGGCAGCCCGACTTCCCAGGCCGCGCCATCGGCGACGCCATATTGGCGCCGCGCCGGTTTGCCGCTCGCGATCACCTCGGCCGCCAATGCCAGTACGTCGCCCTCGACGCACCCGCCCGAGACCGATCCTTCCATCCGCCCGTCGGCATGGATCAGCATGTGACTGCCGCGCGGCCGCGGCGCCGAGCCCCAGGTCGAGATCACGGTCGCGAGCGCCATCGGGGCGCCCTGCCAGCTTCGGAATGCAGCGAGCACGGAGTCATTGTCGGCCATCGCCGCTCAATGCACGTTTGGCGGGTCGACCGCTACGCCTCGCGTTGCTGCCGCGCCGTCCGGCATAGCGATATCACCGTCTCGCGCAGCCAGCGATGCGCCGGATCGGCGTCGACGCGCGGGTGCCACATCGCCGATATCGCGATCTCCGGCGTGGAGACCGGAAGCGGAAAGCTCGCCAGGCCCGCAACACGACCCGGATCATCATCATCGAGACAGGATCGGGGCACAAGCGCCACCAGATCCGATCGGGCCGCAATGCGCAGCGCATCGGGATAGCCCGGTACGATGGCGACGATCCTTCGCCTGAGCCCGATCGCGGCAAGGGCCTCGTCGACGGGACCGGCGAAATCCTCCTTTCGCGACGCCACGACATGGCCGCATGCCGCATAAAACGCGGGCGTCACCCCTTCGGAATGCGCCAGCAAAGGATGATCGATCCGGGCGACGCCGACGAAAGTGTCGCGGAACAGCAGGTGCGTGCGAATTTCCGGAGCCGAAAGCCCCGGCACGCCTATCTCCAGATCGATCCGCCCTTCGCGCAAGGGCTCTGCATCCTTATCCGGCTTGGGCGCAAAACGCAGTCGGACATACGGAGCCGCGGCGGCGACGGCTGCTACCAAAGGACCGGCGAAACGTTCGAATCCCTCATTGGCGCGAAGGGTGAACGTTCGCTCCAGCGTGGCAAGGTCGAGATCGCGGATGTGCGGGCGGAGGACCGCCAGCACGTCGCGCGTCAGGACATGGACGCGATCGCGCAGATCGGCGGCCAGCGGCGTCGGCACGAGCCCGCGTCCGGCGCGAACGAGCAGGGGGTCGCCGGTCGCCGATCGAAGCCGCGTCAGCGTCCGGCTCATGGCGGAGGTGCTCAGGCCCAGCCGGCGCGCCGCCCCGGTGACGCTGCCCTCGGCCAGCAACGCATCCAGCGCGACGAGCAGGTTGAGGTCGGCAGTGTCCATCAGCCCGATCTATCGGCCGGAGATGGCGCTCCGTGCAACTATGATGTGCATTCGATGCGTCTGGCGCCGCTGCGACCGGGCGATCATATCCACCTTCGGCCGCACCATCGAAAGGCAATTCCATGTCCTCTTCCACAGGAACGATCCTGCTCGTCGGCGCCTCGCGCGGCATCGGTCTCGCAATGGCTGCCCAGTTTCTGACCAAGGGGTGGCATGTGGTTGGTACGGTGCGCGGCGCCAGAAGAACCGCGCTGCACGATCTTGCGGATGCGCATGACGGCCAGCTCCAGATCGAGACGCTCGATATGACCGCACCGGACCAGATCGCGGCGCTCCGCGATCGGCTGTCCGGCCGAACGTTCGCGATGCTCTTCGTCAATGCCGGCATCGCCAACCGCTATCCGATGCAGACGATCGGCGAAGTCTCGACCGACGACTTCGTCCAGGTGATGATCACCAATGCGCTGAGCCCGATGCGCGTGATCGAAAGTCTCGATGGTAATGTCGCCGCCGACGGGTTGATCGGGGTAATGTCGTCGGGGCAGGGCAGCATTGCCAACAACCAGACCGGCATGCGCGAGCTCTATCGCGGCAGCAAGGCGGCGCTGAACATGTTCATGCGCAGCTACGCCGCCCGGCATGCCGGAAGTGCGCAGGCGATGGTGGTGATGGCGCCGGGCTGGATCAGGACCGAGCTGGGCGGTCCGGACGCGCCGCTTGCGATCGAGGACAGTATCCCGAGCCTCGTCGATGTGCTCCTTGTGAAGCAGCATCGCCCCGGTTTGGAGTATCTCGATTATCTGGGGCGGACAGTGCCCTGGTGAGAGTGGCAGACGCCGTTCAAATCGCCTTGATGACCGCGCCGGCAAAGTCGATCCTCGGCTGAAAGGACCGAAGGGAGGCTACTCCCGGCCGTTGTGGGTGACGTTGACCATTTTGCCGCGAGCGATGCAGGGTTCGATGCCGCACGGGTTTCATCCGTCGCAGTGGCCGGCTTCGATCGGGATGGCGGGCAACCCTTTCAATCCTCATGTTTTTCCTCTTCCCAACCGCGATCAATCACGCATAGATTGCTGCGCAGACCATGCGAAGACATGGACCGTCGGCTTTGCCGGCCGAAATCAGGGGACGCGATGTGGGTGATGACTGGGAGGGGCCGATTACGCCCGAATACCGGTGCAGGTGCGTGCGGAAGTGGCAGTAATGACGATTGCCGATAATCACGCCCCACAAGCATCTGGGGCCGTAGCATCCGATATCGAGACAAGACGGCTGGTGACGGCAAAAGCCTGGAAACGCGCCGGCGAACTGCCCGGCAAATTCTTTGATGATCCGATGTTATTCGTCAATCCAGCCCTCAACATCCTGCTGGATTTGTACATTTCCTTTCGCGAAAATCGGGAGGTCAACGTCAGTAGCGCCTGTATCGCGTCGGGGGCACCAGCGACAACGGCATTGCGCTACATCACCAGACTGTTGCATCTCGGACTCGTTCAGAAAACCGACGACAAGAAGGACCTTCGTGTCTGTTACGTCGATCTTACGGTTACAGGAAAGGTGCGGATGGAACAGTCGCTCGACGCCGCGGTCGATAGCGACAAACGGCTAGGGTTGGCGCGACTGCGTTTCGAAAAATAGATCCCGTCCCAGGACGGCTCGATATGTCAGCACGGCCAAGTAAAGGCGGCGGGAGCCATCCCATCGACCCCATCGAACGTGCCGTCGCCCAAGTAACGACCTTCGAAGATTTAATCGTCTTCGTCGCTTCTTTTTCTCTTCCCTGGAAAGAGCAAGCCGGCATAAATCTTCCAGGCGCCGACCATGCAAAGACGTGGCGCACAGGCGTGATACGCCAGGTGGAGAGGGCGTCAAATGCATAATAACGAAGATATAGTGAGCGATGAAGCGCGTGTAATTTCAACGCTTGCTACGGATCCAGGTGATGGCGCGCCCCCGCCCATCGAGGCGCGGCGGCTGCTTCTGGCCAAGGCCTGGAAGCGCGCCAATGAAGTACCCGGCAAGGTGTTTGGCGATGCCATGCTGTTCGTAAATCCGCCGCTGAACATCCTGCTCGATCTGTACATCTCATACCGTGAAGGGCAGGCGATCAATGTCAGCAGCGTGTGTCTGGGCTCAGGCGCGCCTGCGACGACGGGCTTGCGCTATATCGCCCGGCTGATGGAGATGGGCTTGCTGCACAAGACCGAGGATGCCCGCGATCACCGCGTGAGGTAGCCCCCGAAATCGCCTGACAGGTCCTCGCTCTTAGATAAGAGTGAGCCGTATGACCGACGATATGCCTAGGCGCTACGAGCGCGTGGAGGTTCTGTCCGGTGTCCAGCGCCGGAGGCGCTGGACACCGGAAGAGAAGATTCGAATGGTCGAGGAGACCTATCTGCCGGGGATGAGCGTCTCGCTCGTGGCCCGCCAGCATGGTGTCGGCGCCAATCAGCTATTCACCTGGCGACGCCTGATGAGCCAGGGAGCGCTGACAGCCGCGACCGCCGGCGAGGAAGTCGTGCCAGCCTCCGACTATCGCGCGCTGGAGGCGCAGGTGGCCGAGCTTCAGCGTCTGCTCGGCAAGAAAACCATGGAGAACGAGATCCTCCGGGAAGCCGTCTCCCAGGCCGCAGGCCCAAAAAACTTCTGTTGCGCTCGACCTCGTTGCCGAAGGGTGGCCAGTGAGCGCGGTGGCGGAGGCGGTCCGTATCTCGCGACCTCATCTCTCCACCATGCGCCATCGCGGACCAGTACGCCGCCGGGGGCGACCGCCGCTTCCCGACGGTGATCTCGTCGCCGATATTCGTGCGCTGATCGTCGATCTGCCGACCTACGGCTATCGTCGCGTTCATGCGCTGCTTCGTCGCCAGGCCGAACGGCATGGACGACAACCGCCGAATGCCAAGCGGATCTACCGAGTCATGAAGCTCCATGGCCTGCTGCTGCAGCGACACAGCGGATGTGGCGAGGAACGTCGGCACGATGGCAGGGTTGCGGTCGATACCCGCAACAGCCGTTGGTGCTCCGATGGGCTTGAGATCGCTTGCGACAATGGCGAAAAAGTCCGCGTCGCCTTCGCTCTCGATTGCTGCGACCGGGAAGCCATGGGGTTCGTCGCGACCACGGGCGGAATTTCCGCCGGCGATGTCCGCGACCTCATGGTCGCCACTGTCGAGCATCGCTTCGGAAGCATCAACAGGCTGCCCCACGCCATCGAATGGCTGACTGACAACGGCAGCTGCTACACCGCACACGACACCCGGCGTTTCGCGCGAGACATCGGCCTCGTCCCGCGCACCACGCCTGTCGAGAGCCCGCAAAGCAACGGCATGGCGGAAGCCTTCGTCCGAACCCTCAAGCGCGATTATGCACGCGTCAGCGCCAAGCCCGATGCGCAGTCCGTGATCGACCAGCTCCCGATCTGGCTCGATCACTATAATGAGGTGCATCCGCACCGCGCGCTCGGCTACAGATCACCCCGCGAATTTATCGCAATCTCCAACCGCGAGAATCCGTCAGGCCTTTAGGGGGCAACAACACCGCGTCCAATATGTCGCGCTCACGGCGGCGGGGCTGGCCTCGATGGCGCTGACGCTCGATAGCGTGGCAGACGGCGACAGGAAACTGGGTCTCGATCGTATCCATCTCGTCCAATAGGTCGATCGCGATGGGGCGGTCTGCTTCACTCCACGCGAAACCAGCCCTAAGGATCGCGGATGAGCCCAAAGATCATCCTTTTCGCGGGGCCGAGCCTGCAGCGGGAGCGCGGCGTATTGCCCCCGGGCTTCGATCTGCGCCCGCCGGCGAAATGCGGTGATCTGCTGGCGACGTTGCGTGAGCGGCCGGCAGCGGTGTTGCTCGTCGATGGTGTGTTCGAAACTGGCCCGACCGTTTGGCACAAGGAAATCCTGCTGCTGATCGAGGCCGGGATCGCCGTCTATGGTGCAGCCAGCCTCGGCGCATTGCGCGCCGCCGAACTCGATCTGTACGGTATGATCGGGGTCGGTGCGGTCTACGAAGCGTATCGCGATGGGAAAATCGATCGCGACGATGCGGTGATGGTGTCGCACGCCCCGGCCGAACTGGGGCATGCGCCGCTTACCCTGGCGCTCGTCGACGCGGAGGCCTCCATCGTAGCGAGTGGTCTCGATGCGGCGGTCGCGCAGGCTGCAATCCGGATCGCGCGGGCAATGCCCTTTCGCGATCGGACGTGGGATGCGATCTTCACGCGGCTGGCGGTAGCGATCGGCGAGGACTCCGCGGCCGATGCGGCCGATCGTCTGCGGCAATGCGCGTTCAGCCAGAAAATGCGCGACACCGATCTGCTGATCGGCACGGTCGCTCGCGAAATCCGCCGTCCCGAGGCGGCCGCCCCCGTCCCACGCACCGTCTATGTCGAACGGCTCGTGCGCGCCTCAGCCGATCTCGAGGCCAGCCGCGATTAGGCCGTCGCGGAACAGGTCGCGCCCGGCCTGATGGTGGATCGGCGAATAGAGCAGAACCGATTCATAGATATTGCGATCGGTCATCGGCAGCATTCCCTGCCAGATCCCGCGGAAGCCCGCGCGCACCTCATCCGCAGCCTGCTCCATACCGGGCCAGGATCCCATCAGCGCGCGATTGGCAAGACGGAAGGCGCGATAATGAAGCGCCTCGTGGCGCGAGACCTCGAACTGCCCCTCGGCCCCGTCATGATCGCCGAGGAACAACTGCAGCACGCCCATGTCGCTGAAATATTCGTCGGGCGGGAAGGGGTTGAGCTCGAATGCCCGGCGCAGCAGATCGCCGGCATGATCGAGATCGCCCATATGGGTGTAGGCGACCCCGAGCTCGTTCAGGCAATCGGCATGGTTGGGGCAAAGTTCCAGAGCCTCCTCGAACTTCGCATTTGCCTGCCGCAGGTCGGCGCGGCGCATATAGCACCAGCCCATGCCCGCCCGCGCAAGTGCCGAGGTCGGCGAGATCCGCGCGGCATGGCTGTAGAGGTCGAAGGCGCGCTTGCGCAGCGGCATCGGATCATGGCCTGCGATCCGCTCGTGGAAATCGGTATTGTAGAGCCGCGCGAGGCTGAGATGCGCGTTGACCAGATTGGGATCGCGCGCGACTGCCTGCTCGAACAGGGCGGCTGCCTCGCGGCTATGGTCGAGGCTGCTCGACGAGAGCGAGATGGTGCGCCCGCGCAGATAGAGGCTGTAGGCGGTCTCGGCGCCCTGCTCGCCGGTGGCGATGCGGTGGGTCAGGTCGCGCTCGACCACCGGCATCACCGCGCCCGCCGCCTGCGCGACGACATCGTCCATCGCCTCGCCCAATCCGAACCGCCCGAGCGAGGATTTGCGCGACCATGCGACCATCCCATCCGACAGCCGTACCAGCCGCCAGGTCAGATGAAGCGACTTGCCGGTCGGCCGCATCGACCCCTTGAGCGAGTAGGACGAGATCGAACTGCTTTGCGCCGCCTCCAGCCGCTCGATGCTCGGCTCGGGCACAGACAGCACACGCAGGTCGGCGACCCCGCCGAGCGCCGTCTCGATCTCGCTGGCGCAGACCTGCGCGAGCAGCATGTCCTCGCTGTCGCCGCCGACCAGTTCGATCGGCAGGACCAGCACGACCGGCGGCTCGATCCCGCTCTGCCTGGGCGACGGATGAAAGGTCGTGGGCGCCACAGTCAGCGGCCCTGCGACCGTCGCCGCGACGGGGCGCATCGCGGTGAGCCGGCGGAACACGTCTTGGGTCTGCGGCGAAGGGACGGTATCATATTCATCTTTCAGCGTGCGTTCGAGTGCGCGGTAGCGCCGGTGCAATCCGGCCAGATCACCTGCAAGACTGTCCAGTTCGAGGCCCGCGCGCGCGGCGACCTCGTCGGCCGGATCGATCCGCTGCAGCGACGCGATGATCGGCCGGCCGTAAGCGACCTCGTCCGCCTGCACAGACTGGACCTGATCGAGCAGCAGGGTACGCAACTGGCCGATCTTGCGTTCGCGCTCGACCAGCAGCCACGAATTGAAATCATTGTCGATCCCATCGAGATCGGCAAGCGGGCGGCCGTCCGCACGATCCACCGCCGCGGTGAGCTGCGCCAGCCCGCCTTCGGTGGCGAGGCCCGCCAGTTCCTCGAGTTCGGTCTCCACCAGACCGGGCACCAAGGCGATCTCGCGACGATCCACCCGCAGTGCACCGGCGAGCCCAAGTGTCGTGGCACGCAATTCGGTGAGTGCCTGGCGCAGGCTGGCGCGCGCCTGCTCTTCGCCGCGATCGCCCCACAGCAGGCCGGTCGCGCGATCGCGCGTGATCGACTGGCCGGGCGAGACGGCGAGATAGGCGATCAGCGCGGTCGCCTTGCGCGATCGGATCGCGACCAGGCTGTGGGTCTGGCGATCGACGATCTCGAAGCTGCCGAAAGTACGAGCGAGAAAACGCGGGGGCGGTGTGCTTGACGCACGCGGCCGCCCGTTCCCCGAAGCTTCTGGAGCCTCAATGACGGCTTGCCGCCCCGGCGCTGACCCCTGACTCATGATCCTGCCTGCGATCCCCCGACAGTTGAGACTCGCTAGCGACGATATATGATCAAGCCAAGGGGCATGGATAAATGATTAACGATCAGCGCGTGCTCCCCCGCGCCTCTTTCGAGAAGGATGAAGAGCGTACGACCCGATCGAGCGACCATGCGCCGCCGCCTTTGGCGATCAGCGGTAGCAAGATCGCCGCCCAACTGAGATGGGTCGGCCATGCATCGGGATAGACGAAGATCTCGATCACCATGGTCATGCCGAGCAGCGCCGCCGCCGAGAGCCGCGTGGCCAAGCCGAGCACGAGCAGGGTCGAAAAAAGATGTTCCGATACCGTCCCCGCCACCGCGGCGAGCTCGGGCGGGATAAGCGGCAATGCATATTCGCTGCGGAACAGTTCGTAAGTGGCGGGCGTGATCGTGAACAGACCTTCGACCTTGGTCCGCCCGGACAGAAAGAAGATGCTGGCGATGCCCAGGCGGGCGACCAGCAGCAGAGCGGCATCGGGCATCAGCGCGGAAACGCGGGTGGTCGCGCGATCGTAGAGCGCAAGCAGGGGGAGCATGGCGGTCTCCTGAAGAAGCGACCGGAGCGCATTTACCGCTCCGGCCATGGCGATCACGCCTTGGGGGTGAGCGATCCGTTGCCCTTGGGGGTTTTGGTCGTGACGCAGGTGCCGGCCTTGACCAGTTTCCAGGCATTGCCCTGATAATTCACCTTCGATGTGCCGGCGCAGCTCGTGCCGGCCCCCGCCTTGCAATCATTCTTGCCGGCCAGCGCAACGCCGTAGCATTTCTCCATCGGCTGGGAGGCCTGCGCGCTGGCGGAGGAGGCGGCGGCGCCCGCAATGGCGAGGGCGAGGCCGGCGGCGATGGCGGCATGGGTCGAACGCATGAGAAAGTCTCCCTTGTTGTGTCGCCTCTCGCGCAGCCCGGCGTGGAAACCGGGCCGCGCGGTGACCGGGAAGGAGGCGGTGAAACCGGTCACCCTGCCCATTCGCGGGGCGGTTCGACCGGGTTACAAAAGGCGCCACCGGAATATTTTCGCTTATCCGCGCCGCGCGCTGTAACCATCGGCCGGTCTGTGCCGAACGGGCTCGAGGGAGTGCGAATGCGAGCCAGCGAGGAACAGTTGCGGACCATGATGATCGGCGGTCTCGACGGCAATGCCGCCGACCATGCCGCCTTGCTGCGCGCGCTGATCCCGCTGCTCGAAAGCTTCTATCGCCGTCGCTCGACCGGCGACGATGTCGATGATCTGATCCAGGATACGTTGATTGCGGTCCACACGCGGCGGGCCACCTATGATCGCGATCGCCCGTTCACGGCGTGGCTGTTTGCGATCGCGCGGTACAAGATGGTCGATCATTTCCGCGCCAACCGGCGCACCGTCCCGATCGAGGGGTTGGAAGAGATACTGGTCGCGGAAGGGTTTCAGGATTTAAGCGATGCACGGATGGACGTCGATCAATTGCTGCAGACATTGCCGCCCAAGCAGGCGCGCATGATCCGCGCGACCCATATCGACGGGATGAGCGTGGCCGATGCCGCGTCGGCCGACGGGATCGGCGCATCGGACGTCAAGGTGTCGGTCCATCGTGGCCTCAAGGCGCTCGCCGCCCGTTTGCGGGGGGATGCGCGATGAAGACCGATCAGCTGATCGACAGGCTCGCCGCCGATGTGCGGCCGGTGCGTCGTTATGCGGTCGGCCGGCGGCTCGGGCTCGGCGTCGCCGCCGGTGCCGCGATCTCGGCCTTGCTGCTCGCGGCCAGCCTCGGATTTCGTCCCGATCTCGCGCATGCGATGCACGGCTTCACCTTCTGGATGAAGTGGACCTACACGATCTCGCTCGCGATCGGCGCGATCTGGGCGACCGCGCAACTGGCGCGCCCCGAGGGGGGCAGCCTGCGTGGGCTGTGGCTGATGGCGATCCCGGTCGTGCTGCTGGCCGGCGTCGGCGTGGTCGAGCTGATCCGCACGCCACAGACCGAATGGCTGGCGATGTGGCTCGGCCATAGCTGGCGGGTGTGCCCGTGGCTGGTGCTGACCTTGTCGATGCCGATCTTCATCGGCCTGCTCTGGTCGTTCCGGCGGCTGGCGCCGACGCGGTTGCGCGCGGCGGGTGCGGCGGCGGGACTGGCGGCTGGGGCTTTTTCGGCGACGGTCTATTGCCTCCATTGTCCCGAGGTTTCGGCGCTGTTCGTGCTGACCTGGTATTCGCTCGGCATCCTGCTCGCCGCCGCGTTCGGCGCGTTGGTCGGGCCGCGCCTGCTGCGCTGGTAATTTTTGCGCGTGCTGTAACCGGGCGCGCGGCGGGCCCGAATGGGAGAGGCCAATCCGGCAATCCCAAGGGAGACCCAACCATGTTCACCGTTCGCACCGGCGTCAGCCTCGCCACCTCCGCCGCGCTCGTCGCTTTCGCCGCCGCCGTTCCGAGCACTGCGGTGCTGGCGAAGGGCGCGGCCGCCGTCCATTGCTATGGCGTCAACAGCTGCAAGGGCCAGTCCGACTGCAAGTCGGGCAATCATGACTGCAAGGGCATGAACGATTGCAAGGGCCAAGGCTTCAAGGAGCTTTCGGCCAAGACCTGCAAGGCACAGGGCGGCAGCCTGACCGCGCCGAAGTGAGCCTTATCGGCCCGGCCGGTTGGCCGGGCCACCCTATGGATGATACGCCATGACGATCCCCCCTTCGCCGGCTTTGGCCTTGGCCTGCGCAAGCCGCATTATGCCGAATTTCTCGAACATCGGATCGGTGTCGATTTCGTGGAGCTGATTTCGGAGAATTTCATGGTCGATGGCGGCCGGCCGCGCCAGATCCTGCGCGACGTGCGGGCCATGTATCCGGTCGCGCTCCATGGCGTGTCGATGTCGCTCGGCTCGGCCGACGGGCTCGACGGCGCCTACCTCCAGCGGTTGCGCGCATTGGTCGACGAGATCGCGCCCCTGTTCGTCTCGGATCATCTGAGCTGGTCGCGGATCGAGGGCTTCAATGCCCATGACCTGTTGCCGCTGCCGTATACGCAGGAGGCGCTCGATACGGTCTGCGCCAATGTCGATCGCGCGCAGACCGCGCTTGGCCGCGCGATGCTGATCGAAAATCCATCGAGCTATATCGCGTTCGACGGCGCCGACATGAGCGAATGGGATTTCCTCGACGCTTTGTGCGCGCGGACCGGCTGCGGCCTGTTGCTCGACGTCAACAATGTTTTCGTCAGCGCGACCAACCACGGTTTCGATGCGATGGCATATCTCGACGGCATTCCCGCCGATCGAGTCCGCCAGATCCACCTCGCCGGGCATAGCCGGGGGCGCGAATTGCTGATTGACACGCACGATGCGCCGGTCTGCGCCGATGTATGGGATCTTTATGCCTATGTCCTGCCAAAGCTCGGCGCGGTCGCGACGATGATCGAACGCGACGATGCGATCCCGCCGCTCCACGAATTGCTCGCTGAACTTGGCACGGCGCGCACGATCGGCGCGGAAAGGCTGGCGGCATGAGCCTGCTCGTCTTGCAGCGCCAGTTCGGCGCGTGGCTGCGTGACGGGGATGCCGAACGGGCGTCGGCGGGGATGACGGTCTACCAGAATAACTACCGCGGCTCGCTCACCGCCTGCCTCGAGGAAAGCTTCGCGCGGACGCGCGACTGGATCGGCCAAGCGGCGTTCACCGAGGCGACGATCCACCATATCCGGCGCGTGCCTCCGAGTAGCTGGACCCTCGACGCGTATGGCCGCGATTTTCCCGACATGCTGGCACTGCTTTATCCCGATGATCCCGAGGTGGCCGAGCTCGCGTGGGTCGAATGGGCGTTGGGCGAGGCGTTCGTCGGTCCCGATGCCCCGGTGATCGGCGCGGCCGACGTCACCGACGTGGATTGGGATCGCGCCACACTCCATTTCACCCCGACGCTCGATCATCGCGCGATCGCGACCAACGCACCGGCAATATTGGCGGCTCTGATGGCGGGGGAGATGCCACCGGCCGCCGAAATCCTGCCCGAACCCGGCGCTGTGTTCGTCTGGCGCGAGCATTTCACCGCGCGCTTCCGAACGATCGAGCAGGCTGAGCTTCACGTGTTGCTGCTGGCGCGCAGCGGGCTCCCGTTCGCTTCATTATGTGAAGCGCTGGTTGCGGGGCTGGGCGAGCAGGGTGGCATCGCGCTTGCGGGCGCTTGCCTCGGTCAATGGCTGGCCGACGGAATGGTCTGCCGCATCAATGCCGCGGCTTGACCCTGCAAAAATAAAATAAGCCTATGAAAAATTTACTATGCGGAGCATTTCCGCGGCGAGACCATTATATGCAGCGGGTGATGCTTCGCGCTCACCTATCGGAGAGGGCGGCTTTTAGCCAATCCCTGAAGGCTGGTCTTCAACCCCCGGACATCAGCCTTCGTCTCTGAAGCGGCGGCGGGCTTTAACGCGGCCCGCTGCCGCTACTGAGCTTAAAAAGCCTCCCCACGATTTCGTGGGGAGGCTTTTCAATGTGGCTTACCCGAACAGCTTGTTTGCGATCTCTGCGACATGCTTGCCCTGGAAGCGGGCGCCATCCAACTCGACCGCGCTCGGCTGGCGGCTGCCGTCGCTATGCGCGATCGTGGTGGCTCCGTAGGGGCTGCCGCCTTTCATTTCATCGACGCCCATCTGGCCTGCGAAGCTGTAGGGCAGGCCGACGACCACCAGCCCGAAATGGAGCATGTTGGTGATCATCGAGAACAAGGTCGTCTCCTGCCCGCCATGCTGGCTCGCGGTCGAGGTGAAGGCCGCGCCGACCTTGCCGTTGAGCTTGCCGCTCGCCCACAGGCCGCCGGCCTGGTCGAGGAACGCCGCCATCTGCGACGGCATGCGGCCGAAGCGGGTGGGGGCGCCGAAGATGATCGCGTCATAATCGGCGAGTTCGGCGACGGTGGCCACCGGGGCGCCCTGATCGAGCTTGAAATGTGCACCTTTGGCGATCTCTTCAGGCACCGTTTCGGGCACGCGCTTGACCACGACTTCGGCACCGGCTTCGCGCACGCCTTCGGCCACGGCCTGCGCCATCTGCTCGATATGGCCGTAGCTGGAATAATAGAGGACGAGGACCTTGCTCATATGACGTCTCCCTGGGGATAGATGGACCGATGGATAAAGTCCGCTCACCCGAGGGTGAGCGGACAGGCGGGGGATGGTTAAGCTGCGTCGACCAGCACCAGTTCGGCATCTTCCAATGCCGTGATGGTCAGGGTCTCCAGCGCGCTGATGGCGACGCCGTCACGCGCATTGATGCGGGTGCCGTCGATCTCGACGACGCCGGTGGCGGGGACGAGGTAACCGTGACGATCGGCGCCGAGCGGATAATCGATCGACTCGCCGGCCTTGATCGTCGCACCCAGCACGCGGGCGTCGGTGCGGATCGGCAGCGCCTCGCGATCCTCGTCGAAGCCCGAGGCGAGCACCACGAACTGACCGGCACGATCGCCCTTCGGGAAGGGCCGGGCACCCCAGCTTGGCGCGCCGCCGCGCTGGTTGGGCTGGATCCAGATCTGGAAGATCCGGGTATCCTTGTCCTCCATATTATATTCGGCATGCTGCACGCCGCTGCCCGCCGACATCACCTGGACGTCGCCCGCTTCGGTCCGGCCTTTATTGCCCAGATTGTCCTGATGGGTGATCGCACCCTCGCGGACATAGGTGATGATCTCCATGTCGCGGTGCGGATGCGGCGGGAAGCCGGTCTTGGGAGCGATCACGTCATCATTCCAGACGCGCAGCGCGCCCCAGTTTGTCCGCTTCGGATCGTAATAATCCGCGAACGAGAAGTGATGGTGCGCGTCCAGCCAGCCATGGTTGGCGCCGCCAAGCGTATCGAAAGGGCGAAGCTCGATCATGTCATTCTCCGTGCCGGCCGTGGGGGCCGGCGTCGGGGTTCAAGATAGGGCTTGGCAGGATCGAGAAAATAGCAATGATGGCAAGACAATGTTGCCTGGAGTTTGCCGATGAGCCTGCCCGATTTCGACGCCTGGGCTATATTCGCGAAGATTGCGCAGACTGGATCGTTCGCGCGTGCCGCGGCCGATCTCAATCTCTCCAAGCCGACCGTATCGAAGGCGGTCACCCGGCTGGAGCAACGGCTGGGCGCGCCTTTGCTCCACCGCACTTCGCGTCGCCTGTCGCTGACCGAAACCGGGCGTGCGGCCCTTGCCCGCGCCGCGCGGATTCTTGCCGAAGGCGAGGCGGCCGAAGCCGAGGCGTCCGATCAGGCCGAGCGCCCGCGCGGGCTCGTGCGGATGGCAGCACCGATGTCGTTCGGGATGGAGCATCTGGCCTCTGTCCTGCCCGATTTCCTCAAACTCTATCCCGAGGTCGATCTCGATCTCCAGCTATCGGATGCGATGATCGATCTGATCGGCGGCGGCTATGATCTGGCGCTGCGCATCGCCGCGCTTCAGGATTCGAGCCTGCGCGCGCGGCGGCTGTGCGCGGTGCGGCTGCCGGTCGTGGCAGCGCCGATCTATCTGGAGGCGCATGGCATGCCCGATCATCCGCGCGATCTCGCGCGGATGCCGGCCTTTCTCTATACCGGATCGCCGACGCCCGAGACCTTGCGGCTGCACCATGCGCAAGAGGGCGATTATGCAGTGCCGTTGAAGGGCCGGCTGCGATCGAACAATGGCGATCTGTTCCTCGATGCGCTGCGCGCCGGGCACGGCTTTGCGGTGCTGCCCGAGTTCATGATCTGGCGGGATCTTCAGGCGGGCCGGCTGATCGAGATCCTGCCTGATTGGGCCAATACGGTCGCGCTGAACCTGATCACCCCACCCAACACGTTGCGCCCGGCACGGGTGAAGGTGCTGATCGACTTCCTGAGCAAGCGCTTCGCCAGGGCACCGTGGGTAACCGAAACGCCGGTTGACCCGGTGGAGCCCGCGTGATGAAGCAACGCCGATGGACGATATCGCGACGCTGAGCGAAACCGAGGCCGCCGCCGAGCTGGAACGGCTCGCCGCGGAGATCGCGCACCACAATCGCCTTTACCATGATCAGGACGCGCCCGAGATTTCGGACGCCGATTACGATGCGCTGGTCCGCCGCAACCTCGCGCTCGAGGCGGCTTTTCCGCATCTGATCCGCGCCGACAGCCCGTCGCGGCAGGTCGGCTCCATCCCGAGCGGACCGCTCGCCAAGGTGCGGCATGCCCGACCGATGCTCAGCCTCGACAATGCCTTCTCCGACGAGGAGGTGACCGATTTCGTCGATCGCGTACGCCGCTTCCTGCGGCTCGGCGAGGAAGAGCCGGTGGTGCTGACCGCCGAACCCAAGATCGACGGCCTGTCCTGCTCGCTGCGCTACGAAGGGCGCAAGCTGGTCCAGGCGGCGACGCGTGGCGACGGGCAGGTGGGGGAGGATGTCACCCCCAATGTGGCGTTCGTCAGCGATATTCCGCAAACTCTGCCGGACAGCGCGCCCGATCTCTTCGAGATACGCGGCGAGGTCTATATGGCGAAGGCCGATTTCGCCGCCTTGAATGCGCGCCTGCTCGCCGAAGCGCGCGAGGCCGGCGACGAGAGCAAGGCACGCCAGTTCGCCAACCCGCGCAACGCCGCCGCCGGTTCGCTGCGCCAGAAGGACGCCAACGTCACCGCAACCCGGCCGCTGCGCTTCATCGTGCATGGCTGGGGCGAATATTCGGAGTTGCCGGCCGAAACCCAGACCGGTGTGATGGACGCGATCGAAAGCTGGGGATTCGCGCCCTCGACGCATCGGCGGAAATGCGCCGACGCCGCGGAAGCGCTCGATCAATATCGCGCGATCGAGCGGCTCCGCTCCGATCTGCCGTTCGATATCGACGGCGTCGTCTACAAGGTCGATCGGCTCGATTGGCAGGAAAGGCTGGGGCAGGTGGCGCGTGCGCCGCGCTGGGCGATCGCGCATAAATTCCCGCCGCAGCAGGCCGAGACGACATTGGAGCGGATCGACATTCAGGTCGGTCGCACGGGCAAGTTGACGCCTGTGGCGCGGCTGACGCCCGTCACCGTCGGCGGCGTGGTCGTCACCAACGCGACCCTCCACAATGCCGACGAGATCGAGCGCCTGGGCGTGCGCCCGGGCGATCGGATCAGGCTCCAGCGTGCGGGCGACGTCATTCCGCAGATCGTCGCCAATCTGACGCGTGACGAGCCGCGCGCGCCGTGGGTCTTTCCGCAGGTCTGCCCCGAATGCGGATCGGCTGCCGAGCGCGAGCTGGGGGAGGTCGACTATCGCTGCACCGGCGGGCTGATTTGCCCTGCCCAGCGGGTCGAACGGCTGCGCCACTTCGTCTCGCGCCATGCGCTCGACATCGAAGGGCTCGGTATCACCAGCATCGAGAGTTTTTTCCACGACAAGCTGCTGGAGACGCCCGCAGACATTTTCCGCTTGAGCAAGGATCAGTTGCTCAAGCGCGAGCGCTGGGCCGAGCTGTCTGCGACCAACCTCATCAACGCGATCGATGCGAAGCGTACGCCCCCGCTCGATCGCTTCCTGTTCGCGCTCGGCATTCGCCATGTCGGTGAGGTAACTGCTCGTGATCTGGCGCGCCGTTACGGCAGCATGGACGCCTTTCTGGCGATGATCAATTCGGCGATCGAACAGCGGGAGGCAATGGTGCCGGCCGTGGGCGAGCCTGACGGGAAATTCGCGACGCGCCAGGCCAAGGAACTGGTCGCGATCATCGACACCCAGCAGGTCGGCCCCGAGGTGGCGCAGGCGCTGATCGATTTCTTTGCCGAACCGCACAACAGGGATGCGGTCGACGATCTGCTTGCGCAGGTCGAGGTTCAACCGGTGGTGTTCGAGACAAGAGCGTCCAAGGTTTCGGGCAAGACCGTCGTCTTCACCGGCAAACTCGAAACGATGAGTCGCGACGAGGCCAAGGCGCAGGCCGAACGGCTGGGGGCCAAGGCGGCGGGATCGGTCTCGGCCAAGACCGATCTGGTGGTGGCGGGGCCCGGCGCGGGATCGAAACTCAAGCAGGCTGCCGCGCTCGACATTCCGGTGATCGACGAAGCCGGCTGGGCGGCGATCGTGGCCGAGGCCAACGCTTGATGCCGGTTTGGCGCAACCGATGAGCGCATCAAGCGCGCATTCGCTTCGGCGTGTGCCGCTGCTGCCGCTGGCGGGGCTTGCCATTACCGTCGTCGCCGGGATCGCGGCCTTGGTCCTCAGCTTTGCGGTCGGCAGCGCCAATCGCTGGGTGGCGCATTCGATCCGGACGCAGGTGGCGATCGTCGAGGTCGGGGAGGAGCTGGCTTTCTACAAATCCGCCTATCGCGGCTACATGGTACGGGCCAATGCGAGCCTGCTGCCCGACGTCGATGCGGCCTATCGGCAGCTTTTCCAGCGGCTCGACTTGCTGCGGAACGAGATGAGCGACAATCCAGTGCAGGTGCGTAACCTTGCCGCGCTCGAGCCGCTGATCCGGGCACGGGTGGCCGAAGCGGAGCTCTTCGCGTCCCGGCGCCCGCACCAGACGCTGGACGACGTGCGCGCACAGGGCCTTGCATCGCGTGGACGCGTGCTCATGCGGCAAATTCGCGCGCTGATGAACGCCATGTTCGTGGAGGAGGAGCGGCTGCGCGTCGAACGCCAGCGCCGAACGGAATTGCTCACCGGCAGCCTAGCCCTGGGCCTCGCCATCGCGGTTACCCTGGTGGTGATCGTCGCTTATATGACGATGCGTGATGCGCGCGATCGCTATTATGCGCTGGAGCAGGCCCACGACCGCGCCCGCGCCGAAATGGCGGCGCGCGAGGCGGCCGAGAGCGAACTCCGGCAGGCGCACAAGATGGAGACGATCGGCCAGCTCACCGGTGGGATCGCGCACGATTTCAACAATATGCTCGCGGTCATCATAGGCAGCCTCGATATGGCGCGCCGCAGCCGCGGGACCAATCCGGAGCGGGTCGATCGCGGCATCGCCGCCGCGCTCAGCGGGGCCGAGCGCGCCGCCACGCTGGTCGCGCGGCTGCTCGCTTTCTCGCGCCGCCAGCCGCTCGCGCCCGAGCCGATCGACGTCAACCGGCTGGTCGACGGCATGTCCGATCTCCTGCGGCGTACCCTCGGCGAGCGGGTGACGGTCGAGACGTTGCTGGCCGATGGGGCGTGGGCCTGTTTTGCCGATCCGGGTCAGCTCGAAAATGCGATCCTGAACCTTGCGGTCAATGCGCGCGACGCGATGGGCGCAAGCGGTGGGCGGCTCACGATCGAAACCGCCAACGTGACAATTCCACCCTCGCAGGCGACGCCCCAATTGGTGGCCGGCGATCATGTCCTGATCGCGGTGATCGACAATGGCAGCGGCATGTCGCCGGCGGTGATCGCGCGCGCCTTCGATCCCTTCTTCACCACCAAGGAGGTCGGCAAAGGCACCGGGTTGGGCCTGAGCCAGGTGTTCGGGTTCGTCACCCAATCGGGCGGCGGCGTGGCGATCGCGTCGGAGATCGGCAGCGGCACGGCGGTGCGGATCCATCTGCCGCGCTATGACGGTGGGGTTATCGTCAAGCCGGACGACGCGTTGCCCGCAGTCGTGCAGGCCCGCGCGGGTGAGGTCATCCTCGTAGCGGAGGACGAGCCGTACGTTCGCCAGATTTCGTCCGACGCGCTGCGCGAGCTCGGCTACACCGTGCTTGCGGCGGCCAACGGCGAGGAAGCGCTGCGGATGCTCGCCGACCAGCCGGACGTCGCCTTGCTGTTCAGCGACGTCGTCATGCCCGGCATGACCGGCCCGGTGCTCGGCGCAGCCGCCCGCAAGCTCCGTCCCGGCCTGCGGGTGCTCTACACGAGCGGCTATACGCCCGACGGCGGCGATGGGTGGGCCGATATCGGCGAGGCCGCAATGCTGCCCAAGCCGTTTACCGTCGCTCAGCTTGCGGCGAAGGTGCGCGGCGCGATCGAGGGGCGATAGCTGCGCCAACGGCCGGGATGAACCGGGCATTTGGCCGCCGTTCAGCCACGGTCCAGCGCAAGATTGCAACAAGCCGTCCGACAATGTTCGAGGATCGCCCGATGAAAACCTTGTTTGCCGTAGCCCTGCTTGCCGCCACGCCCGCGTTTGCCGCGCCGGAGCCTGTAATTACCGGCACGCGGCTGGATATTTCCGCGACCGGTTCGGTGGATCGCGCGCCCGATGTGGCGACGATCGGGGCAGGGGTCGTCACGCAATCTTCTTCCGCCAGCAGCGCGTTGGCGGATAATGCCAAACGCATGACCGCGACCATCGCCACATTGAAGCGCGCAGGCGTTGCCGATCGCGATATCCAGACGGCATCGCTTAGCCTGCAGCCGCAATATCGCTATGCCGACAACCAGCCGCCCGTGTTGACCGGCTATCAGGCCTCGAACCGCGTATCGGTGAGGCTGCGCGATCTGGCGAAGGCCGGTTCGGTGATCGACGCGCTGGTCGCGTCCGGGGCAAACCAATTGGATGGGCCGAGCTTCGGGGTCGACAAGCCCGAGGCTGCGCTCGACGAAGCACGCATCCAGGCGCTGGCCACAGCCAAGGCGCGCGCCGATCTTTATGCCAAGGCCGCTGGACTGCACGTCAAGCGCATCGTCCAGATCGCGGAGAACGACGTGTCGACGCCGGTTATCCGTCCGATGGCGATGATGGCAAAACGCGATGCGACGCCGATGGCGGCGGGCGAGCAGACGCTGGCGGTCAATCTCGCGGTGACGTTCGAACTGGAGTGAGCTGTGGCGCTCTCCCGCTTTTGCAGGGAGGCTACAGAAAAGGCCCGCGCCGGGTTTCCGACGCGGGCCTGTTCAAGCCGTCAGCTTCAAGCGCTTAGCGCAGCGAGCCGCGACGAACCAGGTTGACGATCGCGAGCAGGATGATCGCGCCCACCAGCGAGGTCAGGAAAGTATAAACCGTCAAGGTGCTGTTGTTGATCGTGCCGCCGGAAAAGATCAGGCCGCCGATGAAGGCGCCGATGATACCGACGATGATGTTGAGGAAGATGCCCTGCTGCGCATCGGTGCGCATGACGATGCTCGCCAGCCAGCCAACCACACCGCCGATCACGAGCCAAAGAATGAGTCCCATATCCACCTCCTGTTCGTCGCCGAAAGCGCTCGGCGAAGATCGAAGGTTGATACGCTTTGCTTATGATCTTTGTTCCAGAACGCCCATCTCGGGCTTATGCGCGCGTCAATACTTCTGCTGGCGCTCGTAGAGCGATTTATAGTGCTGAATGCGCGTCACACGCAGCCCCGGCATGCCCGAGCGCTCGACGGCGCGCTTCCAGCTCGCAAATTCCTCGAGGGTCAGGCCGTAGCGTTCGCACACCTCGTCGAAGGTCAGCAATCCGCCATTGACGGCAGCGACGACCTCGGCCTTGCGCCGGACGACCCAGCGCGTCGTGCCTGGCGGCGGCAGCGACTCGATCGTGAGCGGCTCACCCAAGGGGCCGACGACCTGCGCCGGTCGAATTTTCTGGTTTTCGATCATTCTGGTCCTCACGCTGCCTTGCCGGGCATCGATGCTCTTGGCTGTCGTTGATCTACCGTTACGGTTTGAAGGAAGACTGAAATGCCAAGGTAAACGCGGCGGTCATCTTTGGGCCCGATCCCGATCCGGCGGCGGCAGGTCGGGATGAAAGGAACAGGGGCCCAACGTCCTCGACGTCACCGAATCCGAAAAGACATCGGCGATGAACCGCTTATGATCGTGCAGCGCGCGCGCGCTGATATTTGCGATTGCTGTGGGCGTCATTTGCTGGGCCATGCGCAATCCTTCCCTGAGGACTCCGAAATCGGGCATGACCGCATGCGCGCCGCCTTTTTCGATCCGGATCTTCACACGCTGCCTTGAGCTCCCATTTGTTCTTCAGGAACGGATGAAAGTGTCCGGCCTTAAGCCGCCTTGGACGCGCCGGCCTCCGTCGGTTAGATACGCAGCATCATGGGTGATTGGTTTCAGTTCGGCTCCGAAAAGATTCGTCGCGTCGTCGTGGCGATGTCGGGCGGCGTGGACAGCTCGGTCGTAGCGGCGCTGGCGGCAGCGAGCGGGGCCGAAACGATCGGCATCACGCTGCAGCTTTACGATCATGGCGCCGCCGTCGGGCGTGCGGGCAGCTGCTGCGCAGGACGCGATATTGCCGATGCCCGCGCGGTCGCGGATCGGCTCGGCATCGCGCATTATGTGTTCGATTATGAGAGCGCGTTTCGCGAATCGGTGATCGATCGCTTCGCCGACGACTATATCGCAGGCCGCACGCCGATCCCGTGCGTGCGCTGCAACCAGAGCGTCAAGTTCACCGATCTGTTCCAGGTCGCGCGCGACCTCGGCGCGGATTGTCTTGCGACCGGGCATTATGTCCGTCGCGTCGTCGGCGCGCGCGGGCCTGAACTGCATCGCGCGCACGATCCGGCACGCGACCAGAGCTATTTCCTTTTCGCCACGACGCGCGACCAGCTCGATTTCCTGCGGTTTCCGCTGGGCGGGTTGCCCAAGGATCGGGTGCGCGAGATTGCGGCCGAGCATGGCCTGGGTGTCGCCGGCAAGCCCGACAGCCAGGACATCTGCTTCGTGCCCGACGGCGATTATGCCGGGCTCGTGCGCAAGCTGCGGCCCGAGGCGGCTGCGCCTGGCGAGATCGTCGACATGGCCGGTCGGGTCTTGGGGGCGCATCGCGGCATCACGGGCTTCACCGTCGGCCAGCGGCGCGGGATCGAGATCGGGGGCGCCCCCGAGCCGCTTTATGTCGTGCGCATCGATGCCGCCGAGCGCAGGCTGGTGGTCGGTCCGCGTCGTGCGCTGGCGGTGCGCGCGGCGCGGCTGAGCGAAGTCAACTGGCTCGGCGAGGCGATCGACGGGCCGCTGCTGGTCAAGGTTCGTTCGCTGGCTAAACCGGTGCCGGCGCGTTTCGACGGCGAGACGGTGTCGTTCGATGCGCCCGAATATGGTGTCGCGCCGGGGCAGGCAGCGGTTTTGTACGATGGCGATCGGATGCTGGGCGGCGGCTGGATCGAGGAGACAGTGGCGGCCGAATTAGAGTTGGCGTGAGCGAGGCGCCCCCTCATCCGTCCATCCCGGACGGAGTGAGTGCGCAACCTTCGCTCCGCCCGCTGTCGCAAAACGCCTACGCACAGCTTTCGTTCATGACGACTCGGCGCTAGAGAGGCCCATTCTCGAGATTTGCCGGGTTCAGGAGAGTTTGTTTGGCGCTGACGCCTACCGACAACGAAGCGTTTCTTCGCGAAGTCGATGAAAATCTCAGGCGCGACCAGATGGTCGGCCTCGTCAAGCGCTGGGGCAGCATCGCTGCCGGGGCCGTTATCCTGTGTCTGGGCGCGATCGCTCTGGTCCTGTGGTGGCGCAATCACCTCACGGCGGCGGCAGGCGCCGAGGCGGAGAAGCTTGCCACCGTGCTCGACGATTCGCAGGTCGGCAAGGCGACGCCGACCGATCCGCGCCTCGTTGAACTCGGCCAATCGTCGCACGATGGCTACAAGGCCTTGTCGGCGCTGACCGCCGCGTCGCTTGCGGTGCACACCAATCCGGCCGATGCCGCCAAGCGCTACGACGCGATCGCCAACGACTCGGCACAGCCTCAGCCGATCCGCGATCTTTCGATGATCCGCGCGACGACGATGCAGTTCGATACGCTGCCGCCGGCGCAGGTGGTCGAGCAGCTGAAACCGCTGGCCGTGCCCGGCGGGCCATGGTTCGGCAGCGCGGGCGAACTCACCGCGAGCGCCTATCTCAAGATGAACCGACGTGATCTCGCCGGTCCTCTGCTGGTTTCGATCGCGCAGGACGTGAGCGTGCCTCCCACCATTCGCGGTCGCGCGGCCAGCATGGCGGCCGCGCTCGGCCAGACGGTCAATCCGAACGCGTCCGCCGCCCTGAAGGAATGAGAATGAAGCGTGTCGTGGTTGCGCTGGCGATGGTCGCCGCGCTGGGTGGGTGCAGCATCTTCAAGGGTCGGGGCGACAAGGGCCCCAAGACCGCCGTGCTGGGCGAGCGTATTCCGGTCCTGACGACGGCCAACGACAGCACGGTCGAGCCGGCGCTGGCAGACGTGCCGGTGACGGTGCCCGATCCGGTCGTCAATGAAACCTGGAGCCAGCCGGGCGGCAACCAGACCAAGTCGATGGGCAATCTTTCGCTGGCGCCGGCGCTCCGGCAGGGCTGGTCGACGGCGATTCCCGGCGGCCCCAATGCCGAACGGCTCGCGGCTCCGCCGGTCATCGCCGGCGGCAAATTGTTCGTCGTCGATGGCGAAGGCGCGGTGCGCGCATTCGACGCCCGCAGCGGTGCCCGGTTGTGGACGACCAAGCTCGATACCGAGGGCCGCGACAAGGCGGTGCAGTTCGGTGGCGGCGCCAGTGTCGACGATGGCCGCGTCTATGCGACCAACGGCCGGGGCGATGCCGCTGCACTCGATGTGGCGACGGGCAAGATATTGTGGAAGGTCCGACCGGCCGGCCCGTTGCGCGGCGCGCCGGGGTTTGGGCTGGGCAATGTCTATGTCCAGACGCAGGACAATCAGATCCTTGCGCTCAAGGCGGATACCGGCGTCACGGTCTGGACCGACAGCGCGACGCTCGAAACCTCGGGCGTGTTCGGTGTCGCCACGCCGTCGATCGCGCAGGGTACGGTGGTCGCAGGCTTCTCGTCGGG